>NZ_JBSSEA010000005.1:0-63338 GCF_054061295.1 Streptomyces sp. TE5632 | reverse complement strand
CTAGTACTGCAACGGTGCTTGCCGTGACTGCTGGCCAGGTCAGTCGTTGGCGTGGTTATGGGTGGGGACCTTGCTGATATCAGGTTGTGGGCGAGCGAACTCGAGGCGGTGCACGAGCGGTTCGTGCACCGGTTCAACAGATCGGAGCCGAGGGAGTCGGCACTGGCCTATATGCGGGGCCTGATCGCTCCGCTGCAGCGCAAGAACGGCTGGACCCTGGCGGAGGAGGCCGGCCACGCGGGCCCGGACCGCATCCACCGGATGCTGAACCGGATCGAGTGGGACGCCGACGAGGTCCTCGATGACGTGCGCCAGTACGTGGTCGACAACCTGGGTGACCGGGACGCCGTCCTGATCGTGGACGACACCGGCTTCCTGAAGAAGGGGGTGCGGTCGGCGGGGGTGCAGCGGCAGTACTCCGGCACCGCCGGGCGGACGGAAAACTGCCAGATCGGCGTCTTCCTCGCCTACGCGGCTCATGGCGGCCGGACGCTGATCGACCGCCGTCTGTATCTGCCTACGTCCTGGACGGACGACCGGGAACGGTGCCGCCGGGCCGGCATCGGTGACGAGGTGGCCTTCGAGACGAAGGTGGCGATGGCCAAGTCGATGGTCCGCCGCGCGATCGCGGAGAAAATCCCGTTCCGGTGGGTGACCGCGGATGCCGCCTACGGCTTCTCCAAAGGCTGGCGGTTCGAGCTGGAGCAGGCGGACGTCTTCCACGTCATGGCCACCACCCGGCACGACACCGTCGTCACCCGCTGGTCCATCGACCACCCCGTCCACGAGCTGTTTCCCGGCCTGCCGCGGCAGAAGTGGAAACGCCGTTCCTGTGGCGACGGCGTCCACGGCCGGCGGATCTATGACTGGGCGCGGGTTGAGGTGCGGCCCTGGCACCGGCCGGATCGTCGGCACTGGGTGCTGGCCCGCCGCAGCGTCAGCCGCCCGGACGAGATCTCCTACTACATCGCCTACTGCCCGGCCGACACGACCCTGGACGAGCTGATCCGCGTCGCGGGCAGCCGCTGGGCCGTGGAGGAATGCTTTCAGACCGCGAAGCAGGAGTGCGGCCTGGACGACTACCAGGTCCGCCGCTATCCCGGCTGGCACCGCCACATGACGTTGGCCATGGCCGCCCACGCCTGCCTGACCGTCCTGCGGGCCCGAGAGCTGGACACTGGGAAAGCAGAAACGGATCCTCCCAGCTCATCCACCTCAGCCTCGCCGAGATCAGACGGCTGATCACCCGGCTCACCGACCGCCGGCCCGCACCTGTCGACCACATCCTGCACTGGTCGACATGGCGTCGCAGACGGCAACACCAGGCCCGCGTCAGTCACTACAAGCGGCGCGGACACAGTCCCTGAAACTGGTCAGCAATCAGCACAAGCACCGTTGCAGTACTAGGGGCAGGGGCAGCCGCCACTGCCGCTGATCTGCACCCTGTGGAACGTGCACTACAAGACGACGGCGAGCTGGACCAGCAAGCCCGCCCGGCCGGGGTGCTGACAACGCGGTGGGAGCCCCGTGCGAAAGCCCTGGGAATCAGTACGTCTGCGGAGCGCGCGGCGGCCGAACGCCGAGTTTTCACTCCCGTCGAGCAACGGGCGTAATGCATGACCGCACCGCGGACCGGAGTGGATGCGAAATTGACGAGCCCGCCGCAACCCTCCACAATATCGAACATAGATTCGACATTTGGGTGGGCATGGCGTGTGGACGCTGTGCCCAGGCGGGGGGAGACTGCAGGTCATGGGAAAGGGTTCTCACAGCGCTGCTCCGAATGCCATCGGCTACCAGCACCAGACGTGGTGGGCCCTGGTAGAGCTCCTGCAGACGGGAGCGAGCAGACCTGATGCCGCGCTGAGCCTGGAGCTCTACGACGACGTGGCGTGGGAGCAGGAGGGAACGGCCACGGAACTCCTCCAGGTCAAACACCATATCGGCCAGCACCGGTCGCTCACCGACACGGCAACGGATGTGTGGCGCACGCTGAAGGTGTGGATGGACGAAGCCTCGCCATCCGACCCCGTCGGCCCTGCGCTTGCCCTGGTGACGACCGAGACTGCCGCGGAGGGAACGGCCGTTGCCGCGCTGTGTCCGCGCAGCCGCAATGAGGCGGAGGCCAAGCGTCTGCTGGAGCATGTCGCGCGCACTTCCACGGCCCAGCTCACCGAGAAGGCCCGCGACCAGTTCCTCAGTCTGGGTGACGCGGCGAGGCTGTCGTTCGTCTCCCGTATCCGGGTGATCGACCGCTCACCTCACATCCAGGATGTCGCCGTCCAGGTCAAGGAGCGACTGCATTGGGCGCTGCCGCCCGGCCACGAGGGCCTCTTCCTGGCCATGGTCTGGCGGTGGTGGGACGAGATGGCGCTCGCCCTGCTGCAGGGCCGGCAGCGTGGCGTCGATGTCGGTGACGCGCAGGCGGCAATCGCCGATATCCGTGACCAGTTCACCCGCGAGAACCTGCCCACCCTGGTAGAGCTGGCGGACGTCAACGCGGGAGAGCTGGAACAGAAGTACCGCATGCACCCCTTCGTGCAACAGATGCACTGGGTGGCCTACCCGCCACGCAACCTGCAAAAGGCGATCGTGGACTACTACCGCGCCTACACCCACTCGGTGCGCTGGCTCGAAGAAGACCTCATCGGGGCAGTCGAGTTGACCCGCTTCGAGAACGAGCTCGTCGACGAATGGGAGCGTGAGTTCGAGTGGATGCTCGACACCCTCGACGGGGACGCGGACGACGACGCGAAGAAGACCGCCGGCAAGCAGCTGCTGCGACAACTCCTCGGCCAGACCAGCCTCGCGGTGCGCTCGCGGTACAACGACCCGTTCTTCGCCCGCGGCCAGCGGCACATGCTCGCCGACACTGGCAAAATCGGCTGGCACGCCGACTTTGAGACCCGCATCGCCGAACTGTTGAAGGTGGTCACGTGACGCTGCCACTGCCTTCTTCGGCCGCCGCGACGAGGAGATGAGTATGACCGCCTGGAGCGATCGCTCCCCGATCTCCGCCGTCATGCTCAACCCGGCCCTGATGGCGGCTATCTTGGCCAGTGTCGCGCAGGGGTATGAGAAGGAGACGGAGCAGGCCATGCCCTGGGTCCTGGGGTTCGTGGCCGCCCCCATGGTCCTGCACCAGCCGACCCGCAAGGCCCTGCCCGCCTCGACCAGAACCCACCTGGGCGCCTGGATCGGCAAGAACCCCGTTCTGCGGGCCGGGTTCCCCGCCCGGGTTCAGGCCCTGACGGAGCCCGTCAAGGAAGGCACCCGGTTCGGCTTGGCTCACCACGTCCTCACCCTAGAACCCGGCGGACGTATGCGATCCGCGTACCGCAGACCGCGCGGCTTCAAGACCCCCGAGGAACTCGACCAGATCCTGCGCAAGGCCAGTCTGGCAGGGCGCTGGCTGGCCAAGGCCGACAGCCCAGCGACTGTCTTTGCCGTCCTCGGCGTGACACCCTAACCGGGTGCAACTGCTCGCGATCATCCTCTACAGCAAGACAGGCGACCGGCAGGTCCTGGAGTTCACCCCAGGCGCCCTGAACGTCGTGACGGGCGAGTCGAAAACAGGCAAGAGCGCCTTGCTCGAGATCGTCGAATCCTGCCTGGGACGCGACACCCTGCAAATGCCGGTGGGACCCATCACCAGCACCGTGTCCTGGTACGCCGCCCTGTTCCAGCTCGACAGCGGCCGCGCCTTCGTCGCACGCCCTGCCCCCAAGGCTGGCAAGTCCTCAACCCAGCAGGCCATGCTCGCCTTCGGCGCAGACCTCGAACCCCTCGACTACGAGCAACTCGAGGTCAACTCCGACACCAACACGGTCCGCGAGCAGCTCGGCCGGCGCATCGGCATCGAGGAGAACCTGCACGAGCCCCCGGCCGGTTCCGGTCGCCAGGCACTGGAAGCCCACATCGGCCATGCCGCCCTGCTCTGCCTGCAGCGCCAGAGCGAGATCGCCGACCCCGGATTCCTCTTCCACCGCCAGGGCGAGCAGTTCATGGCCCAGACCCTGAAAGACACCATCCCCTACTTCCTCGGCGCCGTCCCCCGCGACCAGGCACTCAGACGAGCCCAGCTCGCGGCAGCCAAGCGTGAGGCGCGCACAGCCGACATGGCCTATCAACAGGCCCTCCAAGGCGCCCAGAGAGCACAAGCCGGACTTGCCTCGCTGTGGCGAGAGGCCTTCGCACTCGGCATGGTCGACACCGAGGAGCAGCCCGAGCGCACCGCCGCCCTGTCCGCCCTGCACGCCGCGGTGACCGCTGGCCCCGTACCGCCGGTCGCCGATCCGCAGACGGCCGACCGCCGCAACGCACTCGAACGCGAACGCGACCAGCTGCGCGCCCGCCTGAGAGGCGTGGCTGCGGAGCGTGAACTCCTCCTGCAGCAGGACGACTCAGCCGGTGATTACGCCGGTGCCGTCCGCACCCAGACGGCGCGCCTGGCCAGCCTCAACCTCCTCGGCGTGCGACCGGACAGCGACCGGGGCGACTCCACCGTCTGCGCCCTGTGCGGATCAGCGATGAGCGAGCCCGACCCGACAGCGCAAGAACTGCACCAGAGCCTTGAGCGCCTGCAGACCAAACTGCAGGACGTCGAGGCCGCCCGCCCGGCCCGACGAACCGCCCTCACCCAGTTGGACGAGCGGGCCGACGAACTACGAGCATCTCTTCGCACCATCGACGCAACGCTGCAGTCCCTCGTCTCCGCCCGGGTCGCCACCGAGCAACTCGCCGACACCTCACGCCGCGACTTTATGCGTGGCCGCATCCACGCAAGCCTCGCCGCGCTTCCCGCCAGCACAGCGGACGAAGTGGCCCGGCTGAAGCAGCTGCTCGATGTTGCACAGGCCCGGGTCGAGGCGCTGACGGCCGAACTCGACCCCAACGAAGAACGTGAACAGCTCACCTCGCGTCTCGTCGCGATCAGTCAGGACATGACCGACTGGGCCGACCGGCTTCAGCTCGAGCACAGCGGCCAGAGCGTACGACTCGACCTCAGCCGTCTGACCGTCGTCACCGACACCGAACAGGGGCCAGCCCCCCTCTTCCGCATCGGCAGCGGAGAGAATTGGGTCGGCTACCACGTCATCGTCCACCTCGCCCTGCACCGCTACTTCACCCGCCAAGGCCGCCCGGTCCCGCGCATCCTGATGCTGGACCAGCCCACCCAGGTCTGGTACCGCTCGGAAGTCGACCAAGCCTCCGGAACCCTCGAGGACGACACGGACCGGGCAGCTGTCACACGCCTGTTCCGCCTCATCCACGACGTAGCCCGCGAACTCGCCCCCGACCTCCAGATCATCGTCTCGGACCACGCGAACCTGGACGAGCCGTGGTTCCAAGAATCGGTACGCCACAACTGGCGCGGCGGACGCAAACTCATCCCGCAGGACTGGATTGAACAGGCCGGTCAGGAGAGGCGGCACTGACAACTGCGCATCGGGAAATTCCCCAGAACCTGAACGACCTGGTCCGGCGCCCTGTCACTGCTGCACCGAGCCGAGCCTCAACGCCCTGCACACCGCCCTCCGCGCCTGCGGTGAAGTACCGGTTGTCCGGACCCCTCCCTGGCCCGCGTCTTGGTGTAGAGATGCAGTCATGCCGCGCAGCCTGTTCGACCGTCTCCCCAAACTGTCCGAGGACGCCACCGACCCGCGCTTCCGCAGAGTGCGCGACCATCACGTCCACCAAGCCACCCGGCGTCTGATGGACGAGACCTTCGCCGCCTTCCACGGTGCCGACCGCAGCTTCGTCCGCGAGTTCCAAACTGGGGGCTTCTCGCCGCGCGTCCTGGAACTGGCCCTGTTTGCCGCCCTCCAGGAGCAGGGGCACACCCTCGAACGCACCGGCGGCGCACCCGACTTCCTCATCAGCGGACCCCACTCTGCAGCCATCGAGGCGACCACCAGCAATCCGGCTCAAACCGTACCCATCCCTGATCCGGACCGCGCTCCCGGCAGCGGGCAGCACCCCCTGGTCCCGGAAGACCTAGAGGCGGCCGAAGCGGAATTTGTGCTCCAAAGCGCCAA
This sequence comes from Streptomyces sp. TE5632, assembly GCF_054061295.1. Lineage (NCBI taxonomy): Bacteria > Bacillati > Actinomycetota > Actinomycetes > Kitasatosporales > Streptomycetaceae > Streptomyces > Streptomyces sp. TE5632. The sequence continues at coordinate 57,300 of NZ_JBSSEA010000005.1, read as the reverse complement.
GGCGCTGCGCCGCAAGCTCCTCAAACGCGACGCCCAGGGCCGTGCCTACTGGGAACAGCCCCATATTCAGGGCTGGCCGTTTGTCATCGCGCTGGAGTCCTTCCACCACCTCAGCTCCCTGTTCCACACCGTCGGCCCGCTGGCCGACTACCTGTACGGGCACCGCACCGTCCCCGGCCATGACGGCAACGGCGCTCCCGTGTGGACCAGCGAGAAGATCACGGAGCACCGGTACGCGGGCACCACCATTCCCAGCGGACTCTTCGCGCTGCCAGAAGCCGCCCATCTGGCAGCCGTTATCTTTTCCAACAGCGCCACGGTCGCGAAGTTCCACCGGATGGGCACCGAATGCGGCTACGGGCCGGGCGATGTGGCACTCCTGCGCTACGGCAGCGTGCTCGACCCTGACCCCGATGCGGTCCGCCCTCGCCCTCACGCCTATGTCGTGGGCGACTACGGCTCCGAGGATCACGAGACGTTCAGTGAGGGCTTTCACGTTCTGCACAATCCCTGGGCATGCACCCCGATTGCCGACGGAGTCTTCCAGGGCTTCACCGAACACCGCCTTCAGGACGACGGTCTGGTCCTGACCACGACCAGCCGGGCAGACTTTTTCGTCTCCCACACCCTTGTCTTCCACCTGCCCAACGCCCGCGCCACAGCTCGCGGATACGCAGCCCGCTTCTTGGCCGGTCCCGACGCCGCATCCTGAGCCCTCGAAGGCCAAGACCTCATGCACGTGCTGCACACACAGACGTCGGCGAGGATCCTGGCCACCAGTCGGGCGCTCTTGATGCTGCCCGGTACGGCTCTCCCGGACGACGCCGCTGACGGAGCGCATCCGAGAGAGCAGCCGCAGGGGCCACCGTTGGCCACGCCCGGCCGAAACCGGAATTCAAAGGGTCAGGCAAGGTCTCCCACATCCCATTCCGGCGGAAGACGCTTAAGTCGCAGCCGTGCCTCGATACCCAGGTGTTCATGCAAGAGAGACTTCAAGGTCCGACCATCGACAAGATCGATGCGACCGGAGCGGGCCGCGAATGCACGGCTGCTCGCTCCGAACCAACTGGTGGTGACCAGGATGCCCCGGACAGCCTGCACGTCCAGCATCTGCCCGGCCAGAGCGTGAACCGTCTCGAGCGGCACAACATGCTGACTGCGTCGTGTCTGCAGCACCCAGCGCTCGCCGGAGCAAGACCTGTCTCTGAAGACGGTGGTTGCTGCTCCCGGCCCGATCAGCTCCCGGGGCCCTTCAGTGGGGTCATGCATGTTCATGAAGAGGCGGTGGACGAGGTCGCTGAGATCCTCCGGATCAAGATTCACAAGATCGATGCGATCGTCAACCACCGCGGTCGTGATCGGGGCTGGCATGTCGTGGTTGAGCGCGGCGTCGTACCACACCTCGTCACTTTGATAGGCAGGATCTCCCTTGTGGAAACGCTCTGCCCAGGCGGCGGCAGACTCGTGCAGGGCGCGGACACCGTCTCCGGGAATCAGGCACCGCAGTCCGGGGTCGTTCCTGCGGAATGCGCCAAAGAGCGTGGCCAGAGGACTGGTGTTGGGCGGGTATCCCAGTTTCTGGGCCCGCAGAGGGGTGAGCGGCCCCGAGCCACGGACAGCATGGACGACTCCACGCCATTCCGGACTGTCGTAGTCGAACGCCGTACTGGTGAAGTTGACGGGCACGTGGTCGCAGTGAATCTCACCGACCAGCCTCCCCTTCGCAGGCCAGTCCGCCGGGTACTCCACCATCGCGTGCTCAGGGTCCTCACTGAAGGAGAACAGCCGCTTGTCCCTGGCCAGGATCTTTCGGCCGTTGCGGTAGAAGTCGATGCCGTAGTCAATTTGGTGCAGGTAGCGCTGAACGCCCAGCCACCCCCACACACGGTGTTCCGTCTGCTCCAGCCGCGTTCCCTGGCACTGCGGGCAGGACGACGAGCCGAGTGGGCTCGTATGCCGGCAGTCCCTGCACCGGTACAGCGTGGCCAGCACCATGTCTATCTTCTGCACGGCGCTGATGTTCTGGCCGTGTCTTTGGGCGAAGCGGTTTTCTCCCCAGATGCACGGCTTTCGAGGAGCCACAACGGAATCGGACACGGTCAACTGCATCTGCTGTTCGCGCAGCATGAAGCTGTAGGCGTCGCCCAAGTGCCGCCGCAGATGGTGTTGTCTGCCTGAAGACCATACAGAGCGCAGGGATTCGATGGTGATGCGTATGCCCTGCTGTCCGGTCTCTGTCTTAGGTTCCGCGCCGATGGGGATCCGCCAGGAGGTGCCGGAGGTGAGGGAAGCCAGGTCAAGAGTGAAGACGTTCCATGCAGGTTCCTGTCGCTGGGCGGTGCGCAGCGTGATGCGCGAGCCCAGCCGAAAACAGGCGATGAGAAAGTTGGGGCCGAGCTCATTCTGGTCTTGGGGCCCGCCTGTCCAACTGATCCGGAACAACTGTTGGATGGCTTCGCGGCCGAGGCCGGCACCCGGGCAGGAGATGGTGATCATGTCGCGTTCGAGCACAGTTCTCTCATGCTGAAAGTCGACTGCGACCGAGGCAAGGACCCCCTCATTAACACCTTTTCGGACAACATCCACCAATTCTGCGACGGCGGCCCAGTCGGACAGAGGCAAATCACCGAGGGTCGACAACAGAGCCGGAGACGGCACCACTGTAAAAGGCTTGATCGGAGCCGTCGCCCCGCGCGCCTTACGCATCTGATCCTGGGCACGATCCCACGCTGCTGTCCACCCCGCTGCCTCGTCACTTCCCATGCCCACGACGTTGACGAACGCCTCCACCAGTTCCCGGCGTGGCTGCGATGTCCCGTTAAGAACGTTGGCCAAGGTGCTGCGCGTCAGCCTCCCCCCGCTCCGCTCAGCTAGTTCACGCAGGCTCGGCCCACCTGCCAGAACACGCAAGTGACCCATAGCTATACGCAGTCCATCGAAAGTGTCCACGTGCTCGACTGCGATCACATCCGGGACCTGGTCTGTGCCCTCCAATGCCTCTTTGGCCTTTAGCCACAGCGCCCTGGCCGTGTCCACATCCGTGCCGCAAGCCTGGGTGAACGCCTTGACCACTGGCCAGGGCGAGCGCCAGCCGCTCGCTGCCCGGTGCAGGCTTCCTCTGCTGAATTTCGTCGCCTGGACGAGTTGTTCGTAGGTGAGGCCGGACAGGTGGCGCGACTGCCGTAACCAACGCGCCACCTCTGCCATTTCCGGCACCCGGGCAACAAGTTCCTTTTCCCGTCGTCCCGCCATGACAGGACCAGTCGTCAACGGTCGTACATCGACGGCTTCACCACGGCCACCACCATGGCGGCGACCGTCTCGGCCACCAGCGCCTGGACGGCGCCGTGCCAGGCGGACGCCGAACTCAGTGCGCTGAGCACCACAATCAGCACGGCGACGACCGTGACCGTCTCGGACAGAGGGCGTGGGACCGGCGTGCCGTCCTCGACACAGAGCAGGGGCTTACTCATGCATGAACTCCTTTGAGTTACCTCGGACATGCGTGCCCATCGCCGGCGGGAGGTTTGGGGCAACCCGCCGCTGCACGCATCTCTGATGTTGCCGGATCAGACGCTTGCCGCTCCACCCGGAACATAGAGTTCAGCGGATTGTCCCACCTGCGTCCAAGGAAGTTCCCTTACGTGTTTGCCCTGCTCAAGGCCTGCTATCGGTACGGCGGTTCGAAATCAAGGACATCTATCCCGGGCGTGTCCGGGTTTGTGTTGCCTCCTTGGGTCAGGCTGAGACACCCTGTGTACAGGAGCTTGCACCTCGGACACCGCGTGCAGGGCACCTAGACCGCTAGCGCATTTGGGGTGCGCCCGGTCAGCGGTGAGGCCGCGCGCCCAGCGCGCGGCCCACCCGCAGCCGACTCATACAGGGCTCGAGCTCAACGGCGGCACGCCTGTCGGAGGCGTCAAACTGAGGATCATGACCCCAGCACGGATTGCCTTTGGCCTGTGTGAATACGAAGATGCGGCAAAGGCGCTGCTTCGCAGGGAGTGGCCCCTGGCGGACCTGCCGTCTGCCGTGAACGAGCCGCGATTTTGGACCATGACCTGCCCGGACTTCAACGGTCTCGCCGGTCTTGCCGTCGTCGCCAACGGCTTCAAGGGCACGCAGGCAGCCGACGAGCCACGCCCTTATCGTCCAGTACTGGAGTACCTGGTGGTCGACCCGCGGGTGCGGGGCAGGCGTCTGGGGAACCAACTGGCCTGTCATGTCCTTCAAGAGGTCTGCAAGAGCGCCGACGAGGTCATCGTCGAAGTCGAGCGTGAGCGTGTGGGCGCCGTGCGGTTTTGGATCGAACACCTGCGGTGTGCCGTCGTGCCAGACAGTGAGCAGACGCATGCGAAGGTGCTGCGCCTGCGCTGGGCGCCTGCCGGACCATGACGGTTATTGCCTCTCCACCACGTCAGACGGTCACCTGCTGTCGCCGCGGCCGATACGGATGTCGTCGAGGAGTCGCCTGGTGATGGCTTCCGCGCCGGTCGCATGTGCGGTTTCGATGACTTCCTGGGCGGCCTGGCAGATCAGGTCGTTGAGGGAGGCGATGTAGCCGCCGGTCCGCTGGTGGAGGTAGCGGGAGAGTTTCAGCAGGGTGCCGGGCTTGTGGTCATACGGGACTGCTGCAGAGTTCGGTGACACCTGACCTGGCTTGCTGAGAGGCAGCCTGGAAGGATGTTGCAGTGCCCAAGCCGTATCCAAAGGATGAACCGTTCCGGGTTCGGTAGGGACTCGATCATTTGAGAGGATCGAGTCATGGCACGTCCTTCCCCCTACCCGCTTGAGCTGCGCAAACGAGCGGTGCGCATGGTCGCCGAGGTGCGGCCCGACTACGACACCGAGTGGGCCGCGATGAAGGCGGTCGCCGCGAAGCTGGGGATCGGGACGACCGAGACGCTGCGCAAGTGGGTCCGTCAGGACCAGATCGACAACGGCTCCCGGCCGGGGACGACGACGGAGGAGTCAGCCCAGCTGAAGCGGCTGAAGAAGGAGAACGCCGAGCTGAAACGGGCGAACGAGATCCTGAAGGCCGCGGCGTCTTTCTTCGCGGCCGAGCTCGACCGGCCACACACGCGCTCGTAGGGCGTTGTCACGTTGTTGGGAGCGTGGGTTTCTGACGGCGCGTCGGGGCGTGGCGGGGGTCGGGTTCCGGGCCGGTGCTCAGGCCTCGGCGAGCCGGCCGGCAGCGCCGGTGGCCTGGTCCCAGAGGGCGAAGCGAATGGTCATCTCGGCTCGGTAGCCAGGGGCTGTCATCAGGTGGAGGCGTGGCCGGAAGTGCGGTGAGATGCCGCTGAACGCGGACAGGAACCGCTGCGCTCCGCCGACGGAGCGGAAGCCCTTCCTCGCGCGTTCGCGCTGCCGGGTGGGCTGGTGGGAGTTCTCGGCCCGGTTGTTCAGGTCCTTGTGCGAGCGGTGTTCCACCGAGGGCATGACCTCGCGGTGCGCCGCGCCGTAGGAACGGAGCTTGTCGGTGACGATCACCCGCGGCACGGCCCCGATTCCTTTGAGGAGCCGACGGAAGAAGCGCCTGGCCGCGGCCTTGTTGCGCCGGTTCTGGACGAGGATGTCGAGCACGGTGCCGTTCTGGTCGACGGCCCGCCACAGGTACGTCAGCTCTCCGTTGATCTTCACGAAGACCTCGTCCAGGTGCCACTTATCACCGGGCCGGGGCCGGCGTCGGCGCAGTGCGTTGGCGTAGACCTGCCCGAACTTCGCGCACCAACGCCGGATCGTCTCGTAGGAGACGAGCACACCGCGTTCGAGCATCAACTCCTCGACCTCGCGGAAGCTGAGCGGGAAGCGGAAGTACCGCCACACACAGTGGGCGATCACCTCCACCGGGTACCGGTGGCCCTGGTACGACGGCGACGCGGACGACACGAACGAACCCCTCCCCGGCACGATCAACTCCAAGATCATCCCAGGCCGGTCAGCCAACGTGACAACGCCCTACAGGGCACACTATCCATCGCCGTCCCCGCCCCACGACCCGGAAGGGCACACCGCTGGCCTCCTCCGCGCGCGGCTGGCCTGCCGTGTGGTCCCAGGCCAGGTAGCCTCGGCGGCTGCGCCGCCTGCCCGGCCGCCGCCTGCTTCGGATCAAGGAAGAGCTGTATGACTGTGGTCGAACTGCCGCGACCCGGCCGTCCCGAGAAGCCGCGCCTCTTTCCCGACCAGGCCGAGGCCGTCAAGCGGCTGGTACGGCATCTGCGACGCGCCGGGACACGGGGACTGTTCGTGTCGGCGACGGGCACCGGCAAGACGCTGGTGTCAATCCGAGTAGCGGACGAACTCGGCGCGCGACTGGTGCTGTTCGTGGTGCCCACCCTCGACCTGGCGGCCCAGACGGCGCTGGCCTGGCGCCGCGACGGCCACCTGGAGCACATGGTGATCTTCTCCTCCCTGGACACGAGCGGCCGAGACGACCTGGTCGCGGCGCGCGTCATGTCGACCACCGACCCGCACGCGCTGGGCGGGCTGATGTCGGTCGTGGGGGAGGGGGAGGACCACATTCCCGCGCTCACGATCATCTGCACCTACGACTCCCTTAACAAGATCGAGGAAACCCAGAGCACGGGGTACGCGGTGCCGCCGTTCGACCTGGCGGTGATGGACGAGGCGCACCGGATCGCGGGCCGCGCCGACAAGAAGTGGGCGGCCGTCAACGACGCCAAACGGATCGTGGCCGACCGCCGCCTCTACATGACCGCCACACCCCGCATCTTCGAAGCCCCCGAACTGGCCGACTCCGCCGACACGGCCCGCCCACGCCGCCGCTCCCGCCACGCCCCCGAAGCGGACGCGCTTACCAACTCCATGGACAACGAGCAGGTGTACGGGAAGAAGGTCTTCGAGTACCCGCTCGCCCAAGCGGTGGAGGACGGCCGAGCGGCGGACTACCGCATCGTGGTGCCCACCCTGACCGATGCCGACCTGCGCCGCCGCCTGAACCTCCCCACCCCTGGAACCTCCCACTCCAACGATGGCAACAACGAGGAGGGGAACAGCGCACTGCGCACCACCGCCCTGCACCTGGCTGTCCTGCGCACCATGACCGAACACAACCTCAAGAAGGTCCTGGTCTACTTCAACCTCGTCTCCGACGCCCGCCGCTTCACCCGCGAACTGCCCCACACCCTGCGCCAACTGGCCAAGGCCGCCCCCGGCCTGTGCCCGGACATCACCCCCGAACTGTTCTTCGCCCACGGCGAGCACACCCCCGCCCAGCGCGCCGACACCTTCGCCGGCTTCGCCGCCGCCGAGTCCGCGATCCTGGCCAACTCCCGCCTGATCGCCGAAGGCGTCGACATCCCCAGCGTCGACGCCATCGTCTTCGCCGACCCCACCCGCAGCGTCATCCGCTGCGTCCAGGCCCTCGGCCGCGCCCTGCGCCTGGACGTCTCCGGCAAGATTGCCTCGCTGATCGTCCCCGTCTACGTCCCGCCCGGCGCCGACGGCGAGAACATCCTCGGCACCGCCTACGAACCCGTCTGGGCCATCGCCACCGCACTGGCCAGCCACGACCACCGCATCCTCGAGCGCCTGCCCGACAAGGCCAACCGCCTGCCCAAGGAGACCAGCGACGTCATCGAACGCCGCTGGCACTTCGACTTCACCGTCCACCCCGAACGCATCGCCCGCGCCATGGACCTGGCCTGCTTCGACCCCCGCGACCAGACCGTCTCCCGCTCCCGCCGCCTCGGCCTGGCCGCGGCCCAGGCTTACCGCGACGAACACGGCCACCTCGACGTCCCAGCCGACTACACCGACCTCACCGGCTACGCGCTGGGCGCCTTCATCACCACCATGCGCGACGCGGCCAAAGCCGACCGCCTCGAAGCCGACTGGATCGCCGAACTCGACGCCCTGAACATGATCTGGGACAAGCACGAGGCCGCATGGCGCGCCCGTCTGACCGCGGCCGCCGACTACCTGCGCGCCCACGGTCACCTCGCCGTCCCCGCCACCACCCCCGTTGGCGCGTGGCTCGCCGAACAACGCCACCTCGCAGCCAAGAACACCCTCGAGGTGGCCCGCGCCGACGCCCTGACCGCCCTCGCCCCCGACTGGCGTCTGCCCCACGGCGCGGACTGGCACCGTAAATACCACCTGCTACGCGCCCACCTCGCCGACGGCGCCGACCCGGCCGCGCTCGCCCGCGACACCATGCTCGCCGGGGTGAAGATCGGCTCCTGGCTGCACCGCCAGCTCACCACCTGGCCCACCCTGCACCCCGGTAAGCAGCAGCTGATGACCGTCCTTGGCCTCACTCCGGACAGCAACCCGTTCGCCCCCACCCGCCGCGCCCGCCGCACCTTCGAGCAGACCGTCCAGCTTCTGGAGCTCTTTCTCCACCGCGAAGGCCGCGCCCCCGCCGCACGCGAGACCATCCGGGTCGACGGCGACACCGTCAGGATCGGCGCCTGGCTGGCCAAGGCTCGCACCAAGCACCGAGCCGACCAGCTCCCGGACACACACGTCCGCTTGGTCGCCGCGCTCTTCGACGGCGACTGGACGACCGAGGACGCCGTCCCCGCCGTCCTGGCCTGAACGCCTGCCTGGGCAAGGGGGAGTGATCGCCGGGGCCGCATGCTGCGCCGGTCCGGCGAACCGCCTGCTGAAGGGAAACCGCCCCACCGTGTTCTCGCAGACTCCCGTCTACGACCGCCTCGTCGCCGAACGCGGCGACATCCCCGTCCAGGTCCGCGGTGAAGCCGACCGGATCCACCGCCAGCTGGCACAGGTACTGCCCCAGACGTCCACCTCCCAGCCAAGCGCCCCGCAGAACGGGCTCGAGCCGAAGCTGCCACTTGGCGCTCCATAGGGCTCCGACAGTCCCCGGCGCGGGCAGGCACGCCTGGACCGCCACCCGGTGCGGCCTGCCAGTGAACGAGCCAGGCCCGCGCCGGCGGGTGGTGCTCAGGAGGACGGGGACACGGGGCTGCTGTCGGCAGCGAACGTCCGTTCCCGGCCCGGCTGATTCTGGCTGCACGTGAAGACGCCTCCCACACCGGCCAATGCCGACGGTCTCACGTCCATGAGGTGCTGAACAGGGCGAACTCGAGTAGGTCGGGCGTGGCGTCGGACGGCCACAGGGGCGTTGCCGATGCCTGGCGGGAGGCCGCCTGCATGAAGGAGAGATAGACCGCGTAGCGGTGCGGTGACCAGTTCGCGTCCCGCCAGACCCAGCTGGCGATCGTGCCGTTGGGGTCGTGGCCGGTCTCCCGGCCGACTTCCTGGGCCAGGGACCGCATTTGCTGGGCCAGAACCTGGTCAAGGATGAGCGGCTGGGGGCCGGACGCCGACCGAACCGACTTGCCGGCGAAGTACAAAAACTTGGTGTAGAACGACGGACCGAACTCGGGAACGAGGCCCTGGAGCCCCGCGTAAGCAGCTTCTGCGTCCTGCTCGCTCAACGTGGTGACGGCTCGACCCAGCGCGGCATCCAGGCCCCCGGCGGTCAGAATCTTGTCCAGGGTGACGGGGCCGCTGCCTCTACGGGAGCCGCGCTTACCCTTCCCCCACACATAGGTGGCGACCAGAGCCTCCCGGTAAGCCTCGCGCCGCAGCGCCTCCGCGACGATCGACGCCACCTGCGCCCTGCTGACTACGGCATCACCCGGGTGGGATGCCGAAGCAAGCGCCGAAGGCCAAGGGGTGATGTGCCCCCACCGGCTGGGGGTGTAGCGGACCGCGTGCGCGCCCGGCGACCCGTCCGCGAACTCTGCCCTGTTCCGGTCCCACCAGCGCCCCAACGCCTGCAACGCTGCATCAGGCAGAAGACGCGCGGCCATCTCCCGGTCGACCGCATCCGCCCGATCCTGTCTGTTCATAGCCGCCCCCTAAGTCCTGACCGCTGCCAGGCCCCTGCGTCCCGCACTCGTAGGCAGCCGGCATCTCCGCCCGAACGTGCCGTACTGGCGAGGTCAGTATGGCTTCCCGCTCCCCCTTCCCGGGGTCGGAGGCTGATCAGCAGGTGCGCGGGTGAGCTGTTTTAGGAAGGCACGCAGCTCGCTGCGGCGGATCTCGGGACGGGCTGGAGGGGGGCCGGGAGGCTGCTGGGTGGGCACCGCTGTCAGCCGCGGCGGCCGGACCTCCAGTGGGGCGTCGGCGAGCCGCAGCCGGGCGGGCCAGGACATAGAGGGCAGCCGGTAGGCGGCGTCGCAGAGGGGTACGGCCAGCCACAGGCCGTGGAGCTCCGGGATGGAGCCGTGGTAGATGATCAGTCGCCCGGTTCGATGAGGTCCAGGGACCGGAGCAGCGTGTCCGACAGGACTCCCCCTTCAGCGGGTTGGGTGGTGGCGCGGCGGGTTACGGATGGTGCCGGGTGGCGGCGCCCAGCGCATGGCGTCGCCGCTGCCGCGCCAGACCGGGTCGGTGCGGCGGGCGGGGGCGGCCGCGGGCGGGCCGGGGGCACGTACTGTCCGGCGGTGCAGCCGTACGCCTCCCACGCTTCGGTGAGCACGTGCTGCTCGCCGGGGCGTAGGTCATGACCTGGCGGAAGCGGCCGTTGATGAGCCGGAAGGCGTGGCCGGGCTCGCGGCCACGGGGGCGCGGTGGATACAGGCGTCGACGCGTCCGAGGGGCGAGCCGTAGCGCCAGTCGGCGGGGAGACCACGTCTGAGCAGGAACTCAGCGACGGTGATCCTGCGATTCATGGCACCCCTACGTGGTCTACCGGGTTGCTGACCCTGCCCCAAGTAGTAAATGGCATGGGGAAGTACGAGTGACAACAAGACCATAGTTCTACTTTCTTTGACACCATCCGCCCCATGGCTCTGCCGCGAGATAGTGGGTGGCATGAGGGGGAAGCTGCGAGCACGTAGCCGGAAGGCCGCGGACGAAGCCATAGCCAGACTGAACGGCGACCTTGGTGAGCTAGGGCTTCCGCCGGCCTCCCGGCGATTGCGAGTGGCCGTCCGGGCGAGGCACCACGCGCCCCTCTGGTGCTTGCCGCGATTGAGATTCCTGCCATGCTCGTCGCGGTGCTGTGGGTCGACGCCATCTCTACAACGTGTGTGAAGGGCAGGCTGTGGTCCCCGCTGAAGCCGTTCGCTCAGGTGCCTGTTGACGGTTGGGAGGCCCTGCGGAGCGGGCATTTCGATACCGTCTCGGAGACGCTGAGCATCTCGATCTTGGTGCCGTGTGTGGCGGCGGCGATCTTCCTGCTGTTCTGGGTCGTCCCCCTTGTGCTGGCCTTCGCGACCTCGGCAGGGCGCGGCTGGTCCCTGTCCAAGTCAACCCGTATGGCGACCCGGTTCCGTTCCATCAGCGCGACCGCGAATGCGATCTCCGTGTGCGCTCGCGTCAGGAAGGCGCGGTGGCAGAAGCAGCCCAAGGAACTGCGGCGGCTGGCTCGCGCACTGTCCCGAGTCGAAGACGAGGTCATGCGCCTGCATCGCACGAGCGGCCGCCTGCCCGTGCGGTCCCATCGCAGGCAGCAGCTCAAGGGCCACGCAGGGCTCGTCGTAGCGGCCCTGCGCCGCGCGGAGGCACGCATCGACAGCGACGGGGATGCTGCGCTCGCGCCGCTGGCTTCCCTACTCGCCACAATCGCTGAGCGCGTCGCCAACGGACACATCGGTGCACTCCTCGATGAGCAGCACCTCCCCGCAGACCTGACGCCGGCCCGGGACCTTGAGCCCCTCCGCCTGGCAGCTGCCGCCGTGCTCGTGGCGGCCTGCGCCGTCGGCGTTGCCCTCCTTCCGCTGCCCGACGGCGCGGACGCCTACGTCATCGGCGGCTGCGGCATCGTGATCCTCGCCGTGCTGTACGGCCGTCGCGTGCACCAGTTCCTTGATGTCCTGGACGTGATCAGGGGCGGATGACTTGACTTCGTTCTCGCCTGAACGCCCGCCCGGGCAGGGGTGCGGCCCGCCTCGACGGCGGGGGAGCCGTAACCGCCCTCCGGCGCCCCACCCCCGGCCGGGCCCGGTAGGCAAGCGGTCCGGCCGACACCAGGGCCGGCTGGGACCACCACGCCTTGCCCGACCCCGCGCGTCTGCTCCCCGGCCCCGGTTGCCCTTCGCGACCCACGCCGCACCGCCACCGGACACTGGATCCAGCCCTTACCGCCGCGTGAACAGATCCCACGCCCCCGGATCCTTGACGGACTCTTTGGCCTCCACGAGAAGCCTGTCCGGACCGAAGAGCCGGACGTCGCGTTCCCGGGCGGCCGGGAGGCGGTTTGCTTCAACGAACAAATCTACCGCGATCTGCATAACTTGCTCCAGGGAGCGCGGCGGAGCGGTGCCGTTGCGGTGTGCCTGCCCGGCGACGAAGTGGGCAATGCCGAACGCGAAGACGGTCTCGATGTTCTCCTCGGGCATGATGTCCAACAGGTCCCTGTAGTACTGGGGGATCTTGTCGGTACCCCGGACTGGTACAGCGACAGGCGTGCGCCGGACGGTGTGACGCGGGGGCGCGCTGCGCCGTGCCGCGAGAACACGTCCGTACGCCTCCCTGTAGTGACGCTGGGATGAGCGGCCGACCCGGCAGACATCCAGGAATGTCTGCAGCTGCTCGGCGTCGGCGGGCAGCCCTTGGCGCCTGATGATGCGCCAGGCGGTCGTGCGCGGGATCGGCTTGTGGCCCTCCGCGGGGCTGAAGAAGTGGCTCAAGGGCGGCGCACCGGCGCGCTCGTACTCCGCGGCGAGCGCGGCACCGAGGTCCTGCGAGGTATGGACGAGGCCGGACGCGGGAGCCTTGAGACCAGGCAGACGGCCACGCTGCTCGGTGCGTCCTTGCATGCGCAGGACGTGCGCACGGCCCTGGGCCGCCCGGTCTCCGCCGCAAGCCCGCACGAGGGCGTCGAGCACGGCCGTCGAGGGGGCCGTGAAGCCGGACTCGGCGCGCTGGACGGTGCCGCGGGAGACGGCCGCGGCCGCGGCGAGCTCACGCTGGGACAGCCGCGCCGCCCGGCGCAGGACAGTCAGGTGCTCGGCGAGACCGGCGAACGGCGGGCGCGGGCCGTCAGGGCGGGGAAAGGTCATTGCCCTCTCCTCTACTTGCCCGCGCCGGAGCGCACCGCGACCTCCACGAGGACGGCCAACAGTCGGCGTCCGCCGCCGGCCGCGGCGAGGGTGGCGGCGCCGATCGCCCCGCATCCGCCGAGCAGGATAAGGATGTCGCTGATCGGCGTGCCCTTGAGGAACAGGACGGTGCCCAACGCCAGGAACGCGATCAGCAGGATCAGCGTGTGCGTGGGCCCCAGACGCCCCGCGGGCACCTCGCCAGCGGCCGGCGACGCGGGGGTAGAGGGGGAGGGGAGCTGGTGGGGCATGACGAGCAGGACTCCGTCCTGACGGGGGCCCCGGCAACGAAGAACCGGGACCCGGGCTGTTGGTCGCAAGCAGGCGCAGCCCTGCGGCAGTTGGCCCTGCGGATGCGAGGCTGCGCGGTACGCACCAGCCTTCCACGGCCGCCCGGACCCCCGCCCGCACCGTTGCCCGATCTGCCCGTTTCGCCGGTTGGCGGCCTCACAGATGTTCCGGTGACCCGCAGGGAACTTGCCTCACGCCCTGGCCCTCTGCTCCAGCACAGGATCGCCCCCCGAACCCCTGGACGGGTTCCGTGCGGCCCAGCATTCGTTCCGGCGCTCTTGCACCATCGCCCCTATCGGTAGGACGCTGCCCAACAACGATGCCGACAACATCCGTCGGTGTCGCCTGACGGCAGATTGGTCGCAAGCCCGAGCCCTTCAGGACACACGGCAGGCGCGTTGGCCCGCGCCCGCCAACCCCGGCCGGTACCACCTCGGTACCGGCCGTCGGCGTTCCCGGCATCCGGACACGACGCCGCCCCCGGGAACGGGCAGCGCCGATGAGGAATAGTCCTGACTCCGGGACGCGGCTGAGATGCTGCACGAGCAGCTGGCGCGCGGACTGCGCCTGCTCGGCTCAGCCGTCGCGCTTGCCTGAGCGCGACGCGGTCACCGTCCTCCTGGACTGGACGCGCGCAGATCGACTTCCCCAGTCGGCCATACCGCGCCGACCACCCAGGGCTGCACCACGTCCGCCAGTTCCTCCGAGAACCGGTCACCGCCACCGACTGCCAGGTGGGCGGCCCATTGCCGTACCGCACCTGCTGCCCAATCCGCGATCTGGAGCTGGGGGTGCGAAGTACTGTCCGCGAAGTCGATCTGCACGGCCGGAAGCGGGTCGTTGAAGTAGCCGGGACGGGCGAGGTCCGGGAGGAGATGCACCATGCGCAGAAGCGTCGCGTTCCGGTCGATCACCTTCGAGGTGTCATGAACGAGACGGAACCGCTCGAGAGCCTCGCCGAAGCTGGTACAGAGGCAGTACAGCGCCGGCACCGCCGGGTCGAGGATGTCGCGCTGTTTGTCGGCCGCGAGGTCGGCGGCGGTCGCGTCGGCCACCCCTCGGCAGCATTCCAGCAGCTCGATCCAACCGGCGAAGTCCGCGTGCTCCTTCGGGATGGACGCCCTGTAGGCGGCTATGGCGGTGAAGAAATCCTCGGTCGCCACCCGCTGACGCACCCAGTCGACGAAGGCATGGAGCATCTGCTGAAACGCCGCCTCGTCACCGAGGACCGGGCCGGCCATGCGTAGTAAATCGGACAACGCCAGACCACGCTGGTCCTCATACAGGTCAAGACCGTCCGCGTCGGCCAGCGGCTCTACCAGAACGTCGACCAGCTTGGTGACCACCATGAACCGCTTGTCTATGAAAAAGCTGCGAACGCTCCCCTCGGGCAGGCTCCCAAAGGCCCTCTTCAATGCCTTCCGGCCCCCTGACGAACGGGCGAGAGAACCGTACTTGGGCTCCCCCTGAGTAGAGGGAAGCTGGGATCGGACCTCATCCACGATCGACGCCGCCAGCTCGTCGGACAGATGCACCCCAGCCAGTGTGAACACCGGCTGATGGGGATCGAGAAGGTTCTGCCCAGAGTTCGAGGACTCGTCGGTATAGACGACGGGGAGGAGATCGGAGGCAGTATCCATCCTCGGAGCATGCCGGGCAGACGGGCGGAAGGCCACCCAAAAAGGCCCTCCCGAGCCCGATCCGCCGCCACCTCACCGGATCGGTCAGAACCTACGCCTGCCCTCAGGCCCACCCCACGCCTGTGCGCCGGTAGACCAGGTGCATCCCGAGGACGAGCAGGAGCTGGTGTCCGGCCTGGTTGAACTGCTGCTGGAGGGTGGGCTGGCGGAAGAGGTCGGCCAGCTGTCCGGCTTCGGCGGCGAGACCGCTGCGCACGGCGAGGTAGTCGGCCGTGGAAGCACGCTGCACGGCCCGGACCCGTTCCAGCAGCGTGCCGTCCACCTTTCCGTCCAGGGTGCGGCACAGCGCCGTGCGCAGGGCCTCGACGTGGGTCACGACCGCGTCGACGGTCATCGGTGCCCCCGCGGGGCCGAGTGCGCGGACGAGGCCGCTAGCGGCGAACACCGTCTCCGGTTCCATCACGTCCCGTACGGCGTCCAGCAGTTCGGCCCGCCCGCGCACCGTCAGCGTCTTGCCGTTGCCCAGCTCCGTGATGATCCGCACGAACCGGGCCCGCGCAGTCGGCGTGGCCAGCTGATGCCCGACCTGCTCCAGCAGACCGACCGCGCCCTCACGCGCCACCTCCTGACTGCGCCGGCCGCGCCCCACCCACGTCACCCACGCCCGCTGCGCCTGCCGAGTGGATACGTAGCCGTCCCACCACAGCCACATGGCCAGCGGCACCTGCGCGAGCGAACTCAGGCGCGCCACCTGCTGCCGCTTGTCCAGCAGGAGCAGCAGCAGCCGACGCTGGTTGGCGCTGTGCTCGGCCTTGTCCGAGCCACACCGCCGGGTACGCAGCCGCGGCTGGTCCAGCAGCCCCTTGGCGATCCAGTCGTGGATCCGCCGCACGGTCATGTCCGGATGGCCGGCCGCATGGGCGTCCGCGACGAGATCGTCGATAGTGCTGGGCCCGCTGATGCTCTCCCAGGTGTACACGAGGTGGAAATTACATCGTTCTCCCGCCAACCAGGGCCCACTTGAGGATGCATCACCCACCACCCCACTGCCACGATCAATCACAGCAGCACAACACCCCGGCCACCTCCCGCGGACCGCCCGCTGCCCCACCCCACAACCCTGCACGGCGCGCCGCCGCGCCCTGCTCGAGCGAAGGACACCCACCATGCCGAAGATGCGATGTGCCGTTTCGGCGCCAGTGGAGGCATGTCGCTTCTCTGCCATCATCGGATTTCCTGGATCTGTCTCCTGACATGGTGAGACCTTCTTCGGCCTACCGGCGTCTAGTGGCACCCGTTACTGGCAGGAAGTGGCATCAGCCCAGGACAGCTTCGTGGCGCTTCCCATGCAGCGCCTCCACCCCACGACCTGTGGGTGCTCCGGCGACGCCTGGGCACTCAGGAGAGCGCGGGCAGAGCGGTCGACGAGATGGGTGGCCGACTACTCCAGACCCCCTGAAGCCCTCCGGCCTCGTGGACTGGGACGGGCACGCAACAACTCCTTCCTGGAGAGCTGCCCACTGCACAGCGGTCAGGACCTGATGCTCATCCGGGGTTGAACAGGCAACCTCAGATCCGTGGGACGGCCGTGAGACATGGGGTGCGCGGCGATTGGCGTGCCGGAACCCGGCTGACAGCATCACCTTCATGCACCGGCTGGTTCGCAACAACACCAGGTGCAGGCCCAGTTGGACGTGCCGAAGGGAGTGCACCCCGTGCGCCGACGCCATCCAGCCGTACTGTCACTCGTGCCATCGTGGCCCCGGTGGGCCGCGGCCACCGTCATCCTGATCGTCGTGTTTCCCGGGACAGCAGCCTAGACTGCGGCCACCTGCGCCGTGCTGGTCCAGGTGGCGACCACGTCGCCACTCGGGACGGCACGTGTTCGCCGAAGGTGACGACGAGACCAACCGCCCCGATGCGACCTCGCTCTGCCCGTCACGGAACCGGCAGGATGACGGGATCTTCCTGCCCGTCCCAGGCGACGGCGAGTTGCGTCGGCGCTGGGTTGTCGTAGTCGCCAGCAATCATGAAGGGGTGGGCCTCGCCGGGTTGGAGGGTGAGCGGAGCGGCCCAGTCGACCACCGCGGGGCAGGGCTCGGTGTTGACCACGTTGGTAGCTGTCGCGTCGCCCCAGTTCCGCAACCGGTACGTATCGCCGTCCATGTACTCAACGCGGAGTCTCACCTTCGGCCGTGCTGCCTCCGCCTCAGCCGCCCTGCGCTCAGCTGCCTCTCGACGCTGGTCCGCGAGTGCCTGCTCGGCAGCGTGAGCGGATCGTTCCCCTGCAGCAGCGTTGCGTGCCCCGTCCTTGCGGGTCTTCAGACTGACCCAAAGAGCCCCCGCCGCGACAGCGAGGGCAGCCCACGCCGGTACGTCTCCCCATTCCATGCAGGCACCATAACGGCCTGCTCCGACAGCCCAACCATGATCACCCCATCAAGAGGTGTTCTGACGCAGGCACGTTGTCATCGTCGGCCTTCAGCCCGGGCGGCCGAGACCACCTGGGCCGGTGACGCCTGCGTCGGCTGGACGGCGTTCCCAAGACGGGCGTTCAGCTGGACACACGCAACAGTCCTGCTGGCGCTGTCGGCTCTAGAGTGGCATCAGCAGCAGTCGGCCCCGCCCGCCAGGAGAGCACGTTGACGCAGCAGCACCAGTTTCCCTGGCAGCGGCGAGTGTTCGTGCTGGACGAACCGCCCGTTCAACACCGCTACGGATGGCCGCCCAGCAAAGCCGAGGCCGGCGTGCTGCTGGCAGAGGAGAGGGCCACCGCGGTCATCGTGTTGCGCGGTGAACGCGGCATGGGCAAGACATACGCGCTGCGTCAGGAACACGATGCTCTTCTGGCCGACGATGTGCATGCAGCCTGGCTGGAGCTGAAGCAGTGCACCACGACGCGGCTGGCGCAGACCCGCCTGCAGGCAGCTTTGACACCTCCCGCAGGGCCGGGGGAGTGGCACGTCCTCCTCGACGGCCTGGACGAAGGCCTCAACGACCTTCCCCAGCTGGACCAACTCCTGGACGAGGCGCTCGATGAGGTACCCGAACCGGACCGCGAGAGGCTTCGCCTGCGGATCACCTGCCGCAGCGCACGCTGGCCGGCCCGGTTCGAGGAAACCTTGCGCACACGCTGGCAACCCGACCAGATAAAGATCATGGGGTTGGCCCCGCTCGGCCGGGACGACGTAGCCGTCGCGGCCCAGGCGGTCGGCGTGGCGGACACCGATGCCCTTCTCGCGTCGATCCAGCAGCAGGGTCTGATCGCGCTCGCTACCCATCCGGTCACCATGCTGCAGCTCCTCGACAGCTATGCCGACCATGCCCGCCTGCCATCAACCGTGCACGACGCCTACCTTCAGGCGTGTCTGCGCCTTTGCACCGAACACCGCCGTCCCACCGACCCGCACCAACTGCAGGCGCAGACATCCCCCGAACACCTGCTGGCCGTCGCGGCCCGGCTGGCCGCCACCCTGCAGTTCGGCCCGTACACGGCCGTGACCGAGGCCCCCGACACTGACAACTCGGCTACGTCGGCAGACCTGCGGCTGTCACGGCTCGACGACGCCGACGAACCCGGACACCTGGGCGGACGCATCCCGTGCACCCTGTGGAATCTGCGCCAGGTGACCGAATCGAGCCTGCTGATCCCGGTCGGTGACCTGCGCTGGGTGTTCGCCCACGACAGCTACCGGGAGTTCCTCGCAGCCCACTTCCTGCGCATGCGTAACCTGCAGCCGCAACCGCAGCGCCAGCTGCTGTGGATCGGCGACGGCGAGGCCCGTCACATCATCCCCGCGCACCAGGAAGTCGCTGCCTGGCGCGCCACCAGCGATGCCACGCTCTTCGCTGAACTCCTGCGCGACGATCCTCTCGTCCTGCTCCTGGCCGACTTGCCCAGCCTTCCCGACTCCGCACGGGAGCGCGCGGTGAACGCCCTGTTCGCCCTGCTGGAACGGGATGACACGGTAAGCCTCGACCACAGCCTGCTGCACCGCCTCAACCACCCCCACTTGGCCGACCAGCTGCGCCCCCGCCTGCAGGCAGCCGACGCGGCCCATCTGCTGTATGCGGCCCTCAGCATCGCCCGGGCCTGCCCCCGCTCCGAGCTGGCCGACGACTTGCTGACGGTAGCCGAGGACGTGCGCCACGCCCCGGGCGTGCGCACCGCGGCCCTGGCCGGCGTCGCCGAACCCACTCCGGACGCCCTCACCCGGATCGTGCGCCTGACCCAGGACGCCTCGCCCGAGGTGATCGCCGCGGCACTGCGTCACCTCTATCCCGGCCACCTGACTGTGACCGACTACCTCGACCGCATCCGAGACCCGGACCCGGCCTACGTGGGAGCAGCGTTCTTCCTGCACCGCGAGGTCCCGGCACAGCTCGACGCAGGCACCGTCGCTGAAGCAGCCGGATGGGCCCGGCGTGCACTGAAGGCAGGAGACGCCCAGTCTGCCAGCCCCGGCCTGGCCCTGGCCGTGCTGGCCCGGGCGGTCAGCCTCAACGAGGACACCCCAGCCCTCGACCTGGTACCCCGCATCGGCGAGGGACTCCTCGGTCTGGCCGGACACGAGGACCTCCTGCACAGCCCAGCCCTGCAGACCGCCCTCGAGGAACTAGCCCAAGCGCTGGACGGCTGCCCCCATACCCGGCGCCTGCTCGCCCGCCATCTCCTCCAGCACGGCGACGACGAACCCTTCCATCTTCTGCTGGCAACCATCCCCGGCGGCTCCTTCCTGCCCTACGCCGACCTGCTGTACTGGATGGAGCGCTGGGAGCAACTCACCTCCCTCAACCCAGACCGCGCCCGGCAGGCTGTCCGCTTCGTGCCGCCCGAAGACACCCAAACTAAGGCACGCGCCGAGACCGCGCGCCGCGCCCACCCCACGCTCGCCGCCGCCACCGCCTTCTGGGACACCTATCGGCGCAACCAGCAAGAACGCGCTGCACACGCCGAAGCGCAACGGCAGCAACGCCGCTTCAACCCGGCCGCCTTGAACACTGCCCTCGACGAGGTTGGCACCGCCCGTGGCTCACACCTGCTGACCGCATGGAACCAACTCCTGCGCTGCCTGCGGCGCACACCGGACGGCTCACCACCGACGCGGCAATTGACGGGCATACTCAACCTCGCCGCCCAAGCGCCCTCACGCCCTGCCGCCGGCACCGGCCCCGGCAGGCGCCTTGACGCGGCCGCCGTCCACCTCCTGACCGAACTCCCACCGCTGACTGCTCCCCACTTCCGGCCAGATACGTCCGCCCGACCGCCGTCTGCAGAACTCACCGCCTTCGCCCTCGTCGACAACCCGGCAGCGTTGCACGCCGGCCCCGCGCACTGGGCCGGCTGGGCCATCGCCCTCGCCTGCAACACCGTCTACCGTGATGACGAACGCGACATCCAGCACACCTGGATCCAGCTGTGCGTTCCGCGCGCCGGAAGCCAGCTGCCCCCGCTGCTGCTGGACGCGCTCGACCACGCCTCAGTCCAGACTCTCCGCGACCTCGCCGGCGCCCTTGGCCACGACGCCTCCTTGGGACTCAGATCCCTCCTGCACACCTGGGCTCTGCACAGCGATCGCAGCCCCGAGCAGTGGTGGGCCATCCTCGACGAACTCGCCGCAGCTGACGATCCCGATGCCCTCGGCCACCTGATAGACGCCCTGGACACCGACCCGGGCGGGCACGAGCCCGGCTCGCCGCCACGGCAACGGTGGCTGTTCGCCGCCCGAGCCTTGCTGCAGCACGACGTCCTTGTCGACCACTGGGCCGTCCTGCGCCGCGGGCTAAGCGACCCCGCCGTCCTGAAGGAGTACCGCGACCTGCTCACCAGCCTGCCTACCGGACCCGACGGCTGGCCCCTCGCCCACCTCGACGACGAAACACTCGTCGACCTCTACACCCTCCTGCTGGAGGATGTCGGCCTCCAACGCCTGCAGCGGCCCCTGAGCACCGGCTTCATCCAGGAAGAAGACCGCCTCGTCGACCTGCTGCGCCACCTGCCGCGCATCCTCGCCTCCCGCGAAGCGCACCACGCGGCAGCCGCCCTGCACCGGCTCGCCCTGAGATATCCCGCGGTGTGGCAACTGCGCATGCTCGCCCGCGCCACTGCCCGCGCAGCGGCCGACAACGGCGTCCAGCCCCTCGAACCAGAACACCTAATCCGGCTCGCCACCGACCGCCAGGCCCGTCTCGTCCGTGACGCACGCCAACTCCTCGACCTGGTCCGTGAATCCCTGGCCGCCATGGAGGAAGACCTGCAGGGCTACAACGGAACGGCCGTCACCCTCTGGAACCGGGATCGGCACCGCTTCAACGCCAGTACCCAGTGCTGGCCCTGCTGGGAAGACGACCTCAGCGACGCCGTCGCCTCCTTCCTGCGCCGCGACATCGGCGGCCACCGCGTCGTCGTCAACCGAGAAGTCCAGGTGCGACGCGACGGCCTGCCCGGCCTGCGCACCGACGTACAGATCGAAGCCCCCGCTCCCCCCGACACCGGCCAGCACACCCTCAGAGTAATCATCGAGGCCAAGGGATGCTGGAACCCCGAGCTGCCCACCACTGCCCGAACCCAGCTGCGCGCCTACCTGAGCGAACCCCACACTGCCGGCCTGCTCCTGGTCGGCTACTTCGACTGCACCCGCTGGAACACCAAGAAACGCAACTGCCCCGCGACCAGCCACGACATCGACGACGTCCGTCGCGAGCAACACGAACAGGTACGTCAACTGACCGACGACGGCACGCTGCTGGCTGCGGCGCAAATACTGGACTGCCGGTTGCCTGGTAAGGACAGCGACTGGCGCAAGATGGCCGACGAGCCGGCGTAAGCAGCCGCTGACCTCGGCGGCGGACGCCGTCTGCAGGACACCGACACACGGCATCCAGAACAAGGCATCCGACAGCCGCTACATATGGAACGGGCACGTGAGGATGACAGCATCCCTTAAACGTGTCCTGCGCGACGGATCATGAGCCGAACGACTGGCAGGGCCACCCGCAGCGCAAGGACTACCCCCTCGGCGGCATCCCTGTCGAGTACAAGGGCGCCCAGACCCCGGCTCCGGACCAGCGGAGGTCGTACTCGTGAGCAACACGCAGTCAGCAGCCGCCGGTCAGTAACAACGTGCTGGCAGGACTCGATGCCAACGGGACAGGCCCGATGCGTCAGGGCAGATGACAGGCAGAGCCTGGGAGGCGCATGCTGATGGCGCAGCTGATGGTGATGGTCTGCGCCACGCAGAAGGCAACGTCCCGGCTGCGGCGCTTCCTGTCTGCCAGGGCCTACCGGCTGCAGTAGACGGTGAAGTCGCCTGCGCTGACGTCGCGGACGAACTTGTCCGCGCCGGCGAGAAGAAGGAGCTGCTCATTGGTCGCTTTGCCGGCTTGCAGGCCGGGTTGGGCGATGATCGTGTGGAAACGCGGCCGTAGCAGGCGGGCTTGCTCACGGAGGGTGAAGAGGTCTCTGGGGCCGCCAATGTCGTACGGGGAGATGCCGCCGTTGCGCCGGGTGTAGAGCACCGCCCGGTGGTGCAGGTGATCCAGCAGCGGTACTGCGTTCCCACGTCGCCACTTGGCGCCGCGCATGGCCTGCCCGCACACCTCGTACAGGTCCTCCAGGCGTTTGCCGGGGGAGGCTTTGGAGTACTTGCAGTGCACGAGCGTCACGTCCAGATAGCTGCCGCTGACCTTCAGGCCCACGAGGTCGGCTGCTTCGCCGTTGCCGTCGTCGTCGATGAGGACGTCGAAGGATTGGCTGGCCTGCAGGTAGGCGGACATGTAGTACTGGATGGAGTCGGTAAGACGCTCTGCTTTCTGGGATTCCTTGCGGAAGTCCACGCCCTGCCAGTCCAGCGGGGTGAGCAGGGAGGGGTCGTAGGGGCGGCGGGTGTAGCGCGGGGCGAAAAGCTTGCCCTCTTCGTCGATGAGGCGGTCACCCTCCAGGAACAGGTCGGGCTTGTGCGCGTTGAGCCATTCCTCGAGCGGCTGCGGCTGGGCGGTTGGGCCGTTGCCGGTCACGACGGCGTCCCGGTCGCGGGGACGGTAGACCAGGCCTTTGGTGTCGTAGTCGGCCTGGTAGGCGACGCGCCAAGCGGGCGTCGTCAGGGAGAACAGGAACGGGCCGGTGGGGGAGTAGTCGTCGACCTCGAAGTCGACGTCGGTGAGGGCATAGCGAACATGATCGTAGGTGAGGGTGTACCGGTCCCGGGAGCCCAGGTAGACCTGCCAGGGCCACTGCACGCCCAGCAGCGCGTACGGCGGCCGTGCGGTGATGTCCTCAGGAATGATGAACCCGTCGAAGACCTGCTCCAGGTTGATGCTGCTGTCCAGCAGCTTGGTGCCCTGCTGGTCGCACCAGTCGGTCCACGCCTTCAAACTCGGCGCGGTGGTGGGGGACCAGAAGCGGCCCGAGTGCGCTGCACTGATCGAGACGCTGTCGCCGTCGTCGAACCCGGACGCAGCGATGTGGGTCTGACTTTTGTGTTCCTGGGCGCTGGTGAAGCCCTGCGAGACGTCGCTGCCGACGTGCAGAGAAAAACGCGTGAAATAGTCGCGGGCGTCCTTGAGACCCACGTTGGTCGGCACCAGACGGTCCAGACGGGCCAGGACCCGGAAAGTCTGCTTGCCGTTGATCAGCTCGCAGTCCTGGCCCAGCACCGCATCGGCCAGCTCCTTGTACGTGCTGGACTTCTCCGAACCGTGGATGTACAGCAGACGACGTGACGTGTCGAAGTAGAGCACGATGAGCTCATAAACGACTTGCTCCAGCTCCTGCGGCGCTCCCCAGCGCACGGGGGTGCGGCGTTCGATGACATACCAGGCGACCGGCGAGTCCTCGCCGCCGAGGGCCACGGTGTCGTCCAGGACCCGTTCGTTGGCCTTGCACAGCGCGAGGGCTGCCTCGGGCCGCCACTGCCCTGCGGGCGCCCGGTAGGCGATCGCGCTCATCTTGGGTTCCAGCACGCCGACCGCCACCTCCTCCGGCGCCCCGTTGAAGGTGGAGTCGAAGGAACTGGTCTGCTCGGCTGCCAGGGTGGCACGGTCGGTGAGGTCGCGCAGCAGATCGTTCCAGTCGGCATCCTCGCGCAGCAAACGCCGCAGCGGCGACGCACCGGCGTGCGGCTCCTGCGCGACGAATACCGTGGCTTCGCCGAGTCCGTCCGTGGCGCGCGTGAACCGGCCGATGAACTGGATCATCGGGCTCAGACTCTTGCGCGCCGCATGCATGGCCGCAATCTTCAAAGCGGGCTCGTCGAACCCCTCACCGAGCATGTCGACACAGATGATGAGGCGGCAACTGCGCTCCCGAAGAGCCTGTACCGCCGCCTTGCGGCGCGTGACCCCGACGTTCTGATGCACCACGGTCGGATCGAACTCGGGCGCCAGCTCCTGATACAGAGCGCCCAGTTCCTCGGCTTTCGGAATGCTCTCGGCCCGTGCCATCAGCAAGTGGTCCTGCCCAGCTGCCAGGTCGGCGCGCAACTGGCCCACGGCCAGCACCGCCAGCTCCCGGTCGACGTCCTCCACACCGAACACTGCCCGGTAGTTGATGCGCTTGAAGTACTCCAGCCGCTGCGCCTCCCGTAGCGGGAAACGGAACACGGTACGGCCCGGCAGCCTGCGGCCGTCCTCCCTAAACGGCGTGGCGGTGAACAACAGCACCGGACGGTCGGCGAAGTCATTGATCACCCGCGCCCACGTGTCCGCTGCAGAGTGGTGCGCCTCGTCCACGATCAGATGGGAGAACGACGACAGCAGCGCCGTCCGCACATTGCCCACGCTCTTGTTGAGGATCTGCGGGGTAGCGACGACGACGTTGCACGCCTCGATGAACCGGGCCGCTTCCTCGGCATCCTTGAACCCGTGCTCGAGCCGGCCCACCCGTGGGCGCAGTGCGTCAGGCGTGACGATCTGCTCCTTCTGCAGGATGCCGAGCGTCTCGAACTTCCCCGCGATCTGATCCCGCAGGGCCGCGCTGGGCACCAGCACCAGCAGCCGTTCCATCCGTGCGGCCACCAGCAAAGCCAGCATCGTCTCGGTCTTGCCGGTGCCGGTGGGCATGACCACGATGCCGGGGTCGCTGAGTCCCGAGGCCCAGTGCCCCATGACGGCATGCAGGGCGCCGACCTGCGGACGGCGCAGGCTGCGCGGCTCGTCGTAGGAGCGATACCCGATGGCATCCCGGTAGGACTCCACCACCGTCCGCGGCGTGCACGCCGCGCCTCCCCGCCAGCGCACCTCACCACCCGGCTGGCTCGGCAGCACGGCCGTCAGCTCCCCGACGTCCTCCGTCGCCCTGCGCTCCGCGGGCCAACTGCCGTAGACGTTGGAGACTCGTACAGTCCCGCATTCGTCAGTGACCTGCAGTGTGCCTTCAGGAACCAGCAATTGGCGCACCTTGTTGCGCCCGTATCTCTCCTGGGCCCACACGGGCCGGGTGCTCACGTTCATAGGGGTGTTCTCTTTACGAGTAGGGGAGCGGGACCGAAGCGGCCTGGGCACAGTAAGAGCCAGGGACCAAGGCGGCAGGCTGGGGCGACAACAGTGCCTGTTGCTCAGCGGTGTCGATGGGCGCCACGGACTTCGGGTACGGGTCGGCTCGTGCCACGGCCAGCACGCTGGACCTCGGCGAAAGGATCAGACAACGGCCTGCTCCGGTTCCTGGTGCACCAGGAACCGGAGCAGGCCACTGGCCTACATACGCAGGTCCTGCTGGCTGAGGGCCCTGGCCTGCATAGGCAGACCAGATGCGCGCGCCAGCGTCCGCTCGATCACCACCGTCTCGGTGCGCCCGGCGGGACATGTGGACCGGGCGCACCGGAGTGCACGGCCGGCGTGACCGCTACACGTTCGCCTTCAACCACGCGGCCACGTCCTGGTCCAGGTTGTAGCTCGCCCAGGAGGTGTCGGTCACGTCCATCACAAGCAACTCGTCGTTGCGATCGACGTAGCCCGAGAGCAGATCGCGGACCTGGGAAACGGTCTTGGGAGTCTTCACCACCCAGGTGGACTCCAACGGGCGGCAACACGATCCGAGAGCTTTGATTTCCTTGATCAAGGACGTGTAATTCTGCCCAGGTCTGTTCAGGTCGTACCCGATCAACAGTGCAGCCATGGTGATCACTACCTCATTCCTGAGGCAAACCGCCGATACGTGCCATGGGGTTGGAGAACTCTATGGCTCGTTATAGGGTCCCAGGGCGCGACCAACGCACCAGGCCCCATGCCAGGCGGTTCGACCTCACGTCGAAGCCCCTGGCTGGGGCCTGCTTTGGTTCGAACGCGCACAAGTACAGCACCCCACGCGATGCTCTGCAAGCAAGCACCCCATAAGTTGTGTTACTCGCACGTAGGAACACAACATGTAGTGGCTGTGAGGTAGTTCGGGAGCTGAAGGTATTTCAACCCGCTAACGCTATACCTGCACACTGACAACGGGCGGGGAGGCCTCGAGCGTCATACTGTCCGGTGCTCCGTGCGGAGGTGCACCGGCAGCCGGTGACCCGCAGGCGTCACTGGTGCGCTACCCCGGGGCCCGCTCGCCAGCAGCACCAGGGCGCCCGGCATCTCCTTGCCGACCCTGATCTCCTCGTCAGGGCCACAGCAGCCAAGGCTCTGCATCCCATTTCACCCAATGCCCGAGCCGTTGTTCAGGAAGCGCTTGCGACCCCGACCCAGCAGTGGACCTGCTTGAGCTGCGATACCGTCATGCCAGCGGATACCGCCGCCTGCCCAGATAGACACGCACAACCCCGCCCCCGCATCGACGACTGAAGCCAGTGCTGCACACACAGCACCGCGCCGATATCCGTGAGAAGCGGCCGGCATGCTCACCGTGGCTTTGCTCGCTAACGTGGCTGTAGGCGCTCTGCCGCAGATCGGGTGAGCACATGACGCCGCACGGGGAATGGGCCGTGGACCGGCTCCGCGCTGCATTGCCGCACAGTGCATTGCGCCAGCAGTTCCTGCAGGACATCTGCCTCACCCGGCTGAAGGACCTGCTCGGGAGGCTGGAGGGCTGGATCGTTGCCGCAGAGTCACTCCAGGCGGCTCGGCCGCCGATCGAGGCCACCCGCGCCTACGTCAACAGGCACGGACGGCTCTCACAGCTCGGGATCCTGCGTCAGGGTCCGTGCGTGTGGCGCTCCCTCGAAGATGTCCATGAGGGCTGGCGTGGTGACAGCCCACAAGATGGTGACTTCGCCCGGCCGGTAAGGCTTGGACGTAGTCACGGACTGCTGTGTCGGTACCGGCGTGCACGTTGCGGATGTCGGTCATGGCGGTGGAGGGCCTCCCAGCCGGACCGGTGTTCCTCCGCTTCGGCCGCGAGCACATGCAGCCCCTGCGGGAAGCGATCGGCAATCCCTGCCGTGAGGTGGCCGACGCCCGCGCCCGGGAAGAGGCCAAAGCCCGACAGGACGGGTACCAGGCACAGGTGCGGCGGGCAGCCCAGGAGCAGGCGGCGAAGAAGGCAGCCGAGCGTGAGGCCCGCCGACCCGTCTGCGCCGGCTGCGGAGCGAAGTTCACCGACGAACGCTGGAAGACAGCACAGGCGACGAACTGGGGACCCCGAAGGGCACCCACCCGCACCTGTGCGACGACTGCAAGCAGAGGGCCGACACCGCCAAGGCCCAGGCGGCCGGCAAGCAGGAGCACCAGGAACCGGTACGGGACGGGGCATGGCAGCAGCACTTCCAGCGGCATGCCCGTCGTCCCGTCTGCGCCGGCTGCGGTGCCGAGTTCACCGACGAACGGTGGAGGGCGGTCGAGCGCGTCGGCTGGGGCGCCACCCAAGAGCCCCGGCCCTCTCTGTGCGAGGACTGCGACCGGCAGGCCGTCACCGACGTACAGCAAGCCTGGCCGGGCGCGCATCGACAACAAGAGCAGGGCCAGGCCGTGCCCGAGCAGAAGGCCGGCGGCACCTGGCTCTCCCGCTTCCGCAGGTGACGCGACCGCACCCCGGCTGTCAGTGGCGGCTCCTCACGCTCGTAGAACTGGCGGGCGGCGGGCGTTGTACAACCCGCGCCCCAGCGACGCGAGCCACTGGGACGGGCACGGCGACAGCCCTTGAGAATGTCGGCCACACCTTGAGCCTCACCGGGCAGGCTGGTCGAGGGCCTGGCGCACGTCGAGGTAGCAGCGCAGCCGGACACCGGGCTCTCCCGGCTCCCGCACGGTGCGTTCTGCCGTCGCGGTCGCCCACATGGCGGCGAGCGCTTCCTGGACCGCGAACGCGGTCGCGTCGTCAGCAGCGGCCACGTCCACGACGGCCAGCCCGGGCCCGGCCACATGCCTCGCGTTGATCGGTCTCATGCCCGGCAGCACGCGCCGACGCCGGGGGCGGTTCTGCAGCGGGGACAGGTTCACCCGATTGAGCAGGGCCTACTCTGCCTGTGACGCAGAGCACACCCCGAACTTCGGTCACACGGGTACCCGTTTTCGCTCCGCCACGGGACGTACAGGTCGACGCTGTTGTCGACGAAGGAGTTGCGGTGGTGGAGGAAGAGTTCCCGGTCCTGGTGCCGGGGCGGCTGACGGGCCTGGCGGCCACGGTGGTGCAGGTCCGAGGTGCGGTGTCGCTGGAACGGGAGAAGCGCCGCACCATGACCGAACTCGCGGAGTGTCTGACAGGCAGCGGCCAGGCCAGCCGGGTCACGCACCGCGACGCGTCCGGCGGCGAGTGGACGATCACCCTCGGGCCGGCCGTCAGCGGGAACGGTGGCTGGTGACAGACGAACCCGGACAAGAGGCAGAAGGCCGTACGGACCCCCGTGCGGCCTTCTACCGCGCGCATCACTCCAAGCTGGTCGGATACATCCGCCGCCGGATCGGCGATCAGGGTGAGGCCGAGGCACTTGCCCAAGAGACCTGGATCGCGTTCTTGCGCCGCTTCGACTACTACCAGCAGGTGTACGACAACCCCGTCGGCCCCTTGTTCGTCATCGCCCGGCGGAAGGTCGCCGACTGGCGCCAGGGACAGGAGAAGGCCCCCGACCTGCCGGGCGACGACGGTCTCGGCGAGCGCCTGGCCCAGATCGCACAGGACCGGGCGGACGCGATCGGTCTGGCCGGCCTGCGCATCGACCTGAGCCGGGCGGTCGCCCGGCTCACCCCACGCCAGCGCGAAGCCCTGCAACTGCGCTACGTCGACGGCCTGGACCGCCGGGCCGTTGCCGAGCTGATGGGCATCACCGTCAACGGAGTGAAGAAACTGATCAGCACCGCTGTCAGAACGCTCCACACGGCGCAGGACCTGGCCGCCTACCCGCTGCCCACCACCAGCCGCACGCACAAGGAGGTGCGCAAGTGACCCGCGCGGACAACCGCCCCGACCCGATCGAAGACATGCTCGCCACCCTGCGCGAAGATGACCCCACCTACACCGACGCCGAACTCGATGCCGGCTTCACCGCACTCCTCACCGACCTCGAACAGCTCACACCCGAGCGCGCCCGGGAAGCCGACGACCTGGCCACCGAGGCAGAACTCGGCAGCGACGCCTACGCACTCGGACTCGAATACCTCGAACGCGGTGATCTGGAGCGCGCCACGCACTGGCTGCGCATCGCTACCAGCCACGGCGTGTCCGCCGCCCAGCAGCAGCTGGACGACGCTCGCGAACTGCACCGCACAGTCGACTCGCTCAGCGCTGAGCCGGTCCGGCCACGTCGCCGCCCCGGGGAACGGCTGACCGAACTGCTGGACTGTTCCAACTGGCTCGCCACACCGGATCTGTCCGCACTGCCCGCAGCCGCATCCCGGCTGGCGGAAGCCCTCGATGGGGAACTCCGGCTCGCCAAGGCACGCCAGGAAGCCGAGCGCATCCTTGCCGACGCCCGCCGCGCCGCCGCGCAGATCGCGGCAGACGCCCAGCGAGCCGCACAACCCGATACCGAGGTAACAACTCCCGGCCACCCCCGCGCCAAGCACCTGTGGGACTGGAGCACCAACCTTGAACACCTGCCGCTGGCCCCCATGGTGTCTACTCCTCTCCGCTGCCGCGACGTGGACATCATGCTGGTGACGGGGACATCCGACACCGTTCTTGTGGGTGAGATGAAGTGCTCCTCCAACGCCCGCTGGCCCCGGCCCCACACCTTCACCCTCCAGCGATCTCCGCTCCTGTTCAAAATGGGCAGCTTCCACCACAGCACAGTCATTGTCCGAGAACAGAGCTGCTTGCAGCTGGCAGGCAGCCGACACGCTCTGTACAACCTGATCGGACGTGAAGCGACCGAGGCGTATGAGCAAGCCGTTGAGGAGAACAACCCGAGCTGCCTGCAGTGCCATTTCAGCGCTGATCCACAGCTGGCGCCTCGGCTCCTGGTCTGGGCTCGGACCGCCTCTCCAGATGTAGCAGCCGACGCCCATAAGATCCTCGCCGACCTCGTGACTCCTTCCACCAGCGGACTCCTGGTGCCAATCGGCGTCCGTGACCTTGCGTCGCCGGTTCCAAGCAATCTGGTTCCTGGCTGCCCGTGACAAGTCCGGCCAGGAGGGCGCCCACTGGCTGTAGCACCTGGGCCCCCAGCCTGACCCGCCCCGGGCTGACAAGCCCCAAACCCGTGGCAGGTTTGGGGCTTGTCAGCCCGGGGCGGGTCAGGCCGCCGTGAGCCCTGAGAAAAACGCTGCCGTTGCGGCGGTTGGCCTGCGACCATCAGGCACGGGTTCAACCAGGCGAGGAACGATGGCCAACTTTCGATTCGGCTCGAACGATTACAGCGTCAACCTTCGAGCGCAGCAGCACGCCAACCTCTTCCAGGGCTGGGACGTCCACCGACTCGCCTTGACCTTCGAGGTGACCGCCCACGGCGACTACACCGAGGACGCCCCGTTCCTCGTCTCCGGCCGTCTCTGGACACACGAGATGCCCAGCCCTGCGAGCTGGATCGGCGTCCTGCACTCCGTATCGGGGCCGATCGGGCTGAAGTCGTTCTCGACGATGCTCGCGCTTGAGACAACCGTGACAGACCAACAGCTGCGCGGCCTGGAGAAGATGCGGGCGGGCGCCGACTTGTCCCTGCGCGCCGAACTCACCCTGACCGCCCTGGCCGAAACGAAGCACTGGCCCGTCGCCTCCGACCAGGGGGTCATCCGCATCCCGCACGCGACGTGGAGCAACGCCCTCACCCAGCTCGATGCCGGCGCCTTCGTCGACGTCCTCATCCCGATCACCACCGTGGAGGCCCGGGCCACCGCCGCACGCCGCATCTGCGAGGCGAAGACGGCGATCCGCGACCAGCGCTACGAGCACGCCGTGACCCTCGCCCGCGCGGCCCTCGATCCCGTGCGCGAGGCCTGCAACACCCAGAAGGTCCACGACCAGGCGGTGAAGAAGAAGGCCTCGGAACGGAACCAAGAGGAGCGATGGGCGGTACTCATCCAGAGCGCCTTCGCTCTGTTCAGCGGTGCCCCGCACGATGACGCGGGCACCACCGAGCACTTTGCCTGGACCCGCGCCGACGCCGTTGCGGCGGTCGCCACCGCCGCTGGCCTGCTCGCCCGGCTGGAGGATCTGCCGTAGCGCGAGCGGCCGTATCGATGGTGCTTCGGAGGCCCGGTCCAGATGGTCTGGGCCTCCGTGCCAGCACAGTTCCTTCTGATCGCCAACGCGGAACGGAGGCCTCAGCGAGTGTGGAGCCAAATGCTGCTGTACGTCACGATGGCACCGCCGACGGCGGTTGCGGCACCGCGGATCAGGTAGAGGCCGGCCTCGTTGCGTACTCGCCGTGCTCGTGCGGCCCATCGGCTTGTTGAGGACAGGTTGGGGGGTTCCGGGGCTGAGCCGTTGCCCGTACGCTCGCCCTTGGACATGAGCTTCTCCTTCGTCGGGGATGTTCGGTCTTCTGCAGACGGCTCCCTGCCCACCAGGGGGCCGTCGCCGTTTCTGGCGACAGCCGTGCCGTTGTCCACCCCTTGAGACAAATCCCGAACCTCAGGGGTGAACGGCAACAACAAAAGCACCCCGAAAGGGCCTCTGACCAGCGAAAACATGGAGTTGTTGAAACGTGTTTCTGCGGGCTGCAACTGGTCTACGACCAGCTGATGTGAGGCCAGGTGAGGCGAAGAGCGGACTCAGCGAGGCCACACGGGATTACCTGGGCTCTCATGTGGCGTGATGCCGGGCGAACACGAGCTTTCCTGTGTCTAACTGCGCTTGAACGTGGCAGGGTTGACGGATGCCACGAATGCTGCGAATGCCCGGCAAGGATGTGCTGCCGCCTGGACCCAAGCGCGAGCTCGTTGCCGAGCTGTACGTCCACTACCGGGAGGCCGGACGGCCCCCGCTTCCGCAGATCGCGGCGGTCACCGGCACTATGCCCAACCCTCACAAGGTGAGCCGAGAAACCATCCGGCGTCTCCTCACCGGGACGACCACCAGCCAATGGGTGGTCGTCGATGCCCTTTTGCGTGCTCTGTGCCAGCTGCAGGACCGGGATCCCGATGGCCGGCGCTGGCCGGAGCCGGACGACCGCTGGGACGACGACGATCCGGCGACCTGCCGCGAGTACCTGCGTCGGCTGTGGAACAACGATATCGACGGCCTCGAGCCGGACGAAGTACCAGCAACTCCACCTGCCGCGCCGGTGCAGACCGCCTCGGGCTGGGGCACCCCGCCGGCCACGGTGCCCCCGGCCCGGCAGGCTTCCGGAGGGTGGGGTGGTTCTTCATCACCTCCGGCAGACGACCCCTGGGCCACCGGCCCGCTCCCCAAGGCACCCGCCCAGCCAGCTGCCTACAGCGACGAGCCTCCCTTCTGAGCTGGACTCTCCACTGCCAGGGTCGCGCTTCTCCGAGTGAAGAGGTCCTCGGTCTGGCGCCTCGGAAGACGCTCGAACAGCCGCAGCGGAGCACGCGGGGGTGTCGCCGTCGTGCCCGGAACCGTGGACGGCCGCGTTCCCGGGCACGACGGCAGTCACATGCCGAGGATGCGGCGTACGGCATCGGCCGGGTCTACGCCCAGCACGTGGGCGTAGACGAGCACGCCCAGGACGAGCGCGGTGACGGCGCCGGCCTTGTTCGCGAAGCCTTTGACGAACTCCTCGCCCGACAGCTTCACCAGCTTCCAGGCGATGGCCCGCGTGCGGGCGGCGATGATGCGTAGACGCTGGGCGAGACGGCGCCGCCGGTTCGGGCGTGTGGGTGCGGCGGCTTGGTGGTCGGGGGAGGGCCGGCACTCGCGGTACGTACGACCGGGACGATGCGGAGGGCGGCTCCGGTGACTGTTTTGCGGGAGAGCCGCCGCAAGACCGACACGGTCGACGTGGTGATCCACGAGGCCACGACGCCAGGGGCCGATGACCGGCTGCGGCTGTTCACCGGCGCCAGCGCCGTCCGAAGTGCCTGACGCCGTCCGTCAAGCGGCACTCGGACGAACTTCCCTTCCCCCCGAAGGGGAAGTGCCCCTGGCGGCGCCCCGCCTCGTCGCGCATCACGTGAAGCGGGTGATCCGGCGGAGGAGGGACGGCGGTGTGAGGCCGCGCTGGACGGCCAGGAGGTACGCGGCCGGGTTCTGCGCCTTCAAGGCTTTGGTCTGCTGAATGTGCGTGTGGCGAAGGCTCGTGAAGGTCAAGGCCGCACCCACCGCGCCGCCGAGCAGTGGGTGGCCGGCGAGGGCGCCGGCTCCGCCGACTGCGGCGGCCAGCGCGGGGATCTCGAACTTCACGTTGACGGCGCTGTAGGCGGTGCTGATTCCCTGTCCCCTCATGGCCGCCCGCAGTGCTCGCAAGGGAGCTTCGAAGCGCTGTTCCACCGCCATGTGCAAATAGCGTTCGCGCGCCTCGGGCAGCGTCGTCCCGGCCAGTTCCTGCTTCAGCAGGTCCACCGTCTCCGACACTGTGCTGGTGAACGCGGCGAACTCTTCACGGTGGTCCTTGCGCAACTTGACGATCTTCTCGACCGGTACGTCCGTGAGATCGGCCGGGACGGCGATGCGGATGGCCAGCAGACCGACGATATCGGCGGAAGGGACGGGCGGAAGGGGCAAGGTGGGAGGCGCGGGTGTGCGGAGGAGGACTTCGGCGATGCGGTCGGCGTCCCAGCCGTTTGACGCGAGGTGGGCGTCGGGCTGGTCGGTCGTGGGCGTGTACCGGCCTTGGACGGCGAGCGCTTCGACGAACGCGCACTTGTAGACCCAGGCGAGCGCGGCGTTCATGGTGACCCATCGCCCTTCCATGAGTGACCGCCTTGCCCGGAGACCGGGAGCACGACGCCCGTCAGCGGCGAGACCGGTGGCAAACAGCACCTCCCGTAGCTCAGGGGTGAACTCCTCCCAGTAGGCGGCCGCCGCCCCAGCCCGATAGGGGCGCATGGAGCGGCTGTTGCCGGACGAGGATCCGAGCGAACGCGGGGACGCGGGATCGAAGGGCGCCGCCGTACGGTTGTATCCCTCTTCCCACGACTCCGACACGCCGTATCCCGCAGTGCGTAATGCGTCCGCGTAACGGTCGAGCAGGTCCAGGAACATGGGTGCCACCTGCTGCGCCGCGGAGGTTGGACCCACGTTCGTGACGAAGCCGATCTCCTGGGCGAGGACACGGGCGGTCCTGGAATCGGACAGCCGGTAATCCTCGGGGACGACTCGCGCCAGTTCCCGCCAGTAGAGCGCTGCGGTCTTCAGCCAGCCCTCATCCCGGAAATGGATGTATGGGTAGTACAGCCCGACGTGTGGTAGCAAGGCGTTCCCCTCCCCGATGGCAGCCCGTACGGCGGCCGCGCCCGGGCCACCGTAATGCGCAATGATCCTGCGCTGCCAGAACTGCCGAACGGAAGGCGCCCGTCGCTCAGCGAGACGGGCAGATGTTCCCCTCCCCTTGAGGGCGGCTGCTGTCTCCTCCGGTGGCAACAGGCACAGGTACGAGAAGGCCGGCGTGTTTCCGCGAGCGTCCAGCCACCCGCGTACCGCGGGAGTCCCCATGCACACGAGATCATCAACGGCGACGGAGCCGCGCCGAGCGGTATGGACGCATCATCGAGCAGGAATAGACAGGTGTCGTCGTTCACCTTCCCCTCCATCTCAATGAGGGCCGATCAACGCCGTGTTGTCCCACAGCATCCGGATCACCGCCGACGGCCCGGACGTGTTCTATAACCAGCCCATGCCGATAGCGGAGGGCTGCTCTACCCGTTTCGGTGTCAGCGTCGCGGCTCACGAGCGCTGGTTGTCGAACCATGCCCTGAGCCGGAGCCACCATGCCCCCACATGCGTCGATGCCGAGCCGACCTCGGCGTGGGGCCGTTCGCGCGCATCCACGTTATACAGACCTGCCGCCCGCGAGTGGCCCGGCATTGCGCCGGGCGGGCGGTAGCCGGACATCTGGTTAGCGTCTGTGACGGCACCCCTCGGGCCCCGGACACCATCCCCCAGGTCATCGGATCGACAGGGGGCAACAGTCATGCCGGGCCCGGAGGCCAGCGGCCCTCTTGCAGGACCGCAAAGAAGATAACGGGCCACCGAGGTGGTGGTGGACGGTCGCCTGACGTCTTCTACGAATGCACGTCAATACGCGCCGAACGACCAGAAGACGCCCACCTCGTCGTCGGCCACTGCGATCAGGCCCAGGTCCTCGAAGAGGTCGAGGCCGTTGAGGTACTCGCGGGTGTGGAAACGATGGGACTCGGTGCCCTCGAGTCCCGCTGCGAGGAAGTCCAGGGCCGGGTTGGAGGCGGCGGCCGTCGCGTTGGTCCAGTGGCGCGCGGTGGGCCCGTACCGGTCGAGCAGAGTCCGGGCATTCGCCAGCACGGCGTCCCGGTCCGGGCGGGAACGGACAGGGGCGGGTTCCGACTGCCACTGCTCAGCCATGACGGCGAGCGCGGCGACCGCCGCCTCCGCCTCCAGGGGATACAGACGTCTGGGCAGCTCTGAAGGGCCCGGGGGGTCGAAGGGGTAGGCGGGCACCGTGCGACGGGCGGTGTTGGCGCGATCCGGATCCAGCCGGAGCCAGCCCCGGGGGTCGGGAACCGACCGGTGCAGCACGGCGTGGACGTCGTGCGCCCAGTCCTCGTGCCGCCGGGGGCCGGTAGCCGCGAAGACGTACGTGTCGTTGAACAACCGCAGCGCCGCCGCGTTCCAGGGACAGCGACGGGAGCGGAACTCCTCCAGCAAATTGCCGACTTGCCGGACAAAGGCGTCCTTCGGTTCGCGGGGGATGTGCCGGAGCCGGTCGAGGGCCCAGTGCACGAGCTCGTCCTCTCCTTCCGCCGCGAGGCCGACCAGTGCCCGCGGGAGCGGGAGGCCGGTCCCGCCCCACAGTGCCTCCAGGTGCGCATCGAGCAGATCTAGGGTGGTCCGGTGGGTGGGAAGGAGCATCCCGCCACCATAGACGTCGTTTTCTTTGACGTGATCGTTCGTTGAACTGCATGGCCGGCCAGCGCCGGAGGGCAGGCACCCCGTGCCGGTCCACGAACTTGACCGTGCGGTATGAAAGGTCAGTCGAGCCAGTGCACCAGGCGCGCCGTGTCGTGCACGGCCAGAGCGCGTGCCTCGAGTCCGAGCGCGTAGTGTTTTGCCGCGTTGCTGCCGCGGTCCAGTAGCAGGGAGGACAGGGCGAGGAGTCGGGCGCTGCCCAGGCAGGCCACATCGAGGGCCAGGGCCAGCATCTCGGGGGAGATGTCGTGGGCCCTGAGAGTGCCGTCGACATGGCGGGCCATGTGCATGAGTCCGGTAGGGGTGCTGTGGGTGACCTGACTCAGCAGTGAGTACGCCACCGGCAGCCAGCCCGGCTCGGGGAAGGGCGCGCCCATGGCCAGGAGCAGCTCGTCGATCGGTGGCAAGGGCTGGCGCCCCTTGGATATGTCCTGCGGACCTTCGATCACGTTGTCAGGCAGCTGCAGCAGCCGCCTTGCGGCAGCGAGGGACACCCCGTTGCTGGCGAACAGATCGATGGTCTTCTTCCTCCGGGCCCGGAACTCGTCGAAGTAGCGGGTGGAGCGCTGCACATAGGCGTCGTCGTCCGCCTGCTCCTGAGCCAGCCAGGTGAAGCGGGCTGCTTCTTCCAGGAGCATGCGTGCGGCGAACACGGTGGTGACGGTGGCGTGTTGGTCGTAGGTGGCCATCACGGTGGCGAACGTGGAATGGGCGCCGGCGTAGGCGAGCACACCGGCCAGTTTGGGGTCGCCGTGCGCCCAGGGGCTGGTGTACCAGCTGTTGAGGAAGGCGTCGTATTCCTTCACTGCGGCGATGACCGGGCCGGCGTCGGCGATGTCCGGTAGCAGACTGCCGGGCGGCACAATGACCTCCGGGCGAAGCAGCGGCTGCCGCGCCCGGGAGCGGACCTTGGCCGACGCTGTTGGGGCGGGCTTGGGATCCCCCAGACCGTGTATCGCGCGCGCCGCGGAGACGACCTCCTGGGTCAGCCGCATCGTCGTGGTCAGGTATTCGGCCTGATCGACTTCCTCGGGCCAGCACTCCGGCACCGCCGCACACACGCCCAGGAGTGTCACGGTGACACCGACAGCTGCGACATGCATGAACAGCGCCTCGTGATCGGCACGCAGGTCATGGCCCGGGACACCGTCGGCCGTCACGCTGCTTTGCAGACCCAGCAAGTTGCCATGACCTGCATGTCCCAGAATGGTCACCGCACCACGCAACCCGGATACGGCCAGCATGCCGCGTGCCGCAGCCAGAAAGTCTTCGGGACGGCCGTCCGATCCGGCCGATGGAGCTGCAGCGGGGGAGGAGGCCAGGAACAGGTCCAACAGTTCCTGCTCATCCGGCAGGGACGGTGCCGACAGCCATGACAGCGAGCCTCCCGTCAGGTCGGTGATGCCGCTCAACGGCACGAACCACCGGGCAAGATTCGGGCAGCTGGCCTCGTGTTCCTCCAAGTAGCCGAGGATCCGGTTGCGTTCCTCCAGCATGCCGCCCAGCAACGCCGGCCGTCGCTCGGCCGGTGCCTGCCCGATCCACTGCCAGCGCAGGCCGTCGTCGAACAGGCTCCGGGCCAGAGCGCCTACCACCGTTCCCCCCATGCCCGAGCCGAGGAGCGAATCCGCGCACGCATAGCGCCACCGGGCAAAGGGCAACGCCGATTCGGCGAGGAACTGATCACCGGGCCCATCGAAATGGAACACCGTCGGCAGCACATCCAAGTGTGCCCGCAGCGCCCGAGTGGCTGCCCGCAGGTGAATGGTTGTCGCATCCGGCTCCCGGCCGTCTGGACGTTGGTCGTGCCCGTCCTCGATCAACTGCTCGCTCATCTGCCGCCTTCTCGACTCAAGTTGTGTCCCTATTGTGAAGGTGGACGGTATCTCCTTTGCGGGTAGGGGTGCCAGCACGCGCATTTCGACCGTCGGTTGTGCCGGTTATGCTCTTCCGCCCTGTCCCGTCCGTGCCATCCTCGACACCGCCCACGCGTGTCCGGGCGAAAAGGAGAAACCATGCGCTGGACCTGTGGGAAGGGGTACGTATGCGGCCTGCCCGGAGGCTCCGCAATGATGGCGCAGAGCAGGGCTCGCGCTTTGGTGGCCGGTGCGCCGCCTTGCTGGAGTGCCGGACGGGTCACCCTCGCTCCCGCCTTCACGATTTCTTCGCAAGCCGGCCAATGATCCTCCTGGCCCTGCAAGTGACATGTCAACGTCGCTGTCTCCGCCCCCACCGCCACCGGACTCCCCCCCCGGGGGCCCCAAGCCGGCAGTGCTATCGCCAACCGGACCGTTCCTCCTGAGGCGGTTGCAGTCAAAGCCACTGTCAGTGCCGGGAGTTAAGCTCCACGGCCATGACACCCGCACACCGACCTGCCGCCGGTCATCACGAGGTGAGACCGGCCAGAGGGACCAGCCTCAGGTTGGCCGCGCCGCAGGTGGCCGACGAATGGCATCCCATCCGCAACGGTGACCTCACACCGGACTCGGTCGCAGCAGGGTCGAGCCGAAAGGCATGGTGGCTCGGCTCGTGCGGCCACGAGTGGCAGGCCGTGGTCCACAGCCGGAGCGGCGGATGCGGATGCCCCTACTGCGGGAGCCGCAAAGTGGGATACGGCAACGACCTGACAGCGCAGTTCCCCGAGGTGGCCGGCGAATGGCATCCCACCCGAAACGGTGACGTGCAACCCGACCGGATCGCCCCCAAGTCAAACCGGAAGGTCTGGTGGCTGGGATCGTGCGGCCACGAGTGGGAGGCAGTCGTAGCGAACCGCACAGCCAGGCGCTCCGGATGCCCGTACTGCGCCAATCAGAAGGTCGGGTACGGCAACGACCTTGCCACCCGGCACCCGGAACTCGCGGCGCAGTGGCACCCCACCCGCAACAACGACCTGACACCGGACCAGATTCCCTACGGGGCACGGCGCAACGTCTGGTGGCGCTGCGCCAGCGGCCACGAATGGCGAGCCATGGTCTTCAAACGGTCCGCCGGAAGCTCGTGCGACCAGTGCAAGCTCACCGGTGTGTCTGAGGTGGAGCTGAGAGCGTTCGCCGAACTCAGCCACGTGCTCGCCGGCCACCTGAAGCCGCTGAGGCGTGATGCGCGTTTGAGTACGCCCCACAGGCAGCGCCTGCGGGTGGACATGATCTTCGGCGACATCGCAGTGGAGTACGACGGCTTCTACTGGCACAAGGACACGGACACACGCGACCGGGAGAAGACGCAGCGGCTGCAACGTGCCGGCTACAAAGTGATCAGGGTGCGCGAGCACCCGCTGCCTCTGACCGGCCCCAGCGACACCACGGCACCGAGAGCGGCCAAGCCCTTTCAGGTAGCAGCGGCGGTGCTGCAGAAAATGATCGACGAGGGCTTCCTCCCCGCGGCCGCCGCGAGAGAGGCGGCCGCGACGTACATCACCGACGGCCGACTCGTCGCCCAGGAAGAAGCAGATCGTGCCGTCAACGCATTGCGCGCGCGGGAGCACGGCCCCAGCTCCCTCGCTGCGCAATTCCCTCTCATCGCCGAGCAGTGGCATCCGCACCGAAACGGCGAGCTCACCCCGACGCAGGTCACTGCCCATTCAGGCAAAGAGGTGTGGTGGCTGTGCGCCGCCGGACATACATTCCGCGCCAAGATCGACCAGCGTGTCGGCAAGGGAACCGGATGCGGCTTCTGCTCCGGCCGCTACGCCACCGAGACCACCTCGCTCGCGGCACGAAGACCGGAGCTTGCCGCGCAGTGGCATCCAACGCTCAACGGGACCCTCCAGCCCACGCACGTCACGCCGCACACCCGGCGCGTGGTGTGGTGGCTGTGCGCGCAGGGACATGCTGCCGAAGACAGCGTGAACAACCGGAGCAAAGGCATGGTCTGCCAGCACTGCCCCCAGTCACGCAGAAGCCGGAGCGCCCACTGAAGGCACGAGCTTGCCCTCAAGCCGGCGGAGATGAATGCGATCAAGATGGAGCGGTCTGGCCACGCTCCGCCGTGGTCAGCGGCTGCGCTGGCACGTAGACCTGCGCCAAGACCTGAAAGCGCTGCGGGGTATCAGACAGCCGGCAACCACGTCGACTCGTGCACGGGTGAACCGCCAGGCCTGCCACCCGGTTGGACCGTGCCGCTCGGTCGGGCTCACGATGATGAACAGTCATGCCGCGGCCCAGACCGTACTTGAAGCGGCGAGGCGTTCGCCGGATCAGTGATCTTCTTCCACCATCGACCGATGACAGGCGTCGGCCCACGGCCGTTGCAGCGCAGAGACCTCGTTGTCAGTGTCTGCTTCTACGCTGATGGAGGGACAGCGACCGGGGAGGCGCGATGGCGGACAAGACGGTGGACATGCAGGGGCTGTGGCCGCAGCTTCTGGAAGTGGTCAAGAAACGTCGGCGCTTCACCTGGATCCTGCTGGACCAGAACGCGAGCGTGCGCTCCTACGACGGCGCTACACTCACCCTGGCCTGGATCAACCAGGGCGCCGTGGACAACTTCCTCAGTTCGGGCTCTCCCAGCATCCTCGAAGAGGCGCTCGAGGAGCTCCTCGGTCGGCCGTCGGCCGTCAAGTCCGTCGTTGAGGGCAAGCCCGGCTCGCTCACCCGCCTGACACCGGCAAACCCGGCGCCGCAAGTCCAGGTTTCCGTCGCCGTCACGGCCCCCGAGCCGTCGCCTCAGACGGCCGAGCGGGCGACGGACACCTTGCACCGCGTCCTGGGGCAGACTGCGTTCCTCATGCACGAGCAAGGCCACAGCCAGGCCGCCGCCCTGCTGACAGATGTCGAAGACGTCGAACTCGTGCCCGGCAACCGATTCGGGGACTGGGAGGACGCCGTCCTCATCGTTCCGCCCTATCTCGTCCCCCGCTTCACCGCCGAGGTCACCGCCGCCATCCAGCCGGTCCTTACCCATGTGGCTGGACGTCATGGCCTGGAGATCAATGGCGTTACCGCCGCGCCTGCTCTTCCCGAGATCGGTGACGACTGGCGGCAGGTCCTGCAGGAAAGACTGACCAAAGGAACGGCGTCCAACCAGGGGTCCCGGACCCGCGCCAGAGGCGTCGCCCCCACTCTTAGCAAGGAAGGCTTCGTCTTCGACTCCAGGGAAGAGATGCTCGTCTATGAGGCATTGAAGAGAGCACAAGCGGAACTCCCGCCGGACTCCACCATCTCCATCTTCCCCCTGCCGATGGGACGCGTCGGCGTCGGCAACGCCTGGACCCCGGACTTCCTCATCACCATGGCGGGCAGGGTGGGAATCATCGAGGTCGACGGCCCCCACCACCAGAAGCGGTTCGCCGCGGACGCCACACGCGACCGCCAGTGGCGCAACAGCGGAATCGTGCACATCGAGCGCATCCTGGTTGAGGAAACCAGCGCCGACGCCGATCTCGACGCCCT
The DNA here is from genome assembly GCF_054061295.1 of Streptomyces sp. TE5632. Lineage (NCBI taxonomy): Bacteria > Bacillati > Actinomycetota > Actinomycetes > Kitasatosporales > Streptomycetaceae > Streptomyces > Streptomyces sp. TE5632. The sequence goes on along the minus strand of NZ_JBSSEA010000005.1, from coordinate 15,575 downwards.
CGTGAAGCAGTTCCTCACACGGCTGAGCGTGTTTCGCTGACACAGCCGGGCAAGCCGGCCGACCTCCCCCATCGCATAAAGGCTACCGTCACGCCGAACACGGCCCTATGCGTCGAGCCTTCCACGAGGCGAGGGGTCGCCAGGGAGGACCAAGAGTGCAACGCCGGCTGCGTTCCCCATCGGACTGCTGCTACACGTGAGCGAGGCGGGCTGGTCCGGCCGGCCCGACACCTCTCACGCGCATACGGCACGGAAGCGCACGTCGCGCCGGTCGGCCACGACTTACCAGGCGTCGGTGCCGCAGGGGCGAACGCAGCACCGGATCGGCCCTGCGGCACGAGGCGCTGTTCGGCGAAGTGAGGCGGCACCGGACGGCCCATTGCCAGCTGCGTGCCTGCTGGGAGACCGCCCAGGCACACCAGTCTTGTGTCCAGCCTCGTCCGCCTAATCGAAAAGCGAGTCCTGCACAGGGGCGGCGTTGCGGGGGCGGGGGAGTGGCCGGCGCTGGTCCTCAGGGGGCGGCGGCTCGCCCTCCGTGCCGTTGGTGAGAGCGTGCCGGCAGGCCGCCCGCAGAGTGGGCAGGTCAAGCCGAGCGCCCAGCAGGCCGAGGAAGTCGGGCACGCTCCAGTCGATGAGCGCGCCCTGGCGTGAGAGGTACAGGCTCACCTTCTCGATGGCGTACTGGTTGCTGTAGTCGAGCAGGAGGTAGCCGGCGAGCTGGTAGACCTCTGCGCGGCCCAGGCGCTCGGGGCGGACAGTTGCCTTGCAGTCGATGAGTGCGCCATCGAGGATGAAGTCGGCGTCTGCGCCACCGACATGCAGGCTGCCGTCGAAGACAGGCCCGCAGATCCGCTGGTCAGCGGGAAGGCGTTGCAGGCGGGCGAAGGGGCCGGGGCTGGACGCTAGTGCCATCTGCGCGCGGATGTCGTCGACGACATAGTCGGGCACGGCTGCCACCAGGTCGTCCAGGTCTGCTCCGGGCTTGCACAGGCCCAGACTGTTGCCGCGTACCCATCCCACACATCGAAAGATGGCTTCGAAGCTGGAAGCGATGTGGCACAGCCGGATGAGCCTGTCCTCGGCCGCTGGCTCAAGGGTCAGCGGCTGCCCCGCGGCGTCTTCATACCCATCCAGCTCTTCCAGCAGCACCGTGCCGGCGGCCTGCACGGTGCTGATGACGTCCGGGCTGGGCCAGCCGTCGTCGTCCAGGACGGCGCGACGGACGCCTTCCTTGATCGGCTGACCGGTGGGCGCTCCCAGGCTGATGCGCAGCCGGTGGTCGATCGTGTGGCCGAGCATCCGCCAATCCGGACGCCGCCCCGCCCCTGCAGCGGGGACAACGGGTGCAGCGCGGCGGCGCACCCGCTGCCGGTAGTCGGCTGACACATCCTCGTGCTGGGGGAGATGCTCCAAGAGGAACCGGGACATCGCAGAAGTGGGGTCCTTGAGGGACGAGGTGAGGCTCATGCGCGCATCGTGTCGGACAGGTCTGACAGCGGGACTCAGCGGAAACGTTTCTCATTTCTCCGGCGCGCTCGGATTCAGCCGCCGCGTTCTTTTGGTCACAGCGAGGGGCATGCGAGCCGACCGGCGACCCTGCGCCGGTAAAGGCACAGCTGTCCGCACACGCACGACGAGAATCAGTCAACTAAATTTCATTACTCAGGAGTTCGTGTGCCTGCGGAGGCCTCCATTGTCAGACCCCGCCGCTAGAGTGCCCCGTCCGCCCGCGCCGTATGTTTGCCGCCCACCGGGCTCACGACGGGGAACGCGAGCGGAGAGATTCTCGCCGCACAGGACACCCTTACAAATTCTTACAAGAGAACGTAAGGGTTCGTAGCAGGGTCCAGGCAGTGAGGGCGGCCCAGTCTGCCGTCCATCTAGTCCGCCCCTACCTGCGCTTTCCCGGCTGTTGGCATGTTTCGTTGCGCCGCAGGCTGGCAGGCGCGCTGCCTGCCGCCGTCCCTGTTGCCCCGCTCACAAACGTAAGGCTCGACGGCACGCGCCGCGGCCGCCTGTAACGCAGAGCCGGGCCGACCTCCGCCGCCTGCTGCACGGCAAGCCGAGCGCCCGAATTGTGACAACAGGTTCGGCTGTGCCCGCACTATTTCAACGACGACTTGAAGTTACTCCACCAAGCCGGCCTGCGGCTTAAGTTGCACCTCACCGGCGCTCGCACAGCAGCTGAGCCCGGCCCTCGCCCTGCACACCACCCCACAAGGATTGGCGTGGGCGAACCTACACGGCGTTCGTCGCACGTGACCGCACGGCCGCCTTCTCTTTCAACCGGCGTCATCACGCCCGTTCACCACCTGCGATCGGCCCCGCCTGGGCCGTCACGACGTACACCAACGAAATGAAGGAAAGACCAATGGGATTCGGTGAGTTGGGCGCACAGGGCATTGAAGGAGGGCGTGCGCTGGCCGAGAGCCTGGACAGGCGTGTCTTCGGCGACGTCGACTGGACGCGCAATGACGAGAAACTTCTCCACCAGGCGCTGAACTATCTGGTGACGAAGAAGTCCGCGGCAGTCGCACTCCGCGCCCATGGCGTCACCGCCGATGCCCACACCCTTGCCGCATGGCGGTCGAAATCCCTCACCCCCGAACCCCAGGAGCAGCAGCTCTTGCAGCAGGCCTTCCGCGAGCTGCGCCGCCGCAACATCGCCCCCTACCTGACCCGCCTGTTCAACGCAGATGGCGGTACCCAGATCGAGGTCCACCCCGTCAACCAGGAGGCCGTCGAGGCCCGGCACCGACGCTACCTGCGGGCCCGTCGGAAAAACATCTGGCGATGGAGCCCGATCATCGCAGCCTGGGCACGGCAGGACTCCCTGGCGATGGAGCACCTGTGGCAGGACCTCATGAGTGACATGGACTCCGACCACCGCTCTTACCACTACGTGCGGCACATCGGCATCATCGGCTGACCCCTGCCCGCACCTTCCCTGGCTGAACACCCGCATCCCCGAAGGAGGCCCCGGTGCCCCGGGCATCGACTGACACCTCGTTCGACGACGCAGAGCGCGCACCACGGCGCCGACGGGAGAAGAAGAAGCTGCTGGCGGCCGCAGTCCGCTCCCTGATGGAGTTACGCCAGCGAGGCGACATGACCAGCGCCGACGTGAAGACCGTCGCCCGCACCGTGGGCGTCCACGAGCGCACAGTGTGGCGGCGCCTGGAGAAAGCACAGGACCTGGGCACCGCCGACCTGACCGAACGCCCCCGGTTCACGATCACCGACGAAATCCGCGTCAAACTCGCCTACCACCACGGCAACATCAAAGCCGTCCACCAGGAGATGCTCGACGAGGCCGACGACGAGCGAGACGTGCCGAGCCTGTCCACCCTGCACCGCGCCATCAAACGAGACCTGCCCCAAGGCGACCTGGCCGGGCTGCGCGCGGGACTCCCCGCCTCCCGCGGGCACGACCCCCACCTGCGCCGCCCGCCAACCGCCCGCAACGAGGAATGGGAAGGCGACCACAAACAAGTACCCGTCCTGGTCTGGGCAGAGGGCCGCCTGGTCAAACCGTGGGTCACCTGGTTCTGCGACTGCCACACCGGCATGACCATGGGCTGGGCCGTCACGCCGCACTACCCGCATCGCGCCTCCATCCTGGCTGCCTTGCGCGCCTGCATCCTCACCGACGACGTGCACGGCCCGGCCGGCGGGCTGCCCCGCCGCATCCGCATCGACCGCGGCAAGGACTTCCTCTCCCGGGTCGTCACCCAGGCCATGGGCAGCCTTGCCGTCCAGGTGGACGTCCTGCCGCCTTACACCCCCCACCTCAAAGGCAGCATCGAAAACCTCAACCGGGCAGCGACCAGCATGTTCTTCTCCACCCTGCCCCGCTACACCAAGTCCCAGAAACTCAACGCCAAGCGGCGGGTGGGGGACAAGGACCCCGCACTGACCTTCGAGGCCTTCGTCGACCTGTTCGCCAAGTGGGTCCGCACCCGAAACGCCGAACACCGCATGCAGGGCCGCGGTGACGTCACCGCGCTGGAAGCCTGGCTCGACGACGACACCCCCCTGCGCGAGCCGCCGCTCGAGGACCTGCACGTCTTCCTGCTGGAGGAGGAGCGCTCCACCCGCATCATCCACGGCCACGGCATCCGCTGGCACAACCGCGACTACATCGGCGCCTGGATGACCGGCCGCACCGGCACCCAGGTCCGTATCCGTTACCAGCCCCACCACCCCCGCAGTATCGAGGTCTTCGACGCACACACCGATGCGCACCTGGGCACCGCGCACCTGGCCGACGAGGCCAGCGAGGAAGAGATCCGCGCCGTCTACGAGGCCCGCGACGAACGGGTACGCCGCCTGCGCCGCGACCTGGCTGAAGCCAAGCGCCGCCGTCGGCGCCGCTTCAAGGCCGTCACCCAGGCCGAGCCCGCACGCACCACCGGGACCATGACCCGCACCCAGGCCGCCGCCGAACTCGCCCTCGCCCGCCGCTCGCAGGCCAAGGACGACGGCGTACCGGCCGGATACATGCCCCGCCGCGTCACCCCCGGCGCCCGCTGGGCCATCCCCCAACCCGCCGGCACCGAGGAGGACCGCACCACCCCATGACCCCCGCACCCCCACGGGCGCTGCGCACCATCACACCGCACGGGCTCATCCACTGGCAGGGCCGTACCTACAGCGCAGCCTTCACCCTCGCCCACACAGGTGAGCGCATCACCGTCGAAGCCGCCCCCGACACCGAGCGGATCAACGTCCACGACACCGCCACCGGCCGGCACCTCGGCACCGCCCACGTATCTGCGGGCGCCCCCGCCATCCCCGTTGCCGCTCATCCCACCGCGACGCCAGGAGCAGCCATCATGACCACGCCCACTCCCGCCACGGCCCCTGCCGACATCAGCGGCGCAGACCCCGCCTTCTACCTCGACCTGCCCGACGCCCGCATCGTCGCCACCGAAGCACTCCTGGAGGCCGGCGAGAACATCGCCGACACCATCGACGCCCGTGCCATGTCCTGCATCTACGGCGATGCGGGCCTCGGCAAGACCTTCTCCGTCCACGCCGCGCTCAAGGAAGTCGCCCCCGACCTCGTCCTGCTCCTCCAGTTCCGCGCCCGCCCCACCCCGCGCGACATCCGCATGGAACTCTTCGACGTCCTGCACCTGGAAGGCAAGCCCCCCGCCCACCCCAGCGAGTTCGACCGCCTCCTCAAGCGCTCCCTCGCCCGCCGCCCCTACATCCTGGTCTGCGACGAAGCCCAGCAGTTCAGCCGCGAATGCTTCGAATTCGTCCGGCACCTGTACGACACCGGCAAGGGAAAGAGCCGTCCCGCCGTCCTCTTCGTCGGCGGCGAGGAGTGCTACAAGACCCTCTACAACGAGCCCGCCCTCGCCTCCCGGATCTACATCTGGCAGGAGTTCACGCCCATGGAACCGGCGGAGGTCGCCAAGAACATCCCCCTGTTCCACCCCGTATGGGCCAACGCCTCGCCCGAGCTGATCGACTTCATCGACCAGGAAGCCGGCGGCGGCACCTTCCGCATGTGGTCCAAGGTCACCCACCACGTCCTTGAGGGCATGAAGCGCCGCGGCCTGAGCGAAGTCGACGAGACTCTCGCCCGCTGGGCCATCCGCCGATCCCGCCCCGCCCGCCCCGCCCGCCGCGACGACGACCGGTGACCCCGACCGCCCCGTCGCACCGGGCCACCCGCACCACCCCCGTCGTCACCGCCCACGGAACGCTCCGCTTCGCCCGCCACCACCTCGGCCTCACCGGCGCCCGCACCGTCCACACCCCCCAGGTCACCGCCACCACCACCGCCCTGCAGGCCACCGTCACCGAGCAGGGCCTGATGTGCCTGGCAGCCCCCGCCGGAGCAGGCAAGACCTTCACCCTGCACACCGTGCTCGACCAGCACCCCGCCTGGCACGCCATCCGGATCCTGCCCCAGCCCCAGGCCCGCCCCGACGACCTCCGTCACAGCCTCCACCACGCCCTGAACCTGCCCGGACAGCGCCCCAAAGACCCCGGCACCAGCGACGACCTCATCCGCCACGCCCTCCACCACCCGCTGCGGCTGCTGGCCGTCGACGAAGCCCACCAACTCTCCGCCTCCTGCCTGGAATACCTCCGCTACCTCTACGACGACCCCCACACCCGCATCGCCCTGGTCCTGGCCGTGGGCAGCCACCGCCTCCGCGCCCTGCGCACCACCGCCATCCTCGCCTCACGCGTCACCTGCTGGCACGACCTCGACCCCCTCGACACCACCCAGATCACCACCGTCATCCCCGCCTTCCACCCCCACTGGAAGACCACCGACCCCGACCTGCTCCTGGACCTCGACCACACGTGGGCCCACGGCAACTTCCGCCGCTGGGCCGCACTCACCCACCGCGCCACCCTCCGGCCCGCCCGCACCAGCCTTCACGCACTCCTGCACCGCCTCACGCCCCGCCCGGAGACGCCATGACCACCCACCCGCCCCCACCCGGTTCCCCCACCCCCGCCGGCGCATCCAACCACCACGAGTGGAACCCCACCTGGCCGCCCCGCCAGACCACCCTCCTCCCTCCCGTCACCGTCGTCACCGCCATCCGCGACGAACCGGACTACATGCGCCTGGCCTTCTCCGCACACCAGCCCCACCACGGCCACATCACCGTCCACCCCACCCCGCTGGCCGGAACCGGCCCCGGCCTGGCCCACGACCTGATCCGCGCCCTCGGCAAGCACCTGCCCCTGACCGACGACCGCAGCCTGCCCGTATGGGCCACCAACGCCGACCGCAGCTGGCGCATCGCCACCGCCTGGACCCTCGCCCTGACCATCACCGACCTGACCGTCTGCCGCGCCCACCGGCTCAGCACAGGGCAATGGGAGCAGCTGCTGGCGCTCAGCGCCCGCACCGGCATTCGCCTGACCCTGCTGTGCAACGGCCCCATCCCGCCGAAAACCCGCACCCTGCTGAACACCCTCGAGCACCAACTCCTCGACACCCAAAAGGCCGCAGCCGCCCACTGGAGCCCACCAGCCCGCCCGCGGCAACCCGCCGGCTACCCGTGGTGGCGGCACCGCGCTCCCTTCCCGCCACGCCAGGACGAACTGCACTTCCGCACGCCGCCCCAGCCCTCGAGCCCAAAAACCTCAGCCCCCACACCCCCGCTACCGCCTCCGCCACCCGGCCTTACCCCGCCCCTGCCCCTGCCCGGGCCCGACCAGGACTATCTCCACCCCCACACCATCCAAATCGCCGACCGCATCCACACCCGCGTCGCCCACCCCGTCCACGCCGCATGCGTCGCTTGGACAGCACTAACCGGGCACACCAGCCGCCAGCTCACGACCACCCACACCCCAGCGAGCAGCGCCCTGCCCCCGCAGCCGCCCTGGGCGGCGGTCCTGACGGACGCCGCCCGCCACCTCGCCGCACTGCGCGGCCACCCCGACGCCCCCAACCCACTGGCCGTCCCCCACTGGGAACACCACGACATCGACCAGGCACTCCACGCCTGTCGGCTCCTGCTCACCCCACCGGCCCGCCGTCCCCGCACCCCCCGCACCAAAACAACCCACCGACCGCGCAGCCGCCCCACCCCCTGAAGGACACATGCTCGACCGACTCCACACCGACTCCGTCGCACAAGCCCTCGACATCGCCGACGCCCACCACTGGACCCGTCGGCCCCCGCTCTCCGACAGGGCCCGCCTACGCTTCCTCACCTCGAAAAGCACAGACCTCGCCGCCCTCGCCAGCAGACTCAACACCACGCCCCGAACCCTGCAGCGCATCCTCGCCAAGCAACCCACCACCCCAAACGAAGCGCTGAGCCAAGCCATTCTCAAAGAAGTCATCAGGCTGTGGCAGCCCCGCATCCGCCGCCGGGCCCACCAAGCACTCAGCGAGCAGCAGCACAGCCTCTGGGTGTCTTTCCAGGGCTGGTTCGGCTTCGACGCAGCAGCAGGAACCTCCGACGACGGCCGTGTCCGCCACCTCTCGGAGCCTGTGCACCCCCCTTACCCGGCGCGCCTGCTCGCGGCCCGACACCGCGGCGCAAGCGAGCAAGAACTGCGCAGCATCGTCGCCGATGGGGTAGGCGAGTCATACTTCAAAGTCTCGCCAGGAAACAACGGGCTGCATGCGGTACGACTCACCAACGTCGACTACATCAATTTCTCCTACGTCTGATTCGTACGATCGCGATGCCAGGGTCCGTTGCATGATCGGGATCCGTCCGGCGCGCCGGACGGATCCCGATCATGCAACGGACCCTGGCACCCCGTCCTCGCCGGTGAACTGGACGAGCCGTCACCCAACCCCGCTCAGCCCGAACCGAAACTAAGTCGCGGCCCCTGCTACCTCGGGGCGCAGGGTGGGGGCCACCTACGAAGCCGCAGGCCGAGTACGGCGCTGCGCCTCTGCGGTCAAGGATGCGTACAGCTGCCCGACCGAAGCCGGGAACAGTGCAGGGACAGCCGATGCTGTCCGTCTCCGATCGCCAGTCCCGAACTACCGGCCGCCCGAGTGAGAATCCACGCAGCGGTCAATCCGACAGTCGAGCCGGTGTCGCTGTCGCCGACCTCCTGGGATGCGCTCCGCGCTCTCGGATCGTCGGCAGCCTCCCTGAGATGCCATTGCATGCCGTGTCGGCTCATGGACGGTAGGTGAAGCGCACACGGCACGCCACGTTCCTCCTGCGTCCTGCCGGTTCCCCGCAGAGCTCTCTGAAGAGAGCAGACGCTGCACAGGCGGGAGTGCCTTTTGACACCCCTTGAGGGACCTTCTAATGTGGATCCCACATCAGATAACAGAGTGCGCATACGGGAGGGGTGGCAGGCATGCTCCTGACGACCGGACAGGCCGCCGAAGAACTCGGCTGCGCCGTCACGACCTTCCGACGCCTCGTCCATGCCGGATTGCTCCCCGGACTTTCCCACCGCGGAGTGCGCGTTATGACCCCCCTGACCGTCGTGCAGGCCCTCAGCACGCGCAACCACGCCCCCTTGGCCCAGCTGGACACCCAGGAGGTCGCTGTCCTGCGCGTGGACACCGCTCAGCCTGCCGACGACGCCGACCGCGACTGGATCGGATTCGCTGCCGACCTCAGCCCCGACAGCCTCCTGAAGGCACTCCGCGGTTGGTGGCGGTGCGACCCGGCAAGCATCGCGGCCGGGGGAGTACTGCCGGTCACCTTGTCCGGCTACGTGGTGGCGGTGCTGACCGGCCTCGAACTCTGGGAGAAGAACACCGACGGCCGACACGCCTTCCCTGACGCCCGCTTGGCCGGCTACGTCACCGACCTGGCCACCCCACGCACGTCGATCACCTCCGACCTCGACGGCGATCGCCGACTCGCCCAGCTGCTGCTAGCCACCCGACTTCCTTCCCACTCGGGCGGGGCCATCGCCTACGTCTCCACGACCAGCGCAGGCTGAGCCGTCAGCCCGGACAAGGAAAACTCCCGATGGATGCACAGAGCTATAACACCGCGCTCGCCGACCTGCGCACCGTGCGGGACCAGATCAAGAAGGCCCGGGCGGCGCTGGCGAAGCTGGAAGCCGACCGGGACAAGCGGATCGTCCAGCTGGCCTCCTATGAGAAGGCCAAAGCGGAGCGGATCGCCCCGGCCGCCGGGCTGAGCGTGGCCGACGTCGTCGTCCTTGCCCCGTCCCTGGCTCCCGACAGCCTCACCGAGGAAAGCACCGATGTCCCGGCGCAGGCACCGGCTCCCGCTGCACATACACCCCCCAAGGACGCCGAGCCGGAACCGACCACACAGCCCGCGGCAGCGGCGCCCGCCATGCGTACCGTGCAGCCGCAGACCGCCCCAGCCGATACCCCGGCCGTGACCGCCGCACCGGATACGCCGCGGACCCTGCCCTCCATCCCCGAGGGAGGGACGGGCGATGCCTGGTTCGCCCACACGCCCGGCCTGGCGTCCACCCGCCCCAACTTCACCCAGCAGGCCCGCTCCACCGTCTTCCTCGACACCGACATCGGCGTCCTGGTCCACCGCCAGCAGACCCACCACCTCGACCTCGGCAGCAGGTCGGCCGCCGACATCCTCACCGCCGTCTTCCACACCATCCCCGAGGGCGTGGAACGGATCTACATCACCGCCGGCGACCCCTGGCACCGCGACGCCGACCGCCACCCCTACCTGCGCGACGCCGTCGCCGCCTGGCTCAACGCCCCCACACCCGGCTGGCGCACCGACACCGGCCGCGGCCGCGACCGGATGGCCGGCCACTTCGTCCACGCCCGCAACCCCGTCGGCCGCTACCAACGTGAGAGCGGCGACAGCCACGTGGAGATCCGCTCGGTGGGGGAGTGGTTCGACACCGACGGCGACGACCCCGCCACCATCCGGGACGCCTTCGTGCTGCTGTGGCAGGCCCTGCGCCGCCACTGGAGCGACGCGGTCATCATGGGCTCCCCCTCCCAGACCGGCCGCGACCTGTGGACCCGCACCATCCCCACCCGCGGCCAGCACGCCGACGGCTTCCCCGTCCTGTCCGAGGAACTGCGCGGCCTCCTCCACGCCACCGCAGGCCAGGGCCGCAACGAACTGATCACCCCGCCCCGCGTCCCAGACCAGCTGCCCCAGCTCGTCGAGTACGACCGCACCTTCGCCTACGCCAAACACACCTGGAAGTCCCCGGTCGGCACCCCCCGCCGCATCACCGCGGGCACCTTCGCCTCCTGGCCGGAGAAGGAACAAATCCGCGCCCTGTACGGATGCGGGCACTGGCAGGTACGCGTCACCGTCCCCGACACCTGGGACCACGTCGGCCTCCTGCCCGCCCCCGCCCCCGGCGACCGCGCCTGGCACTACCCCGCCCAGCCCGGTGCCACCTTCACCACCTGGGCCGGCGGCCCCGAGATCCACACCGCCCTGACCAACCCCCTGGCGCCGTGGAGGATCGAAATCCTCGACGGCATCCTGTGGGAGGACGGCAAACCCCTCGACGACTGGGCCAAGAAACTCAAGGACACCTGGACCAACCTCTCCGCCCAGGCCCACTTTCACGGCGACGCCCAGCAGGCCCGCGCCGCCCACCTCGCCTCCCGCGCGGTGCGCTCCATCCTGCTGTACGGCATCGGCTCCTTCGCCCAACGCCCCCGCATGGTCACCGGCACCACCCCCCGCACCATGGAGCGCGACGTCCCTGCGGACGCCGAGATCATCGGCTTCGACGACGAACTGATCACCTGGCAAAAGCCCACCGGCTTCGCCCGCGACCCCAACGCCCACCCCGAATGGGCCGCCGCCATCTGGTCCGGCGCCCGCGCCGCCCTGCTCACCCAGCGCCACCGCGACGACGACACCTACGCGGGCGCCCTCCACACCCCGCCCGGCAGCGTCGTCGCCTTCCGCACCGACGCCCTCTACCTCACCCAGCCCCAGAACTGGCCCCACCACCACCAGCCCGGCGACTACCTCCTCAAGGGCCGACTCACCGGCCCCGTGCCCGCACCCACCACCGAGGAAGAACTCCTGACGCTGCGGGACGCCGGTCGCGCCGCCCTCACCAGCCAGCGGGAGGCCTGATGCCGCCCCGCCCCCGCCGCAACCCCCCAGGCGGTCAGCAGGGGCTGAACGAGGCCGCCCGCCTGGCCGACCGACTCCAGCAGGCTGGCTACACCAAACGCGACATCGCCCGCATCATCAACCGCGACCCCTCCCTCGTCTCGCAGTTCTACACCCGCAACAAAGGCGCCGCCTTCGTCACCGCCCTCCGCGAGGTCCTCACCGCCGTCGAAACCGGCGGCATCACCGACCTGCCCGAGCTCACCGCCATCGCCGCCCGCCACACCCACCGCCGCACCACCGCCTCCGGCGCCCGCGCCCGGGTGCGCACCAAGGCTCTCCTGATCACCCCCACCGGCTCCGGCACCGGCCGCGTCGGCGCCCAGGCCATCGCTTCCGGCTCCGCACGCCTACGCCCCCTGATTGCCGAAGCCGCCCGCCGAGGCCTGCGCCTGGCCTTTACCGTCCGCCTCGCCAAGACCGCCTACCTGCACCCCTCCGGCAGCCGCACCGACTCACCCGGCATCCGCCGCCACGTCATCCAGCGCACTGACCACACCGAGGAACGCTCCTACGGCTCCGCCCAGACCGGCGGCTTCGACGCCGCCGACTTCGCCCGCCGCGTCGACGCCGCAGGCGGGGACGTCACCGCAGCCGTGCACCAGTGGCTCGTGGAGACCAGCCGCATCCGCCCGGACGCCCAAATCCTCCATCTCGAGGTGCGTACCTGGCGTCCACGTTGACACGCTGCCTTTGACTTTGCGGTGACGTGCCGCCGCCGATCGGATCAAGACGCCGGGCATGACAAGCGGAGAGCCCGGCCCGGGACACTCACACGATGACCAACAACGCAGACGCCGAAATAGCCGAACAGCGCTGGGACGAGCCCTGGCACCGCGTCCGTACGGACCGCTTCGAGGCGTCCCTCCTGCCCGACGCCGGGGAGAACCTGGAAGCGGTATGCAATGTCGATGTCGAGGTCCGGTTGGCGGAAGGATCACGCCGGAGCACGACCGTACTCACCATTACCGAGGTCCAGCGACTGATGGATAAGAGGGCTTCTCGAAACCGAGTGTGGGGCTGGGTTCGTGCTGGTCAGGCATAGTGCTGGGGTGGGTGAGGTAGGTCCGGTGCGTCCGTGGAGGTGGCGTGCTGGAGGTGCGTGATGGCGTCGGTGCTGGGGCGGCTGGAGGAGCGGGAGCGGGCGGCCCGGAAGCGGGTGGAGGAGTTGCGGGCCGAGCTGGAGGCGGCGCAGTCGGAGTGGGACGAGTGGCTGATCGCCCGCAGGCGGGTCAGCGAGGTGTGGGGCGAAGGCAAAACCGCAGACCAGGACGGTGAGGCGGAAAAGACGCCGGACGGGAACGGGGCCACGGCACCGTCGGCGGCGAGGTCCGGGTCGATGGTTCCCATCTGGCGCAAGGGGCTGTCGGTCGGGGTGCTGGCGCCGGAGTATCAGCAGGTCATGAACCTGCTGGCCGAACGCCGCGCCACCGGGGCAGGGCCACTGAACTGCCGTGAGATCACTGCCTTGTTGGGGCTGGAGGTAGTCCCGGCGAAGATCGAGGGCGTGCGGGTGAAGCTCAAGCGGCTCGTTGCGCGGGGATGGGCGCACGAGCCGGCGCCGGGCCGGTTCGCCTGCCACGACGCCCGAGACGGCGGGTCATGACCATGGTCATCGACCACAGGATCATCGCCTCCGACGACGCGGGCAGCCGCTCGTAGTCGCGGGCGAGGCGCCGGGAGCGGGTCAGCCAGGCGAACGTCCGCTCCACACACCAGCGTCGGGGCAGCACGACGAAGCCTTTGCGGTCGTCGCTGCGGCGGATGACGGTCAGCATCAGGTTCAGGGCCCTCGCGCACCAGCCCACCAGCATGCCGGTGTATCCGCTGTCCGCCCACACGCGCCTGAGCCGGTGATGCCCTGAAGTGGCCTGGGAGAGGAGGTCCTGGGCGGCGTCCCGGTCCCCCGTCGAGGCGGGGGTGACCATGACCGCCAGGATCAGGCCGAGGGTGTCCACCACGATGTGCCGCTTGCGGCCCTTGATTTTCTTCCCGCCGTCGTAACCGCTGGTCGCGGCCTCAACCGTGGACGTGCTCTTCACGGACTGCGAGTCGATCACCCCGGCCGTCGGCTCCGCATCCCGGCCCTGCGCTTGACGGGTCGCGGTGCGCAGCCGGTCGTGGAACTCGCCGATCAGTTGCTGCTTGCGCCAGCGGGTGAAGAACCGGTGCACCGCCTTCCACGGCGGGTAGTCCGCAGGCAGAGCAGGCCACTTCACGCCGTTGTCCACCACGTACCTGATCGCGTCGAGTATGTCCCGGTGGCAGTACTCCTCCGGCCGGCCGCCCCGGCCCTCGCCCCACGCCGGCACCGGAATCATGCCGCGGACCGCGGTCCACTCCGCGTCCGTCATGTCGGTCGGATAGCCGTGCCCGCCGGACGGATTGTCCGCGGCGTTGCCGTACTGGTGGGCGAAGCAGTCGCACGTCCGCGTGTCCGGAATGGACTCTTCCTCAGCGGGCCGATACAACTGCGGCAACAGGGCCTCCCGGTGAGCAGTGGCGTAGACACCCTCTGTGCTACCGAGAGGCCCTGCCTTCATGCCCCCGCGCGGCCGCAATCACCTGAACAGCACACCCGTACGGAACCCCCAGCCCCACACTCGGTTTCGAGAAGCCCTCTCACCCTCAGCCCCGCAGCCTGACAGCCCAGCCCACCACCACAAGCTCAGGCCAACGAAGGCGTCAGCATGCCCTGCACCTGGGAGATTTTCCGTTCAGACTCTAGGCCGACTGAGCACGAACGCGTCATGAATCCGTGCAGACACCCTCACGGCCCACCTAGTGGTGACTCTCCTGGGCAACGCCCTGCTGTTGTAGCGCAGTTGCCCGCTGTCGATGCGGTAGCAGCGGTGGTGATTGCCGTCACGGCGTTACTGGGCGCCGTTTCCGTGTTGCTGGTCATGCCGGGCGGACTTGAGGCACTCGGAACTGCCATGACGATTGCCGGTTCCGGGTTCATCCTCGCATCCAAGATCGCCGTTCCGTGTTCGGTCTGACGACGGAAAGTGCGGGTCCGGCCCTTGCGACGGTGGACCCGCACGCCGTCCCGGCGAGTAACGATGTCGATGCGGCCGCCAGCCTTGATAGTCAGCAGGGGCTTTTCCTGCCACCGAGGTCTTGGAAGTGCCAACTCACCCGACCCGGTGGCATTTTGCTCTCTTTTCCCTCTGATGAGGCCTTTCTTCAGTTGTGCCCTGCCGCCGGTAGTGGAGGCGGGTGGCGGGGAATGCCTCCCCATGTTTCAGCGGCTGGCGTCTTCGGGGCGCTTCTCGGCCTGGGCGGCAGCCGTGGGCTCCGGTGCGGTGGGGGGTGTAGAAGACCGAGGCGCCCTGCTTGGTGCGCTGGGCCTGGCTCTTGGCCACGAGTCCTTCGAGCGTGACGCGGACGACCTTGGTCTTGATGCCGGGCTCTTCGCTCGCTTCGGAAATCACCAGGACGGGGTGAAGGGCGGGACGGACACCGTACCGTCCTCGCCCACGACGATCCGCTCGGCAAGCTGGGCCAGCACCTGAGAGGGGCGCAGCCCCGTCCGGCCGGCCACCACCCGGACCAGCCGACTGGGCGCGGCGGACAACCGGACCTCCGCCCGCAGCTCATCGGCTTCCTCCCCCCGCCGTTCCCCCAAGGCGGCCGGTGCCGCAAGCACATCAGCAAGCCGTTCCTCACGCTCGCGAGCCCACACCGAGCCCTGAGCGTCCCGTTCCGGCTCGTACACACTCCAACCGGCCACAGTCATCAAGTCCCTGACGCGCCGCCACTCAGCGTGCTTGGCCAGCCAGATGACAGCCAACCGCTCCCGGTCCATCTCGAACTCGTAGAAGGAACCGTTCCCCCTCAACTGATCCGCGGTCTCCCGCTCACGGACAGCGGCCTCCGCGACCTTTTCCGCAACGGCGGCGACGTCCAGGCCACTCGCCTGACGCCGGACCTGATCCCGCGCCACGTCCTGAGCACTCCACATGCGTTTTCCCTTTTCCGGAAGCGCGGGCATCTGGACCCGCATCT
>NZ_JBSSEA010000004.1:0-66030 GCF_054061295.1 Streptomyces sp. TE5632 | reverse complement strand
GACAAATCCGTTAACGATCACTAGGTGAGCGAAGCGCTGACCTGGGAGTCTAGTGATCGTTTCAGGACTCGCGACTGTGGTGCGGTGCGTCTCTGAGCTGGGGTTTTCGTGGAGCTGCGGTAGCTGGAGAGGTCCTGACGTGCAAGTTCAGCGATCGAGCCTTTTCCACCTTCACTCTGAGCTGGTCAGATGCAGGGGGAGGACGGCCTGCTCGACGAGGGCCCGGATCTTCGCGTGAGACCGGTTCACCGCCTGCTGGCCTGCGGAGAGGGCCTCCCACCGTCCCCAGCACGGGATGCGGACCGTGCCGCCGGCACCCCGACAGCCCTTGTCGGCCCAGCGCCGGAGGCCGGCCTCGGCGAGGGCACCGACGATGCCGTGTGCACGGGCCGCGCGGGCGGCGTGGACGGCGCCGGGCAGGGCCAGTGAGGCCCACAGCAGCCGGCCGAAGGGACCCGCGACGGCCTGCACGTGCATCCCGTGCCTCTTGCGTGTGCCGGAGCAGTACGGCCGGTCCGCGGCGATGCGGTCGATCGGCAGCAGCGTGCCGTCCAGGAGCAGATACGCCTGCACCGATGCGGTCCGCACCGCGTCGGCCAGGCCGGGGGCGGGGGTGGCCAGGAGTTGGACAGCCTCGGTGACATGGCGGTAGGCCCCCGTGGTGCCGGCGCCGAACCCGGCCGCGAGCCGGGCAGTGGGGGTGCCCCCGGCCGGAGGCTGGGGGAGTGTGCCCCACCCGCAGACGGGCGAGCGTGAGCAGGGCCTGGCAGCCGGCGCTCAGGCGCCGCCAGCGGGAGCCGATCGCACAGCGGTGCCGCCGCACCTGCTGCGTGAGGAAGCGGTGGGCAGGGCTGGGCACGTCGACGCGATGGGGTCTCCCCTGCTCTGGAGCACCTCCCAGCGGTAGCCAGGGAGAAGCCGAGGGCTTGGGGAAGGGTAGACAAGCACGTGAAGCCTCTGGCGGAGACGGTTCTCTTGGTCGAAAACCCATCTACCAGGGGCTTCACCACGTTGTCAGCCCAACTGCCGAATTTTAGAGGCAGGTTGGAAACGACCCAGTGTCTGTGCCCCGGCTTGTGGGGGTGATGCCGGGGCATACGGGCTTCATCCGTTCGAGAGGAGCCTGCTCATGCTCGGCATAGTGGCTGCGGTGCTGTTCTTCTTCGCGTTTTTGATCAACGCGGCGGACATCGGCACCAATGATGTGTTCTCTTCGACGAATGTGATGCTGCTGGGCCTGACCGCCCTGGCGCTGCATGTGGCGGGGATCGGTGCCGGCTGGGCTTCCAGGAGCCGACGCTGACCCTGGACCCTGCGACCCGCTGACGGGGGGCTCGGGACAGCGTAAACACCCCAAGCCCCCTTCATGGCCGGCCCTGCCCGCGTCAGCCGGTTCCCATGAGGCGCCGACTTATTGATCTTGATCGCGGGCCTGCTGCTCCGCCGCACCGAGCGGCGCATTCGGCCCGCGGTTCGGGGAGGCCCCGCTCGGGGCCGAGTGGGACGGCGCGGGTGATACCTGGGCCGAACTCGCCGTTGGCGCGCGCAGGCCAGGCGGTTCAGTGCGGCGCGTAAGGCGAGTTTGGTGCTCGGGTGGAGGCAGACGGAGGCGGATGATGGAGAGTGCTTCCCCGTGTTTCAGCGGCTGGCGTCTTCGGGGCGCGTCTCGGCCTGGGTGGCGGTCGTGGGCTCCGGTGCGGCGGGGGCGGTGTAGAAGACCGAGGCGCCCTGCTTGGTGCGCTGGGCTTGGCTCTTGGCCACGAGTCCTTCGAGCGTGACGCGGACGACCTTGGTCTTGATGCCGCGCTCGGGATGGGCCTGGCCGAGCGCGGCGGAGATTTCCGCGGCGGAGCGCGGTTGATGGCGATTCTTGAAAACGGCCAGGCATACTCGTCGCCCCACTTGCTCCGGTCTTCAACCGTGTGGGGAGTTGGGGCGAGCGAGGCGAGCCGGGGCCGCCCGCTCGTGGAGTGTGCGGGCCGTGCCGGCCGGTCAAGGGCGCCTGCGGCGGCGCTGCGCGCTGGCCTTCGGCCACCCTGGACAGTCCGTCCCGTCCCTGGACCTGGCTGGCTATCGGGCGGCCCCTCCCTTGTGGCGTCCGTCCGCAGGTCAGGTGCCCTGTGGGTGGGGAGATCCACTGAGCAGGTGTGGGGTCACCCTCGAGCAGGGGGTGGCCGCTTTCAAAGAGCGTCATCACGGTTGGCTCTGCTCGGCGAGGTGGTGGCGGATGAGGTCGACCAGGGTGGGCCGGGCCGTCGTCGCGGTGCCGGACGCCTTGGCCGCGGCCTTTTTGGCAGTAGGCTTCCCCGCCGTGCGCTTGCCGGGCCCGGCGGCCGCCGCTTTTCGGGGAGAGGGCAGGGCGGCACTGTCGGGCTCGGCTGCGGGCTTGGCCGGCGCCGGGGTGATGCCGAGTGCCTGCTACATGGTCACCAGCACGGTGTGGTCCTGCCGCAGGGCGGTCAACCGCTCCTGAAGAGCGGTGATTTCCGCCCCGATGCGCTCCTTCTCCTGAATGTTGCGCTCGAGGTCGCTGGTCACCTGGGCACGGTATTGCGACGCCAGTTCGGTGGCGGGGGTCTGGGTTTTTGGCATGACGGGGCCTTTCGTCGGCTCGCCGGCCACGTCGCCGGGATGGGTCGGTGTCTGCGCGTGTGGCCGGAAAGCGGGCTGTCCACACACTGGACTGTGTGGGGCCGCGGGGGCTGCGGCCTGCGTCAGCGTAGACCCGGCACCGGTGAGGGAACCGGACGTTGCTGTCGAGAGCTGTCTGCCCCTGGCCCTTCGAAGAGGGCGGTTGACTGTCGGCCGGTGTCAGTGTCCCGCCCGGGGCACGGCCGGCGACTGCCAGAAGACCTCGTCGGTTTCCCGGTCGTGCTGCCAGCCGGCCAGGGTCCGCGAGGCCGCCAGCCGGTCGAGGAGTTCTGCGGTCTGCTGCGGGGAGTGCCCGCACAGCCGGGCAAGGATGTCCATCTCGACGCGGTGTTCGGCAGGGGCGGAGGCGTGTGCGGCCAGCACCAGGGCGGTCAGCCGCAGTGCGGGCGGCGCGGCCGGCAGGGCCAGGGGCGCGGGATGCAGTGCCCAGTGGGCGGCGCGGCGGCGGGCGCGGCGATCGGGTGCCTGGTCCAGGGCCGCGGCATCGAGCAGCCGCAGCTGTACGGGTGCCGCCCTGAAGTCCGGCAGCTCCAGCCAGCCGACGTGGGCCAGCTCCTGCCACAGTTCGCGATGGCCACGCAGGCGCATGCCGCGCAGCAGGCCTACCGGAAGCCGGACCCGTGCGTGGGTGTCGGTGCGCAGGGCGCACTGCAGGGCCAGCAGCCGGGCGGCGGGGGAGGTGAACCGGGGCAGCGCGGCGGCGAGGTAGGTGAGCGTCTCCCGCACGCGCACCTGTTCCTTGAGCCCTGGGCGGAACCTGGGGTGCGCGGGGGCTGGTCGGCCGGGGGAGGGGTGCGGCGGGGAGGAGCCGAGCAGGGTGTCGGGCACGGCGGCGGTATGGCTGGTGGCCGCCGCGCAGGCCGCGCAGGTGTCGGCCAGTCGCCAGGTGCGGCCGCTGCGGTCGCGGGTGAGGGCGAGCAGTACCGGCCCGGCGCACCCGCGGTGCCGCGGATGCCACCAGCAGCCCTGCGTCCGGCACTGGCAGCTGCGCAGGTATGTCGGCAATGCGTCGGTGCGGGCATGGCGGGCCAGATGCGTCAGGCCGCCCGCTCGCGGACGCAGCTCCACTGTCCAGATACGCCGCACCGCGGTATGCGCGTCGGCAAGCCTCATCGGCTGGTCGTCCTCCCAACTGTCCGTACTGCGATGGCCGGTGCCCCGGCGTCAGGAGGCCGGAGACGGACGCACGGTAGTGCGGATCCTTGTACCGCGCGTCACCCACCCTCCAGCAAATAGTGCAGAAATCTGCACTGACAGGGCGGATATCCGAACCTTCGGATGGTGGGGTGACGATCTTGCCGCCCGACCCCGACACCACCGCACTGCGCCTCCAGCTGGCGCGCCTACGGGTCGAACGCGGCTGGAGCTTCGACGAACTCGCCAGCCGCAGCGGCCTGGCCCGGCGCACCCTCATCGACCTCGAACACGGCCGAGCTGCCGGCAATGTCGCCACCTGGCACGCCCTCGCCCATGCCTTCGACGTGCCGATCGACCACCTGCTGGGCGCCCTGTGCTCCGACCACACCCCGCCCGGCCCCCGCACCCCCTGACCCGCCCGCTCCCCATGAACTGGGGAGCGCAAGGAATCACCCGAATCGACGAGCAGACGCCGAACGCCCGATCGCATACCGGCTGATCTGTTCGGGCGTGCTGGGCCGGCCGGGGGACATCCCCGCCGCAGCATCGCCCATTACCACGTGCTGCCTGGCACTTTGCCCGCCATGCGCCCCAACTCCACCTCCGGCCGCCACTGGGACGGCAGCCCCCGCCCCCGCCAGCCCCGCCGCTCCCTGCAGGTCGCCGCCCACAGCCCCAGCCGCCTGCTGCGCGCCGGACAGACCGGCCGCTGCCGCAGCTGCGGCAACCGCATCGACTGGTACCAGCGCACCGACCACCGGCCCATCGCCCTGCACCCGGCGGAAGTCGCCGCCACCGACGTCCCCGAAGCCTGCCGCTGGCACCTCAGCGGCGGCATCGCCCACCCCCATGACGACAGCAGCGGCTGGTGCCGCATCCCGCACGCCGCCCTCTGCCCCCGGCCCACCACACCCTTCCACGCCACCGATCCCCGCCTCGTGCCGCTGCGCCGCCAGCTCGCCGTCCACTCTCGCCGCCTGATCGACACCGGCACCTTCACCCCCACGTCCTCCACGCCCGCCACCACACTCCCGAACCCCGACCGTGACCGGCCGGTCCGACCCGTCGTGCGGATTCTCCTGACGCATTACCTCGGCGAAAGACCCGTCGAAGACATCCGCTGCATCGCCCAGACCCGCCGGCGCCACCGCTGCACCCAGCCCATCCTCGACCCGGCCCACCCCGCAGGACGCTGGACGCTGCTGCCCATCCAGCCCCACCGCGGCCAACTCGCCCTGCCTGGCGGAAGCATGGCCGTCTACGACCTCAACCACCTGCCCTACGCCGAGCAACTGCGCTGGCGCGCCCAACGCTGCACCACCCACACCGCCGCCCCCGCCGCTGCCGACCTGGCCCCGGCCGACTGGCAGCCCCTCGACCCGCTCCTGCACGCCGCCCACCTCCACACCCGCCTGCCGTATCCCGCGCCGCACCAGCCCCACCGGCGGTGAAGGATGCCGCACCACGCCCTGGAGATCACCCTCACCCGCCCCCTGAGCCCGGCCGAGCTCGACGCGGCCTGCCGCAGGACGCCGCTCGCCGCCAACTACGACACCACCCGCCTGATGGCGCTCGTACCCGCCAAAACCCCCGATCGGGCCGCCCACCGGCTGCGCCGGCGTCTCGAGAACCGGCTGCCCATCGACGTGATCACCACCCACTACCCGGACGCCAACGGCAAGATCCTGCTCAATCTCGCCCTCCCGCCCGCCGCGCACGCTGCCCTGACGGCCGCAGCCCGCTGCGCGGGACAGAGCCGTGAGCGTTTCGTGGAACTAGCCGTCCACCGGGCGCTTGCCGAACACGCCGACCAGGAAGCGGGCCATCTCGACCGCGCGGTGCGCCGGCTGCTGGCCCACACCACCCCCGCCCACCTGCTGTCCGCCGTCGGGCACGCCCTGACCCGCCTCCCGGAAGAACCCACACGATGAAGCCGACCGACGAACAGACCGCCGCGGCCGACGCCTTCACGGCCGGCGACCACCTGGCCATGCAGGCCGGCGCGGGCACCGGCAAGACCACCACCCTGGCCCTGCTCGCCCACGCCACCACACGCCGCGGCCGCTACCTCGCCTACAACCGCGCCATCGCCCAGGACGCCACCGCCCGCTTCCCCAAGAACGTCCTGTGCAAGACCGCCCACGCCCTGGCCTACGCGGCCGTCGGCCACCGCTACACCCGCCGCCTGAACGCACCCCGCCGCCCGGCCTGGCAGACCGGCCAGGCCCTGGGCATCACCAAGGCCGCCCGCATCGGCGACCGCGAGGTGACGCAGAAGGCGCTCTCCAACGCCACCCTGCGCACCGTGATGCGCTTCTGCCACACCGCCGATGAGGCCATCACCCATCACCACGTACCGCGTCTGCGCGGCCTGGACGACACCGACCTCCACGCCCAGCTCGCCGCCCACATCGTGCCCTTCGCCCGCAAGGCCTGGGCCGACCTGCAGCACCCCGACGACGGCGCCGTCCGCTTCGACCACGACCACTACCTGAAGATCTGGGCTCTGACCCGGCCCAGGCTCAACGCCGACTTCCTGCTGCTGGACGAGGCCCAGGACACCAACCCCGTCGTCGAACAGATCTTCCTCAGCCAGCGCGACCACGCCCAGCTCGTCATGGTCGGCGACTCCGCCCAGGCCATCTACCACTGGCGCGGCGCCAAAGACGTCATGACCGGCTTCGACGGCGCCCAGCTGGCCCTGTCGCAGTCCTTCCGTTTCGGCCCCGACCTCGCTGCGGAAGCCAATCGCTGGCTGCGCCTGGCCAACGCCCCGATCCGCCTGACCGGCACGCCTGCGGTGCCCACCGAACTCGGCCCCGTTCCTTGTCCGGATGCCGTGCTGTGCCGCACCAACGTCGGCGCCATGGCCCAGGTAATAATCCTCATGGCCGCCGGCTACCAGGTGGCCCTGGCCGGAGGAGGAGACAACCTGCGTGCCCTGGCCCAAGCCGCTCGTGACCTGAAGGAAGGCCGCCGCACCCACCACCCGGAACTGCTCCTGTTCCCCTCCTGGGGCGATCTGCAGGACTATGCCGCCCACGATCCGGCCGGACGCGACCTGCAGCCCCTGGTCAACCTCGTCGACACCCATGGCACCGAGGCCATCCTCACTGCCGTCGACCGCCTCGTCTCCGAGCCGTATGCCCAGATCACCGTCTCCACCGCTCATAAGGCCAAGGGCCGCGAATGGGCTCGCGTGCTGATCGCAGACGACTTCGCCCGGCCCAAAGATTCCGCCGCCGGTGAACCCACCCGCCTTCCTGCGCCGTCCGACTCCATCGATGACGCCGAGGCCCGCCTGGCCTATGTGGCCGTCACCCGCACCCGTCACCGCCTTGACCTCGGCGGGCTGTCCTGGATCCACGATCACCCCGACGGCCACGGTGACCTGCCGGAACCGCCGTCACGAAATGAGGCGCCCGCCCGGGAACATCTGCCAGGCACGCGTGGTTGAAAGAGGCGTGGTGGTGAAGGGGACGGTGTCCCCGGGCCTCACCTATTGCCCATGAGGACGATCGTTCGGCTGAAGCCTCATGGAGCCTCTCGCCGCGAAGGCGACCGCCCTTCACGACCACATCTTGCTGATCAGCTCCGGCCGGTGTCACCCTCCGGCCGGGGCTGAGCCCATTTCCCTCTGCCGCCGCCCGACCCGCACCTCGACCGTGACCCTGGCCTTTTGCGGAAGACGGTCCGGTCCGTTGTCGCGGTCAGCGTGCAGAGACCTCCTACGGTCTTCGTTGCACGGTCTGTCACGTCCGCGCGTGCACCCACTGCCGACCACCCCCGTCAACTCCCGTCGGGCGCCGGCCGGGCGCGCGGTGAGTGCGCCGGGGCCTCGGCCCGTCCACCCGCTGTATTCCTGCCTGTCGACATGGTGCAGGGTGGACGTCATGCTCGCCGATCACCAGGAGTACGACGTAGTGGTCACGGCCGTGGCTCCGGCGGGGATTGCCGTCTGCGCGGACGGGCACGACGGTTTCATCGACCAGGTCAAACACCCCTCGTGGTGGTCGGACACGCCCCGCGCCGCGGTCGGCGACCGGATGCGCGCGGTGGTGCTGGACGCCACCAGGACCCCGCCGCGGTTCAGCGCCCTTCCGGGTGATATACGGACGGCCCGGAGCCTGCGCCATACCGAACCGCTGGTGCGCCTCTGCCCGCCGCCCGGCGGTGGGCGAACCGTGGAGTGGGCCGCCGTGGAGGAGGCGTTGGGCCTCGTCTTGCCGGCCGACTACAAGCGGCTCGTCCAAACGTATGGCGGCGGGCTCTTCGCGGGGGTGCTCTGGCTGCTGGAACCGGGCTGTCCGGATGCGATGTACGACCTGGTCGCCCAGACCGCGGAACGCGAGGAGATCCTCGCCGAGCTCTGGGAAGCGGGCGAGGACAGGCCGTCGCAGCTCTGCGAGGGCAACGCCAGGCTGGTGCCCTGGGGGTATGTGGAGGGTGCGGGACACTTCCTGTACTGGCTGGTGCGGCCCGGTGTCGAGCCGGAGGAGTGGACCGTCCTCCTCAATGAGGGGCGCGGCCCGCTCTGGGAGGCCTATCCGGTGTCGTGCAGCCAGTTCCTCCTCGACGTGATGGCCGGCACCACGACGTCGCTCTACTTCACCGACCTCGACGACGTCGTCGACCCGGAGGACAGGACTCGTTTCGCACCCAACTCGCAGATCCTCAACCGGTAGGAGCCTGTGGTCAGGCCGGCCGGCGGTCGCATCCGGGCGTGCCTGTCCCGCGGCGGCTGCGTTCGTTGCATCGAGTCCGCCCGTCTCAGAGGGCCTTGGGGGCGCGCCGCCGGGCGCTGCACAGGAAGGGGGTGGGTGACAGCAGTCTTGTCTGTCGCCCACCCCCCTTCTGCTCGCCGGTGGTCTATCCGCAGTCGTTGCGGTTGATCTTCAAAGAGCGGGTCTGGTCGTTGAGGTTGTAGCCGCGCAGGTCGTGGATGGAGCCGCCGCTGCGCATCACGCACACCCATCGGCCGCTGTAGTTGCGCTTCTCGTACACACGGGCGGTGCGGTCGGAGTTGTTCCGGACGGAGCTGCCGCGGTCGCGGATCGCGGAGGGCAGGTCCTTCACGCCACCGTCCACGGCGCGCCGTGCCCACGGCTGGCCGCCGAAGTTGATCTCGGGGTAGATGCAGACGTACCCGTTCGGGCAGTCGATCCCGGCACGCGCCGGGCCGGCTTCGCCGGCGGCGGATGCGGGTGCGGACAGGGAGAGGCAGGCCAGGGCGGCGACCGCTGCGGTACGCATCATGTTCTTGAGCACGCCTTTACAGATAGCGGCAGGAATTGGCTGGACGGGTGGGTATCGCGGTCCAGTTCACCCATGCGGAGCAGCCAAGTCGCCGCCACCGCCTGGATCGCTGCCGTCGCACCGGGTATGACGCAACGTCGGCCGTATCCAGGCCGAGAACGCCGCCCCCGACAACCGACCCAGCAGCCGGCCGCCGAACCCGCCGACCCGGCACCCGAACGGCCCGACCCGGCACCGCGCCACCTCGGCTCCGCCATACTGCTGCGCCTGCAGCCCGCGGACCAGCCCGACGACGGGGAGCCCACGCTCGGCACCACGCTCACGCACTCCGGCACGGCCACGGACGTCACCGCCGCCGAACTACGACAGGAGACGTTCCTGCCGACCGACGAAGCGACCAGCGTCGTGCTGGCCGAATCCGCCGCGCGGCGACCGCATGCCCAGGGTCAGTCGACCAGGCCCCGCGACCCGGCAAGAGCCGGGAGAGCCCCCTTCGCCCGGTGGCGTACGCGCCCGGGCTCGCATGCGGTCCGGGCGCCGTGTGCGGCTGCCATCGCTGCGCCCGCGGACCGGCAGGCGGGCCGGTCCTACCGGGCCAGCGTCACGGTGATGGGGACGTTGGGGCAGTGCCCCAGTGTCTCGGCCAGGGCAGCGCGTTCGGTGGTGTCGATGCTCAGGCCCCAGCGGGTCTTGTCGGCCACCCAGTCGGTGACGTAGGTGCAGCGGTAGCCCTCGGCCGGCGGCAGCCACGTGCTGGGGTCCTGGTCGGCCTTGGACCGGTTCGAGGCAGCCGACACCGCGATCAGCGCCCGGCCGTCGCCCAGGTCGTTGGCGTAGGCCTCCCGTCCCTGGGCGGTCCAGGCGGAGGCGCCGACTGGTGGGGAGCGTCATTCCAAGTACGCGATATTCGGAGCTGGAGGTGATGCCAGGGGGAGGGGCTACGGTATGCCGCTGTGGACGCTGCTGATCTTGACTATCGGGCCCGGACGCAGTCCGGCTGCATCCCGCCGCACCTGGTCTCCCGGCTTCTCGAACTCGGCCATGCCGAGACGGTGGAGTTTTGGGCCGGCCGTGGGGAGTGGTTCTGCGCGCGGGAGTGGGCGCGGCTGCTCGGTGAACAGGGCCGACGGGCTGAGGCGCTGGAGATGCTCGCCCCGTATCTGGCTACGGGCTGGTGGACGGCCACCAGGACCACGGCGGAACTATTGGAGATCTGGGGGCGGGCCGACGAGGCGATCGTGCTGACCCGGGCTCGCATGGAGGTCGGGCATCCTCTGGCACTGGAGTTCTATGCACGATTGCTCGCCCGGCACGGCCGCAGCGACGAGGCGTTCACTCTGCTGCAGCCGCACATCGACGACTGGTTCCTCGCTGCGGCCCTGGTCGACGTAGCGGAGGGCGCTGGCCGAGACGAGAAGGCAGCCGAGTTGCTCGCCGCCCGGATCCCGGACGAACACCGTTGTGACTCTCCGTGGTGCTGTCGCGGCCTCGATCCCGACGCGGCGATCGGTTTGCTCGCCACGATCCATGAACGCCAGGGCCGCGTCGATGAGGCCATCGCCCTGCTCCGCACCAGGAACGTCACCTCGGTCAACGGCCGGGACCAGTTGGCCGATCTGCTGGCCCGGCACGACCGGACCGGGGACCTGCGCGCCTACGCAGTAACCGAGGAGCTGGGGTACGCCGCACGATGCCTTGCAGAACTGCTGGAAGAACGCGGTGACGTGGAGGGCGCGATTGCGGCATACCGGCAGGCTGACGAACCTGCCGCCTACGATCCCAACTCGGCTGTCCAGCTCGCGCAGCTGCTGGCCCGGCATGGTCGGGGGGACGAAGCGATCGAGGTAATGCGCCATCAGGCCGACGCCCGCAACGGGGACGACTGGATCCTCCATACTCTGTCCGACCTTTACCTCGACCAGAGCCGCCCCGAGGACGGCCTGGCGCATCTCGACGCCCTCGCCGCCGCCCGCGGGGGCGAGGATGACTGGGACCTCTTCTGGATACGACTTCCGCTGACGGCCGCCTGCGACCAGGTTGACGAAGCAATTGAGCGGGCCCGGGCTCACCCCGAGGGCGGCACGTCATATGCGGCACCGCATATTGCCGAGCTGCTGGCCAGCGCCGGACGCACCGAGGAGGCCGTCGCGGTCCTGCGACCCCACTCCCCCGCAAACAGCCACGACCTGGCCGGGTACCTCATTGACCTCGGCCGCATCAAAGAGGCCGTGGCCGTCCTGCATCAGGACAAGCCCCGTCCGCCGCAGCCCTCGACCACCGCCGCTTGGAGCGAGGAACCCCCGTTCTGAAGATCTGCCTGGCGCAACCCGAGAGCTGGTCGGCCCGCCGTCTTGACCGCGCCGCAAGGAGCCCAGCCTCTGAGCGGGCTGTTTGGCAGTATGACGAGCTTCGAGGGACGCGGTCCAGAGTCGGAAGAGCCGAGGAACAGGGTGTCGGTCAGGCGATCCTGTGCGGGTACGCTGCGGCTCGTACGGTTCACGGCGGGAGGGAACGGCAGGTCATGGGGCGTCAGAGGCTTTGGTGGGGGCGGGGCTTGGCTGCCGTGGCCGTGCTCGCGCTGGCTGGCTGTACGGTCACCGACGACACGGTGGATCCCAAGGCCAGTGACGCCGCGCCGTCCGTCTCGGCCGGCGCGCCGGGTGGTGAGGCCGACACGGGCACGCTGCCGGGCGTGCCGACGGCTGAGCAGGCCCGTACGGAACTCGCCGGGCTGAAGGTGGCGCCGCACGGCTCGATGGCTGGTTACAGCCGCGCCAAGTTCCCTCACTGGGCCCAGCAGGGTGAGAGGTGCGACACCCGGGAGACGGTGCTGGAGCGGGACGGCACGGACGTCACCCGTGACGAGGAGTGCCGGGCGGTGTCCGGGCGGTGGGCGAGTGTGTACGACGGCAAGACGTTCACCGACGCCTCCGACCTCGACATCGACCACGTGGTGCCGCTGGCGAACGCGTGGCGGTCCGGGGCGAACACGTGGTCGCAGGAGACGCGGAAGGCGTTCGCCAACGATCTCACGCACCCGCAGCTGCTGGCGGTCTCCGCCGCCTCGAACCGGTCCAAGGGCGACCAGGGCCCGGACGAGTGGCAGCCGCCGTCCAAGACCTACTGGTGCACCTATGCCCGGGCCTGGGTGTCGGTGAAGGCGAGCTACGAGCTGTCGGTGACCGAGGCCGAGAAGAACACGCTGACCGAGATGCTGGGTACCTGCCCCTCATGAGCGACCACGATCCCCAGCAGGAACGGCTCGTCGACGAGGTGATGGCCGGGCCCGGCGGCGCGATGACCGACGAGGTCGGCGTCATCACCGGCGAGCTCACCGTGGCCACCCGCCTCCTGCCGGACGGGCGCGCCGGCATCGCGATCCAGTACACGGACGCCGACGAGTGGTACACCCTCACCGGCAGTCCCGCCCCGGTGCCGCCGGACGGCGTGGCCGCACTCCATGCGCAGGTCCTGGAGCGGGTCCGCCGCGGTGGCGGCGCCGAAGTACCCCGCTGATCCGGCACAGCCGCCGCCCCCGAAGGCCCGGACGCCGGGTCCGGGCCTTGCTCTGTCGAAAGGGGTCTAGCGCGTCGATTGCCAGTAAGGGAGTCGGTGACCTTCCGTCTACTCGCGCTCCTGCCGGGAGCGGTTGGCGACCCAGTCCGGATCGCGTACGGACGCCGGCACCCGCGTCTCGGTGGCCGGGGCGCGCATGACGCGCCAGCTGGTGCGCGGCGCGGTGACGACGTGGACCAGGACGACGACGGCCTGCCGCCCGGCGCCGCCCCGGTGAAGCGGACCTGATCGGCCGCCCAGTCGTCCAGACGCCGCCACGGACGCAGCCGACCGAGCAGATAGCCGACCGCGAGCGTGACGACCGCGGTGACGATGACGCCCATCACGACCACCGCATCCCGATCGCGGACAG
Organism: Streptomyces sp. TE5632; assembly: GCF_054061295.1. Taxonomy (NCBI): domain Bacteria; kingdom Bacillati; phylum Actinomycetota; class Actinomycetes; order Kitasatosporales; family Streptomycetaceae; genus Streptomyces; species Streptomyces sp. TE5632. Next base: position 53,057 of record NZ_JBSSEA010000004.1, on the reverse strand, counting down.
CAGCTATCCAGGAGCGGTCTTTCTGATCAGTGGGTTATGGGGTTGGCCTGGGCTGATCAGTTTCGTGCCTGGTGGTGGTAGCGCTTCTGGCCGGGTTGCTACAGCTTGGTGATGGAGGGAGGGACGCCTGGGCTGTGTGCTGAGCTGGCGCTTTTCTGTTCTCTGCGCGTTGATCAGGTTCGTTGAGTGTTGCTATCTGCTGGCTGTGGTGGTGGGACGCCGCCGCATCGATCCGTGCAGGCCATAGCGATGGCCGCGTTGCGAGCTCTCCTGGGCTGATCACGACCACCCGGCAGTGGTTGCCTGCATACGAGCTGGACACGTGGCGAGACCTCCTGGGCTGATGACGACGGCGCCTGGACTACGCTGGCACCCCGTGCCCCTGGGAGTTGCGATCCCTCTTGGGCTGATGACGACCTGCGCGGCGGAGCCTGGTACACGGACGTCGTCCGGTTGTGATCCCTCCTGGGCTGATGACGGCTCCAGGCAGGCTACCCGGGCGCCATTACCTATGCGTTGTGACTCCTCTTGGTCTGACAAGGCTGCCGTACACCGAACACGCGTACGCGCAGGCACCATAGTTGTAATCCCTCTTGGGCTCATGACGACGCCGAGCGTGACGGTGCCCTCTGCCCGATGAAGCTGATGACGAGGTGTTATTGCGTCGAGCTAGACGGTGTCCCGTAAATGCTCTGGGGCATGCTGGATGACCTGCTCGTTTACCTGTCATCCGGTGAGGGTGAGGTTGTACAGGCGGGCGATGCCGAGCATGGCGTGGTGGACGCCGTCGCCTCTGAGGCGGCAGTCGCGCAGGATCTTCCAGCTCTTCATGCGGGCGAAGGTGTGCTCGATGCGGGCGCGGACGCGGCGGTGCGAGGTGTTGTGGTCCTCCTTCCAGGCCGGCAGTTCCTCGTTCTTGTGCCGGCGGTAGTGCGGGATGGTCAGGCCGGTGCCCCGGTAGCCGCCGTCGGCGATCACCGTGGGGGTTGCGCCGACGGCGGCCTTGGTGCCGGAGTCCTCCCAGGCCCGGCAGTCGTTGCGGTTGCCGGGCAGCGGCCTGCCGACGGCAACCACGAGGCGGGTGTCGGCGTCGATGACGACCTGGTGGTTGGTGGAGTAGCGGTAGTTCTTGCTGGAGGCGGCCACGGTCCGGTCGCGGGTGGGGACCAGTGTGCCGTCCACGATGAGCACGGTGTCCTTGCGGAACCGCCGCCGGGGCTGGAGGGCGAGAGCCGGTCCGAGGTGGTCGACGATCCGGTCGGCCGCCGACTTGGAGATGCCGAACAGCGGGGCGAGTTGGCGCAGGGTGAGGTTGGTGCGCCAGTACGCGGCCACCAGCAGCACCCGGTCCTCCAGCGGCAGCGACCACGGCCGGCCCTTGCGGACCGGATCGGCCCCCTCGCGCCGCAGCGCGGTGATCAGCTTGGCGAACTGCCGCGGGCTCAGCCCGGTGAATGGACCTATCCACGAGGGCTCCGACGCCGTGATCACACCAGCCACGGCAAGATCATCTCACCCTTGACCAGCAGTTACGGGACAACCTCTAGGCGGAGTCAAGGTCCGCGGCTTCAGATCGTGATCCCTATTGAGCTGGTGACGTCCGGGAAGCTCGATCACAACGGCACTTACCTCGGGTTGTTGCGATCCCTCGTGAGCTGGTGACGATCGTCCCGCTGTCGCAGCGCACCGAGTTTTTCGTTCAATAGTTGTGATCCCTGCTGGGCTAATGATGAACTGGCCACACTGCGGGCACCCTCGGCAAGACCAACGTGTCGCAATCCCTTCTGAGCTTATGAGAACTAGCTCCTTGAGCGAAGCCCCGAGGGGATCCTCCGTTGGCGATCCCCCATGGGCTGATGACGACCCTGGCGCCGATCTTCGGCTGGGTGCACTGGGACGAGTTGCGATCCCTCTTGGGCTGATAACGGCGTCGCCGGGTTCGAGTAGACGATTACCGCCTATCCATTGCGATCCCTCCTAAGTTGATGACGACGGACGGGACCTGCTGACCGGGGAACTGGTGTGCGTGTTGTGATCCCTCCTGGGCCGGTGACCACGCGTACTGCAAGCGGCTCGGCATCAAATACAACACTCCGTTGCGAACCCTCCTGGGCTGATGACGACGCTGGTACGGGCCGCTCGCCTGGGATGACGACACCATGTTGTGAACCCTTCCGGGCTGATGGCGACCCTCGCCTACGACACCGAAGACGTCGGCAAATGCGTGTTGCGATCCCTGCTGGGCTGATGACGACCTGCCCGCAGTGCGGCACCCGCGCCGACGAATGGGAGTTGGAATCCCTCTAGGGTTGATGACGACGCGCTTCCCGTGCGTGCTGGGCTGCGGGTGCTATCAGTTGCGATCCCTCGTGGGCTGATGACGACGCTCCCCAACGAGATGGCCCGCTGAGCGCGGGACACGTTGTAATCCCTCTTGGGCTGATGATTTCCGCACGGTCGCCGCTGGCATCCCGCGCATGCGGGCGTTTCGATCCCTTTCGGGCTGATGACGACCGCGTCCATCCTTCGCGTGGAAGGCCTCACCGTCGTGTTGCGACCCCTTCTGGGCTGATGACAATCTGCCCTCATGGGCCAGGGCGGCGCGCGGGACATCATGTGGTTGCAATCCCTCTTGGGATAATAATGACCACGCCGGGGACTCCAGTCGAGTATAACGTGTGGGAATTGTGAGCCCTCTTGGGCTGATGGCGACAAGGAGCGGGACACGGACGACACGCGTGGTCTGTGGTTGCGATCCCTATTGGGTTGATGACGATGCCGCTGTTCCTGCGCTACCTACACATGCAGCCGTCGTTGTGAGCCTCTTGGGCTGATGAGGATGCGGGAGCCAGAATACCGCACGGAAGCGCACCACATGTTGTGATCCTTCTCAGGCTGATAACGACTGGGGGCATGCCCGTGGTGATCATGTACCCGCCGGGGTTGCGGTCCCTCTCGGGCTTATGGCGACCACAACCCGAGCTGCACATAACACCCGACACAGCGGTTGCGAACCCTCCCTGAGATGACGACCGCCGCCCTCGACGTGATGCACGTGGCAAAGTGCCGGTTGCGATCCCCTGTGGGCTGATGACGACCGCACTGCACCCGCGGGACTCAAAGGGACGGTTCATGTTGCGATCCCTTTCGGGCTGATGACGACCGTCGGGCGCTTACGAAGGCGCTACTGGCTGAGTAGTTGTGATTCCTCTAGGACTGATGAGATTCGCTGCTGTCGGACTTCAGGCGGCAGACATGATGTTGTGAACTCTCCAGAGATAATGACGACAACGGCAGGGACTCCGGTCGAGTAGGACGTGTGGGAATTGTAATCCTGGCTGGGCTGATGATGTGGGTCAGGCTGTTTCCTCTGGTTTGTATGTGGTGCCGGGGTCTCTTACGGATTTCAGCCCGTGTTCTTCGGTGTAGTCGCCGTCGATGAAGTGGACTTTCAGTTCGGTGTCGTAGCGGGCTTTCGGTGCGGCGCTGGCGGGGAGGGGGATGAGGTAGTCGTCGGCGAGGAGCCGTCCGGGGCGGCCGCCGACCTGATTGAGGGCGGCGGCGTAGTGGTCGCGGTCTTCGGCGAGGATGGCTTCAGTGCCGTCGAAGAGTTCGTCGAAGCGTTCGGCGAGCGGGCCGCGGTCGTCGTAGGGGTAGCTGAAGTCGAGGAACGTGGCGGCGAACTGGTCCCGGTGGTGCAGGACCTCCTGCCGCCAGGTGGTGCCCCAGGGGGTGGCGTAGATGGTGTTAAGAAGTCATCTCAATTGGCGAGTCGGCGGTAGCAGATCAGGGTGCAGGCGATGCTGGTGAAGGCCAGGAAGTGCTCGGCCTTACGCTCATACCGGCGGTGCAGACGGCGGCAGCCGGCCAGCCAGGCCATGGTGCGTTCGATGGTCCAGCGGTGCCGTCCCAGCCGCTGCGAGGTCTCGATGCCTTTCCGGGCGATGCGATGGGTGATGCCGCGTCCGCGGAGCCATCGCCGCAGGTGGCGGTAGTCGTATCCCTTGTCGGCGTGCAGCTTTCCCGGCTTGCGCCGGCGGGGTCCCCGCCGGGAGCGGATCGGCGGGATGCCCTGCACCAGCGGGATCAGGGCCTGGCTGTCGTGGACGTTGGCGCCGGAGATCCCCACGGAGATGGGCAGACCGGTCCGCTCCGTGATCAGATGGATCTTCGACCCGTACTTGCCCCGATCGACAGGATTCGGACCCGTCAGCTCCCCCTTTTCAGGGCCCGCATGTTCACCGAGTCGATCGCGCACCGTGACCAGTCCAGCTCGCCGCGGGCTCCGAGTTCGTCCAGGACCAGGCGGTGCAGTTTGGCCCAGACCCGGGCCTTGGTCCACTCGGTGAACCGGCGGTGCGCCGTGGCGCCGGACGGCCCGAACGACTCTGCCGGCAGCTGCTGCCACGTGCAGCCGGAGGTCGCGACGAACACGATCGCGGCCAGCACCTCGCGGTCGCCGTGCCGGCGCCGACCGCCGCCCTGGGGCCGCGTCGGTGCCTCCGGCACCACGCGCTGGAACAGCTCCCACAACTCATCCGGCACCAGCCGCTCAACGATCCCTGCCACGGCCGACAGCCTACCGAGCCAAATGAGATGACCTCTAAGCCAGCCGGTGATCTCGTTCTCATCGACGGGGTGTCCGTCGTGGGCGGTGAGGATGTGCCAGGCGGCCTGGGCGGGGGCTCGGGGGTAGATGCCGTCGGCGAACCACTGGCCGGGAGCGTCCTGACGCGGGCTGTAGCGGGCAGCATGCACGATGACGTCGGCAGGAGGCCGGGCCGCGATGCGGTTGGCGCGGCCGAAGCGCTGGGCGAGGGCTTCGAGGTCGGCGGCGGCGGTGAACAACACGTCGAAGTCGACGTCCATGGAGACCTCGAGGACCTGGGTGGAGACCACCAGGCCGGGCAGCCGGTCGCCGGCGCGGGTGCGTTCCACGCTGTGCCGGGCGAGGATGTGCTGTTCGAGGCGGGCGCGGTCGCGGCGCCGGTAGCGGGAGTGCAGCATGGTCGCCGCCTTGGGCCCGTGCAGGGCGCGTGCCCGGGGACCGAGCTGGTCATAGAGCTGCTGGGCCTGACGGATGTTGTTGGCGACCACCAGGACGGATTCGCCCTGCTGCAGGCGTTCGGCGATCTCGGCAACGGCGGCCGGGTCGGTGAGGTGGTGGGGGCGGGTGCGGATGCGGTGCCGGGCCGGGGAGTGGCTGTCGGCGTCATCCGTCCGAGTTACGGGCCGGGAGAGGGTGTCGGTGATGAGGTCGGCGAGGGCGTCGGGCAGGGTCGCGGACAGGATGGCGAAGCGGCCGCCGAGCCGTTCGAGCAGGCCCATCATGGCCAGGATGTAGCCGAGGCGTTTGGTGTCGTAGGCGTGGAGCTCGTCCATGATGAACACCGAGTTCGCCGCGTCCACCAGCAGGGAGGCGTGGGCGGGGCCGACCAGCGCGGCGCGCAGCAGCTGGTAGGGGGTAGTAATCCTGACGGTCTCGGTGAACAGCCGGGTCGCGGCCTGCCGGGCTACCGCTTTACGGGCGGCCGTGACCCGTTCCTGGTCGCCGTCTTCGGGGCAGGCGGCGGTGGCCAGGTGGTAAGCGGCGGCCCGCCCGTGCGCCACACCGACCCGCTCCGGCGCTCCGAGTTCTTTGGCGGTGCGGTCGGCGTTGGCATTGATGGAGGCGAGGTAGGGCAGGGTGTAGAAAATGCGGGGCACGCCTTGGCCTGCGGCCTGCATGGCGGCGGTCTGCCGGCAGGCCCACAGCCAGGAGGCTTCGGTTTTGCCGCTGCCGGTGCGGGAGCGGAGCAGCAGGTGCCCATCGACGGCGGCGGCGCGCTGCTGGTGCGGCCGCAGCGTGTAGCCCTTGGCTGTGATGGCGTTCTCCAGGCGGTTGGCGAAGGCCGGGCCCATGGGCTGCACCAGATGGGGGCGGGTGTGGGCGGAGGAGAGGTGGTCAGCCATGGTGACGGCGCCCTGCAGCAGCACCGCAGCCAGGCCCTCCTCGGCGCTCGTGCCGTACTCGAACCGGTCCAGCAGCCCGCCCAGCTCCGCATGCGCCTGCGCGATCCAATCGGTTCCGGCCGGAAGCGGCTTGACCGCCAGCCCGCCTTGATCGGCAGTGTCGTACAGCCAGGCCGCGAGCGCCTCGGCGACGGCCTGGTCCAGCGGCGCGAAGCGGGACCGCCACTCGGGAAGCGGCGCCGTGCCGTACAGCGCGGCCAAAGACCGGGGAGAGTTGGTCAGCGCCCGGTGGTGGGTGGCGATGCCAGCCGCCACCCACGCGCGCAGCTCCTCGTCCGCCACCAACGGTACGAACGCCAGGGACAGCACCTCGTGACGCTCACCCCACACCGCGCCCCCGACGAGCATCTGCTGGAACCCATCGGGGATCTTGCCCGCGTCGTGCAGGAGATCGGCCAGGCACACCGCGTCCCAGAACCCGGGCACGATGCCGTCCACCACGGCTATGCGCCCGGTGCGCCGGGCCACCAGCCCGGCCGCATCCAGCGCCGCTCGCAGGTGCACCGTCAGCTTCTCGGTCGACCGTCCCCGCCGGGCACTCTTGGCCAGAACCTCGTGCAGCACGCTCCCCTCTCCCATGCTCGGCTGCTCTAGTGGCGGTGGCGATGAGGACATGGGCTGCTACGCCTCCGCGGTCGCGGGATGGGTGGGCGGGAGCAGGCTGACCGCTTGCCCGGTGGCGGTGCGGTAGCTGCCGGGGACGACGCTGGAGGCGGTGCCGGCAGCATCGTGGCGGTAGGTGCCCCACACCGTGCGGGTCCGGTCCAGCCGGATCGCGGTGGGCAGCCGCAGCGCGGTGCCGCCCATGCCGGGGGCATCCTCCACGACGGCGCCACGCTGCTCGCCGGCCTCCTGGACCAGTTCGATGGTGTCCAGGTTCAGGCCGACGAGGTCCTGGCTGCGGCCGAGGCGGAGCGGCCAGACGGGCCGGCGCAGGATGCGGCGCCACCGGTCGGGCTGGTCGGTGATCCAGACCGTCAGGGTGGTGAAGGCCAGGAACTCGCGGCCCTTCGGCACCGGCGTGGTGGGCCGGCCCTTGGCGTCCAGGGGGTGGTAGGTCTCCAGGTCGACGCCCTGACCTCGGGCATGGAACGCCATGGCGAACTGAAAGGTGTCGGGAATGTGCGGCCAGCCGCCGGCCGCGGCGGCGAGCATGCCGCCGACCGTGGACGGCGGCGGGCAGGGCAGCTGGACCTGCACGCCGGAGTACAGGGGGTTGCGGAAGCTGGCGACGGGGGCCGTGAAGGTGGCCTGCAGCGCCGTGACGGTACCTGCGGTCATGCCGTCGCGTCCTGGAACCAGTCGTCGTGATCGCCGTTCTCGATCTCCTGGGCCAGGCCGTTGAGGATCGTGCGCGGGTGGTCGATCACCACGGTCCCGGCGGTGATCAGGTCGGCGAGGTCGCGGCGGGCGCGGTCGCGCTGGTCACCGAGGAAGCCGGGCGCCCACCCGATCCGCACGGGCCCGTCGAGTTCGTCGCGCCAGGCGGTGATCTCCTCGGCGATGGTGTCGGCGGCGAAGGCGGGCTTGCCGTCCTTGTTGGCCAGGACGCGGGTGAAGGGGTTGATGCCGCCCTTGACCGGGGCCAGGAGGATGAAGGCCGGGGTGCGGTCGCCGTAGTGGGAGGCGGGCTTGGCACCGCCGCGCAGGGCGGCGAGCGTGCGCAGCACCAGCGCGACGCGGCGGCGCCGCTCGGCGATGTCCAGGACCAGGGACGCCACCCCGCGGAAGATCGCCTCGGTGGCCCCCGCGGCGGCGGCTTCCTCGGCGGCCTGGGGGTGCAGGGCTACGCGGATGCCCTGTCCGTCGGTCTCGAAGGTGCCGATGCGGGGCAGATCGAGGCTGAGGTCTCCGGCGCAGACGGCGGTGTAGAACTCGTGCTCGTGGATGAGGGGGCTGTCGTCGGCGGCGAACCCGCGGGTCATGGTCCCGAAGTCGGAGGTGGGCCGCTGGGGGGTGACGCTGACGAACGTGCCGGTCGCCAGGACGGTGTCCCGCTGGCAGGAGCTGTCCGAGCCCTTGACGGCGACCATGTAGCCGAACACAGGTCGTCATCCGCATACAGGTCGGGACGGCCCTTGGTGTAGGCCTGCTGCTTCTTACCCTTGCCCTCGCGCAGGACAGGGGAGACGGTCTCACTGGCGGGGAAGCTGTCGCGCAGCCAGCGGCGCACGGCCTGGGGCGAGATGTAGGGGTAGGTGTCCCGGCCGACCTGCATCTTCTTGACCACGCCGACGTTGTCCTGGCCGCGGCCGTTGTTGGGGGCGCCGGCCTGGATGTCGAGCGCGAGCTTTCCTGCAAGGTGCGTCACGGGGCGATTCCTTCCTCAAGGGCTTCGGTGTCGGCGGGGTCGATGGCGTCGGGGTCGAAGTCCTCGACAATCGTCTTGGCGTCCTTGGGCTGCCAGCCACGGCGGTGCAGTTCCGCCAGAACGGACGTGAGCAGGTACTGCCGGAAGAACCAGGCGTTGCCGTCCTGGCTCGGGGAGAACAACAGCTCGAACCCGCGCTCGGTGATCAGCGGAGCGCCGTCCTCCGGGCGGGCCAGGACCCATTCGACGCCGTGGCGCTGCAGCCAGCCGCGCAGGTCCGCGCCGCGGCCGGGGCGGAACAGGGCGTGAAAGCCGGTGAGCTTACCCCCGGTGTCATCGGGCTTGAACAGGGCGGCGACCCGCTGGGCGGTCGCACGGATCTCAGCGAGATCCTTCTCTTCCATGTGCATCACCTCATGCAGGTAGGAGCCGGCCAGTTCGGCAACGGCCAGCGACTCGGGTGCAGGCCGGCCACAGGCCTCGGTCCGGTCGGTCAGGTAGGAGGCGAGAACGCCGGGGATGCTCTCGGGGCGGTGGAACACTCGCCAGGCCAGGTTCTGCGCACCGCTGCCCTTGTCGGTGCGCAAGGAACGCAGCAGGCACGCGAACCCGGTCCGCCGACCGGGCAGCCGCGTCGTGGTGCGCAGCCACTCGGCGAGCGGCTGGTCAACGGCATGCGAGGTGAGGACCTGGTCCTGGTTGTTGTTGGTGAACACCAGCAGCTCCACGCCCGCTGTGACGCGGTGCTCGTAGCCACGCAGCGCCGCCAGCACGGCAACGTCGGCCGGCGGACTGACCGGCTTGGCGCCGAGCGTGATCAGCAGCCCGTTGCGCTGCACCTGTCGGCTGACGGTGTGCACCGCGAAACGCTCGTCCCAGGTGTGCACGACCGTGCTTGGACCCCCTGACAGCTGGCTGCCGAACGGCACCGCGTGGAAGGAACACACGCACGGCCAGCACAGCGCGAGACCCGCGTGCCCGCGCGGCGTGCTGTTGCGATAGGCGACCGACTCGGCCAGCACGATGTCGCTCTTGCCGTAGAACCCGACCGCCGCTGCCCCGCAGAGCACGCATCCCGTCGTTGGCCAGGTCTGCGGTGCGGGGATGGTGCGCCAGGCCCGGACGGCCTCGGTGACCTCCGCATCGGAGAGTTTCTTGTTCCGCGGGTGGTTCATTTTGCTGTTCGGCCACAGGCTGTACGAACACTTCAGGAGAAACCCGGCCTCCGCCTTGGTATCCCTCACGAGTGCTGCCCGCACAGCAGCCGCGGTGACCTTCTCGGCGGCCGCCTCGAACAGCGGGCCCGCCACCATGTCCGGATGACGGGCGCCGGCGAACGCCGCCAGGGCGAACGCCCCGACCCTCTGTAGAGGATGAGGCGTCAGCCGCAGCGATACCTGCTCGGCAGCAATGCCGGTCATGCGGTCACCCACCCGAACCCGGCCCCGGTCTGCTGGCCAATCCCCGCAGACCACAGAGCAGACAGCGCTCCGGCGCCTCCGCGAACCTCGACCTCCACCGGCGCCCCCGTCCGATGACCGGAACGGCCCTGGCCACAGACCCGGAAGGCGCGGCGCACGCCCACCCACGTGATCCCCTCGACAGAGATGTCCGCGGCGTGCCCGAATGTCTCGGCCCGACGGTTCAGATTGCGCTCCAGCGCCACCGGATACGCCGGATCCTCCGGCAGCAACGCCCGTACAGCGGTGTGCTGGGTGCCGGGCTCGGGCTGCTGGTACTCGGACAGATGCACAGGGCTCGCCGTGCGCAGCCGGGCCCGGCCGGCGGTGAAGCTGGGCGGCTGCTGGACGGTGACACTGCTGACCTGCAGCGCGACCCCGCCCCAGTCCAGCAGCGAGCGGGCCGGGTCCATAAAGGCTAGAGCCAGAGCCTGTACGAAGTCCTGCAGTGGACTGCCGAACTCAAGATAACCGCTCCCGCCCGCCGCGTACTTCCCACGCACCCGCCGCGCGCTCGGAAACATGGGCGCGCTGTACCCGAACGGAGCCATCCCGTACGGACCCCATCCGTTCTCATGGATCTTCTCCGCGAGATCGGGTGCAGTCCGACGCAACGCGTCGTACACGATGCCTCGCCCGGGAGCGAGGACGTTCTCCCATGGGATCTCCCGAGCCCGTGTACTAATCTCCAAGCGCAAGCGCACGATCCCCTCCCCTCTCCCCATCCGGGGCGAATGAGTCCACACCAGGGCACGCCAAATAAGCCTCTTCAGAGAGGAGTTAGCGTTCCGAGGAGCAACGTACACAGAGGCACTGACAACGTCCGCTGAGCTGGGAGATATCACCGTTGCGGGCAACAAGTCAGTTATCGTCACCAGCCTCCGAGCGCGAAGATGATGGTGCTTCTTCATGCGTAGTCAGCTGCTGTCGTCATGAGCCCAGGAGGGTTCGCAACACCTTGTACGGGCGCGGGATCTGGTCGTAGAGCAGAGTCGTCATGAGCCCAGGAGGATTTGCAACATCATCGGGAACGGAACCCGCGCAGAGTCCATCGGGGTCGTCATCAGCCCGGGAGGGTTCGCAACTCGTGATTGTAGCGCGCTACGACGTCCGGGCAGCCGGTCGTGATCAGCTCAGGAAGGTTCGCAACAACTGGATCTGGCGGGCCGCCCAGTAGTCCGGCCTGGTCGTCATCAGCCCAAGAGGGTCTGCAACGTCTCGCGTACTCATCAGCCCGGGAAGGATCGAAACAGGCGCACGCGGAGGCGGTAGAGACCGACCTACTCAGTCGTTACTAACCCAGGAGGGTTCGCGACGGGTGCATGTAGCCGAGGGGTACCCGGTCGTCATCACCCCGGTTCGCAACACGTACACGGTGCTCGAGGCGGCGGACGCTGCGGTGGTCGTCATCAGCCCATGGGGGATCGCAACATGATGAGGACGTCGACCGGACGGCTAGTCAGGGCGGTCGTCATCAGCCAAAAAGTTTCATAACACCTCATCCTCGGTAATTGGCACTATCCAGTGCGAATATCTTTATTCGGCCCAGGAGGGTTCGCAACAACGTGAGCCGGCGGTGCAGCCGGACCATGTGCGTCCGTCGTCATCAGTCCAGAAGGGATTGCAACACGTGCGCGCGTGCGTGCGGGTCGATCCGCACGCCGGTCGTGTCTGCTCAGGAGGGATCGCAACCGCGGGCCCACACCCACGGCACGCCGACGCTGTCGGTCGTCATCAGTCCGGAGGGATCGCAACGTGATTTGGTCTACGAAGACCAGCGCATTCCGATGGCGGACAGCAGCTCCACCCGCTCCGGGGACAGCGTCGCGGCCCGGCTGCGCTGGTTCCCGATCCACGCCCCGAGCCGGAGCTCCTGCTCCTCCTGGTCCTCGCTGACGAGGACGATCCGTTCGACGTGCTTGCGCGGTACCCGCAGGTGCCCCTCGCGCTCGAAGAACTGGCGACAAGCACGCGTAGCCTCTGGTGGGTACCGGGTGATCTTGGTCGTGAACCCGTCTATTAGGGGCTTCACCCATCTGTCGAACCAACTGGCCAGCTCGTGAGGCAAGTTGGCAAAGTCTCACTGTTGCGCTCCGTTCTGTGGGAGCCGGGGGTGAGACTCCCTCGGGCCACCCAACCAGTGCCGGAACACCCCCGCGTCGGCGGGGAGGACACATGACGACTCCCGCACTGTACGTGCTCGACGAAACACCCCCGCGTTGGCGGGGAGAACTTCATTCCCTCACCCAACGACATCCTGTGCGGGGGAACCGACGAAATGTGGCGTGCCGGGTGGCGGAAAACGGGTTGGTGCTCACGGCAGGGGCGGCCGTAGCGGGTGTGATCCGGTTGCCCGCTCGTCCGTCGGTATCAGGGGGCTGCGTTGCCTACGATCTCTGCCAACTCGTTGGCCGACTCAGGGGTCAGGCGGTAGAACCCCTGGAGGCTGATCGAGCGCTCGAGGCGGCCGTCCTGCACGTACTTCAGGCCGCGGGTCTTGCCCCAGCGGTTGCGCCAGGTGAGTCTTGCCAGAAGATCGCCGGGGATCGGTATGTCGAAGCGTACGGGCGTCGCCTCCACGTGCACCGCTGCGGCGCCGCAGCCGCCGGCACCGAGCATCGACCAGTTGCCGTGCCCGGGAAACGCCGGGTCCTGCCACGTCGCGGGGGCGGTGCCGCAGCAGTCGCGCCGCTCCGTGTCGATCACCCGCATGCGGCTCACCACGTACACGACGCACCGGTTGACGTGCAGCGCGTACACCTCGTCTCCAGCACGGGCACCCGACCAGGTGGGCAGGGAGGAATGCACGCCGCTGAAGGCGACCGGCGGCCGCTCACCCACGCGGCCCGCCTTGCGCAGGGCACGGCATGTGTCATGGGTCCACAAGACGGTGAAGGCATCAGACATGCCGTGATCTTATGAACGAGGACTGACAGCGCTTCCGGGGAAGCGCTCCTGGAGCTTCAGCGGCTGACCGCCCGTCGCGGCCCGCTCCACGTGCTGGCCGCCGTCGAGCACTCGATCATCACCGCGATGAGGAGTGGAAGACCCCCGCGTCGGCGGGGAGGATCCGCGCGCCGGTCCAGCTAACGATCTTTTCGGTTCGGGGTGACGATTGCGTCGGGTGAGGGCCAGCCCGGTCCCGGTGATGAATCCGTCGAGCAGGCCGGCCTGGTACTGCATCCGTTTCAGGCGGGTGCGGGCCAGTGCGGCCAGTTCGTCGATGCTGCACGGAGCCAGGTTGCCCAGGCTCCTCTTCAGGTGCGCCCATACCCCCTCGGCCGGGTTGAGGTCGGGAGCGTAGGAGGGGAAGCGGAAGACCGTCAGCCAGGCGCGTGCCGCGACCAGCGCGCGCATCGCGGCGTCGAGGTGATGGGTGTAGTCGTCCCACACCAGCACCACGTTCCCGCCGAGCTGCTGGTGAGCGGCGTCCAGCAGGCGGGCGAAGTCGGCCTCTCAAAAGCCCCTTTGCTCCTGCTTGCGGCCGTGGTGCACCAGCATCCGGAAGACCAGCCGGGTGCGCTCGCCCGGACGTCAGCAGAGCAGGCCGGCCAGGGAGATGCGTCCGGAGCCAGCGGCGCGGACCATGATGTGGGGCGGGCGCCCGCGTCTGGCCCAGGTGCGGGCCCTGGGCGGCCGAAGCTGCTGGCCCGACTCGTCCGCGAAGCACAGCCAGGCATCCCGATCTCTTACCGTCTTTCCACCCGTGGCCAGATTTACCTGATCCAGGTGGCCACCGCCTGCTCGTCGCGTTCGGCGGCCCGGCGCGCCGGTGCCTGCACCGTGAAGCCCATCTGGTGCAGGAGGCGCCAGGTCTGCGCCGGGCTGAACCGGACGTGGAAGCGGCGGGCGATCACGGTGGCCACCCGCTCCAGCGTCCACCGCTGCTCCTCCGTCCAGCCGTGCGCGGCCGGCCCCTTGGCCAGCTCGGCGGCCAGCCAGGCCCGCCAGGCCGGCCGCATCCGCGACGGCCTGCCGGACGGCCCCTTCGAGCAAAGCGCCTCCCTGCCGCCGTCCCGCCAGCGGGCGTGCCAGGCATAGGCGGATTTCCGGGAGACCCGCAGCCGCCGGGCGACCTGCGGCGGCGCCAGGCCGTGCGCGAACATCTCGGCAGCCTCCAACCGCGCCCGCTCCCGCTGGGCCCGCTGCCGCGCGGTCAGGCCACCCCCATCGGGATACCGCATACCACCGGGATACACCCACGACCACGGTTCCCGTCACCCTGAACCGAAAAGATCGTTAGCCAGCGCACCGCCTTCCGCTCCGCCCTTCGTGTTGAGGGCAGGGTGGTCGTGCTGTTACTCGCAGCCGACGCCGTCACCGTCGCGGTCGAGGTGACGCCCGTACCCGGGATCACCGGCATACACAGGGGCAGCACCGGCAGCGCGAGCGGCGGAACAGTTCGCGTAGTAGGCACTACCTCCTCCACCGCCGCTGCTGCCGCTCCCACCACTGCTGCTGCCTCCGCTGCCGGAGTTGACGGCGGGCTTCGCGGTGACCGTCTCTGTGACCTCCACCTCTACGGTCTCGGTCACGGTGGGTGCCGGCTCGGGGTCCGCGGTGGCGGTAGCTGTGGCGGTGACGGTCACGGTGGGCCGGGGAGGGGCCGCGGCCGGCTTGGCGTCGTCCTTGGGCTGTGAGTCGCTGGCACCGGCTCCGATGCCGATGAGGAAGGCGAGGCCGAGCGCGGGCAGCACGAACCGTTTCCGCGCCCATTTCGGCGCGGGCCGGACCGCTGTTGGCGGAGTGTACGGGTTGGTCATGGCGCCCCCCTGGGTTGATCGTTGGGGCGTTGACGGTAGTAGATACGTGAAGGGGATGCGCAACTCTGGGGGAGCAGTCACTGTTTCGTGACGATGGGCGAGGCGGTCGCGCGTTCGGAACCCCAGCCTGACGACGGCCGCTGCGGCGGGATGGTCCATGCTGGTGCCGTGAACCCCGAGCGTTACCACCTGCCCCTCACCGGCGACGGCCGCCCGACCGCGCACGGCTGGTGGGGGAGCGAGGCGACCGCGCGCGGCCACTGCGCCGGCTGGATCGGCGAACACGGCAGGCCCGCACCCAGGTCACCCTCGTCGACGAGGAGACGGGCGAGACGTTGACGACGTGGCCGGGCGAGGCATGACTGTCTGCTTCAGATGCGCGGAGATCTCGCCGTGGGTCAGGCCGCGGGCGGACAGCGACAGGACCATCTCGTCGACGCCGGTCAGCCGGCGCTGCCGCTTCTTGACGATTCTCACGGCTCGAACGAGCCCGCCCGATCGCGCGGGACGTCGATCTCGACCGGGCCGACATCGGTGAGCATGGTCTTGGAGCGGGTGCCGTTGCGGGTGTTGCCGCCGGCCGTCTTCTCGTGCTTCTCGTGCCCGAGGTGATCGGTGATCTCGCCATCGAGGGCGGACTCGAGGATCTTCTTCGTGAGCTGCTGCAGCAGTCCGGCCTCGCCTATCAGTTTGATCCCGCCGGCCTTGGCCCGGTCCACCGGCTGGCTGATGAGTTGGTCGTCCAGCGCGTCAGGCTTCAGCCCCGTCGGCTGCACTTCCTCCACGGCCTCAGCCGACACGGTCACGTCTGTCATCAGGTGTCACTTCCTGCTTGAAGATCCACCGTTGACCGTACAGACCCTCACCCCAAAGACAGGTACTGACAAGAGGCGGTCGCGCTTTCATGGACAGGACGGGGATGACCGTGGGGGTCATGCGGCGACGCGGTGTTGGGCGAGCTTGTCCAGCATGACCTGGTTGGCTTCCCAGCCATCGGGGAATTTGGCCCGCACGGACAGGTGCACGGGGTCGGTCGAGGGGTGGCTGTCCAGAAGGTCGGCGATGCCCTCGCGGGCGACGACGATGCATGCCTGCCGGTGGCGGGAGGCGAGTACACACAGCCGCCCGGCCTCCAGGTGGAAGGCGGTGGCATCGCGGCGGCCGGACAGCGGGTGTACGACGATGACGACCTCGAACTCGCGGCCCTGCAGCCGGTTCGCGGTGTCCACCGCCACGCCCGGCGCGCTCGGGTTGCCGGTCCGGGCGAGCGCGGCCCGTACCAGGTCGGCCTGGTCCCGGTGGGCGACGCCGATGGCGATGTCACCGGCGTCCAGGGGCCGGCCGCCGCGGTGGCGCTCGCAGGTGGCGACCGCCCCGCGGTCCAGCAGCCGGCCGGCGAGGTTGGCGGCGGTCTGGATGGTCTCGGTGTCGGTGCGCGGGACATGACGGCGCGGCAGTTCGTGCAGGGCCCAGCCGGTGGTGAACGCCATCGCAAGGGTCTCGTCCAGGTCGGTGTTGCCGAACCCGGCGGTGCGGAACTCCAGGGCGCGGGTGTTGTCGCCGGTTCCGGCGGTGAAGTGGGTGAACGGGTAGAACGCCTGGGCGATGGTGGGGGCGGCCGATGACGGCAGGCGCCAGGACACCGGCAGCCGGCGCACGGGGATGTCCTGGTTGTGCTGGAGCATGACGCTGACGCCGTTCTGCGTCGGGTCGTGCGGCAGGCCGATCCAGCGCTCGGTGCCGACGACCGTGAAGGGATCCAGCTGGCCCGGGTCGCCGACGAACAGGCCCCGGTAGAAGCGTTCGACGATCTGCAGCAGCATGTCCGAACGCATCTGGTAGGACTCGTCCAGGATCGCCCAGCCGAACGTGGCGTCGCGGACGGTGGCCCACTTGGCGGCGGTGCCGACGATGATCCGGCATCCGGCCAGATCGTCCAGGGTGCGGCCGACGGTCGTGTTTGCCAAGGCGTTCAGGGCTGGGGGCGCGATGTAGCCGGTGGCACTCAGGCGGCCGACGGCGATGTCGGGATGCGTCGTGGCCAGACGCTCGACCAGGTCGTCGACCTGGTTGTTGGTCTGGGCGACGATGATCGGGCGTTCACCGCCGGCGGTGAGCTCCTGGGCGGCGCGGACCACCAGAGTGCTCTTGCCAGCGCCCGGCGGGGAGTCGACGACGACGGCCTGGTGACGCCCGTCGGCCATGTCGGCCAGGATCACCTCGGTGGCAGCGGCCGCGGCGGCGGCCGCGTCGGGCGTCGTGGTGGTGTCATTCATCATTGCCCCACTCCTCTGCGGCGGCGTCCTCGGGTACGGCGGAGTCGGTGCCGGGCCCCTCAGCGGCGGCACTGTGGGTCCACGGGGTGTGATCGGACGCCGGGAACTGCGGCGCCGGACGCCACCCCGGGTCGGGCAGGTAGGCGACGCGCTGATCCGGCTCCGGCACGGTGCCTGGCTTCGGGACGCGGCCGCGCCCCATTCCACCGGTGATCTCCACCATGACCAGCGTGGCGTCGCCGTCGCGGCGGGCGGAGACGATCACGGCCTTATGACCGGCCGGCATGGACGGGCTGATCAGCTTGGTGTCGGCGGCCAACCGCACGGGATCGTCGGTGCGGACAGTGATGAGAGGCCGTGGCACCCGCCTGTTCTTGTCCGTGGTGACCGTCCGGCCGGGTTCGGCCTCCACGACCGTCCCGGCGAATGCCTCCCCGGCGCTGCGCCGGTCGGCCAGCACGAACGGGTCGTCGAACGCCATGTCGGACTCGAATTCGGCCAGCGCGCGCTCCAGCCGGTCCAGCCGCTGGGCCGCGCCGATCGCGGTGTCCCGCCTGCGCTGCGGAGGGCCGCCGGAGTCCCGGTAGTCGGAGTAGCTGGTGAAGGCCGCGCAGTCGCGCTCGAAGCGCCTGGCGGTCCGTGGTGCCTCGGGCACGGAGCGCAGCAGCGATATGGCCTCCCAGGTCATGCGCCAGGTGGGCTGGATCTGTCCTGCGATCAGTTCTCGCAGGTCGGTCTCGGCGGCGGTCAGCGCAGGCAGGTCGCCGAGAGCGCGGGCTGTGTCGAACCGTTTGATTGCCGGTGCCAGGTCGCGATTGTCGAATTCCGGGGAGGTCGCCGGGCCCGCCGGGGGGCACACGTCGGGGTTCTCCGCGTCGGCCATGGCCTGCTCGACGCTCAGCCCGGCTGGGGGAGCGATCCAGGCCATCAGGGAGGCGAGGTTCTGGTCCTCCAGGGTGCTCTGGCCGGTGGCCCAGTGCTCGGCGAGCATCCCGGTGACGGGCAGCAGCGTGGAGGTGTCTGCCTGCTCGGCCCTGTCGACCAGGAACGTCAGCCACATGCCGAACTCCGGCACGACGTCCGGCACCGCGTGGAGACCGGACGTCGCGCGGAAGCGGCACATGCGTCCCAGATCGGCCAGGGCTTTGATGCCGCCGTGGTTGGGGACCAGAATCTGCGGCACGTCGGTGTACCGGGAACGCTCGCCTTCCCCGCGGCGGTCCTGACGGAAGGAGTCGATGTAGTCCATCACGATCCGGCCGAGCTCGGCGGCGAACGCGAACCTCTGGTCCCGGTTGCGGGGCTGCGCCACGACCAGCAGCGTCCCGTTCCTCTTGGCGGAGCCGACCATCGCGGCCAGGGGCGCCCCGGCCTCTCCGGCCATGGCCAGCGGAATGATCACCAGCGGCCGGCCCGACAGGCGGCGGTGCCGGAACGCGGTCCGGGGCACCGCCCGCATCGACTCCATCGCCTGTACATGCGCCAACGCCGACAGCATGCTCATGCCGCACCCCCGAGGTCTTCCAGTTCGGTGCGCAGTCGTGCGGCGTGCCGCAGGGCTGCGGCCATCTCGGTCTGGTCCCCGGTCGGCGTCAGCTGTCCGCGCGCCAGTCCCAGGACCATGGTCGTGGTGTCGATGCCGCCGAACTGCTCACGCACCGCCGGCCCGAGCACATCCAGTGAGGCCTCCGCGCGGGCGCGGGAACGGCAGTAGAACGCCATCTCGCAGTGGTTCAGGCAGTCCGGGCGATACGTCGCGGGCACCTGCTCCAGCGCATCGGTCAGCTCCTCGGCCGGGCGCCGGGGGCGGTTGTCCGCGTCCAGGGCGAGATCGAAAGTGAGTCCCTCGG
This sequence comes from Streptomyces sp. TE5632, assembly GCF_054061295.1. Classification (NCBI taxonomy): domain Bacteria; kingdom Bacillati; phylum Actinomycetota; class Actinomycetes; order Kitasatosporales; family Streptomycetaceae; genus Streptomyces; species Streptomyces sp. TE5632. The sequence continues at coordinate 34,385 of NZ_JBSSEA010000004.1, read as the reverse complement.
GCAGCAGGTCCACCAGGTCGCCGATGCGCGCGATGCGGGCCAGCTGACGGGTCAGGGCAGCCACCTGCTTGCGGGCGTCGACGAACGCCGCGGTCGGGCGGTTGGTGAAGTCCTTCGGCGCGACCAGCACGACCGTGTCGGAGACGGCCTGCTCGTCGATGCCGGCCCGCGCGAGCAGGGCACGCAGCGCGATGATGTACGCGCACGCCTGCGTGGTCGCCGACCGCACCTGCGCAGGGTCGGCCTGCCCGTCGATGATCGGGAAGCTCTTGATCTCCACGATGTGGAAGCGGCCGTCGATGCGGAAGGCCACCAGGTCCGGTTCGAGGAACGCCTCGTCCCCGCCGACCTGGAGATGAAGCATCGGATGGTCGAACAGGGTGCCGTCCCCCGCCCCTCGGGCGGCCTGCAGCAGTACCTGCGTGGTGTGGTCACGGCGGGTCTTGCGATCGCCGTCGCCGCCGACATCGTTCAGGTCCTTGTACCCCACCTCCGGCAGCGTCAGCCCCAGGATCTCGCGCAGGACGCGCAGGAGCTCCGCGCAGCCGTTGTCCTTCACCATCGCCTCGAAGGCGTTGCCGCGGGCGAGGGCGAAGGAGGACTGACCGAACGGGGAGGGGTGGCCGGCGTGCGCGGCGATGGCAGCCTTGTCGGAGCCGGAGGCGTCCAGCAGGGCCCGCAGCGTGCAGCGAGGATTGTTCTCCAGGGCGGCCAGCGACCGGGCGTTGTAGGCCCGTGGCTTGGCGGATCCGCGCAGCGCGGCGAGGCGATCGTCGACTGTTGCTTTCACGGTCTGGTAGATCCTTGCGGGGGAGAAGGGACTGCTGAGGGACGGAGAGTCAGGCCCGGGCCCGCAGGTGCGTGACGCCCTGCAGGGGGGCGCCGAACAGCTGCTGGTCGTCCCGGAGTGACTTGCGGGCCCGCCGTGCGGCCTCGGCCCGGTCGGCGCGGTCCGCGTCGGTGTGCACGTCCAATTCGGCTTCGGCGGCGCTGATCACCTGCTGCGGGTCCAGCGCGCCCTCGTGCCCGGACGAACTCCTCGGCATCGCGTCGGGGATGTTCACGGCGAAGCGCCACAGCAGCCGCAGGGCCGCCGGGCTGGGCCCGCTCTTCGACTTGGCCGAGGCATGCACCGCCTCGGCGACGCGGAGCGCGCCGGTGAGGAAGTCGACGCGCGGCGACAGCGGGCCGATGAGGCGCTGCTCCAGCGTCCAGGTGCTGATGGTGAGCAGTGCCCGCACCGGTGTCAGCAGGTCGTGCGCCAGTGCCGGGCACAGGTAGTACGGCCGGGCGCCCGGGCTGGAGCGGTAGGAGCGCTCCTCGTCCCGGCGCAGGCTGGACAGCTTGGACGCGGACAGCTCGCCGGGGAAGAACGCCTCATGCACGCCGACGATCAGTTTGGGGGCGGCTGGGGTGCCGAGCAGCATCAGGGCCCGGTGGACGTGTTCGCGCGCCGGGAGCTGCGCCCCCCGGGCGGCCGGAGCCGCACCCGGCGCGAGGCGGGGCGGTGCGGTCGCCGGTTCGGCGCCGTCGATGAGGGCGTCCCAGGCCCGCTCAGCGCGGCGGAGCTGCATGCGCAGCTCGCCGGCGCGCTCGGCGTCACCGGCGGCGAACGCGTCGCGGATCGCGCGGCGCAGGGTGGCGATGCTCTTCTCCAGGGCGTCCAGCGGATCACTCATGGCGCAGACGCTACCAGAGTTCCAGAGTTCTCCAGACTTCTTCCTGAGATTCCGTGTACAGTCGGCGCCACCAATTTCCCGGCTGTGCATGCGCAGTTCGCGTCGGCACGCAGGCCGTTCTCCTGGAGGCACCCTCGTGATGGGACGCGTATTCCACACCTCCGACTGGCACCTGGGCCGCCAGATCGGACGCCATCGCCGCGACAGCGAGGTCGACGCCGTCCTGGACGAAATCATCGACATCGCCCGTGACTTCGCCCCCGACCTGATCGTGCACAGCGGCGACCTGTTCGACACCTCCCGGCCCGGCCTGGACGACCTGCGCCGCGCGGCGCAGGCGCTGCGCCGCCTCGGCGTGATCGCCCCTGTGGTCGTCGTCGCCGGCAACCACGACACCCGCAACGTCCTGGCCTTCCTGGAGTTCATCCTGAACGGCATGGGCGTCGGCGAAGGCCAACAGGCCCGGGTTCGCTTCGCCACCGATGCCCGCCCCGACGGGCTGCTGGTGGCCGACTACCCCGCCCAGGACGGGGAATTGACACTGCGCATCGGCGCACTGCCGTACCTGCACCCCAATCGGTTCGCCTACGACTTCGCCGACCCCGCCCTGACGACCGCGACCTACGCCGAGCGGCTGCGCACCGTCCAGGCCGACGTCTACCGCCGCCTCGCCGCAGGGCGCGGCGCCCAAGATGTCCTGGTCTTCGCCGCCCACCTGTTCGTCGAAGGGGCCCTTCCCTCCTACTCGGAGCGGAAGATCTCCATCGCCGAAGACTACGCGACAGCCGCCGCCGACCTGCCCGACGTCGCCTACGGCGCCCTCGGCCACATCCACAAACCGCAGCGCGTCCAGCGCGCCGGATACCCGGCCCACTACGCCGGCAGCCCCCTGCAGATGGACTTCGGCGAGAGCGGCGACACCAAGAGCGTGGTCCTGGCCGAGGTCGGCCCGACCGGCACGCCCCGCATCGAACTCGTTCCCCTGACCTCCGGCCGCCGCCTGGTCCGCCTGGAGGGCACCCTGGAAGAAATCGCGCAACGCGCCGGCCGGGTCAACGACGCCTGGGTGAAGGCGGTGGTGAACGTCGAGGTCCCCGACCCGTTCCTGCCGGACACACTGGCCAAGATGCTGCCGCGGGCAACACTCGTCGCCGTCGACGAACGCCGCGCCGGGGCCACCGAGAGCGTGCCGGAGCAGCGGCAGACCTCCACCGACACCGAACTGCCCGGCATCGAAGAGCTGCTGCGCGACTACCTGCCCGGCCGCGGAACCACCGGCCTGGCCCTGGACCGTGCCATGACCGCCCTCGCACATCTGCAAGCCGAACCCGACCTGGACGACCCGGCACCGTGCTGCGAGGAGACCCTGCTGACCGCGGCCATCGACGGCCGCCCTCTCGACAGCCTCGACCGCTCAGGCCTGCTGTCCGGCACCGACACCACTGCAGCGGAGACGACGCGATGAAGCCCCTGACTCTCACCCTCAACGGATTCCGCAGCTACCCCAGCCAGGTCACGGTCGACTTCACTGGCCGGGGCCTGGTCGGCGTCCTCGGTGACACCGGAGCCGGCAAAAGCAGCCTGCTCGACGGCATCACCTATGCCCTGTTCCGCAAAAGTTCCTGGAACGCCAACAGCCCGGGGCAGCTCATCGCCGACGGCGCAAAGGCCATGAGTGTCGACCTCACCTTCCTGCACGAGGGACAACGCTGGCACGTCCACCGCACCATGCATGCCACCAACGCGAACGCCGGCCGACACCATCTGAAGAACCTCGACACCGGCGAGGAGACAGACAACGCTGGCGCCGTCGACGCCCGCCTCAAAGCGGTACTGCAGATGAGTTACGAGACGTTCCTGCGCGTGGGGCTGCTCCCGCAGGGCAAGTTCGACCAGCTCCTCATCGCGGCCCCCAAGGAACGCGGCAAGCTGCTGCGGGAACTGTTCGGTGCCGAGTCGCTGGAGTCCATCCAGCGGGTGGCGGCCCGCCAGCGTGAGACGCTCAAGGGCCTCCTGGCGGGCGCCGAGGCCAAGCGCGCGTCCATGCCGGACGCCCCCGAGCAGACCGCCGAAGAAGCCGGCGCGGCCGCCGAGCAGGCTGAAGCCCGCGCCGAACGCCTGAAGGAGGCCATCGGCCGCATCACCCAGCTGCAGAAGGAAGTAGCCACGGCCCAGGCTGCCACTGAGGGGGCCACCGCCGCCGCGCACACGCTCTCCACGCGCACCGTGGCCGACGCGGGCCCCACCCTCAAGGCCCTCGAACCGGTCGCCGCCGACATCGCCGCACGACGCGAGGCCCTGAACCTTGAGGCCACACGTGCCGCAGAACAGGAAAGCAGCCTGACGGACGCGATCGCCGCAGCGGACGCGGAAGGCGAAGGCCAAGACGCCCTCAGCAAAGCCGCAGTGATTCTCGAAACCCTCGCAGCGGACGCCGAAGAGCTCCGAGGCGAACGCGACCGGCTCGCCCAGCAGAGCGAACAACTCGCAGGCGAAGGCGAGGCCATCACCCGCGCCGAAGCTGAACTCGCCGAACGCACCGCCCGGATAGACCCGTTGGCGCAGCAGGCGCGTGCCGCCGCCCAAACGGCCAAGCGCGTGCGCCAGAAGGCCGCCCATGCCCGCACCCAACTGACCGCGGCCCTCGCAGCAGCCAGCCGCCTCGCCAGCGCCGTCCGCGGCCAGACCACCGCGGCGAGCCGGCACCAAGCCGCTCAAGAAACCTGCGCTGAAAAGCAAGAGGCACACGCCGCAGCAGAAAAGGACCTCGCTGCCGCCCAGATGCGCGTGGACACGCTGCAACAACGCGACCAGGCCGCCGCGATCGCCGCTGAATTGCACGACGGCGACGACTGCCCCGTCTGCCGCCAACAACTCCCGGACGGCTTCGAACCGGCATCCGGGACCGATTCCGCCGAGCTGGCCGAGGCAAGAACCCAACTCACCCAGGCGACCAGGACACAGAGGGCCGCCGCCGACCAGCTCGCCCAGGCCCGCGCCGCCGTGACAGCGGCCGAAACAGCCATCCGCGACCGAGACACGGACCATCGCACGGCACAGCAGGCCGCGCGCGAAGCCACGGCCAAGGCGGAGCGCGCCTTCAGCGATCTCACGACCACGGCCACCGCAGGTCACGACTTCGACAGCGAGACGGTATCGGCGACGCTGATCGCCATCACCGCCGCCCAGACCACCCCCGACGACGGAGCCGACCACCGCGAGGAGCTCCTCGAGCGGGACGCCGCACCGATCATTGAAGCGATCACCGCATGCGAACAGGCAGCCGAAGGTCATGCCGAGCACCTGCAGACCGACGTGCACCGCCGCACCGCCCTGATCGACACGGACCGTGCGACGCTCACAGAACGCAAGAACTCCTACCAACGCGCCGTCGACGACCAGCAGACCGCCCTCACGGCACACATCCGCGCCATCGGCAAGATCAGCCGCGCTCTGACCGCGCTGCCCCCGCGGATCCGGGCCACGCTGCCCGGCGATGCGATCGAGGTGACCGACGACGCAGCGTCGACCGCACTCGCCGCCGTGACCGCCCGGCAGGCCGCACTCCAAAGCCTATTCGACCAGCGGGAAACAGCACGGCAGAAGAAGTCTGCCGTACTCGGCGGGCAGCACGCCCTCGACGAGGAGGACCGCACCCGTGTGGACCGCCCGCTGAATGAGCTGCGCGGCAACCTGGATGCCTGGGCACAAGCCGTCACCGACGCGGTCACGCACCTCGACGCAGCCGACGTGTTCCCCGTACCCCAGGCCCCCGCCGCGCCCGGGATCTGCGCCACCCGCCGGTTCGCCGCCGAACTGGCCACGGCCACAGCGGCGTTGGACGGCCGGCTTGCCGAGCGCGCCGACGCGTCCGCCCAGCGAGCAGCGGCCGCGACGGAGAGTCTGCGGGGCCAGACGGCCAAGCTCGCCGACGTTGACGGGTTCGACCCCGCCGCCGATTTGACGGCAGCAGACGCCCTGCACCCCCTCGTCATGGCCACAGCACAGGCGGACCTGGAGGCCAAGGAACAGCGTCAGAAGCAACAGAGCGCACAGGACATGATCAAGCCGGCCGCCGACCTGGACTTCGCCATCACCGCCGGCCGCGCCCGGTCCGAGGCGCTGGACGTGCTGCGCCGTGAACTGGTCGACGCCAAGTTCCTGGGCCACCTCACGATGCTGCGCACCCGCGCGCTGCGCGACGTCGCCAGCGAACTGCTCGGCCAGATGACCGACGGCCGATTCGGCTTCGCCGACAGCTTCGACATCGTCAGCCGCACCTCCGGGGTCATCCACCCCCCGAACCGGCTGTCCGGCGGGGAGAAGTTCCAGGCCTCACTCGCTCTGGCGCTGGCACTGGCCGAACTGCATTCCCGCAGCGGCTCGAGCCTGGGCTCCCTGTTCCTCGACGAAGGTTTCGCCGCACTCGATGCGGCTGCACTGGATGCGGCCCTGGAGGTACTGCGCGCGCGAGCCGGCGGCGACCGCCTCGTCATGGTGATCAGCCATCTGCACGCCGTTGCCGAGGCCGTCGACGAGGTGCTGTGGGTGGAGCGGGGCGCCACCGGGTCCAGCACACGCTGGCTGACCCCGGCCGAACGCGACGACCTCGTGCAAGCCGACCTGGCCAGCGGCCTGCAGACACTGGCGCAGTAGTGGTGCCGACGGGCCGGGGCGGATCCGGGAACGGCGCAAGGCCCCCTGGTCCGCTAGCACCCCGAGGGGCCACCCTCATCTTGATCACGTGACGGCAGTTCATAGGGCGGGGAGGAAACTGGATGTCTGAAGCGGGACTTCACGGCCGCGACACGCTGGGACTGGCAACTCGTGTGAAGGCACTCGCGGTCGCCGACCCCGTCCTAGACCTGGAACGCCGCAAGCCCCTGCTCGCCTCACGCGAGTGGACCGGCTACCAAATGGAGGAACTGGCTCTCACCGCCATCGACACCGTCACACTGAAGATGGACTTCGACGACGGTGCACGACACGAGGACATCGTGGCCGCCGTGGCACGCATCGCAGGGCTTCAGATGCCGCAGCGCGACCGCGACGAACATACCGCCGTAGCCCGCTGGGTCCTCGACAGCCTGCTGAACGTCGGCACCGTCGACCGCGACTTCAGCCACCTCTACGGCATCGTCTCCCACAGCACCTACACCGCGCAGACCTTCTCCTTCAAGCTGCTGCGCGAAGTTCCAGGACCCGACGGACGGCCACGCCTGCGCGCCTCCAACGAAGCGATCGCGGTGCTCGTCGGCGCGGTGGACCTCGACATCGCCTCCGAACAGGTCGCCGCCGACGCCAAGCTCGAAGCCTTGGTGCGACGAGGACGGCTGACTGACGCCCACCGCGCCGCGGAGATGGCGCTGCGCCGCACCGTGCAATACACCGAGCACATCCGCACCCGGCTGGAAGGCATGCGCCGGGACATCCGCTCGGTGGACTGGGTCCGTGACGTACAGCGCATGCAGACCGAAGCGCTGGAACACATCGAGGACCGCATCAACGCCGAAAACACCATCAAGGACAACCTGGTCCGGATGATGGAAAACAGCACCGAAGACACCACCCCAACCCAGGCCGCCGAGCTGATCGCAATCCTCGAGGAGTGCCTGCGCAGACACGCATCCCTGCAGGCGAACCTCCAGGAAGTAGGCGAACGGTTCCGCGCCGAACAAGAACGCCAGAGTTTCGTGCCGCCCCCCAGCCGGGCCCACGTCGACCTCGAACGCCAGCTGCTCGAACCGGCCCTGCAACTGCCGGTACGGCAGGCGCTTCCGCTGCTCGGCACGTTCGCGACGGCGGCGACCCCGCCGCACCGCCCGGCGATCATCTACCTCCCGGACCTGATCACCGCACTGATGACGCCGCCGGCCGAACCCGACGGCGACGACAGTCTGATCATCGAGCCCGAATTCGGCGACGCAGAAGACACCGCCACCTTCTCCGACGAGCAGTACACGGCCGTCGCCTCACTGCTGAAACGCACTGACACCGACGGCATCCGCCTGTCCGAGCTTTTGAACGCAGCACGACAGCACGGCACATCGGCCGGACGGGACAACCTCGACCATCTGCTGGCCCTGCACGTACTGGGCCTGTTCGGTGCCCCGCGCCACGACCCCGAGCGCGGCACAGTGCTGGCAGCCCTGGCCGACGACCGCGAACTGGATGACGACCGGTTCGCCGGTCACGACCTCCTGGTCGTCCACAGCCCGGCAGTCTCTGCCTTGCCGACCGACAACGGCCTCGAGGAGGGCGCGGCGTGAACAACGTCAATGACACGGCCGCCGTCAGCCGGCTGCTCGCCTTCGGTTTCCAACCCGGACTGACCCCCCGCCGCAACGCCGAGTACGCCGCGCTGGTAGACCGCTGCCGCACCGACCAGGAGTTCGCCCAGCTCCTGCACGCCGCCGCACGCGGCTTCGACCTGACGGTGATCGCCGTCGACTCACGGGCCGGACTGGTGCTCGGGGCGACCGCCGAAACCCAGTTCGCGGTCAGCGTCACCGACCACATCAGCAAACCCGCCGACCGTCCGATCGCGGCACTGGCCCACTTGGCCATCGCCGCGCTCGCCTACTATCGCCCCGAAGATCTGGACGACCCAGCCCACGTCGGCCGCGTCACCGTCCGCCACGTCGACGTGATGGTCGAGCAGGCCGCCAAGGAACTGGAACGCCAAGCCGCCGAAGCCGGTACCGACGACGGAGTTCCCGCTGACCATCCGGACCTGATCCAGCTGTGGCGCTACTACCAGCGACGCAACCCCGTCTCCTCCACCGGGGATGACCGCGCCCACTCCAAAAGCAGGCACGCCCTCATCAAGCGGGTCGCCGAATACCTCGCCGACAACGGAATGCTGCGGCGCGCGGGCAAGGAGAACGGCGGAACCTACACCACCACGGCCCGCTACCAGATCCAGGTACGGGAGCTGGCCGGACAGCAGATGCTCGGCCAGCTGGCCGAGCTCGGGATCACCGTGGGACCGGACGGCCGACCCGCCTTCAGCAGCCCACAGCCCGACGCCGCCCCCGCAACGCCCCTGACCGCAGCCGAGCCAGGAGACTGATCCGGCCATGTACGAGCTGAACCGCGTCCGCCTGTACAACATCGGCCCAACCGGGGCCCGTTACGGCGACGTCCTGCTGGACCTGTCCGAGGGCGGCTCACCGATCCCCGTCAGCACTCTCATCCCAGCGGCCGGCCAGCTGTTCCGGCGCCCCGCACCGGCGACACTGCTCGTGCTGGAGAACGGCGGCGGGAAGTCCGTGCTGATCCGGATGCTGTTGTCCACGGTGCTGCCCGAGCGGCAGTCCCGTAAAGGCCGTGAGGCACTGCGCGCGTACGTGGTGTCCGCGGCAGCCCCTTCCCACGTGGTCCTGGAATGGGTTCATGCCCGCACCGGTGAAACGCTGGTGACCGGACAGGTACTGACCCCGGCCACGGACGGCACCGTGGAGCGGACGTTCTATTCGCTCAGCCCCAACGCCGAGACGACCCTGGCCACGCTGCCCTTCGCCGAGAGCGGGCGCCGGTTGCGGATGAACGCCTACCAGGACGCGCTCAGACGGCTGGACTCCGGTGACAAAACACTCCGCCTGGAGATCGAAAAACGGCAGGGGGAGTGGGAGAAACACCTGCGGCGGCTCGGCCTGGAGCCGGACCTGTTCGCAGTCCAGCAGGCGATGAACGTCGATGAGGGAGACGCGGCCGAGGCGTTCAAGACCACCACCGGTCGGCAGTTCACGCAGTGGCTGCTGAGCAAGGCGGTGGACGCCGAGGACTTCACCGAACTGGGTGACGCCTTCGGCGCCTATGCCAAAAACATCGGCCGACGCGAGCAACTCCTGCTGGATCGCGACTTCTCCACCGCCACGGCCACAGCCGCCGAACACCTGGCCCGCCGGCGTACCGAGCAGAGGACGGCAGCCGAACAGGCCCACCTAGCCGCGAAGGCGCTGGCACAACTCGCGGCACAGGTGGGCACATCCGTCCAGCACGCGGACGAGGCACTGCGCGCACTGCGCGAAGACTCCGCTATGGCGAAGGAGAACGCCGCACAACAGCAGCAGACCCGCGACAAGGCCGACCTGCTCCACAAAGAGGTGCGACGTCAGGCCCTGGTGCTGCGTCGCGACGCGGCCCACTCCCAGGCCGTCCAGGCAGAAGAACAACTGGCCAAGGAACGCAGAGAACTGGCCGCCTGGGCCGTCGTCCCCACGGTATTGAAAGCCGCCACCGCACACGAGAAGTACCGGGTCGCCAGCGAGCTGCTGGACGATGCCGAACTGGCCGCGGGAGCTGCCCGGCTCCGCCGCGACCAGGCCGGTGCCCGGTTCGCCGGGGCCCTGCACCACAGCAGGCAGCAGTGCGCGGAGAAGGCCGACCGCCTGGATCGCAAGAGCGCCCACAGCAAGACAGAGGCAGCCGACGCGCAACGCGGCGCGGCCGAGGGGGAGGAGCAGGCCACCGCACGCACCGTCCGAGCCGAACTCCTCGGCCAGCACGTAGAGCGCGTGGACTCTCGTCTTGCTCAGGCCCGGCAGGCTGGTCTGATCGCCGAAGATGAATCCGTGGCCGTGGCCGACGCCCGCCTGCGTGCCCGGGCTACCGACAGCAAGATCCAGGCGACGCGTGAACGCGAGGAGTACCGGAGGCTCGAGCAAGAAACCCGCCGGCTCGACGGGGTCGCGAATCAGCTGATCGAGCCCGAGGTCAAGGCCCGGCAGGCGAGGGAGACCGCGATACGGGCGGTCGAGGACACCCAGCGTGCCGCGGCAGAACTTGCCGCCCAGAAGCTGTTGCGTGAACTCGCCGAACTCGACAATGACGAGGACGTACCCGGCGGCGACCCCGCGCAGTGGCTGGAAGACAACGCGTCCTGGCTGCGCAACCTGGTCGCCGCGGCGCAAGCATCGGCCGGCCAGCAGCTGGACGCGCTGCGAGCCGACGACCGGGCGGACCAGCGGCTGATCGAAGCCCTCACCGTTGAGGACGAGGCCCTCATGCCGCCGCGCCAGGCCGTCGAGGACCTGCTCGAGCTGCTGGCCGAGCACCGGATCACTGCGACCGCGGGCTGGAGGGCTCTGGAACAGCTGGTAAACCCCCGCCTGCACGCCGCATCCATCCAAGCCCACCCTGCACTGGTCGACGGCATCGTGGTGCCTGACCAGGAAACCCTGCAGCGGGCGCGGACCCTGCTCACACAGATGCCGCAACTGCCGGCCGCGGCCGTACTCGTCTCCACGCGCGAACCACTGGAAGCAGAACCGCCCCAGCCGAGCAACGGATTCGTCGTGGAGCCGACCCCCGCCCTACACGACTCCCAGGCCGCCGGCCAGCTGCGCGAACAGGCCGCAGCACGGATCGAAGAACGCCGCCGAGCCCTGAACGAATGTGCCGAACGCCAGGCAGTAGCCTTCCAGTTGGAAGTACAGCTCACCCACTGGTTGCGCGACCACCCAGCGGGACACATCGAGCAACTACGCTCCTTTGCGAACACCCAATCAGCCGCGGCCACCGACGCCAAGGCCGCCCTTGACTCCGCCCGCGACGCCTGCCTGCAAGCCGCCAACATCCTGGCCGCGCATACCACCACCGTCCAGGACGCCGAACAAGCCGCCCTGGAGACCGCCCGCACCGCCGACTCCTTCCAACTGCTCGCCCAAGAGGCCGCCGACGCCGACACAAACCGCGCAGAGATCGAGACACTTCAAACCGAGGCCGCAGCACATCGCACCGCAGCCCAGGAACTGAGCGAGGCAGCTGACCGACTGCGCGACCAGGCTACCGAATACGCGGTGCAAGCCGAGTCGCTCCGCCGTGACGCCGCCGCCTACGCCGCCCGGCTGGACAAGGTCGTCTACGGAGACCAGCCCCTCACCCTCAATCCCGGGCAACACGATGTGGCCGCACTGGAGATCGCCTACCACCAAGCGGCGGAGGGCTTCCGTGCCGTGGAAGTCGGCGAGGACCTACGCCAGCGCGTAGAGGAGGCACAGAAGGAAACAACCGACCGGGATGCCGAACTACGCAGTGAACCGGCCGAGATCGTGACCCGGGCCAAAGCACTGGCAGCATCCGCAGAAGCCGGCAGCGCCGAAACCATCGAGGCCACGAAACGGCGGCTTGGCCGCACCGTGCGCAGCCTGGAGGTTCAGTACCGCAATCTGAGCAAGCACAGCGGCCAACTGGAAGCAGACGCAACACGCGCCGGTCAGCCCAGCGGGAAGCCCTGGACCAGTCTCGATGCCGACTGGACCCCCTCAAACCCCGCCGAAGGAGCGCAGCTCACCGAACGGGCAGCCTCCGCGCTGCAGGACGCAGAAGCCCTGCTCAAGACAGCCGCGGAGACGCAACGGGCCACCGAACGCAAACTCCGCACCAGCGAAGCCGCGGCACGCGAGATGACCGTCGTCCACCGCAGCCTCACCACCGCCACCCGCAGGCTGGAACTACCACCCAGCGCCGCCCCGTTCACCGGAACCGCCGACGAAGCACAGCAGACCGCCGACGAGGCAATACAGACCCACAGCACCACAACCGAGCAACTGCACGAAGCAGACCAGGCCGTCAACGAAGCCGTCGCGCAGTTCCGCGAAGCGGCCAACCAGAACCGATTCGCCAATCTCAAGGCGCCGATCTACCAACAACTCACGGAGATCGATACCACGTCGCTGATCGAGCGCGCCGGCCAGTGGACGATTCAACTCACAGGCCGGGCCGCAAGCTTGACCACCGACCTGGAAGACTCCGAACGCCATCGCAACCTGCTGATCGACCAGCTCAAACACCACACCAACCAGGCCCTGGCCCTGCTCGAAAAGGCCGAGCGGCTCTCCCGCCTGCCTGAAGGCGCCGGGGCATGGGCCAAACAGAGAATCCTGAAGATCGGCTTCAGCACGCCGGAACCGCAGATCCTTGCCGTACGGATCGCCGAGACCCTCGACGAGAACGCCCGCACCCAGCCCCACCTGCCCGGCCGCGACCTGGTACTGCGGTGCGTTGGCGCCGCGGTCCCACGCGACTTCAAGGTGGAGATCCTCAAGCCCGACGCCGCCGGCCGCGCCGAATACGCATCCATCAGCGACATGAGCAAAGTGTTCTCCGGCGGCCAGGAACTCACCGGCGCGATCATGCTGTACTGCACCCTTGCCGCACTCCGCGCCAGCACACGGACCGGAGCCCGCGCCACCAACCGCCTGGGCGGAATGCTGGTCCTGGACAACCCAATCGGCAAAGCGAACGCCGACTACCTGCTGAGCCTGCAAATGAACATGGCCTCCGCACTCGGCGTCCAACTGATCTACACCACCGGGAACATGGAAGACCGCGTGCTGGCCACGTTCCCCCTGTGTATTCGGCTGCGCAACGACACCGACCAACGCACCGGGACACGCCATCTGCACGTCACCGACCACATCGCACACGAAACAACGCCGGACGAAGGCGGCGCCACCGGCCAAGTCCACGCCGCACGACTGCTGGTGAAACCACGCGCCTCCCATGCCCCGCTCGAAAACAGCGACGCATGGCAGGAAAACCACCACGACCAGATGGCCACCGACCAGTGACCACCAACCGAGACGACACGAAGCCCGAACAGCAACCGCTGACCCCCTCAGCAGCCTGCCTGGCAACCACCCTGACCTCGAGGACGGAACACCGCGTCGAACAGGCCACGATCCTCGACGCCTTCACCCAGGCCTGCCCCGAGACAGCCGGCACCACCCAAAGCCGCCCCGTCCTGTCTGCCCTGCTCGACGAACTCGCCGACCACCACCTGATCGAACTGCCGCGCACACATGACGGATGGGACAACACACAGCCACCACTGCCACGCTGGCTCCGTCTCCCCGCTCCACCCAAGGCCACAGAACCCAGACCAACACGCACGGCACCCCTCATGTGGCGCCGGGAGCTCTCCTGGGCAAGCACCCTCAAACTGACCACCGCCCAGACCGAGACCCTCAAGACGATCAACCGCTGGCTGCGCGACACCGACGGGGACACCCACCGGAGGGCCGTGATCCCCATGCGTGAACGCTCCCTGGAAATCTTCGGCGACGAAAAGCGTCTTGACGCACTCACCACCAGCACGCTGTTCGCACCCGGACGCCTCACCCTGGCCACCCTGTTCACCGAGCGGATCCCACCACCCCTGGCCTATGAACACCTCGGGGACGGCGGCACCGTCCTGGTGATCGAGAACAGCGACACCTTCGCAACCGTCAGCACCCTGCTCGCCCAAGACCCCGCCCGCGTCGGCTACGTGGCCTTCGGCGGCGGCCACGCCTTCGAGGCTTCCGTCACCCGCATCGCGAACCTCAAAGGCGTGACGGACATCGCCTACTACGGTGATCTCGACGATGACGGCCTCACCATCCCCCAGCGAGCCAACGCATCAGGCACAGCATCAGGACTCCCGCCCATCCGACCCGCCCTCGGCCTCTACCAGCTCCTTCTCAAGCAAAATATCCAAGGACCGGCCCCGAAACGAGTCGACCCCCTTGCCGCCCAACGGCGCGTCTCCTGGCTGCCCGAACCCCTCCGCCACCCAGCGGCCAACATCCTCACCACCGGGAACCGGCTCGCCCAAGAAGCCACAGGAACAACACTCCTCCAGCAGGACCGCTCATGGCGCGACGACCTGTAATAGAACAGCGGCCACCCGCGCACACAGCCAAGCCCCCCGGTGACCGGGCATCAAACCGGCCATCCGCAAGACGCACCGCCGACCTGCTTACACTCCCCACGCCACACAACCCGCCCCACCGCATCTCACCGACAGCACTGCCACCTAAAGGGGATGCGACTGCACTGAACTGCCCCGAGTTTCGTAGAGTCCGGTGATCTTGTTTCAAGCGGACTGCGGGGCTTGCTCCTGGCTCCGCCAGAAAGCTTCCTCGTACTCGGCCGGCGGCACGTAGTCGAGCGCGGAGTGCAGACGCTCTTCGTTGTACCACGTGACCCACTGGAAGATCGCCCGCTCAACCTGGTCGACGTCCTTCCAGGGACCTTGCATCTCGATCAGCTCAGCCTTGAAGGTGCCGTTCAGGGCCTCGGCCATCGCGTTGTCATAGCTGTCCGCGACGGAGCCGACCGACGCGGAGGCGCCGAAGTCGGCGAGCCGGTCGGTGTACCGAATTGATACGTATTGCGACCCGCGGTCGCTGTGATGAATGAGGCCGGAGTCCTTCTTGATCCTCCGTCTCCACAGCGCCATCTCCAGTGCGTCCAACGGGAGCTCGGTCCGCATGTGGTTCGCGACCTGCCAGCCGACGATCATCCGCGAGTACACGTCCAGGACGAACGCCACGTATGCCCAGCCCGACCACGTGCGGACATACGTCATGTCCGCCACCCACAGCTGGTCGGGCCGGGAGGCAGTGAAGTCGCGGTCGACCAGGTCCGGCGGGCGGGGCGCCGACGGCTCGGGCACGGTGGTCCTGCGGCGTTGCCCGCGGATGACGCCCTCCAGGCCCAGTTCACGCATCAGCCGTTCGACCGTGCAGCGGGCCACATCGACGCCCTTGCGCCGCAGCGCGCGGGTGATCCGGCGGGCGCCGTAGGTGCCGCCTGACTCGGCATGGACCTGCTCGATCAGGGGCATGAGCTGCTCGTCCCGCAGCCGGCGGGACGACTTCGGCCGCTTCTTGCGGGCGTAGTAAGCCGACTCGGACCAGCCGAGCACCCGGCATACGGGCCCGACCCCGAAGCCGCTGTCCTTCAGGCTGTCGATCACCTGGTCGGCCTCGTCCGGGGACGGTCGAGCTCCTGGGCAAAAAGCGCACTCGCCGCTTTGAGGATCTCGTTCGCTCGCCTCAACTCCGCTACCTCTTTGCGGAGTTGCTTCAGCTCTTCCCGCTCGACGCTGGTCAGCCGGTCATCGCGTTCACCGCTGTCCGCCTCAGCCTGGCGGACCCAGCCGCGCAGGGCCTCCTTATGGATGCCCAGGTCCTTCGCGACATGCGCGATCGGACGGCCGGTGGTGCGGACCTCGCGCACGGCCCGCTCACGGAGCTCGTCTGGGTACTTACGTGGTGCTGGCACTGCTCGTGGTTCTCCTTCGGGCCAGGATCATAAGCCTGGCTTCAGGGACTCCACGAAACCGGGGGCAGCTCACACCCATGTCCTCCGCCGAGCTCGAGCTGCGCCCGCATCAAAAGGCCGCCGTCACGGCAGCCACCCGCACCCTGCAAACGCACCCGCGGGCCAGCATCGACAGCATCTGCGCACGCCCCCTCCTGGAACGGATCCGGGTCCCGCGCACCGGCCTCGGCCGCCCCGCTCCAGACCCGACCAGGTGGTTGCCGACAAAGCCCACAGATCTCGCGCCCACCTGCGACGACGCGGCATCACGTGCACCATCCCAAGAAGAATGACCCAGCGACACCGCCACAACCGTGGCCGCAACGGAGGCCGGCCACCGGCACATCTACCGCCGACGCAACGTCGTCGAACGCTCCTTCAATAACGAAGGAAGAGCCGAGGCATTTCCTCTGGTTCGTAGACGTCAGACCGCTAGGGTCCCTTCGAAACACCCAATGCACTCGGGGTCGTGGTTCGAGAGTCACCGGGCACGCCCGTCCGTGCCCGCCACCCGGTCTGCGTCGCGACCAGCTGATCCGCTTCGAAAGCGCGGCCCCTTCTCCGAAGGCTGCGGCGAGGTGCATGCGTCCTGCCTCGGCCTTTCTGCGGCGCGCCATCATCCCGGCGAGGAAGCGGTATGCCATCGGCTGTGCGTCAGGCCTCCACGTCGATCCCGTAGTCGGTGGCCAGACCCGCCAGCCCGCTGTCGTAACCCTGTCCGACCGCGCGGGCCCTCCAACCGCCCGTACGGCGGTAGAGCTCCACCGCGACGGCCACCGTCTCCCGCCCGGTGAACGCGGGCGGCACGAAGGACAGCCGGGTGCCGGAAGGCTGGGTGATTTGTGCTTCCCACACGGTGTCCTGGCCGAAGACTGCGCCGGGCGGGCCCTCGGAATCGACGCTGACGACGATGGCGATGCTGCCGACGCTCTCCGGGATGATGCTCAGCTCGGCAGTGGCGGCGCCGCCGTTGACGCGGACCCCATCCTGGAAGGGGTGGTTGTAGAAGACCAGGTCGTCATCACTGCGAACTCTGCCGCTGCTGGTGAGGAGTACCGCGGACACGTCCACGGGCACGCCGGAGGCAGTGATGCGGATGGTGGCCTCTTCGGTTGCCAGGGGCGCATTGGCTCCCTTGGCCAGCATCTGCTGTCCGCCGTCCCGAGGGCGGACCATCGCGGTCGAGCTGACAGCGGGGGAGGGGCTCCGGCCCGGTGGAGGGCTGATGCCGGTGAGCGCAGCGAGAGCCTGCTGGAGATGAGGCCAGCCTTCTGCTTCCCCGCCGGGCCAGGGCCAGGGTAGACGCTGGGTCCCGAACTGCTTGGCCGTCGGGGGCTGTCCGAGGGCTTCCTGCAGTTGCAGGTAGCGCAGGCTTTCGGTGGCCAGGCGGCCAAGCTGCCACTGCCGCTGGGTCTCCTCCGGCCTGTTCAACCACGTGTTGTGGTCGACAGGCTTACCCCCCAGCGCCTGATACACCCACCGGGCCACGTCATAGCCGTCACCTGTCACCAGACGAGCAGGCCGCTCCTGCTCGGACGGTGCCGGCTCGCCGATGGCCGTGTACAGCGCCCCCAGGTCGCCGCCGGTCCAGTGGTTGGCGGCTTCCGTGGCGAACCGGGAGAACTGGATGAGTGTGGGCGGCTTCCCTTTGGCAGCGA
The DNA here is from genome assembly GCF_054061295.1 of Streptomyces sp. TE5632. Classification (NCBI taxonomy): domain Bacteria; kingdom Bacillati; phylum Actinomycetota; class Actinomycetes; order Kitasatosporales; family Streptomycetaceae; genus Streptomyces; species Streptomyces sp. TE5632. The sequence continues at coordinate 16,954 of NZ_JBSSEA010000004.1, read as the reverse complement.
CGTGCCGGTGGAGCTGGTGCGCGACGTTCTCCAGCTCGGAGCGCCACCGGTGCTGCAGGTAGGTCTCGAGGTGCTGTTCGGCCCAGGCACGCCGGTACCGGGTGATGAGGTCCCGCACTCCTTCGAAGCCCTTGCGGCGCGTGCGGCGGCCCATGCCAGAGGTGAAGATCACCTGACCGTACGGAGTCTCGACCGCACTGCTTGTGCTGTCGGTGATGTCCTCCTCCGGACCCAGCATCTGTTCCGCAGCATCCAGCTCACGGAAGAAGGACGTGTCGACGGGGCAGCTCGCCGCGCGCAGGGCTGCCAAAGACTTGCTGTAGTAGCGGTCGGCGCGGCCCAGGGTGGTGCGGGAGTACGGCCCTTCGCACACGAACCAGGCGGTCAGACCCACCCCGTGCCAGAACTCGCCCGCCGGACCCAGCGCATCGGCCATGATCTGGTGCGGCCGCGGATTGCTGACGATACGGCCGGGATACCGCTGCAGCGTCACTGTGGCCCACAGCCGCCCGACCTCCTCGAGGACGTCGACGGGCAGACACTGCTGGTACAGCTGAGGGGTGAAACCCTGCTCTGTACGGGACAGGATCATCAGTTCCTGGTCGACCAGGCCCCACAAGGACGGCATCCCCGGCGACTGGACGGCGTGCGCCTGGTCGAAACCCGCCCACCAGCTACGCAGTGCAGCAGTCCGCTCCTCCACCGGGGACACCGAACTGCCCCCGCCGAGGAAGGCGGCCAGCATGGCCTGAACCTCGGTTTCCGCGATGCCCGCCTCGGCAGCCACGCCGGCTGCCTGGGCGGACGTGCCCACATACAGACGGGGCTCGGGAAGAGCAGTGATGATCTCCTCGTCCGGGTGGGCGGGAACCTGGAGATAGTCCAAAGCGGCCAGCCAGTCGCCCCCGAAGTACGCGGAGACGACCGGCTGCAGTTCTTTGGTGAGCACCCGGCGCGCCAGGGCCGTGCCGGCCTTGGCCTTCTTGGCGAAGCCGGCCATCAAGGCCTGGAGCCGCTGGATGCGGTGACGAGCGACAAGCTCCGCGAGGTCGGCAGCGGCGAGGATATCCAGCAGCTCCAGCCGGGCCTGCTGCTGTCCCGCACGGTCCAGCGTGTGCCAGCCGCCGCCGAAGCGGAAAGCCTCCAGTGCACCGTCCTCGATGCCCAGGAGCCGGTAGCGCTCTTCGATCACCGTCCAGAACCGCTGCTGATGCGTGGGCGGGAAGATGTCTCCCGCCGCTCGTAGCCGGACGGGCTGAAGCAGTGTCTCGAACAACGGCACCAGCAGCGCCCACAGCAGGATGGTGTCCGCGCCCTTCACGGCGGTGAGCCGGGCGGTCTCCTCGGCGGCCAGTGTCAGAGCATGGCCGGGGTGCTCACGCAGCAGATACGGCAGATTGACCGCCCCCGCCTTCACGGACAGCTTCGTCGGCAGGTACCACGCGCCGCGCTTCTGCTGCTCCTGGACGCTGAAGAAGCTGGCACACAGGGCTGCTTCTGCTTGGGTGAGGGCCGTCACCTCGGCGGTGTCAGGGGTGTGGCGTCCTCGGCCGGGGGTGATGGTGGCCACCGGCTGTCCGGCCAGGGCAGCGCCAAGCAGTCTGGCCGCCAGTGCGTCGAGCTCAGCGAACCGTTGATGCTGTCCGGCCGCCGCCTCCAGGCGGAGGGCTTCTCCGGGGTCGGCCTGGGTGGCCGGATGCCACCAGTACGACGAGTCACGTGCCACCGGTCAGCCTCCGCATGTAGTCGACGAACTGCTCGAACGGGACCGGGGAGGGGGTGCTCTGTGCGTAGACGGCGTAGCGCTGGGCCAGCAGCTGCCGCTCCCGCTCCGCCCGCCGTGCCTCCACCCGGTCCACGCCGTGGATCACACGCTCCTCGACCCGGCCCCGCTCGTACAGCACGAACGCGTCCATCCCGCCCTCACCCGCCGGGCCGGTCCCGTCCGGGGCACCGTCACGGCCGTCGAGAACGCTCTCCAGCATGCTGGCGTCGATCAGCGGAGCCTCGAGCAGGACCGCGGGGTCCATGTCGTTGTCCGCACACAGAGCCTTCAAATGCTCCTCCAGGCCGAGCTCTGTGTGGCAGACCATGTCCAGGTACTGCTGGTCAGGGGCGAGATGGGGGTGGCGCAGGACGCGGACGCCGCGGCCGACGAACTGGTAGAACTCGCCGAAGCTGCCGTACGGCCGCAACGGTACGACGACGGTGATGGGAGGGAAGTCGTAGCCCTGGCCGAGCATCCGCAATTGCACGATGCCCTCAAGGTCCCCCGCCTCCGACTCGAACCGGCGCCGTGTCGCGGCGATCGCCGAGGCCGGCATGCTGTGGTGCAGCGTGGCGCAGGCGATGCCGTGCTCCTCAGCGATCCGCGCGATCTGCTCGGCGTGGGCCTGGCCCATCGCCGCGAACAGCACCCGCGGCCTGACCGGGGCCAGCAGCTTGGCCTGCGCATCCAGACACGCCCGCGTCACCGCCATCACCTGCCGGATCGGCGCCTCGGACTGCGCGGTGATCCGCGCCAGCTTCCGCTCGTCCCCCAGCACACGCAGCAGGGCATCACGGCCCACGACCTGCTCGCGCCGCCCATCCGGCCACACCGCCTCATACACCGTCGACGCCGTCTCGGGAGCGAACCGGTGCACCCGCAGGTTCTTCGCGGAGCCGTCCGCGACGGAGTCCACCAGCCGGTAGCGATAGACGACGTCTGCGTCGATCGGTCTGCCGTCCAGTCGTGTGAAGCATGCCGACATCAACAGCGTGCGCGCCTGCGGGAAATGTGCGAACAGCCGCTGGTAGGAATCGCTGGCCGCGATGTGCGCCTCGTCGACCACGATGAAGTCGACGTCCTCCGACTCCAGCTTCGCCAGCAGGTCCCCGCTCTTGTCCTCCGTGCCCAGTGCGTGGAAGTTCGTGACCACGATGTCCGCGGCCAGCAGCCGCTCGCGGCCGACCCGGCTGATCTGCTCCTCGTCTGCATCCAGCACCAGCGTTGCTGGCGGGCGGGTGCCGGGCAGTATCGGCCCGCCCGCCAGCCCGTACAGCACATTGCCCGGCGCCCCCGCATCAAGTGCCGACGCGAAGGTGCCGCGGATCACCGACCCCGGAGTCACCACCAGCGCCCGCCGCCTGGTGAACGACAGCGCCGCCGCCACGCCCAGGGCCGTCTTGCCGGCCCCGACCGCCATCACCGTGGCCGCATGCCGGCCGCCACCGGCGTAGTAGTTCGCCAGCGCGGCCAGCGCCTCGTCCTGGCAGGACCGCAGTGGCCCCCGGTCGACCCGGTCCCGCACCTCGTCGAAGTAGGCGCTCTCCGGTGCCGGCCCGACGGGCCCCGTGCCGCGGGGCGGGCCGGCGGCACGCATCGGGTTGCCGGCCATGTCCGGAACCTCGACGATCGGCACCGCTGTCACCAGCGCGGCGAGCTCCGGATCGCGCCGCAGCATCGCCTGCAGCTGGGCCACGCAGCGCGCCGTGTCCGTGCGCACCGCATCGTAGGAGAACCGCAGCACCGTCAGGCCGGTGGCGGCCAGGTCGTTCTGCCGCAGCCGGTCGTAGGTGAATGCTGCCCGATCGCTGTGGAACGCGAAGCCGTCCAGCTCGACGGCCAGCTGCAGCGTCTGGCCCACGATCAGGTGGGGGCTTCCCCTGAAGCGTGGACACCGTTTGCTATGCGGCAGCGGCCAGCGTAACTGATCGCTGTTCAAAGGCGATCGGGCTGATGTAGCCGAGCCCTGAGTGCCTGCGTCTGGTGTTGTAGCGGGTGACCCACCGGAACACCGCGAGACGGGCCTCCCGTGCCCCTGACCAGCGTTTCTTTCCCTGCAAGGTCTCCCTTTTCAAGGTTGCGTTGAAGCTCTCTGCGGCGGCGTTGTCGGCGCTGGTGCCGACCGCGCCGCGCGAGCGGGTCACGCCGAGCCGACGGCACACCTTCGCGAACTCCTTCGACGCGTACTGCGCCCCGTTGTCGCTGTGGAAGATCGCCCCGTGAAGGCTGCCGCCACGGGTGCGGGCGGCGGCTTCGAGGGCGTCGGTGACCAGCCCGGTGCGCATGTGGTCGGCGATCGACCAGCCCACGAGCCGTCTGGAATGCAGGTCCAACACCGTTGCGAGATAGAGGAATTGACCGTCCCCGATGGGGAGATACGTGATGTCACCGACGTATTTGGTGTTCGGCTCGCTCGCGGTGAAGTTGCGTTGCAGCAGGTCCGGCACCGGGGATGCTTCCGGCTCGGGCACCGTGGTGCGGACCTTCTTGCGCAGGTGCACGCCCTGGACGCCGATCCGGCGCATCACCCGCTCGACGCGCTTGTGGTTGACGTCTATCCCGGCGGCCTTCAGCTCGGCCGTGACGCGCGGGATCCCGTACGTGCCGTCGGACTCCTTGTGGATCTCCCGGATCCGCCTCGCCAGCCGGGCATCGGACCGCGCCCGCTCGATGCGGGCCGGGGCGCCCTTCAGCCACCGGTAGAACCCGGACCGGGAGACCTCCAGAACCCGGCACAGCCGCTTGACGCCGAACGCGCCGCGATGATCCTCGACGAACTGGAAACGGCTCACCAGTTGGTCTCGCCGGCGAAATACTTCGCGGCCCTCCGCAGGATCTCCCGCTCCGTCTCCAGCTCCCTGATCCGGGCCCTGAGCTGCTTGTTCTCTTCCTTCAGCACATCGTCGGAGGCTACCTCGGCAGCCTGTGCCGTCCGCGGCGAGCCGCCGGCCCCCGCCGCGCGGCCCTGCCGGGCCCGCGCGGCCCGTACCCAGTTCCGCAGCGTCTCCCGGCTGATCCCCAGATCCTTGCCGACGCCCTCGAACGTGTTCTTCGGGTCCGACAGGTACAGCGCGACAGCGTCCGCCTTGAACTCCGCCGAGTACACCTTCATCACCATCTGTGACATCTCTTCCTCTGGACCCTCAAGGTCCAGTGTCCAAGGTGTCCACGCTCAGGGGGAAAGCCCCGGTAGTCCAGCCGGTAGGTGCGCTCCTGCACGGTGACCGGGTACTGGCTGTGCACCCGCTGCACGATGGCCGCATCCGCGGCAGGGGTGAGAACCCACCGCAAGAATGCCTCCTCCAGGTAGGAAGCGGCAGGCACGAGCTGCTCCAGCCCAACGCTCACCGTGCCCCGCCCGCGGTCGCAGCCTCGGCCGCCAGCGCACCGGTCTTCTCCGACAGCCGGGCCACTGCGTCCTCGCCCTGACCGAAGCGGACCAGTCGCCTCGCCACCGCGAGCGCCTCGACGAATGCGCCCTCGCGCTCCAGCAGGCCGATCAGCCGGGGCACGGACGTCACCCGCACAAACTTTCCCGCCCCCATGTCCTCGAACGACACGGCCTCGGGCGCAGCCTCCATCAGCTCCAGATCCAAGAGGGTGAACACTTCGAGCAGTGCCAGTGCCGCAGGTTGTGCACGGCGTGTGCTCCACAGCCTCTCGACTGCGCTCTGCAAGACGAAGTGGTAGTCCATCGCCGAACCCGGAAGCTCCAGGGCCTCCCATACTCGAGCGATCAGCTCCTCGCCGTGTACGTCGTGCGGTACGTGCCGACTGGCCGGCGTCGCAGACGTGTGTCCCTCGGGAATGGGCCACATCGCACTGCCGAACGACTCATCCGGGCGCACCCCCGCTTCGGGCAGCCTGCCACGGACAACACCGGGACTCCCGCCGAACGTCATCCCGGGAATCGACGCCATGCGCTCAAACCACGCCCTCACACACCCCGCCTTCCCGAGCTGGGCAGATCACTCCTGCGCCAGCCGCCCCCTGCCCCGCAACAGCAGCTGTTCATTGTCGCAGCCCGCACATCAACGCACTGCCGATCTACCCGACTTGCCAGCCCGACGGCCGATGCCCTCGGGGAGCCGGTACTGTCGCATACCCGACACTGCTGCCCTCCCGCCTGCTGCCTGCTGGGGCACGCCGCATCGCTGGCTCCAGCCCTATGCCCGGGGCGGGGAGCAGCGAGGCACAGCTGCTCAGGAGAGCCGGGCATGCAGATCCCGCCGGTGCCCCAAGCCACCGGTCGATTCCCCGGATGCGTGCAGAAGAACCGCGTCCATAGCCTTGACCAGATCGTCCGAGCCAATGATTGCGGCGATGCGCAGCTCGTGGACAAGCAGCGTCGCAGAAGCCAGGGCGACGAGGTCCGCCCCCACCTCAGTAGCCTCGCGATCCGAGGACGGACCATCGGAGAAGACGGTGACGTCCTCATAGTTGGCCTTGACCCGCAGCCGGTACAGATAGTCCGCCATGGTCGCCGGGCGGACCGCGTCGGTCGCAGCCTCCCGCTCCGCTGTCGTGAGCCTGACCGTCCTCGGCTCCGCCGCAGGCTTGCGGCCCGATGCCGTGCGGACCTCCTGGTCGAGGCGCCACTGCTTCTTCTTGGCAGCGAGCTTGTCACGCCGCTTCTTGGCGAGACGGTCGTCTACGAGCAGCTGGCGGGTGGAGCGCAAGGCCTTGGCCGCGATGTCCCACGCCTGCTCGCCCTGCCATGCCACCCACGGATGCAGGTCGAAGTCCAGCGCGCGGCCGGGACCGCCCAGGATGCCGTCCCTGTCGGCGAGCCGGTCCCCCGGGGACGTCGCGGCCACAGTCCACGGCGCGATCTGCAGACTGCGCGAGGTCCACAGATCGACGTACCGCCGCTTCGTGGGCTCGTGCGACTGCGGACGGGTGCCGCCCTCGGCGACCATGAGAGCCTGCGCCGCCCCGTAGAGGACGTAGTAGGTCTGGACGGCCCCCCAACTGTTGGCGAGCCGGATGATCTCCGAGTCCTCGGCCAGCGCGTGCGTGTGCTCAAGCAGCCGGGCGGTCGCCCACGCACGGCGCAGGCACGCCAGCAACTGGTCCCGGTCACAGGAGCGCGGCGGTCCGTCAGACCTGAAAAGGAGCGGCGTCGCAGACGCATGAAGGCCGGCGACAGCGTCCTCCAGCGGCAACGTGCTCTCTCCGAGCGCAAGTTCACGGAACGCACGGATGTAGGAGGCGTGAGTGCGAAAGCTGCGGGTCTGCTCACTGTCGACCGGCGGCGTAGGAAAGACGATACGTGCCACGCCTCATTGTCACCTGCTCGCCCCCAGTTGTTGCCGACGGGATCAGCCCGATCGCCGAGGACCTCCTCGCGCGACGGCGTCAGGAGGCACGACCCCGCACGATGTCCGGAACCTGCCCACACCGCTGAGCGCCGTCCGCCTCCATCCGGCGTAGGGACCCTCAACCTCCGTACACGCTGCGCCAATGGCCGACGGCGGGAACGGTGCGCTCGCCGACCACGGTGGCGGCGAGACCAGGCGCGAGCCGGGTTATGGAGTGCACGACGTCGACGAAGGGGGAGTCGCGCAGTGCCTGCGCCACCCGGTCGGCTTCCGGGTCGCCCTCCTCCCGCAGCCTGTGCCAGTCCCGCAGGGCCGAGCAGGCGAGGAAGAAGGCGTCCTTGCGGCCCATGACGAGATCAGGACGGTTGAGGCCGAAGACGCGGATGGTGTGTTCTCCCTTGTCGGTGTGGTAGCCGTACTCGCCGCTGCGCAGCATCAGGAACAGGTGATCGGCGGGATCCTCGGTGGTCGGGTCGACCAAGAGGCATACGCCCTCAGGATCTACGGGGTACTCGTCCCGCTTGGCGTTGCTGTTGCAGAACGAGCAGGCCAGCAGGTGGTTGTCCCATACGAAGACGCGCAGGGGAGCCATGGCCAGGGGCTGGAAGTGGTCGATGTCGGTGCCGCGGCTGTCATCGCAGTACATGCACCGCACCGCCCCGTGCGCCATCGACTCCAACAGCGTCTTCACGTGCCTTCTGGGGGCCTTGGCCGCTGTCCATTCCGCACGCGCTGCTTCAGTGGTTGCTCCTGCAGATTGGACCCTGCCGGTCCATCTCCGCAGGAGGTTCTGGGTGTCCACGGGAGCAGGATGACGTTGCAGGGGGATCACGGTTCCTGCTCCAGCCGTGCTGCGACTTCGGCGATCCGGCTCTGCACCGAGCTGGTCAGCAGCCGGCTCAGCTCCTGGTACTCGTTCACCTCTTGCGGGGTGGCGGTGCCGGCGTACACCTTGCGTTCCAACGCGACCAGCCGCCGACGGTGCCGTTCGGCGCGCCCGGAGTAGGGCGTGTCCAGGCCGAACAGTTCCGAGAGCACCGCGTCGTCGGCACTGCCGAAAACTACCCGGCGGTAGAGGTCTTGACCCACCACAGCAGGCGGCTCATCCGTGTCCGGGCCGGGAAGACGGATCAGAGCACCTTCGTCGGCGGCCTGGCAGACGTAGGGGCTGTGAGTGGTCACGATGAACTGGATGTTGGGGAAGTGCTCGCAGAGCCAAGCACCGATCCGGCGCTGCCATGTCACGTGAAGGTGTGCGTCCACTTCGTCGATGAGGACGACGCCGGGCTGGAGGATGGCGAGGTGACCGCTGCTGGTCCGTTCGGTCTCCAGATGCCCGTAGGCGGCATGGATCTGCCGAGCGATGTCCAGCACGAGGGCGGCTACGGTGCGGAAGCCGTCACTCATCTCACGCAGCGGGAAACTCTCATCACTGTCGCGCAGGCTCACCAACAGGCCATCCACGGAGACTCCGTTGAGCCGGTACTGGTCGGGCAGGAGTCCGTCGCCCAGCAAACCCATCACGGTGTGGAGCAACAGCGTGGCGGGCATCTCCGGGACGGACTCGCTTCGCTGAGCGGTGCTGAACTCCTGGAGCGAGCGATGGTGGAGATCGACCATCCACGACACGCTCTCGGTCAAGGCCGCATCCTCATGAAAGAGCGTGGCCAGAGGTGCTGGAATGGGCATTCTGCTGTTGTATGTGCGACGCATGGGCCCTGTCAGCCGTCGGAACGGCCCGTATCCGGCACAGAACCAGCCCGGCATGACGGGAGACCACGGACCGCTCATTGCGGTGGGGGCGGAGGCAGGGTCGCTCCAGGAGTCCATCGTGACGTGCGGCCGACGGGGCCAGTCGTCCTCCATCCCCGGCACGTGGGCAGCACGCCAGGCCAGTTCCAGCCGGATCTGCTCGCCTGGCGCCGCGGCAGTGCTCGGAGCGGTCTCGGTGAAGGGGTCAACCTCAGGGTGAGGGAGGACGCTCACCGCGGCGCGTCCGGTCTCGGCACCCCGGGTGATCCACCCTGTGAAGTCCACGTTCAGTCGCAACGCTGCGTCCGGGCCTGCCAGGGCCAGGGCCATGACCTGCAGAACGCTGGACTTGCCGGAGCCGTTGCGCCCGGCGAGTACGGTCCAGCCCCCGGTCCCCGGCAACTGAAGGTCCACAGTGCGGTTTCCGCTGAAGCCCTTGATATCCGTGATGTGGACCCGTGTGACGTACACCCGCGCTCCGCCGTCCCTGTCATCGCGACAGCTTGCCGCACGCCTGCACCCTGTGTACGGCAGGCGCCTGATGGCCTCACCATCTCACGAGGCACACATCGCACAGTCGGGAAGCGTTCCATGCAGCGTCTTCTCCTGCTGCGAACTCACGAAACGCACCCGTAGGCCAGGCCAACTGACGCTGCCGTCCCAACAGGCATCGGGCCAGGACGCAGTGGTCCTGGCCCGACACCCCGGACCCGCGGCGATGCCCCGAGATCAGTGGCGGCTCTGCCACCAGACGACCACCAGACCGAAGCCCGTCGTCCCGGTTGCATATCCGATGCCACGAAGAGCACCGTCGCCGAGTTTGCGAGCGACGCTCACCAAAAGGCGCAGCCACCGTCTCGGAGGCGGGTGACACACAGGCTCGCGGCCTTCCCTAGACTCGCTCATGGGAACCCTTCTGTCCGACTCGATGGATAAGGGTGGTTCCGGCGGGCTCTCTCGGCCGAATGCTTGCTGGCTAGGCCGAGAGGGCCCGGTTCGTACGAACCAAGCTTCCCGCAAGGGAGGTTGGTCCGGTTGTTCGGAGTCTAGAGCGGTGCCGCGCAAGCCCGTTGCGTACCCCTGCCCCACCGCACGGAACTTCCATTCGCACCTCGCGATAGACCTCACCGAAGATCATGGCGGATTCCGTCAAGGCGTCTGCGCAGGTCGTAGCGCGTGCGCTCCATGCCATCTGCCTGGCCCGGGTGAGGGTGGCGTCCTCGCAGTACTGATCCGTCGACCACCGTCTGCGAAAGCACGTTCCCGCTTGTGATCTTCCTGAAGTTCCGCTCCGAGGACGTGACACCAAGCGGCTGAGCTGGGAATCCAGCCTGGACGCTCGGCCCCGAACTTCGAGGGCCGCAAGATGAAGAAGTTGACATTCGAAGACCTCATCAGCCGTCCGCGGTCTCGACTCCGGGACGGATCACGAGGCCTCAGCAGCGGGTCACCCTGGCTTCAGCGGCTGGCTCTCGGCTCGGGCAGTAAGGAACTCGGCCCAGCCCCCGCCGGGCGCAGGGGGCCCAACGGAGTGCGGGATGGAGGCATGCCAGTCACGTCCGCGGTGGATCGGGCTGGGGCGGGGAGCGGCAAGGGCGGCGAGCGCCGCGTTGCGCGCGGCGCTCGCCGGAGGGCCGTCCCGGTTGAGGTTTCTGGGGCGTGCCGTGCGTGGAGATCGGCCTTGCGGGGACCACGTCCGGGAACAGCCATGGGGACCGGCGAGAGCCGGCGCCGCAGTTGACGTTGTCCAGGCGAGATGCCGCAGAAGCTCGGCCAGCAATGGGAGCAGCAGGACAGCCTGTCGGCCCAGGGCAAGACGGGCGTGCTTGCCGCCGAACATGAGGTGCTTGGGTGCGGGATGGCAGAGGCGTTCGGTGGAGGGGCTGAAACAGCAGGGTGATCGCGCCGGCGGCGCGGACGTCCGTCAACCCCGGTGGCGCAACATGCCGCGGTGACGGTGCTACCGCTTCACCGTGGAGCCGTGAACGCGGGTGAGGTCAGCCGAGGGGGACAGCCACGGTTCACAGGACTGAGCACGCATAGGGTCACACCTAAATAGAGAAATAGAGGCTTCGTCGCACGCTATCTGCTTCCTATTTCTGAACGAGATGCGCCAGCCTTTCAGAAAGCCTCAGCAGTAAGAATATCGTTAACCGCCACGGTTTCAGTGAAGGCGACAGTGGGACTGGAAAACGGATTCGTAAATCTCAGAGAGCTTGTGCGGTTCCACCAGGCCGGGCGCTTGGGCAGTCTGTCGAGCGGACCTGTTCCCGAGCGGTAGGACAGACTGCGGCACTCCAACCCGTATGCAAGAGGATCCCGCGGAAGTCGCCCCCTGGCTGCTGCACCGGCCAGTGCTTGAATCCGATCAGTACGAGGAGGCCCCAACGGGTGAACGAACCGTCGGGCCAGAAGCCTGTCCGCACTGCTGTGCCTGCAGGGTGCCTGTCTTTGGCGAAGCATCCATACCGGCTCCCGAACACTTCTTTGGCCCGATCCCTGCTCCTGCTGCGATCACTAGCGGGTGCGGCAGAAGTTCTGCCCAAGACAAGAGAGTCCTGGCTACCGCGCACGAACACCAGGTGAGACCGAGCCGGCATTTTGGCTTGGCCAGCCAGCCGCGGGCAAGCTTTGGCCAGCTGAAGGCTGTGCTGGATGCGGCACGAGCACTCAGCCCGCACAGCAGCACCCACGACCAGGCCGCAGAGCCCAGAGCGCATATTCTGGAGTGCTCCCCCCTGTTGGGCGACAGTCTCTGGGACTAAAGAATCCACCATGGGCTGTCCATGCGGGCAGCCCAGCAGTGTTGCGGACAGGAAGATCCGAAGACGGCAGCAGCCTGCGCCTGCCAGACCTCACAACTGTCGCAGAGATCAGCGCGCGTCATGCTGCCAGCTTGCATCCACCAGGACCCTGGCCAGTGCTACGGGCGCAGCCTGTGCTGAGGAGCGCGGCACGTCCCCTTTGCCTGACCAGCCTGTCCTTCACGGCTGGTGAAGGCTGCAGTTGGAAATCTCATTCGGACAACTTGCCAGCACGCCAGCGCTCCAGCACTGTGAGCGCAACACGGAGCCAGGCTCGCGCAGGGGCGTGCGCAGGCGCTCAGCGGCGCAGTCGAGGAAGCACCAGAGGCTTGTACAGGAGCGGTGGGAAGCTCATCTGGCGTATCGCAGCAGCATCAGCACTGCTGTACAGCGGCCTTGTGTGGTTGGCCGACGGGGATCCGCACGCTGTTTTGAATCTCGCTAGAGGAGTGATACGTAACCAGGAACTCGCTAATGGTGTTCAACGCTGACGCTAGCGTGGCACTCTTACTACATGGACCGGCTGTGCCGGTCGCGCGGTGGTGCAAGCCACCACTGTCGGAAGAGAACGGTCTGTCTCCGCGCTCCGGCCAAGAGACTGAGGAGCAGACCGGCCAGGCGGGAGCGAGAGCTCCCGCCTGCTTCTTTTTGCTCCCTCCCCACTGCCGTCACCTCAGCGCAATCGGGGCAGACCGTCCTGGCAACCGCTGCGTCCGGCAAAGAAGCAGGTCAGGTAACCCTCCGCAGCAAGTAGGAGGCGCCCCATGATCGGCTCATCTGCTGGACCGATGCGCACAGCTGCCGCTAAGAAGCCCTGGACAGCCTCAGAGACCTGAGCAGCTCGAGCGGTCGAGTCTCTTCCCAAGGGACGAAGTACCAGAGCGTCCCCTGCTGCGAAGCAGGGACGAGAGTCCCCGACCGGACAGCGCGCAGGGAGCGGCCGGCTCAAGCACGTTGGTCCGGAAGAAGTCACTGCTGGGGGACTGTCCTTGAGGAGGATTGCTGGCCAAGGAGAGCGGCACCGTAAAACTGCTCGGAGCAGCGGCCGCTGTCGCAGGACTTGCCGAGTATGGATGCCACAGCGTCTGAAGCTGCCTTGCTACAAACCGTCCCAGTCTTCACCGATCTGCTCAACGCCGCAGGTCCGCGTTGAGCAGTCCGGCTGGCGGCCTGCAGCGTTGTGGCTGGCCGCAGGGGAGCTCAGTGCTGTCCCAGTCGGATCTTCACGTCCACGTTGGAAAGACGCCAGGCTCGAGCGACGGGGGCCCATCAGGTCGTCCGGCGCCCTTCTCTGTCTGCGGTCTTTTCGCTGAGGTCACAGGAAGCGGCACGGATGTTCGCCTGGCTTCCTGTAGCGGACAGTGGACGCGCAAGCACTTCCTTGAGGTTTCTTTGGACAGCTCAGCCGCGTGCCGGTCCCTATTGGGGGGTGAGGCGCTCCGGTGTGCCTGGACGCTGGCTGCAGTCTTGGCCGGGAGCGGCCGCAGTCCGTGTTTGGGGCCGAGTCTCTGGCCGCCGCTCAGGGGCAGGCCCGCGGAGGGCCGGGGTAAAAGGACTCCCAAGAGCACCGCTGAGGACCCGGGCGGTCGCGGTGGGCCCGTCCCGGTCGTGCTTGGCCTTGACCACTGCCGTCGGATGGAGGTGCCGGCGGCAGGTAGCCAGGCACCAAAGCACCAGGGGCAGACCGGGACCGTCGTCGAAGCCCGGGTAGCACCTCCCCCCCCGAGGCAACAGAGCCGCCGCCCTTCCTGCGTGCGTGCCCGCTGCCGAAGTAAAGACGAAGAGGCCCCTGGACGTGGACGTGCGCCAGCATCGCTGGCGCCTCGGCGACCAACCGTCCTCCAGTTCACCGCTTGCCAGGGACGAGCGGGAAGAACCCTGCGCATCGACAAGGAATGCCGGAAAACATTCCTGCAGCCAGCCGGTCCTCTCCTGCGCGCGACGCATATACAGAGCAGAGAACAGAGTTCCTCTCCATTCCACTCCCAGCCGTCCCGGCCGGATTCCTCTGCTTCGGGTTGCCAGACAGCGGGAGAAAAAGCACAGCAGGGGAGAGGCAGGATGGATTTCCTCAGGGGGGATCGTTGCCACATGCGTTCTCTCCACCCTGCCCAGGAGCACGGATCGTCCCGTCACGCAAGCCGAAAGGATATGCCGTCAAGCTATTCAGAGAGATGATCTTCCTGTGAGGGATATCCGCGTATGCGTCGGCCCATCAGCCGGATCCGCCGCGGAACCCGGGACCTGAACTGCACCCCTGCGGCAAAAACTTGAACGGCAGTCAAGAAACCATCTCTAGAACACACTTGAGAGAACGGGAGGCGAGCCCGCTGGCGGAAACACATATATGCACACCATCTTACCGGGCGCCGCTTCCCGGAAGTGACCATTCCGCCCCACTGGGCGCCCCCCCCTGAAACCGGCCCGCTCCGAACCTCCCTGACGAAGAGTCAACGCCGGAACGAGGCGACGGGGAACAGCAGCGGAAACCTAAACACGAGATCGGTGGACGCGCGGGGGCCGGGGGAGTCATGCTGTTTCATGGCGACCCCTGCACACCTTGGCCGGAGCGCGAGGGACTTGCCGACTTCCGACAGACGCGACCGGCCTGCAGTTCCCGGGGGAACTGCAGGCCGGTCCTGGACGAACAGCACGGTGATGACAGAGCTGCCCTTCTCAAGCGAGCCCGAACTACGGCCGCACAAGATCACACGCAAGAACGCAGACGAGCTCCTGCGCCGCGTCAACCAGCGGTTCCGACCCGACGAGATCTGGATCAGCACCCGCTATCCGATCCCCCGGGCCCAGCGCGGTGCCGACGACAACCCCTGCGTCAGCGCCCGCGCCCGCACCCTCGATGACCTCCTGAACGACCAGAGGATCACACGAGTCGTTCCCGGCGGCACCGACGTCGTCCTGACCAACCTGACGGTCGAGGCGACCCACCCCGACCGCAAGATCCGGGTGAAGATGACCCACGACGGCGTCGACACTCTCATCGAGTGCACCGACCAGGACTGGGTCAACGGCCGGTGCGAAGACGTCCGTCACGCCCTCGAGAGCAACCACCCCTCCTGGGCCCTGTGGCGCCCCTCACGTCGCCGAGGCTTCCTCGGCCTGGGCCTCGCCCTGGACGCCGTAGCCGCGGCCGCCGGATGGATCATCGCCGGCAGCCACCTGCTGCACCTGGGGCCGGCACTCGTCATGCTGGCTGTCCTCATCACCGCCCCCACCCTCTGCAGCCTGCTGGGCCACCGCTTCGCCCACCGCGGCCACGTCCGCATCGGCCACACCGACCCGACGTGGTTCTGGCAGCGCTGGACCGTCAGCGAGAAGCTCGCCCTCGCGGCCGTCCTCGTCGCGATCCTCGCCCTCGCCACCCAGCAGCTGACCGGCACCAACTCCACCGAAGGACACCACCAGCCCAGCCGCGCCCCGAACACTGCCATAGGCCGTGAACTGCTGTGACAGCACACTCGTCAACCGCCCCCGGGCCGGACTCCACCACCCCGGAGTCCGGCCCGCCCGGGTCGCCGTCGTACACCACCTTCGACGACTTCTACACCGCCACCCACGCCCGCTTCCTCGCCTACGCCCGCCGCTACACCACCAGCCGAGAACAAGCCCTCGACGCGGTCCAGGACGCCTACACCGACGTCCTCGCCCGCTGGGACACCATCAACAACCCCACCGCCTACGGGACCACCGCCGTCCGCCGCAACGCCTACGCCCAGACCCGCCTCTGGGAGCGCAGCACCCCCACCTCCACCCCTGAAGACACCGTGCTCCACTGCGCCGAGCCCGACCCCACCGACGCCATCGTCCTCAAGAACACGCTCCTCACAGCGATCCGGGAACTGCCGCCCACCCAGCGCGCCGTCGTCGTATCCCGCTACATGAAAGCCATGACCACCGACGAGATCGCCGCCACCCTCAACATCACGGTCGGCACCGTCCGCGCCCACCTCAGCCACGCCCGCCGGCGCCTGCGCGACCTCATCACCGAACCACCCCCCACCGCACCCCGCCCCCTAGCCACCCCCACACCGACCATCTCCAAGCCGGCCCTCCACACCCTCTACGACTGCTACGCCGACTCCATCTACCGCTACATCAGCCTCCTCGCCGGCACCGGCCCCACCGCCGAGAACCTCACCAGCAAGACCTTCCTCCAAGCGCTGCCCCACCTCACGGCCGCCGACCCCGAGACCCGGCTCATCGCCACCGCCCGAGCCCTCGTCTCCCACCAGCATCACCACACCCCGCCCCACCACGACCACGCAGTCGACATCCTCCTCGCCGCCAGCGCCGAGGAACCACCCACCGATCTCCCCGTCGACCCCCTCCTGCGCGCCCTCACCCGCCTCAACAGCGACCAGTACGAGTGCATCGTGCTTCGCTTCCTCCAAGGCCTCACCGTTGCCGAGAGCGCCCGCATCATGAACAGAAGCCCAGGAGCACTCAAACTTCTCCAGCACCGAGCCCTCAAGAACCTCGCCCAGGACGTCGACGACCACCCCCACGACCCAGAACCCGCCGACGTCTCCCGCACCCTCCACGCCGTGGCACCCCGCTGCACCCGCGCCCTCACCCCTCACCCCTCCGCCCGGCGCCGCATGCAAGCCGCGATCGAACACTCCCCATACACACACGCGCACCTCACCCACTGACCAACCGCCCCCCGAAGACCACCGTGCCCGGGAGCCAAGCCCCACCCAGCTCCCGGGCACCGGCATGCCCACCCCCTCCGGAGTCCCCGGCCCGCTCGACACCCCACCGACAACGGAGACGGCCACCTCAACACCCCACCGTCAACAAGCCCCTCGCACACGGTCCGAACAAGACAACACCGTCCCCGTCCCCCACCACGAGCCCAGACCGATTGGGGCACACCTCTAGCGCCGCCAGGCGCGCACCCGACAAACACAGGGCGCACAGACTCACCAGACGACCAACGCGCACTCCCCAGTACCACTCCCTCCCGTCCGCACCAACACCCCGTCATGCCATCAGGCATGACGACACATCACCACCCACACCTCCACACCGCCAATGGCCGCGCCAGCGGCCGGCCAAAGACATAAAAACAAAAAGCCGCGCCAGCGGCAGAGAATAACTACAACTGATTTGCCGACAGGCAAATTTAACCCCCAAAACTCACCTCCCTTAATTTGCCGCCAGGCAAATTAACACGCATAACCAACGGCCGCGTCAGCGGCCGGACATAAACCAAATCGAATTCGCCGCCAGGCGAATTCTGGGGCGTTGGAATTTCGTCAGAAATTCCTTTAGGGGCATTTATGCCCCCC
>NZ_JBSSEA010000003.1:4305000-6296698 GCF_054061295.1 Streptomyces sp. TE5632 | reverse complement strand
AACCTGCAGCCGCGCTCTTGGTCCACCCCACTCCCTCAAGCCACCAGCCCCCTGACCAGCGCAGAATCGCTCGGCCTGAGTCACCCGGCAGTAGAGAATCCTGCCGCGATCACTATATTCCGAAAGGATCACTGAATTCGCACTTCAGGGACCCTTCTTGCTTCTGGACCTCTATGGAAACCCCAGCCGAGAGCGTTACGGCACGTCGACGAGAAATCCTGCAACGATCACTACATCAGCAGCTCAGCGCATCACTCATGCAGTGATCCTTAGCGTATTCGTCACATCGAAGCGCTGTGCGGGCGATTGGGACCTGTGGCCGACGGCGTCGCATTGGCAGAGGCCCAGCGCTGCCTGGAAGAGGCGGTCGAGACAATGGCCGCCAGTAGGGTCGAATGCACGTCCGACTTCAGATACGCCATTGAGCCGAGCCGCTGCTGGAGCGAGTACGAGCAGGCGATGTTCACGGCCCTCGGCACCACCGCCCGCGACGGGCGGCTGTTGGGGCCACTGGCCCGGCTCATGCGCGAGAATGACCAGGCCTTCCGACGCGGCACGGGATGGAGCCCAACGCCCTCTCGTGTAGCTGGGCTGATTGCTGCGGCTTTGAACGGGCCAATCGCGTCGACGGGCGGTACACGGCTGCCTGCGGCGGTGATCACGCATGCGCTCCGGCTGGCGTGGCCAAGGCGAGGGCACAACCGGCATCAGCCGGCAGGAGCAGCCGATCTCCAGAGATGGGCTGCTTCGCTGGAGGCCGACGACATCGGGCTGGCCATGCTGCTGTGCCTCCTCCTGCGCTGGACGGACGCCAGCGAAGTAGCTGCACTGGCGCCAGCCCTGTTCAGCCACGCGTGGGCCACCAAGGCCAGCCACCTGCGGTTCGCAGGCCTCGACCTGCTCACCTCCATCCGCACCACCGTGGACGAGGTCACCGAGACCCGAGTCATCGAGCTGCTGAACGACGTGCACACCGACAACATCTGGGTCTCCACGATGCTCGTCGACGCCTTGCACGTTTACGGTCAGCTCACTTCGCCCTACAGCGTTGACGACATCATCGAGGAGATCTCTTCTCTCCTTGCCAGCCCCAAGCAGACCGACGCCCACTCCCGTGCTCAAAGAGTCGTGGAGAGCCAGTTCGAGGAAGTGATCTCTGCGCCGTTTATCGAGGCAATCGATGCTCTTGAGCCGGCCGCACGCCGCGCGCTGCTTATCCTCGCAGTGCGGGAAGGAGACGCCAGCCTGTTCACAGACGTTGTCCTCAAGGAGCTCATACGCGCGAAGGACCCAGCCGCACTGCCAGCTTTCCGCTACTGGGCGTCACATATGAACGTGCCCGATCCATTCCGCCAGAATGCGATCAGTTGCCACTTGCTCGGCATCGAAGGCTGCGCCGCACACCTGGAGATCCCTCCCCCGATGCTGGGCAGCCACGAAGGCGCCGACGCAGAAGCATGGCGCTGCTACGGGCAGATCTTGTTCTGGCTTCACCGCCCAAACCTCCACTCAGATGACCGATACGCACGCTGCATTCCGCTGTGGGAGCAGCTCACTACCTTTCTCCTGGACGCCGCCGTTGACCCGCTCCAGCAGTTTCAGTCTGTTGCCATGTTCGCCCAAGACATCCGTACGAGCGCGCTCGGCCTCATCGTCGATTCCTTCCCCGGCCACATCCGCACCGTTCTGCACCATGGCCTGAACGCCCCGGAGCACCTCACCTCGCTCTTCCCCCACCCCCAGCCCGACGACCGCACCGCCACCGTGCTGCGCCTACTCGCTCGCGTAGGAGATCATTCCTCCCTCCAACTGCTCGCCCTCTACCGCGACCACCCTGGTCTCGGCGGTACAGCCGCAGACACCATCCGACGTCTCAACAACCGCACCGCTGAAAGCTAATCGCGCAGCGTCGACAACGCGGATCCAATACCGCCTGCTGGGGCAAACAGAGCAAAGGTCCCTCGTACTCCCCCACCTATAGATAATCGACATCCGCGCCGTGGGCTCCGTGGCCCTGCTGGACCCCAAGGGTGCGCCGCACGACAGCGTGCAGGCGATCGACCGCGCGCTGCGTCAGATGCCCGGACAGAGAAAGCTCACCTCTTTGATCGTGCCGGTATTCCTCCAGCCCGATGAAACGCCGGAGGATATGTTCACCTCGGGTTCGTACCGCCCTTTGGTCAAAGTTCTCGAAGGGCTGCGGGCTCACGATGAAGAGGCCGTGGAATTGCTGGCGATCCCGCAGGAGCCTCAGTGGCAGAGGCGCTACGCCGCGCTGCGCGAGCTGGTGCGTGACGAGGAAGGCCCGGCAGAGGTCCTGCCCGGCTTCACCGTGCACGGGATAGACGTGGGTAAGTGGCTGGCCCGCCAGCGGAAGCCCGAGGTGTGGGCTGGCCCTGGCCGACGGGCAGCGCGAGCGCCTCGAGGCCGTCGGCGTTGCCCGGCTCGCCGCGGCTCCGGCCCCAGTGGAGCCGGACGTGTCCGCAGATCCGTCCACGACGCCCGTGAGCGCCTTCGAAAGGGGCGTTGCGGAAGACCGCACGGGCTCTACGAAGGTCCCTAGGCGGTGTCTTCAAATGGTCTTGGGTGGTGGATCATGGTCGGGTGATACGTCGCCATGAACTGTCGGACGCCGAGTGGGAGTTCGTCCGGCCGCTGCTGCCCGCATCGCTGCGGGGCCGCAAGCGGCTGGACGACCGCACGGTGCTCAACGGGATCGTGTGGGAAGTTCCGCACCGGGACCGCCTGGCGGGACGTGCCCGAGCGGTACGGCCCGTGGGCCACGCTGCACACCCGCTTCCGCCGTTGGGCCCTGGATGGCACCTTCGAGCGGATGCTCCAGGCCGCCCAGGCCAGGGCGGACGCGGCCGGGGACATCGACTGGCTGGTGTCGGTCGACTCCACCGTCGTGCGGGCCCACCAGCACGCCGCCGGGGCCCGAAAAGGGGGCTCCGCAGCCCCGCCCTCGGACGCTCCCGAGGCGGCCTGACCAGCAAGATCCACCTGGCCTGCGATGCATGGGGTCGTCCGCTGGCCTTCACCGTCACCGGCGGCAACACCAACGACTGCACCCAGTTCACCGCCGTGATGGAGGCGATCCGGGTGCCCCGCCTCGGCCCGGGACGCCCCCGGGTGCGGCCCGATCACGTGCTGGGCGACAAGGGCTACAGCTCCAAGGCGATCCGGGCCTGGCTCAGGCGGCGGGGCATCGCCCACACCATTCCGGGCCAAAGCGGAGCGGGCCGACCAGGTCCGCAACCGGCTCCGCCGGGGCAGCCGCGGCGGGCGCCCGCCGGTCTTCGACCGACAGCTCTACAAGCGGCGCAACGTGGTCGAACGCTGCTTCAGCCGGCTGAAGCAGTGGCGCGGCATCGCCACCCGCTACGACAAGACCGTCGAGTCCTACCGGGCAGCCGTCACCCTTGCCTCGCTCCTGATGTGGGCGTGACATTTGAAGACACCACCTAGGGCCCACGTAGAGGCGTTGCCGGACGGGACGGAGGTCAAGCTCGGGGTGTTCCTCACCAACAGCAAGAGCCGCCGGCCCAAGCTGACCGTCGACAAGCTCGCCGCGCTCGCCGGCCTCGGGCTGGAGTGGGCGGCCACGGAAGGAGCGGCGTGATGACCGGCCCGAGGAAGAGCGGCGCGTGCAGGACGCTGTGCGTCGGCACGCCAGCACCAGGGCCTTCACGGAGGCGGAGGACGTCATCTCGGCTGCGCTGTCCGACGCCGGGGTGCAGGCGGCGCGGGCCCAAGTGGAGGCGGCAGAGACGGAGCTCGGCCTGGAGCTGTGCGCCCGTCTCCAGCCGTTCCAGGACCGCTACGACCAGGCCGTGGCGGTGGCGACGCGGCCCGGCTCATCGAGGTCTGCGCGGGCACGCACGGCAGCTGGGGGCGGATCTGCGTCCTGCCCGACGGTCACGAGACCTCGATGGAGGAACCGCACTGGGGCCGCAACAGCGAGGGCCGACCGATCGCGTGGGTGGGCAGCGCACCCGACGGCTGGTGAGCAGCGGCGCAGGCTTCGCCCCACCCAGCTCACTCTATGTCTCGACCCTTGGCCTGGTTCTTGAGGTTGCGGCCTGCACCACTGGGTGACTTCAGGTAGGCGATCTCATCTTCTGCGACCTGCCACTTGGCGTACAGGTACGTGCATGCCCAGATGGAGGCTCCGAGGGCAGTAAGGGTCGCGCCCTGAGCTACCACCAGACGCTTGGTGAGCTTGGAGAGCTTGCCTCCAGTTGACGCGGCCTCGCTCTTGCAGATGCCGACGTGGCCCGTCTCTTGTGAGTGCCGCTGCAGATCTTCGAGACCTTCAGCCTGAAAAGGACACGCCGTGCACGCGTAATTGATCATCAGTTGATCCCCCCAACGGAACCCAGATTGCCACAGTTTGAGGGCGCCAACGCACCACTTAGCCATCCTCCAGCCCGGAGCCAGCCGGAAGGTAACTGTCGCCCTCACCCCCGCAGCAGCGTCGTGCCAGGCCCTACACGCACTGGGGTGCGATGCCCGGGGGTTCTGAGCTGCGGCATCGCACTGGTGTGCATGTAGGTCCTGCGATCTTGGGGCCCTCCCCCTGCCGAACTACGTGGTGGCCGGGGCGGGTTCGGCGAGGCGGTCCAGCCGCGTGTAGAGGGCCCGTACGAGGCGGGCGCGGTTCTGGGCGCAGCGGGCGGTGCCTTCCGGCGCCTATCAGGCGGCTTCCACCGGTTCGAGTTCCTCGCCTCCCTGATTGCCATGGACAGCGAGCACGAGTTCCACGCGAACCCGTGGTCCGGCGACTTCCTGCTGGAGGGCTGGTGGGGGTACGACGACGTCGGCCTCGCCCCGGATATCGCTCGGGAGATCAACGAATCCTGGCCGCTCCTGCAGGCCGGCGCCTTCGGCGGGGAGGTCCAACGGGCTGAGGCTCTTGGTATTCGCCGTACGACGACTCCTACTTCAGCCAGGCCCGTGCCCTCGACATCGACCACCTGGTCCCGCTTGCCGAAGCATGGGACTCCGGCGCCTCTGCCTGGACCAGCGCCGAACGCCAGGCGTATGCCAACGACCTCGACGATGCCCGCGCGCTGATCGCGGTGTCCGCAGCCAGCAACCGGTCCAAGGCCGACCAGGACCCCACCACCTGGCAGCCCCCGGCCACCGGGTACCGCTGCACCTACGCAACCGACTGGGTCGCCATCAAGACCAGGTGGAGCCTCGCCGTCGACCCCGCCGAACAGACGGCTATCTCCACGATCCTCGACACCTGTCCCGATGCGCCCATCGAGGTCACCCGAGTCCGCTGACCATACGGCTAGGCCTGTGAAGGGTTGCTGAAACCCGTGGTTCGGGGACCTTTTTGGCGTCTGACGGCTCCGGCACGGCCCTGCCGGAGCCGGATATGCGGCCTATAAGACGGCTGGCCACGCTGTGGCCAGAGACTAGGCGCTCTTTCGCTGTGCCCTTGCCGGGACTGATCCTGGTGTCGGGGCACATAGAGGGGGAGCTATGGAGGCCGAACGCATCCGGGTCATGGTGACGGTGAAGGCGTACCCGACGCTGTCGCGGCAGTACAACGAGACGGTCTGCGTCGCCGGGGTGCGGATGGATACTCCGCGGCCGGAGCATGTGCGGTTATTCCCGGTCCCGTTCCGGGACATGGAGCAGTCCAAGCAGTTCCACAAGTACGACATCGTCGAGGTCGATGTCTCCGGCCACTCCCGGGATGACCGGCCGGAGAGCCGGCGACCGGTGCTGGATTCGCTGGAGGTCGTCGGTCACGTAACCAGTGACAGGTCGTGGGAACGGCGGGCTGAGTGGGTACGTCCGCTCGTCGCGGACTCGCTGTGCCAGATCAAGCGGGAGCAAGTGGCGAACGGGACGTCGCTGGGGGTGTTCCGGCCCGCTGAGGTCAAGAGCTTTCGGCTGGTCAAGGCCGATGACCGGTCCGCGTGGCAGGACATGATGGCCTCGCAGATGAACATCTTCGACCAGGAGCGCAAGGCGTTGGAGGCACTGCCTTACCGGTTCGTCTACAGCTTCCGCTGTGATGACGAGAGTTGCAGAGGACACGAGATCGGGCTGCTGGACTGGGAGGCGGGGGCGGCGTACTTGAAGTGGCGTCACCTGTACGCGCCTGGGGTGCTGGAGGACAAGATCCGGCAGCGGTGGTTCACCGAGATCGCTGGTCCGCAGCGGGACCTGCACTTCTTCGTCGGCAACCTGCACAAACGGCCGCACCAGTTCATGCTGCTGGGAGCGTTTTACCCGCCGCGCGGGGTGATGGATCGCTTCCAGCTCTTCTAGCCCAGGGCGGTCACAGGCAGGCCATGATCGGCCAGGGCCATGTCACAGATGACCTTGCGATGGCAGCGGTCCTCGTCCTGTTCGAAGCACAGCACGGCCACCGTCTCCTTGGCCGCCAGGGCGAAGAGCTCGTCCAGAGCCTGCGGCGCGGGGTCCTTGTCGAGCAGGCTCCGGAAGACGGCCCGTCCCTCCGTGGCCCGTCCCTCCCAGAACGGCGGGCGGTTCTCCTTGGGGTTGCCCAGTGCCCGCAGATGCCGGTAGCCGATGCCGGCCTCCGTCAGCGCGCCGGTCAGCTTGTTCTTGCTGAAGCCCGGCTTGCGGCTGAGGGGCGTGAGCCGCACATCGGCCACCGTCCTCACGTTGCGGGCCAGCAGCTGCTCCACGAACTGCTCGATGTTTCGCCCTTCGTACCCGGCCGACACGATCCCGGCTTCTGCGGCGCCCCGCGCTTCCCGCACCAGTTCGTCGACCGACACGCCGAAGGCATCGGCCAGGGCCGCCACGGTGAACAGTCCCGGATTGGATGTGGTCTCAGCCTCGATACGCTCCAGCGTCCGCGGTGAGATTCCTGCAATGTCCGCCAACTGTGCGCGGCTCCAGTCTCGCTGCGACCTGAGTCGGCGCAGGTGCATAGCCAGCCGCTTGCCTTGTGCTCGCTGCAGCGCATCCGTCGTGGGTCGTCCCGCCATGGCCACCGATCCTAGGGCCCATTGAAATAGGTGGGCGCACCGGGTGTTCGCTGACTGCAACGAGTACGCCACCGTTCGATTCCGCTCACTTCGGGGATGGTGACTGACCTCCACTCCTTCGGGTGAGGGCAGCCTGTTGATGCTGGGGCTGGGTCAGCACGGCCCCTAGCCCTACCGACCGGAGGGGGCAACGGATATGGACGGGGCACCTTGCGGGCGCTGCGTGTCGCGATGTGGGTGCTGGTCGCGATCGAGTTCCTCATCCCCGCCGCGCAGCGTCCCCAGCCCGGTCGATGCGCACGTTGCGGGCGCGTGCTGCTCATCCGCGTCGGCGGCCGGGCTGTGCCCGGGCGTGGATGGTGTGGTCGGCCAGGTGGGCGAGGACTGCGTGGTTGGCCTCCCAGCCGTCGGGGACCTTGCAGGCGGCTCCGGGGTGTGCGGGGTCGTTGGAGGGGTGGGCGTCGAGAAGTTCGGGGATGCCTGCGCGGGTCACGACGATGCAGGCGTGGCGGTGTCGTGAGGTGAGGACGCACAGGCGGCCGGCTTCCAGGTGGAAGGCGGAGGCGTCGCCGCGGCCGGAGAGGGGGTGCAGGACGATGGTGACGCGAAATTCGCAGCCTTGGAGTCGGTTGGCGGTGTCGATGGTGATGCCGTGGAGTTGGGGGTGTTGGCGGGCCAGGAGCGTGCGGATGTGGTGGGCCTGGCTGCGGTGGGCGGTGCCGATGGCGATGTCGCCCGGCAGCAGGGCGGGTCATGTCCCTTGTCGTGGTGTAGCCGATCAATCAGACGTTGTGTTGGTGGTGTTGGGTAGCGCGGGGGCGCTTTCGGGGCGCTCGGTGGGGTAGATCTGGTCCATGCTTCCCTCGGGCAGGTAGCGGCGGGGGAAGGCGATCCACTCGTCGTGCAGCTCGAAGAGCACGGCGGTGACCAGCCGCAGGAGCGCGTCGTCGTTGGGGAAGACCTGGACGACGTCGGTGCGGCGCTTGATCTCGCGGTTGATCCGCTCCAGCGGGTTGGTGGACTGGATCTTCTTCCAATGTCGCTCCGGAAAGACCGCGAAGGCGGTCAGGTCGTCCTTCGCTTCCAGCAGCATCGCCTTGACCTTCGGGAACTGTGTGCCGAGCATGTCGGCGACGGTGTCGAGCTGGGTGCGGACCGCGTCGGCGGTGGGCTGGGCGAAGATCGTGCGGATGGTCGCGGCGACCATCTCCGCGGCATCCTTGTTGATCACGCCGAACACGTTGCGCAGGAAGTGGACCCGGCAGCGCTGGTAGGCCGCACCGAGCATGACCTTCCGGATGGCCTTGACCAGCCCGGAGTGGTGGTCACCGATCACGAGCCGGACCCCGGTCAGACCGCGTTCACGCAGGGAGCGCAGGAACTGGGTCCAGAACACCTCGGTCTCGCTGTCGCCGACCATCACCCCCAGCACCTCCCGGCCGCCGTCCTCGGTGATCCCGGTGGCGATGACCACGGCGCGGGAGACGATCTGGTGCTCGACCCGCGCCTTGCAGTAGGTCGCGTCCAGGTACACGTACGGGAAGCGGACGTGATCCAGGGGCCGGCTGCGGAACACGGTCAGCTGGCCGTCCAGGTCCTGGCAGATCCGCGAGACCTCACTCTTGGATATCCCGGTGTCCGCGCCGCGGGCCTTGACCAGGTCGTCGACCGACCGCGTGGACACGCCGTGGACGTAAGCCTCCATGATGACCGCGTACAGCGCCTGGCCGATCCGGCGACGGCGCTCCAGCAGTGCGGGGAAGAAGCTCCCCGACCGCAGCTTGGGGATGGCCAGGTCCAGGTCGCCGGCCTGGGTGGTCAGCGTCTTGTCCCGGTGGCCGTTGCGAAAAGCAGTGCGGGTGTCGGTGTGCTCGTTCCACTCCGCGCCGATCCGGGCAGTGGTCTCGGCCTCGATCAACTCCTGCAGCATCCGCTCGGCCACACCGCGGACGAGTTCGAGCCCATCCGCCGAACGTAGTGACTCCAGCAGCCGGAGTAAGTCATGCTGGGACAGGGCCACCGTGCACCTCCTGGGTTGAACTGCCCGTTTGCCAAGGAGAGTTGCATGGTGGCCCGCCTCATGGGCAGGGAGCGGAAGCTCCCCGCCCCGTGCACCCCGGCGCACGCCCCCCACTTGATCGGCTACACCACAACAAGAGACGCCATCCGCACTGACGGTGTCGGTCACACCCCGAACCCGTCCCTCTCGCGGGAGACCGGGCCCCGTGACCTGTTTACCCTGTGGCCGTGATGATGCCTTCCGTTGAGGCGGTCGGGCCCGAGGGCTAGGGCGGCGTCCAGTGGCCCACCCAGGCGACTCCAATCGGCCCTGCGACACCGTCCACTCCACCGCGTCGTCTGGACGTGCTCGAGCGGCCTCGCCCAAGTCCCGTCCCGCTCCCAGCGGGCGAAGCGTTCGTAGACCGTCTGCCACGGGTCATAACGCTCGGGCCAGGTCCCGCCAGCGCGCCCCCGTTCGTAACCGCCACAACACGCCCTTCACGGCCTGCCGATGATCCCGTCAGGGCCGCCCCGCGACCATCCGCACCTGGCAGCAGCAGAGTTACGGCCTTGTCCTGTCTTCTTCGGGGCTTTGGCAAGCAGGCGACGATCGTGATCCAGACGCAGCAACAGATCAAATGTGGCCGGCTCGAGCTCGCCGGTCTGCAACTCCTCGAAAGCCTCCCTCGCCACAAGCCACCCCGATCCTCTGCTTCCCCGCTCGGCACCTGCAGCCACCGCCCCTCGAGTGTGCATAAACCAACATCCACACCCCAGTGCGCGACGCGCCCGAAACTCCGCCACACTGCTGTGGCCGCTCTGCCGCCAATCCGTGTACGGGCAAGATGCCACGGAGACGGAAGAGTTGAAGGCTGTGCTCTGCGACCCGCTGCACCGGGCATGGGGCAGCGGTCTACTGCCGGCAGGCAGGGAGCGCCTGTGATGGGTGGAGGGTGTGGCCAACTGCAGCCTCGTCCCGGTGTGTCGCGATCCATCGGGCGGGCCGGCCAGTTCGGCCGCCCGATGCAGTGGCGTGGCTCGTCCCGGGCTCCGAAGGCTGGGCCCCCGAGAACCGCAAGGTGACGTAGATCACTTAGAAAAATCGCGGGGTGATTGCCGGTTCGCCTTCAGGCCGGTCCTTAGGGATAGCAGCCTCATCACGCGCTACAGGTAAGGAGCTTCACATGGTCATGCTGTGCTACTCGGATCTCGAGGACGATGACCGCGTCGGCGTCCCGGCGCTTCATTCCGCGTTGGAGAGCTGGGTGCTTCGCCTGCTGGTCGACACCCAGGACCGGGCCACGCGTGTGCCTGCCCGCTTCGCCTCACCGATCGAGGACTGCACGCCCGAGGACGAGGCACTGGCGTTGTGGACCATCCGGTTCCTGCGCTACGCGGAGGAACAGCCGCCAGCGGGCGCGCCCGGCGTCCTCCAGGCGCCGGGCGAGGTCCGGGCGGGGCCGGCGGATCTGGTCCTTCACGTACCGCTCCACGGTGCGCTGGGAGACACCGAGCGCGTCGGCCACGGCGCGGGTGCCCTTGAGCTGCTCCAGGTAGCGCATCTGCGCGCCGACGGACGTGGAGAGGGGGCGGGTGAACGCCTGCTGCACGGCTGTGACCGAGCGCTGCACCTGGCGTGACTCGCCAACTGAAGCGCTCACCGTGCAGCCCTCTGACGTGCAGGAACGCGGTGCTTAAGAGGACGCTCCCGTCAGCTCAGGCTGAGGCCACGCTCCGCCAGGGCCTCGCGAAGCACACACAAAGCCTTCGGGCCCACGCCATGCAGGGCCTTGAGTTCCTCCTCGGGCACGCCGGCGAGCCGACTGAGATCGGTGTATCCCGCGGCTGCGAGAGCGCGAGCCGCCGGCGCTCCCATGCCCCGAGGAAGCCCAGTGCCTGCTTCGGTGGGTTCCATGAGGCGATCGTGACACGTGGGCGTCGTCCCTGCTTCCGAGACAGGCAAAGGGCATCGGCGACTTGAGGACCGCGGGTCCGAGCCGGGCCCACGGTTCAGCTGCGGGACCGGCTCCTGGGGGGTGTCGTGGCGGCCGGCAGCGACTGCCGGCCACTCCACTGACGCGCACCTGACACATCACGGTCGCTGTCAGTGCTGTTTGCGATGATCACGGGATGGGTACGAGAGACTTCTGGCATCTCCAGGACTGGAACGATCTGACATCTGTCAGGGCGCGGCTTGCGGGAGGGGAGTCTCCGACTGCCCGCTGTGGGGCCTTTGAGGAGACACCCCTGCATCTGGCGGCAGCGGCGGGCGCCGCTGAGGCGGTGACCGCGATGCTCGCCTACACGCGGGAGGTGGATATACCCGATGGACTGGGGCGTACGCCTTTGTGGTGGGCAGTCGAGCACCTGCAGGAAAAGACCGTGCAGATGCTGCTGGAGTCGGGAGCCGATGCGTGGCGGCCGTGCGTGGATGAGTGGACACCGGGGCCGCTCGCCCTGACCACGGGCCTTGCACCCT
Organism: Streptomyces sp. TE5632; assembly: GCF_054061295.1. Taxonomy (NCBI): domain Bacteria; kingdom Bacillati; phylum Actinomycetota; class Actinomycetes; order Kitasatosporales; family Streptomycetaceae; genus Streptomyces; species Streptomyces sp. TE5632. Next base: position 6,285,238 of record NZ_JBSSEA010000003.1, on the reverse strand, counting down.
TGGTAGCAGGCACGCCCGGGGCAGTGCCGTTGACGGTTGCGCAACGGGCCGAGCAGACACGGGCGGACCGGCTGATCAGCGTCTTCTCAGCAGAGAAGATCCATACTGAAGGCCTGGGAGTGACCTTCGCCGATGTCATCGGTGAGGATGAGGTCATCCGTCGGCTCGGTGCCGATCCTGCAAAGTGCCCTGTATTCCAGCAGGATTCCGAGATGGACCAGAGCGACCTGTTCGACGCCGGTGGGAACTATGCGGTTGGCGTCACCGGGACCGCGCTGGGCTGTGTCATCAGCCAGCCCTTTTCGAATGAGCTGGACGACGACGAACTGGCCCGCAGGCTGGCGCCGGCCACCACCTGCAGCCTCTTTTTCAACCCCAAGGGCGGAATCTTCGGCACGCTCTACCGCGACGGCGCCGAGGTACGGCATGAGGAGGTAGGTTCTCTGACGCCGTTCGCGGATGCTCCGCCGGAGCACTGGCTTTACCGCTTCTGGCAGCAACCCGGCATCACCTTCCCCTACGACGCCAACCTCCTCGCGTATGCCTGCGCGATGGGAGGCATCACCAAGGCAACCGGCAGGGACTGCTGGGCATTGAGCCGTGGACCGCGCCGTATCGTGCGGTGTCGTTGAGGTCTTGAGCAGCCGTATCTGCGATGTCTCGGCCTCGTGTCGGTGGAACACCATGGGATATACCGCGCCGTGACAGTGAGACCCGGTGCCCGTGTCACCCTCATGTCAGTAGCGGACCGTCGCCCGCCCCCGCCGGGACCAGCGAAAAGGCGGAGGAAAGCAGCCGTCGGCGGCTGCCGATCGCCCTACTGACACGAACCCGGCACATCGCACTGAAGCACGGTGTGTCCAGCGGGCGCCTGGATCCGCCCGATCGACAAATCTTCGGGGAGGTGTCGATCCGACCGCGTCCCGTTCGTCGTCATGGTGTACGGCGACCCGCCGTGCGAGGGAACCACAGGACCTGACAGGAGCCGGACCGTGAAGTACATGCTGCTGATCAATGCCGCTGCGATCGACGAGAAGGGCGCGGCCGCCGAGTGCAGCGTCGAGGACTGGATGGTCTACGACAAGGAAGTGAAGGACGCGGGGATCTGGGTTTTTGGGGAGTCGCTGGCCGGTCTGGTCACTTCCACCACGGTACGGGTCGGCCGGGACGGTCGGCGGACCGTCACCGACGGGCCGTTCGCCGAGACCCGCGAGGTCCTCGGCGGCTTCTACGTCATCGACGTACCGGACCTGGACGTCGCACTCGACTGGGCCGCCCGCTGCCCCGGCGCGCGCGGCAGCGGGTCGGTCGTGGTCCGTCCGATCGCCGAGTTCGGGGCCTGACGGTGGAGGGCGAGGGGGCCACCGGGACCGACATGCCCCTCGGGTCGCCCCGCCCGGCGCCGGTCCAGTCGTCCGTGGAGTCGGTGTTCCGTGAGGAGCACGGTCGGCTGCTGGCCTCCCTCGTCCGCCGCTTCGGCGATCTCGACCTGGCCGAGGATGTTGCCTCCGAGGCCGTGGAGGCGGCTCTGGTGCACTGGCCGGCCGGGGGCATCCCGGCCAGGCCCGGGGCCTGGCTGTTGACCACGGCGCGGCGCAAGGCCGTCGACCGCTTGCGGCGGGATCAGGCATACGCCGCCCGCCTCGCCGTCCTGCAGGTGGAGGCGGACCGGGCCGATCCCGCCCCGCCCGCGGACGGTGACGGCGGTCTGCCCGACGACCGGCTGCAGATGTTCTTCACCTGTGCCCACCCCGCCCTTGCGGCCGAGGACCGCACGGCGCTGACCCTGCGCTGCCTGGCCGGGCTCACGACGCACGAGGTGGCGCGGGCCTTTCTCGTCCCTACCGCGACGATGGCCCAGCGGATCGTCCGGGCGAAGAAGATCCGCGAGGCCCGTATCCCGTTTCGCGTGCCCGGTGCCGACGAGCTGCCGGAGCGCCTGCCCGGGGTCCTGCAGGTCATCTATTCGATCTTCACCGAGGGGTACGCGGCCAGCTCGGGCCCGCGGTTGCAGCGGCTCGACCTCGCGCAGGAGGCCATCCGGCTGGCGCGGATCCTGCGCCACCTGATGCCTGCCGAGCGGGAAGTCGCCGGCCTGCTCGGGCTCATGCTGCTGGTCCACGCGCGACGCGAGGCCCGGACCGGTGCGGACGGCAAGCTCGTGCTGCTCGACGAGCAGGACCGCGGCCGCTGGGACCACACGATGATCGAGGAGGGAAGCGGCCTGGCGGTCTTTGCGTTGACCGGCGGACCACCCGGCCCGTACGGGGTGCAGGCCGCCATCGCCGCCCTCCATGACGAGGCCGCCGACCTCGCGACCACCGACTGGCCACAGATCGCAGCGCTCTACGACGTGCTGCTCCGGCTCAGCCCGTCCCCCGTCGTCGCGCTGAACCGGGCGGTGGCGGTGGCGATGCGTGACGGACCGCAGGCGGGCCTGGCGCTGCTCGACGAGCTGGCCGAGGAGCCGGCGCTGCGCCGCTACCACCCCTACCCGGCCGCCCGGGCAGACCTGCTGCACCGGCTCGGCCGGCTGCCCGAGGCCGCCACGGCCTACCGGGAAGCGCTCGACCTGGCCGGCACCGAACCCGAACGGGACCACCTGAGGCGCAGGCTGAACACGGTCCTGTCATCCGGACCGGACGACGAAGCCGGCACCTGACGGCGCAACCCTCAGGTCGTTGATACGTCGGTACCACGTGCACCACCTGTCTGCGCCGAGTAGCCGGGGGAATCCCATCCCCCGGCTACTCGGTGCAGAACCGTGCGTAAGCCTGCGACCTCTCGGCTACATGACGGCGAGCCACCCGGGGCACACCACCTCACGACAGTGAAATCCGATGCCCGTGCCACCCCGGTGTCCAGGGGCGGACCGTCCCACACTCCCACCGCGGCCGGCGGGAAGACGGCCGGCAGCGGCCGACGACGACCGCTGGCCACTCCACTGAAACGAACCCGACACATCGCAGCCGGGCGTCTCGTGGGCGGAGTGTTCCCGGGCGAGGCGGATGGTCCCCTGGGTCTGCGGGCTTTGCTCAGCGCGTGCCGGTCCTCGCGGTGCTGTAGGCGTACAGGGCGACGACGCCGACCACACAGGCGAGGATCATCCAGGAGACCAGGCTCATCCGTCTCCCCTTCCGCCCGGTTCGTTTCGGCTTCCCGAACCGCCGGGCCCGGCCGGGAGCCGCCGGGGCGGGCGGTGCGGGGTCGGCGGCGGTCTCGGCGAGCAGGCAGCGGCAGGCCGTGGCGAGCTCGCCGGTGCCGGCACCGAGCGGTAGGACCGTCTCCGAACGGGCCGGAGCGGTGGTGCCGCCGTCGCGGATACGGCCCGCACGGAGCAGGATCTCGTCCCTGCGGCCCGAGGGGGCGAGGCTGATCCAGCGCTGCACATGCTCTCCCCGGATGACCACACCCCCGGCCCGGTCCCGGTACACGGTGTGCCGGCGCCAGAACATGTCTGCCAACTGCACTGCTGTTTACCTCAGTTGGGCGCTCAAGACCCGTCCCCCAGAGCCGTACGGTCAATCGAACGGGAATCGTACTCCAGCGTCTCTGTTTGACTCGGAGCGGCCCGGGGTGGGGTGATGCCCTCGGTCGGGCACCGCTGTCCCGAGGGCCTGAACAACCGGGCTGAGAAAGGTCATCAGCCCACCCGGCAGCGCGAACGCGCCATGGAAGGCTTCCGTAGTGTCGGCGGAGCGCAGCGGTTCCTAGCCGCGTTCGGCGGCATCTCGCCCCACTTCAGGCCCCGGCGACACCTGCTGACCGCCCCCGAGTACCGCACCGAGATGGCCGCCCGCTTCGCGATCCGGGACCAGATCACCGGCGCCAGCACCCTGCCCGCCGCAGCGTGCCCCAGACCCCCGCCCGACCCCTACACGCCCTGACACGCCCTGACACGCCCTGACACGCCATCAGCCGGTCACACCCCCACCAACGTGCCAACGCCCCGTTGCGGCCGAAGCGCTGCACAGGACGCGACAACGGCGGTGTGCCGTGGAGTCCACGGCACACCGCCGTTGTCGCTGTTACTGCTCGCTGATGCCCGTTACCACCAACCGGTGCACTTGCTGGTGCCACCCACCTGCTTGCCGCAGGCCCGGAACAGCCACTGGGAGTCGGTGTACTTGACCACTTGGGCGGCACTGGTGTTGGGGGCCCCATCGCTCTGCACAGACCAGGGGCCGCACTGCAGCCACCCATTGCCCCCGGTTGTCGTCCAGTCCAGCCACACCTGGTCGCCCTTCACCGTCGATCCGGTGATCTTCGCCCAGCCGTAGTCCTTGCCGTTGATCGGGCCGACGTGCAGCTGGACGGTGGTGCGGCCGAGAGAAACGCTGGTCTTCACGCTTCCGCTCTTGTTGTAGGGGATGCTAACGAACCCGTTGGCGCCGTTGGTGCACTCGGCCACCGACGCCTGCGCAGTGCCTGTCGTCCCCACCACTCCTGCCAGTCCCGCCCCGAACAGCAGCGCTGCAGTAGCCGACGCCCTGGTACGCATCAAACTCATCTCAATCTCCTCGGTATGTGTCAAACGTGCGTGCCATCGCAACAGGATCGGCCTCCGCCAGGTACGGCAGGCCGCAACTCGGAGTAAAACGCCATGCCACACGACCAGCCGCCCGGACCGCGAGCAGGTGCGCCAGCCCCGTTCCATCGAGCAGAAAGGAACCAGCCGCTCTCCCCGTGCGGTGGTGCAGATCCGGGCTCGGAAAGAGACCGGCAGTGCCGGGTGATGCGCGTACCGCTTCTGGTCATATCGCCCTTCGGTTTCCCCCCGAGGTGTTGCGAAGCCCAGGATGCTAGGGCGAAGTCGACCTGGGGGAGGTCATTGCATCTGGACGAAAAAACACTGGTCAAGTGACATGTAAGGCATGCAAGATCAGCATCAATGCATTCAGGGGGGACAGCGATGCTCAGAGTGCACTTCACTGGCGAAGACCTACTCCGCACCAGGCTCGCACCAGGACCGGACCCGCTGTGGGAGGCGGTACTCAGTGCGAATCTCCTGGGCAACCGCGACGGACAAGCCGTTTTCAACGGCTGGCGTACACAGGCCCGCCTCCGGCTTCGTCAGCTCCCGTCGGAACAGGTTCGTCTGATCCGCTACCTCGCTCCTCCCAAGAGCGACTTCCCCGATTTCCTTACCCCCGCTCAGGCAACTCACGGCCTGGCAGCAGGCATAGACGCTGTGCTCTCCACGCCAATTCATCGACTACGCGACGAGCTGACTGTCCTGCCGAGCAGGCCTACGTGGATGCGCCCACTGTCCGATGGCGAGCCAACAGCACTCCGAATGCTCGGCCAAGCGCTCCACGCCTACTACACGTGCGCTGTCGCTCCCACCTGGCAACGAATCCAGGCACTTGTCGATGCAGACCGAGCGGTGCGTGCACGGGCCGTCCTCGAGGGCGGTGTCGAGGCACTGCTCAACAGTTTCCGGCCGACCATGCGGTGGACGCGGCCGGTGCTCGAGGTCGACTATCCCGCCAATCGCGACATCCATCTCAATGGGCGAGGCTTACTGCTGATCCCGTCAGCGTTCTGCTGGCGCGTTCCGGTCACCCTCATCGACCCGGCCCTGTCACCTGTACTGGTCTATCCCATTTCACGAGGTCCGCAATGGTGGACAGCAGACGGCCAGGCCGATCTCCGCAGACATCAGGCTCTCGAACGCCTTCTCGGGGCGAGCCGAGCCGCCGCTTTACGCAGTATCGAGAACGGCTGCACAACAGGAGAGTTGGCTCGACGCATCGGCCTGGCCCCGCCCGCAGCCAGCCGGCACGCCACTGCCCTCCGCGAAGCGGACCTGATCACCTCCCACCGATGGGCGAACAAGACGGTCCACGTCCTCACCCCCTTGGGCGCAACTCTGCTAGCCGCGAACCCTGAATAAGGTCGCTACTCAACCCCGACCCGCGGCGGGTGGCGCGGCGGCGGACAACGGTGTCGGGGAGGGTCTGGCTACGCCAGGGCGCGGATCGATCGTCTTTCTGGGCGTTCACCGGCGATTGAACCGCCCCTGGGCCAGCACGTTGTCGGCCAACGGAACACGGTGTCGCTGGGCAGCGTGTGGCTCCGTTCACTTCTAACGACCTGACCCGCGATTAGCCTGACCGAGTTCTCATCGGTGGTCGGGGCGAGGATTTTGCGACCGGGCTGCCGGACCGGTTCCGCCCGGCCGCGTTCACCAGCCAACCAGACTCATGGACCTTCGAGCGAGCCAGTCCATGAACGACACGGGCTGACCGCCCAGGTTCAAAGGAAGGATCTGGTCGCAGGTGGCCCGGCCGTCAAACCACAGTGAGCCCCGGTGCGGACCGGTGACAACGAGCAGGGTCGAGAAGCCACAGCCGTTTTCCTGGATGAATACAGCGCCGGACGTCTTGCGCTCCTGGAACACCCCGTACTCGGCGTCCCACTGCTCCCATGCCGCCCGGTAGGCGTCGTGGTCCGGGAAGTCCTGCTCCAGCGGCTCGCGCGCGTCCAGCTCATCCTCGTAAGCACGGTAGGAGTCGGGATGCGGGAAGTCAGTGGTGAGCAAGTCGTAGTTGGTGCTTGAGTCCCCATGCCAGCCCCAGCCTGCCGCGGATCGGCACAGGCGGTTCACCGCGCCGCCGGCGCTCTGCCGGAGCAAGTACTCTCGGTACTGGTCCGGGAACGCGATGCCCAACTCCGCCTCCGCTTCGCGGATCTCCGCTTCGGACAGCGGTGGCGGGGAGGCGACCTGCCTCGCGGGTGGACGGCTGAGCTCATCAAAGCGCCGCCCCTGAGCCATGCGTTGGTATTCCGCTATCCAATCGGTCGTCATACAGGTGAGGGTAGACGCGAGCAATCCGTCAGCACTCTGCGTGACATGGATGCGCCCCGCCAGGTTCTTGAGGTGTGAAGATCAAGCAGGCTCGTGCCGCCATGTCGCACCGTGCGTTCTGCGGCATCTCGGCTCGTCATTTGGGAGAGTTGGTCGCCGAGCTCGCGACACGCTGGAGCGCACGGTGCGAAGCAACCCGGCACGAGCGGTGGCCCGGAGGCGGAAAGCCGGCGCCGGTCCGAAGTACGAGCTGGTCTTCACCGACCGGGTCCTGGTGACACTCGTCCGCCTGCGGACGGGACTGACCCACGAGGCACTCGGAGTGATCTACGAGGTGGGTTCTTCCACCATCGGGCGGGCGATCAGCGAGATCCGTCCGCTGCTGGCCGCGCGTGGATTCGCGGTGCCGGACCGGCCCGGCCTTCGGCTACGGACGCTGGAGGACGTGTTCGCCTATGCCGCGGCCGAGAACGTCACGCTGAGGATCGACGGCACCGAGACCCAGGTCCGCCGCCCGCAGGCGCACCGCCCCGGGCGCCGGGCCTTCGTCTCTGGCAAGCGCAGGCAGAACACGATCAAAACCACCACGATCAGCGACCACCAGGGCCGCCGCTACCCCGGCTGGCACCGCCGCATCATCCGGCCACCGCTACGGCCAAACCGCGCAGTCCCATCCGGGGCAAGTTCCTCCAACGTCGTGCTCTTGAAAGTCAGCACCCTGACTGGCGCGGGCCGCTCCCCCACCCTCCCCCTGTGCCCCCACCAGCTCCTCCGCACCCGCCGCCAACAGCCGACGCAACGACAGGGCTCGCACAGTGCAACCGCAAGAACCCGTGCAGTCGAGGAACAGCGAGCCCTCGACCATCCAGCAGCCCCCGGACCCGGCACACCCACCGGTTCCAGCGCCATCGCCGCCGCATCCGCGATGCAGTCGCCCGTGACGACACGACCCGACACCACCTGGGCCTTGTCCGTCTGGAGCGGAGCGCCCGCGAGTCTGGGCCGTCTCCCGGGGCCCGGCCACGGCAGTCCGGTTATCCGCGCGGACGCTCGAAGGTCAGCAGCAGTCCCTCGACGGCACCGGGACCTATGCGGCCCTTGACATCGGCGGAGGTGATGGCCTTGAGACCCCAACCGTCCTCGGCATGCTTGTTCAGGACCTTCTCCAGTTTGTCGCTGTCCAGCGCGTCGCCGATCAACGACTCGCGGAAGGTGACGACCTTGTATTCGTACGCGTAGGGGCTGTTCACGGTTGCGGAGTCCTCCTGCCGGCCGGGCCGGGTCGGGGGTGAGATTGCCGACGCCAGACAATCATCCCCGGGCGCCACTGCACACCGACGGCCCCTCTTTCCCGAAGGATTTGCACGTCTGGCCACCGCTCTCATGGTCGTGGCGGCATACGAGGCCGGACGGGAGCCGGTCTTGAGACATTGTGCACCGCCCGCCGCATGGCTCTGCCGGCGTCGTGCGCGGCCCTGCTGATCGCAGGCTGCGCCCTCAGGGCCGGGTCTCACGGCCTTCTCCGACGCATCCGCCCCACCTGCGGCGACGGCGAGCGCTTCCGACCCCACTCCGTGGGCGCTGAAGCCCATCGATCCAGCCGCGTTCCGGTCCGCCGCGGAGCGTGCGGCGAAGAGACTCACGGTTCCCGGCGCGGTGGTCCTGCTCCGCACCCCACAGAAAACCTTCCGGGCGACCGTCGGCACAACTGAGCTGGGCACGGTCGAACCACCCACCACCAGCAACCACTTCCGGATCGCCACCAACACCAAGACGATGACCGCGGCGCTGATCCTCCTCCTCGCCCAGGACGGCAGACTCCGGCCGAGCGACCCGGCGTCCGCCTACGTTCCCGGAGTGCCGGACGGCGAACACATCGCCATCGCCGACCTGCTGAAGACGCGCAGCGGGCTCTACAACTACACCGAGGCGCCCGAACTCGCCTCCCGCATGGACGCCGACCCGCGCAAGGCCGTGACGCGGCAGCAGATGTCGGCCATCGCGTTCCGGTGCCCGCCGAACTCCGTGCCCGACGCGCCCTACCAGTACAGCAAGACCAACTACGCCCTGCGGGGCCTGGCCGCCGAGAGGGCGGACGGCCACCCGCCGGCCCAGCGGTTCCGCGGACGTTGTCAGGTTGAGTGGCGGCCTTCTCGGGCGGCACGATCACCCGTCTGGTCGAATCGCTGGAAGGGCTGTCCGTGGGGACGCCGTCGTACCGGGGTTTCCGCTTCCCGCCGGAGGTCATCTCCCCCTGCATGTGGCCGTACCACCGCTTCAACCTGAGCCTGCGCGGCATCGAGGCCAGCCACGAGACAGTCCACCGGTGGACGCGCCGGTTCGGCCCGGCTCATGCCGCTGCTCTACGTCGAAGCCGTCCCGGGCCTGGTGTCAAGGGGCACCTGAACGGGGGATTCGTCAAGCTCAACGGCGTGCAGCGGTAACTGTGGCGGGCCGTGGACCAGCACGTTCCCGTGCTGGACATCCTGCCGCAGAACCGGCGGGACGAGGCCGCGGCCAGGCGTTTCTTCCGGAAGCTGATGAAGAAGACCAGGTCGGTACCCCGGGGGGCGTCACCGACAAGCTCCGCTCCTGCGGCGCCGCCCACCGCGCGGTGACGCCGTCGGTCGAACACCGCTCGCACCAGGGCCTGAACAACCGGGCCGAGAACTCCCACCAGCCCACCCGGCAACACGAACGCGCCATGAAAGGCTTCCGCAACCGCGCACCCTCAGATGCTGTCGGCCCGTCAAGGGTAGTAACCGGTGGTGACCGTCCGTTCAGCGAACACGCGTACGGGAAAACCGGTCGACGGCAGCAGGAGGCCACCGCCCCCGTCGAAACGGTTGTCGCCACCTACGCCCCGGGCGACGATGTTCCCAGCGCATCGCCCTGCGGAGGCCACGTTGACCGATCCCTGGGTAGCCCTGGAACCGGGGGCCGACCCTGCCGAGCGCGTACGCGTGCTGCACCTGGCGCACGAGACCTTCACCGAGGCCGGCACGGTGCCGCGCCCGGTGCGCGGTGTGGTCGCCGACTCGTGGCGGCGCTCGGCACGCGCCGGGGTCCACCCGGACGGTACCGCCGACATCGAACTGACGGACGGCGACCTCGGGGCCTGCCGCGCCGAGCACCCGCTGGCTCATGTGATGCCGCTGTTCCGGGAGCTGATGGGCACGTTCGCCTCCGACGGCCGGCATCTGCTGGCGGTGTGCGACGCGCACGGGAGACTGCTGTGGGTCGAGGGACACACGTCGACGCTGCGACAGGCGGGGCGGATGAACTTCGTGCCCGGCGCGCGGTGGGCGGAAAGCGCGGTCGGGACGAACGCGCCGGGCACGGCGGTCGCCGTGGACCGTCCGGTCCAGGTGTTCGCGGCCGAGCACTTCGCGCGGCGCGTGCAGCCGTGGACGTGCGCGGCGGCCCCCGTTCACGATCCGCACACGGGGCGGCTGCTCGGTGCCGTGGACATCACCGGCGGGGACGGTCTCGCGCATCCGCACAGCCTGGGCTTCGTACAGGCCGTGGCACGCGCAGCGGAATCCCAGCTGGCGCTGCTCGCCCCGAGGCGCCCGGACAGCGGTGGGCCCGGACTGACGACACTGGGCCGCGACCAGGCCGTGCTGACAGCAGGTGGCCGCAGTATCCGGCTCAGCCGCCGGCACAGCGAGATCCTCGTCCTTCTGGCCCGGCGCCCCGACGGCCTGACCGGCGACGAACTGCTGTGCGCCCTGTACGAGGACGAGTCGGTGACACCGGTGACGCTGCGCGCGGAGCTCGCCCGACTGCGTCAGGTGCTCGGCCCGGGACTGCTCGAGTCGCGCCCCTACAGGCTCACGGCACCCCTGGAGTCGGACATCGCCGCCGTCGAACGTCGGCTGGCGGCCGGCGCGGTCACCACCGCCCTGGCCGCCTATGCGGGCCCACTGCTGCCCGCCTCCCAGGCACCGGCGGTCGTACGGCTCAGGCGCCGCCTCGCCGACGGCCTGCGCGCGGCACTGATCGCCCGCTCGGACGCCGACCTGCTGGCCGACTGGGCCCACGCGCCGTGGGGCGAAGAGGACCTGGACGTGTGGCGGGCGCTGGTCACGGCCCGACCGACGGCATCGAACCGGGCCCGTCTGGCCTCACTCGAATCGGAGTTGGCGGCCCCGGACGGCCGGGTCCGCTTCGAGGGCCGGTAGCGCCGCTGCCCATCCGCAACGTGGATGCAACGTCCGCGTCCTTACGCTCCGACGCAGAGCTGCCCGACGGCGGGCGGCCCTGCTGAAGGAGGCCAGTTCCGCATGACCCTTTACGCGGCGCCCGGAAGCGAAGGCGCGATCGTCTCCTACCAGTCCCGCTACGACCACTTCATCGGCGGGGAGTACGTGCCTCCGGTCAAGGGGCAGTACTTCGAGAACCCGAGTCCGGTGAACGGGCAGCCGTTCACCGAGGTGGCGCGCGGGACGGCGGAGGACGTCGAGGTGGCACTCGACGCGGCCCACGCGGCCGCACCCGGCTGGGGGCGCAGGCCGGCGGCCGAGCGGTCCGACATCCTGCTGAAGATCGCCGACCGCATGGAGGCCAACCTGGAGCCGCTCGCGGTCGCGGAGAGCTGGGAGAACGGCAAGCCCGTACGGGAGACCCTGGCGGCCGACATCCCGCTGGCCATCGACCACTTCCGCTACTTCGCCGGCGCCGTGCGCGCCCAGGAGGGCTCGCTCAGCGAGGTCGACGACGACACGGTCGCGTACCACTTCCACGAGCCGCTGGGCGTCGTCGCCCAGATCATCCCGTGGAACTTCCCCATCCTGATGGCGACGTGGAAGCTCGCGCCCGCACTCGCCGCGGGCAACGCGGTCGTCCTCAAGCCCGCCGAACAGACGCCGGTCTCCATCCACTACTGGCTGAGCCTCGTCTCCGACCTGCTGCCGCCGGGCGTGCTGAACATCGTCAACGGTTTCGGCCCGGAAGCCGGAAAGCCGCTCGCCTCGAGTCCGCGGGTGGCGAAGATCGCCTTCACCGGCGAGACGTCCACAGGACGGCTGATCATGCAGTACGCGGCCGAGAACCTGAAGCCGGTCACGCTGGAGCTGGGCGGCAAGTCGCCGAACATCTTCTTCGACGACGTGTGGGAGAAGGACGACGAGCTGCGCGACAAGGCCCTCGAAGGGTTCACGATGTTCGCGCTGAACCAGGGCGAGGTGTGCACCTGCCCCTCCCGCGGGCTGATCCAGCGCGGTAACTACCCCGATTTCCTGGCCGCGGCCGTCGCCCGCACCGAGCTGATCAGGCCCGGGCACCCGCTCGACACCGACACGATGATCGGCGCGCAGGCGTCCAGCGAGCAGCTGGCCAAGATCCTGTCCTACATCGACATCGGCCGACAGGAGGGTGCCAAGATCCTCACGGGCGGCGAACGCGCCGGTTACGACGGTGACCTGAAGGACGGTTACTACGTGCAGCCGACCATCTTCGAGGGCGACAACCGGATGCGTGTCTTCCAGGAGGAGATCTTCGGCCCCGTCGTCTCGGTGGCCTCGTTCGACGACTTCGACGACGCGATCAAGATCGCCAACGACACGTCGTACGGTCTCGGCGCGGGCGTGTGGACCCGCGACATCAACACGGCTTACCGCGCCGGCCGCGCCATCCAGGCGGGTCGTGTCTGGACGAACTGCTACCACGCCTACCCCGCGCACGCGGCGTTCGGCGGCTACAAGCAGTCCGGGATCGGCCGGGAGACGCACAAGATGATGCTGGACCACTACCAGCAGACGAAGAACCTCCTCGTGTCGTATTCGCCGAAGAAGCTCGGTTTCTTCTAGCCGCGGCAGAGGGGCGCCTGAGCTCGGTTGAAGTTCGGCAGGCGCCCTTCTCGACACGTCAGGGAATCACCGGCAGCCGGGGCGGGCGCCACTGTCCGAGCAACTGCTCACGCTCCTGCCCTTCAGGAGGCGAGCCGACTGTCACGAGGGTGTCACTGCAGGCCGATCTCGCGAATGCCAACGCCCGCACCGCCAGCCTGACAGCCTGACAGCCTGACAGCCCGAGTCCAGCAGGTGGCCGACGGCGGCTTCGAGCCGTGCGGCCAGTCGGCGCACGGCGGACTGCGCACCGGCACTCCGACGCACGTGAGCGCATTCTCCAGCCTCAAGCTCGACTACGTCTTCGGGCCGACGAGCGCGGACTACACCTGCGCGATCACGGACACCGGCCGGTCGGACCACTGCCTGATCCTGACCACGGTCGCCTTCCACTGACGTGCCGGTGACCGCCCTGCGACGCACCGGTCGGTCACCCCACGGGGTGCCCCGAGTTGTCCGTGTGGGCCGCCTGGCTGGAGAACTTGTTCAGGAAGGCGTCGTAGCGCCCGTCGGGTCGCTCGGTGAGCGTGGCGCCGTCCTGCCAGATCCCGTTCTCGTCCCACCACTGCGAACCACTCGGGTCGCCCTGGTTCTGGTGGACGTTGTGCATGCCCTGACGGCCCAGGTGATCGTCGGTGAACGGCTCGCCGAAGACGAGGATGCGCCGGCCTTCCACCAGGATCGGCTCCAGGGCGGCGGTGGCCTCCGCGTAGGAACCGACCTGCCACGGGCGCGACCCCAGCAAGTCGAGGAGATCCTGGAGCCAGGACGGCGGGCGGCGCTGGAAGAGCACCCCCGTGTGGTCGACGAGGGAGGGTCGGCGCAGGTAGTCCATGGCCCCGGAGTCCGGCGTGGCCGCCAGGTCGTGGTAGCCGAGGGCCAGCGCCGCCGCCGGTCCGACCTCCAGGGGGCTCAGGGTGAACACCTTCCATTGCACGCCCACGTTGGATTTGTGGCTGTCGACGTCCACGGCGCAGTGGAAGCGCCCGGCGGGCGCGTCCACCTCCAGATTGACGTGGAACCAGCGGCCCTGGTGGTCGGGATCGTCGCGGAAGTGGTGGTGGAGCTGTCCCGCGAGCACGCCGTAGCGATGAAAAGGCATGCGGCCAGTGAACCACCCCCGGACACGTTAAGCGATGCAATGATTACCTTCCGTAGGGGTTTGGTGTGATGGTCTTACGATGGCGCGATGCGATCCGTACCCCTTTGGTCGTCTGCCACCTGGTCACCGTCTGGCGGCGCTACTCATAGCGCCGGTTTCGCGCCCAGCAGCGGCTCCCTCCGGCACGGCTCGCTCGCCGCGGTGGCTTCGCCCTCCTCGCCCTGTTGCCGGTCCTCGCCACTGGGCGCGGCCGGACCGCCCTTGAGGGCTGCGGCTCATCCCTGCCCTCGCCGCCACCGCCGTGACGGCCGCCGGCGCCCTCCGGTTCCTCGTCGAGGTCAACCGCCACGGCGCCGCCGGCGCCGCGGAACACCTGGTGACGTTCATGCAGTCGCTCAGTTCCTCCTGGGCATCACCAGCACGGGCACGGCAACCTCGGTGACCTTCCCGCAGGATGGCTCACCGCCGATGCCCGGCGGTGGCGTTGGCCGCCCCGGGTGTTCCATCTGGCGGGCGTCTGCGGCATCGCGGCATCCAGGAAGCCCTGACCGCGCTCTGCTACGACCCAGGCCCCATCGACAGCGTCAACGGCCCGCTCACCCGGGCCGCGGTGAGCGTCTTCCAGCGGGGTCGGGGGCTGCCGGAGGACGGACGGTGGGGAGAGAGGACACGCATGTCGCGATGGTGGCGGCTCTGCAGGCGAAGGGGTTCTTGGCGGATGAAGATCAAGTCATCGGGTATGGACGGAGATTGAGTCATCAGGTGATGCGGCCGGCCCCCGGCGCGGACGCGGCAGGCGACATCGGCGGCAGGCCGGCCACGAGGTCCGGCAGCAGGACGGGCTCCAGCCGGACCCGCTCCTGAGTGGTGAGATACCGCCTGAGCTCCGGCGGCCGGTAACCGGTGTCGCGGTCGTAGCGCTCCTTGGCCGGGACCGCCAGGAACTCGTTACCGTCGGGCTCGTTTTTGTCGTTCACCGCGCCGCCCAGGATCCGGTGGTGGGCCTTGGCCAGCCGGTACATGCCCTCCCGGGACTCATGCAGCTGGCCCGAGCCGTTCGGCTCCACCCGGAAGTCGACGCTCTTCGCCGGCCTCATCACCTTCGGCCCGGCCGCGCTGAGCACGTCGTCGTCGAACCCCAGCCCGTAGCGCCGGGCCTGGCCGACCATCCACAGCAGGGTGACGTCGGACAACTCCGCCTCCTTGTACCCGCCACCGACATCGCAGTGCACCCCGACGAACCAGACCTGCTTCAGCTCCTGCCGGGCGGCGTCCGGCCGCTGGTGCCACAGCGTCGGCCGGAACGCCGAGCGCTTCTCGTCGATGGCCAGCGCGTGGAAAGCCCCCTTGATCCAGCTGCTCAGCTCGGTGTCGTGAAACGCCCAGCGGTGGTTGAACCGGTTCACCGCCGGTTGGAGCGGAGCGGCATCCGGCAGAGGTATGCCCAGGGCACCGACGGTGTCCCACACCCCGAGGAAGTGGATCTCCGTCTCGCGCGCGTACGAACGGCGGAACAACGTGGATGCTGCGCCGTTCGGTTGCTCGATCCGATCGCGGTAGAGGGACCACGCCTCCTGCGTCCGGTCGGCGTGTTCCCGCCGCAGGATGCCGCTGTTGCGCACCAGCCCCGCCAGACTGCGAGCGGTGAACGCGCCCCGGCTGAAGCCGAAGAGGAACAGTTCGTCGTCGGGCTCGTACGTCTCGACGAGGAACCGGTAGGCGTCCACGACATTCCGCGACAGCCCCACACCGAAGGCCCCGCCCCGCAGCCGCTCCCACCGCTGGGTGCCGACGCCACTGTGGTAGTAGACCCGCTGCTCCTTCCCGGCAGTGGGCCCCTGACGCACGGAAAGAGCGACCTTCGCCACGTTTGTCCTGCTCGGCTGATCGGCGAAGTTCCATGTGCCGTCGCAGCAGACGACCAGACGCTTGGCCATGACCATCCCTCCTCGCGAGAGCGTGGAGTGGCGTACAGCACCACTTCCATGCTTCCACCACTCGGCGGACCGCGCCATCCGTGAGGGGCCGGCGCACGGGGCGGGCGGCGTGACGACGACCCTCGACACGCGGATTCCCGAAGCGCAGTCGGGACGGCACGTCCAGCAGCCCCTTGTCGGCGGAGAAGGCCGACGCGTCCGCGCCCACGCCACGGGGGCCGTCGTCATAGGGCGGGCGGCTGAGCAGCACTGCTTCTCCGCCTCGGAGACGGGGGCCGGTGCGCTGCAACAGCCGACCGGGCACGGCCCGGGAGGGGCCGTCGACCACCGCGTGCGACCGGTGTCCGTCCTTCTTGCTCAGGAATCAGTCTTCGATCCGCTCCTGGCTGGGTTGGAGTTCGACTCGGCTGACCTCGCCCGGCTGGATCCGTTCCGTGATCTCGCGCTGGTCGCTGCTGAACCACTGCCACGGCCGGTGCCACTGCTTCTCAGGCTCTGGCTCAACTTCTGTGGTGCGAAGCGGGAGCGCCGCCGCTTGGATTCTGGCCACGCGGCTGACCTGCGAGGCTCCGGACGGGCCACCGTTGGCGAGCCACTGCGGCGGTCGACTTCACAGAAGTTGCGCCAGAACCCCAACGGCCGCCACACCATAATCGGCGCCTCCGACAGCGAGGAGCGCGGCCTCATCCTGACTGGCGAAGACTGATGGTCCGCTTCAGGCCGCCTGCACAACTGACGGCGCGGACAGGATCGCGACCGGGTACTGGCCGGTGAACGCCGCGTACCCGACGGTCTTCCGGTGGAGGTTGATGCGGGTTCGGGAGACGACCGCCGCGCGGATGTCCGGCCGCCAGCCCTCACCCCGGGGCCGCTCGCCCGGGCCGGGCGGTGGCGGGACTCCTGCCCAGGGAGCTGCCGGTTCATCAGGCGGCGGTAGGTCTCGTCCACCGGGTCGACCAGGGCGAGCAGGTGCATGGTCCGGCCGTACTCGGCGAACGCCTGCCCCAGCGGGGTGGGATGGCCCTCGTGGCCGAACGTCCGCAGCAGGTCGTAGGCGCGGTGAACCGTTCCCCGCCTCTGCGCGGCCATCGTCGACCGCCTCACGTTCGGCGGCAACATCATCGAGACCGGCACCGACTCCTACCGCCTCGCCCGCTCCCCGCCCCAGCTCAAAAGAGCAGATGCCGCGGAACCGCCAGATCCTCATTGGCGAACAGACGTGTCAAGACGGGTGCGATCATCCTTGCCACAGGCGTCGGCGGCCCCACTCGTCCGTGGACCCAGCAGTCCCTCCGTCTCAAGTTCAGTCCAGTCCGCAGCGATCGAGTGCAGCACGAACCTGGTTGAGCCCCTCCACCCTCCAGTGGTCCCGGTCGGGCATTTGGTCGTCTCGGCGCCAGCGCCAGGCCGAGAACATCGCCCAGCCCAGGGCGCGGCACCGGTGAATCAGGCCGTGGTCAGCTCCCACATAGTGCTTTCCCACTTCTTCGGGTGCATGGGCGAGGTCGAACTCGATCGGCCCACGGCAGCACGTGGCGAGGTCTACGAAAAGCGGCCCTTTCTTCGTGCTGAGGAGGTTGCCCGGATGTGGCTCGCCGTGCAACAGCTGGTCGCCGGCCTTCTCGATGCTGATCGCGGCGCTGAGTCCACTGAGTGTGTTGCCGAGGAGTTCCCGGTCAGGATCGGACAGCTCGGGGGACTGCTCCCGGTCGTTCACCTCTCTCAGCGCCCCAGCGGCTCGATCGGTGAAATGCGGTGCGGCCAGATCGATCTGGCGCAGGGCGGCGTGGTGCCGCATGAGCACGTCTGCGTAGTCGGCCGGCGCGATCTCTGATCCCACAGGTTCGTAGTAGGTCCAGAGCGAGATGGCGAAGGCATCACGCACATGGACTCGGGGATCAACCCGAGGCTCGAGCTCAGCCACCGGAGCGTCGACGTCGGCGAGACGGCGAGCAACCTTTACTTCGAACTCGGAATCAGCCAGATGCCCCAAAGGTGCGACCCGAGCCAGAACACCGCACGGGACCAGGCGCAGCACGGCGCGGTCCGAGTTGTTGATGACGACTACATCGTCGACCTGGAGACCTGCCTCCGAAGCGGTCACCCGTCCTGCCTCAACTGCGCGACGGAGTTCCAGTGGCTCCATATCGTCCTCCCCCCCACTTCCGGGCCCGTGGAGAGCCCAGGTCGAGAGTAGTTGAGCACGTCATCGGCCATAACCAGGTTTCGTGGGCACCAGGGCTGACACCGAGACCGGGATCAGCCCCTGCCGGGCTCCGGTGTTGCCAGAACTTGCCGATATTTCTGGAGCCGCACTCCCTCAAGCGTTCCTCGAACTCATCATTTCGCCTTCGCCAATTGCTTGACGACCGGGTGGTCCTCCGCAAGACGCAGACCCCGACGGTCCTCAAGTCGCTCCGGCAGCCCGAACCGCGCCGCGGCCGGGGCGGTCAGCACGATCAGTGGGTTGGAGTCCTTCCCATGCCGGTGCAGCCTCGACTGCCCGATCCCGGGCTCCGTCAACGCCCAGGGGGCCAAGTGCGGGATCGTCGTGGCCGGGCACTCCAGCAGCGCGCCGCCTCCGGCGGGAGACATCTCCGACGGCAAACCCGTACCTGAGTACAGGATGCAAGGAGTACGGGTAACTCATCACAAGGTGTGATGTAACACTTGCCACATTTCCTGGTGTGTCGAATGCGGAATCGGGCGGGCAGTGGCTCGTGCTCCTCATCAAGATCCCCGCCGAACCCTCCCGTCACCGGGTCGCCGTATGGCGTGAGCTGCGCCGCATCGGTGCGCTCTCGCTGGGGCAGGGCGTCTGGGCCGTCCCCGACGTCCCCGTCTTCGCCGACGGCGTCGCCCGCGCCCTCACACTCGCCGAGAACGCCGGCGGCCAGGCCGTCACGCTCAGCGCCTACGGCCGGGCACCCGAAGACGCCGCCCGCTTTCAGGCACTGTTCACCGCCGCCCGCTCCGCCGACTGGACCGAGTTCCTCGCCGACTGCGACAAGTTCGAAGAGGAGATCGCCAAGGAAATCCGCAACGCCGAGTTCACCCTCGCCGAACTCGAAGAGGAAGAGCAGTCGCTGGAGAGGCTGCGCCGTCGGCACCGGGACCTGACCGCCCGCGACGTCTTCGGCGCCCCCGAGGCCGCCGAGGCCGCGGCGCGCCTCAAGATCTGCGCCGCCGTCTGCGAAAAGTACGCCGAACGCGTCTTCGCCCACCTGCACGAGCCCTCGGAGGACCAGCGATGACCACTCCAACTGCCCCGGCCCAGTCGGCGCCCGCGCGCCGGAGGTGGCCCCTCCACGCGGCCGGGTTCACCACCGCCTTCGGCACCCACGGCATCGCCGGCGTGCTCCTCGCCGCCGCTCGCATCGGCGCTGGCACCGGCCTGATCACCCCCTCGGCTTCGCCGCCCTCACCGCGGTCGGCGCCGCCCTTGCGCTCGCACGACGCGCAGCCGCCCGGCCCGCCGAGCACGCCACCGGGAGTGCGTGACGCCACCGAGGAAGAGCGGCTCCGGCGGCACCTGCAGCCGGGGCCTCAGCGATCTCACACTCAACGGCGAAGTCACCACGCCGGCTCACGAAGAGGGCTCCATCCCGGCCTTGGCCCTTGGCCTCGTGACGCAGTGAGTGAGAGGTGCCGTCCGGGCCTCGGACGCGATGATCGCGTTCGTCTGGAAGATCTCCATGCACCATGACTGTCTCAGCAGGTGCCTGCACGATGCTCATGCAGACCTGCAGTGCGTGGGCGGCCCCGGGATGCTTCCTGGCCGTCGTCGTCGGCTGGTCTCGTGTCGAGTTGCGGGACCGTACGTGCAACCAGGTAATCGCCGGCACGATCGTAACCGCGGCAGTACGGTGAGAGCCCGGGCGGAGCAGACGGACAGCCCCTTGCGGAACGTCGCTCAGGCAGTGCCACCGCCAGCCACTCACGGTTCACCCGGCTGGTCGGCGAGCTCTCCCTCCCCTGCGGTGCCGATGGCGCCCGCAGTGACGCGGACCACGTCCTCTACGTGGTCGACCAGCGTTCCGAGGAGGGTGAGGTCTGCGCAGTGAACGCGGAGCCCCGACTCCTCGGCGGGTTCGCGGACGACAGCCTCTCTGAGCGATTCACCCGGTTCGGCGATGCCGCCCGGTAGTTTCCAGGTACCGCGGCGGTGCCGTCCGAGGAGGAGGCCCTGCTTGCCCACGAGGATGGCGCCGACGCCGACGGTCGCGTAGGGGGGTGGCCGGGGTCCGGCGCGCGCAGCAGGTCCACCGAATCGCCGGTGGAGCCATAATCGGTGAGCAGGTCATCCCACAGTTGTGGGGGTGAGGATCCAGGCAGATCGGACCCGGTACCGCGTCGACTGTCCGCGTGACCGCCGGGGCCGCGTCCGTGGAACTGGAAGGGGGTTATGCAGTCCGCCGGTCCTCCGTCGACAGAGGCAGTCCGTGATCTCGCGCCGTCCACTGCGGAGCACGGTTGTCGGCGCTGTGGAGCAGGCCGACAACCGCCCGAGCGGCCAGAAGTAGGGACGGGTGGGGCGATCGGCATTGGAGCGGCAGTCGGCCAGGCCAGCGCCGTACCAGAAAAGGTTGGCCTCCGGCGCCGAACAGCTCTGCCAAAGGCTTCAGCCAGTGCGGTCCGGGGCGACGATGTCGGCGGTCTCCACCGCGCGGCCGTCGGCGTCGTGGTACGTCTGCTCGATCGCCGGAATGAGGTCGCCGGCGTGGAGACCGAGCAGGGCCGCCTGTTCCCGCACGAAGCGGTATCGCGGTCCCGCCTCGGACGGTATTCGACTTTTCCACGGGATGCGAGCGATTGATCCGCCCGAGGCAGGGGTGATGACCACCCTGCCGGGCTTTTCGGAGGGGGAACCCCTCGATAGGGCCCATTCGGGGGTCGGCCCACAAGAACGGCAACGAGCGCGCCATCAGTTCCTGTGCCAGTGCATCTGGCCCGGCCTGCCGCGCGTCCGCCGTCTCAGGAGGAGAACTGCAGGCGGCTCATCTGCGGGGAGTAATCTTTCAAGAACGGGAAAATAAGGGTAAATCCTGGAAGTAGGTGCTTGCGGCAGGTGTCGTGCCAGTACACCTCCGCTCGGTCGGCAGGGTTTCCTTCACAAGAGGGTGCCGCGGCCCTCACCTACAGGGTCCGACGATGGGACCCGAGCCCTCCGCACCCGTGCCGGCCGGAAGGGGTACGCAATGGATCTGTGGCTGATCTGGTTGATCGTCGCAGCTGTGCTGGCTGTGGCGGAGATCCTCACTCTCACCGCTGCACTCGGAATGCTGAGTGCCGCCGCGCTGGTCACGGCGGGGTGCGCGGCAATCGGACTGCCGCTGCCCTTCCAGTTCTTGGTGTTCGCCGTCGTGGCGACCGTCACCGTGCTGTTCGTGCGCCCTGTCGCAATGCGTCATATGCTCCAGCCACAAGAGGCGCGATTCGGTATAGATGCCCTGGTCGGCAGGGCTGCCTATGTCGTCTCGGAGGTGTCGGGCCTGGGTGGCAGGGTTCGTATCGACGGGGAGGAATGGACGGCCCGCGCCTATGACGAGACGCTGGTGATTCCTCCTGGAAAGACCGTCGACGTCATAGAGATCAGCGGCACCACTGCGTTCGTTTACCCCCGGGACTGAAACCATGGAGACCTCCGCGTTCCTCATCGCCGGCCTGATCGTCGCGCTGATCGCGATCTTCACCGTGGTGCGGGCGGTGCGCATCGTTCCTCAGGCGCGCGCTCGCAACGTCGAGCGACTCGGCCGCTACCACCGCACCCTGAACCCCGGCCTCAACCTCGTCATCCCCTATATCGACCGCGTTCGCCCGGTGATCGACCTGCGTGAACAGGTCGTCTCCTTCAAACCGCAGCCGGTCATCACCGAGGACAACCTGGTCGTCGAGATCGATACCGTCCTGTACTTCCAGGTCACCGACCCACGAGCGGCCTTCTACGAGATCGCGAATTTCCTTCAGGCCGTCGAGCAGCTGACCGTCACCACCTTGCGCAACGTCGTGGGCTCCATGGACCTGGAGAAGACGCTCACCTCACGGGACACCATCAACAGCCAGCTCCGCGGCGTGCTGGACGAGGCCACCGGTAAGTGGGGACTGCGGGTCAACCGGGTGGAGATCAAGGCCATCGATCCCCCGCAGACCATCAAGGACGCGATGCAGAAGCAGATGCGAGCCGAGCGGGACAAGCGGGCCGCGATCCTGGGGGCCGAGGGGCAGCGCCAATCGCAGATCCTCACCGCCGAAGGTGACAAGCAGGCCGCTGTCCTACGCGCGGAGGGCAACCGTACTGCGGCGATCCTCCAGGCCGAGGGCCAGTCCCGGGCCATCGACGAGGTGTTCCAGGCCGTGCACCGCAACGACCCCGACCCCAAGCTGCTCGCCTACCAGTACCTCCAGACCCTGCCCCAGCTGGCGCAAGGTTCAGGCAACAACTTCTGGGTGATCCCCAGCGAGATCACCGCCGCGCTCCAGGGCGTGTCCAAAGCCTTCAGCAAGGAGCTGCCCCCGTCACCGGCCACCCGCGAGAAGCCTGCCGATGACGACATGACCGCCCAGGCCGCCAACGACACGGCGCAGGCCGCAGAAGCAGCTGCCGAGGCCGTCGCTGACGCCGCCAAGGCCGATGGCGCCGTCTCCGGTGTCCTCCCGGCCAATCCGCCTCGTTGGCAACGTGCGGACACTGACAGTGAGTGACCCCTCCCTGATCGTTTCAGAATGAGATGAGAGTGTCGGACTGGTTCAGTCGTCGAGACGCTGCAAGATCTGGGGGAACCCGCCGTTGTCGATCAGCCCTGAGAGCACCTGGACCATGTTGCCGATGCCGGCATCGCGGACGATGAGACCGTCGGGACACCAGAAGTAGCGCCCACCGAGAGCCTCCCCGCTGGTGGCCCATCGCTCCATGAGCGTCTCCACGTGCGCAACCGTGCAGACGCTCGCACTCCACCGAGAGCCGTCCGGCAGTCGCACCTCGACGTCGACGTCGTGCACGGCCTCCAGATCCTCACCGGCATCCGGCAGGAACCATGCCTCGAACCGCTCCGTCTGCACTCGATACCACGGGGCATCCCAACTGCCCGGTTGCGCGTTGTCGCTCATCAGGCGAGTATGTCGGGCGAATCCGCCGACAGGCGGTGGGGTGCTCCGGTGTCACGGCATGGCGCCGTCTTCGCGACCGGACCGAATCGGGTGTCTGGCCGTGATTGCACGCCGCCCTGCTCACCGAGCTGCGGGCGAAGGGCTTGCTGGTCCACGCGGTGACGGCGTCCCGCAGGCAGCGGATGGAGGCCCCTGTCGCCGGGCGGTGACTCGGCTGCGGGCCCGCGGTACCGGGGGCCCGTCTCCGCGTGTGAGGAAGCGATCGGGGACCTCGTGCCGGATACTGCCGATGACGCCCTGCCGAGGAGCGGTCCCGAAAGGCGGCACAGGTCCCGTCATGGGTTCGAACCAGGGCACGCACGCCGTCCCGCAGGTCGGGCAAATGGAGCAGGCTTCAGGAGAAGGCGTTGCTTCTGCGCATCACAGAAGTTGAGTCAGGACCACGGCTCACGTATGCAGCCAGGCACCGCTCTTCCGATGTGGTGCCGTATTGCCCTGTTCCGACCCTCCCACCGGAGGCTGTAGCGATGCACCACCGTGCCCGCCGTTTCCCCCAGTCGGCTGTCCCGCAGGCAGCGGGCCGGCGGCTGCCAGAACCACGGCTGCTCAGCGGCGTCTACGGGCTCGTCCTGGCCAGTGCGCTGGCGGCTGCCCTCGACTCCCCCGGAGAGAAGACCGACCCTGGATCGGACGCGGTGTGGGTCCTGCTCACCGCCCTCGCCTCTGCGGCCGCCCACGGTTACGCCCACGTTCTCGCGCACCGGATGTCGGCGGACCCCGGCGGTTCCTGGGTCGGGCTGCGCGCCATGCTCGCCGAGTGGCCCGTCGTCGCGGCGGCTGTTCCCACCGTCGTGCTGCTGCTGACCGCGATGCCCTCCTGGTGGACGGAGGCCGAGGCGGTGAACACCGCACTGGTGTTCAACACCTTGCTCCTCGCCGGTTTGGGGGCGTGGACCGCGCGCCGCGCGGGCCGTGGGTGGGGGGCTTCGCTCCGGGCCGGAACCGGCGACATGCTGATCGGCCTGGTGATCATCGTGGCCAACGCCCTGATCAAGTAGCGGCTGTGGCCGCCGTCGTGCAGGTCGCCTCCGAAGCGTTGTCAAGTTGTCCATGGCGTGTCTGGCTGATGGGGTGCCAGGCCTCGGCGGGCGGGCAGGTGCTGTCGGCGTCCTGGTTCCAAATCGCGAAGCGGCGGTGCGTCTCGGCGCGGTGCTGAGGGGCGGTGAGGCGGTGGCGTCGGGGCCTGAAGTGCGGTGAGATCGCGCTGGACACGGACAGGAACCGCTGTGTCCCGGTGGCGGAACGGAAGCCCTTCATTGCGCGTTCGCGCTGTCGGGTGGGCTGGTGGGAGTCCTCCTCCAGGTTGTTGAGGCACTTCGACTGCCGGTGTTCGACCGAGGGCGTCAACTCCCGGTGGGCGACGCCGCAGGAGCGGAGCCTGTCGGTGACCAGCACCCGGGGACACCCGGCACTGCTTCTTCATCGGCTTGGCCAGGAACCGCTTCGCGGCCGTCGCGTCGCGCCGGGACTGCGTGCGGTCGTCCAGGACGGCGACGTCCTGGACGACCGCACGCCGCAGCTGGTACCGCACCCCGTTGACCTTCACGAAGACCTCGTCCAGGTGCCACTTGTCGCCGGCTTGGGCGTCCCGGACGAGCCGAGGCTCCTCGTCGGCGCCGAAGCTCTCCCCGAGCGCCTCCGCCACCGCTTCCGCAAACTCGCGGTCGGGCAGCACCAGCACATGTCTCACTTCGCTCACAAGAGCCCTTGCCGGGCGTCTTTCGGGACAGCGAACGCCAGGTCGGTGGTCAGCTCTTGGGCACGACCTGCACGTCGATGTCGACCCGGATGGTGGGGCCAACGGCGGCGATACCCCGCGCCAGCATCGTCTGCCAGCTCACCTGGAAGTCGTCGCGGTGCAGTTCGGTGGTGACCCGGCAGGCCGCACGGGCCTCGCCCTGCATGCCGTTGCCGAGCCCGAGGTATTCCATGTCCAGCGTGACCGTACGCGCCACCCCGCGCAGCCACAGCTCGCCGATGACGTCCCACCGATTGCCGCCCCGGGGCACGAACCGGTCGCTGTAGAACTCGATGGTCGGAAACCGCGCCACGTCCAGGAAGTCCGCCGACCGCAGATGGTCGTCACGCATCCTCACATTGGTGTCGATGGACCCCGCGTCGATCACCACGTGCATCGCCGTCTGCGTCGCGTCACCGGTAATCCGCACCACCCCCGCGAAGGAGTTGAACCGGCCGTGCACCCGGGCCACCCCGATGTGCCGCGCGGTGCAGGCGATCGAGGAGTGCGCCAGATCGATCTCCCAGTCGCCCGGCGCGGGCATCTCCAGCGGCTGTGCCGCCCGCAGGGTCACATCGCCGAGCGAGGCCAGGGAGTTCTCGGTGACCGTGCACGGCACCCGGTACGGCAGGTACCCCTCGGCGAACACCGCGAGCCGGTACTCCCCCGCCGGAATTGTGGCCACGAACGATCCGAAGGGGTCCGTCCCGCCCTCGACCATGGTGCGTCCCACGGTGTCGCTGACCGCGAATCGGGCGTGCGGCACCGGCTCGTTGGCCGGGCTGAGGATCCGGCAGCTCAGCACTCCGGCATTCGAGGGAGTCTGCACAGCTGCCAGGGGGCCCGTCTGATGCTGTTTCGTTCGGCTTGCCAACCAGCGGCCCATCATGTGCGACACCCTCTGCGTAACGTCAAGAACACCGATCGCCGGACGCATATTCGATCACCCCGAGGCTTTGGATGCAATAGGCAATTACCCTGATCCTTTTCAACCTGGCCGCGTGGTCGGGGCGTTGGCGGGGGAGGCCTCTACGGGACAACGAAACTCCTGGTAGATGGGTTCTCGACCAAGATCACCCGTGTCCGCCAGGAGCTTCGTGCGCTTGTCTACCCGTCGTCGATTGATCTGTCCAGCCACACCCTGAACCGCCCCGGGTTTCGCAGAGTCCGGTGACCTTGCCTCAAGCGGGACTTCGGGATGGCTTCTTGGCGCCGCCACCCCTCGCGTTCGCACCAAACGGCCATGCCCCGTACGGAGCCACGACGGCAAACGGCTCGCCTACGTCCGCGGCCGCAAAAAGGGGACGATCCCGGCGGCCGACGCACAGGGCCGACCCGGTTTCGGGAGCGGCCCGCACCCGCGGGAAGGTGCACGCGATCCTGAAACGCCGCCCTACCCGGAAGTAAACGATCAACGTTCGCGCAGGTCTTGACCGGCTGCCGGTGCGGGCCTAGCCTCACATCGCCGCTCATCCCGCTGCGGGAGAGCACCGGGTCAGCCAGACCCGGGCGCCGAAGGAGCAACACCTCCCCGGAAACTCTCAGGCACCCCTACCGCTCGGGCAGGCACCTCTGAAAAGCAGGCGCTCCCGCGCCTCGCCCACGGTGCAAGCCGCGAACTTCCGCGGCGAAGCTCTCAGGCCCCATGACAGAGGGGGAGGCTCCACTCGGCAGCGCGGGTTCCTGCCCGTGCCCGACCTTTGAGGACCCCCCGATGGCTTTCTCGTTACCCCGCCGCCGGCCGCCGGCTGCCCGTCGGCATCCCGACTGAGCTCCGGCTTTCCCACCCACGGCCCTCCCTCATGGGCCCACACCCCTTGAAGGCGTGTCCGGCGTGTCCGGCGTGCCCGGCACCCCGCCGGCCGCCCCACCACTCATGCCGACTCTTTGTGCCCACTCGCTCCTCCCATGCGTGTGCGGCCGCATCCCATGACACGTCTGTCACGGCCCGCACGCACCAAAGATCCACGAGGTTCGCACATGCACGACAGCAGCAAAGCCGTCCCGACCACCGCCCCGGCACCCGGGACGGAGCCCGCGACGGAGCCCGGACAACCCCCCTCCCCCGCGGGCGAACAGCACCTCTCCCGGCAGTTGTCCAACCGGCACATCCAGCTGATCGCGATCGGCGGCGCCATCGGCACCGGCCTGTTCATGGGGTCGGGCAAGACGATCTCACTGGCCGGCCCCTCGGTGATCTTCGTTTACATGATCATCGGCGCGATGTTGTTCTTCGTGATGCGGGCGATGGGAGAGCTGCTGCTCTCCAACCTGCGCTACAAGTCCTTCGCCGACTTCGCCTCGGACCTTCTCGGACCGTGGGCCGGCTTCTTCACGGGGTGGACCTACTGGTTCTGCTGGATCGTCACCGGCGTCGCCGACGTCATCGCGATCGCCGGGTACGTGTCGTACTGGTGGGGAGGGCTCGCGCTGTGGATCCCGGCACTCGCGGCGGTCGTCCTGCTGATCGTTTTGAACCTGCCCACGGTGAAGGCGTTCGGTGAGACCGAGTTCTGGTTCGCACTGATCAAGATCATCGCCATCGTGACACTGATCGTCGTCGGATTCGGCATGGTACTGGGCGGCTTCCAGGCACCCGGGGGCGCCACCGCGAGCTTCTCCAACCTCTGGAACGACGGCGGCTTCTTCCCCACCGGCCCCATGGGGTTCGTCGCGGGATTCCAGATCGCGACCTTCGCCTTCGTCGGCATCGAACTGGTCGGCACCACTGCGGCGGAAACCAAGAACCCGGAACGGAACCTGCCCAAGGCGATCAACTCGATCCCGGTACGCGTGATGCTGTTCTACGTGGTGGCCCTGATCGCGATCATCACCGTCACACCCTGGCGCCAGATCAGCGCGGACCGCAGCCCCTTCGTCGTGATGTTCACACTGGCCGGCCTCGGCATCGCCGCCTCCGTGATCAACTTCGTGGTGCTGACCTCTGCTGCCTCGTCCGCGAACTCGGGCATCTACTCCACCTCACGGATGGTCTACGGCCTGGCCCAGGAGGGCGACGCGCCGGCCCGTTTCGGCAAGCTCACCTCCAGGAAGGTACCGGTCAACGCCCTGCTCCTGTCCGGCCTCTTCCTGCTCCCCGGTGTCGTCATGGTCACCATGGGCGACTCGATCATCGAGGCCTTCACGCTGGTGACCACCATCTCGGCCCTGCTGTTCATGTTCGTCTGGTCGATCATCCTGATCTGCTACCTGGTGTACCGCAAGCGCCGTCCTCACCTGCACGAGGCGTCGACGTTCAAGATGCCTGGCGGCGTCGTCATGTGCTACGTCGTACTCGCCTTCTTCGCGTTCCTCGTCTGGGCACTGACCCAGAAGGAGGACACCCTGCAGGCGCTGCTGGTGACCCCGGTGTGGTTCGTCATTCTCGGCATCGCGTGGACAGTGCTCCGTCACCGCCGCCGTCAGGTCCGGCAGACGGCGTCCCCGGCCGACTCCCCGGAACAGCCCCTGCGCTGAGACGACCTCACCACATGAGGGGCCCCGCAGGCTCGCCACCCGAGGCGAAGCTGATCCGGCTCACCGGCACGAACCGCCCAACCTCTGGCTGCGTGGTGTGACGGGCTGTACTGGCTGGGGCGGGACACGGTCGTTGTGTGGTTGCGGGACGGCGCCGCCCTCCCAGAACCTGGGTTCTGGGAGGGCGGCGGCGTGCTTGGAGCCGGCGGTGCCCGTGTCGCCCGGTGCCTCTCACAGGATGCCGGGTGGTGGAATCCGTCGCTAAATGGATGAGGGGCTTCGTGCCGCCCGGGCAATGAACGAGTACGCAGGGAAAGGCTGGGACACGGCATGCAGAAGCGCAGTCTGCGGGACCTCCAGGTATCGGCCATCGGCCTGGGGTGCATGGGCATGTCCGCCTTCTACGGATCCACCGATCGCGAGGAGGCGATCGCGACCATCCGGCGCGCCCTCGACCTCGGGGTGAACTTTCTCGACACCGCGCAGATGTACGGGCCGCTCACCAATGAGTCACTCGTCGGCGAGGCGATCCGGGGACATCGCGACAAGTACGTGATCGCGACGAAGTTCAACTACCGGATGGACAACGCCGTACCCGGAGACATCAGCACGGTCGGCCCCCAGGACGGCTCGGCCGAGCACGTCCGGAGCTCGGTCCACGGCTCCCTGCAGCGGCTGGGGACCGACCACATCGACCTGTACTACCAGCACCGGGTCGACCCGGACGTACCCATCGAGGAGACGGTCGGCGCGCTGGGCGAGCTGGTCGCCGAGGGCAAGGTGCGGTACATCGGCCTGAGCGAGGCGAGCGCGGAGACCGTCCGGCGCGCCCACGCCGTGCACCCGGTCACCGCGGTGCAGAGCGAGTACTCGCTGTGGTCACGGGACGTGGAGGCCGAGGTGCTGCCCGCCTGCCGGGAGCTGGGCATCGGCTTCGTCCCGTATTCACCGCTCGGCCGCGGTTTCCTCGCCGGGCGGTTCACCTCGCCGGACGAGCTGGACGCGGACGACTGGCGCCGCGAGAACCCGCGCTTCCAGGACGCCAACCTGGAGGCGAACCTGCGGCTGGCGGCCAAGGTGAAGGAGATCGCCGCCGAGAAGGACGTGGCCCCGGCCCAGTTGGCCATCGCCTGGGTGCTGGCCCAGGCCGAGGGCCTGGTGCCGATCCCGGGCACCAAGCGCCGCACCTACCTGGAACAGAACGCCGCCGCGGTCGGCATCGCGCTGACCGAGGACGACCTGGCCCGCATCGACGCGGAACTGCCCGAGGCGGCGGGCGAACGATATGACGAGGCAGGGATGCGAACCATCAATCGCTAGCCGGGGCTCGGCAGCGGCTGCCAGGTTCTGCGTCCGGCGGCTGCGCAGCTCATTCGCACGGATCCGGCCGATCCTCGCACACCGACGCCGGATCGTCTCGTACGAGACGATCACCTCGCGCTCGAACATCAGCTCCTCGACTTCCCGGAACAACAGCGGGAACCGGCCATGACGGCTGCCACCCGTTTGGCCCCGTTCGCGCGCGGGCGCCCCCCGGCACCTTCCGTGCGTTCCCCGGCCGGCCTGTGGCTCCACCGCGGCCGACAGCACCGCGCCGCACACCTGTACGCCATACTGTCCCAAAAGGCGCGAAACGTCCGGCGAGTTCATGGAGGCGGACCCATGCAGGACAACGCCGAGCACGACGAGGACCCCGTCGAGGAGCACGACCTGGACGACGGCGAACCCAGCGCCGAGGACGAGTCGGCCACGGCCCACGAGGACACCGACGCTTTCGGCGGTGAGCCGGCCGACGCGGCTCCTGACGTCTTCCTCGACGTTCCTGTGCTGAAGGTCGACCAGATCGACTTGGACGTGGAGGACCTGCGGGCGCATGTCTCACTGCAGGCCGAGGTGTTGGACCTGTTGAAGTTGAACGTGGGCGCCGACGTCGCACTCGGCAGGGTGCACCTGGGCATCTCGGGTGTGGAGGCGCAAGCCCAGCTCAAGGTGCGCCTCCACAACGTCGTGACGATTGTCAACCGGGTGCTGACCACGCTCGATCGCAACCCGGAGATCGTCCAGGAGTTGGCACGCGGGGTCGGTTCCGCCGTACAGGACGTCGGTGGCGGTGCCCGCCAAGCCGTTGGTGAGCTGGGCACGGGCGCGGGAAGGGCCGTCGAGGACGTCGGC
Source organism: Streptomyces sp. TE5632 (assembly GCF_054061295.1). Taxonomy (NCBI): domain Bacteria; kingdom Bacillati; phylum Actinomycetota; class Actinomycetes; order Kitasatosporales; family Streptomycetaceae; genus Streptomyces; species Streptomyces sp. TE5632. The sequence goes on along the minus strand of NZ_JBSSEA010000003.1, from coordinate 6,254,985 downwards.
CGGGGTGCCGGGTCCGCCGTACAGGACGTGGGACGCGGCGCCGGCGGTGCGGTCGACGACCTGGGACGCGGCGCCGGGAGGGCCGTGCAGGACGTCGGCGGTGGCGCCGGGCGAGCGGTGGAGGACGTCGGTGCCGGGGCGAGCCAGGCCGTCGGCGATGTCGGCGGGAATGCCGGCGACACCGCCGGGGACGTGGCCGAGGCCGCGGGCGGCACCGCGCAAAAAGCCGTCGAGGACGTCACCGAGGCGACAGGCGACACCGCCGGCCGGACGAGGCCGGCCGGATCAAGCACGTCACACGGGCCCGCCGACGGGGACCGGGACCGGACCGCCCGGAGCAAGAGCGGCACCCGCCCGCGCCGGGCCCGCGGCGAGGACGGGAAGGAAGCACCTCGGCCCACCCGTCGCACCCCCCGGAGGCGGGACGAGCCCCCCTGAACGGCTGGTACCTCCAAGCCACAAGGCGCCGGACGGCCCGCCACCATCGGAGGCCAGGACCCGGAACCAGACATCTCGTTCCAGGCGACGGTCCGATCCAAGCACCTCCGCTTCACGGAAAAACCACGGACAGCCGTCAGTTTCCCCGGCACTGGCGAACGTGAATCAACATCCCACAGTGACCGGATCAACCTCCCCGACAGAGTCGTCCCCGGCCGACGGTATGACAACGTCACCGTCGCCTACCACCTCGCAACCCGATTCACCCGCCAACCGGACCGCGGGCAGAACGACCTGGACAACGGGAACACCCATGGCGAGAACGCCCACTGAAGGGACCGTGCCGAACAGGCGGCAGCCGAGACGCCGACCTGCAGGAGCGCTGCCGTCGCCGAATACGTCCGCCTCTCGGCCGCCGGCAGGCGGGTGAGGTCACCTACGGGTATTCAGGCTCGGCATCGGCGTTGAGCACAGGCAAGGAAAGGCATCCGGACTCGGGTGGGAGCGGGCAGGGCGACGACGCCGAGCGCCAGGCAGCCGAGAAGCACATCAGCGACCTGTTGACACGGGGCGAGGCGGTCTTCGAGGGCGAGGAGCCGACGCCCAGCACGACGCACGTCGTCAAGCGCGAGGACGACGGGCGGCTCACCGTCCGCCGCCTGCGCTTTTCCAGCTGACCCCTCAGGCGGAGCAGCGCCGGACCGGAGTGAGGCCTTCGGTGGTCTCGCTGCGAACGATCTCGTGGGTCTTGAGCCGGGAGGGGTTGTCGTCGACGACCGCCGTGCCGGAGCGGTGCTCCTCGGGTACGTCGACCCGACCGCGTCGCAGGAGGCCTTCCTGGCGCTGCTGAGCGCATCGGCCGCCACCCGGTGGCGGAACGCCGTCGTGCCCGGCCCGGCGCTGTCCGGCCGAGGCGCGGGCTGCGCGATGGCCGTGTACACCAGGACCGTCTGGTCCGTCGCCTGATGCTGTTGCACCGTCATCGCGGCTCCATGAAGGGGGAGAGGAAAGGTGGTGAAGCGCACCACGGGGAGGCCTCCGGCCAAAGACCCCTTACGACCAAGTGCTCGGCCAGTCACCCTGGGGGTCTATTCGAGCACGACGGGAAACGGGTCTGAGCGCCTCGTCGTCTCCGAGCGGCTCGACACCGTCCCGGACGCGGAAGCGGCTCGACAGCGTGTGGTGGGGGGTGGAGCATGGTGGGTGGGGGCACACGGGGCACCTGTGACCGGATTTGCGTCTCTGCGGGAATGGGCAGGGGGCATGGAGAACGGACATCGGGGTGGTCACGGCGCGGTCGGCCGACGGGCGCCGCGGGAGGCCGTTTCGGTCCGGGCCGCCTCCGTTCCCGTTTCGGCGGTCTCCGGTCGGGGCGGGGTCGGGGTGCGCATCGGTGTCCTGGGCGGCTTCGGCCTGTGGGTGGGCGAGGAAGCGGTGGCCGTTCCCGGAGGGTCGGAGCGGGTGCTGGCGTTCGTTGCCCTGTGCTGCCGGGCCGCAGTGCCCCGGCCCCTGATCGCGGGAACCCTGTGGCCGGAGGCCCCCGAGGACCACGCGTACGCCAACCTCCGCTCCGCCCTCGCGCGCCTGCACCACACCGGCCGACGGGCCCTGGAGATCGGCCCGGCCGAGGTGTGCCTGGCCCGCGGCACGACCGTCGACCTCCACCATGCCCGCAGGACCGCCCACCGCGTCCTCGACCCCGCCGAGGCTGCCCGGCTCCCCGATTCCGTTCCGGACGCGGTCGACGCCCTCTCCGCCGACCTGCTGCCCGGCTGGTACGACGACTGGGCGCTGCTGGAGGCGGAGGGCTGGCGGCAGCTGCGACTGCACGCCCTGGAGACGCTGGCCAGGCGGCTGATCACGGCGCAGCGGTACGCCGAGGCCGTCACCGCTGCGCAGACGGCCGTGCACGCCGACCCGCTGCGCGAGAGCGGCCAGGTGTGCCTGGCCCGGGCCCACCTGGCGGAGGGCAACCCCTCCGAGGCCCTGCACGCCTTCGCCCGCTATGCCCGGCGCCTGCACGACGAACTGGGGCTGGAACCGACCGAGCGGCTGCACCGGCTGGTCGCGGGCCTTGCCCCGTCACGCCGCGGTGACGGCCGTCCCGGACGGTGAGGGCATGACAGCATCGGGCACCGGCGTGATGATCATCCGGGTCTGGGTCGAGAAGGGCTCCGCCCAACCTCTGCGGGCCCACATCCGCCTGACCGACGACATCGCCTCCGGTGTCGAGCGCAGCATGACGCTCACCCGGGTCGATGCCGTGTGCCGGGTGGTCCAGAAGTGGCTGGAGGAGATGCTCACCGACCCCGACGGAGGGTGAGGGCGGAGCCGCACGGCCGTCACGCGACGGTGACGCACCGGCCGGGACACTGGCATTCCACCGGGCCGGCAGAGCCGGTTCGGGACTCCTCGGGGGGCCTCCTCACGGAATGCTGTCCGACGAGGGGCCTCCCGTGCAGCCGTATCCCGACGAGGAGAGTCATGGCTACCCCACTGTCAGCAGACCGGTTCCTCGATGCGCTGCGCGCCGAAGGGCTCACCGTCGTCGAGCACCGTTCGTGGCGCACCCACAACCGCAACCACAAGGGTCCCTGGGGACCCGTGCATGGTGTGATGATCCACCACACGGTCACCTCCGGAACCATGAGCAGCGTCCAGCTGTGCTACGACGGCCACTCCGCCCTGCCCGGCCCGCTGTGCCACGGCGTCGTCGCCAAGGACGGTACCGTGCACCTGGTGGGCAACGGCCGGGCCAACCACGCGGGGCTCGGTGACGACGACGTCCTGCGCGCGGTGATCGACGAGGCCGCCCTGCCGCCCGACAACGAGGCCAACACCGACGGCAACCGGCACTTCTACGGCTTCGAGGCGATCAACCTCGGCGACGGCATCGACCTCTGGCCCGAGGCGCAGCTGGAGGCGATCGAGAAGGCGGCCGCCGCCGTCTGCCGGGCTCATGGCTGGACCGAGTGCAGCGTGATCGGCCACCTGGAGTGGCAGCCCGGCAAGATCGACCCCAAGGGCTTCACCATGGCCTCGATGCGCCGCCGGATCAAGGACCGCCTGAGCGCCGCCCTGGCAGGAACCTCTGTTTCTCCATAGGGTTTCGGCTCCTCCGACGGCACCATCCCCCACTGCTCCGCAGTGGCGGTTCTGCGGGGAGGTGGTGGCCGGGCGTGAGCCCTGCTGCGGTCACCGGGCCCGCCACCGCCCTGCACGTCCGGGAGCCGAGCACGGCTGCACGACTCCACCCTCGACGGCCGGGTTCCGGACGCCGTGAGCCGGACTCCCGTTTCGTTCGGGGCTCTCAGGACAAGAGGCCGGATGCCGGGACCACCTTGGCTGCCGCGACGGGCATCCGGCGTACCGGGGCGGGTCGGGCGTCCAGGGGACGGCGACGTGTACTCCGCTGTGCGCGTCCGGCGGTTGAGCGCCCCGGGTCGCTGCCTCGGGGCCGTTCAGTCGCGCGGCAGCGGGCGGCTCGGCCGGATCTCGTGCAGGTGCACCACCAGGTCCGTCGATCTCAGCAGGTTGACCCGGTCGCCGGGCGGGGGGGAAGTCCGTGCCGATCTCCCGTTCGGGCCGGGGGTGTCCAGCCAGGCGCCTGCGGCGGGTGGCACGGTGCGCAGGTCGAGGTGTCAGTTCCGGTGTCTCACCCGGTCCAGGGTGTGCTCGACCGAGCCGGGAGTGGCGGGCTCTGCCCCGAACCGCCTGACGTCCTCGTCGGCCGGGTTCTGCAAGCCCTGTTCGGTGGCGTGCACGGCGCCCCGGCCGAGCAGTACTGCGGGCAGTGATGGTGCCGGGCATCGGGCGCTTCCGCGCGGCCTCCGCATCCGCCCGTCCTCCCCCGGAGCAAGGCCGGCCAGGAACCGTCCGGTCCAGGCGGCCGGCCGCCCCCTCGGCGGTGCCCTGGCAGCACGTGTCGGTGGCGGGGCGGCGGCGTCTCAAGGCTCCCTATGTCCTTGGGGACTTCGCCGGCACGCACAGCCACGCGAGGCCTGCGGCGGTCAGGTAGGCGAGCGCGCCGATGGCCATGCTGGTGCGCAGCCCGGTGTCGTAGTCGGTGGCTGTGGCGAGCAGGCTGCCGCCGAGCGCCACGCCGGTGGCGCTGCCGATCTGGCGGGTGGTGTTGAACAGGGCGGAGGCGGCCCCCGAGTACGCCGGGGGTGCGGCACCCATCACGGTGGCGGTCGAGCCGGTGAGGGCGAAGGAGGTACCGAACCCCGCAGCCATCATCGGGACCACCAGCAGCGGGTAGGCGGGGTCGGCTCCCGCCGAGGCCCAGCCGGCCAGTCCCAGGGCAGCCAGGAGCATGCCGGAGATCACCAGCGGACGATCGCCGGTGCGGCGGGTCAGCCGTCCGGACAGGACGGAGGCGAACATGGTCATCGCCACCGCCGGGAAAAGCGCCAGTCCGGTTTCCAGGGCGCTGAAGCCGCGCTGGTGCTGGAATTCCAGGCTGGCGGTGAACACCATGCCGTAGAAGCCGAAGTTGAACAGAAGGCCGATGACGGCTCCGCCGCTCATCGTACGAGACCGCAGCAGACTCAGCGGAAGAACAGGGGACCGGGCCAGCCGTTCGCGCACCGCGAACGCCGCGGCGGCCAGCACGGCCAGGCCCACCCCGGCGAGAACAGCCGGATCGGACCAGCCCCGCCGTCCGGCCTCGTTGAGCGCCGCGATCAGCAGCGCCACCGCCGCCACGACCGCGCACTGCGCGGGCCAGTCCAGGGACCGAGCGGCGCGCCGGGGCGAGCGTGCCACATGCCGCAGCGTCAGCATCAGGCAGGCCACACCGACGGGCAGGTTGATGAGGAACACCCAGCGCCAGCCCCCCGCGGAGACGAGGAGGCCGCCCAGCAGCGGCCCGGCGGAGGCCGCGATGCCCGCCATCGAACCCCACAGTCCGAAGGCCCGCGAGCGTGCGGCCGGCGCCGGGTAGGCCTGCTGGAGCAGGGCCAGGGAACCGGGCACGATCAGCGCCGCGCCGAGCCCCTCCACCAGCCGGGCCGCAACCAGGAAGGGGGCGCTCGGCGCGGCCGCGCACGCGGCCGAGGACACGGTGAACACCGCCACGCCCGAGCAGAAGATCCGACGGTTGCCCAGCCGGTCGCCCAGCGCGCCACCGGTCAGCAGGAATCCGGCGAAGACCAGGGTGTACCCATCGGTGATCCATTGGATGCCGGTGAGCGAGGCCGACAGTTCCCTGCCGATCACCGGCACGGCGACGTTGATGACCGTCACATCCAGGATCACCATGAAATACCCGGCGCACACTGCCAGCAGCGGTGCCCAGGGCCGTCGCCCGGACCCCGGGGCCGACTCGGGAGAGGGCACGGACTCACCGCCACCGGCCGACTCCGCGAACGCCACTACCCCAGCTCCATCCCACCTTCGGGCGATCTACACAAAGATCCACAATAAGGGGCATGTCCTCCACGTCGAAGGAGCCGTGCTCACAAAGCCACCGGAGGCGCCACCTCCCTGCCCCGACCACCGGCGACGTCTGCTTGCGCCTTCTTGGCCCGCAGGTCAGAGGAGGTCGCGTGTAATGGTCTCGTTCCACGTGCGGGAGAACACGCGGCGCCCGCCCTCGTATCCGTCAAGGGTGGCGTCCACGAAGAACTGCGTCTCGTCGCACGTGAGCCGGGTGTGCGTCCCCACCCGCACGTCCCGGTCGTCGCGCCAAAAGCGCATGGTCCAGGCGGACTCACCGGTGGCGGACGTGAAGTCCTCGGCAACGGAGGCATAGCGTTCGCAGGCCCGGCAACCGACCTCCAGGCCGATGTCCTCGAGGCGGACCAGGCCCCGGTCCTTGACGGTCTCCAGCTCGGCGTTGTGTCCGACGAGGTCGCGCGTGACCAGCCAGCGCTCCTCCGGGTCCGTCAGCTGAGCGGCGGCCAGCGGCGGGGTGCCCTCCGGCTCGCCGAACGCGTTCCGTGGCAGCCCGTCGGGCGCGGTCGCGGGGCGGAGCGGCAGCGTGAGCGTGCTGGCGCCCTCGTACACGCTCAGCAGCACCGGCCGAGGCGGTGGCCAGGGGCCAGTACGACGTGGAGAGCGACAGCCGGATGCGGTGCCCGCGCGGAAAGGACCGTGCCACCGCACTGAGGTCGACAGTGGCTCGGTAGCGGCGGGCGGGTTCCAGCGCCTCGGGGGCGTCCCTGCCGTCGAGCCGGGTGAGGTTCAGGACGCCGTACGAGACACGGGTGACGCTGCCGTCCGGCGCCACGTCGGACAGCCTCGCGGCGGCCGTCGCGACCGGCTCGCTGACGGACAGGTCCAGTTCGACGGAGACAGGGCCCAGGATCTCCACCGGTTCGGTGAGCGGTTCGGTGTCGAACACCAGCGAGCCGCCGTCCTCCTCACGCCGGTCGTACGGGAGGTCCGGAGGCGCGTTGTACGAGGCCCACTTGTCCGCGAACTGTCCGACGGACAGCGGGGACTGCAGCGTCATCGGCTCCCTCTCGCCGTCGCCGCCCGCAGGCGACGATGCCCGAGCGGATCTCCTTGACGGCCGCACGGAACTCCTCCTGGTCCTTCACTCCGAAAGCCAGCTCCGACGAATACGCCGGCGCGGGCTTGAGCCACATCGGGAAGGTCACGCCGTCCGGTGGCACGGGATCGTCGGACTCCAGATCGACCATGCCGAAGCGCGGATGCCTGTCGGTGACCTTCTGCTGCTCCAGCCGGCTCCAGTGCCTGTGCTCGCACTTGACGACGGACTCCAGGCTTGTGCTGCGGGTCCCGTACCGTTCGGCCAGTATCGGGACGAGGGTGCTCACGGGGAAGTCCCAGTAACCGACGATCGCGTCGATGCTCTCCTCGAAGCCGTCGAGCACTCCTTCGGCCTTCTTGATCAGACCGTCCAGGGAGACCTCGCCGGCCTGAAGCTCCTCGATGGTGAGCATCTGATGGAACCGCAGCGACCGGGCGTCCGGCACCTCGTGCAGCGTCGGGAGGGTGGAATCCTCAAGACCGATCACAAAGATGTTCTTCTTCTCCACGGCTCCTCTTCCGGCCGACTCACGCTGTTCGTGACCCGCGTTGTCGTCCATCCCCGGGAGACGCCGGCAATCAGAACGGCCGCCTGCAGTCGGCACGCAGCCCCCCGGCAGGCCCGTCTTGACACTCCTCGCCCGGCCCGCACGCTCGCGGTGTGGGCGTCAGTCGCCCACATACGGCCGGGCCGGCACGCCGCGGTCGGTCCGCGGGAGGCGGGTGAGTCACGCCTCGCCCGGAAAGGAGCGTGACCGCCTGTATCGCGGTCTGCTCACATGCTCACGGCCTTGCCGCGGCCGGTCCGAAGAGGCCCTCCGGGTCGTACGCGGCGCGGGTGCGGGCGAGCCGCTCCTCGTGTGAGCCGAAGACCGCGTCCCCCAGCCGGCTCGCGTCCTCACCCAGCCCGGCGAAGTTGACGTACGTCCCGCCGCTCGAGAACGGCTTCATCGCGTCCCACGCCGAGCGTGCCCACTCGATCGCGGTCTCGTCGAGTGCCGGGTCCCGCCAGCCCGCGTCGATGCTCACGTTGTAGCGCGCGGACCGGTGCGCGAACGCGCTGTCGTCGGGGCCGACGCGCGCCACGGCGCCGCCCAGGGTGCGCACGACGATCAGGCTCTCCGGGGTCGGCCGCCGGGAGTAGCGGTCCACCAGGGTCCTGATGGCCTCGTCGCTCAGCTCGTCCATGAAGTGCGACTTCATGAAGTAGCGTTCGCCGTCGGGGAACCGCCAGGTGTTCGCGCTCTGCAGCGTGACGTAGGGAACGGTTCCGCTCAGGTCCATCAGCGGTGGCCCCAGTTCGCGTTGCGGTGCCAGCGCGGCGGTGGCGGCGCCGCCCGGTGGGCCCCCGTACACGGCGCCCACCATCACGCAGTTCGACCGGTGCAGTTCCGGCGGGATCGCGGGGTCCGCGGGGACGCTCCAGAGCAGGAGTTCCGGCGTGACCGTCTCCGGCGCGGAGTACGTCGCGTCCCGCCAGGCCCGCAGCACTTCCTCGGCGCGGTCGTAGGGGTGGAGAACCAGCACTCCGGCCACCTCGGGCCCGAGTGGGTGGAGGCCGAACTCGAAGGACGTGACGACTCCGAGGCCCCGGCCCCCGCCGCGCGCCGCCCAGAACAGCTCGGGTTCTTCCTCCCGGCTCACCGTGCGCACCGCGCCGTCCGCCGTGACGATCTCGAGCGAGCGGACGCTGTCGCAGCTCAGGCCGAACGTCCGCATCACAAAACCGAAGCCGCCGCCGAGCGTGAGACCGGCGATCCCGGTGGCCGAGATCTCCCCGCCCGGTGTGGCCAGAGCGTGCAGCTGGGTCTCGCGGTCGAGCTCACCCCAGGTCACGCCCGCCTGGGCCCGCGCGGTGCGGGCGGCGGGGTCGACGTGCACGCCCTTCATCTGCGACAGGTCGATCACCAGTCCGTCGTCGCACACTCCGCTGCCCGCCACCTGGTGCCCGCCACCGCGGATGCTGACCAGGGGACGGTGCTTGCGCGCGGCCCGTACCGTCCCGACCACGTCCGCCGTACCGGAGCACCGGGCGATGAGCGCGGGGCGGCGGTCGATCAGCCCGTTCCACACGGCCCGGGCCTCGTCGTAGCCGCGATGCCCCCGGTCGATCACCTCACCCAGGAGCGAGGAGCGAAGCTCCTCCGTCAGCGCCTGCTCCGCAGCGGCTGTGAGGACATCCCCCTGATGGTCCGGCATCTGCGTCACCTTCCTCGGGGTGCGCTGCTTGCTGCCGCCGTGACCCCTCACGCTAGTCCGGAGTGGCCGGGCCCGCACACCCGCCCGGCCACTCCACGGCGAGCACCCGCGACAGCGGGCTCAGGCCGACGGACTGGTCACACCGCTGCTTCGTGGACGGCTACGGCTGGGCGATGGTCCTCGACAGGGTCGGACGCCGGGGACGGGCACGCGGGGACACACGGCCATGAGGCATACGCGGATGGGCCGGTGGAGTGATCGGTTCCACGGATTGGCCCCGCGCCGGGCATGGATCACACGCATCCACACCGGGGCACTCGGCGCGAGCACTGGTGTGCAGGTGACCGAGAGCGAGAAAGGGGCGGAGCATGCCTGGACCACGACCGACGGCGGCCGAACCGGCAGGGCGCGCCGACGACCCGCTCACCGCTGCGGATGCCACGAGGGCCGTCGAGAGGGTCCTCGGAGCCGTCCTCGACGCGCGACTGCGCCGGGCCGGTGAGGTGGACGCGGTGTTCGCCCGTGACGTGGCCGGTCCTGTCACCGCGTTCGTCCGACGTGGCGGGAAGCGGCTGCGCACGGCGTTCGCGTGGTGCGGCTGGCGGGCCGCGGGTGGCACGGGCGACGCCACGGCGCTCCTGCGGACGGGAGCCGCGCTTGAACTGCTGCAGGCGTGCGCTCTCATCCACGACGATGTGATGGACGGGTCGCCGCTGCGCCGGGGCGGGCCGGCGATGCACGTGGACCTGGTCCGAATGCACCGCACGGCGCGGATGACCGGCTCGCCGGAGTCCTTCGCGACGTCCGCCGCGGTGCTCGCCGGTGATCTGGCGCTGGCGTGGGCCGACGATCTGCTGACGGAGGCGGCACTCGGTTCGCCGCACGGACCGCGGCTGTACCGCGAGTGGCAGGCGATGCGCAGTGAGATGGTCGCCGGTCAGTACCGGGACATCCACGCGCAGGCGACCGGCTCGTCCGGCGTCGACGACGCGTTGACCATCGCCACGCTCAAGAGCGCTCTGTACACGGTCGAGCGGCCCCTGGCGCTGGGGGCTTCGCTGGCCGCCGCCGACGAGTGGACCGTCGAATCGCTGCGCTCCGCCGGCCGGTGCGCGGGGCTGGCCTTCCAGCTCCGCGACGACCTCCTCGGTGCCTTCGGCGACCCCGAGCTGACCGGCAAGCCGACCGGTGACGATCTGCGTTCGCGCAAGCTCACCTATCTCCTCGCCGTGGCCCTCAGGCTTGCCGACGCCGCCGGGGACGAGGAGGCCGCGGTCGTGCTCGCCCCCGGCGCCGCAGCCCGGTCCGACGAGACCGTGGAGCGGATGCGGACGGCACTGGAGCGGACCGGAGCCCGGGCCGTGGTGGAGTCGAAGATCGAGGACCTGGCGGCCGCCGGCCTGCGGCACTTCGCCGGGACCGGTGCGGGACCCGCAGTGCAAGAGGAGTTCGCCTCGCTGGTCGAACGGGCATCGGGCATCGTCCCGGACCGCAGGAAGGAGAGCACGTGAGGACGGTAACCGGACGGACCGACCATGTCGTCGTGGTGGGGGCAGGCCTCTCCGGCCTCGCCTGCGCCCTCCACCTGCTGGGCGCAGGCAGGCGGGTCACCGTCGTCGAACGGGACGCCGTCCCCGGCGGCCGGGCCGGCCGGACGCGACTCGGCGCATACCGGTTGGACACCGGCCCCACGGTGTTGACCATGCCCCAACTGGTAGACGAAGCCTTCGCAGCCGTCGGCGACAGCCTCCACCATCGTGTCGAGCTCGTGGCCCTGCACCCCGCCTACCGGGCGTGCTTCGCGGACGGGACCTCTCTCGACGTGCACACCGACGGTGAGGCGATGGAGGCGGAGGTGCGGCGCTTCGCGGGACCGGTGGAGGCGGCGGGCTACCGCAGGCTGCGGGCCTGGCTGGAGCGGCTGTACCGGGCGCAGATGCGCCGCTTCATCGACACCAACTTCGACTCGCCCTTCCAGCTCCTGCATCCGGACCTGGCTCGTCTGGCGGCACTCGGCGGCTTCGGGCGGCTGGACGCCGGGATCGGCCGCTTCCTCTCCGATCCCCGTCTGCGCCGTGTCTTCTCCTTCCAGGCCCTGTACGCCGGAGTCGCCCCCGCCCGGGCCCTCGCGGCCTACGCGGTGATCGCCTACATGGACACCGTGGCCGGCGTCTGGTTCCCCAAGGGCGGCATGTACGCGCTGCCCCGCGCCATGGCCGAGGCGGCAGCCGGCGCCGGTGCCGACCTCCGGTGGTCGGCCGAAGTGAGCAGCCTGGAGCGGTCGGCGGGCCGGGTCACGGCGGTACGCCTGACGTCGGGTGAGCGAATCGCCTGTGACGCGGTGGTGCTGAGCTGCGAACTGTCCGCCGCTCACCGGCTCCTGGGGCGCACACCCCGGCGCCCGGTACGGCTGCGTCACTCACCGTCCGCGGTGATCCTGCACGCCGGGACCGACCGCACCTGGCCCGGTCTCGCCCATCACACACTCTCCTTCGGCACGGCCTGGGAGCGCACGTTCGACGAAATCATCCGCTCGGGGATGCTGATGAGCGACCCGTCCCTGCTGATCAGCCGTCCGACCGCACACGATGCCACCCTGGCGCCGCCGGGCCGGCACCTCCACTACGTCCTGGCCCCCTGTCCGAACACCACCGTCGGGCCTTCCGCCGCCGCCTGGCGGGACCTGGGCCCGCGCTACCGCGACAGCCTGGTCGCCGAGCTGGAGCGCCGGGGTCTGGAGGGTTTCGCGGACAGCATCGACGAGGAGATGCTGGTGACCCCTCTGGACTGGACGGCACGAGGTCATGCGGCGGGCAGCCCTTTCTCGGTCTCCCACACGTTCGCTCAGACCGGCCCCTTCCGCCCGCGCAACCTTGTACGCGGGCTGGACAACGTCGTGCTCGCAGGTTGCGGTACCACCCCCGGCGTCGGCGTCCCGACGGTGCTCCTCAGCGGCAAGCTCGCCGCCGCTCGCGTCACCGGTGGTGCCGCGGACATCAGCCGCCGCGCCTCCCGGCACCGGCCGGCCTCGGCCGGTGCCGCTGTCCCGTCCGCGCCGTCCGCGGCAGGCGCCGATGACCCGTCGTGAACTGGACGCCGCCGGGATCACCGATCCCGTTCTCCGCGCGGCCTACGCCCGGTGCCGGCGGCTCAACGCCCGCCACGGCAGAACCTACTTCCTGGCCACTCGGCTGTTGCCGCTGGAACGCCGCTCGGCCGTACACGCGCTGTACGGGTTCGCCCGCTGGGCGGACGACATCGTGGACGACTTGGACCGGAGCCGTACCTCCGACGAGCGCGACCGGTTGCTGAAGCGCCTGGAGAGCGACCTCACGCACGGGCTGCGCACCGGCGGCGGGAGGGAGCCCGTGGTGCGGGCCTTGGCCGACACCGTCGACCGGTTCCGCATCGAGCCCGCGCTGTTCGCCGACTTCCTGGCTTCGATGCGTGCCGACCTGACCGTCACCGACTATCCGAGCTACGCCGACCTGCGGGCCTACATGCACGGCTCGGCCGCGGTGATCGGGCTGCAGATGCTCCCGGTGCTGGGCACGGTCGTACCCCGCGAGGAGGCGGCGCCGCACGCGGCGGCCCTCGGGGTGGCGTTCCAGCTCACCAACTTCCTGCGGGACGTGGGCGAGGACCTGGACCGGGGCCGCGTCTACCTGCCGGCGGACCTGCTCGCCGCCCACGGTGTGGACAGGCCGCTGCTGGAGTGGAGCCGGCGCACGGGGCGGCGCGACCCGAGGATCCGAGCGGCGCTCGTCGCCGCCGAGGCGATGACCCGGGACGTGTACCGGTCGGCGGAACCGGGCATCGCCATGCTCGACCCGCGGGTGCGCCCCTGCATCCGCACCGCCTTCGCGTTGTACGGCGGCATTCTCGACGCGATCGCGGACCACGATTACAGCGTGCTGCATCACCGTGCGGTGGTGTCCCGCGCTCGGCGCGCGGCCACCGCCGCAGCAGGTGCCGTCCAGGTGGCCGGCGCCCGGTGGCGCGACCGCGTGCCGCATCCGCCCCGGGTGGCGGGCGGCACGTCACACGAGCGGAAGGGGCAGGACAGTGAGTGACCGAGCGGGCAAGCGCTGGACATCGCCGTTGCGGCGGCGCCGTGGCCCGGGCTGGGCGGCGCAGACTCCGACGTGGCGGCAGGCGCGGCCGGCCGTGATCGCCGAAGCGCTCAAGCGGGCGTCCGCACGGCCCTTTGGCAACTGGTTCGTGGTCGGCGCCTCACGGGACGTGCGCGTCGGTGGGCGCCCGTGCGGTCGGACGGTGGGTGGCGTCGAGGTCGTGCTGTGGCGCTCGGAGACGGGAGCACTGCACGCGGGTCCGGGCGCCTGCCCGCACCTCGGGGCGCCTCTGCGGGACGGCCGGGTGGTCTGCGGCACGCTGGTGTGCCACTGGCACGGACTGGCCCTGGACGGTGGTCCGTTCACCGGCTGGAGCCCCTACCCCGCGCACGATGACGGGGTGTTGGTCTGGGTGCGTCTGGACACGGTGGGCGGTGAGGCGCCTTCGGACCGTCCTGTGGTGCCGGTGCGTCCCGCCGTGGACAGCGCGGTGGACGCGGTCTTCACGGTCGTCGGACGGTGTGAGGCGCAGGACGTCGTCGCCAACCGGCTCGACCCGTGGCACGGCTCGTGGTTCCATCCGTACTCGTTCGTCGACTTGACGGTGGTGCGGGAGCCGCAGGGAGACGAGGACGACGCCTTCGTCGTCGACGTCTCCTTCCGGGTGGCGGGGCGCCTGGTGGTGCCCGTGCGGGCCGAGTTCACCGCGCCCGGTCCGCGCACGGTCGTCATGCGCGTCACCGACGGCGAGGGGGCGACGTCCGTGGTGGAGACCCATGCCACGCCGCTCACCGGCGAGGCCTGCCGGCAGCCGCGGACCGCCGTGGTCGAGGCGGTCCTCGCCACCTCCGGGCGGCGCGGCTTCGAGCTGGCCCGGGGAGCCGCCCCGGTACTGCGCCCGCTGATGCGTCGTACGGCCGGGCGCCTGTGGCGCGATGACATGGCGTACGCCGAGCGTCGCTGGGCGCTGCGCAGTACCGGACGGTTCCCGGGGTGAGCTCGTCGGTCACGGGTGCGTGCGACGCCCCGCGAGTGTGCCGAGGGCCCGCAGCACGGGGGAACGGCCCGCCCGGGGAACCGTCCACAGCACCTGCCCGCGGACACCCCAGGTGGCGAGCAACGCGCCTGCCGCCAGGAAGCCGGTGGTGGCGGCGCGTTCCATGAGCGCGACCGGGAGGTCGCAGCGGATCGCGTCGCCGGCCAGCGTCACCCGTGGGTGGGGGGTCCGCACGGTGGGGCGCCGGTGGTGGGAGCCGACGGGGAAGAGCGGGCAGTCCGAGCGCCACTCGTGCCGGGTGTCGACGATGTGCGCCTCGCGGGTCTCCGGGTACACCTCGTGGAGACGGTCGACGAGCGTGCTCCGCACTTTCTCCGGTTCGGCGCCGGCAGCGAGGGCGTAGGCGTGCAGCTCCACCACCGAGCCCCGGTTCCGGGCGGCCCAGCGCGCCGCCTCGTCCTCGTAGCGTTCCAGGACGCTGATGTTGTCCAGGCCTCCGTATCCGCTGGTGCCGAGGAAGCCGGGGCGGTCGGCGCGGACCGGCCGGTCGAGCCAGAGCCGGGAGACGAGGAACGGCGGTGCCGTACGCAGGGCGGCGATGTCGTCGCGCCAGGGGGCGGTGCCCAGGCCGGGTGACGCTGCGACGAGCCGGCGCAGAGCGCCGGGGTCGAGGGCGAGCACCGCTGCCTCGTGGGGGTGTACGGCGGTGTCGGTCTGCACCTTCACTCCCCCGGTGTCGTGGGGTTGGACGCCGTGCACGGGTGTGCCGGTGCGAAGGGTGGCCCCGAGGCGCTGGAGATAGTCGCCCAACGGCTCCCAGAGTGCCTGCGGGAAGGGGGCGTTCGGCACGTCGAAGAGCAGCCCCTCCGCCGAGCCGAGGAAGTAGATGTGGAACATCAGCAGCAGTTCCGCGGCGGACAGTTCTCGCGGATCGGCGAAGAAACTGCGCGAGAACACCTCGAACGCGAGGTGGTGCGCGGCCTCGGGGAAACGGACGCCCTTCAGGAACGTTGTCGCGCTGATGCCGTCGAAACGTTCGTAGACGTCGGGCACCCGGACGTCGAGGAGGGGCAGCGCCGCCCGTGCGTCCATGGTGGCAAGGTCCCGCCAGCCGAAGGCGGGGCTCAGGGCGACGAATCCGAGTGCGCTGAACGGCGGGGTTCTCGGCACCCGGGCGAAACTGTCGCTCAGGCCGCCGCTGTGCCGCAGGGGGTAGTCGGGCAGCGGGGTGAGCCGCGCGAGATCGGGGTCGGTCCGCCGGAGCAGGCCGCGCAGGTTGTAGTACTGGCGGAAGAAGGCGTGGAAGCCGCGGCTCATGGTCGCTGCGGAGCCGTCGGCCAGGCGGGTCCGGCGTCCGGCGAGCCGGCCCCCGAGTGCTTCCTCCCGTTCGTAGAGAGTGACCCGGGCGCCGCGCTCGGCCAGCAGAGCAGCTGCGGCAAGACCGGCGATTCCGCCCCCGATCACGGCGACCGACGGCGCGTCCTCCCGCTCGAACCGGTCCCGGCCGGGCGCGGGCGTCAGCACCTCGGCCTTCCGGTCGCGGCCCCGCCGGGCGCCACCGTACGAGCGGGCGCTCACCGGGTCTGCTCCCCTGCCGTGGTGGAGCCGTTGCGCGCGAGGAACGTGTGCACGATGCCGGTCTGCCAGCCGGCGACGGGCGTGGCGCGCACGCCTGTGAAACCGGCCCGCGTCAGACGGTCGGCGAAGGCCGGTGCGGTGTCGAAGGCGAGGACGCCGCGCCACAGGTGGCGGTACAGGGCGCGGTCGCCGGCGAGCGTGCCCGCCGGGACGATCACGCCTCGGCACACGGCCGTCCACAGGGCACGGTGAACCGGTGAGCCGCTGAGGCTGTACTCGTGGACGGCGAGGCGCCCACCCGGTCGCAGCAGACTTCGGACCGCGGTGAGGACCCGGTTCGGGTCGGTGACGTTGCGGAACAGGTAGGCGGCGAACACCGCGTCGAGCGGGCCTTCTCCGGCCTTCGCCATTTCTCCGGCGGTCAGGTGCAGGAAGCGCACGCGAGCGGGCCGGGGTTTGGCCCGTGCGCGCCGCAGCGTGCCCGAAGAGGCGTCGACGGCCGTGATCCGGGCCCGGGGCGCGGCCCGCAGCAGGGCCCGGGTGGACGTACCGGTGCCGCAACCGAGGTCGAGGACGTGCAGTCCCGCTCCGCCGTCCGGCAGCCGGAGCCGCCGGGCCGAGCGGAGCAGACCGGTGCGGTAGCCGGGGTTGAGAGCCGTGAGGCGGTCGTAGGTGTGCGACGCGTGGTCGAAGGCGCGTGCCAGGTCGTGGTCGCGCAGCAGTGTCATCGGTGGCTCTCTTCGGATCGTGGGGCGGGGCGGGTGCGACGCGGCAGGAAGGGCAGTTCGACGGCGGTTCGGAGCATCGGGCCGACCGGGGTCCGCAGTCCGATGCCCCACTCCTCCAGGGGTGAGGTGGCACCGTCGAGGAAGCGCAGCAGTCGTTCCGGGGGCGTACGGCGGAACAGGGTGGTGAAGAAGTCGGGGCCGTCGATCCGCCCGGTGTCCAGGGCCCGCAGCAGGACCGCGTCCATGGCCAGCGCACGGCGTCCGTGAGGTGCGGGCACTGCTGCCGTGCGCCCCTCGCGCAGGGCCGCGGCGATGGCCCTGCTCTGCCGCTGCACCGCGGCGAAGGTGTAGCCCGTGGCGGGGCGGGTGGCGCCGCCCGCCGCCCCGATACGGAAGACGGCCGGTCCGACGCGCCGGGGGAAGCGCGCGTCGGTCATGGGGATCACTCCCTGCTCCGCCGCGTCCACCGTGAACGCGCCGAGCTTCAGGATCTCGCGGCCGTAGTGGCCGAGCGCCGCCTCGTACTCCTCGGTGGACAGCGGCGCCCGGGAGAACTCGGTGTACTCGACGAGCGCCTGGTCCGGCGCCAGCGGGAGGACGTAGCCGAAGGCGAGGCCGTGGCGCGGTTGCGGCAACCGGAAGTCCATCAGGTCGGCGACCTCGGGATCGAACCGGTTGTCGTCGGTGCGTACGAACCAGCCGCGGAAGTGCTGCAGCAGGTGCGTCCGGGCCGGTGGCAGAGCGCGCAACGGGCGGGAGTCGAACACGTGGCGGGCGCGCAGCGTCAGTGTCCGTCCGTCGGGTGCCGTGCACCGGACTTCCGCCCCGTCGGACACGTCGCGCACCGTGTCCGCCGTCGCGCGCAGCAGGTGCACACCGGGAGAGCGAGCCAATCGGGAGTGCACCCAACGCTCGAACGGTGCGGACCGCAGCATGCGATAGCGCAGGGGGGCCGGGTCGACGGTGACCTCGCTGCCGTCGGCACCGCGGACGCGCAGCCGGGACCAGGATGCGGTGATCGCTTCATCGAAGTCGCCGGTGCCCTGGTCCCAGTAGCACCAGGTTCGCTCGGGCGGACGCGTCGGCCCGTCCGGCGGTTCGACGACGGTCACGGTGGCGGTGCCGTTCTCCGTCAGCCGGTACGCGAGGCTGAGGCCGGCCGCGCCGCCGCCGACGATGAGCACATCGGATGTGCCGGCGGGAAGTGCGGGGGGCCGGCTCACCGGGCCCGCCGTTCGGCGGTCGCACCACCGAGAACACCGGTGGCCCCGGCCACCGGAACACACGCACCGTTGACGTCCACGTTCACTCCGAGTACCAGATCGACGAGTCTTTTCCAGTCGGCGTCCCTTCAGGGCGCCGGCCGCCCGTGGAGGCGGTCGATACCGGCCGGCGCGGCATCAACCGGGTGCCGAGTCGGCCAGTACCTCCCGGGCGGCGCGCGTACCCGACGCCAGGGCTCCCTGGACCGAGCCGGTCGCGCGGTGGTCACCGCACACGTACCTCCCCGGTCCGAAGCGGGTCGTGAGACTGAGCGGCCAGGGCGGCGGCATCGCGGGCAGCGCCCCCTCGACGGTGTACGCGGCGACCTGCTGCCAGCCGCTCGTGTCGGTGCCGTACAGATCGGCCAGGCGTCGCAGCACGACGTCGCTCGTACCGGGCTCGTCCCTGCCCAGCACGGAGCTGGAGACCAGCGCGGTCCCGGGCGGTGCGTAGGCAGGGGCGACTCCGGTCAGTACACAGGTGTTCAGGACTGTTCCGGTGCTGTCCACCATCAGCGTCGGTTCCGCCATCGGCGTGCTGTCGACCGCGTGGTAGTACGTGGTGACCGTACGTCCGTCCGGCACGGG
The DNA here is from genome assembly GCF_054061295.1 of Streptomyces sp. TE5632. Classification (NCBI taxonomy): domain Bacteria; kingdom Bacillati; phylum Actinomycetota; class Actinomycetes; order Kitasatosporales; family Streptomycetaceae; genus Streptomyces; species Streptomyces sp. TE5632. Next base: position 6,236,624 of record NZ_JBSSEA010000003.1, on the reverse strand, counting down.
CAGGCCCGGCAGCAGTCGGGCCGCCGTGACGGCGTCGGTCGCGACCACGACGGTCGTGGCCGGCACCTCACTGCCGTCCGTCAGCAGCACTCCCGAAGCGGTGACCTCGGCAACCGGCGTCTCCAGCCGCAGGACGCCGTCGGGCAGACCGCCGGCCAGTCGTGCGGGTACCGCGCCGATGCCGTCGGCGGGCAGACAAAGGGTCCCTCGGACCATGCTCCGCCAGACCAGGTGGAAGAAGCGGGCGGAGGTCTCCAGACGGTCCTCCAGGAACACGCCGGACAGGAACGGCCGCAGAATGTGGTTCACCGCCGTGTCCGACAGCCCCGCGCGGGACAGGGCGACCGAGGTGGCGCGGTCCGGACGTCTTTTGAGCAGGGCCACGGGCAGCAGAGCGTCCCGCGCGGTGAGCACCGCCGACGCGGCCAGGTCGCGAGCCGTGAGGGCCCTCCCGGGCAGCAGTGCCCCCGCCGCGCTCGGCCTCCGGGTCGGATCGGCAAGGCGGACCGGCCCGGTCGGGGTGTGTGCCACGAATCCCGGGGTGAACGGCCGCAGCCGAAGGCTCCGAAGGTCCAGACGCCGCTTCACCTGAGGATAGGACGTGTTGAACACCTGGAAGCCGCGGTCCAGGAGGAAGCCGTCCCGCCGGTCTGTTCTCATCCGGCCGCCCGGCCCGTCGGAAGCCTCCAGCAGAACCACGCGGCGTCCCGCACGGCACAGGTCCAGTGCGCAGGCGAGGCCGGCGAGACCGGCGCCGACCACGACGGTGTCCGGTGCCCCGCGGTGACGGTCGCTCATGGCTCTCCTCTGTCGATGCCCACACCGGTCGGGCGGGCGTCTGGACTCGCCCTCCGGCTCGCTTGCGTGAGCCGGTACCCGGGGCACGGCTTCGTGGAGCAGCACGCAGGTGCCTCACGCAGTCCGCCACGCACTGGTTGCCGGGTCCCGGCGAAGGGGTTGTGCGTCCAGCGGATCACGTCGCGTCGGCGGACGCCAGGCGCCACCACGGCCGAGTGCGCCAACGACGGCGACCCGTCACTCCGACACCACCGACTCCACCGCCGCGACCGCCTCCGCGAGCCCCGACGGACGCGGCAGACCGGACATGCCCTGCCCGGCCCAGCCGGGCCCCAGCGTCAGGACGACCGGCCGTCGACGAGCACCCCGCACCCCCCACTCCATCGCGGCCACGTGCTGCGCCAGTGGCCGGCTCGCGGTGGCACGGGACTGGGACCACAGCCCCACCGCGACCGGCCCCGTTCTCCGCACGGCCGCGACGAGTGACTCGACGGGCAGGGCGGCACCGAACATGCGCACCGGAAGACCGCGTTCGGCCAGTGCGACGGCCAGTGCCTCCAGCGGCAGTGTGTGGTTCTCCCCCGGCACGCAGGCGAGCACCGTGGTGGCGCCCGGGCGGTCGGCGACCGCGGGAGGTGCGCTGCGCCGCAGCGCACCGGAGACGTGCCAGGACAGAAAGTGCTCGACCTCCACGTACTTCTCGCCCGAACTCTCCCACTTGCGGCCGACCGCCTGCAGCGTCGGCATGATCACCTCGGTCCAGGCGGCGACCGTGCCGTGCTCGGCGATCGCCGCGAGCAGCAGCTCGTCCAGAGTGGCGGCGTCCAGGCGCAGTGCGGCACGGGCGACCCCCTTGCACTCCTGACGGACGTCCCCGAGCCGAAGGCCGCTGCCTGCCCGGCTGCGCCCGCGGGCCGACGGTCGCAGGGCGGCGCCCCGACGGACCGGGCCGGCGTCCGGCGGCGCGTCGCCGCGCGCCAGGCGCGCGGCCTCGGCGGGTGGCAGTCCGGTCGCCGTCAGGGCGCACATCCGCTCCAGGCGCGCCACGTCCTTCGCGGTCCAGCGGCGGTGCCGGCCACCGGTGTGCGCGTCGGGCCCGAGGCCGTAGCGGCGGTCCCACGTGCGGACCGTGGTGGGTGCCACCCCGAGCCGCCTGGCCACCTCACCGGTGGTCAGCCCTCCGCCGCGCCGCGTGTCCTCGTCGTCCCGGCCGTCACCGTCGGGTTCGTCCACGCCCATGGGCCCACCGTACGACGCATGAACGACGCGGGTTGCCCGCGTCGTTCATGCGTCACAACACTGGGAGCCGGCGCACGGCACGACGGTCCGCGCGACCAGTGCGGTCAGCGGACGGCATTCCGTCCCCGCACGTGACGCACGGCAGGAGGAACCAGGCCATGAGCACGAACACGCCGGCCATCCGCACCCTGGCACCGGCCGTGGCGGAAACGCGGCACGAGGACGAACTGGCCAATGGACTGCGTGCCGCCGACGATTGCGCGTTCGCGGCGATCTACCGGCGCTGGGGGCCCCTGGTCCACACCATGGCCGCCCGGTCGCTCGGTGACCCCCACGAGGCCGAAGACGTGACTCAGCAGGTGTTCCTCGGCGCCTGGCGCGGACGGGCCGGCTTCCGTCCGGAACGGGGCCCCCTCGGCGCCTGGCTCGTCGGCATCACCCGCCGGAAGATCGTCGACGCGCTGGCCGCCCGGACACGCCGGCTGACGCTCGTGGACTCGGCCGCCCACAGGGCCGACGCGTTCACGTGGAAGGACGCGGCGCCGGAGGACGTCCTGGACCGGGTGCTGCTGGCCGATGAACTGTCCCGGCTGCCCCGGCATCAGCGGGACGTACTGTGCATGGCCTTCTTCGAGGACCTGACCCAGGCCCAGATCGCGGAACGGACCGGAATGCCCTTGGGCACCGTCAAGAGTCACGCCCGCCGTGGTGTGCACCGGTTGCGCGGGGCGCTCGAACAGAGTCGCTCCCACGAGACGGGCGCGTAGGCGTGTCGGACTGTGTCGGACACGGGGTGTCGCTCGCGCATCCACGGCGGTGCCGGCGCACGAAACACCACCGAGTCTCCGCACCTCGCAAAGACTTCATTCGAAGGGATGATCCCCCCAGGACCTCCCGGCCCCCCCTCGCTGTCGCCGCCTCGGCCGGCGCCTGTGCCCTGGCCCTCGCTGTCGCCGCGCCCGCCATGGCTGCTCCGGCCGACGAGCAGGACAAGGCCACGGTGTCCGTCTTGCACGGCATTCCCGGGATGACGGTCGACGTCTACGCCAACGGCGACGAACTGCTCGACGACTTCAAGCCCGGCACGGTGACCGGCCCTCAGGCTCTCGACGCCGGGACCTACGACATCCAGATCTTCGAAGCGGGCCAAGGCCCCGACGGCGCTCCCGCCCTGCAGAAGGAGATCAAGGTGCCCGAGGGCTCGAACGCCACGGTCGCCGCCCATCTCACCGCCGACGGTGAACCCCGGCTGACGGCCTTCGTCAATGACGTCTCACAGGTCGGTGCCGGTGGAGCTCACCTGACGGTCCGCCATGTCACGGCCGCTCCGGCGTGGGTCCCGCTCCCCACAGGTGCCGGGGCCCACCGGGTGAGAGACGCAGGAGGGCGCAGCGACCCACGTCGAGCCCGCGCGCCTGGTGGAACCGGCCTTGGGCAACGCTGTTCCGCACGACGCCGTCAGCGCGTTCCCGGTCCTGCTCGGCCCTCTCGTCGACCGGTGGCCCACAGGCGCCGTTCGCCCTGCCTCGTGCCTCCGTTCCGGTGGGGTTGAACACAGGGTCCTGCGTGACTTCCGCCGGTCTCCACCACGCCGTCCAGGCCGTTCAGCAGTCGGGCAGGAAGTGCCCGTCAAGGCGTGTCGCCGACTTCGACGATCATCTCGACGACGGCGTCGAGACCGCCTTCGACGAAGACCTGGCGCTGCTTGTCCGCGCCTGTGCCCTGTTGCAGCAGACGGTGGACGAGCGAGGTCACCTCGCGAGTGTCACCGGCCGCATCCAGCGCGGGACCCACATGGTCCAGCAGCCCGTACACCACATCGCCCGCGCGCCGACGCCGGCCGGTCGGGTCGATCAGGTCTCCGCTCAGCCCATGACGTGCCGCCTGCCACATCGCCACCTGCATCATCTCCGGAGCGGGCTCCGCCGGCGGACGGCCCGACGTCGCTTCGCGCAGCGCGGTGTCGGCCAGCGCCCGGATCAGGCCGGCGAGCATGACCGCGTCGTCCGTGCGCAACTGCACGTCCAGACAACGGACCTCGACTGTGGGATAGCTCTCGGACAGCCGGATCTGCCAGTACAGCTGACCGGTGTCGCTGATCACGCCGGTCGACAGCAGTCGACGCACTCGTGCCTCGTAGTCCGCCGCGTCGGCGAAGCGCGGCGGGATGCCGCTGACCGGCCATCGGCCGAAGACGACGGTGCGCCAGCTGGCGAAACCGGTGTCCTGTCCCTCCCACAGCGGCGAGTTCGCCGCCATGGCGGTCAGGGACGGCAACCACACCCGGATCCGGTTCAAGACCTCCGTCCCCATCCGTCGGCTGGGGACGCCCACATGCACGTGCATTCCGCTGACCATCTGCTCCGCCACCAGCTGCGGAGCCTGCCGCTGCATCGCTTTGTAACGGGTCTGGTCGGTGATCGGCACGGGTGCGTCCTCGCGGAACGGCGGCGTGCCGCTGGCCATGATCCGGTAGCCGCTCTTCTCCGCCGCACCGGCCACGGCGTGCCGCAGCCGCAGCAGGTGGCCACCGGCCTCCTCCAGCGTGGCGCATACGGGCGTCGCCACCTCGATCTGCGCCTGCGAGATTTCCGGCTGGATCTCTTCCCCGGCGACGAAGGGCTGCAGGCCTGCCAAGGCCCTGACCCTTTCCGCGTACGGAGCCAGCCGACCGGTGATCGGGTCGACCAGCAGGTACTCCTCTTCTATGCCGACGGTCGCCATCGCCGATCCTTCCGTTCCCGCCACCAACCGCTTCGGCAGGGGAGGCGCATGCTGCCGCCCCCGTCCACCGCGCCCGACGACGCCCCGACCCACCGAAGGATGCCCGCACCGAGTGCCACGAAAGCCGCGCGCCAAACACGACTGTGCCGCCCTGCCGCCCCGGGCGACTCGCCCCCGGGCGTCGCCGGGGCAGAACCATCGGCGACGCCGTCTCCACGAGGTGACAGGTCGACGCTTCAGGAGCGAGGCATAGTTGAAGCTGAGGGACGCAGACCGGTGGACGTGACAGGAGAGCACGTGTGACCACACCACGGATCGATTACCAGGCGCTGTTCGCTGTGACGCCCAGCCCTTACCTGGTGTTGGATCCCGATCTGGTGGTCGTCGATGTCAACCAGGCGTATCTCCGGGTCACAGGCCGGACCCGCGAGGAGATGATCGGTCGGTACCTCTTCGAGGTCCACCCCGACAATCCGGCGGATCCGGAAGCCAACGGGGTGCGCAATCTGAACGCTTCCCTGCAGCGGGTTCTGCGGTCGAAAGAACCGGACACGATGGCGGTGCAGAAGTACGACGTCCCGGTGTCAGGACACCCCGGAGTGTTCCAGGAGAAGTGGTGGTCGCCCGTCAACACACCCCTCCTCGGACCTGACGGAAAGGTGAAGTGGCTCCTCCACCGGGTGGAGGACATGACCGAGTTCGTACTGACCCGTTCCTTCCGCACGAGACCGGAGGATCCGGAGAGTGAACACAAGGCACTGGAGTCCGAACTGTACGTACGAGCACAGGAACTTCAGCGCCTCAACGAGGAACTCCGCAACACACATGCCCGGGAACGCCACATCGCCCTCACCCTGCAAGAGGCCATGCTGCACTCCCCGGACCTGGCCGCTCACCGGGAGATCGCCGTGCGTTACATGCCAGCCGCTCGCTCACTCAACGTCTGCGGCGACTGGTACGACGTGGTGGATCTGTCCGACGACACGTACACCGTGGCGGTCGGCGACGTGGTCGGCCACGGTCTGGAGGCCGCCGCCGTCATGGGCATGCTCCGCAGCGCACTGTCCGCGGCCGTGCGCGCCATCCACGAACCCGGCGCAGCCATGGACGTCCTGAGCCGGTACGCCGGCACCTTCGAGGGCGCACTGGCGACAACCGCGGTCAAAGCCGTCATCGACACCCGCCGTCAGCACATCACCTACACCAGCGCCGGCCACCCCCCGCCCGTCCTCTCCCGTACGGACGGCACGGTCGTCCTGCTCGACCAGGCCACCGAGCCACCGCTGGGCGTCCTGGTCAGCCAGAACCCGCGCGCCCAGGCCACGGTTCCCTACACCCCGGGCGACACCCTCGTGCTCTACACCGACGGGCTCACCGAACGTCGCGGCGAGGACATCGACGCCGGGCTGCACCGCCTCACCGACGCCCTCGTCCGCCACGCCCGTCTGAGCCCCGACCGACTGGCCGACGCCCTGCTCACCCGCCTCGGCGTAGCCGACGGCGGACGCGACGACGTCGCCCTGGTCGTCATCCGCCTGTAGACGGGGCTTTGGCCGGCACATGCCACCCAGTGATCGAGACGGCTCAGGCCATGCCCTGGGGACGGTCACGGCAGCCCGCTCACCCGACCGGGACGCCGCCCGCCGCCCCTGGCTCTGTGTCCACAGCGCTGACCCTCGCTGCCGGGCCCCACGCACCGCTGGTCCTGTACGCGAGTTTCGTGGTGGCGGCTCGCCAGGAAGGACTCTCTGACGGTGTCGCGTCCCGGTGGGCGCGTGAGCCGGCCGGCTGGTGTCGACCTTGCGCCGATCCGACCGCGGGCCCTCACCCCATTCGTCTCGTTTCACCCCATTGACCTCAGTGCTCTACGTTGGATGTGAGGCAGCTCGTCAAGTCCCGCACTGATCGAGGTGACGGTCATGTCAGTCAGCACACAGCACAGCAGCACCGCTGCCACACCGGACGAGCAGGGGAGGACAACCCGGCAAGGCCGCAGGGGCGCCGACATCCCCGCGGAGAACCGCGGCAACACCACCATCGCGGACACCGTCGTGGCGAAGATCGCGAGCATGGCCGCCCGGGAGGTTCCCGAGGTCTACAACCTCGGCGCGGGTGTGGCCCGAGCATTCGGAGCGATGCGTGAACGCGTGCCCGGCGGGAGCAGCAGCATCACCCAAGGAGTGAAGGTGGAGGTCGGTGAGCGCCAGGCCGCCGTGGACCTGGACCTCGTCGTCCATTACGGCGCAGCCATCGCGGACACCGCAGCAGACGTGCGTACCAACGTCATCACCGCGATCGAACGCATGACCGGTCTGGAGGTCGTGGAGGTCAACGTCGCCGTCGACGACGTACGGCTGCCGGACGAGGAGGAGCCCGAGCAAAGCGGCAGGCGCGTTGCGTGACGCGGTCCGCGGAAGGGAGGGACGCAGAGGCCGTGGCGCCGCTCGTTCACGCACTGTGGGCCGGGTCGGATCGAGCGCGCGGTCACGACTGCGGCCACCACCGTGACCACCGCCGCCACCGGCACCATCACCGCGCGAATCCGGTCGAGCCGGGGCGCCGTCCGGCACCGTCGGCACGAGGAATCGATTCTGCTCGCCCCTGGGGTTCGCGTGTCGTGCGCGGCACGGTCCAGGACCGCCACGAGGAGTTGCCGGCACCACGGGCAGTCGATGTCGGAGCTGTTCGGCCAGGGGGCAGCCAGGGGCGGCGGGAAGGGTTCCGGGAGTCCGTGCTGGTCGCCTCTCATGCCACTCCGTCATCGCGGACTCCACTGAGCCATGGATCGGGAAGACCTGGTGCAGGCCTGCGACATGGAAGATCCGGAGCACTTCCGGATTCGTGATCACCAGCCGCAGGTCGCCGGTCCGCGACCGGATCCGTTTCCGGATTCCGACGAGTAACCCCAGGCCCGTCGAGTCCATGAACGTCACCCGGCCAGGTCGGCGACGAGGCGTCGGTGGCCTGTCTCAAGACGGTGGACCACCTGGTCCCTGATGCACGACACCGTGTAGATGCCGATCTCGCCGTGGATCTCCACGACGGTCCGGTCGTCCTCTTCACGGTGGCCGATGTGGAATTCGGGCTGCTTGGCTCACCTGACGGCCATGCCCTGGGGAGAGGTTTCGGGCGGTGTACGCCGCACGCGCGTTCTGCACATGCGCGAACGACCGGCCATGGCGTCACCGTACGGATCATGCCGGTGGGAGCCGGCGCGAGGCTGCGACGGGGCGCGCTCCCCGTCCTCCGGAACCGCTCAGAATCCTCCGGAACCGCCCAGAACGCACGGTTCCGGAGGATGGGGTACCCAGGTGTGGGACGGCTTGGGGAACGGTGATCGCCGTGGACGCACATCGGACACCCGTCCGAACGACGAGGGAGAGGTCATGAGCGCGCCCGATGAGGCTCTGGAGCCGGGCTTCCCCCATGCGGTCCTGCACGCCCTGGGCACCGGCGTCTTCACCGTCGACACCTCGGGGCGCATCACGTTCGTCAACCCGTGGACCGAGCGGCTGCTGGGCCGGCCTGCGGCCCAGCTGATCGGCCAGGACGCGCACGATCTGCTGCACCGCCGTCCCGACGGTGGCCCGGTGCCGCGTGACCAGTGCTCGATCATGGCACTTCTGCGGAGTGGCCGCCCCGCCGAGGAGGGCAGCGCCGAGTACTTCCTGCGGGACGACGGCACGACCCTGCCGATCATCTGGGCGACCACTCCCCTGCTGCTGGCGGGCCGCCGAGCCGGACTGGTGGTCGTCTTCAACGATTTCAGCCTGCATCGCGACGCGGAGGAGCAGGCGGCGGCGCACACCGCGGCTCTGGAGGCCCTGACCACCCGGCTGAACCTGGTGGCGGACGTCTCGTCGGTGTTGATGTCCACCGTGGCGGCTTCCCACCGGATCGCCCAGTTGCTGCGGTTGCTGGTTCCCGCGTTCGGTGACTGGGCCGCGGTGGATCTGCGCTCCGAGCGGGACAGAGCCGCCGGGGCGCTGGAGCGGGTCGCCGTGCGCAGTCACACCCATCCTCGGCGGGCGCGGCGATTGGAGGGTCCCCTGCCGCCGCTGCCGTCCGGGTCCCGTCCGACAGGGGCACGTGCCACGGGCGGTGACGGCACCGTGCTGCTGAGTGCCGCCGAATTGCTCGGCGATCCCAACGCCCCGCTCGCCGCCACCCACCGACCGCTGTTCGACCGGCTCGGGGGCCACTCGGCCCTCGTGGTACCGCTCCGTGCCCGGCGGCGCCACTACGGCATGCTGACCGTGGCCCGCGCCGGGGACTCCCCCGACCTCACGGACAACGAGATCCTGCTGCTCACCGACATCGGCCGGCGCCTGGCCCTGGTGCTGGACAACGCCCGCCTCTACCACGAGCAGCGGAACGTCGCCGAGACCATGCAGCGCCAACTGCTCGCCCCCCTCCCCCAGGTCGACCACCTGCGCATGGCCGCCCGCTATCTGCCGGCGCAGCGCGCCATGGAGATCGGCGGCGACTGGTACGACGCATTCCTGCTCTCCGACGGCGTCATGGCGCTGGTGATCGGGGACGTGGTCGGCCACGACCTCGAGGCGGCCTCCCACATGGCCGAGGTCCGCAACATGCTGCGCGCCCTGGCCTGGAACCACCGGGAGCCGCCCAGCGCGATCATGCAGGGCCTGGACGAGGCAGTGACGAACACCAGTGACGCGCCCATGGCCACGCTCGTCTTCGCCCGTGTCGAAGGCCCGGAGGGCGGCCCCTGGCAACTGCACTGGACCAATGCGGGGCATCCACCTCCGCTGCTGGTCACCGACGAGGGAGACACGCGCTTTCTGACCAGCCACGGACCGCTGATCGGCATGAGCGCCGCCCTGCACCTGGGGCTGGAGTGGCCGGACGCGTATGTGGAACTTCCCCCCAGTTCCACACTGCTGCTCTACACCGACGGCCTCGTGGAGAGCAGAGGCCGCCCGATCGATCTCGGCATGGCCAAGCTCCGCCACCACGCCTCCATGCTGACCGGGCGCACCGTGGACGGCTTCTGCGACGAGCTGCTGGCCCGCATCGACCCGAGCGGCGACGACGTCGCCCTGCTCGCCCTGCGGCTGCCCCCGGCCGGTGCGGGCACGCCCGGCGACAGCCGACCGCCACCGCCACCGCAGTCCCCGTACAGCCCCGCCGCCCCGAACCGGGCCGCCCCCGGATCCGTCCAGCTGGACGCCCCGGTGGAGGACCCCACGCGCGGCGCCCGGGAGGAGTTCCCGGACGACTTCCCCACGGAATGAGGGCGTCGACGCCGACGGCGGGGAGACGGCCGAAGGAAGGGAACCGGAATGGCCAGGCAGTTCGACGTCGGAGACCATGTGCGGTGGAACTCGGAAGCCGGGCACGTGGAAGGCGTCATCGTCAAGAAACACACACGCGACGTGGAGTACAAGGGGCATACGCGCCACTGCTCGAAGGACGATCCGCAATACGAGGTCAAGAGCGACAAAACCGGTCACATCGCCATGCACAAGGGGGGAGCGTTGACGAAGCTGTAGGGAATGGTGTTCGCGCCCTCGAGGCGCACTCCGGTCAGCGGAACGATCGGAGAATTGTGCGATCCGGGTGAGATTTCGAGATGACGAACCGCATCCATACGGTCGGGCACTCGACACGCGACTTCGACGAAGTGCTGAAGATGCTGCGTGACAATGACGTCACCTGCTTGGTCGATGTCCGCTCGTACCCGTCCTCGAGGAAGTACCCGCAGTGGAATCAGGCGGCGATCGTCGACGCTCTGCCGTCCGATATCGCCTACCGCTGGATCGCCGGGCTCGGCGGCCGACGGCACACGCCCAAGGGCGTACCGAGCGAGAACGGTGCATGGCGAGTGAAAGCATTCCGTGATTACGCCGACCATATGGCCGGTGACGAATTCGCAGAAGGCCTGAACGAACTCCTCGAGCTGGCCGATCACGAACGGCCGGCCGTCATGTGCAGCGAGGCGGTGCCGTGGCGGTGCCACCGCAGGCTGGTCTCCGACGCGCTGATCGTCGCCGGCGCGGAGGTGGTGCACATCCTGTCGGGCACGACGTCGAGGCCGGCCGTCCTGAACGAGCATGCGCGGGTCCGCGACGGGCACCTGACCTACCCACCGGCCGACTGAGGCCGCCATGAGCTTCGTCGACGACGTCCGGGAGGCGGCCCTCGCCATCCCGGCCGGCTCCGTCGCCTCCCACTTCGTCCAGGAGTTCCTCCGCGCGGGTGGAGAACCTCCGCATCAGCTTCTCGGATCGCCAGAAGCGGCGGCCGAGGCCGGTACCCGCCTGGAGCGCCGACTCCACGTGCTCGCGGGCAAAGACTCCGGCGAACAGGCTGGTGACCTGGAAGGAGCGGGCGACTCCGCGCCCGGCGATCCACTCCGGCGGTCGGCCCGTGACGTCGTGCCCGTTCACGACGATCCGCCCGGCGGTCGGGGCGAGGAACCCGGTGAGCAGCTTGAACAGGGTGGTTTTCCCGGCCCCGTTGGGGCCGACCAGGGCGTGCAACGTACCCTCGGTCACGCTCAACGCGACCCCGTCCACGGCGCGGAACCCCTGGAACTCCTTGGTCAGGCCCTGCGTGGTCAATATGACCTGCTGTTGACTCATGCCGACCTCGGATGTGGTGGAGGGGCCGACGAGTGTCGGTGTGGGCAGACCGTAGGGTCGACGCGGCAGAGCGGACTACATAGGGGCACCCCGTAAGGGGCCTCGCCAAGTGTGGGCGAACCACACTTGCGCCACCGCGTTTCAGCCGAGCGGCCGCTCGCCGGAACGGTCGGCATGGGGCGCAACGGGGGCGTCCGCCCCGGGAGACCGCCGACACCGAGATTCTGTTGTGCTGCCCCACACCGCTGGGTCATCTCGTCGTCGAGGAGGGTCAGGGAGACGCGAGGACCAGCCGGCCGCGCACCTCACCGGCCTCCAGCCTCCGGTGGGCCTCCGCCGTCATCGACAGCGGCAGGCGGTCGGCGATGCGTGGGCGCCACGGCGTTCTGCGCAAGAGGTCCACGACCCCCTCTGCCGCCTCCGCGAGATCGCTCACCGTGGCATTGCTGATGGCGAAGCCCACGATGCTCGCGTCCTTGGTGTACAACCGGCCCAGCGGCAGCGTGGCGGGCCCGCCGCCGAGTCCGACCATCGCGACCAGGCGCCCGCCCCGGGCCAGCAGGTCCACGGCGTCGGCGAGCGCTCCGTGTCCGGACGTGTCCAGGTACACGTCGTAGCCGTCGGGCGCCGCCCGGCGCAGGTGCTCGCCGACGCCGGGCGCCCGGTAGTCGAGAACCTCGGTGGCGCCCAGAGCGCGTGCCGCCGCGGCGTCCTCGGCACGCGCCGTGCAGACCACACGCGTCCCGGCCGCGGCGGCCAGGGCCACGGCGGCCCCGCCCACGTTGCCGGCTCCGCCGCCGATGTACACGGTCTCCCCGGGCCGCAGCCGCCCGTGCCGGAAGAGCGCCAGCCAGGCCGACGCCGCGGGGTGGGCGGCGGCAACGAGGTGTTCCGCGGTGATGTCGGAGGGGGCCGGGTAGAGCCGTTCGGCGGCGACCGTCGCGTACTGCGCGGCGGCTCCCTGCCGGCCGGCGTGGCCCAGGCTGTTGCACCACACCCGTTGCCCCGGGGTGAAACCCACCGCGCCGGCCCCGGCCGAGGCGACCTCGCCCACCAGGTCGCGGCCGAGGACGAACGGGAACGGGAGCGGCGTGGCGTAGGCACCGGACCGCACGAAGGTGTCGACCGGGTTGACGGCCACGGCCCGGACACGGACGAGCACGTCCGTGGGGCCCCGTGGCGGGACGGGGATGTCGCCGTAGTGGATGGCGTCGGCCGGGCCGACGGAGTCGATGTACGCGGCCTGCATCACGTCGGGGACTGTGCCGATCACGACCCACATGCTATGGAGCGGACGCCGCGGGCCGGCCCGGGCCACGCCGTCTGCCGGATATCAGGAGACAGGAGAGGGGGCGAGCTCCCGCAGGGCATTCGTCGCCGATGTCGGGCGTCCCGCCTCGACTTCTCGACCCCCTTGTCTCAGGGTCCAGGTGTGGCTTCCCGGGGCCAGCGGCCTTCTATGTGCAGTTGGATGAGCGCGGCGTGGGAGAGCGGGGCGGCGGGATCGGCGACGTCGCCGTTGGTGGTGTAGTCCAGCAGTACGACATCCTGCTTGTCGCGGAGCCGCTCGACCAGATCTGCCACGCGGTGCTCGAGGACCCATCGGTAGGCCGGCAGGTAGATCCGGCGCCGGGCCGTCTCATAGGGCAGCAGCCGGTCGCCGTGCAGACCGGTGCGGTGCCCCTGGACGGGGCCGTACCGACGCACCGTCCGCTTCAGTCCCTTCATCGCCGTGATCTCGAGCTTCGCCGGGTCGACGCCGGACTGCCGGAAGACCTTGAGGGCCTGCCAGATCCCCTCCACCGACTGGCCGGTCACACCGTCGCTGAAGGGGACCGGGATGCCGCCGTGCGGGTAGAAGGGGCTCAGCCGCACCCACGGCTGCGGCGCCCTGGAGGTCACATCGATGATCTCCGCACCGGGGAACGCGGCGGTCAACGACGCCGTCGCACGGCGACGGCTGGCAACACGGATCGGCATCTGACGGCTCCTGCTCAGGGTGACATGAGCGCCAAGCATCCCCCACCCCACTGACATCGGCCCGGCGCACGGGACGCCACCGAGGAGCCGTCACGTTTCGCTCGTGCACCGCGGTGGTGTCGTCAGGTGAGTTGGACACGGTCCATCGGTCCGGTGGTGGTGAAGGCGCCCAGCGGCTGGTCGCGGCCCTCGGTGAAGTGGGCCCGGCCGTCGAAGTGGACGGCGGTGTCCAGGGGGCCGAAGCGGTCTGCGATCTCCTGGACCGGACCGAGCTGGGCGTCGTCTCCGCTGACACAGACCGTGGGCAGGCCGTCACCGGTCAGGACGAGGCCGACGGCCTTCCCGACGACCGGTTCGAGGTCCTCGCGCGTTCCGGGGCCGTGCCGGGCGGGCACGGCCCCGGCCTCCTCGGCACACCGTCCGCGGCGGACCAGTGGCTGGTCGACCACGGCTCGGCCCCGGCGGACGCAGGACTGCAGGAGATCTGCGCGGCACGGATGCGCTCCCTGCGCGAGCACGTACGGGGCCTCCTCGCCACCACTGGTGCTCCGTCCGTTGCGGCGACCGCGCCCGCGCCTGCGCCCGCCGCACCCGGACCACAGCCGACTGAGCCGCTGATCCAGGAAGCCCCCACCCTGAAAGGACGGCCGCCCACGTGGCGCGCGCATGACGCCGCCGAAGAGTTCCCTTCCTGCCCGGAATCATCCCGTTCTGTGCCACACACCCTGCACGCCCCGCACCGGACTGGCCATGGCTGGTTCTTCGCGACAGCTCACTTTGAAACCCACCCGGAGTCACTTCAGACCCCGACAGCCCGTCGGGTCGGCTCTCAGGAGCTCAGGAAGTCCGCCAGGCCCTCCACCAGCCTGTCGACGTCCCCGGCGTGGGTGTAGGGCGCGAGGCCGACGCGAAGGCCGCCGGTGTCGCCCAGGCCCAGTCGCCGGGAGGCCTCGAGGGCGTAGAAGGAGCCGGACGGCGCGTGGACGCCGCGGTCCGCCAGGAACGCGTAGGCGTCCGTCGTGCTGCGGCCGTCGAAGGTCAGCAGCAGGGTGGGGGTGCGGTCGGCGGCGTTGGAGTGGACCGTGATGCCGTCGAGGGCGGTCAGCTCCTTGTCCATCCGGGCCCGCAGTGCTTCCTCGTGCTCCTCGAGCGCCGCGAACCCCGCGGCCAGCCGCTCGCGCCGGGTTCCCTCGGCGTCCGGGTCGAATCCGGCGAGGAAGTCGACGGCGGCGCGGGTGCCGGCCAGGAACTCATAGGGCAGCGTGCCGAGTTCGAAGCGTTCAGGCACCGCGTCCGTGGAGGGCAGGAGCTTGTCGGGGTGCAGGGTCTCCAGCAGTTCGGGGCGGGCGGCGAGAACGCCGTGGTGCGGGCCCAGGAACTTGTAGGGCGAGCAGGTGAAGAAGTCCGCGCCCAACTGCGCGACGTCGACCAGGCAATGGGCGGTGTAGTGCACGCCGTCGACGTACGTCAGCGCACCGACGTCGTGCGCCAGACGGGAGATCTCCGCGATCCGGGGACGTGTACCGATCAGGTTGGAGGCCGCGGTCACGGCGACCAGCCGCGTACGCTCCGACAGGACGGCCGCGATGTCGGCGGGGGTCAGTTCCCCGGTGGCCGGATCGAAGTCGGCCCAGCGGACGGTGACACCCGCCCGGGCGGCCGCCTGGACCCAGGGCCGGATGTTCGAGTCGTGGTCCAGCCGGGTCACGACCACCTCGTCCCCCGGTGACCAGGTCCTGGCGAGGACGCGGGAGAAGTCGTAGGCGAGCTGTGTGGCGCTGCGCCCGAAGACGATCCCCGCCGGGTCCGCGGCCAGCAGGTCGGCCATGGCCCGGCGGCTGTCGGTGACGATGGTCTCGGCGTTGCGCTCCCCCGCCACCCGGTGGCCGCGGTTCGACAGCGGAAGGGACAGGGCGTCGGCGATGGCCCGGATGACGGGCCGGGGGGTCTGTGAACCACCGGGGCCGTCGAAGTGGGCGATCCCGGCGGCCAGCGCGGGGAACTGCGCGCGGATGGCGTCGATGTCGTACGTCACGAGAACTCCCGTTCGGTCACTTGCGCGAAGGTGGTGCGGCCGTCGGTGGTCGACGCATCGTTGGATCGTTGGACGTTGGATCAACGGATCGACGGATCACGGCCTCTTGAACGCTGACGAGGGTCTCATCCGGCGGCTGCCGGACGCGATCAGCTTCCGGTCACGGTCGGACGGGGCGACTCGTCGACGTGGAGCGTGAAGACGTCGGGGCGGGCGTAGTGGCCGACGGGGTCGAAGTCGAAGCGCGCCCTGGCGAGGTCGTCGAGGTCGAGTTCGGCCGTCAGGATGCCCTCACCGTCGCGGAGCGGCCCGGCCAGGACGTCGCCGAGCGGGGAGACGATGACCGAGCCGCCACCGATCAGGACCGTGTCCGGTGCGTCGCCCTGGACGGGGTGGAGGTCGGCAGGCAGGGCGTCGCGGCGCAGGTACTGGCAGGCGCTGAGGACGAAGCAGCGGCCCTCCAGGGCGACGTGCCGCATGGTGGCCTGCCATGCCTCGCGGTCGTCCACCGTCGGCGCGCACCACAGGTCGACACCCTTGGCGTACATGGCGGTGCGCAGGAGCGGCATGTAGTTCTCCCAGCAGATGGCCGCACCGAGGCGGGCCGTGCCGGTGTCGACGACGGGGAGGGTGGAGCCGTCCCCCTGCCCCCACAGGTAGCGTTCGCCCGCCGTGGGCATCAGCTTGCGGTGCAGGCCCAGGTAGCCGTCGGGGCCGAAGAAGAGCGCGACGCAGTAGAGGGTGCCGCCGCTGCGCTCGACGGCGCCGACCACGGCGTGGCAGTCGAGTTCCCGGGTGACGGCGGCCAGTGTCTCGACCTCCGGGCCGGGAATGTCGATGGCCGCGGCGTGGTAGCGGCGGAAGAGGTCGCGGCCCGCCGGGGTGCGGCTGCCGACCGTGATGCCGAAGTCCAGCCCCTTGGGGTAGCCGCCGAGGTACGCCTCGGGCAGCACGACCACCCGGGCGCCCCGGCCGGCGGCCTCACGGATGAATTCCTCCGCCCGGGTCAGCGCGGTCGGCGTGTCGAACAAGGGGGCCGCCGCCTGGACGACGGCGACGGTCACGGCGCGACGGGGCTGAGCAGGCGCGACGGGGTCGGCAGCAGTCATGCGTCGACCGTAGGAACCCTCGCCCTCGTCCGGCAAACTCATCTTTACGATGATCGACATCTATGAGACCGAATTCCGGAAGGCCGACCTGAACCTGCTGGTCGTCTTCTCCGCTCTGATGCGGGAGCGCAGCGTCACCCGGGCCGCCGCCGCCCTGCATCTGAGCCAGAGTGCCACCAGCGCCGCCCTGGGCCGGCTCCGCGGGCTGTTCGACGACGAGTTGTTCACCCGCACCGGTGGCGGTGTCGAGCCCACACCGCGCGCCGTCGAACTGGCCCGCCGTATCGAGCCGGCCCTCGGGCTGATCCACGGTGTGGTCACCGACCGGGACCGCTTCGACCCCCGCACGGCCCGGCGCGTCTTCACCCTGGGCATGTCCGACGATCTGGAGGCGGCGCTCATGCCCCGGCTGCTGGCCGCCACCGCCGGACTGCGGGGCGTCCGGCTCGCCGTACGGCAGGCCAACCGGAACACCGTCACCGGCATGATCGACCGGGGCGAGATCGACCTCGGGGTGTCCGCCGCCCCCGCCCACGGCGCCGATCACCGCAGCCACGACCTGTTCGACTCCGGCTACACCTGCCTGTTCGACCACCGCCTGCTACCCCTCGGGACCCCCCTCACCCTGGACGACTATCTGGCCCACCCGCACCTGCTGATCTCCTACGACGGCCGGCGCGGCATCGTCGACGACATCCTGGAGGCACGGGGACTGGAGCGCCGGGTGATCGCCTCCACCACCCACTTCGCCGGAGCCGCTCTCCACCTTCCCGCCCTGCCCGCCCTGGCCACGCTCCCCACCCACGCGGCCACCGTCTACGCCGAGGCCCTGGGCCTGACCACCTCCCCGCCGCCCCTGCCGATGCCCACCTACACGGTCAGCTCGATCTGGCACGGCACCCTCACCGACGATCCCGCCCATCTGTGGCTCCGCCGCCTCGTCGGGGACGCGGCCCGCGGGAACCGGCGGCCCTGAGCCCGGGCGCCGCTGTGACGGACGGACGGGCGGGACGCAGGTTCGCGAACAGGAGGTCGAGCCCCTCCATCCATGGCGGGGTGGGCCAGGATGCCGTCACGCAGAGCCGTGCGGGGCATCCCGGCCAGAGAGGGGCGACGCCCGGCAGCCGGTCGGTCCGGCTGCCGACGACAGCCTTCCGAAGCCGCCGGCCCCGCACCTCACCCGACGCGACGATCGCTGTCGCGCCGCTCGACGGGCTCTGGTCCGGCGGGGCGGGTACCGGCCCGCGCGAACGGGCCGCGAGACCACGTCGCCGGTCAGGCCGGCGTGGTCACGGGGCCAGTTCCCAGTCCTTGACGTCGGCGAGCGGCCCGAGGGTGTCGGGGCGCATCTCGGTCGCGAACTCGCGGCCGTCACGCACCCGGTGGGGCCAGTCCCGCTGCGCGAGGGCGCCCTTGCCGAGCGCGACGACGTCGGCGGCCCCGGAACCCAGTACGGCACGGGCGGCTTCCGGGTCTCCCAGACCGCCGTTGGCGATCACCGGCAGCCCGCTGAACTTCTTCGCGAGCTCGGCCAAGGTCTCCGTACCGGTGGAGAAGGCGGGCTCGAGCGCCTTGTGTTCGGTGGTGTGCAGGAAGTGCGCGCCGGTGCGGGCCAGGGTGGTGAAGATGGTCTCGGCGTCCTCGGCGCCGCCGGCCCAGCGGTGGTGGAAGTCGCTGACCTTGGACTGGGAGATGCGGATGCCGACCGCGATCTCGGAGCCCACGGCCTGGAGCACCTCGTCCACGACCTCGGCCGCCAGGCGCACGCGGTTCTCGACGCTGCCGCCGTATCCGTCCTCGCGCTGGTTGAGGTAGTCGGTGAGGAACTGGTCGAGCAGATAGCCGTTCGCGCCGTGCACCTCCACTCCGTCGAAGCCCGCTGCGACCGCGCGGCGGGCCGCGTCCGCGAAGCCCCGGCGGATGTCCGCGAGTTCACGGGCGTCCAGGGCCTTCGGCGTGGCGTAGGGACCGCTGCCCCGGTAGAAGGCGAGCTGCTCGCCGCGTGGGGCCACGGCGGAGGGGCCGACCGTCCCCTGGCGGAGGCGGTTCCCCTGGGACTGTGCGCCTGCGTGCATGAG
Organism: Streptomyces sp. TE5632; assembly: GCF_054061295.1. NCBI lineage: Bacteria > Bacillati > Actinomycetota > Actinomycetes > Kitasatosporales > Streptomycetaceae > Streptomyces > Streptomyces sp. TE5632. The sequence goes on along the minus strand of NZ_JBSSEA010000003.1, from coordinate 6,218,053 downwards.
CTGGGCGAACACGGCACTGCCCGCCGCATGCACGGCCTCGACCACCGGCCGCCATGCCTCGCCCTGGGCCTCTGTCGCGAGCCCCGGCTGGTACAGATAGCCCTGGCTGTGCTCCGTGTCGGTGTAGACGCCCTCGGTGATCAGCAGCGCGAAACCACCGCGGGCGAATCCGGAGTAGTAGCGCGCGTTGCGGTCGGTGACCATGCCGTCCTCGGTGGCGCTGATCCGCGTCATGGGGGCCAGGGCGGTGCGGTTGTCCAGGCGGACCGTGCCGAGGTCGAGGGGCGTGTACAGCAGGTCGTCGGTCGCGCCGTGCTGCGGGGTGGGGTCGGTCAAGGATCTCTCCGTTGCGCCTGGGGTCGGGTGCGGCGGTTCTCGACTCGGTCCGGCCGGCAGGGCGCGTGGTCACGCGTGCCCGCGCGCCCACGGACCACCGACGGACCATTGTCGGAATTTCTTCGTACTACGAGATTCAACGTACCACGGGGCGTAGACTCCTCCCGTGTCCACTCATGCCAGGCGTGCGCCCGCCAAGAAGGCCCTCCCCCACCCCGATCTGCGCGAGGTCCCGGTGGAGCTGGTACTGCGGGCCCTCGGCGAGCCGCTGCGGCTGGGCATCGCACGCTCCCTCGCGCGGGCCGGCCACCCCATGAACTGCAGCGCTTTCGGGCTGGCGGTGTCCAAGTCGACCTCGACGTACCACTTCAAGGTCCTGCGGGAGAGCGGCGTCATCTCGCAGTACGAGGAAGGCACCTCGCGCTACAGCGAACTGCGTGAAACGGAGCTGGAGCAGCGCTTCCCCGGGCTGCTGACCGCCATCCTGGCCGCGGAGAAGCCCGTGGCCGCGGAGAAGCCCGTGGCCGCGGAAACCCACTGAGGTCCGCGCCGCACTTGGTGTGCGGCTGCGGCACGGGCCGCGGCCGCGCACCTGGACGACGTGATCGAACAACTCCGGTCGTCGGCCGCCGCACCGGTACCGCCCCGCACCTGAACCGCCGTCGAGCAGCCCGCACGCTCCTGGCCGGAATTTGACATTAGGTCGACTTATGGATCATATAGTCCATGCTTTGGGCATCTATTCACGCGGCGTGATGCGCGCCGCGTGACCGCCCCCGACCTCGACGTGAATGAGCCAGACCGTGTCCCACCCCGCCGTCCCCGTCCCGCCCGCCGCCGATTCCGCGGCGGAGTGGGACACCTGGCGTGCCGAGCGCCGTCGCGCGCTCACCTCGCCGACGGGAAACCTCGCCCTCGTCGAGACCCGCTGGCTGCCGGCCGGTGAGCGTCCCGACGTCGAGGCGGCCCGGGCGGGGCAGCCGGACACGGTGACCGTCACCGCGCTGGAGCGCACCGACCGCGTCACCGGCGCGCCCGAGTACGGGCTCCGGTTCTGGGACTCCGCGGCACCGGCCCTCCGCCACTTCGAGGGCACCGACGCCTTCCCCCACGACCCGGCATGGGTCCTGGAGGCCTCCTACACACCGGCGCCGGGAGCCCGGCGTGTCCCCTTCGAGCACATCCGCGACAACGGCGGCACCCGTGACCTGGTGGTCCCGGGGGACATCGAGCTCACGCTGGACGGACACACGTACACCCTCAGCGCCTTCGACGACGACGGCGCCCTGCTGCTGGTCTTCGGCGACCCCACCAACGGCGCCACCACCTACGGAGCGGGGCGTTTCCTGTTCGTACGGCGGACGGCGGACGACGACCGCCGGGTCGTGCTCGACTTCAACCGCGCCTTCGTCCCGCCCTGCGGCTTCTCCGACCAGTACAACTGTCCGATGCCGCCGCGGCAGAACCGCTTCCACCTGCCCGTCGAGGCCGGCGAGAAGCTCCCCGTCTTCCGCGACGGCTTCCCGGCGCAGCGCTGATCGCCTCCGCCGTCTTTCCTCCCCCTCCTCGCAGCACGAAGGCACATCCTGTCATGAGCATCAAGAAGTCCTCCCTGTACGGCACCGCCACCGCGGTCACGCTCGCCCTGGCCCTCTCCGCGTGCGGCGGCGGTTCGGGAGGCGGCGGCGCGGCGGGCGGCACGTACGACAAGGACGCCACCGTCAACATCGGCTCCCTCTACGAGCCGCAGAACCTGGACAACACCGCGGGCGGCGGCCAGGGCGTCACCGAGGCCCTCAACGGCAACGTCTACGAGGGGCTGTTCAAGCTCGCCGACGACGGCGAGGTCGAGCCGCTGCTCGCCGAGGACCACAAGGTCAGCGAGGACGGCCTCACCTACACCTTCACCCTCCAGGACGGCGTGACGTTCCACAGCGGCAAGCAGCTCAGCAGCCAGGACGTCAAGTACAGCCTGGAGCGGGTGCTCGCCGAGGACTCGCAGTCCGCCCGCAAGAGCAACCTCGAGGTGATCGAGGACATCGCCACCCCCGACGCCCGGACGGTGAAGGTCACCCTGTCGAAGCGGTCGATCTCCTTCGTCTACAACCTCTCCTACGTCTGGATCATCAACTCCGAGGCGAAGGACCTGAAGACGAACGAGGACGGCACGGGGCCGTACCGGCTGAAGAAGTGGACGCGCGGATCGGCGCTGAGCCTGGACCGGTTCGCCGAGTACTGGGGTGAGGCGGCGGCCAACAAGCAGGTCGTCTTCCACTACTACAAGGACGCGACCGCGCTGAACAACGCGCTGTTGACGAACGCCGTCGACATCGTCACCAGCGAGCAGTCGCCCGACGCCCTCGACCAGTTCACGTCGAACCCGAACTACAAGGTCAACGACGGCAACTCCACCACCAAGCTGCTGCTCGCCTTCAACGACAAGGCCGAGCCCTTCACCGACGTCAAGGTGCGGCAGGCCGTCTCCGCCGCGATCGACGACAAGAAGCTGCTGGAATCCGTCTGGGGCGGCTACGGCAAGCTCATCGGCTCGATGGTGCCGCCCACCGACCCGTGGTACGAGGACCTCACCGACGTCGACACCCACGACCCCGCGCGTGCCAAGAAGCTGCTGAAGGAGGCCGGCCACGCGGACGGCTTCAGCTTCACCCTCGACACCCCCAACTACGACCCGCACCCGACCGCCGCGACGTTCATCAAGTCGGAGCTGGCCAAGGTCGGCATCACCGTCAAGATCAACACGATCACGTCGGACGAGTGGTACACGAAGATCTACCAGAACCGCGACTTCACGGCCACGCTCCAGGAGCACGTCAACGACCGCGACCTGGTCTGGTACGGCAACCCCGACTTCTACTGGGGCTACGACGACAAGCAGGTCACCCGCTGGGTCGAGGAGGCCGAGGCGGCCGCCACCGAGGCGGAGCAGACCGAGCTGCTGAAGAAGGTCAACCGCAAGACCGCCGAGGACGCGGCCAGCGACTGGCTCTACCTCTACCCGCAGATCGTCGTGGCGAACAGCAAGCTGTCCGGCTACCCGCTCAACGGTCTCAACTCGCAGTTCTTCGCCTACGACATCAAGAAGAAGAGCTGATGACGCGGTACCTCCTGCGCCGCTTCCTCTTCCTGCTGGTGTCGCTGGCGCTCGCGAGCGTGGTGCTGTTCGCGCTGCTGCGGCTGCTGCCCGGCGACCCCGCCAACGCGCTCACCACGGTGGGCGCGACCCCCGAGCAGATCGCGGCGGCCCGGCAGTCCATCGGGTCCGACAAGCCGCTGCCCGAGCAGTTCACTCACTGGCTCGGGCAGCTGGCGAGCGGGGATCTGGGAACCTCGTTCGTCAGCACGCTGCCGGTCGGGCCCGAGGTGGCCGCCCGGCTCGACGTGACGGTCCCGCTGACGCTGGCCGCGTTCGTCCTCGCGGTCCTGATCGCGCTGCCGGCCGGGTTCACGGCCGCGTACAAGCGGCACACCTGGTACGGCGGCCTGCTCAGCGGTGTCTCGCAACTGGGCATCGCCGTACCGGTGTTCTGGCTCGGCATGATCCTCATCGCCGTGTTCGCGCTGAACGCGGGCTGGCTGCCGGCCGGCGGATTCCCGCCGGACGGCTGGTCGCTGCCCGGCGAGGCGATCCGGTCGCTGGTGCTGCCCGTGGTGACCATCGCGCTGGTGATGAGCGCGTCGCTGATCCGGTACGTCCGCTCGGCGACCCTGGACGTCCTGGGCAGTGACTACCTGCGCACGGCACGGGCGCTGGGCTCCTCGTTCGGACAGGCCATGTGGCGGCACGGGCTGCGCAACGCCTCCGTGCCGGTGGTCTCCGTCCTCGGTATCGAGCTGGCGTCCACGCTGCTCGGCGCGGTGGTCGTGGAGTCGGTGTTCGCGCTGCCGGGCCTCGGCTCCCTGCTCGTCACCGGCATCGCCCAGCACGACTACCCGGTCGTCCAGGGCGTGCTGTTCGTCTCCACCCTGGCCGTCCTGCTCATCGGCTTCGCCGCCGACCTCGTCCAGCGGATCATCGACCCGAGGCTGCGCGGCAGCCTCGCGGGAGGCACCCGATGACCGGGGCCGCCGCCGAACGACGCCGCCCGGTGCGCTCGTACACCCTGCTCACCGGGTGCGTGCTCGCGGGCCTGATCGCGCTGCTCGCGCTCGTCTCGCTGGTGTGGACCCCGTACGACGCCGACGACACCTCCGGCGGCCGGCTCACCGCTCCCGGGGACGGCCGTCTGCTGGGTACCGACAAACTCGGACGCGATCTGTTCACCCAGGTGATGATCGGATCGCGGATCGCCGTCGAGGCCGGGCTGGGTTCGGTCCTGATCGCGGCGACCCTCGGAGTCCCGCTGGGGCTGCTCGCGGCCTTCGCTCAGGGCTGGCTGGACGACACCCTCTCCGCGTTCCTCGACATCCTGATCGCCTTCCCGACCCTGCTGCTGGCGATGCTCATCGTCGCCGCGCACTCGGCGACGCTCGGTTCGGCCGTGCTGGCGATCGGGCTCGCGCAGAGCGCGGTCGTGGCCCGGCTGACCCGCATCCTGGTCAAACGGGTCCTGAACCAGGACTACATCACCGCGGCCCGTATCTCCGGCACGTCCTGGCCGCGTACCGTGGCCCGGCACGTCCTGCCCAACATCTGGCCGACCCTCGCGGTCAACCTGGCCCTCCAGTTCGGGCTCGCCGTGCTGGCCGAGGCGGGCCTGTCCTACCTGGGTCTGGGCGCACCGCCGCCCAACGCGTCGTGGGGCCGCATGCTCCAGGAGGCGCAGGCCACCTTCACCACCGCACCGGCCGGCGCGCTCGCTCCCGGCGTTCTGCTCGTCGTGCTGGTCGTGGGCGTGAACCTCGTCGCGGACGGCCTGCGCGACACCCTCGACCCGACGACCCGGCGAAGGCGCGCATGACCCTCCTCGACATCCGCGGCCTCACCCTGCGCACCGCGGACGGAACCACACTCGTCGACGACCTGTCGCTGTCCGTCGCACGCGGCGAACGGCTCGGCCTCATCGGCGAGTCGGGCTCCGGCAAGTCGCTGACCGCGCTGGCGGTCCTCGGCCTCCTGCCGGAGGGCATCACCGCCACCGGCAGTGTCGAGCTCGCCGGAACCCAGATCGTCGGCGCGCGTGAGGAGCACCTCACGCGGGTGCGGGGGCGGGACGCCGCCGTCGTCTTCCAGGAGCCGCTCACCGCCCTGGACCCGCTGATGCGGGCGGGCGGGCAGGTCGCCGAGCCGCTGCGCCGACGGCGGGGGCTGAGGGGCGCCGCCCTGAAGAAGGCCGTCGTCGACGCCCTGGAACAGGTGCGGCTGGCCGAACCCGACCGTATCGCCCGGTCCTTCCCGCACGAGATGTCCGGCGGCCAGCGCCAGCGGGTCGCGCTCGCCATGGCACTGGCCTGCGACCCGAAGCTGCTCATCGCGGACGAGCCGACCACCGCACTCGACGTGTCCGTGCAGGCCGAGATGCTCGACCTGATCGACACACTCGTCCGGGAACGCGGCATGGCCGTCGTCTTCGTCAGCCACGACCTCGCCGTCGTCGCCAGGATCACCGACCGGGCCCTGGTCATGCGCAGGGGCCGCGCCGTCGAGGAGGGCACCCTCCTCGACCTCGTCCGCTCACCGAACCACCCCTACACCAGGGCGCTGGTGGGCAGTGCCCGGCGGCTGGAGTCCGCCCTGAACCTGGGAGAGCCCCGATGACAGCGTCGTCACCGCCGACACCACCGCCGGTCCTGGAGCTGAAGGACGTCTCGCTGCACCACCGGGGAAGCGCCACGCCCGCCGTGCGGGACGTCTCCCTCACCGTCGAGGCCGGCCGCAGCCTCGCGCTCGTCGGCGAGTCCGGCGCGGGCAAGACGACTCTGCTGCGGCTGCTCCTGGGCCTGGCCCGGCCGACCCGGGGCACGGTCGGCTTCGACGGCACCGGGCTGAACGTGCGTGACCGCCGGCAGATGCGGCACTTCCGGCGCAGCGTCCAGTGCGTCTTCCAGGACCCGTACTCGTCGCTCGATCCCCGCAGCCGCGTCGGCGGCATCGTCGCCGAGCCGTTGCGCTCCCTGGGCCTCGACTCGAAGGCCACGGCGGTCCCCAAGGTGACCGAGGCGCTGGAGCGGGTGGGGCTTCCGGCGGACGCGGCCGAGCGCTATCCGCACGAGTTCTCCGGCGGTCAGCGCCAGCGCATCGCGATCGCCCGGGCGACGGTGTGCCACCCGCGGGTGCTGCTGGCCGACGAGCCCGTCAGCGCGCTGGACGTCACGACACGCGTCGCCGTGGTCGATCTGCTCGCCGAACTGCAGCGGGAACAGGGCCTGACCGTGGTCATGGTCTCCCACGACCTGTCGGTCGTGGCGTCCCTGTGCGAACGCACCGCCGTCCTGGAGCGCGGACGGGTCGTCGAGCAGGGAGACACGGCGCAGGTGCTGGGCTCCCCCGCGCACCCGTACACCCGGCGGCTCCTCGAGAGCGTGCCGCGGCTTCCCGTGTGAGGCGCCGGGAACCGTCCGGTCCGGCGCTGCGGGGCGGATCGCCACGGCCGGCGTGGCGGAAGACGTCCTGCTGGGCGCGCTGTTCGACGTCACCCCCTATTCTGGCCTCGTGCCCGGTGGAGACCCGGCACCGAGGCAGCGGGGCGGCTGCACGCCGGACTGGGGGGAAGTCGGCTGATGAACTGGATCTGGTGGGTACTCGTTCTCTTCTGGACGGGCGGTTTCGCGTGGGCCGCCGACAACGTCCGCACCGCGCTGCGCAACCGGCACGAGCGCAAGCTCGAACTGCTGGAGGCGGCGAAGCAGGAACGACTGGCCGTCGAAGCGGCGCACAAGCCCCCGGAACCGGTGTGCGGGTGCACCCACCACCTCGCCAAGCACGACAAGCAGGGGCGATGCCACGAACGCGTCGAGGTGCCGACGGCCTGGGACGAGAACAAGAAACCGTTGCGTTATGAGGCCGGGGAGTGCAACTGCCGGCAGTACGTCGGGCCCCAGCCGCTGTCCCAGGTCTACGCGGAGGAGTTGACGGACCGGGCGTGAGGTGGTCGCCTCCCGGCTCCCGGCTCCCGGCTCCCGGCTCCCGGCTCCCGGCTCCCGGCTCCCGGCTCCCGGCCATAATGATCGCCTCGGAGCGGACCGCGACCGGCGCGGGTGATCAAGTGAGGCGATGCGGCAGTGTGGCCACGTGTCAACGGTATGCGCGCGATGGAACTCGGTACCCCCGATGACCTGCGGACCGAACTGAACTCCCTTGTCCTGGACGGACAGAAGACCGCCACGACCGGTCTGCTGGCCGAGTACGTCGAGGAGACCGAGGGTCTGGAGTTCGTCGGTGAGCGGTTGGCCCTCCTGGACAACGAAGGCCGCGCCATCGCCACCATCGAGATCACCGGGGTGGAGCTGACCTCCTTCAGCGAGGTCACCTGGGAACACGCCGCCGCCGAGGGCGAGGGGGACGCCTCCCTGGAGGAGTGGCGCGCCGGGCACCGCCGTTTCTGGGAGCGCGAGGGCACGCCGGTTCAGGACGACACGCCCCTCGTGTGCCTGGCCTTCCGCGTCGTCCCCGCCGCCGGCCCGTCCGCACCCGCATGCGCGAAGTCCCCGCACCGATAGGCCCCCGGGAGGCTCCTCGACGCCCCCTCACCGAGCGCGTCCGACACCGACGCGCGTCGCAGCCCGGGTGACCTGCCGGGCCGTGGGTGACGACGAGGCCGCCCCCGGGGAACGGGCTACTTGGTGACGGCGAAGCGCATCAGGGCGTGCTCGTCGCCCTGCTTGATCTTGCCCGTCTCATTGATCACTTCGAGCTTCCATGTGCCGCCGACCCGGATCGCCTTGGCGACGGCGCAGCCGTTGTCCTGGGTGAGCATGCTCGGCCAGATGTCGGCGACCTGCTGGGAGCTGCCTCCGGTGGCGTCGTAGACCTTGAAGCTGATGTTGCGTGCCTTCTGGAAGGAGCTGCCCTTCTTGTACGCGGCGGCGATGAACACGATCGACGTGATGTTGGCCGGTATCCGGGCGAACTCGACGGTGACGGTCTCGTCGTCGCCGTCCCCGTGCCCGGTCTGGTTGTCGCCGCTGTGCACCAGGGAGCCGTTGCCCATGGGGTCGAGCGAGTCGAGGCCGGCCAGGCGCACCGGGTCCCCGCCCTGCACGGCGATGGCGATCAGGTCGAGGTCGGTGCCGGTCTTGTGGCGCAGCTTGCCCAGCAACCCGCCGCTGCTGCCCGCGGTGGGGTCCCAGGAGACTCCGATGGACAGATGGGTCACTCCGTCCAGGTCCGCCGGGCCGTCTTCCTTCGTGAGAGTGATCATGCCTGGGTCGTCCTTTGTGAAGAGGGATTACAACCACAGAGTGTGCCTGGTGCCCCGGTGGTTCCCGGTGAGGGGTCCCCTACAGGCACATATGACCTCTCTCGACCGTTCTTCGGCGTCCGGCCCGGTCCCGATGCCCGCTTCGGTCAACTCCGGTCCGCCGGGGCGCGCGTCGCGTCGTGGTGGCCGCGCAGATGACGGGCCGCGTCGGCCGCGCCGGCCCCGCTGATCAGCACCGCGGTCCCGGGCGCCCGGCCGTCCGGCCCGCTGTCGTCGGGAGGGCTCCCGGGGCCGTGCAGCACCGTCGCCCGTACGGCGCCGGACGCGATGGTGATCCCGAGGACGCGGTCCCCCGCACGGTCGGGCAGGGTGACGCGCAGGGAGGCGCCCGGTGCCGCCCTGGCCGCGGCGGCGCACCAGACCGCCGCCGCGGCCAGGTCCCAGCCGCCGGGCAGCTCGACGGACACGGTGGTGTCCGCACCGCCCAGTGGCCGCCAGCCCTTCGGCCGCGCACCGCGCTCCGCCGCCGCCCGCCACAGCGTGTCCAGGTCGGCCGCGTGCACGGTGCGGCCGACCCGGTCGCCGAGCAGATATCCCGCGGACAGCCAGGACCTGACCCTCAGTCCGGACCCGGGGTCCAGGAGCTGCCCGGCCCGTGCCGCCCGGTCGGCGAGGACCGACCGGGTGGGCGGGGCCAGGACGTCCTCCCAGCGCGGCACGGAACGGCCACTGCCACAGGCTCCGCACATCGGAACTCACCCGCCTCTCACGGACTCGGAACGCAGGGCACCCGCCGCACTCACGGCATGACGTCGCCGCTGTTGGGGCCGAGGGTCTGCCCCACGTAGAGGTTGCCGCCCGGATCACTGGCCAGCAGGACCGCGGTGGGGGCGACCTCCGCCGGCACCCCGAAGCGGCCGAGGGGCAGTTCGGCCTGCTTGGCCTTCTTCCAGTCCTCGCTGATGCCGTCCACCAGCGGGGTGAACACCGGGCCGGGTGCGATCGCGTTGACCAGCACCCCCTTCGGGCCGACCTCCCTGGCCAGCGCCTTGGTCAGGCCGATGACGCCGGCCTTGGCCGCCGAGTAGTGCACCAGGCCCTCGCCGCCCTTGATGCCGAGCTGGCTGGCGATGTTGATGACCCGGCCGCTGCCGCGGGCGACCATGTGCGGCACCGTCCAGCGGCAGCACAGGAAGACGCTGCGCAGGTCGACGGCGATCATCTCGTCCCAGGTCTCGACGTCCATCTCGACCAGCGGGACCTCGGTGAGGATGCCCGCGGAGTTGACCAGGACGTCGGGCGCGCCCAGAGCGGTCACGCAGGTCTCCACCATCTGCCGGGTCTGCTCCGCGTCGGTCACGTCGACGACAGCGGTGGCCACCTCCGTGCCCTGCGCGGTGAAGCGCTCGGCGAGTGCGGAGAGCCGGTCGGCGTCGCGGTCGGCCAGGAAGAGCCGCGCGCCCTCGGCCGCGTAGGCCTCGGCTATCGCCGACCCGATGCCACTCGCCGCGCCCGTCACCAGCGTGACCTGTTGTTCGAGGACTCCCATGCCGTTCACCTTTCTCGCCGCTTTCTCGCCGCTTTCTCGCCGCGGCTCTGTCCGCTGCCGCTTTCGTTCACTGCTGCCTGATGTACTGCCGCCCGGCCCGCGCCGCCCGGCCTGCCGTCAGTCGGTCACTCCGGCCAGCGGACCGTGAGGCCGCCGTCCACGATCAGCTCCTGGCCGGTGATGTACGCCGCGTCGTCACTGGTGAGGAAGCGGATCGCGCGGGCCACCTCGTCGGCCTCGCCCACCCGGCCCGCGGGGATGCTCCGGCCGGCCCGCTCGAGCCCGGCGGGCCCCAGGGAGTTCTTCTCGTCCAGCGACTGCGGGGTCTCGATCAGTCCGGGGATGACGGTGTTGACCCGGATGCCGCGCGGGGCGAGTTCGGTCGCCAGCGACCGGCACAGTCCCAGCACCCCGCTCTTGGCGGCGGCGTAGTGGGCGTGGTCGTCCCAGCCGTACACGCCGCCGGCGATGGAGGAGACCGCGACCATGGAGCCGGGGCCGGTCATCACGGCGGCGGCGGAGCGGAAGGTGCGCAGCACACCGGTCAGGTCGACCGAGAGCATGTCGTTCCAGGCGTCGTCGTCGAGGTCCGCCAGGGCTGCCCGGCGCAGTACGCCGGCCCCGGCCACCGCGATGTCCAGCCGCCCGTACGTCTCGACGGCGGCCCGGGCGAGGTCGTCGACCTGCCCGCTGTTCCGGACGTCGACGGCGACGGCGGTGCAGCGGCCGCCGGCGGCCTCGACCAGCCGGACGGTCTCGTCGGCGCTGTGCGGGTCCTTGGGGTAGAAGCCGACGACGCTGTGGGCTCCGGCACGGGCGTACGCGACCGCCAGGGCGCGGCCGATGCCGCTCGCGCCGCCGGTGATGACGGCGACCTTGCCGGCCAGCCCGTCGTCGCGGGCCGGTGCGGTGAGCTCGGTGGAGGACATGTCCTGCCTTTCGTCAAGTTCCCGGTGCGTGGTGGGTGCGGACCACCACGCACCGGGAAAGGGGGAGGAAAAGCGGTCGACTCAGTGCGCCGCGGCCGGGAGGGCGGGCTCGTCGTCCGTGTCCTGGCTGACCTTGTTGGCGCCGAGCATCAGCACGCCGGAGAGGAACATCCCCAGGGCGCCCGCGACGAACGCGGCCGTGGTGGCGCTCGCTCCGAGGCCGATGAGCGCGCTGAGCAGCGCCGAGCCGGCGACCGCGCCCGCGGGGCCCATCACGTGGGCGGTGTTGGAGCCGATGCCGCGGACCCGGGCCGGGAACGACTCGCCCATGTAGAAGACCATGGCGGAGTACGGGCCGAGGAGGAAGAACAGCCCCAGGGCGTACATCGGGATGACGTACGCGGCGCTGTCCGGTCCGAAGAGCATCGCCGTCATCACGACGCCACCGATGGTCCAGCCGACGATGATGGTCGTCCGCCGGCCGATCCGGTCACCGAGGTACCCGTGGGTGAGGTAGCCGAGGAAGCCGGCCAGGTTGGCCAGGATGAGCACGACCAGTGCGCTGGAGAACGAGACGCCCTTGCCGTCCGTGAGGATGGTGGTGCCCAGCACCGAGAAGACCTGGATGCCCATCCAGTTGAACAGCCACGCTCCGGACAGGCACAGGGTGTGCCGGCGCAGGTCCGGGGCGAAGAGCTGGCGCAGACCGGACTCGTTGTCCCGGCTGATGTCGAGGTCGTACAGCTTCGCCAGCTCGGTCGCGTCGGCGTCGCGTCCCTCCTTGCGCAGTTCGCGCGTCCGCTTGAGGGCGACGAAGGAGGGCGACTCACGGAGCTTGGACCCGGCGACGAGGATGACGACGACCGGGAAGGTGGCGAGGAGGAAGATCCACCGCCAGCTCATGACCGGCAGCAGCACGGCCGCGAACGCCGCGGCCAGCAGGGCGCCGACCGGCCAGCCGCTCTGCACCAGGCTGAACATGAAGCCGCGGCGCCGGCTCTTGCCGTACATCTCGTTGAGGTAGACGCCGTTGACGACCTCCTCGGAGTAGCCGAGGCCGGAGATGGCCCGCGCTCCGATCAGCGAGGCGGCGCCGCCGACCACCGCCGTGAGGCCGGAGGAGAGCGCTGCGCCCGCCGTGGTGACGATCAGGCTCGGCTTGCGGCCCCAACGGTCCAGCATCGGGCCGACCAGCAGGGAGACGACGAAGGTGCCGACGGTCACCCCGGTGGCGATCGCCGTGGCCTGCCCGGTGCTCCAGCCGAACGTCTCGGAGATCTTCGGCAGCAGGGTGCCGAAGAGCACGAAGTCGTAGACGGAGAAGACCCAGGCCAGGAAACAGACCACGGTGGTGGTCGTGATGGTGCGCCGGCTGAGCGTCGGGGGACCCTTGAAGAGGACCTCGTCCGAGGGCGCTCCGCTGCGCGGCCATTCGTTCTCGTGGGCTATGTCGGCCTGCTGCGCGGTGGTCATCTGCTGTCACCCTTCTGGCGCGGGTTGCGGGCGGCGAAGTCGTCCGCGATCTGGTCGAAGGTCACCCAGCGGACGCCTTCGTGGGAGTTGATGTGGTCGATCAGCCGCTCCAGCATCAGCTGCACCTGGGGGCGGCCGGCCACGTCGGGGTGGATGGTCATGGTGAAGGCCGCCTGGTCCATCTCCCGGTACACCCAGTCGAACTGGTCGCGCCACATCTCTTCGATGTCACGGGGGTTGACGAAGCCGTGGCTGTTCGGGCTGGCCTTGATGAACATCATCGGAGGCAGGTCGTCGAGGTACCAGTTGGCCGGGATCTCGATGAGATCGGTCTCCTGGCCGCGCACCAGCGGCTTCATCCAGGTCTCGGCGGGCGCGCTGTAGTCGATCTTCGTCCAGGAGTCGCCGACCCGCACGTAGTACGGCTCGAAGTCACGGTGCATCAGGGAGTGGTCGTACTTGATGCCCCGTTCGAGCAGCAGCTCGTTGGTGACCGGGCTGAACTCCCACCAGGGCGCCACATAGCCGGTCGGACGGCGGCCGGAGCGGGTCTCGATCAGCTCGATGCAGCGGTCCAGGACCGCTGCCTCCTGCTCCCGGCTCATGGCGATCGGGTTCTCGTGGCTGTAGCCGTGCACGCCGATCTCGTGGCCGGCGGCGACACAGGCGTCGAACTCCTCCGGGAAGGTCTCGACGGAGTGGCCGGGCCAGAAGAACGTCTGGGTCAGGCCGCGGCGTCGGAACAGTTCCAGCAGGCGCGGCACGCCGACCTCGCCCGCGAACAGGCCGCGGGAGATGTCGTCGGGCGAGTCCTCGCCTCCGTACGAGCCGAGCCAGCCGCCGACCGCGTCGACGTCCACTCCGAAGCCGACAAGGATTTCCTTGGTCATCGACATCTCCTTTGATGACGTTCTGGGGATGGGGTGGTGATGGGGTGAGGGTGTGTCAGTAAGCCGGTGGGGGGTGGTGCGTGGCGCTCAGGCTCCGGAGCCGGACGGTGGGTCCTCTCCGGCGAGCCAGGCGCGGACCAGGGTCTCCGGCGAACGGCCGGGTACGGCGCTCGCGGCGGCCAGCAGCAGCCGGGCCTGCCAGGGACTGAGGTCGTCGGCGAACACCGCGCCGGCCTGGCGGAGTTCGGTGCCGCCACCCGCGTAGAGGGGTGCGACGGGGCCGGAGTGCACCCGTGAGGTGATCAGCACCGGGTGGCCCGCGGCCACCGCCTCGGCGACCGCCTCGACCAGTTCCGGCCCGGCGTTGCCCGCGCCGACCGCCGCCACCACGACCCCCGCGGCGCCGGCGGCCAGGCTGGCCCGGACGAACAGCCCGTCCGCACCGGGATAGACCGGCACCACGTCCACCCGGGGCAGGTCGGGGAGGCCGAGGTCGAGGGGGAACCGCGGGCGGGGCCCCGGCTGTGACAGCGGTACCACGCGCCCGTCCACGATGCGGAGCGCCGGCCCACGTCCGGGTGCGGTGAAGGCGTGCGCCGACATGGTGTCGCTCTTGCGCACCCCGCGGGCGGGGAAGGCGAAGCCGTCGAAGACCAGCAGCGGGCCCTGCCCCCGGGCCGCGTCGTCGGCGGCCACGGCCAGGGCGTCACCCAGGTTGGCCGGGCCGTCCGCGGCGCGGTCGTCGAAGGGGCGCTGGGCACCGGTCAGCACGATCGGCCGCGGGTCGTCGAACGCCAGGTCCAGCAGGAAGGCGGTCTCCTCCATCGTGTCGGTGCCGTGCGTCATCACCACCCCGTCGGCCCCGTCGTGCAGCGCCTTGCGCACCTCACGGGCCAGCGCCAGAAGGTCCGCGGTGCCGAAGGCGTAGCTGCCCCGGGTGACCACGTCCCGCGTGCTCACCTCCACGCCGGCCGGAAGCGGACCGGCCGACGCCACCAGCTCCTTCGCGAGCACGGTCGCCCGGCGGCCCTCCGCCCCGCCCCGGCTCGCGATGGTGCCGCCGGTGGCCACGACCTGGATTCGACGCATGAACCCTCTCTTCGCCTCGCTGCAAACGATTGCGGTGAGGCTACGCAAACGATTGCTCTTTGGTCAATGGTTGTCGGACACTTGTCTGGCCGGAGCGTTCGGGGATGTGCGAGGCTCGGAGGCGCCAGGACGGCGAACAGCCGTCCGCACCGAGCGGATTCGAACAGGGTCCAACAGGGTCCGAGGACGTCCGAGCGGAATTCGAGCAGGATTCGAGCAGGATTCGGGAAGAGGGGCAGCGGGAGTGGAGCGACATGGAGCACGGGCGGGGGCCGGTACACAGACCGGTCGTGCCCCGGTCACCCTCGCCCAGATAGCCCGGCAGGCGGGCGTCCACGTCTCCACGGTGTCACGGGCGCTGAGCCAGGACGACAGCGTGCGGGGCGGGGTGGCCAGCGGGACCGCCACGCAGATCCGGGCGCTCGCCGAGGAACTCGGCTACCAGCGGGACCCCGCCGGGACCGCGCTGCGCACCGGCCGCTCCCGGATGCTGGGGGTGCTCGTGCCCCGGTTGACCGACATCGTGCTGGCCACCGTCTACGAGGGAATCGACGCGGCCGCCTCGGCCGCCGGATACCACACCGTGGTCGCCAACACCGGCGACGACTGCGAGATGCAACGGCGCCGGGCCGACGCGCTGCTCGCCCGGCGCGTCGACGGCCTGGTCCTCGGCGACGCCCGCTCCGACTCCGACCTCGTGGCCGAGCTGGCCGACCGGCGCATTCCCCTGGTGCTGGTGTCCCGCCGGCTGCCGGGCAGGGTGTCAGTGACCACCGACGACGTCCGCGGCGGACGGCTGGCCGGCGAACACCTGCTCGGCCTCGGTCACCGGCGGGCCGCGGTGGTGGCCGGAGAGCCCTACGCCAGCACCGGGGTCGAACGCACCCGGGGCTTCCTCGACGCCTTCGCCGAGGCGGGCCTGCCGATACCGGAGAGCCACGTCGTCCACTCCCGCTTCGACGTGCCCGGTGGCCGGGCCGCCGCCGAGCACCTGCTGAGCCTGCGGCCGATGCCCACCGCGGTCTTCGCGGTCAACGACTTCGCGGCGATCGGCGTGATGGCGGCGGTCCGGGACGCCGGCCTGACGGTCGGCCGGGACGTCGCGGTCGTGGGCTACAACGACGTCGCGCTGGCGGCGGCCCTCCCGGTGCCCCTGACCTCCGTGCGCTCCCCGATGTACCGGATGGGCGAACTGGCGGCGACGACGCTGGTGAACATGCTCGAGGACAGGCCCGGCCGCTCCCGGCGCCTGCGCCCGACCCTCGTGGCCCGCGCCTCGACCCTGGGCGTCGCACCCCAGGAGTAGGGCCGGTCCGTCGGGTCGTGTCGCAGACGCGGGGCCGAAGTCGCCTCGCCGGGAGGTGGCCCCGTGCGTGCCGGACCCTCCGGCGCGGAGGGCGGGGACGGCCCATGCCGTCCGCCGGCACCGCGTGACAGCGGGATGCCAGCGGGATGCCGGCGGGAGACATGACGAACGGTGAGCGGAGGCCGCTGGAATGGTTCCGTACCCACACGGCGGAGGCAGCCGGCCACGGCGGTCCCCCCTGACCCATCGGGAGTCACCATGAACAAGGACCTGAGCACCCTCGCGGACGAGATCCTCGAGCTCGAGGCCGAGACCTTCGAGATCTCCGACTACTCGGACGCCAGCGAGGTCGTGCTGGCCGGCTGCACCAGCACCAGCTCCACCTCGACCTCCAGCTCCACCTGCAGCACCACCTCCTGCTCCGCCTGACGCACGTCCGGTGAAGCAGACGCCCGGTCGGCTTCCCTCCCCTTCAAGGGGCGGGTTCCGACCGGGCTTTCGTCATGCCCGTCCGACCGCGCGGCCGGACGCCTGTGCGGCCGGGACGGTGGCGGCCGGGACGGTGGCGGCCGCCGCAAACCTCGTGTAGGTAAACCCCTACAACCGCATGCCCGCTTTGCCGGACGCGTCCGTCCCGAGGCGGCACCGACAGGACCTTTTACCAGCAACAAGGCTTGTTTTAGCGGTATTTGGCTGCCCCTCAGCGGCAGCAGTCCGCCTTTGGAGCTCTTCAGAACCTCCTCTTGACCGTCGGTCTACGCCAGTAGACACTCACCACTGCCACAAGGCCGATTGACGTCGTGCACACCGGCTTCACATGTGCTCACACCTGCCCTCGTCAGAGAGCGGGCAGAGGTCCTGTACCAGCCACCCTCCCGACCAGGAGCGGTCACGGTGACGGGACTCCGCTTCCCGAAGCGGGCCGTGACAAGCCGGTTCGGCAGATCTTCGAGGGTCAACGGGGGAATATCGTGCGTTTTCAGCTGCTCGGCCCACTCAGCATCACCGACGGTTGCGATGTGGCCGTCCTCCCGCCGGCCAAACCGACATCACTGCTGGCGGCGCTGCTGATCCGCCCCGGCGAGGTGGTCCCGACGCAGCGTCTCCGGCAGGCCGTCTGGGGCGACGAGCAGCCGGCGACGGCGAAGGCGGCCCTGCAGAGTTGCGTCCTGCGGCTGCGCCGCCTCTTCGCGAAGTACGACATAGAGGAACATTCGGTGGTCGCGGTTGCCGGGGGCTACCGTCTCCCGGCCGACGGCGACACCCTGGACCTGCTGCACTTCCGTGGCCTGGTGGCCGACGCGGCCGGGGCGGGGGAGTCCGAACTCCCCTTGCTTCGCACGGCACTCGACCTGTGGCAAGGGCCGCTTCTCGCCAATGTCCCCTCCGAACTGCTGCACCGCGACGAGGTGCCCCGGCTGGTCGAGGAGCGCCTGCGCGTCCTGGAACGCGTCTGCGAGATCCAGCTGGCCCGGGGACAGTCCCGCGAGGTCCTGGTGGACCTCTGGGAGGCCACCCGCGCCCACCCCCAGCACGAGGGTCTCGCCGCCCAGTTGATGCGGGCGCTGTACCGGGCGGGACGGCAGATCGAGGCGCTGGCCGAGTACCGAAGGATCAGGACGCACCTCCGGGAGGAACTCGGCGTCGATCCCGGCGCGGAACTGCAGGGTCTGGAACTGGCCATCCTGCGTGGCGACGAGCCCCGTGGCCCGGCCCTGGAGACCGCGCCGCTCACCCTCACCCCGCACGTGGCGCCCGCGGTGACCGACGCCGTGCCCGACGCCCCCGCGACCCGGGGGGAGAGCGTCCCCTCCGGCGGGCCTGCCTTCCCCGGCGACGGCCGCCCGCCCTCAGGGCCGGCGCATCCGCCGGGGCCCAGGCTGCCCCATGTCCCCGGCTTCACCGGCCGCACCCGTGAGACCGCCGACCTGGTGAGCCACCTGAGCGGCGAGGGCCGAAGGGACGGGCGGACGCACGCCGGCCCGGCGATCGCGGTGATCTCCGGAGGCCCGGGAATGGGCAAGACCGCGCTGGCCCTGCACACCGCTCAGCTGGTGGCGGACCGGTACCCCTCGGGCGGCGTACTGCTGCCGCTGACCGGACCCGACGGCACGCCACGGTCCGCCGACGAGGCGGCCGCCGAACTGCGCTCCGCACTCCCCTCCGGCGCTTCCCCCGGATCGTGCCTGGTGATACTCGACGATGTCGTGCACCCCGACCAGGTCCGCGGGTTGCTCGACATCACGGGCTGCGGCGCCTTCGTCGTCACCAGCCGTATGCGACTGGCCGCCCTGGTCGCCACGCACGGCCCGGCGGTGCTGCAACTGGGCGCCCTGCCGCCGCAGGAGTCCCACGCGCTCCTCGTCGCCGTCCTCGGTCATGAGCGGGTGGCGGCCGAGGCCACGGCCGCACACGCCCTCACGGAGACGTGCGGGCATGTCCCGCTGGCCCTGCGGATCGTCGCGGCCCGGCTGCTGACCCGGCCGAAGCTGCGCCTGGCGGACCACGCCGCATGGCTGCGGCGGGACCTGCCCGCCCGGCTGGCCCTGCCCGACGACGCCCGGATGTCCGTGCTCCTGACCCTCGACGGTGCCCTGGACCGGCTGCCCGCCCCGGTGGCCGACGCGCACCTGCGCCTGGCGCGACTGGACGGGCAGATCACCGCACCGGCCGCGGCCCGTGCCCTCTCCGTCCCCGAGACACACGCCGAGGAGTTGCTCGAGCGGCTCCTCGACACCGGACTCCTCGACGAGGAACAACCCGGGACGCTCCGCATGAACACCCTGTTCCGCGCCCACGCACTGCACAGGGCCGCCCGGACCGGCGACATCCCGCAGGCCGTCATCGCCACGGCCCGCCGCGCCCTTCCGTCCGGGGCCACCTGAGGGACCGGGGCTGCGGCCCGGAACGCGGCCCGGCCCGGTGGGCCGGACACCCGAACATCCCGCCTTTCCCGCCTTCCCTCACCTTTTCCCCGCCTTTTCAGACCCGAGTGGCCGTCAGGCCCGACCCGGAGGTGCGACCCCGTATGTCCACGACCCCGTACGAGGAGACCTCGGACACCCGTCCCAGGGTGCGCCGCGACGTGCTGTTCACCGAGACGCCCACCGGCGTGATCTTCCACAACGCCGACGGTGGTTTCCAGCTCAGCTCCCCGTCCGCCTACCGGTTCGCCACCCTCCTCGTCCCGCACCTGGACGGGAGCCGGACCGTGGCGGAGATCTGCGCGGGCTTCAAGGACCAGCAGAAGGCGATGGTGGGCGGCCTGGTCAAGGCGCTCTACGCCCGCGGGTTCGCCCGGCCCGTACCGGCCCCCGGCGAACCGGGACCGGACGCACCCGTGCAGCCGGCGGTCGCCGCGCGCTTCGCGCCGCAGATCGCTTACCTCGACCACTACGCCGACGACGCCGAAAGCAGGTTCGCCGCGTTCCGCGGCACCCGCGTCGCCGTGCTCGGCGACGGTCCGGTCGCCCGCTGGTGCGCGCTCTCCCTGATCCGCAACGGCTGCGCCTCCGTCGCCGTGGAGGCCGCACTGGCCGAAGGCCCCGCCACCACCGCCGAGTTCGGCGAGCTGCGGGCCGAGGCGGCGGAGTTCACCACGCAGGGCAGTCCGGCCGAGGTGACGGTACTGCCCGACGCCGGGGCCGGCTCGGCGGGCGACTGGACGGCGTACGAGGGGTACGACGTGGTGGTCGCCGCCTGCGGCCGCGACGCGTTCCGGACCTCGATCGCCCTGCTCGGCCACGGCGTTCCGGACGGCCGCTTCCTGCTCCCCGCCTGGACCTTCGGCGACCGGGCGGTGGTCGGCCCGGTCAGCGGCCCGGACTCCGACGGATGCCTGGCCTGCGCGGCGCTGCGCCTCGGCGCGACGGGGGACGCGGCGGTCGCGGCCGGCCTCTGGAGCGGTCTGGCCCTGGGGGGTCCCCCCGGCCCCGGGCCGCGCGGCCCGCTCGCCGCGATGCTCGGCAACCTGCTCGGCTACGAGGTGTTCCGGCTGGTCACCAAGGCGCTGCCGGCCGAGACCCGGGGCCAGGTACTGCTTCAGGACATGGCCTCGTTCGATGTCCTGGCGGAGCGGCTGCTGCCCCATCCGCGGTGCCCGTTCTGCCGGACCCGGCCCGGCGCCCCCGAGCCCGTCGACCTGACCGCGGCCCCCGAACGGCCCGCCTTCGAGCCGGTCGTCGCCGCCGCTCCGGACGACGACGCGACCGAGGGGCCGCTCGCCGAGCTCGACCGTCGCTCGCTCGCGATCCGTCCGTCCGTCGGGGTCTTCACCCGGTACGCGGACGAGCCGGTCACCCAGACCCCGCTGAAGGTCGGCGCCGTGGAGGTCGGTCTGGGCGCTGCCGGGACCCGGACCGTCGTCGCGTTCGACGTCCAGCACACCGCGGGCGCCCGCCTGCGGGCCCTCAACACCGCCGCCGAGGTCTACGCCGAGCACGTGGTGCCCGGCTCCCCCGCCCCGGACGACACCTCCGGCGCCGGCCGGCCGGACGCGCTGCCGAAGGTGAACCCGGACACGCTGACCACGGCCACCGGCGCCGGGGGTGATCCGGTCGCCTCCTGGGCCCCGGCCATGTCGCTGCTGACCAAGGAACAGACACTGGTGCCGGCCGGCGCGGTGCGGCCCTTCGGGCCGGACAACCGGGACCGCCGGTTCGAGCCGTCCCGCGCCGGGGCCGGCGCGGGCGACGGCCTGCCTCAGGCCGCGGCGGCCGGCCTGCTGTCCGCGCTCGCCCACGACGCGCTGCGGCGAGCCGTGCGCGGGGCCGGGCGGACCTCGGTGATCCCCCGGGCCGTGTTCGCCGACGACGTGGAGGCGACCTTCCTGCTGCGTTCCGCCGGACACCTGGGGCTGGACGTCGAACTCCTCGACCTCGGGGAGACGGACCGCACCGGGGTGTCCGTCGTGCTGGCCAGAAGCCGGCCGGCGGAGGGAGACGGACCGGGCCACTGGGCCATCGGCTCCGCCCTGGACCGGACGGCCGCGGCCACCGACGCCCTCCGCGACCTGCTCGGCACCGTCCAGCTCGCAGCGGAGGGAGTGCTGGGCGTGCCCGACACCGGTGACCCGCTGCTGGCCGACCTCGACGCGGCCCTGATACCGGTCACCGCCGAGGACGGCGCGGCCGGGCCGGACGCCGGTCCGGCCCCGGTGACCTGGACGGAGGTCCTGGAGCGGCTGGGCGCCGCCGGGCGTGACGCCCTCGTCGTGCCCACGCACGCGGCCGACCTGCCCGCCGCCGGGATCCACACCGTCCGGGTCCTGCTCACCGAGGCGGCCGACGATGACCGCTGACCTCGCCCGGGCCACCGTCGGCGGGGCCGAGGAGCCGCGGCACCGGGCGTGCCGTCTCTTCGCGGAGGAACTCCGCGGCGCACTGGCGGAGTTGCCGTTCGAGCCGGGCCGCCCGGTGCCCGATGTCGCGGTCCTCGCCCTCGGGGTACGGGACGCCTTCGCCGCCCCCGTCCCCACCGACGGAGCGCCGCACTCCGCGCTCCCCGTGCACCTGTACGGCCGGCATGTGCTGGTCGGCCCCTGGCCCGTGGAGGGAAGGGCCGGCTGCGGCGCGTGTCTGCGGCGCCGTTGGCAGGGGGTGCGCTCGGTCGGTCTGCGGGAGGGCCTCGAACTGCGCGGCGGCACCCGGGAGATGGGGCCGTGGCCCTACTCGGTGCCGTTCGCCGCGCAGGCCGTCGCCGCACTGATCGCCCGGCTCGGCGCCGCTCCCCTCGACGACGGGCGGCCCTTCCCCGACGTATGGCTGGTGGACCTGGAACAAATGACGGTCCGTCACCATCCGCTGGTGCCCGAGCCGGACTGCCCCGGCTGCGGCACACCGGAGCCGGTGACCGCCGAGTCGGCCGCCCTCACCCTGCGGCCCGCGCCCAAGTACCGGCCGGGCGTCAGCCGGGTCCGGCCGGTGGACGCGTACGGCCTCCAGGTGGACGCGTTCGCCAACCCCCACTGGGGCGCCGTCGGACCGTCGGTGGTGTGCGACGTCACCTCGCCGACCACCTCCGCCACCGTGGGCTGCTTCTCCAGCCGCTCCGGCGACTATCTGCGGGAGACGTTCTGGGGCGGTCACGCCGACACCTACCACGCCAGCACCCGCATCGGTGTGCTGGAGGGTCTGGAGCGATACGCCGGGATGCGCGCCCGGGGCCGCACCCTCACCCTGACCGCCGCCCTGGACGATCTCGGGCCGGCCGCCGTCGACCCGCGCGAGACCGGCCTGTACGCGGACGACTTCCACCGGGCGAACCCCTGGGTGCCGCCCTTCACCCCGGACCGTCCGATCCCCTGGGTGTGGGGCTGGTCGCTGCGGGACGCGCGTCCCCGTCCCGTCCCGGAGATCCTCGCCTACTACCACAAGCCCGGGATCGAGCACCGGTTCGTCCAGGAGAGCTCCAACGGCTGCGCCTCCGGGGGCAGTCTGGAGGAGGCCGTGCTCAGCGGCCTGATGGAGGTCCTGGAACGGGACGCCTTCCTGCTCGCCTGGCACGGCATGCAGCCGCTCCCCGAGATCGACCCGGCGACCAGCACCGACCCGCACACCCGGGTCATGGTGGACCGCATGGCCATGTACGGGTACCGGGCCAGGTTCTTCGACACCCGGATCACCTTCCCGGTCCCCGTGGTCACCGCGGTCGCCGAGCGGTTCGACGGCGGCCCCGCCCGGATGTGCTTCGGGGCCGGAGCCGCCCTCGACCCCGAGGCCGCACTCGCCGCGGCCCTGTGCGAGATCGCCACCGACTCGGTGCAGCTCCTCCAGCGTTTCCGGCGCGACGAGGCCGGGTACCGCGCCATGGCCGAGGACCACGAGAAGATCACCAGCCTGCACGACCATCCGCTGGTCTACGCGGTACCGGAGATGGGCCGTTACGCCGACTTCCTGCTCCGCCGTTCCTCGCCCCCCGGGCCGTCGAGCGTGGCCGGCCTGCGCTGGGCCCGCGCCGACGGCTCGGGCCCGGACGTACGCGACGATCTGCTCGCCGCGGTGGACGCCGTGACGTCCGCCGGATTCGACGTGGTCGTCGTCGACCAGACCGCGCCCGAGCAGCGCGCTCTCGGTCTGCACACCGTGAAGGTGCTGGTGCCCGGCCTGCTCCCGCTCGACTTCGGCTGGACCCGGCAGCGCGCCCGGCACATGCCCCGGATGCGCACGGCGCTGCGCGAGGCGGGCCTCAGACCGGACGACCTGACCGAGGCCGACCTCAATCCCGGCCCGCACCCGTTCCCATGACCGGCCGTCCGTCCCCGGCGCGCGTGCGCCGGAGAAGCAAGCACACCGAGCACCCCGAGAGCACCGAGAGCACCAAGGAACCGATGAAAGGGGGATCCCATGGGGTACGCCCATGAGTACGCGCACGCCATCCTGCACCGCGGCCGCGTCCCGATGGAGCCCACCGACCATGTCGTGAACTGGGACGACGGCCCGCGCAAGGGCAAGTACTACCCGGATGCCGAGGCGTTCGCCCTGCCCGGCACCGAGGACCTCGCCGACGTCCCGGTCGCGCCGGGTCTGCTGCCCGGCACCGCCCGGGTCCAGGACGCCGACGGCTCGCCCGGGTTCGGCCTCCCGCTGCTGTCGGCGATGCTCCGGGACTCCTACGGGCTGACCGGGCGCCGCCTCGGCATCCAGGCCAACACCGACCTGCCCGGACTGCCGTACTACACCCACGCGAACTGGTCGCGCGGCACCGCGGGCGGCGGCGGGCTCTACCCGGTGAGCATCCACTGGGCGTCCGGCCCCTCCGGCCCCCTCACCCCGGGTCTGCACTACTACGACATCCACCGGCACGCCCTGCAGCGGCTGCTGGCCGGCGACGTCACGGACAGGGTCCGGGGCGCGCTCGGCGCGGACGCGCCCGCCGAGGCCCTCGAGACCGACCAGTACCTGCTGCTCGGCGTCAAGTACTGGCAGAACTCCTTCAAGTACAACAGCTTCTCGTTCCACGTGGTCAGCACCGACATCGGCACCCTCGTGCAGACCTGGCGGATCTGGGCCGCCGCCCGGGGCCTGCGGCTCGCCCCCGTGCTGTGGTTCGACGAACCCCGGCTGAACGAACTCCTCGGAACGGCGGGCGAGGAGGAGACGGTGTTCGCCGTGGTGCCGCTGCACTGGGACGGGCCGGCCCCCTGCCCGGAGGCCGCCGCCCGCCCGGCCGTCCCCCGCACGGACCCGCGCCACCGGCCGGCCGTCCGGCACCGGGACGTCGAACGCTCGCGCACCCTGCTGGACTTCACCGCGCTGAGCGAGATGCACGCGGCCACTCTGGAGGGCGCCGCCGACCGGCCGGCTCCCGGGGCGCTGGCCGCCGCCGCGGCCCTGCCCACCGCAGGTGCCGACGCCGATACCGCCGCCGACGCCGTCGGCGTCCCCGTCGCTCTGCCCGCGCCGGCGTTCCCGGACACCGGCGTCCGCCGCGCCCTGCGCGACCGCCGTTCCAGCTTCGGCAGGTTCGACGCCCGTCGTCCGGTCGGCACCGGAGAACTGTCGGCGGTGCTCGCCGCCTGTGCCGGGACCCGGCTGGCCGGCGACACCGATCCGTCCGGCGAGGTCCGGCTCGCCAAGCTGTACGCCTTCGTCAACCACGTGGAAGGCGTGGAGCAGGGGGCGTACGCGTACGACCCCGACCGTGACGAGTTGCGCCCGGTCGCCCCGGGCCCGCAGGGTTCCTTCCTCCAGGAGAACTACTTCCTGGCCAACTACAACCTGGAGCAGGCCGGTGCGGTCCTGGTGCCCACCGTGCGCACCACCGCGGTCCTGGACGCCCTCGGCGACCGCGGCTACCGGCTCGCCGTCGGCACCGCCGGAGCCGTCTCGCAGAGCTTCTACGTCGCGGCCTCCGCCCTGGGCCTGGGCGCCGGCGTGGCGCTGGGCTTCGACAACGTCTCGTTCGTCGAGCGGCTCGGGCTGGCGGACGGCGACGAGGCCCCGCTGCTCATCATGGCCCTCGGACACGAACGGCCCCAGCCCGCCGACTTCCGCCACGAGATCGCCTGACGGCCGTAGAGGATTCCCCATGACACCCACAGAGTCCGGCGCCACGGCCACAGCGGCAGGCGCCCCCACGGACACCGACGTGGCCGCCCCCACGGACACCGGGCCGGGCGCCGTCACGGAGCCCGGCACCCACTGGGAACCCGGCCGGCGCTTCATGCTCCGCGCGGCCGGCCTGCCCATCGAGACGGTGCACGGCCTGCGTTGCCCCGGCACCCGCCGCTGGGCCGATGCCGTGCTGGCCGAGGAGGAACGGCTGACCGCCGCCGGGGCGGCCCTCAGCGACCTGCTGCACACCCTGGTCAAGTCGACCACCGGTCCCGACGAGGACCCGGGCGACGCCGCCGTGCGCCGCGGGCTGCTCAACCTGCGTCGGCAGGTCTTCAACAACCGGCTGCCCGCCGACACCGAGGCCGCCGTCCACCTGGTGACGGAGCAGGACCCCGAGACCGGCCGGCGTACCGCCCAGTGGCTGCACGACCGTGCCCGCCTCGAGGAACTGCGGGCCACCGGAGCGGACCTGCTCGCCGGCGAACTCCAGGAGAACCGGCGCGTGTTGCGCGACGTACTGACCGACGACCGGCTGCGCCTCGGCCTGCTGCTCGCCTCGCCCGCCCTCGACGGCCGGCTGGACGCCTACCTGCGCGACACCAGCCCGCGGCCCGGCAACCGGCTGCGCAAGATCGAGCGTTCCGCGCTGACCTACCTGTACCGCACGGCCTGCAAGACCAGCCCCTTCAGCACCTTCACCGGTATCGGCCTCGGCACCTTCGCGGGCGACCCGTCGGACGGCGGGGCCGCGCTGCGCACCGGCGAGGACTGGGTGAGCCACGTACGGCTCAACGTGGTGGCGCTGGCCCGGCTGACCGAACTGATCACGGCCGACCCCGGCCGCCGTCAGGACCTGCCGGTGGTCCTCTCCCCGGGCTGGGGACGCGACGCCGACCGCATCCGCTACGTGCGCCATGTGATGACCGCGGGCGACGACAGCGCCGCCGTCACCTTCGACGCGGTCCGCGACCGGCTGTTCTACCTGCGCAGCAGCGGCACCTTGGAACGGCTCCTGGAGTGGCTCGGCGCCCAGGACGCGCCGGTGCGCCACCGGGACCTGGTGGCCTGGCTGGAGACCGGGCACGACGCCGGACGCGAGGAGTGCGAACGGTACGCGTCGGCCCTCCTGGACCTCGGCATGGTGCAGGTGCCGGTGCTCCGCGCGGACGTGCACAGTCAGGACCCGCTCCGCTCCTACCAGGACGCCCTGCGTTCCCTCGGGGCGCCCTGGGCCGACCGGCTGGCCCGCCTGCTGGACGGCCCGGCCGACTGCCTCGCCCGCTACCCCGGGGCCGGCGTCGGTGAACGCCGCACGCTGCTGAGCACCCTGCGCGGTCAACTGCTCGACGCGCAGCGGGAACTGGGGGCGGCCGAGCCGGCCCTTCCGCAGACCCTGGTGTACGAGGACGTCGACACCGGCGACGACCTGACCTGCGGGCCCGCCGTACTGGGCGGGGAGACCGGCCGGGCCCTGCGGGCCGTCGAGGGCATCCTGCCGCTCTTCGACCTGACCCTGCCCCAACGCATCACGCTGTTGGGCTTCTTCACCGCCCGCTACGGCCGCGGCGGCCGCTGCGACGACCTGCTCGGCCTGGTCCACGACTTCCACGAGGACTTCTTCGACCAGTACGTCTCCTTCACCTCCAAACGCGCCTCCTACGACGAGAACGGCACCTACCTGCCCGAGGAGAACTGGCTCGGGCAGAGCGAGATGAAGGCCCTCGACCGGGCCCGCCGCCACTTCCACGAGGGCATGAAAGACCTGTGGCGGCGGCACGGCACGGTGGCCGACGCCAACGCCGAGGAGATCGAACTGTCGGACCGGCTGCTCTCCGAGACCGCCGGTGAACTCGCCCCACTCACCCGTGACTTCACACCTCAGAGCCATCACATCCAGCTGTCCCGTCCGCCCGGCGGCCGACCGCTGGTCGTCCTCAACAAGTCCTACGGCGGACTGGCCTTCCCCTTCAGCCGGTTCACCCACCTCTACGACGGCACCGGAGCGGACACCGACCCGGCGGCACCCGGCTTCTCCGACACCCTGCGCGAGGAGATGGCGGCCCGCCGGCCGGAGGGCGCCGTGTTCGCGGAGGTCACCGGAGGACCGGTCAGCAGCAACCTGAACCTGCACGGCCGGCTGACCGACCACCAGATCGTCTGCCCGGGTGAGACCAGCACGGTGCCCGAGGACGCCCGGATCCATCTCGACGACCTCTACATCCAGCACGACGAGCAGGCCGGCCGCCTGGTGCTGCGCTCCCGCCGCCTCGGCCGTGAGGTCGTGCCGGTCTATCTCGGCTACCTCGTGCCGATCGCGCTCCCCGAGATCCCGCGCACCCTGCTGCTCCTCTCCCCCAGCACCATGGCCCCCTTCGACGTGTGGGCGGGGGTGCCCGAGGGCGAGGCCGAGAACGGGGTCACCCGCAGGCCCCGGGTCCGGCACGGAGACGTGGTGGTCAGCCGGCGCAGCTGGACCGCGGACGCTCAGTGCCTGCCGGCCCGCCGCCCCGGGGCCGGGGAGGAGGAGTACTACCTGGAGTACCGGCGCTGGCAGCGCCTCCACGGCCTGCCCGACCGCTGCTTCGCCACGGTCTCCCACGCCGACCAGGGACCGATCGGGGCCAAGCCCGTCTACGTCGACTTCGACAGCCCGCTCTCCCTGTCCGCGTTCGACGCCCTGGTGGAGCGCAAGCCGGGCACCCGGGTGACCTTCCGGGAGATGCTCCCCGCCGAGGACGGGCTCCACCTCACCTCCCGGCGCGGCCGGCACGTGGCCGAGCTCGCCGTGGAGACCTTCACCACCCGCCGACTGCAGCAGTCCGAACCGGAGGCCGCCCCGTCATGCCCGAACTGACCGAACCCGCGGCCTTCCGGCCGGACCCCGAGGGCACCGGTCCCTCGCCCTGGCTGGCCCTGCACGTCTTCTACGCCGCCAACCCCCAGCCGCTGCTGGTGAACTGCGTCCGCCCGCTGGTCGACCGGCTCACCGATGACGGGCTGCTGTCCGGCTACTTCTTCATCAACTACTGGCTGGAGGGGCCGCACATCAGGCTGCGCCTGCGCCCGAGCGGCCCCGACGCCGACGCCGAGGTGCGCCGCCGCACCGAGGAGGCGGTCAACGACTTCCTGAAGGCCCGCCCCGCCCTCTACGAGGTCGACTCCGGCTTCCTCAAGGACTTCTACAACTCCCTCTTCGACATCGAGTTCCCCGGCGAGGACCGGGCCAAGTACATGGGCCCGGACGGCCTGATGAACCTCAGGCCGAACAACTCCTTCTCCTACGAGGTCTACGCCCCCGAGTACGCCAAGTACGGCGGACCGGCCGGGGTGGACCTCGCCGAATGGCACTTCCGCCACTCCAGCGACCTGGTCCTGGAGGCGTACCGGAGCATGAACCTGCACCTGCGGACGGTGCTGCTCGGCACCTCCGCCCAGCTGATGATGGTGATGGCGAGCTGCTTCCTGCCCGAGGAGGAACGGCTCGCGGACTACCTCGACTCCTACTACGCCTTCTGGCACCGGCTGTTCCCCGGCACCAACTTCATCGGGTCCACCGAGTACGAGCGCACCTACGAGCGCATGGCGCCGTCCCTCGGCACCCGGTTCGCGCAGATCAGGCAGGCCGTGGCGAGCGGCGACCTGTCCCGGCTGCCGGCGTTCCTGCGGCGTTGGGCCGAACACTGCCTGGAGCTGCGCCGACGGGTGGTGGACCTCACCGAGCGCGGCGAACTCGCCTTCCCGGCCTGGGACGGCCCGGCCCGCGAGGACACCGGCCAGGAGCGCGCCGAGGACCCCGACGCGGCTCCTCTGGTGACCGTCACCCATGTGCCCGCGGTGCTGCCCCGCCTGCTGTCGCCGTACATGCACATGACCAACAACCGGCTGCATGTGACGATCCGGGACGAGGCGTACCTGGCCTTCGTCCTGGGCCGGGTGCTGCGCGAGCCGGCCGACGGACGGCAGGCGGTCTCATGAGCGCCACCGAACAGTCGCCCACCGGCCACTCCGCCGTCGGCGACCACTCCGCCGTGGGCGACCGTACCGCCGCCGACCACGTGGCCGCGGACCGCGCCTCCGCCGCCCGCGCGTACCGCCCCGCGCTGCGCCCGGGCGTGCTGATCGGTCCGCCCCTGCTGCGTGGTCCGCGTACCGTCCACCTCATCAAGCACCCGGTCAGCGGTGCCGCGTTCGAGGTGGGCCCCAAGGAGCACTTCGTCATCAGCCGGCTCGACGGAACCCGCAACGTCGACGACGTCGTGGCCGAGTACGCGGCCCGGTTCCGCCTCCGGCTCCCCGAGGAGCAGTGGACCCGGCTGCTCGGCCTGCTCGGCACCCGCGGACTGCTCGCCGGGTCCCCGGACCCCGCGCCGCCCGAGCCGCCCCCGGCCCGCACCGGCACCTTCTGGAAGGGCAGCCGGCGGACCGTCGCCGACGCGCACGGGACCACCGGACGCCTCCACCGGCTGCTGCGGCCGGTGCTCCGCCCCTGGGCGCAACTTCCGCTGGTGGTCGCCGTGCTGGTGCTGATCGTCGCCGTGCTCGCGGATCCGGTGGCCGCCCTCGACGGAACGTGGGAGCTGCTGACCCGTCCGCTCGTGCTGATCCCGTTCGCGGTCTTCCTCTGGTTCAGCATCTGCCTGCACGAACTCGCCCACGGGATCGCCGCCCGGCACTACGGCGGTGTGGTCACCGAGATCGGGCTGCGCTGGCGGTTCCCGGCCATGATGATGTACTGCACGGTCGACAACTACCTGTTCCTGCCCGGCCTGCGGGCGAAGCTGGTGGTCGCCGCCGCGGGCGCGTACGTCAACCTGGTGCTCCTGCTGCCCTTCGCACTGTGGCGGGCCCTGCTGGACCCGGCCGACCCTGGCCGCCCGGTGCTCGCCGGGATGCTCTTCGTCGGCGTCGTGCAGGCCCTGAGCAACCTGGTCCCGCTGCCGCCGCTGGACGGGTACCGCATGCTCGGCCACACTGTGGGCGCCGCCAACCTCGCCCCGGAGACGGGGACTTACCTGACCCTGCGCAGGCAGGGACGGGACGCCGTCGCCGCCTACCCGCGGCGCGCCCGCCGTCTCTACACCTCCTACGCCGTCACGGCCGCCGCTCTCGTCCTGCTCGCGGTGGCCGGAACCGGCACCGCCGTCGTCCTCCTGCTGCTCCGATGACGTCCCCACCCCGAAAGATCACGCAACTCATGAATGAGGTACCCCTATGACCTCCCCCTCCCCCACCGCGGACCGCGGAGCCGGGCCGGCCGTCTCGGTCGGTGACGTGACCAAGAGCTACGGCGACCGGCGGGCCGTCGACGGGGTCTCTCTGGACGTCCGGCGCGGCGAGTTCTTCGGGCTGCTCGGTCCCAACGGCGCCGGGAAGTCCACCCTGGTGGAGATCATGGAAGGGCTGCGCAAGGCCGACTCCGGCTCGGTCACGGTGTTCGGCGAGTCACCCTGGCCGCGCAACACCGGTCTGCTGCCGCGCATGGGCGTGCAGACCCAGTCGTCGGCGTTCTTCGTGCGGCAGACCGTCCACGAGCATCTGCGTACGGTGGCGGCCCTGTTCGGCGCGGAGCGCGCCGCCGTCGACGCCACTCTGGACGCCGTGGGCCTCGGCGGGCGGCACGACGTCCGGGTCGACGACCTCTCCGGCGGCCAGCGGCAGCGACTCGCCATCGCCTCCGCGCTGGTCCACGGACCCGAGCTGATCTTCCTCGACGAGCCGACCGCCGCGCTCGACCCGGAGGGCCGGCGCGCTCTGTGGGAGGTCCTGCGGGGCCTCAAGGCGGAGGGCCGGACCATCGTGTACACCACCCACCACCTGGACGAGGCGGAGGCGCTCTGCGACCGCGTCGGCATCCTGGTGGCCGGCCGGCTCGTCGTCACCGACGAACCGCAGCACCTGATCGGAACCTTCGGCGCCACCAGCCGGATGCTGGTCCCGCTCGGCCGGATCGACGAGCGGAAGGCCGCGTCCCTCCCCGGCGTGGACGCTGTCACCGTGCAGGGCGGACACCTCGTCCTGGAGACCCGCGCCACCGGCAAGGTCCTCGCCGCCCTCGACGCCGTCACCGGTCTGGACGGTGTGCAGACCCGCACCCCCAGCCTCGAGGACGTCTACCTCGACATCACCGCCCGGCAGAACCCGCAGAACCCCCTCGCCTCGAACAACCAGGAGCACCAGGTATGAGCGCCTACACCGCGCTGACCGCGGCGGGCTACCGCGCCCAGGTCCGGGACAAGACGACCGTCTTCTTCACCTTCGCCTTCCCGCTGATCTTCCTCGTCGTCTTCGGACTCATCTTCCGGGGCCAGGCCGTCGAGGAGAGCGGCTTCTCCTACCTCTCCTACACCGCCGCCGGAGTGCTCTCCTGGGGCGTCGCCAACGCCGCCGTCTTCGGCATCGGCTTCACGCTGATGCAGTGGCGCGCGGACGACATCCTGCGGATGATCCGCATGTCGCCGGCCCCGCTGTCCTCCGTCATCGGGTCCCGCTACGTCCTGGCCCTGGGCGTGGGACTCGTCCAGTCGGTCCTGTTCGTCGGGGTGGCGATGCTCCCCGGGTTCGACCTGGTGCCCGCGTCCCGGTGGCCCCTGCTGATCCCCGTCATGGCCCTCGGCATCACCACCTTCCTGCTGCTCGGGGTGATCGTCGGCAGCATCGCCGACACCCCGGAGTCGGTCGCCGGCATCGCCAACTTCCTGATGCTGCCGATGGCCTTCCTGTCCGGGTCGTTCTTCCCGCTGGACGCCATGCCGGACTGGCTGCAGAAGGTCTCGCTGGTCATGCCGCTGCGCTATCTCAACGACGCGGTGTCGGCCGCCCTGATCGGCCGCGGCGACCTCGCCGACATCGGCGTGGGGTGTCTCTGGCTCGTCGTGTTCGCCGTCGTCTTCGGGGCGATCGCGGCGCGCACCTTCCGCTGGACGAAGACGTCATGACCACCGCGACCCGTCCGCTTCCGCATCCGATGGAGCAGGCCCGCGACACCCTCCAGGCGTTCCTGGACGGCCACTTCGGCTCCGACGCCCCACGGGTCGTGCCGGTCGGTGCCGTCGGCGCGGGCGGCGGGGACGCCGGGGCCCGGGACCCGTGGGCCGCACAGCGTCCGACGGCGCTGGTCCACGTCAGCGCCTCGGCGATCCTGCTCGGCCCCTGGGGAGGCGACGGCGAGGCACCCGCCTGCGGCCGCTGCCTCGCCCTGCGGTGGCAGCGGCTGCGCAGCCGCAGTGAGCGCAACGCCCTGGAGACCGGCGGCGCCGACGGGCCCCGCCCGGCCGGCGCCTGGCCGCTGCTCACCGGTCACGTCCACGACACCGTGGCCGCGCTGTGCGAGGCCCTGCTGCACGGACCGCGCCCGGTCCCTCCCGCCGAGCACCCGGCGGACCGCGCCCTGCCCCAGGTGACCCGGCTGGACCTGACGAACCTGACGGTCAGGACGTATCCGCTGCTCGCCGACCCGATGTGCCCGGACTGCGGTCCCCGCGTCCGGCCCCGGGCGGCGGACGAGGTCCGGCCGCTCGCCCCCGCTCCGCGTCCCAAACCGGATCCCGGCACCTACCGGCTGCGCTCGGCCTTCGCGTACCCGCTGCCCACGGACGCCCTGGCCAATCCGGTGTGCGGCGCCCTGGGCGCCGGGACCTGGACGGACGTCACCTCGTCCACCACCGCCCCGGTGGCCGGCAGCGCGTTCGTACGGGGGTACGCGGGGCTCCACGACGTCACCTGGAGCGGGCAGGAGAACTCCTTCGCCACCAGCCGCCGGCTCGCGTTCCTCGAAGGTCTGGAGCGGTACGCGGGAACCCACCGGCGCGGCGGCTCGGCGCCGGTGATCGGCTCGTACGACGAACTGAAATCCGACGCGATCGACCCGGCGGTGTGCGGCCTGTACAGCCCGGAGACCTACCGGGACGACCCCTCGGTCGAGCCCTTCGACCCGGGCCGGCCCATCCCCTGGGAGTGGGGCTGGTCGCTGCGGGACGAGCGCGCCGTCCTGGTGCCGTCGCGGCTGGTCTACTACAGCATTCCGCTGGCCGACGACAACTTCGTCTTCGAGTGCTCCAACGGCTGTGCCATCGGCGGGTGCCTGGAGGAGGCCGTCCTGGGCGGCCTGCTCGAACTCGTCGAGCGGGACTCCTTCCTGAACGGCTGGTACGGCGCGGCCCGGCTGCCCCGCATCGACCTGGAGACGGTCGGCAGTCCCACGGCGGTCGCCATGGCCGAGCGGGCCGCCCTGCAGGGCTACGACGTCCACGTCCTCGACAACCGGATCGACCTGGCGATCCCGGCCGTCACCGTGGTCGGCGTCCGCCGGGACGGGGGCCCGGGCACCCTGTCCTTCGCGGCCGCGGCCTCACTGGACCCGAGGTCCGCGGTCGAGGGGGCCCTGTCCGAAGTACTGAGCTACATCCCGCACCTGGCCCGGCAGACCGCCGAGCGCCGCGACGAACTGGAGGCCATGGCCGACGACTTCTTCCTGGTGCGCCATCTGAAGGACCACCCCCAGCTCTACGGGCTGCCCCGCATGGCCGCGTACGCGCGCGACTACCTGGAGCCGTCCGAGGTCCGCCCCTTCGACGAGGTGTACCGGGGCTGGGAGAGCCACGGCCGCCCCCGCACCGGTGACCTGCGCGACGACGTCGCCGTGGTCCGGGACGAACTGGTGCGGGCGGGCCACGACGTCATCGTCGTCGACCAGACCTCGCCCGAGCAGGAACGGATGGGGCTGCGGACGGTGAGCACGGTGGTGCCGGGGCTGCTGCCGATCGACTTCGGCTGGAACCGGCAGCGGGCCCTGCTGATGCCCCGGCTGCGCACCGCGCTGCGTCGCGGCGGGCACCGGGACCGCGACCTCACCGACGCGGAGATCCGCCGGGCCCCGCACCCCTTCCCCTGAGCCCGTCTCCCGGGCCTCCCCGCACCGCGGCGGAGGCCCGGCCGTTTCCCGGAGCGCGCCCATGACTTCACCGTCCCACCACGCCCCGGGCCCGGCACCGGCCGGCCCCGGGGCCCCGCCCGCACCCGGTCACGGCTCGCTGCCGCCGGGCGCCGAGCAGCTCCTCACCCGCGTCGGGGAGGTGCTGCGGCCCGCCCTCACGCACTACCTGGACCTGCACGCGCACCCGGAGGTGTCCGGAGCGGAGGCCCGCACCGCGGACCGCTTCGGCCGGCGCCTCGCGGCGGCCGGCTGCGACCTCACCCACCAGGTGGGCGGCCACGGCGTCGTCGGGGTGCTCCGCAACGGGGACGGCCCCCGCGTCTGGCTGCGGGCCGAGCTGGACGCGCTCCCGATGCGCGAGCGGTCCGGGCTGCCGTACGCCAGCCGCAACGACGCCATGCACGCGTGCGGCCACGACCTGCACCTGGCCGCGGCGGCCGGTGCCGCGGACCTGCTCGCCCGTCTGTCCGACCGGTGGCGGGGCACCCTGCTGGTGGTGGGACAGCCGGCCGAGGAGACGCTGGCCGGAGCCGAGGCCATGCTGCGCGACGGCCTGTACGAACGGTTCGGCAGACCTGATGTCGTCCTCGCCCAGCATGCCGCGCCGATGCCCTCCGGCACCGTCGCGCACGCGACGGAGCAGGTACCGATGGCGGCGGCCGGCGCGGTGCTCGACGTGGTGCTGCACGGACGGGGCGGTCACGTCGCCACCCCGCACCTGGCGGTGGATCCGGTCGTCATGGCGGCAGCCGTCGTCACCCGGCTCCAGAACGTCGTCGCCCGCGAGACCGCACCCGCCGACCAGGTGACGCTGACCGTGGGAACCGTGCGGGCCGGAACGGCCGCCAACGTCATACCGGACCACGCCGTGCTCGGCATCGCGGTCCGCGCGGCCGGCGAGGCGTCCCTGGACCGGGCGCTGACCGCGGTGCGCCGCATCGTGCTCGCCGAGAGCGCCGCGGCGGGCGCGCCCCGGGAACCCGAGGTGACCGTCGCCTCCCGCTCGGCGGCCCTGCTGTGCGACCCGCACACCACCGGCTCGATCCGGCGGGCTCACACGGGACTCCTGGGGCCCGCGCGGGTGCTGCCCTGGCCGGGGACGATGGCCACGGAGGACTTCCCCCTGTTCGGGGACGCCGGAGCCGCGATCCACGGGGAGCGCGGAATCCCGCTGGTCTACTGGATGCTGGGCGTGGCGGACCCGGAAGCATGGCTCCGGGCGACGACCGACGGCCCGGACGCCGCACCACCGCCGGCCCCGAACCACTCCCCGCACTTCGCCCCGCACATCGGCAGCGCCCTGCGCCCGGCGATCGCCGCGCTGACGGTCGCGGCACTCGACCGGTTCGCCGCGGCGTGAAGGCCCGACCGCGCGCTCGGCCACGGAGATCCGCCGTGGCTCAACGCGCGGCGGTGCCCGGCCGGGGGGCGGTGGGCTCCAGCCGGACGACGACGGCCTTCGACGCCGGTTGGTTGCTGACCTCGGCGACGCTGTCGAGCGGTACCAGGACCTGGGTCTCCGGGTAGTACGCGGCGGCACAGCCCCGTGCGGTCGGGTACGGGACCACCTTGAAGTCCTCGGCGCGGCGCTCGGTGTCGTCCGTCCACACGCCGACCAGGTCCACCCACTGGCCCTCGGTCAGGCCGAGTTCCGCCAGGTCGCCCGGGTTGACGAGGACCACCCGACGGCTTCCGTGGATGCCCCGGTAGCGGTCGTCGGTGGTGTAGGGAACGGTGTTCCACTGGTCGTGCGAGCGCAGGGTCTGCAGCAGCAGGTGTCCTTCGGGGACGCCCGGCGCCTCCCCGGTGTTGCGGGTGAACAGGGCCTTGCCGGCAGCGGTGCGGAACACGCCCTCGTTGACCGGGTTCGGCAGCTGGATGCCGCCGGGACGGACCACGCGCCGGTTGAAGTCGTGCAGTCCCCGCACGATGCGGGAGATCCGGTCACGGATGGTCCCGTAGGCCCCCTCGAACTGCTCCCAGGGGACGTCGACGCGGCCGTCGAGGGTGCGGCGGGCGAGCCGGCACAGGATGGCGACCTCGCTGAGCAGCAGGGGGGAGGCCGGCTTCAGGCGGCCACGGGAGGTGTGCACCTCGCTCATCGAGTTCTCGACGGTGACGAACTGTTCCCCGTCGGCCTGGATGTCCCGTTCGGTGCGGCCGAGGGTCGGCAGGATCAGCGCGGTGTCGCCGCACACGGTGTGCGACCTGTTGAGCTTGGTCGAGATGTGGGCGGTCAGCCGGCACCTGCGCACGGCGTCCTCGGTGACCGCGCTGTCCGGGGCGGCCCGGACGAAGTTTCCGGCCAGGCCGAGGAAGACCTTGATGCGGCCCTCGCGCATCGCCCTGATCGAGTCCACGGAGTCCAGTCCGTGGGCGCGCGGCGGGTCGAAGCCGAACTCCCGCTGGAGCGCGTCGAGGAACGAGTCCGGCATCTGCTCCCAGATGCCCATGGTGCGGTCGCCCTGCACATTGCTGTGCCCCCGGACCGGGCAGGCGCCGGTGCCGGCCCGACCCAGGTTTCCGCGCAGCATCAGGAAGTTCACGAACTCGCGGATGGTGGGGACGGCGTGCTTGTGCTGGGTGATGCCCATGGCCCAGCAGACGATGACGCGCCGGCTGCGCAGCACCTCGTCCCGGACCTGCTCGATCTCCTCACGGGTCAGACCGGTAGCGGTGGCGACGTCCTGCCGGTCGACGGCACGCACGTGTGCGGCGAACTCGTCGAAGCCGGTGGTGTGGGCGCGGATGAAGTCGTGGTCCAGCACCTGGCCCGGCCGGGCGTCCTCGGCCTCCAGCAGCAGCCGGTTCAGGCCTTGGAACAGGGCCATGTCGCCGCCGAGGCGGATGTGCAGGAAACGGTCGGCGATCTGGGTACCGGGGCCGACGACCCCGCGCGCTTTCTGCGGGTTCTTGAACCGCCTCAGTCCGGTCTCCGGCAGCGGGTTCACCGCGATGATGCGGGCACCGTTGCGTTTGGCCTCCTCCAGTGCGGACAGCATGCGCGGGTGGTTGCTGCCGGGGTTCTGGCCCACCAGGAAGATCAGGTCGGTGTGGTGGAGGTCGTGGAGGCTGACCGTTCCCTTGCCCGTGCCCAGCGTCTCGTGCAGGGCGAAGCCGCTGGACTCGTGGCACAGGTTGCTGCAGTCGGGCAGGTTGTTGGTGCCGAACGCCCTGGCGAAGAGCTGCAGGACGAAGGCGGCCTCGTTACTGGCCCGGCCCGAGGTGTAGAAGACGGCCTCGTCGGGGGAGTCGAGCGCGGTCAGCTCGTCGGCGAGCAGGCCGAGGGCGTCATGCCAGCTGATCGGCTCGTAGGTGTCGGATCCCGGCCGTTTGACCATCGGTTCGGTGAGCCGGCCCTGCTGGTTGAGCCACATGTCGGAGCGCCGGCCCAGCTCGGAGACCGGGTGGGTGCGGAAGAAGTCGGCGGTGATCCGCCGCCCCGTCGCCTCGTCGGTGATGTGCTTGGCACCGTTCTCGCAGTACTCGTTGCGGTGCCGTTTCCCCGGGGCGGGGTCGGGCCAGGCGCAGCCGGGGCAGTCGATGCCGCCCACCTGGTTCATGGTCAGCAGCGTCTCGCCGACGCGCCGGGGGGACGTCTGCTCCAGGGAGTACTCCAGGGCGTGCCTCACCGCGGGGACCCCCGCGGCCCACTTCTGGGGCGGGGTCGTGGTGAGCGCGTCCTCCGGCTCTTCGTCGGGGGGCTTCTTCCATCGGGTTGCCTCTCCGTGGACTGTTCCGTCCGTGGATTCAGCCGACGGGCCAGCAGGACACCCGGCTTCGGGGCGGTTCCGGCTCCATGGGCTGCACACGTCCGTTGCGGATGGTCCCGCGCCAGGCCCCGCCCGCGTCTCCCATCCCCTCGATGTACGTCTTGAAGTGCCGAAGCCCGGACCGCACCGCACGGCGGGTCACCCCGGGGACGGCGGCGAGCACACCGGCGGCGCCGTGCGCCTCGGTCCGCACCCGCACGGTGATCTCCGTCGTGCCCGCCACGGTGCTCCGGAACGACACCTCGCCGCGGTGGGAAAGCCACCGCTCAAGACTCCGCCAGGCCAGATGCGAGTCGGGCACCTGCTCCACGATCTCGATCCCGACCTCACGGCGCACGGGCCCGGCGCCGACGACCCACCGGGTGACGGCCGGCCTGATCTGGTCGACCCGCCGCACCCCGGTCATGAACCGGGGAAAGCTCTTGAACTGCGTCAACTGGTCGTACGCGGTACGCACCGGGACCGCGACCTCGATCGTCTCCTCGACGGTGTGCATGCTCCACCCATCTCCAGGCGCCGTTCCCTCCCAGTCTCACCGCGCACCCGGCAGCCCGCCACACGGCTCACTCCGCGGCGTACCCGCCCCGCGCGGTGATCGGAGCAAGGACGAGCCCGGCAAGGGCAACCTGTGCATCTACGCCCTGAACGGCACCGGCAAGATCGGAACCGACGGCCCCTACCCGAAAAGGGCACCGACACGGGCCCGCACGAGGCCGCCCGACACATTCCCGGCGTGAGCGGGCACGAGCTGCCGTACGTGGCGAACCGGCACTTCTCGATCGTGCTGCGGAACGAGGCGATGGCCGACCTGGTCAACGCGCACGCCCGCCTGGACATCTCGCAGGCATGGGGCGACGGCACCGCGGTGGCCGCGGACGGCACCCGCACGGACACCCATCTCGACGACCTGCCGGCCGAGACGAGCGTCCGGTACGGCAAGCCGGGCGGGATCGCCCATCACCACGTCTCGGATACGTACGTCGCGCTGTTCACGCACTTCATCCCGTGCGGGGTGTGGGAGGCCGTCTACATCATCGAGGGCCTGCTGAAGAACACCTCCGAGGTGCAGCAGACCACGGTGCACGCGCACGCCCAGGGCCAGTCCCAGCCGGTGCTCGCGCTGGCGCACCTGCTGGGCTTCGGCCTGATGCCCCTCATCCGGAACTGGAAGGACTGCACGTTCTACCGGCCGTCCAGGAGAGTGCCCTGGTCACGGCTACTGCTTCGTGCGGCCGGCTGAGGCTTGCTGAGTGTCCGCGCCGGAGCTGACGTGCCGCTGGTTCTCCTGGGGGCCGTGCCAGTCCAGACACATCACGGTGGCATCGTCTTCGAGCCGGCCGCCGGCGGCGTCCCGTACCGCGGACGTCAGCATCAGCGCGGTCTCCCGCGGGTGCAGATCCCGGGTGCGCTCCAGCAGGGCGGGCAGATCGACCTTCTCCGCATGCCGTTCGAGCATGCCGTCGGTCAGCATGAGCAGACGGTCACCAGGTCGCAGATCGATGTCTTGGACCCGGTAGGGGTGGTGGGACGCGAGCGCGGACAGCCCGAAGGGATGGTCCACTTCGCAGGTGATCGTCTCCGCAACCCCCTCGCGCATGCGCAGTGGCCAGGGGTGGCCGGCGTTGACGAGCTGGGCCTGCCCGGTGCGGAGGTTGATGCGCAGCAGCTGTCCGGTGGCGTGACCGTGGCCGACCAGGGCCCCGTCGGCCCGGTGGGCCTGCTCGGCCAGGCCGGCTCCTGCTCGGCGGGCGCCGCGCAGGGCGCCCACCAGGACCGTGGCGGCCAGGGCGGCGTCGATGTCGTGGCCCATGGGGTCGGTCACCGACAAGTGCAGGGTGTCGCGGTCCAGGATGTAGTCGAAGGTGTCGCCACTGAGGTCTTCGGAGGGCTCCAGGCTCCCGCACAGGGTGAACTGAGCAGCCTCGCACGACAGTGACGGCGGCAGCAGTTGGTACTGGATTTCCGCTGCCAAGGTGGGAGGCCTGGAGCGTTTGCCCCAGATGTAGAGGTCGGTGAAGCGACCGTTTGCGATCACGACGTAGGCCAGGACGTGGGCGGCTTCCCCGACCTCGGCGAGGACGTCCTCGCCGGCGTCGGCCGGCAGGAGCAGTTCCAGCAGCCCGATCGGATCCCCCCGGTTGGTGACCGGCACTATCACCCGCTGTTTCCGGCCGCTCGCCTCCCGATACAGCCGCTGGGTACGGATCACCTCCTCGTAGACGCTGCCGAACATGGGGATCCGCTCCGCTTCCCGCCCACCCTCCGCGGAATCAGCGGTGGACAGCCGCGCCACCGCCTTCCCCGTCAAATCCACGATGAGGAAAGAGACCTCAGTGGCCCCGAAACGCCGCAGGTCCTCCGCGACCACGTCGACGGCCTCCACCGGCGCCGCCGTCTCCGCTGCCGTCAGCAGCCGGGGAAGGTCACTCTGCCCACCACTCACGACCAGGCTCCCTTCTACCGGCCCCTGTACCAGCTTGGGAACCGCCACGGTGAGCGTCAACCCGTTACCAGTCGCAGCAAGTGAAGGTGGTCACGTTGTGCGTTCGCAGAAAGGAGTGGTTCCGAGAGACCACGGACCTCCACCGGACCGTGTCCGGTTTGCTCGTGATCTTCGTTCTCACAACCCCCACTGGGAGGCACTCGGCGGCTGGATCGGCCACGGCGCGGGACACGTCACCCCAAGTGCGTACCTCATGCTCGGCGAGGCGGGCGGCCCCGGCCGCGGCATCTGGCCGATGACGCTCCACCCGGGTGCAGGGCGCGGGGGCACGACGGAGGTGGTGTTCCAGTACATGGCCGCACGGGAGCCGTTCAGCGACCGCGCGCTGCGCGCCGGACTCCTCACGCGCCTCAACG
The DNA here is from genome assembly GCF_054061295.1 of Streptomyces sp. TE5632. Taxonomy (NCBI): domain Bacteria; kingdom Bacillati; phylum Actinomycetota; class Actinomycetes; order Kitasatosporales; family Streptomycetaceae; genus Streptomyces; species Streptomyces sp. TE5632. The sequence goes on along the minus strand of NZ_JBSSEA010000003.1, from coordinate 6,177,543 downwards.
CCCTGGACGGCGTCGACCTCCCGGAGGGGAAGCTGGAGCCGCGCCCCCACATCCGGCTGTCCCTTCTGGAGAAGGAGCGCAACCGGGAGCTGCTCACCGGGACGCTGACGTGGTTCCGGGACCGCTGGGAGAGCCGGGGCTCGTTCTGAGGGCTGCCCTCCGGGCGCACTCCGCCCACACCGTCTTGCCGCCCGGCGGGTACGGCTCGCAGCCCCAGGCGTCCGCGAGTGAGGCGACGAGGAGCAGGCCCCGTCCGGACTCGCCGTCGGCATCGGCGGCCGGGGTCGGCGCGGGCAGACGTTCGCCCCGCGCGTCGGTCACCTCGATCCGCAGGGTGGCGGGGGTCAGGGTGAGGGCGAGGCGTGCGTTCCTGCCCGGCACCCGGCCGTGCAGGGCCGCGTTCGCGGTCAGTTCGGCGATAAGGAGGGAGGCCGTGGCCGTGCCGTCGTCGGCGGGCTCCGGCCGTCCCTGCTGCGCGGCGAGCCAGCGCTCAGCCGCATGGCGTGCGGTGTGCGCGCCGTGCGCCGTGGTGGGAAACATGGTGCGGAAGTGGCTCGTGACGACGGTCGGTTCACCGGGTGCGGTGACGGTTTCCTGATTCACATCACCGAGGGTGACCGAGTCGTCCTACCGTGGGGAGCACTCCGTGCGGTACGCAGGGTGACTGTCCTGGCGCGGACGGTGTGCTGTACGGGTGTACGGCCATGACCTGGCCGGGGGTTAGCCGGTTCGTCCCCAGTACGAGGAGCAAGGTGGTGGTGCGGCATGACAGCGCAGCCGGGTACGGGGATTCCCACGGGCGGCGAGGCGGACGGTACGGACGAGGTCGTGGACCTGTTCCGGGCCCTCGGCCGGCAGATCAAGGTCGCCCGGGAACGGGCCGGGCTGAGCCAGAAGGAGCTGGGCGACCGGATCGGGTACGGCGAGGAGACGATCTCCTCGGTCGAGCGGGCACGGCGGACGCCTCAACCCGAACTGTTGGTCGCGGTGGACCGCCTGCTGGAGTGCGGGGGCCTGCTGGCGTCCGCGGCGGAGGACGTGGAGCGGGCGAAGACCCGGCGCAGGGTGCGGCATCCGGAGTGGTTCCGGGATTATGCGCGGTTGGAGGCGGACGCGGTGGAGCTGCGCTATTTCGCCAATCAGGCGGTTCCCGGCTTGTTCCAGACGTCGGACTACGCCCGCGCCGTGTTCGCCAGTCGACAGCCATTGTTCGATGAGGAGACCATCGAACAACGGGTAACCGCGAGGATGGCTCGGCAAGAGTTGATGACACGGTGGCCGCCGCCGACTGTGAGCGCAACCATCCAGGAAAGCATTCTGCGTCAGCCCTTCGGCGGTCCAGACGTACAGCGCGGACAACTGGAACAACTGCTGCGGGCAGGACGCTTGCGCCATGTGGAGATCCAGGTCATGCCGACCTCGAGCGAAGAGCACGCAGGCATGGGCGGCCCCTTCACGCTGCTCACCCCGAAGGGCAAACCACAGGTGGCTTATCTGGAGGTCCAGCACGTCAGCCGCCTCATCACTGACCAGGAAGAGGTGCGTGTCCTGGCCGCGAAACATGGCAGCATCCGAGGGCAGGCGCTCACCCCACGCGAGTCCCTACGCCTCATCGAGAAGATGCTGGGAGACCTATGAACACCGAACAGCTCGCACAGCTCACCTGGTTGAAGAGCAGCTACAGCGGCGACGAAGGCGGCGAGTGCGTCGAAGTCGCCCCCGACGCGACCGTCATACGCGTACGGGACTCCAAGGAGCGCGGTGGCCCCCGGCTCGCTTTCGCGCGGAGCGCATGGTCCGGGTTCGTCGCGGGTCTGGGACGGGGCCGGATCTGACCTGCCCGCCCGAGGCCACGGCACTCAGCCTCGCGGTTCGGCTCCTCCCCGGTGTCGAGCGTACGGACCGGCACTGACGATCTTGAAGGCAGTCCGCAAGTACCGGCTGATCACGGCTCTCGACGCCGACGTCCGGCCGGTCCGGACCGCGCGTGCGGTCCGGACCGGCCGGGTCGTGTCGGGTCCGGTTCACCCCTCCGGCGCCGGGGCCTGGGTGAAGGCCGCGTGGAAGCGGCGGGTGTGGTTCGGCCCGGCGTTCCGGGCCGGTCAGGGTGACCGTCGCCGTCAGGCGGGGGTCGGTGCTCGACGCGGCGAGGCGCAGTTCCAGGTCGCCGGGTTCGACGACGCGGCGGCCGTCGCGGCCGGTGAAGGAGGCCACGTCGGACGGGACCGTGACGCGGACCCGGCGGGCCTCGCCCGGCTCCAGCGGGACCCGGGTGTAGCCGACGAGGCGCTGCACCGGCTGGACGACGGAGGCGACCGGGTCGTGGAGATAGAGCTGGACGACCTCGGTGCCGGGGCGGTCGCCGGTGTTGCGGACGGTGAGGGCGAGGGTGAACTCGCCGTCCGTCGGGGCCTCACGCGCGTCCACCGTGAGGTCGCTCCAGGCGAACGTCGTGTACGTCAGGCCGTGCCCGAAGCCGAACGCCGGGGTCGGGTCGATGTTGGACACCTCGCTGGCCTGTGCGAGGCGCGCGCCGAGGTAGGTGGTCGGCTGGGCGCCCGGGCCTCGCGGCACGCTGACCGGGAGCCGCCCGGAGGGGTCGGTGCGGCCGCTGAGGATCCCGGCGATCGCGTGGGTGCCCTCGACGCCGGGGAAGAAGGACTGCACGATCGCCGCGGACTCGGCGACGGCGCGGCCGAGGGCGTACGGGCGGCCGGCGAGCAGGACGGTCACCACCGGCGTGCCGGAGTCGAGCAGCGCGTCGAGCAGGTGCTGCTGGGCGCCGGGCAGGGCGAGGGACTCGGCGTCGCAGCCCTCGCCGCTGGTGCCGCGGCCGAACAGGCCCGCGCGGTCGCCGAGGACGGCGATGACGATGTCCGCCTCGCGGGCCGCTTCCACCGCCTCGCCGATGCCGGAGAGGGTGCCGTCGTCGACGCCGGTGCCGCGGGCGACCGTGATGTCCGCGTCGGGGAACTCGGCGGACAGGGTGTCGCGCAGGGTGGGCAGGTCGATGCCGACCGGGATCTGAGGGTGCTGCACGCCGACGTGCAGCGGGAAGGAGTAGCAGCCCAGTACGGCGGTCGGCTCGGTGGCGTTGGGGCCGACCAGGGCGATGCGGCGGGGCCGGGCGAGCGGCAGGGTGCCGTCGTTGGTGAGCAGCACGACCGCCTGCTCGGCGATCTCGCGGGCCAGTTCCCTGTTCTCGGGCCGGTCCAGGTCGATCCTGCCGCGCAGCGCCTCGGGGTCGTCCAGGTCGACGCCCTCGAGTGCGGGCGGGACCGGGCTCCAGTCCGGGTCGAGCAGGCCGAGGACCGCCTTCTGGCCGAGGACGCGGCGCAGCGCGCGGTCGATGAGCGACTCCGGTACCCGGCCGTCGGCGACGGCCTCGGCGAGCGGTGCGCCGAACGTCTTGACGGTGGGCAGTTCGACGTCGACGCCCGCCTTGAGCGCGGTCCCCGCGGCGTCGGCCCAGTCGGCGGCGACGCCGTGCAGGGTCCTGAGGAAGGCGATGCCGAAGTAGTCGGCGACGACGGTGCCGTCGAAGCCCCAGGTGTCGCGGAGCAGTCCGGTCAGCAGCGTCTCGTCGGCGGCGACGGGCACGCCGTCGATGTCGTTGTAGGCGTGCATCACGGACCGGGCGCCGCCCTCGCGGATCGCCATCTCGAACGGCGGCAGCAGGACGTCGGCCCGTTCGCGGGTGCCCATGGGGGCGGGGGCGAGGTTGCGTCCGGCGCGGGAGGCCGAGTAGCCGACGAAGTGCTTGAGGGTGGCGACGATCCCGGCGGACTCCAGGCCCTGCACATAGGCGGTGCCGATGGTGCCGACGAGGTGGGGGTCCTCGCCGATGGTCTCCTCGACGCGTCCCCAGCGGGCGTCGCGGACCACGTCGAGGACGGGCGCGAGGCCCTGGTGGACGCCGACGGACCGCATGTCGCGGCCGATGGCGGCGGCCATCCGGCGCACCACGTCCGGGTCGAAGGTGGCGCCCCAGGACAGCGGGACGGGGTAGGCGGTGGCGCCCCAGGCGGCGAAGCCGGCCAGGCACTCCTCGTGCGCGAGGGCGGGGATGCCGAAGCGGTTGGCCGAGGCGATGCGGGTCTGGGTGCGCAGCAGCGAGAGCGCGCCGAGCGCGGGGTCGACGGGGACGGTGCCGAAGGGGCGGGTGAGCTGGCCCAGTCCGGTGGGCAGGAGCGCGTCGAGGTCGACGGCCTCCTCCATGTCGTGCTGGTGGGGGGCCACTTCGCCGCCCTTGTCGGAGGCGCCGACCCACACGCCGTACAGCTGGGCGATCTTCTCCTGGAGGGTCATCGCGCCGATCAGCGCGTCGACTCTGGTGGCGACCGGGTGGGCGGGGTCGTTCCAGAGGGGGATGTCGGGGGTGGTCTCTACGGCCACGTTGGCGGTCACTTTCCTCCGACGCCCATCAGCCCCTGGACCAGGGCGCGACGGGCGAACAGGTAGACGAGCAGGACGGGCACCATGGACAGCACCACGGCTCCCAGCAGACCGGGGATGTCGATGCCGTGTTCGGTCTGGAAGTTGTACAGACCCAGGGTGACCACCTTGGTGGAGTCGGACTGGGTCAGGACGAGCGGGAACAGGAAGCCGTTCCACGCCTGGAGCGCGGAGAAGACCACGATCGTGGACAGTCCGCCGCGGGACAACGGCAGGACGAGCTGGAAGAACACGCGCCGCGGGGTGGCGCCGTCCATGGCCATGGCCTCGTACAGCTCCGGGGAGATGTCGCGCATCGCACCGCTGAGGATCAGCGCCGACATCGGCAGGCAGAACGCGGCGGTGGGCAGGATGACGCCGAGCAGGTTGTCGTACAGCCCGGCCTCGCTGATCAGGTAGAACATCGGCACGATCACGGCCTGGGCCGGGATGGCGAGGCCGAGCAGGAACAGCCGGAAGACGGCGGACGTGGTCCGGCCGCGGCTGCGGACGATCGCGTAGGCGAGGGGCGGGACCAGCAGCAGCACGATGCCGATCACGCAGGCGGTGACGACGAGCGTGTTGAAGAAGTACTGGCCGAAGCCCGAGTCGAAGGCGCCGGTGTAGTTGTCCAGGGTGAAGCTGTCCGGGACGGAGACCGGGCCGTTCTCGGCGTAGTCCTGGCGGGTGCGCACCGTCGCGGCGAGCATCACGTACAGCGGCAGGCCGACCAGGAAGAGCCAGAAGAGCGAGCCTGCGCCGGCCAGGTAGTGGGGGCGGCGCCTCATGACACACCCTCCATGGTGCTGCGCATCTTGTCGTAGCCGGAGACCCGGACGACGATCAGCGAGATGATCGTGGCCGCGACGACCAGGGCGAGGGCGATGGCGGAGCCGGCGCCGAAGTCGAAGCCCTTGAATGCCTTGTCGTACATGTAGTAGGCGCTGATGGTGGTGTCGGTGCCGGGGCCGCCCTGGGTCAGGATGAGGACGGTCTCGAAGGTGGTCAGGCCGCCGACGATCATCAGGATCATCGAGGTGATCATCGAGTTGCGCAGCTGCGGCAGGGTGATGTGGAAGAACTGCCGGTAGCGGCCCGCCCCGTCGATCTCCGCCGCCTGGTAGAGCACCTGTGGGACGGCCCGGGCGGCGCCCTGGTAGATCAGGGTGTGGAAGGGGGTGAACTGCCAGGTGCTGACGAAGGCCAGCACCCCGATGGCGGTGGCCTGTTCACCGAAGAGGTTGCCGTCGCCGAACAGCCAGGTGGCCTCGGCGGGGATGCCGAAGTTGGGGTCGAGCAGCGCCCGCCACAGCACGGAGACGGCCGTGGCGGACAGCAGCAGCGGAATGAAGTAGATGACGGACAGCACGGCCCGGTTGCGCTGGTGGCCGGCGGCCCAGACGCCGAGCACGATGCTCAGCGGCGTCTGGATGACCACGCCGAGCACGGTCAGGAGCAGGGTCAGCCAGATGCTCTTGAGCATCACCGGGTCGTCCATCAGGCGCGACCAGTTGTCCGTGCCGACGAATCGGGGCGAGCCGATCCCGTCCCAGCTCATGAAGGACAGCACGGCCACCATGATCAGCGGGACGATCGCGAAGAGGGCGAAGAACACTGCGGCGGGCAGCGCCCAGGCGAAGCCGGGGCGCCCCACCGTCGTTGCGGACGAGGCGGGCGGCCGCCGCCAAGTCCCCTTGCGGGGGCCGACGGCGGGCCGAGCGCTCGTGGTCTTTGTGGTCATGAGCCGTTCGTCACTCGGTCGGGAGGGCCTGCATGGCCTTGATGAAGCCGTCCGTGTCGAGCTGTCCGTTGAAGAACTGCTGGATGGCCTGGTGCATGGACGAGCTCGCCTTCTGCGGGTACGCCTGGTCCCAGGACAGCTGGAACGACGGGGCGTCGGCGACCAGGTCGTACTGGAAGCGCGAGTACTCGGGGGTGCCCGCGGTCTCGATGAACTTGTCGGTGTTGGTCGTGGTCGGCAGGTTGCCGATGTCCAACTGCGCCTTGACGAACTCGTCGGAGTACATGAGCTTCAGGAACTCGGCGACGGCCTCGGGGTGCTTGGTCTTCTTCATCACCGAGTAGTAGTTGTTGGTGTTGCCGGCGACGTTGGCCGGGTCGCCCTTGCCGCCCTCGACGGTCGGGAAGGAGGTGTAGCCGAGGTCCTTCTCGGCGAACTCCTTGTGGTCCGTCAGCTGCTGGGAGTAGTACCAGGAGCCCATCAGCTCGAAGCCGGCCTTGCCGGAGGCCACCAGCTGGACCGAGCCGCCGTTGGTGTACTTGACGGAGTCGTAGTTCTTGCCGAAGGCGCCGGCGTCGACGAGCTCCCTGATCATGCCCAGGGCCTTCTTGCCGTCCGCGCTCTCCCAGGCGCTCTTGTCGCCCCCGACGGCCTTCTCGAACAGCCCGGGGCCGGCCACCCGGTCGAAGAGGTACTGGAACCACATCTGCGTCGGCCAGATGTCGCCGCCGCCGAGCGCGATCGGCGTGACGCCCGCGCTCTTGAGCTTCCCGACCGCGTCGAGCAGTTCGTCCCAGGTCTTCGGCGGCTTGACGCCCGCCTCGTCGAGGACCTTCTTGTTGTGGAAGAGCAGGACCGGCTGGGTGCCGCGCATCGGGATGCCGTACGGCTTGCCGTCGACGACGGCGTTGTTGAAGACGGACGGCAGGAACTCGTTCTCCAGGCCCGGGTCCTTCTCGATGAAGTCGTCCAGCGGCAACAGCAGGTCGGCCTTGACGAACGGCTTGATGCTGCCGCCGCCCCAGTTGAAGAAGACGTCCGGTGCCTGGGGGGTGCTGATGATCGTCTGAAGCTTCTTCTGGTAGTCCGCACCGGGGATGGTGTCGAGGACGACCTTGACGTCGGACGTCTTGTTGAACGTGTCGACGAGTTGCTTCTCGACCTTGTTGGTGGCGTCCCCGTAGACCAGGACATGGATCTTGCCGTCGCCCTGCGACGCCCCGCCGTTCCCGTCACCGCAGGCCGAGAGGCTCAGTGCAAGGGCGAGCGTCGCACCGCAGGCGACCAGTCTGGGCAAGCGCGCACGTGTCTTCATCGTTCGCCTTTCGAAAGTTTCGGCATCATCACCGAAAGTCCATGCCGTGGGACAGTAGGTCAGACCAGGGTTTCGGTCAACGGTCGGGCCGGTACTCACCCAAACCGTTATCGACGCGCGGTGGCCTATCCTGCGGGTATGCACGATGACGACGAGGTGAGCGGCAGAGTCACCCTGGCCGTGGTCGCGAAAGAGGCCGGCGTTTCGATGCCGACAGTTTCGAAGGTCCTCAACGGCCGCTCGGACGTCTCCCGCGCGACGCGGACCAAGGTGGAGCGCCTTCTGGAGACCCACGGCTACCGTCGGCGCGGGCAGCCGGCGTCCCGCTCCCCGCTCATCGAGCTCGTCTTCCACGAACTGGACAGCATCTGGTCGATGGAGCTGATCAGAGGCGTGGAGAACGTCGCCAGGGAGAACCGCGCGACGGTGGCGCTCACCGAGAGCGGCACCCGGCACACGCCCGCGCCGGAATGGCTCCCGGGTGTGCTGCGACGCAGGCCGCTGGGCGTCGTCCTGGTCTTCTCCGCGCTCCCCGAGGACGTCAAGCGCCGGCTCAGGGCGGCGGCCATCCCCTTCGTCGTCATCGACCCGGCGGGCGACCCCGATCCGGACGTCCCCTCGGTCGGCTCCGCCAACTGGGCCGGCGGCCTCGCCGCCACCCGCCACCTCACCGACCTCGGTCACGAACGGGTCGCGATCATCACCGGCCCCGAGGACATGCTGTGCTCGCTGGCCCGCCTCGACGGCTACCGCTCGGCCATGGCGATGGCGGGCCTGGAGGCCGACCCGCGCCTGATGCGTTTCGGCGACTTCCACGTACAGGGCGGCTTCGAGCACGCCATGGACCTGCTGGACGGGCCCGACCGGCCGACGGCGATCTTCGCGGGCAGCGACCTCCAGGCGCTGGGCGTGCTGGAGGCGGCGCGGGTCAAGGGCCTGCGCGTGCCCGAGGACCTGTCGGTGGTCGGCTACGACGACGTACCGCCGGCGCAGTGGTCGAGTCCGCCGCTCACCACGGTCCACCAGCCGCTGCGGCACATGGCCGAGGAGGCCGCCCGGATGCTGCTCCGCCCGGACGCCCCCGGCACGGCCGCCCAGCGCATAGAGCTGGCGACGCACCTGGTGGTACGGCAGAGCACGGCTCCGCCCAGGGAGGCGTGAGGGGCACGGGCCCGGCGTTTCCAGGGGCGTGCAAGGAAAGTTCGAATGTTTCGGGTTTCCCCGAAACAGCGTCGCGGCGACGTATCGGCCGCCTTCCGCGCCCCTCGACCCCGATGGCCGGAGCGGGGGGCCGGTACGTGGACCGGTCCCCCGGGTTCCGGCGGCGCCTCCGGATCCGGTCAGGCGCCGGGCAGGACCCCGCTGCGGGCCACCTCGGAGTACCAGCGGGCGCTGGCCTTGGGGATGCGGGTACCGGTCGGGTAGTCCACGTAGACCGCGCCGAAACGCTTGCCGTAGCCGTGGGCCCACTCGAAGTTGTCCAGCAGCGACCACAGGAAGTAGCCGCGCACGTCCGCACCGTCGGCGATGGCCCGGTGGACGGCGGCCAGGTGGCCGCGCAGGTAGGCGATCCGGTCGGGGTCGTTGACCTGCCCCGCGGGGTCGGCGTAGTCGTCGAACGCCGCGCCGTTCTCCGTGATGACCAGCGGCAGCTTCGGGAAGTCGGAGGCCAGCCGGCGCAGCAGGTCGTACAGGCCGGTGGGGTCGACGGCCCAGCCCATGGCGGTGGTCTCGCCGGGCGGCTGGTGGAAGGCGACCCGGTCGGCGCCCGGCCAGGGACTGTGCTCGCTCCTGCCGTGTCCGTCGGCACTGTGAGTTCCGCTGCCGTCGGCCTCGGAGACCAGGGTGGGTGTGTAGTAGTTGACGCCGAGGAAGTCCAGCGGCTGGTGGATCTGCTGGAGGTCGCCGTCCTTCACGAAGGACCAGTCGGTCAGTGCCGCGGTGTCCTTGAGCAGGTCCTCCGGGTAGGCGCCCCGCAGCATCGGGCCGGTGAAGGCCCGGTTGGCGAGCGCGTCGATCCGGCGGACCGCGTCGGTGTCGGCCTCGCTGTCGGTGAGCGGGCGGACGTGGTGGATGTTGAGCGTGACCGAGCACCGGGCGTCGGCGGCGACCCGGTCGCGCAGTGCCTGGACGGCCAGGCCGTGGGCCAGGTTGAGGTGGTGGGCGGCGCGCAGGGCGCCGACCGGGTCGGTGCGGCCGGGGGCGTGCACTCCGGAGCCGTAGCCGAGGAAGGCGCTGCACCAGGGCTCGTTGAGGGTGGTCCAGGTCTTCACCCGGTCGCCGAGGGCGTCCGCGGCGAGGGCGGCGTACTCGGCGAACCGCTCGGCCGTGGCGCGTTCGGGCCAGCCCCCGGCGTCCTCCAGCTCCTGCGGCAGGTCCCAGTGGTAGAGGGTGGCGACGGGCTGGATGCCCCGGTCCAGCAGGTCGTCGACGAGGCGCCGGTAGAAGTCCAGGCCCTTCTGGACGGCGGGACCGCGTCCGGTGGGCTGGATCCGGGGCCAGGCCAGGGAGAAGCGGTAGGCGCCCAGGCCGAGTTCGGCCATGAGGGCGACGTCCTCGCGCCGGCGGTGGTAATGGTCGGTGGCGATGTCTCCGGTGTCGCCGTTGCGGACCCGGCCGGGGGTGCGGGCGTAGGTGTCCCAGATGGACGGGGTGCGGCCGTCCTCGGCGGCGGCACCCTCGATCTGGTAGGAGGCGGTCGCGGAGCCCCAGACGAACCCCTTGGGGAATGTGCGGGCGAAGGTGCGGGCGGCGTCCGGAGCGGACGCGGTCTGCTGTGCTGCGGTGACCACGTGAGTCCTTTCGGGTGGTGGGGGTGGTGCGCGGGCGCGCGAATGCCCAGTGGGGGGGTGGTGTGCGGGTCCGGCGGTCCGGGGCCGGGCCGGGCGTGACGGGTCAGCCCTTGACGGCGCCCGCCATGATGCCGCGGACGATCTGACGGCCGAAGACGACGAACATCGCGAGCAGCGGCAGCGTGCCGAGCAGCGCGCCCGCCATGATCAGCGACTGGTCGCGGACGTAGCCCGCGCTGAGCTGGGTGAGGGCGACGGGAACCGTCGGGTTGGTCATGTCGAGCACCACGAACGGCCAGAAGAAGTCGTTCCACGCGTGCACGAACGTGATCATGAACAGGACGGCCATCGCGGGCCGTGCGACGGGCAGCACGATGCTCCAGAAGATCCGCAGCGAGTGCGCCCCGTCCACCCGTCCGGCCTCGACGAGTTCGTCGGGCAGCGCCTCCGAGAGGTACTGCCGCATGAAGAAGACGCCGACCGCGCTCACCAGCGTGGGGAAGATGACGGCGGGCAGCTGCTGCGACCAGCCCAGCTCGGACATCAGCATGAACAGCGGGACGACGCCGAGCTGCGGCGGCACCAGCATGGTGCCGATCACCAGCATCAGCAGGGCGTTGCGCCCCTTGAACCGCAGCTTGGCGAAGGCGAAGCCCGCCAGGGTCGCGAACATCACCGTGGACAGGGCGATCACCCCGGCCACGATCAGGCTGTTGATCATGGCTTTGCCCATCGCCGCCTCGTCCCAGGCCCGGGCGAGGTTGCTGAACAGGTTCGGGCCCGGCAGGAAGGGCGGCGGCGTCTGGCTGACCCGGGTGTTGTCGGTGGAGGCCGCCACCATCGTCCAGTACAGGGGGAAGATCGACAGCACCGCCATGACGGCGAGCAGGGCGTAGGCGAGCGGGCCCGCGTGGTGCTGGCGCCCGGCGCGTTCCCGCAGCAGCCGACGGCCACCGCGGCGGGCCGGCTTCTCGGCGGGAGTCCGGCCCGGGGTGTCCGTCCGGCCCGGGAGGCTGTGGATGGTCATGACGACTCCAGGTCAGGACGTACGGGAGCGCAGGCGCGTGATCAGGCGCTGCGCCACGAAGGCGAGGACGAGCAGCAGGAACATCGCCCAGGCGACGGTCGCCGAGCGGCCCATCTGGTAGTTCTTCCAGCCCTCCTCGTACAGCAGCAGGCCCAGGGTCTGGTACTGGTTGTCCGCGCCGCCGGTGATGCCGTTGGGGCCCTGACCGAAGATCAGCGGTTCGCCGAAGAGCTGAGTGGCGCCGATCGTGGAGAGCACGATGGTGAAGACGATGGTGGAGCGGATGCCCGGGACGGTGACATGGGTGAACTGCTTCCACCGGGAGGCGCCGTCGAGGGAGGCCGCCTCGTACCGGTCGGCGGGGATGGCCTGCATGGCGGCCAGGTAGAGCAGCGCGTTGTAGCCGGTCCAGCGCCAGATGACGATGGTGGAGATCGCCACCTGGGCGGGCCACTTGTCGGCCTCCCAGTCCACCGGGTCGATGCCGACCGCGCCGAGCGCCCAGTTGATCATGCCGAAGTCGCGTTCGAAGATCATGGTGAACACGAGGGCTGCGGCGGCGACCGAGGTGGCGTACGGGACCAGCGAGGCGACGCGGAAGAACAGCGAGGCGCGCATGCGGTAGTTGAGCAGGTGCGCCAGGCCGAGGGCCATCAGCAGTTGCGGCACCGTGGAGATGACCCCGATGGTGATGGTGTTCAGCAGCGCGTTCCAGAACCGTTCGTCGCCCCAGAGTTCGACGTAGTTGTCGAACGCCACCCACTCCATGACGTCGAGGGTGGCCAGTTCCACCCGGTGCAGGGAGATCCACGACGTGTAGACGAGCGGGTAGAAACTGAACGCGGCGAAGACGACGAAGAACGGCGCGACGAACGCGTACGGGGCGCCCCTGACGTCCAGCAGGTGCAGCAGCGCGCCGCGCCGCCGGACGGTGCCGCTCTCGACGTCCGGCGTCGGCGGCGGGCCCGAGGGCTCCCCGCCTTCCAGGGTCTTGGTGGTGGAGGTGGCCACCCGACTTTTCCTTCCTGGGAACAGAATGTGTGAGCCGGCCCCGGGCCCGCCTGCGGGGTGCGGGCGGGCCCGGACGGCCGCGGGGGTGGTAGGTCAGCCGACCGCCTTCTCGATGCGCTCCGCGGTGGTCTCCCACGCCTCGTCCCGCGGGGTGCCCTGCTGCTCGATCAGGGTCAGTCCCTGGGAGAAGGTGTCCTTGATCGTGCCGTCCTTGCGGCCCAGGACCTGCTTGTCCGGGATCTCCTGGGCGGCGGCACCGAAGATCCGGCCGATCGGCGCGTCGCTGAAGTACTCCGACTCGGCGTTCTTCACCTCGTCGCTCTCCAGCGCCTCTCGCGAGGACGGAATGTTGCCGATCTCCTCGAAGATGTGGGCCTGCTGCTCCGGCGCGGTCAGCCAGGCGACGAGCTTCTTGGCCTCCTCCTTCACCGGGCTCTGCTCGACCACGCCGAGGAAGGAACCACCCCAGTTGGCGCCCTTGGGGGCCTTGGCGACGTCCCACTTGCCCTTGTTCGCCTCACCGGCCTTCTCGCTGATGTGGCTGAGCATCCACGCCGGACACACGGCGGTGGCGAACGTGCCGTTGGCCAGGCCCGGGTCCCAACCCGGCTGGAACTGGCGGAGCTTGGCCGTCAGGCCGTCCTCGGCGGCGTCGGCGGCGAGGTTCCACGCCTCCTTGACGGCCGGGTTCTTGTCGTAGATCAGTTCGCCCTTGTCGTCGTAGTACTGCTCGGAGTAGCCGTAGACCATGGCGTTGAACAGGCCGCTGGCCGCGTCCATGTAGGCCACGTCGTCACCCTTGAAGCCCTTCTTGAAGGTGCGGCCGGCCTCGACGTACTTCTTCCAGTCGCCCTCCCACAGTTCGGCGACCTCCTCGCGGTCGGTGGGCAGGCCGGCCTTCTCGAAGTAGTCCTTGCGGTAGCAGACGGCCATCGGTCCGATGTCGGTGCCCAGCCCCAGCACCTTGCCGTCCTCGGTGCTGATCTGGGACTCCTTCCACGGCAGGAAGTGGTCGCCGCCCGGTACGTCGGAGAAGTCCGCGAACTTGTCCGCCTGGGTCTCGGTGATCTCCTTGGCCCGCCCGATCTCGATGCCCTGGATGTCCTTCAGGCCCTTGCCGGCCGCGAGCCGGGTCTGCAGCGCGGTGTAGTACGTCTGTTCGTCGCCGGCGATCTCGGCCTTGATGTCGACATCGGGGTTCTCCTTCTCGTACTGCTCGAGAAGGCCCGTCTCCTTGATGCCCATCACGCCGTACATGCCCATGGTGATGACGACCTTGCCGTCCTGTTTGCCACCGCCCGTGGCCGAGTCGTCACCGCCGCTGCAGCCGACGACGAGCGTCAGCGCACCGGCGACCGCGACCGCCGCCACCGCTCTCGTACGCAACGAACCGGTCCTGCCCATGGATCTCCTCCTAGCGACGGCGCTGACGCACCCGAGTGACGAGTTCTGCGATGAGCACAGCTGCTCCGGTAATGGATTGGGAACGTGCCCAATCCAAGGTGGGTACGTTCCCACCGATGCATCGAAGACTCGTGGCAGCGCACCGATCTGTCAATGACTTGAAGGCAACTCGCCACCGTGTTCCGGTTTTCGGCCGTCGTTCCCGGGACCCTGGCGCGCCCCGCCCGAGCCGCCGTCTGCAAGAATTGCCGCTGGTCACCTCCGCGGCCGGCACGGCCGCGACTGCCGAGGGGGTAGTACATGGCCGGGAACCGCCGTCCCACGATCAAAACCGTCGCCGCCCGTGCCGGCGTGGGCCGCACCACGGTGTCCCGCGTCGTCAACGGCTCGGATCTGGTCAGTGCCGATGCCCGTTCCAGGGTCCTGGCCGCGATCAAGGAGCTCAACTACGTTCCGAACTCGGTCGCCCGCAACCTGGTGACCAACCGCACCGACGCCGTGGCTCTGGTGATCCCCGAGTCGGAGAGCCGGCTCGGATCGGAACCCTTCTTCGCCGCGCTGATCCGGGGCGTCAGCGGCGCCCTCGCCGAGAGCCGGACCCAGCTGCAGCTCATGCTCGTCCGCGACCAGGCCGAACGGGACCAGCTGACCGAGTCGGTGGCGGCACGCCGCGTGGACGGCGTTCTGCTGGTCTCCGTCCATTCCGAGGACCGGCTGCCGAGCATGCTGGAGGAGATGGGGCTGCCCACCGTGCTGGCCGGCCGCCGCGACGCGGGTGAGCGGCTGAGCTACGTCAACGCCGACAACGCCGGAGGCGCCACCGAGGCGGTCCGGCACCTGCTGCGCGGCGGCAGGACCAGGATCGCCACGATCACCGGGCCGCCGGACATGGACGTCGGCCGCAGCCGGCTCAGCGGCTGGCGCGCGGCCCACGAGGAGGCGGGGGTGCCCGTGAGGGAACTCCTGGTCGAGACGGGCGACTTCACCGAGGAGAGCGGCCGCCGCGCCATGCGTTCACTTCTTGAACGCGCCCCGGACCTGGACGCCGTCTTCGCCGCCTCCGACCTCATGGCGGTCGGCGCCCTGGCGGAACTGCGCCGGCAGGAACGGCACGTACCCGGTGATGTCGCCGTCGTCGGGTTCGAGGACTCCGTCCTCGCCCGCCACACCGACCCGCCCCTGACGACGGTGCGTCAGCCGGTGGAGGAACTGGGCCGCACCATGGCCCGGATCCTCACCGACATCACCCGGCACGGTGCGCCCCGGCAGCAGCTGACGCTGCCGACGGAACTGGTGGTGCGCGATTCGTCGTAGGCGCGTGGCTCCCCGTCACGCGCACTGCCCGGCAGCGGTGTTCGGTGCCGGGCAGTGCACGTCGCAGTGGTGGCCGGGGGTGCGGCGGGTGAGGTCAGGCGGTGTTCAGGGTCCATTTCTGGTTGGCGCCGCCGGTGCAGGTCCAGATCTGGGCGGGGGTGCCGTCCGCGGAGTTGTTGCCGGTGATGTCGAGGCACTTGTCCGCACCGGTGTTGACCACGTCGTGGGTCGTGGCGCTGTACGACCATCGCTGCGCCGTGCTGCCGTTGCAGGTGTAGAGCTGTACGCGTGCGCCGTCGGACGTGGAGGCAGCGCTCACGTCCAGGCACTTGCCGAGCGCCCGCACACTGCCGTCGGCGCTCACGGTCCAGCGCTGGGCCGCCGTGCCGTTGCAGGTGTACAGCTGCACCGCGGTGCCGTCGGCCGTGGCCCCGCCCGCGACGTCTAGGCACTTGCCCGCGAGTCCGGTGAGGGTGCCGGTGCTGCCGCCCGGGTTGCCCGACGGGGTGCCGGACCAGGTGAAGGTGGCCGTGGTACGGGCGGGCAGGGTGTAGGTGTAGGACTGGCCGCCCCAGTCGACGCGGACCGAGCGGGCCGAGGTGCCGCCGTTGTGGGCGATGAGGGCCTTGGAGCCGTCGGGGTTGCGCCAGGCCACGTTGGGCACCGTGCCACTGGCGGTGGAGGCGATCCGGTGGGCACCGGGCCTGACGAACTTGGTCAGGTGACCGGTGGTGTAGTACTCGATCGTGTAGTCGACCTGCCCTGCCCGCGGGCCGCCTTCCTGCACGGTGATCAGGCCGGTGCAGGTGCCGCAGCCGCCGTTGTGCGGTCCCCTGTCCTGATTGAGCGCCAGGCTCCACTTGACCAGGCTGCTGCTCCAGTTGCGCGCGTAGCCCACGATGTCGGCCAGGTCCTCGTTGTGCTGGTTGCCGATCCAGGTGCCGCCGGAGTGCTCGGTGCTGAACTGCCGCACGTTCGGGTACTGGTCGTGCACCTGGCTGCCCACCGCGGGGTCACCGGCGTAGCCGTGCCAGGCGATGCCGCCGAAGAGCGGGTCGTTGCGCACCCCGGCGTCCGCGAGGACGGGAGCGCCGAAGTTCGCGTAGTCGCCGTAGTTCCAGTCGTGGACGAGGACCTTGGTGTCGATTCCGGCGGCACGGAAGGCCGGGTAGACGTGGTTCTTGGTGAACTCGACCAGCCCGGACGGGTTCCAGCTCATTCCGGGGTAGTTCATGGCCGTGGGGTTGCCGGCCTGGCAGCAGTTCGGTTCGTTCTGGACGGACAGGTAGTCGACGTCCACGCCGGCGGCCCGGTAGCTCTGGATGTACTTGACCAGGTACTGGGCGTACAGCGGGTAGTACTCCCACTTGAGCCAGCCCATCTGGTCCATGCGGCCGTTGTCCTTCATCCAGCCGGGAGCGCTCCAGGGGACGCCCTTGACCCTCAGTTCCGGATTGAGCTGCCGGGCCTGTGCGGTGAGCAGCCGGACGTCGGTGTCGTAGCCGTTGGTGCCGAAGTCGGACAGGTCGCAGCAGGTGTCGTCGAGGGAGACGTGGCCCGGCCGGGAGAGGTCGGAGGCGCCGATCGGGTTGCGGACGAAGGACAGTCCGATGCCGTCCGTCGGTGAGAACAGTCTGCGCATCACGGCGTCACGGGTCGAGGCGCTGACGGCGCCGCCGCGCAGCAGATGGGCGGTGGTGTCGGTGATCGAGGCCCCGCCGCCCTCGAACCGCTGGTAGGTCGTCGCCTCGTCGACGGTGATCGTCTGGTCGGCGCCGCCCTGGGCGGGGCCGAAGTTCACCGGCGCCTGTTCGGCCAGGCCGCGAGTGACGTTGCGGCCGCCCGCGTCGGACGTCGTGGTGAGCCATACCCCGACCCGCTCACCCGCGGCGACCGCCTGCGGCGTCGTGCCGGGGGCGAGGGTCAGGGCGAGGGCGAGGGTGAGGGCGGCGGCCAGGAGCGCGGGGAGCCGTCGGGCGTGAGGTGTGCCGCGGAACAGGACGCGTCTGCGCAGGGGAGTCATGGGTGCGACCTCTCGGTGGGGGGTGTCCTCACCTTCGGGGCTTGAGCGCCGGTGGGGCGGCACTGCCGGGGGGCGACAGCGTCAGGAGCCGCCTGCGGGGACGGCATGAGACACGTGGTGAGAACTGCGGGTGGTGTCGGGCCGATGAATCGAACGACTTATCTCAAATCATGATTGAACTCTTAAGGCATGTCCTCGTCAACACTTCGACCTCGCTCACCGGATGGCCGGACATCACCACGCCCGCCCTTCGGGGTCGAGCCTGCCGAGAGGAGCCCCGTCACCTCCCCCGGCCGCCCGGCCCCGGACTTTGAACTCTCCGATGACAAAGTATGGACATGTCAAGCAGAAGTCCTCTAGCTTGGCGGCGCGAGTGCAGCGCCACCGCAGCAGACCGGAGCGAGATCCGGCACGGTCCGGTCCCCACCTCCTGGAGGACCAATGCCCCCACGTCTGTTCCCACGCGCTCGAAAACACTTCATCCCCTTACTGTTCGCGGGGACCCTGGCCGCGGGTCTGTGTTCCGCCCCGCCGGCCGCCGCCGCTCCCGCGGACATCCCGCCCCAGGAACCCGGGGTCACTCTGCGCGTGTTCGACGTGCAGACGCCCCTGAGCAAGCTGTGCACGCTGAAACCGGGGCAGACCCCCAACCACGACAAGCTGATGCCGACGGTCGACTGGTCCACCGAGGCCGACTTCGGCGGCCTGTCCGACCACTTCGTCGCGGAGGCGTCGGGCTACCTCGACGTTCCGCGCGACGGCTCGTACGTGTTCCGTCTGACCAGTGACGACGGCTCACGGCTGACCGTCGACGGCGACCTCGTCATCGACCACGACGGGCTCCACGGCGCCGAACCGAAGGACGGCACGGTCCATCTCACCGCCGGTGCGCACCCGTTGCGCATCGACCACTTCGAGCGCGACGGCGGGCAGCGGCTCCACCTGGCCTGGAAACCTCCGGGCGAGAGCGACTTCACGGTCGTGCCCCGCGAGGCGCTGAGCACCGACGCCGACGTCGTCCGCGTCACCGCGCCGGGCCGCAAGGAATGCGAGGCGAGCGGAGACTCCCCCGGCGACGGTCTGCCGCTCACCGGCGTACGGCCCGACCTGACCCTCACCGACCTGCGCCCGGACGGCTTCGAACCGCAGGTCAGCGGCATGGACTGGCTGCCCGACGGGCGGCTGGCGATCAGCACCTGGGGCGGTTCGGACAACGTTGCCGGAGAGGTCTACCTGCTCGACAACGTCACCGGCGCCACCAGCCGCGACAAGGTCACCGTCACCAAGGTGGCGAGCGGGCTGCGCGAGCCCATGGGCATCAAGTACGTCGACGGGGCGCTGTACGTCTCGCAGAAGCACGAGCTGACGCGGCTCGTCGACCGGGACGGCGACGAGGTCACCGACGAGTACCGCACGGTCGCCACCTGGCCGTACGGAGGCAACTTCCACGAGTTCGCCTTCGGTCTGCTCTACCGCGACGGCTACTTCTACGTGAACCTCTCCGTCGCCATCGACCTCGGCGGCGCGACCACCGTGCCGCAGCCGGCACCGGGCCGGGGGGCCACGTACAAGGTCAGCGAGAGGACGGGGAAGATCAGTCCGGTCGCGGGAGGGCTGCGGACGCCCAACGGCATCGGCTGGGGACCCGAGGGCAGCATCTTCGCCACCGACAACCAGGGCGGGTGGCTTCCCTCGTCGAAGCTCGTCCAGATCAAGAAGGACCGCTTCTTCAACCACTACACCGAGCCCTCCGGCCCCTTCGAGGACTCCCCCGTCACCGAGCCGGTGCTGTGGCTGCCGCAGAACGAGATCGCCAACTCGCCCTCCACTCCACTGCACTTGAAGAAGGGAACGTTCGCCGGGCAGATGCTGCTGGGCGACGTCACCTACGGCGGCCTGCAGCGCGCTTTCCTGGAGAAGGTGAAGGGCCAGTACCAGGGTGCCGTCTTCCGCTACACCCAGGGGCTCGAAGCGGGCGTCAACCGCATCACCCTGGGCCCCGACGGCGCGATCTACGCCGGCGGCCTGGGCGCCGGCGGCAACTGGGGCCAGGAGGGCAAACTCAAGTTCGGCCTGCAGAAGCTGACCCCGAACGGCGAGAACACCTTCGACATCCGCACCATGCGGGCCGTGCCCGGCGGCTTCGACCTGACGTACACCCAGCCGGTGTCCGCCGCCACCGCCGAGGAACTCGCCGCGCACTACCGCGCCGAGCAGTGGCGCTACACGCCGACCGCGGACTACGGCGGTCCGAAGATCGCCGAGGAGCGGCTCGCGGTGCGTTCGGCGACGCTCTCGAAGGACGGCCGCACCGTCATGCTCCGGCTGGACGGTCTGAAGCCGGGCCGCGTGGTGCACGTCCGCTCCCCGCGCCCCTTCTCCTCCGCCTCCGGTGAGCAGTTGTGGAACACCGAGGCCTGGTACACCCTCAACCGGATGCCGGGCGAGCAGCCGCCGCCCGCCACCCGGTACGAGGCCGAGGAGGCGCGCCTGACGGGCACGGCCGGTGTCGACACCGACCACGTCGGCCACTCCGGCAGCGGCTTCGTCGACCGTTACGCCACGGAGGGCAGGGCCGGCACCACCTTCGACGTGACGGTCCCGAAGGCGGGCGCCTACGCCGTGGGGCTGCGCTACTCCAACGGGCCCAACCCGTTCGAGGGCACCAAGTCCCTTTCCCTGTACGTCAACGGGAAGAAGGTGCGGCAGACGAAGCTCGCCTCCACCGGTGACTGGGACTCGTGGTCGACACGGACCGAGAAGCTGGGCCTGCGCGCCGGACCCAACACGGTCTCCTACCGGTACGACCCCGGCGACACCGGCCATGTCAACCTCGACATGATCAGCGTCCATCCGCACGGAGCCCCGGTCACCCTCTTCGACGGCACGGCCGGCTCACAGGCCCAGTGGCAGCACACCGACGGAAGGACCTCCCGATGGCCGCTCGCCGACGAGAAGTCGATGGAGGTGTGCTGCGGTGACCTCCGCACCAAGGACGCGTACCAGGACTTCGCGCTGCACGTGGAGTTCCGCGTCCCGCTGCTTCCGCCCGATGTCACCGGGCAGGACCGCGGCAACAGCGGCATCTTCCTCCAGGACCGCTACGAGCTCCAGATCCTGGACTCCTACGGCGACACCACACTCGGCACCGACGAGGCCGGGGCGCTCTATCTGAAACGGGCGCCCGACAAGAACGCGGCCACGGCTCCCGAGACGTGGCAGACCTACGACATCGTCTTCCGCGCGGCCCGCTTCGACGAGAACGGCCGCAAGATCGCCGATGCCCGGGTCACGGTGGTGTGGAACGGGCAGAAGGTCCACGACGACGTCGCCCTGGACGGGCCCACGGCGTCGGGCAGGGCCGAGACGCCCGCTGCGGGAGCCCTCCGGCTGCAGGACCACGGGAACAAGGTCCGGTTCCGTGACATCCGGATCACACCGTTGGCACCGCTGGACTGACGCCCGGCCCGGAGCCGGCCGACGCCGAGGGCGTCGGCCGGCGGGCCGGGTGGTGCGGCCGGGACCGAGGGGCGGTTGTCAGTGGCGCGTGTCACGCTGAGATCACCTGGAGTCACGCGGAACAGCGAAAGGAATTCGTCGTGATCACCAATGATTTCGCCCCTGGTTCCCCGTGCTGGCTGGACCTCGGCACTCCCGATGTCCGGGCCGCCGCGGCCTTCTACGGCGCGGTGCTCGGCTGGGACTACGAGTCCATGGGTGAGGGCGAGGAGATGGAAGGCGGGATGTTCCGGAAGGACGGCAAGATCGTCGCCGGGCTTGGGAAGCTCACCGAGGAGGGTGCGCGGCCCGCCTGGATGCTCTACTACCGCGTCGACGACGCGGACGCCGCGACCCGGGCCGTGCAGCGCGGCGGCGGTACGGTGCGGGTGGCTCCGACGGACCTCGACGAGTGGGGCCGGATGGCCCAGTACAGCGATCCGCTGGGAGGCCAGTTCGCGGTCTGGCAGCCGGGCACGAGCAAGGGTGTCGAGCTGGTGGACCAGCCGGGCTCGCTGTCCTGGACCGAGCTGTACACCAGCGACGCGGCGGCCGCCAAGGAGTTCTACGGCGGTGTCTTCGACTGGCGGTTCAGCGACATGGAGCTGCCGGGCGGCGGGGGCACGTACTCCCTCATCACCCCCGCCGGGCTTCCCGAGGAGCGTATGCACGGCGGCGTGATGGAGCTGGGCAAGGAGCACCTCGCCCTGACCGGCGGACACCCTTACTGGCATCCGGTCTTCGCCGTCGCCGACTGCGACGCCGCGGTCGCGGCGGTCACGGGCAACGGCGGCAGTGTGCAGATGGGCCCGGAGGACGCGGAAGGCGTCGGCCGGCTCGCCGTCTGCCTCGACCCCTGGAACGCGGACTTCGTGGTGCTCACCCCGTCGGAGAGCTGAATCCCGGTCACGGGGCCGACAAGGGGCGCCGCAGGAATGGCCCGGGGTCGGCATCGGGCAGGCAGCGCCAGGGCCGAGCCCCTGGCGTCCCACGCATGCCCGGCGGTACCACCGCGTGCAGAATGGAGCGATGTCGCCTTCCAACGCTCCCGCCACACCGCCCTCCTGGCACGCCTTGCCCACCTCCGATGTCACCGATCGGCTCGATGTGGAACCGGGTGCGGGGTTGTCGTCCGACGAGGCGGCGCGGCGGCTCACGGAGCATGGGCCGAACCAGTTGGACGAGGCTCCCCGGGAGCCCCGTTGGCGGGCCTTCCTGCGCCAGTTCCAGGATCTGCTGATCATCATTCTGCTGGTGGCCGCCGTGGTCAGCCTGGTGGTGTCCCGGGAGTGGGAGACACCGATCGCGATCGCGGTGGTGGTCCTGCTGAACGCGACGATCGGGTTCGTGCAGGAGTCCCGGGCCGAGGCGGCTCTGGACGCCCTTCGGGAGATGACGGTGACGCATGCCACCGTCCGCCGCGACGGGCGGCTGGTGCAACTGGCCGCCAGTGAACTGGTTCCCGGGGACGTGATCACCCTGGCGCCGGGCGACCGGGTGCCGGCCGACGGCAGGCTGCTGACGTCGGCGTCCCTGGAGGTGCAGGAGTCCGTCCTGACCGGTGAGGCCCTGGCCGTGGCGAAGGACGCGGACGCCGAGGTCGCGCCGGACGCCCCGTTGGCCGACCGGGTGACGGCGGTGTTCATGAACACCGCCGTCACCCGCGGCCGCGGCGAGGTCACGGTCACCGCCACCGGCATGAGCACCGAGACCGGCCGTATCGCCCACATGCTGCACCAGGCCGAGCCGGGGCCGACGCCGCTGCAGCGCCAGATCGACACGCTCAGCCGCACCCTCGCACTGGTCGCCGGGCTGGTCATCGTCATCGTCTTCGTCCTCGGCCTGGTGCGCGGGCAGGACTTCGGCGACCTGTTCGTCAGCGCCGTGTCACTCGCGGTCGCCGCCATCCCCGAAGGGCTGCCCGCGGTGGTCGCGTTCACCCTCGCGATGGGCACCGGCCGGATGGCCAAGAAGGGGGCGATCGTCAAGAAGCTGGCGTCGGTGGAAACCCTTGGCAGCACCACCCAGATCTGCACGGACAAGACCGGCACGCTGACGCTGAACCAGATGACGGCGCGGGAAGTGCTGTCGGCCGGCCGTCGGTTCACCCTCTCCGGCGAGGGGTACTCCACCGAGGGGCGGATCCGCACCACCGACGGGCAGCCCTTGCCGGCGACCCTGGACCACGCGCTGACCGCGATGGCCCTGTGCACCGACGCCGCGATCCGCGACGGTCAGGTCGTGGGCGACCCGACCGAGGGTGCCCTGGTCGTGCTGGCCGAGAAGGGCGGCATCGACGTGACCGGCCTGCGTCAGGAGCGGCCGCGGCGGCTGGAGATCCCCTTCGACTCCGACTACAAGTTCATGGCGACCTTCCACGACTGGACGGACGACTCCGGGCGTGCGGTGATCCGATGCTGCGTCAAGGGCGCCCCCGACGTCCTCGCGGACCGTGCGGACCGCTACCTCGGCAACGAGGGGTTCCTGCCGTTCGACGAGGCGGCACGGAGGCGGTTCGACGAGGGCAACGCCTCCCTGGCCGAGCAGGGCATGCGGGTGCTGGCGCTGGGGATGGAGGACTTCCCGGCCGATGGGTTCCGGGCCCCCGAGGACCCCAAGGACCTCCTCGACCGGATCGTGCTGACGGCGCTGGTGGGCATCGTCGACCCCCCGCGTCCCGAGGTGCGCGCGGCCATCACCGAGTGCAGGGAGGCCGGAATCCGGGTCCGGATGATCACCGGCGACCACGCGGTGACCGCCGGTGCCATCGCCCGCGAGCTCGGCATCCCCGGAGAAGCGGTGACGGGTGCCGAGCTGGACCGCGTCGATGACGACGCCGTGTTGGCCGAACGGCTGGACGAGGTGGGCGTCGTCGCCCGGGTGTCCCCCGAGCACAAGATCCGTATCGTCCGGGCGTTGCAGGACCGCGGTGATGTGGTCGCGATGACCGGTGACGGTGTCAACGACGCGCCCGCGCTGCGCAAGGCCGACATCGGGGTGGCGATGGGCATCACCGGGACGGAGGTCACCAAGGAGGCCGGCACGATGGTGCTGACCGACGACAACTTCGCCACCATCGTGTCCGCCGTCCGCGAAGGCCGCGGCATCTACGACAACATCGTGAAGTTCACCCGGTTCCAGGTCTCCACCGCCCTGGGCTTCGTCGCCACGTTCCTGGTCGCCTCGCTGACCGGTCTGGCCGGCGGGGCGCCGTTCACCGCCCTGCAGATCCTGTTCGTGAACCTGGTCATGGACGGTCCGCCGGCCATGTCCCTGGGCGTCGACCCGGTCGACCCGGACGCGATGAGCCGGCCGCCCCGGCGCGCCGGCGAACGCATCCTCAGCCGGCAACGCCTCGCCCGGATCCTCCTGGCGAGCGCGGTGATGGCGGTCGGCACCCTCGCGGTGCTGATCTGGGCCCCCGGACCCGAGGCGGAGCTGGGGAAGGAGACCGTGGCCGGCACGATGGCCTTCGCCACCTTCGTGTTCTTCCAGGTCTTCAACCTGCTCAACGTCCGGCACGACACCCGCAGCGTGTTCAGCCGTGAAACGCTGCAGAACACCTCCGCGTTCGTCGCCACCGTCGCCGTGGTCGTCCTGCTCGTGCTCATCGTCGAGACGGACGCCCTGCACGGCTTCTTCACCACGACCGATCTCACCCCCGGCCAGTGGCTGGCCTGTGCGGCCGTCGGCTCCGCCATCCTCTGGACCGGTGAAGTGCTCAAGGCCGTACTGCGCACCCGGGCCCGCCGTGCTCGCGCCGCCGCCAGGCGGTCGGCCTCCCGTCAGGCGGCCTGACGGCACGGAGAGCGGTACGACCTCGTGGTGCGGGGCCCGCGGGACGCACGGACACGAGGGGCGCACGAGCTGTTGAGCTCGTGCGCCCCTCGGGCTTCATCCGGACTTCGGTGGTGCCGGTTCCCGCTGCCGGAAGGCCCAGTCCATTCTCGGCTCGAACACGGCCCGGAAGGCCCGCCGCACCGGTGCCGTGCACAAGACGGTCACGACCACGGCGGCGACGACGGTGACGGTGATTCCGCCGAGCGGGTGGTGGAACCAGTCGTTGCGGGACCAGTGCCAGTGGTTGGCGGCCTGGATGACGAAGCCGTGCAGCAGGTAGCCGTACAGCGTGCCGGCGCCGAGCGCGGTGTACCACGTCCGGCGTCGCGGAACGAGGGCGAGGAAGCAGGCGACCAGGACCGTCGAGCAGCCGAAGATCGCCAGCGTCATGACGGGCCCGTACCAGGCGGGCGCCGCGAGGTCCTCGGCACTGGAGTTGTGGAAGAACCAGGCGTAGTTCATCCGCGTCACGGCCCAGTACGCCATGACCAGCGCGCCGAGGAAGACCGGTACGGCCAGGACGCGCACCTGACGGCGCCGCACCCTTTCGAAGTGCTCCGGCTTGAGGGACAGGCCGAGTACGAAGTAGGGCAGGAACTGCAGGGTGCGGTGGAGGTCGAGGTCCTTGCCGACGGACGGGGCGAGGGTGGTCAGTGCCGCGATGGTGAGGGCGAGGGGCAGCGGCCACCGCACGGACCGCCAGATCGGGGTGGTCAGCCGCCAGATGAACAGCGCGGCCAGGAACCAGGTCAGGTACAGGGGATCCAGCAGGCTGATCGAACGGTCCGGCTTGCCGTCACTCCACCGGGTGAAGAAGGTGTACGCCACCTCGAAGACGACGTAGGGCACGGCGACCCCGGTGACCAGACGCTTGATCCGTCCCGCGCTCCAGTCGAAGCCGCGCGAGAAGTAGCCGGAGATGACGATGAACGCCGGCATGTGGAAGGCGTAGACCAGCGTGTAGAAGGCGGTGACGGTGCGGCTCTCACTGCGCAGCGGTTCCCACGCGTGGCCGACCGCGACCAGCACGATGGCCAGGTATTTGGCGTTGTCGAAGAGCGCGTCCCGCGGTTTCGCCGACCGGGTGCGCGCGTCGGCCGGCGCGGGGGCGGCGCGGGTCTCCCCCGTGGCCGGTGCCGTCCCGCCGGGCGTCGTCGGTGGCCCGTCCGTCTCCCCGGGGCTGCGCGAGGGCAGCGTTTCTTTCACGATTCCTTCCTTCGGGAACCCAGACAGAGCAGAACACCTCTTACGAGAGTTGCGTATGCGACACGAGAACAACGACTCGGGAAACCGTAACCGGGGCAGGCGCCGGGGTAAACCCGGGCCCGTGGTCGTGTCACCGTTGCGAGCGCGTACGTCCAGCCGCTCCCGGACCCGCGGAATCCGCCCACGCCACGGGTGTCCACTTTCGGCCATTCACGCCGTGTGAGCACGCAGCGGACCCTTCCTCGATCGCCACCGCCTCTATGCTTCTACGTGCTTGTAGAAGGCCCTTGCCGGATGCCCGCGGGGGCGTGCGGCGTCGCGCCTACGGAACAATCGCACGCGAAGGAGTGAACGCCGCGATGGTGTTCAAACGACTGCTCGGTTCGCTCGGAGTGGGTGGCCCCACGGTCGACACGGTCCTCGACCCCGGTGCGCCCCGGCCCGGGGCCGCGCTGACCGGGCAGGTCCACCTCAAGGGTGGAGACGCCGACTTCGACATCGAGCACATCACGCTGGAGCTGGTGGCCCGGGTCGAGGCCGAGCACGGGGAGGGCGAGAGCGAAGGCGTCGTCGCCTTCGAGCGATTCACCGTGGGCGGCGGCTTCCGGCTCGCCGCGGGCGCGGCGCACAGCGTGCCGTTCTCCGTGATGCTGCCCTGGGAGACGCCCGTCACCGAGCTGCACGGCCAGGGCCTCGGCATCCTCCTGGGCGTGCGCACCGAGCTCGCCGTGGCGGGCGCCAGGGACAAGGGTGACCTGGACCGGCTGAACGTCGGCCCCCTGCCCGTACAGGAGGCGATCCTCGAGGCGTTCGGCGGGCTGGGCTTCGGCTTCAGGTCCGCCGACCTCGAGTACGGCCGCATCGGCGGCACCGGCCAGCGGCTGCCCTTCTACCAGGAGATCGAGCTGACCCCGGCGCCGCAGTACGCCCACCAGGTCAACGAGATCGAGGTGACGTTCCTCGCCGGTCCCGGCGGTATGGAGGTCGTACTGGAGGCGGACAAGCGGGGCGGGCTCTTCTCCTCCGGCCACGACGCGGTCAACCGGTTCACCGTCTCCCACGACGGCGTCGAGCACCAGGACTGGAACGCCGTCGTCGACGACTGGATGCGCCGGCTCGTGGAGCACCGGGCCTCGTACGGCGCGTACGCCGGTCACGGGCACGGCGGCCACCACGTCCACGACGAGCACCACCACGACGTCCACCGCTCCGGCCCCGGCATGGGAACCGTCGTCGCGGCGGGCGCGGCCGGGCTCGCCGTCGGTGTCGTCGGCGGCATGGTCGCGGCCGAGGTCGTCGACGAGGTCGGGGACTTCTTCGAGGAAGACGAGGCCGAGGGGGCCGAGGGGGCCGAGGGGGAGGACTGATCACCGCGAGGCGCCCCCACCCCTCGCCTTCTACATAATTGTAGAAGATAGGCTGCCGACGCACGGACGTGAAGAGACGAGGAGTGGGTGGACATGGGCGTCATCGCTTGGCTGGTACTGGGGCTGCTCGCAGGAGCGGTGGCCAAGGCCGTCCTGCCCGGACGCGATCCGGGCGGGCTCATCGGCACGACGGTCATCGGCATCGCGGGGGCTTTCCTCGGTGGCTGGCTGTCGTCGCAGTTCCTGGGCCGCCCGGTACAGCGGGAGTTCTTCGACGCCGCCACCTGGGGCTCGGCCATCGTCGGCGCGCTCGTCCTCCTCATCGGCTACCGCCTCCTCTTCGGCAACTCGCGCGACTGAACCACCGAGAACGAGCAAGGACAACCAAGAAGGAGTACGCAGTGGGTGTTTCCCTGTCCAAGGGCGGCAACGTCTCTCTCAGCAAGGAGGCCCCGGGGCTGACCGCGGTCGTGGTCGGCCTCGGTTGGGACGTCCGCACGACCACCGGCACCGACTACGACCTCGACGCCTCCGCACTGCTGCTCGACGCCTCCGGCAAGGTCCCGTCCGACCAGCACTTCGTCTTCTACAACAACCTGAAGAGCCCGGACGGTTCGGTGGAGCACACCGGCGACAACCTCACCGGTGAGGGCGAGGGCGACGACGAGAGCGTCAAGGTGAACCTCGTCGGCGTGCCCGCCGAGATCGACAAGATCGTGTTCCCGGTGTCGATCCACGACGCCGAGAACCGCGGACAGAGCTTCGGCCAGGTCCGCAACGCCTTCATCCGCGTCGTCAACCAGGCCAACAACCAGGAGATCGCCCGCTACGACCTCTCGGAGGACGCCTCCACCGAGACGGCCATGGTCTTCGGCGAGCTCTACCGCCACGGTGCCGAGTGGAAGTTCCGCGCCGTCGGCCAGGGGTACGCCTCAGGACTCTCCGGAATCGCCGCCGACTTCGGCGTCAACGTCTGACACCGAGCCGGACCACCCGCCGGGTCGGCCCGTACGGGCCGACCCGGCGTGCTCGTTTCTACCGGGTGGGCGGGATGCGGTAGACCGAGACGTGGGAGCGCGACTCGGCGGTGAAGGGGGCCCCGGCCCAGTCCGCGTGTCTGGCCTCCAGTTCGAAGCCGGCCAGCTGGGCCATCAGGTCGAGTTCGGCCGGCCAGACGTAGCGGTGGGGGCTGCGGGACAGCCGCGCCTGCCTGGTCCCGTCGAACCGGAAGTGGTGCGACACCACCTGCTGACGCAGGACGTCGTACGTGTCCAGGCCGATGTATCCGGGCTCGGACTGCCAGACCGTGGCCTCCTGGCCCGGTGGGAGCTTGCGCAGCTCCGGCACCCAGAGCTCGATCACGAACCGGCCCCCGGGGACGAGGTGGCGGGCGGCGTTGCGGAAGCACTCGACCTGCTCGGTCTGGGTGAGCAGGTTGGAGAGGGTGTTGTAGACGAGGTAGACGAGGCTGTACTCGCCCGGCGCGACGGCGGTCGCCATGTCACCGATGACCACCGGGATCGTCGCCTCGTCCGCCTTGGTCCGCAGCCTCTCCACCATCGGGACGGACAGCTCGATTCCGGTGACCGGCACCCCCCGCTCGACGAGGGGAACCGCCACCCTGCCGGTCCCGACGGCGAACTCGAGCGCGGCCCCCTCCCCGGCGAGGCCGACGAGCCGGTCGACGGCCGGCTCCAGGGTCTCGGGCGCGAACATGCCGGTGCCCGGCGTGTCGTAGCGCTGTGCGGTGTCGGCGTCCCAGATCTCCTCCTGCTGCATTCCCCCAACATGTGCCGACGGCCCGTGTATTGTCCACCCGATTCTCGGAGGCCGGTTCCACCCCTGGGCCCGGTCCGTCCCGCGCCGCCGCCGACCGCTTCAGTGGCCTGCAAAAGGCGGGCGTGTGAGGGTCTGGTGAGGGTCGTCAGGCAAGGAACGAGGCAAGCGTTTTGTGCATATGCACCTGATAAGATCATCGAACTTTCAGTAGACTGACGGCGCGTCATGAACGCGTACGGGGGACAGTCTCTAAGGCCCCGTCGCCAAGGTGTGAGGTGTGGTCCGTCCGTGGGCTCGAGCCGTTCGACGGCCGGATTCCTCGAGTCGGATCGGTGGACCCTCCGCGCTCCCGGCACGATGCGACTTGAAGAGAGTCTCATGACGTCATTGATCAGGGATCCACTGTTGTGGATCTTGCTGGTAGTGCTCATCGCTGCGGTGTTCGCAGTGATGAGGGCACGGAGAACCAACCTGGCGCTCCGCAGAACGAGGAAGGACCTGGAATCGGACCTGGGTCAGGCCCAGGGCCAGCTCGCCCAGCAGCAGGGGTACATCGCCACCCTCAACGCCCGGCACCAGGGCGACCTCGCCGACGTCCGCGCGGATGCCGAGTCGTCGACCAAAGCCGTACTGAAGTCGGCGATGGGAACGCTGCAGTCCCTCGCCGAGGAGCAGCAGCTGCTGCTGGACGGCCTGCTGAAGAAGTACGGCAACGACACCGAGGTCCTCGCCGACCTGATGTCGGTGGACCACACCGGCAGCCAGTTCAGCCGCCGGGCCAAGGGCATCTCGGTCCTGTGCGGTGGCTGGCTGGGCCGGCGTGACGGCGCGGCGACCGTGTACGACGTGGCGCGCAGCGCCCAGGGTCGGATCAAGGACTTCAACCGGGTCGGCATCCACGCGCAGGTCAGCGTCTCCGTCTCCGCCAAGGCCGTGGAGCCGGTGGCCGTCGTGCTGGCCGAGCTGCTGGACAACGCGACCACCTACAGCGCTCCGGGCACGCCGGTCGAGGTCAACATCCAGGCCGTCCCGACGGGGGTGTGCTTCATCGTCGACGATGCCGGCCTGGGCATGGACCAGGAGACCAAGGACCGGGCCGCGGCTCTGCTGTCGGCCGACAGCGAGGTCGACATCACCGGTCTGGGCGACCCGCCCCGGTTCGGGTTCGCGGTGTGCGGCATGCTCGCCACGCGGTACGGCTTCTCCGTCTCCGTCGGCTCGGTGTCCCCCTACGGCGGAGTGCGTGCAGTGATCCGTGTACCGGAAAGTCTCCTGGCCGCCGACGCGCCCGCACCCGCCGAGCCCGTCCAGGAGGCCGTGAGCCAGGAGGCCGCCCCGCAGCGGCTGGCTCCCGTCCCGGTGGGCCCCTCCCATGTGGTGGGCAGGACGAACGGCGGGCTTCCCAAGCGACGCCGGCGGCAGGGCCCCATCTCGGTGGTGCCCGCGCCGGACGACACGGCCGGTGTCGACGAGCAGACATCCGAACCGGCCAGCGAGGTGACCGCGTCACGCCTCGGGGCGTTCGCCCGTGGCACGCAGCTCGGTCGGATCACGAACACCATGGAAGGACCTGATCAGCGGTGAACACCGACCTGTCGTGGGTGCTGAACGACGTGCTCGAGGTGCGTGGTGCCCGTCACGCCGTACTCGTCTCGGGTGACGGCCTGCTGCTTCAGCGTTCGGACGACATCTCGCGCGACGACGCGGAGACGAACGCCGCCGCCATGAGTTCCATGCAGTCCCTCAGCCGGGCGGTAGCCGGTTTCGTCGGGGCGGGGAACGGCGTCTGGAAGCAGACGCTGCTGGAGTACGACGGCGGCTGGATCTTCCTGAGCGCCGCCGGTCAGGGCGCCTACCTGGCCGTCTCGGCGGCTCCGGACGTCGACATGGAAGCCGTGTCGTTCCGCATGCAGAAGACGGTGACGGCGCTGAACAAGGCGATGAGCGTGGCACCACGCACGAACCACGGTGTCGGCTCATGACGGCTCCCGGCGAAGAAGGGTCCGTATCCAGCGACTTCGTCCGCTCCTACGTCATCACGGGTGGCCGGAGCCTGCCGTCTTCGGACGATCTTGCATTGCACACCCTCGTCACGCTGGCTCCCGAGCGGACCCTCCCGCTCGGGGCCGGGCCCGAAGTGACGGCGATCTGGGACCTGTGCGCGGGGGGCTACCTGTCGGTGGCCGAGGTGGCGGGCCACCTCGGCCTGCCGGTCGGGGTGGCCCGCCTGCTGCTGACCGACCTGTTCGAGCAGGGGCACCTGCTGCACCGCGCCGAACCGCCGCGGGCCCAGAACGTTGACAGAGCGACCCTCGAGAAGGTTCTGCATGGACTCCAATCCCTCATCAGCTGAGACGGCCCAGGGCTCCATCTACGTCTCCAACGCGGTGACCAATGCCGCGAAGATCCTGGTCGTCGGGCATTTCGCCGTGGGCAAGACGACTCTCATCGGTTCGCTGTCGGAGATCACTCCGCTGCGCACCGAGGAGAAGATGACCCAGGCCTCCGTCCACGTCGACGACCTGCGGGGCGTGACGGACAAGACCACCACCACGGTCGCCCTGGACTTCGGTCGTCTCACGCTGAGCGAAGACCTCGTGCTGTACCTGTTCGGCACGCCGGGACAGCAGCGCTTCATGCAGCTGTGGGAGGACATGGCGCGCGGTGCGCTGGGAGCCCTGCTCCTGGTCGACCCCGCGCGGCTGGAGGAGACCTTCCCCGTCATCGACCTCGTCGAGGGGTACGGCCTGGAGTACGCCATCGCCGTCAACACCTTCGACCCGTCCGCCACGTACAGCGAAGCAGAGGTGCGTGAGGCGCTCGACCTGCTGCCGGACACTCCCGTCGTCTACTGCGACGCCCGTGACCAGCGATCCTCCGCGAAGGCACTGATCGCGCTGGTCCGGCATCTGCTCGAGCGCGCCGCCTGACCGTCACGCGCCCACTCCACCCGGGAACAGCGGTTCCCGGATCACCAAGGAAGACTTCATGGATCTTCAGCCGACATCTGCGCCCACGGGCAGCAGATGCCCCATGCACGACGCCTCGTTCGCCGCCGATCCGCAGGCGCTCTACGACCAGCTGCGCGCCCACGCCCCGGCCGGTCCGGTCGAGCTCGCCCCGGGCGTGGACGCCACGCTGGTCGTCGGGCACGAGATGGCGCTGCGCGTCCTGCAGAACACCGAGCTCTTCGCCCGCGACGCCCGTCGTTGGAAGGCCCTGAACGAGGGGCGCATCGGGATGGACACCCCGGTGCTGCCGATGATGGCGTACCGGCCCAACTGCCTGTTCACCGACGGTGCGGTGCACCTGCGGCTGCGCAAGGCGGTCACCGACAGCCTGGCCCAGCTCAACATCACCCGGGTCCGCCGCGACGTCGAGCCGATCGCCGACTACCTCCTCGACCAGTTCAGCGAGCGGGGCCGCGCCGACCTGCTCAACGACTACGCCAAGCTGCTGCCGCTGCTGCTGTTCAACAAGCTCTTCGGCTGCCCCGCGGACATCGGTGACACCCTCACCACCTCGATGTCGGCGATCTTCGACGGCAAGGACGCCCTGCGCGCCAACGAGGACCTCACCGCCTGCCTCATGGAGCTGATCGCCCTCAAGCGGCGCCAGCCCGGCGACGACGTCACCTCCTGGCTGATCCAGCACCCGGCCGGGCTGACCGACGAGGAGCTCAAGGACCAGCTGGTGATGCTGATGGGCGCGGGGGTGGAACCCGAACGCAACCTCATCGGCAACGCCCTGGTGCTGTTGCTGTCCGGCGCGGGCGGCCGGCAGAGCGGCATGCTGATCGAGGAGGCACTCGATCACGTGCTGTGGAACCAGACCCCCATCGCCAACTACGCGACCCACTACCCGGTCCAGGACGTCGACCTCGGCGGCCATGTGGTGGAGGCGGGCACCCCGGTCGTCATCTCCTTCGCGGGCGCCAACAGCGATCCCGCGCTCGCCGAGGCCCGCCGCATCCGCAGCAGGGGCGCCCACCTGGCGTGGGGGGCCGGCCCGCACGCCTGCCCCGCCAAGGACCCGGCGCAGGTCATCGCGATCACCGCGATCGAACGACTGCTCAACGCGCTGCCCGACCTGACGCTGGCCGTACCGCAGGAGGAACTGCAGTGGCGGCCGGGGCCGTTCCACCGCGCGCTGGTGACGCTGCCGGCGACGTTCAGTCCGTCGCCGGCCACGCGGATGGCGGCGGCTCTGCAGCACCGGGCCGCGTCGGCCGGTGCGGAACAGCCGCTGCCCGTGACCCAGGCCGCCCCGGCGCGGCGGGAGTCGGGCCGGTCGGGCCGGAGGAAGGGCTTCTGGAGCAGCTTCCTCGATGTCTTCCGCGTCTGATGCACGGCATGTGACAGGAGCAACACTCTGTGGCGCATGACGGAGGAGGGTGGAAGGGTAGATTCCGGCGGTACCGGCAGCGCCCAGCCAAAGGAGCTTCGCGTGACCGCCGTTGGCGAAATACGTGACACCATCACCATCCCCGGCACCAGTAACACGGACCGCCGGACCGTCATCTCCCTCCTCCGTCGACTGCGTTCGAGTGAAGGACAGACCAACCCGCTTCCCGTCTGGGAGGAAATGCGTTCCATGGGAGACGTCGTACGCGCCCCCTGGGGCGGCTACTTCGTCACCGGATTCGAGGCGTGCAGCCAGGTCCTGCGCGGCAGGAACTGGCTCGTCCCGGACTTCGCCTGGCAGGAACGCCAGTCGGACCGGCAACGCTGGGAAGACCCCGCCACCCGTGAGATGACCAGAACCCTGATCCGCCTCAACGCCCCCACCCACACCTGCCAGCGGCGGGCCCTGGGCAACCCCTTCGACCGCTCCTCGATCGAGCACGCGCGCCCCCGGATCGCCGCTCTCGTCTCCGGTCTCCTCGACGACCTCGACGACCGGCTCAGCGCCGACGGCGAGGCGGACTTCAACACCGTCGTCGGTGAGCAGTTGCCCGTCCGCACCGTCGGTCAGTGGCTCGGCCTCGACCCGGCCGACCACGCGCACATCCTGGACTTCACCCACCGGCAGGTCTACGCACAGGAGTTGCTGCCCAGCAAGAGCGAACTCGCGATATCGGCCCAGGCCACCCTGGAGATGCGGGCCTACTTCACCGAGCTCATCCGGCACCGGCGCGCACACCCGGGCAACGACGCCCTCACCGGCTGGATCCACTACTGGGACGCCCAGTACCCGGACGACCGGGCCGCGGCGGACCAGGTGCTCTACGACCTGACGATGTTCATCACCATCGCCTCCCTGGAGACCAGCGCCGTCCTGCTGACCAACGCCGTCTGGTTCCTGACCCAGGACCCGTCGCGCGCCGACTGGCTGCGGCGCAACCCCGACCACATCGACGACGCGATCGAGGAGACGCTGCGCTACGACCCTCCCGTGGTCGTCAACTCCCGTATCGCCGCCGACGACACCGTCCTCGCGGGCGTGCCGATCGCGAAGGACACCACCGTCCACGTCCTGTACGGATCCGCCGCCCACGACCCGCGCCGCAATCCGGACCCCGGTTCCTTCGACATCCTGCGCAACGGCGGGCACCTCACCTTCGGCGGCGGCGCGCACTACTGCCTCGGAGCGGGCCTCGGACGACTCGAGGCGCGTGAACTCCTCGTCCAACTACTGGAACGTTTCCCCACATTGCGGCCCACCGCGCCTCCCACGTACGACACCACCCGTATCGTTTTCCGCCGCATCACCTCCCTGAAAGTGACGATATGAACGCCCCGCTTCTGTCCGGCGACCCCGACGACCGGATACTGAAGACCCTGCGCACCCACCGGCAGGGTCCTGTCCTCACCATCGAGTTGAACGTTCCCGAGCAGGGCAACGTCGTGAGCGAGGCCATGCTGGACGACCTGCTCACCGTGCTGGACGACCAGGACCCCTCGGTGCGCGTCCTGGTGA
The DNA here is from genome assembly GCF_054061295.1 of Streptomyces sp. TE5632. Classification (NCBI taxonomy): domain Bacteria; kingdom Bacillati; phylum Actinomycetota; class Actinomycetes; order Kitasatosporales; family Streptomycetaceae; genus Streptomyces; species Streptomyces sp. TE5632. The sequence goes on along the minus strand of NZ_JBSSEA010000003.1, from coordinate 6,142,873 downwards.
TGACCGGCGCCGGGCAGGACTTCTGCCTCGGCGGGGACCGCGAGGAGTTCGCCGGGCACCTCGCGCACGACGCCACCGGCAACGGCATCCGTGTCTCCGGCGTCAAGGCCCGGCGGGTGTGCGACGCGCTGACCTCCCACTCCGCCGTCACCATCGCCCGCGTCCAGGGCAGGGCCATCGGGGCCGGCTTCGCCCTCGCCCTCGCCTGCGATCTGCGGGTGGGTGCCGACACCGCGAGCTTCCGGCTGCCCGAACTCGCCCTCGGTCTGCCCACGGCCTGGGGTGGCCTGCTGCCGCGGCTGGTCAGCGAGGTCGGAGCCGCGTCCGTGCGTGAACTCATCCTCACCGGACGCCCCCTCCCCGCCCACGAGGCCCTCGGTCTGTCGATCCTGCAGCGGGTAGTGCCCGAGGAGGCGCTCGACGCCGCGGTCGACGAGTGGGCCAGACCGCTCCTGCGGCGCTCGTTGCCCGCCGTGCGGGTCACCAAGACGCTGCTGAACTCCCTGACCGCCTCGACCCGCCTCGCCGACGCGTCGGTCCTGGATCCCGAACTGATGGCGGCGGTCGCCAGCGAAGTGCACCATATGCGTACGCCCCGCTGATCGCGCCCTTCACAGCGTCACCGGCCCCTGGAACACGCCGACTTCCGGGGGCCTTGTTGTGCGTTTCGCCGGGGCCGGGCCGTTTCGGTCGAGCACCGCGACGGCCTCGCTCTCCACCGGGTGGTCGAGGGTTGCCGGCCCGCCGGCAACCGCGTCACGCGGTCGCGCGTCCTGGGAGGAACAAGGTCGATCGTGCGGACGGGGAGCCGGGGAGCCGTGGGGGAACGGGTGGGCAGCGGTGCGCTGCCGGTGGCGGGGACGGCGACGCGCGGGCGGGTGGTCGCGGTGGCCGCGGTGCTGTCGGCGGGGCTGCTGGTGTCCCACCGTGCCGTGCCGAACGCCGTCGGCCGGGTGGGCAGCCTGCTGGAGTCGTTCCTGCCCTGGCTGGGCCTGGTGGTCCTGGTGCTGTTCGTCCTGGCGCTGCTGCGGCGTTCGGCCGTCGCGCTGGTGGCCCTGCTGCTGCCGGTGGCGGCCTGGACGTATCTCTTCGGCGGGCTGCTCCTGCCCGAACCGCCCGTCGGTCCGCGGGAACTGGTGGTGGTGCAGCACAACGTCAGCGACGAGAACGCCGACCCGGCGGCCACGGCCCGCGCCCTGGCCGACGCCGGGCCCGACCTCATCGCGCTGGAGGAGCTGGTGCCGACGGCACTGCCGCTCTACGAGAGGGCGCTCGCCCGGCGCTACCCGTACCACGCGGTGCGGGGCACCGTCGGCCTCTGGTCGAGGCATCCGCTCACCGGTGCCCGGCTGCTGGACATCAAACCCCCGGGGATCACCGAGCCCTGGAGCCGCGGGCTGAGGGCCGTGGCCCGCACACCGCACGGGGACGTCGCGGCGTACGTCGCCCACCTGCCCTCGATCCGGGTCGGGGCGAGCGGCCTCGCCTCCGCCCACCGGGACGAGAGCGCCCGTCTGCTGGGCAGGGCGGTCGCCGCCGAGGAACTGGAAACGGTGATCCTTCTCGGCGACCTCAACAGCACCGTCGACGACCGTGGCCTGACCCCCCTGACCTCACGGATGAACGTGGCGGAACGCGGCTTCGCCCTGAGCTTCCCCGCCGCGCTGCCCCTGGCCCGGATCGACCAGGTCATGGCCCGCTCGGCCACCGTCCGCCACATCCGCACCCTGCCCGCCACCGGCAGCGACCATCTGCCGGTCGCCGCGCGCATCACCCTCGACTGAGGCCACCGGCCGGACCGCCCGGTACCGGGGGTGTGTCACGTCGCGGGCCCCCGGGGCCCCACGCGGTGCCCTGTTCCGCCTTGCCCGGCATACGTGTCGGGCGCACGCCGGTGCCATGGGCACGGGCCCCGCGCTCATCTCCTCCGTGCAGCGCGCCTTCCGCCTGCTGGAAGCGGTGAGCCCACACGAGAACGGCGCGCCGGCGAAGCAGCCGGCGGTGAGGCGGGGCTGCCTCCGCCCCACCGCCCCCCGGGCCCGGCGTCGGTCCCCGGCACCGGGTCCGTCGACCGGAGGAACGTCGCCTGACCGGTGCCGGGTGCCCGGCAGGCCGGCCCCGGGCCCGCCCCGCACCCCGGCCGGAGCATGCGGGATACTACGGGCATGCGGATCTCAGCCAGGGCGGACTACGCGGTACGGGCCGCGCTGCAGCTCGCCGCGGCACAGGACGACGCCCCCCTCAAAGCCGAGGCCATCGCCGGCGCCCAGGACATCCCGCACAAGTTCCTCGAAGGCATCCTGAACGACATGCGCCGGGGCGGTCTCGTCCTCAGCCGGCGCGGCGGCAACGGCGGCTACCGACTGGCCAAGCCCGCCGACACCATCAGCATCGCCGACGTCATCCGCGTCGTGGACGGACCGCTGGTCTCGGTGCGCGGGGTCCGCCCGCCGGACCTGTCCTACACCGGCCCCGCCGAGTCCCTGCTCCCCTTGTGGATCGCACTGCGGTCCCACGTGCGCGAGATCCTGGACGGCGTGTCGCTCGCCGACGTCGCATCCGCCGAACTCCCCGCCGAGGTCGCCGCGTTGACCGATGCCCCGGACGCCTGGGTCAACCCCTGAACAAGCGGACCGGCCGCCCGGGTTTCGGATCTCAGATCATGAGATGAGTCCCGCCAGAATACGGAAACCCTCTTGGAGGGAGGGTTTCGGTCTGCCACGATCCCTAGCAACCGGGTAGGAAAACTAGGGACAGGGGGCCGGTCATGCGCGCACCGAACCGCACGGCCCGCTTGCTGCCCCACCTGACCTCGCGCCGTCACATCGACTTCGGCCGCGCGTCGAGCGCCATCTGTCGCCGTTCCGCGTCCCGGCCGCCCGTCTCCAGGTAGTCCGCTTTCCGGCACACCCGAGACGACGCGGCGCCCCCTCCCCCGGCTTCCCGGCCGCGTCTCTGCGTCTCTGCGTCTCCGCGTCTCCGCGTCTTCATGTCGGCGTATCGACCTTTCCGCGCCGCCCACCCCGAAAGGACACCTCCGTGTCTGCCGCAAGACCCCTCGCCCTCCTGCGCGCCATCGCCGTCACCGCGACGCTGCCCCTCCTGCTCACCGCGTGCGGCTACGGCTCCGAGTCCACCGACGACGGCAAGCAGTCCGAGGTCGCGGCGGACGCCGAGAAGCTGTCCGTCGACGAGGTGAAGCTCGGCTACTTCCCGAACCTCACCCACGCCAACGCGCTGGTGGGCCTTGAGGAGGGTCTGCTGCAGAAGGAGCTCGGCGGCACCCGGATCAAGTCGGCGACCTTCAACGCCGGGCCGTCCGAGATCGAGGCGCTGAACGCCGGTTCCATCGACATCGGCTGGATCGGCCCCTCCCCCTCCATCAACGGATTCACCAGGTCCCGGGGCAAGAACCTGCGCATCATCAGCGGTTCCGCCTCCGGCGGCGTGAAGCTGGTGGTGAACCCGGACAGGATCAAGTCCGAGGACGACCTCAAGGGCAAGAGAATCGCGACCCCGCAGCTCGGCAACACCCAGGACGTCGCGTTCCTCAACTGGATCGCGGAGAAGGGCTGGAAGGCCGACGCTCACAGCGGCAAGGGCGACGTCTCCGTCGTCCGCACCGACAACAAGGTGGCGCCCGACGCCTACAAGTCCGGTTCGATCGACGGCGCCTGGGTCCCGGAGCCGACGGCGTCCCGGCTGGTCGCGGAGGGCGCCGAGGTGCTCCTCGACGAGGCCGACCTGTGGCCCGACAAGAAGTTCGTGATCACGAACATCATCGTGTCGCAGAAGTTCCTCAAGGAGCACCCGGACGTCGTCGAGGCCGTGCTGCGCGGCTCGGTGAAGACCAACGACTGGATCAAGGCCAACCCCGACAAGGCCAAGGAGTCCGCGAACAAGGCCCTTGAGGAACTGTCCGGCAAGGCCCTGCCCAAGGACGTCCTCGACCCGGCCTGGGAGTCCATCACCTTCCTGGACGACCCGCTGGCCGCCACGCTCGACTCGCAGGCGCAGCACGCGGTGAAGGCCGGCCTGCTGGAGCAGCCGGCCCTGGACGGCATCTACGACCTCGCACCGTTGAACAAGGTGCTCAAGGCCGAGGGCGAGGACGAGGTGGACGACGCGGGTCTCGGCGTCGAGCGGTGACCTCGGCCCGCTCCGGATGAGTTCCCGGGAGCGGCGGTCGTGACCGCGGCCGCCGCTCCCCCGCCGCTCCTCTGGGACACTGGTGCGATGCCGCCGACTCCGCGGTCACAGCCGCGCCCGACACCACCGAAGCCCCCGGAACCCGTCACGGCCGAGGCGCCGACGACCATCGCGCGCCCGCTGCTCACCCAGTCCTGGCTCGACCTGACCTTTCTGCACTGGGCCGCGGACCCGGCCGACGTGGCCCCTCTGCTGCCGCCCGGAACGGTGCCCGACACACTGGACGGTGTCACCTACGTCGGACTCGTCGCCTTCCGGATGCACCGGGCCGGCTGGCTGCGCCTCCCGGGGCTCCCCTACCTCGGCTCCTTCCCCGAGACCAACGTCCGCCTCTACTCGGTGGACGCGCACGGACGCCGCGGCGTGGTGTTCCTCTCCCTGGACGCCTCCCGGCTGCTGCCCGTGGCGATCGGCCGGATCGGCTTCCGGATGCCCTACCTCTGGTCCCGGATGGCCGTCCGGCACAGCGGCGACACCGTCACGTACACCAGCTGCCGGCGATGGCCCGGACCCCGCGGCGCCCACAGCCGCATCACCGTGCGGGTGGGCGAGCGGGTCGAGGAGCCCACCGGACTGGAACATTTCCTGACCGCCCGCTGGGGCATGCACGGCTCCTTCTTCGGCCGGTCGATGTACCTGCCCAACGCCCATCCGCGCTGGTCCCTGCACCGTGCCGAGGTGCTCGACTGTGCGGAGGACCTGCTGACGGCGGCGGGGCTGCCGAAGCCCGCGGGAGACCCCGTGAGCGTCCTCTACTCGCCGGGCGTTCCCGCCCGCTTCGGCCGCCCGGCGGGCATCCGCACCCCTTGACGTCCCGGGCTCAGCCCTGCGGCTCCTGCGGCTTGGTGTCCACCTCGCGCAGGTTCCGGTCGGTGAGTTCGGTGCGTGTCTCCGTACGGTGGCCGCGGGCGATGTAGTCCCGCACCACGAGCTCGACGGCGTCCTGCGGCGACCCGACCCCGGCCAGGACCATGACTTCCACGACCAGTTCGGCATCGAGCGTGACGGTGACCTTGGCCATGGCGCTCTCCTGACGGCGTCGGGCACTGCGTGGACCCGGATCACCGAACTCTACAGGGCGGGCAGCTCGCCGCCCCGGCTCCGGCCGCACCGACGGGAACCGGAACGCACTCCTCCTGTTGTTCTCGTTCGACCCCTCCGACCGGCGATGATGGCAGTGGCAGCCGCGTGCGCACAGCGGTCGTCCGCCCGTCGGACGTGTGCCAGGAGCAGAGAGGAATCACCACGATGAGCCACCAGAAGGTGCGCGACGTGATGAGTGACGCCGTCGTCCGGATCCAGGGCGGGACACCGTTCAAGGAGATCGCGCACCTGCTGCTCGAGTACGACATCACCGCCGTCCCCGTGGTCGACGCCGAGGACCGTCCGGTGGGCGTGGTGTCCGAGGCGGACCTGCTGCACAAGATGTGGGGACGTCAGGAGGGCGATCCCGGTGGGCCGGGAGTGGAGTCCCGGCCGGAGAAGGCATGGGCCACCGACGCCGCCGGACTGATGACCTCGCCCGCGCTCTGTGCCGCCGAGGACTGGACCGTGGTGGACGCCGCCCGGGTGATGGCCCGGCACGGCATCAAGCGGCTGCTGGTGATCGACGGAGCCGGGCGGCTGAGGGGCGTGGTGAGCAGGAGCGACCTGCTCCGCGTCTTCGTGCGCGCGGACCGGGCGATCCGCACGGAGATCGTCGAGGACGTGCTGGTCAGGGCGCTCGGCGAGGCGCCCTCCGCGGTGGAGGTGACGGTGACGCACGGCCATGTCCGGCTCAGTGGGCAGTTGTCCTCGCCGGCGACGGCCCAGGAGCTCGAGGAACTGTGCCGCAACGTCGACGGCGTCGTCGACGTGGAGTTCCGTGCGGTGCCCGACTCCGGGAGCGACGGCCCGGCGTCGTCGGGCTGACCGCGCGCCGCGGGTGCCGGACCGGGGCCGTCGCCGTCGCCGTCGCCGTCGCCGTCGCCGGGTGGGAAACGAGGGAAGTCGCTCATGCGTTCAGGTCCATCTCGAGGCGTGCGGTGGTCATTTGACGGAGCCCCCGGTGATGCCGGCGGCGATGTACTTCTGGGCGAGGACGAGCAGGATCGCCGCGGGCACGGCGGACAGTACGGACGCGGCCATCACCGAGCCCCAGTCGCCGACGTGGGCGCCGATGTACTGGTAGATGCCCAGGGTGATCGGCTTGACGTCGTCGGTGGTGTTCAGGGTGAGCGCGAACATGAAGTCGCTCCACGAGAACAGGAAGGCGAACAGTCCTGAGGTGATCAGCGAGTTGCGGCTCATCGGCAGCACCACCTGGACGAAGGTGCGCAGCGGGCCGGCGCCGTCGATCTGCGCGGCCTCGACGACCTCGCCCGGGATGGACACCATGAAGGCGCGCATCAGCACGATGGAGAACGGGATGCCGAGCGAGGCGTCCGCGAGCATCAGGCCGAAGTAGGAGTTGACCAGTCCGAGGTCGACGTAGGAGCTGTAGAGGGCGTTGGCGATGACGATGCCCGGCACCATCTGGGTGATCAGGGTGCCGAACACGATGGTGCGGGTGCCGCGCAGACCGAAGCGGGCCAGTCCGTAGGCGGCGGGGGCGGAGATCGCGAGGCAGACGGCGACGGCGCCGAGGGAGACGACCAGCGAGGTGAGCAGGTGTCCGCCCTGGTCGCTGATGGCCTTGGAGAATCCGGACAGGTCCAGGCCGGCGGGTACCGGGGCGACCTGGAGCAGCCCCGATTCGGGTTGGAGCGCCGTGTTGAGCATCCAGTACAGCGGGAAGAGCATCACGCCCAGGACGAGGACGCCCGCCGCGGTGGAGCCGAGACGGCGCCCCCGCACGCGCGGTGCGGCGGGGGCGGGTGTGTGAGCGGCCATGTCGGTCACTTCCCGTCGGTGCGGTTGGCCCGCAGGTAGAACACCGCGAAGACCGCGGAGATGAGGATGAGTACGTTGCCGACGACGGCGCCCGCTCCGAAGTCGAGCTCGACGAAGGAGCTCTGGTAGGTGAGCGTGCCCAGCGTCTGGGTGGCGTCGGCGGGGCCGCCGTCGGTGAGGGCGAGGATCAGGTCGAGGATCTTCACCGTCGACATGAAACCGAGGACGAGGACGACCGTGATCACCGGTTTCAGCATCGGCAGGGTGACGGAGCGGAAGGTGCGCCAGGCCGAGGCTCCGTCCAGCGATGCCGCCTCGTGGAACTCCTTCGGGATCTCCTGCAGACCGCCGTACAGGATGACCATGTTGAACGGGATGCCGATCCAGATGTTGACCAGGATCACCGAGAGCAGGGCCATGTCGGGGCTGGTCAGCCACGGGGTGCTGCCGCCGGGTCCCAGCGTGTCCAGGAAGGTGTTCAGTACGCCGGTGTCCTGGTCGAGGATGCGGCGCCACACGATGCCGGACACCACCATGGGCACCAGCCAGGGCAGCAGGATCAGGGACCGCAGCACGCCGCCCAGGGGGAACCTGCGGCTGAAGAAGACGGCGAGCGCGAGCCCGATGCAGAACTGGCCGAGCAGGGAGCCGGCGGTGAAGACGAGCGTGTGCCACAGCGCCTTGCCGAACAGGGCGTCCTGGAGGACGGCCGACCAGTTGTCGGTGCCGTTGAAGGGTGCCTCGCCGGTGAAGAACGTCTTCGGTGTGTAGTGCTGGAAGCTCATCACGACGTTGCGGACGAGCGGAAAGCCGAAGAACAGCAGCATGAAGACGACGGCGGGGGCGACGAAGCCCCACCGGGCGAGCCGGCGCCTGCGCCGCAGCCGGTCCGGGTCCGGTGCGGAGGTGCTCCCGGTCGTCTTCGCCGAGGCTGCGGCGGTGACGGTGGACGTGGTCATGGGCGCGTACCTCGGTTCCCGCTCATGGCCCGCTGCTGGGCACGCTTCAGGGCGACCTCGCTGGACTGGCCGGTCAGGGCGGACTGGAAGGCGCTCTGCAGCGCGAGGGACACGCAGGGCCAGCCGGCGCCGAGCTCGGCCGTGCGGGAGCGGGCCTCGGCGACCTGGTCGGCCAGTGCGTCGAGTTCGGGCACGCGTTCCCGCCACACGGTGGCGGCCTTCTCGTTGGCCGGGACCATCCAGCTGTTCAGGGCGTAGGTGAGCTGTTCCTTCTCGCCGGCGAGGCAGGCGACGATGCGGCCGGCCGTCTTCTCCCGGTCGGTGTCCTCGGTGCGGGGCACGGTGAGCACGGCGCCGCCGAGCGGGCCCACCGACGCGTCACCGGCCTGCGGCACGGGGATCTGTGCGATGCCCCAGTGCAGGGACTTGTCGGTGTTGAGGGTCTCGACCTGCCACGGGCCGTTGATCATCATGGCGGCGTTGCCGGCCATGAACTGGTCGTTGACGTCGGCCTGGGTCCAGTTGACGGTGGACTTGGACAGCGACCCGTCCTGGAGCAGCGCCTTCCAGTAGTCGAGTGCCTGGACGACCTGCGGGCCGTCCAGCTCGGTCTCGTCGCCGCCGTTGGACCACATGAACGGCGTGAACTGGAAGACGCCGTCCTCGGCGCCGCCCGCGCTGAGGGCCAGGCCGTACCGCTTGCCCCGGGTCAGCTTCTTCGCCGTGTCACGCAGCTCGTCCCAGGTGGCGGGGACCTTCAGACCGGCCCGGTCCAGGAGGTCCTCGTTGTAGAAGAGGGCGAGGGTGTTCACGGAACGGGCCGCACCGTAGTACGTGCCCCGGTAGGACCCGAAGTCGACGATGCCCTGGGGGATGTCGTCGGTGGCGAGGCCGAGGGTGCGCAGATCGACGAGTCCGCCCGCCTCCGCGAAGGTCGGCATCTCGGAGGCGTCGAACTGCACGATGTCCGGCAGCGACTTCGACGAGGCCATGCGCAGCGCCTTCGTCATCACCTGCGCCGCCGGGACGCTCTGCTGTTCGATGCGGACGCCCAGCTGCTTGCCGCAGCGGGCCATCGCCTCGGCGTCCCAGCGGTGGTAGGACTCGTCGGTCGAGGAGTTCATCACGGTGTACACGTCACTGTCGCGCTCCTGCGCGCAGCCGGTCAGTGCCGCCCCGAAGACCAGGACGGAGGCGGCGGCGAACGACGTGCCGGCTCTGCGCGGGCGTCGGCGCCCGCGCAGTGCGGCAACCGGGGGATGTGCTGTCACGGTGGGTGCCCTTGGGTGGGATCGGCCCGGCTTTTCACCGGGCCGGCGGCTCATCAGGGGTGGTGAAGCGCTTCGACGAATAGTCGATCTTGCTGACGCGCGTTGCTCGTGCACGACCCCGCACTGCGGGTCGGACGCAATTTGTTCGGCCTGATTACTAATACGTCAGCGAGAGCCGGCCGCGCTAGCCCCCGGTGGCACCTTCTCCTCGCTCCAGGGCGTGACAGGAACTCCCGGACCTGTCATAGTTCCTGGTCAGGTACGGCTTTCTTCTCGCCATCGCCCCCTCCCCCTCCGAGGAAGATCATGAAGTTCACCGACGGCTTCTGGCGCATCCGCGAGGGCGTCCAGATCTCGTACGCCACCGAGTTGCGCGATGTGCGCACGGAATCGAAGCGCTTCACCAGCTATGCCGCCGTCAAGAGAGTGACACGTCGAGGCGATACCCTCAACGCTCCCCTCGTCACGGTCGAGTGCTTCTCCCCCGCCGAGGGCGTCATCGGCGTCCGCGTCACCCACCACGCGGGCAAGCGGCGCCCCGGCCCCGACTTCGCCCTCACCGGCGATCCGAACGGCGCCGGGACGGTGCGCACGGACGGCCCGGTCACCGAGCTGACCAGCGGCCCGCTGACCCTCCGCCTCGACGGGTCCGGGCCCTTCTCGCTCGGCTTCCACGACGTGGACGGGCGCGAGCTGACCCGCGCGGACGCCAAGGGCACCGCCTTCGCCACCACCGGCGACGGAGCCCACCACATGCTGACCCGGCTGGCGCTCGGTGTCGGGGAGCAGATCTACGGCCTCGGCGAGCGCTTCACCCCGTTCGTCAAGAACGGTCAGACCGTCGACGTCTGGCAGGCCGACGGCGGCACGAGCAGCGAGCAGTCCTACAAGAACATCCCGTTCTATGTCTCCTCCCGCGGCTACGGCGTCTTCGTCAACCACCCCGGGGCGGTCTCCTACGAGATCGGCTCGGAGTCCGTGGGCCAGGTGCAGTTCAGCGTCGAGGACCAGTCGCTGGAGTACTACGTCGTGGCCGGTCCCACCCCGAAGGACGTCCTCAGCCGCTACACGGCCCTCACCGGCCGCCCCGCCCTGCCCCCGGCCTGGTCGTTCGGCCTGTGGCTCAGCACCTCGTTCACCACGCCCTACGACGAACGGACCGTCACGTCGTTCGTGGACGGCATGACCGAACGCGGCATTCCGCTGTCCGTCTTCCACTTCGACTGCTTCTGGATGCGCGAGTACCAGTGGTGCGACTTCCAGTGGGATCCGGACGTCTTCCCCGACCCGGACGGCATGCTGGCCCGGCTCAAGGAGAAGGGCCTGCGCATCAGCGCCTGGATCAACCCGTACATCGCCCAGAAGTCACCGCTCTTCGACGAGGCCGCCGCCCTCGGGCACCTGGTGCGCAGGCCCGGCGGCGACGTGTGGCAGTGGGACCTGTGGCAGGCCGGTATGGGCCTGGTCGACTTCACCAGCCCCGAGGCGCGCGCCTGGTTCCATTCGAAGCTCAAGACCCTGCTCGACCAGGGCGTGGACTGCTTCAAGACGGACTTCGGCGAGCGCATCCCCACCGACGTGGTCTGGCACGACGGCTCGGACCCCGAGCGGATGCACAACTACTACACGCAGCTGTACAACCGCACGGTGTTCGAGCTCCTCGAGAAGGAGCGCGGGCAGGGGGAGGCCGTGCTGTTCGCCCGGTCCGCGACGGCCGGCGGGCAGCAGTACCCCGTGCACTGGGGCGGCGACTGCTGGTCGTCCTTCGAGGCCATGGCCGAGTCGCTGCGGGGCGGTCTGTCGCTGTCGCTGAGCGGGTTCGGCTTCTGGAGCCACGACATCGGCGGCTTCGAGGGCACGCCCGACCCCGAGGTGTTCAAGCGCTGGCTCGCCTTCGGCCTGCTCTCCTCGCACAGCCGGCTGCACGGCTCCTCGTCGTACCGGGTGCCGTGGGAGTTCGGCGACGAGGCGGTCGACGTCGCCCGGTGCTTCACCCTGCTCAAGCACCGCCTGATGCCGTACCTGTACGGCGCGGCCGTCGAGGCCCACGGCACGGGCGTGCCGATGATGCGGCCGATGGTGCTGGAGTTCCCCGGCGACCCGACGTGCCGTCCGCTCGACCGCCAGTACATGCTGGGCCCCGACCTCCTGGTGGCGCCCGTGTTCAGCCCGGACGGCGAGGTCGAGGTCTACCTGCCGGAGGGCACCTGGACCCACCTGCTGAGCGGCGAGAAGGCCACCGGTCCGGGCTGGCGCGCCGAACGGCACGGCTACGGCAGCCTCCCGCTGTACGTCCGGGAGGGCGCCGTCCTGCCCCTGGCCGGCGACGACTCGCGACCGGACGGCGACTGGCTGGACGCGCCGGTCCTCCTCGTCCACCCGCCGGCCTCGCCCTACTACGCGGCCGAGATCACCGTGCCCGACACCACGGGTGCGCGGGCCGCGGCCTTCCGGGTCCTGCGCGACGGCGACGTCCTGCGGGTCATCGCGTCGGGGACCGAGCGGCCGTTCACGGTGCGTGTCGCGGGCGGGGCGGAGGCCCGGGGGGCGGGTGAGGTGACGGTGCCGCTGGGATGACGGACGCGACGGCGGCCGGGGCGGGAGCGGTGTCGTGTCAGCGGAGCCGCGCGACGCCCGCGTAGATGCCGCTGTCCTCGGGTGCGGGGGCCGGGGCCGTCCGGAACCATTCCGGTGCGGTCACCAGGCCCGGTTCCACCATCTCCAGGCCGTCGAAGAAGCGGGCGACCTCGTCGCGGGTGCGGAAGCCGAGGCGGATGCCGGCCCTGGCGTACTCGGCGGTGACCTGCGCGGCCAGTTCCGCGTGCCGGTCGGACGCCGCGTGCGACAGCACGAGGTAACTGCCCGGCGGGAGCGCGGAGAGCAACTCGCCGACGATGGCGAGGGGTTCCTGCTCGTCGGGGACGAAGTGCAGGAGGGCGATCAGGGACAGCGCGATCGGACGCCCGAAGTCGAGGACGGTCCGGGCGTGTTCGATGATCTCCCCCGGACCGCGCACATCGGCCTGGATGTAGTCGGTGGCGCCCTCGGGACCACTGATCAGCAGGGTCTCCGCGTGCCGCAGGACGATGGGGTCGTTGTCGGTGTACACGACCCTCGCGGCCGGGACGACGGACTGCACTATCTGGTGCAGGTTCGGCTCGGTGGGGATGCCGGTGCCGATGTCGAGGAACTGGTCGACGCCCTGCCCGGCGAGCCAGGCCGCCGCCCGGTGCATGAACTGGCGGTTCTGCCGGGCGCCGTCCCGCGCCTCGGGCGGCAGCTTCTCGCCGACGGCCTCGTCCACGGGGTAGTTGTCCTTGCCGCCGAGCAACCAGTCGTAGACCCGCGCGGGGTGCGCCTTGCTGGTGTCGATCTGCGGAGGATTGGACCTGCCGGCCGGCATGGAGGACTCCGTCCCACGATGGATCAGGGCTGCTGACGATCACCGAGTCTCGCACATCAACGCGGCTTGATACAGGGCTAGTTGACACAGGAGGACAGAGCACCACCCCGACCGCGCGGTGAAAGGCGAGGGAGACATCCGGGGCGAACGCGAAGGTGGCCGAGGAGTACAGCTCCACGCCGAGGGCCCGGCAGGCCGGCTGGCTGGTCTCGGCCGTGGGGATCCCGTTGAAGAGCTGGAAGTCCTTGCCGGAGGCGCCCAGCGCCTCGCGCACGGCGGGAATGATCCTCGCGACGAGGTCGAGGTCGCCCGTGCCGTCCTTGAGGCCCACCACGGTGGGCGGTTGGGCGATCGCCGCCGCCGATGCCTCGTCGAACCGGGAGTCGGCTCGGTGGTAGACGATCAGCGGCAGTTCGGTTACCTCGGCGACGGCACGGGGGTAGGCGACGAGACCCGAGGGGGGCGGTATGAGCAGGCCGTCCGCACCGGCCTCGGCCGCGGTCCGGGCGAACTGCCGGGTCTGCCCGAGCGAGCCGCCGGCCCCGGCGTACACCGGGACGCGTCCGCCCACCGCCTCGACAGCGGTACGTACGACCGCGCCGAACTCCTCACGGTCCAGAGCGTGGAACTCACCGGTTCCGCAGGCGACGAAGACGCCGCCCGGACCGGCTTCGACACCCGCCGTGATGTGCCGGCGCAGGGCTTCGAGGTCGACGTCACCGGAGTCGGTGAAGGGGGTGACGGGGAAGAAGGGGACGCCTTTGAGCATGGGTGATCTCCGTTTCCGGAAGTCTGGAAGGCGGACTGTCGGTGGTGGTCCGCCACGGGAGTGACGGTGGCTTCGACGCGTGTTCGTGGCTGCCTGCCATCAGCCAAGCAATCCCCACATGCAGTCGGCGTTCTCATTTCCAGACAGCCACGTACGGCGCTGTCGATCCGCACGAGCTTTTTCCAGGGAGAACCGCGCCCGCCTTGATGTTGCCCCTCAACCGATCGCCTTGATTGTTCACACATGCAGGCAGCACGCACAGGAGTGGACAGCTCGCCGCAACCGGCGCCATGACTTCGGCAGGCACCTTGGTTCAACGGTCCGACGACTCGGGCGTGGTGTGAGAACACCGGCGGCATGGGCATCTCTTGTCATGAACCTGCGACCCGACGGCCGGGTCGCAGCCTCATGGAGGTTCGGGATGCACCGTAGACTCGCCACCGCACTGGCCACCTCGGCCCTTGCCGCCGTCAGCGTGCTGGGCACCGCCACAGCCGCCGACGCCGTCCCCGCCGACAAGGCCCAGGTCCTCTCGAACTGGACCCAGACCAGTGCCTCGAGCTACAACCAGTGGGTCGCGGCGCGTTCCAACCAAGCCGCCTGGTCCGCCTACCAGTTCAACTGGAGCACCGACTACTGCTCCACCTCCCCCGACAACCCGTTCGGCTTCCCCTTCGCCACCTCCTGCGCGCGCCACGACTTCGGTTACCGCAACTACAAGGCGGCCGGCTCCTTCGACGCCAACAAGGCACGCCTCGACAACGCCTTCTACGAAGACCTCAAGCGGGTCTGCGCCGGCTACAGCGGCGGCACCAAGACCGCCTGCAACAGCACTGCGTGGACCTACTACCAGGCGGTCAGGGCCTTCGGCTGACCGGACCGTCCGGACCCCACCGAGAGCCGCCGGTCCCCGCACGGGACCGGCGGCGCACCGCTTCCGTCAGGCTTCCTGAGCGGCGGGGCGCAACGGAGTCAGAACAGGTGCTCCTGTTCGGCGGGCGCGCCGCCGCGCGGGAGGCGACGCGGGACGGGGCGTCGGGTCGGGGGCTCCTCGCCGAACAGCGGCACCGTGCCGTACTCGTCCGGCTCGGCCGGCACCACGACGGGCCCGGTGCCCAGGTTCAGGTGCAGCGGGGCGTCACGGTCGAAATCTCCTGGCGTCATGTCCGTCCAGTCGCGTTCCTGACGCTCGCTCACCGACGCTCCGCTCCCCGTCCGGCCTTCCCGTCCCCTCATTGTTCCCGCACCGGGCCGGGGCGTCAGTCCTGGCCGCGGTCCTGAACGCGCGGCAGGGCGGTGCCGCTCTCGGCGGGTGCGGAGGGGTGGTCCTGCATGCCGTCAGGCTATCGCTCGTTCGCCGCTCCGTGGACGACGCCTCCGCGAGCCCGCCGCGGTCCGACCCGCCGCACCCCGCGGGCCACCTCCGGCCGGGAGACGCACATCACATTCCGGGAGCCTGTCACACCTCGGCGGGCTGCTTCGTCAGAAGTACGTAACCGCACACGCGAACCAGGAGATCACCATGGATGCCCGTATCAACCTCTTCGGCAACGCGCTCGCGACCAAGGTGCTGAAGCACATCAACTCGGCGGGCAAGGCCGTCTCCGACTCGGGTCTGCCGCACGCCACGCAGGAACTGGTGAAGATCCGCGCCAGCCAGATCAACGGCTGCGGCTTCTGCACCGACATGCACACCAAGGACGCCGCCCACGCCGGAGAGACCGCCCAGCGCCTCCACCTCGTCGCCGCCTGGCGCGAGGCCACCGTCTTCACCGACGCCGAGCGCGCCGCCCTCGAACTGGCCGAACAGGGCACCCGCATCGCCGACGCCGCCGGCGGGGTCACCGACGAGGCCTGGACCAACGCCACCAAGTACTACGACGAGGACCAGCTGGTCGCCCTCATCTCCCTCATCGCCGTCATCAACACCTACAACCGCATCAACGTCATCAACCAGCAGCCCGCCGGCGACTACCAGCCCGGCCAGTTCGGCTGACGGACGGCACAGACGGACAGCACAAGGGGCGCGCCGCCTCGCGTGCGCGCCCCCTGTGGTGCTGCCCCGGACGCCATGGGGCTCAGGTGCTCATGAGGCTCAGGTGCCCAAAAGCTCAGGACTCCGCGCGCTTCGGCAGACGCCAGCCGGGGCGGACGAAGTGGCAGGTGTAGCCGTCCGGGTACCGCTGCAGATAGTCCTGGTGCTCGGGCTCGGCCTCCCAGAACGGTCCGGCCGGCGCGACCTCGGTCACCACCGGGCCCGGCCACAGACCCGACGCGTCGACGTCGGCGATCGTCTCCTCGGCGACGCGCTTCTGCTCGTCGTCGAGGTAGAAGACGGCGGAGCGGTAGCTCAGCCCGATGTCGTTGCCCTGCCGGTTCTTCGTGCTCGGATCGTGGATCTGGAAGAAGTACTCCAGGATCGTTCGGTAGTCCGTGACGGCGGGGTCGTAGGTGATCTCGATCGACTCGGCATGGGTGCCGTGGTTGCGGTAGGTGGCGTTGGGGACGTCACCGCCGCTGTAGCCCACCCGCGTGCCGAGGACGCCCGGGAACGTGCGGATCAGTTCCTCCATGCCCCAGAAACAGCCGCCCGCCAGCAGCGCCGTCTCCACGGTCTTCTCGGTCCTCGTCATCTGCTCTCGCCCTTCTCCCGCGTCCTGGACGGACGGTTCCGCCGCGTCTTCGTGGCCTTCATGGTCCCGCACCGTCGCAGCCGTACGTACAGCAGTCCCAACCATGACGGGAAGCCCGTTGTTCCGCCCATGACCGTCCGGGCCAAAGGATTCCGCCCAGGTCAGGCGGCGACCGTGGGTACGATTTCGCATATGACCGACTCACCGGCCCCGGCACCGGCGCAGCGCCTGCGCGACCTCGCGCGGCTGCGCCGGGTCCGCGACCGGATCGACCGGGAGTACGCGCAGCCGCTGGACGTCGAGGCGCTCGCCCGTGGCGCGCACATGTCGGCCGGGCATCTGAGCCGGGAGTTCCGGGCGGCGTACGGCGAGTCGCCGTACAGCTATCTGATGACGCGGCGCATCGAGCGCGCGATGACGTTGCTGCGCCGCGGGGACCTCAGCGTCACCGAGGTCTGTTTCGCGGTCGGCTGCTCGTCGCTGGGCACGTTCAGCACGCGCTTCACCGAGCTCGTCGGCATGCCGCCCAGCGCTTATCGGCGCCGCGCGGCGAGCGTGACGGCGGGGCTGCCGCCGTGCGTGGCGAAGCAGGTGACCAGACCGGTCAGAAATCGAGAAGCGCCCGCGCCCGGCCCCCCTCTAGCGTGACGGCCATGGACATCACCGTTCACGCGAGTTTCCTCCCGCACGACGACCCGGACGCCTCCCTGGCCTTCTACCGCGACACCCTCGGCTTCGAGGTCCGGGGCGACGTCGGACACGGCGGGATGCGGTGGATCACGGTCGGTCCCGTCGGCCAACCCGGCACCTCCATCGTCCTGACCCCGCCGGCCGCCGACCCCGGTGTCACCGACGACGAGCGCCGCACCATCGCCGAGATGATGGCCAAGGGCACGTACGCCGGTCTCCTGCTGGCCACCGACGACCTGGACGCCACCTTCGCGCGGCTGCAGTCGGCCGACAGTGCCGAGGTGGTCCAGGAGCCGACCGAGCAGCCGTACGGTGTACGCGACTGCGCCTTCCGCGACCCTTCGGGCAACCTGATCCGCATCCAGCAGCTGCGTTGAGCCTCCCGGTCACCGCAGTCACCGCCCGGCCCCCGCTCGGCGATCTCACCCGACCCGGGAATCACCCACGAGAGGAAGACACCACCAGCATGGCCATGAGGACGAAGGCGCGGCCGGTCGCGCCGCACGGTGCCGACAGCCACGAACTGATCCGCGTGCACGGCGCGCGCGTGAACAACCTCAAGGATGTCAGCGTCGAGATCCCCAAGCGCCGGCTGACCGTGTTCACCGGCGTCTCCGGCTCGGGCAAGAGCTCGCTGGTGTTCGACACGGTCGCCGCGGAGTCGCAGCGGCTGATCAACGAGACCTACAGCGCCTTCGTGCAGGGGTTCATGCCGACCCTGGCCCGGCCCGAGGTCGACGTCCTCGAGGGTCTGACCACCGCGATCATCGTCGACCAGCAGCGGATGGGGTCCGACCCCCGTTCCACGGTCGGCACCGCCACCGACGTCAACGCGATGCTGCGCATCCTCTTCAGCCGGCTCGGCACGCCGCACATCGGCCCGCCCGGCGCGTACTCCTTCAACACCGCCTCGGTCCGGGCGAGCGGGGCGATCACCGTCGAGCGCGGCGACAAGAAGGCGGTGAAGGCGACCTACCAGCGCACCGGCGGCATGTGTACGCGCTGCGAGGGCCGGGGCACCGTCTCCGACATCGACCTCACCCAGCTCTACGACGACTCCAAGTCACTGGCCGAGGGCGCGTTCACCATCCCGGGCTGGAAGTCGGACAGCTTCTGGACCGTCGGGGTCTACGCCGAGTCGGGCTTCGTCGACCCGGACAAGCCGATCCGGGAGTTCACCGAGCAGGAGCGGCAGGACTTCCTGTACCGGGAGCCGGTCAAGGTGAAGGTCAAGGGAGTCAACCTCACCTACGAGGGACTGATCCCCAAGATCCAGAAGTCGTTCCTGTCGAAGGACAAGGAGTCGATGCAGCCGCACATCCGGGCGTTCGTGGAGCGGGCCGTGGCCTTCACCACCTGCCCCGAGTGCGACGGCACCCGGCTCAGCGAGGGGGCCAGGTCGTCGAAGATCAAGGGCATCTCCATCGCGGACGCCTGCGCGATGGAGATCCGGGACCTCGCCGAGTGGGTCCGCGGCCTGTCCGAGCCGTCGGTGGCGCCGCTGCTCACCGCCCTCGGCGACAGCCTCGACTCGTTCGTGGAGATCGGGCTGGGCTACCTCTCGCTGGAGCGGCCGTCGGGCACGTTGTCGGGCGGCGAGGCGCAGCGCGTGAAGATGGTCCGGCATCTCGGCTCCCCGCTCACCGACATCACCTATGTCTTCGACGAGCCCACCACCGGCCTGCACCCCCACGACATCCAGCGGATGAACGACCTGCTGCTGCGGCTGCGTGACAAGGGCAACACGGTGCTGGTCGTGGAGCACAAGCCGGAGACGATCGCTATCGCCGACCATGTCGTCGACCTCGGTCCCGGCGCCGGCACGGCGGGCGGCACCGTCTGCTTCGAGGGCACCGTCGAGGGGCTGCGGGGCAGCGACACCGTCACCGGCCGCCATCTGGACGACCGGGCCGTCCTCAAGGAGTCGGTGCGCAAACCCACCGGGGCGCTGGAGATCCGCGGGGCGACGACGCACAACCTGCGCGGCGTCGACGTCGACGTCCCGCTCGGGGTGCTCACCGTCGTGACCGGCGTCGCCGGCTCCGGCAAGAGTTCGCTCGTGCAGGGGTCGCTGTGCCGGCTGAAGGGGGAGGACGGCGAGGGCGTGGTCTCGGTCGACCAGAGTCCGATCCGCGGCTCGCGGCGGAGCAACCCGGCGACGTACACGGGGCTGCTCGACCCGATCCGCAAGGCGTTCGCCAAGGCCAACGGCGTCAAGCCGGCGCTGTTCAGCGCCAACTCGGAGGGTGCCTGCCCCACCTGCAACGGCGCCGGTGTCGTCTTCACCGACCTGGCGATGATGGCCGGGGTCGCCAGTACCTGCGAGGACTGCGAGGGCAAGCGGTTCCAGGCGTCGGTGCTGGAGTACCACCTCGGTGGCCGCGACATCAGTGAGGTGCTCGCGATGTCGGTGGCGCGGGCCGAGGAGTTCTTCGGTGCCGGTGAGGCGCGCACACCGACGGCGCACCGGATCCTCG
The DNA here is from genome assembly GCF_054061295.1 of Streptomyces sp. TE5632. Lineage (NCBI taxonomy): Bacteria > Bacillati > Actinomycetota > Actinomycetes > Kitasatosporales > Streptomycetaceae > Streptomyces > Streptomyces sp. TE5632. The sequence continues at coordinate 6,123,591 of NZ_JBSSEA010000003.1, read as the reverse complement.
GCCGGCTCGCCGACGTGGGGCTCGGCTACCTCACCCTCGGCCAGCCGCTGACCACGCTCTCCGGTGGCGAGCGGCAGCGGCTCAAGCTGGCCACCCACATGGCGGAGAAGGGCGGCGTCTACCTCCTCGACGAGCCGACCACCGGCCTGCACCTCGCCGACGTCGAACAACTGCTCGGCCTGCTGGACCGGCTCGTCGACTCCGGCAAGTCGGTCGTGGTCGTCGAGCACCACCAGGCGGTCATGGCGCACGCCGACTGGATCATCGACCTCGGGCCGGGCGCCGGGCACGACGGCGGCCGGATCGTCTTCGAGGGCACCCCCGCCGACCTCGTCGCCGCCCGCTCCACCCTGACCGGCGAACACCTCGCGTCGTACGTCGGCGCCTGAGAGGAGCGACGCCCTCGTGGAGGCGGCCGGTCGTCAGCGGACGGTCGTCTCCACCAGGGAGATGCGGGCCGTGATGCGTTTGCCGGTCGGCTCCGGCTGCACCTCCAGTCCGTGGGCGACGGCCATCACGATCTCCAGGCCGTGCTGTCCCACCCGGTCCGGGTTCGCGACCCTGGCCACGGGCAGCACGCCGCTGCCGTCCCGGACCATCACCTCGAGGGCGTCCTCGGTGATGCACAGGTCCAGCCGGACGGGGCCGGGCGCGTACTTGCGGGCGTTGGTGACCAGCTCGCTGACCACGAGCTGGGTGATCTCCACCGCGCGCGCCGAGACGGGCAGCCCGTCCTCCGTCCGGGCCCGCGCCAGGAACGCGGCGGCCAGCTGCCGGGCCTTCGCTATCCACGCGCCGTCACCGTCCAGGGCGTATGCCGCCCGCCGCGGCGCGCCCGGCACTGGGTCCCCTTCGTCCACCGGAACTGGTTCCATTCGGTCCGCCTTCACTCACCGATCACACCGCGCGACTACCCGAAATGCCCGACCGCACTCCCCCGGCCCACCATGCCGGGCCGGGCGGTCGCTCACCGCCCGTTCGGCGAAATGTGTCGGGCACGTCATACGGGGTTCCGGCCGCCCGGTGCCGGGCACCACGGCGCCCTGACCACCCGACGCTCCGAGACCGGTGGCGCCGCCCTGTCCCAACAGGCCCCTGGCTGCGGTACGGAAAGAAGCCGACGGGTGTGCAGCCCTCCTCGAGTACGGCGCTCCGCTGCCTCACCGGTCACGCCGCCCGATACCGGCGGGCGTTCCCGCTTCCCTTCCGGCAGCGGGCAAGCACCGGGTCTGCGGCTCAGGCGTTCGGTATGTGCCGGTGGACCGAGCCCGCGGTGGTGCTGAAGCGGGTGCGGTAGGCGCCGGGGGCGATGCCGAGTTCGCGTTGGAAGACCCGGCGCATGGTTTCCGGGCTGCCGAATCCGGCGTGCCGGGCGACGGCGTCCAGTGGGTCGGTCCCGGTCACCAGCAGGGTGCAGGCCGCTTCCAGGCGTACGTGCTCCACGAACCGCGCGGGCGAGGTGTCGGTCTCCGCCCGGAAGAGCCGTGTGAGGTGCCTGGGGCTGAGCCCGACCTGGCGGGCGAGGGAGTCGAGGGTGTGCTCGGCCGCCGGATTCTCGGTGACGAGGTCCAGCACCGTGCGCAGCGCCGGGGTGCGGGGCTGGCCGATCCGGACGCGGACACTGAACTGGGACTGCCCGCCCGGCCGGGCGAGGAAGACCACCAGGTGCCGGGCGACGGCACGGGCCGCGTCGGCGCCCAGGTCCTCCTCGATCAGCGCGAGGGTGAGATCGATGCCGGAGGTGACCCCGGCCGAGGTGTAGAAGGTGCCGTCACGGACGAAGATCGAGTCCGCGTCGACCTGGACCCTGGGGAACCGGTCGGCGAGGTGCGGGGCCAGTTCCCAGTGGGTGGCTGCCCTGCGGCCGTTCAGCAGGCCGGTCGAGGCCAGCGGGAAGGCGCCGGCGCACACGGCGGCGGTGCGGCGGGCACCGGTGGCGAGTGCCGTGAGGGCCTGCCGCAGGTCGCGGTCCAGGACCGAGGGCCGCCAGTTCGGCGCCCCGGGCACGATCAGCGTGCCCAGTTCCCCGGGCAGGCCGTCCACGGAGCAGTCGGCGCCCAGCAGGACACCGGAGCTGGTGCGGACGGCCGCGCCGTTCAGCGAGGCGGTCCGCAGGTCGTATCCGCCTCCGTACTCGTTGGCGGCGGCGAACGCGTCCAGCGGTCCGGCGACGTCCAGCAACTGCACACCCTCGTACAGCAGGACGGCGACCGTGTGGGAGGAGGGGCTCGGCATGGGGTCCTCGGGCGGGTGGATCCCGCCGAGAGCCGCCGCCGGTCCTGGTGTGCGGCTCTCGGTGCGGGCGGGAGGGGCAGGGGGCAGGAAAAGCGGAAAGGGCGGAGAAGCGGGGACCGGTCACTCGGGCCAGTCGGAGTCCAGGATGACGTCGACGAAGTTCTGGCGCACGTATCCGGGCACATAGCGCTCCAGGACGTCGGCCTTGACGTTGCCGAAGGTGGTCTCCGGGCGGTGCGCGATGCCCTGCGTGAACTCCTTGAGGATGTTCCGCTTGAAGTCGGGACGGGGGTGCGCGGCCACGACCTCGGCGAGCGCCGGAGCGGGGATCTCGTCGCGGCCGATGCCCAGCACGTCGGCCTCGACACCCGCGGTCACCAGGGCGACTTCGGGAGCCATGTGCCAGGGGATCTCCGGGGTGGTGTGCAGGGCGATGCCCTCCCACACCAGATGGGCGGCGTCGTCGGCGATTCCGTGGCGGCGCAGGAAGTCCCGGGCCTCGTCGGCGCCGTCGATCTCGAACCGCTGCTTGCTTTCGCGGTGCCGCTCGGTCAGGCCCAGGTCGTGGAACATCGCGCCGACGTAGAGCAGTTCGGGGTCGGCCTGCAGACCGCGGGCCTGTCCGCGCAGGGTGCCGAAGAAGTAGACGCGGCGGGAGTGGTGGTAGACGGTGTCGTTGGCCGCCTCCCGGACGAGTTCGGTGGCTTCGCGGACGAGCCGGCTGTCGGGCAGGGTGACGCCGGCGAGGGCGGTGGTCGGGGTGTCGGTCATGGCTGAACTCCCAGGGTCGTGCGGACGGGCCGGCCGGTCGGGGGCCGCCGAGTGGTTCGGAACGGTCGGCGTGGTCAGGGCTGTCAGGACGGTCGCGAGGATGACGAGGAAGAAAAGGAAGAAGAGGAAGAAGAAAAAGAAGAAAGGGGAGAGGGAGGAGAGGGGGAAGAAGGAGACATGGGGACCACTCAACCCCGAACAGGACCCTGCTGCGCCCGTCCTTCAGGACACGACACCCTCGGATCAGGACATGGCCGGCTCGTTCGGGCCCGGGTCCCGCGGTGTGGACCAGGCCCCGGCCGGCCGCTCCGCGCCGCCGCCCGGCTTCGTCACCCGCTCGGCCCCCACCGGATTTCCCGCATTGGCATGGACCTGATACTCCGGGCCCGCTAAGCTCTGCCCAACTCCGATGAGAGCGCTCTCAGACGCGGTTGTTCCACCCCCACCTTGCTGGAACGACGAAGGGCAACTTCCCATGAGACGCACCAGACTCACGCATGCCTGCGTGGCCGCCCTGCTCATGATCGGCAGCTGGACCGCGGCCGGCACCCTGCCCGCCTCGGCGAGCGACACTCCCGACTCCGCCGAATCCGCCGCCCGGGCCGATTCCGCGCCGGCCTCCGAGGCCCTGTTGCAGGCGATGCAGCGGGACTTCGGCCTGTCCCCCGCCCAGGCCGAGGCGCGGCTGGCCGCCGAACGACGGGCCGCCGACCTCGAACCCGAGGCCGTCAAGGCCGCCGGATCCGCCTACGGCGGCGCCTGGTTCGACGCGAAGAACGAGAAACTGACCGTCGCGGTCACGTCGGACGCGAACGCGTCGACGGTCCGTGACCTCCGTTCCTCCGGCGCGGCCGTCCGCGTCGTCGAGCACAGCGCACGGCAACTCGACGCGGCCAAGTCCCGGCTGGACCGCCTCGACGCACCTTCGGGCGTGAGCAGTTGGTCCGTCGACCCGACCGCCAACACGGTGGTGGTGAACGTCGTCGAGGGCGAACGGGCCGACAACGATGTCCGGCGGTTCCTCTCCGAGGCCCGCGAGGCCGGACCGGTCACCGTGCGCACCGTGGAGGCCGCCGCGGAGACCTTCGCCGCGGGGACGGTGGGCGGCGACCCCTACTACACGGGCAACGTCCGCTGTTCCATCGGCTTCTCGGTGCACGGCGGCTTCGTGACCGCCGGGCACTGCGGTGGCGTGGGCGGCCAGGTGCGGGGCTGGGACGGCTCGTACATCGGCAACTTCCAGGGTTCCTCGTTCCCGGGCGACGACTACGCGTGGGTCAACGTGGGCAGCGGCTGGTGGACGGTTCCGGTGGTGCTCGGCTGGGGCACGGTCTCCGACCAGCTGGTGCGCGGCTCGAACGAGGCTCCCGTCGGCGCCTCCATCTGCCGCTCCGGCTCGACGACCCGCTGGCACTGCGGCAGGGTCCTGGCCAAGAACGAGACCGTCAACTACAGCCAGGGTTCGGTGCATCAGATGACGAAGACGAGCGTCTGCGCCGAACCCGGCGACTCGGGCGGCTCGTTCATCAGCGGTGACCAGGCGCAGGGCGTCACCTCCGGCGGCTGGGGCAACTGTTCCGGCGGGGGCGAGACCTGGTTCCAGCCGATCAACGAGATCCTGGGCCGCTACGGCCTGACCCTGCACACGGCCTGACCGGCCCCCAACAGCGCAAGCCCGGTTCCCGAACACATCGTTCGGGAACCGGGCTTGTGGTGGAGCGCTGGGCAGGCCTTGCACCTGCATCTCCCCGCAGGAAGCGGGGCGCCTTTCCTTGGACCACCAACGCACGGCCTGACTCCGGGAGTTCCGGCGCCTTGACGTGCGTCAATCATAACCACACTCGCCCCGGGCAGTCACATCGGGCGGGTGAGCGGCGCGGGAGGTGGTCCGGTGGGCGCGGTGGCGCCGCCGGTCAGTCCCTGATCAGCACGGCTCGTGGCACCGCCCCCGCCTGCCCTGCCGAACCCGTCCGTTCCGCCTCGCCCGTTCCGGAGCGGGCGCCCGCGAAGTTCTTCTCGACCTCCGCCTTCTCCGCCGCGTTCGGGTAACGGTTGGTGCACGCGGTTCCCGCGCTGGAGCCGGACATCAGGCTGGAGCAGGGGCCCGGCTTGCGGTCCGGCAGGCCCAGGATGTGCCCGAGCTCGTGGGCCGAGATGCGGATCGTGTCGTACCCCTGGTTCACGGCCTGGCGGCCGACGTAGACGGTGCCGCTGCCCAGACCGGTGGGCAGGGCGCGGGGCCAGCCGTTGTCCGCCAGGACCCGGATGTCGGCGCGCTGCCCGGACGCGGCCGGGCGGAGTTCCACGGCGTCGACGCTCTCGTTCCAGACCGCCGCGCCGCGGTCGACGGCGGACCTGAACTCCGCGGAGCCGCTCGCGTCGTAGGTGAGCACGCGGGCGGCCAGGGACTGCTCGGGCACACCCGCCGGGGCGGCCACGGCCTGGCCGCTCGACAACAGGGGGAAGGACATCACCAGAACCGTGGCCAGGCTTCCGGTCAGCGTACGGATGCGCATGGTCGACCTCCTCGTGGGGGAAGGGCAGTCGTGCTCATGACACTCAGAGCCTCCCTGCCCGTCGGGCGAGGGCGGCAATCCGTCAATCGGCCCTCGCCTGTCCGACAGCGGCCCCCCAGGATTCAGAAGCCGCGTCGCTGAGTCCTGTGCCAAGGATCGGTTGGACTTCCGGATCACGTGGGGGCAGTGTGGACAGGGTTCCCACCTCCCACGGGACATTCCTGCATCGCACCCGGAGAACACCAGATGAACCACGTCATCAATCCCGAGCGCTACGACGGCACCATGCGCTACCGGCGCACCGGGCGTTCGGGACTCGACCTCCCCCTGCTGTCCCTGGGCTACTGGCACAACTTCGGCGACGACCGGGCCTTCGAGACCCAGCGTGAGATCGCCCTGCGCGCCTTCGACCTCGGCATCACCCACCACGACCTGGCGAACAACTACGGCCCGCCCTACGGGGCCGCGGAGGTCAACTTCGGCCGGCTGATGAAGCAGGACCTGGCCCCGTACCGGGACGAGCTGGTGATCTCCACCAAGGCGGGCTGGGACATGTGGCCGGGTCCCTACGGCCAGGGCGGCGGCTCGCGCAAGTACCTGCTCGCCTCCCTGGACCAGTCGCTGGAGCGCATGGGCCTGGACTACGTGGACATCTTCTACTCCCACCGGCTCGACGCCACCACTCCCCTCGAGGAGACCATGGGCGCGCTCGACACCGCGGTCCGCCAGGGCAAGGCCCTGTACGTCGGCATCTCCTCCTACGACGCCGAGCGCACCCGGCAGGCGGTCGCCATCCTCCGGGACCTGGGGACTCCGCTGCTGATCCACCAGCCGTCGTACAGCATGCTGAACCGCTGGATCGAGACGGAGGGACTGCTGGACGTGGCCCAGGAGGAGGGCTTCGGAATCATCGGGTTCACCGCGCTGGCGCAGGGTCTGCTGACCGGACGGTATCTGGACGGTGTGCCGGAGGGTTCGCGGGCGACGCAGGGCAAGTCGTTCGACGCCGCATGGCTGACGGACGACATGCTGCACCGGCTGCGCGCCCTCAACGACATCGCGGCCCGCCGCGGGCAGACGCTCGCCCAGATGGCGCTGGCCTGGGCCCTGCGGGACCGGCGTGTCACCTCGCTGGTCATCGGCGCGTCCCGCACCGAGCAGCTGGAGCAGAACGTCGCCGCGCTGGAGAACCTGGACTTCAGCGACGAGGAGCTGGCCGAGATCGACAAGCACGCCACCGACGGCGGCGTCGACCTGTGGCGCGAGGCCCGTCTCGGCACCATGGGCTGAGCCGGGCCACCGGCTCGTCCTCGTGCGGGACCAGCCGGTCGGGGCCGTTCTCGGCGGCCCCGGCGCCTCCCTCTCGGGAACAGCCGGGGCCATCCTGGTCGTGCCGCGTGCCTAACGCGAGGACAGGTACTTCTCGACGCCCGGGGCCGTGTGCGCCTCCTCGGCGTTCACCACACTGCCGACCGCCTTCGCGTCGGGCTTCAGCACATACGTCTCGACGCTCGCCGGGCGGTCGGCCTCGGAGAAGTTCTGCGCGGTGCCGAGGCCGGTGTCGGCGTTCTTCTGGGAGCGGTGCGCCGTGACCACGTCCTCGCGGCTGAGGCCGCCCGCCTCGCAGGCCGCCTTCAGGTCGGCGCCCATGAGCTGCGCGGCGTTGTAGCCGGACAGCACTCCGGAGTCGACCGGCGAGTCCGGGTACTTCTTCTTGTACGACGCCACCATGCGCTGCACGCCCGGCAGTTCGGAGCTGACGGCGGGCGCGGCACTCACGATGTGCAGCATGGCCGCCAGTGCCGGTGCGGCGGGGGTCTCCATCAGCTGGGGCGCGTAGCCCGGCGCGCTGCTGACGACGGGGACGCGCAGGCCGCGGGAGGCGGCGACGCCGACGAGGGAGGCCGTCTGGGCGGGTCCCGCGCTGATCAGCACGGCCTTCACGCCCTCCTTGCGCAGGGCCGAGACCTGCGCGGACAGGTCGGTGTCCGTGGCCTGGATCTTCTGGCCGGCCACCTTCAGCCCGGCCTGCTCCGCCGCCCAGGTGGAACCTTCCAGCGCGTTGGCGCCGTAGTCGCCCTCGAAGTAGACGTGACCGATGGTGTCGCCCTTCTTCAGCCCCTTGGTGCGGGTGAGGAAGTCGACCGCGGCGATCATGTCGACGTCGTAGGTGGTGCCGAGGACCTGGATGGCGTCCTTGCCGAGCAGGGAGGCCGCCCAGGCCTGCGGGAAGGTGAGCATCTTGTCGCGCTCGATGTCGTCGAGCAGGGCGGCGACGACCGGCGAGCCGATGACCTGCGGCAGGGCGACGACGTCCGGGGCGATGTCGGCGTAGGCGGTGACCGCCTTCTGCACGTCGTAGCCGTGGTCCTTGACGACGATCTCCACCTCGCGGTCGCAGATGCCGCCGTCGGCGTTGGTCTCGTCGGCCCACATCTGCTGGGCCTGCACGATGCTCTTGCCGAGCGTGGCGTAGGGGCCGGTCAGGTCGGTGAGGGCGCCCAGCCTGATGGTCTCGGCGCTGACGCCGGGGCCGGTGCGGACGCCGTCGGCGGCGTCACCGCCCCCGTTGCCGTCGTCCGCCTTGGAGCTGCATCCGGTGGCCGCGAGCAGCAGGGCGAGGGCGCCGGCGAGCGCGGCGGGGGCGGTGCGGCGCCGGTCGCGGGGCCGGTGATACGTGGTGTTCACGGGGTGTGCTCCTTGGATCGTGCGGCTGCGGCCGGTTGCGGGGGTGAGGAAACCGGGTCGGCTGGATCGGCTGAGTCGGCTGGGTCCGTCGCGGGGGCGCGGGGGCGGCTGCGTCCTACGCGGTCGCGGACCCGGCGGGCCAGGCCGTGCAGCCCGTCGGGCGCGTACAGCAGGACGATGACGATCGCGGCGCCGTAGAGGTAGCGGGCGGCCTCGGTGGGGCCCACCAAGCCCTCTCCCGAGCCCGGGGCGGCCACCAGCGGAAGCTGGTCGGCGTAGCGGGTCATCAGCAGCGGGAGCGCGGTGACGAACACGGCACCGGCGGTGGCTCCGGCGACGGAGCCGAGCCCGCCGATGACGATCATGGCGAGGTAGTCGACGGAGAGGACCAGGGAGAAGTAGTCCGGGACGACCCGGCGGAAGGAGAGTGCGAGGAGCACGCCCGCCAGGCCCGCGTACATGGACGACACCACGAAGGCCGCCGAGCGGTGGCGGGCGACGTCGACGCCCATCACCGCCGCCGCGGTCTCGCTGTCGCGCAGGGCGGCCAGTGCCCGCCCGGAACGGCCGCGCAGCAGGCCGCGGGCGGTGAACCAGGTGAACCCGAACAGCGCCAGGCCCAGGAACCACAACCGCTCCTCCGCGCCGAACGGCACCCCGAGCACGGTCAGTTCGGGGTCGCTCTCCGCGAAGGTGAAGCCGCCGAGGGTGAGCGGGGGCACGGAGCGTCCGTTGAATCCGCCGGTGACGGAGTCGGCGGTCAGCAGCACGTGGTGGCCGAGAAAGACCAGGGCGAGGGTGGCGATGCCCAGGTAGATGCCCTTCACCCGGGCGGCGACGGGGCTGAACAGCCCGCCCGCCGCTCCGGTGAGCGCCACGGCGAGGAGTGCGGCGAGGGCCGGGGGCAGCCCCGGTCCGGGCTCGCCCGCCAGATAGGCGTAGCCGTAGGCGCCGACGGCGAGGAAGAAGGCGTGGCCGAGCGAGAGTTGACCCGCCGTGCCGGTGAGCAGGGCGAGGCCGACGGCGCCGATGGCCGCCGCCATGGAGAACAGGCCGATGCGGAGCCAGAAGGCGTCCAGGTAGAACGGCGGGAGGCACAGGACGGCGGCGAGGAGCAGGACGCGGGCCGGGCGGTGGGTCAGGGCACCGAGGAGACGGTCAGACACGGGCCGCTCCCTTCGCGCCGAACAGCCCGGCGGGCCGTACCAGGAGCACCAGCAGCATCACGGCGTACGGGGCGACGTCGCCGAAACCCTCACCGAGGACGTGCAGGTCGGACTGGTAGCCGACGACCAGCGCCTCGGTCAGGCCGATGAGCAGGCTGCCCGCGAGGGCGCCGGTCGGGGAGGCCAGCCCGCCGAGGATCGCGGCCGGGAACGCGTTGAGGGCGATCTGGCCGGTGGTGCGCTCCAGGCCCGGTGCCGGGAACGCGGCGAGGAACACCGCGGCCAGCGCGGCGAGCGCGCCCGCCAGGCACCAGGCGCCTGCCCGCACCCGGCTGAGCCGTACCCCCATCAGGGCGGCGGCCTCCAGGTCCTCCGCCGCCGCCCGCAGGGACAGGCCCCAGGAGGTGAACCGGAAGAGCGCGAACACGGCGCCGATGACCACCGCGGACACCACGATCGCCGCGAGCCGGCTGTCGGCGACGGTCACCGGCCCCAGTTCGGTCACCGCGTCGCCCCACGGGTCGCCCAGGGACAGCAGGTCGCCGCCGATTCGCCGGGCCAGGTCGGTCAGCAGGACGATGTCGATGCCGATGGTGACGATGGTCTGCACATGGGCGGAGTGCGCGTCCTGTCCGCCGCGTTGCAGCAGGAACCGGTCGAGTGCGCCCGCGAGGGCCGCGGTGGTGAGGACCGCCAGCGCCAGCGCGCCGGCGAAGCCGAGGTCGTCGTGGAGGACGGCGGTGAGGTACCCGCCGAACAGGAGCAGCGAGCCGTGGGCGAAGTTGAGGACGCCGGACGCCTTGAAGATGACGACGAAGCCGAGGGCGACCAGCGCGTAGACCGCACCGAGCGCGATGCCGCCGAGGACGTTGTCCAGGAAGCCGGTCATGCCGCGTCCTTCCCCTGTGTGTCGGTGCCGAGGTAGGCGCGCAGCACCTCGGGGTCCTGGCGGACCTCGTCGGGGGCGCCGTGGGCGATGGGGCGGCCGAAGTCGAGCACGGTGACGTCGTCGGCGAGGCGCATGACCAGTCCCATGTCGTGCTCCACCAGGACGACGGACAGGCCGAGTTCGGACCGCAGTTCGCCCACGACCTCGGCCATGCGGGTGCGTTCGGCGGAGTTCATGCCCGCCACCGGTTCGTCGAGCAGCAGCACGCGCGGTTCCAGGCAGAGGGCGCGGGCGAGTTCCACGCGCTTGCGGTCGCCGTACGGCAGCAGCGCCACGGGGCTGTCGAAGTGGGCTCCGAGGCCGGTCAGTTCGGCGATCTCGCGGGCCCGGGCGAGGTGCTCGCGCTGTTCCCGCACGGCCCGTGGCAGGCGCAGCGCACCGGCGGTGAAGCCGGATCGGGACAGGGCGTGGCGGCCGAGCATCAGGTTGTCGGCGACCGTGCCGTGGGTGGTGACGATGTTCTGGAAGGTGCGGGCCACACCGAGCGCGGCGATGCGGTGCGGGGCGAGCCGGGTCAGCTCGGTGCCGCCGAGTGTCACCGTGCCGGCCGACGGACGGCACAGCCCGGACAGTACGTTGAAGCAGGTCGACTTGCCGGCGCCGTTGGGGCCGATGAGCGCGTGCACCGAGCCCGGGGCGACGGTGAAGGAGACGTCGTCGAGCGCGGTGAGTCCGGCGAAGCGCACGGTGACGCCCCGTACGTCGAGCACGGGGGGCACGGGCGGTGCGGTGGTGGTGCGGTCGTTCACGCGGCCCCCTGGTCCTCGGCGGCCTCGCCCAGGTAGAGGCGGCGTACGGCGTCGGTGCGGGCGAGTTCGCCGGCGGGGCCGGACAGGCGGGTCTCGCCGACCTCGAGGACATGGGCGTGATCGGCGAGGGAGAGTGCCATGCCCGCGTTCTGCTCGACCAGGAGCACGGCGGTGCCCTGGGTGTTGATCTCGCGGATCACCTCGGCGATCCGCTGCACCATCTGCGGCGCGAGGCCGAGGGAGGGCTCGTCGAGGAGGAGCAGCCGGGGGGCGGCCATCAGGGCGCGGCCGATGGCGAGCATCTGCTGCTCGCCCCCGGACAGCAGGCCCGCGGCCTGGTGGGTGCGTTCGGCGAGCCGGGGGAAGAGCGTGAACACGCGCTCCCGCGCCTCGTGGACCTGGTCCCGGCCGCGCCGGCCGAGTCCCAGACCGCCGCTGCGGAGGTTCTCGTCGACCGTGAGCCCGGCGAACACCCGCCGCCCCTCGGGGACCTGGACGACGCCGGCGCGTACCGCCGTCACCGGGTCCTTGCCGTCGAGCACGGCGCTGCCGTAGCGGATGCGGCCGGCCGTGATCGTGCCACGGTGCAGGCGCAGCGTGCCGGAGACGGCGCGCAACAGGGTCGTCTTGCCCGCGCCGTTGGCGCCGAGCAGGGTGACGACGCCGCCGTGCGGCACGGTCAGGGAGACGGAGCGGAGGGCGGACAGGGCTCGCCCGTACGTCACGTCGACGTTCTCGACGCACAGCGCGGGCCGGTCGTCCGGTGGTGCTTGGGGCATCACGGCTCCTCGGGGCCGTACCGCACGGCGGCAACGGCTTGGACGGCAGGGGGAGCTCACGACACCACGGGCGCGAGCGACCGGTACAGGCTCCGGGCCCCGCTCGCTGCGCCGTCCCAACGGGGGCTGCCACGGGTTGTGCGGCTGCCCAGGACGGGGTCAGCCGCGGGCGCGGAGGTAGGCCTCCAGTCCGGCCGCCCCGGTCAGCATGGCCCGCCCGCGGGCGGACAGCCGGCCGTGCCAGTCGCGCAGTGCCGCCTCCAGCGGCTCCGGTCCGCCTGCCGACCGCACCTGCGCGATGAGCGGGGCGATCTGCTCCAACAGGTATCCGCCCCGCCTGAGTTGGTGGGTCAGCCGGGCGTCCCGTACGTCGGCCTCCTCGTAGACGCGGTAGCCGGTCACCGGGTCGCGGCGCGGGCTCACCAGCCCGGCGCGCTCCCATGTGCGCAGTGTCGCGGGCCGGATGCCGAGCTCTCCCGCCAGCGGCCCGATGAACCGTCCGCCGGTCCCGGACACCGCCGTGCCGGGTCCGGGCGCCGTGGTGGGGGCCAGGTCGCCGAGGGCTCGCTCCACCGCCTGCAGGGTCCGCCGGTCGTCGAGCAGTTGGGCGTGGCTCTCGTCGACGGTCCGCAGGGCCTCGTCGACCGCGCCCCGGTTCACGGCCCGCATGATCGACGTCGCCACCGCGTGGCCGTGGCCGGGTACCAGGGCGAGGAAGGCGCGCAGGGCACACGCGTGCAGCGGGGTGTAGGCGCGGTAGCCGTGGGGACTGCGGTCGGCGGGCGGGAGGATGCCGGCCTCCTCGTAGTTCCGGACGGCCTGTGTGGACAGACCGTGCCCGCGCGCCAGGTCGATCGGCCTGAGCCGTTCCCCGTTTTGAAGGTTTCGTCCCACGGGCCCGATGATATCGCGGGAAAGTTTCCACCGTGAGTTCAACGATACCGTTGAGGGCATGGCTACTGGCATCAAGGACATCACCCGTGCCGTGACGGCCGCCGCCGTCACGGAGCTGCTCGGGACCCGGCCGCGGGTGCTCGCCCTCGGCGAGCCCACCCACGGCGAGGACACTCTGCTCGACCTGCGCAACGACCTCTTCCGGCAGCTCGTCGAGCGGGAGGGCTACCGGACCGTGGCGATCGAGAGCGACTGTCTGATGGGCCTGGTCGTGGACGAGTACGTCACCTCGGGCACGGGCACCCTCGACGAGGTCATGGAGCGCGGATTCAGCCACGGGTTCGGCACGTCCGCGGCCAACCGCGAACTCGTGCGCTGGATGCGGGAGTACAACGAGGGCCGGCCCGCTTCCGAGCGGCTCCGCTTCGCCGGTTTCGACGGCCCGCTGGAGATCACCGGCGCCGCGAGCCCCCGGCAGGCCCTCACCGCGCTCCACGGCTTCCTCGCCGCCCGACTCGCCCCGGACCTGCTCCCCTGCACCGCGGAAACCCTGGACCGTCTGCTCGGCGCCGACGACCGGTGGACCCATCCCGCCGTCATGACGGACCCGGCCCGGTCCGTGGGGCGGTCGGCCGAGGCCGGGGAGCTGCTGCTGCTCGCCGACGACCTGGTGGCGCTGCTAGAGGCCGAGACACCGCACCTGATCGCGGCGACCTCGCGGGACGACTGGGAGAGGGCGCGCCTGTACGGGCGCACCGCCACCGGCCTGCTGCGCTACCACTCCTGGCTGGCCGACACCTCACCGGGCCGTATGACACGGCTGCTGGGCCAGCGGGACCGGATGATGGCCGACAACCTCCTCGCCCTCGCCGAACGGGGCCCGACCCTGGTCTTCGCGCACAACGCCCATCTCCAGCGGGACAAGAGCACGATGCGCATGTGGGACCAGCCGCTGCTGGAGTGGTGGAGCGCCGGTGCGCTCGTGAGCGCCCGCCTGGGCGAGGAGTACGCCTTCCTGGCCACAGCCCTCGGCACGATCCGCCACCGGGGAGTGGACACCCCGCCGGCGGACAGCCTCGAAGGACTCCTGTACGCGCTTTCGGAGGACCGCTGCGTCGTCGACGGCACCCTGCTGGCCGGCCTCCTCGGCGACCGGCCGCCCGCCCCCCGGGAGTCCCCCTGGTTCGGCTACATGCCGCTCGACCCGGCCCACCTGACCGGGATCGACGCAGTGGTGTTCGTCAAGGACGTTCCGCAGGTCCGGTGAGCGGTCGGCGCGGGAGGAGTCTGCGGGCGGTCAGGGCGAGGGTGACCTCGACCAGGTCGAAGGGGCGGGAGAGGGAGCGCCCTGTCAGTTGTTCGTAGCGGCGCAGGCGGTTGAGGACGGTGTTGCGGTGGCAGTACAGCCGTCTGCTCGCCCGCTGGGCCGAGCCGTCGCAGGCCAGCCAGGTGGCCAGGGTGTCCAGCAGGATCTCCGCGTCGGCGGGCTCGAGGTGCGCCAGCGGACCGAACAGCCGGTCGGCCAGAGCGGTGCCGAGGTCGGGGGACGACACCACCAGCGCCGCCGGCAGGTGTTCCGTCAGCCGGACCGTGCCGCCGGTCTCCGGGCACAGGCTCAGCGCGGTGTCCGCCAGCCTGCGCGCCTCTCCCACCGCCGCGAGCCCTTCGACGACGCTGCTGACCCCCACCCGTACGCCCGGCGGCTGCTCGTCCGCCACCACCGGCTCCGTGTCGTCGCCGACCCGTACGATGCCGTGGTCCGCGTCCACACCCGTGTGCCAGTGCACGCGCACACCCGGAGCGAGGACCGCTTGGGCACCGGGACAGGCGGTGAGGCCGCCACCGCCGACCGCGACGACCACGTACCGGCCCTGCTCCGGCAGCTCCAGCGCGAGCGCGGCCTCGGGCAGGTCGGCGATCCTGCTGGTTCCGTCCAGCAGCGCCGCGGTCAGCAGCCGCACCCTGTTCTCCCGCCGCCAGGCCAGTTGCCGCTCGGTCTGCCGGTAGGCGTCCGCCACGACGGTGCAGTGCTCGTCGACGAAGTGCCACACGTCCGACGCCACGTGCACCAGCAGCCGTACGTCCTCGGGGGCCGTCCGGGAGGTCTCGTCGACCAGGCCCTGCCACACCAGGGAGCCGCCGAGGCGGAAGGCGTGCAGCACCGCGTCCAGCGGCAGCCCCTGCTCGGCGCGTGTGACGCCGATCTTCCAGGAACAGCGGCGCGCGGCGTCGCGGGCGCCGCGCGGGTCCAGCAGCGAGGAGATGCTGTGCCGCAGTGAGCGGTGCACCTCCTGCCAGATCTCGGTGGCATCGTGCTCGATCGCCGATCGGTAGGCGGGCTCCTGGTCCTGGAGCACGGCGACCAGTTGGTCGGTGAGCCGGGGCAGGTCGTCCAGCAGGATCCGGGCGGCGCGGTGCAGCACGCGGAGCGCGTCGGCGTCGATCAGTGACCGCACACGCGGGGTCCGTGGCCGCGGTGCGGGTGCGGGCACGGGTCCGGGGCGGGGCAGGCCACGTGGCCGTACAGCGTGTCGCATCGCGCATCTCCCCCAGGGTCGGCTTCCCGGCGGCGCCCGCGTGGCGGTCCGCGTACCGGCCACCGGCCGGCCGCGGAGCCCGTGGGCGGCCGCCACCTGACTCGTCCTGCCCCGAAGGATCGCATACCGTCCGGTCGGTCCCTAGAGGTGTGCACTGGCCTTTTCCGCCTGTTCGACCAGCCGGACGAGCTCGACCCGGGAGCGGACGCCGAGCATCGCGAAGACGTTGCGCAGGTGGTAGTCGACGGTGCGGGTGCTGACGGACAGGCTCAGGGCCACTTCCCGGTTGGTGGCGCCCTCGGCGACACACCGTGCGATCCGCAGTTGCTGCGGGGTCAGCCGGGACAGGTCCCGCCCGTCGCGCCGGGGCGGCTCTCCGGTACCGGCCCCGGCCGACACCGCGCCGCCCGCGCGCAGTTCCGCGCCCGCCTGGCGCGCCCACAGGTGCGCGCCGCAGCGCTCGAAGTCCACCAGCGCCTCCCCGAGCCGCGCCCGTGCCTCACGCAGCCGGCGCCGACGGCGCAGCCACTTGCCGTGCAGCAGTTCGGTGCGGGCCCGTTCGAAGTCGCCGGAGGTCTCGTCGTGCCGGTCCAGGGCCCGCAGGTACAGCTCGTCGGCTGCCTCCGGTGCAGCCAGCAGGGCGCG
This sequence comes from Streptomyces sp. TE5632, assembly GCF_054061295.1. Lineage (NCBI taxonomy): Bacteria > Bacillati > Actinomycetota > Actinomycetes > Kitasatosporales > Streptomycetaceae > Streptomyces > Streptomyces sp. TE5632. The sequence goes on along the minus strand of NZ_JBSSEA010000003.1, from coordinate 6,107,662 downwards.
GCAGCGCAGGAGTTGGGCGGGAGCCTGCGGGTCGGCGCCGCACCCGGCCCACAGCGCGAAGTCCTCGACCACCGCGCGGGCGCGCTCGGGCTGCCCGGCCAGTGCGGCTGCCTCCACGAAACAGGGGACGGCGAGCATCCACACCGCGAAGTGCCCGCGCCGCGCACCCGGTCTCACCAGGGGGCCGAGCCGGTCGGCGGCCTCGCGGGGGCGGCCCGCACCCAGGTCGGCGCGGGCCGCCGCCCACTGGGCGAGCATGGCGGCCTGCGCCAGTCCGTGCCGCCGGGCCGTGGCGAGCGCGGTCGCCGTGTGCTCGGCGACGCGTTCCTGCGCCCCCTCGATCGATGCCGCGAGGGCCAGCACCGCGTGATGGTGGGCGGCCGTGTTCCGCTGCCCGGTCCGGCGCGCGGCGCGCAGCCCCTCCTCCGCGTGGGTCCGGGCGAGTTGGTGGCGGCCGGCGCGGAGTTCGGCGTAGGCCAGGTACTCCAGGGCTCTCGGTTCGAGGGCGGCGGCCCTCAGGGTGCGTGCCGCGGCCAGCGCCCGCGCCCCGGCCCGGCGGGCGGCGGTCACGTCGCCGAGCATGAGTGCCGCGGCGGCCGAACGCAGCAGCCGCTCGGGCTCGGTGGCGGGACGGCCCCGGTCCACCACCCGGGTCAACGGGGCTGCGGCAAGGTCGAACCGCCCCTGGAGGACCGCCCGCATACCGTCCCGGTGGTCTCGGAGCAGGGCGACCGCGCCGTGCTCCCCGGTCCGGAGCGGGGCGGTCGTGTCTCCGGTTCCGGTCGGGGCCTCGGGGGCGAGGGCGCGGAGGCAGGCCACCGGGTCGCCCGCGGCCCACGCCGCGTCCGCCGCGCCGAGGACTGCCGCGCCGGACTCCGCGGGGCTCGGGCCCGCGAGGAGGGAGGCGGCGAGCAGGAAGGACTCGCGGGCGTCGTCCACCGGGCCGTCGGCCAGGAGCACCCTGGCGCGGAGCAGTTCGGCACGGCCCCGCACCGGGGCGGGTACCTGACAGGTCACGGCGGCGTCGAGCAGCCGCAGGGCCTCGGGCGGATGCCCGGCGAGCAGGGCCTGTTCCGCGGCGGCCGTGTACCGGTGTGCGCGCTCCGCGTCGTCCGGTGTCAGTTCGGCGGCACGCACCTGGACCGTACGGCGCAGACCGGGCGGCAGCCCGGACGTCACGTCGGCCGCGGCAGCGGCCAGTTCCGCGGCGAGGTCCGCGTCGGGGCCCGGGGCGGTCCACGAGCGGTGCAGCAGGGCGGGCACGCCGTGCGGTGCCGGGAGCGCCCCGGCCAGCGCGCGGTGCGCGGCGCGGCGGCGTTCGGGCGGCGCACCGGCGTACACCGTCCTGCCGAGCAGCGCGCTGCGGAACCGGATCCGGTCTTCGACGAGCACGAGCAGGTCGGGCAACTCCGCTCCGTCAAAAGGTGGTTCGGCGTGCGGCACCGGTACGACGGTGGCAGCCGCTCCCGCGCCCGGCCCCTCCCCCCGTCCTGTGAGTACGGCCGCCGCCCGCCGTACGAGCGACGCGTCTGCGTCCGGCTCGCCCGTGACACGTGTCGCCGCCGCGACCGACAACAGCAGGTCGGCGTGGTCGGGCCGCACACCGGTCAGGCACCCGCCGGCGACGGCGGCCAGGGTCCCGGCGTCGGCCGGTGGGCGGGGCAGCGCGCGCCGGCCGCGGAGTTGGGCGGGCGAGAGGCGGTGGGTCAGGGCCACCAGCAGTGCGGGATTGCCCTGCGCCTCGGTCACCAGTTCGTCGCGGACGGCGGGGTCGACGGCACCGTCCGTCAGGTCGTGCAGGAGTCCCGCCGCGTCCCCGGGCGTGAGCGGGGCGAGGTCCAGCACCGGCAGCCCGGCCAACTCCGGGTCCACGGGCCGGTGTCCCGGGACGGTGAGGAGCAGCCCGACCCGGTGGGCGCCGTCCGCCGCGTGCACGCGTGCCGCCGCCCGGCCCAGCACGGCGCGCGAGGCGGGGTCCCACAGGTGCGCGTCGTCCACGCACACCAGCAGGGCCGAACGGGCCGACGCCTCGCGCAGGACGTCCAGGAACACCTTGTCCGCCGTACCCTCGTCGGAGAGGCGTACGGAGCGGCCGGCGGCACGCAGCAGAGTGCGCAGACCGCTGTGCGGCCGCGGGGTCCGGGCCGGATCGGCTCGGACGTGCCACACCGGTCCGGCGCGGAAGGAGCGTGCGGCGAACTCCAGGAAGGCCGTACGTCCGCCACCGGGTTCACCGGTCACGACGTGGACACCGCCGTCGGTGCGCAGCCTGTCCAGCAGCGCGGCGAGCGCCTGCCGTCGGGGTCCCGGGCGGTACCGGAGCGGAGCGGGTCCGGGAGTCGTCTGTCCGGTCATCTCCGCGACGTTACTCACGCGTAAGAAACGGCGGAAGATGTCCGTCCGCACGCACGAACCGGCTCAACCACCGCTCTACCAGCGGCTTTTCGTCGTGTACGCGAGGAACGGAGTGTGCTGCGGACCAAGTCGGGCGCCCCTCGGTGGTGCACACGCACAACGCCGGTGGCGGCCCGCGCACCGCGTGCGGGCCGCCACCGGGTCGAGGTCCGGGGGAACCTCAGGACGTGTGCGGGCAGTTGCCCCGTGCCTCCTCGATCGTCAGGCTCCGCTGCGGCAGCGGGCACAGGAACCGCTCGTAACGGGTGTCGTTGTCGATGAACCGCTTCAGCCACGAGACGCTGTACTTCGCGATCGTGGTGTTGTTCGAGTTGGGCGTGAAGTGGGTGGCGTTGTTCAGTTCCAGGTAGGCCCGGTCGAGGGAGGACGGCAGACCGGTGTAGAGGGGTTCGGCGTGGGTGGAGACCGGGGCGATGGTGTCGCCGTCGGCCCCGAAGATCAGGGTCGGGGTGCGGACCTCGGGCCAGGTCTTGTCGAGGTTCCAGGGCGTCAACGGGATCGCCGCCTGCAGTGAGGGGCGGTCCTTGGCGGCTTCGAGGGTGCCGCCGCCGCCCATCGAGTGGCCCATGACGCCGAGGCGGCTGCTGTCGATGCGGCTGCGGACCGCACTGCTCTGGGTGAGGTAGTCCAGCGCGGCCAGCAGCTGGTCACCGCGGGAGTCGGGCTGGTCGAGCGTGGTGTTCGTGTCGATGGTGAACACCACGAAGCCCTGCGAGGCCAGGCGCGGGCCCAGCCAGGCGATGGAGGACTGGTAGGCGGTGTAGCCGGGCGAGACGGCGATCGCGCCGAACGTTCCGTCGGCGGTGCTGTTCGGATAGTAGATGGTGCCTCCGCCGAAGCCCCTCACGGAGAGCGAGGAGACGGAGATCTCGGAGACGGAGTACGGGCCGCGCAGCGCCTCGATACTGGATTCGGTCGGCGCCGGACCGCGCTCGTAGGGGTTGTCCGCGGCGTGGGCGCCGGGACCGGTGAAGGTGCTGAGGCCGACGACGACGGCGACGGCCGCGGCCAGTCCGGCGAACCGTCCGGTCCTGCCGCGCCGGGGGCGGGCCGGATGCGTGGTCTCGGCCGAGGTGCTGGTGTGGGGGTGCTGCTGCACGACGAGTGGTCCTCTCTGTCGCGGCGAGCCGCCCGGCGGCCGGTGCACGGGGTACGACATGGAACGTGGGAGTGACCGTGCTCCGGCCGTGGGCGCCGCCTCTGGGGCTGGCGGTTGCCACTGTGGGCGCGGAAGGGGCCGGCGCGGACCGGCAATCTCACCGGTCTCGTTCCGCCGTTCCGTCGCGCCGCTCCCCCGGGCCCGTCAGCCCTCCTCTGCCGTCCGCCCCCTCTGTCGGCGGCTCACCGGGCGGCGGTGGGCCGCCGTGCGGGAACTCGTGTGCGCTCGCCCGCGCGTCACCCGCATGGCCCTCTCCGGAAGCCGGTTCGGCCCGCGCCGTGCTCGGATGGAAGCGGCCTGCCTACCCGGAGGGAGCTGGGAATGCACGAGATGTGGTGCGGTGCAGACACTTCGGGGGAGCCTGTGTGGCATGTTCTGACCACGGACAAGAGGACCACGCTGTGCGGGGTGGAGAAGGAGGAGGAGTCCCGTCGGCGCCACGCGACGGACCGCCACTGCTTTCCCTGCATGCAGTCGTTCCAGGAGGTCGTGGAAGCCCACTGAAACCGCCCGCCGTTCCGGCGAGGGATCGCTGCTCCCGGCGCGGCCGACGGCGGCGCCGGCCGTGCCGGGAACAGATCGGTGGTACGCGCACCCGCGCGGGCGGGGTCAGCGCGCGTCTGCCGCCGTGACCGTCGTGAACGGCAGCAGGAGCCGGGAGGGGTGCGCGGCGTCACGGTAGATCTTGTGGGTGACGGGGCGGCCCACCGGCAGGTGGAAGGCGTCCGGCGGCAGCAGGGCGTTGTGCTCGTCGGCCAGCGGCTCGGCGTTGGAGAGCTCCACGACCAGCTTGTGGCCGGGCAGGAACGTCGCCGCGAACGGGTAGACGCGCAGCACGTACTCCTCGATCTTCCCCGGCTCGACCGGCACCGCACGCGTGTGCGGGTGGTAGGGGTCGCCCTCCGTGCTGCGCTCCTCGTCGAGTTCGCGGTGCGAGGCCTTGAGGTAGGCGGTCGTGAGGAGCTGACGCTTGCCGTTCGGAGCCTCGTCCCACATGCGCAGGATGAAGTTCGTGTCGGGCTGGTCGATCTCCGCGAAGAGGTGCGCCGCGCCCTGACCGATCATCTCGGTGGGCTCGGTGAACGGCTCGGTGCTCCAGCTGAGCATCTCCACCTTGTCGGTCACCGTCAGCGGCGCCTGGTAGAAGCCGTCGGGGGCGGCGTACTCGGCGCCCATCGGCTCGGGCTCGAAGGAGAGCTTGCGGCGCGGGCGGAAGTAGAGCGCCTTGTGCTCCACCTCCTTCGGCGGCCACTGCGCACCGGTGACGTACTCGCGCGAGCCCTCGACGTGGACGGTGACGGCGGGCTCGTCCATGACGCCGTTGTCGATGCCCTTGATCCAGTAGTCGTACCAGCGGAACATCTTGTCGTGCTCTTCGATGAAGGGGCGCGACTGCATGGGCGGGTAGGGGCCGATGTCCAGCTTCTTGGGACCCTTGAGGCGGTTGAAGACCTCGATGGTGCCGTCCAGCGTCCAGCCGCGGCCCTGGTCGATCTGGAGCCAGACGGGGATGTCGATGTTCGGTGCGAGGGTGACCGGGTTGCGCTCCTCGTACCACTCGCCGTCGACCTCGTTCATCACGATGTCGAACCAGGCCTCGTGGTTCTTCGGGTAGTTCAGCACGTGGACCAGGTTCGGCCAGGCGGCCACGTCCGGGTCCTTCAGGCGCTCGGCGACGCGCTCCTTGATCTCCTCGGGGGAGAAGGTCTCCAGCATGCGGGACTTGACGCCGTCGGTGAAGGCCCAGCCGGAGTCGCCGCCGCGCCCCTCGCGGGCGGCGCGCGGCATGAACCACATGACGCCGCCGTGGTAGGTGGTCTCGTAGAAGTCGTAGTGGCCGCCGCTGACGAAGATCGCCTTGAGGCTCGGCGGCCGCTCGGCCGCCGCCAGCACCTGCATCGAGCCGAAGTAGGAGATGCCGATCATGCCGACGTTGCCGTCGCACCACGGCTGCTGGGCGACCCACTCGATGAAGTCGTACGCGTCCTGGCCGAGCGGGACGCCACCGGCGTTGTAGTTGCCGATGTGCTCGCCCTCGGAGGCGCCGGAGCCGCGCAGGTCGCCGATGACGTGGACGTAGTCCTCCTGGACGACGCGCGCGATGTCACCGGCCTCGATGCAGCCGTCCCACATCGGGCTGGGGCGCCGCTGCGGTGGCGTGGTGAGGGCGAGGGCCTGCAGTTCCTTGCCGTACGGGCTGAGCGCCACGAGCGCCGGACGCGGCTTGTCCTCGACGCCGCTGTAGGTGTCGGCCGCCAGCACGGCACCGTCGCGCATCGGGATCCGGAGATCCTTGCGGACGGCGATCTTCTGCCCGCCCGCCTGGATCGTCTGGAAGTCAGTCATGAGTGCGAAGCTCCTGTACTACGAGTTCTGTTGTGCTGCGTGCGGTAGCCGTGCATCGAGGTGAAGAACGGCGACGGCTCGAGCGTGGGGTCGCCGGTGTAGCCGAGCTCCTCGGCGGCGCGGGCGAACGGGGAGTACGGCGATTCCGTCTCCTCCAGGCCGGCCCGCAGGCAGCCGCAGGCGGCCTCGGCGACCCGGCCCTCGACGGCGAGGCTCTGGTCGATGGCCTCCCGGGCCTGTACGGCGTCGAGCTCGACGCCGTACGGCGTGCCGTCCGCGCGGCGGTACGGGTGCCCGAGGTACAGCCGCTGCGGACGGATCTCGTCCCGCAGGTACTCCAGACCGGTGCGGTAGGCGGCCGGGTCCGTGTAGCCCGGGAAGCCGTTGGCGGCCCCGTGGACCTGTACGGAGTCGCCGACGAACACCGAGCGCTGCCCGTCGACGACGTAGGCGACCGATCCGGGCGTGTGGCCCGGTATCGAGTGCGCCGAGACGGTGACGCCGCCGCCCAGCGAGAGGGTCTCGCCGCCCTTGAGGAGCAGGGTGGGCTCCATCTCGCCGGAGATGACGGCCTGCGCGGCGGCCGTCACCTTCGCCTCTCCCTCCGGGTCGCCCAGGTACCGGCCCCGTCCCGCGAGGTACTCCTCCACGTGGGCCCGCCGCGAGCGGAGCATCGGGGCGTCGGCCTCGTGGATCACCACCTGTGCGCGCCGGCCGGTGAGCTCCCACAGGGCGTGCGCCCCGCCGACGTGGTCGATGTGACCGTGGGTCAGCAGGATCCAGCGCACGTCCTCGATGCGGCGCCCGATCGCCTCGAGCGCCGGGACCATCCCCTCGGCGGGCGAGGAGGCGATCCCGGTGTCGACGACGGCCGGCTCGGGTGCGTCGATGAAGAAGCTGTAGAGACCGAACCGGCCCCACGGCGAGACCAGGGGATGGACGGGAACTACGTGCGTCATGGCCCTCTTTCTGTGCTCGTACGCGGTCGGCCGGGTCAGCGCCGGCCGAGGAAGTCGCGCGTCTCGGCGAAGACCTCGTGGTACTCCGGGATCCAGGAGAAGTGCTGGACGAATCCGTGGCCCGCGCCCTCGTACCGGCTCACCGTCGCCTCCACGCCGGCCTCCTGCAGCCGCCGGCCGTAGAGCTCGCCCTCGTCGCGCATCGGGTCGTACTCCGCGGTGACCACGAGGGCCGGCGGCAGCCCGGTGAGGTCCGCCCGCTTGATCGGCGAGACGAGCGGGTCCGCGGGATCGGCGCCGCTGTCGATGTAGAAGGCGTTGAAGGGCTTCAGCCCCGCCGTCTCCAGGCCGTAGCCCACGGCGTTCTCCCGCAGCGAGGCATAGCGGTCGACGTCGAAGTCCAGGTCCAGCGAGGGGTAGTAGAGAATCTGGTGCGTGATCCGGTCGAAGCCGTCGTCGTGTGCCCTGGCCGCGACCGCGGCGACGAAGTTGCCGCCGGAGCTGTCGCCGGCGATGGCGAGCGTCGTGCCGTCCCAGGCCAGGCTCTCCCCTTCTTCGGCGACCCACCGCACGACCGCGTAGCAGTCGTCGAGGCCGGCGGGGAAGGCGGCCTCGGGCGCCAGCCGGAAGCCGACGGAGACGACCTTGAGCCCGGTCTCCTTCGCCAGCGAGCGCGCGACGTGGTCGTGCGTGTTCAGGCTGCCGAGGAAGAACGCGCCGCCGTGGAAGTAGACCAGCACGCCGTGGCGGTCGGCCTCGGCCGGTGTGTAGATCCGCACCGGTACCTCGCCCGACGCCGTCCGCGCGGTCACGTCCTCGACCGCGTGGAGCGGCAGGCGCTCCTCGAGGGGAGCGACGTGCGCCTCGTCCCCGGCGCGCATGGCGACCGGGTCGAGCGGGCCCTCGGGCGGGGTGGGCAGGCCGGCGAGGAACTTGGCGATCTCAGGGTGCAGGGGCATTTCGTTACTCCTTCGGCGCGGCGTCGGCGGGCTTCTGGCCGGGGAAGACGTCTTCGATCTCTTCTTCGGACCAGCCCTGGCGCGAGATGGCCTGCAGCTTGTCGGTCTCCGGCTTGCGGATGGCCTGGTACCGGGCCAGCGCCTCCTTCAGGGAGTCCGCGTCCCGCAGGGCGTCGGCGAGCGCGCCGGCGTCCTCGATGGCGGAGTTCGCGCCCTGGCCCTGGTGGTGCAGCATCGAGTGGGCGGCGTCGCCCACCAGGACGACGGAGTCCGAGTGCCACGTGTCGACCGGGTCGATGTCGTAGACCGCGCGGATGTTCACGGCCTGCATGTCGAGGTCACGCGTGATGCTGACGAGGCGCTCGTCGAAGCCCTCCACCGTCGCCAGCATGTCCTCCTTCGTGTTCTTCGGGTTCCAGGTGCTGTCCGGGCACAGGGCGGTGATGTCGAACGACACCTGGCCGCGGTGGCGCAGCGGCAGCAGGTAGATCTTCGTGCCCTTGCCGATGTACATCCGCAGGTTGTCGTCGGTGACCATCCCGTGGGCGTCGTCGACGGAGATGACGGCGCGGTAGGCGTGCTCGCCCGAGAACACCGGGCCCTTGTCGCTGAACAGCTGGTGGCGCACCACCGACTTGATGCCGTCGGCACCGACGACCAGGTCGGCCTCGACGGTCTTGCCGTTCGCGAAGGTGAGGACGGATCGGTCGCCGTTGTCCCGGACGGTCTCCAGCTTGTGACCGAGGTGCACCATGCCCTCGGGGAGCACGCCCAGGAGGGCGTCGATGAAGTCACCGCGGTGGATCAGGTGGGTGTGGGTCTGCTCCCCGGAGACCGGCCACGCCTCTTTCATGATCGGCTCACCGGTGGCCGTGAGGATCTCGAAGTACTCGCTCGGCGAGCTCACCTTCGCGATCGCGTCGAAGATCCCCCACTCGCGGAACCGGTTCATGGTGGCCGGACGCAGACCGATGCCGGCGCCGACCTCCCGGATCTGGGTCGTCTGCTCGTAGACGTCGACCTCGGCGCCCAGCAGGCTGAGGGCCTTGGCCGCCGCCGCGCCGCCGTATCCCGCTCCGACGATGGCGATCTTCAGGTTCTTCAGGTCTGAGGTCTGCATGGTGGTTCTCTCTGATTCTGGAGGGTCAGAAAAGCTCTGGAGGATCAGGAGGACTTCCGGAGGGTGAGGAAGTCGGCCGGGTTGTCGACGAAGATCGTCTTGATCGCGGCTTCGTCGAGACCGGCGGCGCGGAGGTCCGGGATGAGGTCCTCGAAGATGTAGTTGACGGTGTGACCCTTCACGCCCGGCCAGCCCAGGGGGCTGCAGTTGGCGTCGGCGGAGGCGAGGACCTGGTGCAGCCGGCCGTCGCCGATGAACCGGAGGAAGTGGTCGAGGCGCTCCTGGCGGGGGCGGGCCCAGAACGGCGGGTCCGGCAGCTCGGTCTCGTAGCCGAAGGTGTCGAAGCCGATGCGCCCGCCCTGCTCCGCGATCCAGACGTCGCGCGTCTTGTCGGCGTTCACGCCGTCGTCGACGTGCCCGAACAGGACGCGGTCCAGGGGAAGTCCCTCTTCGTTGAAGATCGCGATCGCGTTCTCGGCGTCGATCGCGAGGTGGGTGAGGATCGGCACGCCCGTGGTGAGCGAGGCGCGGGCCGCGGCCCGGTAGATGCGCTTGTCCAGGTCCGTCATGCGGCCGCCGCGGCTCACCCCGACCTTGATGACCCCGGCGAGGCTGCCGGTGTCGCCGATGCCGACGGTGATCTCGTGGACGAACTGGCGGGTCAGGTAGTCCACGTCGGCCCGGGCGAAGTGCGGCAGGGCGGTGTCACCGCCGACGAAGCCGGTGCAGGCGACGATGTGGACGCCGGTCTTCGCGGACAGTGACTTGTAGTAGTCGACGTCGCGGCCGTTGCAGATCCCGGTGGCGTCGACGAAGGTGCCGCCGCCCAGCTCGTGGAACCTGCGCAGCTTCGGGACGGTCTCCTCGTACCGCTGCTCGGGGGTCTTCCACCACTTCGTGTCCAGCTCGGAGCCGGGCATGCCGTAGCCGATGTGCTCGTGGATGGCCACGAGACCCAGCTCCTCGGCCGGGATCGGCCCCAGGACGGTGTTCACTCTCGACACAACACTCACCTTTGCTGAAGAAACTCGATGGTCGTTCGTGCCGACGCGCTCAGCGCGTCGACAGCAGGTCGCGCGGGTTCTCCACGAGGATCCGCTGCGTGTCCTCGTCGCTGAGAGCCCGTGCCTTCAGGAGCGGGACGAAGGTGGTCAGGACGTAGCTGTACGGGAGGTCGTTGCCGGGGTGGCCCTTCGCCACGCCGGTCGCGTTGCTCGAGAGCAGGACCCGGTTGCCGAAGCCGGCCCGCACCAGGTCGGTGACCAGGTCGGCGCGCTCGGCGTCGGTGATGTGGGCCTCGTCCTCCGCACCGACGTGGTCGAGCGCGACATAGGCACCGCGGCGGGCGATCTCGAGGGGGGCGCCGGTGGCGGCGGCGTCCCTGCGGTCGAGTCCGCCGACGACGACGCGGTCGGCCGGCAGCTTCTCGTCCAGGACGACGTCGAGGTCGTGGACGGCGTCGCTCCCGTAGCGGACGGAGACCGCGACACCGGTGCTCAGGGCGGCCCGGGCCGCGCCGCGGAACAGGCTCTCGTCGGTCGCGGTCATGCCCTCGAGGGTCGCGGTGGTGGCCACCAGGCCGGCGGCGCCGCGGCGCTCCACGCGGGGGACCACCATGCCCTCGGTGACCTCCTTGGCGAAGAGGTCGGCGAACTTCTCGGCCGGCCACGGCGTCGGCGGGTTGGTCTGCGGCGTGAGGAAGTAGCCGCCGAGCAGCTCCTCCGGGCCCTGCCCCGTCGAGGCGACGATGTGCACGCCGGTCGTGCGGGAGAGTGCCTCGTACAGCCGGACGTCCCGGCCGTGGAACATGCCGGTGCTGTCGACGATCGTGCCGCCGCCGTGGGCGCGGAAGTCCTTCAGCTTCGCGGCGAGGGTCTCGAAGATCTCGGCGCGGTCGATGGTGATGTCGTACGCGTGCTCGGCACCCGGAACCACGGAGAGCAGGGCCTCGTGGACCGCGACGACGCCCAGCCGCTCGGTCGGCACCGGGCCCAGAACGGTGTTGACGGTGTTGCTCTTGACGCTCATGCCTGCCCTCACGTGTTCAGGTGGGGTGCCCAGCACCCTGTGGCTGCTGGCACAGTATCTATTCGGTTTACACAGCGTCAATGAAATGAACGAAACGTAAAACGATGCGCGGGGGACGGGGCGGACAAACCGGGGCTTCCCGCCCGGCGCTGCACGTCAAGGCCGTCCGAGGAGATGGCGGCCTCGCCGTCGCGGATGCCTCGAATGCGGTGAATGCGGCGAATGCGACGGAAAGTGTTGTCGGCGTCAGAGGCTGGTCGCGACGTCGAACAGGAGCGCCCGGAGCCATTCCACGAAGTACTGATCGGCCAGCCGGGGGTTCCAGACCATGTCGATCCCGAGCCCGGGAAGCGGGAACGGGAACTCCTCGATCCGCAGATCGGCGAGCGCCTGCATGGCGACGGCGACCCGGTGACGGAGGAGAGCGACACCGCCTGCGCGCGCCACCAGGAAGGGCACCAGCAGGAAGTCGGAGCTCAACTGGCCGACGCGGTAGGTGACTTCCTTCTCGTCGAGCACCGAATACGGGAAGACGCGCCGGTCGGTGTCGACGACGACGTGCGGCTGAGTGGTCAGGAGGTCGAGCGCGCTCGCTTCCGGTGGCGTGTCCGGTGAGGCCACCACCACACAGCGGTCGTTGTACAGCCGCTCGCGCGGGTACGGCGAGAAGTGCCCCTCGGAGAGCAGCACGACGTCGACGCCCTTGTCGGTGAAGGTGGCCTCCGTCGGCACCGTGATCGTCAGCAGACGCAACGTGGCGTGGGGCGCACGCTCGGCAACGAGCCGTGCCAGTCGGGGACCGACGACGAACGCCGTGCTGGTCGTCATGGCGATCGTGATGACGCGCCGATCCGTGGCGGGGTCGAAGCAGGGGAAGTTGACGATGTGCGCCGTCTGTTCCAGGGCACTGCGCAGTGGCGCGATCAGCTCCAGCGCGCGCGGGGTCAGCGTGAGGCTTGTGCCTTGCCGGACGACGAGGTCGTCACCCAGCAGCCGCCGCATCCTGGTGAGGGCGTGGCTCATCGCCGGCTGTGACAGGCCGACCCGCTCCGCGGCCCTGGTCACCGAACGTTCCTCGAGGAGCGCGAGGAGGGGCACCAGCAGGTTGAGGTTGACCGATGCCAGTCGGTCCAGCCCCGAACCCGTGGCGCCCTCTTCACCCATACGACGACCTTACGCGGCTGCCTGAGTCATGCGGCGCAGCCGAGGAATCGGGATCCGGTAGTCGAGCGCCACGACGTCACCGGTGCCGTCCTCGTGCGGCCAGCGCATCAACGCCGGCCCGCCCCCGGGCCGCCCGTCGACGTACGTCGGCTCCCCTTCCACCGGAAGGTGGCCCACCGCCTTCAGGCTCAGTCCGAACTGCTCGGTCCAGAAGTACGGCTGGAACCGGAGCGGCGGCGACTCGTCGCCGCGGACAAGCGCCGCGGCGGCGACCTTCGCCTGCTCGATCGCGCTGCTCCACAGGGGGATGCGGCGCAGGCCGTGCGCAGTGGGGAAGGCCGCGAGGTCGCCGACGGCCGCGACGTCGGGGCGGACGAGCCCGCGCCGGTCGACCGGGACGGCCCCCTTCGCCGCGAGTCCCGAGTCCGCGAGCCACTCCGTGTTGGGCACGTCGCCGGCGGCGGTGACGATCAACTCCGCGTCGAGGACCGCACCCTCGTCGAGGACGACCCGAGTGCTTCCGTCCCGCCGTTCGAGCCGTGCCGCCGCGGTCTCGACGACGGTGAGCCCCTGGTCCAGCGCGGCCCTGACGAAGACGTCGGCGAGGTGGGGGCCGAGCTGGAGGATGAGGGGCACGCCCTGGGAGACGACGGTGACCCGGCAGCCGGCGGCCAGGCACCCGGAAGCGATCTCCATTCCGAGCGGGCCGCCGCCGACCACGACGACCGACGGCTTGCCCGCCAGCCGCTCGCGCAGGGACAGCGCGTCGTCGAGTCCGCGCAGAGTGAGCTCTTCGGGCAGGTCGGACAGCCGCCGTGCCCGGGAGCCGGTGGCCAGGACGACGCGGTCGTACGGCAGCTCCGTACCGTCGTCGAGCGTGACGCGCCGACGGTCGAGGTCGAGTCCGCTCGCGCGTACACCGAGCAGTTCGGTCGCTCCGTGACCGGCCGGTGGAAGCTCGTGCGACGACACGTCGTCACTGTCGAGCAGAAGTGCTTTCGACAGGGCCGGGCGGCTGTACGCCGGACGCGGTTCGTCGCCGACGATGGTCAGCTCGCCGTCGAAGCCGGCCTCACGGAGCGTGTCGGCCGCGGTGAGCCCGGCGATCCCGTTGCCGACGACGACGACGCGGTTCAGGGTGCCGGTGCTCATATGACCCTCAGCGCGGCGACCGGGCACACGCGGGCGGCGGCGTTCGCCAGGGCGGCGTCGGCCCCGTCGACCTCCTCGCGGTCGAGCACGAGCTCGCCCTCGTCGTCGAGGTGCATGAGCTGCGGGGCGGCCTCCTCACAAAGACCGTGGCCCTCACAGCGGGGACGGTCGAGAACGATCTTCATGCCGGGATCACCTCCAGGACGGGGAGCTCCTCGATGCTCCGGGTGATGTTGCTGGGAACGCGGACCTCGGGCCCGACGACGAGGCGCTCGACGCGCCGGGAGAGCGCTTCGATCACGGCGTGGGCCTCCAGGCGGGCGAGCCCCTGGCCCGCGCAGCCGTGCGGGCCGTAGCCGAACGCCAGGTGGTCGACCGGGTTGCGCTCGACGAGGAAGGCGTCCGGGTTCTCGTAGTGCCGGGGGTCGCGGTTGCCGGCGCCGAGCAGGATGGCGATCTGCGCGCCTGCGGGGATGACGGTCCCGTCGATCTCGACGTCCTTGGTGGCACGCCGGCCCCAGGCGTTGATGGGAGGCCAGAAGCGCAGTGCCTCGTTGAACGCCGCCGGTACCAGCGACGGGTTCGCGCGGACCAGGGCGAGCTGGTCGGGGTGCGCGGCGAAGAGGGCGACGATGTTGCCGATCGCCGCGATGGTGCTGTCGACGCCGGCGCCGAGGTACTGGTGGATGATGTGGCCGGCCGTGTCCGGCGGGATGGCGCCGCGCGCCTCGGCCTCGAAGATGCCGCGGCCCACGGAGCCCTCGGCCAGGTCATCGGCCTTGACCTCGGAGCACCATCCGTAGAGCTCGCCGGCGATCGGGAAGTTCTCGGCCGTGCGCTGGTTCATCGGGCCGAGGACCTGCATGGCGGCCTGCCCCCAGCGCAGCATGTTGTCGCGCACGTGGCCGGTGAAGCCGATCAGGTCCGCGACGACCTCCAGCGGGAAGGCGCGGGCGAGGGCGTCGATCGCCTCGAAGGAACCCGTCTCGACGAGTTCGGCGACGAGAGCGTCCGCCTTCTTCTCGATCCCGCCCTTGAGACCACGCAGCGCCCGCGGGGAGAGGTTCTCCGTGAGCGTGGCGCGCAGTTGGGTGTGCGCCGGCGGGTCGGACGCGAGCGAGGTGCCGGTGAGCGCCTCGTTGGCCATCGGATTGAACGCGATCGAGGTCGAGGAGAACGACTCCCAGTCCGCGAGTGCGTCACGGATGACGTCGTACCGTGTCAGCGCGTAGACATCGTTCTTCCGAAGGTGAACGACAGGCCCCTGCTCCCGCAGTTCGGCGTAAGCGGGGTAGGGGTCGAGCACGACCTCGTCGGCGAAGAGGTCGATACCGGAGATGGGTGGAGTGGCCATGTCCCCAGTGAAGTGGCCGCCTTCACATCCAGCAAGTGAATGTTTTACATGCCGCAACATGCACGCAATTCATGCTTCCCCTGCGGTGCCCCGGCAGGCCCGCGCCGGGGCGGCCGGTGGCCTTCCCCGCGCCGCAACGGCGGGAGGAACCATGTGATACCGGCACGCACACGGTGACTCCGGGCATCGGCAGGAACAACTCCACCATTCCTTCAGGGGCTTGTTCGCTCATGGACTGGTCCGAGCCGCGCGGCGCTCCCTAGGATGTACTCCCTGTCCAGCCAGTCCAGTTGGCACTCCGCAGGGGGAACGATGCACACCGGTAAGCAGTTGTCCACCGAGATCGACGCAACAGTGCCGACGGCCGCACGCATGTATGACTACTACCTGGGCGGCAAGGACAACTACTCGGCCGACCGTGCCGCCGTGGAAGAGCTCGACAAGGTGGTACCCAGCACGCGCCGCCTGGCCCTGAACAACCGGCGCTTCCTCCAGCGCGTCGTCCGGGTCCTCACCCAGGAGTACGGGATCCGGCAGTACCTCGACCACGGCTCCGGTCTGCCCACCCAGGACAACGTCCACCAGGTCGCCCAGCGCATCGACCCGACCACCCATGTGGTGTACGTCGACAACGACCCGATGGTGCTGGTGCACGGGCGCGCCCTGCTGGAGCAGGACGAGCGCACCGTGGTCATACAGGCCGACATGCGCGAGACCGACGAGATCTTCGGCCACGCCGAGACGCAGCGCCTGATCGACTTCTCACAGCCGGCCTGCGTGCTGTTCAACTCCGTGTTCCACTGCATCCCGGACAGCGACACCGACGGCCCGCTCGCCGTGGCCCGCCGGGTCCGTGAACGGCTCGCACCGGGCAGCTTCCTGGTGATGTGCCAGCTGGTCAGCGAGGAAGCCGAAGTCCGCAAGTCCGTCACGGAGTTCATGGACCAGGTGACCCAGGGGCACTGGGGCCGGGTGCGGCAGGAGAGCGACGTCGAGTCGTACTTCGAAGGCCTGGAGGTCCTGGAGCCGGGCCTGGTGGAGGTCTCCACCTGGCGCCCGGACACAGAGGTGGCGCCCCGTCAGCTCACCCAGGAGTGGATCGAGTTCGGGGGCGTGGGCCGCATCCCGCTGTAGGGCCCGCTACGCCGGCCCCCGACACGTCGACGCCCCTCGCCGGACCCGGATCACCGGGGTCGTGCGAGGGGCGTCGTGCGTTCCGTGTCGGCCGCGCCTTGCGGAACCGCTATGCCCCGGAGTACGGGGCGGAGTGGGGCGAGAGGTAGCGGCCCTGCGTCGTGGCGCGCAGCAGGTCCAGGGAATCACGGGGCTTCAGGGCCTCGTCGGCGAGGCGGTCCAGCGCGATCCGGTACTCCTCCGTCTCGTCGCGGTCCTCGAGGAAGTTGGCGCTCTTGATGTGCTCCAGGTAGACCACGTCGGGCAGATCGAGACCGTCGAAGCGCAGATACGTCACCGGGATGGCGGGGGCCGACGCGTTGGTCACGTCCAACGGCACGATCTGCACCGTGACGTTGGGGCGCTCCGCCATCCGCGCGAGGTGTTCGAGCTGCTCGCGCATCACCTCGACGCTGCCCAGCACACGCAGCAGAACCGACTCGTCGATGACCGCCCACAGCTGCGGAGCCCCCTCGCGCAGCAGCAACTCCGCCCGCCGCATGCGCAGTTCCACGCGGCGCCGCACCTCGCCGGCCGGGGCGTTGGGCAGACCGCGCTCCACCACCGCGCGGGTGTAGGCGGCCGTCTGCAACAGGCCGGGAACGTACTGGATCTCGAAGGTACGGATGGTGGCGGCGGCCTCCTGCAGTCCGACCAACCGGTCGAACCACTCGGGCATCAGCCGCTTGTCGTACCGCTGCCACCAGCCCGGGTCCCCGGCCCGCCGGAGCAGCTTGAGGAGCACCGAGATCTCGTAGTCGTCGGTGCCGTACAGCTCCAGCAGCGCCCGGACGTCGCTCTCGGTGGGTGGGCGGCGCCCCTTGCCGGACTCGATGCGGGACAACTTCGCCGCACTGAAACCGACGGAGCGCGCCGCCTGGTCCTGAGCCAGCCCGGCGTCCTCGCGGAAGCCCGCCAACTGCACACCGACCAGCATCTTCAGCAGGGTCGGAGCCGGCTCGGTGCGGTCCAGGTAGGGTTCCAGGCGGGAGATGCGATGCGAGGCGGCGGACATCCTGACTCCCAGCAGACCGGCACAAGGGCGATTCACACTATCGCACCGCACTCTGCCGCAGCGCATCCGCCCGCAGAAGCCCTGTGGAAGTGGGGAGTTGGACTCCGCTTCACTTCCCCTGCGCCGGGCCCCGAAGCGTTCGGACCAGGTGGTCGAACTCGCCGTCCCTCGCCCCGGCCAGGAATGCCGCCAGCTCCGCGGCCGTGTAGACCAGCGCGGGCCCGTCGGGGTCGCGGGAGTTGCGCATCGCGACGCCGCCGTCGCTCAGCGGGGCCACCTCGACGCAGTTGCCCTCGGCGTTGCTGTGCCGGCTCTTGATCCAGCAGGCGTCCAAGGAACTCGCCCGCACTCCGTTCCGCACTCCTGGCACCGCAGCCTCCTTGCTGTTCACGGGGATCGCCGGACGGGGTCCGGCCGTTCACGCGGGAGGGGCCGGGCCCGGTCGCCGCCCGATCCGCCGCACCGCAAAAAACTTCACGCAATTTCTCGTGCAATTGCACACGATCACTCTCAGCGTGGATAATAGCCGTGGCGTCAACCCCCTTGGTGACGCCCTGTCCTGACGTCGCATCGGGGAGACGGCGTGTCATCACCTGTGCACCAAGTGATCGGGGCGAGCGCCGGGATCGCGGTTCGGGCGGACGGCCGCTGTTCGGCCACCGCGAGCGGGTGCTGCGACGACGCCCTGCCCGAGGCACGGGGCCGGGCTCCCGCTCCTTCGACGGGCAAGACGGTCCGGGCCCGGCTGCCGGCCCGGCCGCCCCTCTGACCAGCCCCCCACTCGACACAACCGCCGCGGAAAGGCACCCACGCGATGCGCAGCGCTTCGACGGAACACCCGGGCAGCGAGCGCCCTGTGCGCCACACGTCTCCGACCGGAATGGCACGTACGGCCCCCCTCATGTCACTGTCCCGGGTGCCGTGGCGCGACATCCAGGACTCCACCGGGTCGGCGGCGGCCATCCCCCTGCTGCTCAACGGCATCGCCTGGGGGGACGCCGACACGGCCCGGTCCGCTCTGGCCGATCTGCGGAAACGGATCTGCCAGTACGGCTTCGTGGTGGAGCAGGCGACGGCCGCCACCGTTCCCTTCCTCTGGGAGCTGGCGCAGCTGCCGCACGTCACCTGCCGCGCCGAGATCATCCGGCTGCTCAAGGCGATCGCCGATGCCCGGCAGTGGGAGAGCACCGCCGCCGCGTATCCCAAGCTGCTCAATCACCGCGAGAACCCGGTCGTGTGGGAGCGGGCCGCCCGGCAGGCGGTACGTGCCCGGCGGGGCGACCTGAACCGTCTGATGGCCGACCGGGACACCAAGATCGCCCGTGCCACGACCGAGCTGGCCCGCGCGCTGGCCGAATGAGCCCCTCCGAGCGCCTGGGGGACGAGCGCCGAGGGGCGAGTGGCACGGGGGAGGGCCGCGCGACCGGAAACGCACCACCGGTCGCGCGGCCCTCGGGCACATCCGGCGGCGGGACCGTCGACGTCCCTGACCGGCCCGGGGTCTCGCCACGAACGGCCGTTGCCCGTCGAAGACACGCCATTGAGGCCTGTAGTTAAACTCGGCACATGGTCCGACTGATGGGTCGATCCCAGGCCCGGTCGCCCCAGCGGCCCAGCGCCACAACCTCCATACGCCGGCAACGACGGAGAGGCGATGGTTCGCGGTGGCACCCACCGGCGTGGCTCCGGCCGGTGCTGAGCGTACGCAGCGTCGCAGGGCAGGTGTTCATCCTGCATGTCGTGATCGTGCTGCTGCTGGTCGTGTCGGCCGTGATCGCGCTGGTGCTGCAGGTACGGCACGACAGCACCCGGGAGGCCCGCAGCCGTTCGCTCGCCGTCGCGGAGACGCTCGCCCACGCGCCCGGCATCGTCGATGCACTCGGATCCCCCGACCCCACTGCCCTGCTCCAGCCGCGCGCGGAAACCATCCGCAAGCAGGCGAAGGTCGACTTCGTCGTCGTCATGAACACCGAGGGCATCCGCTACACACACCCCAGGACGGACCGTATCGGCAAGAAGTTCGTCGGCACCCTGCAGCCCGCGCTGGCCGGACGGCCGGTCACCGAGGAGATCACGGGCACCCTCGGCCCCCTCGTCCAGGCCGTGGTGCCGGTGAACAACCCCGACGGCGTCGTCGTGGGCCTGGTCTCGGCGGGGATCACGACCGAGCGCGTCGGGGGCGCCGTCGACGACCAGCTGCCGCTGGTGCTGGCCGCCGGGGGCGCCGCACTCGCGCTGGCCACCGTGGGCGCGGCCCTGATCAGCAGACGTCTGCTGCTGCAGACCCACGGACTGGGTCCGCACGAGATGACCCGGATGTACGAGCATCACGACGCGGTGCTGCACGCGGTGCGGGAAGGCGTGGTCATCCTCGCCGACGACGGCACCCTGCTGCTCGCCAACGACGAGGCGCACCGGCTGCTCGGTCTGCCCGAGGACGCGGAGGGCCGTCATGTGCTCGACCTCCCCCTCGACCCCGGCACCGCCGACCTGCTGTCCTCGGGGCGCGTCGCCACGGACGAGGTGCATCGGGTCGGCGGCCGGCTGCTGGCCGTCAACCAGCGGTCCACCGACCGCGCCGGGGGCCCGCCCGGCAGCGTCGCCACGGTCCGCGACTCCACCGAACTGCGTGCCCTGTCCGGCCGGGCCGAGGCCGCGCGGGAGCGGCTCGACATGCTCTACGAAGCCGGTGTGGGCATCGGGACCAGCCTGGACATCACCCGCACGGCCGAGGAGCTGACGGAACTCGCCGTACCGCGGTTCGCGGACTTCACCACGGTGGACCTGTTCGAGACGGTGCTGGCCGGCGGTCAGCCGGACGGGGCGGGCCCGGTGCGCCGCACGGCGATGGCCGGCGTCCGCGAGGACGCCCCGCTGTACCCGGTGGGCACCCGGACCCGGTTCGTCGAGTCGTCCCCGCAGGGCCGCAGCCTCGCCACCGGCCGGCCGCTCGTCGAGCCCCGGTTGAGTGAGGCCCCGGGGTGGCGGGCGCAGGACATGGAGCGCTCCGGGCAGATCGTGGGGTACGGCATCCACTCGCTGATCACCGTGCCGCTGCGGGCCGGTTCCCTGCTGCTGGGCGTGGTCGGCTTCTGGCGTTCCGAGAAGCCCGAGCCGTTCGACGAGGACGAGCTGGCCCTGGCGGAGGAACTGGTCTCACGGGCCGCGGTGTCCATCGACAACGCCCGCCGCTACACGCGCGAGCACAGCATGGCGGTCACGCTCCAGCGCAGCCTGCTGCCCCGCAGCCTGCCCGAGCAGAGCGCCCTGGACATCGCCTACCGCTATCTGCCCGCCCAGGCCGGGGTGGGCGGTGACTGGTTCGACGTCCTGCCGCTGTCCGGGGCGCGGGTCGCGCTGGTGGTCGGCGATGTCGTCGGGCACGGGCTGCACGCCGCGGCCACCATGGGGAGATTGCGCACGGCGGTGCACAACTTCTCCGCGCTCGACCTGCCGCCCGACGAGCTGCTGGGCCTGCTCGACGAGTTGGTCGGCCGCATCGACTCGGACGAGACGGAGGACGAGCACAGCGCCCCGGTGACCGGGGCGACCTGTCTGTACGCCGTCTACGACCCGGTCACCCGGAAGTGCAAGGTCGCCCGCGCGGGCCATCCGCCGCCCGCGCTGATCCACCCGGACGGCACCGTGGAATTCGTGGACGTGCCCGCCGGCCCGCCCCTGGGGCTGGGCGGGCTGCCGTTCGAGACGGCCGAGCTGGAGCCGGCGGAGGGCAGCCGTCTCGTCCTGTACACCGACGGACTGGTCGAGGACCGGGAGCACGACATCGACGTCGGTCTGGAGCTGCTGCGCGAGGCGCTGTCGCGGGCCGGGGACTCCCCCGAGGACACCTGCCGGGCCGTGCTGGACTCCCGGAGTCCGGTCAGGGCACGGGACGACATCGCCCTGCTGGTGGCCCGCACCCGGGCGCTCACCTCGGACCGGATCGCCCAGTGGCCGGTGCCCTCCGACCCGGCGGCCGTCGCCGAGGTGCGCGCCGCGGTCACCCGGAAGCTGACCGAGTGGGGACTGGAGGACCTCTCCTTCAGCACGGAACTGATCCTGAGCGAGCTGGTCACCAACGCGATCCGTTACGGCGGCGGTCCCATCGAGGTGCGGATGCTGCGGGACCGCCATCTGATCTGCGAGGTCTTCGACGGCAGCAGCACCTCGCCGCATCTGCGGTACGCGACCATGACCGACGAGGGCGGACGCGGCCTGTTCCTGGTGGCGCAGCTGGCGGAGCGCTGGGGCACCCGCTACCTACCGGCCGGTAAGGTCATCTGGGCGGAGCAGTCCCTCCCGTGACCACGGCGTTCGCCCCGGAAAGCACATGAGAGGCCTTGAGGAGTCATAAGGGCCACTTATGTGCCCATAGACCGGACCCGCGTACCAGGTAAGGCAAGCCTTTGTTTAGGATCGAGTGAGGCTCTTGTCATCGCTCGAAGGGAAACTGCCCATGCCCCGCCCCCTGCGGGTAGCCGTCGTAGGATCCGGCCCCGCCGGGATCTACGCCGCCGACGCCCTGCTCAAGTCCGACGTGGCCGCCGAACCGGGCGTCTCCATCGACATCTTCGAGCGCATGCCGGCGCCCTTCGGTCTGATCCGGTACGGCGTCGCTCCCGACCACCCGCGGATCAAGGGCATCATCACGGCCCTGCACCAGGTGCTCGACAAGCCGCAGATCCGGCTGTTCGGCAATGTGGACTACGGCACGGACATCCATCTCGACGACCTGCGCGCGTTCTACGACGCCGTGATCTTCGCCACCGGCGCGACCGCCGACCGGGCGATGTCCGTCCCGGGGATCGATCTCGACGGCTCGTACGGCGCGGCCGACTTCGTCTCCTGGTACGACGGTCACCCGGACGTACCGCGCACCTGGCCGCTCGAGGCGGAGAAGGTCGCCGTGCTCGGCGTCGGCAACGTCGCCCTCGACGTCGCCCGCATCCTGGCCAAGACGGCGGACGAACTGCTGCCGACGGAGATCCCGCCGAACGTCCACGAGGGGCTGAAGGCCAACAGGGCGCGGGAGATCCACGTCTTCGGCCGCCGCGGCCCGGCGCAGGCGAAGTTCAGCCCGATGGAGCTGAGGGAGCTGGACCACTCCCCCAGCATCGAGGTGATCGTCGACCCCGAGGACATCGACTACGACGAGGGCTCGATCGCGACCCGGCGCGGCAACAAGCAGGCCGACATGGTCGCCAAGACCCTGGAGAAGTGGGCGATCCGCGACGCCGGCGACCGTCCGCACAAGCTGTTCCTGCACTTCTTCGAGTCGCCGTCCGAGATCCTCGGCGAGGACGGCAAGGTGGTCGGCCTGCGCACCGAGCGCACGGAACTGGACGGCACCGGCAACGTCAAGGGCACCGGCGAGTTCAAGGACTGGGACGTCAGCGCGGTCTACCGCGCGGTGGGCTACCTGTCCGACAAGCTCCCCAAACTGCCCTGGGACATCGACTCCGGCACCGTTCCGGACAAGGGCGGCCGGGTCATGCAGGAGAACGGCGAGCACCTGACGTCCACATACGTCACCGGGTGGATCCGCCGCGGCCCGGTGGGCCTGATCGGCCACACCAAGGGCGACGCCAACGAGACGGTGGCGAACCTGCTGGACGACTTCGCCAACGGCCGGCTGTCGACTCCGGCCTCGCCCGCCCCGGAGGCCGTGGACGCCCTCCTCGCCGAGCGCGCCGTCCGCCACACCACCTGGGACGGCTGGTACCGGCTGGACGCCGCGGAGAAGGCGCTGGGCGAGCCGCAGGGACGCGATCGGGTGAAGCTCGTGGAGCGCGAGGACATGCTGCGGGAGAGCGGCGCGTGAGCCGATAGCCGGGCGGCCGGCACCGAACGTACCGCGGAGCGCCCGTCCGGTCCCTCGAGGGACCGGACGGGCGCTCCGCTTTCCGCGCGGTCGGCGAGCGGCCGCCGGCGCCCACCGGCACCCCCCCTGACGTGACGGCAATCGAAGTTGTGTACGATCCAGCCGCCACCAGATCACCATATGACCTTCACACAAAGGTCATACAGGGGGGATGAGTTCATGCGTATACGCACTGCTGCCGTCGCCACCACCGCAGCCGCGGGCGCCCTGGCCATGCTGACGGCCGTTCCGGCGCACGCCGCCGAGTACACCTCCGCGCTCAAGGTGCGCGGCGTCCAGTACGACGCTCCGGGGCGCGACTCCAACAAGTGCTCCACGGGCAACACGCACCAGGAGTACCTGACGATCAAGAACTACTCGTCGACGAAGACCGTGAACCTCAAGGGGTACCTGGTCAAGGACGCCGCCGGGAACCGGTTCGTCTTCACCGCCAACCACTACCTCGAGCCCCGCGACCACGTGAAGCTGCGCGGCGGCCACGGCACGGACTCCGACAAGAACAACGTCGTCTACCGCGACAACTGCAACTTCATCTGGAACAACGACAAGGACACGATCTACCTGGTCAAGCCCACGGGCAGCCGCGCCGACGTGCACTCGTACACGAAGCGCGGCTCCGACCGGGACGGCGACGGGTACATCAGCTTCCACAAGTGACCGACCCCCGCCGGACCGTCATTCCGTGAGCGGCAGGCGGCCCGTCTCCCCCGGGTGGAGGCGGGCCGTGCGGTCCGGGAGGCGCACGTCGATCGGGGCGGGGCCGGAGGCCGGTACGGCGATCTCCAGCAGGCCGCGTTCCAGCCTCAGCCGGACACCCCAGTGGCCGTGGTAGCGCAGGGTGAAGCCGTAGGAGGACAGCTCCGGCAGGGGCACCGGGTCCAGCCGCAGGTCGCCGCCCCGGGTCTCCAGCCCCGGCAGTCCGCGCTGGACCAGGTCGAGGGTGCCGGCCATGGCGCCGAGGTGAACGCCCTCACCGGTGGTGCCGCCCTGGATGTCGGCGATGTCCCCGCGCAGTGCCTCCTGGCAGAACGTCCACGCCTCGGCGCGCCGCTCCCGGGCCAGCACCCAGCCGTGGACGAGGCCGCTGAGGGTGGAGCCGTGGCTGGTGCGGTGCAGGTAGTGGTCCACCGTGAGCCGCCAGGTCGCCTCGTCCAACTCATGCCCCAACCGGCGGAACAGGCCCTGCAGTTCGGCCGGGGCGAACAGATAGCCGAGCATCAGGACGTCCGCCTGCTTCGAGGCCCGGTAGCGGTTGACGCTGTCGCCCTCGGCCTCCAGGATCCGGTCCAGCCGCCGGATGTCGTCGTAACGCCGCCGGTAGTCCTGCCAGTCGAGCTCGGCAAGCTTTCCGTACCCTTCGAACTGGCTGATGACGCCGTCGTGGAAGGGCACGTGCAGGGTGCGGGAGACCTCCTCCCACTTCTCGAGTTCGCTTCCGTCCAGACCCGTGCGTTCGTCGAGTTCCCGTCGGCGCGGCTCGGGCAGGGCGCGCAGCACGTCGAGGGTGTGGGCGAGCACCCAGGCAGCGGTCACGTTCGTGTACGCGTTGTCGTCCAGTCCGGGCTCGGCCGCGTCGGGATAGGCGTCGTGGTACTCGTCGGGGCCGACCACACCCTTGATCCGGTGCCGGCCCAGCAGCGGGTCCCAGGCGGCGGCGTCCGCCCAGAAGCGGGAGATCTGCAGCAGCAGTTCGGCGCCCTTGGTGTGCAGGAACTCGGTGTCGCCGCTGGCCTCGCAGTACTGCCACACGTTGTACGCGATCGCCGAGCCCACATGGTGCTGGAGGTGGGAGTGGTCGGGCACCCAGCGGCCCGACCGCGGGTTGAGGTGGAGTTGTTGGGCCTCCTCCCGGCCGTCGCTGCCGCTCTGCCAGGGGAACATCGCCCCCCTGCGTCCGGCGTCCCGGGCGGCGTTGAGGGCCCGGCCCAGCCGGCGGTGCCGGTAGTGCAGCAGGGCGCGGGAGACCTCGGGGAAGTGCAGGTTGAGGTAGGGCAGCACGAACAGCTCGTCCCAGAAGACGTGCCCGCGGTAGGCCTCGCCGTGCAGTCCCCTGGCCGGCACCCCGACGTCCAGGTCGGCGGTGTGCGGGGAGAGGGTCTGGAGCACGTGGAAGAGATGCAGACGCAGAATGCCGCCTGCCTCGCCGGGGACGTCCAGTTCGCCCCGGCGCCACAGCTGGCCCCAGGCCGTCCGGTGGGACTCCAGCAGTTCGTCGTAGGCGGGGACCCGGCCCACCCGGTCGACGGCGGCGTGCAAGGGATCGTTGATGGCCGGGTCGCGCGAGGTGTGCAGGGCGACGATCTTGTCCACGGTCGTCGTGTGGCCCGGAGTCAGGTGCAGACGGGTCGACTGGACGGCACGTCGGTCCTCCCTGCGGATCGCGGTGGGCGCCTCGGACAGCAGCCGGGAGGCGAAGGCGATCAGGATGTCCGAGGTACGGGTGCGGCAACGCAGCCACACCGTGTCCGGCGCCGAGCTGCCGCTGTGCACATGGGTCAGATGCCGGCCGTCCAGGTCCCGGTAGCGTGCCACTCCCGCGTTGGTGACGCCGCCGTCGAGCGCCGCCTCGACCTCTAGGGCGCCGGAGTGCTGTTCCCCCGTGAACTCGGTGCGCAGCGCGGCCAGATGGGGGTCGGCCATGTGCACCAGCCGTTCCTGGCGCACCCTCAGCACCCGACCGCCGCCGAGGTCGTACCGGGTCAGGCGCTCCAGCAGCCCCGAGGCCATCCGCAGGGTCTCGTGGTGGTCGAGCACGGTCGCGGTGTCGGGGGTGAGCCAGAGGCCGCCGGGCAGCCGGAAGCGCAGCGGCAGCCAGTTGGGGAGGTTGACGAGGTCCTCGTTCTCGACCTGCCGCCCGGCGACCTCCGAGGTGAGCCGGTCGTAGCAGCCGGCCGTGTAGGTGCCCGGGTAGTGCACCGCGTCGGCGGTACACTCCGGCAGCGCTCCCCGGGTGGCGAAGTAGCCGTTGCCGAGCGTGCACAGCGACTCCCGCAGGCGCGCCTCGGCGGCGTCGTATCCCTCGTACTCCCAGGTCCAGCCCGTCACGACGACGCTCCTTCCGCGGTCGGCCCAGCGGAGAGCCCCGGTGGTTCGGCACGGGGTACCCAGCCCCGGGCCGACCACACACGGCCGGGGACGGGTTCTAACCCTCCCGTACGGGCGCGCGCCACACCAGGGTGGTGCCCCGGTCCGCGGAACTGTCGATCTCCAGCTCGCCCCCGAGTTGCGCGGCACGCTCGGCCATGTTGCGCAGTCCGCTGCGGCGGCCGCCGGCCGGGATGCCCACACCGTTGTCGGAGACCGTCAGCCGCACCTCGCGGCCGTCGGTCTCGAGAGCCACCTGGGCGCGGTCGGCGCGCGCGTGCCGGGCGATGTTGGTCAGGGACTCGGACAGGACGGCCACCACATGGTCGGCGGTCTCCTTCGACACATGGGTGTCGACCAGGCCCTCCATGCGCACGCTGGGGGCGAAGCCGAGCAGGGGGGCCGCCTCGCCGACCACCCGCACGACGCGGGCCCGCAGACCGGTCCCGGACGCGGTGTCGTGCGCGCGCAGACCGAAGATGGTCGACCTGATGATCTTTATGGTCTCGTCCAGGTCGTCCACCGCCCGGGCGACCCGCTCCGAGGCCTCCTTGTGCTCGATGAAGCGGCCGGCGCTCTGCAGCGTCATCCCGGTGGCGAACAGTCGCTGGATCGCCAGGTCGTGCAGGTCCCGGGCGATCCGGTCCCGGTCCTCCAGCACGGCGATCTGCTCGGCGTCGCGGCGCCGCTCCGCCAGTTCCATCGCCACGGCCGCCTGCGCGGCGAAGCCCTGCAGCGGTTCGATCTCCTTCTCGGAGAACTCGCCGGCGCCGGTGGCGCGCACCAGCAGGACGATGCCCCGGACACCGTCCTCCGATCCGACGGGCACCGCCACCGCCGGGCCGAGTCCGGCGAAGCGCGGCGGCCCGGACGAGACCCGCTCGTCGCTGGAGACGTCCGGGCTGGTGACGGGGGCGGCGCTGGTGAACGCCCGGCCCAGCAGACTGTCGTCGACGGGTACGACGAGCCCTCGGTGGGCGTCCGCCTCCTGGCCGATGGCGAGTTCCACGGTCAGCGATCCGGTGCCCTCCATCGGCACCGCCACCTCGGCGAGCGCGGCGCCGGTGATCTCCCTGGCGCGTTCGGCGATCAGCAGGAGGGCCTCGCTGCCGCCGCTGCCGGACATCAGGGCGTGGGTGATCTCCGTGTTCGCCTGCAGCCACCGCTCCCGCAGCCGGGACTCCTCGTAGAGCCGGGCGTTGTCGATGGCCACGCCGGCGGCGACGGCCAGGGTCGACAGGACCGACTCGTCCTCCTCGTCGAACTTCGCCCCGGCACGTTTCTCGGTGAGGTACAGGTTGCCGAAGATCTGGTCACGGACCCGGATGGGGACGCCGAGAAAGCTGTTCATCGGCGGGTGGTGGGGCGGGAACCCGTAGGAGGAGGGGTGGTCGGAGAGCTTGGCCAGCCGCAACGGCTCGGGGTGGCGGATCAGCTCCCCGAGGATGCCGTGTCCCTCGGGGAAGTGGCCGATGCGGGCGATCACTTCCTCGCTGACACCGACGGTGTGGAAGGCCGACAGCCGTTTCCCGTCGGGGCCGATCACACCGAGGGCGGCGTACTCCGCGTCCACCAGCACCGCCGCGGCGTCGACGATGCTGTGCAGGACCTGCTTCAGGTCGAGCTCGCGCCCCACCTCGAGGACGGCCTCCAGCAGGCTGTGCACCCGGTCACGCGTGCCGCGGGCCGCGTCGATCCGGGCCTGGAGCTCCTCCAGCAACTCGTCCAGCCTCAGCTGCGGCAGCCGAAGACGGGCGTCCCCGTCCCGCTCGGAGCTCTCCACCCGTGGTCCTCCCGTTCGCTCGCCCTACCGGGGATGTGCCCCCGGCAGGTGCCACGGTAACGGGCCCTGCACGATCACGTCCCACCGAACGCCGCACCCGGCGTCAGCGGTCCGTGCGCCGCAGCCGGTCCTGGGCCTGGGTGGCGATCACGGCGGCCTGGATACGGCGTTCCACCCCGAGTTTGGCCAGCAGACGGGAGATGTGGTTCTTCACCGTCTTCTCCGCGAGATACAGCCGCTGGCCGATCTGCCGGTTGGTCAGCCCCTCACCGATCAGCGCGAGGATCTCCCGCTCGCGTTCGGTCAGTCCCGGCAGGGCGTCCTGCTCCTCCTTCGGCTCCTCCTGTTCCTGCCGCAGCCGGGCCATCAGGCGGGTGGTGGCGCTCGGGTCGAGCAGGGACTGTCCCGAGGCGACCGTCCGCACGGCCGCGACCAGGTCCGAGCCCTGGATCTGCTTCAGCACATAGCCGGAGGCACCCGCCATGATCGAGTCCAGCAGGGCCTCCTCGTCGTCGAACGAGGTGAGCATCAGACAGGCCAGGTCGGGCATCTTCGAGCGCAGCTCGCGGCAGACGGTCACACCGTCGCCGTCGGGCAGGCGGACGTCGAGGACCGCCACGTCGGGGCGGAGCGCGGGGACGCGGACCAGGGCCTGCTCGACGGTGGCGGCCTCGCCGACCACGGTGATGTCCGGTTCGTCGTTGAGCAGGTCGTGCACTCCGCGGCGGACCACCTCGTGGTCGTCCAGCAGGAAGACCCGGATGGGCCGGTCGGGTCCGGGCTGCTCGCTGTCCGCCATCTGATGCTCCTTGTCCTTGACTGTCCCTGCATACCGGGCACACCGGGCACACCGGGCACACCGGCCGTCGGCCGGCGGCCGACGGCCCCCTCCAGGGAGATCCTTCTCGATTACGGGCCGGACGGCCAGGGCCGACCGGCCTTGCTTTCCCCCGGGTGACCCGCCTCGTCCCGGGTCATCCGCTGTCCTGTGCGACGTGGCCAAGGCCGGACGGCCCGGGACTCCGGGACCATCGGCACCTGTGCCGCGGCACACGGCCGGGCCATCCTCGAGGACAGGAGCGGCGCCGATCCCCCGCGGTGTCGCTCCGCTCACGATACCGACGGTTCCGGTGCCCGCCCCGTCCTCGCCCCGAGTGCCGTACTCACCGGTCAGTGCCGGTCGGCCCCGGTGGACCGCCGCGGCTGGGGCCGGCCGGCCCTACCGGCGGGCTCGCCGCTCCGGGTTGTCTGGACGGTATGCCCCAGAACCCCAGCCGGTCCGTGGCGGAGCCGCCCGAACGGACCGTCGCCGGAACGACGGTCGTCACCCCGCGCGGTGAACTCGACCTGCGCACCGCGCCCGTTCTGTCGCGGCGCCTGGACACACTGACCGACCGCGCCCTTCCCGACCTGGTGCTCGATCTGCGCGCTGTGCCCTTCATCGACTGCTCGGGGCTGGGCGTGCTGTGCCGCGCCCGCAACCGGGTGCTGGCCCGCGGCGGGCGGCTGCGGCTGATCACGGACAAGCCCTCCTTCCTGCGCCTCCTCCACCACGTCCGGCTCACCGGCGTCTTCGAACTGCTTTCCCGACTGCCCGCGGAGCTCGACGCGGCCGCCCCCACGGTGCGCGAAAGCCGCTGAACAGCGTCGTGAGTCCCCCGTGACCGAGCCGATCGGCCCTGCTGGGTGCGCGGCGCCCGGGACCGAAGGTCCCCTTCTCCCGGGCCGATGGGCCCGCAGTGCCCCGCCAGCGTCGGTTACCGACGGAAACCCTCATGTCGGATTGCTATACAGGTGGTGCCGCCGGTCCGGAACGGCGGTCCAACGCCCTTACCCCGTCACGCTGTTGGGAGACCTCATGCTGTCCGAAGAATCTGCCGCAGTGGTCCGGGCCACCCTTCCCGCCGTGGCCGGAGCGCTCGACGAGATCACCGCGCGTTTCTACGGTGCGATGTTCCGCGACCGCCCCGAACTGCTGGACGGCATGTTCAACCGGGGCAACCAGGCCAGCGGTGCCCAGCGCCGGGCGCTGGCCGGTTCCATCGCCGGTTTCGCACGGGCGCTGCTCGCCGACCCGGACACCCGGCCGGACGCCCTGCTGGCACGGATCGCGCACAAGCACATCGCGGTCGGGGTCACCGACGACCAGTACACGATCGTGCACAAGTACCTGTTCGGCGCGATCGCGGAGGTGCTCGGCGAGGCCGTCACCCCGGAGGTGGCCGCCGCCTGGGACGAGGTGTACTGGCTGATGGCCGGTGCCCTCATCGGGCAGGAGGCCCGCCTCTACCAGGACGCCGGGGTCGAACCGGGCGCGACATGGCGGCAGTGGACGGTCGTCGAACGGCACGAGGAGACCCCCGACGTGGTGTCGTTCCTGCTGCGCCCGGCCGACGGCGAGCCCGCCCCGCCCGCACGGGCCGGGCAGTACGTGAGCGTGCGGCTGCGGATGCCCGACGGGGTGCACCAGCTGCGCCAGTACAGCCTGTCCTCGGACCCCGGGGGCGAGCTGCGCCGCATCACCGTCAAACGCCTCACCGGCGAGGCGGAGACACCGGACGGCGAGGTGTCCAACCTGCTGCACGCGCAGACCGGCGTGGGGGACGAACTCGCGCTGTCCGTGCCGGCCGGCGACGTGGCCCTGGACGAGGCCGACACCCCGCTGGTGCTGGTCTCGGCCGGTATCGGCTGCACCCCCATGGTGGGCATGCTCGCCCGGCTCGCCGCGACGGGCTCGGCCCGCCGGGTCCTGGTGCTGCACGCCGACACCTCGCCCGACGAGCACGCCCTGCGTGCCGAGGTGCGGTCCCTGGTGGAGCAACTGCCGGACGCCCGCGCGGTCTTCTGGTACGAGCGGCCGGGCGCCGAGGAGCCGGAGGCGCGCAGCGGCCTGATGGACCTCACCGGGATCGACGTCCCTGCGGACGCGTCGGTGTACCTGTGCGGCCCGCTGCCGTTCATGCGCACGGTGCGTGGCGGGCTCCTGGGTGCCGGCGTCCCCGCCCGGCAGATCAGCTACGAGGTCTTCGGTCCCGACCTGTGGCTTCCCGACGCGGCCTGACCGAGTCCGGCTGACGCCGTAACGGGCGTGTGCCCTTCGCGAGTGGTGTTCGCGAAGGGCACACGCCCGTTGCGGTGTTCCGGAACCGGTCCGGTCCCGGCTCAGACCTCCAGGTCCGTCTCGATCCGGCGCAGCTGGTGGCGCGCCATCGCCAGGTTGGCGCGAGCCTTGTCCAGGACCAGGTACAGGAACAGACCGTTGCCGCCGCGCCCCTTGAGCGGGCGGATCAGGTGGTACTGGTTGCCCAGGGTGATCAGGATGTCGTCGATCTCGTCCTTCAGCCCGAGGAGTTCCATGGTGCGCAGTTTCGAGCGCATGACGTCGGTGTTGCCCGCGGCGGCGACCTCCAGGTTGAAGTCCTTGCCGCCGCCGATCGTGCCGAGCGCCATGCCGCTGGTGTAGTCGACGAGTGCGGCGGCCGTCGCGCCGTCGATGGAGCTGAGGCAGTCCTTGAGCGCGGTCTCGGTGTTGGCCATGAGAGGTTTCCTTTCGGTCGTGATCGTTGTTCTGGCCGGTCGCCGGGTCGTGCCGCGGCGGCAGGCCGGGAGGAGGAGCCGGGATTCAGCCGTCGGCCTGGGGCCGGGGCCGGTGTGCGGGCCGCTGCGGAGCGCGCACCGGGAGGGTGCCGATCCGGCGGTCCGTGTCCAGGGCGGGTACGGGGCCTTGTTCGGGCGCCGCGCGGTCGGTGTGCCGGCCCACGCCGGGGCCGGCTCCGGTGGCGACCAGGTCCGCGATGCGGGCCCCGCTGCGCCGGCCCTCCAGATGCAGCCGGCCCACGTTGACCCGGTCGTCGGCGAGCAGGGTGAGCACGGCGGTGCTTCCTGCGGCGTAGGTCGCCACGTATCCCCGCGTCCCGCGCACCAGCAGTTCGCGGAACTCGCCGCGGGCGGTGGCGTCCGTCACGCGGTACGCGACACCGAGCGCGGCGGCGGTGAGCGCGGCCAGCCCCTCCGGTTCGGTGTCGGGCACGTCGTGGGCGAGGACGAGCCCGTCGACGGTGGCCGCGAGTGATCCCGCCAGCCTGGGGACCCGGGTACGGAGCCGACGCAGTTCGTCCAGCACGTCGGTCTCGACGGCCATGAGCAGTCTCCTTTCGGCACGCTGTCGACGCGCGCGGATCACAGGGCCTCCAAGGCGTCCAGGAGCCGTCGCAGCAGCGCTGTGTCGGGCTCGTCCCACGCGGAGCCGGCTTCGCCGGTGCCGTGGGGGACGGTGGCGACGGGCGGGGGTGGGGGCGGTGCGGGGGCGATCAGTCCGTCGGCGGCCAGGCGACGCAGTTCGACGAGGGTGTGGAAGGTGCGGCACGCCAGGGCCGAGGCGATCTGCGCGGCGGTGCTGGCCCCGTCGACCCGGGCGAGGGTCCGGCCGCGGCGGGGCGGCAGGTCCGCCGGGTCGGCGCCGGGCGCACGGGTGAGCGGGGCGGTGTCGACGGCGGGGTCGGGCCAGATGCGGTGCAGCAGATCACGGCGACGCCGCGACTCGCGCAGCACGCTGTGCACCGGAACGGGGCGGACCGCGCCGAGCCAGTGCGCTGCTTCCGGGCGGAAGCGGAGCGCGGCGGTGTCCTGGGCCAGCGCGAAGTACGCCGCGTCGAACAGCGCGCCCGTGTGGCACAGTTCCAGCGCGCCCGTGGTGAGACGGCCGCTGTCGACCAACTGGCGGCCGACGCGGTGGCGGGCCCCGGCCCGCTCGACCGCCTCCCACCAGCCGTCGGCCGGGAGGGCACCGCTGCGGGTGAGCAGATCGCCGAGGTCGGGGCTGTACACGGATTCGACGTGGACGACGTGCCCCGCCGCCAGGTAGAAGACCCCGGACTCGGTGGAGAGGGCCCCGGTGGCGCGTTCCGCCGCGAGGCTGCCGAGCACGGCAGGCACCGATCCGCCGGTCGGTGCCGATCCCTCGATGGGTGCCGCCGTGGTCATCCGAGCACCAGCCGGTCCGCCATCTCGGCCAGCCGGATACGGGCCAGGGCCAGGTTGCCGTCACGGCGGTCGAGCCACAGGTACAGGAACACGGTGCTGTCGAAGGCCGTGATGACGAACCGGAGCAGGTGGTACGCGTCGACGGTGGTGAGGATGAGGTCCTGGACGGGTGGTTCCTTGCCGGAGGCGACGGACGCGACGGACAGGCCGCCGTCGGCCGGTGCGAGTGTGCCGCTCTCCATGGCGAGGCGGGCGAGTTCGGCGGTCTCCGCCGCTGTCGCCTCCGGGTCGTCGCCCGGCGCGTCGCCCACCGCACCCAGCGCGAGTCCACTGATCCAGTCGACCACCAGTGCACCCCGCGCACCAGGCAGTCGCATGGCTTCCAGCAGACTCTCGTCGATTCCGGGCACGCCGGATCCCCCCTCATCGCACGGCTGTACCGCGAACGTGACGTCGACGCTACGGTGTGTGCTCGACCGAGGTGGGGGCTTTGGTGTTTTCCCTTGGAATATGCGACAAGGACGCCCCGGTACTGATAACGTCGCCGATTTTCCCGGTCCGGTGGGCGGCGGGGTGCGAGCAGGGCCTTCCCCTGTGCGGATGGCGGGTCGGCCCTGCTCACCGGATTCCATTGTGGGGACCGGGTACTGTCGCGACCACGAGTGAAAGCCCTCCGCCATGTGTGCGCCCCGCACACCCCGTGCGCGGGACCCGCGTGCGGGGATGACACGTGACACATGAGAGCCCCACCGCGCGGGTAGCCGCGGACGAGGACCGCCGCCCGGCGGAACCCGCGTCAGTTCGCCGTCCGACAGCGACGACAATGGCAGGAGCACGTGCCCCCGTTCACCCCTGGACTCATGCCTACCTCACGCACAACCCGCCCCACGATCCCTCCGTCCGTCTGGCTGACCGCCGGCCGGCACACCGGTGCCTCGGCGCTGGACGTGCTCCGGCGCACCCTGCCCCGGCTGGAGGGCAGCGGGGGCATCGACGCCTTCCTGGAAGTGCCCGACGACGTGCCCGAAGCAGGGCACGAGACACGGCACGACACGCCGGACCGGGTGTTCCAGGCCCGTGTCCGGGTCGCCGGGGCGGTGACCGTGCGCGCCCGGCTGAGCGTCGGCCCCGCCGACGGGGACGGGCAGCGCTGGATCCTGGTCGCCGAGGCCGAGCAGCCCTGGGACCACGCATGGCCGTCCCCCGCCGGTATGTTCTGGCCCCTGGACGACCCGGACCCGGCCTGGAACCACGACGCGGCCACGGGGCTGCGGCTGGGAGAGATCAATCCGCTCTCCGAGGACGACAAGGCCGTACGGCGGCTGCTGCGCGACTGCGCGCGGAGCGCCGGCGGGAACGGGTGGAACATCCACGTCGTCGTCCACGAGGCGATGACCACCGACGACCGCGGCCGGCTGCCGCTCGCCCACTGGCTGCCGTCGGGGCTGCGGCATCGCGTGGTGGAGCACCGGGCCGCGCCGCATCAGTTGCGGGTCGTGAACTGGGCGCTGCGGGACTCCGGTGTCGAGGTGCCGCGCGGCGGTGCGGTGGTCCTGCCCGGCGGACCGACCCCGGACGGCTACGACGCCGGGGAGTTCTCGGTGCGCGCGGTGTTCCTGGACGGCACCCGCCCCGCCGACCTGGTCGACGCGGTGGGCCGGTTCGCGGCGCTGCCGCGCCCGCTGCCGGACGGCGCCGAGGCCGCTCTGACCGCGCTGCGGGAGGACTGGCGTCTGCTGACCCTGGAGGAGGAGCTCGTCCGCGAGCGCCGGCTGGTCGCCATGTACGCCGACGCGCTGGAGGCCATGACGAAGTCCCGCGACCTGTACCGCGAGGCGGCCGAGAGCGCGCACGAGGCGCTGGCCGCCTACCGGGAGTCCGCCGCGGCCTCCGGCCCCCGTGCCCTGCCGCCCGGTGGTACGCCGGCTCCGTCGCCCGTGCGGCAGCTGACGCGCACGCTGGAGCGCCTGAAGTTCGGTCCCAGGGCGGCGCGTCGCCCGTCGGCAGCCGAGGAGGCGGGCGGGGCCCCGCCCGCCTCCGACAGGCAGTCGGCGGCTTCGGACCCGTAGGGCCTTTCCCGGTCCTGCCCGGTCGGCCCCGGTCCTGCCCGGTGAACCCGGCGTCCCTCCTCGGTCGGCGCGCTCAGTCCGGCATCCGGTGTGTCCCGGGTGCCGGCCACACCGCCCAGTGCCTGCCGGGGAAGGGGGATGCCACCCGGATGACCAGGGCCGTCAGCGCCAGCAGCGCGGCGGTGACGGCCGCCGCGCTGGCCAGCCACTGCGGGGCGAGCGCGAGGCGGACGGCCCGGGACAGGAAGACGGACGGGAAGGACGGACCGTAGGCGTGCGCCCCGACCAGGGCCGCGGGTACGACGACCGCCGGCGCGAGCACCAGCGCGCCGGGGCGCACCACCAGGATCAGGGCCAGCGCCGTGCAGAGCACCGACAGGCCGACGGTGAGGGCGTGCAGGGTCAGTGCGGAACCGTCGCAGTGCAGGGGGAAGTGGGCCACCGCGCACAGGGCGAGGGCCACCGCGGCGAGCCAGCTGGACCAGGTCAGGGACCGGACCGCCTGTTCGGGCGGGCGCTCGAGGGCGGCGCCGTCGGGTCTCCGGCCGGGCCTCGTGCCCTGCCCCGTTCGCGCGCGGGGCCGGTGGTGCCTGATCCGCCGTCTCGAGCGCAGGGCCGCCGCGCCCCGGGCACCGCGGTGGACGGTCCGGTATCCGGCCTCCGGCGCCGTTCCGCGCCCGTCCCCGGCTTCCTCGTCCTCCCGGGTGCCCCGCCGGTCCCCGCCCCCGCCCTGACCGCTGTTCCCGGCTCGGTACGGGGCTCGGTGCCGGTCTCCGTACGCGTCGTCGTCCTCGTCGCCGTGGTCGTCCTCGAAGCGGGGCGGGGCCGACGGGACCGCTGCCGGGCTGCCGGAGCGTTCCGGTGGCTCCTGCGCGGCCAGTCGGTCTATCAGCTCGATCAGTTCCTCGACGGAGCGGCCGGAGGCTGCGGCCCGCAGTGCCTCCTCACGGCAGTGGGGTGCCAGTTCCTCGTTCTGCAGCAGCGCCACCAGCCGGGTCACGTCCGCCACGGGACGGTGCGCCGCCGCGGCCCGGATCACCTCGTCGGCGCTGTCGGCGTCGCGGGGCGGCCGGGTCAGCAGGGCGACCAGACGGGCGACGTCCTCAACGGACCGGCCCACCCCGACGGCGCGCAGGGCGTCGACCACGGCCGGCGTGTGCTCGGGCGAGCGTGCCAGCGACGTGATGAGGTCGGCGACCTCCTCCAGGGGGCGGTCCGACACCGCCGCGCACATCAGGCCGCCGATGGCATCCCCGGCGCCGATCGGGGCCGGGTCCAGCAGGACGGTGCCGGTGGCGGAGACCGTCGCGGCGGACGGAGGGGGCATCGTCGGCGGTGTCGGTGGGAGGGCCGGGTCCGTCCCGGCGGGTATGGCGGATTCGTTCGAGGTGTTCGAGGAGGGTGACGAAGAGCAGGTGGTCATGCTCGGCTCCAAGAAGAAGGCTGAGGCCGCTCCTCGCCCCCGGACGTACGACGAGCGACGTTACGTGGACCATTACTAGGCGCCCTCGCCCCGCACGGCCACTCGGCTGGGCCATGGGTATGACCTGTATTGCTCCATGCGTCCGGCGGATGCCATAGCCGGGGCCGTTACCGGGCATCCAGACAGAGAGACCGTTGCCCCGCCGCTCCTGGAGGAGGACACCCCGTGGACACCACCACCGTGGTACTCGTCGCCGCCGTCGCGGCCGCCGTGCTGGCCTGCGCCGTGGCCGTCCTGGTGCGACTGGTCCGCACCCGGCGGGCGTTGCGGGACGCCGGTCTGCCCACGGGCCCGCGCTGGGTGTTCTGGGGTGCGGTCCTCTATCTGGTACTGCCGGCCGACCTGTTGCCCGACCCTATCTATTTGGACGACATCGGCGTCCTGCTGCTCGCCCTGCGCAGCATGCGCGGCTCCCTCGGCGCACGTTCCCTCGGGGCGACGCCCCGGCGACCGGACCGTGAACCCGCCGATGACTACGCTCCGTAAGGAAACCAACCACCCGTTCGATTCGTATAAGTCTCTGGAAGCCGAAACAGGTCGGCGGACCAAGCGGCGGTGCACGGTGGGCCGCCGCTGGTCGGCGCGGTACCGACGAGGGAGAGACGATGCAACCGTTCGCGCTCAACTACGCACGTCCGGCACCGGAGTTGGCCGTAACCACTCCGTATGTGTACGACTCTGGACTGCAGTTGAACGTACTCGTCGACGGACGGGTGGCGGCCTGCGATCACGCACTGTTGCGGGAGGTGGGCACCACGACGTCCACCGCGGGGTCCAAGACCCATTTCGACGACTGACCATGGACCGCAGACGATGACCGTACTGATCCTCACCTGTGAAGAGGACGTGACCGCCGACATGGTGATCGTGCATCTGCATGATTCCGGGGTTCCGGTGGTACGCCTCGACCCGGCAGATCTGACCGGCGGGGTCTCGCTCTCGGGTGAATACGTCCACGGCCGCTTTCGCGGCCATCTCTCCGCCGGGGGGCGGCTGGTGAGCATCGGCGGGCTGCGGTCCGTGTGGGTGCGCAGGCCGGGCGCCCCGGCCGGGCGGGCGGCCCAGCCGTCTCCGTGGCTGACCGAGGAGGCCGCCCAGGCCCTCTACGGCATGCTGCGCGGCTCGGACGCCCGCTGGATGAACCATCCGGACGCGGCCCGGCAGGCCCGTCACAAGCCATGGCAGCTACGACTGGCCCAGCGCTGCGGCCTGCCCGTGCCCGCCACGGTGATCACGACCTTCCCGCGCGCCGCCCGGGAGTTCGCGGAGCGCTTCCCGGACCTGGTGGTCAAACCGGTCTCCGGAGCACATCCGCAGGATCCGCCGCGGGCCGTGCCGACCAGCCGGGTGGCGCCGGACACCGACTTCGCCGCCGTGGCGTTCGGACCGACACTGCTCCAGCGGCGGATCGCGAAGCGGGCCGACATCCGGCTCACCGTCGTGGGCGAGCGCCTGCTGGCCGCCCGCAAGGCGGCGGCCCCGGACGCGGAACCGACGGAGGTCGATGTGCGTTTCGCCACATCCCCCTCCCCCTGGGAGCCCGTCGACGTGCCGCCGCGCACCGCCGACGCCGTCCACGCCTATCTGCGCGAGGCCGAACTGGCGTACGGGGCGTTCGACTTCGCCGAGGACGCGGACGGAACGTGGTGGTTCCTGGAGTGCAACCAGTCGGGTCAGTTCGGGTTCGTCGAGGTGGAGACGGGACAGCCGATCGCCCGCGCCGTCGCCGAGTGGCTGTCCCGGCCCGCCCCCAAAGAGACTCCGGGTGTCAACGGGGTGCGCACCACGACGCGCTGAGGGCCCGCCACCACGCCTGGGCGCGGTGGTACGGGCCCTTCCTCCGGGTCAGTGCGGCCGGGGGCCGGGCAACAGGGCGGTGCGCTGCCAGCCGTTGCCCGGGGACTGCGGACGGTCGAGGCCCGGGGTGTACCCGGACGACTGCAGGGGCCGCATGACCAGCTCCAGTTCCCTGCTCACTCGTTCGGCCTCCCTGCGGACCTGCGCGGGCACATCGCCGCACTCCGCGATGAGTCGGTCGTAGATGGGGGAATCCTGGAACACCCGGCAACGTGCCTCTCTGCTCGTCGCCCCCGGGGGGCGGGGGCGCGACTGCCGAGTGTAGGCGCCCGGACACCATGAAGCGGGAATTCACCCGTACGACTTGACGCAGACCGGGACAGGAGGGTCAGCCGACGCGAGCCCCGGCCGGGCCCGGCGCGGTCCGGCCCCGTCAGGCTCCCGTCGTGGAGCCGGGGCGAACGATCATGAGGATCGTGACCGTCGCCCACAGCAGGTTGAACACACCGGTGGACATGGCCAGTCGCACCGTGGCCCGCCGGTCGACGGCTCTGCCCTCCGCCAACTGCTCGACGAACCCATCCTGGCCGGGCAGGACGAAGGCGATCAGGACGCCCGCGGCGGCGGCCGTCAGGGCGATGGAGGTGATGAGCCAGCCGTCGCCCAGGACCCCCATGGCGAGAGCCGTGGCGAGCCCGAGGACGGGCACCGCGATTCCTATCCGGGCGTAGACCCCGCAGATGCGGTGGAGCACTCCGGCAGTGGTCACCGCCGTCGCCGCGGGCCCGCCGCCCTCGGCGGCGGCTCGGCGCACGGCCGGCGGGAACATGCTCGCCGCGACGGTCACGGGACCGACGGCGATGATGGCGGCGAGGACGTGGACGGACAGCAGGAACTTGGTCACCGGGGCTCTTTCCTTGGTGTGATCAGCGGTGCCGGGCCCACGCTAGGGGCCCGGGGGACGATCACCCAGGGGCCGGACCGACAGCTTCCAACGGGTTTTCGCCAACACCACCGAGCTGCCCTCCCGGCCGTCGCCGCACCGCCGTCCCGGCTCCACCCGGCTCTTGTCGGTGGCGGGAACCTGTCTATC
The DNA here is from genome assembly GCF_054061295.1 of Streptomyces sp. TE5632. Classification (NCBI taxonomy): domain Bacteria; kingdom Bacillati; phylum Actinomycetota; class Actinomycetes; order Kitasatosporales; family Streptomycetaceae; genus Streptomyces; species Streptomyces sp. TE5632. The sequence continues at coordinate 6,068,645 of NZ_JBSSEA010000003.1, read as the reverse complement.
GTGGCGTTCATGCACTCCGTGGCGATTCTGCTGCTCGACCGGGTCATCCCGTTCGACATGGCGGCCCCCATGCAGACCTTCGACTGGACGCACCTGCCCGACGGCCGGCCCGCCTACCGGGTGCGCCCGTGCGCGGAGACACCCGAGGTGGTGGCGGACGGCGGGCTGGTCCTGCGCGTCGACCGCGGACTGGAGGCCCTGGCGGACGCCGACACGATCATCGTCCCGGGCTGCGCCGAAGGTGCCGCGCCGCTCTCCCCCGCCGTCCGCGCGGCACTGCGCCGGGCGGCCGGGGCGGGCACCCGGATCGCCTCGGTGTGCGTGGGCGCGTTCGTCCTGGCGGAGGCCGGGTTGCTGGACGGGCTGCGCGCCACCACGCACTGGGTGGCCGCGGACCGGCTGGCCCGTGACTTTCCGCGCGTCGAGGTGCAGCCCGACGTGCTCTACGTCGACAACGGGCAGATCCTCACCTCGGCCGGCGCCGCCGCCGCACTGGACATGTGCCTGCACATGATCCGCCGGGACCTCGGCTCGGCCGTGGCCGCGAACACGGCCCGGATGTCCGTCATGCCACTCGAACGGGAGGGCGGACAGGCCCAGTTCATCGTGCACCAGTACCCGCCCGTGCCCCGCGGGTCGGCCCTGGAGCCGCTTCTGGAGTGGCTCGAGGACAATCTGGCGCACGAGGTCACCCTCGGGGCGATGGCGGCGCGCGCCGGGATGAGTGAGCGCACCCTCGGCCGCCGGTTCCGTGAGCAGACGGGCACCACGCCGGTCCAGTGGCTGCTGCGGGCGCGGGTGCGGCGGGCACAGTACCTGCTGGAGAACAGCGACTACACCGTCGAACGGATCGCCCAGCAGTCGGGGTTCGGCTCGCCCACGGCGTTCCGTGAGCGGTTCCGCAAGGTGGTGGGCACCACACCGTATGCGTATCGGTCGGCGTTCCACGGGCGACGGCCCGTCGCGAGCACCGGCTCGTAGCCGGAGACCTGCCTGCTCCGGCGGAACGGCGGAACACAGCCCGGGAGCCGTCACCCGACCAGGGTCCGGCCGCTCTCGTCGTCCGCGCCCGTGGTCCGGATGTCCGCCGCGGCCCGTTCCCCGGTGAGCAGCGCGTCCGCGCGGGCGACGGCCTCGCGGATGCCGGCCGTTCCCGTCATCACGCAGAGCGTGTAGGTGATGTCCTCCAACTCGCGCGCCGCGACGGGCGAGTACCGCTCCGCCTGCGCGATCCGCAGCGTCGCGTAACGCGTCAGCAACTGTCTGACCCTCTTGGGATCCGGTACCAGCACGAAAACGCCTCTCTCTGATCTCCGAGTGTGACGGGCGCCTACCCGGATCACACCGAAACATTCATCCCATTTGCTCAACTGGTCGGAATCGGCGAGAACCCGGTGTCCCGCCACCCCGGCCGGTATGACACGCTCGGGCCGACATCGGGCCGGGCACCACCGGCCGACGGCGGACACGGCACGGGAGAAGCGACGGCATGCGTATCGGACTGCTCGGCACCGGCCCCTGGGCGCAGATGGCACACGCCCCCGCGCTGAGCGGGCACCGGGACCTCGACTTCGCCGGTGTGTGGGGCCGCCGCTTCGACGCCGCCGAGGAACTGGCCGACCGGCACGGCACGCGCGCGTACGACGACGTCGACGCGCTGATCGCCGACGTGGACGCCGTCGCCGTGGCCCTGCCGCCGGACGTGCAGGCCGACCTGGCGGTCCGTGCGGCGCGGGCGGGACGTCATCTGCTGCTCGACAAGCCGCTCGCCCCGACGGTGGCGCAGGGGCGGGCGGTGGCGGAGGCGGTCGAGGAGACGCGGGTCGCCTCCGTGGTCTTCTTCACCACCCGCTTCCAGCCCGAACCGGCAGCGTGGATCAATGAACAGGCGGGCGTGGGCAGTTGGTTCACCGCGCGGGCGGAGTGGCTCGGGTCGGTGTTCACTTCCGGCGACAGCCCGTTCGCGGCCTCGCCCTGGCGACGGGAGAAGGGCGCGCTGTGGGACGTCGGCCCGCACGCCCTGTCCGTACTGCTGCCCCTGCTCGGCGACGCCCGACGGGTGTCGGCGGCGGCGCACGGCCCCGGCGACACCGTCCATCTCGTACTGGAGCACACGAGCGACGCTTCGAGCGCCGTCACCCTGAGCCTGACCGCGCCCCCGGCCGCCGCCGGCACCACCGTGGAACTTCGCGGCAAATCCGGCGTCACCGTCCTGCCGGAGACGGGCCACGGGGCGGTCCCCGCCCTCGGACGGGCCGTCGACGCGCTCCTCACCGCCGCGGACACCGGCAGGCCGCACCCCTGCGACGCCGCGTTCGCGCTCCGCGTCACCGAGATCCTGGCCGCCGCGGAGACCCTGCTCGACGGCGGAACGACCCGGCCCGGCCTCTGACGTCTCCGGCTTAAGCGACGCTTAAGAAGTGCTTAAGCAATCGTGGGGTTCTCGTACGCCGTTCAAGTAACCGCTGGTCAGGGCGGATCGAGGGACAAGTCGGACCCGTTGGCGGGGGTCGTTCCGGTCCGTACCATCAAAGCCACGCGCCGACGCCGACGCACGGTCTGAGAGCGCTCTCACCCTCTGGAGCGCTCTACGCCCCGAGGTCCCAGGCCGGGTCGACGCCGTCCAGAACCCCCACGATCACCTCAGGAGACCCCCCACATGACTCCCCGTCACCAGCGTTCCCTCGGCCGCCGGAAGGTCCTCTTCGCCCTCGGCGGGGCAGCCGTGGCCGCGCCCGCCGTCGCCGCGCTCGCCCCCCACGCCCTCGCGGAGACGCCCGCCGACACGAAGGCCGCGGCGGGCCCCCTCCCGCTGACGGTCGTCAACAACAGCGGTTCCTTCGACAACGCGAGCGTGCACCTCTACATCGTGGGCAACCAGGACGGCCGTCAGGTACGGGTCACCCCCGACGGCACCCCGGCCCCGATCGCCCTGTCGGACAACGGCGCCGACGGCTTCACCGACTACGCGATCAGCCTGGCCGGCAGCGGCGAGACCAAGCTGTCCCTGCCGTACATGTCCGGCCGTGTCTACGTGGCCCTCGGTGAGAAGCTCAAGTTCAAGGCAGTCGCGGACGGCAACGGCAACGCGGCGCTGCAGTACCCGGCGGGCTGGGTCACCTCGGACCCCAACTACGGTGTGCTGCACGACTGTGCCGAGTTCACCTACAACTCCGCGGGCATGTTCTGCAACACCACGATGGTCGACATGTTCAGCGTGCCGCTGAACATCCGGCTCACCGGCTCCGAGGACCAGACCACGGGCGCCTTCCGCGAGGGGGGCCGCCGTGCCGTGTTCGACGCCATCAGGCAGGTGGAGGCGTTCTCACGGCTCGTCGTGGACGACACCCGGATCATCGCGCCGGGACACGGACTGGACTCGGGTCTGTTCGCCGAGGACCACCTCGCCCCGTACATCGACGAGGTGTGGAGCACCTACACCGGCCGGGACCTGAAGGTCACCACCAACGCCGGCACCTTCACCGGCCGGGTGCGTGGCGACCGGTTCACCTTCGACGGGCCCGCCCAGGTCTCCTTCGGCAAGCCGTCCACGCGGGACGTGCTCTTCTGCGACGGCGCGCTCGCCGCTCCCAACGACGGTACGACCGGCCCGGTCGCCGCCGTGCTCGGCGCCGGCTTCAACCGCTCGACGCTGCTCAGCCACCCCGACCAGCCGACCACCGACGCCTCGGTCTTCTACCGGACCGAGCTCACCAACCACTACTCCAAGGCCGTGCACACGGCCACGGAGGACGGAAAGGCGTACGGATTCGCCTTCGACGACGTCGCCGACTTCGCCTCCTACATCCAGGACACGGCCCCCACCGGCCTGCGTCTGACGCTGTCGCCCTTCTAGGGCCTGCCCGGACGGCGTCTTCGCAGTGTTTTCCGCGGGCCGGGGAAGGTACTCCTGCACGTGAGGAGCGGCCCTTCGAGGCGGCGCCCCGCATGTTCCGGATGCACGGCGGGCTCCCGCGTTGAATGGTGATATCGGACCCGATGACCGCACCGGGCCGCTACAACGTCCGGACCCGAGGAGCCAGAAGATGTCGACGTCACAGCCCGAGGAGTCCAGGCCGTCCGAGGACCGCACCACCCCGGACGGCCTGCTCCACGCCCGTACCGGCACCGAGGTGTCGCCGGAGGACCTCGTCCTTGCCTCCGGCAAGGACCTCACCCCGCAGAATCTCGAATGGGCCAAGCGCAAACTGGCGGAGGAGGGACCCGCCGCACTGGACAAGCTGCTTCCCTGAACCCCGGGCCCGGCCTGCTCAGGCCCGTCCTGATCGGCCCTGATCGGCCGGGACGGAGCAGGCCGGGGCGGATCGGACCGGGTCAGGTCCTGTCATGGCTCCGTCCCCGGTCCCCGTCCCGGTCCTCCGGCAACGCCGTTTCGTCCTCCACGACGTGCATGGCGGCTTCTTCCGCTCCGGCGGCCCCCGCGTCGATGCCGACGTCCTCGGCGACGGTCTCCTTCGTGCTGTCGGCGCGGACGCCCTCGTCCGGGGCGACCAGGCGTCCGGCGCGCTCGGTGCCGGTCTCCGGGTCGACCGGTTCGCCCTCGCCCCCGGGCAGGTCACCCACGCCGTCCCCGCCGGGCGCGGACGTGTCGGGCACTTCCTGGGCCAGCCGTTCGTCCAGGGTCTCGCCCTCGTGCCGTTCGGCGGCCGTGGTGCCGTGCCGGGTCACGCCCAGCGGCTTCTCCGGCGGGGAGTGGCCCTCGTCCAGGATGTCGTCACAGGTCCGTTCGTCGACGGCGTTCTGCCGGTCGAGGGGCGCGGCGTCCTCCTGCTCCTCGTTGCCTCCGGTGGGCCGGTACACGTCGTCCGCCATCGGATCGGTACCCACGGTGTCCTCCCTGTCACGCTGTGCCGGATCCTTCCTCTCGGGTGTCGGGTCCGCGTTTCCCGTTATGCGCCGCCCAATCCCGGTTCGGCGTGCGGGTCGCTGCCGCCTCCCGGCGGTCCGGGCGTCAGCCGGAGGCGTCCTGCCGGGGTGCCGGGGCGATGCGGACCTCGAGGTCGACGACCCGGTGGACCGGCCAGGGCCGCGCGTAGTCGGGTGGGACGCCGCCGGGGCCGGTGAGCGCGGCCACGGGGACGCGGTCCGCAGTGCGCAGGATCTCCGCCACCGTGATGTTCTCGTTGTTCCCGCTGGTCTCGCCGGAGGAGCAGCCGGTGTAGTAGCCGACGGGGATGGCCTCGTGGCCGGTGATCAGACAGGGCGGGCGGACGCCGAGCCGGTGCAGTTCGCCGGCGGCTCGGGTCCAGTCCCGGCGGCTTTCGGTGTTGCGGTCGACGGTGTGCACCAGGACGGCCAGTTGCACCGCCAGATGGCCGGCCAGGGCGAGCGCGACCAGTGCCGCCGCTACCGGCCGCCACTTCCCGGCCGGTTTCCTGGCCAGGTGCCACAGTCCGTCGGCGACGGGAATCGCGAGCAGGGCGTAGGCGGGCTGGAGGAAGCGGGGTGCCGCGTACCCGATCATGAACAGGTACGGGAGGGCGGCCGTGGTGGCGCAGGCCAGCGGCATCACGGTACGCAGGACACGCCGGGCCCGTACGGCGACGACCAGTCCGGCGGCGGCGAGCAGGGGCAGGGCGAACCACCAGAGGGTGATCACCGGATGGGGCATCGGCCCGGTGCAGGGGCGGCACAGGCCGCGTCCGCCCAGGCTGCGCAGCTGGTCGTCGACGGCCATGTGCCAGCCGAGCCCGCCCTGGATGCGGGAGGCCTCGGCCAGCCGCTCCCCCAGGCCGCCGTATCCCACGTAGGCCTCGGCCACCCATTCGACCGCGCCCGCCGTGAGACCCGCCGCCGACGCGAGCAGCAGCCGCCAGTGGCGGCCGGCCAGGGCGAGGACGAACAGGGGGACCATCACCCAGACGGCGTCGGTGGGCCGCATGCACGCCATCAGCGCGGCCCCCGCCACGACGCCCCACAGCGCGCCGCGCGCCGAGCGGTCGGCGCGGTACCGCAGGAAGGAACCGACCGTGATCAGGGCGCCGATCGCGACCCAGTGGTTGGGCATGGCCTGGGGGCCGTAGAAGAGGGTCACCCACAGGGAGGCGTAGAAGGCTCCGGCGGTGACCAGGACGCGGGTGGGGAACAGACCGCGCCAGGCGCGCAGCGCCAGGTACAGGGCGAGGCCGGACAGCAGGGCGAGGTAGACGCGCAGCAGGACGGTGGACGAGGACCAGGACGCGACGGGCGCCACCAGGAGCGAGACTCCGCGGGAGCGCGGGGCGCTGAAGAAGGCGGCCGGGTGGTGGGACGTGACCTGGCTGACGTAGACGATCTCGTCCCAGCCCAGTCCCAGGCCCGGGCGGACGAGAACGAGTTGGGTGAGGGTGAAGACGGCGGCCAGGGCCACGAGCGGTGCGGTGCCGGTGGCCGGACGGGGCACGCCCGGGGACGCGTGTGCGCGTCGCCGTCCTCCGGTGAGGAGGAGATCGCTTCCGTCGGGCATCGTCCGTCCCTTGCATCCCTTGCTCCGGCGAGACGCCGGCATGTGAACCGCGCAAACACGGACAAATTAACCCGCAAGGGGCAGGCGGGTGGAGCGGAGTACGGCCGTTCGCCTCATCCCGTCCGTGGGGGCCGCCGCTCCCCCGGTTCCCCGAGGAGCTCCTCGAGGTCCGTCACGACCCGGTCGGCGCCGTGGGCGTACAGCGCGTCCGGCCGTCCGACGCGGTCCACGCCGACCACGTATCCGAAGTGACCGGCGCGGCCCGCGTCCATGCCGGCCAGCGCGTCCTCGAACACGGCGGCCCGGCCGGGAGGCACACCGAGGTCCCGGGCCGCGGCGAGGAAGGTGTCGGGGCGCGGCTTGCCCGGGAGGCCGCGTTCGGCGGCGACCACGCCGTCGACGCGGACGTCGAAGAGGTGCTCGGCACCGATGGCGCGCAGCACGTCGAGGCAGTTGGCGCTGGCGGAGACGACAGCGGTGCGCAGTCGGCGGGCGCGGGCCGCCGCGATGTAACGCAGGGTGCCGTCGTAGGCGTCGACACCACCGGTGCGGATCCGCTCCAGGAGCAGCTCGTTCTTGCGGTTGCCGAGCCCGTGCACGGTCGGGGCGTCGGGCGGGTCCCCGGGTTTCCCCTCGGGCAGTTCGATGGCCCGGGAGGCGAGGAAGGTGCGTACGCCGTCGGCACGCGGACGGCCGTCGACGTACTCGTCGTAGTCGCCGGCGTCGAAGGGCCGGAAGCCGGCGCCGTCCCGCTCGCGCAGGAAGGCGTCGAACGTCTCCTTCCAGGCCGCCGCGTGGACGACGGCCGTCCTGGTGATGACGCCGTCGAGGTCGAAGAGGCAGGCCAGGATGTTTTCGGGCAGACCCAGATCCGTCATACCGGACTCCTTCCCCCCTCGGCGGCGAACACGGGGAGCGCGGGTGACACACTCGTCCGTGTGACACCGACCTTCGACGATCTCCTCGGTCGCGCCCGCGCCCTCACCGGGGTCGGCCGGCGCGCGGTGCTCGGCATCGCCGGCAGCCCGGGCTCCGGCAAGTCCACGCTCGCCGGGCACCTGGTGCGGGAGTTGAACGGCACCGGGGAGCCGTGGGTCGCGCACGTCCCCATGGACGGCTTCCACCTCGCCGACGCCGAACTGGACCGGCTCGGCCGCCGGCACCGCAAGGGCGCCCCGGACACCTTCGACGCCGCCGGGTACGCGGAACTGCTGCGACGCCTGCGTGAGGAGACGTACGACGACGTCGTGTACGCGCCCGGCTTCGAACGGGTGCTGGAGCAGCCGGTCGCGGGTGCCGTGCCGGTGCCGCCGACGGCCCGGCTGGTGGTCACGGAGGGGAACTACCTGCTGCTGGACACCGGCGCCTGGGCCCGGGTCCGGCCGCAGCTCGACGAGGTGTGGTTCTGCGAGCTGGAAGAGGAGGAGCGGCTGCGCCGGCTGGTGGCCCGCCACGAGGAGTTCGGCAAACGCCGTGACGAGGCGGTGGCCTGGGCCCTTCGCTCGGACCAGCCCAACGCCGAACTGATCGCCCCGACCCGGCACCGCGCCGACCTCGTGGTGCCGGCGTCCGTGGTGCCGCGCACGGACACCGCGGCATGAGTGTGCTGCTGCCCGGCACGGCCGGTGACGCGACCGGCTGAGGTCCGCGAAGCGTGCGGGGACCGGCCCGGACGGCTCGGGCCGTCCACCGGGCCGCTCCCGATGGACACGGCACGGCCCGGTGATTCATGCTCCGGTCCATGATCCGAACCGCCACCGTGCACGACGTCCCCGAGATCCTGGCGATGATCCATGAACTCGCCGCCTACGAGAAGGCCACCGAGCAGTCCCGCGCCACCGAGGAGCAGCTGCGCGAGGCGCTGTTCGGCGCGCACCCCGCCGCGTCCGTCCTGATCGCCGAGGACGACGCCGATGGCCGGACCGTGGGCTTCGCCCTGTGGTTCCCGCGTTTCTCCACCTGGACCGGCACCCGGGGGATGCATCTGGAGGACCTCTTCGTACGCCCGCACACCCGGGGCGCCGGGCACGGCAAGGCACTGCTGGCAGCCCTCGCGGCGATCTGCCGGGAGAACGGTTTCGAGCGCTTCGAGTGGGTGGTGCTGGACTGGAACGAGCCGGCGATCGGCTTCTACCGGTCACTCGGGGCGGAGTTCCTGAACGACTGGACGGTGTGCCGGCTGAGCGGCGCCCCGCTGGCGGACCTCGCCGCTCACGTGCCGGCCCTTGTGGGGCGCACTCCCTGACACTCGCCGGGCGCGCCCCGGGACTGCCCGAAGGAGCGGCGCGCCCCGCCGGCCGCTTGGCGCCCGGCCGGGGTGCGGCGGTGCGAGAGTGGGGCGGTATGAGTCGTCTTTTGGTGGGGCGCGGGCGGCAACGGGCGCTGCCCGGCGGAGGTGAGCGGGGCTCCGGGCCGGCGGTGGCGGCCGTGGTCCGCTCGGCCGGCCCGGGGCGGCGGTGGCCGGTGGCCGTGGTGACGGTGCTGCTGCTCGGGCAGATGGCCGTCGCGATGGTGACCGCCGCCGTGCGGCAGACTCCGACGATCGACGAGCCGGTGTACGTGGGTACGGCCGCCGTGTACCTGGAGGAGCACAGCCTGCGGTACAACCCCGAGCATCCACCGCTCGGGAAGCTGCTGGTCGCCGCCGGTGTCGCGGTCGCGGATCCGCGCCTCGATCCCGGCTTCCGCGGAAACCAGGGCGAGTTGGGGCGGCATCTGCTGTACGAGTCGGGCAACGACCCATGGCGGCTGATGTTGTGGGCCCGTCTTCCGGTGATCGCGCTGACGCTGCTGTTCGGGCTCGTGGTGTTCACCTTCGCCCGCGAACTCATCGGTGACGCGGGCGCGTTGGTCGCGCTCGCGCTGTACTGCCTCTCCCCCGACGTGATCGCCCACGGTTCACTGGCGACGCTCGACGTACCGGCCGCCGGGTTCGTCCTGACCTCGGTGTGGCTGCTGTGGCGGGCCCGGCTGCGGCCCCGGCTCCATCTGCCGCTCGCCGGTGCGGCGGCGGGGGCGGCGCTGGCGACGAAGATGAGCATGCTGCCCGTGGTTCCGGTGCTGCTCGCACTCGCCGCGGTGTCGGTCCGGTGCGCGGCCGGGGGCACGCCGGGGCGCAGACTGCTGCGGGCGCTCGCCGGGGCGTCCGTCGTCGGGCTCGTCGCGGTCGCCGTCGTCTGGGCCGTCCACCTGGTCGTCGATCCGCGACTGCGCTGGGACCCTCAGCAGCATGTGCCCGTGGTGCACGGACTGCGTGGTTTGGCCGTGGAGTTGACGCCGTTCCCCGAGCCCTACCGGGACGGCATGCGCATCCAGTTCGCCCTCGAGAACCGCCCCTGGAAGGGCTTCCTCTTCGGCCGGCTCTACACCGGTTCCCTCTGGTACTACCTGCCGGCCGCGCTGCTGGTGAAAACGCCGCTCGGCGCGCTCGCGCTGTGGACCGCCGGAACCGTCGCGGTGATGGCGGTGCGGCGACTGCGGCCCGCGGCGCCCTACCTGACGGCGGCTCCGGCGGTGCTGCTGACCGCCGCCATGTACGGCAGCCGGGACTTCGGCACGCGGTACGCCCTGTTCCTGCCGATGTTCCTCGCGGTGGCGGCGGGGTGCGTGCTCGTCCTGCGGTGGCGGTGGGTGCCGGTGGTCACCGCGGTGCTGGTGGTGTTCGTCGCGGCCGGCTCGCTGCGGGCGTACCCGTACTTTCTGCCGTACTCCAACGAGGCCTTCGGCGGCCCGGCGAAGACGCGGCTGCGGCTGCACGACTCCAATGTGGACTGGGGTCAGGACCTCGGCCGGCTCGCCGACCGACTGCGCGAGCGGTACCGGGGTGAGCGGATCTGGCTGGTGTACAAGGGCAGCGGGGTGCCGTCGTACTACGGCATCCGCGCCGCCGATCCGTTGCGGGTGCCACCGGGCCGGGTGCACGGGGTCCTGGCCGTGTCGGACTCGGCGGCGGCCAAGGCGACCGGCAGACTGGCCGAGTTGATCGACAGCAGCCGCCCGGTCGACGACGTCGGCCACTCCATCACCCTCTACCGGCGGTGACGCGGGCCCGCGCGGACATCGGCCGCCCGGCAGTCCTCGGTATCGCGCGGTATCGCTCGGCATTGCCCTGTGCCGCTCGGCATTGCCCGGTATCGCTCAAGCCTGATCGCCACCGTGTGTGAGCTAAATTGAACATTCGTGGGAAACGAAGGAGGCGCCCCGGTGCCATCGCCGCAGCAGGCACGCGCCCAGGCATCCGCGATCACCTCGGGGAAGGCGGGCCGGAACACGGAGGTGTCCCCGACGTCCCAACTCCGCACGCTGTTCGACCGGCCCCGGCTGTCCCCTGGGCAGCGGCGCATCGCCCAGTACCTGATCGAGCACATCACCGAGGCGGCGTTCCTGTCGATCACGGACCTCGCCGAGCGGGTCGGGGTGAGCCAGCCCTCGGTGACCCGCTTCGCCTCGGTCGTCGGGTTCAGCGGGTACCCCGCGCTGCGGGAGAAGCTCCAGGCGATCGCCCTCGGCACGCTCCCCGGCGGACCGGCGGAGGAGTACCGGGGCAACGAGTTGCAGGCGGCGGTGGACGTCGAGATCGAGAACCTGGAGAACCTGCGGCGGGACCTCGCCGACGCCGACCGGGTCATCGAGATCGGCCGCACGCTGTCGGCGTCCGCCCCGCTGACCGTGCTCGGGCTGCGCATCTCCGTCTCGCTGGCCGAGTACTTCGCCTACGCCGCCCGCCGTATCCACCCGGACGTCCGGCTGGTGACCCGGGGCGGCAGCGTCGCCTACGACGCGCTCCTGCAGTCGCGGGAGGCCGGCGGCACCTGGGTGCTGGCGTTCTCCCTGCCCCGGCACGCCCAGGAGACCCTGACGGCGATGCGGGTCGCCCGGGATGCCGGGCTGAAGGTCGCGCTGATCACCGATCTGGCGCTGGGCCCTCTCGCCGACGAAGCCGACGTCACCTTCGCCACCGGCACCGGGTCGCGCCTGGTGTTCGACTCCTACGCCGCTCCGGGCGTGATGTGCGCGGCGCTGCTCCAGGCCATGACGGACGCGGACCCGGAGCGGACCCAGGCCCGGCTCGAGGAGTACGAACAGGTCGCCGACCAGCACCAGTTCTTCCTCAGGGACTGAGCGGCGGCCGGTCACCGACCCCTCACCGCGGGCCACGGACGTACGCGGTCGGCAAGCGCACCTCCCCTTTGAAGCACACATGAATGTTTTCATACGCCTTGCAAAGCAGATGGCATATATAAATACTGCTTTCGGGTCGCAACGCGTCCACTCCGGACCGCGATCCGCGCCCCGAACGCCCGTGGCCGCCGGGCCCTACCCGCTCCGACGGCCAGGGGCCCGGCCGGGCAGCCCCTGTCCGGCCGCCCGTGGCGGCCTCGGTCTTCCCCTGACTCGGGGCCGCCCCACCCCGTCGTGCACCCCTACGACGCCGCACACCCGGAAGCGATGATCATGACCGTGACGTCCACGCGCCTCAGCAGTCCGGACTGGCCCTGCCAGGTCAAGGCACCCGGCAGCCACGACTGGGAACGCTCGGCGGCCAAGTGGCTTCGTGAGCTGGTGCCGGCGCGCTACGCGAGCTATCCCGCGTTCATCCGGCACCCCGTCCTGCTGGCCCGGCACGCCCAGATCCAGGTCGAGCACGAGATCCGGGTGGCACGCACCGCCCTGCAGACCGCACGGGCCGATCTGCCCCGTCTGGGTCTGCACGAAGGGGCCATCGAGCACACGATCAAGCTGTACGCGGCCGAGGTCATGCAGTTGCAGCACATCGCGCGCAGCGTGCGCGCGGTCACCCGGGCCCTGCTGGAATCGGGTCGCTGACCACGACGGGACGTGCGGGGCCGGCGTCCGGCGTCACCCCGTACGGGACTCCAGCGCGAGGCGGGTGTCGTCTCCGTAGACTCCGGTCTCGTCTCCCTGGATGCCGTACCAGAGCTGGAAACGGGCGACGGCCGCCGCCAGGGTGGCGTCGTAGCGGCCGCTGGTGGCACCGTCGCGGTAGACGTCCGGGATGCGCAGGAGCCGTTCCTGGAGTTCGGTCACCTCGGGCCCGACATCGCCCTCGCTGAGGAATCCGGGTCCCGTCGGGGCCGGTTCGGGCGGCGTGGCGGGCGCGCTCACCGGAGGGCTCGCGGAGGGGCCGGCGCCGGTGGCGGCACGGTCGTCGGTGTCGTGGCCGAGAAAGCCCAGAAAACCCAGAAAGCCGAGAAACAGGACAGCGCCGCCGAACCCGAGCACCGCCGCCGCGGCCACGGCGACCGCCACAGCGGCACGCCGCGCCGCCGGTCCGGGTGCGGGACTTTGCCCAGGAGCATGCACCGGGCCCACCGGGCCGGACGCGGGCGCCGGTGGCCCGCCGGCCGGCTCGGGGGCGACCGGCGGGAGTTCCTGTGTCTCGTCCTCCGCACCGGTCGGCGGCCGGGGCAGGGTGACGGACTCGTAGTCTCCCCAACCCTCCCGTCCCTCCCGTTTCTCCCGTTCGAACTCCCGGAACATCTCCGCGAGCGCGTCCGTGCTACGTGGGCGCAGGACGCGGACGGGCTCCAGGGGCGGGCCGTCGTGCGACTGCCCTGGGTCGGACGGCGTCGGCATGCCGCTCTCCTTCCGTTCCGCACGAGGGCGGAGCCGCCCACGGGGAGGGATACGGGAGGCAAGCGTCGGAGGTTCAGCCCGCGGCGCGCAGAAAGCGGTGCAGGGAGGCCGTCATCGCGGACACGAACGTCTCCCGGGACTCCTCGTCCAGGGCGTCGAGGGACAGGTACGGGTTGAGGTCCTCCAGCTCGACCAGCAGCAGTTCGCCGTCCGGGGCGCGGCAGGCGTCCACTCGCTGGATGCCGTGGTCGAGGGTGTTCCATTCGACGAACCGCCGGGCGAACTCCAGGTCGCCCGGGCCGGCCCGGTACGGCTCCAACTGCCAGCGCCGGTCGGTGCGCGGGGCGTACAGGGCGTACCGGAAGTCGTGGTCGACGAAGTAGAAGGAGACCTCGTAGGCGAAGTCGATGTGCGGCTGCACCAGGACGCTGCCGTCGACGAGGCCGTCCACGGCGTCCCGGTCGACGATGCGCAGCCCCACGGAGTCGGCGCCGAGCCGGGGTTTGACCACGTACCGGTCTGCCGCGGGCAGCCGGTCGAGGTCCTCCGTCCGGTCGACGGTGGGGATCACCGGGCAGCCGGCGGCGCTCAGTTCGAGCAGGTACCGCTTGCCGGCCATGTCGCCCCGGCCGGTGAGCGGGTTGTAGACCGGCGTGCCGGTCGCCGTGGCCCGTTCCCGGAAGGCCCGGTAGGCGTCCGGGTACGACAGCACGGGGCCGCTGTTGCGGACCACGACGGCGTCGAAGCCGTCCAGCAGCGCGGCGGCGTCCCGCGGGTGGCACAGCGCCAGGTCGAAGTCCTCGCGCAGCCGGGAGGTGAGGAAGACGTCCTCGTCGCCGTAGCGGCGCCCACGGGCCGGGTAGGCCAGGTCGGTGACGTACAGGAGACGGGGGCGGGCTCGGAGGCGGGGACGCGCGGGTGCCATGCGGGACTCCTCGGGGACGGCGGCGCCCTGATCATATGAACGGCACCCGGTTCTCGGTACGGCGCCGGGGCACACCGGGCACGTCCGCATGCAGAGATTGTGGTACCGAGTGCCTTTACGGGTGGCACTGAGTGCCATACTCTGTGGCCGTGCGCGGTGCTGCGACAGACCGGGCACGGGCGTGCCGGGCGACCGCGCACGCGGGATTTCCGGCCGAGTGCAGGGAGTTGACCAGCGTGTATCACCACTCAGGAAACGTGGCTCAGCAGGCAGCCGGCTCCGCCACGGGGCTGCTCGAATCCCAGAGCGGTGCCTCCGCCTCTATCGAGGCCATGACCTTCCAGCGGTGCACCTGGTGCGGCACCGCCGTGTACCAGCGGCTGCTGTGCCCCGTCTGTCAGGGCAGCGACCTGCGTACGGAGCGCAGCACGGGCGTCGGAATGGTCCGCCACTCCACGGTGGTGCACCGCAACACGCCGGCGGCCCGGAACGTGTCCCTGATCGAGATGGCCGAGGGCTTCGTCGTACGCGGCCGGGTCATGGGACCGCCCATCGGCATCCACGGCGGCGACCGGGTACGGCTGTCCACGGCCAAGGACCCCGTACGGGGCGAACCGGTCTTCCAGTTGGTCGACGAGCCCTACCGGGCTTGGACCTGACGCCCCACCGGGCACCGTTCAAAACCGTTCAGGCAGTCGGGGTGATGCGGATTCCGACGGTGCCGTCCCGGCCCCGGCGCAGGCGGCTGCCGAGCAGCGTCAGCCGCCCCGTCAGACCGTACTTGCGGGCGATCAGCTCGCGATAGCGGGCGGTGGCGGCCCGGTCGCAGATCTCCGCGGTGGCCGGGAGCTGGTCGCCGGTCGGGTTGCCCCGTATGTCACAGGGGCCGATCAGAACGTCGGCGCGGGCCCGGATGCGCTTCACCTTCCAGGAGTCGGCGGCGGTCCAGACCCCGAGCGCCTCCCCGTCCCGCACCACCCACACCGGGGTGGCCACCGGCGTTCCGTTGCGCCGGTAGCTGGTGACCAGCAGGTACTTTCCCGCTCCGAGCCGCTCCCACGATGTGTCGCCCATACCCGGCAGTCTAGAACCCGCCCACGCCCTCCCGCCCGGAGCCTGTCCGGCCGGCACACAGCCGGCCGACGCGGCCTCGTATTTTCGGATCACGTCGGCGGTGAACACGACGGGGCCCGCGCGCGTATGAAGAGAGGGCGCTCGACTCAGGGGAGGCCCCGCGGTGTTCGCACCGCGCTGTTCTGGTTCGGGAGTCATGCATGAGGCACGCACGACGACGGGTCGTCCGGCGAGTGACACGGCTGGCAGCCGTCGGCGGACTCCTCCTCGGAGGAACGATGGTGACCCGCGCCGTCGCGAGTGAGCCACCGGAGCCGGACACGGTTCCCTACGCCGCCGAGGAGGCAGCCGGCCCCGGCTCCGAACTCGTCTCCCGGCTCGGCGCCTCCCGCACGGCGGGCAGCTGGCTCGCTGCCGACGGGCGGACGGTCGTCGCGGTCACCGACGAGAAGGCGGCGGCCGAGGTACGGAAGGCCGGCGCCGACCCGAAGATGGTGCGCCACAGCATGCGCGACCTGAAGTCGGCCACGCGGACTCTGCGTTCGGCACCGCGCGTGCCCGGAACGGCCTGGTCCATGGACTACCGGTCCAACGAGGTGGTGGTCCGCGGCGACAGCACGGTGTCCGCGGACGACTGGTCCGACCTGACCCGGGTCGCGGAGGGAGTGGGCGGATTCGTCCGCATGGAGCGCACCGGCGGCACCTTCACCACCCTGCTCAACGGGGCCGTGCCCATCCTGTCGACCGCCGGGCGCTGTTCCGCGGGCTTCAACGTGACCGACGGCAAGCGTGACTTCATCCTCACGGCGGGGCACTGCGGACCCGACGGATCCGTCTGGTTCGCCGACGACCGGGGCAGGCAGCAGGTCGGGACCACGGTCGGCGGCAGCTTCCCCGGCGACGACTACTCCCTGATCGAGTACGACGGCGGCCGGGCGGGCGAGGGCGCGGGCGTGGTGGCGATCGGTGACGGACGGGGCGTGCGGATCACGGGGGCGGGAGACCCCGAGGTCGGCCAGCGGATCTTCCGCAGCGGCAGCACCAGCGGGCTGCGCGACGGGGAGGTGACCGCGCTCAACGCGACGGTGAACTACCCGGAGGGCACGGTCAGCGGCCTCATCGAGACCAATGTGTGTGCCGAACCCGGTGACAGCGGCGGCCCGATGTTCTCCGAGGGCATCGCGCTCGGTGTGACGTCGGGCGGCAGCGGCGACTGCCGGCAGGCGGGCGGTACGACGTTCTTCCAGCCGGTCACGAAGGCGTTGTCGCAGCTCAAGGTGGACCTCATCGTGGCCCCGAAGGCCGGCGACGGCTCGGACAAGGCGGCTCCGCCGGCGACGCAGGGCGCGGTGGCGCCGGACGCCGCGTCACCGGGCTCGTCGGCGACGGAGGACGCCGCGTCGACCGTGCTGTCCCGCCTGGCCGACCCGCGTGCGGTCGGCCCCGGCACGCTGGTCATCGGGGGCAGTCTGGTGGCACTGGTGGCAACCCGTTGGATCCGCACGGAGCAGGACCGCAAGGCGTACCGGCGCCATTACTCGGCGATGTGGGGCTAGGTGGTGTCTTCAAATGTCACGCCCACATCAGGAGCGAGGCAAGGGTGACGGCTGCCTGGTAGGACTCGACGGTCTTGTCGTAGCGGGTGGCGATGCCGCGCCACTGCTTCAGCCGGCTGAAGCAGCGTTCGACCACGTTGCGCCGCTTGTAGAGCTGTCGGTCGAAGACCGGCGGGCGCCCGCCGCGGCTGCCCCGGCGGAGCCGGTTGCGGACCTGGTCGGCCCGCTCCGGAATGGTGTGGGCGATGCCCCGCCGCCTGAGCCAGGCCCGGATCGCCTTGGAGCTGTAGCCCTTGTCGCCCAGCACGTGATCGGGCCGCACCCGGGGGCGTCCCGGGCCGAGGCGGGGCACCCGGATCGCCTCCATCACGGCGGTGAACTGGGTGCAGTCGTTGGTGTTGCCGCCGGTGACGGTGAAGGCCAGCGGACGACCCCATGCATCGCAGGCCAGGTGGATCTTGCTGGTCAGGCCGCCTCGGGAGCGTCCGAGGGCGGGGCTGCGGAGCCCCCTTTTCGGGCCCCGGCGGCGTGCTGGTGGGCCCGCACGACGGTGGAGTCGACCGACACCAGCCAGTCGATGTCCCCGGCCGCGTCCGCCCTGGCCTGGGCGGCCTGGAGCATCCGCTCGAAGGTGCCATCCAGGGCCCAACGGCGGAAGCGGGTGTGCAGCGTGGCCCACGGGCCGTACCGCTCGGGCACGTCCCGCCAGGCGGTCCCGGTGCGGAACTTCCACACGATCCCGTTGAGCACCGTGCGGTCGTCCAGCCGCTTGCGGCCCCGCAGCGATGCGGGCAGCAGCGGCCGGACGAACTCCCACTCGGCGTCCGACAGTTCATGGCGACGTATCACCCGACCATGATCCACCACCCAAGACCATTTGAAGACACCGCCTAGGCCCCGTTCGGGTGAGGAGCGCGGGCGAGGGGCAGCGGGCCAGTGCGGCGCTCAGGCCGCCTCGGCCCGCCGCGGAAGGGCCGAGGCCCACTCCTGGACGAGCCGCTGGTACTCCGCGCGCTGCTCGCCGCTCAGTGTCCCGCCCGACCGGAGCCACAGGGCCCGAATCTCCTCGTTGACCTCGGCAGCCGATCGCTCGGAGGAGGGTTCAAGAGTGGTGGACATGCTGTGAAGCATACGACCCCCGGATGTGAAAGCCGCGTGAGTAACGACGAGCGATCCCGGTATATCCGACATGCCGGACAGTGTTACTGATCACGTCCATCTACCGTGCAACGTGGGGGAGTTCACATCCCGGACCATCGCCCGCCCCTTCGCGGACCGCCCCGCCCCGCTTCTCCCGACGGCTTGCGTGAACGGGCCGGCGTCGGACAAGTACCCACAGAGCGAGGGCCGTTACGGCATCGTGTTCTCCGGCACCCCGCACGGCACCGCGGCCGCGATCACCGCCGACGCGTCGCGGGTCGACCTCGTTCACTCCCAGTGAAGGGCACGCTCGCCATGACGTTCTCGCTCGGTATCGTCGGCGCCGGCCAGTTCTCGGGCCGGTTCGCCGCCCTGTTCCAGGCGCACCCCGGCGTCGGCGACATCCACGTCACCGACCTGCTGCCCGAACGGGCCCGGCGGCTCGCCACCGCGCAGGGCCTCGCCGGCACCTTCCCGTCGTACGAGGCCATGCTGGAGTCCCCGCGGATCGACGCGGTCGCGATCTTCACCCAGCGCTGGACCCACGGGCCCCTGGTGCTCCAGGGGCTGAACGCGGGCAAGCACGTGTACTCCGCGGTCCCCATGGCGATCCGTACGGAGGAGATCGCGGCGATCATCGACGCGGTTAAGGCGACCGGGCTGACGTACATGATGGGTGAGACCAGCCAGTACCACCCGGCCACGGTCCACGCCCGCGACCGGATCGCCGCCGGTGCCTTCGGGCGCCTGTTCTACGCCGAGGGCGACTACGTCCACGACATGGACCTGGGCTTCTACGAGGCGTACCGGTACAGCGGCGGCGACGACTGGAAGGCCACCGCCAGCTTTCCCCCGCTGCTGTACCCGACGCACGCGGTGGGCGGGGTGCTGGGGGCCTGGCGGACGCACGCGGTCGGGGTCTGTGCGATCGGTGTCAGGGACGACCGCGGGGACGGCGTCTTCGAGAGGGAGATCAGCCAGTTCGACAACGACTTCTCCAACGCCACCGCCCTGTTCGAGGTGGCGGGCGGCGGCGCGTTCCGCACGAACGAGTTCCGGCGGGTCGGCTATCCCTCGCACATCAGGGAATCGCGGTTCCGTTTCTTCGGCACGGAGGCGAGCATGGAGCAGCTCGCCACGGTCGCGCTGTGGCAGGACAAGAGCGGGGTCCAGGACATCACCGAACTGCTGGAGCCCAAGCCGACGCTGTCCCCCGACGATCCCTCCCTCGAGCACATCGCGCCGGAACTTCGCGCCGCCCTCACCTCCGGTTCGGCGGCGGTGCACGACCGCGCCCGGCTCCCGCGCGCGTTCGACCACCTGGCCAACGGCCACGAGGGCAGCCACCACTTCCTCGCGGACGACTTCGTGACCGCGGTGAACACCCGCACCCTGCCGTCGGTGAACGCCTGGGTCGCCGCCCGCTACACGCTGCCCGGCATCATCGCCCACCAGTCCGCGCTGCAGGGCGGCGCCAGGCTGGAGATCCCGGACTTCGGCGACGCCCCGGCCCTCTGACCTCCCGGGCCTCCGGCCCGGGAGCCGGGCCCCGCCGCACCGGGTGCCCGGCTCAGCTCTCCGGCCCCGCCAGCGCCTGACGGAATCCCGAGTTGACCGCCGTGACACCGCCGTCGACCACCAGGGTGGTGCCGGTGATCCACGACGCGTCGCGGGAGGCGAGGAAGGCCACGGCGGCCGCGATGTCCTCCGGTTCGCCCACCCGGCCCAGCGGGTAGAGCCCGCGCACCGCCGCGAGGGCCGCGAGGCCGTCGTCCCGGCCCTCCCACGCCCTGGTGCGCACGGTGCCCGGAGCGACGAGGTTGACCCGGACGCCCCGGGGCCCGGCGTGACCGGCGAGGGTACGGGTGAGGGAGGCCAGACCCGCCTTGGCCGCGCTGTACCCGTGGTTGCCGAAGTCCTGGATGCCGTTGACGGAACCGATGGTGACGACGGCACCCCGGCCACAGGCGGCGAGATGCGGGAGCGCGGCGCGGCAGCAGCGGTACGCGCCGGTGAGGGTGATGTCGAGGTCCCGGGCCCAGGCCCGGTCCGGCTCGTCCTCGAAGAGGGGGGCGTCCGGTGTGCAGTGGGCGGCGTTGTTGACCAGGACGTCGAGTGAGCCGAAGGTGTCCACGGCGTGCGCGACGGCCGCCTCGACCGACGCGCGCTCCGCCACGTCGCAGGTGACGCTCTCAGCCCTCAGACCCCGCTCACGGAGCGCCGACGCGGTGCGCCCGGCCTCGGCACCGTCCACGTCGGCGATCAGGACTTGCGCCCCCTCCTTCGCGAACCGCAGGGCGGTCGCCGCCCCGATGCCGCGTGCCGCGCCCGTGATCAGAATGCCGTATCCCGCGAAGCGCCCTGTGTCCGTCGTCATGCGGGAACGCTACTGCGCCGGACGATCACCCGGGGAGGGGCTGGACGTCAGCGGTAGCCGGTGGTGTCCGCGGGTTTGCCCGGGTCCTGGACCTCGACCAGGTAACGCCAGGCGTCCGGGCGGCTGCCGTCGAGGTCGGTGAAGCCGTACTCCCGGGCGAGGCCGCCGCTGGAGAGGGAGGTGCCGTTGAAGCGGGACACCCGCGGGTCGGCGGCGAGGGCGGTGACGGCCCGGCCCACGTAGCGCGGGGTCTCCGAGATGGCGAAGTGGGGGACGCGGGTCAGGGCGTCTTGCCAGTTGTCCTCCCGTACGCCGAACTCGTCGAGCATGATCTCGGAGCGGAGCCAGCCCGGGGTGAGCGCGACCGCGGTGGCGCCGCGCGGACCGAGTTCGTGGCCGAGGGCGAAGGCCATGCGCAGGACGGACGCCTTGGCGAGGTCGTAGAAGAAGGAGACGCGGTAGGTGTCGCGGTTGTAGTCCGCGGTGCCGTCGGTGACCTCGACGACCAGCCCGCCGGGGTGGCTCAGCAGCAGCGGCAGGGCGTGGTGACTGGTGACGGCGTGGGTCTCCACCGCGAGCCGGAGCAGGCGCAGCCCCTTGTCGAGGTCGTGCTCCCAGACGGGGGTGTCCCATGCGAAGAGGTGCTCGCCGCCCCAGATGTCGTTGACGAGGACGTCGAGGCGGCCCTGCTCGTCGGCGACGCGGTCGACGAGGGCCTTGACCTGAGCGGGGTCCAGGTGGTCGGTGGGGACGGCGACGCCCCGGCCGCCGGCCTCGGTGACCAGGTCGGCGGTGTCCTCGATGGTCTCGGGGCGGCCGTACTCGGAGCGCCGCTCGCGGGTGCTGCGTCCGGTGACGTAGACGGTGGCACCCGCCGCGCCCAGCTCGACGGCGATGCCCCGTCCGGCTCCCCGGGTCGCCCCGGCGACCAGCGCCACCTTGTCCTTCAACGATGCTGCCCACTGCCCCGGCATGTCCGGCCTCCCGTCACCAGCGATCTGCTGTCGCCACGAGAGTGACGGGTAAGCCGGACATCCTCTGTCGCCTTTTCCGGTTTCCCGGTTTCCCGGTTTCCCGGCGAGTCTTTTGCGAGGCGCCGGGGCCGGGGGCTTCAGTGGCCGCGGGCGATCCACTCCTCGAGATGCGGCGCCTCCGCGCCGATGGTGGTCGAGTCGCCGTGGCCGGTGCGGACCTCGGTCTCCGGCGGGAGCGTCAGCAGTCGGTCGCGGATCGAGTCGATGATCGTCGGGAAGTGGGAGAACGAACGGCCGGTGGCGCCGGGGCCGCCCTGGAAGAGGGTGTCTCCGGTGAACACGGTGCCCAGCCCGGGGTCGTACAGGCAGACCGCGCCCGGCGCGTGCCCGGGGGTGTGCAGCACCGTGAGGTCGGCGCCGGCCGCCTCGATCACCTGGCCGTCGACCAGCCAGGCGTCGGGGTCGCGGTCGGGGTGGGTCTGCTTCCACAGCGGCAGGTCGTCGTGGTGCAGCCAGATCTTGGCCCCGGTGCGCTCGGCGAGGGCGGGAGCGGCGTCGATGTGGTCGTTGTGCGCGTGGGTGCACACGATCGCCTTCAACCGGCGGTCGCCCACCGCCTCGGCGATGGCGTCGGCGTCGTGCGCGGCGTCGATGACGATCACCTCGTGGTCGTCACCGACGATCCACACGTTGTTGTCGACGTCCCAGGTGCCGCCGTCGAGGCTGAACTGGCCCGAGGTGACGAGGTGTTCGATGCGGGCGGCCATCAGAGCACCACCACCGAGCGCAGGACGTCGCCCTTGTGCATCCGCTCGAAGGCCTTCTCCACCTCGTCGAGCTGGATGGTCTCGGTGACGAACGCGCCGAGGTCCAGTCGGCCCTGCTGATGCAGGTCGATGAGCATCGGGAAGTCCCGTGAGGGCAGGCAGTCTCCGTACCAGGACGACTTCAGGGAGCCGCCGCGGCCGAACACGTCGAGGAGCGGCAGTTCGAGCTTCATCTCCGGGGTGGGCACGCCGACGAGGACGACCGTGCCGGCCAGGTCGCGGGCGTAGAAGGCCTGCTGGTACGTCTCGGGGCGGCCGACGGCCTCGATGACGACGTCGGCGCCGAAGCCGCCGGTGAGTCCGCGGATCGCCTCGACGGGGTCGGACGTACGGGAGTTGACGGTGTGGGTGGCGCCCATGGAGCGGGCGGTCTCCAGCTTGCGGTCGTCGATGTCGACGGCGATGATCTTCGCCGCTCCGGCGAGCCGGGCCCCGGCGATGGCCGCGTCGCCGACGCCGCCGCAGCCGATGACGGCGACGCTGTCGCCACGGCCGACGTTGCCGGTGTTGATCGCGGCGCCGATGCCGGCCATCACGCCGCAGCCCAGCAGGCCGGCGACCTCCGGGGCGACCTCGGGGTCGACCTTGGTGCACTGTCCGGCGGCGACGAGGGTCTTCTCGGCGAAGGCTCCGATGCCCAGGGCAGGGGAGAGCTCCTGGCCCGTCGAGGCGAGGGTCATCTTCTGCTTGGCGTTGTGCGTGTCGAAGCAGTACCAGGGGCGTCCGCGCAGACAGGCGCGGCACGTGCCGCACACCGCACGCCAGTTGAGGACGACGAAGTCACCGGGTGCGACGTCGGTGACGTCGTCGCCCACCGACTCCACCACGCCCGCGGCCTCGTGGCCGAGCAGGAAGGGGAAGTCGTCGCTGATGCCGCCCTGCTTGTAGTGGAGGTCGGTGTGGCACACACCGCAGGCCTGGATGCGGACGACCGCCTCGCCCGGCCCCGGGTCGGGTACGACGATCGTCTCGATGCGTACCGGCTCGTCCTTGCCCGGTGCGATCACACCGCGCACTTCCTGCGCCATGGTGCTGGCTCCTTCATCTTCCGGTGTAGGTCCTTGAGACCCTACGCGACCTGCCGGTGACTCGGCCGGTGGGCTCCGTGGCAGGTCGCGGCGCCTGTGCGGGTCCGTCCGCCGTGTCACGGCCCGGCCCCCGCGACGTAGCCTGGGCCTTCCGTCCGACGCCCAGGGAGCGACGTGAGCATCGCAGCGCAGAAGACCGGTCCGCCCGCCTGGCGGGCGCTCCTCGGATACGTACGACCGCACCGGTGGGCCCTGCTGGGCGGGGCCGCGCTCTCCCTGCTGACGGGGGCGACCGGGCTGATGCTGCCGCTGGTCGCCCGGGAGCTGATCGACGACCTGTCGGCCGACCGGGCCATCACCGGCGCGCTGCTGCTGATGTCGGCGCTCGTCGTCGCCAACGCCGTGCTGGGCGCGCTGGGGTCGTACGTGCTGCGGCGCACCGCGGAGTCGGTGGTGCTCGGGGCGCGGCGCTCGCTGTCGTCGTATCTGCTGCGGCTGCGCATCACGGCCGTGGACCGCAGCGAGCCCGGCGACCTGATGGCCCGCATCACCTCCGACACCACGCTGCTGCGCCAGGTCACCACCGACTCACTGGTGGGCCTCGGCACGGGCGGCCTCACGCTGATCGCGACCGTCGTGCTGATGGGCTTCGTCGACCCCGTGCTGCTGGCGGTCACCCTCGCCGTGATCGTGGGCGCGGGGACGGTACTCGGCGTGATCGTGCCCCACATCAGCCGGGCCAGCCGGCGGGCGCAGGACGCGGTCGGCGTGATGGGTGCCTCGCTGGAACGGGTCCTGGGCGCGCTGCGCACGGTGAAGGCGTCCGGAGCCGAGCCGCGGGAGGAGCGCGCGCTGCACGAGGCCGCCGAGGAGTCGTGGCGGCAGAGCGTACGCGCCGCCAGGTGGTCGGCCGCGGCGGGCAACACGGCCGGGCTCGCGATGCAGGTCGCGTTCATCACGGTGCTCGCGGTGGGCGGCGCGCGGGTGGCGACGGACGCCATCGACATCGGCACGCTGGTGGCGTTCCTGCTGTTCGTCTTCTATCTCATGGCTCCGATCCAGAGTGTCGTCGCCGCGATCACGCAGTACCAGACGGGCAGCGCCGCGCTGGCGCGCATCCAGGAGGCGCTGCGGCTGCCCGCCGAACCGGCAGCCGGTGCCGCGCCCCTGCCGGCACCGGGCACCGCTCCCGCCGCGCTCGCCTTCGAGGACGTGCGTTTCCGTTACGCCGACGACCTGCCGTACGTCCACCACGGGGTGACGTTCACCGTGCCCGCTCAGGGCATGACCGCGTTCGTGGGCCCGTCCGGCGCGGGCAAGACCACCGTCTTCTCCCTCATCGAACGCTTCTACGACCCCGACGCGGGCGTGATCACGCTCGACGGACGCGATCTGGCCGACTGGGAGCTGTCGGAGCTGCGGTCCTCGATCGGCTATGTGGAGCAGGACGCTCCGGTGCTGTCGGGCTCCCTCCGCGACAACCTGCTGCTCGGGAACCCGGAGGCGGACGACGACGCCGTGGCCCGGGTGGTGAAGACGACCCGGCTCGGCGGGCTGGTGGACAGGCTTCCGGACGGGCTCGACACGCTGGTCGGGCACCGCGGCACCAAGCTGTCCGGCGGGGAACGCCAGCGGGTCGCCATCGCCCGCGCGCTGCTGCGCAGCCCTCGGCTGCTGCTGCTCGACGAGGCCACCTCGCAGCTCGACGCGGTGAACGAGGCGGCGCTGCGCGACACCGTCGCCGACGTGGCCCGTACGACGACGGTGCTGGTCGTCGCGCACCGGCTGTCGACGGTGACGATGGCCGACCGGATCGTGGTGATGGACGCCGGCCGGGTCCGCGCGGTCGGGACCCACCGTGAGCTGGTGACCGCCGATCCGCTGTACGCGGAGCTGGCGGCGACGCAGTTCCTGGCGACGAGCGGGTGAGCCCTCCCGGCGGCGCGTCGCGCGCGGGCCGGGCTTGCGGGGCCCACCGGGTCGGAGGAGTCTCGTAGGAGAGGCCCGGTGCGGCCCGCTCGGGACCGGGCCGGGCCCTCCAAGGAGGCCGTCATGACAACCTCGGCAGAAGCCGGTTTCGGCACCCACACACTGCGCCGGGGCATCGAGGCGCAGACGTCGGCACCCATGGTCTCGCTCTACGCGGACGACGCCGAACTGCGCATCGTGGACCGCAACACCCAGCCCAGCAACCCGAAGGTCCTGCACGGCCGGGACGAGATCGCCGCCATGCTCGACGACGTGTACAGCCGTGACATGACGCACCGGCTGGAGCGGTGCGTCGTCCAGGGCGATCATGCCGCCTACAGCGAGAGCTGCCTGTACCCCGACGGGGTGCGGGTGCTCTCGGAGTCGATGATCTCGCTGCGGGACGGCAAGATCACCGAGCAGACGATGATCCAGGCCTGGGACGAGTGATCCGCCGCAGGCGACACCGATCCTGACAAATAAGACAAAAAGGGTGTGTTAACCCGGCTGGGGTGGGTAGGCGGGCTCGTATCACCTCCGATCGCGGGAAGGAGGTCCGTGACAGAGCAACTACTCGCAGCGTCCGGGCCGCTTCACCGGAACGAAGCGGCCCGGCCCTTCGGGCGCCGGCCGGGCGTGCCCGGCCGGCGCGGACGCCCCGGGAACGGCCGTCACCGGCGCGGTGGCAGCCGGTGCAGTTCCAGATCACCGAGCCGGCCGTCGTTGAGCATGCCGGTGAGATAGGTGTGGTGGGGCTGTCGGCGGCGGTCCGTCGGTGAGCCCGGGTTGAGCAGACGCAGTCCCGTGGCGGCGGTGGAGTCCCACGGGATGTGGCTGTGCCCGAAGACCAGTACGTCCAGGTCGGGAAAGCGTGCGGCGCACCGGGCTTCCCGGCCCCTCGCGGGACCCGTCTCGTGGACCACGCCGAAGCGCAGACCGTCGAGTTCGGCGTACGCGATCTCCGGCAGACGGGCGCGCAGTTCGGGTCCGTCGTTGTTCCCGTACACGGCGACGAGCCGGCGGCTGCGGCTCTCGAGCAGGTCGAGCGTGGCCGTGTCGACCCAGTCCCCCGCGTGGAACACGACGTCGGCCCGCGGCAGTTCGTCGAGCAGGGGCGCGGGCAGCCGCTTCGCCCGCCGGGGCAGGTGGGTGTCGGACATCAGGAGCAGGCGCACGTTCAGCACACTAGGGCCTGCCCCGGGGGGCGCGTGTCGCCACGCCCAAGTGGGCGCTCGGGCACGCCGGTCGGCGCGGTTTCCGAGGGATGATCACGGCACGGTCTCGACGGCGTTTGAAAGCCGGGACCACGGTGGCCACGGAGTTACGATCGGGCAACGCACGACAAGCCGCCCGTTCGACGGCAAGCGACCCGAAGGGCCACAAATCCAGATGCCGGTCAAGGTCAGCGTCATCATTCCCGTCTACAACCCGGGGATCTACATCGAGGACTGCATCTCCTCCCTGCAACGGCAGTCGCTGCCGCCCGACTCCTACGAGGCGATCTTCGTCGACGACGGCTCCACCGACGGGACTCCACAGCGGCTCGACCGGCTGGCCGCCGAGGACCCCCGGATGCGGGTGATCCACCAGGAGAACTCCGGCTGGTCCGGCAAGCCGCGCAACGTCGGGATCGCCGCCGCCCGGGGCGAGTTCGTGATGTTCGTCGACAACGACGACTACCTGGGCGACGAGGCCCTGGAGCGGATGTACGCCTACGGCGTGGCCAACGGCGCGGATGTCGTCGTCGGCAAGATGGCCGGCAAGAACCGCGGTGTGCCGGTGGAGTTGTTCCGCCGCAACCATCCGCGCGCCACGGTGGAGAACGCGCCGCTGATCGACAGCCTCACCCCGCACAAGATGTTCCGCCGGGCGTTCCTCGACGACATCGGGCTGCGCTTCCCGGAGGGGCGGCGGCGGCTGGAGGACCACGTCTTCGTCACGGAGGCGTATCTGCGGGCGGCCAACATCTCCGTGCTCAGCGACTACGTCTGCTACTACCACATCAGACGCGACGACGCCTCGAACGCCGGTTTCCAACGCTTCGACCCGGTGGGCTACTTCAAGAACCTCCGCGAGGCGCTCGACGTGGTCGAGCGGTACACCGAGCCCGGTCCGGTGCGTGACAGGCTGTTCCGTCGCTGGCTGCGGGTGGAGATGGTGGAGCGGCTGCGGGCCCGGCGGCTGCTGGGGCTGCCGGACGACTACCGCAGGGAGTTGTTCACGGAGATCCACAAGGTGGTCGTCGAGCGGTTCGGCCCGGCTGTGGCGGCCGGACTGCAGCCGACGCAGCAGGTGGTCGCCTCGCTGACGGCGGCGGACCGGTACGACGACGTGGTGGCCTTCGCCGAGTGGGAGGCCGGGGTCGCGCCGACGACCGTGCCCACGGGCGTGGAGTGGGAGGGCGGTTCGCTGTGTCTCGGCTTCACCGCCGAGTACGTCTCCGCGGGCGCGCCGATGACGTTCCCCGCCGATGCCGCCCCTGCCCCGCTGACCGACACGCCGAAGAACGTGGAGGAGGCGGTGGCATGGGTCGGTGCTCAGACCGCGGCCCGCTTCGACCAGGCCACGGCGGATCTGCTGCTGCGTGAACGGGCCAGCTCCGCCCAGTACTTCCAGCCCGTGGAGTTCACCCGGGAGACGGTGCCCGTCGACGACGGCGAGCGGGTGCGGCTGGTGCTGCGTGCGGCCGCCACGGTCGACCCGGCCGCACTCCCCGGTGACGGGCTCTGGGACGCCGTCGTACGGGTCAAGCTCGGCGGCTGGACCAAGGAGTGCCGGCTGGGCCCGGCCCCGCGCGCCACCCGCTCCGAGCCGTACGCCGGCGTCGCCGCGGGCCGGGCGTTCCTGCCGTACTGGACGGAGCCGCACGGCAATCTCTCCCTGGACGTCGCCGTCCGGGGCAGGCGGCTCGGTCTCGGCCAGGTGCGGCGGCCGGACGTGACGGTCTCGGGGGCCCGGCTGCGCGCCCGGGTGCCGCTGCACGCCGACGACGGCACCGGGGTGCGGCTCCGGTTCTCGTCCGGCGGCCGGACCCTGTACGCGCCGGGCACGCTGGCCGGTGAATTGGAACGGCCGGGGTCGCGGCTGGAGGCGACGCTGCCCTCGGGGCTCCCCCGGGGGATCTGGCGGGTCGCGCTCTGCCTTGACCCGGACGCCGCCGAACCACGCTTCGAGGGACTGCCGTTCGCGCTCCGCACCGGCGGGGGCGGGGTGCTGGTGGTGCCGATTCCGCACCCCGGTGCCGTACGGAAGCTGGTGCGCAGGGCGCGGCGGATGCTCGGCGCCGCCCGGAGGAGGGTGGCTCCACTGATCGACGGAAGGCGATGACGGTGCGCGCACTGGAGTTGGAAGGGGCCTGGGTGCTGGAGCCCAAGGTCTTCCCGGACGACCGGGGCAGTTTCCACGAGTGGTACCGGGGTGAGGAGTTCCGCGAGGCGACGGGCTACGACCTGTCCCTGGCGCAGGCCAACTGCTCGGTGTCGCGCCGCGGGGTGCTGCGCGGGGTGCACTTCTCCGAGGTGCCGCCCGGCCAGGCCAAGTACGTGACCTGTGTGCGCGGCGCGGTCCTCGACGTGGTGGTCGACCTGCGGGTGGGGTCGCCGTCGTACGGGCGGTGGGAGGCCGTGCTGCTGGAGGACGACACCCGGCACGCGGTGTTCCTGGCCGAGGGGCTCGGGCACGCCTTCATGGCGCTCACCGACGACGCGACGGTGGTGTACCTGTGCTCGACGGGCTACGCACCGGGCCGCGAGCACGGGGTGCATCCGCTGGACCCGGCGCTGGGCATCGCCTGGCCGGAGGGCATCGACCCGGTGCTGTCGTCGAAGGACGAACAGGCGCCCACGCTGGCCGAGGCGGAGCGCCTCGGCCTGCTGCCCTCGTACGAGGCCTGCCGCGCACGCTACGAGGAGCTGCGCGGCAGGGGACTCAGCGGCTGACGCCGACCTGGTCGAGCGCGCGGCGCAGGGGCTCCCAGCCCAGGCGCCGCGGCAGGCCGCGGTTGCGGGCCTGGGTGAGCGGGCGCCAGAAGCCGGCCTCGATCAGTGCCTCGGGCGGCACCGCGCCGGCCCGCTCCAGGATCGTCTCGGGGACCTTCTGCGGGTCGGGCACCTTGTACTCGGCCATGATCTCGTCGTACTTGTCGTGCAGCACGGTGTTGTCCGGGTCGGCGCCGAAGACCACGAGCTGGCCGGTGGGCTGGGTGTCGACCAGGACGGTGACCAGGTCGGGGCGGTAGCGCGCCAGCACTTCGGTGATCTTGTAGACGTCACCGGTCCAGGCCGTGGTGTGCCGGTCCCGGGCCGCCTCGTCGACGCTGCGCGGCAGCATGTCGTCGAGGACGATCACACTGGCCCAGTCGGAGTGCTTCTCGACGTTCATGAAGTCGCGCAGGGCGTACTCGAACAGGTGCATGCCGTCGATGAACGACAGGTCGAGCGTGGTGCGCCGCCAGTGCCCGATGGGGCTGCGGCCGCGGCGGAGGTTGCGCAGCGGGTGGCGGCCGCCCTTGAGGTGGGCCAGCGGGTTGTCACGGGCGAAGAAGTCGTCACTGGTGGCCTTCACCAGGTGGACGTCGCACTTCAGCTCCGAGACGACTTTGAAGGCGGGGTCGACCGCGATGCTGGGGACGCGTGACAGGCGCAGGCTGCGGCCGTCGTTGACGCCGATCTCCAGGTAGTTGCGGTTGGCGCTGGCCTTGTGCAGTTCCCGCAGGAACTCATGGCGTTTCACGAAGGGGACTCTCCTTGCGGATGCGGGGCAGTGCTTCGTGCAGGGCGACGCGCCAGTCGCGCGGCGCCGGCAGGCCGATGTCCTGCCAGCGGCCGTGTGCGAGGGCGCTGTACGCGGGGCGCCGGGCGGGCCGGGGGAAGGCCGCGCCGGTGGTGGGCCGCACCCGCTCGGGGTCGGCGCCGATCAGCCGGAACACCTCCCCGGCCAGCTCGTACCAGGTGGCCTCGCCGGAGCTGGTGGCGTGGAAGACTCCGTGCACGTCGTCGCCGAGGCGAGGGCCGAGGTCGGCTATGCGTTCGGCGACGTCCACGCTCCAGGTGGGCTGCCCCCGCTGGTCGTCGACGACGTCGACGGTGGGGCGGCGGGCCTCGAGACCGATCATCGTCCGCACGAAGTTTCTACCGTGGACCCCGTACAGCCAGGCGGTGCGCACGACGGCGCTCGCGCCGGGCAGCTCCTCCAGCACGGCCCGCTCGCCGGCCAGTTTGGAGCGGCCGTAGGCGGTGCGCGGGGCGGTCGGGTGGTCCTCGGGATAGGGGGTGGCGCGGGCGTCGCCGGAGAAGACGTAGTCGGTGGAGACATGGATCAGCCGGGCGCCGTGCGTGGCGCAGGCGCGGGCCAGCAGGCGGGGTCCGTCACCGTTGATCCGGGTGGCGCGTTCCTCGTCGGTCTCGGCGTCGTCGACGGCGGTGTACGCGGCGCAGTTGACCACGATGTCGGGGTGGTGCTCGGTGAACACCCGCTCGACGGCCTCGGCCCGGGTGATGTCGAGGGCGGCCCGGTCGAGGGCGGTCACCCGCTCGCCGCGCCGGGTCAGTTCGTCGACGGTGTCCCGGCCGAGCATCCCGCCCGCCCCGGTGACCAGCCACTTCATGACTGCTCCGTGACGCGCCGCTTGAGCGGCTCCCACCAGGCGCGGTTGTCGCGGTACCAGGCGATGGTCTCGGCGAGGCCGGTGGTGAAGTCGTGACGCGGGCGGTAGCCGAGTTCGTCGCGGGCCTTGCTCCAGTCGACGGAGTACCGCAGGTCGTGGCCCTTGCGGTCCTCGACGTGCTCGACCCTCTCCCAGCCGGCGCCGCAGGCTTCGAGGAGGAGCCCGGTGAGGTCCCTGTTGGTGAGTTCGGTGCCGCCGCCGATGTTGTAGACCTCGCCGGCCCGGCCCCCGGTGCGCACGAGGTCGATGCCCGCGCAGTGGTCGTCCACGTACAGCCAGTCGCGGACGTTGAGGCCCTCGCCGTACAGCGGGACCTTCCCGCCGTCGAGGAGGTTGGTGACGAACAGCGGGATGACCTTCTCGGGGAACTGGTGCGGCCCGTAGTTGTTGGAGCAGCGGGTGACGCGGACGTCCAGACCGTGGGTGCGGTGGTAGGCGAGGGCGAGCAGGTCGGAGGAGGCCTTGGACGCGGAGTAGGGCGAACTGGGTTCGAGGGGGTACTCCTCGGTCGCCGAGCCGGACGCGATCGATCCGTAGACCTCGTCGGTGGAGACGTGCACGAAGGTGTCCACGCCGTGGCGCAGGGCGGCGTCGAGGAGGACCTGGGTGCCGACCACGTTGGTGAGGACGAAGTCGGACGCGGTGAGGATGGAGCGGTCGACGTGGGACTCGGCGGCGAAGTGCACCACCTGGTCCGCCTCGGCGGTCAGTTTGTCGACGAGGTCGGCGTCGCGGATGTCACCGTGAACGAACTCCAGCCGGGGGTGGTCGAGTTCGAGGTTGTCGAGGGTCCCGGCGTAGGTGAGCGCGTCCAGCACGGTGATCCTCGGCGCCTCGGGGGCGTCGGGCGCGTCGGCGGCGAGCAGCGTACGGACGTAGCGGGAGCCGATGAAGCCGGCGGCTCCGGTGACGAGGAGGTTCATGAATGGATCTGCACCTTGCTGTGGTCTCCGAGGACGAGTCGGTGGGCGCTGGGGACGCTGGGGGCCGGGGTCACCTCGACATGACGGCCGATCAGTGAGGACTCGATGCGGCGGACGCCCTCGATCGAGGAGTCCCGCAGCACGATGGAGAACTCGAGTTCGCTGTCGGTGATCCGGCAGTTCTCCGCGACGGAGGTGAACGGTCCGACGTAGGAGTCGCTGACGACGGTGCCGGCGCCGATGACGGCGGGGCCGACGACGCGCGAGTTGCTGATCCGGGCCCCCTCCTCCACCACCACCCGGCCGATGGTCTCGGAAGCGGTGTCCACGTCGCCGTCGATCCGGCGCTCGATCCCTTCGAGGACGGACCGGTTGACCTCCAGCATGTCGACGACGTTGCCGGTGTCCTTCCAGTAGCCCTGGATGACGGTGCAGCGCACCTCGGCGCGGGAGTCGATCAGATGCTGGATGGCGTGGGTGATCTCGAGTTCGCCGCGCCAGGACGGCTTGATGGCGCGCACCGCGTCATGGACGGCGGGCGTGAACAGATAGACGCCGACGAGGGCGAGGTCGCTCTTGGGACGCTCGGGTTTCTCCTCCAGGCCGATCACCTGCCCGCCCGCGTCGAGTTCGGCGACACCGAAGGAGCGCGGGTCGGCCACCCGGGTGAGCAGGATCTGCGCGTCGGGCCGGTGTCTGCGGAACTCCTCGACGAGGCCGGTGATGCCGCCGACGATGAAGTTGTCGCCGAGGTACATCACGAAGTCGTCGTCGCCGAGCCAGTCGCGGGCGATCAGCACGGCGTGCGCCAGCCCCAGCGGCTGCTCCTGGGGGATGTAGGTGATCTGCAGGCCGAACTTCGATCCGTCACCCACCGCGTTCTCGATCTCCGCGGCCGTGTCACCGACGATCATCCCGACCTCGGTGATACCCGCGTCCGCGATCGATTCCAACCCGTAGAAGAGCACGGGTTTGTTGGCCACGGGCACCAACTGCTTGGCCGAGGTGTGGGTGATCGGCCTCAGTCGGGTTCCGGCGCCGCCGGACAGCACGAGAGCCTTCATCTGACTCACTTTAGTGGTGCGTGACGGATGGAACGTCACTTGTTTCAACGGTTCGTTACGAAATCCCCGACGAAAACCGTCCGGTCGCCGTGATTCCGGCGCGTGACGATGTGCGCGGGACCGGGTCGCGCTCATCGGCCGTATCACTCGAAGGGATGACCCGGGCGCCGGGACCGTTGTCGGCGGCCGGTGCCACCACGCGCTCACCGGTGCGGGACGAGTTCCGCCCACACCTGTTTGCCGCCACTGACCGGGAGTGTCCCCCAGGCCGCCGACACCGCTTCGACGAGCAGGATGCCGCGGCCGCCGGTGGCCTCCCAGCCGATGCTGCTCGGCTTGACGGGACTGCGCGGCGAGGCGTCGGCGACCGCGAGGCGGAGCCGGTCACCGACGAGGGTGAGGTCGAGACGGACCTGTCCCTCGGTGTGCACGAGGGCGTTCGTGACCAGTTCGGAGACGATGAGCAGGGCGGCGTCGAGGTCCTCGGTCGTGCCCCAGGAGCGCAGGGTGCGCCGGGTGAAGCGGCGGGCGTGGCCCACCGCCTGGGGCACCCGCCACACCGTCCAGCTCTCCCGCAGCGGGCGCAGGGCCATGCCGTCGTAGCGCATCAGCAGCAGGGCGACGTCGTCGCTGCGCGCGGCCTTGCCGAGCAGAGTGTCGGCGACGAGCCCGAGGTGAGCCGGGTCGACGTCGGCGAGCCGGCGGGCGAAGCAGTCCATGCCCTCGTCGATGTCGGCCTCGTGGGACTCGACCAGGCCGTCGGTGGTGAGGGCGACGGTCGTGCCGGGCTGGAGCCGTAGCGGGCTCATGGGGAAGTCGGCCTGTGTCATGACGCCGAGTGGTGGGCCGCCCTCCGCCTCCGCGATCTCGGTGCGGCCGTCCGGGTGCCGCAGCACCGGCGGCAGGTGCCCGGCACGTACGCACCAGGCGGAGCCCTGCTCCAGGTCGACGTCGACATAGCAACAGGTCGCGAAGAGGTCGCTCTCCATGTCGATGAGCAGCCGGTTGGCGCGCGACACCACCACGTCGGGCGCGTGCCCCTCGACGGCGTAGGCGCGCAGCGCGGTGCGCATCTGTCCCATGAGGGTGGCGGCGCCCGTGCTGTGCCCCTGGACGTCGCCGATGACGAGGGCGACGTGGTTGTCGGGCAGCGGGATCACGTCGTACCAGTCGCCGCCGAGTTCCAGGCCGACCGTGCTGGGCAGATAGCGGGCGACGGCGACCGCGCCGGGCAGCCGGGGCAGCCGGCGCGGCAGCAGCTGGCGCTGGAGCATGCCGACCAGCTCGTGCTCGGCGTCGAAGGCACGGGCCCGCATCAAAGCCTGCCCGGCGAGGCCGGCGGCGGCCGTGAGCAGGGCGCGTTCGTCGGCTCCGAAGTCGTGCGGGGCGTCCCAGCCGATGAGGCAGGCGCCGGCCATCCGGTTGCCGGCGGGCAGCGGCAGCACGGCGAGGCCGCCCGGTCCGACCTCGGCGAGGGAGGTCTCCAGCGGGCTGCCCGCGGGCCAGATCCGGGGCCGGCCCTCGCGCAGGACGGCGGCGAGGGTGGGCATGGTGCGCACCGGCGCCTCGGGCCATTCGGCGCGCCACTCCGCGCGCCACAGATCCGGCCAGGCGTCCGGTTCCGGCGGGTCGAGGACGGTGACGACGAGCCGCTCGCTCTCCAGTTCGGCGACCGCGATCCGGTCGGCTCTGAGCGGCCCGCGCAGGGCGGCGACCACGGCCCTGCCGACATCGCGGACGGTGACCGCGGTGGCGAGTGCGGCGGCGAGGCGCTGCACCCGGGCCACGTCGGTGACGTCGGAGCGCAGCGTGGACGCGTCGGCGACGGAGCCCACGAGGCGGGCCGGACGGCCCTCTCCGCCCTGCAGCAGCCGGCCGCGGAGCCGGAGCCACTTCGGCGGGCCGGTGGGCTGCAGCACCCGGAACTCCAGCTCGCGCTCGCCGACGGTCAGGTGGTCGGCCTCGACCACCGACATCACGGAGGGCAGGTCCTCCGGCACGGTCAGCCCCATCAGGGTCTCCACCCGGCCGTCGAAGTCGTCCGGGCCGAGGCCGAACAGGTCCAGGACGTCGTCGCCCAGCCGGACCCGTCCGGTGTCCATGGCGAGGCTGAAGGTGCCCGGCGGCAGCTCGCCGCCGCCGTCGGCGGCCGGCGGCTCGGGAAAGGCGACCGCGTCGGCGACGAGCCCCAGGCAGACCCGGTCCTCGGGGTCGAAGCCGCCGGGGCGCTCGCTGACGGCGAGCAGGCAGCCTCCGGGATCGTGACGCACGGGCAGGGCGGCGAGGGAGAAGTCACGAGCGGGTACGCGCCGCGCCTGGGCCTGGGCGGCGAGCTCCGTCGGTCCGAGCCACACCGGCCGGCCGCCGCGTACGGCCTCGGCGGCCGGGGAGTGCCCGGCGACGGAGTAGCTGTCGCGCACCCCGCACAGGGTCCGCGGGATCCCGGCCGACTCGACCAGGAGCAGCTGCTCGCTCTCCGCGCTGGGCGTGTACACGGCGACGAGCGCGGCGCCGGCGAAGACGAGGGCCTGTTCCAGGACCCGGCGCAACCGGTCCGGTGTCTCCGGTTCGGCGGTGATCGCCGTCAGGGCGGCTTCCGCGCGCAGCGTCCTCGTGCTGCGTCCCGCAGCGCCCTCACCGACCACGTTGGCCATTACAGCGCTTGTACGGGCCCCGCGCAGCCCCTGCGGCGCCCCGTCGCGTTCCGGCGGTCCGCCAGGCCGCTGACCGCGACGGACCCGCGGGGCGCGCCGGAGCGGACCGGGTGCCGCGCGGCTCGCCGTGCGGGGCGGGCCCGCAGGGGGGAGATTGGGTTCTCGGGGCGGGCGACGCGGCCGAGCGAGGAGGTGGTCG
This sequence comes from Streptomyces sp. TE5632, assembly GCF_054061295.1. Taxonomy (NCBI): domain Bacteria; kingdom Bacillati; phylum Actinomycetota; class Actinomycetes; order Kitasatosporales; family Streptomycetaceae; genus Streptomyces; species Streptomyces sp. TE5632. The sequence continues at coordinate 6,033,208 of NZ_JBSSEA010000003.1, read as the reverse complement.
GCGTGTCCGAGGGGCAGTCCTCCGCGTGGGTGCCGCCGGGCACGCGGGCGCCGGTCGGCCGTCCGATGCTCTCCCTGACGCTCACCGCGATGATGGACGAGGTGCATGCCCACTCCGGCGCGGTGTACCTGGTCGCGCCGGACCGGCCGGTGCTGGAGATGGCGGTGGCGGCGGGGCTCCCCCGGGCGTTCGCGGCGCCCTGGGAACGGGTGGCGCTGAGCGCGCCGATCCCGGTCGCCGACGCGGTGCGCGAGCGGCGTCTGGTCTGGGTGGGCGGCGAGGAGGAGATGGCGCGGCGCTACCCCCGGATCGCCGTGGTGCTGCCGTACCAGTTCGCGGTGGCCGCGCTGCCGCTGGCCACCGCGACCAGGGCGTACGGCGCGGTGTTCGTGACCTGGCCCGGCGGCCGCCCGCCGGAGCTGTCCGAGTGGGAGCGTGATCACCTGACCGCCGCCTGCGACCGTCTCGCGGCGCGGCTGGAGCGGGCCGCCGAGGAGAGTCTGCCGCTTCCTTCGGAGCCGGATCTGCTGGCCGCGCCGCTGGTGAGCGGCATGGCCGACACGCTCGGCACGGTGGAGGCGGCACGGATGGCGGCCCGGCTGCCGTACGGGTTGTGCTCGCTCGATCTGAACGGGCGGGTCGGCTTCGCCAACGCCGCCGCGGCACATCTGCTGGACACCCCGGTCGACCGGCTGCTCGGCGCCCAGCTGTGGGCGGCCGTACCGTGGCTGAACGATCCCGTGTACGAGGACCACTACCGGGCCGCGCTGCTCAGCCAGCACACCACGTCGTTCGTGGCGCTGCGCCCGCCCGGCGAGTGGCTGTCGTTCCGGATGTATCCGAGTACGACGGGGCTCAGTGTCCGGATCAGCCGGGCCCGTACCGCGGCGGACACGGACCGGGCCGCGCGGCAGCCGGGCACCGCTCCGGCCAGGCTCGTGACCATCTCCCAGCTGCTGCACCTGGCCGGCACGCTGACCGAGGCGGTGGGCGTGCAGGACGTGGTGCAACTGGTCGCGGACCAGATCGCCCCGGCGGTGGGCAGTCAGGGACTGGTGATCCTCGGCTCACGGGCGGGCCGGCTGCTCGTCCTCGGGCACCGCGGGTATCCGGATCCGCCCGTCGTCGAGCGGTACGACGGGATGCCGCTGTCCGAACCGACCCCCGGCGGTCAGGTGCTGCGCACCGGCGTGCCCGCGTTCTTCGAGTCCCGGGAGGAACTGGAGCGCCTGTATCCGGTCCTGATCGTGAACCCCTCGGGCTTCTCGTCGTGGGCCTACCTGCCGCTGATCGCCTCGGGGCGCCCGGTGGGGACGTGCGTGCTGGCCTACGCCTCGCCGCACCACTTCACCACGGAGGAGCGGGCGGTGCTGACGAGCCTGGCCGGGCTGATCGCCCAGGCGCTGGAGCGGGCCTTGCTCTACGACGCCAAGCACCGGCTGGCGCACGGGCTGCAGGCGGCTCTGCTGCCGCACACGCTGCCGTCGCTGGCCGGGATCGAGGCGGCGGCCCGCTACCTGCCGGCCACTCAGGGCATGGAGATCGGGGGCGACTTCTACGACCTGGTGCCGACGCAGGGGATGGCGGCGGCGGTGATCGGGGACGTGCAGGGGCACAACGTGACGGCGGCCGGGTTGATGGGGCAGGTACGCACCGCGGTCCGCGCGTACACGACGGTCGGGCAGCCGCCCGAGGAGGTGATGCGCAGCACCAACCGGCTGCTGCTCGAGCTGGGTTCCGAGTTGTTCGCGAGCTGCCTGTATCTGCGGCTCGATCCCGCGCGCGGGCGGGCCGTGATGTCCAGGGCGGGCCATCCGCCGCCGTTGCTGAGGAGGCCGGACGGCCGGGTGCGGGTGCTGGACCTGGCCGGTGGTCCGCTGCTGGGCATCGACGGTTCGGCGACGTATCCGACGACCGAGGTGGACCTCTCCCCCGGGTCGCTCCTCGTCCTCTACACCGACGGACTGGTGGAATCACCCGGTACCGACTTCGAGGACGCGCTGGCCGATCTGGGCCGCCTCCTCACCGCCCTCGGGGACCGTCCCCTGGACGACCTCGCCAACGCCCTGGTCCAGCACGGTGCGCGCCCGGAGGGACGGGTGGACGATGTCGCGCTGCTCCTGCTCAAGGCGCTGCCGCCGGACTGAGCCCGCCCTCGGCCGCCCTGTGCGCCGCCGCCCCGGCCCCTGCCACGATCGCGTGGCGGGGGTCCGGGGCGGCGGCGCACCACGGGCGCTCCGCCCGGTGCGGTCGGGCGGGTCCCGGTCAGTGGGTTCCGGTCAGTGGGTTCCGGTCAGTGGGTTCCGGTCAGTGGGTTCCGGTCTGGCCGCCACCGTCCTCCGCATACCGGCCGGCCCCGTAGCCGGCTCCCTGTCCGGCCCCGTCATCGGCCCCCTGGCCGGCATCCTGACCTGCTCCGTCACCGACTCCCTGGCCGGCGTCCTCATCGCCGATTTCACCGCCGGCTTCACCGCCACCGGCGTCCTCACCGACCGCCTGGTCGCCGGCTCCGGCGCCCGCGCCGCCCTCGCCGAGGGTCGCGCCGACCGCGGCCAGGGCAGTGGTGACCGGCTGGAAGAACGTCTCGCCGCCGACGGTGCAGTCGCCGCTGCCGCCCGAGGTCAGACCGATCGCGAGGCCGTCCTGGGTGAACATCGAGCCGCCGCTGTCGCCAGGCTCGGCGCAGACGTCGGTCTGGATGAGACCGGTGACCGTGCCCTCCGGGTAGTTCACCGTGGCGTTGAGACCGAGCACCTGGCCGTCGGCGAGCCCGGTGGTGCTGCCCATCCGGAACACCTCCTGGCCGACGGTGGCCTCGGCGGCCCCGGTGATCTGCACCGTCTGGCCGCCCACGTCGACGTCGCTCGGCGCCTGCGTGTTCGGGTCGTCGTACTTGGCGAGCGCGAAGTCGCCCTCGCCGGGGAAGACGGCCTGGTCGATGGTGGCGATCGGGGCGCCGCCCTGCTGGTCGGACCACTGCTGCCCGCCGAGCGCGCAGTGACCGGCCGTCAGGAAGGCGGGGGTGCCGTCGCCCGCGGTGACGTTGAAGCCGAGGGAGCAGCGGGAGTTGGCGGCGAAGATGGCGTCCCCGCCCGAGGCGAACGTCCTGAACGTGCCCGCGGACTTCTTGATGGTCGCCATGCCGGAGCCGAGGCCGCGCACGGTGGACTCCAGTCTGTCCCACTTGTCGCCGGTCACCGTGGAGTCGGCGGTGACCAGGATCTTGTTGGTGCGCGGGTCGACGGCCCACGAGGTGCCGGGGATGGTCGCCTCGGTCTTCAGCGTCCGCGCGCCGGCCTCCAGCTCGGTCATGCTGTTGTCGACCTCGCGGACGGTCGCGCCCGCCTTCTTCGCCTGCACGATGACGTTGTTGTTGTCGCCCGGCACGACGTTGACGACGAGCTGCTGTTTGCCCCCGTCGTAGTAGGAACCGGCGAACGCGTCGCCGAGGAGCCCGGCGAGCTGCGAGGCGAGATCCGAGGCGTCCGCGGCCTTCAGGGTCTTCGGCGCCGCCGCCGCGGCGTCGTCCGTCGCGCCGTCCTGTGACGCGTTGGCGTTGGGGAGCAGGATCGCGGCGGCGCCGAGCGCCACCACACCGCCCACCGCTATCGCGGCCTTGTGCTTCGGAATTCGCTTGTGACTCAAACTTCTCGACCTCCTGGGGGGACCGGAGTCGTGTCGCCGTTCGGCGACTGTCGGCGCCTGGATGGCTGTTGGTACGCACGGGTCCGGCAGGGCGTTCAAATCCTTTTGCGGACACCGGGTTCACACCGCGGAATCGGCCAACTCATGTGCCCCGCCGACCGTTTGGGCAGCCACCCGGAAGCAGTACGCACCGCGATCGAGCGCGCACCCTCCGTCGCGGACGGTGAGCGGAATCCCGGCTTCAGCGAATCTGCACACCGGCTGCCCAACGCGGTCACCGGAGTCGGGGGTCGCCCACGGGCCGGCCGTCCCCCTCACACCTTTGGGACCGGTGTGCCGGATTCCGGTCCGAGGGGCGCAAGCGGCGGGACGGGTCGATGCCGTGAGCCATGTGAAGAAGTCGCCACCGGGCCGTGCCCTTCTCTGCACTCTTGAGCTCCACAAAGCCGCAAGTTCGCTGGTGGGAGGTTTGTTTGATTGGAAGCCCGGAGCCGGGGCGTGCTTTGATCCATCGCACCGCAAGGCCGTTCCGGGCATCCGGCGCCGGGGTCCGGCGCTCGCGGTCGCGGCTTTCCCCTGCCCCCAGAGGAGGCCGCTCTCCCCCTTGTGCCATATCCATACGAAGGGAAGTTCCATCATGAACTCCACCCCCCAGGTCGAGACCGTCGAGATCTCCGACGCCGAGCTCGACAACGTCTCCGGCGGCCTGTCCGTGAACGCCGTGAACGCCGTCACGGGCGCGGTGGACGGCATCGCCCCGGTCTCCGGCCTGGCCGACACGGCCATCGGCACCGTCGAGGGTGTCACCGGCCTGAACACCGCCCCGGTCACGAACCTGGTCGCCGGTCTCTGATCGCGCCCTCGTGTCGCTGAGTCCCGGAGCCGCCCCCCGGCTCCGGGGCTCGGCGTTGCTCCAGGTCCCGCCGCCCGGCGGACGGGACGTCACGACAGGCCCCGGCACCCCCGGCCGGCCCGCCCGCCGGCTCAGCCGAGCCGTACCCCGCCGTCCTTCGCAGAGTTCACGCAGGTGAGGGAAGTACCGTGCAGTTCCGCCAACAGGCCCTCGCCAAGCTCCAGTCGCCCGAGGAGCTCGATCTCCCGGTGCGCTTCGCCCGGCCACAGGGCTGGCTGGTCCTCTCCGTGACCGTGGTCGCCATGGCGGCCGCCTCCGTGTGGGCGGTGACCGGGTCCGTGACCTCCACGGTGGCCGCGCCCGCCGTCCTGACGCACGGGCAGGGCAGTTACGTCCTGCAGAGCCCCCTCGCCGGGCAGGTCACCGCGGTCCTCGCGAAGCAGGGCGAGCGGCTGCCCGCGAACTCCCCCGTCCTGAAGGTCCGTACCGAGCAGGGCGACACCGTCGTCCGCACCCTGGACGCCGGCCGGATCACCACACTCGCCGCCAGCGTCGGGCAGATCATCACCACCGGCGCGAACGTCGCCGCCGTGGAGAAGGTCGCCGACGCCGACGACCCGCTGTACGCGACCGTCTACGTCCCCGCCGAGAGCGCCGCCGGTATTCCCGCGCGCGCCGCGGTCGACCTCACCGTGCAGTCGGTGCCGAGCCAGGAGTACGGCGTGCTGCGCGGCGAGGTGAAGTCGGTGGACCGCTCCGCTCAGTCCGCCCAGCAGATCGCCGCGTTCCTCGGGGACAGCCAGTTGGGCGAGCAGTTCACGAAGGAGGGCAGGCCGGTGGCCGTCACGGTCGAACTGGAGAAGTCGTCCGCCACGAAGAGCGGTTACCGGTGGTCCTCCGCCCAGGGGCCGCCGTTCCCCCTGACCTCGATGACCCTGGCCTCGGGCTCCGTCCGACTGTCCGACGAGCGTCCCGTCGACTGGCTGCTGCCGTGACCACCGCACGGGAGAACCGCGGCCGGCGCCGTGCCGCCCCGCCCAGGCGCAAGGTGCCCAAGGCACGCGGGAAGACCGTCCGTACGCCCACCGTGCTCCAGATGGAGGCCGTGGAATGCGGCGCCGCCTCCCTGGCGATGGTGCTCGGCCACTACGGACGCCATGTCCCGCTGGAGGAGCTGCGGATCGCCTGCGGTGTCTCCAGGGACGGCTCGCGCGCCAGCAACCTGCTGAAGGCGGCCCGAAGTTACGGGCTGACCGCCAAGGGCATGCAGATGGATCTGGCCGCCCTCGCCGGGGTGACGGCGCCGGCCATCCTGTTCTGGGAGTTCAACCACTACGTCGTCTACGACGGCATGGGCCGCCGTTTCGGCCGTCGCGGGGTGTTCGTCAACGACCCCGGCAAGGGCCGCCGTTTCGTGCCGTTGGAGGAGTTCGACGGCAGTTTCACCGGTGTCGTCCTGACGCTGGAGCCCGGGCCGGACTTCACCCGGGGCGGTCGCAGGCCGGGCGTCCTCGGTGCGATGCCGGCCCGGCTGCGCGGCACGGCGGGGACGATGCCCGCCGTGGTGCTGTCGAGCCTGCTGCTGGTGGCGGTCGGCGCGGCGGTGCCCGGGCTCAGCCGTACCTTCATCGACGAGTTCCTGATCGGCGGCCGGACGTCGATGCTGGGCGTGCTGTTCACGTCGATGGGCGCCTGTGTCCTGCTCACCCTGGTGCTGACCTGGCTCCAGCAGGCCAACCTGCTGCGCGGGCGGCTCGTCTCCTCCACGCTGTCCAGCGCCCGCTTCCTGCGGCATCTGCTGCGGCTGCCGGTGACGTTCTTCTCCCAGCGCAGCCCGGCTGACCTGGTGCAGCGCCTGCAGTCCAACGACGCCGTGGCCGAGACGCTGTCCCGGGACCTGTCGGCGGCGGGCGTGGACGCCGTCGTCGTCCTGCTGTACGCGGTGCTGCTGTACACGTACGACCCGCAGCTCACCTTCGTCGGGATCGGGGTGGCGCTGCTCAACGTCCTGGCGATGCGGATCGTCATCCGGCTGCGCGCGACCCGTACGGCGAAACTGCGCGCGGACACCGCACGCCTCACCAACACGGCGTACACCGGTCTGCAGCTGATCGAGACGATGAAGGCGACCGGCGGCGAGGACGGCTACTTCCGCAAGTGGGCCGGGCAGCACGCGACCACGCTGGAGGAGCAGCAGCGGCTCGGTGTGCCGAGTGCCTGGCTCGGCGTGGTCGCGCCGACGCTCGCCACGCTCAACAGCGCGCTGATCCTGTGGATCGGCGGTATGCGCGCGGTCGAGGGGCACGTCTCGGTCGGTCTGCTGGTCGCCTTCCAGGCGCTGGTCACCCGGTTCACCGCGCCGCTGACCCGGCTCAACGGTGTCGCGGGCCGGATCCAGGACTTCGCGGCGGACGTGGCCCGGCTGAAGGACGTGGAGAACTTCCGGGCCGACCCGCTCTACGGCCGCCCCGGCGCCGGGGAGTCCACGCGCCGGCTGCACGGCCATGTCGAACTGCAGAACCTCACCTTCGGCTACAACCCTTTGGACAAGCCGCTGTTGACCGGCTTCGACCTGACCGTCGGGCCGGGCCGGCAGGTGGCGCTGGTCGGTGGCTCCGGCAGCGGCAAGTCCACGGTGTCCCGGCTGCTCTCGGGCCTGTACACGCCGTGGGAGGGTGTGATCCGGATCGACGGGCAGCGCATCGAGGACATCGCGCGCGGGGCGCTGGCCGCGTCCGTCTCCTTCGTCGACCAGGAGGTGTTCCTCTTCGAGGGCACCGTCCGCGACAACGTGGCGCTGTGGGACCCGTCGATCCCGGACGAGGCGGTGGAGGAGGCGCTCCGGGACGCGGCCCTGTACGACGTGATCACGCGCCGGCCGGGCGGCATCCGCAGCCGGGTCGAGCAGGACGGCCGGAACTTCTCCGGCGGGCAGCGCCAGCGCCTGGAGATCGCGCGGGCGCTGGTGCGGCGGCCGAGCATCCTGGTGCTGGACGAGGTGACCAGCGCGCTGGACGCCGAGACCGAGCTGATCGTGATGGACAACCTGCGCCGGCGCGGCTGTGCCTGTGTGGTGATCGCGCACCGGCTGAGCACGGTCCGGGACAGCGACGAGATCGTCGTCCTCGACCACGGCACGGTCGTGGAGCGCGGCCGGCACGAGGAACTGGTGGCGCGCGGGGGCGCGTACGCCGCGCTGGTCAGGGAGCGGTGAGATGACGACGACCGTGCAGGAGCGGGAGGGGCACGGGGGCGACCTCGTGCTGGGGGCGCTCGGTTCGCTGGGCACGCGGATGGACTGTGCCGGGTTCAACCGGCTGGATCTGGCGGGGCCGCAGACGCTGTGGCTGATCGCGGCCGGCGCGGTGGACCTGTTCGCCGTCGACGCCGAGGAGCGGGGCCACTGGCACCACCTGGGCCGGCTGGAGGCCGGCTCGCTGCTGCTCGGCCCCGGCACGGGACCGCGGCACACCCTGGTGGCCCGGCCGCTGCGGGACTGCGTGGTGCGCCGTATCGGCCTGCGCGAGCTGTACCGGGCGGCGGACACCCAGACCTGGTCGTACGACGAGTACGGCAATCCGCAGTACGTCCCGCCGACCACGAGCCCGCTGGAGTACGCCCTCGCCCTCGGTGTGGGCCGCAGTCTGTCGGTGCTGTTCCAGGCGCCGATGGCCACCGAGCGGGCCGCCGCGCCCAGCGACGACGACGTGTTCTGGATGCAGGTGCCGCCGGGCAGCGTGCAGTACGGCTCGCTGTACGGCGCCGAGGCCGCGGCGGACCTGCTGATGGACCCGGCGCTGTGGCAGAGCCTGGTCGACCAGCAGTACCGGCTGATGACCACGCTGGACCGCTGGATCGAGCAGCTGGAGCACACCCACGAGACGCGCACCGCCGAGGGCATCAAGGCCGGTGAGGCGGTCCGCGTCCAGGCCGACCGGACGCTGCTCGCCGCCATCGGCAAGCGGTCGGCGCAGGGAACGACCGCGGCCGACGCGGACGCCACGTACGCGGCCTGCGAGCTGGTCGCGCGGGCGGCCGGGATCACGCTCGCCGAGCCGGCCCGGCCGGGCACCGGCGGCGATCGTCTCGATCCGGTCGAGCAGATCGCCGTCGCGTCCCGTCTGCGCACCCGTGCCGTACGGCTGGACGGGCGCTGGTGGCGGGACGACGTCGGTCCGCTGGTGGGTCACCGGGCGTTGTCCGGCGCGCCGGTGGCGCTGCTGTGGCGGCGCGGCGGATATGTCGCGGTGCATCCCGCGACGGGGCGTGAGACGCCGGTGGAGAAGGCGAACGCCGCGGAGTTCGAGCCGCAGGCGGTGATGTTCTACCGCCCGCTGCCCGAGCGGCGGCTCAGCCCGCTCAGGTTGATGCGGTTCTGCATGTCGGGCACCCGCGGCGATCTGACGGGGCTGCTGCTCAGCGGTCTGGTCACGGTGGCGATCGGGGCACTGGTGCCGATCGCCACGGGCAAGGTGCTCGGCGAGTTCGTGCCGAAGGCGCAGACCGGGCTGATCGCGCAGGTGTGTCTCGCGGTGATCATCGGCAGTGTGGTGGCCGCCGCCTTCATGCTGCTGCAGAACCTCACCCTGCTGCGGCTGGAGGGCCGGGTGGAGGCCACGCTCCAGCCGGCCGTGTGGGACAGGCTGCTGCGGCTGTCGACGTCGTTCTTCACCGAGCGCTCGACCGGTGAGCTGGCGAGCGCGGCCATGGGCATCAGCGCGATCCGCCGGCTGCTGGCCGGGGTCGGGCCGACGGTGGCCCAGTCGGTCACCGTCGGCGCGATGAACCTGGGGCTGCTGCTGTGGTTCAGCGTGCCGATGGCGTTGGCCGCGATCGGGATGCTCGTCGTCATCGCCGCGGTTTTCACGGGGCTCGGGCTGTGGCAGGTGCGGTGGCAGCGGCGTCTGGTGGTGCTCACCAACAAGCTGAACAACCAGGCCTTCCAGACACTGCGCGGCCTGCCGAAGCTGCGGGTGGCGGCGGCGGAGAACTACGCGTACGGGGCGTGGGCGTCCGAGTTCGCCCGCAGCCGTGAGCTCCAGCAGAAGGCCGGCCGGATCAAGAACCTGACGGCGGTGCTGGGCGCGGTCTATCTGCCGCTGTGCACACTGGCGATGTTCATGTTGCTGGCGGGCCCGGCGCGCGGTTCGATGACGGCGGCCGAGTTCCTCACCTTCAACACGTCGGTGACGATGGTGCTGACCTCGGTCACCCAGCTGACCGGCGCGTTCGTCTCCGGGGTGGCCGCGCTGCCGCTGTTCGAGCAGATCCGGCCGGTGCTGGACGCGACGCCCGAGGTGCGGGCGGCGAGCACCCGGCCGGGCCCGCTGAGCGGGGCGCTCGAGGCACGGCGGGTGTCCTTCCGCTACTCGGACGACGGTCCGCTGGTCCTCGACGACGTCTCCTTCGAGGTGCGGCCGGGCGAGTTCGTGGCGGTGGTCGGCCCCAGCGGCTGCGGCAAGTCCACACTGCTGCGGCTGCTCATCGGCTTCGACCGGCCGCTGTCGGGAAGCGTGCTGTACGACGGTCAGGACCTGGCCGCGCTCGACCAGTCGGCGGTGCGCCGGCAGTGCGGTGTGGTGCTCCAGCACGCCCAGCCGTTCACCGGTTCCCTCCTGGACGTCATCTGCGGCACCGAGCCGTACACGCCCGAGGAGGCGATGGCGGCGGCCGAGATGGCGGGGCTGGCCGAGGACATCCGGCGGATGCCGATGGGACTGCACACCATCGTCTCGGGCAGCGGCTCGGTCTCCGGTGGCCAGCGGCAGCGGCTGATGATCGCTCAGGCGCTGATCCGCCGGCCGCGCATCCTCTTCTTCGACGAGGCGACCAGCGCCCTGGACAACGAGACGCAGCGCACGGTGATCGAGAGCACCAAGGCGCTGCGGGCCACCCGGGTCGTCATCGCGCACCGGCTGTCGACGGTGCTGGACGCGGACCGGGTGGTGGTGATGGAGCACGGCAAGGTGGTCCAGCAGGGCCCGCCGGCCCACTTGCTCGCCGACCCGGCCGGGCGACTGCACGAACTGGTGCGGCGGCAGATGGCGTGACGCCGGCCCGCGGATCGGCGAGAGCGGCCCGGAGGGCGGCGTCGGACATGAGCCCGACATGCTTCTGGAGTCGTTTTCCCGCTTTCCCGTCTTCCCGTCTTCCCGTCAAGGAGAGCAAGTGTCCAAAAACGCCGGAGGCCGGCGGGCGGCCCCACTCCGCCCGCCGGCCCCCTTGTGCGAGACCGCACGTTCCGCGAGGAGGTCGGTACTCCCCAGTACCCCGACCGCCGCGCGGTCACGGGAACCGTGCGGTCCCGGTCTCAGAACGTGAGGACGCCCGAACCGTGGGCGTTCATCACGCATTCGTTGGGGAAGGTGCGCTCGTGGGACACGCGCCGCCCCTGCCACACGCCGTCGACGGTGACCACGACCGGGTCGTACTGCTTGGTGCAGAACACTCCCTCCGCGGCGGTCAGCGCGCGCAGGTCCCCGCCCACCCCGGCCAGTTCCCCGCACGCCGCGGCCGCGGCCGGGTGGGTGCCCGAGGTCTCGGGGGCACAGGTCAGGGTGACGGCGCGTTCCGGCGTGACGGCCGCCGCGCTCTCGCCGCGCCCCATGGTGAGCACGAGGGCCGACGGGGCGTAGAGCGCGGACGGGTCGCCGCTCGGGGCGGCCGACGCGCCGAGGGACAGAGGTGCGCAGACGGCCGCGGCCGTCAGGGCGAGGGTGGCGGCCCAGCGCGCGGTGTTCCGCATTGTGTGCATCCTTCCGCTCGTTTCGACGAGGTGCCGGACCGTGCTCGGTGGTGCCGGACCGGCGAGCGGGAGTCTGCCGAGTCCGCCGCGGAAACACACGTCGACCCTGCCGGTTTCGGTAACCTTGCGTATTGAATCAGTGGCGCGAAGTCACGGAAAGCGGAAGCGTGAGCCCTGTAATCACAGGGGTACCGCGTGTGCGAAGTGGCCAGATGGCCGAATTCCCATCGCTCAGCAATAGGCCTGAAACATTCCGATCCCGTTCTCGGCCGACCATTCCGCGACAGCTTCTGTTCATGATTCATCCGCCGCCTGATCGCCGAACCGGACCTCGCCCTAGCCCTGCCGGGGGGTGGAGTGGAGTGTGCCGGGGCGGTGGACTGCCCCGCCCCGGCTCACGGCTCACGGCTCACGGCTCACGGCTCACGTCAGGAGTCCTCGGCCGACTCCACCGGTTCGGTCACCCAGCGCTGACCCTCGGCCCGGTCCCGCACCCTGACGACGATGTCGGCGTTCGCGTCAGGGCCGGCCGGGGCGAGCGCCATCTGTTCGTCCCAGCGGGGCAGCAACTCGCCCTGCACGGTGAGGTCGTAGCGCACGTCGTCGCCCCGGCCGTCGTTCTCCTCGGCGCAGGTGGCGAGGACGACGACGCCCGCGTCCTTGTGCGAGTCCAGGCACAGACCGGGGTCGGCCACGCTGCGCAGCAGTCCGTCGTCCTCGTAGGTCCACTGCTGGCTCCACCGCGAGGAGCACGGCGCCAGCCGGGTGCCGACGCCGTTGCGGGGCTCGCCCCGGGTGTCGAGGCACAGACCGGAGGCGGCGTTGCGCAGGAGGGTCTGCTCCGGCCCCGTGGGCAGGCCGGCCACGCCCGGCGGGGACTCGGTCGGGACGACCCCTCCGCCGCCGGCCGCGCTGGTGGCGCCCGTCGGGTCGGTGCCGCCGTCGGGTGTGGAGGGCCCCGCGATGAGCACACTCACCAACACCCCGGCCGAGACGGCTCCGAGGCCGGTGAGCAGGGTGCGGGTGGAGCGCACCGCGTCCGGAAGCCCCAGGCCGGTGAGGCGGGCGGGTGCGGGAATCCGGGACAGGAGGCGGTGCCGGCTGCCGCCGGACCGTCCGCCGCCGCCCCGCTGTCCGCGGCGGGCGGCGCGGCCGCCGCGCGGGCCCGGTGCCGCCCGGCCGGGGCGGGAGTCGAGGTAGCGGCGTGCGCCCCAGCCGAGGACCGCCTCGGCGAGGAGTGTGCCGAGACCGCCCTCGAAATGGCTCAGCTGCTCGGCCGCGTTCCGGCAGTACCGGCAGTCCGTCAGGTGCTGCTGCACATCGGGGAGCAGCGTCTTGCCCCGGCGGATGGGCACGTCGAGGAGTCGGTTGTAGAACCGGCAGTCCTTCGTGGGCGCGAGTTCCTGATGGGCGTGGACGCAGCCCTGACGGAATGTCTCACGCGCCTGTTCGAGCGCGCCCGACGCGATGTCGGGATCGATGCCGAGCAGACCGGCCGGGACCGATATGGGTTCCGCCTCGACCTCCACGTGCCAGAGCACGCAGCGCGCGAGGGCGGGCAGGGAGCGGAAGGAACGCTGGGCGAGCGTGCGGTTGTCCGGCGTCATCGTCTTCGCCGCGCGCATGCCGCGTCCGCCCGCGGGTTTTTGCAGGTCGGGCAGAGCGTCCGCCGTGCGGTCGTCGGCGGCCCATTCCCGGACCGTGTCCCGCACGGCCACCAGCAGCACCGGGCGCAGCGCGACGGCTGGTTCGCCGAGGGCGATCCGGTCCAGGACCCGGTGCTGTGCCGCCGCGGTGACCATGGCGGCCGTCGGCCCCGACGAGGCGAGGCAGACGGTCGCGTAGTCGTGCATGGACGTCCAGTGACGCGCCGTCAGCAATGCCACGGACCGGGCGGCCTCGCTCTCCGGGCGGCCTCGAAGCCGCGTGGCGAGGGCCTCGTCGGACTCCCCCGGATCCCCGCCGGGAGGGGGGTACGGAGGCCGACGGGGGTGAGGGGTGGGCACTGAGGTGGTTCCTTCCCACGCGCAGGTGACACAGAAGTTCTGACGCCCAAAAGGGAAGTCCCCGAGTGGTCCATACCTCTTGGCGGCTTTGCGCGGGAGGACGCGAATTCACCGACGGTGAAATCGGATCCGGTTCGTCAACGCGCGTGCGACCCCGGATTTTACCCCCCTCGCGGGTGGCCCACTCTCACACACCCGCACACGGCCGACAAGGCGCTCGGGCAACCTCCGCCCGTTGACAGGAAGTCGACACGATAAGCCCGGTCGGCACCCCTCTCACCGGCTTTCCACCTGCATGTTTTCCCCGGCGTTTCCCCCTGCGTTTTCCCCCGGTCCGCATTCCGGGCGGCGGTGTCAGATCTGCCAGGACCGCAGTCGGTCCGCCGCCGCGTAGACGTCCGCCGTACCGGACATCAGATCGCGGGCCAGGTCGACGATCGCACCGTAGGGCGGGTCGATGCCGGCTCCGCTGACGAACATGTACGCCACGGCCGTCGCGCAGGCGAAGCGCGCGTTGGCCGACGGCAGCGGCCGGAGCAGGGCGAGGGTGTGCAGCAGGGCGGCGGCCCGCCAGGCCGGGTCCGAGTCCACGCCGAGGCGGGGCGGGTCGACGCGGTGCCGGGCGACGGCCGCGACCAGCGCCGAGAAGTCGTTGATGGTGGGCTGGTCCGGGAGGACCTCCTCGTGCCGCTGGAGCAGCCAGGGCACGTCGATGTGCAGGACGGGTCCCATCGGTCAGGCGGCCCGCCCCTCACCCTCGGCGCGCGGTTCGTCGTCCGGGAAGGCGGCGGCGAATTCGTCGGCGTGGGAGGCGAAGAACCGACGGAACGCCTCCGCACCCTCCTGCAGCGCCCGGTGGCGCGCTATGTCGGCCGCGGCCGCCTCGCGCACGAGCGCCTTCATCGACGTACCGCGCTCCTTGGCGATCTGCCGCAGGTCCTCGAGTTCACGGTCACTGAACTCCACATTGAGAGCAGGCATGCCCTCACGGTACCGCTCAGGTACTCAATCGTAAATACCAGCAGTTCAGAGCGGCTGTGAACCGGTACCGGCCGGACAGGCGGGAGCGGGCCGGAGGTGCCGCCCCGCGGAACGGGACGGCATCTTCGGCGCCGGCGCGGACACCGAGAGGAGCCGGCTCCCGACGACCGCTTCGGGTGCCGCACCCGCCGCACCCGCCCCGGTCCCGCGGTCCCGGGCCGACCGGGGTACCGGGCCACGTCCGGCTTTGACGCACTAGGCTGAAACTCTGGCGATCCACCAGTTCACAGTGAGTGTGCGCGATGGAGTGGCGACGATGAGGCCGGACGACCCGTTCGACGATCCGGTGACGGCCCGCGCCGTCATCGCCGCCGACGGCACCCTCGTCCGGTGGAACGAAGGTGCCCGGCTGCTGCTGGGCCACAGCGCCGAGGAGGTGGTCGGCCGCCCCGCGGCCGACCTGCTCGCCGTCGGCGCGGACCCGCCCCCACCGCCGTCGGGCACAGTCTGGAACGGCACGCTCGCGCTTCGGCACCAAGACGGTGGCACCGTCACCGTGTGGGTGCTCGCCCACCGCGTCCGGCGGGAGGACGGCGGCACCGGCGACTGGCTGGCCGTCACACCGCTGGGGTCCGGGGAAACCGATCCGGCCGAGGACCCGCTGCTCCGGGCGGCCATGTTCCAGTCCCCGTGCGCCACCGCGGTCTTCGACCAGGACCTGCGTCTGCGCGGTGTCAACGACGCGATGGCGGCCCTCCTCGGGCTGCCGGCCCGCCAGCTGCGCGGGCTCAGGCCCACCGAGCTGGGCGGCCAGCCCCGGCACTTCGAGCTGGAGCGGCACATGAGCCAGGTGCTGCGGAGCGGCCGGGGCCACGACATGCAGATCCGCACACGTGCCGCCGGGGCGGGTCGTGCACAGGCCTGGCTGGCCCGGATCGCGCCCCTCACCGACGACGGCGGCCGGGTGGCCGGCGTATGCGTGACGGCCCACGACTTCACCGAGCACTACAGCGCGCGGGCACGGCTGCAGCTCGTCAACGAGGCCAGCGTGCGCATCGGCACCACCCTCGACGTCACCCGGACGGCGCAGGAGCTGACAGAGGTCTGTGTGCCCGCGCTCGCCGATTTCGTCAGCGTCGACCTGCTCGAGCAGAACGACCTGGGTGCCGAAGCCACCGATCCGCCGACCCTGCCGGTCGCGCTGCGCCGGGTGGCCCACCGGTCCCACAAACCGGGCGGTTTCGAGTCGATCGCCGAGACGGACGAGGTGATCGTCTACCCGGCCGCCGCACCCCAGGCCGATTCGCTGATCGCCGGGCACAGCGTCGTCGCCTCGGTGCCCTCGGGCGATCTCAGTCCGTGGCTCGCGGCCGACGAGACCCGCGCCCAGGAGATCCGGGAACTCGGCGTCCACTCGATACTGTCCGTCCCCCTCCAGGCCCGCGGTATCACTCTCGGCGTCGCGGTGTTCACCCGGTTCCGGCACCCCGAGCCCTTCACCCACGACGACGTGCTGCTGGCCGAGGAGGTCACGGCACGGGCCGCCGTCTGCATCGACAACGCCCGCCGCTACTCCCGTGAACGCGAGACCACCCTCACGCTCCGGCGCAGCCTGCTCCCCCGCGGCCTGCCCCGGACGGCCGCGGTGGACTCCGCCTCCCGGTATCTGCCGGCCGCACGCTCCGGCGTGGGCGGCGACTGGTTCGACGTGATCCCGCTGTCCGGGATGCGGGTGGCCATCGTGGTGGGGGACGTCGCCGGCCACGGCATCCAGGCCTCCGCGACGATGAGCCGGCTGCGTACGGCCGTCCGTACCCTCGCCGACATCGATCTGGCCCCCGACGAACTCCTCACCCACGTCGACGACCTGGTCCTGCACCTCGCCCACGAGTCGGCCGGCGACGGTGTCGGCGGCCGTGGCGAGTCGGCCGACACCGGTCGCGGCGAGGTCGGCGCGACCTGCCTGTACGCGGTGTACGACCCGGTGTCCCGGCGCTGCACCCTGGCACGGGCGGGGCATCCGCCGCCCGTCCTGGTTCCGCCGGACGGGCCGGCCCGCGTGCTCGACCTGCCGTCCGGACCGCCGCTGGGCCTGGGCGGTCTGCCCTTCGAGTCCGTGGAGCTGGAGTTGTCCGAGGGCTCCGTGCTGGCGTTCTACACCGACGGGCTGACCGAAGGCCCGGCGGGCGACACGGAAACCGGCCGCCTGACGCTCACCGACGCCCTGTCGAACGCGGCCTCGGGATCGCTCGACGGGGCCTGCGACCGTGTCCTGAACGCCCTGCTCGGCCCGGGCAGCAGGACGGAGGACGCGGCCCTGCTGCTGACCCGTACCCGCGGGCTGCCGTCCTCCCGGGTCGCCACCTGGGACATCCCGGCCGACCCGGCGCTGGTCGCACCGATCCGCAAACAGGTCCTGGACCAGCTGGGCATCTGGTCCCTGACCGAGGCGTCGTTCACCGCCGAGCTGGTGGTGAGCGAGCTGGTCACCAACGCGATCCGCTACGGCGCCCTGCCCATCCGGCTCCGGCTCATCTGCGACGCGACGACGCTGATCTGCGAGGTGTCCGACGCCAGCCACACCGCCCCGCACCTGCGGCGCGCCAAGACCTGGGACGAGGGCGGACGGGGGCTGCTCCTGGTCGCCCAGCTCACCCAGCGGTGGGGCAGCAGGCACACCGCCGAGGGCAAGACCATCTGGGCCGAACTGGGACTGCTGGAGCAGGAGGAACTGTGAGCGCTTTCCGAACCATCAGGGGCGGGGCCTTCGTGCGCCGGGCGGCTGTACTCGCGAGTGCGCTGGCGGTACTCGGCGCGGTGGCGTCCTGCGGCACCGAAACCGGCACCGCTGCCTCCGGCGTCACCACGGCCTCGGACGCCGGTGCCGCCTTTGCCGTCACCGCCTCCGGGAGGACGGCCGACCGCGCCACGGCCCGCTGCCACACCTCCGAGTTGCGCGCCCGGGTCGGCGGCGTGGACCCGGGCGCGGGTCAGCGCAACTTCCCCGTCGTACTGACCAACGTCTCCTCCCGCGCCTGCACCCTGTACGGCTATCCCGGCGCCGCCTTCGTGGACGCGTCCGGCAAGCAACTCGGCCCCGACCCGAAGCGCTCCCCCGGTGACGCCGTGCGCGTCGCGCTGGAGCCCGGCGAGAGCGCGTGGGCGGGGCTGCGGTACTCCGCGCCCGGCGTCAGCGGGGCGCACACGGCCACCCCCACGGCGCTGCTGGTGACCCCGCCGGACGAGCGGGACCCCCTGAAGGTGCCGTGGACGGCCGGTGCCGTGCCCGTCGCCGGTGACTCCTCCGCGGTGTTCGTCACGGTACTGAGCGAGGGCACCGGCCCCTGACGCGGGTGAGGCGTCCGCCCGGCGGCGGACGCCTCACCGTCGCGGCTCGTCGGCGCCCCAGTTGACGACCTTCTCCTGCGGGGCGGGCTCCGAGGCGTGGATCGCCCAGCGCTGGGTGTCCGAATCGTCGCGGGTCTTCAGGACGAGGGCGCCCGAGCCGTCGGTCGCCGCGGGTGCCAGCCCCAGGTCCCGGCCGGAGCGGGGCACCAGGCTGCCTTGAACGGTGAAGTCGTAGCGCGCGCTGTCGGCGTTCGCCCGCGCCGGGCCCGTGCACCGGGCCAGCCGCACCGAGTAACCGAGGCGGGAGTCGAGGCACAGGTCCGGTTCCGCGGCGTTGCGCAGCAGCCCGTCCGTCTCGTACGTCCACTGCTGGACCTCGCCCGCCGAGCAGGCGGTGAGCTCGGTCTCGGCTCCCGCGACGGCACGGTCGCCGACCACGCCGACACACAGGCCGGAGGCGGTGTTGTGCAGCCGGCCGCGCAGGGCACCCTTCACCACCTCGCCGGAGCCGGACCGCGAGGGGTCGCCGGGCGACGGGGTGCCCTCCTCGGCACCGGGGGTTTCGGAGGGGCGGCCGTCGCCCCGCGCGGAGGCGTCGGAGCCGCCCGAGGTCCACAGCACCAGTGGAAGGACGATCAGCCCGCTGACCGTGAGGATGCCCGCGGCGAGGTTACGACGGCGCGCGGCCCGGCGGGCGGCCTTCCGGGCGACGCGGGAACCGGCGCGGAGCACGGCACCGCGAGAACCGGTGCGGGGTGTCGCACGTCGCCCGGGGCGGGAAGCGGGACGAGGGGCCGGGTGCGCGGCGGGAGGTGGGGCCGGGTGCGCGGCGGGAGGTGGGGCGGTGTTCGGGACCGGGGGCACGGTGGGTGCGGTGCGGGGTTCCTCGGTGGGAAGGGGCGGGATCGACTCCGAGTCGGTGAAGGACTCGTTCGTCGCGCCCAAGGGCCCGTCCGCGGGGCCGGGGAAGGCCGTGCCGACGACACCCTCGGGCGACGGCCGCTCCTCGGCCGCCGAGCCGTCCGTGGACCCGTCCGCCGGCTCGTCGGTGGCGACAGCCGCCCGTGCCCGGCTCTCCACGTACTCCTGTGCGCTCCAGCCGAGGACCGCCTCCGCCAGGGCCGTGCCGAGTCCGGTGGTGAAGCAGGCGAGTTGGTCCGCGGCGTGCCGGCAGTGGACGCAGCTGTCCAGGTGGGTGCGCAGGTCCGGGTCGAGTTCGGTTCCCACTCGCCGGTAGGTCACCTCGAGCAGGCGGAGATAGCGTCGGCACTCCTGGTCGGGGGCCAGTTCACCGTGGAGTTGGAGGACTTCGTCGCGCAACCGGTCCTGGGCACGGCGCAGTTCGAAGCGGGCACCCTCCTCGTCCAGCGCGAGCAGCCCGGCAGGGACGTGGAGCGGTTCGGACTCGACCTCCACGTGCCACAGCAGACAGCGCGCCGACTGCGGCAGTCGCTGGAACGCCCCTGACAGCAGGCGCCGTTCGGGCAGCGGCAGCAGCCGGGCGGCCGGCTGTCGGTCGTCACCGGACTCGGCGGTGAGGTCGGGACGGAGCATGTCGCGCCGGTGGTCTCCGATCCACTCGGCGGCGATCCTGCGGACCATGACGAGGAGTTGGGGTCGCCACGCGGAACCCGGCCCGTTGTGCTTCAGGGTCTCGCCGAAGAGCCGGGTGAACGCGGCGGTGGTGAGCATCCCGGCGGACCGCGGGCCGTCGGTGCACAGTCGGGCGTAGCCGAAGACCGACTCCCAGTGCCGGTCGAGCAGTTCACCTGCGGGGTGCAGCGCCGGTGTGGCACCCGTCCACTTCCGCAGCTCGGCGGCCAGCTGCTCGTCCGTCACCTCGGACGAATGGGCCGGAACCCGAAAATGCGACAGACCGGTGTCCTTCACGGATGCAGTCCTCTCGAGGATGCGCGGAATAAAGTCCGTACCAGCGGGCCCGCAGCCTCACCGACGATACGACGGGAGCCCGTCCGTACGGGATTCGACATCTCGAACACCCGCCCGGAACAGCTCTCTTGGAGCCGATTGGCCTGCGGGGAGCGGCCACGCGCACGCCAGGACAAAAGATATTGTCCGCACGCCGGTACGGCCCACTTTTGCACAGGTCAACGAGCAGGAACAAGTGACTCCGCGGTTTCGCGCATTTCTCCCACGGCCAGCGCGTTTTGACAAAGTGTCAACGGGATTCGAGGCACTTGATTTCACGTGCCCGATCATCCGGTTCGATGTCCGGTGTCCCGAAAGGGGCACGGCCGGCCGGTCCGCGTCTGGACCGCGGCGGCGCGGACGAGGACGCGGGGGAAGGGTTTCCCGGGCTGTCCGATCACCCGAAACCCTGGTCACCCGTCCGGTCCGCCGGCACCGTACGGCCTTCGGGCCGCTCCCCGCCCGGGGCTCCGGGATCTTCTTCGCGCCACTGTGCATGACGGCCCGGTCGACGGGCACCCGTAGGCCGCACCCCGCCGCGTTCCCCCGTCGCGGCGGGGCTCTCCACCCTGCCTCTCGCGCCTCCCGCGTTCCCGAGGCACCCGGTCGGGTGCGGTGGGGCCGTGCCCACGGCCCAAAACGGGGAACGTGGTCACAGGGACTCTTGAACGCTGGAACCGACCTGGGAGATCCACGTGGCGAAGAAGACCAAGAAGAAGAAGCTGCCCCTGGCGTACAAGCCCATCGGGTTCGCGCTGGGCTGGACGAGCGGCACCCTGGCGGGGCTCGCCTTCCAGAAGACATGGAAGGTGATCCGGCACGAGGACGACGCGCCCGACGCGCTGGACCGGGACCGCCGCTGGGGCGAGATCCTGCTGGCCGCCGCGATCCAGGGCGCCATCTTCGCGGCGGTACGCAGTGCCGTGGACCGCGCGGGCGCCAAGGCCATCGAACGCTCGACGGGCTACTGGCCGGTCCCGGACAAGGGCGGACGTGACTGACCGAGGCCGCACCCTGCCTCCGCTCCCCCGCTCCGGCCCCGGCGCCCGGTGCGCCCGGGACCGGGGCCGCGGAGGTCTTGGCGGGGGAGGCGCCCGTCAGCCCTGTTTCGGTCCCACCGGCACCCCGCGGCGCAGGGTGAAGGAGTGCCCGGCCGGGTCGGCGTAGCCGCGTTCCTCCCGGGGTCCGGTGACGTCCTTCGTCTCCACCGCACGGCCGCCGAGACCCACGATCAGGCGTTCCGTGGCATCCAGGTCCTCGACCACGAACTCCAGGTGTGCCTGGAGCGAGTTCTCGGGGCGCGGCCAGCTCGGGGCGGTGGTGTTGACGTCGCGGCGCAGCGCCAGCCGGAAGCCGTCGGCGGCCCGGATCTCCACCCGGTTGGCGTTGGCGTCGGCCACCTCGGCCTCCAGCAGTTCCCGGTAGAACTCGGCGAGTTTCTCGGGCTCGGCGCAGTCGAGCACCACCACTCCGGCATGTACCAGTGCCATGTCTTCCTCCGCGGGGTCCGGGTCCGTCCGGGCTCGGGGCGGCACCCCGGCCGGTACCTGGCACCTGTCCCCGCTCGGCGGTTTCAATCCGCGCACCAAGTCCAGTGGCTTCAGGAGCGTTTGGGACGGTAAGCACCTCAAGTGACCTGTGAAGTAACAGACATCACGAGGGGCGCCTGGTGTAGATCATTTGGGATCTGGGCAGCTACGTACCGCTTCCCGGTTCAACTTTCGCTCCGTGAAGCCGAGTTCAAGTGTGCGGGCGGTCGCGATGACGGCCCGTCCGCAGGGCTGGGGGACTCTGCGTACCGTCTCCCGAAAGGAAGCACATGTCTCAGGACGTCCGGTTCGATCTCCCCTTCAACACCCCTGTCAGCGAGCATCTGGAGTACGCCCGCGCGCGCCATCTGCGCTGGGTGTGGGAGATGGGCCTGGTACGCAGCCGGGACGGATTCGACGAGTACCGCTCCTGGGACCTGCCGCAGGCCGCCGCCCGTACCTATCCGTACGCCTCGGCCGAGGACATGGTCGTTCTGATGAACTGGTTCTCCCTGGCCTTCCTCTTCGACGACCAGTTCGACTCCGGCCGGCCGGACCGCGCGGACCTGATAGCGGACGTGGCGCGGGAGCTGATCGTCACCCCGCTGCGGCCGGCGGGAAGCACTCCTCGGGTGCTCTGCCCGATCACGGTGGCCTGGGCGCAGGTCTGGGAACGCCTCTCGGATGGCATGTCCCTGACCTGGCAGACCCGGTTCGCGGCGTCCTGGGGGCGGTTCCTGGTGGCCCACTGCGAGGAGGTCGACCTGGCGGCCCGCGGGCTGGCCGGGACGCTCGGCCTCGACGAGTACACCGTGTTCCGGCGCCGTACCGTCGGCATCCACCACAGCATCGACGTCGGTGAGCGCAGCCGCGGCTTCGAGGTGCCGGCACGGGCGATGGCGCATCCGCTGATGGAGCGGATGCGCGATCTGGCCGCGGACACCATCGGGTTCATGAACGACATCCACTCCTTCGAGCGGGAGCGGCGCCGCGGCGACGGCCACAACCTGATCGCCGTACTGCACCGGGAGCGCGGCTGCTCCTGGGAGGAGGCCGCCGCCGAGGCGTACCGCATGACGACCGCCTGCCTGGACGAGTACCTCGTCCTCGAGTCGCGGGTGCCCGGCATGTGCGACGAACTGGGGCTCGACACGGAGGAACGCGACCGGGTGGACAAGGGTGTACAGGCCATTCAGCACTGGATCGAGGGCAACTACGAGTGGGCCCTGACCAGCGGCCGCTACGCGGCGGCGAAGGAGGGAGCGGTGGCCACGGCCGAACAGGCGGGCCGCGGCTCGGTCGACGACCTGCTGACCGTGTGAGCCGGCGGTGCTGCGCGGCCCCGTGGCGGGGCCGCGCAGCACCGCCGGTCACGGTGGCCGGCCCGGTCGGCGGTCACGGCGTCGGCGGCGTCGGCGGCGGCGTCGTCAAACACTGAACTCGACGGGCAGGCGGTCCAGCCGGGTCTCCCAGGTGGAGGCGGTCGAGGACAGTTCCCCCGGCGGCACCGCCAGGCGCAGGTCCCGCAACCGGTGCAGCAGGACGTCCACGGCGATCTCGATGACGGCCAGGCCGATGTTCTGGCCCGGGCACTCGTGCGGCCCGCCGCTGAACGCCAGGTGCGACTGGTTGCCCTGCACGGACACCCCGATGTCCGGGCGGATCTCGGGGTCCTGGTTGCCCGCCGCGAGGCCCAGCACCAGCAGGTCGCCCTCGCGGACGCGGTGCCCTCCGAGTTCCAGGTCGCTGGTGGCGAACCGGCCCGGCAGAACCGCCAGTGGCGGGCTGTTCCACATGACCTCCTCGACGACCGCGGAGACGTTCAGCCGGCCGCTGATCAGCCCGGAGAGCCGTGCGGTGTCCGTGAGGACCAGTTGGAGCACCCTGGCCAGCAGGTTGCTGGTGGTGGTGTGGCCGGCGATCAGCACCAGCCGCAGATGGCTGACCACCTCGTCCTCGTCGAGCCCGGCGTGGTGGGCCAGCAGGGCGGTGGTGAGGTCGCTGCCGGGTTCGGACCGCTTGCGCAAGACGAGCGCCCCGAGGATCTCCTGGATGCGGCTGTCGTGCGTGACGGCCTCCTCGCCGCCCTTGAGGACCTGGGCGCAGGACTCGACCAGGTCGCGCCCCTCCGCCTCGGGCAGCCCCAGGACGCGGGTGAGTACCAGCATCGGCAGGTAGTCGGCGTAGTCGCCCACCAGGTCGGCGCTGCCCGAATCCGCGAAGGCGTCGATCTCCTTGTTCGCGAAGTGCGTGGCGTGCCGTCGGACACCGCGGCCGGCCGCGGCCTGGAGTCCGTCGGTGACGGCTCCGCGCAGCCTGCGGTGCGGCTCGCCGTCCTGGGAGACGCAGTCGGGACGCCAGCCGAGCATCGGGACCAGCGGTGAGGTGTCCGCGACGCGCCCGTCGCGCTGGTCCCGCCAGATCCGGGCGTCCCGGGTGAACTGGCGGGGGTTGTCGAGCACCCGGCGGTTGTCCCGGTAGCCGAGCACCAGCCAGGCCGGCACGTCGCCCTCCAGGAGCACCGGCGCGACCGACCCGTGTTCCTTGCGCAGCCGCTCGTGGATGCCGCCCGGGTCACCGGCCACGTCCTGCCCGTACAGCCGGACGAGGTCCGCGCCGTGGTGGGCGACGGGGCAGCCGCGGGCCGCGCCGGGGGCGTTCTCGGTCGGGTCGCTCATCGGGACTCCACGGCCACGGCCGAGCGTTCTCGCAGGTGATGGATGAGGGTGACGAGCACATCGCGGCTGGCGGCCCGGTCCCGTGCGTCGAAGGCCACGACCGGGATGTGTTCGGGGATGTCCAGGGCGTCGCGGATCTCGTCCACCGGATAGTGCTTGGAGTCGGGGAAGACGTTGAGGGCGATGACGAAGGGCACCTTCTGCCGTTCCATCTCCTCGATCGCCCGGAAGCTGGAGGCCAGCCGCCGGGTGTCCACCAGGACGACGGCGCCGAGCGCGCCCTTGAACAGCCCGTTCCACAGGAACCAGAACCGCTCCTGACCGGGCGTGCCGAACAGGTACAGGACCAGGCTGTCGTTGATGCCGATCTTGCCGAAGTCCAGGCTGACGGTGGTCTCCGCCTTGTCGGCGACACCGATGAGGTGGTCGACGGCGGCGCTGGCCTGGGTGAGGGTCTCCTCGGTGGTGAGCGGCTTGATGTCGCTGACCGACCGGACCATCGTGGTCTTTCCGGTGCCGAAGCCGCCGGCGATCATCACCTTCACCGAGCGGGTGTCCCCGGCCGTATGCCGACCGGCTTGCTCAAAGCCTTTCAAGTCCACTGAGTACCTCCTCAAGGAGCGCGAGGTCGGGCCCGCGGTCGGCGTCGTGTGCCGGCATGGGGTCACGGGCTTCGACGTGGCCTTCGTCCAGCAGGTCCGACAGCAGCACGGCGAGAATGTTGAACGGCAGTCCGAGGTGGGCGCCGAGTTCGGCGACCGAGAGCGGATCGCGGCAGTGCCGGACGATCTCCTCGTGCTCGTGCTGCATCCCCGGGACGGGGGCCGAGCGGGAGACGACGAGGGTCGCCACGTCAAGACTCGACGCCGAACCGCCCGGCCCGCTGCGTCCTCCGGTGAGGACGTAGTAACGCTCGAGACCGGACGGATCCGACGGCCGGCGGGGAGCACTCATCCAGAGTGCTCCTCCAGGCGCGGAGTGGTGCCGAGGAGCTCTCCCATTCTGCGGGCGAGGTCCCTCATCTGGTGTCCGAGCAGGCCCTGGTCGAGGCCCTCTCGGGCGAGGACGCCGAGGTAGGTCTCCACACCGGCGCGGACCACGAAGAGGTGGCCGCCGTCGACCTCGATCATCGCCAGCCGCAGTTGCCCCGCGTAGGAGGGGAACTGTTCGGCGACCGGCTGGGCCAGCGCCTGCAGACCGGCCACCACGGCCGCGAAGCGGTCCACGTCGTCGGGGTCGTCCGCCCCGAAGGAGGTGATGGCCTTGCCGTCGCTGGAGGCCACGAGGGCGAAGCGGATCTCCTGGATGCTCTCGACGAGATCGCGGAGCGCCCAGCTCACGTCGTTTCCCTGTTGTGTCATGGGGTGTGGTCGCTCTCCTCTGTGCGGTGCTCGGTGGACTCGCGTCCTGCGGGGGTGTCACCGGTGGTGGCCGCTTCGGGCGCCGCGCCGGTGTCGCGTTCTTGGGAGTCGTGCGCCCCCGCGTCGTGTGCCGCGCTGTCGCGTCCGGCGCTGTCGCGCCCGGCGGTGGCGAAGGCGGCGAGACCGGCGAAGGACGCGTCCGGCGGTACGGGGGTGACGGTGCTCGGCCCGCCGCGCTCGGGCCGGCCCGTCGGCTGCGGCTCCGCCTCGGTCCGCCTGGCACTGCGGCGGCGGGGCAGTCCGCCGGGCGTGGTGGCCGGCTCTCCGTCGGACTCCGGGGACACGGCGGAGTCGGTCGGCCAGCGGTCGGCCTCCCCCTCGTCGGTGACCGCGGTCCACGGCAGGACGGACGGGACGGCGGGGGTCTTCGGTGCGGGAGCGGTCGGCGCCGCGGCGGCCGTGGGCAGCGGACTGAAGTACTTGTGCGGTACGACGACCACCACCGAGGTGCCGAGCCACGGCGAGTCCGCGAAGGTGACGCGGATGCCGTAGCGGCGGGCGAGGACGCCGACGACCCTGAGACCGATGTTCGCGTCCTCGGTGATGCCGCCGATCCCCGCACCGGGCGCGGTGCCCGCGAGGGCGTGTTCGGCCTCGCGCTTCTTCTCCTCGCTCAGGCCCTTGCCGGAGTCCTGGATCTCGATGCCGACGCCGTTCGGGACCTCCTTGCCGGAGACGACCACGGGCTCGGTGGGCGGCGAGTAGCGCGCCGCGTTGTCCAGCAGATGCGCGAAGATCAGCGTGAGGTGGTCCACCAGGCCGCCGTCGACGCCGAGTTCGGGCAGCCGGCGCAGCTGGACACGGTGGAAGTCCTTGATCCGGCCGATGCCGCCGCGCATCACGCTCAGCAGCCGTTGCGGCTCCTGCCACTGCCTGCCCGGCCGGTCCGAACCGCCGAGCACGCCGACGCTGGCGGCGAGACAGTCGGCGGGACCGATCTCCTGGTCGAGTTCCATCAGGCCTCGGGCGACGACCGGGAGGCGGCCGTGCTCACCCTGCAGCTCGTGCAGTCGGCCCCGGAGTTTGCTGGTCAGTACGTGGATGCGGTTGCCGATGCTGATGACGGCCTGTTCGGCGGAGGTGGAGCGGTCGAACTCCTCCTCGAGCGCCATCAGGGCGATCCGCAGGGTCTTGCGCAGCTCGGTCTGGAGTTCGACATCGGCCTCGGCGCTCCGGTCGACGCTCGGCAGCACGTCGTCGATGGCGTCACCGGCGCGCAGCCGCTCGATCGCCTCCGGCAACTGCTCGTCGGCGAGCCGGGTCACCGCGGCCAGTTGGTGCGCCGAGTGCTCCCGCAGGGCCTCACGCTGCTCGGCGATCCGCGCCTCGTGACCGGCGGCCTGTTCGGCCAGCCGGGCGTCGTGGCGCTCGGCCTGCTCGGCGAACTTCGCCTCGAAGGACTCTGCCTGGTCGGCGAGTTGCTCCTCGTGTGCCGTGTTCCGGTCGGCGAGGAGCCGTTCGTGTGCGGCGTTCTGCTCGGCGAACCGCGCCTCGTGGTCGGCCTGTGCGGCACGGAGGGTGCGCTCCGTCCGGGCCAGTCGGGTCCGGGTGCGGAGCAACAGCCGTACGCATATCGCACCGGCCGCCGTGGCGGCGGCGCCGGCGACGGCCGTCGTTATTCGCTCCGAGCTCATGAACGTGGCGGCAACCGTCCCGCCGCCCAGGCCCAGCGGCATCAACCACCAGCTGTACCAGGCGACAGGGGGCCGCGCCGCCGGTGGCGGAGTGGCGAGTTCCATCTGCATCCTTCGAAGCAACACGATCGAACAGGGGGGTGTGCAAGGGATCGCACTCAGGGGTACGGACCGCGAACGGGCGCGGCGCGATCGCTTCAACTCGCAGCGCTGCCAAGGAGCTTATCGGTTCCCACCACAAAAGGATCAAGTTCGGGGGTGACGGAAGTGAGGGTTCCGTCACGCCCCGGAGGAGAGGTGAGGGCGAACAAGTGTCCTTACATGCTTGGGAGTTGGTTCTGACGACAGTCGCCGCCCCGAAGAACTTGGCCGCAATTCGAAGACATATGACATTCAAACATGCCCGCATCCGCCCACCCAAGGGTAACTTGCAAGGCAGGGAACGGCGTTGGGCCGATCCCACCGCGCATGGAGCAGGCTGGAGGCGATGGCGTGGTGCGGCACCAACCTGCACCGCCTACCCGGTACCTCCGCGTCCACCAGGACCGGGGACACACCGTGCTGGAGTTCCGCGGCGAGATCGACATAGCCGCGGAGGCGGAGGTCGTCCCGCACCTCGATGCGGCGACCTCGGCCCCCGAGTGCCGCATCGTGCTCGATCTGACCCGGATCGATTTCCTGGACGCCTCGGGTCTGCGCCTGCTGTACCGCGCCCGGCAGCGGGTGCTGGACCAGCACGGCCGGCTGCACCTGGTGTGCACCCACGCGCTGACCCTGCGCCTGTTGCGGATCACCGGCCTGGCCGGGCTGCTGCCCCCTCGGCCCACCCTGGACGCGGCCCTGGAACACCCCGGGGCCGCACCCGGCCCGATGTGAGCGTCCGGGCCGCTACGCGGTCGGCGGGGCGTCGAACAGGGCGCTGACCGACTCGCCGTTGTGAATGCGGCGCACCGCCTCGGCGAGCGCCGGGGCGATGGACAGGATCCGCAGCTTGTCCGTGTGCTCGTCGGCGGGCACCGGAACGGTGTTGGTGCACACGATCTCCAGCACGTCGGGCTGCTCGCTCAGGCGTTTGAGCGCGCCGGCTGCGAACAGGCCGTGCGTGCAGGCCACGCGAATGGAGCGCGGGCCCAGTTCCCTCAGCCTGTCGAGCAGTTCGAGCACCGTGCTGCCCTTGGCGATCTCGTCGTCCAGGACGATGACGTCCCGCCCGGCCACCTCACCGATGACGGAACTGATCCGCACCCGGTCGTCGGCGAACCGCTGCTTCGCCCCGGCCGCCACCTGCGCCCCGATCAGCCGGGCGAACGCCGCCGCCTCCTTGGCGTTGCCCAGGTCGGGCGAGACGACGGTGGTCCGGCTCAGGTCGTACTGGCTGAAGTGCGCGGCCAGTTCACGCAGTGCGTGCAGGTGGTCCACCGGCACCGAGAAGAAGCCGTGCACCTGCGGTGCGTGCAGGGTCATCGCCAGGACGCGGCTCGCGCCTGCCGCCACCAGGAGATCCGCGACCAGGCGTCCGCCCATGGAGATGCGCGGGGCGTCCTTCTTGTCGGAGCGGGCGTAGGAGTAGTGAGGCATCACGACGGTGATCCGGGAGGCGGACGCCCCGCGGGCCGCGTCACACATCAGGAGGAGCTCCACGAGGTGTTCCTGGACCGGTTTGACCAGGGGCTGGATCAGGAACACGTCCCGCTCGCGGCAGTTGGCCAGCAGCTGCACCTCCAGGCAGTCGTTGGCGAACCGGCTGGCCCGGACCGGACTGATCGGCACGCCGAGATGCGCGCAGACCTCCGCCGCCAGTTCCGGATGGGCACTGCCGCTGAACACGGCGATGTCTCGCACGGTCGGCTCCTCTGATGACCTGTCGGCCGGGAGCCTCATGCTACTGGCCACGAACCCTCACCCAGCCCGCCGCACCGCTACGGCGTGCGCCCCCACGTGCTCCCGGCGATTTCCCCCGCATCTCAACTTCCCTGTCTGTCAGGGGAAGTGGGGGGCATTCGGTCAGTAGGAAGGAGGGCCGTCACCATGACGACTCCCATCAGGCGCCTCCCCGGGCGCATACCGGGCTGGGCGAAGGCACTGACCGCGGTGGTGGTGGTGCTCGCCGTGCTGTTCGCCGGTGTCCGGCTGAGCGTACTGCCGGGCCTGAAGGACCTGTTCGGCACGGAGACCCAGGACCGCTCCGGCCCCGCGCTCCTGGAGTCCATCCAGGACATCAGCCGGTACGACGCGGCGACCGGCAACTTCCAGGTCGTGGTGGATCTGGAGAAGGACGCCAGGTTCCTGCCCGACGCGGTCCGCGGCAGCCGCACCCTGTACGTGGGCGCGGGCACCGTCGACGCCTATGTCGACCTCGGAAAGCTCGGCAAGGACGACGTACAGGTCAATGAGGACCGTACGTCCGCCACCCTGCGGCTGCCGCACGCCCGCCTGGGCACTCCGGCACTCGACCCCGAGCGCTCCTACGCAGTCTCCAAGCAGCGCGGGCTGCTCGACCGCCTCGGTGACCTCTTCTCGGACAACCCCAACAGCGAGCAGGCCGTCCAGAAGCTCGCGGTACGGCACATCGGTGACGCGGCGAAGGAGAGCGGACTGACCGCCCGCGCCGAGAGCAACACCACGGGGATGCTCGAAGGGCTGCTGCGTTCCCTGGGGTTCAAGAAGGTGAAGGTCGCCTACGGCGGCTGAGCCGTACCGGCACAGGGGCGGCGTGATGGTCGCTTGGCCGGGTAACTGACCTATCCAGCACAGCAGTTGACCATAGGAGGACGGAATGCCCCGCACTGCCTCACGCCGGCTCTTCGGGTGGCGCCGCACGCCGGGCAGCGGTCCTGGACCCACACGCGGCGCCGGGGGCGGGAACGGCGGGCCGCGACCGCTGCCCCTGCCGATCCGGCTGCTCGCGATGCTGTGCGCCTTCGCCTTCATGGTCGTCTTCGCGATGATGCTGGCCCGGCTCACCCTGCAGCCCTCCCCCGCCTCGGAGGCGCTGATCCACACCAATCTGCGTCCCGGCCGTTCCCTGCGGGCCTATCTCGACCAGCCCGCGCTGCGCGACGCCGTGCGCCAGGTCGGCGGCAACATCCTTCTGGGCATGCCCTTCGGTCTCCTCGCGCCGGTGGTGGCCCCGCGCACCCGCGGGTTCCTGCGCGTGCTGCTGCTGACCGGGAGCGTGATGCTCATGGTGGAGTTCGCGCAGGGGGCCATGATCACCGGACGCGCCTTCGACATCGACGACGTCATCCTGAACACCGGTGGTGCGCTGATCGGGTATCTGCTGCTCGGACGGCGGCTCAGCCGCGCCGTGCACGCCCGGAGGCCGAAGGCCGACGCGAGGCCGAGCGCCGAGGGGAAGGCCGAGCCGATGCCCAAGGCCAAGTTGAAGAGCAGGAAACAGGCGTGACCCGGGCGGCACCACCACAGCCTCGGGGGCGGAGGGCGTCGCTCTCCTCGCGCCTACCGGCGAACGGTCCAGGTGAACTTGTCCCCGCCCACCCAGCGCACCGTGTCCGGGTCGTCGAGATCATGGACCGTGATCCCGAACGCGGCGGCGGCCAGCAGCACGTCCGTGATCGCTCTCGCCTCGCCGATCACTTCTCCGTCGATCTCCACGATCCGGAACGGTGGCGTACCGGGCTGTACGCCGAGCACCATGATCCGTGGATGGGTCACGTACAAGCTCCCACTTTCCGTCATGCATCAAAGGGTAGGCCGCAAACCGGGCGAACGCGGGTTCGGGGAGCCACCCGGCAGACGGGGACCCGACAGCCGGACCCGGGCACCCCGGAGCATCGACACCGACGCGTGCGCGCCGGGGCGGCTCGACCCGCAGATCCTCGGCTGCGTCCACGCCCGGGAGCCCGGCTCGAGGTGATACACATCACCCCAAACCGGGCGTACGGACGGAACACCCGGAAGCCGTTCCCCGTTGAAGGAGGCGTGGGTGCGGAGGGAACAGTGCCCCCGGGCCTCACCTTCCGCCCACAGGGACGATCGTTCGGCTGAAGCCCTGTGGAGCCGTCCGCCGAGAGGCGACCGCCGTACGTGCCCACCCCTGACCGCCCCGGCCGTGATTCCCCCGTCACGGCCGGGGCTTTCCCTTTTCCGGCGTTTCCCCGCGCTTTACCGCATTTCCCCGTACGGTTTCCCGCGTTTCCCCGTACGGTTCGTGCCGCACGGCGTTCGCCGCGCAGGCCTGCCGCGCGTCAGGCGGAGGGCTCGTCCGGCACCGGCTGGTCCGGGTTGGCGGAGGCCGAGTGCGGCGCGCCCCGGCGGCCGGTCCCGGCCTCGTCCGTGTCGGGGACGTCGGGCTGCCGCTCACCGGGCGCGTCCGGTCCGGCGGACTCCTCCTCATCGGCGGCGGGTGCGACCTCC
The DNA here is from genome assembly GCF_054061295.1 of Streptomyces sp. TE5632. Classification (NCBI taxonomy): domain Bacteria; kingdom Bacillati; phylum Actinomycetota; class Actinomycetes; order Kitasatosporales; family Streptomycetaceae; genus Streptomyces; species Streptomyces sp. TE5632. The sequence goes on along the minus strand of NZ_JBSSEA010000003.1, from coordinate 6,002,062 downwards.
CAGGGGTCCTCGCCCGCACCGGCCTGCTGGTCGGGCGGGTCCCGGGGAACACCCTGGCCGCTCTCGCCCGGTCCTTCGTCGCGGTGGTCGGTCATGCTCCTCTCCCTTCCTCCGCACGTCGTCACGTACGGCCGGCGTGTACGTGCGTCCGTACGCCGCCGCGCGAGTACCTGCGCTGTGAGCTGCGAAACCTCAGCGCGGCGTCCGTTCCTGGAGCGCTCTGCGCCAGGCGGGCTGCGGGGACTGCGGATCCGGGTCGGGGCGCCGTCCGCCGCGGGTGAAGAAGTCGGCGAGCGGCAGGATCGCGGCGCCGACGGTGACGGCGTCGGGGCCGAGGCTGCCCAGCTCGATCGTCACGTTCTCGGCGGGGTGGCGCAGCGCGTACGACAGGGCGTGCCTGCGCACGGCGGGCAGGAAGCGGGAGCCGAGCTGAAGGCCGGCCCAGCCGCCCATCAGGATGCGCTCCGGCTGGAAGAGGTTGATCAGGTCGGAGAGGCCGGCGCCCAGGTACTCGGCGGTCTCCTCCAGCACCGCGAGGGCGACCGGGTCGGCGGCGGTGCCGTCGGCGGGGTAGGCGGCGGCGAGCATCGAGGTCAGCGCCGTCTCCTCGTCGGTTCCGCCGGGGCCCCGGCCGCCCTCCTCCCGCCACCGGGCGAGCAGCGACTCGGCGCCCGCGTAGGCCTCCAGGCAGCCGAGCGCGCCGCAGCGGCAACGGCGGCCCCGTACCCGTACGGTCAGGTGCCCCCATTCGACCGCGCGGCCGTGCTCCGCCTCGGGCGTGACGAGGCAGGCGCCGACGCCGGAGCCGAAGAGGACGACGAGGGCGTTGCGGGCGCCGCGTCCGGCCCCGAACCACATCTCGGCCTGACCGAGGGTCTTGGCGCCGTTGTCGATGAAGTAGCGGACGCTCCCGGGCAGGGGTGAACCGCTGCGCAGCAGGGACTCCAGCTCGATGGCGTCCCAGCCGATGGTCTGCCCGTGCACGACGGCACCCCGGTCGGGAGTGTGCTCGACGATGCCGGGGACGCCGATACCGACACCGAGGAGCCGCTCGGGGGCGAGGCCGGCGGTGGTGAGCACCTCGGTGATTCCGGCGCGGATGTGGTCGACGATGACCTCGACCTCGTAGCGCTGCTGCTCCAGCGGGCGCTCGGCCCGGGCGAGTTCGGTGAGGGTCAGGTCGAACAGTTCGACCCGTACCCGGGTCTCGCCGACATCGACGCCGATCATGTGGCCGCTGACCGGTGCCACCCGCAGCAGGGTGCGCGGGCGGCCGCCGTCGGAGTCGACGCTGCCCGCCTCCTCGACCAGGCCGTCACCGATCAGGTCGGCGACGACATTGCTCACCGAACCGGAACTCAGCCCGGTCGCCGGGCCGAGCTCGAAGCGGCTGAGCGGGCCGTCGAAGTAGAGCCGCTGCAGCACGGCCGTACGGTTGGCCCGTCTGAGGTCGCGTACCGTGCGCCCGTTCCGCCCCGCCATATGGCTCCTTCCGAAACCCTGCCCGACCTGCAACATACCGTCGAGGACCGGATCGGCGCGACTTCCCCCCACCCTTATTTAATGTTGTGAACTAACTGTGAACCAACACTGCCGGCCCTCGTCACCGCGCCACAGCCCCCGCACTCCGCCCCGCGCCGACCCGCAGCGGGGCCTTCTCGGGGAAAAGCGCTGGCTCACGCTCCTTCGGGATCCTTACCCTGGGCCGGAAACCAGAGCCTCCAGGTTCAGAAAGGCCAGGCTGGGAGAGTCCCATGAGATCACTCACCGAACAAGACATCCGCGGTTCCTTTGTCAACTGTTCGAAGGGTGAGGCCAAGCGCCTGTTCGTACCCCACGATCTCGGGGAGCGGACCTGGGACGAGCTGGACTTCCTGGGCTGGCGGGACCCGGGTGCGCCCGACCGCGGCTACCTCGTCACCGAGCGTGCGGACCAGGGCCGCCTGGTGGGGGTGGCCCTGCGCTTCCAGCCCGCCCGGCGCGGGTTCCTGCACCGCAGCATGTGCTCGCTGTGCCTGACGACCCATCCGCGCGGAGGCGTCTCCCTGATGACCGCGCGCAGGGCGGGCCCGGCCGGGCGCGAGGGCAACTCGGTCGGCGCCTACATGTGCACCGACCTCGCCTGCTCCCTCTACCTGCGCGGCAAGAAGGTCCCGGAGACGGGCCCCCGCTTCGAGGAGACCCTCACTCTGGAGGAGCAGATCGCCCGCACGCTGGGCAACCTCCACGCCTTCCTCGACAAGGTGTGACACCCGGCCGCGGCATTGGTCGGCATCAGTCGGCGTTGGTCAGCATTTGGTCGGCGAACGCCCCGGTTCGTCACCCGGCTGACTACGGTCCTCCCCGAACACGTTCGACGCGTCCGGGGAAGGGGAACCGTCGGAGGATGCGAGTGGTTCGTGAGTGGGTGTCGCAGGCCAGGCAGTTCGTCAAGCAGCGGCGCGATCCCGTGGCCGTGCAGACGCTGCGTTCGGCGGCGGCGGCGACGATCGCTTACATCATCGCGCTGCGGCTGAGCCCGGAAGCCGCCCCGCTCACCGCTCCCCTGACGGCTCTGCTCGTCGTCCAGGTCACCCTGTTCTCCACGCTCACCACCGGCGTACGCCGGGTGAACGCCGTGGTGACCGGGGTGGTGGTCGCCATCCTCTTCAGCCTGCTGGTGGGGCTGAGCTGGTGGAGTCTGGGCCTGCTCATCCTGGCGTCACTGATCGTCGGCCGCCTCGTACGCGTGGACGAGTTCGTCCCCGAGGTGGCGATCAGCGCGATGCTGGTGCTCGGGGTGACCCACCACGGGGACACCGCGTGGGCGCGGATCGTGGAGACGCTGATCGGCGCCGTCGTCGGGCTCGCCTTCAACCTGCTGCTGGCCCCTCCGGTGTGGGTGGAGGAGGCCGGTGAGTCGATCGAGTCGCTGGCCCGGCGGGTGCGGCAGCTGATGCTGCGCCTGGGCGAGCAGGCCTCCGAGCGCACCCCCCACCACCGCGCGGCGGCCCGGCTGCACGAGGCCCGCCGGCTCGATCACGACATCTCCGAGGTGGACGCGGACCTCCGGCAGGCAGAGGACAGCCTGCGGCTGAACCCGCGGGTGCGGGAGGGTCTGCTGCACCGGGTCGTGCTGCGCACCGGCCTGGACACCCTGGAGATCTGCACGGTCGTCCTGCGGGTCCTGGCGCGCACCTTCACCGACCTCGCGAAGGAACGCGAGCCGGACCCCCTGTTCCCGCCGGAGACGGGTACCGCTGTCGAACAGCTGCTGTCCGAGATCTCCGATGCGGTGGTCAGCTTCTCGGTGCTGGTCACCTCGAGCGTCAGCGAGAGCGCGGAATCCGCGGAGGAGCGGCTCATCGCGGAACTGCAGCAAGCCGCCACGACCCGCGACCGGCTGGCCCGAATGCTGCTGGAGGAGGTGCGGCGGGACGCCCGTCAGTGGCAGTTGCACGGCGCGCTGCTGACCGAGGTCGACCGCATCCTCGACGAGATGGACATCGAGCACCGTTCGAAACGGCTGCTGGAGGAGCTGGACCGGCACGCACGCGAGCAGCGCGAACGCCTGCCGCGGCTCACCCGGATGCGGGAGCGGCTGCGCCTGCCGAAGCGGCTGCGCCGGAACCAGCGGGGTACCGCCGGGCGTTCTCTGTGACGGAACCGGCCGAGGGTGTGCGTGCCGTCGGCCACGGAGACGAAGGGGGCACGCGGATGACCGACACCACCGTGCGGATCGACGGGAACACCTTGCGGCTGCCTGGCGGTACGGCAGTGCGGTTCATCCGTACGCTGCGGCTGCCGGAGACCGGAACACACGCACTGCCGCCGGGCCTGGGCGAGTTTCCGGTACGGCGTGTCGCGGACTACGCGGAGTCGGTGCCCGAAGCCTGGCGGGCGCGCGGCGGTGTGATGCTCCCGGTGTATCTGCGGGAGGCCATGTGGCTGAGCTTCGCGGGCACCAAGGAGCCGGCCGCGCTGCAGGTGGGGGTCGGCAAGGTGTGCGCGGTCTCCGGCCGCCCGTGGAGCGACCGGCCGGCTCGCGACCCGCAGAACTACCTGGTGCTGCCCCGGCAGCCCTGGCTGGACGGCATCAACTCCGGGAAGGGCACGGTCCGCCAGTTCGTGGCCGTGCCGCTGGGGCTGGGCGCGACCGTCGAGGGCCAGGTCACCGGCGAGGAGGTGTGGGGCGGTGTCCAGTTGCAGTCCTTCCCGCTGAACCCTCAGGCGCTGGCCCGGTGGCGCGAGGAGGAGCGGGAGCGGGAGCGCCTGCGGGCGGAGCGGGCGCGGCTCTCGGCCCACACCGCCGGCTTCGGTGCCGCGCCCGCCATGGCGGCGCCGCCCGCGCCGGGCGCGGCACCCGCGGCGTCCGGCGGCACGCCCCGGGCCGCCGCGGCCATGGGGCTCGGTGTCGGCGGTTCGATGCGGCAGGAGGTCTACCAGGACGACCGGCCGCTGACGGACTGGTCCGAGCGGCCCGCCGGCCGGGTGTTCGTCCATCTGGTGACGCCTCCTCAGTGGCGGAGCATCACGGGTGAGGCGCCGCCGCCGTCCCCGGTGGACCGGGCCGCCTACACCCGGGCGGGGCTGCCCTGGTTCGACTACTACGACCAGGACGCGCGGGACCTCGAGCCGACCGACACGCTCCAGTCGGTGAAACCGGTCGGCGACTGGCTCGGGGACGACCACGAGCCCTGGCAGCCCCCGTCGCCGCATCAGGTGAAACCGCTCGGGGACGCGCAGGGCGAGCCGGTCGAGGACGGCGACTGGTAGGCACGGGTCCCGGGCCGGCCGGCGGCGGGTCGGCCCGGGGCGGTGGCACGGCTGTGGAGCACGCCCGCGGGCCGGGAGTCCACCCAGGTGCTGTCCGGCGGATCAGGCCGCAGGCGCGGGGTCCGGCACGCCCTCCCCCAAGCTCTTCGAGCAGGGGGGGACCCCATGAGCGGGAGGGACCCCCATCACCCCCGCTCACCCGCGCTGATGAGGCACCGTCGATTTCCTGCTCCCCGATTCGCCGGACATCCCCTAGCCGTCCCCGTCGGCGCGCTGTCGTTGCAGCGGGCGGGGGCAGGAGACCGTGCCCGCCTGGGAGAGGAGTACGTGCATACGCTCGGTGAGCTGGCCGAGGTCGTCGGCGGGCCGGTGGAACGGCAGCCGTACGTCGCCGCCGGTGCGGACGCGTTCGATGCGCAGCGTGAGTCCGTGCCGGTCGACGGCGAGCGGCTGCACGCGGACCGCGCCGTGCAGGCTGCCCGGGTCGACCAGACGGGTGAGCCGTTCGACCGCGTCGCCGTGGCAGTCGGCGAGGTGGGTCAGCAGCCGGGCCTCGGCGGTGGCGAGCGGGTCGGGGCGCGCCGCGGCGAACTCGTCCGGGTCGACGACGACTGCTCCGGTCGCCTGCCGCAGCACCACACGCGTGGCCCGGAAGGCGAGCCGGCCGTCCTCGACGGTGAACCGGCCCGCGAGCCACAGCCTGGCACGGATCCTCTTCCGCACCGGAACGGGTGCGACGTCGGCGAACTCCAGCACGGCGGACGGTTCGCCGCGGGGCGCGCAGATCGCGGCGGTGAGCAGCGCGCTCTCCTCGGGCACCTCCAGCAGGACACGGCCGTCGTCGCCCACACCGTGCGCACCTACGAACTCCTCCCGGAAGCCCTCCGCGGTCACCGCGCAGGACCATGCGGCGGCGAGCACGGAGCGGGCCCGTTCCGCCGCGCCGGGCTCGGCCGTCCAGACGTGCGTGTCGTCACCCATCCTCGAACCTCCTCTTAGGTAAGCCTTGCCTAACCTAGCGAAGATCGGGGCGCACGCCAACCAGGCGGCGTGACCTGTGCGAGACCTTTCGGCACCTTCTCAGAACGTGAGAACACCGAGCAGCGCGCGGGCACACAGATCGCGCACTTCTTCGCGGCTCAACTCGGAACCGCGCAGCCACTCCAGGCACACGGCCGTGGTGAAGGCCAGCCAGCCGCGCACGGCCAGACGGGTGTCCGGCCGCCGCCTCAGCAGTGGACCGAACTCGGCGTCCCCCGCAAGCGCCTGAAGAATCTGCCGCTCCTGCGCGGCCAGAGCGCGCCGGTAGACCCGGCGTACCGCCTGGTCCCCCGCCGCGTCGGCACGGTGGAAGGCCCGGTAGCCGTGCGCGTGCTCCTGGACGTACTCCAGGTAGGTGTCGAGTCCCGAGGCGAGCTGCCCGCGCACCGGGGCGCCGGGCACCGCCGCCGTCATGCGCAGCATCCGCTCGCTCTCGCGCTCGACGACCGCCGCGAAGAAGTCCCGCTTGGTGGGGAAGTAGTGGTACAGCAGCCCGCGCGAGACCCCGGCGATCTCGGCCACCTGCTCGATCCACACGTCGTCGTACGGACTCTCCGAGAACAGCCGCGCCCCGACCGACAGAAGCTGCTCGCGACGCTCCCCGGTACTGAGCCGGCGGCGCGTGCGCCCGCCCTCGCCCTCGTTCGCGGCCATCCCCGCACCTTACTTGACGCCGGTTCAACCGCCGGACCAGACTGGGACGCCCTATTGAACCCGCGTACAACACGTCTCGCGCTTCCCGAACTTCACGGCGCACCGCACCGTCCCCCGGACCACGCGCCGCGCCGCGCCGCGCCACGCCGCGTCGCAGGCGCTCGCCGGATCGAAGGAGACCGCATGGCGGAAACGACGACACCGACCGGACTGCCGAAGGGGTTTCGCAGCGCCGAGCGGGGCTGGCCCGAACTGCACCGCATCCCCCGCCCTCCCCACCGGGTCCCCCTCCTCGGGGACGTCCTCGGCTCGAACCGGCGCACTCCCCTGCAGGACTCGATGCGCCACGCCCGCCGGCTGGGGCCGATCTTCCGGCGGAACGCCTTCGGCAAGGAGTTCGTGTTCGTGTGGGGCGCGGACCTGGTGGCCGATCTGGCCGACGAGGCGCGCTTCGCCAAGCACGTGGGGCTGGGCGTGGCCAATCTGCGGCCGGTCGCGGGCGACGGCCTGTTCACCGCGTACAACCACGAACCCAACTGGCAGCTCGCCCATGACGTGCTCGCCCCCGGGTTCAACCGCGAGGCCATGGCGCGCTATCACACGATGATGCTGGCCGTGGCGGAGCGGCTGACCGACCACTGGGACCGCGCGGCAGGTGCGGGCCGGACCGTGGACGTGCCCGGCGACATGACCAGGCTGACGCTGGAGACGATCGCGCGCACCGGGTTCGGGCACGACTTCGGTTCGTTCGAACGGTCCCGTCCGCATCCCTTCGTCACCGCGATGGTCGGCACGCTCGCCTACGCGCAGCGGCGGAACTCCGTGCCCACGCCGCTGGCCCCGCTGCTGCTGCGGAGCGCGAGCCGGCGCAACGCCGCCGACATCGCCCGTCTCAACCGCATCGTCGACGACGTGGTGCGGACCCGGCGCGCGGACGGCGGCGGGGAGGGCGATCTGCTCGACCGGATGCTGGACACCGCGCACCCCGAGTCCGGCGAGCGGCTGTCGCCGGAGAACGTCCGCCGTCAGGTCATCACCTTCCTGATCGCCGGTCACGAGACCACCTCGGGCGCACTCTCCTTCGCCCTGCACCATCTCTCCCGGCACCCCGACGTCGCGGCCCGGGCCCGCGCCGAGGTGGACCGTGTCTGGGGCTCCGCGGCCGTTCCGGGCTACGAGCAGGTGGCCAGACTGCGGTACGTCCGCCGGGTGCTCGACGAGTCGCTGCGGCTGTGGCCCACCGCGCCCGCCTTCGCCCGGGAGGCCCGCGCGGACACGGTGCTGGCCGGGGAGCACCCGATGCGGCGGGGAGCGTGGACGCTGGTGCTGACCCCGATGCTGCACCGGGACCCCGGGGTGTGGGGACCCGACGCCGAGCGGTTCGACCCGGGCCGGTTCGACGCACCGGCCGTACGGTCCCGGCCCCCGCACACCTTCAAGCCGTTCGGCACCGGGGCGCGGGCCTGCATCGGGCGGCAGTTCGCGCTGCACGAGGCGACGCTGGTGCTCGGACTGCTGCTGCGCCGCTACGAGCTGCGGCCCGATCCGGACTACCGGCTGCGCGTGACCGAGCGGCTCACACTGATGCCGGAGGGACTGCGGCTGCGCCCGGAGCGGCGGACGGCACGGCCGGCCGGGGCCGAGGCCGCCGGGGTGTCCGACGTGTCCGGGGCGCCCGGACCCGCCGGCGCGCCGTCAGCGCACCGCTGTCCAGTGCGCGGGTCGGGTGAGTGACCCGGGCACTCTGGTGCCGGCGCTTCCCCGGGCCGCGTTCAGCTGGGGCTGGGTGAGGAAGAACGCGCCGGTCAGATCGGCGTCCGTGAGGTCGGTGTCGCGCAGGTCGGCGCCGATCAGGTCCGCGTCCCGCAGGTCGGCGCCGGTGAGGTCGGCGGCGATGAGGTAGGCGCCCCGCAGACTGACCCCGCGCAGATCGGCCCCCTGGAGACGGGCACCCATCAGATCCGCGCCCCGGCGGTCCTTCCTGCGCCCGCGAGCCCCGGCCCGCGCCAGTTCGCTCGTCCTCAGCAGCAGCACGTTGACGTCCTGCCGGTGGGCGCCCACGTCCAACGCGCCCAGTTCGTCAGGGGTCCCGCGGGTGAGCCGCTCGGTCTTCTCCAGCGCCCGGCGCAGCTCGGCGTGGACCGGACGCGCCGCGGTCAGGGTGAGCGCCTCGGTCAGGTACCAGAGCAGTTCGTGCAGCTGCCGGACGACCGGGAACACGTCGAACATGCGGCGGGCCCGCTCCGGCGGCCCGGTGCGCCAGTCCTGTCCGCCGAAGGTGATCTGTGAGACCTTCTGACCGGCGCCGAAGCAGTCGTAGACCGTGCAGCCGCTGAATCCCTCCTGCCGCAGCCGCGCGTGGATGCCGCAGCGGTGGTCCGCACGCAGGTTCCGGCAGGGCCTGCCGGCCTGCTTGTCCATCGCGAAGTCGGCGGACGCGGTGAACGGCAGAGCGACACAGCACAGCCCGAAACACTCCCCGCAGTCGCCGCGCAGGTCCGGCAGGCCGGTCTTCTCCTCTGGCATGCCGTTCAGCATACGGAACGAGAGATCGGTGCCGGTGCGGCGGTCACCCTCCGAGACCGGGCACCTCCAGTCGTTCGAGCCGCTCCGGGTCGGCCAGGATGTACATGCCGGTGATACGGCCGTCGGTGATGGTGACGGCCATGACCGACCGGGGTATGCCGTCGACGACGCTGATGAGGCCCAGCGAGTCGTTGACCATGACCTGGCGCGCCGCCGCGGTGTGCCGGGCGAACATCAGCGCCGACTCGGCCACCGTCCGCGCGCCCTGGAGGGCCTTCGACCCCGCGGCGCCCCGGACCAGGGCGCCCGCGTCCGCCCTGAGGGTCACCTCCGGGTGCAGGACGGCGACGAGCGCCTCGAAGTCACCGCCGCGCGCCGCCGCCATGAAGGCGTCGAGCACCTGCTTCTGCCGGCCGAGGTCGGGCTCGGACGACGGGGCGGCGTCCCGCACCCGGCGGCGGGCGCGGCTGGCGAGCTGCCGGGTGGCGGCCGGACTGCGCTCCACCACCGGGGCGATGTCGTCGAAGGGCACGGCGAACATGTCGTGCAGCACGAACGCGAGGCGTTCGTCGGGTTCCAGGTGCTCGAGCACCACCAGCAGGGCCACACCGACGGAGTCGGCCCGCAGCGCCTCCTGTTCCGGGTCGGCCGGTGCGACGGGCCTGACCACCGGGTCCGGGACGAAGGTCTCGTCGATGGGCTGTTCGCGGCGGGCGGCGCGGGAGCGCAGCAGGTCCAGGCAGATCCGGCCGGTCACGGTGGTCAGCCAGCCGCCGAGGTTGCCGATGGCGGCGGCGTCCTCCGTCCGGCTCAGCCTCAGCCAGGTCTCCTGGACCGCGTCGTCCGCCTCGGTCTGCGAGCCGAGCATCCGGTAGGCGACCGCCTTGAGGTGTCCGCGGTGCGCCTCGAAGCGCCCGGCCAGCGCGTCCGGGGCTGACGTGCCCTTCTCGGCACCCTTCTCGTCCGTCTCGCCCCCGGCGTTTCCGTCGTCCACGCCGCCACCCGTCACCGGGGGAACAGTTCGAAGGTGACCGCCGGCCGGCCCCCGAACCGCTTGCCCGACTCCCGGGCGTCCCCCGTCAGGAAGCCGCGTACATACGCCTCGGGATCCTCGTCGGTCAACGCCTCCAGGTAGGTGCGGTGTTCGAGCAGGGAGCGCACCGCCCGCTCCCGGCCGGCGGCCGCGTCCACGGCGTGGGTGGGCATGCTGGAGCCTGCCACGGCGACCCAGCGGACACCGTTCCAGGGTTCGAGGCCCTGCTCGGTCAGTTCCGGGAAGATCCACCGGTTGCCGGCGTCTCCGGCCGCGTCGAGCACCGCGCGGCCGACCGCCACGTGGTCCGGGGTGTTCCAGAACGTCTCGCCCCAGGTCTCCCGGTGGTTCAGGGTGATCAGCAGTTCTGGACGGTGGCGGCGAATGGCGGCGGCGATGTCCCGGCGCAGAGCGGTGCCGTACTCGATGACGCCGTCCCGGTGGTCCAGGAACTCCACGGTCGACACGCCGACCACGGCCGCGCTCGCCCTCTGCTCCCGCTCCCGGATCGGGCCGGCCTCGGCGGGCTCCAGGGTGTCGATGCCCGCCTCGCCGCGGGTCGCCAGCACATAGGCGACCTCACGGCCGGCGTCGGTCCAGGTCGCGATCGCGGCGGCGCAGCCGTACTCGAGATCGTCGGGGTGGGCGACCACGGCCAGCGCGCGCTGCCAGTCGCCGGGCATGGGCTCGAGTTGAGTGAACGTCACCTCGGTCATGTCCGCAGACTAACCCGTACCACCGACAACACCCCCGGGGCCCACACGGAGCACCGGGGTCACGCCTCACCCCGCGCTCACACCTCGCCCCGGGCCAGCGCCAGCAGCCGGTCCAGCACGCGGGGGCCGCCCGCTCGCACGCCGTCGTGCTCGAACTCGTCGGTGACCCAGGTGCGCAGGCCGCGGATCGCCCGCGCGGTGCGCAGGGAGTGCTCCGTGTCGACGTACATGTCGTCGTGGTAGACGGCCGCCGCGACCGGGACCTCGTTGACGGCGAGGCGGGCCGGGTCGTACAGGGGCGTCCAGTCGGTGCGGGCGGCGAGCAGTTCGGCGGTCTCGCGCAGCGGGCGCAGCGCGGGGTCGCAGTCGAACACCCAGGGGTGGACGGTCTCGCCGGTGAACAGCAGCGGCCCGTCGCCCGCGAGCGCCTTCGCCGCGTCGAACTGCGGGAACTCGGCCCGCACCCGCTCGGCCGACCAGTCGGTGGCCCGGCCGTCCTGGCCGTAGATCGACTCGTGGATGAGCGCGTAGAGCGGGTGCCCCGCGTACGACAGCAGGCCCTGCACCTGCTCCTGGAACGCGTCGGAGAGCGCGGGGCCCGCCGGGGTGCGGACGAAGGCGTCCTCGAGGAGGTAGTGCAGTCGGTGGCTGCCGTCTCCGCTGCCGAGGAGGATGCCGAGGGACTGGAACGCCTCGACGGTGAGCCGGTAGCCGTTGGGGAGGACGACCTCGTGGGTGAGGAGGTGGTCGGCGATCCGGCGGGCGCGCTCGACGTCCTGCGGGTAGCGGGCGTAATGGGCGGCGACCTTGCGCTCGATGCGCGGGTAGGCGGCCCGGTAGACGTCCTCGGGGCGGGCGTCCAGGGAGGGCAGTCCGCCGGTGATGAGAGCGGTGTCCAGGCCCTCGGGGGCGGTGGACAGGTAGGCGACCGTGCAGAAGCCGCCGAAGCTCTGGCCGAGGACGGTCCAGGGGGCGCCGCCGGTGACCTCGGGGCGGATCGCCTCGCAGTCGCGGACGATGGAGTCGGCGCGGAAACGGGCCAGGTAGTCGGCCTGCTCGGCGGGGCCGCCGCGCAGCGGGAGCGTTTGCCGGTTGGCGGGGGTGGAGCCGCCGGTGCCGCGCTGGTCGAGCAGCAGGACGCGGTAGTCCTTCAGGGCCCGGCCGAGCCATGCCTGCTGCCCGATGAAACGGTTCGCTCCGAAGCCGGGGCCGCCCTGGAGGTAGATCAGCCACGGCAGGTCCCGGCCGGCCTTGTCCGCGGCGACGACCTCACGCGCGTACAGCTCGATCGTCTCCCCGGAGGGGGCGTCGTGATCGAGGGGCACGGTGAAGCGGCGGTCGGTGAGGACGACGCCGGGCTGGCGGTAGCTGACGGTCAACGGGACTCCCGGGACGAACGAATTGTCGGATCGCGACCCAGTTCAACACATGTTCGTCCGGCCTTCGAGCCCGGGATCACACAATTCTTTCCGCTCCCGCCTCATCTTTCCGTGCATCGGTCAACGTGCCGACAGGCTGGAACGCCGGACCACGAGTTCCGGGCGCAGGACGACCCTCCGGTGCTCGTGGGGCGCGGCCGCGGTCCCGGTCTCCGTCTCCTCCAGCAGCAGCTCCGCCGCCAGGGCGCCCATGGTGACGGCGGGCTGCCGTACCGAGGTGAGGGGGACGGCCGCGGCGGCGGCGAACTCGATGTCGTCGTAGCCCACGATCGCCAGGTCGTCCGGGACGCCGACGCCGGCCGCGTACATGGCCTGGAGCACGCCGAGGGCGAGCAGGTCGTTGGCGCAGAACACGGCGGTGGGGCGGTCGGCGAGGCCGAGCAGCCTGGCGCCCGCGTCCCGTCCGGCGGCGACGTCGAGGCGGTCGGTGGGCAGCTCGCGCAGTCGCTCCGGGCCGAGTCCGGCCTCGGCGAGGGCGTTCAGGGCGCCGGTGCGCCGGTCCCGGACCTGGTTCAGGCCGGGCGGCCCGCTGACGTAGGCGAGGGACCGGTGTCCCGCGTCGACGAGGTGGCGCACGGCCAGCGCGCCGCCCGCCACGTCGTCCACGGAGACGGAGCACTCGGTGGTGCCCTCGGCGACCCGGTCGACCAGCACGAAGGGGATGCCGTGCCGGCGGAAGGCCTCGATGTTGCGGCCGGTGGCGTCGGCCGGGGTGAGCAGCACGCCCCGCACCCGCTGCTCGGCGAACAGGGAGAGGTACTCGGCCTCCTCGCCCGCGTTCTGGTCGCTGTTGCAGACCATCACGCCGAGTCCGGCAGCACGCGCGGCGCGCTCGGCGCCGCGCGCCACGTCGACGAAGAAGGGGTTGCCCATGTCGAGGACGAGCAGGCCCATGATCCGGCTGCGGCCCGCACGCAGTTGCCGTGCCGACTCGCTGCGGACGTAGCCCAGCCGGTCTATGGCGGACAGCACCCGTGCCCGGGTCTCGACGGCGACCGTGTCCGGGCGGTTGATCACATTGGAGACCGTGCCGACGGAGACTCCGGCGACGCGGGCGACGTCCTTGATACCCACCGACTGGGCCATCGGGCTGAAACCTCCGAGGAGACGTGGGGCGGCGGGTGGACCTTCACATTACCGGCACGGCCGCCCCGGGAGCGGTTGCCGTCGGGTGGGGCCGGGCGAGCGGCCGGAAGCCGGCGACCTGGTTCGTGGTGCACCGGCCGAAGAGACCGGAGCGGCCGGGGACGTGACCGGTGAACGCGTGCGGCCGGCAGGGTGCGTCGTCTCGTCCCGGGGCTCCGTTCTCAGGCGAGGTGGAAAACTTCGGTGAGCGGTCGCATCGCCTCGTCGGGGCGGGCACCGTCGAGGGATTCGAAGAAGGGGGCCATCTCGGTCTGCCAGCGGGCGTTGACCTCGGTGGCCTCCATGCCGGCCTTGGCGGCCTCGAAGTCCTCCGTCTCGAGGTAGCCGACGAGGAGGCCGTCGTCGCGCAGGAAGAGCGAGTAGTTGTGCCAGCCGGTGACCGAGAGCGCCTCGCGCATCTCGGGCCACACGGCGGCATGGCGTTCGCGGTACTCGGCGAGCTTGTCCTGGCGGACCTTGAGCAGGAAACAGACGCGCTGCATGAAGTACCGCTCCTTCCCTACTCGTTGATGCTCAGAAGTCGAACTGGTCGATGTTCTCGGCGGTGAAGACGGTGGGCTTGCCGAGGTTGATCACGCCGTCCTTGCCGATGGTGTACTCGCCCATCGCGCCGGCCGTGAAGGTCTCGCCCTCCTTGCCGGTGATCTGGCCGGAGGCCAGGGCGACGGCGGTGCGTGCGGCGAGTTCGCCGAGCTTCGCCGGGTCCCAGAGCTCGAACGCCTCGACGGTGCCGTTCTTGACGTACTTGCGCATGTCGTTGGGGGTGCCGAGACCGGTCAGCTTGACCTTGCCCTTGTACTTGGAGCCGGAGAGGTACTGGGCGGCGGCCTTGATGCCGACGGTGGTCGGGGAGATGATCCCCTTCAGGTTCGGGTGCTCCTGGAGCAGTCCCTGGGTCTGCTGGAAGGACTGCTGGGCGTCGTCGTTGCCGTAGGCGACCTTGACCAGCTTGATGTCCTTGTACTTGGGGTCCTTGAGTTCGTCCTTCATGAACTCGATCCAGGCGTTCTGGTTCGTGGCGGTCTGCGCGGCGGACAGGATCGCGATCTCGCCCTTGTAGTCGATCTGTTCGGCGAGCAGTTGCACCTCGGTGCGGCCCAGGTCCTCGCCGCTGGCCTGCGAGACGAAGGCGTTGCGGCAGTCGGCGGTGGTGTCGGAGTCGTAGGTGACGACCTTGATGCCGTTCTTCATGGCCTGCTTGAGCGCGGTGCACAGCGCGCCGGGGTCCTGCGCGGAGACGGCCATGGCGTCGACCTGCTGCTGGGTGAGCGTGTTGACGTAGGAGACCTGGCCGGCGGTGTCGGTGGCGCTGGAGGGGCCGACCTCCTTGTAGGTGGAGCCCAGTTCCTTCACGGCCTTCTCGCCGCCCTTGTCGGCGGTGGTGAAGTAGGGGTTGTTGACCTGCTTGGGGAGGAAGCCGACGGTCAGGCCCTTCTTGGTCGGCGCGTTCGGGTCGGCCTTGCCGGCCGTGGCGGCCTGGCCGCCGCCCTCGTTCTTGACGTCGTCCTTGGTGGTGCCGCCGCAGGCGGTGGCGGCCAGGGCGAGGGAGGTGACGGCGGCGAGGGCCGCGCAGGTCCGGCGGAGGGAAGTCTTGCGCATGGTGGATTCCTTACGGGCGAGACGGGCGAGGGGGATTCACGGGGCCGGAGTCGGTGTCCTGGACACCGGTGGCGGGGCGGATGCCGCCCGGCGTCCGGCGCGAGCGGCGGAGAGCTGCCGTGCCACGCGCGGGCCGAGCACGGAGACGACGAGCAGGACGCCGGTGACGACGATCTGCGACTGGGCGGAGACGTTGACGAGGCTCATCACGTTCTGCAGCGCGCCGAGCAGGAAGACGCCCGCGATCGCGCCGCCGAGGGTGCCCTTGCCGCCGTCGAAGTCGATGCCGCCGAGCAACACGGCGGCGACGACGGAGAGTTCGAGGCCGGTGGCGTTGTCGTAGCGGGCGCTGGCGTAGTGCAGGGCCCAGAAGACTCCGGTGAGGGAGGCCATCAGGCCGGTCAGTGTGAACAGGATCAGCTTCTGCCGCCTGACCCGGATGCCGGCGAACCGGGCGGCCTCCTCACTGGCACCGATGGCGAACAGCGACCGCCCGAACGGGGTGGCGTGCAGCGCGACCACGGCGATCGCGAGCAGCACCAGGAACGGCAGGAAGGCGTACGGGACGAAGGTGTCGCCGATGCGTCCGGCGGCGAAGTCCAGGTACTGCGCGGGGAAGTCGGTCACCGCGTCGGAGCCGAGCACGATCTGCGCGATGCCGCGGTAGGCGGCGAGGGTGCCGATGGTGACGGCGAGGGAGGGCAGCCCGAGCCGGGTCACGAGCAGACCGTTGACCAGTCCGCAGACCACACCGATGAGCAGGCAGATCGGGATGATCGTCTCGATGGCCAGGCCCTGGTTCCACAGGGCGCCCATCACCGCGCCGGACAGGCCGGCGGTGGAGGCGACGGAGAGGTCGATCTCACCGGAGACGACGAGCAGGGTCATGGGCAGGGCGATCAGTGCGATCGGCAGGGTGTTGCCGATCAGGAAGGACAGGTTGAGCGCGTTGCCGAAGCCGTCGACGGTCGCGAAGGACAGCAGCAGGACCACGACGAGCAGGGCGCCCACGACCGTGTCCCACCGCACGGACGGGGACCGGCGGACGGCGCGCGCGAGAGCGGAGTCAGCCATGGCGGGCGTTCCTCTTCTTCAGGGCGGTGGCCACGCGCAGCGCGACGATCCGGTCGACCGCGATGGCGAGGATGAGCAGGATGCCGTTGATGGCGAGCACCCACACGGAGCTGACGCCGAGGGCGGGCAGCACACTGTTGACGGAGGTCAGCAGCAGCGCGCCGAGCGCCGCGCCGTAGACGCTGCCGGAGCCGCCGGTGAAGACCACGCCGCCGACCACGACGGCGCTGACGACGGTGAGTTCGTAACCGCTGCCGGTGCCGGAGTCGACGTTGCCGAACCGGGCCAGGTACAGGGCGCCCGCGAGTCCGGCGAGGGCGCCGCAGAAGGTGTACGCGGCGAGGATCCGCTTGCGCACGGGGATGCCGGCCAGCCGGGCGGCCTCGGGGTTGGAGCCGAGCGCGTACAGCTCGCGTCCGCTGCCGAAGTGCTTCAGGTAGTACGCCGTCGCCACGAGCACCGCGAGGGCGATGAGCGCCAGGTAGGGCACCGCCGAGATGCCGCCGGATCCGAAGTCGACGAATCCGCCGGGGAGATCGGCGGCGGTGATCTGGCGGGAGCCGACCCAGACGGAGTCGATGCCGCGGATGATGTAGAGCGTGCCGAGGGTGACGACGAGGGCGGGCACCTGGCCGAGGCTGACGAGCAGTCCGTTGAGCAGTCCGAAACCGATGCCGAGCAGGACGGCGAGGGCGACGGCGACGACCGGGTTTCCGCCGCCCTGGAGGTGGATGCCGGCGGCGAAGGCGCTGATGCCGAGCGTGGAACCGACGGACAGGTCGACGTTGCGCGTGATGACGACGAGGGCCTGGCCGGTGGCGACCAGGACCAGGATGGTCGCGTTCAGCAGCAGGTCCTTGATGCCCTGTTCGGACAGGAACTCGCTGTTGCCGGCCTGGGTGACGGCGATCATCACCAGGAAGACGAGCAGGATGGCGAGTTCGCGCATCTTGAACACGCGGTCGACCAGCCGGGTGCCGCTCGACCTGGGCACCTCGGCGACGGGGGCGGGATCGGGGCTGACGACCGTCACGCGGCCCTCCCCGTGGCTGCGGCCATCACGGTTTCCTCGGTGGCGTCGGTACGGGGGATCTCGGCGGTGAGCCGGCCCTCGTGCATCACCAGCACGCGGTCGGCCATGCCGAGGATCTCGGGCAGGTCGGAGGAGATCATCAGCACGGCGACGCCGTCGGCGGCCAGTTGGGACAGCAGACGGTGCACCTCGGCCTTGGTGCCGACGTCGATGCCGCGGGTGGGTTCGTCCACGATCAGCACCTTGGGGCCGGTGGCGAGCCACTTGGCGAGGACGACCTTCTGCTGGTTGCCGCCGGAGAGGGTGTTGACGGTGTCGGCGATCCGGGCGTACTTGACGTGCAGTCTGACCGCCCAGTCCAGGGAGCGGTCGCGTTCGGCGCCCCGGTCCATCAGGCCGGCCCGGACCGTCGTACGGAGTCCGGTGAGACCGATGTTGCGCTCGATGGACATGTTCATCACCAGTCCCTGGGCGCGCCGGTCCTCGGGGACCAGGGCGAGGCCCGCGGCCATGGCGGTGGACGGAGCGCCGTTGGTGAGCGCCCGTCCGTCGACCTCGACCTCGCCGGCGTCCCAGCGGTCGACGCCGAACACGGCGCGGGCCACCTCGGTGCGCCCGGCGCCGACGAGCCCGGCGAGGCCGACGATCTCGCCGCGCCGCACGTCGAAGGAGACGTCGGTGAAGACCCCCTCGCGAGTCAGCCGGCGCACACTCAGGGCGATCTCGCCGGGGCGCACCTCCTGCTTGGGGTACAGCTCCTCGAGGTCGCGGCCGACCATGCGGCGCACCAGGTCGTCCTCGGTCATGCCGTCCAGCGGCTCACTGGCGATGCGGGCGCCGTCGCGCAGGGTGGTGACCCGCCCGCAGATCTCGAAGATCTCCTCCAGCCGGTGGGAGATGAACAGGACCGCCGCGCCCTGTTCGCGCAGGGTGCGCACGACGCCGAAGAGGCGGGCGACCTCGCTGCCGGTGAGGGCGGCGGTCGGCTCGTCCATGATCAGGACGCGGGCGTCGAAGGAGAGCGCCTTGGCGATCTCGACGATCTGCTGGTCGGCGATGGACAGGCCGCGGGCCGGCCGGCCGGGGTCGAGTTCGACGCCGAGCCGCCGCATGAGGGCGGCGGTCGCGGTGCGGGTGGCCTTGTGGTCGATCCGGCCGAGCGCACGCCGGGGCTGCCGGCCCATGTAGATGTTCTCGGCGATCGACAGGTCGGGGAAGAGCGTGGGCTCCTGGTAGATCACGGCGATTCCGGCGTCGCGGGCGTCGCCCGGACCGTGGAAGACGACGGGCTCGCCGTCGAGCAGCACCTGGCCGGTGTCCGGCCGGTGCACTCCGGCGAGCGTCTTGATGAGGGTCGACTTTCCGGCACCGTTCTCCCCGGCGAGGGCGTGCACCTCGCCGGGGAACAGTTCCAGGGAGACGTCCCGCAGCGCGCGGACCGCGCCGAAGGACTTGGAGATGCCCCTCAGTGCGAGAACCGGGGCCAAACCCGTGTCGGACGGGTGGGTCATGAGGGCTCCTCGACGACGTCGGCGGGACGGCCCTGGCGACGTCGTGAAAGGTTTCAACTGGGTTGCCGGGACGTTAGGCGCGCGGCGCATGTCACGTCAATGGGTCCCGGTCGAAAAAGTTTCGACAGCTTCAGGTCACACCCTGGTCACGGATCACGGTCTCGGCCGCAGGGGTTGACACCCCTGCGGAGGCCCCATAGCTTCCCGTCCTGAATCGTTTCACTCAGTGGTCGATACGACCCGATGTCACAGGAGCCCTGACGTGACCGAGCTCGCCGCGGCGAAGGCCGCTCTCAAGACACAGGTCGTCGAGACGCCGTCGTGGGCGTACGGCAACTCGGGGACCCGCTTCAAGGTGTTCGCGCAGCAGGGCGTGCCCCGCACCCCGCAGGAGAAGCTGGACGACGCGGCCAAGGTGCACGAGTTCACGGGGGCCGCACCCTTGGTGGCGCTGCACATCCCGTGGGACAAGGTCGACGACTACACCGCGCTGGCCGAGCACGCCGAGGACCGCGGTGTGCGGCTCGGCACGATCAACTCCAACACCTTCCAGGACGACGACTACCGGCTCGGCAGCATCTGCCATCCACAGCCGTCGGTGCGCCGCAAGGCCGTGGACCATCTGCTGGAGTGCGTCGACATCATGGACGCGACCGGGTCGAAGGACCTGAAGCTGTGGTTCGCCGACGGTACGAACTACCCGGGCCAGGACGACATCCGTGCCCGGCAGGACCGGCTCGCCGAGGGGCTCGCGGAGGTCTACGAGCGGCTCGGCGAGGGCCAGCGGATGCTGCTGGAGTACAAGTTCTTCGAGCCGGCGTTCTACACGACGGACGTCCCGGACTGGGGTACCGCGTACGCGCACTGCGTGAAGCTCGGGCCGAAGGCACAGGTCGTGGTGGACACGGGGCACCACGCGCCCGGGACCAACATCGAGTTCATCGTCGCGACGCTGCTGCGGGAGCAAAAGCTCGGCGGGTTCGACTTCAACTCGCGCTTCTACGCCGACGACGACCTGATGGCGGGCGCCGCCGACCCCTTCCAGCTGTTCCGGATCATGTACGAGGTGGTGCGCGGGGGCGGGTTCACTTCCGAGACCGCGTTCATGCTCGACCAGTGCCACAACATCGAGGCGAAGATCCCGGCGATCATTCGTTCCGTCATGAACGTCCAGGAGGCCACGGCGAAGGCTCTCCTCGTCGACCGGTCGGCGTTGGCCGATGCGCAGGCATCCGGCGATGTGCTCGGCGCCAACGCCGTGTTGATGGACGCGTACAACACGGATGTGCGGCCGCTGCTGTGTGAGGTGCGGGAGGAGATGGGGTTGGACCCCGACCCTGTTTCCGCCTATCGCCAGTCCGGGTGGGCGGAGAAGGTTGTCGCTGAGCGGGTTGGCGGGGAGCAGGCGGGGTGGGGGGCGTAGGCGTCTGCCGGGTTCTGTTGTTTTGCGGGCTGCGGGCCGTGTGCGGCTGATCGCGCCCACGCGGCGGTAGCCGCACATGGAAACTGCCCCGCGCCCCTGGAGGGGCGCGCTTCCCCCACGTCTCCTGGACAAGGACTGAGGCTCATGTCTACCCATCCCGAAGCCGCCGCCCTCCTCGCCCGTTCGCATCGGCTCGGTGCCGATCCGCGGAACACCAACTACGCCGGCGGGAACACCTCCGCCAAGGGCACGGGAACCGATCCCGTCACCGGGGGTGAGGTGGAGCTGATGTGGGTCAAGGGGTCCGGCGGGGATCTCGGGACGCTGACCGCGGAAGGGCTGGCCGTGCTGCGGCTGGACCGGCTGCGGGCGCTCACCGACGTCTACCCCGGGGTCGAGCGCGAGGACGAGATGGTCGCCGCGTTCGACTACTGCCTGCACGGCAAGGGCGGTGCGGCTCCCTCCATCGACACCGCGATGCACGGACTGGTGAAGGCCCCGCACGTGGACCATCTGCATCCCGACTCCGGGATCGCGCTCGCCTGCGCCGCCGACGGGGAGAAGCTGACCGCCGAGTGCTTCGGCGACACCGTCGTATGGGTGCCGTGGCGGCGCCCCGGTTTCCAGCTCGGGCTGGACATCGCCGCCGTGAAGGAGGCCAACCCGCGGGCCGTCGGATGCGTGCTCGGCGGCCACGGGATCACCGCGTGGGGCGACTCCTCCGAGGAGTGCGAGCGCAACTCGCTGCACATCATCCGCACCGCCGAACGGTTCCTCGCCGAGCGTGGCGGGCCGGAGCCGTTCGGGCCGGTGCTCGACGGGTACGAGGCCCTGCCCGAGGGGGAGCGACGGGAGCGGGCCGCCGCCCTCGCGCCGTACGTCCGTGCCGTCGCCTCGCAGGACCGGCCGCAGGTCGGGCACTTCGACGATTCCGGGACCGTACTGGACTTCCTGGCCCGTGCCGAGCACCCGCGGCTGGCCGCGCTGGGCACCTCCTGTCCCGACCACTTCCTGCGCACCAAGGTCCGGCCGCTCGTCCTCGATCTGCCCCCGGCGGCCCCCCTGGACGAGGCCGTGGCCCGGCTGGCGGAACTGCACGCCGCCTACCGCGAGGAGTACGCCGCCTACTACGAGCGCCACGCCCTGCCCGACTCCCCCGCCATGCGCGGGGCCGACCCGGCGATCGTGCTGGTCCCCGGCGTGGGCATGTTCAGCTTCGGCAAGGACAGGCAGACCGCGCGCGTGGCCGGCGAGTTCTACGTCAACGCGATCAACGTGATGCGCGGCGCCGAAGCGGTCTCCACCTACGCGCCGATCGAGGAGTCGGAGAAGTTCCGCATCGAGTACTGGGCCCTGGAGGAGGCCAAGTTGCGGCGGATGCCGAAGCCGAAGCCGCTCGCCACCCGGGTGGCGCTGGTGACCGGCGCCGGCAGCGGCATCGGGAAGGCGATCGCGCGGCGGCTGGCGGCCGAGGGCGCCTGTGTCGTCGTGGCGGACCTGAACGGGGACAACGCGGCTGCGGTGGCTGAGGAGTTGGGCGGATCCGACAAGGCCGTCGCCGTGACCGTCGACGTCACGTCGGAGGAGCAGATCGCCGAGGCCTTCCGGGCGGCGGTGCTCGCCTTCGGCGGAGTCGACCTGGTGGTGAACAACGCCGGGATCTCCATCTCCAAGCCCCTGCTGGAGACCTCCGCGAAGGACTGGGACCTCCAGCACGACATCATGGCCCGCGGTTCCTTCCTCGTCTCCCGTGAGGCGGCCCGGGTGATGATCGCGCAGGGGCTGGGCGGGGACATCGTCTACATCGCGTCCAAGAACGCCGTGTTCGCCGGTCCGAACAACATCGCCTATTCGGCCACCAAGGCCGACCAGGCCCATCAGGTACGGCTCCTCGCCGCCGAGTTGGGCGAGCACGGCATCCGCGTCAACGGGGTCAACCCGGACGGTGTGGTGCGCGGCTCGGGCATCTTCGCCGGCGGCTGGGGCGCGCAGCGGGCGGCCGTGTACGGGGTGCCCGAGGAGAAGCTGGGCGAGTTCTACGCACAGCGCACGCTGCTGAAGCGGGAGGTGCTGCCCGAGCATGTCGCGGCCGCCGTCTTCGCGTTGACCGGCGGGGACCTCACGCACACCACGGGCCTGCACGTCCCGGTCGACGCCGGCGTCGCCGCCGCGTTCCTGCGATGAGCGCCGCCGTGCGGCCGTACGCGGCGGTCGACCTCGGCGCGTCCAGCGGGCGTGTCATGGTCGGCCGCATCGGCCCCGACAGCCTGGAGCTGACCGAGGTCCACCGCTTCGCCAACCGGCCCGTGCGCGTGCCCGAGGGGCTGCGCTGGGACGTCCTCGGGCTGTACGCCGGAGTGCTGGACGGGCTGCGGGCGGCGGGCGACGGGCCGTCGTCCGTCGGCATCGACGGCTGGGCCGTGGACTACGGCCTGCTCGACGCGGACGGGGCGCTGCTGGGCAACCCGGTGCACTACCGCGACCGCCGTACGGAGGGGGTCGCGGAGAAGGTCCGGGCGAGCGTGCCCGCCGAGGAGCTGTACGCGGCGACCGGTCTGCAGTACGCGCCGTTCAACACCCTGTACCAGCTGACGGCGGCCCGCGGCACCACCCAACTGGCACAGGCCAGAAGGCTGTTGCTGATCCCGGACCTGCTGACGTACTGGCTCACCGGTGAGCAGGGCACGGAGCTGACCAACGCCTCGACCACGCAGCTGATCGACCCGCGCACCCGCGACTGGTCCCACGCGGTCGCGGAGCGGCTGGGCATCGATCTCTCCCTGTTCGCGCCGCTGCGTCAACCCGGAGACCCGGCGGGGAAGTTGCGCCCCGAGGTACTGGAGGAGACCGGGCTGGCCGGACCCGTCCCGGTGACGGCGGTCGGCTCGCACGACACCGCCTCCGCGGTGGCCGCCGTGCCCGCCACCGGTGAGCGGTTCGCCTACATCTGCACGGGCACCTGGTCGCTGGCCGGTCTCGAACTGGACGCCCCGGTCCTGACCGAGGAGAGCCGCGCCGCAAACTTCACCAACGAGCTGGGGCTGGACGGCACCGTCCGGTACCTGCGCAACATCATGGGCCTGTGGCTGCTCCAGGAGTGCGTACGGGCCTGGGGTGATCCGGACCTGGGGGCGCTGCTCCTGGAGGCGGCGAAGGTGCCGGCGCTGCGGTCCGTGGTGGACGCCGGGGACGCGGCGTTCCTGGCGCCGGGGCGGATGCCGGAGCGGATCGCCGAGGCCTGCCGTGCCTCGGGGCAGCCGGTGCCCGGCTCCCCCGCCGAGATCACCCGCTGCATCCTCGACTCGCTCGCCCTCGCGCACCGCGGCGCGGTCGAGGACGCCCAGCGGCTCGCGGGACGGTCGGTCGACGTCGTGCACATCGTGGGCGGCGGCACCCGCAACACCCTGCTGTGCCAACTGACCGCCGACGCCTGCGGGCTGCCTGTGGTGGCCGGCCCGACCGAGGCGGCCGCGCTGGGCAACGTCCTCGTCCAGGCCGGTGTGCGCGGACCGGTCGGCGACCTGGCCGGGATGCGGCGCCTGCTCACCCGGACCCAGCTGCTGACGCGGTACGAACCGCGCGGCGGAACGCGGCGGTGGGAGGCCGCTCGCGCCCGGCTCGCCCGGGGCTGACCGGGGGTCTCCCCCGCGCGGCGCCCGCGCACTACCCTGCATCCACCCGATGACCGATCCACAAGGAGCCGCGATGCGTGTCGCCCTGTTCCTGACCTGCGTCAACGACACGCTGTATCCGGACACCGGGCGCGCCGTCGTGAAACTGCTGACCAGGCTGGGTGTCGAGGTCGACTTCCCGATGGCGCAGACCTGTTGCGGGCAGGCGCACTACAACACCGGGTACCGGCACGAGGCGGAACCCCTCGCCGAGCACTTCTCCGACGTCTTCCGGGACTACGAGGCGATCGTGACGCCGTCCGGGTCGTGCGGGGCGATGGTGCGGGAGCTGTATCCGCGGATGGGTGAGCGGGCCCGTGCCCAGGGGCGCGGGGACACCCTCGCGGCCACGCTGGCGCCCGTGGTGCCGAAGACGTACGAACTCACGGAGTTCCTGGTGGACGTGCTGGGTGTGACGGATGTCGGCGCCTACTACCCGCACACGGTGACCTACCACCCCACCTGCCACGGGCTGCGCTCCCTGGGGCTCGGCGAGCGGCCCCGGCGCCTGCTGGAAGCCGTGCGGGGGCTGGAGCTGGTCGAGCTGCCGGGAGCGGAGGAGTGCTGCGGCTTCGGTGGCACGTTCGCGCTGAAGAACCCCGACGTCTCCGCGGCGATGGGCGCCGACAAGGTCCGCAACGCCGAGTCGACGGGCGCCGAGGTGCTGTGCGCGGCGGACAACTCCTGCCTGATGCACATCGGAGGGACGATGACCAGGCTGCGCACCGGCATGCGGCCGGTGCACCTCGCGGAGATCCTGGCGAGCACGGAGGAGGAACCGGCCGTATGAGTGGAACGTTCGTCGGAATGCCCGGCTTTCCCGCGTTTCCGAGCGCCGCCCGGGAGGCCGTGCGCGACACCACCCTGCGCGGCAATCTCCGGCACGCCACGCACACCATCCGTGCCAAGCGGGCCAAGGCCGTCGCGGAGGTGTCCGACTGGGCGGAGCTGCGGGAGGCCGGCAAGCGGATCAAGGACCACACGCTCCGTCACCTCGACCACTATCTCGTGCGGTTGGAGGAGTCGGTGACCGCCGCGGGCGGCACCGTCCACTGGGCCGCCGACGCCGACGAGGCCAACCGGATCGTGACCGGACTCGTCAAGGAGACGGGCGAGTCGGAGGTCGTCAAGGTCAAGTCGATGGCCACCCAGGAGATCGAGCTCAACGAGGCCCTCGAGGCCGCGGGCATCCACGCCTACGAGACCGATCTGGCCGAGCTGATCGTGCAGTTGGGCAGGGACCGGCCCTCGCACATCCTCGTCCCGGCGATCCACCGCAACCGCGGTGAGATCCGGGACATCTTCCGCTCCGAGATGGGCGCATGGGGCCGTCCCGCGCCCGAGGGCCTGACGGACACGCCCGCCGAACTCGCGGAAGCCGCGCGGCTGCACCTGCGGGAGAAGTTCCTGCGCGCCAAGGTCGGCATCTCCGGCGCCAACTTCATGGTCGCCGAGACCGGCACGCTGGTGGTGGTGGAGTCCGAGGGCAACGGACGGATGTGCCTGACCCTGCCCGAGACGCTGATCTCGGTCGTCGGCATCGAGAAGATCGTGCCGACCTGGCGGGACCTGGAGGTGTTCCTGCAGACCCTGCCCCGCTCCTCCACCGCCGAGCGCATGAACCCGTACACGTCCATGTGGACCGGCACCACCGACGCGGACGGCCCGCGCGCCTTCCACCTCGTGCTGCTGGACAACGGCCGCACCGACACCCTCGCCGACGAGGTCGGCCGCCAGGCCCTGCGCTGCATCCGCTGCTCGGCCTGCCTCAACGTCTGCCCGGTCTACGAGCGGGCCGGCGGCCACGCCTACGGCTCCGTCTATCCGGGTCCGATCGGCGCCATCCTCAGCCCTCAGCTGCGGGGCACCGCGAGCGAGATCGACGCGTCCCTGCCGTACGCCTCGTCGCTGTGCGGGGCCTGCTACGAGGTGTGCCCGGTCGCCATCGACATCCCCGAGGTGCTGGTGCATCTGCGGGAACGGGTCGTGGAGGGCGGCGAGGTCACCCGGGGCGGCAACAAGGTGGTGCTCAAGCCCGCGAAGGGGCACGCCGCCGAGCGTGCGGCGATGCGCGCGGCGCGCTGGGCGTTCACGCATCCGGGTGCGCTGCGCACCGGTCAGCGCCTCGCCTCCCGCACCCGCCGTCTCCACCCGCGCACCCTGCCGGGTCCCGGCCGGGCGTGGAGCGGGACACGGGACCTTCCGCCGGTCCCCGCCGAGCCGTTCCGGGACTGGTGGCAGCGTACGCGGGGCGGGAACGACGTGAAGGGAGCCGCCGAATGAGCAGCAGGGACCGGATCCTGGGCCGGGTGCGACGCGCCCTCGCGGACGTGCCGGAGGACCACACCCCGTACGAGCAGGCGGTCGCCCGGGAGTATCTGCGCGAGCACGGGCGGCGGACCGTCGCGGAGACGCTGGACCTCCTCGCCGAGAACCTGGCCGACTACCGGGCGATCGTGCACCGCACCGACGCCGCCGGTCTGGCCGGGGTCGTCGCCGGACTCCTGTCCTCGCGCGGCGCGTCGTCGGTCCTCGTCCCGCCGGGGCTGGACGAGGTCTGGCTCGCGCGGACCGGCGTGGCGCGGGTCGCGGACCGGGCGGAGAGCACCCCGCACCAACTGGACCGGGTCGACAGCGTGGTCACCGCCTGCGCGGTCGCCGTCGCCGAGACCGGCACGATCGTGCTGGACGGCTCGCCCGACCAGGGCCGCCGCCGTATCACCCTCGTCCCCGACCACCACATCTGCGTCGTCCGCGCCGCCCAGGTCGTCCCCTCCGTCCCGTACGCCCTCGAACGCCTCGACCCGGCCCGCCCGCTCACCTGGATCTCCGGCCCGTCGGCGACCAGCGACATCGAACTCGACCGGGTGGAGGGCGTCCACGGCCCACGCACCCTGGAGGTCGTCCTGGTCGAGTGAGGCCGGTGTGGCACGTCGCGGGCGACGGGGGTCAGTCGTGAGGGCCGCAGAGCCGGGCGAAGCATGCGGTGTCGACGTTGCCGCCGGAGAGGATCAGGCCGACCCGGCGCGGGAGGGGGCCCGCGCGGCCGGCGAGCAGTGCGGCCAGAGAGGTGGCGCCGCTCGGCTCTAGGACGATCTTCAGGCGCTCGAAGGCGAACCGCATGGCGTCCCTGATCTCGTCGTCGCCGACCAGGACGATTCCGTCGAGGAGCCGCCGGTTGACGGAGAACGTCAGTTCACCCGGTGTGTGCAGCGCCTGGCCGTCGGCGATGGTGCGCGGTACCGGGACGCTCACGCGGTGTCCCGCCTCCAGGGACCGCTTGGTGTCGTCCCCCGCCTCCGGCTCCACGCCGATCACCCGCGCCCCGGGGTACAGGCCCTTGACCGCGGTGGCGCTTCCGGCGATCAGCCCGCCGCCACCGACCGGCGCGAGCAGCACATCCAGCTCCCCCACTTCTTCGAGGAGTTCGAGCGCGGCCGTGCCCTGTCCCGCGATGACGTGCGGGTGGTCGTAGGGCGGGACGAGCGCCAGGCCGCGCTCCGCGGCCAGGGCCTCGGCGACGGCGACCCGGTCTCCGGTGTACCGGTCGTACGTGACGATCTGAGCGCCGTACGCCTCGGTGGCCGCCCGCTTCGAGGGCGGGGCGTCCTCGGGCATGACGATGACGGCGGTGGTGCCGAGTTCCCGGGCGGCCAGGGCGACGGCCTGGGCGTGGTTGCCCGAGGAGTAGGCGGCGATGCCCCGGGACAACTGCTCGGGGGTGAGGCGGGAGGCCGCGTGGTAGGCGCCGCGGAACTTGAAGGCGCCCACCCGCTGGAAGTTCTCGCACTTCAGGTGGACCTCGGCGCCGACGAGCGCGTCCAGGGTGCGGGAGCGCAGGACCGGCGTGCGGTGGGCGACGCCTTCGAGCCGTTCGGCGGCGGCACGGACGTCGTCGAGGGTGACCGGCAG
The DNA here is from genome assembly GCF_054061295.1 of Streptomyces sp. TE5632. NCBI lineage: Bacteria > Bacillati > Actinomycetota > Actinomycetes > Kitasatosporales > Streptomycetaceae > Streptomyces > Streptomyces sp. TE5632. Next base: position 5,974,529 of record NZ_JBSSEA010000003.1, on the reverse strand, counting down.
GGTGGTGGTCGTCATTCGGTGACTCTAGGTTCCGTCGCCGTCGACCGGTAGGGGCGGGACGGGCAGGGGCGGGGCGCGGTGGGCTTCACCGGGTCCCGCCCGGGCCGTCCCGTGCCGGGCTGCGCCCGCGTACCCAGCCGAAGAGGGCCAGCGAGCACAGGGCGGCGAACGCGCACCAGGTCGAGACGAACTCCAGCCGCCACAGGGTCCAGCAGACGAGCGCGCCCGCGGCGGCCAGGGCGCCCGGCATCCGCAGGCCACAGTCGCCGGACAGCAGCGGCGCGCCGACCGTGGCCACCAGGTAGCCCACGGCCGGCAGTGGAGCGTGCGGCAGGTCCAGGACGTACCCGATGGTGTGCCCGCGGCTCTCCGCCCGCACCGGGCGCGTGGCGAGTACGTACCCGAGGGCCGGCGCCGTCACGGCACCGGCGGCCAGCGGCAGGACCAGTGCGCGCCGCGCGGGGCGCGGGGCGGCGCACCACACGCCCACCGGTACCCAGAGCGCCAGGAGTGGCAGGGCGACGACCGCCCAGAGCAGGACGGCCGGACCCGTCCCTCCGTCCGAGGCCCAGATCGCCGCCTCGATCATCTGGTGCACTCCGAGCAGCAGCGGCAGCACGGCCAGCGGAAGGTCACGGCTGCGGTCCGCCCGCGCCACACAGGCCGCACCGACCGCCGCGACACCGACGCCCGCCACGAGGTCGGCCTCCGCACTCCAGCACATCGCTCCGCCCTCGGGTCACCCGCCAAGAACCCCCATCTTCACGGGCCCGGAACGACCGGGCGGCGACGACACGGGGGAGCGCGCGCTCCCCCGTGTCTACCCGGTGCGCTCCCAGCCCCGGCGGGGCGTGCGGGTGCCGAGAGCGGTGTCGCGGCTGCGGTAGACGATGTAGGGGCGGGTCAGGTAGCCGAGGGGGGCGGTGAGCATGTGGACGAGGCGGGTGAAGGGCCAGGCCGCGAAGAGCAGCAGGGCGCTGAGGGCGTGGAGCTGGAACAGCACCGGGGCGCCGGTCATCGGGGCCGGATCGGGCTGGAGGTAGAAGAGGGAGCGGAACCAGGGGGAGATGGTCTCGCGGTAGTCGTAGCCGCCGCCGGCGATGTTCGCGGCCACGGTGGCGGCCAGGCCCAGCACGATGGTCGCCGTGAGGGAGACGTACATGGCCTTGTCGTTGCGGGTGGTGGCGGAGAAGACCGGGCCGACGGTGCGCCGCCGGTAGATCAGGACGGCGATCCCGCCGAGGGTGGCGACGCCGGCGACGGTGCCGAGCACGACCGCGCCGATGTGGTAGGTGTGCTCGCTCACCCCGACGGCCTCGGTCCAGCCCTTGGGGATGAGCAGGCCGACGATGTGGCCGATCAGCACGACGAGGATGCCGAAGTGGAACAGGGGGCTGCCGATGCGAAGCAGCCGCCGTTCGTACAGCTGGGAGGAGCGGGTGGTCCAGCCGAACTTGTCGTAGCGGTAGCGCCAGATGTGGCCGAGGACGAACACCGCGAGGCAGACGTAGGGCAGGGCGACCCAGAGCAGGATGCCGCCGGTGCCTGCCTCCGCCGCCAGGGTGACGGGCTGCGCGGGCACGGTCATCGGGGACCTCCTACGACGGGGTCGGGCAGGAACACGGGGGACGCGTACGGGTCGAGCCCGACCTGTTCCTCGGGCGGGCCCTGGGCGGCGAGCCGCAGGACGGCTTCACGGTCGTCGCCGGCGAGGGCGGGCAGGGTGGCGGAGACGGAGTCCAGGACGTGCGCCCAGGGCGAGTCGTCGTCGTTCAGGGCCAGCCGCAGCAGTTCGAGGCCGGCCCGGTGCTCGGTGAGCAGGCGTGCTCCCGCGGTGGGGTCGGCGGCGGCGAACTCGAGGACGACGGCGAGGTGGTCGGGCAGTTCGTCGTCGGCGAGCCGCCAGCCGGCCGCGGCGTAGGTCTGTTTCAGCCTCAGCAGGCCCATGCCGCGCTTACGGGTGTCGCCGTGCGCGTAGTACGTCAGGTACGGGCAGCAGCGTTTGCGGTGGTCGAAGGTGGCCACGTAGGCGGCGGCCAGGTCGGCGGGGGCGGTCCGCTCGGCGTGTGCGGCGAAGCGGAGCAGGGGGCGGGCCACGGCCGGGTCGGGGAGGGCGTCGGCGACCCGGCGGGCCAGGGCCAGGTTCCGGCCGAACCCGTCGTCGGGGTAGGCGAGCAGCAGGGACTGGGCCTGCCAGGCGGAGGGGTGCCAGGGCCGGGTGCGGTGCGCCCGCGTGCTCTTCGAGAGCCCGGCGGGCTTCGGTGACTTCCGTTTCATGGTTTCGGCTCCGTCTTCCCGTCGCGGCCCGTACCCGGGCCCTCGCCGCTCCCGTTGTCGCCGCCCCGGGACGGTGTGTCCGGGAACAGGCCGGGTGGGGAGCCCTTGCCGTCCCAGTTGAGGAGGTTCACCCGGGTGGTCTTGTCGGTGGGGGTGGCCGGGGTGTCGGAGGTCTGGCGGTGGCGCAGGGCGTGGAAGCTCTCCACGGCGATCGGGGCGGCGCCGCCGGAGGTCTCGCCGAAGGGGCCCGAGCCTCCCATGCCGGGGCCGCCCTCGTAGTCGAGGCTGCACTCGGTGGCCAGTTCCTCGAGCTGGTGGGCCTGTTCGGCGTGGGCGGGCGGGATGACGTACCGCTCGTCGTACTTCGCGAGGGCCAGCAGCCGGTACATGTCGTAGACCTGCTCGCCGGTCATGCCGACCGCCTCGGGGACGGCGTCGTCCGGTTCGCGGCCCAGGTTGATGTCGCGCATGTAGGCGCGCATGGCGGCCAGGCGGCGCAGGACCGCGTCGACGGGGGCGGGGTCGCCCGCGGTGAACAGCTGGGCGAGGTAGTCGACGGGGATGCGCAGGGCGTCGACGGCGGCGAAGAGGTTCCGGTGGTCCTCGGCGTCGCGTCCGGTGTCGCGGACGGCGTCGACCACCGGGGACAGGGGCGGGATGTACCAGACCATGGGCATGGTCCGGTACTCCGGGTGCAGCGGCAGGGCCACCTTGTAGGTGTTGATCAGGGAGTGGATCGGGGAGCGCTGCGCGGCCTCGATCCAGTCCCGCGGGATGCCGGCCCGTTCGGCCGCGGCGACGACCCGGGGGTCGTCCGGGTCGAGGAAGACCTGCCGCTGCGCCTCGTACAGGCCGGTGTCGTCGGGAGTGGAGGCGGCTTCCAGGACCCGGTCGGCGTCGTAGAGGACGAGGCCGATGTAGCGCAGCCGGCCGACGCAGGTCTCGGAGCAGACGGTGGGCAGTCCGACCTCGATGCGCGGGAAGCAGAAGGTGCACTTCTCGGCCTTGCCGGTGCGGTGGTTGAAGTACACCTTCTTGTACGGGCATCCGGTGACGCACATCCGCCAGCCCCGGCACTTGTCCTGGTCGACCAGGACGATGCCGTCCTCCTCCCGCTTGTAGATCGCGCCGGAGGGGCAGGAGGCCGCGCAGGACGGGTTGAGGCAGTGCTCGCAGATGCGCGGCAGGTAGAACATGAAGGTCTGCTCGAACTCGAACTTGATCTTCTCGGAGACCTGGTCGAGCAGGACGTCCTTGTCGCCGTGGTCGGGCGAGCCGCCGAGGTCGTCGTCCCAGTTCGCGGACCAGGCGATCTTCATGTCCTTGCCGGTGATCAGGGACTTGGGGCGGGCGACGGGGGTGTGGTCCTGGAGCGGGGCGTTGGTGAGCGTCTCGTAGTCGTACGTCCAGGGCTCGTAGTAGTCGTCGAGGGAGGGCAGCTTGGGGTTCGAGAAGATCTGGATCAGTTTCTTGAACCGGCCGCCCGCCTTCAGCCCCAGCCTGCCGCGTTTGTTGAGCTCCCAGCCGCCCTGCCAGGTGTCCTGGTCCTCGTAGCGGCGGGGGTAGCCCTGGCCGGGGCGGGTCTCGACGTTGTTGAACCAGACGTACTCGACGCCGGAGCGGTTGGTCCACGCCTGCTTGCAGGTGACCGAGCAGGTGTGGCAGCCGATGCACTTGTCGAGGTTCATCACCATCGCCATCTGCGCCATCACCCGCCCGATGGGGGCGGGCCCGGCGGGTGCTTCGCCGACGGCCATCAGTACGTCACCTCCTGGTTCGAGCGGCGGCGGACGACGGTGACCTCGTCGCGCTGGTTGCCGGTGGGGCCGAGGTAGTTGAAGGCGTACGACAGCTGGGCGTAGCCGCCGATGAGGTGGCTGGGCTTGATCAGCAGCCGGGTCAGGGAGTTGTGGATGCCGCCGCGCCGGCCGGTGGTCTCGGTGCGGGGCACGTCGATGAGCCGGTCCTGGGCGTGGTGCATGTAGACGGTGCCCTCCGGCATGCGGTGCGAGACGACCGCGCGGGCGGCGACCACCCCGTTGCGGTTGACGGCCTCGACCCAGTCGTTGTCGTGGACGCCGATCTTCGCGGCGTCCTCCTTGCTCATCCAGATCGTCGGGCCGCCCCGGGAGAGGGACAGCATGAACAGGTTGTCCTGGTACTCGGAGTGGATGGACCACTTGTTGTGCGGGGTCAGGTAGCGCACGGTCACGCCCAGTTCGCCGACGTCCCCGAGGCGCGGCTCGCCGAACAGGGCGTCCATGTTCAACGGCGGCCGGTAGACGGGCAGTTCCTCGCCGAGCGCGGACATCCAGTCGTGGTCGAGGTAGAAGTGCTGCCGGCCGGTGAGGGTGTGCCAGGGCTTGAGGCGCTCGACGTTGACGGTGAACGGCGAGTAGCGGCGCCCACCGGTCTCCGAACCGGACCACTCCGGCGAGGTGATGACCGGGACCGGCGCGGCCTGGGTGTCGGCGAAGGTGATCTGCTTGCCCTCGTGTTCGGCCGCCAGGTCCGCGAGCCGGGTGCCGGTGCGCGCCTCCAGGCTGTGGAAGCCCTGGGTGGCGAGGTGGCCGTTGGTGGTGCCGGACAGGGCGAGGATCGCCTCGCAGGCGTGGGTGTCACGCGCGAGCGAGGGACGGCCGTCGGCCGTGCCGCCGCGCACGGTGCCGTTCTTGTGCCGCAGGTACTCCAGTTCGCGGTCGACCTTGAAGGTGATGCCCTTGGTGGTGGCGCCGAGGGTGTCGAGCAGCGGTCCGAGCGCGGCCATCTTGTCGGCGACGGCCGCGTAGTCGCGTTCGACGGTGACGAGTTTCGGCATGGTCCGGCCCGGGACCGGTTCGCACTCCCCCGCCTTCCAGTCGCGGACCCGGCCGTGCGGGTTCGCCATCTCGTCCGGGGTGTCGTGCAGCAGCGGCGCCGCGACGACGTCGGTGCGCACGCCCAGATGGCCGGCCGCCTGCCGGCTGAACTCCTTGGCGAGGGTGTGGAAGGCGTCCCAGTCGCTGCGGGTCTGCCACGGCGGGGGGATCGCCGGGTTGAAGGCGTGCACGAAGGGGTGCATGTCCGTGCTGGACAGGTCGTACTTCTCGTACCAGGTGGCGGCCGGCAGGACGACGTCGGAGAAGACCGTGGTGCTGGTCATCCGGAAGTCCAGGGTCAGCAGCAGGTCGAGCTTCCCCTCCGGGGCCTCCTCCCGCCACACCACGTCCCGCGGGCGGGCCTCGGGCGGGGCCTCGGTGGCCCGCACGGAGGCGTCGGTGCCCAGCAGGTGCTTGAGGAAGTACTCGTTGCCCTTGGCGGAGGAGCCCAGCAGGTTCGCCCGCCAGACGGTCAGCACCCGCGGGAAGTTCTCCGGGGCGTCCGGGTCCTCACCGGCGAACCTCAGCCGCCCCGCCTTGAGTTCGTCCACCACGTGGTCGGCGACCGGGCGGCCCGCGGCCGCGGCGTCGTCCGCCAGGTCGAGCGGGTTGCGGTCGAAGGTCGGATACGACGGCATCCAGCCCATCCGCGCCGACTGCGCGATGACGTCCGCCGTGGTCTTCCCGGCGAACGGGCCGCCCCCGCCGGGGCCGGCCGCCGCGAGGGTGTCCGCGGAGAACGGGTCGTAGCGGAACTGGTCGGCGTGCAGGTACCAGTAGGCGGTCTGGATCATCAGCCGGGCCGGCCGGTTCCAGTCGGCGGCGGTGGCGATCGCCGAGTAGCCGGTGATCGGGCGGACCTTCTCCTGGCCGACGTAGTGCGCCCAGCCGCCGCCGTTGACGCCCTGGCAGCCGGTCAGCGTGGTCAGGGTCAGGAAGGACCGGTAGATGGTGTCGGAGTGGAACCAGTGGTTGGTCCCCGCCCCCATGATGATCATCGAACGGCCGCCGGACTCCTCGGCGTTGGCGGCGAACTCCCGGGCGATACGGGCGACCCGGTCCGCGTCCACTCCGGTGATCGCGGCCTGCCAGGCCGGTGTGTACGGCTCCTCCGCGTCCTCGTACGAGGCCGGCCAGCGGCCGGGCAGTCCCTCCCGGGCCACTCCGTACTGCGCCAGCAGCAGGTCGTAGACCGTGGTCACCAGACGGCCGGCGATCCGGCGCACCGGCACCCCTCGCCGCAGCCGGCCCGCCGCGCCGTCCGGGGCGTCGAAACGCGGCAGCAGGACGGTGACCGGTGTCTCGGGGGTGCCGTCGGCGGACAGCGACGGCACGGTGTCGCCCAGGTCGAGGTTCCATTTGCCGGCCCCGGACTCGCCGAAGCGGTCGCCGAGCGTGCCGTTCGGCACCACCGGCTCCCCGGTGGCCGCGTCCAGCAGCACGGTGCGGAACTCCGCGTGCTCGGCCTCGGCGGCCTCACCGCCGAGGTCGGCGGCGGTCAGGAACTTGCCCGGTACGTAGGCACCGGTCTCGGTGCCGGCTCCGGCTCCGGCTCCGGCCTCGTCGAGGGTGACCAGGAAGGGCAGGTCGGTGTACCGCTTGACGTACTGCTCGAAGTACTCCGTCTTCCGGTCGACGAAGAACTCCTTGAGGATCACATGGCCCATGGCCATGGCCATGGCGCCGTCGGTGCCCGGCTGGGCCGGCAGCCACTCGTCGGCGAACTTCACGTTGTCCGCGTAGTCCGGGGAGACCGCGACCACCTTCTGCCCCCGGTAGCGGGCCTCGGCCATCCAGTGCGCGTCCGGGGTGCGGGTCACCGGCAGGTTGGAGCCCCACATGATCAGGTAGCCGGCGTCCCACCAGTCCCCCGACTCCGGTACGTCGGTCTGGTCGCCGAAGACCTGCGGCGAGGCCACCGGAAGGTCCGCGTACCAGTCGTAGAACGACAGCATCGCGCCGCCGAGCAGGGAGTAGAAGCGTGCGCCGGCCGCGTGCGAGACCATCGACATGGCCGGGATCGGCGAGAACCCGGCCAGCCGGTCCGGGCCGTGCTCCTTGATGGTGTGCACGTGCGCGGCGGCCACCATCTCCGTCGCCTCCGCCCAACCGGCCCGCACCAGACCGCCCTTGCCGCGCGCCCGCTTGTAGCGACGGGAGCGCTCGGGGTCGGAGACGATGTCGGCCCAGGCCGCCACCGGATCGCCGAGGCGGGCCTTGGCCTCCCGGTACATCTCCAGCAGTACGCCCCGCACGTACGGGTAGCGCACCCGGGTCGGCGAGTAGGTGTACCAGGAGAAGGCCGCTCCCCGGGGGCAGCCGCGCGGTTCGTACTCGGGGCGGTCGGGGCCCACCGACGGATAGTCGGTCTGCTGGGCCTCCCAGGTGATGATGCCGTCCTTGACGTACACCTTCCACGAGCACGAGCCGGTGCAGTTCACCCCGTGGGTGGAGCGCACCACCTTGTCGTGCGACCAGCGGTCCCGGTAGAACTCGTCCGCCTGGCGTCCGCCGCTCCTGTGCAGGGTGCGCAGGTCCTTGGAGACCTCCGCCCGGGTGAAGAACCGGCGGCTGCGTACCAGGGCCTCCGCCAGAGCGCCGTCCATGCCCGCCCGTCCCGGGCTGGTCTCCGTGCTCACCGTGCCACTCCGCTCCGGGCACAGGTGGCCCGTTCGAATTGTGATCGGTTTCGGCCGCTCTCGACTCTAGGACCACTTCCCGCCCCGAGGTCAACAGCCACACCACCGATTCTGCTTTCCGATGAAGATCAACAACGGTGGGGTGCGGCTGTCCGGGTGCGCTGAACCTCGCCCTACGCCTCCGTCGCGGCGGCGGGGCGGGGCAGGGCACCGCCCACCTCCTCACGCACCGCGTCGACCGTGGCCCACTGTTCGGTGCTGAGCACCGCGAGCGCGGCCGGGAAGACGCCGGTCCTGCTCCTTGAGGATGTGGTCGCGCAGCGACTCCATCGCCTCCATCAGCCGGTCCGGCCAGGCCGGGTCGCCCGGGACGGCTCCGTCGGCGGCCTGTTCCAGCACCGCGTCGACGTGCCGGTGCTCCGCTTCCAGGGTGGCGATCCGGTCGGGGAAGTCCTCGGCCATGGCGGGGAACAGGCCGCCCTCCTCCACCCGGGTGTGCGGGCCGAGCACGGCTGCCATCTCCCGGGCCACCTGCGCCATCCGGGCCACGTCACCGGCCTCGTGGGCGGGGCGCAGGTGGCTGATCAGGCGGACGACCTCGTCGTGCTCGCGGGTCAGCTCGTCGATCGACGCCAGGGACTGGCAGCCGCAGTACTCGCACACTGGATCTCCTCCTCTTCTCTGTCGTCTTCCGTCACTCTTCACTGTTCTTCGCCAGGCTTTGTCGACTTTTCGTTCACCGGTGCTCCTTACACGGCGCTCCCGGCGGGGTGCCGGTCTCCGGTGTGCTGCCCGGCCCCCTCGACCGCGGCGCGGACACCGGTGAGGGTGTAGGCCAGCGCCGCGGCGGACACGACCGCGAGCAGCACCAGACCGACGGCGTACGACCCGTACGCCCCGTACAGCGAGCCCATCACCAGCGGCGGCAGGAACCCGCCCAGGCCGCCCGCGGCGCCGACCACGCCGGTGACCGAGCCGACCTGGTCGGCCGGGGTCAGCCGCGCCACCAGCGCGAAGGTCGCCCCACTGCCCGCGCCGAGCGCGGCCGCCATGGCGAGGAACGCGATGGTCCCCACCGGCGCCAGCACCGGGGTGAACGACTGCGCGAGCGCGCCGGCCACGATCACGGCCAGTGAGCCGGCCAGGACCCGGACCGGGCCCAGCCGGTCGGACAGCCAGCCGCCGACGGGACGCATCGCCACCGCGAGCAGCACGAACCCGGCCATGCGGTTGGCGGCGTCGGCCTGAGTGAGGTCGTAGCCGGTCCTGAGGTAGGTGGGCAGGTAGACGGAGAAGGCGACGTAGCCGCCGAAGGCGACGGCGTAGAGCGCGGACGCCTGCCAGGTGATGCCCAGCTTCATGGTGGCGGCCAGCCGCCGGGCCAGCGGCAGGCTCGGTACGGTGCGGCCCGGTGCGTCGCGCAGCACCAGCGCGGCGACCAGGGCGTACACGGCCAGCACCGCGGCGGTGATCAGGAACGGCGTCTCCATGCTGCTCGCGTCGACCAGGGTCACCGTGGTCAGGGCGCTGATGGCGGTGCCGCCCATGCCGGCGCCGAAGACGCCGATGGCCAGTCCGCGCCGCTCGGGCGGGAACCAGGCGTTGACGAAGGGCACGCCGACGGCGAAGGCGGTGCCGCCGATACCGAGGAAGAACCCGCCGATGAGCAGTGCGGCGAGGGAGGAATGCCCGGCCAGGCCCAGGTAGAGGACCGGCACGATCGTGACCGCCGACACGATCGGGAACATCAGGCGCCCGCCGAACCGGTCGGTCAGCGCGCCGACCGGGATACGTCCCAGGGAGCCGACCACGACGGGGACCGCGACCAGCAGCGACTGCTCGAACGACGTCAGGTCCAGGCTGTCCTGGAAGCGTGGAGCGAGGGGGCTGAGCAGTGCCCACGCCCAGAAGTTCACGGCGAAACCGACAGTGGCCAGAGCCAGCATCAGCCATGCCCGGCCGGGCACCCCGGCGCCTGACGGTGGGCTGCCGTTCTTGGACTTCGGCGACTGGACCATGCTGTGTCCGTCCCTTCCTCTCACGTGGGCGCCCCGGCACCGGGACCGTGCGGAAACCGTGAGCCCCTTGCCCGCGGGCCGAAGCCCCATGACCACTGTCCGGTTCCGGGGCCTTCCCTCCCCAGGGGCCATAGGTCCCTGCCGCCGGGCGGACCGGTCCCCGCCCGGGGGACCGGTCCGCCCGGCGGCCGGCCTCGCCCCCCTCGGTTCCCACATGGACAAACCGCGAAACAACGGGCCTGAACGTTGGCGACCGACGGCTCCCGCGTCCCGGGCGGAGGGCCGAACGACCCTGTCCGGGACCGGCGCCGGTCCCGGCTCGACGGAGCAGCCACCCGTCAGCGCCCCGCCTCCCTCCCCCCGCACACGGTGGGCGCCGGTCGCCGGACGGGCCTGGTGCTGCTGGTCACCGGGCTCGTCGGCCGGCTCGCGTCCTTCCAGCTCGCCGTGGACGACTGGCGGTCGCTCGACGACCCGGCCCACCGGCCGGCGTGCGACATCAGCCCGGTGGTGGGCTGCGGCAGCGTCATGTCCAGCCCGCGGGGCAACCTGTTCGGCTTCCCCGACATGCCGCTCGGGCTGGGCGCGTTCGCCGCCGTCGCCGTGCCGGGCGTCGCCGCCCTCACCGGTGCCCGCCTCCACCGGGGACCCCGGCTCGCGCTGGGCGCCGGGGCGCTGGCCGGGGTGGTCTTCGTCCACCGGCTGATCGCCCGGTCGCTGTACGAACTCAACGAGCTCTGCCCCTACTGCGCCGTGGTCTGGACCGTCACCGTCGCCCTCTTCCGGTACGTCACCGTGCACTGCCTGGACCAGGGAGTCCTCCCCGCGCCCCGGAGGGTCCCGGACGTGGTTCCCGGACGTGGTCCGGGACACCCACTGGATGCTGCTCGGTGCCTGGTACGGCGTGATCGCCGTACTCGTCCTCACCCGCTTCTGGCCGTACCGGCGCACCCTGCTCCGAGCCCTGCGGGCCGGCCTGCCGGATGCACGCTCCGTCGCCGGTCAGTACGGTGGCGCTCTGGTGTTCTGGTTTTCCGGTGCTGGACCTGGACGAGGTGACCTGACCGTCGACGGCACGGGTCACCGGGCGGTGGAGGCGGCATGGCCGGCAAGAAGACGGTGAAGCTGTCCCGTGCGGTGTACGAGAGCGAGCTGCTGCGGCTGCAGACGGAGCTGATCAAACTCCAGGAGTGGGTGCGGGCGGAAGGTGCCCGGCTGGTCGTCGTCTTCGAGGGGCGGGACGCGGCGGGCAAGGGCGGCACCATCAAACGAATAGCGGATCACCTCAACCCGCGCGTGGCACGGATCGCGGCCCTGCCCAAACCGACCGAACGCCAGCGCGGCCAGTGGTACTTCCAGCGCTACGTCGAACATCTGCCGGCCGCCGGCGAGATCGTTCTGTTCGACCGGTCCTGGTACAACCGCGCCGGCGTCGAGCACGTCATGGGCTTCTGCACGGAGCAGGAGTACCGGCTCTTCCTCCGCCAGTGCCCGATCTTCGAGCGGATGCTGGTGGAGGACGGGATCCTGCTGCGCAAGTACTGGTTCTCGGTGAGCGACGCCGAGCAGCAGGCCCGCTTCCGCAAGCGGCTGGAGGATCCGCTGCGGCGCTGGAAGCTGTCTCCCATGGACCTGGAGTCGCTCACCCGCTGGGAGGCCTATTCCCGTGCCAAGGACACGATGCTGGTGCACACCGACATCGCCGAGGCGCCGTGGTACATCGTGGAGAGCGACGACAAGCGCAGCGCGCGGCTGAACATGATCGCCCACCTGCTGAGCACCGTGCCCTACCAGGAGGTGGCACCCCCGGTCATCGAGCTGCCGGAGCGCCCGTCGTCCACCGGATACCAACGCCCGCCACGTGACCTCCAGACCTACGTCCCCGACCACACGGCGGGCCTTTGAACTGCCCCCGTCGGCCGGGGGCGAGTGCCCTTCGTGCATGATCGGTGTGGCCCCTCGACCTTCCGGGCGGGGAGGCGGCTCACCGATCGTGAAGGAGACGGCCTTGTCCATCTGGGAGGCATCGGCGGTCTTCGTTGCCGGGATCGGCGCCGGCACCATCAACACGATCGTCGGCTCGGGAACGTTGATCACGTTCCCGGTCCTGCTCGCCACCGGGCTGCCACCGGTGACCGCCACCGTGTCCAACGCCCTCGGGCTGATCCCCGGGTCCATCAGCGGCGCCATAGGCTACCGGAGGGAGCTCAGGGGCCAGCGTCGCCTCGTGTTGAGGCTGGGCGTCGCCGCGTCGGCCGGCGGGTTCACCGGAGCGGTGTTGCTGCTGTCCCTCCCCGCGACCGCCTTCGAGACGATCGTCCCCGTCCTCGTCGCTCTGGCGCTGGTCCTCGTGGTGCTGCAGCCCCGCATATCCGCCGTCGTCCAACGGCGCCGGGCGCGCACGGGCACGATCACCAAGACCGACGGCGGTCCCGTCCTCTTCGGCGGAATCCTCCTCGCCAGTGTCTACGGCGGCTACTTCACGGCGGCTCAGGGGATCATCTACCTCTCCCTGATGGGCATGATGCTCGATGACACCCTCCAGCGTCTGAACGCCGTCAAGAACGTCCTCGCCGCCGTCGTCAACAGCATCGCGGCCCTGTTCTTCCTCTTCGTCGCCGACTACGACTGGACGGCCGTCCTCCTCATCGCCGTGGGCTCGGCGATCGGCGGGCAGATCGGCGCGAAGGTCGGGCGCCGGCTCCCCGCACCCGCCCTGCGGGTCTTCATCGTCGTCGTCGGCACCTTCGCCATCGCCCAACTGCTCCTGCGCTGAGCCGTCCACCGCCGGCGCCGTCGCCGGCCTCCCGCGCCTCTCCCGGGGCCGTCGGCCTCCTCACCCGTCCGGACGCGCCGGGCGGGGCTCGGGGGCGGGCCCGCCGCCAGGATGGGGGTGCTGCCCCCATGGCATGGACCACGTGCGAGGGAGAGGTATGACCGACACCGGCTTCGACAGGGCTGGGAGCGACCGGTCCGCGGGGCACCGCGATCCGCGTTCCGGCACGAGCGACCTTCGGCGGGTCGGGGCGAACCCGGATTTCTGGTATCCCGTCGCGCTCTCCAGGAAGGTGCGCGCCGGACGGGTGTCCGCGACCTCGTTCGCCGGTGAGCGCATCGCGCTCTACCGCGGACGAAGCGGTGCCGTCTACGCGTTGGAGGACCGGTGCGCCCACCGGCAGGTGCCGCTGAGCATGGGCGTCGTGGAGGGCGAGACACTCCGCTGCTGCTACCACGCGTGGACCTATCGTGGCGACGGCCGCATCTCGCAGATCCCGTACCTGTCGAAGGGGGACGGCCGGCCGCCGCGCGGCGTGCGCGGCTACCCCGTCCGCGAGGCGTACGGCCTGGTGTTCGTCTTCCCGGGCAGCCCGGAGAAAGCGGCGGCCACTCCGGTGCCCGAACTGCCGGCCTTCGGCTCACCGCGGTACCGGACCATGACCTTCTCCCGGACCGTGCGCTGCCACTACTCGTTCATGCACGAGAATCTGCTCGACATGAACCACCAGTTCCTCCACCGCGGAGTCGTCGGCAGGCTCCGCCCCGAGCTGCTGGACCACCGGACCGACGCGCGCTCGGTGGAGGCCAGGTACCTGTTCAGCCACACCGGGGGAAAGCGGAACCGGGGTGCCGGTCTGCTGGCCGCCGAGGGCATCACGGGCCGCGACTCCCGCGACCTCATGACCATCCGCACCGAGTACCCGTACCAGACGCTCGACCTGGTCCCGGAGGGCGCCGAGCGGCCGTCCTTCCACCTCTGGGTCGCGTACGTGCCCGAGGACGCCGCGCAGCGCACGTGTCACGCCTACGGCCTGCTCATGATCGAGAAGCCCGGGATTCCCGGTGCGCTCCACCTGGCCTGGCCGTTCATCAGACGCTTCACCGAACGCGTCTTCGCCGAGGACCGCATGGCCGTCGAAGCCGAGCAGCGGGCGTGGGACGAACAGGGTGAGGACCGCAACCACGAGGTCTTCCCCCTGATCCTGGACGTCCGCGAGGTGCTGCGCGCCAACGGCGTCCCTGTCCGGCCCCGGCCCGCCGCATGCGGGCTCCGCCCCGACGACGGCCCGGCCCCGGGCGGGTGAACCCGCCCGGCGGCGGAAGGGCGGACACCGGCGCCGGCCCCGCGGACGCAGCCGGGTCACACGGTTCCTCGTCAGGCCGGGGTCGGCTCGTACGTCCAGCGCAGCGGGGCGCCGAGGCCGCCTGCCGGTACGTCGGGGCCGTCCTCGTCCGAGAGCGGGACGATCAGCACGTCGGCGGCCGTGACGGCGGCCGACCGCAGCAGCGCGTCGTCGGCGCGTACGGGGATCGGGGCGCCCTCACCCAGGCTGCGCGCGTCGGTCCGGCGTACCGCCAGCTGGTCGGGCTCATCGCCCACCCACGTCTCACGGCCCAGCTCCGGCCCGTCGGGCCGGATCAGCAGGGTGTCGACGCGGTGCTCCCGGGCGGCCTCGACCAGGGCCGGGACACCTTCGACCGCGTCCGTCGGCCGACCGGTGCCCACCCGTCCGGCGTGGAAGCGGTCGAGTGCCTCGTCCAGGCGATGACGTGTGTACTGCCGCCGTGCTCCGTCTCCACCGTGACCTCACGGACCGCCTCAGGAAGCTTTTCGTGCACCGCGGGCCGTTCACGGGGGTCACCGACCAGCACCACCAGGTCTGCGCCGCACTCCTCGTACGCCGGGCCGCCTCGTCGACAGCCCCGACCGACCTCGGTCCGCGTGCGCCGCGGCAAGGTTCGCGGTACTCATCGAATGTACGGAAGGCCGCGCGGTGTACCGGCGCTTCTGGAGGGGCGGCCCCGGGCACCGTCATGTCCAGCTTCATACGAGACGGAGGCAGGCACCATGGAGCCTGTGATCACCGTCGGTCTCGACGGCTCACCCGAGAGCCTTGCCGCCGCCCGTTGGGCCGCGGACGAGGCCGAGCACCGCAAACTGACGCTGCGCCTGCTGCACGCGTGGCCCATGCTCGCGCCGGAACCCACCGAGGTGCCCTCCGAGATCGACCAGAACTACTGGGCGAAGCGGCTGGTGCACAACGCACAGGCGGAACTCCAAAAGCACCATCCCGGTCTCGCCATCGTCGGCAACCTGGTTGCCGACGAGGCCCAGGACGCGCTGTTGCACGCGGCGTCGGAGTCCGAGATGACCGTGCTCGGCTCGCGGGGGCTGGAGCTCGTCGAGAGCTACTTCCTCGGGGACATCAGCATGCCCGTCGCGGCACGGGCCGAGGGGCCGGTGGTTCTGGTCCGCGCCAAAACCCGCGCGGAGGTGCAACCGGCCGCACCGGGCGGGACAGGCGATGTCGTGGTCGCGCTGAAGCTGCACGGCCCCTGCAACAACCTGCTCCGGTTCGCCTTCACCACCGCCGCCGCGCGCGGCGCGCTCTTGCGGGCCGTGAACGGCCAGGCCCTGCCCGTGCACGCCTACGTTCCCTGGGGGGTGGACCACGACGTCGCCGAAGGCATCGCGCAGGACGCGAGGAAGCAACTGGACCAGGTCCTCCACCCGTGGCGTGAGAAGTACCCGCAGGTGGAGGTGGCCGACAGCATCGGGCTGGAAAGTCCCGCCAGGGCGGTCCTGCGGGCCGCAGGGAGCGCCGGGCTGCTGGTCGTCGGCCGGCGTCGGCACCACCGCGCTCCGGCACCTCGTCTGGGCCCCGTCGCCCATGCGGCCATCCATCACGCACGCTGCCCTGTCGCCGTCGTCCCCCACGACTGAGCCGGATGATCCGAGAGAAGCGACGGCATCCGCACATCAGGCCGACGCGTCCGCACTCCGGTCGGGCTCCGACCCCGACGGTACGACGTTCCCACGCGCGGTCGGGCTGACGGGCCCGGGGCGGTGCGGGCATCCCGTGTTGCCGGGGAGCCCGCCGGGGGTGACGGTGGACAGGAGACGGCGAGGCAGGGAGCAAGCATGCGCGGACTCATCTACCACGGCCCCGCACGGACCTCCTGGGACACGGTGCCGGATCCCGTGATCGAGGCCGACACCGACGCGATCGTCCGCGTCGACGCGACCACCGTCTGCGGAAGCGACCTGCACATCCGGCGGGGCGACCTCCCCGAGGTGAAACCGGGAACAATCCTCGGCCACGAGGCCGTGGGCGAAGTGGTGGAGGTCGGCAGCGGGGTGCACACCCGGCGCCCCGGACAACAGGTGATCGTCTCCTCCGTCTCGGCCTGCGGACACTGCCCGCCCTGCCGCGACAGCCTGTACGGACAGTGCCGCGGGGGCGGCGGGTGGATCCTGGGCAATGTGATCCACGGGACGCAGGCCGAGTTCGTCCGCGTCCCCTTCGCCGACCACTCCACGCACCGACGCCCCCCGGACCTCCCGCTGGACGAGGCGGTCCTGCTCGCCGAGCTGCTGCCCACCGCCTACGAGGTCGGGGTGCGCAACGGACACGTCGGTCCGGGAGACACCGTCGTCGTGATGGGCGCGGGCCCGGTGGGGCTGGCCGCCGTCCTCGTCGCCCGGCTCTACGCGCCGCGCCGGATCGTCGCGGTGGACCTGTCCCACTCCCGGCTGGCGGCCGCCACCCGGTTGGGCGCCGATGCCGCCGAACTGCCCGGGCGGATGGTCGCCGAGCTGTCCGAGGGGCCCGGAGCCGACGTCGTCATCGAGGCCGCGGGCGACCCGGACGGCTTCGTCCTGGCGACCCGCGTGGTGCGCGCGGGAGGGCACATAGCCAACATCGGCATGCCCGGCAAACCGGCCACCCTGCACCTGGAGGCCCTGTGGCGCAAGAACGTGACGATCAGCACCGGCCAGGTCGACACCTCCTCCACGCCCTGGCTGCTCGACCTGCTGGTCTTCGGACGCCTGACGGTCTTCCCGCTCGTCACCCACCGGTTCCGCCTCGACCGCATGGAGGAGGCCTACGAGGTCTTCGCGCACGGCCCGGACACCGGCGCCCTCAAGGTCGTGCTGTACCGCGAGGCGCCGGAACCGCCCCGGTAGCGCGGGGCCGGCAGTCCCGTGCGCCCTCCCTCACCGCGGCTCGCCCGACGATCCGTCCGCCAGGTGGAACGTGACGTCGACGACCCCCTCGACGGCGCGTACCGCGCGGGCGACGACGGGCACCAGCGAGGTGTCCCGTATGCGGCCGGTGAGGGTGACGACACCGTCGGAGACCTCCACCCCTACGGGCTCGAGCGGGGCCGGGAAGAGGGGAGCGACGACTTCCCTGCGGACCTCCCGGGCGAGTTCCTCGTCCGTCCGCAGAAAGACCTTCAGCAGGTCGACCCGGCTGACGATGCCCTCGAGCAGCCCTTCGTCGCTCACCACGGGCAGCCGCTTGACCTTGCGCTGAGCCATGATGCGGGCCGCCTGCGCGACGGGGGCGTCGGCGTGGACGGTGACGGCCGGGGTGCTCATCAGCTCTCCGGCGGTCAGTGCCCCCGCCTTGGCCAGTTCGGGCAGGCGGCGCCGCTGCATGAACCGGTCGGGGTCGCTGTCGCGGAACTCCTCCTTGGGCAGCAGATCGGCCTCGGAGACGACGCCGACGACCCGGCCCTCGCCCTCCAGCACCGGCAGGGCGCTCACCTTCCACTGCTCGATGAGCCGGACGATCTCCTTGAACGGGGCGTCGCGGCCGACGGCCACGACGGTATGCGACATCACGTCGCTCACGGTGTGCGGGCTGCCGTTCACGGGTTTCCCCCTCGGGTTGTCAGGTGCGTGGGTCAGCTCGTGGCCGCTGGGGCCGGGGCGCACGGCGCGGGGAACTCGGTCGTCATCCGCTCCCGCTGCCGTGCGGGGCGTACAGATCGAGCAGCCGGACGCGGGTCGCGTGCAGTCGCTGGGCGACCACCCGGCCGACCCACACGGCGATCGCGCGGCCGAACTCGGGGTCCTCGGCGCACAGTGCCCGCACGGCCTCCGCGTCGAACTCCCAGGCCCGCACCGGGCTGGTGGTCTCGGCGCCCAGGAGCCACAGGTGGGGCGGGAAGTGCCAGGAGCAGCCGACCAGTTCACCGTGGCCCAGCGAATCGATCACGGCCGCGCGGCGACCGGGCACCTGCAGGTCGAGGGCGACGGTACCGGTCCGGATGATCCAGAACCGGTCGGCCCGCCGCCCCTCCTCGAACAGACGGGCTCCGATGTCGAAGGAGACCTCGCGGGCGTGCCGCATCAACCGCTCGCGGTGTTCGGCCGGGAGACCGGTGGCCAGAGGGGTCGTTGTCATCGTTCTGTCTCCCTTCGCGCCTGCCGCCGCAGCCGAACGGCGGCCTCTGTCGGCCGTAACGACAGCATGTGCCCGACCGGAGCGGGACGCCACGGGCCGGCCGGGCCCCATCGGAGGGCCCTTCGGCCCAACCGGGTGGAGACACCGGCCACCCAGGCGCGTGAGACGGTGGAGGCCGAGTCGTACCCGCAGCACATGGCGGCCGAAAGGCGGTGGGCACCGTGAGGGAACTTCCCCTGATCGCAGGTGTCGACGGATCGGATCCCAGTCTGCGGGCCGTCGACTGGGCCGTGGACGAAGCAGGCCGGCACGGACTGCCGCTGCGGCTGGTGCACGCCTCCCTCTGGGAGCACTACGAAGGCACCCGCCCGTCGTCCGATCCGCGACGCCCCTCGGCACAGGTGATGGCGGAGCGCATCATCGCATCCGCCGCCGAACGCGCCCGCCGGCGCGACCCCGAGGTCGGGATCTCCACGGCGATCTTCCCCGAGGAGGCGTCGCACGCCCTTGTGCGCGAGGGTGACAACGCCTCGTTCCTGGTGACCGGGTCACGCGGCCGGGGGGAGCTGAAGGGACTGCTCCTCGGCTCGGTCGGCCTGGCCGTAGCGGCGCGTGCGCGCTGTCCGGTGGTCGTGGTCCGAGGCGATACGGCCGGACTGGCCGGCACCCACGAGCGGATCCTTCTCGGGGCGGGGAACCCCGGCGCGAGCGGTGAGGCCGTGCGGTTCGCCTTCCGTGAGGCCGGGGCACGCGGGTGCGTCCTGGACGTCGTACGCGCCTGGCGCTGTCCCGCCCACGAGACCGCCCACCACCCGGCACGCGCCGGGGAACCGGCGTGTCACCACGAGGAGCATGCCTTTGCCCTGCTCGACGAGCTGCTGCGCGATGCGATGGCCGACCATCCGGGCGTCCGGGTGCGCCGGGCGACGGTCGAAGGACCCGCCCCCAAGGTCCTCGTGCTCAGGTCGGCGGCCGCCGACCTGGTGATCGTCGGTGCCCGACGCCGTCAGGGGCCCTTCGGTCTCCAGCTCGGCCGGGTGAGTCACACGCTGCTGCACCACGCCCAGTGCCCGGTCGCGGTCGTGCCGCAGCGGGTGTGACGGAGCAACCGTCCCGTCCACTGTTCCCGGACGGGGCCTGATGGCCCCCAGGTGAGGACCTGGGGCCCCTGCGCACGCGCCGCCGCCGGGGCGACGCTGGTGGCGGGGAGAAGGCCTTGTTCTGGAGGTGCATGTCATGTTGTCGCCTGTTGTCGTCGGCGTCGACGGTTCCGCCGAGAGCCTGGCGGCCGCCGAGTGGGCAGCCCACGAGGCCATGCGTCGCGGGCGAGCCCTGCGGCTGCTGCACGCGCGCAACTGGCACCCGCGCCAGGAGCGAGCGGAGATCACCTACGCGAGCGAGCGGCACCTGGCGCGGCGCGTCCTGCGGGAGGCGGAGGAACGCGTTCGCGCCGCGTGCCCCGAGGTGCGGGTGTACGACGACCAGGTCGAGGGACCGGCGACCGCCGCCCTGGTGAAGGCGGCAAACGACGCCGACCTGCTGGTGCTGGGCTCGCGCGGGCTGGGCCGCATCACCGGACTGCTCATGGGTTCGGTCGCGCTCGGCGTCGTGGCGAAGGCCACGCGGCCCGTCGCCCTCGTACGGGCCGCCACGGCCGGGGAGGAAGAGGAAGCGGCCGGCACCGACCGGCGGGACGTGGTCCTCGGTGTCGACGTCACGGAACCGTGCGACGAGGTGCTCGCGTTCGCCTTCGAGGCGGCCCGCCTGCGGCACGCGCGGCTGAGGATTCTGCACGCGTGGCGTGCGCCCGACCGGCTCACCCTGGGCCCCGGCGAAGTCGGCCTGGTGGGCGAGCCGCAGCGGGCCGAGGAATGGCTGGGCTTCCTTTCCGCCGTGCTCCAGGTGTGGCGCGAGAAGTACCCCGATGTCGAGGTCCTTCAGACCGTGGTCGAGGGAAAGCCCGCAGGCGCCCTGATGAAGGCGGCGTCCGGAGCGGAACTGCTGGTCGTCGGAGACCGGCTCACCGACCGCCGGGGGATACCGCGCACCGGCCCGGTCACCCACGCCGTGATCCACCGCGTCGGCTGCCCGGTCGTGATCGTGCCGCACGACTGACGGCGCGTTCGAGGAAGTGATCCCTGATGACGTACTGGAACTCGCATGGCATGAACGGCTGGGGCTGGTTCGCCATGTCACTGGGCACCGTCCTGTTCTGGGCACTGCTGATCACCGCCGGTGTACTGATCTTCCGTTCGCTGAGCAGGGCTTCCGGGCCTTCGCACCTCCCTGCCGGCCGCCCGGCCCCGGAGCACCCGGCCCCGGAGCAGGTCCTCGCCGAGCGGTTCGCCCGCGGGGAGATCGACGAGGACGAGTACCGGCGCCGGCTGGCCGTCCTGCGGGGGGCCTCGGACCGGGGCGGGCGATCGCCCTGATCTCAGGTCCACAACTCCCAGCCCCGGCTTTTCGTCCCGGTGGGAGACGGAGGCATCCAGATGCGCGCGGACGCCGGCCTCGGGCTGCCGTTCACCGCCGTTCCGCACGGCCGGGAAACGGTGATCAGCTCCGGTGGCCGGCCCCTCCCTGCCTGAAGGACCGCTCATCAGGGACCTTCGGCCCTGTGCCCGATGCCTGCCTCCGTTCGATGGTGGAAGGCGAAGCGACCGGCGATCCGCTGGGGGCCCGGCGACGAGTCCACGCAGTTCACCGCGCGCGTCCGGTCCGCTGCCACCGCGCGGGGAGCCGGCGCCGAGGGGAATCCGGCGGAACCCGTGTGGTCCGGCCGACTCCGCCGGTGACGCGAAAGAGAACCGGACGGGACCGAGAAGGTGGCGCTGATGTCCGATGCGACGACCACCGACCTGTACGAAGTGACGATGGCCATGTCCTATCTGCGGGAGGGGATGACCGGCCCGGCGACGTTCAGCCTGTTCGTCCGCGATCTGCCTGCTGAGCGGGGCTTCCTGGTCGCGGCGGGGCTGGAGTCCGCCCTGGACCACCTGTCCGGTCTGCGGGTCGGCCCGAAGGACGTCCATGCCTTCGCCGCCGCGCTGCACCGTCCGCCGCGGGATCTGGAGTCCCTGCTCGGTCTGCGGTTCACCGGCAGCGTGCGGGCGGTACCGGAGGGGCGGATCGCCCTTGCGGGAGAGCCCCTGCTGGAGGTGACCGCGCCGCTGCCGCAGGCCCAGTTGGCCGAGACGTACGTGCTCAACCTGCTCAGCCATCAGACGATGATCGCCTCGAAGGCCGCGCGCTGTGTGATCGCGGCGGCCGGGCGCCCGGTCGTGGACTTCTCCCTGCGGCGGACCCACGGCCCGCAGGCCGGTTTCCAGGCCGCCCGGCTCGGCGCGATGGTCGGTTTCGCGGGGACCAGCAACGTGGCCGCGGCCACGGCCGCGGACGTACCCGCGGTCGGCACGATGGCCCACTCCTATGTGGAGGCCTTCCCGGCCGAGGAAGACGCGTTCCGCGCCTTCGCCCGGGCCCACCCCGGCCCCGTCACCTTCCTCGTGGACACCTACGACACCGAGGAGGGCGTCCGCGTCGCGGCGCGTGTGCTGCGGGACCTGAACCGCGGGCCCGGCTCGGCCGTACGCCTGGACAGCGGTGACCTGGGGCTCCTGGCCGCACGGGCCCGGTCCATCCTCGACGAAGCGGGCCTCGCGGACGTACGGATCACCGTCAGCGGCGGTCTCGACGAGTACGCGGTGGACGATCTGGTCCGCTCCGGGGCACCGATCGACGTGTACGCGGTCGGCACGCGCATCGGGGTCTCGGCCGACGCGCCGTATCTGGACTCGGCCTACAAAATGGTGGAGTACGAGGGGCGGCCGGTCATGAAGCTGTCGTCGGCGAAGGTGACGGCGCCCGGGCAGAAGCAGGTGTTCCGCCGTCCCGGCTGCTCCGACGTGATCGCTCTCGCCGACGAGCGGCCACCGCTCGACGGCACGCCGCTGCTGGAGACGGTGATGCGGAACGGACAGCGCACCGGCGAGAGGTCCACGCTCGACGAGTGCCGGAAGAGGTTCGCCGCCGACCTGGCCGCACTGCCGCCGACCGCCCGGCGGGTCCGGGCGCCCGTCGCACCCCGTGCCGCGCCGTCCGAGCGGCTGAGCGCCCTCACCGACCGGGTCCGGCGCCGTATCGCACAGCAGACGGCGGCACCCGCCGCGCGGCACGGAGTGTCCGAACGAACCGCATCCGGGGCACACCGGTCCGTACCGAGCCGAGGAGGAAGCGATGCCGCACACCGTGGAATGGAAGGTCCGCCTCCACCTCTTCGAGGACGGGAGAACGACGAGGGCCCGCGCGGTGATCGACACCGGGACCACGGTGCTCACCGGCCACGGGGCCACGCGCCGGAATCCGGCGGACCCGGAGGTACCGGAGATCGGAGACGAGCTGGCGGCGGGCCGGGCCCTGCAGGACCTGGGCCGGCAGCTGGTGGACATCGCCGAGCGCGACATCGAGGGCACGGGCGCGGTCGGGCCGCGCCCCCGCCCGCCCGTCGGCTGGCCGGCCTGACCGCAGTCCGCGCCCGGCCGGGGACGACCTCGTGAGCCCGGCGCCTGCCGGGGAACCCGGCCCCGTGAGCAGCACATGCGTCTCCACCGGCGGGCGCACCGCCGGTCCAGAAGTCAAGGAGGACGACCGATGACGCTTCCAGCACACCGCGGCAGGGGCTCGCTCTCCGGGTGGGAACCCTTCCGGGAGCTCGAGGAGCTGCGCACCCGCATGGAGCAGCTCATGCACTCCACCTTCCCCTTCCCCGGCCGCGGTTTTCCCGAGGCCGAGGCCGAAGGAGGGGCGTGGGCGCCGTTGGCCGACGTCGAGGACACCGAGGACGCCTATCTGATGGAGCTGGAACTTCCCGGCGTGGAGAAGGACCGGATCAGTGTGGAGGTCGGCGACGGCGAGCTCGACATCCACGGCGAGATCAAGGAGAGGGAACGCACGGGTGTGCTCCGTCGGCAGACCCGGCACGTCGGGCGGTTCGACTACCGCACGAGTCTGCCTCCGAACGTCGACACCGAGCACATCACCGCGGAGCTGACCGGCGGAGTCCTCACGGTGCGCGTCCCCAAAGCCCGGAAGGCCAAGCCGCGTCGCATCGAGATCACGGGTTGAGGGTGGCGATCATGCGAGCTCACCTCGGCGATCAACTTGTCATCGAAGGCCCGGCGACCGGCGCCACCCGGCGTGACGGCGAGATCGTCGGACTCCACCACGAGGACGGCACCCCTCCGTACGACGTGCGCTGGTCGGACACACAGGAGGTGACACTCGTGTTCCCCGGCCCCGACGCCCACATCAAGCATCTCGAACACGAACACGAACACGAGTCCGGCACCGGGGCCGGCGCGCCCCCGCCCGTCGGCGCGCCCGACCCCGGCGACATCGGCCGGCGAGTGGCCACCGAACGCACCCGGCGGGGCCTGAGCCGGGAAGAGACGGCCAGCCGCGCCAGGATGGCGCCGGACTATCTCGCCTATCTCGAGGAACGCCCGGCCGATCCGAGCCTGGCGACCCTCATCCGGCTGGCCTCGGCGCTGGGCACCAGCGTCCAGGCACTGCGCGGGAGTGGCGTCGATCTGCCGCCCGGCCGGGGCGCTGCGCTGCTGCGCCCCGAGCTGCGGGACCTCGGACCGGAGGACTGCCGCGCCCTGCTGTCCACGCACGGTGTGGGGCGCGTCGCGGTGACCACGCCCGAAGGGCCGGCGGTGGTCCCGGTGAACTACGAGGTCGTCGACGACGCGATCGCTTTCCGGACCGCTCCTGACTCCGTGCCCGCGGCGGCCGTGGGATCGGACGTCGCGTTCGAAGTCGACCATGTGGACGACGCCATGAGCCGGGGCTGGAGCGTGCTCGCCGTCGGCCCCGCACGGGTGGTCACGGAGCCCGACGAGGTGCGGCGGCTGACCGAGCGCGCCCACACCGCACCGTGGGCCGGGGGCGGGCGCGAGATGTGGGTGTCGATCCTGCCCACCCGCCTGACCGGACGCCGCATCACTCCGGCCGGTCAGTGAGCTGCCACGGCCCGTGCCCACTGTGCTCCGCCGCTTCACGAAAGGAGCCCCTGTGAACCAGCAGACCCTGCCGGACGAGCGGGTGGCGGCTCTTACGCACGACGCTGCCGCCGCTCCGTCCATGCACAACGCACAGCCGTGGCGCTTTCGCTACTTCCGGGGCAGCCGTACCTTCCAGGTGCGCGCGGACCTCGACCGCGCCCTGCCGCACGCCGACCCGGACAACCGTGCCCTGCACCTCGGCGGCGGCGCCGCTCTGCTGAACCTGCGGGTCGCGCTGACCCACGAGGGGTGGCACCCGGCAGTCCGGCTGCTGCCCGACCCGGCCGATCCGGCGCTGCTCGCCGTCGTGCGGCTGACCGCTCCCTGGAGCGGTCAGAGCGCTCTCCCCGCGCTGTATCCGGCGATCCACCAGCGGCACAGCAGCCGTTTCCCGTTCGAGGAGACGGAGATCCCCCAGGAGCTGCGCACGGCCCTGGCCGACGCCGCCCGCAGTGAGGGAGCGACGCTGACCTTCCCGTCCTCCTGGCACCTGCAACAGGTGCTGGAACTGCTGGAGGAGGCCGAGGCACGCAATCTCACGGACCGTGGCAGCGGCCGGGACCTGGCAAAGTGGACCCGTATCGATACTCCGTCGGGGAACACGGCCCCGGACGGAGTGCCCGACTACGCCTTCGGGCCGCGCAAGCACGGCGGCAAGGCGCCCATGCGCGACTTCGCCGGGAGCAGGCCGGTGCCCGGCCGCGGCACCGCCGAGTTCGAACGGACCCCCCAGCTGGCCGTCCTCAGCACCTCCCACGACCGCCCGGAGGACTGGCTGCGCGCCGGCCAGGCCATGGAACGGGTCCTGCTGCTGGCCACCCTCGAGGGCTTGTCCAGTTCCTTCGCCACCCAGGCCCTGGAGTGGAGCGACCTGCGCTGGCCGCTGCGCGACCCCGTGTCCGGGGCCGGGCACATACAGATCGTGCTGCGCCTGGGATACGGCCCCAAGGGCCCCGGCGCCCCGCGACGCCCGGTGCCGGACGTACTCGACATCCAGCCCTGAGCCGCCGCGGCCCCACGGGCACCGGTGGTGCGGTCCGTATGTCGCGGCGGGCCCCGGGCAGTGCGACGGTATGGGCATGAGGTCTGTCAGTGGCCGCGCAGGAAAGTGAGGAAACCCATGCAACTCCCGCTGGTCGTGGGCGTCGACGGATCGGATTCCAGCCTTCAGGCACTGGACTGGGCGGTGGACGAAGCGGCACGCCGCAGGTTGCCGGTGCGCCTGATCCATGCCTCCCTGTGGGAGCGCTACGAGGCGGCCCTCCCCTCCCTCAGGACCGATCGCCCCGCCGAAGAGGTCATGGCGGAGCACATCATCGCGTCCGCCGTCGAACGTGCCCGGCTCCGCAATCCCGAGGTGAAGGTGTCGGGCGATGTGCAGCCCGACGATGCCGTGTCCGCGCTGCTGCACGCGGGAAGCGAGTCATACGCCTTGGTCACGGGCTCACGCGGCCGTGGCGGAATGGCCGGGCTGCTGCTGGGATCGGTCAGCCTCGCCGTGGCGGCACGTGCCGTGTGCCCGGTGATCGTGGTCCGTGGTGCGGAACAGAGCCGGCAGGGCCTCTTCGGGCGGGTGGTGGTGGGGGTCGGCGACCCTGCCACGAGCACGGGCGTCGTGCGGTTCGCCTTCCGTGCGGCCGAGGCGCGCGGCTCCGCCCTCGACGCCGTACGGGCCTGGCGCAGCCCGGCTCACGAGCACGCGGACCATCCCCTCCTCGCCGACGACGCCGCCGGTGCCCACGAGGAGCGCGCCGCGACCCACCTCACCGACGCGCTGGACCAGGCGATGCGGGAGCACCCCGAGGTCGAGGTGCGGCGCAGGCCCGTGGAAGGCCCCGCCCACCGGGTCCTGTTGCAGGCGTCGGCCGAAGCCGACCTGATCGTCGTCGGCGCTCTGCGGCGCCACGGCCACTTCGGTCTGCAGCTCGGCCGTGTCGCCCACGCCCTGCTGCACTACTCCGCGTGCCCGGTCGCCGTCGTCCCCCGGAGAACCTGAACCCCGTCGTGCGGGCGCCACGCGGGCACGTGTCGTGAAGGGAGAGGGGTGGAGGCGGCGGATGCCGGAGTGGACGTGGGAGTACGAGGGGTACGACCCCGCTGCCGAGCGGTTGCGGGAATCGCTGTGCACCCTGGGCAACGGCTACTTCGCCACGCGCGGCGCGGTGCCCGAGAGCCGGGCGGGGGTGGTGCACTGCCCGGGAACCTACGCGGCCGGCTGCTACGACCGTCTGGAGTCGAGGGTGGCGGGGCGTCAGGTGGTGAACGAGGATCTGGTCAACCTGCCGAACTGGCTGCCCCTGCGGTTTCGCTGTCGCCCCGCCGGCGGACCGTGGGGTCCGTGGTTCTCCCCGGACACCTGCGCCTTCCTCGACCACCGGCACATCCTGGACCTGCGTCGGGCCACGCTGACCCGCACGTTCCGTTATCGGGACGACGCGGGCGTGCTGGGTGTGGAGCAGACCCGCCTCGTCCACATGAGGGACCCTCATCTGGCCGCGCTGCGGACGGTCTTCACGGCCGAGGACTGGTCGGGGGAGATCGAGGTCGAGTCCGCCCTCGACGGCGGTGTGATCAACAGCAACGTGCATCGTTACCGGTCTCTCGAGCGCCGTCATCTGGCGCACGTGCAGACAGGGACGGAGGAGCCCCGCACGGTGTGGCTGCGCTGCCGCACCAGCACCTCCGACATCGCGATCGCCATGGCGGCCCGGACCGTGGTCACCGGGCGGCGGCCCCCGGCTCCGGAGCTGCAGCGCGCCCGGCAGCGCGTCGTGCACCGTCTGGTGGTCTCCGTCGTTCCGGGCCGGGACGTCGGCGTGGAGAAGACCGTGGCGCTGCACACCTCACGCGACACGGCGATCGCCGACCCGCTCGAGGCGGCCGTCGACCGCGTGGCCGGCGCCCCGGACTTTTCCACGCTCCTGGAATCCCACGTCGCCGCATGGGAGCGGCTGTGGCGGCGCGCGGAGGTCCGGGTACCCGGCGAGGCAGGCCACATCCTGCGCCTGCACCTGTTCCACGTGCTGCAGACGCTGTCGCCGCACACCGCGGACCTGGACGTGGGGGTGCCGGCCCGGGGGCTGCACGGCGAGGCCTACCGGGGGCATGTGTTCTGGGACGAGCTGTTCGTGCTGCCGTATCTGAACCTGCACTTCCCGGAGGTCTCCCGGGCACTGCTGACCTACCGGTACCGGCGCCTGCCGCAGGCGTGCCGGGCGGCAGCCGCGGCCGGCCGGGCGGGGGCGGTGTACCCGTGGCAGAGCGGCAGCGACGGCCGTGAGGAGACCCAGGAGCTGCATCTGAACCCCCGCTCGGGGCGCTGGTTGCCGGATCACTCCCGGCTCCAGCACCACGTCGGGTCGGCGATCGCCTACAACGTGTGGCAGTACTGCGAGGCCACCGGCGACACGGAGTTCCTCCACACCAAGGGCGCGGAGATGCTGCTGCAGATCGCCCGCTTCTGGGCGGACACGGCGGTCCACGACCCGGAGTCGGACCGTTACCGCATCCGTGGGGTGGTCGGCCCCGACGAGTACCACGACAGTTACCCCGGCGCGGCCCGGCCAGGACTGGACGACAACACGTACACCAATGTCACCGCTGCCTGGGTCGTCACCCGCGCCCTGGACCTTGTACGGCGGCTTCCCGCGTGGCGCCGGGAGGAGCTGTTCGAGCACGTGTGCCTGGACCGTGACGAGCTCTCGAGGTGGGAGGAGGTGTCCAGGCGGTTGCGGGTGCCCTACCACCAGGGCGTGATCAGCCAGTTCGAGGGCTACGACGACCTTGCCGAACTGGACTGGGACGGCTATCGCGCGCGGTACGACAGCATCCGCCGACTGGACCGGATCCTCGAGGCCGAGGGCGACTCGGTCAACCGCTACAAGGCCTCCAAACAGGCCGACGTCCTCATGCTCGGCTACCTCTTTTCGCCCACGGAACTGCAGTGGCTGTTCCGGCGTCTGGGGTACGTGATGGACGACGCGATCTGGCGCAGGACCGTCGACTACTACCTCCGGCGCACCAGCCACGGCTCCACCCTCAGCGAACTCGTCCACGGCTGGGTCCTCGCCCGGGTCAGACGGGCGGAGGCATGGCAGTACCTCCATGAGGCCCTCGAGTCGGACGTCGCCGACGTCCAGGGCGGCACGACCGGCGAAGGCATCCACCTCGGCGCCATGGCGGGGACCCTCGACCTCGTTCAGCGCGGCCTGACGGGACTGGAGACCCGCGAGGACGCCCTGTGGCTCGACCCGGTGCCGCTTCCGGCGCTGTCCGAATACGGCTTCTCACTGCGCTACCGCGGTCACTGGGGCGTCGAAGTGCGACTGCGGAGCGGTCGGTTGCGGATCGGCGTGCCCGACTCCGAGCAGTCCCCGATCCGCGTGGTGCTCGCCGACCGAGCCGTCACGGTGGCACCGGGAGAGACGTGCACGCTCGTGCTGCCGCGGGGTTGACCGCCAAGCTTGTCGTGCGACGTCCTCGAGATGTGATCCGACCGCACCGGGAAGGAAGGGCACCGTCATGGTCCGTCATGTGTACGCGTTCACCGAGGGCGACCGGGACATGGCCGACCTGCTCGGCGGCAAGGGCGCCAACCTGGCCGAGATGACCCGCCTGGGCCTGCCGGTGCCGCCCGGCTTCACCGTCATCCCCGAGGCCTGCCGCTCGTTCCTCACCACCGGCGGTGAGCCGGCCGGACTCGGGACCGAGGCCGGCGACAGCAGGTGACCGGAGGCCCTCGGGCCCGGTCGCGCGGAGCCTCACCGTACGGCGTCGGCGGGGACACGAACGAGGGGGCACCCCCGCCGACGAGCGGAGGTGGCCCGGTCCGACGCTTCCGCGGCCGTCAGAGCAGCCAGCGGTTGCGGCTGACGAAGGGGAGCCGTGCCCAGACCTTGCCCAGTCCCCAGGTGGCGCCGGCGCCCGCGGCGGCGAGTGCGACGAGGACCACGGCGTAGATCAGGTGGTAGTCGGCGAACGGGTTCGTCGACATGCTCGGCGAACCGTCCGACAGGTGCTGGGCCGGCGGCCATTCCGCGACCCACATCAGCGCCATCATGACGGTGCCCGCGACCGCGGCGAGCCACAGGGCGATGCCCGCGATCAGCGCGAGGCCGACACCGAGCAGACCGAGCATGAACAGCCAGTCGGCCCAGGCGGCCCCGGCCCAGGCGTGGAAGGTGGACTCCATCGGCCCGACGGCGACGCCGCTGAGGAACCCCTTGGTCGGCGACCCGCCGTCGACCCAGCCCTTGCCGGAGGGGGTCGCGTAGCCGAGGCCGAACGTCTTGTCCAGGAACGCCCACAGGAAGACGAAACCCGTCAGCAGACGGAGCCCGGCGAGCACGTACGCGCGGGTCTCGGTCGCCGCCGCGGTCACCGGCTCGGCGGAGACGGGAGCCGTCCCGGCCCGGTGCGGGGACGGAACGCGGGATCCCGGACGCCGGTGGGGGTTGTCGTGAACTGCCATGGTGCTCATCCCTTCCAGAGGGTGGCGCAGGAGGTGGACGACTCTCGTTGCTCCTTCAATGTCCCGCGCCGCCGGCGTCCGCCGGAGGGGCCGAAGGACCCGGTGGGCGGGCCGAACGTCCCACGGTACTGGACCAGTTGACGGCCGTCAGCCGTCCTTTGCCGCCAGGCCCACCCCGTACAGGGTGCGTCCGCCGACGAGTTCACGCCCGGTGACCAGCTCGGGCTCGATACGGACGAAGACCTCCCGCGTCGCGGGCACCCAGGAGACCGGACCGGTGCGGGACAGGCGCGCGTGCTCGGCCGGGTCGGTCACCACCGCGGCCGGGCCCGTGACGACCACGCTCCAGCCGGCCTGCCGGGCCGCATCGACGTCGTCGGCCTCGAAGGCGACCACCGCGCCGTCGATCGCGCGGACCAGTTCCGAGGCCGCGGCGGTACGCAGCAGGACCGCGCCGTCGGCGTCCAGGCGGAAGTTGACCGGCAGCACGGCGGGCAGGGCCAGGCGCGTGAAGACGATGCGGCCGACGGGCACCTCGGCCATCAGCCGCAGGCACTCCTGCCGACCGAGTTCACGGAAACCGTCATTGGGGTACATCGTCGACCCGTCCTCCTCCTGGTACAGCGGGTACCGCTTCTTTCCGCGCCTTTCACGCGTTTCCATGGCCTTCCATGTCCGTCCATGGCCTTTCATGGCCTTTCATGGCCTTCCATGTCTCTCCACCCTGAGCTGGGCGAGGCTGGAAGGTGAGGGCCGACAGTCCCGTTCACACCGGAAAACGGCCTGGCGGCAGCGCGGCGACAGGTCGTCGGCGCAGGTATTACGGTGACCCCGGCGCCGGGCACCGGGGTCTGGATCGGGCACAGTCCTCCAGCCCGCTCTCATGCGCGCGTCAGATCGTCGGCGACATGTGCCGCCCACGTCTCGATCGCCGTGAAGTCGCGGAAGTCCCCGCCCTTTCCGCTGCGGAGGATCATCCGGGCGACCCATCCCTTCGCGCCCTCCTCGAGACAACCGCCGAAGGTGACGTGCTCCCTGGCGTCGATTTCGGCGACGGCCTTCTTCACACCGGGCACGGGCGGGATGTCCCGTTCCGAGGCCGTAGCGTCCAACGGGCCGCTGCTGAACAGCCACACCGGGCGCTCCGCCAGGTCGCGGCGGTACCGGCGGACGAACCGACGGGCGTCCTTGTGCCAGCGTCCGGCGTACAGTCCACCGCCGACCACCACGGCGTCGTACGACGTCACACTCGCG
Source organism: Streptomyces sp. TE5632 (assembly GCF_054061295.1). Taxonomy (NCBI): domain Bacteria; kingdom Bacillati; phylum Actinomycetota; class Actinomycetes; order Kitasatosporales; family Streptomycetaceae; genus Streptomyces; species Streptomyces sp. TE5632. The sequence goes on along the minus strand of NZ_JBSSEA010000003.1, from coordinate 5,943,753 downwards.
ACGGACCGGGCGGGCAGGGTCTCGACCGTCAACCCGCCCTTCCGCAGGACGTCGGCGACGGTTTCGGCTATCCGCGCCGTCGATCCGTTCGTGGTTCCGTAGGTGACCAACACGGTGCCGGTCATGGTGTTGCGCCTCCTCTCACAGCCGGCGCAGCCAGTCGTCGGCCACGCCGCGCCGCGCCTGCCGGCCGTCAGGTCGTCCGCGTGGCGACGACGTCATGCCGTGGCTCACCGAGTACGACCTTGAGGGCGCCGGTCTCGGCGGCGTTGCCGAAAACGTCGTAGGCCTCCTCCATCTGGTCCAGGGAGAAGGTGTGGGTGACCAGTTGTGAGGTCGGGAGCCTGCCGGCGGACGCCATCCGCAGCAGCGTCGGCGTGGAACGGGTGTCGACCAGGCCCGTGGTGATGGTCACGTTCTTGATCCACAGGTCTTCCAGATGCAGGGCCGCGGGCTTGCCGTGCACACCGACATTGGCCACGTGCCCGCCGGGCCGGACCATGCGCGTGCACATCTCGAAGGTCTCCGGCACACCGACCGCCTCGATGACGACGTCCGCGCCGAGCTCGTCCGTGAGGTCGGTGACCAGTTGCTCGGGGGCTTCCCGCGCGTCGGCCACGGCGTCGGCGCCGAGACTCCTGGCGGCCTCGAGCCTGGCGTCGGCCAGGTCGACCGCGACGATCCGCTCGGGGGCGAAAAGCCGGGCGGTGGCAATGGCCGCCAGCCCGATGGGGCCGGCCCCGACGACCACGACGGTGTCCCCGGGCCTCACCCTTCCGTTGAGCACGCCCACTTCGTAGGCGGTGGGGAAGATGTCGGCCAGCAGCACGGCGTCCTGACCGGCCAGAGCTCCGGGCAGCGGGTGCACGGACAGGTCGGCGTACGGCACACGGACGTACTCTGCCTGGGTTCCGTCGATCAGGTGCCCGAGGATCCAGCCCCCACCGCCCCGGCACTGGCCGTACATGCTCTCGCGGCAGTACCGGCACCGTCCGCAGGCGCTGATGCAGGAGACCAGCACCCGGTCCCCCGGGCGCACCGTGCGCACGTCGCTTCCCACCTCGACGATCTCGCCGACCGCCTCGTGCCCCAGCACGGTGCCGGGCCGCACCTCGGGCACGTCCCCCTTGAGGATGTGCAGGTCCGTTCCGCAGATGGTCACGGCGTCGACCCGGACGATCGCGTCGGTGGGTTCCTTGATGCCGGGGTCCGGGACCTCTTCCCAGGAAGCCTGTCCGGGACCGTGGAAGACGTAGCCCTTCATGACGACCCTCGCTCTCTTGCTCGCCGGTGGGGTGCGGAACCCGGCGGCGCGCCGTCAGCAAGGTGTGCGCCGAGCACCGGCGCAACGCCGGGGTCCCGCACCTCCAGTCTGTTCGACGACCGGGACATCCGCTTGGGCCGGTCGGCCCTCGGGGGACGGCCGGCCCGGTCGGCCCCGCAGGGCTCAGCGGCCGCGCAGGGCGGCGAGCGCGGCGTCGAGGTCGGCCGCGCGGGGGCGGTTGTGGGGCAGCTTGGCCAGCACGACCGCCATGCCGCAGGTGTCGGTGAGCGCGGAGAAGACCAGGCCGCCCGCGACACCGGCCGAGAGCAGCTGGAACGCCGGATGCACGAGCAGGCCGAGCACGAGGCCGAGGAGCACCAGGGTGCCGGCCGTGAAACGGACCTGGCGCTCCATGCTCCATCCGGCCGGGGTGGTGGCGCAGACGGCGGGGTGGTGCAGTTCGTGGCCCTCGGCGGCCCAGGCGCCGGTGCCTCCGGCGAGCGTGGCGGTGGGGACGCCCTGTTCGGCCAGCAGTGTGCAGGCGTTCTTGGAACGGGCCCCGGAGGCGCACACGAGAAGCACGTCTCCCCGCTCGGCGGCGTGCCGGATCTCGGGCAGGGCGCGCCGGACGTGGTCCAGGGGGATGTTCAGGGCTCCGGGCAGATGGCCGGAGGCGTACTCGGCGGGCGTGCGCACGTCGATGACGGTGAGTTCGTCGAGGCGGGTCCGGGCCTGGTCGGTGCCGAGGGTGACCGGGGTGAGGGGGCTGGTCATGTCAGGTGTGATCCTTGGTGGTCGACGTGATCCCGAACCGGGACGTACAGTACCCCTAGGGGTATTTTTCGAGGAGTGGTCGTGGAACTGGAGCTCGAGGGTGCGGAACTGAAGGCCGTGCTGAACCGGCTGCGCCGGGCGCAGGGCCAGATCTCCGGGGTGATCCGGATGATCGAGGAGGGGCGCGACTGCGAGGAGGTCGTCATGCAGCTCGCCGCGGCCTCCCGCGCGCTCGACCGGGCCGGCTTCGCGATCATCGCGACGGGCCTGCAGCGGTGCGTGGTGGACATGGAGTCCGGTCGTAAGAACGGGGAGGACACCGAGCAGATGCGCGCCCGGCTGGAGAAGCTGTTCCTGTCCCTGGCGTAGGGGCTCGCCTTCCCGGCGCAGGGCTCGCCGGGGTGTACGGGCCGCGGCGCGTCACATCATCACCGCGTCGAGCAGCATGAGGGCGGCCACGGCCGACAGCACCCCGGCGAAGATCCGCCGGAGTGCGCCTCCGGAGACCTTCGCGGCCAGCCGCTTCCCGTCCCATGCGCCGAGGACCGCCGCTCCGGCGAAGGGTCCGACGACCGCCCAGTCCAACGTGTCGAGCGTGCCGGCGCGCATCGCCAGCGCGGCCAGGGAGTTGACGGTGATGACCAGCAGGCTGGTGCCCACCGCCTCACGCATGCGCAGGCCGAGCACGCCCACCAGCGCCGGCACGGCGAGGAAGCCGCCCCCGACGCCGAGCACGCCGGTGACGGCGCCGATCCCGGCGCCGGTTACCGCCGCGCGGCCCGGCCGGACCGGCACGACGGTGTCCGCGAGCGGCCGGGCCCGCAGCATGCGCAGCGCGGCCGCTGCCGCCACCACGGCGAACGCCGCCGTCAGCACCGTCTCCGGAAGGCGTCCGGCGAGCGCGCCGCCCAGCATCGCCGGGCCGGTCCCGGCCGCTGCGAACAGCATCCCCGTACGCCACCGCACCCGGCCGTCACGGGCGTGCGCGGGCAATGCGGCGACCGAGGTGAACGCGACGACGGCCAGACTCGCGGTGGTGGCCTCGACCGGGGTGAAGCCGAGCAGGTAGATCAGGGCCGGGACGGCCAGCACGCTACCGCCGCCTCCGAGCGCACCGAGTGCCAGACCGATCATGGCCCCGGCCACCAGGGCGAGGGCGAGAGCGCTCACGTGAGGGCGCCGTTCGCGCCGTGCGGGTCCGTCACCGGCAGCCCCGCCGCGGCCCGGGCGGCCGGCGTGGACAGCGGCGGGCGGCCGGCTCGGGGAGCGTGCTCCGCCTGCCGCACGGTCACGCGGTCCGGGCCGCTGCGGCCTCGCCGGAAGACGCTCATGTCGGTTTCCTGCTCCTGTGTTTCTCATGCCGGCGCGAAGGGCCGGCGCGGCCCGCTGCGGCATCCGTGCCGTCAGCCGCCGTCAGCCCTTGCGGACGGTGAGTCCGGCCCGCCCGGCCGCGTCGAAGGAGTCGTCCACGGCGACGACGTCACGCCCCGCGGCGTCCAGAAGGGAGGCGGCGACGGCGGCACGCACACCGCCCGCGCAGTGCACCCACACCTCACCCTCGGGGACCTCGTCGAGGCGCCTGTGCAGGGTGTGGACCGGAATGTGCACCGAGCCCCGGACGTGTCCGCCTGCCCGCTCCGCATCACGCCGGACGTCGAGGACGACGACGCCCTCCGCGGGGTGCCGGCCGGCGAGGTCGGCGAAGGTCGCCCGCGGGAAGGAGGCCGGCTCCTCGCCCTCGCGCACCCAGTCGGCCGGTCCTCCGGTGGCCGCGGCGGCCGGGCGGTCGATGCCCACGCGGACCAGCTCGCGCTGGGCGACGGCGAGTTGCTCGGACGACTCGGCGAGCAGTGTGACGGGCTTGCCCCAGGGGATCAGCCAGGCCAGATAGGTGGCGAGCTGCCCTTCGGCCTCGAAGTTGAACGAGCCGGAGACGTGTTCGTCGGCGAAGGCGACGCGGTTGCGCAGGTCCACCACCCACTCCCCCGCCGCCAGCCGGGCGGCGATCTCCTCGGCGTCGGCGAGGGCGGGCCGGGTCAGGTCGACGGGCGCGGGGCCCGTGGCGTTGACCGGTCCCATGTGCGCGTAGTAGGCGGGGATGTCGTCCAGGCCGGCCAGCAGGTCGGCGACGAAGGTGTCCACGTCCCGGGAGAGGGCCTCGTTGGACTCCTTCTCCTTGCCGATCGTCGTGCTGTCGCCCTCGGCCTGGGTGGACGAGCAGAAGCTGCCGAAGCCGTGCGTGGGGAGCACCGCCGTCTCCTCGGGCAGCTCGGCGGCGAGCCGGCGCGCGGAGGCGTGCTGTGCCCGGGCCAGGCGCTCGGTCAGGCGCGGCTCCACGAGGTCCGGGCGCCCGACGGTACCGATCAGCAGCGAGCCGCCGGTGAAGACCGCGCGTGCCGTGCCGTTCTCCTCCAGCACGTAGGAGGTGTGGTGCGGGGTGTGGCCGGGCGTGGCCAGGGCGCGCAGGGTCAGACCGGCAGCGGCGTCGATGTCCGCGTGGTCACCGTCGTGCACCGGTACGCGCGCGAGGGCGACACGGGCCCCGGCGGGCACGAGGTAGGCGGCGCCGGTGATCCGGGCCAGCTCCGGACCACCGGTGACGTAGTCGTTGTGCAGGTGCGTCTCGACGACGTGCGAGATCCGCACCCCGCGCCGTACGGCCGCCGCGATCACCCGGTCGATGTCGCGCGGCGGGTCGACCGCCACCGCCGTCCGCTCGCCTCCCGCCAGATAACCGCGGTTGCCGAGCCCCTGCACCTCGATCGTGTCGACGAAGAACACGAGGCACTCCCTTCCAGTGAAGAATTACCCCCGGGGGTATGTCATCGACAGTAACACAGGTACCCCGGGGGGTATTTTCGAGGAGGGGGGGAACCCGCGCACACGCCTCGCGAGTACCTCGTGCACGGCCCGCACACCTCGAGAGCGGCCGCGACGCCGGCCGTTCGCACCATGGGGCGTCCCGCGCCTCCGTCCACTCCGGTCCACACGAACGGGCGTGATCACTGACAGTCCGGGACCGGCCATCAGGTCTCCCGCGGGGACCGCTTAACATCACTCGTGATGAGGAGCTGTGCGCAGTCGGCGCAAGACAGAGGACACGGCCCGCGGTGGACTGTTCGCACCGCGGTCCTCTGCCCTGCCCTCGCCGTCCTGCTCGCCGCCCTGGTGGTGTGCCTGGGGTACGCGGGGCACAGTGGCGCCGAGGGCGACGCCGCTCCCCCGACGGCCCTGTCCGCGGACAGGACGGTGGCGGCGGGGTCCCCGGCCGAGCATCCCGTCATGTCCCTCGTCGGGCAGGGCGACTGCTCCCCCGGCAATCCCTGCTGTTCCCCTGTCGTCCACGACGTACCGGCCGCACTCGGCGCGCCGACGCAGACTCCGCCCCTGGTCCTGACCCGTGTGCCGGGCTTCCCGTGTCCGGAGCGGCACCCCGCGGTCCTCGCACAGCCCCCGCCGGTGCACGGCGCTCCCGACCTCCACGTCCTCCAGGTGCAACGGACCTGACGGTGCCCCGCCGCGCCCCGCGCTCACGTTCGCGCAGGTGCCGAGCGGTATCCGTCCATCACCCCTGCACCCACCGCCGAACGGCGGGAGAAGGACTCACTCAGTCATGAGCAAGACCAGCAAGAAGGAAGCCGCGGCTGCCCGCAAGGCCCGCGTCGAAGAGATGCGTCGCGTCGAGAGAGGGCGGGAGCGTCGTCGCCGCGTCATCACCATCACGCTCAGCACGGTCATCGTCGCGGGGCTGGTCGGGTGGGGCGGGTACGCCCTCAACAGCGCCAACGAGAAGAGCGAGCAGCAGGCGGCCGAGGCGAAGAAGCCCGTACAGGGTGAGAAGACCTGGGAGGCGAAGAAGCTCACCCGGAACCACGTCCAGGGCGCCGTGAAGTACGCGATGAGCCCACCGGTCGGCGGCGACCACAGCCAGGCGTGGATGACCTGCGAGGGCACCGTCTACACCGAGGCGATACCGAACGAGAACGCCGTCCACTCCCTCGAGCACGGCGCGGTCTGGGTCACCTACAACGACAAGGCCGCCGACGCCGACATCGAGGCTCTCGGGGACAAGGTTTCCCAGACCCCCTACAGCCTGATGAGCCCGGTCACGAACCAGTCCGGGGCGATCATGCTGTCGGCCTGGGGGCGCCAGCTCACCGTGGACAAGGCATCGGATCCGCGGATCGACCAGTTCTTCACCAAGTACGTCCAGGGGCCCCAGACCCCTGAGCCGGGTGCCGCCTGCTCGGGCGGCCTGATGGCGTCATGACCGGCACGGTCATGACGGAACGAGCCACGGACCCGGGAGAGGCACACGGCCCACGACCCGGCCTCACCCGCTGGCTGACCGTCGGCGCGGCGGCCCTCGTCGCCGTGGTCGTGGCCCTGTCGGTCCTGGTCATGGTGAGCAAGGAGAACGAGCAGACGGCCGGCGTTCCGGCTGCGGACTCCGCCGATGCGGGGTTCGCTCGTGACATGGCCGTCCACCACCAGCAGGCGGTGGAGATGTCGTACATCGTCCGTGACCGTACGGCCGACGAGGACATCCGGCGTCTCGCGTACGACATCGCGCAGACTCAGGCCAACCAGCGCGGCATGATGCTCGGCTGGCTCGATCTGTGGGAGCTGCCGAAGATCTCGCCCGACGGGTACATGACGTGGATGCACGGTGGCCACGAGGACCACGGGTCGAAGGGCGGGTCCCTGATGCCGGGCATGGCCACGGCCGCGGAACTCGACCGGCTCGGTGAGCTCGAGGACGATCAGGCGGAGATCCTCTACCTCCAGCTCATGATCGACCACCACATCAGCGGCGTCGACATGGCCCGCGCCTGTGTCTCGCAGTGCGAGGTGGACACCGAGCGGAAGCTGGCGCAGAGCATGGTCGAGGGCCAGCAGTCGGAGGTGGAGTTGATGACCGCCTTGCTGAAGGAGCGCGGGGCCGCGCCCCGGAAGTGATTCCGCTCCGGTCGTCCGGTCGGGTGCCGCCCAGCGGCGGCACCCGACCGCATGCGCAGCGACGGCTCCCGCACCGGAGTCCGGCGTGGCGACGCGGTGTGCCCGATCGTCACCCACGCCGTCACCGGGGCACGCCAGGGTGAAATTTCCGTTTCGCAGCGACTGGTCGGCAGGTTTCCCCGATGATGGGGACCGCCCGGACAACGGATCAGGCAACGCTGGGAGTGCACACATGACGGTGGAAGCCGGTACGCAGCAGGAGCGCGTCACGGGGAGGGTGTGGACGGTGCGCCTGGACCCCTACGGCCGCCCCTCCGCCGGCACGGTCCGGCTCTCCTGCTCCCGCCCGGCCTGTGCCGATCAGCACTTTTCCAGCACTCCCGCGGGGCGCAAGGCCACGGTCGAACACGTCAACACGCATCTGGCCCGCATCCGGGCGGACGGCGGGCCGCGCGGCGGGGCATGGTGCGGCTGCCGCGCCGCCGACTGTGCGTGGCACACCTCCGACGTCCCCGCCGGCAGGCGTGACGGGGCGCGGCCGGCGGAGGGGACGGTGCGATGCGGGGGCCCGGTGGTCCTGATGGTGCACGCGAACCGTGCCGGGCGGCTGTGGCGCATCGCGGAAACGTGTGTGCGCTGCGCGGCCGCCATTCCCGACTGCCGTGTCCTGGACACCGCCCCACCGCCCCGTCCCGCCCCGGCCCCGATCGGTGCGGGACGGGAAGCGGCGGGAAAGCCGGAGACGGGCCGGGAGCCGACCGGCGGGAATGTGGCGGCGGTGTTCTCCGACCACGGCCCCTCCCCTCTGTACCCTTCTGCTTCTGCTTCTGCTTCCGCTTCCGCCGACGCTTCTTCCCCGGCCGCCGGATCCGCCGTGGCGCCCGGCGCCCGCACCGCCCCACCGGGGGACGTGTCCCGGCGGGCGAAGCGGTGGGGGAAGATCGCGCAGCGGACCGTGCCGCACGACCTTCAGCCCGACGTACTGCGTGTGGAACTCATCGAGCTCGGGGATGCGTTCCGCGCCTATCAGCAGCGCACCGAGCCCGACCTCGCCCTCCTTGCCGAACTCCACGAGCGCAAGGCCCGTGCGTTCGCCCTGTGGGCCGAGGTCACCGGCGACGGAACCCTGCGTCATGAGGCGCACCGGGCCCGCAAGGCGGCGCAGACCACCCTCGAGATGCACGAGAACCGGGTCGGCGGGCCCGCCGACGGCCCGGTGGTGGAACGGCTGCTGACCCGGCAACAGGCAGTGCACGCCCGTACCGTGCTGGGCCACGTCCAGGACCACGCCCCGCACCCCGAGGCCGAGGTGCACCTCGCGGTGCTTCTGCTCACCCTGCGGGCCGCGCGCGCCGGCACCGGGAACATCACCGGACAGGACCTCACCGCCTGGCTGCAGGGTGATGCCGAGCGAGTGCTGGAACAGCTGGTCGCCGCCGACTGGCTGCGCCTGCCCGGTACCGTCACCGAGGCGCTGACCTCCCGGCCCGAGAACCCCACCGCGGTCACCGTCCCCATGCTGCTGCCCGAACAGCCCCGCCCGTTCGTCTTCGGCAAAACCACCCGCTCGAAGATCTCCGGTTGGGCTCAGAAAGCCGTCGGCGACCGGAAGATCCGCAAGAAGAAACTGGGCGCCGCCACCCGGCTCCTCGCCCTGTACAGCGCCGCCCACATCCGCCCCGACGGCCGCCTCGGGCACGCCGAGGACGGCGGACTGCATCTGGACAGGGCCGCCGCGTTCTGTGCCCTGCCGCCCGAGGAAATCACCGGGCACGTCGAACTGCTGATCGCCGCCGACTGGCTCGCCGAAGCCGACACCACCGGAGGAAGGCTGCGCGGACAGCTCACCGAGCGGGTCCTGCCGCTGGGAGGACTGCTGTAGCGCGCCGGGCCCGCCACGACCCGGTCGCGCCGGCTTCGGTCCCGCGGTTCCTGACGGACCTTCCCTTATCGGGTGGCCCCTGTGCTGTCGTCCTGCGAGGATCTGCGGATGCTCGTACTCGCCGACGATCTCGGCCACCTTTCCTACGTCGTCACCGGCGAGGGACCGCCCGTCGTGCTCGTGCATGCCGGCGTCGCCGATCACCGCATGTGGGACGCGGTCGTGCCCGCCCTCGCGGAACGGCACACGGTCATCCGGTACGACCTGCGTGGCTTCGGTGAGTCCGCACCCCCGACCGGACCGTTCAGCGAGACCGACGACCTGCGCCGCCTCCTGGACCACCTCGGCCACGAACGCGTCCGGCTCGTGGGTGCGTCCTGGGGCGGCCGCGTGGCCGTGGACTTCGCTCTCACCCACCCGGGCCGGGTGCACTCCCTGGCGCTGCTCGCCCCGCCACGGCCGGGGCACCACTGGTCCGCGGACATGGTCGCGTACGACGAGGCCGAGACTGCGGCCTTGGACGTCGGCGACCTGGACACCGCCATTCGCGTGAACCTGGACATGTGGTTGCGCGGGCCCGCACGCGGGTGGGATGACGTTGCCGCGGGACTGGCCGACCGACTCAGCGCTCCACTACGGACGTCGTTGGTGAACCAGGCCGCCAGGGAAAAGCACTCCCAGGACGCCACAACCGGTGACGTCGCCGCTGTCTCCGTCCCCACACTGGTCGGGATCGGCACGTTCGACGTCGCCGACTTCCAGGACATGGCCCGCCGGTACGCCACAGAGATTCCCGACGCCGCTCTGGTCGAGTTCCCCACCGCCGCTCACCTCATCGCGCTGGAGGCGCCTACCGAACTCTCCGCGGCACTGAGCTCGTTCCTCGCCCGTCAGTGACAGGCGCCGGCATCGCACCCGTGCAGGTAAACGGTGCAACGCACGGTTCTGGACAGTGCGGTGGGGGTGAGAGGAGTCGGCGACGGTGCACTGACGCAGCGGACCGAAGCGGCGCTCGACGCCCCGTGCTGGACACCGGCGACAGCTTCACCCTCGGAGTCGTCGCCAGGATTCAGGACGCCGACGCCATCCGGCCCATGGCGGTCCTCTCGCAGGTCACGACGCCGGCCGGCAGCAGCGGCCCTGGCACGCGGCTGACCATCGTCCACGACGACGCGACCGACACGGTCACGCTGTACGCCGACGGCTGCACGAACGCCGAGGCCACCGCCACCTCCGCAACGGCCGGACGAGCACCGGCCCGCCCAGGTCGGACGTGCCCGCACTGCCGACGGCTGGGGCGAGTACCTGAAGGGCGCCGTCGACGAGATCCAGGCGTTCGAAGGCGCTCTGCCCGATCGCGACGTCATCGGCCCGGGCCACGAGACCGACCCCTGCCTGTGCTCCTGACGCCGTTCGGTCCGTCGTCCGCGGCTTTTGCGGAACCGGGCGGAAGGGACGGGCCCGCGGGGTCCGTGAGGACCGGGAAGCGGTCGGGTCCGGCTGGGGGCGGGTGGCGCCCTGGGACAGCAGCCGGGCCCCGGCCTCGGCGAGGTCGTCGACGTCGAAACTCGGGCAGCTGATCGGGGAGGACCGACGTGATCCGGGATATACCCTGTGGTGTCCGGTTGTTCATAGCTTGACGGACCGTTCTCGCACATAACGCCGCGGCATTGGGTGTACGCTACATCGACCAATCAGGAGACCCATGCACCCCCGAATACCCTCCGTCCCTCGAAAGGCCTCGCTCCCGCCCGTCGCCCTGGCGGGCGGTGCGCTGACCGTCGGCATCGGCGGCCTGTACCTGGCCGGGCTGCTGCTCACCGGCGGTGAGATCGAGGCGGGTACGACGGTGCGCGGCCTGGACATCGGCGGCCTGACCCGCGAGGAAGCCGCCCGGAAGCTGGAGCAGCACCTGGCGGCGGCCGGCTCGCGGAAGCTGGCGGTGCAGGTCGGCGACCGCAAGGGCACGGTCGATCCGCGGCAGGCGGGGCTCACCTTCGACATCCGGGAGACCCTTGACCGGGCGGCGTCCACCGGCGCCGATCCGGTCAGCGTGGTCGGCGGGCTGTTCCGCTCGGGCGGTGACATCGAACCGGTCGTGCGGATCGACGAGGACAAGGCCCGTACCACCCTCGGGAAGCTGGCGAAGACGCTCGACCGGAAGGTCCGCGACGGTGCCGTCTCCTTCGACGACGGCCGTGTCGAGCAGATCGCCCCGCGCACCGGGTACGCGCTGGACGTGGACGCCGCGACCGGTGCCCTGCGCGCCCCCTTCCTGCGCGGCGCGGCGGACTCGGTCACGGTGCTGCCCGCACGCGAGACCAGGCCGAAGGTCACGGCGGAAGAGGTACGGCGGGCGGTGCGCGAGTTCGCGCAGCCGGCGATGTCGGCACCGGTCACGCTCACCGCGGGCGACAAGCGGTTCACGATCACCCCGGCCGTGCTGGGCGGGTACCTGACGATGCGGCCGGACGACACCGGCAGGCTCACGCCGAAGCTCGACGGCGAGGGCCTGCGCGCCGCCCCCGCGGTGGCCGGCGCCCTGAACGACCTCCCCACCACGCCCCGGAACGCCCGGCTGGGGCTCGAGGGCGAGAAGGTCGTGGTGACCGCCGACGCCCGACCCGCCGTGAAGGTCACCGACAAGGCCCTGAGCAAGGCCGTCCTGCCCCTGCTCACCGAGTCGGGCGCCGCCCGCACCGGCGAGGTGGCCACACAGCGGATCCAGCCGGAGGTCACCCGCGAGAACGCCGCCCGGCTGGGGCTGACGGAGAAGATGTCCTCCTTCACCGTCACCTTCGAGCCGGCCGCCTACCGCACGACGAACATCGGCCGGGCCGTGGAACTCATCAACGGCTCCGTCGTCATGCCGGACGAGACCTGGAGCTTCAACCGGACCGTCGGCGAGCGCACCCGGGCCAACGGCTTCGTCGACGGCATCATGATCTTCGACGACCAGTACGTCAAGGCGTCCGGCGGCGGTGTCTCCGCCGTGGCCACGACCGTCTTCAACGCGATGTTCTTCGCCGGGGTCAAGCCCGTCGAGTACGGCGCCCACTCCTTCTACATCGAACGCTACCCCGAGGGCCGTGAGGCGACGGTCGCCTGGGACAGCCTCGACCTGAGGTTCGCCAACGACTCCGGCAAGGCCGTCTACATCCAGGCCGAGTCCACCGACACCTCGGTGACCGTCACCTTCCTCGGCACGAAGAAGTACGACGAGATCACGTCGGTCAAGGGGCCGCGCACCAACGTGCGGCAGCCGACGAAGAAGGTGAGCACCGCTGAGAAGTGCGTGCCGCAGACCCCGCTCGAGGGCTTCGACGTCACCGTGGAACGGGTCTTCCGCGACGACGGCCGGGAAGTGAAGCGGGAACCGTTCCGCACGCACTACACCCCACGTGACGAGGTCACCTGCGCAGAGGCGCCGAGCGAGCGTCAGCCCTGAGGAGGCGCCCCCGTCGACCCGTCCGGCGTGGCATCGCCCCGGGGCCCCGCCCGGCCTCCCTCGGCCCGCGGACCGATCCGTCATCGGGGCGGTCCCGTCGAACGGCACGGCGAGCATGCCGTGCCGTTCGACGGCGGGGCGTTCAGCCGCCGCACCGGCGCCGCTCCGGCTCCGGGAACTCGCCGGCCCGCCGCCACTCGTCGATCATCGCGAAGAACGCGGTGGCACCCCGCGGGTCGCCGACGCTCAGCTCGAAGGTCTTCCCGAACGGCTGCCCCCTCGTTGTTGTAGTGGCCCGGGATGCACGCCGGGCTGCCGAACGGCACGCCGTCGCGCAGCAGCGGCTCCACCCGGTCCCCCAGCGCCTGCCGCGAGACTTCGACCTCGCCGTAACCCTTTGCGAGCGGCTTCGAGACGACCGCGGCGATCGTCTCCGCCGACTCGTCGAACGCGTGCGGCGGCCCGCGGTCACGCCGGTTGACCGAGGCGGGCGTGCACTGCGCCTGCGGGAGCGGATCGCGCCGTACCCGGCTCAGCTCCGCGAGGTGCTCGAGACCGGCCTTTCCCCGTGGCGGCACCGCGACTTCGACCTCGAACCGGCCGTGCGGGCCGGCTTCGGCTCCGCCCGGTTCCACGCCACCGTGGTCCGGCTCGAGGGCCGGCCGGTCGACCGTGACAGGGTCGCCGAGGCGCTCACCCCGATGATGCTGGAGGGCCTGCGCTCCCGGGAACAGCGAGCAGTCGTCGACGGCAGAAAACCGGCACCCGGCTCACGACCGCCGAAGGAACACCTTCGAAACCGAACGCCGGAACGGGCCCCGCCCTCCCAGCCACGTCAGCTCCTCACTCACCGTCACGGGGAACCCAGGAGGCCGGGCCGGACGCTGCTATGCGGAAGCCAGAACCTCTCCGGCCGTGACCTGGGGAGGGTTGGGGAGCAGGGACGCAAGGTTGTCCCGCACGAAGTCCGCCGCCCTCGAGATCGATTCCTCGGCACCGGCCCGGTCCTGGAAGACACTGGTCGAGACCATCACTCCGTCCCCGGCATCGATCCAGTAGTAGGCCACGAAGCCGGAGACCTGGCGCATGAGCGGCACGAAGCCCTCGTTCACGAGGCGTCCCGCCTCTGCCGGATCGGTCACCCCTTCGTACCGCCGGACCGCTGCGTACATCGCCAAGCTCCTCGGGTGGTTCTGGGTTCGTCCTCTGCTGAGACCTCGTACCCCTGTCACAACTGCCTGGCTCATGAGGCGTCCGGCCATCACCTGAAGGGCCCCCTTGGGTGGTCCGAACGGCGGCTTCCGGCCCGGACACACGGCCCCGCACACGGGTTCCGTCGCAGTTGTGTGCTCGTCGTGTTCGCGCAGCATCCGCATGACGGTGAGCTGAAGTACCTGTGGCGAGCTGTCGACGCCGCCGGCAACGTGCTCGACATCCTGGTCCAGGACCGCCGGGACAAGGCCGCGGCCCGGCGCTTCTTCCGCAAACCGCTCGAGAAGGCCCGCACCGGCCGCGGGTGGTGGTCACCGACAAGCTCCACTTCTACGGCGCAGCCTGAGCTGCCCCGGCTCGTCGTCTCAGCCGACGGCCACGCTGTGACCAGGTCTTCGTCTGAGGCGGCGCCGTGGAGGAACCGGCTTCGTCCTCGAAGAGCCAGGGTCCACGGGCCGACACGAGCCTTCCGCGCAAGACCCCACCGCCTTGCCCCACCCCGTGACGGCTTCGTCGTCCCGCTCCGCGGTCCGTCGCGCCGGCACGTGGCAGGACCGGCTTGATTCGCACCAGCGTCCACCGCTGGTCCTCCCCGTGCGCGGCCAGCCCCTTCCGGCTCCGCCTCCAGCTGCGCAAACTGCTTCTGGCTCGGCCTTGGCAGGGATACCGACCGCTGCGCCTTGGCGGCGGCGAGCAGGGGCCGGTGGCTGCGCGGGCATGCGGTGTGCTCGCCGACGGGCGCGGGCAGACACGTTCGCCTCGGCGCACGCCGCTCTGATCGAGGCCCGGGAACGTGTACCGATCGTGGCGCACTGGGGCGAGGGCCTGCTGGTGTGCCGCCGGATGCGAAGGGCCCGGCCCAAAGGGGTCGGTCAGTCGTGGAGTTCGGCGCGGACGCGGCGTGAGGGCTGGAAGGTGTACAGGTCGAGGATGCCTGGTGGATCGGTGAGGCCGGGACCGCCGTTGTGGACCCAGGTGGTGATGTCGGTGGTGGCGTCGGGGTCGTTGACCAGGCCGAGCCAGACGGGGGCACCGCCGTTCTTGCGGCCGTCGGCGGAGGGCTGGACGACGATGACGTTGGCGCGTTCGCACGTGCCGAGGCAGTCGGTGACCCGTACGGTCGCGGCGCCCTCCACGGCCTGGCGCAGGTCGCGCAGTTGGGCTGTGTGGTCGAGGCCGGGGATCTTGGGGGTGCCGCAGCAGCAGCCGCGGCAGACGGTGATGGTGGGCCGTGCCGCCCCCGTTGCGGGGGCGGCACGGCGGGTGCGTTTGCTCATGCGATGTCCTTGGCAGAGGTGGTCCAGGCGGCCTCGCGCAGCAGGCGCAGACCGTTGAGGCCGACGATGACGGTGGAGCCCTCGTGCCCCGCGACGCCGAGGGGCAGCGGGAGGGTGCCGATCAGGTCCCAGGCGACCAGGGCGGTGATGAACACCCCGGCGATGGCCAGGTTCTGGATGACCAGGCGGCGGGCGGTGCACGAGAGGTTCACTACGGCGGGGATGGTCGACAGCTCGTCACGGACCACGACGGCGTCCGCGGTCTCCAGGGCGAGGTCCGAGCCGGCCTTGCCCATGGCGATCCCGGAATGGGCGGCGGCAAGCGCGGGTGCGTCGTTGACGCCGTCCCCGACGACGAGCACCCTGCGGCCCTGATCTCGCCATTCCTTCACGGCGATGACCTTGTCCTGCGGCAGCAGCCCGGCGCGGACGTCGGTGATGCCGACTTCGGCGGCCAGGTACCGCGCGGCGCGCTCGTTGTCGCCGGTCAGCAGCACCGGGGTGCGGCCGGTCAGGCGAGTGAGTGCGGCGACGGTGGCAGCGGCGTCCGGCCTCGGTCGGTCGGCGATGCCCAGCACCCCCACCGGTGCGCCGTCGCGCAGCACCGCCACCGCGGTACGCCCGGCATCCTCCAGCTCCCGCACCACCTTATGGTGGGCCGGGTCGGCGTCGGCGGGCAGCAGCCGGGCGGGGGAGCCGACCTGGACGGTGCGGCCGGCGACGGTGGCGGTGACGCCCTGACCGGGGACGGAGGTGAAATCGCCCGCGTCGGCAATAACCAGACCTCCATCGCGGGCGGCGTCCACGACGGCGCGTGCCAGCGGGTGCTCGCTGGGGTGCTCGGCCGAGGCGGCGAGGGCGAGCACCTCGTCCTCGTCCAGGGCGCTGCCGGGCAGCGGGCGGATGTCGGTGACGCGTGGGGTGCCCTCGGTCAGAGTGCCGGTCTTGTCGAGCGCGACGGCGTCGATCTGCCCGAGGCGTTCCATCACGACGGCGGACTTGACGAGCACACCGTGGCGTCCGGCGTTGGCAATCGCGGACAGCAGCGGCGGCATCGTGGAAAGCACCACCGCGCAGGGCGAAGCGACGATCATGAACGTCATCGCCCGCAGCAGAGCCGACTGCGGCTCGTCGCCGAAGGCGAGCGGGACGGCGAAGACGGCCAGGGTCGCGATCACCATGCCGATCGAATAACGCTGCTCGATCTTCTCGATGAACAGCTGCGTGGGGGCCTTGGTCTCGGAGGCTTCCTCGACCATCGTCACGATCCGGGCGATCACCGAGTCCGCCGGGTCACGCTCGACACGCACGCGCAGGGCGCCGGTGCCGTTGACGGTGCCGGCGAACACCTCGTCCCCGGCCTCCTTCGCCACCGGCAGCGGTTCGCCGGTGATGGTGGCCTGGTCGACATCGCCGGCTCCGTCGAGGACCTGCCCGTCGGCGCCGACCAGTTCACCGGGGCGGACCAGGATCGTGTCCCCGACCTTCAGATGTGCGGCGTCGACGCTCTCCTCGGTGCCGTCGGGCAGGAGCCGCGTCGCGGTGGCGGGGGCGAGGTCGAGCAGGCCGCGCACGGAGTCCGCGGTGCGGGCGGTCGCGACCGCCTCCAGGGCTCCGGAGGTGGCGAAAATGACGATCAGCAGCGCACCGTCCAGGACCTGACCGATCGCGGCGGCGCCGAGCGCCGCGACGACCATCAGCAGGTCCACGTCCAGCGTCTTGTCCCTCAGGGCCTTCAAGCCCTCCCAGCCCGGTTCCCAGCCGCCGGCGACATAGACGGCGGCGAACAGCGCCCCCCACAGCCACCCCGGGGCACCCAGCAGGTACGGCGGCAGGGCGAGCAGGAACAGCACCAGCGCAGCCAGCGCCCACCGGGCCTCCGGCAGCGCCAGCACGCGCGTGCGGCGCCGCGGCAGGGAGGGACGCGGCCCGGCGGCGACCGACGCGGGCCGCTGATCCAGGACAGAGAACATGACAAAACAACCCTTCACGGGCGGGTGGGGAAACGACCCCCACCGTACAGGAATACCTGAACAGGTTTTCATACGTCACCGCTAGGATGGACGCCATGGGTCACGGAGCCGACAACAGGAACAACGCCACCCCGCGCGAGCGACTGGACGCGGCGGGGGTGACCGACGTCGCCGCGACCCTCCAGGCTCTGGCCACCCCCTCACGCCTGTATATCCTGGCCCGGCTCCAGGAAGGTCCCTGCTCGGTCGGCGACCTCGCCGACTCCGTTGGCATGGAAGCCTCCGCCTGCTCCCACCAGCTGCGCCTGCTGCGCAACCTGGGACTGGTCTCCGGCGAGCGTCACGGTCGCTCCGTCGTCTACTCGCTGTACGACAACCATGTCGCCGAACTCCTGGAGCAAGCCCTCTTCCATGTGGAGCACCTGCGGATCGGCCTGCGCGACGCCCCCACCTCCGAGGCAGCGCCAGCCGCGAACCGGCGATAAGCAACCGCGTCAGTCAGACGGCCGGCGCGGGCCGGCAGCGTGGTCTCCCCCGTGAAGTACCGAGAGGCCATCAGCAGGAACACGCCGCCGAACGGTGAATCGAGCGACTCGGTTCCTGTCCTGCGAGCCGCTGCTCGGTCCGGCTGGGCCGATCTGGCGCGCCGCTGCTTCGTGACCGTGTGCCGGCTGGCCTCCCGTGTGCACCGCGCCCGGCAGATCACTGCCCAGCGCGACCATGCGGCTGGAAAGGAACTCGGACGGCCAGTTGCGGCCGTCGGTGCCGTACAGACCGTCGAGAATGTGCACTCGCACGACCGCTCGCCGGCGCGCCTCCTCGCCCCTGAAGCCGGTGATCCGGCACTGCCCGTACGAGAGCGAGGCGGGCCTCGGGTCGCGCCGTAGCTCCTGCTCTTCGACTTCCAGCCGACGGTCGCCGAACAGCGCGGAGACGCTGCCATCACCAAGGGAGTCCCAGCAGGGGTCGGGCTTCAGTCGGCGCCTGCTTCCGGGACCTGCTGACCGATGAGCTCTACCGCGCCTGGACCGTCCTGGAAACGGCAGCGGATGCAGGCACGGACCCCCCTGGCCCGAGCTGTTGTCGCCGCCCTCCCTGCACCGGCAGCACGCGGCCTGGGCGATCCTGACCGTAGACCCGGCCCTGCCGAGGAGTTCGAGGGGACTCCGGGGCGCGTCCGGGGGCGTCTGCGGGCGCTGCTCACCGCTCTGGAGGACGCCGGAGCGGGGGATGCGTACGCCTGGCCCCGCCCGTTCGAGACCGGGTCGGCGTTCGCACGGTACGCAATCGGCCTCGGCCGCACCCCGCCCGACGCTGCCCGGCTCGCGGAAATCTCCGAAGAGTGGGGCAGCGACCTGCACGGGGTCGACGTCACGTGGGCGGAGTGCGGCACCGTACCGACCCTGCGCTGACTGGAGGGGGACGCGTCAAGGAACGTCACCCCGAAGCCGGCTCCCGCGGGTGCCGGCTTCGGTCAGGGCATCGACGATGCCGGGGAGCGCCGGTACGTCCCGACGCGGTCCCGGAGGTCCCGGGAGCCCTCCGGACCTCCGGGGACAGAGTGTCCGGCCCGCCGGCCGGGGCTGCGGCCCTGTTCTCGCTCGCCGGTCGGTCAGCGCTCCAGGTCCCCACGCATCTCGACGAAGAGCTTTCCCGCGTCGGCGAGCGTGCTGTCCTCGAAGAGCGCGACGGCCGCCGTGCCCTCGTCGGCCCACCCGCAGATGACGCTGCCCTCCTCGCTCAGCGAGGCGAGCAGGCACTCCACCGAGCCGCCGAGCGGCCCGGGCTCCACCGGCTGCGCCTCGGGCTGCCCCAGCTCCGGGTCCCACCGGATGTACTCGATCATGCCCCGGAACAGGTGCTCACGGCGCCTGCCGGTGTCCTCGGGCACGTGGTCGACGCCCTCGAACAGCACCGGCGCACCCTGCCCGCCCGGGGCCCCGTAGCTGCCGAGGACCAGCGTCATGCCGTCCCGCATCTCTCCCGGGTCGACCGGGGCGTCCGTCAGGGCCTGGTCTCCCGCCAGCCTGTCCAGGCCACCCGCTCGGGTGGCGTCCACCAGGGTGCGCGGACCGCTTTGCTCCGCCGAAGGCGTCGGCGACGCGGATTCGGAGACCTGCCCGCTCGGGGAGTCGGGGTCGGGGAGGCCCGTGTCGTCCCCCCGGCAGCCGCTGACCGCCAGCATCGCCACCACCGCCACGGCCGCCAGACCCGTTCTTGCCGCAGATGCACGCTTCATGAAACCCCCCGCTGTTGCTCCACCCATGATGTCCCCCGCCGCCTTGAGTGGCGGTCGCGATCAGTGACGAGTCGTTCCGGCCGGCTGGTTCCCGCCCCGGGCACGAGGACCTGCCGCCCGGGCGCGGTGTCGTCGTCTCCTGCGAGACGGTCCGCCGCTGGGGCGCCAGGTCCAGGCAGGCCCACGCCAACGCGCTGCGCCGCCGAGGTCCCCGCCCGGCGACACGCGGCACCTCGACGAGGTCTTCATCACGGTCAACGGCGAGCGGCAGTACCTGTGGCGGGCGGTGGACCAGCACGGGAACGTACGGGACATCCTCGTCCGGCCCAAGCGCGACACCCGTGCCGCCGTGCGGTTCTTCCGTCGGCTCCCGAAAAGCCCGGAGTGCGTGCCGCGTGTGGTGGTCACCGCCAGGCTCCGCTCCTACGGAGCGGCCCACCGCCAGGCCATGCCGGGGGTGGAGCACCGCACCTCGAAGTACCTGAACAACCGGGCGGAGAACCCGCACCGGCCCACCCGGCGGCGCGAACGGACGATGAAGGGCTTCCGCTCCGCCGGCGCCGCACCAAGATCCCTGTCCGCCTTCATCAGGCCGACGCAGCCGACGAAATGAGTTCCTCAAGCTTGTTGAGACTCTGAGTCCAGCCTTCCTCGTGGAGAGCTTGGCGCCGCGTTGTGGCGAAGTCGCCCTGGTTCAAGACCAACTCGGCCCGCGTACCGTCGATATCGCGGAGCCACAGCGTCACCATCGTCTCCCGGTCCTCAGGATCGGGATCCTCCCACCGGAAGGTGTAGGACAGGTGTTCCGGAGGATCGACCTCAACGAATTCCCCCACCAGGTAGAATCGATCGCCTTCCGGAGGCTGCATCGAAATCCGATAACTACCGCCTGGCCGGAGGTCGCTTTCCACACTCGGGATGGCGAAACCGCCAGGACCCCACCACTTGGCCAGTTCCTGCGGTTCGGTCAATGCTCGGAATACGACTGAGCGCGGTGCGCGGAGGACGCGCTGCAGATGCAGTCTCAACCCGCCATCGTGTGTCATCACGAACCTCCTTCCACCGAAGGCCCCGAGATCCGCCACCGCGCTTATCCTATGTGTCCCGGCCATAGACCGCGTTCTGGCCGGCCAGGGGCGATGCGAGGGTGGGTGCGACCACCGGTGATCATCACGTAACGAAGATCAAGCGCAGGTCGCGGGCCATAGCACCGCTCGCCGGCGGGTCTTGTCGACCCGGCGACTGCCCTGCCGACCACGAAGGCCCTGCGTGACCTGCGCCGCAGGCTCGGCAGTGCCCCGATGCGCAGACTGTACGAGGTGCTGTCCGGGCCGCCGGCGCACCGAGGACGCCCGGTGTGCGGTTCGGTTCGTACCGCACGGTCTCCTTCTACGGCTGCAGCTCGATCAAGGCCCCGGACACCGACCGCAACCGGGCCTGGCTCGGCTCCCCGCGGCACGGCGGCTCCCCGCTGCTGGAGCTGATGACGCTGGTGGAGACCGGGACCCGGGCCCTGATCGGCGCGGTCTTCGGCCCCACCGGCGAAGGCGAGACCAGCATGCCCGGCACCTGCTGCACCTGTTGACGCCGGACATGCTGGTGCTGTGGGACAAGGGCTTCGACGGAAACGACTTCCTCGCCCGGGTGACCGCCACCGGCGCGCAGGTGTTGGGTCGACTGCGCAGCAACCGGCGCACCCCGGTCCTGGTCCGGCTCGCCGACGGCTCCTACCTGTCGGTGATCGGCACCGTCCGGGTACGGATCGTCGAGGCCCGAATCACCGTGACCCGCGAGGACGGCACCGCCTTCATCGGTTCCTACCGACTGGTCACCGCCCTGACCGACACCCGCCGCAGCCCTGGTCACCCTCCACCACCAGCAGTGGGGACACGAATCGGCGTACTACGCGCTGCGTCACACGATCATGCAGGGACGCGTCCTGCGGTCGGGCGATCCCGTCGGGACCGAGCAGGGGATGTGGTCCGTGCTGACGCTCTACCAGCTTTTACGTGCCGCCATGGTCGACGCCGCCAAGTCCCGCCCCGGCACCGCCCCGGACCGCTGCGGGTTCACCATCGCCCTCCACACCGCCCGTGACCAGGTCGTCCAGGCTTCTGGCGTGATCCACGACGCCACCGATCCGATCGGCACCATCGGCCGCCGGATCCTGGCTTCCTTGCTCCCGGCCCGCCGCCCACGAGTGAGCACCCGCAAGGTCACATCACCCATTTCCCGGTACAACGAACAACGCCCCGACGGCGGGCCCGGCCGCAGCCGCACCGTCACCGGTCTCGACATCACCGTCCTCGAACCCCCGCCCCGGCGGACCCCGCTTCCCGCTGCCTCCCGGGACGACCGACACCGCCCCGGCCGACCGCCGCCGAGAACGCGTCCTGGCCCTGCTCCAGGAAGCCCCCGACCGTTCCTGGCGAACCCGCGACATCGCCTACCGCCTCGGCGACGCCACCCCCGGCACCTTGTACGGACAACTTTCACGATGGGCTGACAGCAGCCTCATCCACAAGGCCGGTCCAGGTGTCTGCACCGCGATCACCGGTCTCCGAATTCCCTTGACAGAGCGCGGAGATCGTCGACTACCCGGCCTTGGGAAAAAGCCCGACCTCCGTGTGGTGAAGACTCGACATCCCCACCACACCGGAGGTCTTCGCCATGATCAAGCCCGGCCGATGTCAACAACGCTCGTGATCGACACAGGCGCAGTGTCCCGGTGGCCTGCTCACTCAGCGGGAACGGCATGGCCGAGCGCAGGAGCGCCTGGCGCGCGGCCCTCGACGGCGCGCAGCGGGAGCCGCGGGGGGGGCGCTTTGCGCCTACAGGGTGAGTGTGATCGCGGCGGCGACGCCGCCCAGGCCGAGGGCGAAAGCTGCCTCTTTCCAGCCGCCCTTGCCCCAGCGGAATGGGCGGTCGGCAGCCAGCCGGCCCGGACCGATGGCAGCGACGGCCAGGGCGACGACAGC
This sequence comes from Streptomyces sp. TE5632, assembly GCF_054061295.1. Lineage (NCBI taxonomy): Bacteria > Bacillati > Actinomycetota > Actinomycetes > Kitasatosporales > Streptomycetaceae > Streptomyces > Streptomyces sp. TE5632. The sequence continues at coordinate 5,921,747 of NZ_JBSSEA010000003.1, read as the reverse complement.
GATACAGACGCTGTATTCCACGCCGCCGTCCGTCTCCCACAGGCCGTGGGCGCCGGTGACCGTGGCCATCGCATTGATCATGACGCCGATCAGGGCGGCAGCCGCCAGCGGCGTCAGCAGGCCGAGGGCCAGACCGAGGCCACCGAGCAACTCGGACATTCCCCCGATCACGGCGAAGAGCTCTCCCGGGTGGTAGCCCAGGGCCGCGAACCCCTTGCCGGTCGCCGTCAGGCCCTCGCCGCCGAAGAGTCCGAAAACTTTCTGAGCCCCGTGTGCGGCCATCAGCAGGCCGAAGGTCAGCCTGATGAGCAGCAGGCCGAAGTCGGCGGCGGTCGTCATGGGCGCGGTGGTGCGATGCGCCACCGGTTCCGTGGAAGAGACAAGAGGGTTGAGGATGCTTTTGGTCAACATGGCAATGCTCCGGTTGGAACGCCAGAACGGACGTTTCCCCCAGCTCGACCGGATGTCGAGCACCGGTGATGGGTGAGCTCCGCGTGGTCTCGCGGGCGAGCCCCCTCCCCATCCGCCCCTTTCGCTGCGGGCAGCGTCGATCCGGGCGGTGGCCCGCGGGGGCAGACGGCCGGTATCGCGTCAGTGGTCCTGGAGTATCTGGTCATCGCGATCGGTGTCGTTCGGGCCCAGTCGCACGCAGCATTCGCCGGGCTCGGGGGCCAGGACAGCCTGAACCCCGTTGACCTGCAGGCCGGTGAGGTAGCCGCTGAGGAATGCCTGGTTCATGCCGCACACCAGGTCAGGGGCCTTCGCGGCCAGCGGCTGGAACGGGCAGTTGCGCAGCCGGAGCTGGGTCGGGCCTTCCCGGACGGGCTCGTAGCCGTACCTGTCCAGCAGCCGTTCACAGGCGGTCAGCCCCCGCTCGGGGCCCAGGCGCCCTGGACGGATTTCCTCCCGCGCGGCTTCGCCCATCTGCCGGCCACGCTGTTCGGCGGTCCGCACCGCCGCCTGCGCGGCGTTTTCGTCGGCCTCCTCGGTCAGGACGGCGTCCAGGAGAAGGTCCGCCAGGAGTTCGTGGCGCCGGTCGGGGATGCTCACGGTGATCTGGGCGTCGGTGGGCTCGTACACCTTCGGCCGTCTGCCGACCTTGCGGATCCCGCCGGGCGTCTCGTACCGGGCGCGCAGCAGGCCGGCGTCGACGAGCTTGTCGAGGTGGAAGGCGGCGAGCTTGCGGGATATGCCGACGCTGGCGGCGGCCTCGTCGCGGGTGACAGCGCGGCCCGCACGGCGGATGAAGGTGAACATGCGCCGCCGTGAGTCCTCGCTCAGGACGCTGACGGAGTCGATGGCGCTGCCGGCCGCGTCGGCCTGTGCTGTCTGATCGGAGGCCACAGGACCACGGTAACTCTCATCTGCGTGGGCGCAAGTGCTCTTGCAACCCCGTGTCCTGCGTACCTTGACGCCCCCTCTCAATAAAACCGATCTTTATTGGTGAAATCAAAGGAGGTTGCGATGGCTGATGAGGCACAGCTTCAGGCGAAGCGTCCGGTCAGCGCCTCGCTCGCCGGCCCGTACGGCCACCCGTTCCACCCGATCCTGGTCACGGTGCCGATCGGCGCCTGGGCGACCAGCCTGGTGTTCGACATCGCTTCCCACGTCGTCAGCCGTCCGGGTTTCCTGACCCAGTCCTCGGAGTGGCTGATCGCGGTCGGGGTGATCGGTGCCCTGCCGGCGGCGATGGTCGGATTCCTCGACCTGTTCGCGATCCCCGGCCGGGCCCCTGCCTCTCGCGCCGCCCTGGTCCACATGACGCTGAACCTGCTGGTGACCGCCGCCTACGCCGTCAACTTCCTGTGGCGGTACAGCGATCACACCGGCGGCGGAAGTGTCGGACTGGACAGGCTCGTCCTGTCCGCACTCAGCGTGGCGGTCCTGGGCGTCTCGGGATTCCTGGGTGGCAGGCTCGCCTATCGCTACGGCGTCCGCGTCGCCGACGAGAACACCCAGGCCGAGGGATACACGCCCGGCGGCAGCACGCGAAACGCCCGCCCTGCTTCCTAATGCTGTTGTCAAGCTGCCGTAGTCACCGGTGGCGCCACTTCGTAGCACCGTCGGTCGCGGATCAGGGCCCAGATGACGTTGACGCGCCGGCGGGCAAGGGCGAGCACGGCCTGGACGTGCTTCTTCCCCTCGGCGCGTTTACGGTCGTAGAACTTCCGCGAGTTCGGGTCATAGCGGACGCTGACCAGCGCGGAGGTGTAAAAAACGCGCTGAAGTTTTCGGTGATAGACGAGCGGCCGGTGAAGGTTGCCGCTGACCTTGCCCGAGTCGCGCGGTGCCGGGGCGACGCCGGCGAAGGCCGCCAGGGCGTCCGGGGAGTCGAACTCGTCCAGGCCGCCGCGGACGCCGGCGAGGAACTCCGCTCCCAGAACCGTGCCGATGCCCGGGACGCTCAGAAGGATGTCGGCGAGCTCGTGCTCGCGAAACCGGCCCTCGATGAGCTTGTCCAGCTCACGGATCTGCTCGTTGAGGGCCATCACCTCCTCGGCCAGGGTGTGGACCAGCCTGGCGATGGTCTTCTCCCCGGGGACGGCGGTGTGCTGGCGCTCGGCGGCCTCGACCGCCGCCTCGGCCAGGGCTCTGGCGTTGCGGACCTTGCGGTTGGCCAGCCACTTCGCAAGCCGCGCGATGCCGGCCCGGCGGATCGCGGCCGGCGTCTGGTAACCCGTCAGCAGCCTGAGCGGGCCGGTGTTGGTCACGTCCAGGGCCCGCTCCAGGGCCGGGAACATGCTCAGCAGGGTGCCGCGCAGGCGGTTCACCGCGCGGGTGCGGTCCTCGACCAGGTCGGACCGGCGTCCGGTCAGCAGCTTGAGTTCCACGGCCGTCTCGTCACCGGGGCGGATGGGCCGCAGGTCGCGGCGCATTCTGGCCTGGTCGGCGATCACGTAGGCGTCGCGGGCGTCGGTCTTGCCCTCGCCGCGGTAGCCGTCGGATGCCCGGTTGACCAGCCGGCCGGGCATGTAGAGGACCTCCTGGCCGTGGTTGACCAGCAAGGCCAGCAGCAGTGCCGGCTCCCCGCCGGTCATGTCGATGGCCCAGGTGACCTCACGGCCGTCGGCCAGGTCCAGGACGTCACCGATCAGCTTCAGCAGCTCGGGCTCGTCGTTGGCCACCCGCCGCGACAACAGGGTCTTGCCCTCGGCGTCCAGAACAAGGCCGTGGTGATGGCCCTTGCCGCTGTCGATCCCCGCCCATATCCGGCTCATTGTGCTCCTGACGTGCGTGTTCGTACTGCTCGTGCCACGGACGACCTCGCCGGCATTGCTCTACACAGCGACTTGTTCGCACTTCCTAATCGGCGGCCGAGTCGTCGTGGGGCGCCGGGCGGCGAAGCAAGGGAAGCCACGAGACGGCAGCCGCCTGATAGCCACACCCAGCACCCCTGGGCGACCCAACCCTACGAATGGCTCGATCAACCCGATCAAGAAGGTAGAGCCGCCTGATACTGCACGACCCTGCACAGCGGGCCGGTGCCGTCCGGCTGCCTTCGACATCTCATCACTTGGGAGTCCCCATGGGCATCGCCGCACTGATCACCTGGGTGATCACCGCCCTCGGCGGCTTCTACATGCTCGGCATCTGGATCCAACGCAGCGGAATCCTCCAGCAGCAGTCCGGCACCAGCCGCCTGCCCGCACCTGTGGTTTTCGGGCACTTTGTCCTGGCCGCGAGCGGACTGGTGGTACGGATCATTTATGTCGTAGCCGAAAAGAGCGCCCTGGTCTGGACCTCCTTCGGCCTGCTGCTGCCGGTCGCCCTGCTGGGATTCGTGATGCTGGTTCGCCGGATCCCCGCCCACCGCGACCGCCTCGGTGACTCTCGTGGCGGGCGCCGTGCTCGCCGCGGGCGGTACGGGCCTCGGCATCATCGCCCCACTCCGACGCCCGGCGCGTCGTCACCGGCTCCTGCGCCATGGACAACGACCGCGACCGCGGCAACGTCCGCGACGACAACCGCCGCGACCGGCGCGACTGCGGCCGCGGGGACAATCGCCGCTGACAGCGAGGGGCCGAAACCGCCGGTCCGCTGATCAGCCGCACGCACCGTCCACGTGGCTCATGTCCGACAACGACATCGCGTATGAGCAACCATGGCCGAGACGACAGCAGGTGACCGGACGGGGCCGCCCATACCCACCAGGGGCGGGGGTCGATGCGACTGCAGGCGCACCGACCCCCGCCCCCTGGCATGCCGTCGCCCGATGCGCGAGCGACGGCCGGAACACGGCACCCGCACCAGGGCCGCCGAAAGAACCGTCCGGAGAACCTGCCGTCGTCGGTCGTGTCGGTCCTTCCGCGCCGATCGGCGAGCCCTCGCGCTCCGTGCCCCGACCCGCCGATGAGCTGTGTCTGCGCAAGCCGATGCCACGCCCGCGGAACGACCCGCACACAGGCTCTCCTCCGGCTCACCCGGCACCACATCAGCGTGCTGGTCGCCATGCTCCGTGATGGTGCGAAAGACATGGAGGAACCCCGGCCCGCCCCCCGCCTTCGATGCTCGGAGTGGACCCGGTCGACATGCCGCCGCATCCCCCGACACCTCACCACTGCCGGGAAGCAGAGGTGCAGCGCTTGTGAGGCAGTTCACTGATGCAGGGCTGGACTGGCCCGCACTGCAGAATTAGCTTTCTTGAGAGCATGCGTCCCTTATGGACCTTTTCCGCAGCGCGGCGGACCGGGTCTGAAGCAGGACGTTCACCAGTGACCTTGCGGGCAGCCGCCCGGACCGGACTTCAGGGCGCATGAGGAAGACAAGACGTACTTCCGCGCCGGCACTACCAGTGGGCGACCGACCCCGGAAGGTGGACAAGTGAGTGAAGACGCCGTGTGGGTCAGAAGCGTAACGGGCATCCAACTGCATCACGTGACCGATCTTCAGGACGCTCGTCGGTTCCTGGGCAACGCCGTCATGGCGCTGGGCGCAGCCCATGTGAGAACGGGCGACGCCAGGTTCTCCGGTCTCGCCGACCAGCTCAAAGCAATGGTCGCCCAAACGCACGACCTGGAGGGCGAGGCACGGGAGAGCATGCACCGGCTGCACTCCACGGATCCCGAGCGGTTCGTACGCTGCCGGGAGGGCGAGGAGCCCTGGCCGGACGAGCTCCAGGCGGGCTTCGTCCCGCGCCACACCTGCCAGGACAAGTGCCTCTACCACGACCACGAGGTGCTGGACGCCATCCTGCAGTGCACCTGCGGCCGACCCCCGTGCCGCGCTTGCGCGATCGCGGGGGCGCCCTGACACGGAGAACACGGAGAGCGGAGCGTGCCGTCCCGGCCGCCTGTGCACGGGCGGTGACGGCCCCGCCGACTCCTAGCGTGTGCGTCAGACGGTGTACGAGCGGGCCCCGGTCCCGGCAAGCCTGCCGCCCTCCACGATGAGGTACTCCTGGCGGATCGGGCGGTTGTCGAACCAGCACTCCAGGATTTCCCGGACGCCTGCCGCGTACCTGGCCTGCGCGGAGAGCGTCGAACCGGACACGTGCGGTGTCATGCCCTCGTGCGGCATGCCGCGCCACGGGTGGTCCTCTTCCGGCGGCTCGGGATACCAGACGTCCCCGGCGTAACCCGCCAGATGGCCTCGTTCCAGAGCGCGTACCACGGCGTCTCGGTCGACGATCAGCGCGCGGGCTGTGTTGACGATGTACGACCCTCGCTTCATGGTCGCGAGCATCTCGTCGTCGAAGAGGTTCACCGTCTGCGCGTGCAGCGGCGCGTGGATGGAGAGCACGTCGACGGCGGCCGCCAGGGAGCGGGCATCCGCATGCCAGGTCAGCCCCAGCTCCCGCTCGAGGTTCGGTGGCAACCTGTGCACGTCGTTGTAGTGCAGCTTCACATCGAATGGCTGCAGCCGGCGGAGCACTGCCATGCCGATCCGCCCGGCACCGAAAACGCCGACGTCCATGCCCTCCAGGTCGTAGTTCCGCGAGACGCTGTCGGCCACGTTCCACCCCCGGCGGGCGGTGACCCACTCGTGGGCGGGCAGATAGTTGTGGACGAGAGCGAGGATCTGCATGACCGCGTGCTCCGACACGCTGATGCTGTTGCTGTAGGTGACCTCCGCCACGGTGACGTCGTGCTCGATGGCGCTCGGCAGGTCCACGTGGTCCGAACCGATCCCGGCTGTGACCGACAGCTTCAAGTGCGGTGCGCGGCGGATCCGGTCAGGAGTGAGATAGGCGGGCCAGAACGGCTGCGAGATCACCACCTCGGCGTCGGAAATTTCCCGTTCCAGCACGGAGTCGGGCCCCTCCTTGTCGGAGGTGACGACCAATGTGTGGCCCCGTTCCTCCAGGAACGGACGCAGACCGAGTTCGCCGGAGACGCAGCCGACCAGCTCACCCGGCTTGAAGTCGAGGCTCCGGGGGGTGGGCGCCGTCTGCCCTCCGGGATAGCCGCTGATGACGGGGATCTCATCTCGGGCATACCTGGGCGGGTAGCCGTCAACGGGATCCGGATAAAGCACCGTGAGAATCTTCGCCATGGCCGTACTCCTACGAAGGCCGGCGCACAGGCGTGGTCCGGTAACCGCGCATTCGCTCCGGCCGGCCTTGCTGTCCAGTGCCGAGTGACCGGGCCGCCGCACAACAAACGGGCCCGAACACACTGATCACCGCGCCCGCAAAGCCCCGACCGAGCAGCATGCGGCGCGGGGGTCACGTCCTTTCCACCCGGTGGGGCCCGCCGCGTCGTACCCGCCCATTCGGCACGGCGGCGCAGGGCGATCCCAGGAGCATCTCCAACTCGCCTTGACACGCCGTCGTCACAGGCGTTGCCTGGAATAAGAGGCGATGCTGCTCCGGTGTTCATTGGCTCGACCAGAACCGCGCCACGGCCCAAGGCCGGAAGCGCGGCGAGGCGGAGACGGATCATGGCGACGTATGAGTATTCCTGCAACCGCTGCGGATCGTTCGACGTCAAGCTGCCGATCGGCACAGCGCCGACCGCGCGCGCCTGCCCGCAGTGCTCGAATACGGCTCGGCGTGTGTACTCGTCCCCCGCGACCGCGTTCACCTCGCCTGCCGTCGCGGGCCTGCGCGAGCAGGAGGAGAAGTCTCGGGAAAATCCCGCGGTGGTCACGCGGGTGCCTCCCGAGCGGGCTGCGCCGAGGCCGGCCCATCCGGCCCTCGACCGGCTCCCCCGGCCCTGAGGGGAAGTCACGGACCGGCGGAATCAGTCCAACGCCCTCTCAGAGAAGGGGCGTGGGACGGTCTCGATCCCTGCCGCCTCACCGGAGGCACGGGTTGCGCACAACAGCATCTCGGTTGCATGACCGCCCGGCGGGCCCATCGCTCGCGGAGCGAAATCTCGGGAGGTGTCCCCCTTGGGCAACGTCGGACTTCTCTTTGTAGGCGCGGTGCTCTTCCTGAACGGATTGATGCTGCTGGGAAAGGTCGACAGCCGGGCAGCCGCCGTATTCAATCTGTTCGTGGGCGGGCTCCAGGTCCTCACACCCACATATCTCATCATCGCCGCGAATCGGGACCCCAGCCAAATCGCGCTCGCATCGGGCATCTTCCTTTTCGGTTTCACATACCTTTATGTGGGAATCGGAATACTCATGGGGCTCGACACGACAGGTGTGGGCTATTACTCACTGTTCGTGGCCATCGCGGCTCTGGGGTACTCCTTCGTCAACTTCCGGCTGTTCGACGATCAGCCGTTCGGAGTGATATGGCTCTACTGGGCGTTCCTCTGGTTCCTTTTCTTCCTGCTACTGGGACTGAAAATGGAGGCCTTGACGTCTTATGTCGGCTGGGTGACAGCGATCGAAGGCTGGGTAACCGGTGTCATACCGGCATTCCTGCTGCTGTCCGGTTACTGGGTCACCGAGAACTTCTTTGAGATGGCTATCGCGCTGGGCGCGTTCGGCGTCCTGACCTTCTCCGCGCTGTGGATCGTACTTCGCCGGAGGCAGCCCGGCAGGCCCGCGGAGGAGTACGGCGTCCCGGGCCATCCGGTCGGCAGCCCCGGCTAGTGGCTGCCGATGACCGCCGCCGACTTGTCGACGGGAGCGCCGGGAGGTGGTTGAAACGCAAGAAGTGGAGACGTCAGAAGCAGCGTGAGGGGTGGTCGGAGCACCCCGGGCCACACGCCGCACCCGCTCACCCGTACAGAACAGACCACGGAGTTCACATGCCTGACGTAATCTTCAGCGTCGACCAATCCCGGTCGATGCGCGACCAGGACGTACCTGGACACAACAGGTGGCATCCGGATGTTCCGGTTGCCGCGATGGTCCGCCCGGGAGACGAGTTCCGCGTCGAATGCCGCGAATGGACCGACGCGCAGATCGGCAACAACGACTCCGCCAACGACGTGCGCGATGTCGGCCTGAACGCCACCCACATGCTCAGCGGGCCGATAGGCGTCGAAGGGGCGGAGCCGGGCGACCTGCTCGTCGTGGACATCCTCGACCTGGGGCCGGTGCCCCAGCAGGTCGGGGACGCGCCGGGTCAGGGCTGGGGATATACGGGAGTCTTCGCCAAAGCCAACGGCGGAGGGTTCCTGACGGACTACTTCCCCGACGCCTACAAAGCGATCTGGGATTTCCACGGGCAAGTAGCCACCTCCAGGCACCTTCCCGGTGTCCGCTTCACCGGCATCACCCACCCGGGTCTCTTCGGCACCGCGCCGTCCGCAGAACTGCTGGAGCGGTGGAACAGGCGTGAGCAGGCCCTGATCGACACCGACCCCGACCGGGTCCCGCCCCTGGGACTCGCGCCCGAGCCCGATCAGGCCCTCGCCGGCCGGGCGACCGGATCAGATGCCGAACGTGTCACCCAGGAAGGGGCCCGCACCGTTCCCGCACGGGAGAACGGCGGCAACCACGACATCAAGAACTTCACTCGTGGATCCCGCGTCTTCTACCCGGTCCATGTCACGGACGCCAAGCTGTCAGGCGGTGATCTTCACTTCAGCCAGGGAGACGGTGAGATCACCTTCTGCGGTGCCATCGAGATGGGCGGCTACATCGACTTCCACGTCGATCTGCTCAAGGGCGGCATGGAGAAGTACGGTGTCACCACCAACCCCATCTTCATACCGGGCAACGTCGAGCCGCGGTACTCGGAGTTCATCTCCTTCATCGGGATCTCCGTGGACCACGACACCGACACCAACTACTACCTGGACGCGACGGTCGCCTATCGCCGCGCCTGCCTCAACGCCGTCGAGTACCTGAAGAGGTTCGGTTACACCGGAGAGCAGGCATACTTGCTCCTCGGTGCGGCCCCCATCGAGGGACGCATCAGCGGGATCGTCGACATCCCCAACGCCTGCTGCTCCCTCTACCTCCCGACCGGGATCTTCGACTTCGATGTCCGTCCCACTGCGGAGGGACCGAAGGCCGCAGACCGCGGTCAGTGCGCGGTGACCAGCTGAAGCCGACCGATCCCCCTAACCGGGATCCGGCACCACCGGGCCCTGACTCCGATCGGCACAAGCCGCCCGGAGGCCGGGCCCGGCCCGGCAGCGGGGCAGTCACACGATCGCCCGGACAGGTCCTGGTGACCTGAGTCCGAGATGCGCCGGAAGTAAGCGGCTACTTTGTCGAGGATCTCGTCGGCGGTCTTCGTCCGGACGAAGGGCCGTGGATGCTCGTTCCAGTCGGCGAGCCAGCCGCGGATGTCGCGTTCGAGGGCCTGGACGGAGCGGTGGACACCGCGCGTGAGCTTCTTCTGCGTGAACTCGCCGAACCACCGCTCCACCAGGTCCAGCCAGGACGCACTCGTCGGCGTGAAGTGCAGGTGGAACCGGGGATGGGCGGCCGGCCACTGCTTGATGACGGGCACTTTGCGGGTGATGCAGTTGTCCAGGATGCGGATCCAGGGAGGGGCCCACGCGGTCCACGGCCTCAGCCCGCCCGCCCCGAGCCGGCCCGGAGCGTGAAGCAACTGGTCACCGAGGGCCTGGTGATCGTCGAAGAGGTCGAGGTGATCAGCGTCGGCCGGGCGCGCGGACGCGGTCCGCACCGGCGGCGCCACGGGAGCGGAGTGAGTTGCTCAGGCGGTATCCGGATAGTGGGAGCCGGGGCCTATCCGAACACCGCCTTGGCCACGGCCAAGCCGATGAACACCGCTCCGAGCCCTGCGATGACCGAGGCCGCCACATTGACGAACGCCAGAAACCTCGCGCCGGCCGCGGCCAGGCTCAGCGTTTCATAGGAGAACGTCGAGTACGTGGTCAGCGCCCCGCACAGCCCGGTCCCCAAGAACAGCTGCATGTCCCCCGACGCGGCACCGGACAGCGCCGCCCCCGTCAGTGCGCCGAGAATCATTGAGCCGGTGATGTTGGCGGCGAAGGTGCCCCACGGGAAAACCGTGTCGTGACGCGCCTGCACCGCCCGGTCGGTCAGATACCGCAGCGGGGCCCCGATCGCGCCGCCGAGCAGCACCAGCAGCAATCTCATCGGCTCACGGCCTCCCGCCCCACGTAGTGCACCACCTGGACCTCCTCCAGAGTCACCAGCCCCTCGATGGCCAACTCGTCCAGCTGCGGCAGGAAGGCACGGATCCGGTCCTCCTCGTCCACGATGACAACCATGGTCGGCAGGTCGTCCGCCATCGACAGCAACCGGGTGGTGTGCACGATCGAGGACGCCCCGAACCCCTCCACCCCACGGAAGACCGACGCCCCCGCCAGCCCAGCCTCGTGAGCCCGGTGCACGATCTCCGTGTACAGCGGCCTGTGATGCCAGGTGTCGGTGTCGTCCACGAAGACCGTCATGCGCAGTGCGCGACCCATAAGCTCCATTACCGTCTCCTTCCGACCAGGGCACGGCGCGCCGCCGCCACGCCGACCGTCACCGCGGCCATCGCGGCCACAACGGTCGCCGCCAGGTAGGCCAGCGCAATACCGGCCCGCTCCTGGGCGACCAGACGTTCGATGTCGGCGCAGTACGTGGAGAAGGTGGTGAATCCGCCCAGCACCCCCGTGCCGAAGAACGGCCGCACCAGAGGGTGCACCGACCACACCTCGGTCACCACCACCAGAAACACACCGATGATCAGACAGCCGACCGCGTTGACACCCAACGTCGTCCACGGGAACGCGCTGCTGCCCGTGGGCCACAGCTGCCCCGCCTCATAGCGGGCGCCCGCCCCCACCGCCCCACCGACGGCGATCACGGAAAGCACCGCCAACTCCCGCCGACGCGCTTCACCCCGCAGCCGCGCCTCCTCAGCAGCCGTGGCCCGCTCGGCCGACCCGGCAACCGTGCTCGGCCCTCCAGCCACGCTCCTCAGGCCGCTACGCCCCACACGCCTCTGCACACCGACCACCGTGCACCCGCCCCTGCTCTGGGTGAGCAAGGACCGTCGTCACGTCACTGCCGCCCATCGGGCACCATCCCCTGCGACTCCACCGATGCCGTACGGCCACCCTAAACCTCGCGCTTGAGGAGGCGCGGTTGAGCAGCAGGAGTGCAGCGGTTGACGTTGAGAATGATCTTGATCGGCTCGCAGGCCGGCGCCGTTGCCGGCGGGCAACCGGAATGCGCTGGACGCGCCGTGGCCGATTCTGGACGCGTCAGCTCCGTCGTCGGGCGGCCGGGTCCTGGCCGGTGACATGCCGGGCTACCGCGTCGAAGCCCTCCTGGAGGACGAGCAGAACCGGCGGGCGCTGCCCGGCGTCCTGTGGCGTGACCCCCTGCTCGGCGCCCGGGCCGCCGGCATCGCCGGCCCCAAGGCCGGTGCAGCGTTGCTGGGTCCCGACATCGACACTCTTCCGTACGTCAACCGGGTCTTCCTGCCGCAGGCCCCCACCAGGCCGCCCCGACCGCCACGGACCTCACGGAGGGCCCGCTCGCGGAGCTCGTCCGGGTATTTGCGTGGTGCTGGCACTGCGTGGTTTTCCTTACGCCAGGATCATAAACCTGGCTTCAGGGACTTTCCGAGACATGGGTCAGCTCAGGGGGCTCGTAAGGGAGGCATGAGGTGCCGGTGACCGGCGGAGCGAGCCACCGTTGGTTGGTGGGAGGGGCGGGCTCTGACGCGTCTCCGGCAGGCGTCGAAACACTCCGCCCTGGCGGCCTGAATCCCTGGCGGCGCCTTGCCGCACCCGGCCATGGCCTCACCTGTCGGTGATCGGGGAGAGCCATGCCGTGTCCTCCGGGCCCGGCGCCTCGGGGCCGGGCCCGGGCAGCCGGCGGACCTCGCCCGTTCGCAGGGCGATCGTGGCCCGTGGCCGCATCGGTCCGTCGCCGCCGCGGGAGAGCAGGACGAGTTCCCAGACCGTCGCCGTCATCGCGTCGAGCCGGGTGGCACAGTCGGCGGTGACTCGCCGCGGGTCCCGGGTCCGGCCCAGGGACAGATGGGGGGTGAAGTTCTTGGCGGGCCCACGACAACGCGGGAACCGCTGCCGCAGTAGGCGGTGCAGGTCCGCCCACGGCCCCTCGCCCGCTGCCGCCGGGTCGAGCCACACGGTGAAGTACGCCCTGTGCCGGAAGGTACGCACCCCCTCCAGCCGGGCGGTGAAGACCGGCGCGCCGGCCGTCGCCGCGGCCAGCAGCGGGGCAGCCCGCTCGAAGTGGGACTCCGGCACGAAGCCGAAGAGCACATTGACGTGCGGCGGCCACCGGTGGATCTGCGGATCGTGATCCCGGCGGATGTCCTGGATCGGCGGCCACAGTTCCGCAGGCGGGATCCAGGCCACCGCCGTCCGGGCCGTCGGGGGCACGTCGAGGACGCCGGCGGGCTCGCCCCCGCCGGGGCCCGCGCCGAAGCTCAGGCCCGCTTGCGGGTGCCGCACCCGGCCGGCACCCGACGTGTCGACGCGGTCCACACCCGTGGCCCGGTCCCAGACCAGCTCGCCGTCCGCCTCGACGAACACCACCCGGTGCCACGGGATGTCGCCCCCGGGCACGAAGGAGGACAGCGGGACGCGTTCGAGGCCGTCCCCGCGCCGGCGGATCCCCAGCACGAACCGGGCCGGATCGAACCGCGGGTCCCAGCGAACCCGGTGATAGATCTCGTCACTGGTTCGCATCACGCCTCCTCTCCCGCCCCCACACCTCCTCTTCCTCCAGGGTGCCGCCCGTCCTGTCCTCGACGGTTGTTCCGCTCGCGCACCGATGGCGTCCCGCCGGGTGGTGCAGCCGATCAAGGCGCCGGAATCCGCAGGTCGGGGACGGCGGCTCCGCCGGACCGGGCGTTCAACTCACCCCAGCAGGGCGCCTCGTGGACTGCCGCCTCTCCGGAGATCGCCAGGGGCCTCGTACAGGACAAGGCCATTGCGCGTTTGGCGGAGGTCTGCAACGCGAAGAAGGCGGCGCCGCCGGGGGCAGGCGAAGGCGGAGCGCATCGCGAAGTACGGGGCGATGCGGTTCGAGGAGTACGCCGCCCGGTGGGAGGCCGGCCGCGGGATCTGGGGCCGGCCGTCGGTGGGGCATCTGGAGTCGCTGCTCAGCATCCACCTGCTGCCGCTGCTGGGCAGCTGGCGGATGAGCACCTTCGACCACAAGGTCCCGGAACGCGTAACGCTTGATCCCCTGCACCGCGACGCGGGACACGACCCTCGCACCGGCACGCATCAGGCGCGAGGCGCGACGGTGCCGACGTATGCCGAGGCGATTCGTCTCGTCAGGATCGGCGATCGGTGCGGGCAACGGTTGCAGCGGGCGACGTTCGCGATTCTTGGGGGCACCCCGTCAAGAAGAGTCCGGCGAGAAGCACGAACGATGCGGTGCTCACCGCCTGCCGCGTTCCGGTGGGCCGCGGACGGTCACCGACGAACAGGGTGGCGCTCGGTGACGGTCCGGGCGGCCTTCGCGAGTCCGTCGCGCACCCCCTGCCGCCGGGTGTCCCGGTCGCCCGCGTCGAAGGCGTCGTGCGCCTCGAAGCGCCAGGCGTGCACCCGGCGCAGCGGCAGCCCGCGGCGCTCGGCCTCCCGTCCCTGCCCGCGCCGGCGTGGCGAGGCTCTCCTCCGATCCCCCCTGCCGCGATCGGCCGCGTCATGCCGTCTGCCTCCCTGTGCGGTGAGCCGTCCTCGGTCCGGTCTCCCCCACCGGGTGACCACGGAAGCGGGCGGCCGGGGCGACGGACCTCCGCACACTCGGGCAAATCGTGGCGATCGAACATACGATGGGCGGAAGCCGGCGCGGTACTGCAAGGGCGCGCCGCGCTGCCCGTCCGACCACGCGGGGTGGCAGACACATGGCACAGGCCGTGGAGCCGACGCGGACCGTCATCATGACCGTGGACGACGACCCGGGGGTCTCCCGCGCCGTCGCCCGGGACCTACGGCGGCGCTACGGCGCCTCGTACCGGATCGTGCGCGCGGAGTCCGGCGAGTCCGCGCTGGACGCGCTGCGCGAGCTGAAACTGCGCGGCGACCTCGTCGCCGTCATCCTGGCCGACTACCGCATGCCGCGGATGAACGGCATCGAGTTCCTCGAACAGGCCATGGACGTGCACCCGGGCGCGCGGCGGGTCCTGCTGACCGCGTACGCGGACACCAACGCGGCGATCGACGCGATCAACGTCGTCGACCTGGACCACTACCTCCTCAAGCCCTGGGACCCGCCCGAGGAGAAGCTCTATCCGGTCCTGGACGACCTGCTGCAGGCCTGGCGACGCAGTGACTACCGGCCGGTGCCCAGCACCAAGGTGGTCGGGCACCGCTGGTCGGCGCGGTCGTCCCAGGTGCGGGAGTTCCTGGCCCGCAACCAGGTGCCCTACCGCTGGTACTCCTCCGACGAGCCCGAGGGAAGGCGGCTGCTGGCCGCCGCCGGGCAGGACGGGCAGCGGCTGCCGCTGGTGGTCACACCGGACGGCACGCCCCTGCTGGAGCCGGAGGCACCGGAGCTCGCGGCCCACGTGGGGCTGGCGACGACACCGGCGGCCGACTTCTACGACCTCGTCGTGGTGGGCGGCGGCCCGGCCGGGCTCGGCGCTGCCGTGTACGGGGCCTCGGAGGGGCTGCGGACGGTGCTCGTGGAGCGCTCGGCGACCGGCGGGCAGGCCGGGCAGAGCTCCCGGATCGAGAACTACCTGGGTTTCCCCGACGGCGTCTCCGGCGCCCAGCTGACCGACCGGGCCCGCCGGCAGGCGGCGAGGTTCGGCGCCGAGATCCTCACCGCGCGCGAGGTGACGGGCCTGGAGGTGGGCGGCGCGGCCCGGACCGTACGGTTCTCGGACGGCTCGGCGGTCGCCGCACACAGCGTGATCCTGGCGACCGGGGTGTCCTACCGGCAGCTGCCCGCGGCCGGCGCGCGGGACCTGACCGGCTGCGGGGTGTTCTACGGTTCGGCTCTGACCGAGGCGCCGTCCTGCCGGGGCCAGGACGTCTACATCGTGGGCGGCGCCAACGCGGCGGGGCAGGCGGCGATGTACCTGGCACGGGGCGCCAAGTCGGTGACCCTGCTGGTAAGGGGCTCCTCCCTGTCGGCGTCGATGTCGTACTACCTGATCCAGCAGATCGGGGAGGCCCCCAACATCTCGGTGCGCACGGGCACCGTGGTGGAGGCCGCGCACGGCTCCGGCCATCTGGAGAAGCTGACGCTGCGCGACACGGCGAGCGGGCGGAGCGAGCTGGTCGACACCCAGTGGATGTTCGTGTTCATCGGCGCGGCCCCGCTGACCGACTGGCTGGACGGCACGGTGCTGAGGGACGGGCGCGGGTTCATCCTGGCCGGGCCCGACCTCACGCCCGACGGACGTCCGCCTTCCGGCTGGGAGCTGGACCGGCCGCCGTACCACCTGGAGACCAATGTGCCCGGCGTGTTCGTCGCGGGTGACGCGCGCGCGGAGTCCGCCAAGCGGGTCGCGTCCGCCGTAGGAGAGGGAGCCATGGCCGTGATGCTCGTCCACCGGTATCTGGAGCAGTCATGAGCGGCCGGCCGCTGCCGTGCAGCTCGAAGGAGATCGGCTCGCTGTTCCTGTTCGAGAAGCTGTCGGGCGAACAGCTGGGCCGGCTGTGCCGTGAGGGGCGGATGGAGCGGTTCGACCCCGGCCCGGTCTACACCGAGGGCGAGCCGGCCGCCTGCTTCTACGTGATGCTGGAGGGCACGGTGGTGCTCTCCCGCCGCGTCGGCGGCGACGACGTGGAGGTCATCCGGTCCTCGCAGCGCGGGGTTTATTCGGGCGCCATGCAGGCGTACCTCGGGGACCGGCTGCGGCAGGTCTACAACAACTCGATGCGCGTCACGGAGCCGACGCGGTTCTTCGTGCTGCCCGCCGAGACCTTCGCGGACATCATGCGCGAGTGGTTCCCGATGGCGGTGCACCTGCTGGAGGGGCTGTTCTTCGGGTCGAAGAGCACCCAGGCGGCCGTAGGGCAGCGGGAACGGCTGCTGGCGCTCGGGTCGTTGTCCGCCGGGCTCACCCATGAGCTCAACAACCCGGCGGCGGCGGCCGTCCGGGCCACCGCGACGCTGCGGGAGCGGGTGGCCAGGATGCGGCACAAGCTCGCCCTCATCGCCGAAAGCCCTTTCTCCGGGGACCAGTTGGCGAATCTCATCGACATCCAGCAACGTACCGCCGAGCGGGTCGCCAAGGCACCGGTGCTCACCCCGCTGGAGGTGGCCGACCGCGAGGACGCCCTCACCGACTGGCTGGAGGAGCACGGCATCGAGCAGGGCTGGCAGATCGCGCCGACCTTCGTACAGGCCGGGCTCGACGTGGACTGGCTGGAGCAGGTCGCGGCGGCCGTCGGGCAGGAGATCCTGCCGGGCGCCGTGGGCTGGCTCAACTACACGGTGGAGACCGAGCTGCTCATGGACGAGATCGCGGACTCCACCACCCGAGTCTCCGCCCTGGTGGACGCCGCCAAGCAGTACTCCCAGCTGGACCGTGCCCCCTACCAGGTCGCCGACGTGCACGAACTCCTCGACAGCACGCTGCTGATGCTGTCCGGCAAGATCGGGCCGCGGATCAGGACCGTCAAGGAGTACGACCGTACGCTGCCGCGGATCCCCGCCTACCCGGCGGAACTGAACCAGGTGTGGACCAACCTGATCGACAACGCGGTCTGCGCGATGGACGGCGCGGGCGGCGACGGCACGCTGACCGTGCGCACCGCGCTCCACGACGACCGGCTTCTCGTCGAGTTCCGGGACACCGGGCCCGGCGTGCCGCCGGAGATCCGCGACCGCATCTTCGACCCGTTCTTCACCACCAAACCGGTCGGCCGGGGCACCGGTCTGGGGCTGGACATCTCCCGGCGGATCGTCGTCAACAAGCACCACGGCAGCATCGGCGTGGAGTCGGTGCCCGGCGACACCCGTTTCCGGGTACTGCTGCCCCTGGCCGCCGTCGAACCCGACGCAACGGCACTCTCCTCCGCCTCGCCCGACGGGCCGCCGCCCACGTCCGAGGACCGTACGACACCCCAGGAGCCGGCATGACCAGCGACACCGGAATCGACCCCCGCGTCCCGCCCAGCGGCACCGGCTGCGTCGAGTGCGACGCCGCAGGCGGCTGGTGGTTCCATCTGCGGCGCTGCGCGCAGTGCGGCCACATCGGCTGCTGCGACGACTCCCCCGGCAAGCACGCCACCGCCCACCACCGGGCCGCCGGGCACCCGGTGATCCGCAGTTACGAGCCGGGCGAGGGCTGGTTCTGGAACTACGACACGAACGAGCTGTACGAGACCGGCCCCGAACTCGCGCCACCGGTGAGCCACCCGGCGGACCAGCCGGCGCCCGGCCCGGCGGGCCGCGTCCCCGCGAACTGGGCGGACGTGCTGCGCTGAGCCGTCCCGAGCTGCCCTGCGCCTGCCGATTCCAGGAAGTCGCACGCCGGCAGGGCGTCGGCCTGGGAGCGCGGGAAATCCGCCCACGCGCTCGTAGCGCGCTCGGGTGCCGGGTCGGTCCCGGCTTCCCGAAGGATCTCCCGGACGGTGGAGGCGGCCACCGTAACGCCCAGGACGAGGAGTTCGCCGTGGATGCGGCGGTATCCCCGGTCGAGGGCAGACGGTGCAGAAACGCCACCAGGAACGCGCGGCCGTTCGGGGAGAACCCAACCTTCTCGCCACCGAGTTGGCGCTCCAGCACCGTGATCTGATGCCGGGGTGATCGCCGGCCCCGCGAGAGCACCGATCCCAGCGTCCGTGCTCGGGAACCCGCGCATCCCGCACATCGGCTCCCACCTCGGCGGATGAGGTTTTCGGCAGGGGCAAGGGCAAGGGCCGAGTTCAGGCACCGGTACCCGGCTCAACCGCCCGCCGCTTCCGTCGGGGCGGCACCGTGCCGCCCTGCGGAGTGGTGCAACCTGGTGGAACATTGTGGACAGTTGTCGGTGTCCGCAGCCGGCGGTGGGGCGGTGGGGATACGTGCGGTTCGTGGTCGGTGGACACGGGTGCCGTCGCGGTGTCCACCGCGTCACGTCGGCGCCCGGGCACGGCCGGGTCGGCCAGAGCGCGTCCTTCCCCGGGGCAGCCTGTGTCCGGCGCCTGGGTGCGGGGAAGACGGTGCGGTGCCGGACGGGGACCAGGGTCACCCGGAATTCCGGGGATGCATGGCCGGCCGGTCCGGGGGCACTCCGGGGCTGCGAGGACCGGCGCAGGCGGACGCAGTGCACGCTGCGTGGCAGCCGGTGAAAGGGGTGTCCGGGATGGTCGTGGAGGGAGTTTTCGGGGCTGTTCACGGCCGGGCAGAGCGGGTGAAGGACGTCTCCTCCACTCCGGGCGGACTGCTGGACGTGCTGGGTGTCGCGCCTGTCGTCCTCGATGCGGACGGGCGGATCGTGCTGTGGAGCCCGCAGGCCGAGAACCTGTTCGGCTACACCACCGAGGAGGCGCTGGGCCGGTACGCGGCCCGGCTGCTGCTTGAGGAGGAGCACCTGGAACAGGTGGCCGAGCTGTTCGACCGGGTCATGGTGAGCGGTGAGAGCTGGGCCGGCGGGTTCCCCATCCGGTGCAAGGACGGCCACACGCGGATGGTGGAGTTCCGCAATATGCGGCTGGAGGACAGCCTGGGGGACTTCTATGCCCTGGGCACCGCCACCGACCAGGCCATCCTGCGGGAGGTGGAGCGGAATCTGGCGCTGTCGGTGCGCCTGATCGAGCAGGCTCCGATCGGGCTGGCCATTTTGGACACCGACCTGCGGTTCGTGACCGTCAATCCGGCGTTGGAGCGGATCAACGGTATGCCTGCCGCCGACCACATCGGCCGGCGCCCTCGCGAGGTTCTGCCTCATCTGGACATTGACGTCGACTCCACGACCCGCCAGGTGCTGGAGACCGGAGTGCCGTTGCTGGACCGGCCTGTCGTCGGCCGCACCGCGGCCGACCCCGACCACGAGCATGTCTGGTCGGTCTCCCGCTACCGGCTGGAGGACTCCGGTGGGCAGGTGCTGGGGGTGGCCACCTCGGTCGTGGACGTCACCAAGCAGCGCCGGGCAGAAATCGAGGCGGCCCGGGCCCGGCGAAGGCTTACGCTCATCGCCGACGCCTCCCTGCGCATCGGGACCACACTCGACCTCGAGCAGACCGCCCGCGAGCTGGCTGAGGTGTGCGTGCCGGACCTCGCCGACGTGGCCACGGTGGACGTGCTCGACAGCGTCCTGCAGGGCCACGCGGCGGAGACCCATGAAGGGCCCGCGCTGTTCCGCGCCCTCGCCGTGGCTTCCGTCTGCTCCACCGAGGCCGCCCGCGCTGCCGACCCGCCCGGTGAACTCGCCGTCTACGACACCGACCGCCTGGCCGCCCAGTGCGTGAACCTCCGCCGCCCGGTCCGGGTGCCCCGCGTGGAGGGCCGCGACCTGCCGCGCATCGCCCGCTGCCCCCGGGCGGTCGAGCTGCTGGCCCGCGCCGGGCTCCACTCCTACCTGGCCGTGCCGCTGACCGCCCGCGGCGAGATCCTCGGGGCTCTTGGCCTCAAGCGCACCGGCAACCCCGAACCGTTCAACCGGGACGACGAAGTCCTGGCCGGCGAGCTGGCCGCCCGCGCCGCCCTGTCCATCGACAATGCCCGCTGGTATCGCAGCCAGCGTCATGCGGCCCTCGCCCTCCAGCGCCACCTGCTCCCCCAGCACCCGCCGCACCCGGTGGGCCTGGAGGTCGCCAGCCGGTACCAGCCCGCCGCAGTCGCCGTCGAGGTCGGCGGCGACTGGTTCGACGCCATTCCCCTGGCCGGCGACAGGACCGCCCTCGTGGTCGGCGACGTCATGGGCAGCGGCATCAACGCCGCCGCCACCATGGGCCAGCTGCGCACCGCCACCCGCGCCTTCGCCGACCTCGACCTCGCCCCCGCAGAGGTCCTCAAAGGCCTCGACCACACCACCACCCGCCTGGAGGAGACCATCGCCACCTGCGCCTACGCCGTCTACGACCCGCATCGTGCGCAGTGCCGCGTCTCCCTCGCCGGTCACCTGCCCCCCGCCCTGGTCCGCCCCGGCCTCGCCCCCCAGCTGCTCGACCTGCCCCCTGGCGCGCCTCTCGGTGTCGGCGGCATCCCGTTCCGGACCGCCACCTTTGATCTGGGTCCCGGTGACCAGCTGGTCCTTTACACCGACGGCCTGGTCGAGACCCGCGACCAGCCCATCGACCAGCGCCTGAACACCCTCCTCGGCCTGCTCGACGACCCGGGGCGTCCCCTGGAGGAGACCTGCGACCGGCTCCTGCACGCCCTGCGCCACCCCGACGACCACGACGACGTCGCCCTGCTCGTCGCCCGGGCCCGGCCCACTCCCCACAACCAAGCCCCCCGGCCCTGACGCTCCGAGCGTTGTACGCGCGGGCGTGTCCGATGGTTTGTGCGACTCGGCCGGTGGTGGATCGTTTCGGTCGATGTGGGTGAGGTGATCTCTCAGATACGTGGACTTCGCGGGAGCGAAGGGTACGTCCTGGTCGGTCGCGAAGAGTTCCGGATCGCATGCTGCGCATCGGCCGTGAGAGTCGTGTCGGCGCCGCGTCCTTGCTTCGGGTACTCGAGAGAGGAGAACCCGAGTGCAACGGTGCCCACGACGGACGCTTCAACCCACCTACTCAGAGTGCGGTACGTGAGTTCTCGCACCGGAGTGTGACTCAGCCACCTACCAGGTCAGCATCCGTGAGGTGGTCACCCAAGCTGCGACGGCCACTGCACCGCCGCGAAGGTACGACACGAACCTCCGCCGACACCTGATGACTCATCAGTAGGGTTGGCAAAGGGTTGGCAAGGATCCTGCCACAGCCACCCACAGACGGACAGACCGTGGAATTACCCAGCCCCACACATGGGGCCTGCAGCACGTCCAGCGTCCCTCCCGCACGCGGTGGAGGGACGGGAGACAAGGCACGACGGCGAGTCGCCCACCCGTCACCAACCAGTCAGCCGTCTCCGCAGGTCAGCGAACCCTTCCGCGGGGCTTCAGCGGCCCCGGCGGCAGCTCGGGGGCGGGCAGCGGGGCACCGTCGTAGCCCTTCACCTCGCCGAAGCGGGTGCCTTCCATCCAGTCCCGGCGGGCCTGTTCGATCTCCTCCCGGGTCCGGCCGGTCCAGTGCCAGAACATGGCGAACCGTGCGCGCATCAGCGCAGGTCAGCGGCGTTCCGGACCGCCGACGGTGAGCAAACTGTCAGCATCGGTCCCGGAGGAGTCGGCAACCGTGAGTGCCACGGACCTGGTTCGTGGGGTGGGGTCGTTTTTCAAGGAGTGTGAGCATCCGCGGTCGCGGTGGTCGAAGTGCCCGCACCCGTACAAGATCCGGTACCGGTCGACGGCCGGGAAACAGGTGAAGGGGTCCGGGTTCGCGACCCAGGACAAGGCGATCGCGCGTTTGGCGGAGGTCTGCAACGCGAAGAAGGCGGCGCCGCGGGGGCAGGCGAAGGCGGAGCGCATCGCGAAGTACGGGGCGATGCGGTTCGAGGAGTACGCCGCCCGGGGGGAGGCCGGCCGCGGGATCTGGGGCCGGCCGTCGGTGGGGCATCTGGAGTCGCTGCTCAGCATCCACCTGCTGCCGCTGCTGGGCAGCCGGCGGATGAGCACCTTCGACCACAAGGTCGTCGAAGCCTTCCTCCTGAGCATGGAGCGCGACGGCGTCGGCCTGGCCGCGCGGGCGAACGCGTTCGACAAGCTGAAGGCGATCCTGCTGGACGCGTACCGGCTGGGGCTGTTCGACGACGATCCCGTCTCCGGTGTGAAGCCGCCGCAGTACGACCCCAAGCGCGTGGTAATCCCCCACCCGGGCGGCTGCGGGACATACGTACCGCGGGTGACGACAGCTTCCTGCTGGCCACCGTCACCGACCGGCTCCGTTCCCACAGCCCCACCCACCGCGGGTCCATGCCCTCGGTCGAGCACCGCTCCCCCAAGGGCCTGAACGACCAGGACGAGAACAGCCACCGGCCCACCCGGCGACGCGAGCGCGCGAGGAAGGGCTTTCGCAGCCTCGGCGGGGCACAGCGGTTCCTGTCCGCCTTCAGCGGCATCTCACCCCGCTTCCAGCCCCGCCGCCATCGGATGACAGCCCCGACCGCCGAGCCGGGATGACCGTCCGCTTCGCCATCCGGGAGCAGATCACCGGCGTCGCCGGCCGGTCCACCACGGCCTGGCCCCAGGCCCGAAGCGCAAGTCCACCAGGCCCCGGCGCGCCCTCGGACACTCACACGCCCAACAGTGTGACAGCGCCGCTCGAGCGGCTCGTAACTCGGCACACCGCCCCCACCACGGACCGCCCGGCCGACAAGCAGCAGGCACGTAGGGTCGCGCGCCGACTCGTCACTGGTCCGTGCAACTGCCGCCGCTCCGCAGCCGCCGACGGCCGCAGGGCCGCCGTACACCTCGCCGACGACTTTCGCGTGCTGCTCGTAGCACTTGAGGATGACCCGGCACCCATAAGGAGACTGATTTCGCGGCTCATGCGGAACCTCCTCATGCCGTCGCCATCTTGATCACCAAGTCGACCGGAGGAGAGTCTTGATGGCCAGTCAGGCAAGTGGGACGGAGCGGGTGAAGGCTTCCGCGCCGGAGTACCAAGGGGCTCTCGGGTCGCTGTCGGTGAACGCCTCCCTGCCCGAGGTGCTCGCCCGGGGCGTCGAGGAGCTGCGGGCGGCGGAGCAGGCCGGTGACCGGCGGGAGATGGCCCGCTGCGGGCTGGCCGTGGCGGAGGCGTACCGGAGACTGGGGCGGATCGAGGAGGCCGACCGGGCGTGGAAGGCGAGCTACCGGGCCGCGCGTTCGGCCGGCCACGAGGGCGCAATGGCGTGGGCCCTGTGGAGCGGGGGCACACTGGCCCGGCAGCGGGGGGCGTTCGCTCTGGCGTACCGGTTGCTGCGGCTGGCGGCCGAGATGGGCAAGCGGGGCGGTGACGTCGTCGTACGGGGCTATTCGCTGGCGGGGCTCGCCGAAACGGGGCGAATACAGGGCGACTACGAGGCTGTGGGGAGACTGCACGAGCAGTTGCTGGCCGAGGCCCGCCGTCGCGGTGAGGCACGGCACACGGTGTGGGCACTGGAGGGCATCGCGCAGATGCACCGCAACACCGGTTCCTACGACAAGGCGCTGGCACTGTTCGAGGAGGCGGCCGAGACGGCGCTGCGTGCGGAAGACCGGCGCGGGTGGGCATGGGCGCTGCGGGGCATCGCGGATGTGGTGTCCGTACGCGACGAAGAAGTGGGGCGTGCCCTGTCGCTGCTGTCGCAGGCGGAGGAGGCCTGCCGGGAGATGCGGTTGTCGAGCGCCCTCGCCTACAACCACAAGATGCGGGGCAACGTGCTGTACCGGGCTGGTCGTTACGCCGAGGCCCGGGAGCTGTATGCGCGGGCACTGGAGGAGTTCCGCGAGATCGAGGAGCCGCGGGGGACGGCACTGTCGCGACTGGGGCTGGTCAAGGCACGTGCCCGGCTGGGCCGGGACGCTGCGCGGAGCGCCGCCGAGCTGGCGGAGCTGCGCTCGACGCTCGACCGCATCGGGCTGCGGCACGCCCGGGAGATGGTGGAGAAGGCGGCGGTTGAACTGGGGCTGGGGCCGCTACCGGACGAAGGCCGAGGGCCGGTGCTGCCGGCGGGCGGGGCGGAGGCGCTGCAGGCGGTCGGCGTGGAGGGGCTGCGATGAGTTCCTCCTTGTCGTCGGTGTACTCACCCTCCGGCTCGGCGGACGCTGCTGCGACGGGAGTGTCGCACGGTCACGGCGCCGCGGTAGGCGGTGTTCTGGAGCGTTGTCGTGAGCTGGTGCGGCCGTCGCTGGTGGAGGCGGTGGGGCGGCTGCATCCCTGGACCGGTGAGATGGCGGCGTACGCGCTGGGCTGGAGCGATGCAGCCGGGACGCCGGATCCGGGCGGCTCCGAGGGCAAGGGTGTGCGGCAGGCGCTCGCCGTGCTGGGGGCCGAGGCGGTGGGGGCGGACGGCGGAGTGGCTGTCGCGGGTGCGGTGGCTGTGGAGCTGGTACACACGTTCTCCCTGCTGCACGACGACATCATGGACGGTGACGGCCTGCGGCGGCAGCGCCCGGCGGTGTGGAAGGCCTATGGGACGGGTCCGGCCGTCCTGGCCGGCGACGCGCTACTGGCTCTCGCCGTGCAGTGCCTGGCCGAGACACCGGGGCCCTGGACGGGGGAAGCGGTCCGGCGGTTGGGTGGGACGCTCAACGCGCTCGTGTGCGGGCAGGCGGAGGACCTGCGGTTCGAGCGGCGTCCGTGGAGCGGGGCCGGTGCGGTGGATCCTGGGCAGTACCGGTCGATGGCGGAGGGCAAGACCGGGTCCTTGCTGGGTTGTGCGATCGCGCTCGGTGCGGTGCTGGGCGGTGCTCCTGCCGGGACCGTGGCGGTGCTGGAGCAGGCTGGGCTGCATCTGGGCGTGGCCTTCCAGGCGGTGGACGACCTGCTGGGCATCTGGGGTGAGCCGGCGGTGACGGGCAAGCCCGTCCACGGCGACCTGCGGCTGCGCAAGAAGACCTACCCAGTACTCGCGGCGCTGGCCGGGGACGGGCCGGCCGCGCGGGAACTGGCGGTACTGCTGGAGGCGCCCGGGCTGCTGGACGGTGCGGCTGCGGCGCATGCCGCCATGCTGGTGGAGGAGGCGGGCGGGCGGGCCGCAGCCCGTGAGGAGGCGCGCCGGCATCTGGACGCCGCGCGTCACGGTCTGCGCGGGGTGCCCCTCGCGCGGGGCGCGGCCGAGGATCTGGACGCGTTGTTCGCCTGCCTGCTCGACCGCAGTTGGTGAAGCGTGTACCGCTCGAAAAGTCATCGCCACCAGGCCCTGAAGATCCATCTGGGACGGGAGAGGTCGGTCGTACGTACCGCCCTCTCCCGTGATGGCGACCGGGGGGTTCGCGCAGCCCAACAGAGCAAGATCGATCCCGACCGGATCTCCTCACTGCAACGGTGCGGCTCGCCCTGCTCATCACCGCCGGACAGACCGCAACGAACCCGCAAGCCCTGGGCGCCGCCCGACTCGAAGTCGTCCAGGAACTCCTCAACGACCTCCTGCCCCACGCCGCGACCGCCGCGACCGCCGCTGCCAACGGCTGAAGAAACCACCGAGCAACACGTTCGAAGGCGCTGTCACGTTGTTGAGGGTGTGAGCGCCTGACGGCGCGTCGGGTGTGGTGGGGCCGGGTTCCGGCTTTCGTGCTCAGGCCGCGGCAGGCCGGCCGGCGACGCTGATGACCTGATCCCGGATGGCGAAGCGGATGATCACCTCGACGCGGTAACCGTGCGCGCTCATCAGGTGGCGGCGGGGCCGAAGGGGGGTGAGACACCGCCGAACGCGGCCAGGAACCGCTGTGCCCCGCCGACGCTGCGGAAAGCCCTTCATCGCGCGCTCACGCCGCCTCGTCGGCTGGTGGCTGTTCTCCGCCCGGTTGTTCAGGCCCTTGTGACAGCGATGCTCGACGGAGGGCATCACCTCGCGGTGGGTGGGGCTGTGGGAACGGAGCCGGTCGGTGACGATCACCTGCGGAACCGAGCGGGTCGTCTTCAGCAGGCGGCGGAAGAAGCGCCGGGCCGCGGCCTCGTCCCTTCGGCCCTGGACCAGGATGTCGAGCACGGTGCCGTCGGCGTCGACGGCCCGCCCAGGTACTTCGGCTCGCCGTTGATCTTGATGAAGAGCTCGTCGAGGTGCCACGTGTCCTCGGGCCGGGGCCGTCGGCGGCGCAGGCCGCCCGGACTGCGCGCGCCGGCGGCAGATGGTCTCGTGGGAGACGAGGAGGCCGCGCTGAAGCATCAGCTCCTCGACCTCGCGGAAGCCGAGCGGGAAGCGGAAGCACCGCCACACGCAGTGCGCGATGATCTCCACCGGGTACCGGTGGCCCTGGTCCGACGGCGACGAGCTCCCCCACAGACGGTCCCCCCCTCCACCATGATCAACTCAAAGTTCCTCCCACGCCATTCGCCCATGTGACAGTGCCGGCCTGGCTGCTGAACGGGTTCGAACGGTCCCGGGCGCGGTGGCGGATTCTCGCCAACCAGGCGCCGATGGCCGGGACCGACATGGACACCGGCCCGGACGTCAGCGTCTTCATGGACCCCTGGGACGGGTACGAAGCCAACCGCCGACGCGTCCTCGAGGGCGCGCGACCGCGGTGTCGACAACCTCGTCGTCCTCACCGGCGACCGCCACCGTCACCACGCCGGCGACGTGAAGGCCGACTACCGCGCCCCAAAGGCACCGGTCATGGCCGGCGAGTTCGTCTGCACCGCGGTCTCCACCGAGGGCGACGGCGCCGACCAGGACGCCTACAACCGCGACTCGCTCCTCTCGAACCCGCACATCAAGTTCGCCAACTACCGCCGCGGCCACATCCGGGCCACGGTGACACCGGACCTGTGGACGACCGACTTCCGGGTCGTCCCCTATGTCACCAGGCCCGGTGCAGCGGTCTCCACCCGAGCGACATACGTCGTCGAGAACGGTCGCCCCGGCGTCCGGCTCGACAGCGAGGGACCAGCCGTCTGACCGGCGCCGTGGGGGGGCAGGACCGGGCCGGACGCGCTGTGCCGGGTGATACCGGCGCACGGCCGGGTGCTTGAACAGGTGAGGGCCTGCTGGGTTCGGTGCGGATTGTTACATCTGCACCGCCACTCGGCAGGCCCTCGTGTCCACCGTGGCGCCCCGCTGCCCCTGCCGCACCAGCGGCGCGGACATCTCCCCGCCGGACTCCCCGACCGTCACTCCTGGCGAAGCCCTGCCGGGCCCGGGCGTTGGTACGCAGCAGGGTGGGTGCGCCTGCAGGCTGTCGGCCGGGGCCGGGGCATGTCAGCGGCGGCGCCCGGACGATGCCCGCTGCGCCGTCTTCTTCGCGTGGGCCGCCGCGTCTGCCACCGTGCGGTCCGGGTGGTGGGCGTGCAGGGTGTCCAGGATGCGCAGCGACGTGCCCGGGTCCGCCTCGGCCAGGGCGTCGGTGAGGGCTGCGGCGCCGCCGGGCCAGGCGGCGGCCGCCGTGTCGAAGGCGGGGAGCAGGGTGGTCGGCGGGATGTCGGCCGCGGCCGGGGTGCCCGTCTCGCCCGCGTCGTACCGGCGCTTCACATGGCCGAGCATGTCGTCGATCCAGCGCTGGTCCAGCTCCTCGACGAGCACCGTGGCGCGGGCGGTGAGGGGGACCGTGTCCTCGGGGACGGACTCTCCCCGGGCCAGCAGCAGCCCGCGGGCGGCGGCCCCGGTCACCGGGTCGGTGAGCGCGGCGCGCAGCACCGTGTCGGGGATCGCGGCGACATCGAGGCGGGCGAAGTACTCGGACGTGCGGGCGGCATCGGCCTCGTCGGCCTTGGCCGCGGAGACGGCGTCGAGCAGTTCGCCCCATGCCGCGTCCGTGCCACCGTGGTGCGCGGCCCACGCGGCAAGCGTGGCGGCGGCGATCCGGGTGGGCCAGTGGCGGGTGGCGGCCACGGTCTCGGCCGCGTTCCACTCCGCCACGGTTTCCTGGTCGGGGGCGGCCACATGGCCGGCGGTGAGCACGTGGCGCATGACGGCGGCGCCGAGCGGGGTGAGCCCGTAGGTGTCGCCGGTACGGAAGACGCAGCCGGTGGCGGCCAGTTGGTCCACGAGCGACGCCAGGCCGTGTGCGGGGAGGTCGAGTTCGGCGCGGTCGGCGTCCGTGACGGCGGGCATCCCGAGGAGTTGGGACAGTTCCTCGGGTGACGGGAGCTCGTAGGCGTCGGGGGCGTTGCGCGACACGGGCGTCGGAGCGTCCTCCAGTTCGGGCGGCAGGCCGTCGGACTTCGCGTCGGCGATCTTGCGGGCGACCGAGTCGGGGGTGCTGCCGCGTTCGTACAGCGAGTAGAGGAGGTGCGCTGCGTCGAACGAGTACGCCTCCTGCGGGCCGGTGACCGGCGGCAGCCGTTCGGCCTGGGCGGCCAGGACGTCGGCGGCCAGCTCGAGCAGCTCCTGCGGGGTGCCGTCGGCCCACACGGCGGTGGCGGGGCCGGGCAGGCCGCAGCGTTCCGCGACGTCGCGCAGCTCGTCGTCGAAGGTCCCGGCCGCGAGCGCCGCGGGGAGCGGGGCGGCGTGCAGCAGGTCCCGGATCTCGTCGGGCGACGGGACGGCCGGCGGGGGCGGCAGCGGGACGGACGAGTCGCCGTAGTAGTCGAGGTGTTCGTCGAGCATGCGGTCGGCGAGCACGACGTGCGGCATCGTCTCCGGGGCGGGGGCGAGTGCGGCGTACCGGGCGGCGAACGCCTCCGCAAGCCCCGCCGCGGTCCACCGGTCGGTCAACGCATCGGCGATACGATCCAGTTCACTGCTGAGCGCGTCGTCGGGGCGTCGGTCGTCCAGCGGCGGTGTGGGCAGCAGCGGGCCTGCCGGTGATGCCTCGCGGGTGTCGCGGGCGAACGCGGCGAGCAGCGCCTCGCCGAGACGGATCCGCACGGCGAACGTCCGTTCCGCGAGGTCGAAGCGGTGCAGCGGCTCGGGCAGGGCCGGCCGGTCGGCGTGCGGTGTGTTCTCGTGGGCGTCGAGCCAGGCCCCCACGGCGGCGGGGTCGTCCGGGTCGACACCGTCGGCGGTCAGCAGCGACGCGTACCAGCGGTGCCAGGTCAGATTCGCCGGGTCCGCCATGGCGCGGCGGAAGCCGGGCACGGCGTCCTCGACGGCGGCGAGCAGGCGCGCGTGACGCTTGGCGTTGAGTCGGCCCGCTGCCCGGACCCGGTCGGCGAGGGTGCCGAGGACGCCGGGCAGGGCGTCCAGCTCGTCGTCGCCGGCGCACAGCAGCTGCGGCAGGTCCTCGTGCAGCACCTGCCGCAGCAGGCCGGGGGTCGGCTCCGGCACGCCCGCCCTGCGGTCCGCTCCGCGCAGCGCGAGCATCGTCAGTACAGCGTCCGTGAGGCGCACCGGCAGTGCGACGCCTCTCTCCCCCGTCGCCCAGGTGAGGAAGTCGTCGCGGCCGGTGTTCAAGGCGTTCGTACGAGTCACTCGTGGAGCGTATGAGTGCGGGCCGCCCCGGTGATCCTCCCGGGTCCGGGGTTAGCCCGATCGAGCGAGTGATACGTCTGTGCGGCCCGCTCCCCGGCACACCGGGCGGAGCGGCGGCGAGGCCGGTCGGAGCCCGGAACCGGCAGGGGTGGGGCGGGATTCGCGTGGTGGCGATGAGTTCGCGTCGGGCGGGCAGTCAGCACTGCACATGGACACCTCCGACACCACATCCCTGCCCGATCTCACTCCCGCCTAGCACTCCAGCCGTAGTCGTGGATTTTGGTGGGCTGCCATCGGCAATCAGCCGAGTACGGGAAAAGTGGGCGGAGTGAGGACTCACTCATTGACGGAGTGAGTCCTCACTCATTGACGGAGTGAGTCCTCACTCCGTACTCTCGCGGTCATGACAGCACCCAGGGAGAACCCGACCACCCGCCGCCGCGCCCCCGGCATGTCGCCGGAGCGGCGCCGCGAAATGATCATCCAGACCGCGATCCCGCTGATCGCCGAGTACGGCGCCGCGGTGACCACCGCGAAGATCGCCCGCGCCGCGGGCATCGGCGAGGGCACGATCTTCCGGGTCTTCGCCGACAAGGACGAACTGCTGCAGGCCTGCATGGCCGAGGCGCTCTCCCCCGAGCACGCGGTCCGCGAGCTCGACGCGATCGACGTGTCCCAGCCGCTGCCCGACCGGCTCGCGGAGGCGGCCGAGGCGCTGCAGGCGCACCTGTCCCGGATGGGCGCGATCGCCGGCTCGCTGGGGCATCGCGGCGGCAAGCACCCCGGCACGGTGCGCGGCGCGGGCCGCGACGAGTCGACGACCCGTATCCACGCGGCCCTCGCGGAACTGCTGGAGCCCGACAAGGCCGCCCTGCGCCGGCCGCCGGAGCAGATCGCGGCCCTCTTCTTCGGGCTGCTCTTCACCCAGCCGCGTACGGAGGACGAGCCCGACCTGACCGCGCGGGAGCTGGTGGAGGTCTTCCTGCACGGGGCGCTCTCGGGGGGCGCCAGGTGAGCGCGCGGAGAAGGCGCCTGGGGGTTGCGGCCCTGGCCGTCCTGGCCCCCGTCCTGGTGTGGCTGGTCGCGGACCCGCTGCTGGGGCACCGGCTGCGGATCGCCGACGGCGAGCAGACGCTCGACATCGGCGCCGCGCCCGTGGCGGTCGTCGCACTGCTCGCGTCGCTCTCCGGCTGGGGACTGCTGGCCGCCCTGGAGCGGTTCGGGGCGCGGCGCGCCCGCGCCATCTGGACCGGGGTGGCCGGCGCCGTACTGGCCGTGTCCTTCCTGCCGTTCATCGGCGACGGCATGGACGGCGGCACCCGGGTCTCCCTCGCCCTGATGCACCTGGCGGTGGCGGCGGTGCTGGTCCCGGGGCTGGGCGGCAGGTCCCCCGGGGCGGGAGCCGGTGCCGCCGGGGGGGGGTGACCGCCGGCACCAGGCTGGTCCCAGGGCCTCGGCACGCGTGAGGGTGCCCGGTTTTCGGGGCGGGTGCTTTAGCGCAGTGAGTGACGCTGGTAGCGCGACTCCGGTGGCCCGACGGTCAGCCCGTTCTCGTCGAGGGCGTTGAAGATGGTCAGTTGGCTGCGGGGGAAGCAGAAGCTGACGGCGACTGTTCCCTGGGCCATGTCGCTCCCGGTCCATTCGAGGAGTTCGACGTCCTGGAGGACCTGGCCCTGCAGGGCGTGCAGCTCGGGGCGCATGTCGTGGCGCCACTGGAGATCGAAGTCGGGCCACTGGACCGGCTGGTGGGGGTCGGCCGTGTTCCAGGTGATCGAGAGGTCGTCGAACTTTGCGTGGTTGATCTCAACCTGTTCTCCGGTGAAGTCGAGCAGGACTGGGCAGTCGGAGAACCACTCGCTGCCCTGAACGTCCCAGACCAGCCAGGCATGGGTCAACGGGCGGCCGATGAGCGCACGCAGCTGCTGACCGTGGCCTGCCACGACCGCGGAGCGACCGTTGAGCCATTGGGGCCGGTAGCTTTCGATCCCGAAGTTGAACACGCCAGGGTCCTCTCAGAATCAGACATCACGCGACTTTCACCGAGGCTCTGGGGCTGGTCCGGGAACCGGTGCGGCCACCGGTGATCATCGGTGTGTGAAGACAGAAGATCAGACGGTGGCCGCAGGTCACAGCATAGATCCTGCCCGGTGGCAGGCCAGATTCGAGGTCCTGATGGGCCGCATCGCGGGGCGGTTCGCCCGGGTGGAACCGCGGCGCCGAGCAAGGGCGATGGTGCTCGGTTCGCTGTCGGACCTGCCACGCAAGAATTGCTGGACGCTCGCCGAGTACGCCGGGGACGCAACCCCGGACGGCCTGCGGCACCTGCTGTCCAGGGCCAGGTGGGACGCCGACGCGGTCCGCGACGACATCCGCAGCTTCGTCGTCGAGCAACTGCACGACCACGACGTGGTGTTGGCCGTCGATGAGACCGGCGACCTGAAGAAGGGCACCGCCACGGTGGGCGTGCAGCGTCAGCACACCGGCACCGCCGGACGCGTCGAGAACAGTCAGGTGGCCGTTTACCTCGCCTACTCGACCCCGCGGGGGCACGCGGCGGTCGACCGGGAACTACACGTTCCGCGCTCCTGGACCCAGGACACGGCCCGCTGCCGTGCGGCCGGGATCCCTGACACCGTCGGCTTCGCCACGAAACCCGCGCTCGCCGCACGCATGATCGGCCGTGCGTTGGACGCCGGCGTCCCCGCCTCCTGGGTGGCCGGTGACGAGGTCCACGGAGGCAACCCGCACCTACGGACCACGCTGGAGGGACGGCAGGTCGGCTACGTCCTCGCCGTCGCCTGCGACCACCAGATCACCACCCGCGCGGGCAAGTTCCGCGCCGACGTCCTGGCCAAGAAGCTGCCGAAGCGGGCCTGGCAGAAGCTCTCCGCCGGCGCCGGAGCCAAAGGGCACCGCTTCTACGACTGGGCCCTGGCCGACATCGCCGACGACCGGCCCGGCCATCGCCACCTGCTCGTCCGCCGCAACCGGCGCACCGGCGAACTCGCCTTCCACCGCTGCTACTCGGCAGCCCGAGTGCCGCTGTCCACCCTCGTGGAGGTGGCAGGACGCAGGTGGACGGTCGAGGAGACCTTCCAGTCCGGCAAGGGCCTGGCCGGGCTCGACGAACACCAGGTCAGGCGCTGGACATCCTGGCACCGCTGGGTCACCCTCGCGATGCTCGCCCACGCTTTCCTTGCCGCGGCAACCGCCGATGAACGTGCACAGGAACGGGCTCCGGACGACCTGATCCCGCTGACCTGCAACGAGATCCAGCACCTGTTCACCACACTCGTCGCCCAGACCGGCCACACAGTCATGCACAGGGCGGATTCCAGCCGTCGGCGCAACTGGACAAGCCGTACGTCATCGCCGGCGTCAACGTCATCGCGGCGGACACGACGGAAGACGCCCAGGAGCATTTCCACGCCACGAAGCGCCACCGCGTGACCCAGATGCTCGGCCGAGGCGGCCGGACGTTCACGCCGGAGGAGGCGGACGTGATCCTCGAGACCCCCGCCGGACAGCAGGTTCTGCAAATGCTCCAGTACACCACCGTCGGCAATTCCGCCGAGGTCAAGGATTACCTGGACCGCTTCACCGAGCTCGCCCAGGCGGACGAGTTGGTCATCGTGTCCTCGGCCATCGACAGGGGGGCGTGGCTGAGGTCGCTGGAGTTGCCGGCGGAGATCAGCGGACAGGCATCCGCCTGACGGGCCGGGGAGCTGTCGAAAAATAACTCCTCGGTTCCGGGTACGGGTTCATCGGCTCAGCGCGTGGCCGGCGATGGCGGCGAGTTGGTCGGCCGTGGTCACGGTGATGGCGCCGGTGGGAATGGTGCGGTCGAGGGCCTGAAGGACTCGGGTGGCTTCGTGGACGGCGCCCCGATCAGCGCCTTGGAGGTGCCCAGGAGTGCCGCGAGTGGCGGTTGGGGAACACCCAGCGGGTCTTGAGCACGCCGAAGTTTCCCCGACCCATGGCAGAGACAACGAGTCAGACGCGAGCCTGACACCTGAACCTGCGCTTGCCGGTGACCTCATCCGCTCTGGTCGGAGCCGGTGTGAGGGGTGTACGGGATGTCGAGCGCGGTCGGTCGGGTCTGCGCCGTCGCGCGGCTGTCGACCAACGCGGCATGATGACCAACCGTGCTGCTGCGACCGGCCCACCTGGGCAGGGCGAACGCGTTCGCCCTGCTGCGCCTGCTGTCGATGAGCGATCGGGACACGGACGTGGAGATCCTCGCCCTGCGCCACCAACTGTCGGTGCCGGAGCGCCAACCCGGTAAGGAGAAGGTGCGGTCCAGCCCGAGCGACCGGGCGCTCCCGGCGGCGCTGCCGTACCGGCTCCCGTCGGAGGTACCGCACAGGCTGCGGCCGCCGGTCCGGCCGGACACGGTGCTACGGCGGCGCCGCGACCTGGTCGCCCGCCGCCACGCCGCCCAGTCCCGGACGGAGCGCCCGGGCCGGCCCCGCACCGTGCGCTCCGTCCGCGCCCCGGTGCTGCGCCCGGCGTGGGAAAATCCCCCGTGGGGCTGCCGGCGCCTCCACGGCGAGCCGCTTCGGCAAGGACAACGTTGCTGGCCGATGCGGTCATCGGGGCAGCACTTCACGCCTCCGGCAGGGAGGCGTGCAGGGGTGTCAGGACGGTGTCAGGGTCGCGGAGTCGGCGGTGTGATCGGCGAGTGCGGCGGTCAGGGCGCGATCGCTTCCGGCGGTCGCGACGAGACTGATCCCGACGGGGCCGACCTGGCTCTGCACTCCGGGCAGGGTCAGGACCGGCAGGCCCGCCACGCTTGCAGCGCAGATCAGCTGCACGGTCGCGGTACGCAGTGCCATGCCGGTGACGGCCGGGCCGGGCGGGGGAGCCGCCGTTGGGGCCGCCGGCTGTACGAGCGCGGTCCCGGGCGGGATCAGTTCGGCGAGCGTGCTCCGCGCCTGGATCACGGTGTCCCGGGCCCACGCGAGGTATTCGGCCGGCATGCCCTCGCCCGCAGCGATGGCGTCTGCGACGAGGGGCGAGACGGCCTCGCGGTGCGCCTGCAGCCAGCTGCCGTGCAGCTGCCACATCTCCACGGCCTGGAGGACACCCAGCGCCTCCGCCCACTCCTCGAGATGTGCGGCGCAGGTGCTGCTCCTCGGCTGCAGCGGGACGGCCAGCCGGTCCGCCCACTCGTGGGCTGCGTCGTGCAGCGGCAGACGCAGTGCCGGGTCCACCAGGTCGAACAGGTCCGTGGCCAGGAGCAGCCGTTTGATCGGCTGAGCGGGTCGCCGCGGAAGGAGCACGTCGGACACCCGGCTGAGCAGTTGCGGTGTTCGGGTGATCCAGCTCACGGTGTCGAACGAGGGTGCGAGACCGATCTGGCCGGTGTCCGGGACCAGACCGTGTGACGGCCGCAGACTGTACAGCCCGCAGTAGGAGGTCGGCACCCGCACCGAGCCCGCCGTGTCGGTGCCCAGACCGATGTCGGCCAGACCCAGGGCGACGGCGCTGGCCGAGCCGCTCGAGGACCCTCCGGGTACCCGCCCGGGCGCCGCGGGATTCGGTGGCATCCCGTAGTGCGTGTTGAGCCCGGACAGGCCGTAGGCCAGCTCGTCGGCCCGTGCGATACCGGTGACGTCCGCCCCTGCCTGCAGCAGGGCCTGGACGGCCGCGGCGTGGGCGGACTCGATCGGTGCCTCGCGCAGCCATGCCGGATTTCCCGCCCCGATCGCATGGCCGGCGACAGCGAAGAGGTCCTTCACCGCGATCCGGGAGCCGGACAACACGCCCCCCGCGGGCGCCGCGACCAGCGGATCACCGACAACACGCCAGACCGACGGGTCGATCTCCCCTGGAGCCGAGACGTCATCGCGGGGAGCGCTTGTCGTTCCACCGCTGTCGTGGCGAGGCGGGATCAGGAGCGGCACGTTGGCAACGGCAGGACTCGGCTGCTGGGCGGGCATGAGTGACCTCGACGTGATCGGGAGGCAAGTGCGTACAACCGTACGTACAGGGGGTGAACTGGCTGAAGCCGGGTCGGATGACGACGCTGTCACCGCGCTTGTGGCGCCGGCCGGTCCTCGTCGGTCGAGGGGTCG
Organism: Streptomyces sp. TE5632; assembly: GCF_054061295.1. NCBI lineage: Bacteria > Bacillati > Actinomycetota > Actinomycetes > Kitasatosporales > Streptomycetaceae > Streptomyces > Streptomyces sp. TE5632. The sequence goes on along the minus strand of NZ_JBSSEA010000003.1, from coordinate 5,886,399 downwards.
GGGTTATTCGGGCCAGGCGGAGTTCTTGATGACCTCGACGAAGTCGCCGCGGACGAATCCGGGCACGTAGTGGGCGAGTACGTCGGCCTTGACGTTGCCGAACGTCGTCTCGGGGCGGTCCTTGATGCCCTCGGTGAACGCGGCCAGGATGTGGTTCTTGAAGTCCGGGCGGGGGTGGGCCTCCACCACGGCCGCACGCTGTTCGTCGGAGACCGCGTGGTAGCCGATGCCCAGGACGTCCAGTTCCACTCCCCGGGTGACCAGGGCGATCTCGGGGGCCATGTGCAGCGGGATCTCCGGCGTGGTGTGCAGGGCGATCGCCGTCCAGACCCGGTCGGCCTCCTCGCCGGTGATGCCGTGGGCGTGCAGGAACTGTCGTGCCTCGTCGGCACCGTCGATCTCGAAGCGCTGGTCGGTGCGGCGGAACCGCTTGGTCAGCCCCAGGTCGTGGAACATCGCCCCGACGTACAGCAGCTCCGGATCGAACCGGAGCCCCTGTTCGCGCCCGCGCAGCGATCCCCACAGGAACACGCGCCGGGAGTGGTCGAACAGCAGCGGTGAGGCTGCCTCACGGACCAGTTCGGTCGCCTCCCGCGCCAGAGTGCTGTCCGGGATCCGCACACTCGCGACCGTCTCGCTCATGATCTCTCTCCACTCCCTTGTCTCAGCGGTCCGGCTTCCCTTCCAGGGTCGCCGGGCACGTACCATGGCGCCATGTCTTTTCTGCCAGAGAAACCACAGATCCAGACATGACGCATCGCGTGGGTTTCGTGGTGTTCGACGGTGTGACCATGCTGGACGTCAGCGGCCCCGCGGAGGTCCTGCACCAGGCGAGCCGGCTCGACCACCCCTACGACCTAGTCCTGATCTCCGCGTGCGGTGGAGAGGTCAGGACCTCGACCGGGATGCCGCTGAGCGGCACCGTGACGGCGGCCGAGGCCGGCCGGATCGACACGGCGCTCGTGGCCGGAGGCGACCGCCTGACCGAGCAGCCGATGGACGCGGAGCTGCTGGCGACGACCCGCACCGTGGCCGCACGGGCAACGCGGGTCGCCTCGGTGTGCACCGGCGCCTTCGTCCTGGCCGAACTCGGCCTGCTCGACGGGCGCCGGGCGACCACCCACTGGCGGCACGCCGACACACTCGCCCGCCGTCACCCCCGGGTACGCGTCGAGCCGGATGCGATCCATGTCCGGGACGGACGGTTCATCACCTCCGCCGGTATCAGCGCGGGCATCGACCTGACACTGGCCATCGTCGAGGACGACCACGGAGCCGATGCGGCCCGCCGCATCGCACGCGAACTGGTCGTCTTCCTGCAGCGTCCAGGCGGACAGTCACAATTCACCACGGCCACCACCCCGCCCGCGCGCAATGACCTCCTGCGCACCCTGATCAGTTCCGTGCTGGCCGACCCGGCCGCTGATCACGGCCTGCCGTCCATGGCCCGCGCCGCGGCCGTCAGTCCCCGGCACCTGACCCGGTTGTTCCACACCGAACTGGGCACCACCCCCGCCCGCTGGGTCGAGCGGGTCCGTCTCGACCGCGCCCAACAACTCCTCCTCGACGGGCACAGCGTCACCTCGGCGGCCCGGCACAGCGGCTTCGGCAGCGACGAGACCCTCCGCCGCGTCTTCGTCCGCCACCTCGGCATCACCCCCACCGCCTACCGCCAACGCTTCGCCACCACCGGCACGGCCCGGACCGCGATTCCCGAAGCCAAGGACACGGTGGAACACCGCAGGGTCTGAACACCGGCTCTCCGCCAGTCCTCGTCGACGAGAGCGACGGCTGCGAGTACACGCGCACTACTTTGGGAGCATGGGTGCGTCTCCGTGCCGGTCGAGGAACCTCGGAACGAAAACCGGCGCCAAGCCCTCGCGCATGATCATTCTCAGCGCCAACGGCTGTACCAATGTCCCATCCGCCGCCGATTGCATCGGATGCGAACTCGCGTGTCGGGCTCGAAAAGTCATCGCTGCTGGTCAAGCGGCGTAGCGGTACTCGTTGAGGGTGCCACCGAGGACGCGAGTGCGCAGGAGCCTGCGGCTGCCCAGATCGTGCACAGTGGCGGGTTGATCCTGGGCGTCGGGAGGCAGTTGATTCCGGGACCGATGGGGCCGATGCGTGTTGCAGTGCCGTTGGAAGTCAGCGAGAACGTGTCGGGCGTGGGCCTCGTTCATGACCAGGACGTGATCCAGCGCTTCACGCCGGATGGTGCCGATCACCCGCTCGCAATGTGCGTTCATCCGGGGAGCCCGCGGTGCGCTGAGTGGTACCTCCATGTCTTCGGCCTGGAAGACGGCGTCGAAGGCAGGCCCGTACGTGCCGTCGCGGTCGCGCAGGAGGAACCGCAGGGACTCGATGCGGACGCCCAGATCGGCGGCGACATTCCGTGCCTGCTGCACCACCCACTCCCGGCTGGGGTGGGCGGTGACGCCGGTGATGTGCAGGCGTCGGGTGCCGTGCTCGAGGAACGCCGGCGCGTACAACCGGTGCCCCCGGGCGGTGTCGAGATGGAAGAAGTCCGCGGCCACGATGCCCTCGGCCTGGTGGGTCAGGAACTCGCGCCAACTCGGACCGGTGCGGCGCGGGGCGGGGTCGGTGCCGGCTGCATGCAGGATCTCCCATACCGTGGATGCGGCGATCGGGTGCCCGGGACGAGCGAGCTCGCCCTGGATCCGCCGGTGGCCCCACCTCGCGTTTTCCCGAGCGAGCCGTAGCACGAGGTTCTTGAGCGCCGCTCTGGTCGGGGGGGGCGCCCGGTGCGGGCGCGCCGGGTACTGTGGTCCCACTTCGGTGCGATGAGTCGGCGATGCCAGGCCAGTAGCGTGCCGGGCGTGACGGGGGAAGACTGCCTGCCAGCGGTGACGGGGTGTCAGACTGGACAGTGCCGCCGGCCAGAACCGATCCGCGGGCTCGTAGCGGACCGGGCCGGCGATCTGGCGGCGCAGTACTGCGTTCTGATGCCGGAGCACGAGCAACTCGGCATCCTTTGCTGTGTCGTGGCGCAGCAGTACCCCGGGAACGGACAACAGCTTGCGGGCCACCTCGTACAGCATCGAAGCGAACACGCGGACATGGTGCCAGCCGAGATCGCCCGACCGCTGCTACCTGCGGCGATGACTTTCCGAGCCCGACAGGGGCCTGCAGCACGTCCAGCGTCCCTCCCGCACGCGGTGGAGGGACGGGAGACAAGGCACGACGGCGAGTCGCCCACCCGTCACCAACCAGTCAGCCGTCTCCGCAGGTCAGCGAACCCTTCCGCGGGGCTTCAGCGGCCCCGGCGGCAGCTCGGGGGCGGGCAGCGGGGCACCGTCGTAGCCCTTCACCTCGCCGAAGCGGGTGCCTTCCATCCAGTCCCGGCGGGCCTGTTCGATCTCCTCCCGGGTCCGGCCGGTCCAGTGCCAGAACATGGCGAACCGTGCGCGCATCAGCGCAGGTCAGCGGCGTTCCGGACCGCCGACGGTGAGCAAACTGTCAGCATCGGTCCCGGAGGAGTCGGCAACCGTGAGTGCCACGGACCTGGTTCGTGGGGTGGGGTCGTTTTTCAAGGAGTGTGAGCATCCGCGGTCGCGGTGGTCGAAGTGCCCGCACCCGTACAAGATCCGGTACCGGTCGACGGCCGGGAAACAGGTGAAGGGGTCCGGGTTCGCGACCCAGGACAAGGCGATCGCGCGTTTGGCGGAGGTCTGCAACGCGAAGAAGGCGGCGCCGCGGGGGCAGGCGAAGGCGGAGCGCATCGCGAAGTACGGGGCGATGCGGTTCGAGGAGTACGCCGCCCGGGGGGAGGCCGGCCGCGGGATCTGGGGCCGGCCGTCGGTGGGCCATCTGGAGTCGCTGCTGAGCATCCACCTGCTGCCGCTGCTGGGCAGCCGGCGGATGAGCACCTTCGACCACAAGGTCGTCGAAGCCTTCCTCCTGAGCATGGAGCGCGACGGCGTCGGCCTGGCCGCGCGGGCGAACGCGTTCGACAAGCTGAAGGCGATCCTGCTGGACGCGTACCGGCTGGGGCTGTTCGACGACGATCCCGTCTCCGGTGTGAAGCCGCCGCAGTACGACCGTCTTCGGATGGCTGACCCGCTGCAACACCCGCCGCAGGCACTCCGCCAACGGCCACCTCAGCCCCGACGAATACGAACGCCGACACCACGCGGCCAAGCTCACGCTCGCCGCGTGAGCAACGAAGCGTGCCCACCATCACGGGGAAGGCCTACAGGCCGGAAGTGAGGTGCGTGGCGAGGTGGTGGTGATCGGTCACACCGGACGCTTGCGCAGCGGTGGCGGGGTGCGGCTCGGCGCGGGGGTCTGTTGCCGTCGGCCGGGATCCGGGATGCTCCTGTGGCATGAGTAGACCCGTGAGACGCACCATCCGTATGCGCCACTGGATCTGGCCCGTCGTCGCCGCCGTGGTCGCGGCGACGTTCAGCTGGAGCTCGCCCGCGGGGGCGGACGGTGACCGGACCGGGCTGCCGGAGGCCATCGACACGATCCTCGGCGACGCCCGCATGGACGGCGGCGCCGCGAGCGTCGTCGTCGCCGACGCGAAGACCGGCGCGGTCCTTTATCAGCACCTGCCGAGCGGGCGGCTCATGCCCGCCTCCAACACCAAGTTGCTCACCTCGGCCGCGGCCATGGCGCTGCTCGGCCCCGACCACCGCTTCACCACCGACGTCCTGTCGACCGGTGCCCGGCACGGCTCCGTGCTCGACGGCGACCTGTATCTGCGCGGCACCGGCGATCCGACCCTGCTCGCCGAGGACTACGACCGGCTCGCCACCGCGCTCGCCGACTCGGGGGTGCGGCGCGTCACCGGGCGCCTGGTCGCCGACGACACCCGCTTCGACGACCAACGGCTCGGCCGCTCCTGGGCCTCCGACGACGAATCCTCGTACTACTCGGCGCAGACCTCCGCGCTGAGCGTCGCCCCCGACACCGACTACGACACCGGCACGGTCATCGTGCATGCGGCGCCGGGGGACAAGCCCGGCGACCGGCCGCGCACCACCGTCACCCCGGCCAACCACTACGTCCACCTCGACGTGCGCGCGACCACCGTCGACCGGGGCGGCCCGAGCGACCTCACCGTCGAGCGGCAGCACGGCACCAACACCGTCACCGTCAGCGGCACCCTGCCTGTGGGCGGCGCCACCGCCAAGGAGTGGGTCAGCGTCTGGGAGCCCACCGGCTACGCCGCGGACGTCTTCCGTGACGCGCTGGCCGCGCACGGCGTGCGCGTCACCGGGGCGACCCGGCTCGGCGAGGCGACTCCGAAGGGCGCGCGCAGGCTCGCCACGCACGAGTCCATGCCCCTCAAGGAGCTGCTGATCCCGTTTATGAAGCTGTCCAACAACATGCACGCCGAGGCGCTGACCAAGGCGATCGGATACGAGACCTCCGGGCGCGGCACCTGGGATGCCGGCCTCGCCGGCATCAGCGGCTACCTGAAGCGCGTTGGCGTCGACCCGGGCAAGCTGCGCCAGGTCGACGGTTCCGGGCTGTCCCGGATGGACAGCGTCCCCGCGGACCAGCTCGCCAAGCTGCTCCTGTCGGTGCGCACCGAGCCCTGGTACGCCGACTGGTACCGGGCCCTCCCGGTGGCCTGTGACCCGAACCGCTTCGTCGGCGGTACGTTGCGCTCGCGTCTGTGCGGCACGCCGGCCGCGCTCAACGCGCGTGGCAAGACGGGGTCGTTGACGGGCGCGTCGGCCCTGTCGGGATACGTCACCGACGCGGGCGGACGCGAACTCGTCTACAGCGTCGTCCTCAACAACTATCTCGCCGGCTCGGTCAAGAGCATCGAGGACGCCATCGTGGTCACCCTCGCCTCGTCCGACGAGAACCGGGCGGTGACGGTGCGGCCGAAGGCCGTCCGGAGCACGGAGAGCAACGTGGACCTGGAGTGCTCGTGGCGCAAGTCGGCGCAGTGCTGAGGCACCCCTGGGCGCTCGGCGCGGACCGCCTGGCGGTCCGCGCCGAGCAGGGCCAGGGCTCAGCGCGCGCCGCGCCGGGTCGCGTAGAGCGGCAGTGCGCAGGCGGCAGCGGTGACCGGGCGAGGCACCCGGCGGCAGGGCCCGCGTGCTCCACCAGCCGGCCGCCGCCCGCCACGCCGTAGGCGATGTCCGCGAGGAGGCCGGTCACGGCGAGGATCATGCCCCCGTTCAACCGCCCCTCGGGGCGCGGCGCTGCACCAGCGTCACCTCGACGACGAGCGCATCCCCTACAAAGCCCACAGAGGGCAGCCACTTCCCGCGTCGCTGTAGCGGCCCCGAGTCGGTAGCTGTTGGACATCCTTGCTGGACACCAGCGGTCGGCTCCGGCTCGGCGTGTCGACGTCCGGATGGCAGCAGGCGGGCATGCGTGTCCAACAAGGGTGTGCAACAAGGTGGGCGGCACGCGATAGGAGCCGTCTGACAGCGCCTGCGGCAGACTGGCCGAAGGCGCTGTCACGTTGGTGGGTGCGGGGGTGCCTGACGGGGCGTTGGAGTGTGATGGGGCCGGGTTCCGGGCCGAGGCTCAGCCCTGGGCGGGCAGGCCGATGTTCTTGGTGATGTGGCCCCAGAGGGTGAACCGGATGGTCATCTCGGCTCGGTGTTCGGCGGCGGTCATCCGGTGGCGGCGGGGCCGGAAATGGGGTGCGATGCCGCTGAACGCGGACAGGAACCGCTGGGCTGCGCCCACGCTGCGGAAGCCCTTCATGGCCCGTTCGCACTGCCGGGTGGGTTGGTCGCTGTTCTCGGCCCGGTGGTTCAGGCCCTGGTGACAGCGATGCTCGACCGAGGGCATCAGCTCCCGGTGGGCGGTGCCGCAGGGGCGGAGCTTGTCGGTGACCAGCACCCGGGGCACCCGCTGCTGCTTCTGCATGAGCTTGGCCAGGAACCGCTTGGCGGCCTTGGCGTCCCGCCTCGACCGGACCAGGACGTCCAGGACGTTGCCGTCCTGGACGACGGCCCGCCACAGATACTGCCGCACACCGTTGATCTTGATGAAGACCTCGTCCAGGTGCCACGTGTCGCCGGACCGGGGCCGTCGGCGGCGCAGGCCGTTGGCGTAGCCCTGCCAGAACTTGGCGTACCACCGGTGAACCGTCTCGGGGGAGACGATCACACCGCGCCCGGGCATCAGCTCCCCGGCCTCGCGGAACGACAGCGGGAAGCGGAAGTACCGCCCCACGCAGTGCGCGATGACCTCGACCAGGTACCGGTGCCCCTGGTGCAACGGCGGCGCGCTGTCCACGGACGGCCCCTCCCAGCATGACCAACCAGAAGATCATCCCACCCGGTCAGTCAACGTGACAGTGCCGCATGAGCGGACAAGAGGTCTTCGGGGCCGGTGTGGTGGTCGCATGGCTCTCGCTTGGGACGGCCGTTCGGACTGGATCGCTCCCAAGGGCGGCGGGACCTCAGCCCCGCCGCCCCATCGCCTGTGCGGCCTTCACGTCGGCCGCATACCGGTCCACGTACTCCTGGCCCGGCAGCCGCAAGATCGCGTACGTGATCTCGTCGGTGACGGCCCGCAGCACCGTCTTCTGGTGCGCCATCCCCGCAAAGCGCGAGAAGTCCAGCGGCTTGCCGAAACGGATCGTGACCGCCGGGAGTCTCGGCAGGACACGTCCCGGAGCCCGGATCTGGAACGTGCCCACCATCGCGCACGGAATCACCGGAACCTGCGCGCCCAGAGCCATCACCGCCACCCCGGCCTTGCCCCTGTACAGTCGGCCGTCGGGTGAACGCGTGCCCTCCGGATAGATCGCGAGCAGTTCCCCCCTTCGCCAGCACCCCCAGCCCCTTCTGGAGCGCCGCCTGCCCTGCGGCCCTGCCCGACCTGTCCACCGAAATCTGCCCGGCACCGCGGAGAACGAGCGCGGTCAGCCGGCCCCTGAAACCCGGCGCCGTGAAGTACTCCGCCTTGGCCAGGAACGTGATGCGCCGCTTCAGAGGGCGTTTAGCGTGGACGGATTGCCGCTTATGACCTAGTAGGTTCCTCGCCAGGTTGGTGTCGTCTCATCCGTCATGCGCTTGGCGAGGTTGTCGATCGAGGCGATGTGGATCATGGCTTCGGAGCTGGCGGCGAGGGTCTCGTAGTCGCGGGCGAGGCGGCGGTGCATCATGATCCAACCGATACTCCGCTCCACCACCCAGCGCCTTTTGACGACATGGAAGCCGCGGACTCCGGGATTTCTGTTGACGACTTCGACATCGATTCCGAGCCGCGCTCCGTGCTCGACCACGGCGTTCTTGAAGCCGGCGTCGACCCAGCTTTTCGTGATGGTCGGGTACGTTTCCTTGGCCTGGTCGAGGAGGCGTGTTCCCACGACGTTTTCGGAGAGGCTCGCGGTGGTGACGATCGCGACGAGGAGGAGCCCGAGCGTGTCGGTGAGGATGCCGCGCTTCCTCCCGACGATCCTCTTGGCGGCGTCCGTTCCCTGGCTGGTCAGGGGCGCGTTGGTGGAGGTCTTCACGCTCTGGGTGTCGATCACGGAGGCGGTCGGTTCGGGCTTGCGCCCCTCCTTCACCCGGGCCAGGCCGGTGAGGTCATAGTTGAGCTGGGCGAAGATTCCCTCATCACGCCACGCGGCGTAGTAGGCATGGACGGTGCCGTGGTTCGGGAAGTCGTGCGGGAGGTATTTCCAGAAGATTCCCGTGCGGTTGACGTAGCGGAGCGCGTTGAACACCTCGCGCAGGTCGACCTTGGCCGGCTGTCCGGTCGGTCTGCGGTCGAGCCGGGCCTTTCTCCAGGCCGTCAGCGTCGGCTCGATCAGGGCCCACCGGGCGTCGGACAGGTCGCTGGGGTACGGCTTCCGCTCGCTCACCGTCCAACGCGAGCACGAGCATGCCGGAGGATTCGGTTCCGCCGGCTGCCGGGCGGTTCTGCATCATTTTCAAACCAGACGGACTTCCGAAGGCGAAAGCGGATGAGGCGGGCACTCGACCTTGTGGCCGGAGGGAGGGCATTCATCATCTAACAGATGAAAATCCTCAAAGGGGTGTGGAGATAGAAGCCGCATTCGGGAATAAGCCTACGTAAACGCCCTCTCATCTCACAACAGTGGCAACACCTGCGGCAAGGCCGATTCCCAGTTCGCTGACCAGCGCGTCCGGACACCACCACGGAAACCCACCACCGACACGCCATCCACTGACACCAAACCGAGAGAGCGCAGTCAGGCGACGGTGACGAACACGGCGATGCCGAAGGCCCGCAACTACTGCGCCGAGGTACCGCGCGAGTAGCGGCGGCGCAGTGCGCGCAGCTGGGCCGCCTGCTCCTCGAAGGACCGCACCTCCGCGGCGCCGACGTACGGCACCGGCAGCCAGGCGACAGCGCCGTCGCGCAGCATGGCCGCGACACGCTGCCGGGGGCCGCTGCGGGCTCGGGGGTCGGCAGCTATCGGCAGGTTCTCCAAGCGGAGGACCTCGTCCCACTCCAGCCGCCGCCAACGCAGCATTGCGCGGATCCGCAGCCCGTCCGGGCCCGCCTCCACCCGGCGCCTGAGCACCCCGAGTGCGTACCCGACGGCCCCCACACCCACGGTCCCGGAAAGGACCCCCACTTCTCGGCGTCCGGCACACCGAGGCCTGCCGCAACCCCCGCCGCGACCGCGACCGTCGCGGACAGCGCGGTCGTCCAGCGCGCGGACGCCCCTCCCATCCGCAATGACAACTCATCATGACCCGCCATCCGCATAATCCTGCCTCCCGCTCGCAGCCGCACGTAGGACGCCGATCACACCTGGTCGTGCCGCCCGAAAGGCGGCCCACGGGCCGGAACCACTGCCGACGAACACCGCCCGCACGGATGACACGCCGGCTCCGCACCTCCTGTTGTCGCTGGGCTCCAGGTCACGTCCGCGAGACACCGGTGTCCTGTGACGGCGCACCTCGAGCGCGTGCCAACGCTGAGCGGCTCTGGTCGAGCGCCTGCGCGCTGGCTCTCTCCAGTTGCCGTCGGGGTGTGCTCAGCGCTTCCTGGAAGAGCGGGTGGAACGGCCCGCTCTTCCAGGAGGAGCGCACCATGGCGCAACCGGTAAGTCGGCCAACGATCAGCGCTGAGCAGTTCAGCCGAGTGTGTGACGAGATCAGGAGCACGGCGGCGCCCGAGAATGACGCTCAGGCCATCCGGGACTGTGCTCTGCGCATCGTGCAGAGCCTGGGCCTGGCGCTATCCACGGATGACCCGAGCAGGCTCCTCACCGAACTCATGGCCCCTAGGGTGGCCCCAACCCCGGGGAGCCCTCGGTACGCCCGAGAGGCCGTTCTGGACATGCCTGACGAACAGCCAGGAGAAGATGAAGGTCCGGTCAGGTAGACCGAGCCGTCACGCCTGATTACATGCTCAGCTCGCCGGAGGGCGCCTTGATGTGCCCCGGTTCACGAGCATCTCGCCCGCAATCGCTGGATTACCTCGTGAGCCCTCGGAGGCTTGTGAGGCATGTAGGGGCAACGGCCTGTTGCCTCATATGCCTTACCGGCGATCATGCCCCTGGATAGCGGGGGCCGTCCCGGGGCGCGGATCCAGCGCGGCGACCAGGACGCCCGACCCCCCACCCAGGTATTGCGATCAGCGCAATGTTTTGCGACCACCACAAGCATGCATACGATTGAAGAGCTGGCCGCCCTGCGCAACCCGTTGCCCGAGCCGGGCACCGTCACCCCCGAGGACTGCTACGACGACGCCTGCGAACAGGCCGTCGAGCAGCGCCAGAGGGGCGCCCTCCCCCTGGAGGCCGCCAGCGACGACCAGCAGGTCGACCCTTTACTGCTGGCGCTCGAGGACCTGAAGGCGCAGAAGGAGGCCGTCGACGCTCAGATCCGCCAGCTGCTGGCCTACGGCCGGGAGGTCCACGGCAGCCGCCCCTACGGGCTGGCGGAACTCGCCCGCGCTGCCGGATTCAGCTTCTCCGGGGTGCGCACCGCCTACAGCGAAAGGGAGATCAGGCAGGTCACCGCGCAGATCGGCAGGGAGCCGAACCGGCCGCGCCGCGACACCGCCAAGGACAGCCGGTGAGCGCGACGAACGGCGCGGTGCGAGAACGGCGACGGGTGTGTGTGGGGGGGCACGGGTGAAGACACACCACCGCGCTCAGCCGTCGCTTTCTGCCGCGCGGCAGGGCGGCACACGCCCGGCCTGTCGTCGCCCGCTGGCGTCCTCGGACAGGCACCATACGAAGCGGAGCCCGTCCGAGGCCCTTCGCCCGCTGCCCGAACGGGCCGCCGGCCTCCCCGATGGCCAGCCAATCACAGGGCACGAATCGCGCGGTCGGCCGGCTCCCGCCTTCGAGTCCGGCGGATGGCGGCCCCGCCGGGCGGGGCGGCCGCCGGCGCTGAGACTCCCTGCTCCCGGGGCCGGTGCCCGGGTGCGGCTATTCGATGGGCTGGTCGTCCCGGTAGGACCACACGCGGCCGGCGCTGAGGCTGTCGAGGTAGTCCAGTAGGGGTTCGATCTCGGGTCGGGTCGCGCTGGAGGACGCCAGGACGGACTTCGCCTGGTCCAGTGGCAGCAGGACCGCGCCGGTCACTTTGCCGTCCGGGTCGTGGACCACGAGCTCGCCGACCGAAGCGCTCGGCACCCGAGCCGAAGCAGTCAGGGAAGCCGCAGGGACCGAAGCCGCTCGGCGATGCCGTACGAATCGAGTTCCAGGGCGCGGACCTCGGTGATCAGCTCACACCAGACCTCGAACTTGGTGTCCGCCCGCTCCCCGTGCATTTCCAGGTAGGCGACGGCCAATCCGTAGCCGAACAGCTCGTTGCGGGCCGGGAGCGGGCGCAGCACCACGCACTCCTCCAAGAAGACGGCCGCGCGCCAGAAAGGGACGGGCTGGTGCTGGTCCTGGCGTGGTGGATCAACTTTGTGGCGGGCGGCCATGCCGACGAGCACGGAGAAGTCGTTGACGGGCAGGTCTCCCGGCAGGAGCTCTTCCTGTCGCTCCAGGAATCACCGGTAGTCGACGTAATACTCCCCAGGCACAGGTCAGGCCGCCCGCGGAGCGTGCCGGGCCGGACCGCCGAACGCGGCGTCGAACGCGGCGACGGTTGCCGGATCGCCGGTCACACGGCGGAAGCCTCGGCACCGGCCGCCAGTGCGCGCTCGCGCTGCTTCTCCTCGGCCACCCGGGCAAGGTAGGCCTCCAGGGGCAACCCGGCGTCGTCCGCCAGGGTCTGGAGGGCGGCCTGGTGCTGTCGTCGATCTCGATGTCGGCCGTGAGACGAATATGCCGCGCCGCCCTCTGCCCGGACCGCCCCCTGCGGAAAGCGGCCCGGACCTGCAATGCCGGTGACTTACGGCGTTTCCGCAGATGAGGTGGGATGTTGAGTGGCCTTGAGGAGGTGGCCACAGTTCTCGGCCCGAGCGGCCGTTCCCGTGGTGGCCGGCCTGGCGCGGTACCGGCGAGCGCGGTCCGCCCCGCAGCCCTCAGCCCTCAGCCCTCAGCCCTCGGCTTCACAAAGGGCGATGATGACGATCTGGACTACTGGACGCCCCTCTCCGCAGGCCTCGGTACGCGTTCCCGGCGTCCCGCACGCGAAGGCGGTCGCCGGGAAAGCTCTGGACCGCCGCGCCGGTTCTCCCGTAGGGACAGGCCAGGGCCGTGCCGTGGACAAGCACCGAACCGGACGCGGACACGGCCGCGCACACCGCAGCCCGGCGTCTCATGTCTCCCACTCCGATCTTGGAGGAGCAGCCGGTGACACCGCCCGTTCCCGCGTCCCCTCTCGCCGCTGCGGTGGCGCTGGATCCTGCTGACCACCCGGCGCCGGGACGTGCGGTTCCTGTACTGGCCGCCATGGCACCCGACCGGAGACCACAACCTGCGGATGTTCGACCGAGACGGGTACGACATCGGCCGTCTGGTAAGGGGGGTGTGCGACGCCTGCCGCACCGGCAGCATCAACAAAATCTCCGTCGACTCCGATCGCCACCGTCAGGGCCTCGGGCGGCGCCTGGTCCGCCGAGTCCTGGCCGACGGTCTCGGACACACCTGGCAGCGCAACCCCCACTCCCCCTCCAGGCCAAGAAGTTCTTCCCCGCCCTGGAGGGGGAGTGGGGGTTGCGCTGCCCGAGTTCGGCGGGGTCTGCGAGCGCCTCGGCTCGCCCACCGGCTCCCGGACTCCCCCGCCGGGCCGCCGCCCGCGGTCCGCGCTGGAGCGCGGCGGGTGAGGGCAGCACCGTGTTTTCTGGTCCTCGCCCTGCGCAGCAGGTGCGGGCCGCAGAGGCATGCGGTAGAGAGGATCTGGGGGCGGAACGTGAACAGACAAGACCGGGCGGACGCGGTGGACCGGGAGATGGCCACGCGCCTGCTGCCCGATGCCGTCCTGCAGGCACTGGACGGCCGGTGGAGCGAGAACGCGATGAGGTATGCGGACGGGACGCCGGATGCGCACACGGTCCGCTATGTCCCCAGCCGGTGGGTGCAGATCACCCCCTGGCCCTCGGCGCCGGCTTCGACCTCCCATGCCGGCGATGCCGGGGCCAGCCGGGCGCAGGTGGCATCGATCGTCGCGGACGCGCTGCGGCGCGAGGCTTTCCGGGAGGCCCTGGTGGCGACCTATGTGCGGGGGAAGGGAAAGCGCGGCACCCCCGGCGGCAGCGGACCGGCCACCTGCAGAAAATCCTGGCCGCGGGCCGTCGACGCCGACGGCACCGTCCTGGACATCCTCATACAGAACCGGCGGGACACCACTGCAGCCCGGCGGTTCTTCCGCAACCTGCTCCAGAAGACCCGCTCGGTGCCGCGGGTGGTCATCACCGACCAGCCGCGCTCCTACCGCGCCGCCCACCGCGAGGTCATGCCCTCCGTGGAACACCGCTCCCACCAGGGCCCGAACCACCGGGCCGAGAACTCCCACCAGCCCACCCGGCAGCGCGAACGCGCCATGAAGGGCTTTGCAGCGTCGGCGGAGTCCAGCGGTTCCTGGCCGCGTTCAGCGGCATCCCATCCCACTTCCGGGCCCGCCGCCACCTGATAACCGCCCCCGACCACCGCGCCGAGATGACCATGTGCTTCGCCCTCTGGGACCAGGTCACCGGCGTCGCCGGCCGGCCCACCACGGCCTGAGTCCGGAGCGGAACCCGACCCCACCACCCCCGCCACACCATCAGGCACTCACACACTCAACAACGTAACAGCGCCGCCACGACCGCTCATGATCGCGGTTGTGGCGACCTTCCGTGGCCCCAGGACGGAAAGTGATCCAGAACCCGAATGCTGACCCTCTGACGGCGGATCAAAGGTGACCCACTTGATGATCTTCGTCTGACTCCGCCCTTGGTGGTCAAGGTCAGGAGGGAAGGCGATTCTCGTGGAGGACTGGGCAGAGATCCGGCGGCTGCACCGGGCTGAGCAGATGCCGATCCGGGCGCGCGCGGCATCTGGGCATCTCGCGGGAAGACGGGGGCGGGGGGCGGGAGCCTGGAGGTTCCGGCCCCCGCCCCGGGGAGGGTCAGAAGGGCTTGTAGGGCAGGTACTTGCCGTCCAGAGTGATGACCGCCCGCTCGCCGCCCTCGGGGTCGGCGACCTTCTTCACATCCAGCTTGAAATTGATCGCGGAGATGATGCCGTCACCGAACTGCTCGTGCACCAGGGCCTTGAGGGTGGTGCCGTAGACCTGGAGTATCTCGTAGAAGCGGTAAATCGTCGGGTCGGTCGGAACACTGTCCCCGATCGAGCCGCGGGTGGGGATGGTCTGGAGCAGCATCACCGCGTCGTCGTCCAGGCCCAGTAGCTCGGCGACGGCCTTCGCGGCGTCGACGGGCAGGGCGTGCTGGCCCAGAATGGCGGCGGTGACGAAGGTGACCGACAGGCCCGCGGCGTCCGCGATCTGCTGCCAGGACACATCCCGGCGGGTCTTGGCCTCAACCGCAGCGATGGCCAGCTGCTGGCGGGCGGTGGGGTCGAACTGAGCGTGCACCATGGGAGGTTTCCCTTATCCGATGTGCTGGTCCGCAGGAGGGCGGGGCGGCGAGCTTGCGGGGTGGTGGGTGATCCGGGACCGGTGCTCGGGGATCAGGTCGTGCGGCCAGGCCGCCACAGCGATGCCAAGGGCGCCAGCTTCTTCGACGGTGCCGGTGGGGATATCGTAGACCCAGCCGTGCAGGGTAGCCGTGTTGTGCGCCAGCGCATAGACCAACCGAGGGGCGTGTGGCCAGGTTGGCGAGCTGGGTGGTGACGTTCTCCGGTACCAGGGCGGCCGCCTTCTCGCCGCCGACCGGGGCTGCGGTGGTACGGGCCTCGGAGGCGTCCGCGTGGCGCAGCCAGTCGGCGATCGCTGGGGTGCCGGGCAGGTCGTGGCCCTCGGCCAGGACGGTCATCGCACCGCAGGCGGAGTTTCCGCACACCGCGATGTCCGTGACTCCGAGGACGGTGACGGGCACTGTCACGTTGGCTGACCGGGTGGGATGGTCTTTGGGTTGATCATGGTGGAGGGGGTTGTCCGTGGGCAGTACGCCGCCGTCGTACAAGGGCCACCGGTACCCAGTGGGGGTCATCTCACACTGAAGCCGTTTCATCAGAACATGGGGAGTTCGCGGGTGGGAGGAATCTGTTGGTGGCCGAGGTGCTGACGTGGGTGATGCAGCGGCGCATCGCGCTGGCCGACCGCGTGGAACAGCTGCGCAAGGAACTGGCCGAGACCGAGGCCGAGGTGGCCCGGCCGGAGGCCGCAGAGGTGGTGATCGGCCAGTTCATCGAGGCCGAACGCGCGGGTGAGGCGGATGATCCGGCCATGGATGCCGAGCTGGAGCGGATGACCACGCCGGGAGCGGGCGGCCTGCTGCTGGTCCCGCTGCGTGAGGACGGCATGGACCAGGGCGTCCTGCCCGAGGACTATCAGGCGATCATGCGGGTGGTGGCCGGTGCTGCGGAGCCTGTGGGGCTCGGAAAGTCATCGCTGCAGGCGAGGGCGGCAATGCGGCGCCGACCGGCTCCCTTTCTGCGTGATCGTTTCGCTGGTGTACCAGGTGACCCGGAAGCCGCCGTCCGTCCCGGCGGGGCTGCTGCGCCGCGACGCCTCCAAGGACGCAGCCGCTCGTGCCGCGGCACGAGAACGCGGTGCCGCGCCGGCAGGTGAAGGGCTCGCTCCGCTACGCGCCCGCGCACCGGTTCTGGTGCGCCGCCCTCCGGGCTGATAACCCGGCGGCCTTGGGCGCCCGGTCTTCCCGGTCACCCCCGGCACGCTCCTGGCCCGGCACCGCCGGTGCAGCGCCGCCCAGGGAGACCACAGCAGGCGGCGCCCGCGAACCGGACGGCCGCCGCCCAGGAAGACGATCAAAAAGCTCATTTCGCGTCTGGCGCGGGAGAACCCCCGCTGGGGGCACCGGAGGATCCAGGGCGAGCCGGCCCGGCGCGACCGCCCCATCACCGCCTGGCCGGTCCGGGGAATCCTCCACGCCGCGAACGTTGGCCCGGCCCCGCGCCGCTTTGGCCCTACCCGGCGCGAGGTCCTCACCACCCAGGCCGAAGGGATCACCGCCCGCGCCTTCCCGCCCAGCGACACCGCGCCGGGCAGCAGGCTCTACGCGCCGGCGTTCGGCGAGCACGGCACCCACCGGTTGCCCATCACCGGCGTCACCGCCCATCCGGCCCAGGCCTGGGCCGTTCACCCGGCACGCATCCTCGCCGCCGGCCCGGGCACGCGCCGAGATTCCGGCGCTTCCTGCCGCGCGACCGCGATGACCAGTAGGGCGAGGCCTTCGACGCGGTCTTCGCAGCCGACGAGACGGAGATATCCCCCAGAGCGCGCCGCGAGCGCTGCGGAGGGCCGCCCACGGCGGGAGGAGCATCGGCAGCATCCGGCGTGAGGCCCTCGATCACGTCCTCCTCAGGGGCGAGGCTCCCGCCCGACAGGTCCGGGTCACCTACCCGGAGCACCACACCGCGCATCGGCCCCCTCGGGCCCGCCGTCAGCTGCCACCCGACTCGGTCCGACAGCTCGCCACCGTGCACGCCTTCGATACGCGCAGACTCCTGCGCACCCGTGTCCTCAGCGGCGTCAACGAGTACCGCTCCGCGGCCCGGCAGCAGCGACGGCTTTCCGCGCCCCACACCGGGTATCCGGCTCCTTTGCGACATCGTCTCGCCCCATGGGGGGGACACGCCGACTGGACCGCATCGACGGCCCCAGCCGTGTCCGCCCGTAGCCTGGGCGCTGTGAGCTGACTGACGGAACGTACCGGCTCGGGCCGTCGACCGGCCGCCTCTTGATCAAGACCGGCCGCGCCGGGCTGGGCCGCAGGGCGGGACACGACCTCACCATCGAGGCCACCCGATGGTCCGGGGAGGCCGTGGTGGCCGTCGGCGCCCCGGACAGGTCGTCGGTGAGTGTGACGGTCGAGACGGGCTCGCTGGAGGTCCGGGAGGGAACGGGCGGGCTGAGGGCGCTCACCGATGCCGACCGGGCCGAGATCAAACGGACGCTGGCGGACAAGGCCCTGCTGAACATCGCGGAGCACCCCACGATCACCTTCCGTTCCACCCGCATCACGGGAACCCCGCAGTCCTTCGAGATCACGGGGGGAGCTCACCATCAAAGGCCGGACCCACCCGGCGACCGTGCACGGGAGGGGGAATGACGGCGGGCCGGTGCGCGGCTGGGCGACCGTCACGCAGTCCGCCTGGGCAATCAAGCCCTACACCGCGTTCTTGGGCGCGTTGCGGCTGGCCGACGAGGTCCGGGTGGAGTTCGAGGTGGCCAGGCTCAGCCCGGTGGACAGGCCCGGGTAGCCGCCGTTCGCGGGCCAGGCGCGACAGCCGGTCACAGCCACCCGGCTCGAGGCTGCGGGCGGATCGACCCCTCGGCCTACGGTAAAGGCATGAGCGACATCGTCGTCGTGTACGAGCTCGACAAGCCGGTGGCCACACGCTCCTCCCCCGGTTCACCAGGTGATGGAGAACGGCCCCTCCGCCGGGTGCACGCGGCGCCCACAGCGCCGGGAACGCCCACCAGGGAGCCATGCTCAAGACCCGTGGATCGAACTCGGGGAGCACGCGAAGGGCGTACCTTCCCGAGTGATCGACTGATGGTCATCGAGTAGGCCGGTGTTCGCAGCACCGGCCGGGAAGGCACGCCCGTGCTCAGCGTAGTCAACGACGACGGCACCACCGCCAACGGCTTCCTGATCGACGAGATCGTCCGCGAGGGAGCGAGGAGGATGCTCGCCGCCGCCCTGGAGGCCGAAGTCAACGCGTATATCGCCGAGTTGGCCGATCAGCGGGACGAGACCGGCCGTTGACTCGTGGTCCGCAACGGCTACCACCAGCCCCGGCAGGTCACCACCGCGGCCGGCGCGGTCGAGGTGAAGGCGCCGCGGGTGAACGACAAGCGCGTCGACGGGGCCACCGGCGAGCGCAAGCGGTTCTCCTCCGTGATTCTGCCGCCGTGGTGCCGCAAGTCGCCGAAGATCAGCGAGGTGCTGCCGCTGCTCTACCTGCACTGACTGTCGTCCGGCGACTTCGTGCCCGCCCTGGAGCAGTTCCTCGGCTCCTCCGCCGGGCTCTCTCCGGCGACGGTCACCCGGCTGACGCAGCAGTAGCAGGCCGACCACGCCGCGTTCATGGACCGCGACCTCGCGGAGGTCGACTACGTGTACATGTGGGCCGACGGCATCCACCTCAACGTCCGCCTGGAGGAGGCCAAAGCCTGCATCCTGGTGCTCATCGGGGTCCGCGCCGACGGCTCCAAGGAACTGGTCGCGCTCAAGGACGGCTACCGCGAGTCCGGTGAGTCGTGGGCCGACCTGATGCGGGACTGCGCCCGCCGGGGCATGCGCGCCCCGGTGCTCGCGGTCGGGGATGGTGCCTCGGGCTTCTGGAAGGTCCTCGCGGAGGTGTTCCCCACCACCCGCGAGCAGAGGTGCTGGGTTCACAAAACCGCAAATGCGCTCGACTCCCTGCCGAAGTCCGCGCAGCCGGGCGCGAAGAAGGCCCTCCAGGACATCTACAGCGCCGAGGACAAGCAGCACGCCGAGGCGGCGATCAAAACGTTCGTGCAGCTCTACGGCGCGAAGTTCCCCAAGGCCGTCAAGAAGATCACCGACGACCAGGGGCAACTGCTGGCGTTCTACGACTTCCCGGCCGAGCACTGGATCCATCTGCGGACCACGAATCCGATCGAGTCCACGTTCGCCACGGTCCGGCTGCGGACCAAGGTCACCCGCGGGGTCGGCTCCCGCACCGCCGCCCTGGCGATGGTTTTCAAGCTGGTCGAGTCCGCCCAGGCCCGGTGGCGGGCGGTGAACGCGCCCCACCTCGTCGTCCTCGTCCGGGCCGGCGCCCGCTTCGAACGCGGCCGGCTCGTCGAACGCCCTGAACAACTCGCAGCATGACAGGCCCGCTAGCCAGGGCCTCCTCGCTCGCAGGCCGTCGATCCGGCTTCAGGCGTAGCGCGCGAAGAGGGCCTGGAGGTATCCCTCCAGCCGCCTGGTCAGCCGGGTGGGAGTCAGATCGGCACGGCCCACCTCGCGCCACGGGACGGCGACCTTCTCGGCGTCCGGGGCGAAGGCCAAGGCGTCCAGCAGGCGCCAGTAGAGATGGGCGGCGCGATCTTCGGCCAGCGTCCCTCCCGCCGCGACGTAGCGGTCGGCGAAGTCCATGCCCGCGGAAACCCCGTGCAGCAGAGCCAGGGCCGTCGAGCAGTGGGCCACGTCCAGGTCGGCCGGCCCCCAGGAGGTCTCCACCCAGTCGACGACGCCGCTGATTTGCAGACCGTCGCCGTCGCCCGTGAAGAGGACATTGCCGGGATGGAAGTCCCGGTGCAGGAAGCAGGCCCGGTACTCCGGGGGCTCGCGGCGGATCACGTCCACGGCCCGTTGCCACAGCTCGGGCCGATCGGTGTCTTCGGGCGGGCTCACCCGCTCGGGAGAGGTCCACGCCTGATACGCGCGCGGCCGTGCCTCGGCGGTCACTGGCAGCCGGTGGATGCGCAGCAACTGGTGGGCCAGCAGTTCGGCACGCCGGTCGGCCCCCTCATCGCCCAGGCGCACGGTCCCGGGCAACAGGGTCATCAGCAAGGACGGATGGTCGCAGTACTGCGCTGTCGCGTCCACGGCCACCAGCCTGGCCGCGGGCACGTCCGTGCCGCCGAGCAGGCGCAGAACGGCTGCCTCGCGGGTCAGCAGGCCCTCCGCGTGGCGAACGTAGAAGGGCTTGACGAAAGACCGCAGGACCAGCGACCGGCGACCGCCCCGCCCGCAGATGTCCAGACGGCGCATTTCCGACGTCCAGCCGCCACGCAACCGCGCGACATCCTCGATGCGTTCTGCCTCGGACAGCCCCTTCTCGACCCAGGCACGCGTCGCACCCCAGCCCTGGTCCTCAAGATAGGTACTGATGTGCTCGGCCCCCTCGTCCGCAACCATGGAGGCAGGCTATCGATCTCATCGACGGACGCATTTGGCTCCCCACCCACAACTCTTGACAATTACTCGTCGCCCGCTGGGACCGCACTGTCACCCACGACCTGGACTCCGTGATCGGCCTCCAGTTCTCCTACAGCTACAGCAGTCCCGCCCAGCTCGGCGATCACAAGGACGCCTTCGAGCGCGCCTCCGCTAGGCCCTCACCGCATTCAACTCCGCCGGCACCTTCGACAAACTCGTACGGACCGAGGCCATCATCGCCACTCGACCCCACTGACCAACGGCTTCTCACTGATGCGAACGACCAGCAGGTCGCTGCTACCAGCAGCGCCCCCGAGGAGCCTAGTCAAACAGGTGTCTGAGCATGCTCGCTCCTACTGTCCTCCTCAAGGAGGAGGACAGTAGGGCGGCAGGCCCGCCGGATCGTCTGGTCTGAATCACCGCACGCGGTACCGCAGAAGTTCGGGCCAGCCCGAATAAGCGTGCCCCTGCCGTGAGTGCAGCAGCAAGGTGCCGTGCAGTCTTGTCCGTACCTCGCCGGGAACCGCAGGATCGTCAAGGAGGCTGCGCACCCACGCTGGCGTAGTCTCCGCCTTGTCCACCGTCTCCACCAGCACTGAAGTGGCCAGGGTCGGCTCCGTCATCAATGTGCGGGCGAGGGCCTGCCGTTCGGCCTCCTTCAGCCCCTCGGTGAGCCGGAGGACCGTACCAGTCCAGGTCCGGGCAATCTCCCGCTTCCACTTGGCTCCGTCCCGCTGGATCTCCTGCAGCGCTTCGGCGGCCATGACCAGTAGCTCCGCCGCCCAGGAGGCGTTGTGGTCCGTCATCCTCTCGATGAGGAAGCCGTAGGGCTCCATGATCCTGCTCAAGAACCCTCGCTGTGCCTCGTCTGCGACGTCGTACCCGGAGTCGGTTGCCAGGGACAGGAGGACTTCGGCTACGTCGTAGGCGTCGTCCAGGTCCCCGAGGTTTGCGTACGTCTGGGCCATCACCCGCCTGGCCGTCGCCTCCTGGGCGATGGCCTTCCCCTTGATTGTCCCCGCCGCGCGCCGACGAGCACCCTCGTCGATGATTGGCTGGAGTGCTTGATGCACCAGGGGTACTGATTCCGGGCCCCATCGCCGTGCACGGACCGTGTCCCCGGCCAGCCCGAGCAGGGCCTCTCGCAGGTCCTGCGCGGCCGCGGCCCTA
Organism: Streptomyces sp. TE5632; assembly: GCF_054061295.1. Classification (NCBI taxonomy): domain Bacteria; kingdom Bacillati; phylum Actinomycetota; class Actinomycetes; order Kitasatosporales; family Streptomycetaceae; genus Streptomyces; species Streptomyces sp. TE5632. Next base: position 5,864,859 of record NZ_JBSSEA010000003.1, on the reverse strand, counting down.
AGGGCGTCCGTGATCTCGGTGACTTGAGGATGGACATCGACCCCAACATCGAGAAGCGCGCTCCAGAGCATGTAGCCCTGGCGTCGGATGTGCGGCAGGGCATGCTCTACCAAGCGCGTGCGGTAGTCGACCAGGCGCGACCACTGAGCCGACGTGAACCACGCCTGAGCTGTCGACCGATCCGCCTTCTGAACCTTCGTGACGGCCTGCTGTACGAGGTCGGGCTGATTAGTGCTGTCCGCGTAGGGGAGCAGGTCGTCGATGAGGTGCGGGTGCGTGGTGACCTTGCGCTGCAGCTCTCCTCCGATCCGGGTGACGCTGTCCTTTCCGTTGGTCAGCGCGGTGACACGTCGGCGGGCGTCCGGGTCGGTGAGGAACGTATGCAGCATGTGCTCTGCCTGAGGGTGACCGCCAGCCGCCGCATCCACCAGGAACACACAGCACGCGTCCGAGGTCAGCCAGTAGCGTTCGGCTGCCTCCTCCGGTACGACCGGAAGCAGATCGCGCAGCACCGTGTCTGGCAGGTCGGCGTCCTGAAGTGCCCTGCGCATCAGCCATGGGGTTGTCTTGGCCCCGTCCGGATCCTTGTGCGGGCAGGGTAGGGCCCCCAGGGCCTCCTTGCACCGAATGACGACTTGAGCGGTGAGGGGAGAGACAGTGACGTTCTCGTCAGTGCCCCACACTGGTGCGGCCAACGGCGTGCGCGTGAAGCGCTCCGGCTGACCGATAAGCGCCTCGGTGAGAACCGCGTTGCAGACCGCGACCTGTTGGTGCGGCCTCCGGGTAGAGAGGCATGCACTCAGGAAGTCGGACACGTGCACCTCGTCGGCCTGCATGACGGCTGCGGCCCATCCCCGCAGTACCGCGCGGCGACTCAGCGGGCTCGCCCCGCGGTTCTGGTCGGCCTCGAAGGTCTCCACGACGGCCGACGCTGCGTCGGCGGACTTGGGTCTGGTGACAAGGAACAGGCGAGCATAAGCACGTTCCAGGTCGAGACTGGTCATCTTCGGGTTCAGCCGCTCTAATGCGCTCAGCACTCCCTTGGCCGCGCGTCGGGCGAGCCGGGGGGTGCGACACCAGCCGATAATGCCCAATGTCAGGTCCGTCAGCCCACCGCCGTTGCCGGCCTCGGCAAGCCGCTCCGCGAAGCCGAGCGCTTCGTCCAGCACAGTCTCCGGGTCGGCTGCGGCGACGGCCGAGAGGACGGCCGTGTACGGGTACTCGTTGTATCCCCTGTTGTCGACGGGCCGCTCCCGTAACCAGTCCAGGCATGCGTGGTCCTGAATGAACCGCCACGCCTCCGTAGCGTTCGTAGCGGTGAGACGGATCAGTGCCTCCAGAAGCGGTCTGCGCAGGGCAAGCTGCTGGCTGTCTGGACGGTTCCAGATGACCGCAAGGTCCCCGAAGGGCCGTACCGGATCGGGGTGCACTACCGAGGGCAGCATGGTGAGAAACCGGCGGACGTCGTTGGGTTCGGCACTCTCGAGGGTGGCGCGTCCGAGGGTGACCAGCTCGGCGTCGGGATGCTTGAGCTTCGCATATACCGGCAGAGCCAGGCTCACCAGCGCTGGACGGTCTGAGGCCAGCCAGGGGCCGAGCAGGCCGGCAAGGGGATCAGAACCCGAGGCGGACCAGCGGTCGGCCATGAGGAGCACCTCGGAGGCCACCTCGCCGAAGAACAGGTCGCCGGGGTCCTGCTTCACCCGTTCCAGTAGCTCTTGGACCGCTTCGGCACCGCACGACAGGACGCCTCGCGCGGCCGCGTGCTCGAAGAACGTCTGGTGGAAGAACCACAGTCGGTTGACTTGCTGGCGCAGGGTGAAGACACCTCGGGTCCGCAAGAGGTCGATCGCGGCGGAGGCCCCCACCGGACCGGAGGCCTCCATGTCCCGCAAGCGCGCTTCGAGTTCCGGCCGAGTAATGTCAAGCCGACCAAGGGCCAGCAAAAGCCGCGCGGTCGACTCGGCAAACCCGGACAGATCGACGTCCTGGTCTTCCTCCGGACGCCGCCATGCCCGCTGATCCGAGCGAATCCGCTTGTGCCAGTACTCGTCGTACAGCCGTGGCGTGTCCACGTCCTCGTCCGGCTTGTCCGGAGCGTAGACCTCGAACAGCAACCGCAACGCGAAGGGGTTGGCACACACCTCCCGCAGCGCTCTACCGCGGGAGGCGGCGTTGAGGACGCTGTTCGCCACCTCGTCCGCGGTGAAAGTCCGCACCCCCGCGTAGAAATGCCGACTGTAGGCATGCACGGCGGCCCGGCATTCCTCATCGTCGTACGACAGCAGGTTGACGCGCCTGTTGGGCAGTTGGTCCTCCACACCAGTGGTGCGCAGGAGGGTGGCTTCCACCGGACGGCATGTCACCACGGTGGGAATACGCAGCCGCACTAGGGAGGTCAGCAGTTCGACAACCACGGTGCGGGTGTCGTCACTGTGCAAGAGCAGGTCGAGAGTGTCGAGGAGCAGGACTGGGCGCTTCTGCGACTGCGCCAGTTCCGGCAGTGCGGCGTGCAGCTGCGGTGGAGAGATTCCCGCCGTGCTTTGACCTTCCCGCCTCAGCCCTGCGAGCAGATCGCTGGCGCGAACGAGCACGGGCTGCCGTCCTTGGGCGTTCAACTGATGATGCAGACCCCATAGCAACGTGGTCTTGCCGTGTCCTGCCTCGCCGACGACCAGAGTGACCTTCCCCTCGTCCAGGCGGCGCAGGATATCCGCCTCGACCTGGCGGCTCACGTACATGCCGCCCGAGAGCGTCAGCAACTGCTCGTCAGGTCCCTTGGCCACGACGTTCGCGTCGGAGACGGCGCCCTCCGACAGACGAAGCAGCAGACCGAGGGCGTAATCGGCTTGCGCGTCCGGCTGCTCGTCCGCAGACACGGTTCTCAGTACGGGAACGTCCGCATGACGCACCATCAACTCGACGAATCCCGGATGGGTCACAAAGGTGTGGACCGGGCAGGCTTGGAGCCTGCGGTTCGCAAAGGCGTCGTCGTCGTGGATGGCCACACCGACAAGATGGTCGTAGCAGAATACCGCGCTGCCCGAAACACCCCCCCAGGCTTTCTCGAAGTCCTCCGGCCCTGCCGGGGCCACATCCTGGTCCAGGGCATAGTTCTTGCCCGGGCCGTTGCCCCCGGTCAGCACAGGCAGGCTGCCGCGGAGGTGCTCAGGCTGCCGCCGACCGTCAGCCTTGACCGCTGCCTTCGGAAAACCGATCCCCTCGTACAGCAGCGGCTTCCTTCCGACGGGTTGTGCCCAACGTACCTGGCCCGACACCGGCACCGGTTCCTGCAGCAGGAGAACAGCCACATCCCGCTCGGGATGGACCCACGCCACCGTCGCGGAATGCTCCACCCGGCTGCCCGGCCTCGGGTGGCCGACGCGCACGATGATGCGCGGCCATGCGAGGCGTGTCTCCTCCCGGACAACCACGTGCCGGGCCGTCAATACCAGCCTCGGCGCGATGACGTATCCAGAACCGAGACTCCGATACCCGTCCGCGACGCCGCCGCGGACGTCCGCCACCCTGCGCGCGTCCAACTCAGTCCTCGTCGTCCCACGAGCCGGACTGGTTGTGCGAGATTTCAGGGCTCGAGCCGCCGGCTGCCCTGTCCTTGACCTTCAGCTTGAGCGTCAGCTTGTGTGTCCGGGCGGAGGCTCTCGAACCCCCGACTCCTCCCCTTACCACCCCGAACTCCAACTTCCCATCGGCCTGGCCGGTATGGCGCAGCTCCAGCGTAAGCTCCAGCTGAGCCTCCTCGACCTGGAAGGAGAACTGTTCACCGCTACCTCGGTCCTGGGCCTGATACAACTCCTGCCGCAGCTCCTCGATCGCCGCAGCCAGTCCGATCTCAGCCATCCGACCTCTACCTTCGTCCTCGTGGGGTTCGGGTAGTTCCGAACCACGTGGGGCCAGAAGTTTGCCAAGAGATCGCCTGATTCACAAAGCACCTTCTCAGTAGGCGAGTTGGGGCAGGTGGGCCAAGCAGCCTCGAAGAGCAGGAGGTGGGGTGGCCCCCGGACGACGTCCCCCCGACGGCTCGCGGCTGCAGATCACTCATCCGAGGGACTGATCCGCTTGCTGACCGGCAACCCTGGACATCTTCGCTCTGTTCAGCCCAGGTCACAGCACCTCTGCGGACACGCGGCCAGGAATCTCGGAAGATCCTTGCCGAAGGACATGATGAGGCCGAGGCAGAGAACTGGGCATTCATCATCCTCGATGACGACTCGCTCAAGCAGCACCGAGTTCACAGACGAACAGGTGAGGAAGCAACCCCGGTGACGTTTCCCCTGCCACCCGACTGGAGGCAAGGTTGTTAGTTCAGAGAAACTGGATGGATCGCAACCAGACCCTGCGCGACCTCGACCAGCTCATCGAGCCGAACGGGGCCGTCGTCCTCGCCTCCGGCGGCGCCCCCGGCGACCTCTAGACCGCCCCCTGGCTCCAGGCCATCGCCGATGTCCGCACCCGCCACCTCGGGCCCGAGCCCCGAGCCGGGTCGGGCACCTATTCCCACCCCAAGGAACGCCACCAGGACGTGTTGGCCCGCTCCCCGTTCTCCAACGTCGAAACCGCCCGTTGGGACCGCACCGTCACCCGCACCCTCAACAAAGTCGTCGGCCTCCAGTTCTCCTACAGCTACTCCAGCCCCACCCAGCTCGGCGACCACAAGGACGCCTTCGAACGCGACCTGCGCCAGGCGCTCAGCGAGTTCAACCCCGACGGCGTCTTCGACGAACTCGTACACACCGAAGCCATCATCGCTATCCGCCCCTGACGACCCGTGCGTTGCCGCCTGACCGACGCCCTCGTCATGCGGCCAGGCAGCAATGCTGCCTTGAGACACTTCCGGGCTGAAACAGGTTGACGCGCGACCGGCGGCGAGATCTAACGGTCAGAAGCCTCGCCCGCCCGGCCTTCTGGGAGTCCGGGGGCAGCGGCATCGTCATGCCCGTCGGCGATCAGGCTCAAGCCGCTGATGGCGCTGAACTGCTCCGGGTCTGATGGAGGCTCTGATGTACCCCGGGTCTGGTGGAGTCAACTTGCTGGACAGATGATGCTCCAGACACTCAAGGAGGCTCCATTGCCCCGCAGTTATCCTCCCGAGTTCCGGCGCAAGGTCCTCGATCTCGTCGAAGCCGGCCGGCCGATCCGGCAGACCGCCCACGCCCTCGGCATCAGTGATGCAGACGATCTACGTCTGGCGCCGTCAGCACCTCATCGACACCGGGCAACTGCCCGGCCCGACCAGCGGGGACCAGGCCGAACTCGTAGCTGCTCGACGGCGGATCGCCGAACTGGAGGCGGAACTGGCAATCCACCGCCGGGCAGTCGAGCTCATAGGCAAGGTGGTGCCCCCAAAAGACGGTTCGAGGCCGTCGCGGTGATGGCCGGCGAGGGCATGTCCGTGCAGAGGGCGACGCGAGTGCTCAACGTCTCCGAGTCCGGCTACTACGCCTGGCGCTCCCGCCCGCCCTCGCCTCGCCCCCTGCGGCATGCGTGGCTCACCGAGGCCATCACCACGATTCACGCCACCTCGCACGGCTCCTACGGCATCCGTCGTGTCTACGCCGAGCTCAAGCTCGGGCATGGTATCCCCGTCAGCCACGGCACCGTCATGCTGCTCATGCAGCGGGCCGGCCTCAAGGGCCTGCCCGGCAACCGCCGCCGTCGGCCGCGGCACGACACCCCCACAGCCGCCGACCTGGTCGACCGGAACTTCGCCAGAACCGCCCCGGACAAGCTGTGGGTCACCGACATCACCGAGCACCCCACCCGGGAGGGCAAGGTGTACTGCGCGGTCGTCCTGGACACCTACTCACGCCGGGTGGTCGGCTGGTCCATCGACTCCACGCAGACCGCCGCACTCGTCACCAACGCGCTGAGCATGGCGATCAGCAACCGGCGTCCGACAGCCGGGACCGTGATCCACTCCGACCACGGCGTCCAGACCAGGTTCAACCAGTGGATGCAACACCGGCTTATTTCATCGATAGTAGACGGTCGTTGAGGGCTTCGGCGGGTGTCTTCCAACCGAGGCTCTTGCGGGGGCGACTGTTGAGCGTGGCTGCGACCGCCTCGATATCCTCCGCCGCCCATCGAGAAAGGTCGGTTCCCTTCGGGAAGTACTGGCGCAGCAGGCCGTTCGTGTTCTCATTCGTGCCGCGCTGCCAGGGGCTGTGCGGATCGGCGAAGTAGACCGGGACGCCGGTCTCGATCGTGAACTGGGCGTGCGCCGAGAGCTCCTTGCCCCGGTCCCAGGTAAGCGACCGCCATAGTTGCTCGGGCAGGGTGCCGATCGTCGCCGCAAGCGCATCTTTCATCGTCACCGCGCCGTAACCGGCCAACGGCGGCCCGTTCTTGGTACGGGGAACGATGCCGTAGCCGTCCTGGCGGGGCAGGTGGACAAGCACCGTGTACCGGGTCGTGCGCTCGACCAGCGTGCCGATTGCCGATCGTTCAAGTCCGATCAGGAGGTCGCCCTCCCAGTGTCCCGGTACGGCGCGGTCGTCGGCTTCGGCCGGCCGTTCGCTGATCAACACCTCGGGCGTGACGTGGGCCCACGCCTTCCGCTTGGACCGGGCACGAGGCACCCGCAGGGCTCTGCCGGTGCGCAGGCAGGCAACGAGCTCACGCTTGAGCGCTCCACGGCCTTCGATGAACAGGGCCTGGTAGATCGCCTCATGGCTGATCCGCATGGACTCATCATCGGGGAAGTCGACCTTCAGCCGGTTCGCGATCTGCTCCGGACTCCACGCCATGACCCATTTGCGGTCGCCGCGGTGCGGCTTGTTCTTCCCCTTCCACCGCGGGCCCTTCGGCCCCAGTTCCGTCCCGTCCGGCCGGCTGACCTGGCCGGACAGCCTTTCCTGCACGTAGTCCCGCAGCCGGTCGTTCGCGGCCAGCTTCGCTGTCTTCGGGCGCCGGGCCACGAGGTCGGCCTTCCACTGCGCGACCGAAGCCCGGTAGTCCAGCCGGCCGCCACGGGGCGCGGCGTTGCGCCGCAGCTCCCGGGATACCGTCGATGGATCGCGGCCGAGACGTCGCGCGGCCTCCCGGACTCCGATGCCCTGCGCTTTGAGGATCGCGATCTCTTCACGCTCGTGAAAGGACAGGTACCGGCCGGACTGCGGAGCAAGATCCATTGGTGGCATGCCGCCACCGTGACGGAACCACCTGCAACCCGCCGCCTGGGATACGCCAACCGCAGCTGCCGCCTCCTCGGCGAGCAACCCCTTCGCGATCTCCCGCCAGAACTGACGTGCCACTTCCCGCCGAAGCACCGGCGCACCCGGGGACTTCATCGGCGACCGTCCAGTCAACGCCGCCATCCACCCTGCTGGCCTGCCCATCAACACCTCCGAGGACGAGGTGTTGCAACGACCGATTGAATCCGCCCAGTTCACCTCCTGGGCGTTCACCGAACGGGCCCGGGCCTCCGGCCTGGTCCCCTCGATGGGCACGATCGGCGACTGCTACGACTGTCAGTCTCTTCGTACCGGATCCCGCAAGGATCGGGTAGTCCCGGCCGCGACGGTCTGACCCTTGCTTACGACCGACCCCGCGGGTGTCCTGGCGTTGGTCTGTCGACCGTCCGGCCGGGCACGCAGCAAGCGCTGCCGCCGGACGGACGTGACCTGATAGGAGCCTGGAGCCAACTCGTCAAAGCGTCCCCGTGACAGTCCTGTCCGTCCGGCCGGCGACAGCGTGCACCCACGCTACCGGCGGGAAGGAACGCGGTGACCTCCAACGAGCAGCACAGGTCCGGGCACGTCGTGATCGGCGTCGACACACACAAGCACGTGCACGTCGCGGCCGTGATGGACACGATCGGCGGGATCCTGGCGACCTTGACGATTCCCACCGACACCGGCGGCTTCCAGCAACTCCTCGACTGGGCAAACTCATTCGGCAGGATTCTGGCGTTCGGGATCGAAGGAACCGGGTCCTATGGCGCCACCCTGGCCTCGTTCCTTCGCCGGGCCGGGCACAAGGTGGTCGAGGCCGGCCGCCCGGACCGACGGCTGCGGCGGATGAACGGCAAGTCCGACACCCTGGACGCCGAGAACGCCGCCCGAGCCGTCCTGGCCGGCTTCGCGACGGCCACCCCCAAGAGTGCCGACGGCGAAGCCGAGATGATCCGTCAGCTCAAGATCGCCCACGACCAGGCCGTCGAACAGCGCACAGCGGCGATGGTCACCATGAAAGCGATGCTTGTCCACGCTCCCGATCCCCTGCGTGACGAGACCGCGGGCAAGACACAGATCGCCCTGGCCCGGCATCTGGCGGCCTTGCGTCCTCGGCAACTGGAGGGCCCCGAGGACGCACTGCGTCATGCTCTGCGAACGCTGGCCAAACGGTGGCAGTACCTCGATGCCGAGGCCAAGGACCTGACGAAAATGATCGCCGATCTGGTTCACCGCGCGGCCCCACAGCTGCTTGAACCCTTCGGCATCGGCGTGGATACCGCTGCCGAGATCCTCGTCGTGACCGGCGACAACCCCGAGCGCATCAAGTCCGAAGCCGCCCTCGCCAAGCTCGCCGGCATCGCGCCCGTGCCCACCGGCTCCGGCATGACCAGCGGCCGGCACCGCATCAACCACGGCGGCCACCGGCAGCTGAACGCCGCGATCTACCGCACCGTCATCGTCCGTATGCGCTTCCACCAGCCCACGATCGACTACGTCGCCCGCCGCACCGCCGAAGGCAAGACGAAAAAGGAGATCATCCGCTGCCTCAAGCGCTACGTCATCCGTGAGGTCTACCACCTGATTCGACCCGCCCCACGAACGACGGCCGCCGCGAGTTGACAACTATAGGAGCGTCAACGCCATGATTGAATCGTTCTGGAGCCGGATGCAGACCGAGCTGCTCAACCGCCGCCGGTGGCGCACCCGCCTGGAACTGGCTAACGCGATCTTCGAGTACCTCGAAATCTTCCACAACCGGCAACGCCGGCACTCCGCACTCGGCATGCTCACACCCATCGAGTTCGAACTGAGGACAACCCCCTCGATCGCCTAGAGTCCAGCAACTCGACTCCACGTAAGCCGGTGCACATCAGTGCCTCGTGTGCAGGCGGGGGGACTGTAAAACGTTCGGCTCTGTCCCGTAATCGGTGGTAACGAAGGGTGACGGTCGTCGTTGTTCTGGTGTGCGTGATGTCAACGAGCTTGTGAGTGTGGTGTTTTCGGGGCTGTCAGCCCTCGTCATCGAGGGTGTACAGGACGAGGGCGAGGTCATCCGGGTGTCTGCGCGGACCCGGGACGATCCGGTGCCGTGCCCGGCATGCGGGGCGCCGACGGCCAAGGTGCACGGCCTGCACGGCCGGACGCTCGTGGACGTGCCGGTGGACGGGCGGCGGGTCGTGGTGTCGGTGCGGGTTCGGCGTCTGGTCTGCCCGGTGCCGGGATGTCCGCGGCAGACCTTCCGCGAACAGGTGCCGGGCCTGGTGGAGCGCTACCAGCGCCGTACCCCACGCCTGGCCCGCCAACTCAGCTTTTTAGTCAAGGAGTTAGCGGGCCGGGCGGGTGCCCGCCTGTCCCGTGCCTGGGGCTGCGGCATCTCTCCTTCGACGGCTCTGCGCCTGCTCACGCGCCTGCGGACACCACCGCCACGTGTGCCGCGGGTGATCGGCGTCGACGACTTCGCCCTCAAGCGCCGGCACCGCTACGCCACCGTGATCATCGACGCCGAGACCGGCGAGCGGATCGACGTCCTGCCCGACCGCACCGCCCCGACCCTGGTCACCTGGCTGCGCGAGCATCCCGGGGCCGAGTACGTGTGCCGGGACGGCTCCGCCACCTACGCCGAGGCGATCCGCCAGGCTCTGCCCGAAGCGGTGCAGGTCAGCGACCGGTGGCACCTCTGGTCCAACCTGTGCGGCAAGGTCCTGGCCGAAGTCCGCTCCCACGCGGCCTGCTGGGCGACCGCCGTGAACCCCGCCCGGCCCGGAGGCGTCCGCGAACAGACCACCCGCGAGCGGTGGCAGCGCGTCCACGACCTGCTCGGCCAGGGCGTCGGCCTCCTCGAATGCGCCCGCCGCCTCGATGTCGCCCTGAACACCGTCAAGCGGTACTCCCGCATGAAGGAGCCCACCGCCGACCGCCGCGCACCCCGCTACAAGCCCACGCTCGTCGACCCCTACCGCGACCACCTGCGCACCCGCCGCGCCGCGGACCCGGCCGTCCCCGTCCTCCAGCTCTTCCGGGAGATCAAGGAGTTGGGCTACACCGGCAGCCTCAACCTGCTCTACCGCTACCTCACCCAGGGCCGCGCCGAGGGCGACAAGCCGGTCACCACCCCGCAGCGCTTCGCCCGTCTCCTGCTCACCCGCCCGGAGAACCTGCGCGACAAGGACACCGCGCTCCTGCGAGAACTCACCGGAACCTGCCCCGAAATGACCGAACTCGTCTCCCTCGTCGGCACGTTCGCCCAGCTACTGGCCCCGGCGGAGGGCAACGATGCCAAGCTCACCAACTGGATCACTACGGTTCGCACCGCTGACCTGCCCCACCTGCACTCCTTCGCGAACGGCCTCGAACTCGACCGCGCCGCCGTCGACGCCGGCCTCACCCTCTCGTACCACAACGGCCGCACCGAGGGCGTCAACACACGAACCAAACGGATCATGAGGCAGATGCATGGCCGAGCCGGGTTCCCCCTGCTCCGCCACCGCATCCTCCTCCAGTGATCACTACACAGCGCTACCACCGATTACGGGACAGAGCCGCTCGTTTGACAGACCCCGCCTTGGTCGGGATCCTCGGCGATCAGGGCATGCAGCGCCTCCGCCAGGGAGGCGGCCCCCTCCTGCTTCTCAATGGTGACCGTCCAGCGCTCCGTGTTGTCGCTCATCCATTCGACGTCGGCTGGACAGGCGTCACGAATCCTGATCTTCATGCTCCCTACCGTACGACTGCTCTATGACAGGGGTCGCGACCGCAGAGGTCTGACCCAGGTGGAAGACCCTGCAGGCAGCGCAGCGTCCGAGACGCTGGCTGAGCCGCCGTTTTCCGAGGTTCTACGCGGATCAGTTACGCGGCACGGCAGTCACGGTCAGGCAAGCAAAGGGGGACGCAGCCGCTTCGCGCGGCTTCCCGCATGTCAGCGCACCCCATCGGCCGGAGCAAGCCGTCCGGCCCCGCTCCCACCTCTGAGCTCCGCAAACAGATCGCCACATGTGAAGTCAGTTCGGCAAACCCTCCTTGCGGCCTGCTCGGGCTCGTTCCGCGTCGGTCGGCACCACCGCCGACCGCGGCCGGCGTGGGTGCACCCTGAGCCGTGACGACAGGTGCGCGTCATGCCCTCACGGGAAGGCGCGGCAGGTCGGCTGTCGGCGGCGACGATCGGCGGCCACACCAGCGGAGTCTCCCAGCCATTACCACCCCCAGGAGTCCTCGGCAAGCCTGCGCCAACCGACTCAGTTGCCGTTACCGACAGCCGCCTACGCTCGCAGACCAGGGGGACATCCCCACGTTTGGCCATGGGGGTGTTCGCGCACAAGCGCCGGACCGACTTCCCCGCAACTGGACACGGCACAGCGGCTCGAAGCTCCCCCTCATCGGAGGAGGAAGCTCAACGCGAGTTACGAAGCCCGGAGAGCTGGAGGAACTCCCCTTCGGCGTGTCCACCCCAACGGTGATTTGCACAGGCACTGCAGGAGACGGAGTTACCCTCCCAAGTCCAGCCGCCTCAGGCTGATCAAGGCACTCCACCTCCGTGTCGGTCCGCGAGGCAGGCACGCTGCGGCCCGTCTCCTCCAAGGCTGCACCAAGATCCGGAGCATTCCCAGACCAAGGGTCGACCACCGGCCACAAGACGGCCCGTTTCCGCTGGTCAGCACCCTGCTACCGCTGTACTACCAGCAGACCAAGAACCTGCCGGGAGCACTCCGACATGGCATGTCCATCCAGGAAGCAGTCCAGGAACGTTCACCACTACGGCCACTCACCTTGTGGGACTTCCACAAGACGCCAGGCCGAGTACCAAGTCCCCGTACCAGAGCGTGACTCGCTCGCTCATCAAGTCGGTATCTGCCCAGTGGCCACCCAGCCTGCAACGGCCATGCCACTCTTGCGAAATAGGACACGAACCCCTGAGAAAATTTGATAATGCGTCAGTAGAGTGAGCAAAGGGTTAGCAAGAGTCCTGCCACAGCCGCCCACAGACAGCCAGACCCTGGGATCGCCCAGCTCCAGAAATCAAGCCTTCGGGCATACCCAGTTGTCCTCCCACGAGCGGCCGCCGGGCGGGAGGCGGCGCCCGACAGCATGTCACCCACCTAGCGTCAATGATCAGCTGTTCTCGCAGGTCAACGCACCCTTCCGCGCGGCTTCAGCGGCACCGGCGGCAGCTCGGGCGCCGGCAGCGGGGCACCGTCGTAGCCCTTCACCTCGCCGAAGCGGGTGCCTTCCATCCAGTCCCGGCGGGCCTGTTCGATCTCCTCCTGGGTGCGGCCGATCCAGTTCCAGAACATGACCAGTTCCTCCTCGAACGGCTCGCCGCCCAGGAGCATCAGCGCCGCGTCGGACTCGGCGCGCAGGGGGAGTTCGTCGCGGCCGCAGCCGAGGTAGAGCATCGAGCCCGGGAGCACCGGTACGCCGTCCACGTGGACCTCGCCGGACATGGCGAGGACCGCGTACTCGAAGTCACGCTCCAGGGGCAACCTGACGTCCGCGCCGTTCGACAGGGCCAGGTCGGCGCCGACGATCGGGGTGTATGCCGTGCCCGGGGACGTGGCGCCGTCCAGGTCACCGAGGATGAGCGTGGCCTCGACACCCTGTGCCGTGACGACCGGGAGGTCGGCGTGGTGCTCGAAGTGCGGGTCGGTGTGGCGGTGGCCGTCCGGTAGGGCGACCCACAACTGGGCGCCGTGCAGGAAGCGGGCGTGCGAGCGGGGGCTCTCCTCGGAGTGGCTGATCGCCCTGCCGGACGTCATCAGGCCCAGTTCGCGCGGGCGGATCATCTGGAGGCTGCCCGTGGAGTCACGGTGCAGGACCTCTCCCTCGTGCAGCCAACTCACCGTCTGCAGACCCATGTGCGGGTGCGGCGGCACCTGCATGCCGGGCTCGTCGGCGATGTCGTCCGGGCCGTAGTGGTCGACGAAGCACCACGCACCGACCATGCGCCGCCCCAGGTTGGGCAGCAGCCGCCGGACCTCGGTGGACTCGCCGAGCTTGACCTGCCGGGGGCTGAGGAGCTCACGCACCGGCTCCGCCACCACGAAGCCGCGGCCACCGCACAGGGACGGAACGGCTTCCCGCTCGAGATTGCTCATGGGCACAACTTAGCTTCGAGGGCGCGGTGAGTCACTCCGGTGAGTCACTCCGTCGATTCCCGCTCCGCCACCCCAAGCCAGTCGTGGAATATTCAATCAACTAGCTCCGTTGTCGGCGTCGAAGGAGGTCACGAGTGGACACCATGTACTACTACGACCACGGAACCCCGGCCGAGCGCTGGGAGCGCGCCGGGCTGCTCTTCGACGCCAAGGACTACGCCGCCGCGGCGCGCGTCCTGAGCGGGCTGGTCGAGGAGGTGCCGGAGCAGACCGGGCCGCGGCTGCTGCTGGCGCGCTCCTACTACCACTCGGCCCAGCTGCGCCGCGCCGAGGCCGAGTTGCGGATCATCGTGGAGCGCGATCCGGTGGAGCACTACGCCCGGCTGATGCTCGGCCGCACCCTCGAACGGCAGGGGCGGAACGAGGAGGCGGAGTCCCACCTGCGGATCGCCGCCGCACTGGCGGGCGAGTTCGACGGTGGACCCGACCGCGAGTTCGACCACGCGTAGAGGACGGCGGGACGGCAGTCGCGCGGGCCGGTGCCCGGTTCCTCCCGGAGGGAGACCGGCACCGGCCCGCGCGGTTCCCACCGCCTCCCGGTTACGGCGTCCGCGCCGTTCCGGCGCGTTCGCCTCCCCCGTACGTCCGCCGTCCCCGCCGGTGAGCGATCTCCCCGAGGACGATGTCGACGGCGAGGAAGGCGGCCAGCGGGATGCCGAGCAGCGGGACGAAGTAGCCCAGTACGGCGATCACCGCCAGCAGCGGGACGAGGATGTACGGCGGCACCTGCTGCCAGGCACCGCGTGGGATCGGCCGGCCGAAGGCCGAGCCCCGGCCCCGCTGCCACCACATGCGGTAACCCCACAGGATCAGCAGGATCAGCGTGGCCGCGAGCAGCATCAGCGCGATCTGGTTGGGCAGGCCGAAGAGGCTTCCGGTGTGCAGGTCGATGCCCCAGCGGCTGAGCTTGGCGAGCACCGGGTAGTCGGCCCACCGTACGACGTCGGTGACCGCGCCGGTCGCCGGGTCGACGGCGACCGCGTCCTGCTTCTCGGGCCAGCTGCGCTGCACCTGCTTCACGACGTACGCGGAGGCCGCGTCGGCGGGCGGGACGATCTCCACCGGGTCGCCGAGGCGCTCGGCCCGTGCCGCCGCGAGGACCTTGTCGGGGCCGACGCCGTGCTCGGCGTCGCCCCCGTGTCCGCCCGCCGCGCCGTGCTCGGCGTGTTCGCCGCCCGCGGCGGCCGACACCGTGGGCGTTTCCTGGCCGAGCGAGGCGCGCAGGTCGGCGACGGTGGCACCGGTGTAGGTGGACCAGGTCAGTCCGGTCGCGGAGAGGAAGATGAAGCCGGCCGCGGCCCAGGCTCCGATGCCTCCGTGCAGGCCCAGAGTGCGCCGCCGGCCACTGGTGCCGCGGATCTTGCGCAGCGCCCGCCGGCGGGAGAACCACAGCACCAGACCGCCGGCGGCGATCACCCACAGCCAGCTGGCCGCGAACTCGCTGTAGAGGCGGCCCGTTTCACCGAGGTGCAGATCGCGGTGGAACTCGTCGAGCCAGGTGCGCAGGGGCAGCGCACCGGTGGAACCGTACTGCTCCAGCGCGCCGCGCACCTCCCCGGTGTACGGGTCGACGAACACGGCGAGGGTGTGGCCCGGGTCCACTCCCGGCACGCCGGACAGCATCACCCTGGTGGTCGCGTCCGCCTCGGGTGCGGGCCGGATCGCGGAGACCGCGCCCTCGGGGTGCGCCTCGCGGGCGGCGGCCACCTGCTCGGAGATCGGCAGTGCGCGGTCGCCGACGGGGACGGTCAGCTCATGGTCGTAGACGATCTTCTCGACCTGGAAGGACGCGGCGTACAGCAGGCCGGTGAAGGCGGCGACGAGCAGGAACGGCGCCACCACCACGCCCGCGTAGAAGTGCAGGCGCAGGATCAGGGGGCGCAGGGTGGGCCAGCCGGATCCGGACCGTGCGGGGGCGGGGGGTCGGGGGGCCTCGTCCGTGGTGGTCGAGGGAGCGGTGGTCATCGGTGGGCTTCTCCCGGGGCGTCTTGGCAGCCGTGGTACTGCTCCAGTCGTCGGGGCGGCGGGGCCGTCAGTTCCCGGACTGCGCGTGTGAGCTGAGTCACTCAGCGGAACGGGGGTGTCGTGGACACGTGTCATCCTGGCCCGATGGGAACTCCGAACGATCGTGCGCCCCTCGCCGAGCGCGTCGAGCGACTCCTCGCCGGTGAAGGGCCGTTGCCCATCGTCGCGGCCGGTGATCCGGTTCTGCGGCAGGCGTCCGAGCCCTTCGACGGCCAGTTGGACCCCACGCTGCTGGCCCGGTTCGTCGAGGCGCTGCGGGTCACCATGCACGCCGCGCCGGGGGTCGGCCTGGCCGCGCCGCAGGTGGGGGTGGGGCTGCGGATCGCGGTGATCGAGGATCCGGCGCCCGTCCCGGACGAGGTGCGGCTGGCGCGCGGCCGGGTGCGGCAGCCCTTCCGGGTGCTGGTCAACCCGGTCTACGCGCCGGTCGGCGGCGAGCGGGCGGCGTTCTTCGAGGGCTGCTTGAGCGTGCCCGGTTACCAGGCGGTGGTGGCGCGGCACGCCGAGGTGCGGCTGACCGGGCAGGACGAGCACGGGCGGACGGTGGACGAGGTGTTCGGCGGCTGGCCCGCGCGGATCGTGCAGCACGAGACGGACCACCTCGACGGCACGCTCTATCTCGACCGGGCCGAGCCCCGCTCGCTCTCGTCCCACCAGGCGGTGGCGGAGCGCTGGTCGCAGCCCACAGCGGAGGCGGCCGCGCGGGCACTGGGCTTCGAACTCCCGTAGGTCCCGGTCGCCCGCCTGCGGCCCGCTCTCCCGGTGACTCAGGTGCTGTCCCGGTATGCCTCCAGCAGTCGGAGCCACGCCTCGCTGATCGTCGGGTACGACGGGACCGCGTGCCACAGGCGGGCGACCGGGACCTGGGCGGCGACCGCGACGGTCGCCGAGTGGACCAGTTCGCCCACTCCGGGGCCGACGAAGGTGACGCCGCGCAGGGTCTCGCTCTCGAGGTCGACGACCATGCGGGCGCGGCCCTTGTAGTTCTCCCCGTACAGACCGGCGCCGGCGACCGAGGACAGGTCGAGGTCGACGGCGCGGACGCGGTGCCCCGCCCGTTCCGCCTCGGCCAGGGAGAGGCCGACCGAGCCCGCCTCCGGGTCGGTGAACACCACCTGGGGTACGGCGTCGTGGTCGGCGGTGGCGGCGTGCGCGCCCCACGCCTCCGCGGCGACGGGCCCCCCGGCGGCGCGCGCGGCGATGGCGGCGCCCGCGACACGGGCCTGGTACTTGCCCTGATGGGTGAGCAGGGCACGCCGGTTGACGTCGCCGACCGCGTAGAGCCAGTCCTGGCCGGTCACCCGGAGGCTGTCGTCCACGGTGAGCCAGGATCCGGGTTCCAGACCGACGGCCTCCAGGCCGATGTCGTCGGTGCGCGGGGCACGGCCGGTGGCGAAGAGGATCTCGTCTGCCTCGATCCGCTCCCCCGTGTCGGTGACGACCACGACGGCACCGTTCTCCCTGGTCACCGAGGTGACGGAGGTACCGGTACGGAGATCCGCGCCGGCCTCGGTGAGCGCCTCGGCGACCAGTTCTCCGGCGAAGGGCTCCATCCGGGACAGCAGGCCCTTGCCGCGTACCAGGAGCGTGACCCGGGAGCCGAGCGCCTGCCAGGCCGTGGCCATCTCGGTGGCGACGACACCGCCGCCGACCACGACCAGCCTGCCGGGCACGGCCTTGGCGCTGGTGGCCTCCCTGCTCGTCCACGGCGCGACGTCGGCGAGTCCGGGCAGCGGGGGCAGCAGCGCGCGGCTGCCCGTGCAGACGGCGACGGCGTGCCGGGCGGTGAGGACGCGCCGCGTTCCGTCGCCGGCGGTGACGGTCACCGTGCGCGGGCCGGTGATCCGCCCGACGCCGCGGTGGAGTTCGACGCCGACGCTCTCCAGCCACTGGACCTGCCCGTCGTCCTTCCAGTGCGAGGTGTACTCGTCCCGGTGGGCGAGGACCGCGCTCGCGTCGAGCGGCCCCTGCGCCGACCGGCTCAGGCCGGGGGTGCGGCGGGCGTCGGCCCGCGCGAGAACGGGACGCAGCAGGGCCTTGCTGGGCATGCACGCCCAGTAGGAGCACTCGCCGCCGACCAGTTCGCTCTCGACGATCGCGGTGGTCAGCCCTGCCGCGCGGGTGCGGTCGGCGACGTTCTCCCCCACGGGCCCGGCGCCCAGCACCACGACGTCGTAGTCCGTGGACTCCGGTTCCGCCGATCCTTTCGACCCCGTCGGCCCTGTCGGTCCTGTCGGTTCCGTCGGTCCTGTCGGTTCCGTTTGCCTCATGGGGTCAGTCTGGTGGGTGGTGTGCACGGTGGCCACATGGGTAGGGGCGCGGAATACGTGACCCGGCCGGCCGTGTTGTGCGGATGGCTCGACCCGACATCAGGAAGAGGAAACACGCCATGAGCAGCACCGTGGAGCTCACCAAGGAGAACTTCGACCAGCTGGTCACGGAGAACGAGTTCGTTCTCATCGACTTCTGGGCGTCCTGGTGCGGGCCGTGCCGTCAGTTCGCTCCCGTGTACGAGAAGGCGGCGGAGGACAACCCGGACCTGGTGTTCGGCAAGGTGGACACGGAGGCGCAGCCGGAGCTGGCCGCGGCCTTCGACATCCGGTCGATCCCGACGCTGATGATCGTCCGCGATCAGGTGGCCGTGTTCGCCCAGCCGGGTGCCCTGCCCGAAGCCGCGCTGGCGGACGTCATCGGGCAGGCCCGGAAGCTGGACATGGACGAGGTCCGCAAGTCGATCGCCGAGCAGCAGGCGAAGGCCGGCAGCGAGGCGGGGAGCCAGGGCCAGTGACCGACCGGCCCCGGCTCGGTTCCTTTCGGAACGGGACCTTCTAGAACGGGTACTGCGCGACGTCCCCGCGCACGGTGGTCCAGCGCACCTCGGTGAACGCGTCCAGGTTGGCGTCGCCGCCGAAGCGGGACCCGGTGCCGGAGGCGGCGACGCCGCCGAAGGGGGCCACGGCCTCGTCGTTCACGGTCTGGTCGTTGATGTGCACGATCCCCGTCGGGATCCGCTCCGCCAGGTCCAGCCCGCGTGCCGTGTCGGCGGTGACGATGCCCAGCGAGAGGCCGTAGGGGCTCGCGGCGGCCAGGGCGGCGGCCTCGTCGGCGTCGCTGAAGGACCGTACGGGTGCGACGGGGCCGAAGACCTCCTCCGTGTACGCGGGGGTGTCGTCGCCGGTGTCCGCGAGGACGGTGGGCCGGTAGAACAGCCGGTCGTGGGTGCCGCCCGCGGCGAGTTTCGCGCCGCCGGCGGTGCTGGACTCGACCAGGGCGTGGACCTTGTCGAGTTGTCCGCGGTCGATGAGCGGGCCGAGGTGGACCTGGTCGCGGTGCGGGTCGCCGACGGCGAGTGAGTCCGCCTTGGCGGCCAGCCGTTCGACGTACTCGTCGTAGAGCGAGGCGTGCACCAGGTGACGTCCGGTCGTCATGCAGATCTGGCCCTGGTGGAAGAACGATCCCCAGGCGGCCGTGGAGATCACCGCGTCGAGGTCGGCGTCCTCCAGCACGATCAGCGCGGAGTTGCCGCCGAGTTCCAGGTGGGCCCGCTTGAGGTGACGGCCCGCGGCCTCCCCGACGTGCCGGCCGGCACCGGTGGATCCGGTGAAGGAGATGACGGGGATGCGCGGGTCGGCGACGAGTGCCTGACCGGTCTTTGCGCCGCCCGGCAGGATGTGCAGCAGTCCCTCGGGCAGCCCTGCCTCGGCGAACACCGCGGCGAGCGCCAGTCCGCCGCAGACCGCGGTGCGCGGGTCCGGTTTCAGGACGACCGCGTTGCCGAGCGCGAGGGCCGGGGCGACGGAACGGATGGACAGGATCAGCGGCGCGTTGAACGGCGCGATGACGCCCACCACGCCCACCGGCACCCGTCGGGTGTACGACAGCCGGGGCCCTTCGGTGGGCAGTACCTGACCGGGCGGGCGGGAGGCCAGGGCCGCGGCCTCGTAGCACTCCTGGGCGGCGACGTGCAGTTCGAAGTCCGCCTTGCCGGGGATGTTGCCGGCTTCGCGGACCAGCCATTCCCGCAGTTCACCGGCGTGCGCGGCGAACAGGTCGCCGGCCTTGCGGAGCACCGCGGCACGGACGAAGTGCGGGGCCTTCGCCCACTCGCTCTGGGCGGCACGGCCCGCTTCGGCGGCGGCCCCGACGTCCTCACCGGTGGCGAGGGTGACGGTGGCCAGCTGTTCGCCGGTGGCGGGCTCCGTGACGGTGTGGTCGGGCCCCGTAAGGCTGCGGGGCTGCCAGGTCGTGGGGTCGAGCAACGGCATGTGTGGGCTCTCCGATCGGTCACCGGCGCACCGCGCGAGCGCGAGCCCGGCTGTCCTTCCGCGTACCATTTGGTTGAGCAGGCAACATCCTAGTCACCGTCCGGACGGTTCGGCTTCCCCCATCGTCCGACGGTGCGACCGGGCCTCGCATGCGGCGCGGGCGGGTGCCCGGCACACGAACGGGCCTCAGCTGGACTCGCGCTGGACCACCGACGCCCCCAGCACCTTGTGGGCCTCGGGTGCGGCGGCGGGATCGCGCACCGCGCGGTCGACGAGTTCGGCGAGTTCCCGGCCGGACGGCAGATCGAGGTGGACGGTGGTCAGCCGGGGCCGCAGCAGCCGGCCCAGCATGAGGTTGTCGGCGCCGACCACGGCCGTCTCCTCCGGGATGCGGACGCCGACGTCGTCCAGGGCCCGCATCAGCAGCATCGCGTACTCGTCGTTGTAGGTGAACACGGCGTCGAGGCCGAGGTCGCGCCAGCCGGCGGCGAGCCGCGCGGCGGCGCCCTCGTCGTGGGCGAGGGGCAGTTCGGTGACCGTCGCGTCGGTGCCGCGCAGCGCCGCACACACGCCGGCCAGGCGGGGCGCGGAGAACGCACCCAGACCGGGCTCGCGCGGGACGACGACGCCGATGCGGCGCCGACCTCGGTCGAACAGATGGGCGCCCGCGCTGTGGCCGACGACGTCGTGGTCCATGAGCAGGGCGTGTGCGCCCTCGACGGACTCCGGGCCGAGGGTGATCACGGCACGCGCTCCGGAGCGTTTGAGCACGGCGACGCCCCGCGGGCCGAGCCCGGAGCCGGGGACCAGCACGGCCACGGGGCGCAGTTCGGCCCAGGCACGGGCGGCCTCGTCGTCGTGCACTCCGACGGTGCCGTACTGCACGACCGTGTAGTCGAGGCGGCCGAGCGCCACCTGGAGGTCGTTGACGAACTGGCTGTAGACCGGGCCGACCGGGAAGGCCGGGGCCGGCATCAGCACCATGCGGCTGTGGCCGGCCCGTAAGCTGCGGGCCGCCGCGTGCGGCACGTACCCGAGTTCCCTGGCGGCGTCGCGGACGCGGCGGCGGGTGGGCTCACTGATCCGGACGGCCTCGGCGTTGTTCAGGACGTAGGAGACGGTCGCGCGCGAGACGCCGGCCAGTCGGGCCACGTCGGCGCTCGTGGGCACGGCACGCGGCAGTGCGACGGATGCGGGCGCGGGTGGGTTCGGTATCTGCACCATGACGCAACGCATCCTTGCAGAAGCGCGAACGGGCCCTGCAGCCGGGGGAGTTGAGAACGTCGCAGCACGATTCCGTCCCAGTTCAGGGCACCCCGGCCGTGCGGTCGGGGTGGTGCGCTCCGGACTGTGCGGCCGCGGCGCGCCGGCCCGGTCAGCCGGGGGAGGTCACGGAACCCGTCACGCGGTCGACGAGGTCCACCCACGCGGCTTCCAGCCTCTCCATCTGCATCCCGCGCTGCTGGGTCAGGTGGTGGACCAGGGCGGGGTCGAGCGGCGCCATCAGGGTGTGGGCGAGGAGTTCGCAGTCCGCGTCGGGGACGGCCTCGCGCAGCAGCAGCGACACATGGTGGATCAGCACACGGCGGGGCGGGTTGGTGAAGCGGCGGTCGGCGCACGGTTCGGCGGCGAGCTGCAGTTCCAGTTCGTCGGCCGTGCGGCGCAGCAGGGCGAGGCCGAACGCCCGCAGGCGCTCCGCGGGCGGCGCTCCCGGCCCCAGCGGCGGGGGTCCGGTGAGGAAGGCGGCCTGGAACTTCTTCTCGGAGTGGTCGAGCAGTGCCGACAGCAGTCCGGTGCGGTCGCCGAAGCGCCGGAAGACCGTTCCCTTGCCCACCCGGGCCGCCACGGCCACCGCCTCCATGGTGAGACCGTCCGCGCCGCGTTCGGCGACGAGGAGAGCGGCGGCCTCCAGCAGTCGGGCGCGGTTGCGCGCCGCGTCGGCTCGCAGGCAGGGCTCGTCGATCTCGCCGCCGAGCTGCGGCAACTCCTGCGGCTCGACGGGCTCCTGGGATATCGGGGCAGGCGGCGGCACGGCGGACATGAAGCCAGGGTAAAGCATCGGGAAGAAAATGGACCAGGGTCCGGTTAGGATGCTAGAAAAGAAAACGGACCTCGGTCCGGATTGTTGCGGCGATGTTTCGTCACGCCGTCGCGTCCGGCCGTCGCACCCCGTGTTCCACCCGTGTTCCACCCGTATTTCACCCCCCAGGAGTTCGCATGTCCGTCCGCATCCTCGCCCTCGTCGGCAGCCTCCGCGCCGGTTCGCACAACCGTCAGCTCGCCGAGGCCGCGGTGAAGCTCGCGCCCGAGGGCTCCGACGTGGCGCTCTACGAGGGTCTCGCGGAGATCCCCTTCTACAACGAGGACATCGACGTCGAGGGCAGCGTCCCCGCCGCCGCCACGCAGCTGCGCGAGGCCGTGGGCAGCGCCGACGCCCTGCTGCTCTTCACACCCGAGTACAACGGCACGATGCCGGCCGTCCTGAAGAACGCCATCGACTGGCTGTCCCGCCCGTACGGCGCCTCCGCCCTCGGTGACAAGCCCGTCGCCGTGATCGGCACCGCCTTCGGCCAGTACGGCGGCGTCTGGGCGCAGGACGAGGCCCGCAAGGCCCTGGGGATCGCGGGCGGCAAGGTGATCGAGGACATCAAGCTCTCGATCCCGGGCTCCGTGACCCGTTTCGCCGAGGTCCGCCCCGCCGACGACGCCGAGGTCGTCGGGCAGCTGACCGAGGTCATCGTCGCCCTCAACGGCCACGCCACCGCACCGGCCGCCGCCTGACCCACCCCGCACGACCGCGTCCCGAAGGGGCCGAAGCCGTCTCGACGACGGCTTCGGCCCCTTCGGCCGTGGTGCCCCTGCTCCGGGGGCGCCCCCGCACGGCCCCTCTCACGTTGCGCGCTTCGGCCCGCGGCGGAGACTGGTGACGGACGATGTCACGGCGGGGTGCCACCTGCTTCTTCCCCGGCGTCACGGGCCGTGGTCGAAGGCCCGGCCCACACCGGGACACCGCCGGGCCGGGGCCCGGACCGGATTGGTGCGGTCTCTCCGGGGCACGCGTCCTACCGGGACCGAGCAGTCCGGGGCTCAGGAGCAGCCCCGGGGCCGGTATGCCACGGCCTGCGGACAGGGCCGAAGAGACCTTGGTCGTCCCGCCTCCCTGTCGCGCGGAACCCGGCACGCCGCCACCGAACGACGAAAGGCAGCCCATGACAGACACCCCGCCTGCCACCACGACGGACTCCGGCGCCCCGGCGGAGAGTGACGAGCACTCGCTCACCGTAGGCCCCGGGGGGCCGATCCTGCTGCACGACGCCTACCTCATCGAGCAGATGGCGCAGTTCAACCGGGAGCGGATCCCCGAGCGCCAGCCGCATGCCAAGGGAAGCGGCGCCTTCGGCCACTTCGAGGTGACTCACGACGTGAGCGCCTACACCAAGGCGGCCGTCTTCCAGCCGGGCACCCGCACCGACCTGCTCATCCGCTTCTCGACCGTCGCGGGCGAGCGCGGCAGCCCGGACACCTGGCGCGACCCGCGCGGCTTCGCGGTGAAGTTCTACACCAGCGAGGGCAACTACGACATGGTCGGCAACGACACGCCGGTGTTCTTCGTCAAGGACCCGATGAAGTTCCAGCACTTCATCCGGTCGCAGAAGCGCCGGGCGGACAACAACCTGCGCGACCACGACATGCAGTGGGACTTCTGGACCCTCTCGCCGGAATCCGCTCACCAGGTCACCTGGCTCATGGGAGACCGCGGCATCCCGCGGACGTGGCGCCACATGAACGGCTACTCCTCCCACACGTACATGTGGATCAACGCCGAGGGTCAGAAGTTCTGGGTGAAGTACCACTTCAAGACGGACCAGGGCATCGAGTGCTTCACCCAGCACGAGGCCGACCAGATGGCGGCCGCCGACACCGACTACCACATGCGGGACCTCTTCGAGCACATCCGCGACGGCGAGTATCCGAGCTGGACCCTGTACATGCAGATCATGCCGTACGAGGAAGCCGCGGACTACCGGTTCAACCCGTTCGACCTGACCAAGGTGTGGCCGCACGGCGACTACCCCCTCATCCCGGTCGGCCGCATGACACTCGACCGCAACCCGACCGACAACCACGCCGAGATCGAGCAGGCGGCCTTCCAGCCCAACAACCTGGTCCCCGGCATCGGCCCGAGCCCGGACCGCATGCTGCTGGCCCGGATCTTCTCCTACGCCGACGCCCACCGCCACCGGATCGGCGCCAACTACCAGCAGCTTCCGGTGAACGCCCCGGTCGTCGACGTCCACAGCTACTCCAAGGACGGCGCGATGGCCTACCGGAAGACGACCGATCCGGTGTATGCGCCGAACTCCAAGGGCGGTCCCGCGGCCGACACCGAGCACTACGGCACTCCGCCCAGCTGGGAGGCCGACGGGGCCCTCATGCGCACCGCCTACGTCTCCCATCCCGAGGACGACGACTGGGGCCAGCCCGGCACCCTGGTGCGCGAGGTCATGGACGACGCCGCGCGCGACCGGCTGGTCGACAACGTCGTCGGACACCTCCTCAACGGCGTGACCGAACCCGTCCTCGAGCGCGCCTTCCAGTACTGGACGAACATCGACGAGAAGATCGGTGCCCGCATCGCCCAGGGCGTGCGGGCGAAGGCGGGCGAGAAGGACCCCAAGGCCGCCGAACAGGGCAATCCGGCCCGGCGCACCATGCAGGAAAAGGCCTGACGCCTTCGGCGAAGGGCGAGTGGGCGGCTTCGGGTTCCCGTCCGTGCGGGGCGTGCGTCACACGACGCACGCCCCGCACCTGTCTCCGCACCGCCGGGGCCTGCCCGGCTGTTCGAACGGCCTTCGGGCGACGGCCGTCGGCGCCAGTTCCCGTAGTTCGCGCAGGGCGGCCCCGACCGCCGGGCGGGCGTGGCGCCGAACGGGCCGGGCGCCCGTTGACAGGCCGCCCACCTCGGCCGTATTAATCGGGGAGGTGAGCGGAAGGCGTGGACGTGCAGAGACATCCCCTGTCCGGGGTCACAGTGGTCAGTCTGGAGCAGGCCGTGGCCGCGCCGTACGCCACCCGTCAGCTCGCCGACCTCGGCGCCCGTGTGATCAAGGTGGAGCGGCCGGGCGAGGGAGACTTCGCCCGTCGCTACGACACCACCGTCCACGGTCACTCCAGCTACTTCGTGTGGCTCAACCGCTCCAAGGACTCCCTCACGCTGAACCTCAAGGATCCGCGGGGCCGGGAGATCCTGCACCGACTCCTCGCCGGTGCCGACGTGTTCGTGCAGAACCTGGCACCGGGCGCGGCCGGCCGGCTCGGCCTGGGCACCGACGAGCTCGCCCGGCGCCACCCCCGGCTGATCCCCTGCACCATCTCCGGCTACGGCACGACCGGCCCCTGGGCCGACCGCAAGGCGTACGACCTGCTGGTGCAGTGCCAGACGGGCCTGGTGTCGCTGACCGGAACACCGGACGGCACCGCCCGGACCGGCATCTCGGTGGCCGACATCGCCGCCGGGATGTACGCGTACAGCGGTGTCCTCACCGCGCTGTACACCCGCGCGACCACCGGCACCGTCCACCCCGTGGAGGTGTCGCTGTTCGAGGCGCTCGCCGAGTGGATGGGCCAGCCCGCCTATTACACCCGTTACGGCGGCACCCAGCCCCCGCGGCTGGGCACCCGGCACGCCACGATCGCCCCGTACGGGACGTACCCGGCCGCCGACGGGCGCGAGGTGCTGTTCTCCATCCAGAACGAGCGCGAGTGGGCGGCCCTGTGCACGGAGTTCCTGGGCCGCCCCGAGCTGGCCGAGGATCCCCGCTTCGGCACCGGTTCCGCCCGGGTGGCGCACCGCGAGGAACTCGACGCCGTCATCACCGAGCGCTGCGCCCGCTCCGGCGCCGAGGAACTGCTGGAGGAACTGGAGGCCGCCGGCATCGCCTGCGCCGGGGTCAACGACGTCGCCACCTTCCTCGACCACCCGGTCCTCGCCGCCCGTGACCGCTGGCGCGAGGTGGCCGTGCCCGGAGCGACCGTTCAGGCCCTGCTTCCGCCGGCCGACCTCGCGGGCCTGCCGCCCCGCATGGACCCGGTACCGGCCGTCGGCGAACACACGGAGGCGATCCTCACCGAACTGGGCCACTCCCCCGCCGACATCGACACCCTCCGCGCGGACGACGTCGTCTGAACGGATGCCGTTGCCCGAGTGGGCGCGAGCGGACGACGGCGTCCGCTCCACGCCTACGAACCGGGCGCCCCTTGGCGCCGGTGCAGCGCCGTCAGCACGTCCTCGTCCGTCAGCTGGTCGAAGTCCGCGTACCACTCACCCACGGCCATGAAGCCGGCGGGTCGGTGCGGACAGACCACCTCGTCGGCCTCGGCGCGCATCCGTTCGACACTCTCCGGGGAGCCGACCGGGACGGCCAGCACGACCCGGGCGGGTGCCTGACGCCGTACGAACCGGAGCGCGGCGCGGGCCGTGGAACCGGTCGCCAGGCCGTCGTCGACGACGATCACGGTACGTCCCCGCAGCTCGGGGGCGGGCCGGCCCCGACGGTAGAGCTGTTCACGGCGTCGCAGTTCTACGCGCTCCCGCTCGACCACGGAATCGAGATCGGCCTCGCTCAGGCCCAGCGCCCGCAGGGTCGACGGATCGAACAGGGGCACCTCGTCACCGGCCATCGCACCGACGCCGACCTCCCGGTGGAAGGGGGCACCGATCTTCCGGACGACGAGCACGTCGAGCGGCGCCTCGAGCACCTCGGCGACCTCGTGGGCCACGGGGACGCCGCCGCGGGGCAGGGCGAGGACGACGGCCTCGGGCAGCGCGCCGTCACCCTGCATCCCGCGCAGCCTCTCGGCGAGTTCCCGGCCGGCTTCCCGCCGATCACGGAACAGCATGACGGACGCCCCTCTCCGCACCGGTCTCCGCACCGGTCTCCGCACCGGTCTCCGCACCGGGGACGGCTGCCCCGGTGCGGCTCCCGCGTACCCCCTCCCGGATGGTCCGAAGCACGCTCCGTCCGACGAACCTCCCACGCCGGTGCGGGAGCGCATGCCCGGAGGGCGAGGGGGTACCCCGGGGCGCATGACCGGTATCGACATCGGCAGTGACGCCTTCAACGACCACACGTTCATCGCGCGGCGGCACGCGTACGAGGCGGCGAACGTCTCGCCGCCGCTGGCCTGGAGCGGCGTGCCGGACGACGCGGCGGAGCTGGTCCTGCTGTGCGAGGACCCCGACGCGCCGTCGGGGACGTTCGTGCACTGGATCGTCGTGGGCATCGACCCGCACAGCGGCGGCGTCGGCGCGGGGCAGAGTCCGCCGCGGGGCACCGCACTGGTCAACGGCTACGGGGAGCGCGGCTGGGGCGGGCCGCATCCGCCGCCCGGGGACGACGCGCACCACTACGTCTTCCGGCTCTACGCCCTCGCCGAGCCGTGTGTGCTGCCCGACGCGCCCCGTGCGGAGCAGGTGCACGAGGCGGTGGACAGGGCTCGGATCGCCGACGGCACCCTGGTCGGGTTGTACCGGCGCTGAGCCCTCCGCCGGGTCTCACCGGCGGGGACCGCGGCCGGGGCGGGTGAGACGGCTCGCAGCCCGCCCCGGCCGGCCCGGTGCTCAGAGCGCTCCGGGGACTTCCTCCGTGACGCCGTTCAGCGGTGACGCCGGGTCGCTGCCGTAGGGACGGGTGATCACTTCCAGGCCGTGTCCGGCCGGGTCGGGGAAGTACACACCGCGTCCGCCGTCATTGCGGTTGATCCGGCGCGGGTGCCGACCGTGCGGATCGGCCTGGATGGGGACCCCGGCGTCCACGAGCCGGCCGAGGATCGGGCCGAACTCGTCCTCGGAGACGAGGAAGGCGTAGTGCTGCACGGGAATGTCGGCGTCGATGGTCGCGAAGTCCAGCGTGACGCCGTTGGCCGTCGTCACGGGCAGGAACATTCCGGCCGGTTCGCCGACCTCCAGCCCCAGGATCCGGGCGAGGAAACGGGCGGACTTCTCCCGGTCGCGGGTCAGGACAATGGTGTGGTTGAACTCGACTGACACGGTTTCAATGCCTCCACGGGCATCCGCGGCGCCTCCATGCCTCACCCTGCCGGTGACCGACACGCGATGCCGCACGGGGATCATAGGCAGCCCCGTGGGCCGTCGTCGAGGTGCCCTCCGCC
The DNA here is from genome assembly GCF_054061295.1 of Streptomyces sp. TE5632. Lineage (NCBI taxonomy): Bacteria > Bacillati > Actinomycetota > Actinomycetes > Kitasatosporales > Streptomycetaceae > Streptomyces > Streptomyces sp. TE5632. Next base: position 5,837,052 of record NZ_JBSSEA010000003.1, on the reverse strand, counting down.
ACCCGCCGCCCACAGGGCCTCCGTGGCCTCGTCGACGCGGGCGGCCACATGGTCCAGGAAGCGGCGCACGTCGGCGGCGGGCAGCGGGAGCGCGGCCCCACGGGGGCGTTCGAAGCTGTGCAACGCGGCCTCGACGAGGGGCCGGAAAGCAGTCTCGGAGCCGGCGACCGCCTCCGCCGCCCTGCGCTTGGGAAGCCACTGGTCGGCGCGGCAGAACACCAGGGAGCGGCAGCCGTTGAGCACCCTGTTGTCCGCCAGGTGGCCCTCGCCGTCGGCGTGTTCGCGGACGGAGGCCCGCAGCGCGGTGAGCAGTGCGGCGCGGGGCGGTTCGGCGATCGCCTCCCGGGCCGGCCTGCCGAACAGCGGACGTCCGGCCCGGGAGGCGATGGAGAGGTCGATGACGTACCAGAAGTCCGCGGACTCCCCCGGGTCGAAACTCACCTTCTCCGGCAGCTCCGCCCCGGTGTTGAGGTCCAGCAGGTAGCCGGCCCCGCCCTCCCCCGCCCCGGCGGCGATGTCGGAGGCGTGGACGACCAGTTCCAGCCCGGCCGCGGGACACGGCAGCGCGGAGTGGCTGAGTGTCCCGGCCAGTTCGTGCAGCGCCCGGCCGGGCAGGGACGGGTCCACCACGACCATGACGTCGACGTCACTGCGCCCGTGCAGGTAGTCGCCGAGGGCGACCGAACCGATCGCGAGGACGCTCACCAGGTGAGAGTCGCAGACGGTGCGGATGCGGTGGACCTGCTCCTCCAGATAGGGACGGAGCTCGGCGGGCACGGGCTGCCGGGAGGCGGGAGGGCCGGGAGGGCCGGGAGAGGCGGGGGTGCGGGCCATGTGCTCAGTGTCACCCGGCGGAAAGCGCCCCTCGCCCCTCGCCTGCCGCACGTCGCCCGGCGCCGTACGGCAGGGCCCGGCCGTCCCTGCCGGACCCCACCGGCCCCCGGAGTACCCACCGGGACCGTTTTCAAGCACCGGTGGCTCATCAGGGCCGTCCGGCCCTAGCCCTGGTGGCTTCCGCCGCCGACGATGGACCGATGTTCCAGAGCGATGGCTTCCGCGCACTCGATCGCCAGGAGTGCCTGCGCCTGCTGGCCAAGGTGCCGGTGGGTCGCGTCGTGTACACCCGGCAGGCGCTGCCTGCCGTCCTCCCGGTCAACTTCTCCCTGGACACGGACTCCTCCGTGCTGCTGTGCACCTCGCGGGACTCCGACCTGGTGCGCGCGATCGACGGTGTCGTGGTGGCCTTCGAGGCCGACGACTTCCAGGCCGAGATACGGGCCGGCTGGAGCGTGGTGATCACCGGCCGGGCCGCCGTGGTGACCGACCCCGCCGAGCACGAGCGGCTGCTGCGGAACGGTCCCGACTCCTGGATGCCGATGCGGGACGGGGTGTTCGTACGGATCGAGGCCGGCATGGTCTCGGGGCGGGAACTCACGGGCCTGGGCGTGCGCGGCACCGCGCCGACCACCTGAGACCGCCGCGCCACCGGGCCACCGGCCCGGTGGCGCACGGCAGTTGATCACGGCCCTGGGGGTATCCCGTACGGTACGCCCGTGACCGAGTACAGCACTGAGGAAGCCCCGGGGCGCTTCGGCCCCACCGCCACCGCCGAGGCCGGGCCCGGCGATGTGGGCCGGGTGCGCACGGAATACTCGCCCGCGCACGACGGTGACCCCGATCCCGGGGAGATCGTCTGGACCTGGGTGCCCTATGAGGAGAACGACGGCCGGGGCAAGGACCGCCCGGTGCTCGTCGTCGCACGTGAGGCGGCCGGGACCGTCCTCGCCGTGCAGTTGTCGAGCAGGCGGCGCGAGGGGGACCGGGACTGGGTACCGATCGGCAGCGGGCCGTGGGACCGGTCGGGCCGGGATTCGTGGGTCGCCGTCGACCGGGTGCTGCGGCTGCACGAGGACGGCATGCGCCGTGAGGCCTGTGCCCTGGACCGGATGCGGTTCAATCTGGTGCGTCACCGGCTGCGGGAGCGGTACGGCTGGAGCTGACCGCCGCCGTGTCCGCCACCAGATCCGCGAACGTCCGGTCGAAGGCCGTACGGATCGCGCCCTCGCGCGTGCGGTCCAGAATCCCGAAGACCACGTACTCGAAGGCCCCCGCGAACCGGCCGCCCGGCTCCAGCAGCGCCCGGAACGCGCCCGCCACCCGCGCGGGGTCGTTGCGGAAGACCCCGCAGCCCCAGGCGCCCAGCACCAGCCGCCGGTAGCCGACCGCCGCGGCGGTCTCCAGCACCCGCTCCGCCCGGACGGCCAGGGCGCCGGGCACCTCGCCCGCGCGCTCCGGTACCGTCCGGAGGATGACGCCCGCGTTCGGCGCGGGCGAGGTGAGGAAGCCCGCCCGGAACGGCTCCTCGAGGAGCCGGCCGCGGTCGTCACGGAAGACGGGCACGGCGGGTGAGTGAATCACCCGGTCGGAGTAGAACGGGTCACGGTGGGTCCGGTGGTGGTCGTAGTACTCGGGGGCCCGCAGCAGGCAGGTGTGGAGCGCGGAGGCCCGGCACAGCGCCTCCTCCTGGGCCTGCGCGCCGTTGAGGTAGCCGCCGCCGGGGTTCCTCGCGGAGGCGAAGTTCAGCACCGCCGGCTCCCGAAGCGGTCCGCCCGGCTCCGCGTCTCCCGCGAGCCGGCGCGCGGCCTCCAGGCTGCTCTCCCCGGTGACCTCGATCCGAGTCCTGACCGGAAAGGCCCGCTCCGGAACCCGCACCGGCTCCGGCCCGTACGTCCGGGTCCCGTCCCGGGCCGCCCGGACGGCCGCCGCGAGGCGCACCTCGCGGCCGCTCGGAGCGCGGTAGGTCCCCGCCGCCACGATCTGCTCGGTCTCGCGCGCGATGCCGCGCAGGCGCGCGCTCACGCCGCGACCCCCGTACGCTCCGTGACCGCGCGCCCCACGGCTGCTCTCGTCGACATCCCCACCGGCTCCCCCGTGATCTCCCCCGTCGTGCCCGTACGAGCATCGTGAGCGATGCTGGTGAGGCGACGCAACGGAGTTTCCCCGCACCCGGGACGCCCCAACGGGCGCCCTTGTGCGGAGCGTCGCGAGGGTTTTGGGTGGACGAGTTGCAGCCGGACGGGACCGAAGGACCCCGGCCGGCGACATGGTGGTATCTCAGGAGGATCCCCACATGTCCGATTCGACAAGTGGCCATACCGGGCCACATCCCGCCGTCACCGAAGCCGAGGTGGATGCGCTGGTCCGCGGCATCTGCTTCAAGACCGGACCGCCGCACCGCCTCGGAGTCGAGGTGGAATGGCTCGTCCACGAGTTGCGTGCCCCGCAGCTCCCCGTGACATCCGAACGACTCGAAGCGGCCTACGCCGCACTGCGGACCGTGCCCCTGAGTTCGGCGCTCACCGTCGAACCCGGCGGCCAGCTGGAGCTCAGCTCGCCGCCCGCCGCCTCCCTCATGGAGTGCGTCGACACCGTCCGCGCCGACCTCGACGCCGTCCGCGCGGTACTGCGCGAGGACGATCTCACTCTCGTCGGTCTCGGCCACGATCCCTGGCACACACCACGCCGGTTCCTGCGCGAACCGCGCTACGACGCCATGGAGGCCTGCCTCGACCGCACCGGCCCCGCCGGCCGCGCCATGATGTGCACCTCCGCGTCCGTGCAGGTGTGCCTGGACGCCGGGTACGAGGAGCCCGGCCCCCTCGGTCATGTGCGGCGCTGGTGGCTGGCGCACCAACTCGGCGCGGTCCTGGTCGCCGCGTTCGCCAACTCCCCGCTGGCCGGTCACCGGCCGACCGGCTGGCTGTCCACCCGGCAGCTGCGCTGGGCGCAGATCGGCACCGGTCGCGCGGGCGGCCCCGTGCTGGACTCCGATCCGCGCGCGGCCTGGACCCGCCACGTCCTGGACGCGCCGGTGATGTGCGTACGACGCGACGGCGGCCCGTGGCACGTGCCGAAGGGGCTGACCTTCCGTGAGTGGACCAGGGCCAGGGCGCCCAGGGCGCCGACCCGGGACGATCTCGACTACCACGTGACGACGCTGTTTCCGCCGGTCAGGCCGCGCGGTCACCTGGAGCTGCGGATGATCGACGCCCAGCCCGGTGACGACGGCTGGATCGTGCCGCTGGCCGTGACGACGGCGCTGTTCGACGATCCGGAGGCCGCCGAGACCGCCTACCGGGCGGTGAAGCCGCTGGCCGAACGGACCCACGGGATGCCGGCACCGCACAATCCGTTGTGGCGGGACGCGGCCCGTGGCGGCCTGTCCGATCCGGAGCTGCGCGAGGTGGCCACCGCCTGCTTCGCCGCGGCGCTGCGGGCGCTGCCCCGGCTGGGTGCCACGGCCGAGGTCGTGGACGCGGTGGCGGCGTACCGGGACCGCTATGTCGCCCGGGGCCGCTGCCCCGCCGACGAGCTGCTCGACACCCTGCGCGGCGGTGTCGCCGTCCGCGCCGACGGCACCGCCGTGTCCGGCACGCGCACGCACCCGCACGGAGCGCCTCCGCACGGGAAGGACCCCCGCTCATGACCGACCCCGCCCTCGACGCCGAAGCCCTGCGCGAGCGCGCGGTCGCCGCGCTGATCACCGCGCGCGACCGGACCACCCTGCTGACCAGCTGTGTCGACGAACCCGAGCTGACCGCGCAGCACTCGCCGCTGATGTCGCCCCTGGTGTGGGACCTCGCCCACATCGGCAACCAGGAGGAGCAGTGGCTGTTGCGGGCCGTCGCCGGGCAGGAGGCGATACGGCCCGAGATCGACAGTGTCTACGACGCCTTCGAGCACCCGCGTGCCGAGCGGCCGCAGCTGCCGCTGCTGCCTCCCGAGGAGGCCCGCCGCTACGCCTCGGACGTGCGCGGCCGGGCGCTGGACGTGCTGGAGGGCACCGCGTTCCACGGCGAGCGACTGACGGAGGCGGGCTTCGCCTTCGGGATGATCGCGCAGCACGAACAGCAGCACGACGAGACGATGCTGATCACCCATCAGTTGCGCAAGGGGTCGCAGGCTCTGACCGCTCCGGACCCGGAGCCGGTGCCTCTGTTCACCGGTCCGTCCGAAGTGCTGGTTCCCGGCGGTCCGTTCACCATGGGCACCTCCGACGAGCCGTGGGCCCTGGACAACGAACGCCCGGCACACCGGCGTGAGGTGGCGCCGTTCCGCATCGACACCACCCCGGTGACGAACGCCGCCTACCAGGCGTTCATCGAGGACGGCGGCTACGACGACCCGCACTGGTGGACCGCGGAGGGCTGGACCCACATCCGCCGGAACTCCGTCACCGCCCCGCTGTTCTGGCACCGGGACGGCACGTCCGGCGCGGGGCGGTGGCTACGGCGCCGCTTCGGTGTCACCGAGGCCGTACCGCCCGACGAGCCCGTGCTGCACGTGTGCTGGTACGAGGCCGACGCGTACGCGCGCTGGGCCGGGCGCCGGCTGCCCACCGAGGCCGAGTGGGAGAAGGCCGCCCGCCACGACCCGGTCGGCGACCGTTCGGCGCGCTACCCCTGGGGCGACGCCGAGCCCGGCCGGCTCCACGCCAACCTCGGCCAGCGGCACCTGCGTCCCGCGCCCGCGGGAAGCTATCCGGCCGGTGAGTCGCCGCTCGGGGTACGCCAGTTGATCGGTGACGTGTGGGAGTGGACGTCGAGCGACTTCCTGCCGTACCCGGGGTTCAGGGCGTTCCCGTACAAGGAGTACTCGGAGGTGTTCTTCGGGTCTGAGTACAAGGTGCTGCGCGGCGGTTCGTTCGCGGTGGACGCGGTGGCCTGCCGGGGCACGTTCCGCAACTGGGACCATCCCGTCCGGCGGCAGATCTTCTCCGGCTTCCGCACGGCACGCTCGGAGAGCGTCTGATGTGCCGTCACATCGCTTACGTGGGCCCCGAGGAACCGCTCGGACGGCTCCTCGTGGGCCCGCCGCACGGACTGTACCGCCAGTCGTGGGCACCCCGGCGCCAGCGGTACGGAACGGTCAACGCCGATGGTTTCGGCGTGGGCTGGTACGCGCCGGGGGACCCGGTGCCGGCCCGGTACCGCAGGGCCGGACCCGTCTGGGCTGACCTGTCGTTCGCCGATCTCGCCCGGGTCGTCCGCACCCCGGCGCTGCTCGCCGCCGTGCGGGACGCGACCCTGTCGGGCGCGGACGGTGAGGCCGCGGCGGCCCCGTTCGCCGCGGGGACCTGGCTGTTCAGCCACAACGGTGCCGTGCGGGGCTGGCCGGGCGCGCTCGCGCCGCTCGCCGGGTCCCTGCCCGCCGAGGACCTGCTGTCGCTGGAGGCCCGCAGCGACTCCGCGTTCGTGTGGGCCCTCGTGCTCGCCCGGCTGCGCGCCGGGGAGCCCGAGGGGCAGGCGCTGGCCGGCACCGTGCTGGAGGTCGCCGCGGCGGCCCCCGGCTCCCGGCTCAACCTGCTGCTCACCCAGGGCGACACCGTCACCGCGACCGCGTGGGGCGACACGCTGTGGTACCTCGCCCGGCCGGGCGGCGGCACCGTCGTCGCCTCGGAGCCCTACGACGACGATCCGCACTGGCGCGAGGTCCCCGACCGCACGCTGCTGGCGGCGAGCCGCACCGACGTGCTGCTCACCCCGATCGAGGAGCCGGGCGAGGTCCTGGCACCCACCGACCCATCGGCACCCCTGAAGGAGCTCCGCACGTGAGTCCGTTCCTGCTGACCCGCACCCTGCCCGAGGACGCCACCGACGCGGCCCTGCGCGCCGACGTCCTCCAGGGCCTGACCGGCAGGCCGAGGACGCTGCCGCCGAAGTGGTTCTACGACGCGTACGGCAGTGAGCTGTTCGAAGAGATCACCGAGCTGCCCGAGTACTACCCGACGCGGGCCGAACGCGAGATCCTGCTCGCCCGCTCCGGTGAGATCGCCGCGGCGGCCGGTGCCCGCACCCTGATCGAACTGGGCTCCGGTTCCTCGGAGAAGACCCGCCACCTGATCGACGCTCTGACCGGACTGCACACCTACGTCCCCGTCGACGTCAGCGAGAGCGCCCTGACCCGGGCGGGGCAGGCGCTCGTCGCCGAGCGGCCGGGCCTGGCCGTGCACGCGCTGATCGCCGACTTCACCGGCCGGATGACGCTGCCCGACACCCCGGGCCCGCGCCTGGTGGCGTTCCTCGGGGGCACGATCGGCAATCTGCTGCCCGCCGAGCGGGCCGCGTTCCTGGCCTCCGTCCGCGCGCTGCTCGCCCCGGGCGACGCGCTGCTGCTGGGCACGGACCTGGTCAAGGACGAGAAGGTGCTGGTCCGGGCGTACGACGACGCGGCCGGGGTGACGGCCGCCTTCAACAAGAACGTCCTGACCGTGATCAACCGGGAGTTGGGTGCCGACTTCGATCCGGCCGCCTTCGACCACGTGGCCGTGTGGGACGCCGAGCGCGAGTGGGTCGAGATGCGGCTGCGCTCGCGCGCGGCGCAGACGGTGAAGGTGCCCGCGCTCGGTCTCGCCGTCGACTTCGACGCGGGCGAGGAACTGCGCACCGAGGTCTCGGCGAAGTTCCGCAAGGAGGGAGTGCGGGAGGAACTCGGTTCAGTGGGGCTGGAGTTGACCCGGTGGTGGACGGACGAGGAGGAGCGGTTCGCGCTGTCGCTGAGCATGGTCCGTTGACGTGGGGGGGGCTTGTTCCCGTCTGACGGACGGGGCGAAGGGCCCGGCCTGCGGGCATCGGGGCCGGGGCGGCCGACGTCTCGCGGTACGCCACGGCCTGAGGCACGGTGGAGTGACGTGCGACATCAGGAGGCGTCCCGCGTACCGGTGGGAGCCGCCGTCGAAAGGAGCACCCGTATGTCGAACCACACCTACCGGGTCACGGAGATCTTCGGCACCTCGCCCGACGGCGTGGACCAGGCCGTCCGCAACGGTGTCGAGCGCGCCTCGCAGACCCTGCGCAACCTGGACTGGTTCGAGGTGACCCAGGTGCGCGGCCAGATCGAGGAGGGCCGGATCGCGCACTGGCAGGTGGGCCTGAAGGTCGGCTTCCGCCTGGAGGAGACGGACTGAGCCCGCTCCGGAGGGGGGGCCCCGCCCGGGACGGGGCGGCACGTGAGGAGGCACAGGACCCTGTACGTACCTGCGGGAACGTACCTGCGGGAGGGGAGGACGTCAGGTCCGCCCCTCCCGCTCCTGCGCCGCCTCCAACTCCCCCGACGGGGCCGTCCAGCGGGCGTGCACGACGGTGAACCCGGCCCGCCGGGCGTCCGCGCAGACCAGTTCGCCGTCGTCCACGAGCATCCGGATCTCCCGGGTGCGGGCGGGGCGGCGCAGGATCGCCGGCTCGGTGTACCGGGCGGGCCGCCGGTCGGCGTCGCCGCGCATGCGGACCGGCCCTTCGGGCAGCCCGTGGGCCGTCAGCCAGTCCAGCGTGTCGTGCCGGCAGCGCTCCGGGCGTCCGGTGAGGCAGAGGATCTCGCACTCCCCCGTGCTCTCGCGCACCAGCGCGACGCCCTCGGCGAGGGGCGGGTCGTGGGGCGCGGCGGCGAAGAAGGAGTCCCCGTCGCGCGGCCTGCGCTCCAGGAACCGCGGCCGGTGCGCGGTGTCCGCGAGGGTGTCGTCCAGGTCGAACACGGCGAGCGGGCGTTTTTCACCGTCGGTCACACCGTCCGGCCCGGACAGGGGAATGCGGTGGCGGACCACGCGTTGAACCGGGTGTGACCCCGCTGATCGCCCGCACCCGCTTCTCCGTTCTCGACCGTTCCCGCATCCGTGAGGGACACACCGGTCCCGAGGCGCTGCGTGACACCGTGCGGCTGGCGCAGGAGGTGGAGCGGCTCGGCTACCACCGGTTCTGGGTCTCCGAGCACCACGGCGTGCCCGGGGTCGCCGGCTCCGCGCCGACGGTGCTGGCCGCCGCCGTCGCCGCGGCGACCGGGACGATCCGTGTGGGCACCGGCGGGGTGATGCTGCCCAACCATCAACCACTCGTCGTGGCGGAGCAGTTCGGGGTGCTGGAGTCACTCTTCCCGGGGCGGGTGGACATGGGCCTGGGGCGCTCGGTCGGCTTCACCGACGGGGTGCGCAAGGCTCTGGGCCGCGACAAGGACGACGCCGAGGACTTCGGCGCGCAGATCGACGAGTTGCTCGGCTGGTTCCGCGGCACCTCCCCCACCGGGGTGCGCGCCCGCCCGGCCGAGGGGCTGGCCGTGCCCCCGTTCGTGCTCGCCATGGGTGAGGGGGCGGCGATCGCCGCCCGTGCGGGCCTGCCGATGGTCATCGGCGACCTGCGCGGGCGCGACCGGATGCGCCGCGGCATCGACGACTACCGCGCGCGGTTCCGCCCGTCCGTATGGGCGAGCGAGCCGTACGTGGTGATCTCCGGCACGGTCGCCGTGGCCGGCACGCCCGAACAGGCCCGCCGGCTGCTGATTCCGGAGGCCTGGTCGATGGCGCACTCCCGCACCCGCGGCACCTTCCCGCCGCTGCCGCCCGCCGAGCGCGTCGAGTCGCTCCTCATGACGGCCAGGGAACGCGACCTGTACGAGTCCGGGCTCAGGGGCCACATCGCCGGCACCGAGGAGCAGGTGGCCGACGAACTGGAGGTGGTGCTGAAGGAGACGGGCGCCGAGGAGGTCCTGGTCACCACCAGCACCCACGACCGTACGGCCCTGCTGGACTCCTACCGGCGGCTCGCCGGTATCGCCGGTCTCCCGGATCCGGACGGCGGCGCGGCGCGCCGGTGAGCAGCCTCACCGGCGCGCACGCGGTTCCGTCCGGTCAGCCGCGGCCGCGCCGCGGAACGTCGCGGCCCCGCCGGGTCGCGTCGTCGCTCCGCAGGGTGTCGTCCGGTACTCCCTCGCTCTCGATGCGCTCCTTGCGGACCCGGCCGCGTACGGTCTCGTTCTCGGTGCGCTCCTCCATGGTCAGCCGCACCCGTTCCACGGGTACCGCCCTGGTCTCCACGACGGGGCGCTCCTCGTGCAGCGTGACCTCGTAGTCGGCCTCGCCGATCTCGGTGCCGGAGAGCGAGGCCTCGCGGTCGGCCTCCGTGATCGGCTCGCGCACCACGTGCACCTCCTCGTGGCGCACCGGCACGGTCTTCTCGACCTCCTCCGTCACGACGTACTTGTGCAGCCTGGCCCGTCCGGTCTCGCGTCGCTCGACGCGGACGTGCATCTCCTCCTCCATGCGCGTCATGGAATCGGCGCCCGGCCCGCCGCGCGCGGTGGTCCTGCCCGCCTTCCCGGTCGTCGCCGACGTTCCCGCGGCGCCGGCCGCAGCCGTGTTCGCCGTGGACACTGTCCGGTCCCTGCCCGTCGTGCGGGCTGTTCCAGCGGCACCCGATGTCCCCGTCGTGCCCGGCGTCCCGGCCTTTCCGGTCGTGCCCGCCATCCCAGCCGCGCCCGCCGCGCCGGCAGCGCCCGCCGCGCCGGCCGTTCCCGCCTTGCCCATGCCGGGGTGCCGGTCGCCGCGGCCCTCGCCGGAGTGCTTGGTGTCGTCGCGCAGCACACCGCTCCAGTCGATGCCGTAGTACTCGTACAGCCGGTGTTCCTCCGACTCCGACAGGTGGCCCTGTGAGTCGACGTCGACGTCGGGTGCGCCCTTGACCTTCTCCTTGAGGTACGGGACTTCGAGGTGGTCCTCCACCAGTTCGGCGTCACGGATGGGGATGAACGACTCGCTGGAGCCGAACATGCCCGTCCTGACGCTCACCCACTCGGGGCGGCCGCTCATGTCGTCGAAGAAGACGTGCTTGGCCTCACCGATCTTGTTGCCCTCGCCGTCGTAGACGGGGTGATCCAGGAGGATCTTGACCTCATCGCGGGTGATCATCTGGCCTCACCCTCCTTTCAGGGTGTCACTCCCGTCCGGATGTCCTCATCAACACCATGGAAACTTCACATAAGGGATAAAACGCACTTAATTTTCAACAGCGCTCACTTCTGGTGGCCCGTCACACGTCCTCGACCGGATGTTCCCGCCCGAGGCCGCCGTCCGGCGGCTGCGCGGCGGCGGCCAGGGCGCGGCGGTCGAAGTGGGTGCCCGGCGGGATCGCGGCCCGCATCTCGACCTCGGCGATCAGACCGCGCGCCGAGACCACCCGCCACAGGGACGCGAACAGGGTGTCGTCGCCGACGAAGGCCGCGGCGGTGGCCGGCGTTCCGTGCGCGCTCCGGTAGTGGATGCGGACCGGCTGGACCGGGGCCCCGGCGTCCAGCGCCGCCTGGAAGACGGCCCGGCGGAAGGAGCCCTGCCGGCGGCCGCACCAGGTGCTGCCCTCGGGGAAGGCCGCGACCGCCGAACCCTCGCGCAGCGCCCCGGTGATCCGGGCGACCGTGTCCGGCAGGGCGCGCAGGCGGTCACGGTCGATGAACAGGACGCCACCGCGTCCGACCAGCGGTCCGGCCACCGGCCATCGCCGTATCTCGGACTTGGCCAGCATCCGGGCCGGGCGGACCGCGCTCAGCAGCGGTATGTCGAGCCAGGAGATGTGGTTGGCGACGAGGAGCAGCCCGCCGGTGGGCGGGGCGGCACCGGTGACCCGGACCCGGACCCCGGCGGCCCGCACGATCCACCGGCACCAGCGGCCCACCAGCCCCGCCGGGACCCGCCGGCCGATCGGCAGCAGCGCCACCCCGGCGAGGACCAGGAGGGCGACCGCCGTCAGCCGCAGCACCGCCCTCGGTACGGCCGTCGCGGCCCTCGTCGGCTCCACACAGCCGCTCGGGGTGCAGGGCGCAGCGGGCAGCCAGACGCTCATCAGGCCGGTACGAGGGAGAGGAAGTGCCGCAGGTAGCGCGGGTTCACCCGGTCCATCGGCAGCAGTACGTACAGGTCGGCGACGCCGAAGTCCACGTCGTGCGCGGGCTCGCCGCAGACCCGGGCGCCGAGCCGGAGGTAGCCGCGCAGCAGGGCGGGCAGCTCGGTGCGGGCCGCGGGCGCCGCAGCCACCCCGGGGTTCGCCCGCCACGGGAGCAGGGGGCGTACGCGGTACTCCTCGGGGGCGAGGTGCTTGCCCCGCACCCGGTCCCAGGTGGCGGAGGCGAGCGCGCCGCCGTCGGCGAGCGGTATGGAGCAGCAGCCCGCCAGCCACGTGTGCCCCTGGTCGACCATGTAGCGGGCGATGCCGGCCCAGATGAGGCCGATGACCGCGCCGTCGCGGTGGTCGGGGTGCACGCAGGAGCGGCCGACCTCGACGAGGCCCGGCCGGATCGGGGCGAGCGCACCGAGGTCGAACTCGCTCTCGGCGTACAGGCGCCCGGCGACCGCGGCGCGCTCCGGCGGCAGCAGCCGGTAGGTGCCGACGACCTGGCCGCTCACCTCCTCGCGCACGAGCAGGTGGTCGCAGTAGGCGTCGAAGGGGTCGACGTCCAGGCCCGGCTGGGGGGTGGACAGCAGGGCGCCCAGCTCGCCGGCGAAGACGTCGTGCCGCAGTCGCTGGGCGGCGCGCACGTCCTCCTCGTCGCGGGCGAGGGTGACGGTGTAACGGGTGGGTGCCGCGGGCTTCGCGGGGTGGTCTGCGGTCAGCACGCCGGTCATGGCTCTCTCCTGGTCACGCGCCGGAGCGGGGAAGTGGGACTCCCCTTGTTTCTGCCTGTGCCGGTTGGCGTGTACGTGACCTGGGCCGGGAGTACGGATGTGGGAATGCTGAATGCCGGGCGTCACCCGGACAGCAGACGGGACCGGGGATGAGCACCACTCCCGGTCCCGCCCGTCCACCCCCTGGCGAACGTTCTCCCGCTGCCCGCCCGGCGGCTACCGGCCGGTTCCCTTGCGCGTGGCCCGCAGCCACTCCTTGTTCATCCCGGTGATGGAGGTCAGCGGGATGCCCTTCGGGCAGGCGGTGGCGCACTCGCCGGCGAGGGTGCAGCCGCCGAACCCCTCCTCGTCCATCTGCGCCACCATGTCGAGCACCCGGGTCTCGCGCTCGGGCGCGCCCTGCGGCAGCACGTTCAGGTGGTTGATCTTCGCCGAGGTGAAGAGCATCGCCGCGCCGTTCGGGCAGGCCGCGACGCAGGCGCCGCAGCCGATGCACTCGGCGTGCTCGAAGGCGAAGTCCGCGTCCGGCTTCGGTACCGGCGTGGCGTGCGCCTCGGGCGCGGAGCCGGTGGGGACGCTGACGTAGCCGCCGGCCTGGATGATCCGGTCGAACGCCGACCGGTCCACCACGAGGTCCTTCACCACCGGGAAGGCCGACGCCCGCCACGGCTCGACGTCGATGGTGTCGCCGTCCTTGAAGGACCGCATGTGCAGCTGGCAGGTGGTGGTGCGCTCGGGGCCGTGGGCGTCGCCGTTGATGACCAGCGAGCAGGCGCCGCAGATGCCCTCGCGGCAGTCGTGGTCGAAGGCGACGGGGTCCTCGCCCTTGAGGGTGAGTTCCTCGTTGAGGGTGTCGAGCATCTCCAGGAAGGACATGTCGGGCGAGATGCCGTCCACCTCGTACGTGGACATGGCGCCGTCGGCTTGGGCGTTCTTCTGCCGCCAGACGCGCAGGGTGAGCTTCATGCGTAGCTCCGCTGAGTGGGGTGGACGTACTCGAAGACGAGGTCTTCCTTGTGCAGGGTGGGGGCTTCGCCGGTGCCGGTGAACTCCCAGGCGGCCGCGTAGGAGAACTCCTCGTCCTTGCGGGCCGCCTCGCCCTCGGGACTCTGGGACTCCTCACGGAAGTGGCCGCCGCAGGACTCGGAGCGGTGCAACGCGTCGAGGCACATCAGCTCGGCGAGCTCCAGGTAGTCGACGATGCGGTTGGCCCGCTCCAGCGACTGGTTGAACTCCTCGCCGGTGCCGGGCACCTTGATCCGCCGCCAGAACTCCTCACGGATCTGCGGAATGCGCTCCAGCGCCTTGCGCAGGCCCGACTCGGTACGGGCCATGCCGCAGAACTCCCACATGAGTTCGCCGAGTTCGCGGTGGAAGGAGTCGGGGGTGCGGTCGCCGTCCACGGACAGCAGGAGGTTGAGCCGGTCCTCGGTCTCGGCCAGCACCTCCTGCACCGCCGGGTGGCCGACGCCGACCTCGTCCTTGTGCGGGTTGCGGGCGAGGTAGTCGTTGATGGTGGCGGGGAGGACGAAGTAGCCGTCCGCCAGGCCCTGCATCAGCGCGGAGGCACCGAGGCGGTTGGCGCCGTGGTCGGAGAAGTTGGCCTCACCGACGGCGAACAGTCCGGGGACGGTGGTCTGGAGGTCGTAGTCGACCCACAGGCCGCCCATCGTGTAGTGCACCGCGGGGTAGATCCGCATCGGCACCCGGTACGGGTCCTCGTCGGTGATCCGCTGGTACATGTCGAAGAGGTTGCCGTACTTGGCCTCCACCGCCGCCCGCCCCAGACGCTCGATGGCGTCGGCGAAGTCCAGGTAGACGCCCTGGCCGCCGGGGCCGACGCCCCGGCCCTCGTCGCAGACGTTCTTCGCGGCGCGGGAGGCGATGTCGCGGGGGACGAGGTTGCCGAAGGACGGGTAGATGCGCTCCAGGTAGTAGTCGCGCTCGTCCTCGGGGATCTCGTTCGGCGGGCGGTCGTCGCCCTTCGCCTTCGGCACCCAGATGCGGCCGTCGTTGCGCAGCGACTCGCTCATCAGCGTCAGCTTGGACTGGTGGTCGCCGGTGCGCGGGATGCAGGTGGGGTGGATCTGGGTGAAGCAGGGGTTGGCGAAGTACGCGCCGCGCCGGTGCGCCCGCCAGACGGCGGTCGCATTGGAGTTCATGGCGTTCGTCGACAGGTAGAAGACGTTGCCGTAGCCGCCGGTCGCGAGGACGACGGCGTCGGCGAAGTAGGTGTCGATCTCCCCGGTGATCAGGTCCCGGGCGACGATCCCGCGCGCCCGGCCGTCGATGACGATGAGGTCGAGCATCTCGGTGCGCGGGTGCATCTCCACGTTCCCGGCGGCGATCTGCCGGGACAGCGCCTGGTAGGCACCGAGGAGGAGCTGCTGGCCCGTCTGGCCGCGGGCGTAGAAGGTGCGGGAGACCTGGACGCCGCCGAAGGAGCGGGTGTCCAGCAGACCTCCGTACTCACGGGCGAAGGGCACGCCCTGGGCCACGCACTGGTCGATGATCTCCACGGAGATCTGCGCGAGGCGGTGCACGTTGGACTCGCGGGCCCGGAAGTCGCCGCCCTTGACGGTGTCGTAGAAGAGGCGGTGGACGGAGTCGCCGTCGTTGCGGTAGTTCTTCGCCGCGTTGATGCCGCCCTGCGCGGCGATGGAGTGGGCCCGGCGCGGGGAGTCCGTGTAGCAGAACTGGATGACGCGGTAGCCCTGTTCGGCGAGCGTGGCCCCGGCCGCGCCGCCGGCCAGACCGGTGCCGACCACGATGACGGTCTGCTTGCGCCGGTTGGCGGGGTTGACCAGCTTGGCCTCGAAGCGGCGGGTGTCCCAGCGCTCGTGGATCGGCCCGGACGGGGCCTTGGTGTCGGCGACCGGCTCGCCGGTCGCGTACTCGGTATAAGCAGCGTAGGCAGTCATTTCAGCTCACCACTCCGGTCATGACGCCCACGGGTACGGCGACGAAGCCGATCGTGAGCAGCAGCGCGAGGACGTTGGCGGCGGCTTTGAGCGCGCGGTCGCGGGTGCGGCTGCCGACGCCGAGGGTCTGGGCGGCGCTCCAGAAGCCGTGCCGGATGTGCATTCCGAGGGCGAGCACCGCGACGATGTAGATGACGTTTCCGTACCAGGTGGAGAAGGTGTCCACGACGTTCTGGTAGGGCTTGCCCGTCTCGAAACCACCGGAGTGCACGGTGCCGGTGGTCAGGTCGAGAATGTGCCAGACGATGAAGAGGGCGAGGATGATCCCGCCCCAGCGCATGGTGCGCGTGGCGTAACTGGCCCGCGCCTTCTTGTGGACGTACTTGCTGGGACGCGCCTTGATGTCGCGGCGGCTGAGCTGGTACGCGGAGACGGCGTGGGCGACGACCGCGACGACGAGCACGACCCGGACCACCCACAGCGCCCACTCGTGGTGCAGGAGGGGCTCGCCCAAGGTGCGCAGCCAGTGTGCGTACTCGTTGAACTCGACGGCCCCGAAATAGATCTTCAGGTTGCCGATCATGTGGGCGACCAGGTAGAGCAGCATGACCAGACCGCTGACGGCCATCACTGTCTTCTTGCCGACGGTCGAGTCCCACACGGTGCGCGCCATGGACGGCCGTCGGTCCGTCCGCGTTGCCAGAGCCATGCCACAAGACGCTAGGGCCAAAGGCCCCCATCGGTCCAAGACATGGTCCAGCTCGTTTCCATAGCTACCACCTATGGAAGCTCTATAGTGGCCCCATGCAGTTCCAGCAGCTCCAGTACTTCGTGGCGGTCGCCGAGACCCGGCACTTCACCCGGGCCGCCGAAATGGTCCATGTCGCGCAGCCGTCCCTCTCGCAGCAGATCAAGGCGCTGGAGCGGGAGCTGGGGGCGGACCTGTTCCTGCGGGCGCGCGGCAACATCAAGCTCACCGACGCGGGCGAGGCGCTGCTGCCGCTGGCGCGGCGCATCCTGGCCGACGCCGACACGGCCCGGCACGAGGTGCAGGAGCTGGTGCAGCTGCGCAGCGGCCGGGTACGGCTGGGGGCGACACCGAGCCTGTGCACCGGTCTGCTGCCGGACGTGCTGCGCGCCTTCCACGACCGCTACCCGGGCGTCCGGCTGCTGGTCGAGGAGAACGGCTCCCACGACCTGGTACGGGAGCTGGCCCGCGGTGCGCTCGATCTGGCTCTGGTCGTCCTGCCCCTGCCGACCCCCTCCCCCGCCCTCACCACGGTGGAGCTGCTGCGCGAGGACCTGGTGGTGGTGTCCTCCCCGGACGCCTCCCAGCCCGGCCGGGGCCGGCGCACCGTGCGCGTCGCCGATCTGGAGGGCGAGCGGCTGGTGATGTTCCGGCACGGCTACGACCTGCGGGAGCTGACCGTGGCCGCGTGCCGTGCGGAGGGCTTCGAACCGGACTTCGCGGTGGAGGGCGGGGAGATGGACGCCGTGCTGGGCTTCGTGCGGGCGGGGCTGGGCGTCGCCGTGGTGCCCCGCATGGTCGCCGCACGGTCCGGACAGGGCCTGCGGGTCACCCCCCTGGCCCGCCCCGGCCTCCACCGCACCATCGCCCTGGCCCACCGCAGCGACGTGGCCCCGCCCCGCGCGGCCCGGGAACTTCAGCGGATGCTCCTGGAGCGGTGAGCCGGTGGGCCGGGGCGCCCGGCGTCAGCCCGTCGCGTCGGCCAGGACCAGGTCGTGCAGGCGTTCCGGTGGGCCGGGGCGGGCGTAGTACCAGCCCTGCGCCGTGTCGCAGCCGAGTATGCGCAGCTGCTCGGCCTGCGCCCCCGTCTCCACCCCCTCCACCGTGACGGCGAGGTCGAGGCTGTGGGCCAGGGAGACGATCCCCTCGACGATCTTGAGGTCGACCGGGTCGGCCGGGAACTGCTGCATGCTCTGGGTGAAGGAACGGTCCAGCTTGAGGACGCTCACCGGGAGGCGGCGCAGGTTGGCGAGGTTGGAGTAGCCGGTGCCGAAGTCGTCCAGGGCGATGTCCACGCCCATCTCCGCCAGCCGCCGCAGCGGCTTCAGCAGGTCGTCGTCCGCGCCGATCAGCGCCGACTCGGTCACCTCCAGGCACAGCGCGTCCGGCTCGACACCGGTGCGCTCCAGAATGTCGACGGTGTCCTGGACCAGGCCGGGGTGGGTGAGCTGGCAGGGCGAGAGGTTCACGTTGATGCGCAGCGGGCCGAGCGCCCCCGTGCCGCCGTGCCGCTCCTGCCACGCGCGGGCCTGGCGCACCGACTGCTCGAGCACCCAGCGGCCCAGCGGGACGATCAGCCCGGTGTGCTCGGCGAGCGGGATGAACCGGTCCGGGGACAGCACGCCGTGCTGCGGGTGCAGCCAGCGCACCAGCGCCTCGGCGCCCCGGACGCTGCCGTCGCCGAGGTGGACCAGCGGCTGGTACTCGATGAAGAACTCGCCCCGTTCCAGGGCCGCGGGCAGTGCCGTGGTGAGTCCGTGCCGGGTGATGGCGCGGGCGTCGGACTCCGGGTCGGCCAGCTCGAAGCGGTTGCCGCCCGCCGACTTGGCCCGGTACATGGTGATGTCGGCGCTGCGCAGCACCTCCGCCGGGCTGCGTTCCCCGGCCGGTCCCTCGACGACGCCGACGCTGCCGCGCACGGTCAGGTCGCGGCCGTCGACGCCGATGGGGGCGAGCAGCACGTTCATGATGCGGGCGGCGAGCTCGTCGACCGTGTGCTCGGTGTCGGGGCCCGTGGTCAGCGCCACGAACTCGTCGCCGCCGAGCCGGGCGACCATCTCGCCGGGCGCGGTGGCGCAGGACTGGAGCCGGTCGGCGACCTCGACGAGCAGCCGGTCGCCGGCCGCGTGCCCGAGACTGTCGTTGACGGTCTTGAAGCCGTCCAGGTCGAGGTAGCACAGGCCGAAGCGCTGTCCGGGGCCGGCGCTGAGCGCCTTCTCCAGCCGCTCGAAGAAGAGCGTGCGGTTGGGCAGACCGGTGAGCGCGTCGTGGGTGGCCTCGTAGCGCAGCCGGAGGTTGAGCAGCCGCCGCTCGGTGGTGTCCTCCATCAGGGCGAGCTGGTACTGCGGTTCACCGTCGGCGTCGCGCAGCAGGGACACCGTCAGATTGGTCCACAGGACCGTTCCGTCGGGCCGGTGGAACGCCTTCTCGAGGTGGTAGTGCTCACGGTCGCCGCGGACCAGCTCGTCGTAGAGGTTCCAGGTCTGCGGGGCGTCGTCGGGGTGTGTCCACTCCCTGACGTTGCGGCTGCGCAGGCCCTGTTCGGACAGGCCGAACATGCGCCGCAGGGCGCCGTTGACCTGCAGGACGTTGCCGTCGAGGTCGGCGATGCCGATTCCTATCGCCGCGCCTTCGAAGACCGCGCGGAACCTGGCCTCGGTGGCGTGCAGGGCCTGCGCCACCACGCCCTGCGCCTCCAGCGCGGCCCGGGCGACGGCCTCCTGCTCGGCCAGCGTCCGCTCCCGCAGCGCCCGCGCGAATCCGGCGGCCATGGCGTGCTGCAGTCTGGCGCTGCGCGCCCGCAGGTCCTCACGGTCGCCGTCCCCTCCGCAGTACAGGACGAGATAGGCGTCCACGCAGTCCAGGGTCCGGCTGAGCGCCTCCGGGTCGGTGCAGTGCACCTGGATCAGGGCGGCGCCGACCGCCTGGCCGACGTCCGGGTCGAAGGCCCTGGCCAGCAGCGCTTCAGTCAATCGCCTGGCCAGCGGGAGCAGTTGTTCCTCGAACTCGGGCCGGGTCGACGACGTCGAGGTCACGGGGAAGACCGCCCGGCTCCAGATCGTCGCGAACCGGCGCAGTCTGCCCTCCGGCCCGTCCGGCTCCGCGCTCACGCGGTACGCCCCACGCCCGCGAGTCCGGAGAGCTCGTAGGGATCCTCGTCCTCCGGTGCGGTGTCCGGCCGCCACCGCGGCATCGGCACCAGTCCGGGTTCCACCATGTCGTACCCCTCGAAGAACCGCGCGATCTCGTCACGCGAGCGCATGATCAACGGGTTGCGGATGTCCTTGTACACGTCCACCGCGCCACCGGCCCGCTCCGGAGGCAACGGAATTCCCTCGTACGAGGCATGGGTGAGGATCAGCATACTGCCGGGCGCGAGGGCCTCACGCAGTTCGGCCACCGCCGCGTACGGGTCGTCCGCGTCCTCCACGAAGTGCAGGACGGCAACGAGCAGCAGCGCCACCGGCCGGTTCGGGTCGATCAGGCGCCTCACCTCGGAACTCGCCAGGATGTCCCGGGGCTTTCGGAGGTCCCCGGCGACGACGCCCGCGCCGTCGCCGCCCTCGAGAACGGCCTGGCTGTGCGCGACGGCCACCGGGTCGTGGTCGACGTAGACCACCCGCGCGCCGGGAGCGGCCGCCTGCGCCACCTCGTGGACGTTGCCGAACGTCGGGATACCGGAGCCGATGTCCAGGAACTGGGTGACGCCCTCGCCGACCGCGAAGCGTACCGCCCGGCGCAGGAACGCCCTGTTCGCCTGCATGACCTTGGGCAGTCCCGGCATGAACTCCATGGCCCTGCGGGCCGCTTCCCGGTCGACCTCGAAGTTGTGCGAACCGCCCAGGTAGTAGTCGTACATCCGGGAAACACTGGGCACCGTGATGTCGATGCTCCGGGGGGCCCAGGCGGGACGCTCCATGTATCTCTCCACAGCGTAGGCGATCCGGCGTTCGAGCTGAGGCTACTGATCGCCTGCCAAGGGAGCGACCCCAAACGGAAATTGACCATCCGTTCCCGGTCACTGCCAGTGGCACATACCAAATTGACGCCCGTAAAAACGTCACGAAAAGTACCGACGGAATTCCGGAGAGTTCCGACGTGCGGTGAAACGCGGGGAGAAGGCCGCCGAAATTTCCACGAGTTCCGGTGAATCACAGCAAAACGGTCCGCCCCTCCGTGCGGCGCGGAGGGGCGGACCGGGATCGGCGGCGCCGAAGTGTGCGGCTTCCTGGGGAGGTTGCTACTTCTCCGGCGCGCCGACCGGCTTTCCGTCGGGGCGCACGGCGTACCAGGTGCCGCCGACGCCCTGGCCGTTGGTGTCGCCCGGGGCCTTGTCACCGGCGAAGGTGTAGATCGGCCAGCAGTAGATCGTCTGCTGCTCGGCACCGTTGTCCGGGCGGGTGAACTTCATGTAGTTCTTCTTCTCGATGCCCTTGGTGTCGTTGATGTCGACCGGCGCCACCACCGGCCACTTCTCCAGGCACGCGCCGGTGCAGGCGGAGACCGGCTTCGGCCAGGCCTCGTCCTTCATGAAGCGGTAGACCGTCATGCCGTCCTTGTCGACGACGATCTCACCGAGCTCGGGGTCCTTGCGGGTGGACAGACCGGGCAGGTCGGCCGCCTGCGCCTTCTTGCCCTCGGGGGTCAGCCCGAACCACTTGCCGCCCACGCCCTGACCCTTGACGTCGCCGGCGTTGACGTCCTTGACGTAGCGGTAGGCGGGCCAGCCGTCGACGGTGAGCTGCTTGGTGCCGTCCGCCCGGGTGACTTCGCCCAGCAGTGACGCGTCGATGCCCTTGCCGGCCTTGGCGTCGTCGGCGAGCACCGGGGGCCAGGTCTCGGCGCAGCCGCCGTCGCAGTTGGACTTGGGGGGCTGCGCGGTGTCCTGGTCGAAGCGGTAGAGCGTGAGCCCGAGTTCGTCCGTCACCAGCTCGCCGAGTTCGGCGTTGGTGGAGACACCCAGCGTGCCCACGCCGCCGGCGGGGGCATCGGGCGTCTTCGCGCCGGCCCCTGTGTCGATGCCCCCGAGGTCCCCGGGCACGGCCGAGGCGCCGACGTTCTGGCTGCTGGCCGGCGGCGCGGTGTCCTGACCGCACGCCGTCGTCAGCGTCAGCACCGCCGCGGCGCTCACCACCAGTGAGGCGGTCCGCCAGGAGGTCTTCATCTCAACTCCAGATCATCGCAAGGGTGTTGCAGCGCCCTGCTGCGCCGCCGCTCGACGTGGAGTACGTATGAGGGCACCTGCCGTGTTCAACGGCGGCCCATATTTCTTCCGGAACCCGTACTTCCGCCCCGATCCGCCTGTGTGCCCTGCCGCATCGCACGCCAGTACGCCGTTTCCCAACGGGCGATCAGACCGGAACCAACCGGGAGATGACGGATTTAACTCCATCGGGGCATTCATTTGGAGCCCGCGCGTGTACCGGCCCGTCCCGGCTCATGATCTCCGTCGTGCAAGGACTCGTACCGACCCGATCCGCGCTCGCCGCACGCGCGTTGGCGATGGCGACGCTGGCCTGGGCGCTCGTCGGCGCCCCTGGCGCGGCGACGGCCGACGCCTGCGCCCACGCCTCGACGGGGCCGGGGGGAACGGAGGCGGTGGCGGTCGCCGGGAGCATGACCTGGCCGCTCCCCCCGCTCTGTTCACCCCCCGCCCCGCCACCCACGCCCACACCACCTCCACCGCCACCCGAACCCACGCCGACCCCGCCGCCCCCCGCTCCCCCGCCCCCGCTGCCTTCTCCGACACCGAAGCCCACCCCCACGGCGAAGCCCGAACCGCCGCCTCCGCCCCCTCCGCGTCGGGCCCGCCCCGCGCCACCGCCCGCCCGTCCGGCACCCACTCCCACTCCCACTCCTACTCCCACGCCGACGTCCGCTCCGCCGCCGCGCCCCTCGCCGGCCCCGGCGCCCTCGGCCACCCCCGCGCCCACGCCGCCGCCGGCCGCGACGCCCGTGCACTACCCGCGGTATCGGGCGGCACCCCCGGTCGAACGGCCTTCCGGCGGCGCCACGTCGCCCCTCACCTTCGTCCTGCTCATCACCATGCCCGCCGTGGTCGCCGTCGCCGCGCTGCGGCCCCGCTGAACCCGAGCGCCCGCCCAGGGCCCGTCCCGCCGTGGAGGCACCTCTTGCCGGAATGGCTTGTTCTCACCCTCGCGATGCTGGCCGTCTGCGTCGTGGTGATCATCATCACTTTCGTACGTCACCGCACGGCCGCCGACGACGAGGACCCCAGCGAGACCCCGGACGTCATCGAGTACATGACGATGTGGATCGGTGTGGTGTACGCCATCGTCCTCGGCCTGGCCATCGCCGGCGTCTGGGAGGGCCGCGGCGCGGCGCAGGAGCATGTGCGGGCGGAGGCGGTGGCGCTGCACGAGATCTCGGAGCGGGTACGGATCTATCCGGCCGACGTCCGTGATCGCATTCGGGACGATGTCAACGCCTATGTCGGACACGTCGTCACCACCGAGTGGCGTGTCATGGCCGACGACGGCCGGGTCACCGAACGCGGGACGGACCTCCTCGACCGGGTCCGCCGGGACGTCACCGACTACGAACCGCGGACGGACTTCGAGGCGCAGGCCTATCAGCCGCTCGTCGACCAGGTGTCCGCCGCCGACCAGGCGCGCGCCGCTCGGGCGGAGTCGACCGGGGAGACCATGCCGGGCGTGGTGTGGTTCGGGCTGATCGCCGGGGCCGTCATCACCATCGGAATGATCTTCGCGCTGCAGATCCGCCGCACCGGGCGGGAGCTGGTCCTCGCCGCACTGTTCTCCGCGTTGATCGCCTTCCTGCTCTTTCTGATCTGGGACTTCGACGCGCCCTTCAGCCGGGGTCTCGCCGCCTCGGCCGATCCGTTCCTCCTCCTGTTCCCCCACGTCGGAGGCTGACGGGTACCCACCACGGCACCCGCCGCGGGGGCGTGCGCCACGCCGTGCACGTCCCCCGGCTGCCGTACGCGGTTCCCCCGTGCGGCCCACGGCGATACCCCGTTCGCGCGACTGCGATCGCGCGAACCGGTGCGGCTTTCTAGCGTTTCGCACATCGAGGCGCATTTCCGGCGCGAGCGGAACAGGTCCGCCGCCGCTCCTCGGGACCCGGAGGACTCGCCATGCACGCGATACGCGTCGCTCCCGCCGCGACGGCGCGGAGGACGGCTCCGCCCGGCGGGATTTCACGACTTCAGGGCTGTGCCCCGGGTCCGGGCGGGATCCGGGGCGCAGCCCTGAAGTCACACGTGCGAGGAACGGCCGCCGAAAGGAATGGGGTTCAGATCTGCTTCTCGGCACGGCGGCGCATCCAGAAGACACCGCCGGCGGCGACCGCGGCGGTCACCAGTCCGCCGCCGATGGCGATGTCGATCGGGGTCGCCCCGTCGGTGCTGCTGCCGCCGAGGCCGCCGCGGACCCCGCCGAGGACGGTGAAGGCGGCCGGCCGGGTCAGGCTCCGACCGGAGCAGTGCACGGTGATGTCGTACGAGCCGGCGCGGGCGTCGAAGTCGACGGTGGCGGTGCCCTTCGCGGTGTCACCTCCCCCGTGGATGGGCCTCAGTTCGGTCCTCGGGAAGGCGTTGGACGTCGCGTGTCCGCCGTCGGGGCAGCCGTCGACGGTGATGGTCAGCTGGCCGCCGCGGGCGATGACGCTGGGCAGGGCGACGATGTTGGACGGGCTGGAGCCCCGGCCACCGTCCGCGACGGCGACCGGGGCGGCGAGCCCGAGGACGGCGACCGCGGCGCCCGCGGACGCCAGGGCACGTGACTTGCGCATGTGATCCTCCGCGGAAGGCGCCCCGGGGCCGGTCCCCGGTCGATCGGCGAGAAAGCGCCTCCCAGCAAAACCCTCAGTTGCACTGCCCCGGCGCGCATTTCGGCAATGGTCCGTACCGGTGAGGAGATGTCCGCGCACATTCACTCATTCGGATATCACCGCAGGTCACGGGCTGTCGGAAGATCTCCGTTCGGCGGAACCCCGGATGGCGCACCGATGACGGCACGGCCACCCGTTCGCCTTTCCCCCGTCGCCGGTCACGCGCGCGGCACTTAGCGTTTCTGCCATGCGCGAGTGACGCGGCGACGGCCGTGTCGAGAGGGGAAGAGCGAATGTCTGCTTTCGAGCCGGCGGAAATCGAAGAGGAGGCGCGGCGGAAGAGGCGTGCTCCGTGGGGCGTGATAGCGCTGGTTCTGCTCACCGGCCTCGCACTCATCCGGAACGGTTCGGGGGAGTTCGACGCGGGGCCGCCGCAACCCGCCGTGGCGGCCGCCACCGACAGCCAGGCGCCCGGTGACACCGCGGGCGGCCCGGTGACACCGCTGCCGTACTCGGTGCCGGGCCGGATCAGGATTCCGACGGTCCAGGTCGACGCGCCGGTCATGGCGGTGGGTCTGGACGCCGAGGGGTGGATCGACGCGCCACCGCCCGAGGACCCCAATCTGGCGGGCTGGTTCACCGGCGGCGTCACTCCCGGGGAGAAGGGCACGGCGGTCGTGGTCGGGCATGTCGACAACCACCAGGGGCCGGCCGTCTTCTACGGGCTCGGCGCGCTGCAGAAGGGAAATCACGTCGAGATCGAGCGCAAGGACGGAAAGACCGCGGATTTCGAGATCTACGGCGTCGAGGTCTTCGCGAAGAACGACTTTCCCGGTGACCGGGTCTACAACTCGAAAGGCACGTCGGAATTGCGGGTCATCACCTGCGGAGGCGGTTTCACCCAGCAGGACGGTTACGACGGCAACGTCGTCGTCTTCGCCCGGCTGGCCGAGGTTCGCTGAGCGGGCCCCGCCCGAGCCGGGCGGGGCGTCCGTCCGGTGTCAGGTGTACTGCCGGCGGGGCACGGTGACCTGGTAGCCGGAGTCCAGCAGCTCGGGCAGATAGTCGCGCAGTGCCCGCACGCTCTGGGACCGCTCGCCCCCGGCGTCGTGCGAGAGCACCACGACGCCGGGGGCGGCGCCGTTCCTCACCCGGTCGACGATGGTGCGGGTGCCCGGGGAGGTCCAGTCGAGGGTGTCGACGGTCCAGGCGAGGGGTTCCATGCCGAGTTCGGCGCCGAGTTGGAACGCGGCGCGGTTCCAGGCACCGTAGGGCGCGCGGAACCACTGGGGGCGCTCGCCGTACCCGTCCTCGATGACCGCGCTGGTGCGTTCCATCTCGGAGCGGATCCTGCTCCGGGAGAGAGTGGTGAGCAGGGGGTGGGACCAGGTGTGGTTGCCGACGACATGCCCCTCGTCGGACATACGGCCCAGCAGGTCCTTGTGGTAGGAGGCCATTTCCCCGCACACGAAGAACATCGCCCGTACGTCGTACGCGGCGAGCGTGTCGAGGATGTCCGGGGTGTAGCGGGGGTCGGGTCCGTCGTCGAAGGTCAGCACCATGGCGCGACCCCGTCCGGACACGCGCAGCAGGGGTGCGCTCCGCACCTGGGTCCTGCGGGGCACGCTCCTCGGCGAGCCGTAGCCGGTGAGGGGCCTGAGGCGGTACGTGGAGGGCTTGAGCGGGCGACCGGCGGCCAGGCCTCCGGCGGCGGGCGGGGCGGTGCGTGCCGCCTCGGTACCGGCGCCCGTCATGAGGACTCCGGCCGTGCCGGCCGCCCCCAGGACGGCGGCGCCGGCACCGGCGAGCAGCACTCGGCGCCGGGTGGGCGACTGATCCTTCTGCATGACTCATCAGTCGCCCGCCGGGGGACGGGCCCACCTCGGTGGCACCGGTCCGGCGGGACGTTTCCACCCGCTCGGCCCAGCACGCCGCCGGTGCCGGGCTCCGACAGCCTCTGCACCGTGACGGAACGGCACTCCGTACAGTTCGAACGGGGCACGGACGGACCGAAGGTGATCGTGGTCGGAGTGGACGGCTCCGACTCCTCACTGCGCGCGGCGGCCTACGCGTCCGGTTCGGCGCGGCGGCAGCACGCACTGCTCGCCGTGGTGTACGTGCGGCCGGTGACGGCGGCGGGCGTGGCGCTCGGGGCGCCGGTGGCCGACGCCACCGACGAGATCACCGAGGAGCTGGTGGCGCAGGTCAGGGAGGCGTCCGAGCGGGTCCGGGGGGTGCTCGACTTCCGCTGGGAGTTCCACACGTTCCGCGGCGACCCCTACAACGGCATCGTGAAGGCGGCGGACGAACTGAAGGCGGACGCGGTGCTGGTGGGCACCTCCGAGCAGGCGGGCCACCGCTTCGTGGGGGCGGTCGCGGTCCCGCCTGATGAAGGCGGGACGCCGGCCGGTGACGGTGGCGCCCTGAGTTCCGCGGTGTCAGAGGGCGCGCAGGAAGTCGAGGAGGATCTCGTTGAAGACCTCGGGCTGTTCCATGCACGCGTAGTGTCCCGCACCCTCGATGGTGACGGCGCGGCCGTCGCGCACCTCTTGGACGAGACGCTCCGCCGCCGCGGTCAGATCGGCGGGTTCGAGTGAGCCGTTGACCGCGAGCACCGGCACGTCGATCGTCGGCACGCGGTCCCAGGTGCCGGTGACGGGGACGCGCAGGTCCTTCTCGTCCGGGGTGTGCTTGGAGATCGTGTGCAGCGCCATCTCCCGCAGTCGGCGCGGGATGTCCGGGTCGACGCCGTCGGGGCCCCGGTGCTCGCCCGGCGCGACCCGCACGAAGGCGTTCAGCCAGCCCTCGATGTCCCCGGCGCCCAGGGCGCGGGCGAACTCGGCCTGGATCCGGCGGGACCACGGATCGGTGTGCTCGAACTCACTGGTGGCCGCCCCGCAGGCGACGACCGCGCGGACCAGACCCGGGTGTTCGAGGATCGTGTCGGTCGCGATGGCCCCGCCCATCGACACGCCGACCAGGACCGCGGGCCCCGCGTCGAGGTGGCGCAGCAGGGCGGCGAGGTCGTCCGCCCAGCGGAAGGGCTGCGTGGCGTTGGCGGAGGAGCCGTGGCCGCGTACGTCGGGGGCGATCACCCGGTGGTGGGCGGCGAGGGCCGGGATCTGGTCCGCGAAGAGCCGGTGGTCGACGAAGCCGGAGTGGAGCAGGACGACCGGGGCTCCCGTGCCGCTGTCGTGGTAGGCGAGGTCGCCGTCGGAGGAGGTGAAGTAGCGGAGTTCCGCAACCGTAGTCATGACAACCAAGGTGTCACTTCCGGCGGAATTCGGCAACCACGGTGTCAAAATGAGGGGGTGAACAACACCGGGAACGACACCGACAGGCTCCTTTCGCCCGACGAACTCGGCCCGCGCCTGATGGAGGTGTTCGACCTGATCGGCCCGCTGTACCGGCAGGTGCAGCGAAAAATAGAACAGGGCGCACAGGGCGCACAGGGCGCACAGGGAGAACAGGGCGCGTACGCCGACGGGCAGGCCCAGGGCGTCGAGAGCCTGTCCGTCGGCGTACGCGCCGTGCTGGACCTGCTGCACAAGCACGGTCCGATGACCGTGCCCCAGATGGGCCGTGCGCAGGCGATCAGCCGTCAGTTCGTGCAGCGCATGGTCAACGACGCCGCGGCGCGGGACCTGGTGGAGAGCACCCCCAACCCCGCCCACCGGCGGTCGTCGCTGATCCGGCTCACCGACGAGGGGCGGGCGGCGATCGCGGCCGTCGTCGCCCGGGAGCACGCCGTGCTGCGGGAGGTCGGCGGCGACCTCACGGACGCCGACGTACGGACCTGCGTGCGGGTCCTCGCACAGATGCTGACGCTGTTCGACACCGTGGACGTGAACTGATCGCCGCCTTGACCGGGACGGTCTACTCCCCCATGACCAGGCCGTCCTTCGCCGCACCCCGGCTCAGCACCACGTCACGGATCCGGTCGCGTACGGAGCGCACCTCGGCACCCTTCTGGAGGGCCCGGTTGAGGTTGACCACGCGGCCGGCGTCCACGTCGAAGAGGAGGGGGACGAACTCGGCCTTCGTCACCTCCCAGCGCCCGTCCGGACGCGCGGGCGGGGCGAAGGTGAAGCGGCCCAGCGTGGACTGGTTGCCGCGGGGGTCCGGGGCGCCGTCGGAGCCGGTCGTCTCACCGGCGATCTGATCGCCCGTCCCGTAGATCACCCAGGTGCCGTTGACCTTCTCGTAGGCCTGCGGAACATGGGCGCGGGTGCCGAGGATCAGGTCGATGGCGGGGCGGTCGCCGGTGCGGGCGGCGGTGAGTGAGCGGGCCAGGGCGATCTGCTGCCCGTCGGGGGCCTCCTGCCACTCGGTGCCCCAGTGCAGGGAGACGACGACCACGTCGGCGCCCGCCTTCCTGGCCGCGCGGGCGTCGGCGAGGATCCTGGTCTCGTCGATGAGGTCGACGGCCCAGGGCCGGTCGGGCGGCAGCGGGAGGCCGTTGGTGCCGTAGGTGTAGGCGAGATGGGCGACCTCGGCCCGGCCCGCGCGCAGCACGGTCGCCGTACGGGCCTCAGGTTCGGTGCGGGCCGTCCCGGCATGCCGTACGCCCGCGCCGTCGAGGGCGTCGAGGGTCCGCCGGATGCCGTCGACGCCGGCGTCCAGGGCGTGGTCGGAGGCGGTGGAGCAGCCGTCGTAGCCGGTGGCGGCGAGGCCCCGGGCCAGCTCGGGCGGGGACGTGAAGGCGGGGTAGCCGCTGTGGTCGCCGTCGGCGCCGTACACGGTTCCCGCCTGGCACAGCGCCAGATCCGCGCCGGCGACGACGGAACGGATCCCGGAGAGCATCGGACGGAAGTCGTGGCCGGCCCGTCCGGCGTCGAAGCGGGCGCGGTCGATGACCGATTCGTGCGGCAGTACGTCCCCCGAGGCGACCAGGGTGAAGCCGTGGTCCCGCGCGGCCGAGGCACCCGGATGGCCGGATTCCGGTGGGTGGTGACCCCGGGCCTGGCAGGCGGCGCCCGCGGCGAGGACGACGGTGAGGGCCAGGGCCACCTGTCTACTGCGTGCAATCATCGCTTCACCCCGGTACACGTCTCTTCGATGTCGTATTTACTGACAAATAGGTAAGAATCAACTTCCGGTTCACCGCTGCTCCGACACGCTGTTTTAAGCCGTCCGGCGTGCACGAACGGCCGCCGCGACCGTTCGTCGAACCGTTCGCCGACGCGATCGACCGTCCGCCGCACGCTCCTGTGCGCGCCCTGTCCCCGGGGATCGCCGTGCGCTGCCATACCGCCATGACGGCCGGAATCACACTCACGAACGGGACAACCGCCGAGCACGAACTCGCCACCCTGCAACGCGAGCACGGCCGGCCCCTCTTCGCACTGCTGCTGCGGCTCTGTGACGGGGACCGGCAGCGCGCCGAGGACCTCGTCCAGGAGACCCTGGTACGGGCCTGGCAGCACCCCGAGGCCCTGCGCGCCAACAACTTCGACTCCGTACGGCCCTGGCTGATGACGGTGGGACGGCGGCTCGCCATCGACGCGCGGCGGGCACGGCAGGCCCGGCCCGCCGAGGTGGGCGACGCGGTACTGGAGAACGCGCGGGTGACCTCCGACCACGCCGAGCGGGCCGCGGCCACGCTCGATGTCCGCAAGGCTGTGAAGACACTCACTCCTGAACACCGTGAAGTCCTGGTGCTGGTGTACTTCCAGGGGGCGAGTGTGGCGGAAGCCGCGGCCGCCCTCGGCATCCCGCCCGGTACCGTGAAGTCCCGCGCGTTCTACGCGCTGCGGGCCCTGCGCCGGGTGCTTCCGGGATACGCCACCGACCTGCGGTGAAACCGACGGCCGGGTCAAACCTCCGTAAAGCGCCTTGCCGACGACCCCGGTTGAGTAATCGGCTGTCCTCATCCGTGTTGCGGACCGGGAGCCCGGGTCGGGCGACGCGCACGTACCGGAGGAAGGCTGAAAGGGATGCCGCACAGAGGGCAAGAGAGCACCGACGACATCGGAGACGGTGAACTCACCGTCCCCATGGCCTGGTTGTACGCCGAGTACATCGCCGACGAACTACTGCGCAGCGGCGACCTGATGCCGCCTACGTCCTTCGAGTTCCGGGCCGGCCGGGACGCGCTGGCACTGACCGTCTTCCTGTCCGACGCCGACGGCGAGCTCTCCGGCATCCGGGTGATCACCCAGCTGGAGACCTGGCTGTCGCTGACCGCGTACGACCAGCCGTGGCAGGAGTGGGTGCAGGGACGCCTGGCGGACCTGACCGCGGAAAGTGCCGCCGCCGACCGGAGCACGGCGCGGCCCGATCTGGAACTCGCCCGGTCGGCCTGGCGCTGGCTGCGGGAGACGGAGTTGCTCGCGCCGGATCTGAACGCGGTGCCGGGCGGCGGCACGGGGGCCGGCGAGGACGAGGGACCGAAGGTGTGGACACCGGCGTGGCAGCTCGGGCTGCCGCTCGGGCACCTCGCCATCCACCTTTTCTAGCCTTCCGGTGAATCGGACCAATCCGTGAGCCCGAGGGCTCCGAATCCTTTGGTCACGATTCGGTGTGCGGCTTGAGTGAATCGACTGCCCGGTGCGTACCGGTGGGAGCAAGGAGTAACCCCACCCATACCCAACGGTACGAGGATTCGGCATGAGGTCCCTGGAACGGCATCGCGACGTCGGCGCGTACGCGCTCGGCGTGCTGGACGAGGCGGAGGCGTTCCGCTTCGAGGACCACCTCATGGAGTGCCCCAGCTGCGCTGCACAGGTGACCGAATTCGGGGCGACGACACGGCAGTTGATGCTGTACCGGCGCTCCACGCCGCCGCTGGCGCATCCGATGGCCAGGCCCGGTCCGAGGATGCTGGACCGGCTGCTGTCCCAGGTGGCGGCCCGGCGGCGGGCGGAACGCCGTCGGCTGCTGTTCGCGCTGGCCGCCTCGGTGGTGCTCGCGACGACCGCGCCGGCGCTCGCCATGATGACGAGCGGCGGCGACCGGCCACCGCGCGAGAGCATCGCGGCGACCGACGAACGGTCCGGGGTGTGGGCGGAGATCACGGCGGAGGACGAGGACTGGGGCAGCCGGCTGGAGCTGAAGGTCAAGGACGGCGCGGGTCCCCGCGTCTGCCGGCTGGTGGTGGTCGGGCAGGACGGCACCGAGGAGACCGTGACCAGCTGGAGCGTGCCCCGCCACGACGCCCGGCCCAACAGCATGACGGGCGGATCCACCCTGCACTCCGGACAGATCATGCGCTACGAGCTGCGTTCCTCGGACGGCGAGCACCTGGTGACGCTGACGCCCACCGACCGCTGACGCCCGTCGGCACCCACCGACCACCGACCACCGACCGCCGACCGCCGACACCCGTCGGCACCCACCGACCACCGGCACCGGCTCGACCACGGCCTCGCGGACCGTGTCGCCCCGGACCGGACCGGTCAGCGGGAACCACGTCCCGTGCCGCCGTCGGCGTCGTGGCTGTGGTCCGCGGAGGAGGTGGTCACCGCGAACTCGCCCCAGACGCACTTGCCGCCGCCCCGTGCCTCCACGCCCCACACGTCGGTGAGCGTCTCGACCAGCAGCAGGCCCCGCCCGGAGACGCCCGACTCCCCCGCCTCCCGGCGGCGCGGCAGGGCGCTGGAGGAGTCCGTGACCTCCACGCGCAGTCGCCGTTCGGTGCCGGTGAGGACCCTGAGGGTGACGACGGCGGCGCCCTCGGTGTGCATCAGCACGTTGGTGATCAGCTCGTCGGCGGCCAGTTCGATCTCGTCGGCACGGTCCCCGGCGCCCCAGGCTCCGACCCCGGCACGGATCATGCGCCGGGCCTCGGTGAGGGCCTCGGGGTCGCCGGGGGCCACGTGCTGCTGGAGCCGCCCTCCGGAGCGCGGGCTGTCCGGCGGGCGGCGGCGCAGCAGGAGCAGGGCCACGTCGTCGTCACCACCGCGTTCCTCGGCCACGTCGATGAGCCGGTCGGCGAGGTCGCGCACGTCCTCGGGGCCGGTGGTGATGAGCGCGCGGAGCGTCTCGATGCCGTCGTCGAGGTCGGCGCCGGGCTGCTCGACCAGGCCGTCGGTGCACAGCATCAGCACGTCGCCGGGATCGAGCTCCATGGTCCCGACCGGGTACTCGAGCCTGTCGAACTCGGCGGACAGGCCGAGAGGCAGCCCGCCCGTGATGAAGACGCGCCGGCAGGAGCCGTCGGTGCGGCGGACGAGCGGGTCGATGTGGCCGGCCCGGACCACCTGGAGGACACCGGTGGACAGGTCGGCCTCGGCATAGAGGCAGGTCGCGGAGCGGTCGGTGTCGAGTTCGTGCAGGAAGACGGAGGCGCGGGCCATCACGGTGGCCGGCGGGTGCCCCTCGGCGGCGTAGGCCCGCAGCACGATGCGCAGCTGGCCCATGACGGCGGCGGCGTGGGTGTCGTGGCCCTGGACGTCGCCGATGACGGCGCCGACCCGGCCGTTGGGCAGCGGGATCAGGTCGTACCAGTCGCCGCCGATGTCCCGGCTCAGAGAGCCTCCGATGCCGGCCGCGCGATAGCGGACGGCGATGTCGGCGCCGGGCACGCTGGGAATGGTGCGGGGCAGCATGGCCTGTTGCAGGCCCTGCGCGAGGTCCATCTCCTGCTCGTAGAACATGGCCCGCTGCAGGCTCTGGGCGATGCTGCTGCACAGGGCGACGAGGATGTTGCGCTCCTCGGCGGTGAAGCCGCGCCGGTCGCTGTAGAGCAGGCCCATGGCGCCGATCGGGCGGGTCTGGACGATGAGCGGCAGGTAGGCGGCCGAGGTGACGTGCAGGTCGGTGAGGTGCGGCCACAGCACCGGGTAGCGTTCGGCGAACTCCTCCGGCGACTCGATGAAGCGCGGGCTGAGCGTCCGTACCGCCTCGCTCATCGGGTACTGCTCGTCGATCCGGGTGACGCGGGTGCCCGGGACGAAGCTGCCGGCGGGGCCCTCGGCGACCAGCCGGATGCGGCCGGCCTCGACCAGACCCACGACGAGACTGGCGGCGCCCAGATGGGTGAGGCCTTGGGTGTCCTTGAGGACGTCGATGACGTCCTGCACGGTGCGGGCGTGGGCGAGTGCGGCCGTGATGAGCTGGACGACGTTGGTCTGCTCGCGCAGGGCGTCCTCCTGGGCGACAGGCTGCCGCCCCGCCTCATCGGCGCCGAGTTCCTGGGTGGCGTCCCGGATGATGCCGATGATGCGGACGGGCCGTCCGGTGTCGTCCCGGAGGATGTAGCCGTGGGTGTGGGTCCAGCGCAGGGTGCCGTCACGGCGGCGGACCCGGAAGTAGGCGCCGTAGTTCTCGCTGCCGTCCTTCATGGCCTGCGAGACGGTGGTGTCCAGGCGGGCGATCTCCACGGTCGGCACCCGTGACGTCAGCGCCTCGGGACGGTCGTCGAATTCGTCGGCGCGCAGGTCGAAGAGGTCACGGGCCTGGGCGTCCATCTGAAGCGTCCCGGTGTCCAGGTCCCAGTCGAAACTGCCCATGTGGTTGAGCGCCAGGATCGGATCCGGGTGGTCCGGCCAGTCGTCCGGGAGTGACAGGGCGCTCGCTCCCCGATCAGCCATGAAAGTAACTTTGTCAGGATTCGCCGGATTCTTCGACCGCTGCGGGCTCCGGGACGCCGCCCGCCCCGTCGACCGCCTCCGTGGCACGCACGGGGTTGCCCCGTCACTCCGGTGGTATACGGAGAGTCACAGGAGCGGCGGCGGGACGATGAGGGGAAGGAGCGTACGGCCGTGGAGTGGTTCACCGCATCCGAGTACTGGCTGAGCCGGCTGGTCTTCCAGCGGGCACTGGCCGGCCTGTACCTGGTCGCGTTCCTGACGGCGGCGCTGCAGTTCCGTGCGCTGATCGGAGCACGCGGCATGCTGCCGGTGCCCCGGTACGTGGAGCGGGTGCCGTTCCGGCGGGCGCCGAGCCTGTTCCACCTGCACTACTCGGACCGCTTCTTCGCGCTCTGCGCGTGGGCGGGCTGCGCGGTGTCGGCGGCACTGCTCGCGGGGCTGGACTCCTGGCTTCCGCTGGGGGGCGGGATGCTGCTGTGGCTGGTGCCCTGGGCGCTGTATCTGTCGATCGTGAACGTGGGGCAGACCTGGTACGCGTTCGGCTGGGAGTCGCTGCTGCTCGAGGTCGGGTTCCTCGCCGTGTTCCTCGGCAACGACGAGGTGGCCCCACCGGTCGTCGTGCTGTTCCTGCTGCGGTGGATCCTGTTCCGGGTCGAGTTCGGCGCCGGACTGATCAAGATGCGCGGCGACGCGTGCTGGCGGAAGCTGACCTGTCTGTACCACCACCACGAGACCCAGCCGATGCCGGGACCGCTGAGCTGGTTCTTCCACCATCTGCCGAAGCCGCTGCACCGGGCCGAGGCGGCCGCGAACCATGTCACCCAACTCGTCGTGCCGTTCCTGCTGTTCACTCCCCAGCCGATCGCCACGGCCGCCGCCGCGCTGATGGTCGTCACACAGCTGTGGCTGGTGCTGTCGGGCAACTTCTCCTGGCTGAACTGGATCACGATCGTGCTGGCCCTGTCCGCGGTCGCGTTCCCCGCCGAGCCGCCGGACACGGCCGGCGCCCCGCTGTGGTACGTGGTCGTCGTCCTCGCGGTGTCCGCGCTGCTGCTCTGCCTCGGTTACCACCCGGCGCGCAACATGCTCTCCCGCCGCCAGGTGATGAACCGCTCGTTCGACCCGCTCCACCTGGTCAACGCCTACGGGGCGTTCGGCAGCGTCAGCCGGATCCGGTACGAGGTGGTGGTCGAGGGCACCGCCGACGAGGCACCCCGGGCGGACTCGGACTGGCGGGAGTACGAGTTCCGGGGCAAGCCGGGTGATCCCCGGCGCTGGCCGCGCCAGTTCGCGCCGTACCATCTGCGGCTCGACTGGCTGATGTGGTTCGCCGCGCTGTCGCCGTCCTACGCCGGGCCGTGGTTCGGCGCGCTGGTGGAGCGGCTGCTGGAGAACGACAGGGACACGCTGCGGTTGCTGCGCCGCTCCCCGTTCCCGCCCGACGCGCCGCCCCGGTACGTGCGTGCCCGGCTCTTCCGGTACCGCTACACGTCCTGGCGGGAGCTGAGGGAGACGGGGGCGTGCTGGGAGCGGACGTTCGTGCGCGAGTATCTGCCGCCGACCCGGCTGGCGCGGGTTTCGGGAACACCCTGAGACGGTGTTCCGGCCGCCCGGGTGTTGCGGTGATCGGCGGCGTGCGCCTATCGTCGGCCGGGTGACTGCCGGGTCGGCCTTGGGCCACACACGAAAGACGCTCCCGGCCTCGGCGTGATCCGGGCGGGGCTGTCCCCGCTCACGCCCGGCCGAGGGCGGGGCACCGCCCGCGCCCCGCCGTCCTCTGCGTGTTCCTTTCCGCTCTTTCCTTTCTCGCTTCCCGCCGCGCCTCGCGGCATCCCGACGGAAACCGACACCCGGAGACGTACCGGCCATGTCCGACGCACCCATCACGCCCACCGCACCCGAATCTCCCGCCACGGCGGTCCAGTTGAACCACACCGCCGTATACGCCCGGGACCGCCGGCTCTCGGCGGAGTTCCTCGCCGCGATACTGGGGCTGGAGGTCGGCGCCCCGTTCGGGCCGTTCCTCCCCGTGGACCTGGGCAACGGCGTGACGCTCGACTACTACGAACTGCGGGACGAGCCCATCCAGTCGCAGCACTACGCGTTCCTCGTGCCCGAGGAGCGGTTCGACACGATGATCGCCCGCCTGGAGGCGGTCGGGGTCACCTACTACGCCGACCCGAACCACACCGAGCCCGGCAGGGTCAACCGTCTCTTCGGCGGCCGCGGTGCCTACTTCGAGGACCCGGACGGCCACAACCTGGAGATCATGACCCGGCCCTACGTCCGGCCCTGACACCACCGGTCCCGGGCATCCTCCTCGGAGGATGCCCGGGTCCCGGGCACAGGTCTCCCTCGCGGCGGCGATGCGGTGCCGGAGCGGAGGTCAGTCGACGCTGGGCAGGATGTGGGGTTCGGCGAGGTCGTCCTCGTAGCCCGCCAGGCGGATCGGGGCCGACCGGGCCCACACGTCGAGACTGCAGAGCTGCCCGGCCGGGCGGCCCGCCCGCTCGGGGCGTTCCTTGGTCGGCTGATCGCTGGTCGTCTTCTCCGGTGTCACCGCGCACTCCTTATGTGTCGGTCACCCTCGGGACGTTTCGCGCCGGTCCTGCCGCGCCCGCGTCGTACGTCCGCTCGGGCATGAGTCGAAAGCCGTTCGGACGCGGTGGCGTCGGTAACTCGTAGGAGAGCAGACCGTTGTGAAGCGGCGTGTCCCATGACGGACCTGTGGGTGCGGGTAGGACCCCTTTACGGCTGCCCGTCCGACTCAGGTTAACCAAATGAGCGGCCCCCTGCTCGATGGGGCTCGAAACTCGCGGCACCAATCGCCCGTCGGACTGCGCTCGACAGACCCTTATAGCCTCCTTTTTCGCCATCCGTACCGCCACGGCTGGTCACTCGATCGGACTACACGGCTGTCCACGTGGTCGAGTGTTCGAGAAAATTGCATGGTCATGACGTAGTTCAAGTCCCGTTGGCCGGTACGCAAGCTCCTCATGCTGTGCTGCCGTACGGCAAACGGCTGTCTTCCAGGAGGACCGGCGCATGGAGCTGCGCAGTGTCGAGGAGCTGATGGACCTGCTGTACGCCTGCCGGGGCACCCGGGACTCCCCGGGCCCCGGCGGCGCCCCGGTCGATACGTATGACCACGCGCTGCGGACCGCCGCGCTGCTGCGCCGGGGGCGCCCCGCCGACAAGGAGCTTCAGGTGGCGGGCCTGGTGCGGCCGGTCGGGCGGCTGTTGCAGCCGGGGGAGCCGGGCATCCGTGCGGACCGGGCCGCGGACGCGGTGCGCGCGCTGCTCGGCAAGCGGGTCGCCGGCCTGGTCCGCGGCCGGCCCCGGCCCGGCCTTTTGGCGGAGGACGACCTCCTCACCCTGCGCGCGGCGGACGAGGAGGCCCGCACCGCCTGTTTCGACGCCGGGGTCCTGGAGGACTGGCGCACCGTGCTGGAACTGCTGGCGGCGCGCAACTCCCGGTTGGGAGCGATGGACTGACGACGCCTCGGCGTCACCACCTGCCGGGTGCGTAGTCCTTGAGGAAGACGCCGTACAGGTCCTCGCCCGCCTCACCGCGCACGATGGGGTCGTAGACGCGGGCCGCGCCGTCCACCAGGTCCAGGGGTGCGTGGAAGCCGGCGTCGGCGAGGCGGATCTTGTCCGGGTGGGGGCGCTCGTCGGTGATCCAGCCGGTGTCGACGGCCGTCATCAGGATGCGGTCGCTGTCGAACATCTCCTGGGCGCTGGTGCGCGTGAGCATGTTCAGGGCCGCCTTGGCCATGTTGGTGTGCGGGTGGCCCGCGCCCTTGTAGCCGCGGTCGAAGACACCCTCCATGGCGGAGACGTTCACGATGTACGTCCGCTTCGCCGACGCGGCCGCCATCGCCGGGCGCAGCCTGCTGATGAGCAGGAACGGCGCCGTGGAGTTGCAGAGCTGGACCTCTAGCAGCTCGACCGGTGAGACCTCCTCGACCGTCTGCACCCAGCTGTTGGTGTCGTGCAGGTCCGGGACCAGGCCACCGGCGTCGATCGCGGTGCCCGCCGCGATGCGGTCCAGGGAAGCCGAGCCGGAGACCAGGGCCAGGCCCGTGACGTCCTGCGCGGTGAGCACGCCGGAGCCCGCGACGGGCAGCTCGGCCACCGCGCCGGAGCCGAAGCCCCCGATCACCTCGGCGGCGGGCAGTTCGCCGGCGGGCAGCGGCGCGGACTCGGCGGCGACCAGCTCGCTGTAGGCCTGCGGGGAGCGCCGTACGGTCTGCGCGGCGTTGTTGATCAGGATGTCCAGCGGGCCGGCGGCGGCCACCGAGTCGGCCAGCGCGACCACCTGGGCCGGGTCCCGCAGGTCGATGCCGACGATCTTCAGCCGGTCGATCCACTCGTCGCTGTCGGGCTGGGCCTTGAAGCGGCGTATGGCGTCGTTCGGGAAGCGGGTCGTGATCGTGGTGTGGGCACCGTCACGCAGCAGCCGCAGCGCGATGTACATGCCGATCTTGGCCCGGCCGCCGGTGAGCAGCGCGCGCTTGCCGGTGAGGTCGGTCCGGGCGTCGCGCCGGGCCCGGTTCTCCGCGGCACACCTCTGGCAGAGCTGGTGGTAGAAGTAGTCGACCTCGACATACCGCTGCTTGCAGATGTAGCAGGAGCGGGGGCGCTGGAGTATCCCCGCGATCTGGCCCTCCTCGGTACGGGACGAGGGCAGGATGCCTTCCGTCTCGTCGTCGATGCGCTCGGCGGACCCGGTGGCGGTGGCCTCGGTGACCGCCTTGTCGTGGGCCGTCTTGGCGGCCCGGCGCTCCTGACGGCGGCGCTGCTTGACCGTGCGGTAGATGTGCGAGGTGGCGCGGCGGACCTTGATCGCGTCCGGGTGGTCGACGTCCAGTGTGTCGAGTTCCGCGAGCACGTCGAGGCACACGGCCAGCCGCTCCGGGTCGATGCCGGGCCCGTGTACCACCACGTCCCCGTGTGCCACGGTGTCCCCGTGTGCCACCGCGTCCGTGGCCCGGAGGCCGTCCTCTGTCACCGTCATCGCCGTCGCCGTTCCTGGTCTGCCGTGGCGGCGCTCCGGTCGCGCCCGCTGTCGAACGGGGGATTTTACGGAGCGCCGGGCCTCAGCACCAAACCCGCGGCGGGCGACGGGTCAGGGATCACACGCGGAGATGAGCGTCGCCACCTCCTCGGACACGGCCCCGGCGAGCCGGTCGAGGTCGGGAACGGCGGCTCCGTCGGCGACCAGCCCGTAGTGGACGCGGCCGCGGTAGGTGGAGACGGCGACCGCGAGGGAGTGTCCGGGGGCGAGCGGCGCGAGGGGAAAGACCGCGCCGAGCGGGTCGCCGCCGAGCCGCAGGCCGAAGCCGGGCAGCGGCACGCTGGTGACCAGGACGTCGAACCAGAGCCGGGCCGCCTGGCCGACCAGGGGGCCGCCGAGCCGGTGGCCGAGCGGTGGCACGTGGTCGGCGAGCAGGGCGACGGCGCCCGCGCCCCGGTTCGGGCCCGCGTCCTTGTTGCGGTCCATGGCGGTGCGCACCAGGGCGAGGCGGGCGAGCGGTTCCGCCTCGTCGACCGGCAGGCGGATCAGATAGCCGGAGAGCCGGTTGCCCTGGGGGTGCGCGCTGCGCGGGCGGCGCCGGGAGACGGGGACGAGGGCGCGCGGGGCGACGCCCTCGCTGCCGGAGCCGCGCTCGTCGAGCCAGCGGCGCAGGGCACCGGCGACGACCGCGATCAGCACGTCGTTGACGGTGCCGCCGACACTCTTGCGGATCCGGTGCACGTCGTCGAGGTCGAGGACCGCTCCGGCGGTGCGGCGGGTGCCGCTGGGCTCGCAGGCGAGCGCGGGCGACGAGCGCACGTCGAGGGTGGAGCGGGCCACCGAGGCGCCGATGTCCAGGGCCCGGCCCGCGTCGGACAGGAGGCCGCGGACGAGGGCGGGCACCTCGCGCACGTCCGGGAGCAGTCCGCGCGCCGGCTCGGCCGGGCGGGGCCGCGGGGCGGGCAGGTCCATCGGGTCCATCAGGGCCGCGGCGAGGGTGAGGGCCCGCAGCCCGTCGGCGAGGGCGTGGTGGAACTTGAACAGGACGGCGAAGGAGACGCCGTCCTCCCCCGGCAGCACATGGGCCTCCCAGGGCGGCCGGGTGCGCTCCAGGGGCCGCTCCATGAGCCGGCCCGCGACCGAGTGGAAGTCGGCGGTCGGGGCGTGCAGCCTGACGTGGTTCTGGGGATCGAAGCCGGGGTCGGTCTCCCGCTCGGCGCCGCCGAAGGCGAGCGGGCGGCGCAGCGCGGAGGCGAGCGGGCGGCGCAGGGCCGAGGCGACGGGGCGGCGCAGAGCCGGGAGCAACGGGCGCGAGGACAGCGGTTGCCACACGTCGCGGATGCGCATCCGCAGTCCGGGCACGGCGGCGGCACGGGAGGCGAGCAGATCCGCCGCGTGGGCGCCGGCGGTGGGCGAACGGGCCGAGAAGACCCCGAGGGCCGCGAGGTGCATGGGGTGATCGGCGGACTCGATGTTCCAGAACGCCAGGTCGAGAGGAGCGAGTGGGTCTGCGTTCAAGGCGTGCCTCGCATGACGACGGGATGGACCAGCAGTACACCGCCCCTGACTGATTACGGTCAAGTACGATCCCGCCACACACAGTTAACATCAGATTACGTCTCCGCCCCTC
The DNA here is from genome assembly GCF_054061295.1 of Streptomyces sp. TE5632. Taxonomy (NCBI): domain Bacteria; kingdom Bacillati; phylum Actinomycetota; class Actinomycetes; order Kitasatosporales; family Streptomycetaceae; genus Streptomyces; species Streptomyces sp. TE5632. The sequence continues at coordinate 5,796,949 of NZ_JBSSEA010000003.1, read as the reverse complement.
CCGTCGGTACGACGAAAGGGGCGGGCTTCATGGGCGGACGGGGTCACGGCCGTACGGTCGAAACCTTCCGAAATGACGTCAGAAGTGGTACCCGGGACGACAATCGGGACGGCACCCGGGGGAAGACCCGGGTGGCACCCTGGGTGACGAACGCCACCCGGACGGGCGCGGTCCGCCTGAGGAAGCGCTCATCGCGCGGCGCCCCTGGCCGGGCACCCCGCGGGCCGCGCCCGGGACGCGTCCCGGATCAGGGCGTCATGGCCGGCCCTCACCCGGGCGACGTCCGGCTTCAGCACGCGTCGGTCGTAGGTGAGCAGGCCGTTCAGTTCGCCCTCCACGTCCGAGATCTGCGTGTACACGGCGCCGTTGCTGCCCCGGCAGACCAGGGCCCGCACCTCGTCGAGCTTGGTGAGGTAGTCGTCGGTGTAGGTCTCCGGGTCGACGTCGACGTACGACTGCTGCACCGACCAGGCGTGACCGGGCACCGCCAGGCCGAGGCCGCCGTACTCGCCGGTGACCAGGGCGCGCCGCCCGTCCGGGCGGGGCGGGAGCGCCGGGCTGGGATAGCCGTGCTCGTCCATGATGTCGCCGGCGTCGCCGTCGGCGCCGAGGTTGAGCCCCGACTGGTTGTTGACCAGGCGCGACGGGTCCCAGGCCTTGGCCTGCTCGGCGATGCGGCCGACGTCGTACTGGCCCCAGCCCTCGTTGAAGGTGACCCACATGACGATCGACGGGCTGCTGATGTGCTCGTCGATCATCTGCTTCATCTCGCGCTCGTAGCGGGCGCGGGCGGAGTCACCGGGGTTCACCCCGGCCCTCATGGACGGCATGTCCTGCCACACCATCAGCCCCAGCCGGTCGGCCCAGTGGAACCAGCGGTCCGGCTCGACCTTGATGTGCTTGCGCACCGAGTTGAACCCGAGCTTCTTGTGCACGCGCAGGTCGTACGCGAGGGCCTCGTCGGTGGGCGCGGTGTGCAGGCCGTCCGGCCAGAAGCCCTGGTCGAGGGTGGCCATCAGGAAGACGGGTTCGCCGTTGAGGACCGTGCGCGGCACCCCGTCGATCTCCTCGACGGCGATGGAGCGCATCCCGAAGTAGCTGTCGACGCGGTCGGCGCCCACGGTCACCTTCAGGTCGTACAGGAACGGGTCGTCCGGCGACCACAGGCGCGGGTTCTCGATCTTCAGGGTCAGCGGCTCCCCGGTGCGACCCGTCGCCGTGGCGACCCTGCGCCGTCCGTCGTACGCGGTCGCCTTGACCGGTACGCCGTCGCGGACGCCCTTCGCCTCCACCGTGAGCCGCTCGCCGGGCACGTCCGGGATCAGCTTGAGGGAGTCGACGTGGTCCCGGGCGACCGGCTCCATCCAGACCGTCTGCCAGATGCCCGAGCTGGGCGTGTACCAGATACCGCTGGGGTCGAGACGCTGCTTGCCGAGTGGCGGGTTCTCGCCGTTCGCCGCGTCGGTGGGGTCGTACACGCCGACGATGAGCTCCTGGGTGCGGCCGGGCTTCAGCGCGTCGGTGATGTCGGCGCTGAACTTGTCGTACCCGCCCTCGTGGGCGGCGACCTTCGTGCCGTTGACGTACACCTCGGACCGCCAGTCGACGGCGCCGAAGTTCAGCCGCAGCCGCTTGCCGGAACCGATGCGCCAGTCCCGGGGGACGGTGAAGGTACGGCGGTACCACATGCGGTCCTCGTGCCGCTGGATGCCGGAGAGCTGGGACTCCACCGGGTACGGGACGAGGATGCGCTCCTTCAGGGTCTTCCCGACGGGCGGCCGCTCCCCCTCCTCGGCGGCGGCGAACTGCCACTGCCCGTTGAGGTTGCGCCACTGCTCCCGGGTGAGCTGGGGGCGCGGGTACTCGGGGAGGGCGTTGTCCGGGCCCACCTCGTCGGCCCACCTGGTGCTCAGTTCGTGGGTGGAGCGGTTGGGCCCGCTGCTCATGAACGCGTCCACGGGGTCGCCGCCCGTGGTGGTCAGTCCGCCCCGGCCGTCGTAACGGACGTCGGCGGTGCCGCGGGCGGTGCCCGCCCTGTTGCCGACGACTGGCTCGGCGAGCGTGACGAGCAGGGCCTTGGGGTCGGCCGGGTCCGGCTCGGCCTTCGTCAGCGGCCACTTCGCACCGCCGATGACCGCGTTGACGTGCTCGGTGAGACCGGCCGGGGGTGCGGCGAGCGGACGCGGGAAGTCGAGCTTCAGGGTGCGCCCGGAGCCGAGGACGGTGGCCGCGAGGGCCCCGTCGTAGTCGAAGCCGTCCGGCAGGCGGAACGCCGACTGCGGTACGGGTTCCTTGGTTCCGCCGGGCTCGGTCCAGCGCAGGTGGAGGTTGGAGCCGCCGTAGTGCTCGAAGTACTCGACCTTGATGTCGTGGGCCTTGCCGGCGGTCAGCTCGATCGGCTCGGCGGTCTGTTCGCGGTCCCAGTCGTCGACCCAGTGGTCGATGGCGAGCCGGCCGTCGATCCACAGCCGGAAGCCGTTGTCGCCGATGATCGAGAAGGTGTGCGCGCCGGTCCTCTCCGGCACGATCTTCCCGGTCCAGCGGACGCTGACGTGGTCCGCCCGGCCCGTGGTGAAGTTCAGCCGCGGCTCCAGGTTGTCGAAGTCGAGGTGCGGATCGAAGGCGGTGGCCTTGAGCTCGTGGAAGTCGAAGGCGCCGGCAGCGGAGTGCGTGTAGTACTCGCCCTTCAGCCCGCGGATGTCCACCGGATCGCCCTCGGCTGCGGTCGCGGCCTGGCCGGTCGCGGTGAGCCCCGCGAGCCCCAGTGCGGCGGCCAGGAACAGCGCGAAACGGTTTCTGAGTCGTCTGATGCGCACGGATCCTCCGTCTGTGAGGAAGGTGACGGCTCTCTGCTCGGTTCTCGGTGCTCAGTACTCGGTGCTCAGTAATCGGTTGCGCGGTGCGTGTTCTGTTCTGTGTGTTGTTCTCGCCTGTACAACGTTGTCATGAACAGTAGTCTGCATAACAGCACGGATTCCGCCGTTCGTCCAGGGACATGACAAAGACGCGCCGGGGCCCGCGAGGCGCGACGGCGCCATACCCCTACGGGAAGCCATCAGGGGACCTCCGCCGTGAGGCACCCATCCAGGGGATGACGGGGCAGTCCGCGTACTCCATCGGCAGTAGGACGCATTGAGTGCTCAGGGACGACGACGGGAACAACGGGACACGGCATCGTGTTCGTTATGAAAGCCGACCGATCGCCGCGCCGGGTCGAGCGCCCCGGCCTCACGCAGAGGAGCTGCCGATGAGCGCCCTCGCGTTGTCCGTGCTGCTGTCGTTCGTCTCCGCCGTGGCGTACGCGGGCGGAGCGATCGTGCAGGAGCGGATCGCGGTGTCCTCGCCCGGCGTGCAGTACGCACCACTGCGCCGGCCGGGCTGGTGGGCGGCGGTCGCGCTCAACGGCCTCGGCGGACTGCTGCACGTGGTGGCGCTCGCCTACGGTCCGCTGAGCCTCGTCCAGCCGCTGGGCGCGCTGACCATCGTGTTCGCGCTGCCCATGGCCGCGCTGTTCGTCGGCCGCAGGGCAGGCGCGACGGCGTGGCGCGGCGCCCTCATGGCGACCGTCGGTCTCGCCGGTCTGCTGTCCCTGGTCGCCGCGTCCGACGCCCAGTCCCTCGACGGCGTCCAGCGGGTGGCGACGGCGTCGGCCACGGCCGTCGCGGTCGTCGCCCTGATGATGGCGGCCCGGGCCGTGCGCCGGCATCCCGCCGTGCGCGGCATCCTCCTCGCCGTCGCCTCCGGTGTGGCCTTCGGCGTGTCCTCCGTCTTCACGAAGGCCGTGGCCGTGGACTGGACCGACGGCGTCTCGGCGACGGACGTGCCGTCCCTCGCGGTGATCGGCGTGTTCGCCACGGCCGGGCTGCTGCTGTCCCAGGCTTCCTACCGGGGCGCCGGCCTCGCGGCTCCGCTGGCCACGCTGACGGTGGTGAACCCGGTGGTGGCGGCCGCGGTCGGCATCACGCTGTTCGGCGAGACCTTCCGCTACGGCGCGACGGGCACGGCGCTCGCACTGAGCTGCGGCGTGGTGGCGGCCGGCGGTCTGATCCTGCTGACGACGGAACGGCTGGCGCGTGAGCGGCACCAGCCGGAGCCTGCGTCCACCGCGCGGTCCGTGCCGGCCGCCGGGGCGCTGTCCGACGCCGCCGAGGAACTGCTGCTGGCCGGACTCGCCCGGGACGTACGGGTGCCGGTCCCGGCCCCCGTACCGGCCGCCGTGGGCGCCGCCCCGGAAGCCGGGCCCACGGTCGCGGTCGTCGAGCCGGACCCGCCCCTGACTCTGGTCACCTACGCGCCCTTCCACGGCGGCCCGTACGTACCGATGCCCACGCCGGACCGGCACCGCACGCGGGTCACATTTTGACGCCGCCCGCCCGCAGGTAGGTGACGGGGTCGATGTCCGACCCGAAACCGGGCCCCGTCCGCACCTCGAAGTGCAGATGCGGGCCCGAGCTGTTGCCCGTCGAGCCGGAACGGCCGAGACGCTGGCCCGCGGCGACCGACTGGCCGCTGCGTACGGAGATCGCCGACAGGTGCGCGTACTGGCTGTAGCGGCCGTCGGCGTGCCGGACCACCACCTGGTAGCCGAACGAGCCCTCCCACCCGGCGCTGACCACGCTGCCCGCCGCGACCGACTTCACGGGCGTGCCGGTGGGCACGGGGAAGTCGACACCGGTGTGGTAGCCCTTCGACCAGGAGGAACCCGCCTTGTGGTACGGCGTGCCCAGCGGGGCGCCGACGGGGGCCACACGGGTGGCACCGGACTGGGTGGCGCGGTCGGCCCGTTCCTCGGTGCGCTGCGAGGGCGCCTTCTTCTCGGCTGCTTTCTTCTCCGTGGTCTTCTTCTCTGCGGTCTTGCTCTTCGCGGTCTTGCTCTTCGCGGTCTTCTTCTCGGACGACTTGGACGAGCTGGACGACTTGGAGGAGCTGGAGGACTCGGTCTGCCCGGACTGCTTGGACGCCTTCCCGTCGGGCAGGGTGAGGCGCTGGCCGGGCAGGATCAGATCGGGGTCGGTGCCGATGGTCACGCCGTTCGCCTCGTACAGCCCTCGCCAGCCGCCCCTGACCCGCTCCTCCGCCGCGATGCCGGACAGGGTGTCGCCGCGGACCACGGTGTACATCTCGGCGCGGCCCGCCCGGGACTGGGGCGTGTGCTGCGGCTTGACCTCCTCGACCGTGGAGCGACCGGTCCCCTTCCCCTCGGTCCGGTCGGTGGCCGGCCGGATGCCGGGGGTGTCGCCGCCCCGGGTCAGTCCGGCCCGCTTCGAGCAGACCGGCCAGGCACCGGGGCCCTGGCCGTCGAGCACCTTCTCGGCGATGGCGATCTGCTGGTCCTTGGTGGCCAGATCCGCGCGCGGCGCGTACCGGGTGCCGCCGAAGGCCTCCCAGGTGGACTGGGTGAACTGGAGCCCGCCGTAGTAGCCGTTGCCGGTGTTGATGTCCCAGTCGTCGCTGGACTCGCAGGCGGCGACCTTGTCCCAGGTGTCCACGTCGGCCGCCTGGGCCACGCCGGTGCCCAGCAAGGGCAGCGCCATCCCTGCCCCGCCCGCGGTGACGGTGAGCGAGGCGCGGTTGATTCTGTTCGGCTGATACCGGCGGTGCCGGCCGCGCACGGCCATGGAGTCCCCCTCGACAACGCGTCAGGAGGGGCAAAAGTAAGCGCTGCGAACTGACGGTGACAAGACGGCTATCGGCCGTGCGGATGCGCCAAGTGGCCGGTACTTTTCGCCCGTTGCGCCCCGGTTGACGCCGTCGTGCGGCCCGCTCGCACAAAGGCGCGGGCGTGCGCCGAACACGTGTGTGCGCGCCGGACGGGTCCGTACGGGTCCGGATGAGTACGGAGGGGGGTCCCGCCCGTATGTGGCTGCGGGGTGTCGTGGGACCCGCGCGTGCGGGCGGGGTAGCGGCACGTCAGGATGGTCGCGACGGTCAGAATGGTCGACGGCGGGGCCGACGGGCACCGACCGGCGGCGCAGAAGACCGACAGCACCACCGACCCCCCGGCAGTACCGATACCAAGGTCACTAGGAGCCACCAATGAGCAGTTCAGCGCAGATCGGCGTCACGGGACTCGCGGTCATGGGCCGCAACCTCGCACGCAACTTCGCCCGCAACGGCTACACGGTCGCGGTGCACAACCGGACGTCGGCGCGCACACGTGCGCTGGTGGAGGAGTTCGGGCACGAGGGCGGTTTCGTGGCGGCCGAGACGGCGAAGGAGTTCGTGGCGGCGCTGGAGCGTCCGCGGCGGCTGGTCGTCATGGTGAAGGCCGGTGAGCCGACGGACGCCGTGATCGAGGAGTTCGCCCCGCTGCTGGAGCCCGGTGACATGATCATCGACGGTGGCAACGCCCACTTCGCCGACACCCGCCGCCGGGAGAAGGCGCTGCGCGAGCAGGGCATCCACTTCGTCGGCATGGGCGTCTCCGGCGGTGAGGAGGGCGCGCTGAACGGGCCGAGCATCATGCCGGGCGGCCCGAAGGAGTCGTACGACTCGCTCGGCCCGATGCTGGAGAAGATCTCCGCCAAGGCGGCCGACGGCACGCCCTGCGTGACGCACGTGGGTCCGGACGGTGCCGGGCACTTCGTGAAGATGGTGCACAACGGCATCGAGTACGCCGACATGCAGCTGATCGGTGAGGCGTACCAGTTGCTGCGCGATGTCGCCGGGTACACGCCCGCGCAGATCGCGGACATCTTCCGCACCTGGAACACCGGCCGGCTGGACTCGTACCTGATCGAGATCACCGCCGAGGTGCTCTCCCACGTGGACGCCGCCACGGGCAAGCCGTTCGTCGACGTGGTGGTCGACCAGGCGGAGCAGAAGGGCACGGGGCGCTGGACCGTGCAGATCGCGCTCGACCTGGGTGTGCCGGTGTCGGGCATCGCGGAGGCGGTGTTCGCGCGTTCGCTGTCCGGTCACGCGGCGCTGCGGGAGGCCTCGCGCGGGCTGGAGGGCCCGAAGGCCGCGCCGCTCGGCGAGGCGGAGGCGGCGGCGTTCGCGGACCGGGTGGAGCAGGCGCTGTACGCGTCGAAGATCGTGTCGTACACGCAGGGCTTCCACGAGATCGCCGCGGGCAGCGAGGAGTACGGCTGGGACATCGACCTCGGCGCGGTCTCCGCGATCTGGCGCGGCGGCTGCATCATCCGGGCGGCCTTCCTGGACCGCATCCGTGCCGCCTACGACGCCCGCGCCGACCTGCCGAGCCTGCTGTCCGACGAGACGTTCGCCCGGGAGATCGCCGACGCGCAGGACGACTGGCGCGAGGTGCTGATCGCCGCGACCCGCCAGGGCGTGCCGACCCCCGGCTTCGCCGCGGCCCTCGCCTACTACGACGCCCTGCGCGCGGAGCGCCTGCCGGCCGCGCTCACCCAGGGGCAGCGCGACTACTTCGGCGCGCACACCTACCGGCGCACGGACCGCGACGGGTCGTTCCACACGCTGTGGGGCGGCGACCGCTCGGAGGTCTCGGCGTAAGCGGAGGACAGGTGACGGGCGCCCGCCGACGTGGTCGGCGGGCGCCCGCGTGTTGGATCGGCCGTCAGGTGAGCGGCGGGCCCGGCTCCGGGTTGGGGACGGGTTCGGGGCCGGGCGGAATGGGCGAGGGTGACGGTCCGGGTGGCCCCGGCGGGGGTGGCGGCGGCCCGGGGACGGGCGGGGTCGGCCCCGGAGCGGGGGGCCCCGGAGCGGGGGGCACCGGAGCGGGGGGCGGGGGTGTCGGTCCCGGACCGGGGGGCGGCTCGGGGGGCGGGACCGGCTCGGGGTGGGGCTGCGGAGGCTTGGGGTCCGGACCCGGGGTGGGCCCCGGGGGGACGGGATCCGGGGCGGGCCCGGGGGTGCCGGGGTCCGGGGTGGGGCTCGGTGGGACGGGGTCCGGGTGCGGTTGCGTCATGGCGGGTGTCCTCCGGCCAGTCGGTCGACGTCGGCTCTGGACTACTCCCCCGCCTACCCGACGGCCGCGCCCCCAGTCACTCCCCCGTATGACGGCGGGAGCCCGGTCGGCGCTACCGCACGCCGGAGGCCGCCGCGCCCGCCGCGAGTCCGGGGCGGGGGCTGGACAGCACCGGGACGGCGGTCGCCGTGAGCCGCTCCGCCGGGGCCATCGATGCCTGGGCGAGCACGATCACGTCGGCGCCGGTGACCTCGTCGGCCGCGTCGGCGACCTGACGGACGTACGCCGCAGTGTCGCCCGCCTCGAAGCGGGCCCAGGCACCCTCGACCAGCAGGGTGCGCACCTCGACGGGGCGGCCGGCCCGGCGGGCCTCCTCCTCGACCAGCGACACCGTCGGCCCGAGGGTGCCCTCGTAGGCGGCGAGGACGACGACCCGCGGCCCGGCGGCCACGGCGGCACGCGCCATCGGCCGGTCGACCCGCAGCACGGGAACGCCGGCCTGGGCGGCCGCCTCCTCCGCGACTCCACCGATGGTCGAACAGGTGCACAGCACCGCCCGGGCACCACCGGCGACGGCCTCCTCCACCCTCGCCCGCACCTCGCCGACGACCGCCGCGAGGCCGTCCGCGCGGACCCGGTGCAGCAGCCCCTCGACGACGAGGTGCCGCAGCTCCAGGCCCGGATGGGCGTCGTCGCGCAGGGCGTCGAAGACGGGGACGTGGACGGGCGAGGTGTGCAGAAGGGCCAGCACGGGGGCGTCCGGCGAGGTCAGAAGCGTCCGGGGTGCGCCGCCAGCCACGCCTTCGCCGCCCGCAGGAGCTCCGGGGAAGCCGCCGGGGCCTGGTCGGGGTGGCGTTCGGCCCACTTGACGACGTACGGGCAGAGCGGGGCGACCGCGACGCCCTCACGGGCGGCCGTGGCGTACAGCTCACGGGCCAGGGAGCCGGCGATGCCCTTGCCCTCGTGGGCGGGTTCCACGACGGTGTGGACCGGAACGATCGCGCGCTCGGGAGCTTCGAGCACGAAGTACTCGATCCGCCCGACGACCTCGCCGTCGCCCGCCACCGCTTCCAGACGGCCCGCCGCCCGGTCGTCGCGGATCTCGATGTCGCTCATGGACGCATCACGCTCCTGCCTCTGCCTGCCGTCGTCCGCGCCGGTCAGGCCGTGACGGCCTGCGGGCTGCGCTGCTGGTCCGACCCCGGCACCGGCTCGGACGGGTCGGCGCCCAGGGCCACGATGCGGTTGTCGGCATCCACGTGCACCACCCGGGGTTCCAGCGCCCGCGCCTCGGCGTCGGTCACCTGAGCGTAACTGATGATGATCACCAGGTCACCGGGGTGGACGAGATGCGCCGCGGCCCCGTTGATCCCGACGACACCCGAGCCCCGCTCCCCCTCGATGACGTACGTCTCCAGCCGGGCCCCGTTGGTGACGTCGACGATGTGCACGAGCTCACCGGGCAGCAGATCGGCGGCGTCGAGCAGGTCGGCGTCGATCGTCACGGACCCCACATAGTGCAGGTCGGCCTGGGTGACGGTGGCGCGGTGGATCTTGGACTTGAACAGAGTACGCAGCATTTGGGACTCCTGGAAGACGGCTCCCTGCCTGCTTTGTGCAGGTCAAGTGCGGTCGTCACTGTACATCGGCGCGCGTCGGACTCGAAGATTGTGAGGAACACCGTTTCACTTTGAGTAGGAGGCCACCTCCCTGCACTTCCGCGGGGACCGGACGGTTGTGACGCCGCCCACCAGGCCATGCCGATCGCGAGGGTCGCCGCCACCACGGCGGCGACCCGGGACCATCAGCGATGTCTTCGTGAAGGGACGGGGGAAACCGCGCCGTAAGCCGTCACCGATTCACCCTTTCGTTTGTGGCAGGCCTTGTCAGGCGCGGGTCCAGCGCTGGTTGTTGCCGTTCGAGCAGGAGTAGAGCTGGATCAGGGTGCCGTTGGCGGTGCCGCCCCCGACGGCGTCGAGGCAGAGGCCGGACTGGACGCCGACGATGGATCCGTCGGAGTTGAGGCGCCACTTCTGGTTGTCGCCGCCCCAGCAGCTGTAGATCTGCACCTTGGCGCCGTTGCCGGTGCCGGCGGCGTCCAGGCACTTGTTGCCGTAGACCCTGAGCTCACCGGCGTCGGTGTACGTCCACTGCTGGTTGGTGCCGTTGTGGCAGTCCCACAGCTGGACCTGGGTGCCGTCGGTGGTGCTGCTGCTGGGCACGTCCAGGCAGCGGCCCGAACCGACGCCCTTGATCGTTCCGCCGTCCGCGGGCGGCGTGGTGGAGCCGCCGTTGAGTGCGTTGAGGACGGCGGTGTAGGCAGGCTTCTTGCTGCCGTCGTTGTTGAACAGCAGCGGCGTGTGCTCCGATCGCCAGGAGTCGCTGTCGCGCACACCCCAGACGGTGATGCCGAGGCAGCGCGCGACGGCCAGGCAGTCGTTGACCACGTTGGCGTAGGTCGAGGCCGAGGCACCCTGGATGTCGAGTTCGGTGACGGCCACGTCGACGCCGAGGGCGGCGAAGTTCTGCAGGGTGGTGCGGAAGTTGCTGTTGTAGGGGCTGCCGCTGTTGAAGTGCGACTGGAAGCCGACGCAGTCGATCGGCACGCCGCGCTGCTTGAAGTCCCGCACCATGGCGTACATGGCCTGGGTCTTGGCCCAGGTCCAGTCCTCGACGTTGTAGTCGTTGTAGCAGAGCTTGGCGGACGGGTCGGCGGCGCGCGCGGCGCGGAAGGCGACCTCGATCCAGTCGTTGCCGGTGCGCTGCAGGTTGGAGTCGCGTCGGGCTCCCGAACTTCCGTCGGCGAAGGCCTCGTTCACGACGTCCCACTGCGCGATCTTGCCCTTGTAGTGGCCCATCACACCGTTGATGTGGTCGATCATCGCCTGGCGCAGCGCGCTGCCGCTGAGGCTCTGCATCCAGCCGGGCTGCTGGGAGTGCCAGGCCAGGGTGTGGCCGCGCACCTGCTTGCCGTTCTGCACCGCCCAGTTGTAGACGCGGTCGGCGGCGGTGAAGTTGAACTGGCCCCGCTGCGGCTGGGTGGCGTCGATCTTCATCTCGTTCTCGGCCGTCACCGAGTTGAACTCACGCGCCGCGATCGTCGCGTACGTCGAGTCGCTCAGCCTGTTCGCGGCGATGGCGACGCCGAAGTAGCGGCCGCTCTGCGCCGCCGCGGCGCCGAGCGTGCTCTCGGCCGCCTGAGCGGACGGCGGCGCGACCAGTACGGCGACCACACCGAGGACACCGGCGACCAGCGCCAACAGCAGAGCGCGGATCTTCCGCCGGACAACGGGTCTGGGAAGGGCGTACAAGCCCATGGCTGTGCCTCCAAGGTAGGAATGACGGGATCACCGGACACCGCGGTCATGGGGCCCGAGAGGATCTCGACCGGCACGGACGGGCCCGGTCGGCCGCCGAGTGACGTAGGCCGGGCGGCAGCGGTCTTTCGACACAGGCACGGGGGTACTCCCTCGCGGCTCAGCCGGGGGCCGCCACGCGGCGTCGCACACCTCTCCGACTGCACGAAGCGTCAGGATGCGTCGGCGCGGGCCTCACCGGAACGAAGAACGGGGTGGCGCAGGTGTTTTGGTGCGCGGATCTGCCGTACAGCACAGTCCGCCCAGGACCATGCGGTTCGAAATCTCGGTCTCCGGTCGGTTTACCAGACAGGATGATTGAGGGATTGACGGTGACTCGTCAACCCTCCGGCGGAAAAACTTTCCGCTCTTCATTCGAAATTTTCGGAGCCCGCCGAGCAGGGCGGCCCCTGGGCCGGCGAACCGCATCGCGAACCACCTGAGGGCTTCCAGCCCGGTGAGACGGCTCGTCATGCCCGAAGGGGAGGAACTGCTTGCGGACAGATCGGCGACAGGCCTTGACCGGAGCGCCCCGTCTTCCTAGCTTGTGGCGTTACAGAACCGGGATGACTTCGAAACTTTCGAACCTGTTCCCACCCCCGGCGCGGCCGCTCCGCGGTTCATCGGCGTCACCTCACCCCGCCCCCAAGGAGGCCCTCTGATGTGGCTTCGCCACCCGTCCCCGGTCCGCCCAAGACGCTTACTCGGCGTCCTTGCGCCCTTGCTGCTGGTGGCCGCCTTCCTCGGTGCCCAGCCCGCCGAGGCCGCGACCGTGGACCCCAACGCCTCGTACGTACTGGTCAACCGCAACAGCGGCAAAGCCCTGGACGTCTACAACATGGCGACCGACGACGGCGCCCGCATCACCCAGTGGACCAGGAACGACCAGAACCAGCAGCAGTGGCAGTTCGTCGATTCCGGGGACGGCTACTACCGCATCAAGTCCCGCCACTCGGGCAAGGTGCTGGACGTCCACAACTGGTCCACCGCGAACGGCGGCTCGATCGTCCAGTGGTCCGACCTGAACGGCACCAACCAGCAGTGGCGGCTGGCCGACAGCTCGGACGGCCACGTGAGGCTCGTCTCGCGCCACAGCAACAAGGCCCTCGAAGTGCAAGGCGCCTCCACCGCCGACAACGCGAACATCGTCCAGTACGACGACTGGGACGGCACCAACCAGCAGTGGCGGCTCGTCAAGGTCGGCGCCGACACCCCCGGCTCGTGCGCTCTTCCGTCGAGCTACCGCTGGACGTCGACGGGCGCGCTGGCGCAGCCCAAGCAGGGGTGGGTGTCGCTCAAGGACTTCACCGTCGCCCCGTACAACGGCAGGCAACTCGTCTACGCGACCACGCACGACACGGGGACACGGTGGGGTTCGATGAACTTCGGCCTGTTCACCAACTGGTCGGAGATGGCCTCGGCCGGCCAGAACGCGATGTCCAGCTCGACAGTGGCACCCACGCTCTTCTACTTCGCGCCGAAGAACATCTGGGTGCTCGCCTACCAGTGGGGCGGGACCGCCTTCTCCTACCGGACGTCGAGCGACCCCACCAACCCGAACGGCTGGTCGTCCGAGCAGGTGCTCTTCTCCGGAAGCATCTCCGGATCCGGAACGGGACCCATCGACCAGACACTCATCGGTGACGGCACGAACATGTACCTGTTCTTCGCCGGCGACAACGGCAAGATCTACCGGGCCGGCATGCCGATCGGGAACTTCCCGGGCAGCTTCGGCTCGACCTCGACAGTGATCATGAGCGATACGACGAACAACCTGTTCGAAGCCCCGCAGGTCTACAAGCTGCAGGGCCAGAACCGCTACCTCATGATCGTCGAGGCGATCGGCTCGCAGGGCCGCTACTTCCGCTCGTTCACGGCCACCAGTCTGAACGGCTCCTGGACACCCCAGGCCGCGACCGAGAGCAATCCCTTCGCCGGCAAGGCCAACAGCGGCGCCACCTGGACCAACGACATCAGCCACGGCGAGCTGATCCGCACCAGCGCCGATCAGACCATGACCGTCGATCCCTGCAACCTGCAGCTGCTCTACCAGGGGCGCAGCCCCAACTCCGGCGGTGACTACGGCCTCCTGCCCTACCGTCCGGGTCTGCTGACACTGCAGCGCTGACGGCGTGACGCGGGTCCGGCTCCGGCAGGGAGCCGGCGTGGCGGGCGCGGCGGAAGGCCGAGCCCGCCACGCCGTGATCTAAAAGCCCAGGTCACCCGCCGGCACAGTGAAGGACGTTCAGTGACCTTCCTCTGGTGCGTGGACCATGCTGCCGAGCGGTGCAAGGCAGCGGCGCACCAGGACGGGCGTGCGCTCCGTGACCGTGTCGAGCGGAGCACCGCCGTCGACGGCGGCAAGGGCCGTGTGCGGCATCCCGGCGATCAAATCCGCCGTGAGCGCGGGCTCGGGGGCACTGAGGACGACTGCAGCAAGGAGCTCCGCAACCACTTCGGAGGCGATCGGCGAGCCGGGGTACCTGGCTCACCGCGATGGCAGGGCTAACCATCGTCGGTGCCGGGGCGAGCCGCGGCACCTCCTGCTGCCGGCACGCCCAGACACGCTTCTGCGCTAACACCGCGACCCGCTCGCCCGGAGCCACGCCGCGACCTGCGGGCCCAAGCACCGCGGGCGCCCGCCCACCATCCGCCCGATCCGCGCCCTGGTGCTGCGCCCGGCCCGCGAGCACAGCTCCTGGGGGTACCGCCGCATCCACGGCGAGCTCGCCGCGCTCGGCGGCAAGGTCGCCGCCTCCACCATCGGGGAGATCCTCCGCGAGCACGGCATCCCGCCCGCACGGCAGAGCACGAGCCGGCCCGACTTCCCGCGCAGCCGGGCCGCCGCGCTGCCCGCCCGCGCCCTCTTCGAGACCCGCCCCCTGACCGACGCGCGCCCGTCCGTCTTCGCCGTCCTCGAGCACGCCGGCCGGCGCGTCCGGATCCCGGGCGTCACCGCGCACCCCGGCGCGCGGTGGATCGCGCAGCTGGGGCATCACCTCCCCAGGGGCCTGCAGGACGCGGGCGGCAGGGCCGGCTTCCTGATCCGCGACCGGGACGCAAAGTGCAGGCAGGCCTTCGACGTCGTGTTCGCCGACGCCGGGCTGGAGGTCGTCACCAGCGGCATCCGTATGCCCCGGATGAACTCCCCCATGGAACGGTGGATCCAGACCTGCCGGCGCGAGCTGCTGGACCGCACCTTGATCTGGAACCAAAGCCACCTCCTGCACGCGCTCCGCGAGTTCGCATCGTTCTGCAACGGGCATCGGCCGCACCGGGCCCTGGGTCAGGCCGCCCCACTCCGCCCGCTGCCCGAACCGATCACCGCACCAGGACAGATCGCGCACCTGAAGATCCACCGACGAGACCGGCTCGGCGGCACCCTGCATGAGTGCCAGCATGCAGGGTGAACAGGCCGGATGATTAATCGACACCCGCAGTGCCGGAGACGGGCCGCACACTGAGGCGGCCCGCGCCGCCGCGCTGCCGCGTTGGCAGTGCTTCGGGGCTGTGAAACGCCGGCTTCAGGGATCATATGTCCGGTACCTCCATATCGACCTCGAACGGGTGGAGCCGGCTGCCTCCCGGGAGCCCCCGGCTCCAGGCTCCCGTTCGGGAGTAAGGAGCAGCCATGACGACGACCGAGCACGCTCACGACCGCGGCGAGCACAGTGACCCCACCTTGTACCGCACTCCGGCGGACGCCGTCGCCGCACCTCCGGAGAAGCTCGCCTATGCCGTCGGTTTCGACCCGGCCGCACAGCGCGCGGACGCGTTGTTCACCGTCGGCGATCGATCTGTCCACCGCGCACGTGCGCCACCTGAGCCGTGAACTGGCGACTCGACGCCGGCAGATCGGGACCCGATGGCGGCGACTGACTGTGGGACGTCAGGCTCTGCTCGCCCTGGCCCACCTGCGATGCGGTGACACTCCCCCAGCCTCCGGCCGGGGGCGCCCCCAACGCTCAACTCGCGGCCGGGTTCGGCATCGGGATCGCCACCGTCTGTCGCTACATCCGCGAAGCGATCGAGGTGCCGGCCGCACACGCCCCAACGCTCGACGAGGCGATGGTGACGGCTCGGACGAAAGCGTACGTAATCCTCGACGGCACCGTGCGCCACGAGGCGCTTGAAGACCGGGTGGGGGTGAAAGGACCCCGCCACCGGGCTGTCGCAGCAGTCCGGTTGAAGCTGAGGACAGCCTGATCCGGGGGACGCCGGTGAGGGTGGGAAGCGCGTAGGGTTCCAAAAGTTCTGTATGCATGCTTACCTGCTGCTTCGCCAGCTCTCGTGATCTTCGTCAGGCGGCGTTGCGGTACTCGTGGATGAGCCCGCTGAGGACGTCGTGGCGCTGGATCCGCTGCGCGGGGAAGGAGATGACGTCCGCGTCGTCGGCTGGGGCGCGCAGGTCCAGGGCTCGGTGCGGCCGGCTGGAGTTGTAGTGCTCGGCGTACTCGGCGAGGACGTGTCGCGGGTGCTGCTCGTTGCAGATCGGCAGACGAACGGTGTCGACGTGGAAGAAGTCCGCGGCCAGGCCGGAGGCCTGGGTGCGCAGGAACTCGCGCCAGGTCGGACCTCCGCTGGGGCTGCGCCGGGGTGCGGGGCCCAGGCCGGCGCTGCGCAGGATACGGCGGCCGGTGGATGCGCCGACGCGGTGGCCGAGGCGGCGCAGTTCGCCCTGGATGCGGGTATGGCCCCAAGTCGGGTTCTCGCGGGCCAGGCGCAGGATCAGGGCGGTGAGTTCCGCGGAGATCGGCGGCCGCCCGGTGCGCGCGGGTTTCTGCTCCCACTTGCAGCGGGTCAGCTGGCGGTACCAGGACAGCAGGGTTTTGGGGTTGACCAGGCGGTTTCGGCGCAGCCTGCTCGGCAGGTGCCGGGCGAGGGCGGCGAGTACCGCGCGGTCTGGCCGGGTAAGGCGTGGCCGGACGCCGAGCCGACGGCGCAGCACCGCATTCTCGTGGCGCAGCGCGAGTAGTTCGATGTCCTTGGCCTCCGCCGAGCGGGAGAGCAGCACGAGCGGTGCGAGGAGTCGGAGGAAGATCAGGTAGAGCATGCGCAACGCCATGCAGTCCGAGCTTGCCATGATCACCTGAGGCAGCGAAGTGCCTGCTCAGGGGCTATGCGTGAGTATTGGCACCCTACAGGCCTTCGCGAGCGTGGTACTGCCGGCGGCCTGGTCGCGCTGAAGTCGATCCGATGCGGCGCATGGGACTCCTTACAGTGACAGGATCGGTGCTATGGGCACCGAGACGGACTGGGTGTACCGGGTGTTCGAGCCGCACGGCTCGGAGGGATGGCGCCCGTACGGCAACGACCCCGAACGGTGGCGGGGCTCGGTCACCGCCGATGATTCGAGCGAGGGTCCTCAATACGCCGTCGCCCTCGTCGTCACCGACCTGATGAGCGAGTGGAAGATGCGCGGCCTTTCCCAGGCGCGGCACGTGCGGGTCCTCCTCTGGCGCGACGAGGAGGGTGACATGGCGGACGCTGACATCATCGTGGAGGTCCGGCCGAAGATCCACGCAGAGTGACCGCCGGCCCGGCGAATCCGTGCAAGCGGCTGTTACCCGCCGGCGGGGTCCCCGGATGGTGATCAAGGAATCCCCAGGTGGGCATGGGTGAGCACGCGGGTGAGCTGCCCGCCGACAGGCCTGTGGCCCCGTGACGTGGGACTGCTGCACGGATAGGTGACAGTCGGGGTTTCATGCCGCGAGGGCTGCGGCGGGCTTCATGGTGGTCTCGAACTCGATGGGGGTCAATCGGCCCAGCCGTAGTTGCCGGCGGCGCCGGTGGCAGGTCCGTTCGATCCAGATGACGATCGCGGTGCGGAGCGCTTCTCGGGTGGTCCAGGTGCGGCGGTCCAGGATGTTGTTCTGCAGGAGTGCGAAGAACGACTCCATGGCCGCGTTGTCACCGGCGGCGCCGACCCTTCCCATCGATCCGACCAGGCTGTGACGGTTCAGGGCGTGGGTGAACTTCCGGGACGCGTATTGCCCAGGCTCAACCTGTCGTCGCAACACCGGCTTGTTGGACCGACAGTAGATGCTCGTTGAGGGCTTCGGCGGGCGTCTTCTAACCGAGCGTTTTGCGGGGCCTGTTGTTGAGTGCGAGAGCGACGGCCTCGAGCTCATCGGCCTGCCATCGCGACAGGTCCGTGCCCTTCGGGAAGTACTGAGGCTGATCCTTTGGAGTGGACACCCTGACAATGGATCTTGAAGTTCCAGGAAAGGATGTCCAGGTGGGACGCCAGTCTCCGTACCCGGAGGAGTTTCGGAAGGACGCCGTCGCATTGTTCCGAGCCGCCGGTGGCAAGCGCACGTACGCGGCGGTGGCCGCGGAGCAGGGATCACCGGGGAGACACTGCGCACGTGGGTCCGCAAGGACACCGCCCAGCACACGTCCGAGCACCGGGTGGGCGGGGCCTGCCAGAGTCCGGCTGAGGAACTGGCTCGGCTGCGAGCCGAGAACGCCCGCCTGCTCGAGGCGGAGAAGGAGTGGCTGCTGGAGCGCGAGATCCTGCGCCGGGCAGCCGCCTATTGATCTGTCAAGCGGCAACAGAGAGTTGAGGGGCTTGGGCCATGGGGAATGCGGTGGCTTCGTCGTAGTGGGTTCGTTTGGTAGGCAGTGGTGGAGGCACCCGCGTAGTCGCTCGTAGCCGGCCGCACCCGGACGTGCGGCCGGTACTCAGGTGCAGGGTCTGCGGTCGGAGAGGCCACCGGCCGCATTGCGGCGGGTGGATTCAACGGCGGCCGGTCGGCAACCAGCGGTCCAGGTAGGTCCGCAGGCCGTCCGTGTCGGCGCCCCGTGCGACATAGCCCAGGTAGCCGTCGGGGCGAACGAGTCCCTGCGCGGTGCCCGGCCACGGGCTCTGCCCGCCGAGCCGGTGGACGGAGACCAGGCCGCCCCGCCCTTCCAAGATCGGGCAGAGCCGTTCGTCCGGCCAGAGACGTGGTGGCCCGGACAGCAGCAGGTGCCAGCCCGGCGCCGCCGTGCGCGCCTGCAGCCCGCGGGGCAGGTCGGGCAGCCGGTCCCCGGCTCTCGGCCCGCCCCTGGGCGGCCGTGAGCCGGCCGTGGAGGCGGGGCTGCGCCGGTAGTGGATGCCCAGTTCGGAGACGGTCCGGAAGAGCCGCCCGCGGATCCCGGCCGCGCGTAGCGCCAGCGGGGCCAGACGCGGGGCGATGTGGGTACGGCCGACGCGGAGGACGGGGTTACTGCTGGTGGCGATGGTGAAGGCGCGGTCGGTGAAGCGCAGCACGCTGTGGCCGACGGGTGCCCGCTCGGCCTCATACGTCGCCAGCAGTTCCTCGGGCGCCGCGCCCCGGCGGACGAGGGCGAGTTTCCAGCCGAGGTTGAGCGCGTCCTGGATGCCGGTGTTCATCCCCTGCCCGCCGGCCGGGCTGTGGATATGGGCCGCATCGCCCGCGAGGAAGCAGGGGCCGAAGCGGTAACGGGCGGCGCCGCGGTTGTGGAGGCGGAAATCGGTCATCCAGACCGGGTCCCGCAGCGTCAGCCGCTCGCCGGTGTAGCGGTCGGCGATCTCCTGCAACAACGACAGGTCCACCTCGGCCTCCGGGGCGTCGGGCGGTCGCATCGCGAGCATGCGCCAGCCGGCCGGCGCGCCGAGCGGGAAGAAGAACACCATCCCCGCCCCGCTCATGTACGAATGCACGGAGTCCGGCTCCAGCCCGTCGACCTCCAGGTCGGCGAGCAGGAACGTCTGCGGGTAGGCGTATCCCTCGAATCCGATGCCGGTCTGGCTGCGCACGGTGCTGTGGGCGCCGTCGCAGCCCACGACGTAGCGCGCCTCCACGGCCTCCTGCGAGCCGTCACCGCGGCGCAGCCGGCAGGCGACGGACGAGTCCGCCGCCTGCAGCCGGAGCAGTTCGGTGCCGCGCTCGATCGTCACGTCCCGCACGGCCAGGTACTCGGAGAGGACGCGCTCCGTCTCGGCCTGCGAGAGGAACAGCAGGAACGGGTACGCCGTGTCGGTCAGTCCGGTGTCGAACAACCGCAGCGCCACCACGCGGCGGGCCAGGTGGAGCCGCAGCCGCATCGCCGGGTTGCCCCGGGCCACCAGCTCGTCCGTCACCCCGAAGCCCGCCAGCGCCTCCAGGGTGCGGGGCTGGACGGCAAGCGCCCGCGACTCCCGCACCCGGTCGAGACAACGATCGACGATCCTGAACCGGGCCCCGTACGCGCGCAGCTGCGCGGCGAGGGCGAGACCGGCCGGCCCCGCCCCCACCACCAGCACGTCCAGCGGCGCCGTCATGAATCCACGGTAGGGGAGACGAGACACGCGCGAGAGCGTTCGGCGCGTACTACGTCGAGCCTGTGCCCCGCTACGACGAGGAGGGGCCGAGCGTGTGCCACTCGAAAAGTCATCGTCGCCGGTCAAGCGGTGCAGCGGTACACGCTGATCACGCCGCCGAGGATCTGGGTCCGCAGCACTCGGCGGGCGTTGAGGTCGTGCACGGTGGCGTCGGGCCGTTCCCTGGCATCAGGGGGTGGTTGCTGTCGGGCTTGGTGAGGTCGGCGGCGAGATGTCGTGCCTGTGGAACGGCCCAGGCCTGGGCCGAGTGGGCTATGACGCCGGTGACAGGCAACCGGCGGGCGCCGTGCTCGCCGAACACCGGCGCGTACCACCTGCTGCCCAGCACGGTGTCGCTGGGCAGGAAGTCGCAGGCGATGATCCCCTTCGGCCTGGGCGGTGAGAAACTCGCGCCAGGTGGCCGGAGCGGCGCGGGGCCGGGTCGATGCCCGCGGCGTGAAGGATTTCCCCGGACCGTCCAGGCGGCGACAAGGTGGCCGCGCCGGGGGCCGGCTCGCCCTGGATCCTCCGGTGCCCCCACCGGGGGTTCTCCCGCGCCCGACGCGGGACGAGGGTCCCGAGCGCCTCCCCGGCCGGCGGCCGTCCGGTGCGCGAGCGCCGCCTGCTGTCGTCCCCCGTGGCGGCGCGGAACCGGCGGTGCCGGGCCGGGAGCGTGCCGGGGGTGACCGGGATGAGGGTGCGCCAAAGCCGCCGGGGTAGCGGCACGGACAGCGCCGCGCACCAGAACCGGTCCGCGGGCTCGGAGCGGACCGGGCCCTGCACCTGCCGCCGCGGCACGAGCAGCTCGGCGTCTTCGGCCGCGTCCCGACGCAGCCGCACCGCCGGGACCGCGAGCAGCTTCCGTGCCACCTGGTACACCAGCAAAACGATCACGCAGAGATGGTGCCGTCCGACGCCGCAGTGCCGCCCTCGCCTGCAGCGATGACTTTGCGAGCCCCACACGGCCACGACTGGCCTGCATGGCCGCACTGGCCGTCCGTCGAGCGACCGCGTCGTACAGAATGCCGGAAAAGCTCCCGACTCGGGTACGGGTCGGCAGACCTACCGCACTCGGGCACTTCCCGGCGCCGATCACCGGCCGACGCCCTCCGGGACGATGGACGATCCGGCCGCCTGGCAGATCCGCGCATGGGGTGCACTCGTCAGGCTGCAGTCGTGTAGGGGTCGGAGTCGAGCTGCCCGGGCCCGAGGACGTCGACGGGCTGGGCAGAGGGTTGTCTGCGGCTGTGCGGGAGGGCACCGCGGGTGTGCCGCTGGGGTCGGCGGTGGGCAGATGAGGGACAGCCGGCAAGAACTGTGCTGCGCGTACGTCGGCAGTCTGCCGCGGGGCGGGGGTGGGGCGGGTGCGCTGTGCTTCGAGAGGGTCGACCTGGGCGATGAAGCCCGGCGGTACGCGGTGCGCAGGTGGTCGGGGGCAGGGGGCCGGTTCGTCCGAGGGGCGGTGGGATCAGCCCGTGGCGGCCCGCTCGATCAGATCCGCGGCCGTATGCAGTCCGTCGCGCGCCCGGATCGTCTCACCGGCCTCGGTGAGGGTGCGCCGCAGAGTCGTATCGCCGAGCAGACGGCCGATGGCACCGTGGAGTTGGGCGTCGGTGAAGCGGTACGGGTCGAGCCGGACGCCGTAACCCAGTTCGGCCATGCGCTGGGCGTTGTCGTACTGGTCCCAGAACAGCGGCAGCAGGATCATGGGTTTGCCGAAGTGGAGGGCCTCGGTGGTCGTGTTGTTGCCGCCGTGCGTGATGACGAGGTCGACCAGCGGAAGGATCCGGGTCTGCGGCAGGAACTCCTTGCCCCACATGTTCGGCGGCAGCTCGATTTCCTCGTGCAGTGGGCCTTTGGAGACGATGTAGCGGTGCGGGGTGCGGGCGAGCGAGGCGATGACCTTGCGCATGAGGTCCACGTCGGCTGAGCCGAGCGAGCCAAGGCTGAAATAGACCAGCGCGCCGCCGTCGGCCAGGCCGGGCGGCAGCGCGAACCTCTCCTGCGTCTCGCGGACCGAGGAGTCCAGCCGGTGCCAGGTGGGGCCCAGCGGACGGGCGTCCGTGTAGTCGGCCGACTCGGGATAGACGTACAGGTTCAGATCGCCCTCGTGAATGAACTCCAGGTCGGGCAGCGGACGCGCGCCCTGCTCGGTCACCCAGGCGCTGAAGTCGCTCCACAGGCTCCGGTGCGTGTGGTCGTACTCGGCGCGGAATTCGTCCCACTCGCTCCGGTCCCCGGCCGGATACCCGGAGAACGGCGGTGGAACGTGCTCGCCCTTCATCTCCAGCGGGTTGCAGGAAACGATCCGCACGAAAGGAACGCCCGCTGTGGTCAACGCCGGGAAGCACACGACGTTGTCCTCGACGATCACATCCGGCTGGACCCGGTCGATGATCTCCTTCATCTGCGGCTCGCAGTACCGGGCGCCGGAGATCAGTTCCTCCCACACCGGCTTGATCCAGGTGCCCAGCTGCTCGATGGTCGGCTTCCGGAACTCGGGCGCGGTGTTGCGTATGAAGTCTTTCCAGAACTGGCCCGCGTCCTGGGGTTGTTCGGGCGGCGGGGCCAGCTCGACCAGGTCCTCCTCGAAGCCGAGCGGCGCGAGGCGGCCCTTCCAGGACGCCTCCGCGGCGAACACCACACGGTGCCCCCGGCGGCGCAGGACACCCCCGATCCCTACGCAGTTGTTCGTCGGCCCGTACGCGCTCTCCGGGGCGAAGAGGATGGTCAGGGGCCGTAACGATCTTCCCGTGGGTGACAAGCCCAACTCCTTTACCCGCGACGGCGGTTCCGAAGTCTCGCACCGGATCCGAATGCCGGGCAAGACCGCCGGAACCGCCGCCCTCGGGCCGCCGCTGCGGGTGCTACCGCGACCTCTCGGGGCACGTCCAAGGAGTGCGTCGCGGCGGGTCATCCGGGCACGAGCACGGCGGCGCCGCTGACCCGGTCGGCGGCCAGGTCCCTCAGAGCCTGGTCGGCACGGCTCAACGGATACGGGCTGACGGTGACCCGCACACCGATCCGCGCGGCCGTGTCCAGGAAGTCGCGGCCGTCCTGCCGGGTGTTGGAGGTGACGCTGCGCAGATTCCGCTCTTCGAAGAGGTGACGGCGGTAATTGAGCACGGGGATGTCGGTGAGATGGATGCCCGCCACGGCGAGCGTTCCCGAACGGTCCAGTGCCTCCAGTGCCACGGGCACCAGATCCCCTACCGGTGCGAACAGGATCGCCGAATCCAGTGGTTCGGGCGGGCGGTCGTAGGCGCCGCCCACGGAGGAGGCGCCCAGGTCGAGGGCGAGTTCACGGGCCCGTGCCGAACGGGTCAGCACGTGCACGGTTGCTCCTTCGGCCAGGGCGACCTGCGCCGCCAGATGGGCCGAGGCCCCGAAGCCGTAGATCCCGAGCCGGCCGTTGGGTGGCAGGGCGCTGCGGCGCAGAGCCCGGTAGCCGATGATCCCGGCACACAGCAGCGGTGCCAGCAGCACGGCGTCCTGGTCGTCCGGGAGCGCGTAGGCGTAGTCCGCCGGAACGAGGGTGACATCGGCGAAACCGCCGTCCGCGTCCCAGCCTGTGTAGAGGGAGGCCGGGCAGAGGTTCTCGCGACCGGCCCGGCAGTAGCGGCATCGGCCGCAGGTGCTGCGCAGCCACGCCCCACCGGCTCGGTCGCCGACCCGGAACCCCGTGACGGACTCGCCGACGGCGGCCACGCGGCCGACGACCTCATGACCGGGAACGGTCGATGCCCGGTGCGGGCGCAGGTCGCCTTCGGCAAGGTGCAGATCCGTGCGGCAGACGCCGCACGCCTCGACCCTCAGCAACAGCTCACCAGGCCCCGGCGAGGGCACGGTACGCCGCACGGACACCAGTGGGCCGTCCGCGATCGGACCAGGACTCTCGACAGCCCACCCGGTCAGCATGTTCGAAGCCGACGCGCGCACCATGCTCCCAGCCTGGCGCCGGCCGGCAGGTCCGGCAAACGCTCGCCGCAGAACGGCGGGCCGCAACCGCACGCCGCTTGGTGCGGCAACGGCCCTCGGCCGTTCGGGCGGCACGGTCATGTTGGCTGGCCGGGTGGGACGATCTTCTGGTTGGTCATGCCGGGAAAGGTTCGTTCGTGTCGTCCGTGCCGCCGCCGTACAGGGGGCACCGGTACCCGGTGGAGATCGTCTCCACTGCGTGTGGCGGTACTTCCGCTTCCCGCTGTCGTTCCGCGAGGTCGAGGAGCTGATGCTCGAGCGCGGCGTCATCGTGTCCTGCGAGACGATCCGCCGGTGGTGCCTGATGGTGCACGGCACCCAGGCCGAGGCCGAGGCGCTGCGCGACGAGATCGCGGAAGTCCTCTCCACGATGGGCCTGCGCCTGTCGCAGGAGAAGAATCTGATCACCCACATCGAGCAGGGCCTGGACTTCCTCGGCTGGCGCATCCGGCGCCACCGGAAACCGGGCACCAACCGGCACTACGTCTACACCTACCCGGCCAAGAAGGCCCTCCGGGCCATCATGGCCAAGGTCAAAACGCTGTGCCGACAGGTCGCGGGACGAACCAGCCGCTCGACGCCCTGCTGGTCCGGCTCAACCCGGCAGTGCGGGGCTGGTGCGCCTGCTTCCGGCCCGGGGTGTCCTTCGCGACCCCCTCCTACCTGCGCCACTACCCGTGGCACACGGTCTGGAGATGGGTGCAGCGCAAGCACCCCAAGACGGGCCGGAGGAAGATCTACCGCCACTATTGCGGCCGTAGATCGTGGTGGGCCGGCGAGAACAGGGAGTTGTTCAACCCGATCACGGTAGGCACCACGCGCTACCGCTACCGGGGACTGGCGATTCCCACTCCCTGGGACGCCACGGGATGAGGACAACCACCGCGGGTCCCTCGGGGCTTGTGGAGAGCCGGGTGCGGCGCCAAGTCGCATGCCCGGTTCGGGAAGCGGTTCCGGGGAAACGGACCGGTCGAAAGACCGGCACCGCGCCCCGGGCCGACTTCACCAGCGGTGGTGCGACCTCCTGGAGTTCGGTGACCTGTTGTCAGGGCAGGTCTGCTCAGGTCGGACAGCCGCTGCGGCGGAGGGCTCGGTACTGCGCAGAAACCGCTCTCTTCGCATCGGCCCTCGTGGTGGCCCCCCCCGGCTGCCGGGTTACTGTCGCACTCCGAGGGCGGGGAGGACCGTTTCGGCAACCCGGTAGGCCTCCTCGAGCAGCGGGTTGCCGGAGAGGATGAAGGTGTCGACCCCCAGGGACTCGTACTCCTTCAGCCGCTCGACGACCTGTGCGGTGGAGCCGACGACCGCCGTCCCCGGGCCGGGACGGAACAGGCTCATCCCCGGCCACAGGTTGGGATGGACTTCCAGGTCCCGGGCCCGTGCCGGTACCTTGCCGCTGTGGTGGCGGAACTGGCGCTGCCAGCCCACGCCGTCCTCACCGGCCCTCTCCCCCAGCTGCCGGGCGTAGGTGGCGTCGCTGGTGACGTCCAGGAGCCGGTCGGCGGCGGCCCACGCCTGCTCCTCGGTGTCGCGGACGATCAGATGCAGCCGCAGGCCGATCCGCAGGGTGCGTCCGTGAGCGGCGGCGCGTTCGCGGACCCGGTCCAGTTTTTCCTGGAGCAGGTGAGGCGGCTCACCCCAGGTGAGGTAGACGTCGACGTGCTCCGCGGCCATCTCGATGCCGGCCGCCGAGGAACCGCCGAACCACAGCGGAATGTGCGGGTCCTGGACGGGGGTCAGCTCACGCAGACTCGCACCGGCGTCCTTGAGGTCGTAGAAGCGGCCCTTGTGGTCGAAGACCTCGCCGGCGGTCAGGCGCTTGACGATCGACCAGTACTCGGCGCCGAGCTCGTACCGTTCGTCGTGCTCGACGTGCAGCCCGTACTCCTTCAGGCGCTGGGTGGAGCCGTTGACGACGTTGAAGCGCAGCCGGCCGCCGAAGAGGGTGTCGAAGCTCAGCGCCATCTTTGCCAGCAGGGTCGGTGAGATCAGGCCGGGGTGGACGGCGAGCAGCGGCTTGAACCGGGGGCTGGTGCCCGCGGACAGGGCGCTGCCCAGCGGCCACACGTCGTACAGGTCGGTGGCCAGGAGGGCGCCGCTGAAACCGAGCCGGTCGACGGCTCCGGCGAGCTGCTGGAGGTAGCCGAGGTCGACGGGTCGACGACCCTCGGGTTCCCAGGGATACGCCCCTTCGCGGGGAATGATGTACCAGAGGACTTCGGACGCCATGACGATCAGGCCGCCTCTCGCACGACGGCGTCGGCGGTGGTGACGGCGCGGGGGATGA
This sequence comes from Streptomyces sp. TE5632, assembly GCF_054061295.1. NCBI lineage: Bacteria > Bacillati > Actinomycetota > Actinomycetes > Kitasatosporales > Streptomycetaceae > Streptomyces > Streptomyces sp. TE5632. The sequence goes on along the minus strand of NZ_JBSSEA010000003.1, from coordinate 5,771,129 downwards.
AGCCGACGCCGTACAGGATGTCGGCGGCCTCCTGCTGCTCGGCGAGGAAGGCGTCGGTGACCGGTTCGATGCGCCAGGGCAGGGCGCGCAGCGAGGTCTCCCAGTCCTCCGCGGTGCCGCCCAGGTCGGCGGCGGCGATCTCGGCGGCCTCGCGCGGGTGGGCGGCCACCCAGTCGTCGGCGCGCTGCAGCGCGGTCAGGAGTGCGGCGACGACCTCGGGCCGCTGTTCGGCGAAGTCGCGGCGGGCGAAGAACACCGAGCGGTCGGTGATGACGTCGCCGGTGCGCAGCAGGGTGCGCACGCCGCCGGTCCGGCGCGCGGCGGCCAGTTCCGCACCCTGGGCGATCCAGGCGGTGACCTTCCCCTCCCGCAGCAGCCGCTCGCTGTCGGGGCCGCTGTGCTCGGGCGTGATGTCGGTGGAGTACGACAGGCCGGCGCCGTGCAGCGCCTTGGAGAGCAGATGGGTCTGCCAGGAGCCGATGCCGAGGTGGACGGTTCCGCCCTTGAGGTCGGCGACGGTGCGGATCGGGCCGTCCTCGGTGACCAGCAGGGCACCGTGCTCGGGGCGGGGCGTGGAGACGGCCGTGTAGACGATGTCGTGGCCGTCGGCCTGGGCAGTGACGGGCGGGGTGGAGCCGGTCCCGCCGAAGTCGAAAGTGCCGTCGGTGAGCAGGCCCCCGGTCCGTACGCCACTGGTGTAGTGGTGCCAGGCGACGGTCTCCCCGAGCGGGGCCAGTTCCTCCTGCGCGTAGTCGAGACGGGAGAGGTAGTACAGGGTCGGGTTGTTGTTGTGGACGCCTATGGTGACGGACATTCAGATCACTCCGGAGGTTTCGGTTTCGGGCACACGGGTGCTTTTGCCGGTATGGGGCTGGGTGTGGGTGTGGGTGTGGACGCCGAGGTCGGCGAGGAGGCGGCGGCGCAGGACGCCGAAGGCGGGGTCCGCGGGATCCCGGGGGCGGTCGACGGTGACGGTTTCGTTGGTGACCAGGCGCCCGCCGCGCAGGACGGCGACGCGGTCGGCGAGCCGGATGGCCTCATCCACATCGTGGGTGACCAGGAGGACGGCGGGGCTGTACGTGCGGCACAGCTCCCCTACCAGGTCCTGCATCCGCAGCCGGGTCAACGCGTCGAGCGCGGCGAAAGGCTCGTCGAGCAGCAGGAGTTCGGGTTCGCGGACCAGTGCCCGGGCCAGCGCGACCCGCTGTGCCTCACCACCGGACAGGGTGCCCGGCCAGGCGTCGGCGTGGCGTTCCAGGCCCACTTCGCGCAGGGCCCGCAGGCCCGTTTCCCGGGTGTCGGCGCCGCGGGGCATGGCCACGGTGATGTTCGCCAGCACCTTCTTGGACGGCACGAGCCGGGGCTCCTGGAAGACGATGGTGCGGACCTGCGGTACCAGTACCTCGCCGTCGTCGAAGCGGTCCAGCGCGCCGAGGATGCGCAGCAGGGTGGTCTTGCCGCTGCCGCTGGCACCGAGCAGGGAGACGAACTCGCCGCGGGTAATGGCCAGGTCGAGGCCGTCGAGGACGGCTCGGGTGCCGAAGACCCGGCGCAGGCCGGTTACGTGGACGGCGGTGTCGGTCATCGGACGGCTCCCTGGACACGCCACGGCATGAGCAGCCGTTCCAGCAGTCGGACGATGCCGTCGGCGGTCAGGCCGAGCAGGGCGTAGATGACGATGCACAGCGCCAGGACGTCGGTGCGGGCGTATGCCTGGGCCTGCGCCATGAGATAGCCGATGCCGGCGGTGGCGTTGATCTGCTCGGCGGCGATGAGCGCGATGATGCTGAGGGTCATCGACAGCCGCAGCCCGGACAGCACCGAGGGCAGCGCGCCGGGCAGGACGACTTCCCGCACGAGGGCGAGGCGGCCCATGCCGAAGCTGCGCATGGCCTCGACGAGTTTGCGGTCGGTGTTGCGCACCCCGCCGGAGACGCTGACATACATCGGGAAGGTGGTGGCCACCGCGACCAGAAGAATCTTGGAGGTCTCGTTGATGCCGAACCACACCATGAGCAGCGGCACAAGGGCCAGGAAGGGAACCGCGCGCAGGGCCTGGAGGGAGGAGTCGAGCAGTTCGTCACCCAGTCGGCTGAACCCGGTGATGACCCCCAGGGTGAGGCCGGCGGTCAGGCCCAGCAGCAGGCCGATGCCGGAGCGGGTCAGCGAGGTGGCCAGGGCGTCGGGCAGTTCGTCGCTGCCCCACAGTTCACCGGCCGCGCCCAGGACGGCTCCCGGGGAGGCGAGAACGTCGGGGGACAGGGCGCCGGTGGCGGAGGCGATCCACCAGCCGGTGATCACCAGGACCGGGCCGAGGGCCCGCAAGGTCACGGAGAGGGGTTTGGGCCGGTGGCGGCTGACGGCAGGCCGCGGCGCGACGAGCTCGCGGGTGGACGCGGTGCTCACGTGAGTTCCTCGATGTCGAGGACGTGCGGCTCGATCTCGACCTTGGTCTTGGTGACCTTCTGGTCGAAGTAGAACTGGGCGACGGCTTCGAAGCGCTTGATGTCGTCGGCCTCCACCGGCTCGACGGTGCCGGCCTTCCGGAGAATGTCGGCCTGGATCTCCTTGGCCTTGCCGGTGACGGCGGTCGGCCCCTTGTCGGTGGTGACGTTCAGGTACTTCTCCGGGCTCCGGCGCTCCTCCTGGCTGGCGTCGTGCAGGTACCGGTAGAGCGCCTTGAGCACCTCGGGGTGCTTCTCGGCGAAGCCGGTGCGGACCGCGTAGAAGTTGTAGTTGTCCGAGCCGACGGCGGCACCGTCGGCCAGGAAGCGCGAGTCCCCGCTGCCGAGCTCGGCGACCGAGTAGGCGGCCCAGACGGCCCAGGCATCCACCTGACCGGTCTTGTAGACGGAGGCGGTCTGGTCGGGGCGCAGGTAGACGCGCTCGACCTTCTCCTCCGGGATGTCGTGTTCGGCGAGGGCCTTGAGCAGCAGGTACTCGCCGGTGCCGCCCTCGTTGACGGCCACCTTCTTTCCGACCAGGTCCTGGACCTTGGTGATGCCGGAGTCCTTCTTGACCAGAATGCCCTCGCCCACCAGATCGGGGTCGGTCGCGGTGAAGATCTTGAAGCCGGGTTTCTGGGTCAGGGCGGTGACGCCCGAGGTGATCGAGCCGGTGGCGATGTCCAGTTGGCCGGCGTTCAGGGCTTGGGCGGCCGGGGCGAACGGTCCCCTGCTGCCGGTCCACTCGACCTCGGCATTGACCTTCTTCAGGGCCGCGGCGAGGCTCCGGTCCTTCTTTCCCAGGGCGAGGGCGCCCGCGTTCCCCGGGTCGGGGATGCGGACCACCACTGTCTGCTTGTCCCCGTCCCCGTCCCCGGAGGAGGCCGAAGCGGCCTCGGATCCGGCGCATCCGGTGAGGGCGAGCAGGCCGGCGAGGGCGGGGAGGGCGGCGAGGGTCTTCAGCGGTTTCATGGGACGGTCCTTCATCGGTTCGGGTGCGAGCGGGCGAGTTCGGTGGCTCGACGCAGCGGTTCGGGATCGGCCCACTGGCGTACGTCGACGGGTGCGGAGAGGAAGCCGTGGGCGCGCAGGGCGCTTTCCTGCTGCGCGAGCAGGTTCAGGCGTTCGTCGGAGAGGTCGAGGTGGAGAGTGCGGTGGGTGCCCGGGCGGTAGGCCCCGGCGACTCCCTCGGCGCCCGCGCCGGTCTCGGCGCCGAGGATGCGGTCGACCTCGTCCGGTCGGTCGTCTGCCCAGTCGGCGGCTTTGACCAGTACGGACAGGAACCGCACGACGATCTCGGGGTGGTCGTCGAGCAACCGCTGGTGAACGGTGACCGGGCGGGGGGTGCCGTTGTTGACCCGGGTACGGCGGTCGGGGTGGTCGTCGAGTTCAACGGCGACCCGTGCGCCGTGGCGGCGGGCGGCCTCGACGGCGAGCGCTCCCTTGACGTAGACGGCGTCCACGTCACCGCGTTCCAGGGCTGCCAGTTCTGCCTCCCACTGTCCGGCCTGGTCGCCGGCGGGGATGTCGACGAGCACGGCGTCGTCCAGGGTCAGGCCGGCGATGGACAGGGCCCCCTCGAAGCCGCGCAGGGACATGGCCCGCCAGAAGTCGATGGCGATCGGATGCCCGGGAACGGCGAGGCGACGGCCATGCAGGTGCGTTGCGTCGTGGATGTCGGAGTCGGCGGCGACGAGTACCGCCTGCCGTTCCTCGATCCAGGTGAGGCCGACCAGGCGGGTGTCCTCGCCCCGCGAACGCGCCCACAGGGCAGGGACGTTGCCGCCCTCGCGGAACAGTCCGGTCAAGGCGTGGGTGTAGTGGTGGTCGCGGGCCACGTCGGCGGGTGCGTCCTGGAGGGAACGCACCGCGATCCGGTCGGGGGCGAACTCGGCGGTCAGCCATCCCCGGTCGGCGGCGATGCCGGTCGCGGTGGGAACGGGACACCGGGTGAACCAGAGGGTTTCGAGCACAGGGGCGCGTGTCATGGACTCTTCCCGGAATGTGGAAAGGAAAGGGGTGGAATGCACGGCGCGCGGCAAGATTGCGGCGTACGCCGTGGGGAAGCGGCCCGTGCGGGTCGGGGTGACGTCAGCCCGTGCGGGGCCGGGGTGAAGTCACCCCGTACAGAACGGGGCGAAGGGAGAGATCAGCGACAGAAAGCGCTGGCCACGCGCGCCAGATCGATGTGGCGGCGGTTGGTGAGAGCACACGTGACGGGAGACGGCACGGCGGCGAGGGTCCGACGGACGGCCATGGCGGTGCTCCCTTCTTCTTCGTGCGACTGCTGCCCGCAGAGTTTCATGAACAGCTCCGCGAAAACAACAGGCTTCCCACATCGTGGGATGCAAGGAAACTAGCGGACTGTCAGGAGGCCAGAAGTTTCCCTACTATGGCGCCACAGAGCGAACGCCGGGAGAAACGGACGACCATGCCTCGCAGCGCCGCGGCCGCACCGGCCGGAGCCCAGGCCGTGAACCGTGCTCTGGGCGTCCTGCACTGTTTCCGTGACAACGGCCCGGACCTCAGCGCCTCCGATCTCGCCCGGCGCATGGAGCTGTCCGTCTCCACCACCCACCGGCTCGCCCGGACCCTGGTGGCGGCCGGCTATCTGGAGCAGGACGAGCGGAGCTCCCGCTACCGGCTCGGCCCGGTGGTCACCGAACTCGGGCGGCTCTCCTACCGCCAGCGCGGTCTGCACCTGGCCGATCCGGAACTGGAGGCCCTGGCCGATCGCACCGGCGCCACCGCGGACCTCGCCGTCCGTGACGGCATCCACGCGCTGATCCTGGTCGGAGGCTCCCTGCTTCCGGGCACCGGACTCGGCCTGCGCCGCCCTCTGCACTCCACGGCGCTGGGCAAGGTCCTGCTGGCCTGGCCCCGGCCGGGTGACGGAGGAATCGACACCTTGCCGCCCCTGCACGCCTACACCGACCACACTATCCGCGAACGGCCCCTGCTCGAGGCCGAGTTGGAGAAGGTACGCACTGACGGGCACGCCCTCAACGACGGCGAATCGGCCCACGGCGTGCGCACGGTCGCGGTTCCGGTCCTGGATCGTGAGGGCCACGCCCGCTTCGCCCTGGCGCTGCGCGCCACTCCCTCTCTCATCACCGACAACCGCATCGACCACTTCGTCACCCACGCCCATTCCTGCGCAGCCGCCCTGGAGGTCCTGCTCCTTCCTCCCGGCGACCGCCGTACCCCCGCGGAAGACGACGGGTAGACCGACGCGAAGGACCGGCAAGACATTGTCACGTTGACCGACCGTCCTAAAATGATCTTGGAGTTGGTCGCGCCGGGAAGGGTTCGCTCGCGTCGTCCGCGTCGCCGTCGTACCACCCGACACACCGTCAGGCACTCACACACTCCACAACGTGACAGCCCCCGGTCAGGGCGTGGGTGATGGTGTCGACCTTGACCCCGTGCGGCGGATGGCTGATGCCGTCGAGTCCGGCCCGCTTCGCCAGCGAGCGCATCAGCCGCCACACCGCCGGTTCGTCGAGATCAAACGCCCACTGAGGACCATTCGCCGAGGCACGGGAGAAGGTGGTGCGGTCCGGGCACGGTCTGTGCAGACTGGCGCGCGTGCATATCGACTGCCTGGTGGGCACGGCATTGCGACATGATCGTGTCGAGACCCAACTCACAGGTCGGGCGATCAACCCGGCCATCTGGGCTTCTGTGAGGGTCCTGTGTGCAACCGACTCAGGCTGCCGTCATCTCCGCAGCTCAGATGGCCTTGACCTCAAGGTAGAGACTGCAACACATGTAGTGCAAGCGCCGTCACTCAGCGGAGCCCGTGGTGCGCTCTTGACGACGTCCAGTTCCTCGGCTCGGCGAGCCGGAGGCGCTGCACACCGAGCACGAGCGCATCCTCCAAGCCCTGCGCGACGACTCGGCCGAGGTGGTGACCCGCGCCGAGATGCGCGGCACCTTCAGCGAAGCCTGGAGCAGCGCCTCACACGCTCCTCAACGGGGACGGGAACGCCGGCCAGTGAATGCTTCGCCGGGGACGGGGCACACCTCGTCCCCGGCGAGCTGCCGGCTGTCGTCCACCGGGCCGCCCGGCACGTACGACTTGGAGCAGGACCGGCCGGTGCCTCACGCCCCGACGAGTCCGGGATGGTGGCGGCGAGCGACCTCGGGGTGGGCGCGGAGCCAGCCTTTGAGTTCGTTGCGACCGTACTCGGCGAACAGCGGGTTGGCCGGATCCCGCGTCGCGCCTGGTGCCAGGTGGGCGTTCGGGAAGGGCACCGGGTCGATGCGCGCGTCCAGGCGCGGGTTGTAGAAGAAGGGCACCGAGAACCGCTCACGGGTGCCGGGGGGGCTCACGACGCGATGGTTGGTGGCCTTGAGGTAGCCGTTGGTGGCCACCTCCAGCAACTCCCCGAGATTGACCACGAACGCGCCGGGCAGCGGAGGCACTTCGTGGAACGTTCCGTCCGGTCGCTGTACCTGCAGGCCACCCACGTCGTCCTGGAGGAGCAGAGTGAGGAAGCCGTAGTCCTTGTGCGCGCCGACCCCTTGATCGTTCCCGTCCGGGGCCCGGCCGGGATAGCGGACCAACTTGAGGTGCAGATGCGGCCGTTCGGCGAAGGCGGGCGCGTAGAAATCGGACGGGGCTCCGACAGCGGTCAGTAGTTCACGGAGCAGCCGGTCCGCCACCTCGCACAGTCGGCCGATCCAGTTCAGGGCGACGGTGCGTAGTTCCGGCAGGGCCGCGGGCCACTGATTGGGACCTTCGAGCCACCAGAACGACGGCTCGCCGGGACCCGGTATGCGCGGGGGGCGCTCGGCACCGATGTCGAGTTGGTCGCGCCAGTCGCGGTTTCCCGTGGTGCGCTCGTCTCCGATGCGGGTGTAACCGCGGAAATGAGGTGAGTTGAGGTTGCTGATGGCGTGCCGGTCGGCCTCGGGGAGGGTGAAGAATTTCCGGACCGCGGCCATCAGCGCGTCTGTCTCGGCGGGATCGACACCGTGGCCGACGAGGTGGAAGAAACCGACCCGGTGCGCAGCGGAATGCAGTGCGTCATGGAGACGAGCGCGTTCGTCCTTGCCTCTGTGTGCGGCGGACAGGTCGATCACCGGCAGGTCGTGCGAGTGAATGTGTTCGGGCATGGGTGTATCCGATGAGTCGGGGAATGGGTGGGGCCCGGGGTGGCGGGACGTTGCGTCGGCGGGTCGCGCCACTTCGCGTGACAAGTGGCGGAGTGAGGCGCGCAGCGGACACGGTCGGCTGCTCGCGCGGCAGGGCAGTCAGACGCAGAAGCGACAGATGGCACTGGCCACACGGACCAGGTCCACGTGACGGCGACTGACGAGCATGACCATGCCTGGAGCATAGATCATCTGCGTCGGCCTCGGACAGGGCACCTCCTGACCCGTCTCGCACGGTGGCGCCGCCGTCCGCCGGTCCGGCCGGCGTCGTCTGCTCGAGGAGGTTCGACGGGATGGGTGAGATCTGCCCGGGCGGTCGGCCTCGAGGACGGCTGTCCCGGCCTGCCGCTGCCGACGCCACGGACGGTCGCCCCCCGAGGGGCATCACGTGGGGCTGTTCGGCATCCGTGCGGTGGTCGCTCCCCGGGGGCCGGTGGACCGTGAGGGAATGCAGCGACCGGCTGCCGATCAGCGCCTGCTGGAGCAGATATCCCGCATACCTCCCCCGCCGGGCGAGACCACGGCGAACACCGTTCGCTGGTGTGCGGGGATCACCGCCGCCTTCACCCTCCTCCGACTGATCCTGGTGGTGCCCGGGACATGCCTCGGCTGGGACGAGACGGTGTACGTCAGCCAGGTCGGTGACCACGCCCCGGCCGCCTACTTCAGCGCTCCCGGGCTCGTGGCATCAGCTCTCTGGTGGCGCCCGTGACGCTGCTGACGAGTTCGGTGACGGCACTGCACGTGTACCTGGCCGTGCTGTCCGCAGCGGCGCTGTTCGGGGTGCTGATCGTGTGGCGGCGTCTGCTCCCGGCCCCCGTGATTGTGCTCGCCGACACTCTTTTCACAACGCTCTGGATCACTCTGTTCTACGGTCCGCAGGCCATGCCCAGTCTCTGGGTCGCTTTCGGGGTCATGCTCACGGTGGGTGCCTTCTCCGCACCGTCCAGGGCGTCGGCGGACGGTGGGCCACGGCGGGACTGGGAGCGGGTGTCGCCTTCACGCCCCTGATGCGGCCCGTCGACGCCTTCTGGCTGGCGCTCCCACTCGTCGTCGCCGCCCTGCTGGTCCGTGAGTGGCGTCGCCCCGCCGTCGTGGCCATGTTCCTGCTGGGGCTCGTCGTGGAAGCGGCGCAGTGGGCCATCGAGGCGTTCCATGCTCACGGCGGGCTGATCGCCCGGCTGGAACGAGGCAGCGAGATCCAAGGCGTCCTCGGCCGGCACCTCGCGTTCGACGATCAGGTCAAAGCCCTCACCGGTCGGTCCCTGTGCCGTCCCTGCGACGTTCCGTGGAACCAACCAGTGACGGCACTCTGGTGGTTCACGCTGCCGCTGCTGACCGTCGCCGGTCTCGTGGGAGCCCTGCGCACCGGTCGCACAGCTGTGATGGTGCTCCCGACCGCGACGGCGATCTCCCTCGCCGTGCCGTGGAGCGCGCGGCGCAGCTGACGGCGATCGACCCGGACTGGAACTGCCCGTGGCCGCTGGACTGGCAACACCACTACCGCGTGTTCGCCGACCTCGCCGTCGACGAACCCCACGGCAGCCTGCCCGACATCGCCCCCGGCATGCAGTTCGACGGCGACGACCTGGGCAAATGGCTGAAGCGGCAGAAACAGCCGAGCACCTGGAAGCTGCTGTCGAGCGAGCAGCAGGAGCGGCTGACCAGGCTGGGCATCAAGCCACTTGAGGCCCCGGCAGCCACGCGTGCGATGAAGGGGCCGCCCGAGCAAGGCGCAGCAGGCGTTCCAGCGCGGCCTGGCGGCCCTCGCGCAGTGGGTGGCGCGGGAAGGTCGCCGGCCGGTGCCACGCGGCCATAGCGAAGCCGTCGTCATTGACGGCGAGGCAGAACCGGTGATCGTGAAGTTGGGGGTACGGGTCTCCAACACCAAGACCCGCCGCGACAAGCTCACCCAAGAGCAGCGGGCCGCGCTGGCGGAGCTGGGCGTGGAGTGGGCCGACGACCTCGCGAACCGTCTCATCGATAGAGTCCGATGATCCGGACACGGCCGCGCCTCTTCAGAGATGACGCCGCAGAGCCACTCACTTCGGTTTCCTTCTGGGTTCCGGAACCGGAAACCCGTTGCATCATCGCAGTGACTGAACGGTGTAGAGGGCCCCGAAGGCCGTGGCCAGGGTGCCGAGCAGCAGGCGCAGGGCGGTCTCGGGCAGACGGAATTGCAGGTGCGCCCCAAGGTAACCGCCGATCAGCCCGCCCAAGCCGCAGGCCAGCCCGAGGGACCAGTCGGGGGCAACGTCACCGGAGCCGGTCAGGGACAGCAGCGCGAAGGCCGCGGCACCGGCCACGGAAGTGGCGAAGGTGGAGGCGAGGGCCGCCGGGGCGACCTGGCTCACGGGCATGCCGCGGCCTACCAGGACCGGGCCGAGAATGGAGCCACCGCCGATGCCGTAGATCCCTCCGACGACGCCGACAGCCAAAGCCAGGCCGGTGATGGTGCGGGGTGAGGGCTCCGCCGCCGGGGCGGGCCGGGCAGGCCTGAGGGTGCGGGCGATCAGCCACAGACCCAACGGCATCAGCAATCCGGCGACCAGGAGACGGAAGACGGTGGCTCCGGGAACGGCGAAGACCCGCACCACTGCACCGATGACCACGCCGGGCAGGGTGCCGATCACCAAACGCCGGGTCAGTGGGCTGTCCAGCAGGCCCGCACGGCGGTAGCGCAGCAGGGCGCCAGGCCCGGCCACCACGTTGAACAACAGGTTGGTGGGGGTGACCGCCGGACTGGGCACGCCGAACACGCTCAGCTGCACCGGCAGCAGGAACACCGCACCCGAGACCCCTACGGGCGCGGTCACCACCGCGATCATCAGGCCGACGGCCAGCCCGTACAGCTCCGCCGACCCCGCCACTTCAGCCTCCGATCGTTCGAACGTTCGCCCAGTTTCGCCACTGCCCACTGGCGCCGTCCTCAAAGAGCCCTGCTACCGAGCGGGCGTGCGGCTCGGGAGAAGGGTGTGCAGGGTGCCGGTGGCGTGCGTCCCGAGTCCAACCCGGCCTCGGCTCACCAGGGGAAGCATGGTCTGGTCGTCGAGATCTCGGACATGTCGCGCTCTACGACTCGCATCGCCCCAGCTACTGGGCCCCGTACCAGCCGAGTGGTTGGAAACGCAGTCGGGGACGAGACAGGCCGCACCGACGCCCTGACTTGCGGCCGCGGTCGGAGTGTCTGATCACCCACCCGCCTGGCGGGACTGAGCGGCAGGGCCGGAGAGAGTCGGCGGGCCTTCCGCTCGGCATCAGGAGTCGGGGTAGCGGGGTACGACCGGCTCATCGGCGTTGCCGTACGAGGCCGGCCTCGCGTCGTTCCCGGATGGCGCCGACCGTGCGGTGGGCCTTCTCCCAGGCCAGTTCCTCCGTCGGGGCGATGATCGGGCGGAACGCCACCTGGATGCGGGGCACGTCGGTGCGGCCGGCGGCCTTCGCGGCGGCCTTCACCGCCTCTATCTGCTCTGCGGTCCTGGCCAGCGGCTCGCCCCACAAGCAGTAGATGTCGGCCTCGGCGCCCCCTGCGGCGTGCGCGGCGGGCGACGAGCCACCGAACGACACGTCGGGGCGGGGCTGTTGGGCCGGGAAGACGTCGCTGACGAAATCGTGGAAGCGGTAGTGCTCGCCCTCGTGGTCGAAGGGCTGGTGGGTGGTCCAGATCTTCTTGACGATCCGGATGTACTCGCGGGTCCGTGCGTAGCGTTCGTCCTTCGTGAGGGTGTCGCCCTCACGGCCCTGCTCGTGGTCGTTGCCGCCGGTGATGAAGTGGACGGCCAGCCGGCCCTCGCTGATCTGGTCGAGGGTGGCGAATGTCTTGGCGGCGAAGGTGGGGTACGAGACGTTGGGCCGGTGGGCGAGCAGGATCTGGAGCCGGTCGAGCCTGCTCGCGATGTAGGCGGCGGCCGGCGCGGGGTCCGGCGATCCGGAACCGTAGGCGAACAGCACACGGTCCCAGCCGTGGTCCTCGTGCGCCCGGGCGAGCCGGAGCGTGTACTCCTTGTCGAAGGCGCCACCGGAGCGCGGGGTGGTCTCGGAGCCGTCGTTGGTGGCGGCAATGCCAAGGAACTCCACTGGCATGGGAGATGGCCTTTCCTCAAGTCCTCTGGAGCCGTGCTGTGGGAAACGCGTGGGCACGGCGGAACAGCCCACGGTGCGGCGAAGTTGACGGTGCTTCAGGGCGCTGGGACAACCGGGTGTTTGGGCAGGCGTGATGACGCCGGGGCAGGGGCCCGGGCGAGGTGGGGGCGGCAGCGCGTGTCAGGGCTCGCAGGACCGTCCGTACGCGGACCCGGTGTGTGCCGGGCTCATGCGTACGACTGTGCTACGAAGGGAGGAACTCGGCCCGCGACGGGGTCACCGAGGGAGGGAAGGGCCGGTCAGACGGCCCGCTGCCGCATCAGACGCAACACGCTGCGGACCACACCCGACCGAAGTCGATGTGGCCACGCGTGACCAGGCGCTGCTCGGCATTCATGCGACCTATTGAGCAGCAGATCTCGCTTCTCGTCAACCACGGCCCGGATACCGGACCGGTGTTGAGCGGTTCTCCGGGTGTGGTTGACACACGCTCGCGGTGCGCCCGTACGATCGAGGCCGGACCGGCTCCGCCGCGCGCGGCGGCCGTACCGGCCGCGTTGAGGGACGCGGCGAGCGTGATGACGCCGGAACTCCAGCCACTGCCCCGTGCCCCGCGCTGTGTCTGCCCGGCATCCACGAACGTGCGCCGCCCGGTGGTCACCGACGCCCGCGCCTCCCTCACCTGGAGAGCCTTCCGATGGTCTCGCCGTCCGACATCACCCATTCCTCCCGCGTATCCGGGATCCGTCCCACCCGCCCGACAGCTGAACGCCTCCGGCGGCCAGGACCACGAGGACGATCTGCCGCGGATCGTGCCCCGCCGGCAAGGACGGCCGCCGGCTTCGTGCTCGACGGTCGGCAGAGCTATGCCACCGGGGTCCTGGTCGCCGACCGCCTCGCCGTACGGGCCGACACCGCCGACCCCCTGGCCGTCGTCGTCGATCCCGCCCACCACGGCGTGGGGAGCGTCGGCGACACCGACACCTTCGGCCAGCGGCTCACGGCCGGCGGAAGCCCGCTCCGCGTCCGCGGTCGCCGATCAAGCGCTGGAAGCCGTGCACGGCGGACTGGCACACGGCGAAGACCGCGCGGCCCGGGAACTCAAGGACGGCGACTACGTCAGCCTCGGCATCGGGCTCCCGACCCCATGCTGCGGGCGAGTTGCCGAGCCACGTAGCAAACCTTCCGAGTGGGAGCCAGGCATCTGCGCCCAGGTCCCCCGCCTCGGCGGTCACCAGTCAGCAAGCCAGGACGCCTCCGTACCCAGTGCTGACCGTTTGCTGACCCGAGCGACTCCATCGTGCCTCTGACCTGCGCAAACACCCAAACGCTAGATCTTGGACTTGAACATGGTGCGCAGCATGCTGGACTCCCGGAAGACGGCTCCCTGCCTGCTTTCTGCAGGTCAAGGGCGTTTTTCACTGTACAACGGCACGCGTCGGACTCGAAGAATGTGTGGAACATCGTTTCACTCCGACGAGAAGGCTCCCTGTCTGCGCTTCCATGCGAACCAGACCGCTGTGACATCGTCGGCCAAGTGCCTGTTCGGACACCCGTCGCAGAAAGTGCGAGGGCTGCGACTGACCAGATGCCCACTTACCTGACGGCGCATCAGGAGCGTGAGGACCATAGAGACGAGTCGCTTCCCGGGAGCGCCTGGAAGTGAGCGAATACCGGTCCCGCCACCACCATGGCCGTCGTCACCGAAAACAAGACGCAAGGACGCAAGCGGCACCTGAGCACCGACGCTCTCGGCCTGGTCCTGGGTACGCCGGGGCACCGCACCGGCGAGCGCGGCGAGGCCACGGTCCCGCGTCGCCCGCTCAGCTGGCTCGAGCCTGTGACGGGTGAGGGCCGTCTCGCCGGAAGGGAAGCCAAGAAGGCTCCGGCTCCTCCCCTGCGCCGAATTCGACCAATGAGCTTTTTCAACTGGCCCGCTGATCGGGTGATGGTCGTGGGGTGCGCAACGCACGAGGCTCCCGTGCCGTTGAGGGAGGTGTTCGAATTCTCAACCCACCCGCACAGAAGCCTCGTTGGCCCCTGTCCTGCCGCGCTCGACCTGCCGCACGCCCTGGTCGAGTGGGTCACGATGCTCATCGTCACCCGCGAGGGTGACCGGCGCTGCAAGCTCCCGCCGCACCAGCGTGCGCTGGTCGCCCTGGCGTACCTGCGCAAACACGACACCCTCGCCCAGACAGCCGCCGCGTTCGGGATCTCGGTCGGCACCGCCCACGCCTACACCGCGAAGGTGATCAACCTGCTCGCCGGCCGAGCACCGGGCCTGCTCAAAGTCCTGCGCGAACACGACCCCGACTACGTCCTGCTCGACGGCACCCTTGCCGAGTGCGACCGCACCGGCGACGGACGGGCCCACTACTCCGCCAAGCACCGCCGACACGGCGTGAACGTGCAGGTCGTCACCGCCCCGACCGGTGACGTGCTGTGGATCTCGCCCGCACTGCCAGGCCGGACGCATGACCTCACCGCAGCCCGCACGCACAAAATCATTCGAAGAACCGCCGCCCGGCTCCCCGTCATGACGTGGGCAGAGTCCTTTCCGCCGGCGAGGCGTTCAGCCGTCCCGCCCACCACAAGGCCGGCACAAAGCCGCGCCGAACTGGATGAATGACAAGCTGAGTGAACCTTCATGCCGCCCGCGCTGCTCCCCGGGTACGGGCCAGCTGCCGCAGCTCGGTGCGCGCCGCCGGCACCGAGCGGGCGGTGTGCCAGTAGGGGTGCCACCACAGACGCGACAACCGCCGCGAGCCGTGCCCCGATGCGGCAATGTCCTCCGGGCCTGTGCTGCGCTACACGCGCGCGCCGTGCACGTGCCGCGGCTCGGCTAGCAGACCGTAGATGACCAGCACGGACATCACCATCGTGAACAGAGACCAGAACGGGTAGACCGGAAGGAAGATCATCTGACCGACGAGACAGAGCGCTGCCAGACAGATGCCCGTCAGCCGCGCCGCTCTGGAGCCCACGAGCACGCCGATACCCGCCAGGGCCATCACGATGCCGATGGCGACCCAGATCCAGCCCCAAGCCGTGTAGTTGAAGATGAGCAGCCGGTTGCCCTCGGAGTAGACGGTCGAGTAGTAGCCGTGATTGAGGATCGCCACAAATCCGTTGAGCAGGTTGAAGAGGGCGCTGACCAATAGCAGGATTCCGGCGAAGGCCACCCAGTGCGATCGCTCCATCGGAGGCACGGCACCGTCTGGTGGAGAGGTTTGTTGCTGCATGGGATCCATGAAATGCGGCACCACCGCAGGCCCGCAATCGGTAGGGGCCCGTGGGTGTTGCGCAGCCGCCTGTGCTCTCGGGCGACCGGCTCGTGGGTACCGCGGGCCGATGGCCCTGTCCGCGGCTCCGGGAGGCGCCCGTATACGGCCTGCCGGATAGTGGATCGCGTCGGAACCTTGGGGATGGGACGCTCATGGACCGCTGTCCCCCTCGCCGACCAAGGCCTGGTGGGCGATCTGCAGACCGCCGCCCTGGTGTCCGCAGTGCCGGCTGTGGCGCCGCGCAGCTCGTCGCGCCGCCGCGCAGGCGCAGCGCCAGCCGAAGACGACGGTCACGCCCGCAACCGGCGCATGCCGAGCGGGCCGCGCCCGACGGACCGTAACCGGGCCCCGGGGGCCGCGCTGCCTGGGCAACCTGCTCGCTGGGACGGGCGTGCGGGTACGGCGAGCCGGGCGGCATGTTGAGACGGATCCAGGGGCCGATCCTGACCTGCAGTGGAGCGCCGATTGTGGCTCTGGCCAGCCGATCTTGCGATGGCGGGCGTTGGCCTACGACGGGAGGTTACGAGCTGCTGGCCGCACCCCCTGGCAGCTCAGCCGCTCGGCGGCCCGGCTGCGTCCTGCTCGGTGGGGGATGTGGCGGTCGGCGGCGGGGTCAACCTGAGCGTGAGGACGTAGGAGCCCACGACCGCCACGATCACCAGCGGCATGACGGTGAGCCCCTCTGGGCCCAGAAGCAGGGTGGCCAGCAACAAGGAGGTCATGGGGGACTTGAGCATCGCCGCCGACATCGCGCCCACGCCCATCGCGAGCCCAGCGGTCACGCCGAGCCCGGGCAGGTGGGAGAGTGCGATGCCTCCGGCTGCGCCCACGAACATGGCGGGGAACACCGGGCCACCACGGAAAGCTGCCATGGACACGCAATACGCCACTGCCTTGCAGGCGAAGAGCACCACAAGTGCGCCTGCCGAATACTGTGCGTTCGCAGTGAGAAGGGGACCGAGACCGCTCTGTCCCGAGTACAGGACTTCCGATGCCGTGTGGCCGGTCCACTCCGCGTAGAGCAGGGCGATCACACCGACGACGACGCCCGCGAGCAGGGTGGCCGTCAGCCGTCGCGGTTCGACCAGTTTCAGCAAGCAGAGGGAGAGCCACCGAATCCCGGCGCCGAGCAGAGCCGCCGCTACCCCGATCAGGAGCGCCCAGCCGAACCCGGCGGCGTCCGGCGTGGCGGCATGGGGGACGTTCGGCAGGGTCAGCGAGTAGGTGCCCAGGCCGGTCCACGAGCCCAAGCCAGTGAAGATGAGCGCACCAATACCGGAGGCGAGCAATCCGGGCACCAGGACAACGCCGAGCATCGGTCCACCCAAGCCGGACATTTCCATGAGCAGGAACGCTCCGAGCAGCGGTGAGCCGAGCAGGGTGCTGATCGCGGCGAAGCTCCCGGAGGCTCCCACGACGGCGGTCGCCTGCTTCGGGAACGACTTCCGCGTCAGTCGCAGCACGGCCACGGCGAGGCCGCTGCCCAGGGCGATGAGCGGGGCCTCCGGCCCGATGACAGCCCCGAGGCCGAGTGAGGCCAGCGCGGCGAGCGCCACGCCGGGCAGATTGACTGTCGGGGTCGGGCCCGAGGCCACGAACCCGTGGGCCGGCTCGTGTCCACCGTTGCCGGGGAGGTATCGGACGATCGGGCCGACGAGGAGCCCGGCCACGGCCAGCAGCGGCACCGGCCACCAGTTGGGCGTGTCATGGAAGCCCAGGGCCTTGGGCAGGTCCGTGTAGGTGAGCGACTGGAGCTTGTTGACGAGTGCGAGAAAGCCGAAAGCCGCCGCCGAGATCGGGACGCCGAGAACCGCCGCGATCAGGAGGAGAACCGCGTAACCGCGGCTGCGGACGAGTGAGAGCGGGTCCGTGGCGACTGCAAGGGGCTTTCCGTCAGGCTCGACCGGACGGCTCGGAGAGGTCACGCCGAGACCTCCGACATGCGCGCGTCACAGCAGGATTGAGCCATGATTCCGGAGCTGGGGCAACCAGCCATGATCGCCGCGGCGCCTCGGTAAAACCGGAATGAGGACTCACTGGGCCGAAAGGGATCGGCACGAGTTCCAGGATCCGGTGGGCGGGCCGCTCCTCCGGAATCCGCAAGGGGCCGGGCCGCTCCCCCTGCGGTTCGTACTCCACATGGCGGGGCCGAGAAACACAGCGCCGAGCACCCCTGCCACCAGGCCGCCCGCTCCTCGAAAACGGCGCGCCCCGCTGGGTGTGGAGCAGCGGCTGTCTCCTGCGACATCACTGCCCTCCCGGCCGTAACACTGATCCGTGATCGCCCTGGGGTGGTGACTACTACGGGGGACGATCAGGGCACACAGCGCGAACTCGACTCCCGCCCACGCGCTCACCCTCAAGACCGATCATGGCGGCCAGTGCCCGATTCGGCATCACGGCGTATCCGTGCCGAGGATCGCCTGTCGGTAGGGCCTGGCGAGGTGGGGGTGCGGGCGGGCTTGTTGTATCGCCTTGTGAGGTCGGACCACTCATAGCCCCCTTCCTTCCGATGGCCGACCGCCCGCCCTCGGCGGGAGTCAGGAGGACCAGGGGGCCTCCCGGCTCAGGCAGTGGCGTGCTGCCCTCGGTGACCGGCTTGAGGCGGTCACCGAGGGCAGCACACCGAAGAGAAGGTCGTTGTCGGGGGGATAAGCATCAGTTGGTCTTTGCCCGTCTGTTCCTGTCCTTGTCTCCTCGACGCCTGCCTTGAGTGCGCGAACAAGCGGGGAGGGCCAGAACCGGCGGCTCGCGGACAGGACTCGAACCCGGCCGCAGCAAATTCCCCTTCCAACGCGCAGAGGCCCGGCCCCCGGTACTTGGGGCGGAGCTTCGGACGGCCGACAGCCGACGTCGGCCTACTCCGGCGGGCTCTCGGTACCCCGCGTGCCCGGGACCAGCAGGACGGCCGTGTCCCCCGGCCGGGGCAGTGGTGTACTGCCTTCCGTGACCGGATCGAGGCGGCCGTCCCGGCGCACGAGGAACAGCAGATCGCTGCCTGGCCGCAGGGCGTCGTCGGCGGGCTGCCCCAGCACGGCTGCCCCGTCCTCGTACCTGCGGGAGAACGTCGGCCAGGTCAGATCCGGGCCGAACAGAACCTCACCACCGATGAACGGCGCCACCACGCCGTGGCTGTCGGCCGGTGCGTTGAGACGGTGGACCGTACCCTCCACGCTGCCTCGCAGAAGCACCGCCGCCAGTGCGTTGAAGTCGTCCTCGGCGGTGAGGAAGTACACCGCCGTGATGCCCTCCAGCTCGGCGGCCCCGCCCGTGGCGGCGCCCAGCAGCTCACCGGACGCGAGCTCGATCCCGGCCTGCCGGATACGTTCGCGCTGTTGCTCTTCCCCTGCCCACATCAGCACCTCCAGCCCCGCTGACTTCAGGGCCACGCCCAGGTCGACCACCCAGGGGTCACCGCCGACCAGCAGGGGCCGCGAGCGGGACGGGCGCACCACGCCCAGGCGCCGGGCGACGGGCGAGGCGGTCAGGCCGTAGAGCGTCACGGTCGCGACGATGACCACGAACGTGGCCGGAAGGATCTTCGAAGCGCCGCCGATCCCCTTGGCCACCAGGTCCGCCGAGAACGTCGAAGCCGTGGCGGCCGCGACGATACCGCGCGGCGCCATCCAGCCGATGAAGCCCCGCTCGCCGCGTGTCAGTTCGGTGCCGAGGGTGGACACGACCGCGACCATCGGCCTGACGACCAGTACCAGGAAGGCGGCGAGCCCGAGCGCGGGCAGACCCACATGACGCAGCGAGTACGGGGTGATGGTGGCCGAGATCGAGATGAAGAGCAGGCCGAGGATCAGGCTGACCAGGGTCTCGAAGAAGGGCCGACGCGCGGGTACGTCCATGCTGGGGAGGTTGGCGACGGCCAGGCCCATCACCACGGCGGCGATGAGTCCCGTGTCGTCGCGCAGGACATCGCAGAACGCCGCCACACCGATCACCGCGGCAAGCTGCGCCGTGGTGCCGAGTACCTCGCCGAGCCGCAGCACCCGGAACAGCACCCACAGCAGAGCCGCCCCGACCGCTCCTCCGGCCACTCCGATGCCCATGCTGGCGAGGAAGTACTCCATCCCACTGCCGAGGCGGTGTCGCGAGCTGGCCACGACCCCGTGGAAGACCAGTGTTCCCAGGACGCCGCCGACCGGGTCGATGAGGGAGCCTTCCCAGATCAGGAGGCGCTGGAGGCGGTCCTTCGGTCGCACGAAGCTGAGCAGCGGTCCGACGACCGTCGGCCCCGAGACCACGAGGATCGCGCCGATCATGACGGCCGCCCGTGAGGACATCCCCAGCAGCGGCGCGGCGAGGAGCGTGCCGAGCAGCCCGGTGATCGGGACACCGATCCAGATCAGCCGGACGACGACGCGGCGGGTGTGGCCCTTCAGCCTCGCCAGGTCCAGCCCGAGTCCGGCGTCGTACAGGATCACGGCGACGGCCAGCGACACCAGCGGTGAGAACGCCGCCCCCAGCAGCTGCTCGGGGTCGACGTCGTCGATCAGCGCGCCGGCGGCGAAGCCCACCGGCAGCAGGACGATGAGGGCGGGGATGTTCAGGCGGCTGGCCAGGATCTGCGATCCGACGGCCAGGACCAGGATCAGGCCCACGCCGATGAGCACCTGGTCCGTCGTCACATGCGGCCCTTTCGGTGCGGGGTGGTGGGACGAGTGGGTGCTCTCGCCGGTCGGCCGCGCGGCCGACCGGGCCAGACCTCCGCCGAGTGCCGCGTGAATGTCGGGTGCCGTGACGGCGTCGTCACTCCCCCCACGGCGTGATCCCCCAGCGGACGGTGTGCTGCTCGCCGGGACCGAGGCTGACGAGCCCGGTGCCGCTGCGGAAGGCATCGGGTGGGCAGGTCATCGGCTCGATGGCGACCGCACGACGGCGCTCCCCCGGCGGGAGGGTGTCGCCGGTGTAGAGCTGCACGTAGTCGGCGTCTTCACCGAGCCACACGTCCGTGCCGAACGCACCCGACGGGTGGGCCAGGCGCACCACGGCCCGACCGTCCGCGTCCCGGTCGAGGTCGCCGAAGGGGGTGTCCAGCTGGAGCGCACCGACAGCTCGTGGCGTTCGCAAGTCGTACTCGGTCCCGGCGACCGGCTCGGCGGCGACCGGCAGGCCGCGCTCATCGGTGCGCAGCCATGTGCGTGCGGGGACGGTCAGCACGGCCTGGTCGACGACGGCGGTGCCCGCGGTGACGTAGGGATGCTGGCCGAAGCCGTAGGGTGCGGCGCTCACGTCGAGGTTGTGCGCGGTGACGGCGACGTCGAGCCCGCTCTCGCCCAGGGTGTACTCGGCGCGGACGTGGAGGTGGAACGGGTAGCCCGGCTGCGGCCACAGCGAAACCTCCAGGGCGGCGCGGCTGTCGCTCGCCTCCACGACCTGCCACGCGACCCACCGGAGCAGCCCGTGGATGGCGTTGCCGCCGGTCGGCTCGGTGAGCGGCAGCTGCAGATCCTGCCCGTCCCAGGGGTAGCGGCCGTCGCGGATCCGGTTGGGCCACGGCACCAGGATCTGGCCGCGCCCGCCGGTGATCCGGTCCTGTTCGGCGAATCCGTCGATCACGGTGCGCTCACCGGCCGCGTATGACCGAAGGGCCGCGCCGAGCTCGACGACGACGGCACTGTGCGTGCCGTGACGGAGGGTCAGTTGCCGTCCGGTGCGGCTCTCCTGCATGCGTGGCCTCCTCGGTCCGCCCGGCCGGCGTGCTCGGACGTCGGCGTAGTGGTGGCCCGTGGTGCCGGCCCTCCCGTCGGGAGCGTGCGGCCCCTCATGGGCCAGGTCAAGCACGACACGTTCCTGTCGGCGCGATCGCCGGGCAGGTTCGCCCGCTGAGGCCACAGGAGCGGGCGGCGGTCGACGTACGGGCGCTCGTGCTGTCTCCTGGGCGGGGACGGCGGCGTCACCCGCTGCTCGCGCGCCCTTCGCGACGGGCGATGCGCCGCCAGACCGCCCGCTGGAATTTGAGCGTCAACACGCCCACCAGGATCAACAGCACGATGTTGAGCAGGAGCTGGGCCAGGGATCCGCGCGCCTGGCTCCAGCTGGAGAACGCGCAGGAGACGCCGATGTCGGCGGCGGCCGGGATGGTGGTGACCGAGATGAAGACGCCGAGCAGCGCGCTCGACCTGGCCTGGGTCAGCGACATGATGCCGACGATGCCGGCCAGTACCGCCACGACGACGGAGAAGAGATTGGGGGTGTCGATGAGTGCGGAAACCGGCCTGATGCCCAGGGCGAACGCTTTGGGCTGACGGTCGAGGCCCCGGATCGCCCAGGAGAACAGAAACGTCACCACGATGGCCATCAGGAATCCCACGGTCAGTGCGGACAACCCCTGCCGGATCCTGGTGACGTTGCCCCGGTCGATGGCCAGCGCGACGCTGCTGATGGCGCTGTACTCCGGTCCGACCACCATGGCCGCGACGATCAGGATCTGGGAGTTGGTGAAGATCCCCACCGCCGCGAGGACGCCCGCGACGACCAGATAGACGTAGAAACTCGGCCCGTAGGTGCCTCCGGAGCGGATGCGCGCTTCGACCTCCTCCCAGACGGGCGCGTAGGCGAGCGCCCCGAGCTGCCGCTGCTCCGCCTCGGCGGCGAGGCCGGAGAAGGCCATCTCCATCGGCTCGATGACGATGGATCCACGGCGGTCGAGGCCGAGCTCTCTCAGCCCGCGCAGCACGGCGTTGGCCGCACCTGCCAGGATGTCGCACTCGATCGCGTCGCCGTCGGGGTTGTGCGCCATTTCGGCAAGGACGACCAGGTTGAAGACATAGCGGTCGTCGGTCAGCAGCCCGACCGCCCGGGGGGTGAGATCAGGGGGGCTCACCAGCCGGACGTGGATCATCTCCATGCGCCACCTCCATCGCTCGCCGACGGACCCACCGGGGCGCTACGGTGCCCGAGCGCCGGAACTCTCCTGATTGCGACCGACCGACTCCAGTAAGTAACGCCCGGTAGGTGGGGGGCGGCAAGCCGGATGCGCTGCTCGGCTCCAGCGCCTCCGGTCACTTGGGTCGCTTCCGACGCGCAGGGACCACCCGAGTGGCCGATAGTGGACGTAGGGGGTTCTTTTCAAGACTTCGGAGCATCCATGGATCGCTACCCTCCCATCGCCGAACACGGCCTGGTGGGCGACCTGCAGACCGCCGCGCTGGTCTCGTCGCAGGGTGTCGTGGACTGGTTCGCCGCTCCCCGGTTCGACTCGCCCAGCATCTTCGCCGCCCTGCTCGACCACGACGGCGGCGGGTACCTGCGGCTGTCCCCCGAGCATCCCGACGGGACCTGCAAGCAGCTCTATTACCCCGACACCGCCATCCTGGTCACCCGGTTCCTGTCACCGGACGGGGTGGGAGAGGTGCTCGACTTCATGCCTCTGGCCCAGAGCCGCACTGCCACCGACCGGCACACCTTGGTCCGTTTGGTCCGGGCCGTGCGAGGGACCGTCGAGTTCACCCTCGAGTGCCGGCCGCGGTTCGACTACGGCCGGGCCGAGCACGAGCTCGAACTCGGAGACGACGGCGCCCTGTTCCGGGCCCCCGGGATCGACGGGCACCTGCGGGCCACCTTCCCGCTGGAGCGGGACGGTCAGGACGTGCGCGGAAAGGTGAGGCTGAACGCCGGGGAGTCCGGCGGCTGCGTGTTCACCGTCTGCGCGTCCGGCGGCGAGGCGCCCGCACCCCCCACGGTCGACGGGCTCAACGGGCAGTTCGACGAGGTCGCCCGGTTCTGGCAGCACTGGCTGCGCCAGTCCCGCTACCGAGGACGGTGGCCCGAGCTGGTGCACCGCTCGGCCATCACCCTCAAACTCCTCACCTACGCCCCCACCGGCGCCCTGGTCGCGGCGGCCACCACGGGCCTGCCCGAACAGGTCGGCGGAGAGCGCAACTGGGACTACCGGTTCACCTGGGTACGCGACAGCGCGCTGTCCGTGCGGGCCATGCTGGACCTCGGCTTCGTCGACGAGGCCACCGGATTCGTCCACTGGCTGGTGGACAGGCTGCACGAGCGCGAGGGCAAGGCGGGAGAGCCGCTCCAGACCATGTACCGGATCGACGGCGATCCCGACCTGCCGGAGGAGACACTCGATCACTTCGAGGGCTATCGCGGCTCCTCGCCCGTCCGCATCGGCAACGGCGCCGCCGACCAGCTCCAGCTGGACATCTACGGCGAGGCCCTCTACGCGGTGTCCCAAGGGGCCGAGATCGCGCAGCAGGCCAGTTTCGAGGGATGGCAGGCGCTCGCCAGGACGCTGGACTGGCTCGCCGACGCCTGGGACCGGCCGGGCGAGGGCATCTGGGAGACCCGCGGCGGCCGCAAGAACTTCACCTACAGCCGGGTGATGTCGTGGGTCGCCTTCGACCACGGGCTGCGTCTGGCCGACGCCTTCCGCAGGCCCGCCGATCTGGAGCGGTGGCGCACGGCGCGGGACGCCGTCTTCGAGCAGGTCATGGAGCGCGGCTGGAGCGAGAAGGAGCACGCCTTCGTCCAGCACTACGACGGTGACGTCCTGGACGCCTCGCTGCTGCTCATGCCCAGGGTCGGGTTCATCGCTCCCCGGACCACGGCGTGGCTCTCCACGCTTGACGCGATGGACCGCAAGCTCGTCTCCGACAGCCTCGTCTACCGCTACGACCCGGCGGCTTCGCCGGACGGGCTGCGCGGCTCGGAGGGCACCTTCAGCCTGTGCACCTTCCTCTACGTCGACGCGCTGGCCCGGGCGGGACGGCTGTCCCAGGCGCGTTACGCCTTCGAGAAGATGCAGACCTACGCCAACCACGTCGGGCTGTTCGCCGAGGAAATCGGTCCGAGTGGGGAGCAACTGGGCAACTTTCCCCAGGCGTTCACCCATCTGTCGCTCATCATGGCGGCCATCACCCTCGACCAGGCGCTCGACGCGGAGAACGGGCACTGACCCATGGTCACCCGTGCCCGTCCGGCAGGACTGCCACGGCTTACCGAGGACGAGTTCGGTGTGCTGTACCGGCGACTGGTCTCGCGCGCCGCCTGGGCCTCGGGGAACCGGGGTGCTCTGGACGCGCTCACTCCTGCCCGGGTGGTGGTCGCCACCCGCGAGGTGCGCACCGGCCGGACGGTGACGCTGGCCGCGCCGGTGGAGACGTCACCCGGTCCGGACAATCCGGAACCGGCGAGGCACCGGATGAGGGGGCAGGCGGGGGATGACGCCTCGGGCGGGCTGCGGTTCGCGATGGACAGCTTCGCGATGAACGTGCACGGTGACGCCGACAGCCACATCGACGCCCTCTGCCACGTGGTCTACGACGGCACGCTGCACGGCGGCGTGGCCGCGAGCACCGTCACGGCGGGCGGCGCCACGGCGCTCTCCATCGAGGCGGCTCACGACGGGATCGTCGGACGCGGCGTGCTGTTGGACATCCCGCGGCTGCGCGGTGTGCCGTGGCTCGAACCGGGTGATCACGTGACCGCCGGCGACCTCGGCGCGGCCGAGACCGCCCAGCACCTCCGCGTGGGAGAGGGCGACCTCCTGTTCGTCCGGGTCGGCCACCGCCGGCGCCGCGCCGAGCTCGGACCGTGGCACGCGGCGGACGCGCGCGCGGGGCTCCATCCGTCCGCGCTGGAGTTCCTGGCGGACCGGCGGGTCGCCGTGCTCGGCGGCGACGGGAACAACGACACAGCCCCGAGTTCCACCGAGGGCGTCGACTTCCCCGTGCATGTGCTGGCGATCCACGCCATGGGCCTTCACCTGCTGGACTACCTGCAGTTCGAGGACCTGGCACCGGCCTGCGAGGAGGAGGGACGGTGGTCGTTCCTGTGCGTGATCGCCCCGCTGAGGCTGCCGGACGCCACCGGCGCCCCGGTCAACCCGATCGCCATCCTGTGACCCCGGCGCCCACGGTCGTGGTCGTCATGGGCGTCTCGGGTTCGGGGAAGTCCACTGTGGGGCGCCTGCTCGCCCAGCGGCTCACGGTCCCCTTCCTGGAGGCGGACGACGTCCACCCGGCCGCGAACCGCGCCAAGATGGCCGCGGGTCGCCCACTCGACGACGAGGACCGGCGGCCGTGGCTGCTGTCCATCGCCGATTGGATCCGGGAGGCAACCGCCGCCGGCCGGGGCGGGGTGGTGGCGTGTTCGGCGCTCAAGCGCGAGTACCGGGATCTGTTCCGTAGGGCAGGCGCAGGCGCGTGGTTCCTGCACCTGGCGCTCGACCGGGCGACCGCCGACCGGCGGGTCGCAGGCCGTGTGGACCATTTCATGCCCGCCCAGCTGGCGGACTCCCAGTACGCCGCCCTGGAACCGCTGCGGCCGGATGAGCCCGGCCTGACCGTCGACGCGGTGGCCGACCCCCAGACCATCGTCGACCAGGCGGTGCGCGCCGTCCGGGCAATGAGGTTACGGCGCACCTGTTCGACTCCGTCGGGTCGCCGCCGCCCGGCCCACCCGATAAGTTGAAATTGGCGCCGAATATCCCGATTGCGCGAGTGTCTGTCCGGAACAGCACGGCCCGGGGGCCCCGGACGGGCGCTACGGCCAGGACAGCCCACGACTCCTAGAACGGGAAACCCTCATGGCCGACGATCAGCACTACGACGTCATCATCATCGGTACGGGAGCGGGCGGCGGTACGCTCGCCCACCGGCTGGCCCCCACCGGCAAGCGGATCCTGATCCTGGAACGCGGCGGCTACCTGCCTCGGGAGCGGGACAACTGGGACTCCACCGCAGTCTTCGTCAAGGGCAAGTACCGTGCCCCGGAGTTCTGGTACGACAAGCACGGCAACGAGTTCCCCCCGGAGGTGAACTACTACGTCGGGGGCAACACCAAGTTCTACGGCGCCGCGCTCTTCCGGCTCCGGCCCGAGGACTTCGGCGAACTGCGCCACCACGACGGCATCTCACCGGCCTGGCCGATCCGCTACGAGGATCTGGAGCCGTACTACACCCAGGCCGAGCACCTCTACCTGGTGCACGGCCGGCATGGCGAGGACCCCACCGAAGGGCCGACCAGCGCGCAGTACGCCTACCCGCCGGTGGAGCACGAGGCGCGCATCCAGCAGCTCAGCGACGACCTGGAGAGTGGGGGACTGCACCCTTTCCACCTGCCCATCGGTGTGAACCTCACCCAGGGTGAGAACGGCGGGGCCACCCATGACAGCGTCTGCATCCGCTGCGACCGGGTCGACGGCTTCCCCTGCCTGATGGGCGCCAAGTCCGATGCTCAAGTGGTCTGCGTCGACCCGGCGCTGAAGTACGACAACGTCACGATGGTGACGGGAGCCGACGTACGGAGCCTGGAGACCGACCCGACCGGACGCACCGTCACCAGGGTCGTCGCCGAGCTCGGCGACGGAACGACCGAGCGATTCGGCGCCGACATCGTGGTGGTCGCCGCCGGCGCGGTCAACTCCGCCGTACTGCTGCTGCGTTCGGCCAACGACAAGCACCCCGGCGGCCTGGCCAACAGCTCGGACGTGGTGGGACGCCACTACATGCGGCACAACAACCTCGCGCTCATGGCGGTGTCGAAGGAACCGAACCCCACCAGGTTCCAGAAGACCCTGGCGCTGCACGACTGGTACCTGGGCGCGGACGACTGGGACTACCCGCTCGGCGGCATCCAGATGCTCGGCAAGTCGGACGCCGACCAGATCCACGGCGAGGCGCCGCGCTGGGCGGGTGCGGTCGCGCCCGACATGCCGTTCGAGGTACTCGCCCACCACGCCGTCGACTTCTGGCTGTGCGGAGAGGACCTCCCGCTGCCCGAGAGCCGCGTCACCCTCGACAAGGACGACCGCATCCACCTGGCTCTCGACGAGAAGAACAACATCGCCGGGCTGAAGCGTCTCCAGCACAAGCTGCGGGGCATGCTCGGGCACCTGGGCATGCACGAGCACCACCTGCTGGATCACAGCATCTACCTGCACAAGGGCATGCCGATCGGCGCCACCGCGCACCAGGCCGGCACCGTGCGGTTCGGCGAGGACCCGAGGAGTTCGGCCCTCGACGTCGACTGCAAGGCCCACGACCTCGACAACCTGTACGTCGTGGACACCAGCTTCTTCCCCAGCATCGGCGCGGTGAACCCGTCCCTGACCGCCATGGCCAACGCCCTGCGGGTGGGCGATCGCATCGCCGCACGGTTGCGCTGACGAGAATGCCGCACGTTTGCCGCACGACCAGGCGCAGCGCCGCTACAGGTTGTCCCCGGGGGCTCTGGCGGCCCGGGTGTCGGCGTCGGTGAGCTCCTCCAGCTCACCCATGGTGTCGAGCCGGTAGAGCAGCACCAGAGCCGGGCCGACCAGCACGATCGCGATGACCGTGACGATCACCAGCCAGCGCAGGGTGTGCGCGGCCCCGGCCGCCTCGGCCACCGTCAGCGAGGTGGGCAGCAGGTAGGGCCGCTGTGCGAAGCCCCAGGCGCCGACGGTCAGGGCGACGCTCGCCACCGAGGTGTAGCGGGACCAGCCGTGGGAGCGGCGCAGCACAAGCAGCACCGTGGCCAGACCGCAGACCGCGGCCAGGACGACCAGCAGCAGGCCCCAGCCCTCGGTGAGGCCCTCCCAGACGTACCGGGCGTCGTCGTGGGTGACGGGCAGGGCGACGATCGCGAGGACGACGACGGCGGCGAAGGCGAACAGAGCCCGCACACGGAAGTAGTCGACGAGGTCGTCCGCGCCGAAGCGTCGGGCGTCGGAGCAGAGGAACACCGCCCCGAGGAACGCGGTGGCGGCGATGGCCAGCAGACCCGTGAGGACGGAGGTCGGATTGGCCCAGGCGTCCGCGGAGGCGGTCGTGCCGACCTTGACCCGACCGGAGGCGATGCCGCCGAGCACCGCTCCGAAGAAGAACGGCGTGAGCAGTGACGAGACGGCGAACGCCGCGCCGTAGATCCGCCGTTGGGCCAGGCGGCGGGTCGGCTTGCGCAGGGCGAATCCGGCGCCGCGGAGCACCAGCCCGACGGCGGCGAGTGCGAGCGGCAGCCACATGGCTGCGAAGACGGCCTGGAACATCGTCGGGAAGCCTGTCCACATGACGATCAGGACGAAGATCAACCAGACGTTGTTGGCCTCCCAGACCGGCGCCATGGCGTGGTCGATCAGCCGGCGGGGCCGCTCGCCGCGCTCCACCCCTCCGGCCAGCAGGTCCCAGAAGCCCGCGCCGTAGTCGGTGCCCCCGGCGCAGGCGTAGGCGGCGATCGCGAGCACCATCACCCAAGCGATGAGATCGGCCATCAGAGCGCACCGCCGGGGGTGCGCTCTGATCCGCCACCTGACGCGGCCCCGGCGGCTGGGGGCTCCGGCTCGCCTCTGGGCCCGTAGGGGGTGTCGGTCTCCGGGGCCGGTCCGCCGCGCGCGGCGGCGTAGCCCTCGTCGGCGATGCGCCAGCGAGTTCGCATCTTCAGGACGACCGCGAGGAACGCCCCGAAGACGGCCGCGTACACGACGATGACGATGCCGAGCATCGCCCACAGCGATTCGGCGCGGGTGTCGGTCACTGCCTCCGAGACCCTCATGTGGTTGTAGACGATCCAGGGCTGGCGGCCGACCTCGGTGGTGATCCAGCCGCACTCGACGGTGACCAGGCAGGCGGCCCCCGCGAGCGCGGCGCAGCGGTAGAACCAGCGGCCGCCGGGGTTGTCCCGATGGCGCCACCAGGACCAGGCGTACCAGAGCGCGAGCAGGATCAGCAGGCTGCCGATGGTGACCATGATGTCGAAGGCCCAGTGGGCGATGGTGGCTTGAGTCGCCGTCGGGCGGTCGCTCGCGGCGACCGACGACAGGCCCGTCACCTTGGTGTCGGGCCTGAATCCGGCGAGGATCGAGTCCAGTTGGGGGATCTTGAGTCCGCCGGAGATCGTCCCGTCGGGATGCAGCCGTCCGAACATGTACTCCGGTACGTGGGTGTCGGTCTCCCAGACGAGTTCCATGGCGGCGAACTTGATCGGCTGCTTGTGGAAGACGGCGCGAGCGGCGGAGTCGCCGAGCATGAACTGGACCGGTGTGAGGATCGCGGCCACGGTGAACGGCAGCGTGAAGCCGAGTCGGTGGTAGCGGTCGCGGCGCCCGCGCAGCCAGCCGACCGCGTACACTCCGGCGACCACGTAGCCGGCGGTCAGGAGCATCGCGACCACGAAGTGCCAGTACTCCGGGCCGAACATCGGTGTGAAGATCGCCTGCCGCACATTGACGTTGACGGGATTGCCCTGGGCGTCGAGTTCGAACCCCTGCGGGGTGTTCATCCAGGAGTTGGCCGCGATGATGCCGAACGCCCCCATCAGGGCGGCCAGCGGCAGCGGTACGGCGAGCCAGAAGTGTGTCCACGGCTTGAGCCGGCGCCAGCCGTAGAGGTAGATCGCGATCAGGACGGCCTCGAGGAAGAACGCCCAGGCCTCGATGCCGAACCCCAGGCCGAAGACGTCACCCCAGCGGCCCATCATGCCGGGCCACAGCAGGCCGAGTTCGAAGGACAGCACGGTGCCGGTGACGACGCCGACGGCGAACTGGACGGCCATCACCGCCGACCAGCGCCGGGCGAGCGTGAGCGCGACGGCGTCGTTGCGGCGCAGCCCCCGGTGGTGCATGAGCAACGTGATGAACGGCAGTGCCACACCGAACGGGACCAGCAGGATGTGCGAGGCCAGGGTGAAGGCCATCAGCTCTCGAGCCGGCAAGAGCTGGTCCGGGGTGCTGTTCGCCAGAAGGGCAGCTGTGCTGAGCATGTGCGCCTCGATGGTCTGCCCTGCGGGGGCGGCGGGGCTGAGGAGGGACAGGATTCGGAGGGGTGCCCGTAGAGGGCCGGCCGGGGCCGTCGTCAGGGAGGCGGCGGAGGCGCCTTCGGCCCGGGCGCCCGGGTGGCCGAAGCGTCGGTGTCGGGCATGGTGAAGGCGCGTTCACGGCGCGAGCTGGTGGCGAAGGCGACGGACCAGCTGAGCACCGCCCCCAGTCGGCTGCGGAAGCCGGTGAGGAAGGCCAGGTGGATGAAGAGCCAGGCGAGCCAGCCGATGAAACCCGACAGATGCAGCGGGCCGGCCTTGACGACGGCCCGGCCGCGGGCAATGTAGGCGGCGCTGCCAAGATCCAAGTACTTGAAGGGCTTCGGCTGTTTCGTCCTGCCTTCGACGGCGTGGCGAACCATCCGGCCCGCGTAGGCGCCCGACTGCATGGCGACCTCGGCCAGGCCCGGCAGCCGGTTCAGGCTCATCACGTCGCCCGTGACGCGGATCTCCGAATGGCCGGGGATGGTGAGGTCGGGTTCGACCTTGATGCGTCCGGCCCGGTCCTGGTCGGCGCCGGTTGCCCGGGCCAGCGCGGCGGCGATGGGTGGCGCCTCGACGCCCGCCGTCCACAGCACGGTGCGTGCCTCGAACCGGGTCGTCCTGCCGTCATGGTCACGTACCGTCAGGCCGTGCGCGTCGATGTCGGTGACCATCGTGCCCAGATGGAGCTCCACACCAAGGCTCTGCAGGGTCCGGGCCGCACGGTGGGCCAGTCGGGGGCCGAACGCGCCCAGCACCGCGTCGGATCCCTCGAAGAGCAGCACCCGGGCCTGGGCTGAATCGATCGTCTGGAACTCCCGGTCGAGCGTGTGGCCGGCGATCTCCCGGATCTGTCCGGCGAGTTCGACACCGGTCGGCCCGCCGCCGACGAGCGCGAAGGTGAGCCACTGCCGCCGTTCCCGGTCGTCTGCCGCCGTTTCGGCCATCTCGAACGCCCGGTAGATCCGCCGGCGGATGTCCAGCGCGTCGTCCAGCGTCTTCATGCCGGGCGCGTGCGCGGCGAACTCGTCGTGCCCGAAGTAGGACTGGCGCATGCCGACCGCGAGGATCAGATCGTCGTAGGGCAACTCGACAGCTCCGCCGTCGGGCCGCCGGGCGTGGACCAGCCGGGCTTTGACATCCACGTCGGTGGCCTCGGCGAGCAGGCAGCTCACGTTGTGGTGACGACGCAGGACCCCGCGGAGCGGTTGCGCGATCTGCCCCTCGGACAGGATGCCGGAGGCGCACTGGTAGAGCAGCGGTTGGAAAAGGTGGTGGGCGCGGCGGTCGACCACGGTCACCGCGACCGGTGACCGCCGCAGGGCGCGAGCGGCGAACAGCCCGGCGAACCCCCCGCCGAGGATCACCACCCGGCGGGGCGTGACGTGGTCCTGCATCGGGGATCAGCCTCCGGTGGCGAAGCCGGGGAAGAGCGTCATTCCGCCGTCGACGTAGAGGGTGGTGCCCACGACGTAGTCGAGCAGGTCGGATGCCATGGCGACGACGGCGTTGGCGATGTCGTCCGGGTCGCCCACGCGGCGGTATGGGATGAGGCGCAGCAGGTCGGCCTCGGCCTCGGGGGTGGACCAGGCGTCGCGGTTGATCGGGGTGCGGATGGCGCCGGGTGCGATCGCGTTGACCCTGATCCGCTGGGGGGCCAGCTCCTGGGCGAGGGTCTGCATCAGCATGCCCACACCGCCCTTGGAGGAGGCGTAGTTCACGTGCCCCGACCACGGGACGATCTGGTGGACCGAGCTCATGCAGATGATCTTCCCGGCCGACCGGGACACTTCCTCCACGACGCCGCGCCGGATGAACTCCTTGGCGGCCTCCCTTGCG
Organism: Streptomyces sp. TE5632; assembly: GCF_054061295.1. Taxonomy (NCBI): domain Bacteria; kingdom Bacillati; phylum Actinomycetota; class Actinomycetes; order Kitasatosporales; family Streptomycetaceae; genus Streptomyces; species Streptomyces sp. TE5632. Next base: position 5,739,580 of record NZ_JBSSEA010000003.1, on the reverse strand, counting down.
CACAGGAACTGGCCGGTCAGGTTGACGTCGATGACCTTCTGCCACTGGGCGAGCGTCATCTCCGTCACGGCCGCGTCCCGCTGGAGGCCCGCGTTGGCCACCATGATGTCGATGGTGCCGAACTCCTCGACCATCCGCGCGACCATGGCGGTCACCTGTGCCTCGTCGGACACGTCGGCCTCGTGAGCGTAGGCGCGGACCCCGAAGCCCTCGATGTCCGCCACGGCCTTCTCTGCCTCGTGCGCACCGACGACGTAGTTCACCACGACGTCCGCTCCGGCCCGGCCCAGGGCGATGGCGGTCGCCAGGCCGATGCCCGAGTTGGCGCCGGTCACCAGCGCCTTCTGGCCCCTGAGGAGCTGCGCGGGCACCGCCTCGCGGCTCTCGCTGACGTTTCCTGCCACCACGATCTCTCCTTCTGCGTTGCGGACGGAAGTCCTCAGCAACCGGACGACGCGCAGGAGAATGGCTGGACGTCGGCCGGCCCGTCAGGACCGACACAGGAGCCGTCGCACACCCGGCCCCCCGACGAAAGCACCCTGCGCCGCGGGTGGGACGGACCGGCGCGCAACGCAGCCGCACTTCGGCCGGGCACGTCACACGGTCGGGCTACGAGCTGCTCCCGAACCCTGCCCAGGCTGGGTGTCATGAGGGCCACTGGGGCCAAAAGGCACGCCAAGCCCGCTGGATGACGGCGGCAGCCGGAAACTGACCATGCGCGGTCGGCTCGGAGCTCGGTGACGACGTTGCCGTCGGCGGTTGAGCCTGGGGAGACACCGGTGAGGCGTTCCAGGACCTCTGCGCCCGTTGGGGCCTGGCCCAGTCCATGGGGCGGGTCGGGTCCGCGCTGGACAACGCCGCCGCGGAGTCGTTCCACTCGGTGCTCAAGGTCGGGTACGTCCACAGGCACCGCTTAGAGGTCGCGCGGACAGGCGTGGTGGTGCACCCCGGCAGCAAGGCAGGCACAGGTCTTGACGATCACGGAGTTGCGACGCTCAGTGCTCACCGGGGAGAGCCGTGCCTGTACTGCCGTCACGGCTGACCGAACCGCTCTGGGACCAATTCGCCGCGCTGCTGCCGGAGCGGCCGGCCTACCACCCGGGCCATCCGCTGGGCTGCCACCGCCCCCGCATCAGCGACCGGATCGTCTTCGACAAGATGCTGCAACTCCTGCGGTTCGGCCGCTCCTACCAGGCGATCGCCGATTCGACCTGCTCGGCCACCACGATCCGAAGCCGCCGTGACGAGTGGATGCGACAGGGCGTCTTCGTCCGGCTCAAACAGATCGCGCTCGACTCCTACGACCGGATCGTCGGCCTCGTCCTGGACCAGATCGCTGTGGACGGCTCCATCACCAAAGCTCCCGGAGGCGGCGAGGTGGCCGGGCGTTCACCGGTCGACTGCGGCAAACAGGGCCTGAAATGCTCGGGTATGACAGATGGTTATGGAATTCCGCTGGGCCGTGTCCTGGTCGGTGCCAACCGCCACGACTCCCCACTGCTGGCCCCGACCCTGGACCGCCTGGCAGATCTCGGACCGCTGCCCGACGAGATCACGGTGCACCTGGATGCCGGCTACGACTCGGGCAAGACCCGCATCACCCTCGACGAACGCGGACTGCACGGCCGGATCGCGCACAAGGGCGAGAAGGCGCCCCTCCAGGCCACCCGGCGGTGGCACGTGGAGCGCACCCACGCCTGGCACAACGCCTTCCACCGGCTCGTCCGCTGCTACGAACGCCGCACCACCGTCATCGACGCCTTCTTCGACCTCGCCGACACGATCATCACCGTCCGCAGCCTGATCCGACGTTCCCGGGCGACCCACCGCTGGGACAACCGCCCGAGGCGCCGCCCACGAGATCGCTCGGACTCCGAGCTCATTCCAGCGCCGAGCCGCTCCGAGGCGGTCACGTAAAGTTTCTGGTCATGACTGCGCTGCATGGTGCCTCCGTCGTCCTCCGCCCCACCATCCGTGAGGACATCCATGCTCTGGCCGCCATCCGGGGCACATCGGAAGTGCGTGCACGATGGAGGGGCGGAGACGATCTCGAGGCAGACATCGCAGCCGACCTCGAGGATTCCGGCACCCTGTCCCTGACCGTCGACTACCGAGAGCGGATCATCGGCATGATCCAGTGGTACGCCGAGGAAGAGCCGGACTACCGGCACGCCGGCATCGACCTCTTCCTCGATCCCACCGTGCACGGCCGGGGCCTGGGCACCGACGCCGTACGGACACTGGCCTGCCATCTCATCGATGTCCACGGCTATCACCGTCTGATCATCGACCCGGCAGCCGACAACACTGCGGCGATCCGCTGTTACACCAAGGTCGGCTTCCGGCCGGTCGGCGTCATGCGGCAGTACGAGCGTGGCCCGGACGGCACCTGGCACGACGGCCTCCTGATGGACCTCCTGGCCACCGAGCTGGTGCGCTGACCGCTCCCACCCACAGCCGGTCGCCGGCACTGACCCCGTGACGGCGGTACGGGCACAGATCTCCCGGCGATCGCAGAGCGTCGCAACTCCGTGCTCAAGGAACCTGTGCGCGCCTCACCTGCCACCCCCACTCTGGCCACCACCTGTCTGCGCAACCTCTTAAAGAATGAACCGCCCCGGGTTCGGTAGACGGTGACCCGGGAGACGCAGGCCCGCTTGGCGACGTCGTCCACGGAGGAGCGGCGCAGACCCAGGAGGGTGAACTGCTCCAGTGCCGCGTCGAGGATCCGCCGCGCCATGCGGTCCTCCGGCTCCGGCCGGGCGAGGGCCCGGGTGAGCCACGAGTCGTTCGCGTCGGTTCTCATGGCGCTCCTCACGATACCGGCGAACGACTCCCTGAGAGGCGCTGAAACAACTACCATATCTTTGTAACTCACCTGTGTGCCCGACCCTGACCGAGCCGCCGACCGGCACCCGGATCCCGGAGGACCTGATGGGCAGTCGACTCACCGAGGAACAGGCCGCTTTCGCCGCGGCCGTGCGCGATTTCGCCAAGCGCGAGTGCGGTACCCGAGAGCAGCGCGACGCCCTGACCGGGGGCGGCCGCGAGGCCCACCACCCCGAGTTGTACGGAAGGCTCGCCGACCTGGGCTGGCTCGGGGCGTGTCTGCCCGAGGAGTACGGAGGCTCCGGCGGCGGGCTGGCCGACGCCTGCCTCTTCCTGGAGGAGACCTCGTACGGGATGGTCCCGTGCGGAGGTTTCATCACCACCGTCATCACCGCGAAGGCGTACGAGCGGTTCGGCACCGAGCGGCAGCGGCGCGAGGTGCTGACCGGCGCCGTGCGCGGCGACGTCCTGTCCATCGCCATGTCGGAGCCGGAGGCCGGGTCGGACGTCGGCGCGCTGCGCTGCCGCGCCCGGCAGGAGCGGAACGGCACGTGGGTGATCGACGGTCAGAAGACCTGGATCTCCAACGCGCACTGCGCGAAGAGCATTCTGCTGGTGGCCCGCACCGGCGAGGACAAGCACGGCGGTCTGACCATGTTCCATCTGCCCGCCGACACCCCGGGTGTTCAGGTGCGGGGCATCGAGACGATGCGCGGCCGGGAGGTCAACGACGTCCTCCTCACCGGCGTGCGGCTGCCCGCGGACGCCGTCGTCGGCCAGGTGGACGACGGGTGGCGGCAGTTGATGGCCGGCCTGAACCACGAGCGGCTCTTCCTGGCCGCGAACATGCTGGGCCTGGCGCGCCGCGCCTTCGACGACGCCGTCGCCTACGTCCGCGAACGCGAGCAGTTCGGGCGACCCGTCGGCTCCTTCCAGGCACTCAGGCACCGGATCGCCGATCTCGCCACCGAGATCGAGTGCACCCGGCTGCTGGTGCGGGAGGTGGCTCTGGACTGCGACGCGCAGCCGGACAGGCTGTTCCCGCGGGAGGCGTCCATGGCCAAGCTGAAGGCCACCGAGATCGCCAAACGGGCCGCCCTGGAGGGCATGCAGATGATGGGAGGCTACGGCTACACCACGGAGTTCGACATGGAGCGCCACCTGCGGGCCGCGGTCGTCTCCACGGTCTACGGCGGGACCAGCGAGATCCAGCGGGACGTCATCGGCAAGACCTACGGTCTCTGAGCCGGCCTGGACGCGGCGGCCGCCCACCCCCGGTCCCGGGGGTTGGGCGGCCGCTTTTCGTGCACGGGAAGCGCCGGGCGGTGCGGACGCGGGGCGCCGGGGGCGGAAGGGACGCGGCCCGGGTCAGTCCTGGTAGAGCCCGGACAGCTCGTCGCCGTACTTGTCCCGGATGACCCGGCGCCGCATCTTCAGCGACGGCGTCAGCTCGCCGGTCGCCGGACCCCACTCCTCGGCCAGCAGCTCGTACCGCTTGACCTGCTCGGTGCGGTTGAGCCGGGTGTTGGCGGCGGCCACCGCGCGGTCCACCTCCGCCCGGACGGCGGGATGCCGCGCCAGCCCGGCCAGTCCCCCCTCCGCCTCGACGCCGTTGGCCGCGGCCCAGGCGGGGGCGGCCTCCGCGTCGAGCACCAGCAGGGCGACCAGGTAGGAGCGGTTGTCGCCGTGCACCATCACCTGGCCGATCAGCGGGTGTTCCTTGAGAGCGTTCTCCACCAGGGCCGGCGAGACGTTCTTGCCGGTGGAGGTGATGATCATCTCCTTCTTCCGGTCGGTGAGCCAGAGGTAGCCGTCCTCATCGATCCGGCCGATGTCGCCGGTGGCCAGCCAGCCGTCGGCGTCCAGGGCGGACCGCACCGAGCCGTCCGGCTGGAGGTAGCCGGAGAAGACGGACGAGCCGCGCACCAGAATCTCGCCGTCCTCGGCGACGCGGATCTCCACGGACTCCACCGGGCGTCCCACCGAGCCGATCCGGAAGCCGGTCTTCGGGCTGTTGCTGGTGGCCACGCCGGTGGTCTCGGTCAGCCCCCAGGCGTCCATGATGACGATGCCGAAGCCGGCCCAGAACCTCACCACGTCGACCGACATCGGCGCCGACGCGCTGGCCGACCAGGTCACCCGGTCCAGACCGCCCGCGGCCAACAGGGGCAGCAGCACGTCCTTGCGGGCGCGGACGTAGCGCTCCTCGAGCTCGGCGGGCGGCGTCTCGCCCCGCTCGCGGTACCCGACGTGCTCGCGGGCGACCTCGAACGCCTGGTCGATGACCACCCGCTGCTCGGCCGGCATCAGCGAGAGGACGGCCCGCACGGCGGCGGACAGTTTCTCCCAGATCCTCGGCACCCCGAAGAACTGCGCGGGACGCACCTTGCGCACCACCTCGCCGACGCGCGTCGGGTCGGCGCAGAGATGGACATGTGAGGCCCGGTGGCAGGGCAGGTAGATGCCCAGCATCCGCTCGGCGATGTGGGCGAACGGCAGGTAGCAGATGTGCTCGACGTGCGGGGGCAGCTCCACCACGGCGTCCAGCGCCAGGGCGTTGGACATCACCACGCGGTGGGTCAGGACGACGCCCTTGGGCTCGCCGGTGGTGCCGGAGGTATAGACGACGGTCAGCGGATCCTCGGGGCGGGCGGCGTCCAGTTCCTTGGCGAACTGCTCGGGCACCGGCTCGCGGAGCAGGGCGGCGTACGGGACGTGGCCGTCCTCCGCACCCGCCTCGGCCACCACCAGCCGCTCCAGCGGGGTGCCGGCGTCGGCCAGCAACGGCTCCCACACCGCCACCTGGGCCGCCCCCTCCACAACGGCGAGGCGGGCCCGGCAGTTGCGGGCGATGTGAGTGATCTGCTCGGGGGCCGCGGTGCCGTAGACGCTGACCGGGACCGCGCCGAGGCGGACCAGCGCCAGGTCCGACAGCCAGTGTTCGGGCCGGTTCGACATCATCAGCAGCACGTGGTCGCCGCGGCCGACGCCGAGGGCTCGGTAGCCGGCTGCGAGGTTCCGGGTGTGCTCGTGGACCTCCGCCCAGCTGAGCGTCGTCCAGTCGCCGTCCGGGTCCTCCGACTGCCAGGAGAGACCAGGGAGTTGAGGGTACTCGTGTGCGTTCCGGGCCAGCAGCTGCGGCAGGGTCCGGTCGGCCGGGGCGTCGGGCGGGTCGCCGGCGGTGCGGGGTGCCGATGTCATCGGGGCCTCCTTGCGGGTCGGAAGGGAACGTCTGGGGAGACCGGGGCGGGGGGAGCCCCTGCGGGCGTGCCCGGTGGAGCCGGGGTGGGAGGCGGTGCGGGCCGCCCGTGGGTCCGGGCCCCGGGGAAGGACGGCCCTGCCCACGGGAACCGGTCGGCGCTCAGGAGCTGCGGACTCGGGCCGGGGCACCGCGGGCCCTCGGAGCGGATCAGGAGTCGGTGAAGGTCTCGCCCTGCTCGGCCTTGCGCAGCAGCAGCTCGGGCGGGGTGAAGCGCTCGCCGTGCCGGTCGGCCGGCTCGCGCGCGCGGGCCACGAAGCCGGGCAGCCCGGTACCGCCCCCGGCGCCGCCGTCGTAGCCGTTGATGTACTGCAGCACGCCGCCCGTCCACGGCGGGAAGCCGATGCCGAGCAGCGAGCCGATGTTGGCGTCCGCCACCGAGACCAGCACGCCCTCCTCCAGGCAGCGCACCGCGTCCAGCGCCTCGACGAAGAGCATCCGCTCCATCAGCTCGGTCAGGTCGGCGGGCTGCTTCGCCGGGTCCGTGAAGTGCTCGCGCAGCCCCGGCCAGAGCCCGGCGCGCCTGCCGTCGACGTAGTCGTAGAAGCCCGCGCCGCCGGACCGTCCGGGGCGGCCGAACTCGTCGATCATGCGGTCCACCACCGCGTCCGCGGGGTGCGGCTCCCAGCTGCGGCCCGACGCCTCGACCGCGCGGCGGGTCTCCTCGCGGATCTTGCGCGGGAGGGTGAGGGTGAGCTCGTCCATCAGGCCGAGGACCTTGGCCGGGTAGCCGGCCTGGGCGGCGGCCTGCTCGACGGAGGCCGGTTCGACGCCCTCGCCGACCATGGCGACGCCCTCGTCGATGAAGCGGCCGATGACACGGGAGGTGAAGAAGCCGCGCGAGTCGTTGACCACGATCGGCGTCTTGCGGATCTGCCGCACCAGGTCGAAGGCCCGCGCCAGCGCCTCCTCCCCCGTCTTCTCCCCCTTGACGATCTCCACCAGCCGCATCCTGTCGACCGGCGAGAAGAAGTGCAGGCCGATGAAGTCCCGCGGCCGCTCCACCCCCTTGGCGAGGCCGGTGACGGGCAGGGTGGAGGTGTTCGAGCACAGCAGCGCGTCCGGGGCGACGACCTGCTGCGTCTCCTGGAACACCTTGTGCTTGACGTCCGTGTCCTCGAAGACGGCCTCGATCACCGCGTCGCAGCCGCCCAGCTCGCCGATGTCCGCGAAGGACGGCTTGAGCCCCGCGAGGGAGTCGGCGGTGGTGCCGGGCCGCATGTGCTCGTCCCGGTCCAGGACCAGCCGCCCGTTGCGGTCGCGCATGGGGACGACGGAGCGGTCGAAGCGCCCGTCCTTCCAGGCGGCGGCCGCCCGCTCCTGGGAGAGCGTCGCGTAGGAGTCCACGTCGTGCCGGGAGAAGCCCTCCAGGGTGGCGATCAGGTCGGCGCCGATGCCCTGCGGGACGAATCCGGTGGCGTGGCTGGTACGCGGGTCCAGCGCCCAGGCGCCGCCGTCACTGCCCATCGGCACCCGCGACATGGACTCCACGCCGCCTGCCAGGACCAGGTCCTCCCAGCCCGAACGGACCTTGGCCGCGGCCAGGTTGACGGCCTCCAGGCCGGAGGCGCAGAAGCGGTTCTCCTGCACGCCCGCCACCGTCTCCGGCAGACCGGCGAGGACCGCGGCGGTGCGGGCGATGTCCGCACCCTGGTCGCCCACCGGACTGACCACACCGAGCACGATGTCGTCGATCGCCGCCGGGTCGAGGTCCGGGAAGCGGTGGAGGGTCTCGTGGATGAGGCCGACGACCAGGTCGATCGGCTTGGTGCCGTGCAGGGCCCCGTCGGCCTTGCCGCGACCGCGCGGGGTGCGGATCGCGTCGTACACGTACGCTTCGGTGCTCACCTTGGGTGCCTTCCAGGTCGGGTCTGACGGAAGCCGCGGACGCCACACACGGGTTGTCGGGGGGAGCCGGCCGGCGCTCAGCGCAGCAGCGAGCGGCCGATGATCTCCTTCATGATTTCGGTGGTGCCGCCGTAGATGGTCTGGACACGGCTGTCGAGAAACGCCCGGGCCACCCGGAACTCGCTCATGTAGCCGTATCCGCCGTGCAGTTGAAGACAGCGGTCGACGATCCGCTTCTGCAGTTCGGTGGCCCACCACTTGGCCATCGAGGCGTGCGCGGCGTCGAGCCGGCCCTGGCTGTGCTCGGCGACGCAGCGGTCCACGAAGGTCCGGGTGACCGCGGTCTCGGTGGCCATCTCGGCGATCTCGAAGCGGATGTGCTGGAGGCGGGCCAGCGGTCCGCCGAACGCCTCGCGCTCCTTCACGTACCGCATGGTGACGTCCAGGATCTCCTCGGCCGCGGCGGCGGCGCCGACCGCGATGGCCAGCCGCTCCTGGGCGAGGTTGCCCATGAGGTGGGCGAAGGCCTGGTTCTCCTCGCCCAGCAGGTTCTCCTTGGGGACGCGCACGTCGTTGAAGAACAGCTCGGCGGTGTCCTGGGCCTTCTGGCCGATCTTGTCGAGGTTGCGGCCGCGTTCGAAGCCCTCCGTGCCGCGCTCGACGACGAGCAGGCTCTGCCCGCCGCTTCCGCCCTCGGGGGTGGTGCGGGCGACCACGACGACGAGGTCGGCGAGGATGCCGTTGGAGATGAAGGTCTTCGCGCCGTTGAGCAGGTAGTGGTCGCCCCGGTCGGTGGCGGTGGTGCGGATGCCCTGCAGGTCGGAACCGGCGCCGGGTTCCGTCATGGCGATGGCGGTGACGATGTCGCCGGAGGTGAAACCGGGCAGCCAGCGGCGTTTCTGCTCCTCGTCGGCGAGCCGGGTCAGGTACGGGCCGACGATGTCGTTGTGCAGACTCAGGGCCGGCCCGGAGGCGCCGGCGCGGGCCAACTCCTCGATGAGGACGGCGCTGTACCGGAAGTCGTCGGCGCCCCCGCCGCCGTACTCCTCGTCGACGGCGAGGCCGAGCAGGCCCTGGCGGCCCGCCGAGCGCCACACCTGGCGGTCGACGACGCCGTCCTCCTCCCAGCGTTCGTGGTGCGGGGCGACCTCCTTGGCGAGGAAGGTCCGCACCGTCTCGCGGAAGGCCTCGTGGTCGGGGTCGTACAGGGTGCGTTCCAGGGTCACAGCCAACTCCTCACGCGCTCGATCAGCCGAGCGGGGTCGGGACCGACGGGGGTGACGTTGAGCATGGTCACGCCCGCCTCGCGGAAGACCTCGACGCGGTCGCGGACGTAGCCCTCGGGGCCGGCCAGGCAGAGCCGTTCCAGCAGCTCGGCCGGTACGGCGGCCTCCGCGTCCTCCTTGCGGCCCGCGAGGTAGTGCTCCTGGATGGCGGCCGCGGCGGACTCGTAACCGTAGGAGCAGACCAGGTCGTGGTAGAAGTTGCGGCCGGGCGCGCCCATGCCGCCCACGTAGAGGGCGACGGTGGGGCGCATCAGGTCACGGACGGCCTCGGCGTCGTCGCCGATGGCCAGCGGGCCGCCCGCCACGACCGAGAGCGGGCCGAGCGCGGGGTCGCGCCGTGCGGCGCCCTCGGCCAGGGACCGGCCCCAGACCTCGGCGGCGTGCTCGGGGACGTAGAGGAACGGCAGCCATCCGTCGGCGATCTCGGCGGCCATCCGGACGTTGGCCGGGCCCAGCGCCGCGAGGTAGACCGGGATGGCGTCGCGGACCGGGTGGTTCAGCAGCTTCAGCGGTTTGCCGAGGGTGCCTCCCTTCTCGGGCGGCAGGGGCAGGTCGGTGATGCCGTGGTGTTCGATCACCTCGCGCCGCCAGATGCGCCGGGACAGCTCGATCACCTCGCGGCTGCGGCCCAGCGGGCGGTCGTAGCGGCGGCCGTGCCAGCCCTCGACGACCTGGGGTCCGGAGGCGCCGACGCCGAGGAGGGCGCGGCCGCCGGTGAGGGCGTCGAGTCCGGCCGCGGTCTGGGCGATCAGCGCGGGAGTGCGCGAGTAGACGTTGAGGACGGCCGAGCCGATCCGCATCCGCCCGGTCTTCCCCGCGAGGTATCCCATGATCGTCGGGGAGTCGAAGCCATATGCCTCGGCCACCCAGACGGCGTCGAGGCCCGCGGACTCCAGGGCGGCGGCCCGGTCCGCGGCGGCGCGCGGATCGCCGGCGTACGCCAGGGGTGAGGACAGTTCCATCAGCAGTGGCCCTTCAGCAGTTCGGGTACGCCCCAGTCGCGGGCCACATCGGGGGTGTGCGCGCCGGGGACCGCCGGGGGGAGCCGGAGGGTGCCGGGGGTGTCGGAGAAACGGGGGGCGGGAGCGGGCTGGGTGATGCCGTACGCCTCGGTGTAGGTGCCACGTCCGGTCAGGTGCCGATGGCCGGCCGCTTCGTGCAGCGAGAGCACGGGCGCGACGCAGGCGTCGGTGCCTTCGAAGACGGCCGTCCACTCCTCGCGGGTGGCGGTCTTGAACCGGGTGGTGAACACGGCCCGCAGCTCGGGCCAGTTGCGCGGGTCGGCGCGGTCCGGCAGGTCCTCGCCGTCCAGGCCCAGCAGGGAGACGAACACCGCGTGGAACTGCGGTTCCAGAGCGCCGACCGCCATCCAGCCGCCGTCGGCGGTCTCGTAGACGCCGTAGTGGGGGCAGCCGCCGTCGAGCAGGTTGCGGCCGCGGGCGTCCTGCCAGGTGCCCTCGGCGAGCATGCCCCAGAACACGGCGGTGAGGTGTGCGGTGCCGTCCACGATCGCGGCGTCCACCACCTGGCCGCGGCCGGTGGTGCGGGCGGTGAGCAGCGCGGCGAGGACGCCGGTGGTCAGGTAGAGGGAACCGCCCGCGTAGTCGCCGAGCAGGTTGACAGGGAAAACGGGTGGTCCGTCCGGCGCGCCGATCATGGACAGGGCGCCGGCGGTGGCGATGTAGCCGATGTCGTGTCCGGCCAGGGACGCGAGGGGTCCTCGCTGGCCCCAACCGGTCATCCGGCCGTACACCAGCGCGGGGTTGACGGCCGTGCACTCCTCGGGGCCGACCCCGAGCCGCTCCGCGACACCGGGTCGGTACCCCTCCACCAGGATCTCAGCGCGCGCCGCCAACGCCCGTACCGTTCCCGGCCCTTCGGGCGACTTGAGGTCGACCACGACGGAGCGCTTGTTGCGGTTGGTCACGTCGTGGGCGGGATCACCGCCGAGCGGCGAGGGGCCGGGGCGGTCCACGCGCACCACGTCGGCGCCCAGGTCGGCGAGCAGCATCGCGGCGAACGGACCGGGACCGATCCCCGCCAGCTCGACCACGCGCACGCCGTCCAGCGGGCCCGCCACGTCGCGGCCGGGAAGGTCGGTGGAGTACTGGCTCATGGGTTCCTTTCTCGGTGCGAGGCGGGCTCACCGCCATCAACCGGGGGACTTACTGAGCGTTCGCTAAAACGTAGGAGCATGACGCAGGTCGGTCAACTCCCCGTGCAGTACTTGTTTTTGTGGATCGACACCGGGAAAGTGGCATCAGGTCAGCCGCCGGAGGCCAGGCTTTCCTGATCGATCGCTAAGTAGCCGGGAGGGGGTGTGTCGGACTCACGGCCGTACGTTGTCGCCGATCGCCGCCCGCCCCGAGGAGAGTCGTTGAACACCGCGCCGAGCCAGGACACCACGCCTCCAGCGGAGCACTGGCGCTCCTACGGACCGCTCGACCTGCACCCGATCCTGATGCACGCCGTGGAGGCCTTCAACGAACAGGGCCACCACGGCACTTCGGTCCGGGACATCGCCGGCCGGATCGGCGTCACCGTGCCCGCGCTGCACTACCGCTACGAGAACAAGCAGGCTCTGCCGGCCACGTTGCTGGAGACGTCCGTCAAGGACGTCCTGGACCGCTGCCGGGCCGCGGCCGGGGAGGCAGGGGACGATCCGCCGGCGCGATTCTGCGGCATGGTCGAGTCGATCGTGCTCTCCATGGCCCACCGCCGGCAGCCGGCCTTTCTGGACACCGAGATCCGCAGCCTGGAGCCCCGGAACCGGGCGCGCTACGTCGCCCTGCGCGACCATCTCGAGCACATGCTGCCGGACACGGTCGAGGCGGGCCGCGCCCAGGGCGTGTTCACCACGCCGATCCCGGCCGGCGCGGTGCGTTCGGTGCTCGTCATGTGCCAGGGGGTCGCCGACTGGTTCCGCGAGGACGGCCCGCTCACCGCGGAGGAGGCCGCCGAACGCCACGTGCTGCTGATCCTCGGCACCGCGGGCCACCCCGGCGCGGTCACCGGCGACCCTCCGCTGCCGTTCCCACGATGCCCCTCCCTCGTGCGGACCTCCGCCCCCGGGGTTCCGCTCCGCGCACCTCCCGGTGACGCGGCGGGGTACCGCGCTCCCGCCGGGCCGCGCCGGTCGGCAGCGGTCGGGGCGGCCGTCTCCTCCGTATTCCGCACCGGCAACAACCCGACCACTTCTACGGAGTCAGCACCGACGAGAGGACACCCCGCATGAACGTGTTCGAGGCCCGCGCCCGGTTCCAGGAGCTCCGGGAGAAGGACGGCCTGGTCGACCCCCTCGAACTCGACCAGATCTGGGCGGCGTTGGCGACCGTCCGCCCCGAGGGCATCCTCGGTGAGTGGAAGGGTGGCGAGTTCCGCACCGGTCACCCCCTCAACGGCACGCTGGAGAAGGCCGGCTGGTACGGCAAGACGTTCGCCGCCGTGCACGACGCCAAGCCGCTGATCTGCCGAGACGCGACGGGCGAGCTGTACTCCAACCGCGAGCTCGGCAAGGGCGAGGCCAGCCTGTGGACCGTCGAGTTCCGCGGTGAGTCGACGGCCACCATGGTCTATGACGGCCAGCCGGTCTTCGACCACTTCAAGCAGGTGGACGACACCACGCTGATGGGGATCATGAACGTCAAGGGGGTCCCCGCCGAGGGCCCCTTCTTCTACTTCTTCCTCGAGCGCGTTCCCGAGACCCCGCACGGGGACCCGCGTGCCGGAGAGGGCTCGTGAGGCGCGTCCGCGCCGCGGTCACCGAGGCGCCCGGCGCCCCGTTCACCATCCGGGACGCGGACCTCGAGGACCCACGGCCGTGCGAGGTGCTGGTGAGGATGACCGCGGTCGGCATCTGTCACACCGACCTGGGGATGCGGGACACCTGGCCCCGGCAGCTCACCCCGATGGTCTTCGGCCACGAGGGCGCCGGCCGGGTCGAGGCGGTGGGCGCGGAGGCGACCGGCGTCGCGCCGGGGGACCATGTCTGCCTGACCTTCGCCAGGTGCGGCGCCTGTGAGCAGTGCGCGGCGGGCCACCCGGCCTACTGCCACGCCGCGCAGGCCCTGAACCTCTCCGGTGGACGCGCCGACGGCACCACTCCGCTCTCCGTCGACGGCACACCGCTCCACGCCTGCTTCTTCGGCCAGTCCAGCTTCGCCACGCACGCCGTCGTCCACGAACGCGGCGTGGTCAAGGTGCCCTCCGACCTGCCGGCCGCGGTCGCCGCGCCGCTGGGCTGCAGCGGCCAGACGGGCGCGGGCACCGTGCTCAACCGGCTGCGCACCGAACCAGGCTCCTCGCTGGTCGTCCTGGGCGCGGGCGGGGTCGGTCTGAGCGCGCTGATGGCCGCGGTGGCCGTGGGCTGCGACCCGGTGGTGGCCGTCGACCCGGTCGCCTCCCGCCGTGTCCTGGCCACCGAACTCGGCGCCAGGGCGACCCTGGCCCCCGGGGACGGTCTGGTGGCGGCGCTGCGCGACCTCACCGGCGGTGGCGCGCACCACGTTGTGGAGACCACCGGCCGTCCGGAGATGGCCCGCCGGGCCGTCGGCGCGCTGCGCCCGCGCGGCGAACTCGCCCTCCTGGGCCTCGGCGGTGAGGTGACGTTCGACGTGATGGGCCTGCTCGCCAAGGGCGTCCGTGTCCACGGGGTGATCGAGGGAGACTCCGACCCCGGCCGCTTCGTCCCCGAGCTGATCGGCCTGCACAGGCGTGGCCTCTTCCCGCTCGAAGCGCTGGTCACCACGTTCCCGTTCGAGGACATCGGCGCGGCCGTGGCCGCCATGGGGGACGGCAGCGTGGTCAAGCCGGTCCTCACCTTCACCTGACCGGCCGCTCCGGGCACCGGGAACGGCGGTGCCGGACGGGGTGTCCCCGCCGGAATGCCGACAGTCTCCCGCCGCGCCGGCAGTCGGCACGAGCCGTTCACGTCGCGGGACAGGAAATCACCCGGGAAGTGACCCGGGAGTCGTGTCCTGTGCGGCCCGCACCGAGGGAGCCCTGCCCCCTGACGGCGTGTGATTGACTGATTCGCATGGCTCCCGCCTCCCCATCCGCCCGTTCGGCCGCGACCGCCGATCCGACCGCGGGCACGCGGCCCCGCAACCGCAAGCAGCTCATCGTCGACGCGGCCGGGCGGGTCTTCAGCGAGCGCGGCTACCACAAGGCGTCCATGGAGGAGGTCGCCGCCGACGTGGGTATCACCGCGGCTGCCCTGTACCGGCACTTCCCGAACAAGTACGCGCTGTTCGCCGAGTGCGCCCACGTCATGGTGGACGGACTGGTCGCCGCGCTCGACGAGGTGCCGTCCGGGGCGACCTTGACGGAGGTGCTCACCGCCATCACCCGGGTCACCATCGCTCATCGCGCCTCGGGCGGCGTGTACCGATGGGAGGCCCGGTACCTCAACTGTGAGGACCGCCGACGTCTCGGGGTGAAGTTCGGTCGCCTCGTCGTGCGGGTCGACGAGGCAGTGCAGCGCGAGCACCCGCTGCCCGACGAGCGTCTGCGGGCCATGGCGGCCCTCGGCGCAATCGGGTCCATCACGATGCATCACACCTCCATCGCCCAGCGCCGGGCCGAGGACCTGCTGCTGGCGTCCGCACTGCGCGTGGCCGCGACTGATCCAGCGGCGGGCCGGCTGGGCGCACACCCCGTCGAGCTACCCGTCCGGCCGGTGCCGCGCACACGCTGCGCGGAGATCCTCGCGGCCTCCGTCCCGCTGTTCGCACGGGACGGATTCGCCAATGTCACGAACGGGCAGATCGCGGAGGTGGTGGGACTGACCCCGTCCGCGCTCTACCGCCATTACCCCGGCAAAATAGACATCCTGGCCGCGGCATGCCTCCAGGCGGCGGGACTGCTGGCCCAGGGGGTGGAGCAGAGTCTGCACGAGGTGACCGACCCGCACGACGTCATCGTCGCTCTGGCGGCGACGTATGTGGCCTACAGCTTCGAGTACACCGAGCTCAACAGCGTTGCGGAGGCCGAGCTCGCCGGCTTGCCGGCCGACCTGCGGCGGCCCTTGGTCCTCGCGCAGCGCGATCACATCGCCGTCTGGGAGCAGCAGTTGCGGCTGGCCCGTCCGGAGCTGGACCCGCGCCAGGCCCGGGTGCTGGTGCACGCGGGGTTCGGCGTGGTGGTCGAGGCGGGACGCCGACTGCGGTGGCAGGACTGCCCTGACCATCGTGAGGCCGTGACCGCTCTGGTCGTGGGCGCTCTGGGTCTCTGAACGGCCGTC
Organism: Streptomyces sp. TE5632; assembly: GCF_054061295.1. Lineage (NCBI taxonomy): Bacteria > Bacillati > Actinomycetota > Actinomycetes > Kitasatosporales > Streptomycetaceae > Streptomyces > Streptomyces sp. TE5632. The sequence goes on along the minus strand of NZ_JBSSEA010000003.1, from coordinate 5,724,117 downwards.
GGAACCGGCAGCGACGAGGCACCGCGTCGTGCAGCGCCTCGTGCGAGAGTCACCCTGATGCCCGCCCCTCGGCCCATCTGCCGCGGGGCGGGCACAGGTGGGATCGGACCGACGGCTCAACCGGCCCTGTTTCCGGTGGGGATCGTGATGGGGGTGGTGGTCGCGGAGGAGCCCTTGTTGAGGAACAGCATGGCCAGGGCGCGCACGAACTGGTCGAACATGTAGAAGGTGCCGGGCATGACGGGCGACAGCCCCTCACGGAACAGGATGTACGCCGGCCATGCGGTGCGGACCAGGGCCGCCGACGCGTGGTCGCGTTTCAGCCCCAGCCAGTCGCCGACCTGGTCGCTGAGGACGTAGCGCACGAACTCGTTGAGGAACCCGCGCGTGACGCCGAGGTCGATCTGTGCGGTCAGGCCGAGCAGTTCCTCGGCCAGTTCGATGCCCTCGGTCGACGGGGTGAGGATCGGGGTGAGCACCTGCGCCGACTGCTCCTCGGCGGCCGCCCATGTCCGGGGGATGTGCTCGTACGGCACACCGAGCAGGGCGACGGCGACCTGCCACGAGTGCAGGAACGCCTCCTGGTCCGCGGCCGGGAACGGGATCTTCCAGTCGAGCAGCTTTCTGTACACGTAGGTACCCAGGCTGTGGAAGGTGACCAGGATGTCGGCGGCGCTGACCGGGATGGTCTCGTCGGCGACCGCCCGCCAGTGCGGCGACTGCGGCAGCAGGTGACGCACCGCGGCGTGCACCACGCGCGTCTTGTTGGCGGTGACGACGAACTGTCCCGTCGGCTTGAAGGCTCCCAGCTGGGACAGGTCGTAGCCGAACGTGAACGTCTTGGCCGCGCGGTCCTGCATGTCGGCGCCGCCCGCGGACCAGTAGACGCTTTTGGCCTCGCGCGGAATCACGGTGCTCATGATTCCGCTGCCGAGGCCGTACAGCATGAAGAGGTACGTGTCCCTGCGCCGGTTGAAGTCGCCGGCGCGGGCCAGCTTGGCGGGGTCTGCCCAGGAGGGCAGCTGGTTGACCTGCCGCAGGTATGCGGCGAATTCGGCCGGCAGGCCGCTGGGCAGCGGGTGGTTGTTGTTCACCCACGACGCCCATGCGGTGTTGATCGCCGGAACGTGTCCGTTCTCGAGCATCGAAGCCATCAGAGGGTCCGCCGCGTCGTCCCAGACCCACTCCGGACCGGTCCCCGCGGCGGCTCCGGTCACCGAGCCTGTCGACGCCCACGCCTGGACGGGGTTCGCCACGCCCACGAGGCCGAGTGCGACACCGAGCGACAGGGCCTTTCGCCTGCTGAGGTTCTCCATTGACTTACCTGCTTCCCTGATGGGCCAGATGGTTCCAGGTGCCTTCGCAGACTTGCCAGTTGCGCGACCAGTGCGTGACAAACCTTGTCGCACAGATGTGATTTTCGATTAACATAGCGAGGTGCGTTGCTGTCGGCAACGGTGGTGACCGAGGGCTCGTCGCCCATGTCGGTCCACGGTCCGCCAGTCCCTCTCCGGCACGGCGTCCGGCAGCTTCCCGGCATCCGCGCTCCGCCCGCCGGTGACGGAGTGGCTCGGGGCAGCCCTCGACGGGCCGTCACGTCCTGCGCGCGGCCGGGAGGCGACGTGTCCCGGAACCGCGTCGGTCACTCGGGACGGCTCCCCCGCTCAGCCGTCGCTCCGCACACCCACAGACCGGTGTCACGCCACTGCCCGGCGGTGTGTTGCGAACGGCGGGAACCGTATGAGCCCTTGAGCTCAGGCCCGGCAAAGGCCCCGAGGCCGCCCCCTCTGCCGGATCATGCGTTGCACCACCGCAGCCGATCGCCTCGTCTCCCGCCTCGCCACGGCCGTACGCCGCCGGACTCCCCCGGAGGCCCTGCCCGCACCGGGCAGGGTTCCTCCATGACCGCTGCGGGCTGTGGGACTGCGGCCACCGGAACATCCGGTATCGAACCGGCACGAGGAGCCGGCCAACCCGGTCCGCCGGCGCGCCGCCTCCGGAGGCCTCCCTTGTCGTAGGCGTCCCGCCGGAGAGTCCTCGGCGGGGGCGAGAGTCGAGCCGGCGGTTCCGGTCCGGCCGGTGGTGCGCGCGCTCCAGACGCATATCGGCCACGTGGTACGCGGCCGGCCGGACTGTGGCGCGGGCGACGATGTCGGCGACCGTCCCCGACACGGCCCGCGGTCCGGTGCCGGTACCGATGCCGGTGTCGGATGCCGGCTACGGCCGCGGCTGTTCCGGGCGGGTCACGAGGACCTCGACGCCGTCGGCCTGGAGGGCGTCGAGGTCGGAAGCCGGGATACCGGAGTCGACAATGACGAGGTCGAAGGCGGTCACGGGGGCCAGCTGGTAGAGGCCGCGACGGCGGAACTTCGTGTGGTCGACCAGGAGGATCTTGCGTGCACAGGCGTCCATCAGGGCCCGCTTCACCGCCACCGTCTCCTGCGACTGGTGGTAGCAGTGGCCACGGGTGATGGCGGTCGTGGAGGCGAAGAGCGTGTCGGCGCTGAGACTGGTCACGGCGTCCACGGTGCGCAGGCCGAGGAAGGCGTCGTAGGCGGGGTAGTAGGTGCCGCCCAGGGAGATGAGCTCGATGCCCGGGCTGTCAGCCAGCGCCTGGGTGACGGGGCCGAAGTTGGTGATGACGGTCAACGGGGCATGCCGGTCCAGGAGACGGGTGAGCGCCAGAGCCGTCGTACTGTCGTCGATGACGACCGCTTGCCCGGGCTTGACCAGAGGCAGGGCAGCGCGGGCGATGGCGTCCTTCTCCGCCGTCATGGCGCGGGCGCGGTGGCGGACGTCGCCGTGGAAGGCGGTCGAAGGCTGAGCGGTCGCGCCCCCGCGGACCTTTCTCAGCCAGCCCCGGTCCTGCAGGTAGTCGAGGTCCCGGCGGATGGTCATGGTGGTCACGCCCAGCTCGTCGGCCAGCTGATCGATCCGGACGAACCCCCTGTCCACGACGCGGCCTTTGATCCGCTCCCTCCGTTCGCGGGGTTTCCTGCCGCTCGTGTCGGCCGGCTGCCGGTCCTCTGCTCCCATAAAAGCCCCTGTTCATTTCCTGTGAAGTGAACATCGCCGGACCTGCCCCCTTTACCTCGTTCGTCACTCCTTCCGGAGAGGCCGCCCGCGCGCCTGTCGACGCTGTCTCCGCGCTTCGCAACGATGACCATCGGCCGGACTCCGCATCTCGGACCCCGCGCGCCGAGCGAACATCGAAGGGTGGAGAAGCAATACGGCAATTGTTCAATTACTGCGGTCCGTTGACACAAATGAAACATCTGAGTTTCCTGAACGTTGCCCTCAGTGTCCACGAGCAGGGAGTCGACATGAGAAGACCGGCACGTCTTGCTCTCACCGGGATCCTCGCCGTGGGCACGCTCGTATCGTGCGCGGAGGAACCCGCCACGACCGGCGCCGGCGGCGTGGGCAAGGTCGCCTTCCTGATGCCCGACCTCGCCTCCACCCGGTACGAACAGTACGACGCCCCGCTGTTCAAGAAGCGCATGCGTGCGCTCTGCCAGGAGTGCAAGGTCATCTACCAGAACGCCGACAGCGACGCGTCGTTGCAGCAACAGCAGGCCAACTCCGCGATGGCGCAGGGCGCCAAGGTCATCGTGCTGGACCCGGTCGACTCCGACTCGGCGTCCACCATTGTGCAGATGGCACATTCCCAGGGCGTCAAGGTGATCGCCTACGACCGCCCGGTGTCCAAGAAGCCCGCGGACTTCTATGTCTCGTTCGACAACGAGGCGATCGGCGAATCCATCGGCCGGTCGCTGGTCGACCATCTCAGGGAGACGGGAGCGAAGGGCGGGCTGCTCCAGGTCAACGGCTCTCCGACCGACGCCGCTGCCGGGCTGATCAAGAAGGGCATCCACAAGGCTGTCGACGACAGCGGGTTCGACCTGCTCGCCGAGTACGACACCCCGGACTGGTCACCGGAGAAGGCCCAGCAGTGGGTGAGCGGGCAGATCGCCCAGTACCCCGGCCGGATCGCCGGTGTGGTGGCCGCCAACGACGGCACCGGGGGCGGGACGATCGCGGCCTTCAAGGGAGCCGAGGTGAAGGTCCCTCCGGTCACCGGCAACGACGCCGAGTTGGCGGCGGTCCAGCGCGTCGTCTCGGGCGACCAGTACAACACCATCTCCAAGCCCATCAAGACGGTCGCAAAGGCGGCGGCGGAGGCCGCCCATCAGCTGATGAAGGGGGAGACGCCCGAGGCGGACTCGACGCTCTTCGACACGCCTTCGCAGCTGTTCGAACCGACGGTGGTGACGCGGGAGAACCTCAAGGAGGTCGTCTTCGGCCCCGATGGGGTGCTCAAGGCCGAGGACGTCTGCACCCGCCCGTACGCCGACGACTGCCGGCGTCTGGGCATCGAGTAGCGGCGTCCCGTCCCGAGTGAGAGAGGGTGCCCATGGCAGGATCCGCGATCCCCGGAACGGCCCCCGTCACGCCCCCTGGAAGCGACGGGACCGGCGTGCTGTCGCTGAGAGGTGTGAGCAAGCAGTTCGGCGCGGTCGCCGCGCTCAGCGGGATCGACCTCGATGTCGCGGCCGGTGAGGTGGTCGCCGTGGTCGGGGACAACGGCGCCGGAAAGTCCACCCTCGTGAAGATCCTGTCGGGGGTGTACGCCCCCGACGCGGGGACGGTCTCCTTCCACGGCAGGGAGGTCTCGTTCGATTCTCCGAGCGCCGCGCACGCGCTGGGCATCGCCACGGTCTACCAGGACCTGGCACTGTGCGAGAACCTCGACGTCAGGGCGAACCTCTTCCTCGGCCGGGAGCTCCGGCCCTGGATGCTGGACGACGTCGCCATGGAGAAGCGGTCCCGGGAACTGCTGCGTGAGCTGCGGGCCAGGATTCCCACGCTCGACGTCCCGGTGGCCGCTCTCTCGGGCGGCCAACGGCAGACGGTGGCGATCGCCCGGGCTCTGCTCGGCCGGCCGGAGGTCGTCCTGCTCGACGAACCGACGGCCGCCCTCGGTGTCGCGCAGACCGCCGAGGTGCTCGACCTCATCGAGCGGCTGAAGAGCAACGGGCTCGGCGTCGTCATGATCAGCCACAACATGGAGGACGTCCGGGCGGTCGCCGACCGGGTCGCCGTGCTCCGGCTCGGCCGCAACAACGGTGTGTTCGACGCCCGGGAGGTCTCCTCCGAAGAGGTCGTCGCCGCGATCACCGGCGCCGCCGACAACGCCGTTTCGCAGCGTGCCGCGCGCCGCGCGGCCATCTCTCGGGAAGAGGAGGGACAACCGTGACCTCTCTCGGTTCTCCGGTGGCGGCGGCCCACGACCGGCAGGACGGGCCTCCGGCGGCACGGCACGGTTTCCGCGACAGCGTCCGAGGTGCGGTCCGCCGGGCCCGGCACGGCGACCTGGGCATGCTGCCGGTCGTCGCCGGTGTCGTGGTGATCTGGACGATCTTCCAGTCGCTGAACCGGACCTTCCTGTCCAGCACCAACCTGGTGAACCTGGCCTTCGACATGGTGTCCCTGGGAGTGATCGCACTCGGCATCGTGTGCGTCCTGCTGGTCGGCCAGATCGACCTGTCGGTCGGCTCCATGAGCGGTGTCGCCGCCGCGACCACGGGCGTGGTGATGGTCCGTCACGAGCAGTCGGTGTGGCTGGCGGTCCTGGTGGCGGCCGGCGTCGGCGCGCTGAGCGGCTGGCTCTACGGGCAGGTGCTCAACCGCTTCGGTGTGCCCAGCTTCGTCGCCACCCTGGGCGGCCTGCTGGCTTTCCTCGGCGCCCAACTCTGGCTCCTGCGGGGCCAGAACGCCATCAACCTGCCCTACGACTCCGCCCTGGTGAAGTTCGCCCAGGTGTGGTTCGTCCCTGATGCGCTGGCCTACGCCTTCATGCTCCTGGCGGCCGGCGGCTTCCTCGCCGTCGGCCTGGCCCGTGCCCGCAGTCGCCGCCGCGCCGGGCTGTCGTCCGTCTCGCCGCGGTGGCTGACGGTGCGGTCCCTCGCACTGGCGGCGGCGCTGCTGTTCGCGGTGTACTACCTGAACCGCACCCGCGGTGTGCCGTGGATGTTCGTGCTCTTCGTCGCCCTGGTCCTGGTCCTGCACTACGTCCTCACCCGGACCCGAATCGGCCGGTCCCTGTACGCGGTGGGCGGCAACGCGGAGGCGGCCCGCAGGGCCGGGATCGACGTACGCGCCGTGTACACCACGGCGTTCGTCATGTGTTCCACACTCGCCGCGACCGGTGGGGTCCTGGCAGCCGCCCGTCTCGCGGCGGCCAACCAGAGCACCGGCACCGCGGACGTGAACCTCAACGCCATCGCCGCCGCGGTGATCGGCGGGACCAGCCTCTTCGGTGGCCGTGGTTCCGCCTTCGCCGCCCTGCTCGGCGTCCTCGTCATCCAGTCGATCTCCAGCGGGCTCACCCTGCTCAATCTCGATTCCTCGTACCGCTTCGTCATCACGGGCTGCGTGCTGCTGGTCGCCGTCGCCCTGGACTCCGCCGCCCGCCGCTCGCGGCAGGCACACGGAAGGGGCTGAGGGCATGACGTCGCTGGCCATCGACGCCGGCACCACCACGGTCAAGGTCGTCGGATACGGCTCGGACGGAACGGAACTGACCGTCAGTCACCGGCCGACCCAGGTGCTCAGGACCCGGCCGGGCTGGGCGGAGCAGGACATGGGCCACGTCTGGGGGGCGGTCGCCTCCGCCACCCGCGAAGTCGTGGCCGCGCTGCCCGAGCCGCCCGAGCTGGTCGCCGTCACCGGGCAGGGCGACGGGGCATGGCTCGTCGACGAGCGGGGCCGCCCCACCGGGCCCGCCGTGCTGTGGAACGACGGACGGGCCGCCGGCCTGGTCACCGGATGGGAGCGCGACGGCACCCTGGAGCAGGCCTTCAGGATCTGCGGCTCCCGGCTGTCCACCGGCATGCCCAACGCCGTACTGGCCTGGATGCGGAAGCACACCCCGGACCGGCCGCGCCGCTCCCGCCACCTGCTGACCTGCGGCGGCTGGATCTTCCTGAAGCTCACCGGGGAAGCGGCCGTGGACGAGTCCGAGGCATCGGCACCCTTCCTGGACATCGGGCGACGCACCTGGTCCGAGAGACTGTTCGAGCTGTACGGCGTGGAGTGGGCCCGTGACCTGCTGCCCCCGCTCCGGGACGACGACCACCGGGTGACCGCGCTCAGCACCACCGCCACCGCCGAGACGGGGCTGCCCGCGGGCATACCGGTGGTGCTGGCGCCCTACGACATCTGCGCCACCGCCATCGGCTCCGGCGCGGTCAGCACCGGCCGGGCCTGCACCGTGCTCGGCACCACGCTGTCCACCGAGGTCGTCACCGACTCCGCCGACTGTGTGCTCACCGACGAGCCGGTGGGCATCACCGTCACCCTGGGCGTCCCCGGACACTATCTGCGCGCCTTCCCCACCATGAGCGGCGGCGACATGCTGCACTGGGGCGCACGGCTTCTCGGGCTCGCCTCGGTCACCGACCTGATGGCCCTGGCCGAGCGCGGCGCCGACAACACGGCCGGAGTACGGTTCCTGCCCTACGTCTCCTCGGCCGGGGAACGCGCCCCGTTCTTCGACCCGGCAGCCCGCGGTTCCCTGTCCGGCCTGTCCCTGGACAGCGGCCGGGAGGACGTGGCCCGCGCGGTCGTGGAGGGCGTCACCATGGCCGTCCGCGACTGCCTCGCCGCGTCCGCGGCCACCCCGGAGCTGTTGACCCTCAGCGGCGGCGGCGCCCGGAGCGCGTACTGGACGCGGCTGATCGCGGATGTCGTCGGCCTGCCGGTGGCGATCCCCGCCGACACGGAGACCGGGGCCCGCGGTGCCTGGCTGACCGGCATGGTCGCGACCGGCCGCGAGCCGGACTTCGCCACCGCGGCCGCCCGGCACGTGCGGATCTCCGCCACCCTCGAGCCGGACCCCGCCAAGGGCGGGGCCCTGGACGAGCGCTATGCGGAGTTCCTGCGGTTGCGGGAGCTGCACCGCCCGATCTGGGCGCTCGGCCGCGGCGGCACGGGCCCCGGCGGCGGAGCCGGCGCGTGACCGGCGCCGGCCCGGACGCGTGGCTGGGCATCGACCTGGGCACGCAGGGAGTCCGCGCGGTCGCCGTGGCCTCGGACGGCCGGCTGCTCGGCACGGGGTCGTCGCCGCTGACCAGTCACCGGCGGGGCGAACGCCATGAACAGGACCCGGAACAGTGGTGGCGTGCGGTCAGCTCGGCCGTCGGGCAGACCTGCGCCACGGGCGCCGACCCGCGTCGCATCCGGGCCGTGGCCGTCGACGCGACCTCCGGAACCCTCACACTGACCGACCGGCACGGCAGGTGTGTAGCCCCCGGCCTCATGTACGACGACGGCCGCGCCACCGTGGAGACGGAGCAGGTCAACGCGCTCGGCGAACAGCAGTGGGCCAAGTCCGGCTACCGGCGGATGCAGCGTTCCTGGGGGCTTCCCAAGCTCCGCTGGCTGCTCGACCGGTACCCGAACGCGCTGACGGACGGCTGGCGCCTCGCCCACCAGAACGACGTGGTCAACCGCAGGCTCGTCGGGCACGAGGTACCCACCGACACCAGCAACGCCCTCAAGTCCGGGGCCGACGCCGCGGCGGTGGCCTGGCCCGGACACGTCTTCGCCGCGCTGGGGATCCCCACCGGGGTCCTGCCCGGCCTGGTGATGCCCGGCACCGTGATCGGCGAGGTCTGCGCCGGTGCCGCGGCGGAGTGCGGGCTCGTCCCGGGAACTCCCGTGGTCGCCGGAATGACCGACGGCTGTGCGGCCCAACTGGGCTCCGGGGCGACCGCGGTCGGCAGCTGGAACTCGGTCCTCGGCACCACGCTCGTCCTCAAGGGGGTCACCGAGGACCTGCTGCACGACCCGAACGGTGTCGTCTACTCCCACCGCTCGCCCTCCGGCCACTGGCTGCCCGGAGGTGCCTCCAGCACCGGTGCGGGCCTGGTCGCCCGGGAGTTCGCCGGCGCGGCACTGGACCGGCTGACCGACGAGGCGGCGCCTCTGCTGCCCACCGGGCTGCTGCGCTATCCGCTGGTCTCGCCCGGGGAGCGATTCCCCTTCGTCGCCCCGGACGCCGTCGCGTTCAGCAGCCGGGAACCGGCGGACCGCGCCGAGGACTTCGCCGCGCTGATGCAGGGCGTCGCGTACCTCGAACGCCTCTGCTTCGACTATCTGGACCTGCTCGGCGCCCCCACCGACGGGACCGTCGTCCTCACCGGCGGCGCGACCCGCAACCCGGTGTGGAACCAGCTCCGCGCCGATGTGCTGCGCCGGCCCCTGTCCCTGCCCCGCCGTGCCCAGCCCGCACTCGGCATGGCCGTACTCGCCGCCTCTGCCTGCGGGGCTCCGGGCGGTCTGGACGGTGCCGCCGCCGCGATGGTGCGGCCCGACCGGGTCCTGGAGCCGCGGTCCGCGCATCGGTCCGCCCATGACGAGGGCTACGCCCGACTGCTCGATCTGCTGGTCCAGCGTGGCTGGCTGCCCGAGGCCGTCTCGGCCCACGCACGAGAAAGGACCGCACCGTGAGCCTCCATGTTTTCCTCGTCCGGCACGGAGAGAGCGTCTGGCATGACGAGAACCGCTATGCCGGGGTCACCGACATCGATCTCTCCGAGCACGGCCACGCCCAGGCCGCCCGGCTCGCTTCCTGGGCGGGGCGGGCGGATCTCACGGCGGTCTGGTCCTCCCCGTTGCGACGCTGCCGGCAGACCGCGGAGGGGAGCGCGGCCCGCGCCGGTCTGCCACTGATGGTCGAACCACGGCTGCGCGAACTCGATTTCGGCATCGCCGAGGGGATGACCCGCGCCGAGATGCGGGAGCGCCTGCCCGGCGTGCTCAAGGCCTTCGAGGCCGACCCGGTCGGCAGCCACTTCCCAGAGGGAGAGGATCCCGTCGCCGTCGGCGAACGCTACGCCGACTTCCTCGCCGGCCTGCGGGCCGGTCACCGGGAGGGACGTGTTCTCGTCGTGGCCCACTCCACCGCGATCCGGCTCACCCTCTGCCGACTGCTCGGTCTCCCGCTGCGGGACTACCGCGGCATTTTCCCCCATCTGGCCAACTGCGCGTTGAACGAACTGATCCTCCACGACGGCACACCCTCGCTGCTGGCGCTGAACCAGCACGTGACCCCAGGAGTACCCGAGTGACCACGATCCTCGCGGCCGGCGACCACTTCGTCCGCAGCTCCCTGTTCACCGACCGCCTCCGGCCGGTCGCACCCGACGCCACCTTCCGTGAACTCACCCTGCCCTGGCCCGTAGAGCCCTTCGGCGCGGTGGCCGAGGTCCACGAGGCCTCCGGTACCGAGGACCAGCTCATCGAGGCGCTGGACGGTGTGGACATCTGCGTCACCCAGATGGCACCGCTGACGGAACGGGTCCTCGACGCGAGCCCCGGGCTCCGCCTGTTCTGCGTCGGCCGGGGCGGCCCGGTCAACGCCAATCTCGCGGCGGCCACCCGGCACGGCGTCGCGGTCACCTTCGCCCCCGGCCGCAACGCCGCCGCCACCGCCGAGCACACGGTCGCCCTGATGCTGGCGGCCGCCCGCCGCGTCCCCGCCGCCCACCAGGACCTCACCGCAGGCGTCTGGCGGGGCGACTACTACCGCTACGACAGCGTCGGCCCCGAACTGGAGGGCAGTACGGTCGGCATCGTGGGACACGGCGCCGTCGGCTCCCGGGTGGCCCGCATCGTCCGCGGATTCGGCGCCCGTGTCCTGGTCGCCGACCCGTACGCCGACGCGGCCGACCTGGCCCCGGCGGACCGGGTGGACCTCCCCGAACTCATGCGCCGCTCCTCCTTCGTCACCGTGCACGCCCGGGCCACACCGAAGACCGAAGGGCTGCTCTCCCGCGAACTGATCGGGCTCATGCCTCCCGGCGGCGTACTCGTCAACTGCGCCCGCGGCTCCCTGCTCGACTACGACGCCGTCTGCGACGCCCTGGACGAGGGCCGGCTCTTCGGCGCCGCCTTCGACGTCTTCCCCGAGGAACCGCTCCCGGCCGGCTCCCGGCTGCGGCGCACCCCCAACGTCGTCATGACCCCGCATCTGGCCGGCGCCGGCAAGCAGACCGCCCACAACGCGTCGGCCCTCGTGGCCGGTGAGGTCGCCCGGTTCCTGGCCAGCCGCGCCCCGGCCCACTGCGCCAACCCGGAGGTGCTGCGGACCCGGTCCTGACCGGCACACGAAGAGTTCCCCCGGCTCGGCCACCACCGGTCCGCCCCGTGCTCACCCCTCACCCGTCGGACGTCGCGGGGCGCTCCGGTGAAGCCCGACTCACGATCTCGTGGAAAGGACATCGCGTGCGCGACAAGCTCCGGACGTTCAGATCCGTTCTCCTCACCGGAATCAGCGTCCCCGCCCTCCTCCTCGCCGCCCCCTCCCCCGGCATCGCCGCCGCGGGCGTCCCCGACGGCCGACATCCCGGACTGCCCTCCTCCGTGTACGGCGGCGCCTGGCCGACCAGCCATGTGCAAGGCGTGACCGTGGACCGCAGACGCGGTTTCGTCTACTGGTCGTTCACCCAGAAGCTGGTCAAGACCGACCTCGGCGGCAAGGTCGTCGGGACCGTCGAGGGCCTCACCGGCCACCTCGGTGACATCGACGTCGACGACCGGAGCGGCAGGGTCTACGGATCGCTCGAGTACAAGGCGGCAAAATCGTTCTACATCGCCGTCTTCGACGGCCGCGAGATCGACCGGGTCGGGATGAACGCCGAACGGGACGGCGTCATGACCGCGGTCCATCTCCACGAGGTGGCGGCGGACTTCACCGCCGACATGGACGGCAACGGAGTCTTCGACGGGGACACCGCCGACACCCCCGACCACCGCTACGGATGCAGCGGCATCGACGGCGTGTCGTTCGGCCCCGGGTTCGGCAGGCGGGGCGGCAAGCAGACGCTGAAGGTCGCGTACGGCATCTACTCCCACACCGGCCGGACCGACAACGACCACCAGGTGATCCTGGAGTACGACATCGGCTCCTGGGGCGGGTACGCGCGACCGCTCTCCCAGGACGCCCCGCACCACAGCGGCCCCGAGCACCACGACGGCAAGTTCTTCGTCCACACCGGCAACACCACCTACGGCGTGCAGAACCTCCAGTACGACCCGTACACCAGGAACTGGATCATGGCGGTCTACAAGGGCAAGAAGGAGGGCTTCCCCAACTACTCCTTCTTCACCGTCGACGGCTCCGCCGAGCCGGTGCGCGGCGAGATCAAGGGACAGCCCGCCCCCGAGACCGGTAGTCTCCTCACCCTCCGCGAGGCCGGTCTGCGCGACGACGCGACCGGCATCCGCGGCTGGGAGTTCCACGGCAGCTACGGGTTCGACGCGTTGGGCGACGGACGTTACTACGTGGCGGAGGGCCGGGCCGTGGAGGAGGACGGTGTCCTCAAGCAGGAGGGCGAGGTCCGTCTGCACCGCTGGACGGGCGGGACTCCGGGGCCGTTCGAACCCCTCGGCTGACGCTACCCCGCCGGGCCGGCCGGGTCGGACCACGGGACGTCACGCGGTGCGTACAGCTGCTGTCGGTACTGACCCGGGCCCCCAACGAGTGGCTGTGACCAGCACTTTCACAACAGACCCCAGCCGTGGGCGGCCAGCAGGTCCGCGAGGGAGTCGGTGTTGCGGGCGGTGGCCGCGACCCTGTCGCCGCGCTCCAGGGCCGCCTGCGCGAACTCGCTGCCGAAGCCGCGGGAGGAACGGGTGACGCAGCGGCGGTGCACCCGCCGAGATGTTGCACCAGACCGAGCAGCGTCCACTCGGGGCAGCTCGGCACCCGCACGTGGAGGCTGGGCACGAAGGTGACCGCGGCCGGGAACACGACCGACCGTGCGTCGATCAGCCGCAGCAGAACGGGGCAGCAGATGTCCTTGGCCACGCCGGATGCCCACTGTCAGGCCCGGACAACCGCCGTCGACCTCCACAGCGGGACAGCGGGCGCGCGGCACCGGCCGCGTGCCCTCGGACGAGGCAGTTCCCTCATCCCGGAATGACCAGTGATCCGGACGGCTCCGGTGGTGACGCCGGCTGCGGTGGCCGGACGCGCCGGCGTCGCACCGGGCCGTCAGCCACGTCCTGGCCACCGGGCAACGTCGGCGGCCGGACGTCCTGGCCGGAATTCCAGCGCGGCGGCGCCACCGACCCGCGCCGACCGCAGCTGAACCCTTCCCACAGGCGGGACCGCCGGCCACGCCTCGCCCGCAACGCGCACAGGGGTACGCGCACGTTGCGGGCCACTGCACGGGGCGCGCGAGTGGGTGGCGCTCAGAGTGCCGGTTGAGCGGCCAGCTCGCGGGACTGATCGACTCAGCCGCCGCTCTTGCGCCTGAACGACCGCTGGCTCGCAGCCGGGCCGTGCGCCGCACGCACCTTCGACGCATTCGGGTTGGCGGCACCATCGGCCGCGGCCGCCTGCGCACCGCGCTTGCGCGCCAGGGCTTCGCGGAACTTGCGCTTGAGGTCGTAGTTGCCGTCGCCGTCCGGCGCCAGGGAAGACGTCTCGGGGGCAGCCGACTCCGAACCTTCCGTGGATACGTGCTCTGCGGTCATGGTGACCTCCTGGGTTCGGGGGTGGACAGGCACAGCTTGTCATGCCGGGCGTAGTGCGGGCGCCGTCAACATCATCCTGCTCCGTTCCGGCGGGTGCCCCTCTCGCGGCCGAGGGCGTTCGCTTCGCAGGTGAGGCGCAGGACGTGCTGCGGGCCGGGCCGCGGGTCGTCGATCCCGTGGCCAGGACGTTCACTGCCAGGGCAACGCCTCTCAGCCGTTGCGACGCACGAGGGCGGCCTTGCGGGCCTCGGCGAGCTTGCGGGCCTCACCGGCCTTTCGGGACTTGCCGCCGGCGCCGCGGGAGGTGTCCTTGCTGGTGCCGAGGCCGCGGAAGGGAGCGTTGGTGTTCTTGGGCCGGGGAACGGCGGGCCCGCCGTCGAGCGGGGTCCCGGAGGGAGCCTTGGCGCCGGTGATCCGGCTCAGCTCCGCCTCGCCCGAGCGCACCTTGGTGACGGTCGGCTCGATGCCGGCCCCGGCCATCATTCGGCTCGTCTCGCGGCGCTGGCCCGCCAGCACGAGCGTGACCACGCTGCCGGACTCACCGGCGCGGGCGGTGCGGCCCGCCCGGTGCACGTAGTCCTTGGGGTCGGTGGGCGGGTCGACGTTGACCACGAGATCGAGGTCGTCGACGTGCAGGCCACGGGCCGCGACGTTGGTCGCCACCAGAACGGTGATCTGGCCGTTCTTGAACTGCGCCAGGGTCCGTGTGCGCTGTGGCTGGGACTTGCCGCTGTGCAGGGCCCCGGCGTGCACCCCGCTGGCCCGCAGATGCCGGGTGAGCTGGTCGACGGCGTGCTTGGTGTCGAGGAACAGCAGTACGCGGCCGTCGCGGGCGGCGATCTCCGTGGTGACGGCGTAGCGGTCGGGGCCGTGGACGACCAGAACGTGGTGTTCCATCGTCGTGACCGTGCCCGCGGACGGGTCGACCGAGTGGACGACGGGGTCGTGGAGGTAGCGGCGGACCAGCTGATCGACGTCGCGATCGAGAGTGGCCGAGAAGAGCATCCGCTGACCGTCGGGGTGCACCTGGTCGAGCACGTCGACAACCTGCGGCAGGAATCCCAAGTCGCACATCTGGTCGGCCTCGTCCAGCACGGTGATCCTCACCCGTCCCAGGCGGCAGGCGTTGCGCGCGATCAGGTCGTGCAGGCGTCCGGGGGTGGCGACGACCACCTCGGCTCCCTGGCGCAGCTCGGCGACCTGCCGGCCGATCGACATGCCGCCGACGACCGTGGCCATCCGCAGCCGCAGCGCCTCGGCGTACGGCGCCAGCGCCTGGGTGACCTGTTGGGCCAGCTCCCGGGTGGGCACAAGGACCAGAGCGAGGGGCTGCTTCGGTTCGGCGCGCCGCCCGGCCGTACGTGTCAGCAGCGGCAGGCCGAAGGCGAGCGTCTTGCCCGATCCGGTGCGCCCGCGCCCCAGGACGTCGCGCCCCTCCAGGGCATCGGGCAGTGTGGCGGCCTGGATCGGAAAGGGTTCGCGCACTCCGAGTCCGCTCAGTGTCCGCAGCACCTCCACCGGCAGTTCCAGACCGGCGAAGGAGACGGCCGGGGGCAGCGCCGGGGTCGTGGCCTCGGGCTGGGCGGGACCGCCGTGAGCGATGCCGGAGTCATCGGGATGCTTCATGAACAGCCTTCCGCAGAGGAACGTACCGAGGAAGGCCCGGCAGGATTGAACAGCCCACGCACAAGCGGAACCGAACAGGCAGAATCGCCCACCGCGACGACCACGCAAACACATGAGATTAACACAAGGCATATTGATCCAAAACGGTTCGGATTCTGGGTCGTTGGTGGGGTGTGAGCAATCCGGCTCTGTTCCGTAGCCGGTGGTGACGCTGCGCCCCTGCCTGCAGCCATGGGGCATGGGTGACGTCAACTCCCTTGCAGATGTCGCGTTTTATGGCCTGTCGGCACTGGTTGTGAGGAGGTGACGGATGACGGTGAGACAGTCCGGGCCACAGCCCGGACCCGGGATGTCCCGGCGCTCTGCCCGATATGCGGTGCGCCGACGGTGAAGGCGCACGGGTCTCACCGCCGGACGGTGGCAGACGTGTCGGCGGACGGCCGCCGGGTCCAGATCCGTGTCCTGACCCGGAGACCGGCCTGCCCGGTCCCGGGCTGCCGTCGGCAGACCTTCCGCGAGCAGATCCCCGGGCTGCCGGGACGCCACCGACGCCGCACCACGCGCCCGGCCGGACAGATGTCCGCGGTCGTCAAGGAGTCATGCGACCGAGCAGCCGCCCGCCCGCCCGGCCACTGGCCGTGCTCCTGCCCTGCGCCACGGCCCTGCGCCTGCTGCGGCGTGCCCACACACACCGCGGGCGCCCGCCCCGAAGGTGATCGGGGTCGACGACGTCGCCCTGCGCCGCCGCCATTACGCCACCGTGACCATCGACGCGCGGACCGGCGAGCACATCGAGGTACTCCCCGACCGCAAGGCCGCCACCCAGGAAGCCCGGCTGCGTGAACTTCCCGACGCCGAGGTCGTGTGCCGGGACGGATCGGCCACCTACACCGAGACGACCCGCCGGGCACTACCGAACGCGGTGCAGGTCAAGGCCCGGGGCAGCCCGTGCACCAGGCCACGGAACCTTCTTCCACCGGAGCGCCGCCTGTCACCGCAGCTGGTTGAACGCCTGGTCGGCATCGGCCACGGCCTCGGGGTGCACGTCGCGGGCGGTTCGACCGTCGGCGATCTTCTGCCAGTTGGTTCGGGCGAGCACCCGTTGGACCGCGAGCACCTGGGCGGCTCGCAGGCGCGCCTGGACGCCTTCGCCGAGGGCGTCCGCCAGCGCTTCCTCGTCCTCGAGTTGGTACCGCACCAGCCGTGCCGCCAGGCTCGGTGTGGTGAACACCAGCCGATGGAACGCCACCACCTCGGAATGATCGTTGAGGCCGGTGACGGGGTCGTACCGATCGAGGCAGGCCCGGAAGTGCCGATGCAGCGCCGTCATCGGCTTGCTGCCGGACCTGCGGTCACGTACGACGTGTGCCGCCTCGCCCTGGTGGTCCGCAAACCGGTGCAGCACCAGGTCTTCCTTGGTGGGGAAGTACCGGAAGAGGGTCGGCTTGGAGATCTCGGCCGCCGCGGCGATGTCGTTGACCGAGACGCGGTCGAAGCCGCGCTCCAGGAAAAGCGAGACGGCCGCGTCGCCGATGGCGTCGCGCGTCCGCTCCTTCTTGCGGGCCCGCAGTCCCGTCGACTCGCTCATCCGACCACCGTAACATTCGTTACCGGGTTGCCTTTTTAACCGAGTAACGTTTTCATGGACGGCGTGAATCAGATGGATATTCCTCCCGTGCTCGTAACCGGGGCGACGGGCCGGGTCGGCCGCATCGTCGTCGACCAACTCCTCGACGCGGGCGTGCCGGTCCGCGCCCTCACCCATCGCTCCGCGGCGGCGGCGACGCTGCCGGCGAAGGCCGAGGTCTTCACCGGCGACCTCACTGTGCCCGAGTCGCTCGACCCGGCGTTGAACGGCGCCGGTGCGGTTTTCCTCGTCTGGACCGCCCCGCCTCAGACCGCCGCGGCAGTCGTCGAGCGGCTGACAGCCCACGTGCGGCGGGTCGTCTTCCTGTCCTCCCCGCATCAGACGCCGCACCCTTTCTTCCAGCAGCCCAATCCCATGGCGGTGCTGCACGCCGACATCGAGCGGCTCATCGCAGCCACCGGACTCGAGTCGACGATCATCCGGCCGGGGATGTTCGCGTCGAACTCGCTGGCCTGGTGGGCGCCCGCGATCCGGGCCGGCGAGGTCGTCCGGTGGCCTTACGGCGCTGCCGAGTCGGCACCGGTCGACGACCGCGACGTCGCAGCCGTCGCGGCGCGGACGCTCTGTCAGGGCGGACACGTCGGAGGCGACTACGTCCTCACGGGCCCCGAATCACTGACCCAAGCCGCGCAGGTGGACGCCATCGGTGACGCCCTGGGGCGCCGGATCGCATTCGAGGAGATGACGCCGGACGAGTTCCGAAGCCTGTGGGAGGGTACGGTGCCCAGCTCGGTCGTCGACATGCTGCTCGCCGCGTGGAGTGCGGCGGTCGGACAGCCCGCGTACATCACCACTGCGGTGGCCGACATTCTCGGGACGGCGCCGCGAACGTTTCGCCGGTGGGCCGCCGACCACGCCACCGCGCTCACGGAGGGTTCGTAACCACGTCGACCGCGACCTGGGTCCCCGGCCGCGCAGCCCTCAGACAGCCGTCGCCCCGGCCCCCGCCTCCGGGATGCGCCGGGCGCATGGGCGCGTGAGACTCAGGCGGCCCGAGGCATCCGGCCCGGGGCACTGTGCGTACCGACAGGAAGCGCAGCCTGCGGTCCACGTGCGCGACTTCGAGTGGCACCTGCTGACCCGACTGAAACACCACACCCCAGGACACCACCCGCGTGTCCGGCCCGCGACGATGTCCGGGCGCGCGGGCCGTGGGCCGCGCGCCGAACTCTCACATCCTCACCGGCGGTGGACGCTGACGGCATAGCCGCCGCCGTCGTAAGGGGCGGCGTCCCAGGTGGCGAAGCGGTCGACGAGGGTGAGGCCGGCTGCGGCGCAGCCGTCGTCGTACTCTGCCAGCGTGATGCCGGGCGGCACGGGCAGGTGGGCTTCGTCCAGGCCGAAGCCGGCGACCATCAGACCGCCCGGCCGCAGGGCCGCGGCCAAGCGCTGGACCACCGTGGCCTCGGTGCCGGCGGCGAGCAGCGGGAAGACATTTCCTGCGGCGACCACGAGGTCGAAGTCCGCCGCGATGCCGAGCAGGTCCGGCTCGAACCCGGCCAGGTCGGCCTGGAACCAGGGCAGTCCCGGCGCCTGCTTCCGCGCCACTGCCAGCATCGACGCATCGACGTCCACCCCGACACAGTCGTACCCGAGTTCCGCAAGCCGGATCATGACCCGTCCGGTACCGCACCCGGCGTCCAGCACCCGCGCTCCGGCAGGCACGAGAGCCGCGCAGAACCGCGCCTCACCGTGTACGTCCTTCCCGCTACGGGCCAGGGCCGCGAACCGCGCGGCGTAGTCCTCTCCGGACGTCTCTCCGGTCAACTCCCTCCAACGGCTCATGAGGCCAACTATAGGTCGACCGTGTGCCACAGCCGTCGGCGCGGCGACGTCATCGGCACAACCGGCACCCGGGCGCCGGCCCTCCCGTGTCCGTGATGTGCATGGAAGGGGCTCGAACGGGGCAATCGGTCTGCCTGGGACGGGGAGGACGCCATGACGATGACGGAGCAGCCGGTCGAGCAGGCGGGGGAGGGCACCGCCTGCTGCGCGCGCCACGACGGCCGCGGTCCGAAACCCGCTGACGAAGCGCCGGAAACCGCACGTGAGCGGGTCAACCGCCGCTGGAACGAGATCCTGCAGGAGACCCGGGTCACCCAGACGGGCGTGCAGATCCTCTTCGGATTCCTGCTCAGTGTGGCTTTCACCCCGCTGTTCCGGGAGTTGGAGACGTTCGACCGCGTCGTCTACGTCATCACCGTGGTGCTCGGCGCGGCGGCCACGGGATCGCTCATAGCGCCCGTCTCCATCCACCGCTTCCTGTCCGGCCAGCGTATGAAGGACGAGGTGGTGGAGGCCGCCGGCCGCTTGATGATGTGCGGCATGGTCCTCCTCGCGCTGACCATCGGCTGCACGCTCCTGCTGATCCTCCGTGTCGTGGTTCCCGGCGTCCTCGCCGAGGTGCTCGCCGGCGGGGTCATGCTGTGGTTCGGTCTCTGCTGGTACGTGCTGCCGTTGTGCCTCCGGCGCCGCGCCGCTCGCCGTTCCGGAGCCGACGCCGCTTAGCTCACCCGAGGAGGACGAGCGGATGAGGACGAGCGGATGAACCGGATGCCCGGCGGGGCCGCGCGACGCCCGCGGCTGCGCTTCGACGGCTGGATCGCCGGCATGGGTACCTCCTCGGGCACACGGATCGTGCTCGGACACTGGCAGCGTTCACCGTTCGGAGCCTTCAGCGACGTGATGCTGGAACGGGCCGACGGGGAGAGGGTGCTGCTGGCCCCCACGCAGGAGACGGCCGACTTCATCAGCGGTACCTATGTCTTCGACACGGTGCGTGTCGTTCCGGTCGACGTGCGTGTCACGGACGGCACCTGGACCGTTACCGCGGCGCCGCTCGACCTGCGCTTCGTCACCGGTCGGCGACGGCTTCTGGGCCTCGTCCTGCGGGCCGTTCCCGGTGCGCTCGCCCGCCGTCCGGCGTGGAGCGCGCTGACGGACCGGCCCGCTCGCCTGCTGCTCCCCGGTGTGCGGACCCGTGGCAGCGCCGGTGGAGGGCGCCGCGAGTGGTACGGCGCCCGGGACCTGCTGCCGATCCGCGCGGTGTCGGCCGCCTTCGAGAGCACCGACCTCGGCTCGATGGCACCGGTCGAACCGCCCGTGCGCTTCGGGTTCGGTTCGACGCCCTCGGCCCCCGCCCTCACCCGGGTCACGACGACGGTGACCCTCGCTCCGGGGTGACGGCACCCGGCGCGGACGGTGTGATGTGCGGCGTACGGCCGTGCCCCGGCCGGGCTTTCACCGGTTCCGTCCTCTGCACGAGGAACAAGGTGGTGGCAGGCATGCCAGTGCAGCCGGGTCCGGGGGTTCCCACGGACGGCGAGGCGGACGGCACCGACGAGGTCGCGGGCCCGGGGCCGTACCGCCGTGGCCCGGGCCGCCCGTGTGCGCCGCGAAAGCCCGTCGAACCGTCGGGTGAAGCGGCTGTCAGCCGACGTGCCCGTCGGCCCTGTCCACTCCGCTCCCGCTCCACTCGCCGTCCGCTTCCCGGCCGGCCCGACGCAGACGCACCTCGACATATCCGTCGACGACCCGGGTGTCGAAGGCGGGCTGCGGTGCGGTGGCCGGACCGCGGACGTTCCAGCCGTCCGAGAGCCGGAAGACGCTGCCGTGCCACGGGCACCGGACACATCCGTCGGCGACCGTGCCCTCGGACAGCGGACCGGCGAGATGGCTGCACCGCTCGGCCAGTGCGTGGATCACCCCGCCGGATTCACGGACCACCAGGACCGGCACATCGTCCACGACGCGCCGCACGGGCTGCCCGGTCGGAAACTCGGCCACGGCACCGACCCGGTGCCAGCCCTCCCGGACGACGTGCGGAACCTCTTCCGCATGGTTGGCTCCGGACGCCTGGCGGTAGGCCAGGTGGCCGCCCAGCATGCCGCCGAGCCCCATCGCCGTCAGCCCCAGGAAGCCGTATGCCCGGCCGGCACCCGTACGCCCCTTGAGGCGGCAGGTGAGCGAGGTCGCGTACAGGCCCACGGCCGCCCAGTTGGCCATGGCGTGCACCAGCCCCACACGCGCCTGCTCCCGGTGCAGCTCCGCCCAGTCGACGGCGCCCGCCAGCGCGGCGGGCGCGGCCGCGGCCAGGCCGACGCCGACGAGCAGCCCCGCCTCGCGGGAGCGGCCGGGCCGGGTGTCCAGCACGGCCGCGGACAGCCAGCTCCCGACCGGCACCTGCACCATCAGCGGATGGAGCGGATGCCCCAGCCACCTGCCGTGCAGCACGTCCCGTCCGCGCCCCAGCGGCAGGGAGCGGACCGCTGACCGAAGGGCGTCGATCGCCGGGTCCGCCCAGGGCGCCCGTTCCAGACGCTCCAGGAGCCACAACATTCGGTTCTGCTGCATCCGGCGGCGTGGCGTTGCAGTCATGGGCGCCGAGTCCCCACCTGGGCACATGACAAACGTGGGTGGGTCTCGGCGCCCGAGGCACGAACGAGGGCCCGCCGGAGCGGGTCCCTCGGTGGGCCGTCCATGTCTCAGGTCCGCTGTCGTCCTGTCGGCCGAGATCACCTCCGTTCGTTTTTCGGGCAGTTCGGTGACGGTGCGTCAAGAGCAAGTGCGTTCGGGGCAGATGCCCCTTCCCGGTACGAGGACGCAAACGTGACCGGGTGGTCCGGGCGGGGCGTGCCGTCCCTACACTCACGATCATGACCTCTGAAACCACCCTCTCCGGGGCACCGGCCGGCGACACCGCCGAACCGGCCCTCTTCGCGACCATGTCCACCATGCGGGCCATGCGGCGCCTGCGGCCCGACCCGGTGCCCGACGAGCTCCTGGACCGGCTGATACAGGCGGCCGTCTGGGGCCCCAGCGGCGGCAACATGCAGCGCTACGAGTACGTCGTCGTCACCGACCCCGCGGTCATGGCCGGCCTCGCCCCGCTGTGGAAGCGGTGCGTGGACGCGTACCTCGCCACCACCGGCAAGTACGCCCCCGCCGGCATGGACGAGGCCGCGTACGGACGCATGGTCGCCGCCATCGAGTACCAGCGCGACCACTTCGCCGAGACCCCGGCACTGATCATCCCCTGCTACCGGTTCCCGGAGCCGAGGATCGAAGAGGAGGGCATGCGGCGCTACGCCGAGGAGCTCGGCGCCGAGGGGACGGCGCGCATGGGGCGGATCCAGGAGCGTTTCGCCGCCCTCGCGGAGGGTTCCTGCGTCTATCCGGGCGTGCAGAACCTGCTGCTCGCCGCGCGGGGCCTGGGCCTGGCCGCCAACATCACCATCTGGCACCTGATGCTGGAGGACGAGTGGAAGGCGGCCCTGGGCATTCCCGACGACATGAACACCTTCGCGGCCGTCCCGGTGGGGTGGCCGCGCGGCAGGTTCGGTCCGGTGAGCCGCCGCCCGGTCGAAGAGGTCGTGCACCGCAACCGCTGGTAGGCCACGGCCACCGGGCCGCCACCGGTCCGGTGGCACAAGACGCCCGCGCGCCGTCCGCCCCGGCACCCGGGGCGGACGGCGCGGGCAGACGGTCACCCCCGCGCCGGTGACCTCGATGCGAAGGGGGCTGGTGTCAGGAGGAGCGCGAAGCACGCCTTGCCGTCGTACACGCTTCCCGAGGTCACCGGTGAACTCCGGCGGCACCCGCCCACCGCGACGGACGCATCCAGGTTTGTGCCGTCTGCCGCCGGGTGACAAAGTCGCGTGTACGCGAGCCGACGAAGGAGCGCACCGTGAGGCGTCACCTGGGCACGCTCCGGCACGGATGGGAGTGGCTGGGCGCCCACCTCCTGATGCGGCGCGGCCGTGATCTGGAGCTGATGCACCGGGCCCTGGGGTTCGCCACGCTGTCGCTGGTCACGCTGGCGCCCCTGCTCATCGTGGTCGCCGCCACCGATCCGCTCGGGCGGGGCGGCTTCGCGGCCTGGCTCGCGGACGGCATGGGCCTGTCCGGCCGGTCCGCGCACCTGCTCGCGGAGATCATCAGCCCGCCACGCGAGGTGGTCGGCACCACCAGCGTGTGGGGCGGGCTGGCACTCGCCGTGTTCGGTGTCCCGCTGGGCGGGAGCATCCAGAACGGCTACGAGCGGATATGGAACCTGCCTCCCGGGCCGTGGCACCGGATCTGGCGTCAGGCGACCTGGCTGTGCGTCCTGACCGCGTTCCTCTACCAGGAAGTGCTGACCCGCCACTCCTTGCACGGGCCTGAGCGGATCACCCTCTCGCTGGTGACCGGCATCCTGTTCTTCTGGTGGGGGCAGCGCTTCCTGCTGGGCGGCCAGGTCCGCTGGTGGCACCTGCTGCCGGGCGCGATCGCCACCGTGGCGGGCCTGATCGGTCTGCGGGGCTTCTCCTACTACGTCTTCACACCGCTGATCGTCGAGAACGCGATCAGCTACGGCACGGTCGGTGTCGTCCTCATCGTCGAGTCGTGGCTCATCGGCGTGGGATTCGTCATCTTCGGCGGCGCCCTGTTCGGCCGCTGGCTCCTCGACCACCACGGGCACCGGTTCACCGACGACCTGCCTGTGGGGGCCGGGACGGGACCGGTCGGCGACGGCTGACGCGTACGGCACGTCGTACAAGGCGTCGGAGTACGAGGCGTCGGAGTGCGAGGCGTCGGCGTCTCTTCCCCGCTGTTCCGGCGGATCACACGGGGGACGTGTCGGCGAGTGCGCTCACCCGTGCCAGCACGTCTCCCCGGAAGAGCTCCCGCCCGCGGGCGATCCGGCGGTCCCGGTACGCGCCGTCCGCCGACAACCGCCGCAGGGCGCGCAGCAAGGCGTCGGCGTCCGGAGCGGTCTCCGAGACGCCGAGCGCCGCCATCCGCCGCACACCCTCCCTTCCATGCCCGGGCAGCGGGCGGTAGCCCACCACGGGCAATCCGGAGGCGAGAGCCTGTACGGCGGTCTGACCGGCGGCGTTGTCGACCAGGACGCGGGCCGCACGCAGCAGGCCGGGCATGTCGGTGACCCAGTCCGGTACGAGCACGCCCGGAACCCCGGCCAGGCGGGCTCGCAGGCGTTCGTTCCGGCCGCACAGCACGACCGGGAGGAAACCGGCAGCGGTGAGCAGCCGAGCCGTCCCGTCCAGCGCCGAAGCCGCGCCCCAGGCTCCGGCGGACAGCACGACGGGCGGGCGTCCGGGGGCGTACCGCTCGAAGCGCGGTCGCCATGCCCCGGCCCCGGCGGCCGGTGCGAAGAAGCCGGGTGCCACGACCGGTCCGGCCGTCTCGACGGGCACCGTGGTGCTCCGGCCCACGTCCCGCGCGGCCTCGTCGGTGAGGCAGAGGTACAGGTCGTTGCCGGGATGAAGCCACTGCCGGTGCACGGCGAAATCGATCACGAAGACGGCGCTCGGGGCCCGCAGGCGCCCACGGGCCCTCAGGTGGCCGGTCAGCTGAGCGGCCAGATGGAAGACCGGGACCACCACGTCGGCGCCCGTCCGCTCCACGAGATCCGTCAGACGACCGCCCGCCAGCCGGGCGAGGGGTACGCCACTGGGGCGGTGCCGCGGCCCGGGGCGGAACAGCGCGTGGTAGAGGCCCGCGTACGCCCAGGGAAAGTGCCGTACCGACGACTGGTAGAAGAGGCGCACCGCGGTGCCCAGGCCGTGCGGAAGCAACCGCAGGAGGTCCACGACCTGCGCGTCGTGGCCTTGTTCCCGGGCACGGCGAGCGAGTTCGCCGGCCACCGTGTCGTGGCCGGCCCCCATGCTCGCGCTGACGATCAGCAGTCGCTGCCCGCCGCCCGCCGACACGCACCGGCGGGGCACCGAGGACGGTGAGTGCACGGGGTGGCGGGTCTCCTTCCGCTGTGTCGGTGAAACCTGCTCCCCCGCGTTTCGGCGGTTGGGCCCGGGATACTTCTCGGGGTACCCCCGCCGAACGCCGGGAGCGGCCGCAGGGGGCGGCTTCTCGGGCGTTCTCCCTCGCAGCCAAGGTGCAGCCCATGTCTCACGCTTCTCGTGCCGACGCAGCCGACGTGTTGTTCCCCCGGACGTCCGTCGCCCCGGCCGACGCGGTGCTGGGGCCCCCGGCCGACGGAGCCGAGCGTCCGGGCGCGGCACTGGTGACCGGCGCCTCCTCGGGCATCGGCGCCGCCGTGGCCCGAACGCTCTCCGCGAAAGGGTGGCGTCTCGTCCTCAACGGGCGGGACGCTGCACGCCTCCGCCGAGTCGCGGAACGGGCCCCGGCCTCGGTCTTCCCGGCGGATCTGACCCGGCCCGGCGCCGAGCGGCAGCTGACCCGGTTCGCCCTCGAGCACGCCGGTCGAGTGGATCTTCTGGTGGCCGGCGCCGGTGTCGGCTGGGCCGGGGACTTCGGCGCCATGCCCCCGTCCGCCCTCGAGGAGGTCGTCGAGGTCGACCTCCTGGCCGCGTTGCGCCTGGTCCGTGAGGTGGTGCCGCACATGGTGGAGGCGGGCTCCGGGCGTGTGGTGCTCATCGGGTCCGTCGCGGGGATGGTGGGCGTACGGGGAGAGGCCGTGTACTCGGCGGCCAAGGCGGCGCTGGCCGTCTTCGCCGACGCCCTGCGGTACGAACTGCGCGGCAGCGGCGTCGCGGTCAGCCTGGTGGTGCCGGGAGTGGTGGACACGCCGTTCTTCGAGCGGCGCGGCGCCCCCTACCGGAGGTCGTGGCCCAGGCCGGTGCCGCCCGAGCGGGTCGCCGGCGCCGTGTGGAGCGCGGTCTCCCGGGGGCGGGACGAGGTCTACGTCCCCGGCTGGCTGCGTCTGCCCGTCCGGGTGCGCGGCGCGGCGCCGGCCCTGTACCGGCGGCTCGCCACCGTGTTCGACTGAACGGTGGTACGGCGTGCTGGTCGTCGTCCTGGCCCTGCTGGCGGCGCTGTCCAACGCCTCGTCCTCGGTGCTGCAGCGGCGGGCCGCGGCGGAGGAACCGGAGGGCGGCACGGGGCTGCGCCAGGCCGCCCGCTGGCTCGGGCGTGTGCTGCTGCGGCCCCACTGGGTGGCGGGTGCCGGGCTGCTCGCGCTGTCCACCGTTCTGCAGGCGGCGGCTCTGGGTATGGGCAGTCTCGCGCTGGTCCAGCCGCTCATGGCCGCCGAGTTGCTGTTCACCCTGGTCGTCGGCAGCGTGGTCTTCCACCGTCGTCCGGACCGCAGTATCTGGCTGGCGTTCGCCGCCCTGGCCGTCGGGTTGTCGATGTTCCTGACCTCGGCGGCTCCGGCCGTCGGCCGGTCCACGGCCTCCGCGGGGCTGTGGACGGTGGCCGCGGGGGTGGTGCTGGGTGCCGTGGCGGCGCTGGTGGTGACGGCCCGTGCGGTGCGGGGCGCACCGCGCGCGGCGCTGCTGGGGCTGGCGTCCGCGATCTCGTTCGCCCTGACCGCGGCGCTGCTCAAGGAGGTGACCGGCAGGTTTCCGGACGGGCTGGGCGCCCTGCTGGCGTCGTGGCCCCCCTACGCCACCGCCGCCGCCGGAGCCGTCGCCTTTCTGCTGCTCCAGAGCGCGTTCCGGGCCGGGACGCTGGCGGCGTCCCAGCCCGCTCTGACCCTCGGTGACGCGCTGACGAGCGTGGTGCTGGGGTGGGCGCTGTTCGGGGAGCAGATCACGCTCGGCGTGCGGGTGGTGCCCGCGGTGATCGGCGTGGTGCTCATGGGAGTGGGCGCCGCCGGGCTGGCCCGCGCCCCGTTGGTCTCCGGCAGCTGGGACGCCGCGGCGCGGCACCCGGGTACCGACTCGGTCCGGCCGGTGTCGTAGGAATCCCGGACACCCCGAACACACGGCAAGGAGGCACAGCCGATGCCCACGTCCCCCGGTCGCTCCCCCGCCCGGCGCGCGGCGGCCGTGCTGGCTCCGCTCGCCGCCGTCGCCGCGGCGCACATCGCCCCGGCGGCCACCTGGCTGCCCGGGGTGCGCCGCTGTTCCCCACGTCTCGCCGGTGTCGGACATCCCGCCCACGTCGCGCTGACCTTCGACGACGGGCCCGATCCCGAGTCCACCCCGTGCTTCCTCGACGCGCTGGAGGCGATCGGGGTCCGGGCGACCTTCTTCGTCCTGGGCGACAGCGTCGTACGGCATCCCTCCGTGGTGCGTGAGACCGTCCGCCGCGGGCACGAACTGGCCGTGCACGGCTGGAGCCACGACCGTCCCTGGCGGCCGGCCCCGGCGGACGACGTGCGTGCCCTGCTGCGGGCGGTCGGCGCGGTCCGGGAGCTGACGGGCCGGTACCCCCGTTGGTACCGCCCGCCGTACGGAATCCTCACCTCCGGGCGCTGGGCGGCCGCCCGCGCGGCGGGCCTGCGGCCGGTGCTGTGGACCGCCTGGGGCAGGGACTGGACGGCCGGGGCCACCCCGGCGTCGGTGCGCTCGGCCGTCGCGGCCGGTCTGCGCGGCGGCGGCACCGTCCTCCTGCACGACACGGACAGGATGTCGGCCCCGGCCTGCTGGCGGGCCGCGCTCGGTGCCCTGCCCGACATCGTGGACGGCTGCCGCGATGCGGGCCTGTCGGTCGGCCCGCTCGCCGAACACGGGGTGCCCCCCGCCGGGCCCCGGCTCCGGTGAGCGGATGCCGGCGCCCGGGGCGGACCGTGCGGCAGACGGTCGCCTCCCGCGTCCCGGCCGTCGGCCGACTCGCCGCGACGGGCGCGGTCCCGCTGTTGCGGCCATGATCGGCGATAGGGGGACAATCGGGACGAACACAGGGAGGAACGATGGTGGACATGGACGGACGGCAGGAACGGCAGGAACGGCAGGAACGGCAGGGAACGGAACGGTTGCACTGTCTGGTCACCGGGGCGTCCGGGTACATCGGCGGGCGCCTGGTACCCGAACTGCTGAAGGCCGGCCATCGCGTCCGTTGCCTGGCCCGTTCCCCGGACAAACTCCGTGACCATCCCTGGGCGGGAGACGTCGAGACGGTGCGGGGCGACGTCACGGACGCGGACTCGGTCGCCGCGGCCATGCGCGGGATCGACGTCGCGTACTACCTGGTGCACGCCCTCGCAGGCGGCTCCGGCTTCGAGGAGACCGACCGCCGTGCGGCCCGTGTCTTCGCCGAGCAGGCGCACGCCGTCGGCGTGCGACGGATCGTCTACCTGGGCGGGCTCACCCCACCGGACGTGCCCGAAGGGTCGCTCTCCCCGCACCTGCGGTCCCGGGCCGAGGTCGGGCGCATCTTCCTCGACGCCCCGGTGCCCGCCACCGTGCTGCGGGCGGCGGTCGTCATCGGCTCGGGGTCGGCCTCCTTCGAGATGCTGCGCTATCTGACCGAGCGGCTGCCGGTCATGGTGACCCCCCGTTGGGTGCACACCCGGACCCAGCCCATCGGGGTACGGGACGTACTGCGTTACCTGGTCGGCTCGGCCACCATGCCGAACGACGTCGACCGGGCGTTCGACATCGGCGGACCGGACGTCCTCACGTACCAGGACATGATGCGCCGGTACGCCACCGTCGGCGGGCTGCGGCGGCGGCTCATCGTGCCGGTGCCGGTCCTCACCCCGAGGCTGTCCAGTCTGTGGATCGGCCTGGTCACCCCGGTGCCCGCCGCCATCGCCCGGCCGCTGACGGAGTCGCTGCGGCACGAGGTGGTCTGCCAGGAGCACGACATCGCCCGGTACGTGCCCGACGCCCCGGGCCGGCCGCTGCCGTTCGGCGAGGCGCTGGCGCTGGCCCTGCGGCGGGTGCGGGAGGCACAGGTGGCCACCCGTTGGTCGTCGGCGGCCGTACCGGGGGCCCCGAGCGATCCGCTGCCCACCGACCCGGACTGGGCCGGCGGCAGCCTCTACCAGGACGAACGGCAGCTGTCGGTCGACGCGTCACGCGAGGCGCTGTGGAAGGTGATCGAGGGCATCGGCGGCGACAACGGCTGGTACTCCTTCCCGCTCGCCTGGGCGGTCAGGGGCTGGCTGGACCGGTTCGTCGGCGGGGTCGGGCTGCGGCGCGGACGACGCGACGCCGAGCATCTGCGGGCCGGGGACTCGCTGGACTTCTGGCGGGTGGAGGAGATCGAGCCCGGGCGGCTGCTGCGGCTGCGGGCGGAGATGCGACTGCCGGGCCTGGCGTGGCTGGAGATGTACGCCGAGACGGACGCCGAGGGCCGCACCCGCTACCGGCAGCGCGCGCTGTTCCACCCACGAGGTCTGCCGGGTCACGCCTACTGGTGGTCCGTCGCCCCCTTCCACGCCGTCGTCTTCGGCGGCATGGCCCGCAACATCACCCAGGCCGCGGCCAAGGGCATGAGCGCGCGCAGGGGCGGATCCTCGCCGACCGCGTCCGGCACTCCCCCGCGGGGCGAAGCATCCGGAAACAGCACTCACAGCACCACCTCACGACACCAGGAGTGACGTCATGACCGTCGCGGTCGTCCTGTTCACCTCGGATCTGCGTCTGCACGACCATCCCCCGCTGCGCGCCGCCCTCGCGGCGGCGGACGAGGTGGTGCCGCTGTTCGTACGCGACCCGGGCGTCCACGCGGCCGGCTTCGACGCGCCCAACCGCAGCGCCTTCCTCGCCGACTGCCTGGCCGACCTCGACGCCTCGCTGCGCCGCCGCGGCGGCCGGCTGGTGGTGCGTACCGGGCCGGTCGTACGGGAGGTCCGCGCGCTCGCCGCGGAGTGCCGAGCCTTTGAGGTGCACATGGCCGCCGGGGTCACCGGATACGCCCAGCGGCGGGAGGAGCGGCTGCGCGAGGAACTCGGCGACCACGGCGTGGCACTGCGCGTGCACGACAGCGTGATCACCGCTGTGGGCGCGGGGACGGTGACTCCGGCCGGCTCCGATCACTACGCCGTGTTCACGCCCTACTTCCGCCGCTGGTCACAAGAGCGGCTGCGGGACACCTGTCCGACGCCGCGCACCGTGCGCGTCCCGGAGGCGGTGCGCGGCGAGCCGCTGCCGTCCCGTGACGGGCTGTCCGGCGTCTCCCCGGCCCTGCCGCCCGGCGGGGAGACGCGGGGGCGTGAGCGGTTCTCCCGGTGGGCCCGCGAGGACCTGTCCGGGTACGAGGACCGCCACGACGACCTGGCGGGCGACGCGACCTCCCGGTTGTCGCCGTACCTGCACTTCGGAGCCCTCTCGCCGGTGGAACTCGTCCGGCGGGCCCGCGCACACGGCGGACCCGGGGCGGACGCGTTCGTGCGCCAGTTGTGCTGGCGCGACTTCCACCACCAGGTACTGGCGGCACGGCCGGCGGCCTCCGCCCGGGACTACCGCACCCGGCACGACCGGTGGCGCACCGAGGAGGAGGCGTCCGAGGACATCGCCGCGTGGCGGGAGGGCCGTACCGGATACCCGGTCGTCGACGCGGCGATGCGCCAACTGCGCCACGAGGGCTGGATGCACAACCGGGCACGCCTGCTGGCAGCCAGTTTCCTGGCCAAGACCCTGTACGTGGACTGGCGGATCGGCGCCCGGCACTTCCTCGATCTGCTCGTGGACGGCGACATCGTCAACAACCAGCTCAACTGGCAGTGGGTCGCCGGAACCGGCACCGACACCCGCCCCCACCGCGTGCTCAACCCGGTCGCACAGGGCAGACGCTTCGACCCGCGGGGAGCGTACGTCCGCCGATGGGTGCCGGAACTACGGGACGTGGCGGGCAGGCGCATCCATGAACCGTGGCGGCTGCCCGAGCGTGAGCGCGCACGCCTGGACTACCCCGGGCCGCTGATCGACCTCGCGGACGGCCTGGCACGGTTCGAGCACGCACGCGGCCGGGACTGAGGAAGGGAACGCCGTGCCCGGCTCGCACGGCACGGGATGCGAGCCGGGCACGACAGCCCCGCGGCCCCATGGCGCCGGGACCGTGGCCGGCGGTCCTCAGCAGATCCGCGGCAGCTGCTCGCCGAGGGGCAGGTCCACCACCCTGGTGCCGCCCAGCGCGGTGCGGGCGACGACCATACCGGGGTGCGCGTCGGTCACCTCGCCGATCACCGCGGCCTCGGCGCCCAGCGGATGTGCGCGCATGGCGGCCAGGACCGCGTCCGCGTGGGCGGGCGGCACGAACGCCACGAGCTTCCCCTCGTTGGCCACGTACATCGGGTCCAGCCCCAGGACCGCGCACGCGTTGGTCACCGCGTCGGGGACGGGTACGGCGCGTTCCCGCACCACGATCCCGGTGCCGGAGGCGGCGGCGATCTCGTTCAGCGAGGCGGCCAGTCCGCCACGGGTGGGGTCCCGCAGGGCGTGCAGGTCGGGTGTGACGGCGAGCATCGCCTCGACGAGGCCTCCGAGCGGTGCGCAGTCGCTCAGGATCTCCACCCCGAACTCCAGCCCTTCCCGCACGCTCATGATCGCCACCCCGTGGACGCCGATCGCCCCGCTGACGAGGACGACGTCGCCCGGGACCACCCGCCCCGGCCGCAGGTCCACGCCTGAGGGGATCAGTCCGATGCCGGAGGTGTTGATGTAGACGCCGTCGCCGTGGCCGGCCTCGACGACCTTGGTGTCGCCGGTGACGACTTCCACCCCCGCGGCCCGGGCGGCGGCGCCCATCGCCGCCGCGACCCGTCCGACGACGTCCGTACCGGTGCCCTCCTCGAGGATGAAACCGCAGGACAGATAGGCGGGGCGGGCCCCGCTCATGGCGAGGTCGTTGACGGTGCCGTTGACCGCGAGGTCCCCGATGCTGCCGCCGGGGAAGAACAGCGGGCGCACCACGAAGGAGTCGGTGGAGAAGGCCAGCTTGGCCCCGCCGAGTTCCAGGGCGGCGGAATCGGTCAGCGCCTCCGGTGCCGGGCCGCCGAAGGCGGGTGTGAAGAGCTGTTCGACGAGCTCGGCGGACAGGGCTCCGCCGCCGCCGTGGCCCATGACGATCCTCGGTTGGTCGCGCAGCGGTACGGGGCAGGTCCAGTTGAGCATGTCCGGGCGGGTGTCCTCGGCCTGCCGGACGGCGCCGGGGACGGTGCCGGTGGTGTCAGACAACGGGGCTGCCCTCCAGGGACGCGGCCGGCCTCGCCGGGGTGTTCAGCTCGAGCCGCCGGTAGAGGTAGTACGCGGCGCAGGCACCCTCGCTGGAGACCATGGTGGCGCCGAGCGGTGAGCGCGGGGTGCAGGTGGTGCCGAACGCCTCGCACTCGTGCGGCTTGATCAGCCCCTGCAGCACTTCGCCGCTGCGGCAGGCGGCCGGTTCGCGGGTGGTGATGCCGTCGACGGCGAAGCGGTGCTCGGCGTCGTAGTCGCGGTAGCGCGAGGACAGCCGCCAGCCGCTGTCCGGGATGACGCCGATGCCGCGCCAGGCGCGGTCGGTGACCTCGAAGACGTCGTCGAGCATGGCCCGGGCCGCCGGGTTGCCCTCCGGACGCACGGCGCGCGGGTAGGCGTTGTCGACGGTGTGCTCGCCGCGTTCCAGCTGGCGGACGGTACGGCGGACGCCTTCCAGGATGTCGAGCGGTTCGAACCCGGTGACGACGATGGGCACGCCGAATCGCTCGGCGAGTCCCGGGTACTCGTCCATCCCCATGACGCTGCACACGTGTCCGGCGGCGAGGAACGCCTGTACACGGCAGTCCGGCGACTGCATGATCGCCTCGATCGCCGGCGGCACCCGTACGTGCGAGACCAGCAGACTGAAGTTGCGGATGCCGAGCTTGCGCGCCTGGTACACCGTCATCGCGTTGGGCGGGGCGGTCGTCTCGAAGCCGATGCCGAAGAAGACGACCTGTCGGTCCGGGTTCTGCTGGGCGATGCGCAGTGCGTCGAGCGGGGAGTAGACGACCCTGACGTCCCCTCCGGTGCCGCGCACCTGGAACAGGTCGCGTCCGGTGCCGGGCACGCGGAGCATGTCGCCGAAGGAGCAGAAGACGACGTCGGGGCGGGAGGCGATCTCCAGTGCCTTGTCGATCACCTCGAGCGGGGTGACGCAGACGGGACAGCCGGGGCCGTGGATCAGCTCGACCTCCTCGGGGAGGAGCTGGTCGATGCCGTGCCGGATGATGGTGTGGGTCTGGCCGCCGCAGACCTCCATCAGCGCCCACGGGCGGGTGACGGTGGCCCGGATGTCGTCCAGCAGCCGTTCGGCGAGGTCGGGGTCCTGGAACTCCTCGATGTACTTCACTGCTGTCCCTCCGGGGCGGTGGTGTGGTGCGAGGGCTGCTGCGCGGCGCCCTGGGCGGCCGCCTGTTCCCAGGGGTCGCCGAACTCCTCCTGGAGCATGCCGAGGTTCTCGAACAGCTCCAGGGTTCTGCGGGCCGATTCCTCGTCGAGCCGCTGGAGCGCGAACCCGACGTGGACGATGGCGTACTCCCCGACCTTCAGGTCCGGCAGGTACTCCAGGCACACGTCCTTGACGACTCCTCCGAAGTCGACCGTGGCCATACGGGTTCCGTCCCGGTCCTCGACGTCCAGCACTCTGCCGGGTACCGCAAGACACATGTGTTTTCTCCTCACTGTCGCGGGTTCGGGCCCGGCTCCGTCACTCGGTGCCGGCGGCTCCGGTACGGGCGGCCACCATGAGCTGGCCCACGGCGAGCCCTCCGTCGCCCGGCGGGACGCGCCGGTGGCGCAGCACGGTGAAGCCGTCGCTGCGCAGCCGCGTCGCGCACGCGGACGAGAGCAGCACGTTGGCGAACACCCCGCCGGTCAGGGCCACCGTCTCCAGGCCGAGTTCGCCGCGTGCCCGGCCGCACACCTCGTGCACGAGCCCGGCCACGGCGTGGTGGAAGCGTGCCGCGACGAGGCAGGGCCGGACGCCGCCCCGCACGTCGTCGACGACCGCGGCGAGCAGGGGCGCGGGATCGGCGGCGAGGGGGGTGCCGTCCCCGCCGGTGAGCCGGAAGGTGTAGCGGGCGTCGTCCGCGCAGGCGTCGGCCGTCACTGCGGCGGCCTCGAGTTCGACGGCGGCCTGCGCCTCGTACCCCGCGTGGTGGCACACTCCGGCGAGGGAGGACACGGCGTCGAAGAGGCGGCCCATGCTCGATGTGGGCAGGCAGTTCAGCCCGCGCGTCAACTGCTGGTCGAGAAGGCGGAGTTCGTCGGGCGGACAGGCGGCCTCGCACGGCAGGTCCCCGTCCCACGGGATGCCCGCGGCGCGCAGATGGGCCAGGGCCATCCGGTACGGGCGCCGGACGGCGGCGTCCCCGCCGGGCAGCGGCACGTAGGCGAGATGCGCGAAGCGGGAGAAGCCGGTGTAGTCCGCTGCCAGGAACTCACCGCCCCACACGGCCCGGTCGTCCCCGTAGCCGGTGCCGTCGAAGGCGACCCCGAGGACGGGGCGGCTGCCGTCGAGGCCGTGCTCGGCCATGGCGGACGCGACGTGGGCGTGGTGGTGCTGGACGCGCAGGACGGGCCGCCCGGCGGCGTGCCGTTCGGCCCAGCGGCCCGAGCGGTAGGCGGGGTGGCGGTCGGCGACGAGACGTGCGGGCCGTACCCCGGTGATCTCCTCCAGTTGCCGCTCGGCACGTGTGAAGGCCTGCTGGGTGGCGAGGTCGTCCATGTCCCCGATGTGCGCCGACAGCCAGGCCTTGCGGTCCTCACCGAGGCAGAAGGCGTTCTTGAGGTCGCCACCGACGGCGAGCGCCGGAGCCACGGGGACGGGCAGGGTGAGCGGCAGCGGGGCGTGGCCGCGGGAGCGGCGCAGGGTCAGCGGCTCGCCGTCGCAGACCCGCATCACCGAGTCGTCGCACGGTACGTGGATCGGCCGGTCGTGCAGCAGCCAGGCGTCCGCCAGGCCGGACAGCCGTTCCAGCGCCTCCGCGTCGTCGGTGACGATGGGTTCCCCGGCGAGGTTGCCGCTGGTCATCACCAGCAGTCGCGGCTGCGGGGAGCCGTGGTCGTCGTCGGCTTCCAGCAGCAGGTGGTGCACGGGTGTGTACGGGAGCATGACGCCGAGGTCGGGGCTGCCGGGGGCGACCTCTCGGGCGGGCCACGGGCGGCCGGGGTCCGGGGCGCCGGTGCGGCGACGCCGCATCAGGACGATGGGCCGCTCCTTGGCGGTGAGCAGGTCGCGCTCCGCCGGTCCGGCGTGGACCAGGTGTTCGACGTCGGCGACGTCCCCGGCCATCAAGGCGAACGGCTTGTCCCCGCGGGCCTTGCGGCGGCGCAGTTCGGCCACGGCTCGGGGGTCGGTCGCGTCGCAGGCCAGGTGGTAGCCGCCCAGGCCCTTCACCGCGAGGATCGCTCCGTCGGCGAGCAGGTCACGCGCGGCGCGGATCGGGTCGGCGGGTTCGGGGCCGCCGCCCTTCCCGGGGGCCGTGGTCAGCCGTAGCCGCGGCCCGCAGGCGGGGCAGGCCACGGGCTGCGCGTGGAAGCGGCGGTCGGCCGGGTCGGCGTATTCCCGGGCGCAGTCGGCGCACAGGGGGAAGCCGGCCATGGTCGTGTGGTCGCGGTCGTACGGGAGGCCGGTGACGATGGTGAACCGCGGCCCGCAGTGCGTGCAGGTGATGAACGGGTGCCGATGGCGCCGGTCCGCCGGGTCGGCGAGTTCCGCGAGGCAGTCGTCGCAGGTCGCGGTGTCCGGCGAGACGAGCGTGCGGGCGGGGCCGCCGGCGCGTGAGGGGACGATGGCGAATCCGTCGGCGCCGGTCGTGGGCACCTCGGTGGCGTCGACCGATTCGACGAGCGCCAGGGGCGGGGCGTCGGGGGCGATGCGCGCGCAGAACCGGTCCACGGACGAGGGGTCGCCCTCGACCTCGACGACGACGCCGTCCGCGGTGTTGGTCACATGACCGGAGAGCCTGAGTTCGGTGGCCAGGGTGTACAGGTACGGCCGGAAGCCGACGCCCTGCACCACGCCCCGCACGACGACCCGGCTGCGCCGCGGGGCCGGCGTGCGGTCGGCCACGGGCTGGGGAGCGGTCACGCCTGTACCCGGGCCATCACCGGGGCGTGGGGCGCGGTGCCCTGCGCCGCCGCGAGCGCCCGGTCGAGCAGCGTGCCCACGCCCGCTCCGGTGCGCACGGAGGTGAGGACCACCTCCACGCCGGGGTTGACCTGCTGGACGTTGGCGCGGAAGGCCGCCTCGTCGAACTCGGCGGGGGCGGCCAGGTCGGTCTTGGTGACGATCACGAGCTGGGCGAGGCCGAAGGCCGTCGGGTACTTGAGCGGTTTGTCCTCCCCCTCGGTCACGGAGGCGAGCACGACCCGCAGCGATTCACCGAGGTCGTACGAAGCCGGGCAGACCAGGTTGCCCACGTTCTCCACGAACAGCAGCCGGGTGTGCTCGGGGAGCCAGCCGTGGAGGTGCCCGGCGAGCATGTCCGCCTCCAGGTGGCACAGCCCGTCGGTGAGGACCTGTTTGACGGGGACGCCGGAGCGGGCGAGGCGTTCGGCGTCGTTCTCGGTCGCCAGGTCCGCGGTGAGCGCGGCGACGGTGACGCGGCGTTCTTGGGCCAGCAGCAGTTCGCGTTCCAGCAGGGCGGTCTTGCCGCTGCCGGGGCTGGAGAGCAGGTTGACGACCGTGGTGCCGCGGGCTGCCAGTTCGGAGCGCAGCAGCCGGGCGACGGTCGTGTTCTTGGCGAGGACTGCCTGTTGGAGATCGACGACTTTGCACATGGTTCGGCTCACCTCGAAGACGGATTACCTCGAAGACGGGTTCACGTTGCGTCGGCCGGCCGCGGCGTGGCCGGCGCGGACTGTCGTTCCGGTGCGGTCCACCGCACCTCGCTGATGCGCAGTTCGCGGCCGGAGAGCAGTTCGGCCGCGGCCTGCCCGCAGACGGGGCACAGCAGGCAGGGAGGCACGCCGACCTCCCACACGTCGCCGCACCCGGTGCAGCGTGCCGTGCCGGGGACGGTCCGGGTGGTCAGTTCGGCGCCTTCCAGGACGGTGCCGGCGCAGGCCAGTTCGAAGCAGAAGGCGAGCGCGTCGGGGACGACACCGGCCAGTTCGCCCACGTCGAGGGCCACGCGTGCGACGCCCGTGGCCCCGGCGGGCCGGGCCGCCTGTTCCACCTGGTCGACGACGGCCAGCGCGATGGACATCTCGTGCATCGGTCTCCGTCCTGCGCCCGTGGCTGCCTGTTTGGCGCCCATTACAGACGCGCTCCCTGGGACCGGCCGACCGGCGCGCCGGGATCACACGCCTGCGTACGCCGTTCGGTTCACATCCTGCGCATCCGCAGGTAGCGCCTGACGTCGGGGAGGACCCCCCTGACGAGGGCGGCGACGGCGGTGACGGCGGTGACGGCGGTGACGGCGGCAGCGCCGCCGACGAGGGTCTTCTTCACGGGGTGCTCCTTGTTCCTTCTGCGACGGCGTGTCATACGGCGGCCTCCTGCCGGACGAGGTCGGTCACCATCCGCACCGCTTCCGGTACGGCGGCGGCGACCTGGGGGCTGAGCTCGAGGGTCTCGTCGAGGCAGGCGGGTTCGCAGCCGACGACGAGGGTGCGGCGCGGGGGCGTGGCGCCGGTTCCGGCGCACAGGGTGGCGAGCAGGGCGAGGACCGCGTCGGGTGACATGCGGTGCCCGTCGAGCGGGACGTCCGCCACCGGCCCGGTGCCGTCGCCGTCCGGCGTCCCGGCGTCGATCAGGTACAGCGTTCCGGGTTCGCCGCCGCGTGCGGTCGCGTCGACGATGACGAGCGTGTCGTAGCCGTCGAGGAGCTGGTAGGCGAGGTGCACACCGCGGATGCCGATGTCGGCCACCTCGACACCGGCCGGCAGGTCCTCCCGGGCGAGCCGGCGCGCGGTCTCGACGCCGAAGCCGTCGTCCCCGAGGAAGATGTTGCCGACACCGGCGACGAGGGTGCGGGCGCCGTGTGGTGCGGTGGGGGTCACGCGTCCTCCAGGGCTTCCACCTCGTCGGGCTGGAAGTAGAGGAACCGGCCCTGTTCGCGGCGGATGTCGGCGCCGGGGTCGTCCTCCACGGTCACGGCGATGTGCACGCCTCCGTCGACGTCGTGCAGTACGGCCTCGACCAGTGCGTTGCGGCCGTTCAGGAACAGGTCCTGCGCGTCGGTGTGCCGCAGCCGGGGTCGCAGGACGACGCGGCAGCCCGCTCGTACCTCCCGGCCGTCGACGGTGACGTGGTCGCGGTCGGGATCGACCGCGGTGTCGCCGCCCGGGTCCCACCAGGGGCTCTCGGGCCGGAACACGCCCTGCGGGTCGTCCCCCGCGTCCGGCGGGCCGGTGACCTCCCGCAGGCTCCGCACCGCTCCGTGCAGCCGTTCGAGGACCTCCGGCGGCATGGTGTCCGCCAGTTCGATCACGGCCGCGGCACGTGCGTCCGTGCCTCTGGCCTCGCGTTTCTCCTCGTCGGTGAGGGCGATGGTGCGCAGCGCGAGGATCTCGTCGATCTCGGTGGCGTCGTAGAGCGCGCCGGGGCTCTCGGGGGCGATGGCGGGGTGGTCCTCGAGGATGATCGGCGAGGACAGTACGAGGTCGGCACGGCCCGGTTCGCCGGCGAGCACGGGCCAGGTGTGCAGGTTCCGGCAGGCCGCGACGGCGCCCTTCGCCCACTCGGGCGGGTCGGTCATGGAGAGGAACGTCCCGGCGTCCAGGTGCAGGAGTACGTGGCTGGCGACCAGCGAGTACGGCAGCGCCGCGTCGCGGTCGCCGGCGTCGTCGGGCAGCCAGGGGCTGGTGTTCTCGACGATGACGCGCAGGCGCTGCGTGCGGTACGGGCCGTCCAGTTCGGTCGTGGAGAGCCGGACGACGCCGCTGATCTCCTCACGGCGGCGGATCAGGCGCCCGACGGGCCGCCCGTCGGCGTCCGTGACGGGCTCGGTCTCCTCGGCGGCGGCCCGGGTGAACGGGACGGTCACCCCGTCACCGGTCAACTCGGCCACCGGCAGGGCGATTTCCACCTTCTCCTCCCGGCCTTCGTCCCAGGGGACCAGGACCCGGTCGTCGAGGTGCAGTTCGCGCACCGTCTCGTACGTCCCGTCGGCGTGCGCCTGCTGGACGATGCGCCGTTGGGTGTGCAGGAGGCGGACCTCGACGGCGAGGGTGGCTCCGCTCTTCGGTTCCATCAGGCATTCGGTGTGCTGGAAGTCGTGTTCCTCGGCCGCCGCGCACCAGGCGGGCGGTACGAGCACGCCGAACTGCCAGCGCAGCCTGTTCTTGGCGGCCGACGCCCGGTACGGGTAGAGCACATAGCCCTCGAAGAGGACGGCGTCCGCGACGTGGCGGGCGACGGCTAGACGGGCCTCGGTGCCGGGGGTGAACGCGGTGGTGGTCATGGTGTCCTCTCCCCCGCCGCGTCGAGCAGCGTCTCGACGGTCGCCTGCCACGACGGCAGCGCGTGGCGCGACCGGTAGGCGAGCAGCGCGTCCATGGCGTCCTGCGGCAGCCGGATCCAGCCGCAGCCCGGGAAGTGCTGTTCGATCATCTCCCGCCAGGTCTTCACCGGCAGGCGGAAGGTGGTCTCCTTGTCCCAGGGGACGGGCTCCACGTGGAAGCCGCCGGCACCGGTGAACGCGGTGCCGGAGAACAGCATCAGCAGCGGCACCTCCCCCTCGGACAGGGCCCGGAAGTACCGCGACGCCGCGATGTCCGTGTCGTACGTGCAGGGCACCACCAGGTCGGTCTCGATCTCGCCGGTGAACCCGGGGACCATCACCGAGACCTGTGCGAACTGCACGGGGTTGAGGCTGCTGCCCCATCGGGAGCGTTCGCCGAAGAGGTCGGTCAGTGCCGCGGCCTCGGTGTCGTCGTAGCCGCGGCGGGCGGGTTCGATGCGGATCTGGCAGCGCAGCGCGAGCGCGTGGACGCGGGTCGCTCTGGACGCGGTGATCCGCAGCCGGAACACCAGGGTGGGGCCTGCCGCGTAGGCGTCGGCGCGTACTCCGGTGCAGCTGAAGGAGAACCCCGAGAACCCCGAGAACCCTGAGGACTCCGAGGGCTCCGATGACTTCGCGGACTCCGAGAACTCGGTCACGGCTTGCTCCCCTGGAGGTCGCGGGCCCGGTCGCGGACGTGGGTGAAGAAGTCGTCGAGGTCGGCCCGGGCCTCCGCTCCTCCGTCGAAGCCCTGCCAGCGCAGGCGCATCCGGCCCACCAGTTCGTAGCAGAGGTCGATCGGCACCAGATAGCACTCGGTGCGACCGTGGTGGCGGCGCAACAGCAGGGCCTCCACGTCGGGTTCGAGCAGCGCGGCGAGGCGGGTCCCGGCGAGGACGGCCTCCCAGGAGGTCGGCTCCAGTTCGCTCTCGGTCGCTCCGGCCGGGCTCGGATAGAGCGCGACCAGCCGGTCGAGGGCGGAGTTGCGGAAGAAGAAGGCGACGCCGACCGGGATGCGCAGTCGGTCCCAGGCGTTGTCGTCGAGCCGGTGGTCGGGGTCGCTCAGGCAGCGGCCGGGTACCGCGCGGAAGCGGCCTTCCGAACCGCCGGAGCGGTCCAGCAGCTGCGCGCAGGGACCGCACGCGCAGGCCAGCGCGCGCTTCTCGGTGTCGACCAGGTGCGGGTGGCGTTCACCGGTGAGGGGCACTCCGCACAGTTCGCACTGTTCCTCGCGCGGCGGCCGGGGGTCGGTGAAGCGGCTCAGGCCGCGGCGGTCGGCGGTGCGCCGCGGTCCGTGCGCGCTCACGGCGCGGTGGCCGGCGGCCGGTGGCGGCCGCCCGTGCCGGGGCCCGGCGGTGCGGTGCCGATCTGGAGCAGCGCCGGTTCGCGGGAGGCGCCGGCGGGTTCCATCTCGACGGCGGTCACCTCGGGGGCGAAGCAGGCGAGCGCGTCGGTGGCCGCCTGCCGGACGGACTCCTGGGTGCTGGGGCAGCCGCAGCCCGTGGAGGCGGTGACCTTGAGGCGCAGCACGCCGGCCGCCGGGTCGAAGCCCGCGTTCTCGACGGCGTGCGGGAGGCCGCCGAGGGCGCGGGCGATGCGGGTGTGCACGTCGTCGGGGTGCAGCCCGTGCAGCACGAGCAGGCCCGCGACGAGTTCGTCACCGAGCAGCGGGTCCAGCGGGTCACCGGGCTTCCCCGCGCCCAGGAGTTCCACGGCGCGGGCGAGCCCGGCGCCGTAGAACTCCATGAGGACGCGCACCAGTTCCTCGGCGGTCCGGCTCACCTGGGGGTCTCCGGCGCCGGCGAGCCGGTCGAGGATCTCCTCGACCCGCCGGCCGGCCTGCTCCGCGGTGGTGGCGGCGGTCGTCGTGCTCATCCGGCGAGTCCGCTCAGCCCGGTGGGCACGTGCATCGACTTCACGGTCTTCCCGCCGCCGACGTACATGTGGACGCCGCAGGGCAGGCAGGGGTCGAAGCTGCGCACGGTGCGCATGATGTCGATGCCCTTGAAGTTCTCGGGCGGGTTCTCCTCGAAGATCGGCGTGTTCTGCACCGCGTCCTCGTAGGGGCCGGGAGTGCCGTAGGTGTCGCGGGTCGAGGCGTTCCACGGGGTCGGCGGATACGGGTGGTAGTTGGCGATCTTGCCGTCCCTGATGACCATGTGGTGCGAGAGGACGCCGCGGACCGCCTCGGTGAACCCGACGCCGATCGACTCGTCCGGCACCTCGAACTTCTCCCACGTCTGGGTGCGCCCGGCGCGGACCTCTTCGAGGCCCTTCTCGGCGCAGTGCAGGGCGACCGCGGCCGCGTACGCCTGGAAGTACGTGCGGGCGCGGTTGCGTTCCAGCGCGTTGCTCCACTGCGGGATCTTCCACTCGAAGGTGGTCTCCGGCTTGGTCAGTGTGCGCGGCAGGTTGATCACGACGCTGTGGCCGGTGGCCTTGACGTACCCGATGTCGACGAGACCGGACAGCGCGGTGGACCACAGCCGGGCGAGGGGGCCGCCGCCGGTGTCGAGGGCGAGGTGGTCCTTGCCGTCGAACCAGCGCGGGGACATGACCCAGCTGTACTTGTCGTCGAAGTCCCGTTTCTGCGGAGCCGGGATGGTGTGCTGGTTCCACGGGTGCCGCGGGTCGACGGGGTTGCCGAGCGGGTCGTTCGTCACGAACTGCTCCTGGCCCTGCCAGTCCTCGTAGTACGAGCTGCCCAGCAGGATGCGCATGCCGAGGTTGATCTCGGTGAGGTCGGTGGTGACGAGCTTGCCGTCGACGATGATGCCGGGGGTGACGAACATCCGCCGGCCCCAGTCGGTCATGTTGGCGTAGGTGAAGTCGCAGTACTCGGGGTCGTTGAGCGCTCCCCAGCAACCCAGCAGCACCCGGCGGCGGCCCACTTCCTCGTATCCCGGCAGTGCCTCGTAGAAGAAGTCGAACAGGTCGTCGTGGAGCGGGACGACACGTTTCATGAACTCCACGTACCGCATGAGGCGGCTCATGTAGTCGGTGAACAGCTGCACGCTGGCGACGGTGCCGACGCCGCCGGGGTACAGGGTGGAGGGGTGCACGTGGCGGCCCTCCATCAGGCAGAACATCTCCCGGGTGTAGCGGCTGACCTGCAGCGCCTCGCGGTAGAACTCGCCTTCGAGGGGGTTGAGGGAGCGCATGATGTCGGCGATGGTGCGGTACCCGTGGTCGGCCGCGTGGGGAGCCTCGGTGCGCTCGGCGAGTTCGAGGACGCCGGGGTTGGTCTCGCGGACCATTTTTTCGCAGTAGTCGACCCCTACCAGGTTCTCCTGGAAGATGTTGTGGTCGAACATGTACTCGGCGGACTCGCCGAGGTTGATGATCCACTCTCCGAGGTGCGGAGGCTTCACGCCGTAGGCCATGTTCTGCGCGTACACCGAGCAGGTGGCGTGGTTGTCACCGCAGATGCCGCAGATCCTGCTGGTGATGAAGTGTGCGTCGCGCGGGTCCTTTCCGCGCATGAAGACGCTGTAGCCGCGGAAGACCGACGAGGTGCTGTAGCACTCCGCGACCCGCTTCTGCTTGAAGTCGATCTTCGTGTGGATGCCGAGACTGCCCACGATCCGGGTGATCGGGTCCCAGGCCATCTCCACCAGGCCGGTTGTGTCACCGGTCGTCGTCGTTGCCATGGTGCGTGCGGTGCCCTTCGTCAGCTGTTCGCGCGGGAGGTGGGTTCGGTGTGCGGTGCTGTCAGCAGCGGTGTTGTCACCACGGCGGTCGGTAGCCGGTGGTGATCTTGTCTCCCGTGTGGCGCCACCTCGGCTCCTTGTCCACGGTCCGCGCCGTGATCGTGCGGAGCCTGCGGACGACGGCGCCGTACGCGCCGCTCCCGGTGCTGGAGACCTTGGCGCCGGGGGGTTCGTCCATGAACGGCATGAACTTGTCGGGGAAGCCCGGCATGGTGCACGCGATGCAGATGCCGCCCACGTTCGGGCAGCCGCCGATGCCGTTCATCCAGCCGCGCTTGGTCACGTTGCACTTGACGACGGGGCCCCAGCAGCCGAGCTTCACCGAGCACTTGGGCGAGTCGTAGCTGGTGGCGAACTGCCCCTGCTCGTAGTACCCGGCCCGGTCGCAGCCCTCGTGCACGGTGGCACCGAACAGCCAGGTCGGCCGGAGCTTGTCGTCGAGCGGGATCATCGGCGCCGAACCGGCGGCCTGGTACAGCAGGTAGGTCAGCGTCTCGGCGAAGTTGTCGGGCTGGATCGGGCAGCCGGGCACGCACACGATGGGGATGCCCGCCCCCGACTTCCAGTCCCATCCGAGGTAGTCGGGCACGCCCATCGCACCGGTGGGATTGCCCGCCATGGCGTGGATGCCGCCGTAGGTGGCGCACGTGCCGATGGCGACGACGGCCAGGGCCTTGGGCGCCAGCCTGTCGATCCATTCGCTGGTGGTGATGGGCTG
Source organism: Streptomyces sp. TE5632 (assembly GCF_054061295.1). NCBI lineage: Bacteria > Bacillati > Actinomycetota > Actinomycetes > Kitasatosporales > Streptomycetaceae > Streptomyces > Streptomyces sp. TE5632. Next base: position 5,680,807 of record NZ_JBSSEA010000003.1, on the reverse strand, counting down.
CCCGGTCTCGGGGTCGTCACCGAAGCCGCACCAGTACCCCTCCTGCTTGATGGCCTCGTTGGGGACGGAACCCTCGACGACCAGGACGAAGGGGTCGATCTCGCCGCGTTCGCCCTTGAAGAACCATTCGATGAACGTGTCGGCTCCGCCGACCGGACCGCATTCGAAGTCGATCAGCGGCCAGTGCACCGCGATCTTCGGCAGACCCGGCAGCCCTTGGAGCGCGATCTCCTCGATGCTCGGCTGCATGGCTGCGGTCAGGGCGACGGAATCGCCGTCGCAGCTCAGCCCGGCGTTGATCCAGAGGATGTGGATCGGCTTCTCCTCGGAGCCGGACGTGCCCGTCGCGCCGGGCTCCTCGACCGTGGTCGGCGATGCTGCGTTCATGGGGAACGCCTCCTGGAGGGTGCGGCAAGACCCGCGCTCGGATCTTCGTTCTCTGCTAACAGTCGGCCCGTCCGGCGGGGGCCGCATCCGGACTGCCTCCGTTGGTGGCCGCGGATTCCTTGCGCACGAAGGCCCGGCGCAGGGCGTGGTAGGGGGCTGCCGGGTCGTCGAAGATGCTCCGCATGCGGGCGAGTTCCTGCTCCCGGTAGCGGGCGAGAGGTGAGGTGGCCTCTCGGTGCTCGGCTTCCGCCTTCTTGGCCGCGAGACGCGTCTGGACGGAGGGAAGAGCCGGGAGGTGTGCGGCCGTTCGGGTGACGTCGTCGGCGAAGTCGTCCGGGCCGCAGTGCAGGACCCGGTCGACGAGCCCCATGCCGAGCGCCGCCGAGGCCGTCAGCGGCGCGGCCTCGCCGGTGAGCCGTTCCGCCGTGGCGGCGCCCACCCGGCGGGGCAGGGTGTACGTCCAGTACTCGGAGCCGTACAGGCCCATGAGCCGGTAGTGCGGGTTGAGGACCGAGCCGGAGCGGCACCAGACCTCGTCCGCGGCCAGGGCGAGCATGACCCCGCCGGCGGCCGCGTTGCCGCCGATCGCGCTGACGACGAACCGGTCGGTCGTGGTGAGGACGGCCTCGACGAGGTCGTCCATGGCGTTGATGTTGGCCCAGGACTCGGCGGCCGGGTCGGCCGCCGCCTCGATGACGTTCAGGTGGATGCCGTTGGAGAAGAAGTCCCGGCCACCGCCCAGTACGAGGACGCCGGTGGGGCGGGAGCAGGCTGCCCGGTAGGCGTCCAGCAGGCGGCGGCAGTGGTCGGTGCCCATGGCGCCGCCCGGGAAGGAGAAGGTCAGGAAGCCGACCTGCCCCTCCTCCCGGTAGCGGATGTCCTGCCAGGTCCGGGCTCCGGGAGGCGGCTGCGGTGCCGCGGGGACTTCGGGCAGGGCGGGCAGGCGGTCGGCGAGGGCGAGGGTGGCGGGCAGTTTGCAGGCCCGGGGACGTCCCGGGCCGGTGCGGGCCCGCAGTTCCGGGATCCAGACCGCGCCGTCCGCCGTGGCCCGGCAGATCGCGCCGGTGCGGGTCGCCAGGAGCTCACCCGGGCGGCCGCGGAGCCGGTCCTCCGCGTGGCCGCCGTGCAGGAACCATTCGCGGCCGAGAAGTTCGTCGCGCACGCCCGGCTGGGAGTCCGCGGCGCGCAGCTTGCGCAGGACGGTGTCGGTGGAGTCCGTGTCCCAGGAGATGCCCCGGTCCTTCTGCCGCAGCGGCGGCCGGGTCCTGGCACCCGGCAGGCGGGTGAAGTCGTCCTGCGGCCGGGGCACGTACGTGCCGGAGGCGAACCGGTCGACCGCGAGCAGGACGGCCTCCAGCGCCGCGTCGGACACCTCGCCCCGGTACAGGTCGCTCTTCGCCACGTCCGGCACGGCGAAGTTCGTCGTCGCCCACACCGGGCCGGCGTCCATCTCGGCCACGGCCTCCAGCACGGTGACGCCCCACTCGCCGGCTCCCTCCTGAACGGCCCAGTCGAGTGAGGCCGGCCCACGGTCCCCCACGGGACCGGGGTGGACGATCAAGCAGGTCCGCGCCGCCCAGACGTCGGGCGGCACGACGGCTTTCAGCAGGGGAGCCACGACCAGGTCGGGATCGTGCCGGTGCACGGCACGGCGCACGTCCTCGCCGTGCGGTGTGACCTCCACGGCAACGGTGTGGCGGCGTTCCGACAGCTCGGCGTGGACACGCTGTGTGAGGCTGTTGTACGCGCTGGCGACGAGCAGAATACGCATGGCGGCTCTCCCTCGAAGGCGCGGCCGCCGTCGTACCGCGGCCGTCCGGGGATCGTCGGGCCCTTGCGCCCTCCAGTGGTGGCATGACTCCCGGGCATCGCTCGCACGGGTGACACTTCGGCTCCACCTGGCCGGGAGGCGAGCTCGCCGCCGATGGTGACAATTGGTGTGATATCGGGTACTCGACAGGGTGGCCGACACGACAACCGACAGGCAGGCCGGCACATGTCCAGAAAAGAGAAGTCGTCGCAGCCTCCGCACGGCGAGGGCCCGAGCCGCCACAAGGGCACCGAGCAGCACGGCTGGGCCCCCGACGTCGACGAGACACGCCAGCAGGACAACCCGAGCGCCCGGCGCTCCTTCCACCCGGACGAGCACGCCCCGCCCCCCGGCAAGGGACGCAGGAAGTCCAGGCAGGAACGTGGATCCGTCCCCGGGGACACGGTCGAGAGCGGCACGAAGAGCGGCGAGGAGTACGGCGACGCCGCGGAGAAAGGAATGCGTGACACCGGGCCCCGGGGTCGCTCCCGGCGCCCGAGCGGCACCAGGGACGACTCCGCCTTCACCGGCGTCGACCCGGACAAGGACAAGGACCGGCGCCGCCCCGGCTGACGCCGGGCGGGTGGTGTGCGCCCGCGCCCACATCACCGGGGGTGACCGGGAAACGGTCACCGGCCGTCCGGGCCGCGTCGGACCGGGACCGGGACCGGGGTCACCTCCGGGCGGCGCGGCGGGCGGCGCGGGCTTGGGGCAGGTAGCGCAGGCTCTCGGGCAGCAGCGGGACCACCGTGCGGACGACGGCACCCAGGCGGCGCAGCCTGCGTTCGTCGCGTGCCGTCCAGGCCAGGCCGAGGTGGTCACGGAAGGCGGGCGGGAGCAGGCCGGTCGTGACGAAGACGTGCAGCCGCGCCAGGGGCGGGCGGAGCACCGGCCAGAGCCGGCGCAGGAACGCGCCCGCGCCGTCCGGCGGTGGGATCGGCCGCCGCGGGTCGAGCAGTTCCGCCACGACGGCCGTCTTCTCCAGTTCCTCACGGACCATCGTGTCGAAGTAGGGCCAGAACTCCTCCGGGGTGCGTGGCATGTCGCGCTGCTTGATGCCGAGGATGGCGCCGAGCTGGAGGAGTTCGTCGTAGAGGCGTCGTTCGTCCGGTTCGTCGAGGGGCCGGGACAGGTACTGCGCGGCCCTCAGGAAGACGGGGTAGGCGGTGGCGTGCACCCAGGCGTAGTAGGCGGGGGTGAGTGCGTGGTAGGCGCGGCCGCGGGTGTCGGTGCCGCTGATGGTCTTGTGCAGCCTGCGGAGCCTGCGGCCCTCCTCGAGGGCCTGTTCGCCGCCGTAGACCCACAGCTGCAGGGAATCCAGCGAGCGCTCGGCCCGGCCCCAGGGATCGGTGCGGAACACGGAGTGCTCGTCGACACCCGCGCCGACCGCCGGGTGGGCGACCTGGAGCACCAGGGCGGCCGGCAGGGAGAGCAGGAGCCGGACGTCACCGGCGATGTCCCAGAGGAGGGAGCCCGGCGCGAACGGGACGGGCTCGGAGCGGGCGTCCGGGCCGGGTGCGGGGCCCGTGTCCGGGCCGGCCGCGTGTGCGTGGCCGCTGTCCATGCCCGTCACCGCCTGCCACCTCCCGTCACCTTCTGTCACCTTCCGTCACCACGATCCCAGGGGCCGCCGGGTGGCGGGGTCGGTGCCCGGCCGGTGGGTGGCCCAGTAGGCGATGGCCAGGGACACGGTGATCCTGAGCGGCGGCGGTACGAGCGCCATCAGGAAGCGCACCAGCCGCGCGAAGCGCCGCAGGGCACGTTCCTGCCGCCTGCTCCAGCTCAGGTGCAGCCTCTCCCGCAGTTCGGGGGGCAGGGTGCCGACGGTGACCAAGAGGGCGTAGTGCGCGCCGACGCGGGCCAACGGCCACCAGAGCGGGGCGGGAATCCATCGGAACGGCCTGGCGGGGCGGGCCAGTTCGTCCAGGACGTCCTGGACCGACCGGTTGTGCTCCAGGCGCTGGGCGACCATCTCGTCGTAGTACTCGACGAAGGACGGCCAGTCCGGCGGAAGGTGATGGTCCTTCAGGCCCCATACGCGGCCGACGTCCCGCATCCCGCGGTAGTACTCCTCCAGTTCGCCCTCCGGCATGCCCTTGCCGAACAGGCGCTGGGCGTCCACGGGGCCCTTGACGAGGGTGGCGTGGACCCAGTGGTAGGCCTCGGGGTTCAGCGCGTGGTAGCGGCGGCCCGCCGAGTCGGTTCCCTTCATCGGGGTGTGCACCCGGATGAGACGGCGCGCCTCGGCGGTGGCGGCCTCCTGCCCTCCGTAGACGACCGTGGTGAGCGACAGGAGCGTCCGGACCAGGCGGGGCCAGGGTTCGGCCCGGAAGTCGCTGTGGTCCGCGACGCCGGCTCCGACCACGGGGTGCGACACCTGCAGCAACAGCAGCTGGGGTGCCATCAGCGTGGAGCGGGCGTCACCGAAGTAGCGCCAGACCGCTTCGCCCCTGCGGGGCGCCCGAATCTGTGATGGTGCGTCATTTTGCTTGCCCATCAACTGAGTTGGGGGGTCGGACGTGTGCGGTATGCCACTCATGAGGCCTCCGTTCCTCCGTCGTGTCCGGAGTATTGACGCACCTCGTGAAACAAGTCAATAGTTTTTGTATCTTCGACTCTCTCGACGGTCCGACCGGTACGCCATCCGCCCCATCACTCCGACCCTAAGGAACTCTCATGAGGGACAGAGAGGCACGCAACGGCGACCTCCCCACGGGGGAAGGCCGAACCCACTGGAAGCGCAGCGCCGTCATGTTCGTCCCCTGCACCCTGGCCGTGGGAGCCATGGGCATCGCCCTCGCACAGGGGGCGATCGCCGCCTCGTTCGCGGTGTCCGGCACCGCGTTCAAGGTGTCCGCCTCGGAGGTGACCGCCAGCGGCGTGTCCTCCTTCCCATCCTCCATCGGCTCCAGCGGCGACGCCAAGCCCGTCCTGCTGGCCGCCGTCAAGAACGGCACGGTCTCCGGCGTGTGCGTCTCGCTGAAGCAGAAGGTGCCCGTGGTCGGGGAGATCTCCATGCTGGTCCGCTCGGGCGCGGAGAAGCCGCTCGAGGGCAGTGATCTCGTGGTGAACGCCGACGCGCTCACCGGTGGCAAGGGCAAGGTCACCGGGGTCCAGGCCGGTCGCGACGCCTCCACCCTGACCGGCGCGCCCGGCGTGACCGGCCCGAAGGGTGTCTTCGGCGTCCAGGCGGACACCGCTGTCGCCCAGGACGTCCGGAGCGCCGCGTACTCCGCCAACGGCGGCACGCTGACGCTGGAGAAGCTGGAGATCGAGTTCAGCCGCGCCGGCGAGCAGTGCTTCTGACGGCGCCGAGAGACGGACTCACGACATGTTCGGTTTCGTTCTCGGATTCCTGTCGGAGCTCGCCCGGGAGGCCGGCGACTGGCTCGACCGGATCCTGCCGGCACCCCGGGCCCGGCGGGCGTTCCGCCACTGGCGCAGGAAGCGGCCGTTCTGGGCGGCGATGTGGGTCATCGCGGGCGGCCTGGAGATGGTTGTCATCCCCCTGGCCCCGCTCCCCCTGATGATCAAGGTCGGCGTCGGCGCGATGTCGGCCGTCGGCATCAGCGTCGTGCTGGTCGCGGGCGGGCTGTTCTTCCTCTTCAAGCCCGACCAGCGCATGTTCGTCTCGATCGTCACAGCCGTCGCGTCCCTGACGTCGCTGGCGACCACGAACCTGGGCGGCTTCGGCCTGGGGATGGCGGCGGGGCTGATCGGCTCCTCCATGGCGTTCGGATGGATGCCGCATCCCGCCCCGGACCGCGACGCACCCCGGACCCCGTCGGCGGCGGCCGGGCCCGTCCCCGCCGCCCCGTCCCTGGCCGCGGAAGGAGACGGAATCCTCCCAAAAGCCCGTGAGGACCGCGCCCGGCACGCCCCGCCCGCCCTGCGCGCCCGGCGTCGCGGCCGTGCGCGGGGCGCGGTCCTCCTCACGCTGAGCGCGGTGCTGGCGGCGGCCGCTCCGCCGGCCGGCAGCACGGCGACGGCTCGGGGCGCCGGTGTCTCCCCGCTGCCCTGGCCGACGTTCACCTGGCCCTGGGACCCCGGGCCGACCGGCCCGTCGCCCACTCCGTCGCCCGCAAACACCCCGTCCCCGACGTCGGAGCCCGCCCCCGGCCCCTCCCCGTCCCCCTCACGGAACGGGAACGCGGAGGACCCCGGCAGGGACGACGAGGGCACGGACAAGGAGAATCCGGAGAAGGACGCCGCCCAGGTCACCCTCCCCTGCCTGACCGGCATCGACACCGGCGGGTCGCCCGATCCCGACGACCCCGCCAAAGGGGAGGCCGGGACCGGGTTGCCCGAGGACCCCGACGATCTGACGGCCCTGCGCCCGCCGATCGTCATCGGGGACCGGCCGGGCCGTCCTCGTGCGACCTATCCGGTCAACAGGCTCTATCCGGAGGTCGGCGCGGACAGCCTGACCGCGTACGGGGCCATCATCCAGGGCGCGACCTACCTGAAGACGGCCGACGGCAGTCGGCTGAAGGTCCTGTGGGTGCACGCCGACCGGCTGGTCGCCGACCACTACGCCTTCCGGCTGGAGACCGCCGGCCAGGTGCGGACCATCGACGTGGATCTCGACATCCCGCAGGTCGACATCTACGTCACCCGGCTCACCGGCTCGATCAAGATCCCCGTCATCGACGTCTCCACCCCCCGGATCTGCATCGGGGCCGACATCGTCCCGGCCAACCTGCCGATCGCCGTGCGGCTGCCCGAACTGTCGGTCACCGCGGTGGAGGCCGGACAGGTGCTCGTCGACGCCGAGACGGTCAACTTCTCCAGCCTGAAAGCGCGCACCCTGTCCCGATAAGGAGGCACCACCGATGGGCCGCTACCACCGGCTCCACCGCATTCGGCAGATGGACCCGCAGCAGGACCACGAGGAGATCTTCTCGCTGATCACCCGCTACGAGTTCCCCTGGGACTACCTGCAGGGTGTCTCCGTCGCGTTCCTGCGCGACTACGGCGTCCCCCGCATCTCCCAACTACTTGACCGGACCCAGGAGTTCGAACGCTCGGGTCAGAAGCGCTTCGACGACACGGTCCTGATCGCGTACGAAATGGTCCGCGACGGCATGGACTCGCCACACGGGCGGGCCACGGCCCGTCACCTCAACCGTATCCACGGCCGCTACCGCATACCGAACGAGGACTACCTGTATGTGCTGGCCACCACCGTGGTCGGGCCGAAACGGTGGATCGACCGCTACGGCTGGCGCAGGCTGTCCTGGCAGGAGTTCGAGAGCCTGGCCCTGGTCGGACGGCGAATGGGCGAGATGATGGGCATCGCCGACGTGCCCGCCGACTACGTCGGCTTCGAGCGGCTCCTCGACTCCTACGAGAAGGAGATGTTCGCGTACGACCCCGCCAACCGGAGGGTGGCCGCGGCCACTTTGCGGATCATGACCGAGTGGTATCCCCGGCCGCTGCGTCCGCTCGTCGCCCGCTTCTCCCTGGCGGTTCTGGACGAACCGCTGCTGGCCGCGCTCGGCTTCACCCCGCAGCCCGGCTGGCTGCGCGCCGCGGCCCACCGCGCCCTGCGCACCCGGGCCGCGGTGGTGCGCCTCCTGCCGCCCCGCCCCGACTGGTGGGGGTTCCGGCACAAGCCGCGCAGTTATCCGTTCGGGTGGACGCTGGACGACCTCGGCCCGCACTGGGCGCACGGCAGACCGCTGGAGCCGCTCGCCGATGAGACCTCACCACTGGAGAACCGATGACCTACATCTCCCGACGGACGGCTCCGACGGCGGTGTTCACGTCCCTGGACCCTGCCACCGGCCGGCCGCTCGCCGACCATCCGGTCCACGGGCCCAAGGACGTCGCACGGGCGGTGGAGCGGGGCCGGGCGGCCGGAACACGCTGGGCGGCCCTCCCGGCCGCCCGCCGGCGGGCTCATCTGCTCCGCTGGAAACGGAGGTTGGCAGCGGAGCTGGACGCGGTGGCGGAGTCCGTCGCGGCGGAGACGGGCAAGCCGCGGCAGGACGCCGAGCTGGAACTGCTGTTGACCTTGGAGCACTTGTCCTGGGCGGCACGCAACGCCGGGCCCGTACTGCGCCGACGCCGTGTCCGCACCGGGCTGCCGGCGTCGAACCAGGCGGCCTCGGTCGTCCACCGGCCGCTCGGGGTGGTCGGGGTGATCGGCCCCTGGAACTACCCGGTCTACACGCCGATGGGCTCCATCGGCTACGCCCTGGCGGCGGGCAACGCCGTGGTGTTCAAACCGTCCGAGTACACCCCGGGCACCGGAGTACTGCTCTCGCGGCTCTTCGACGCGGCCGTGCCCGACTTCGCCGGCCTGTTCACCGTCGTCACCGGAGCCGCCGAGACCGGCGCGGCACTGGCTGCCTCCGGGGTCGACAAGCTCGCCTTCACCGGCTCGCCGGGGACCGCGCGCAAGGTGATGGAGGTGTGTGCCCGGTCGCTGACGCCGTTCCTGGCCGAATGCGGGGGCAAGGACGCCGTCCTCGTCACCGCGGACGCGGACCTCGACGCCGCCGCGGACGCCCTCGTGTGGGGCGCGCTGGGCAACGCGGGCCAGACCTGTGCGGGCGTGGAACGCGTCTACGCGGTCCGGGCGGTGCACGCGGAGCTGTGCGACCGGGTCGTGGAGCGGGCCCGCGCGCTGCGTCCGGGCGCGGGCCCGGACGCCGCCTACGGCCCGATGACCATGCCGGGCCAGAGCGACGTGGTGCGCCGGCATGTCGACGCCGCGCTGGCGGCCGGCGCGGAGACACCGCTGGGTGAGGTGGAGCCGTCAAACGGTCCGTTCGTGGCGCCGGTGGTGCTGGTCGACGTACCGGAGGACTGTCCCGCGATGACCGAGGAGACGTTCGGGCCCACCGTCGCGATCAACGCGGTGGCGGACGTCGAGGAAGCGGTGCGCCGTGCCAACGCGTCCCGTTACGCGCTCGGCGCGGCGGTGTTCTGCGGCAGCCGCCGCGAAGGCGCGGCAATCGCGTCCCGGCTGCGCGCGGGAGCGGTGTCGGTGAACTCGGTGCTCGGCTTCGCCGCCGTTCCGGCCCTGCCGTTCGGCGGATCGGGCGACTCCGGTTTCGGCCGTATCCACGGTGCGGACGGGCTACGGGCGTTCACCGCGCCGCAGTCGGTCACGGTCCGGCGCTTCGCGCCTCCGGTCGACCTGACGTCCTTCGCCACCCCGCCCGCCGCGAAGGCACGCGCCGTCGCACTCATGCGGTGGCTGCACACCAGGCGCTGAGCGGCCGACCGGACCCGCCACGGGGCAGAGTGCGGGTCCGGCGGCCCCGGTCAGGCGTCGAGCAGCGGCGCGAGGTAGCGCCGGGCGAAGGCTCGGGCCTGCTCCTCGTCGTCGAGTTCGATGCAGCCGGCCGGGTTGAGCAGGAAGGAGACGGCGACGCGCACCATCAGCTCCGCCACCGGCCGCGGGTCGGAATCCGAGCGGCCCTCGGTGTGCTGGGCCCGCCGCAGATGGGACGTCAGGTAGTCGGTCGTGACCACGAGGGCGGGGCCGCCCTGGACGGTCAGGTAGGGCAGGACCACCTCGGGTTCGAGCCGCAGCAGACCCCCGAAGAGCGGGTGGGCCCTGGTGTGGCGCAGGGCGACCACGAACCCCTCGACGACCCTGTCCTGCATGGTCGGCAACGGAGCGACCGCGTCGTCCAGTTCCCGGAAGAAGCGGCTGACCTCTCGCAGCAGGCACGCCTCGACCAGTCCGTCCTTGCTCTGGAAACGGCGGTACACCGTCACCCGCGAGACGCCGGCCCGTTTGGCGACGTCGTCCACCGAGGACCGGCGCAGGCCGAAGGTCGTGAACTGCTCCAGGGCGGCGTCGAGGATCTGCCGCGCCAGCCTTTCCTCTGTCTCCGGCCGTGCGAGGGCACGCGCCAGCAAGGAGTCGTTCGCAGAAGTCTTCATGGTGTCTTTCACGGTACCGGCCCACCCCCAGTGAGCAACGTTGAAACATGCCTCATACATATGTATCCGCACACGTTCGGAGGCCCCATGGGACGTCGTCTCACCGCACCGCGGTCGGACTTCGCCGCCGCCATCCGTGACTTCGCCCAGCGCGAGTGCGGGACCCTGGAGCAGCTCGCCGCGCTGACGCAGAACGGCCGGGAGCCGCACGACCCCGAGAGCTACGCCCTGCTCGCCGGGGTTCGAGCTGCGGGCTCATCGGTCCCTCTCGCGGCAGGGGCAGGCAGCCATCCTCCGAACGGGCCTCTGCTTAGCGCTCACTAAGAAGGCAGAGGAGGGCCGGAGAACGGTCAATGCCCCCGACACGAGCGACCCTCAAGGCGTTTCGGCCCGTATTCCCGGTGCCGCCGCCGCTGACACCCGCGTCGACTGAGCGATTGATAAGCAGGAATCGAGGATCCCCGGGCGCTCGGCGGACGTAACATGGCGCTCGCCGACAACCCATCGGAGGAGCACCGTTGAGCACGCAGTCAAGCCAGGAGACCGCTGCCGCACCGCACTGGAGCGCGTACGGACCGCTCGATCTGCACCCGATCCTCGTGCACGCCATGGAGGCCTTCAACGAGCACGGGTACCACGGCACTTCGGTGCGGGACATCGCCGGCCGGGTGGGAGTGACCGTCCCCGCGCTCTACTACCACTACGAGAACAAACAGGCCCTGCTCGCCACTCTCCTTGAGACGTCCGTGAAGGACGTCCTCGACCGCTGCCGGGCCGCCGCCGCCGAGGCCGGCGACGAACCGCTCCCCCGCTTCTGCGCCATGGTGGAGTCGATCGTGCTCTACATGGCCAACCGCAAGGGGCTGGCATTCCTGGACACCGAGATCCGCAGTCTCGAACCGGGCAACCGCGCGCGGTACGTGGCCCTGCGCGACTATCTCGAGCACATGCTGCTCGACTCGGTCGAGGCCGGCATCGCACAGGGCGTGTTCACCACGCCCATCCCTGCCGACGCGGTCCGCGCCGTGCTCATCATGTGCCAGGGCGTGGCCAACTGGTACCGGGCCGACGGCCCTCTCACCGCGGCGGAGATCGCCCGACGCCACGTGTTCCTCGGCCTCGGCACGGTGGGCCACCCGGGCGCGGTGAACGGCGCGGAGGAGATCTTCTCCCGGCACCGGGCGACTGCGCCGAGGCCACGGACCGACCCGAGGAGCCGCGGCTGAGCCCGCCGGGCCGGCGCATCGCGCTCGCGCGCCCCTGACTCCTGGGCCTCGGCCCCGAGGGCGCGCAACGAGCGCGGAGGCCCTTTGGGCGTTCCGCCGGAAGACCTCCGCACCCCACCGCCCCGGAGGGCGTCGCGCCTCAGCCGACGCCGGCCGTCGATGCCGCCGTACCGGCGGAGTCCGCGGACTCCGCGGTGAGCCGTTCCATGCCGCTGGTGTCCTTCAGCGGCTTCTCCTTGATGAACAGCACGGCGATCACGGCGAGGGCCGCGACGGGCGTGGCCACGAGGAAGAGTTCCGCGGTGGCGACCCCGTAGGCGCGCTCCACGATCTCCCGCATCGGCGCGGGCAGCGTCGCCATGTCGGGCACTCTGCCCCCACCGGACTCGTTCGCACCGGCCGGGATGCCCGCTTCCGTCAGGCTCTTGGTCATCTCGGTGGCGACCCGGTTGGCGAGGATCGCCCCGAGCACACTGGTGCCGATGGTGCCGCCCATGCTCCGGAAGAAGGACAGCACCGAGGTGGCGGCGCCCAGTTCGGTCGCGGGAACGTCGTTCTGGGCGGCCAGCACCAGGTTCTGCATCAGCATGCCGACGCCGATGCCCATGATCGCCATGTAGGCGCTGAGCAGGCCGAAGTGGGTGTCGACGTCGATGGTGGACAGCAGCCCGAGGCCCGCCGTCATGATGATGGAGCCCGCGACCAGGTACACCTTCCACCGGCCGGTCTTGGTGATGATCTGCCCCGCGACGGTCGAGGAGACGAGCAGGCCCAGGATCATGGGCAGGCTCATCAGACCCGCGATCGTCGGGGACTTGCCCAGGGAGATCTGGAAGTACTGCGAGAGGAAGACGGTGCCGCCGAACATGGCCACACCGACGAGGAGACTGGCGACGGTGGTGAGCGTCACGGTGCGGTTGCGGAAGATGTGCAGGGGGATGACCGGTTCCGGCACGCGCGACTCGACGACGACCGCGGCGATCAGCAGCAGCACTCCCCCGCCGGTCAGAGCGGCGGTCTGCCACGAGACCCAGTCGAACTCGGTCCCCGCGAGCGAGACCCAGATGAGCAGGGCGCAGACACCCGCGACGATCAGGAAGGCGCCCAGGAAGTCGATCTTCGCCTCACGGCGGACGGTGGGCAGCTTCAGGGTGCGCTGCAGCAGTGCGATGGCGAGCAGCGCGAACGGCACACCGATGAAGAAGCACCAGCGCCAGCCGAGCCAGGACGTGTCCACCAGGACACCTCCGATGAGCGGTCCGGCCACGGTGCCGACCGCGAAGACGGCGCCGAAGATGCCCGCGTACTTGCCGAGCCGCCGCGGCGGGATGATGGCCGCCATCACGACCTGCGCCAGAGCCGTGAGACCGCCCGCGCCGATGCCCTGCACCACGCGGCTGAAGATCAGCAGCCCCACTTCCTGCGAGAAGCCCGCGAGCAGCGAGCCGACGATGAAGAGGGACAGGGACAGCTGGAGCAGCAGCTTCTGGTTGAACAGGTCCGACAGCTTGCCCCACAGGGGCACCGTCGCCGTCATCGCCAGCAGTTCGGCGGTGATGACCCAGGTGTAGGAGGACTGGCTGGCCTCCAGGTCGGCGATGATGCGCGGGAGCGCGTTGGCGACCACGGTGCCGGCCAGGATGGCGACGAACATGCCCGCCATCAGCCCCGACATGGCCTGGAGTATCTGCCGGTGGGTCATGGCGGTGGGTGACGCCTCTGCGGGCGCCGGTGTTGAGTTCACTTCGGTTCTTTCGCAGCAGTCAAGAGTGTGGGAGGGAAAAGAGAGGAAGGGAGGAGGGAGGGAGGGAGGGAGGAAAACGGATCGCGCGTGCCGGGAACGACGCGCAGCCGTTCCGTGAGAGACGGAGGGGGTCAGGCCCCTTCGACGGGTTCGACCGGTTCCACCGGTCCGGCGGGTTCGACCGGTCCGGCGGGTTCGACCGGCCCCGGAAGTCCGGCGGCCACGTGGTCGAACACCGAGCGGAAGACCGCCTCGAAGGGCGCCTCGTCCTGCCGTACGCACCAGTGCTCCACGGCCACGCGGACGGCCGTGGTGCCGACGGCGGCCAGCAGCCTCGGATACAGCCCCAGGGCCTGCCTGCGCAGTTCGCCCTCGGCCGACCCGAGGGGGGGACGGTCCCCCGTGAACAGCGGCGATCCGGCGCCGACGCGCTCCGCGAGCGTCTCGGCCAGAAGGAACTCGTCCTCGACGTGGGCGCTGAGACTCCGCGCCAGCAGGTGCGGTGATCTGCGCAGCACCTCGGAATGCAGACGCCACAGCTCGTGCTGTTGCTCCACTTCCCCCAGCTCCGCGGCCAGCGCGTCGCGCAGCGCCGCCAGCGGGGGCGTGCCTGCGGGCGCGGCGAGCACTGCCTGTCGGACACGCACGCTCGACTCCGCGCCCACCATCACGAACGCCTCGTCACGGGAGTCGAAGTAGTTGAAGAACGTGCGGGGTGAGACGCCGACCGCCTCGCTGATCGCGTCGACGGTGACGTTCTCCGCGCCGTGCTCGGCCGCCAGCCGCACCGCGGCCGCCACCAGGGCGGCACGGGTGGCCCGCTTCTTGCGTTCCCGAAGCCCACCGTCCGCGGGGTCTCTGTCGCTCACGTCGTGCAGGATACGCAAATATGCAGAGCCTGCAAAAATATAAAAGGTCTCGGCCGGCGGCGTGGCCTGAGCGACCGCGCCACCGGCCCGGCGGACGCGACGGAGCCCGGCCACCCCGCGGGTGGCCGGGCTCCGCTCTCGGGGCCGGGGTGTCAGTCGGTGATGTCGACCTTGCCGTTGGCCGGGTCCACGGGGGCGGGCTCCGCGGGGGCCGGTACCGTCGGCGTGCCGCGCCGGGCGATCCCCTGGAGGAGTTCACCGAGGTCGACTCCGGTGGTGGAACTGAGGAGTTCCATGCCCTGCGCGACGTTGTCGGTGACGGTGCGCGTGAGCTGGCCCGCGCCGTCCGTGGAGATGACCGTCAGCTTGTCCACGGCGGCCAGCGGCTCGGCGGCCTTGCCGACGACCTGCGGCAGCACCTCGACCAGCATCTGGAGCACGGCCGCGTCGCCGTAGCGCTCGAAGGCGTCGGCCTTCTTGTGCATGGCGTCGGCCTCCGCCGCACCCTTCGCGGAGATCGCGGCGGCTTCGGCGTCACCCTCGATGCGTACGGCGTCGGCGAGCGCCGCGCGGTGGGCCTTCTCGCCCTCACCGGTGAGCCTGGCCCGCTCGGCGGCCGCCTCGGCCTCCTTGACCGCGGCGATACGGCGGGCCTCGGCCTCCTGCTCGGCCTGGTAGCGGGCGGCGTCGGCGGGCTTGCGGACCCTGGTGTCGAGTTCACGGTCGGTCAGCGCGGCCTGCCGGGTGGCGACCTTCTCCTGCTCCTGCAGGACCTCCTGCTGCCGGGCGGCCTCGGCGAGCGGACCGGCGGCGTTGGCGCGGGCGGCGGCCTCGTCCGTCTCGGCCTTGATCTCGGCCTGCTTCAGCGCGAAGGTGCGCTGGGCGATCGCGATCTCCTCCTCCGCCTTGAGGCGGGCCTGCTCGGAGGCACGCCGGGCGACGGCCTCGGCGATGTCGGCCTCCTGCTTGGCGCGGGCCGCCTCGGGCCGGCCCAGGTCCTCGAGGTAGGAGCCCTCGGTGGTGATGTCCTGGATCTGGAAGGCGTCCAGCACGAGGCCCTGCCCGGAGAGGCTGGCCTCGGCCTCCTCCGCGACCTGTCCGGCGAAGGCGGCGCGGTCACGGATGATGTCCTCGACGGACATGCGCCCGACGATGGAGCGCAGCGCGCCGGACAGCACTTCCTGGGTGAACCCGACGATGCCGTCCTGCTGGTCGAGGAAGCGCTGGGCCGCGGCGCGGATCGAGTCCTCCGTGCCGCCGACCTTGACGATGGCGACACCCTCCAGGTTCGCCTTCACTCCGCGCAGGGTGACCGCACCCCGGACGGCGACCGGGATGTGCCGGCTGGAGAGTTCGAGGGTGAACTTCTGCTGGACGAACGGGACGACGAAGACACCGCCGCCGACCACGACCTTCTGGCCGCTGTTGTCGGTGAAGATCCGGCCGGTCTCGGGGTCGGTGGACTTCTTGCCGCGCCGGCCGGTGACGATGAACGCCTCGCTGGGGCCGGCGACCTTGTAGCGGGTGACCACCACCAGGCCCAGCAGGACCAGGAGTACGACGACTCCCACCACGGCGATCAGTACAGGACTCATAGGTGTGGAATCCCCTCAGCCTTCCCCGGGGGACGGCGATGTGGTTCGGATGGAACGGGAACGCGGGTACTGCGGGAGGTGTCGGCAATACGGCGGGCCCCGACGGGTGACGTGTCGTTCCGCGGGGACGCGCCGGTCGGCACCGGTCAGCGCTCGACCGGGCGGACCGCCACCGAGGTCGCGGACAGTGCCGACTCCACCCAGACCTCGGCGCCCCGCGCGACGGGCACGGCGCTCTTCGCGGACAGCTTCAGCGGCTGCCCGGCGAGATACACCAGCACCTCGCCGTAGCCCTCGGCCGGGATGGCGGTCACCACCGAGCCGGAGGTGCCGACGAGGTCGCCGCCCCGCGGGGTGGCAGCGGTCTGATCCCGCATCAGGGCCCGGCTGAACTTCCAGGTCAGCCACCCCGCGGCGACTCCCGCCAGCACGCCGACCACCGTCGCACCGGTGACCCCGAGGTCCGTCGTGCCGAGGACGATCGCGCCGCCGAAACCGAGCATGGAGACGAACCCGGCGATCACCGGCAGTGACAGCAGCCCGTCGAACATGCCGTCCAGCACACCGCCGAAGACGCCTTCCAGGAGTCCGTCGAAGATCAGTGAGAACAGCAGCAGAAGCAGTCCCGCGATGCCGAGACCCACAAACCACTCCATTCGGGCCTCACTTTCACCGACCGACCCGCCGCATGCGGATGCTCTCACACACTCGGTCTCGAACACATTGCCAGAACTCGGCAATCTTTACGCTTCCTTCATGCCGCCTTCCACCGGAGTCCGCCGTTCCGCTCCTGCTCGGGCCGCGGTGGGGGTCACGTGGCACACGGCGGGCGCACCCCCGTCGCCACCAGTGCCCTTCCGGGAGCCTCCCCGCAAAACCGCGAGGACCGGAACCCTTGCCCGCCTCCGGCAGTTCATCCGGGTGCCGTCCAGCGGGGGGACGTCTCGGCCCAGGCTCTGTCCCAGTCGGCGAGGTTTCGGCGGCGTACGACGAGACGGGTCACGCCGTAGCCGGCGGCGCCGGTGAGGGCGACACCGGTGCCGGAGAGGAGGGCCCACCCCATGCTGCGGCTGCGGATCTCCTCACGCGTCAGCGGTGGCTCGGTGGCCTCGCCGTCGGTGGTCACCCAGATGCGGACCGGGCTGCCCGCGGGCAGGCTCGGCCGCACCTCGGCCCGGGTGGTGCCGGTCCGTCCCTCGTGGGTGGTGAAGCGGACCTCGACCGGGTAGCGGGCCAGCTCCTCCTCGTCCGATCCCGGCTCCGGATGGCGCGGGGCGTCCTCGGTGAGGGTCGCGGTCGTCTCGTACCGGGTCAGGTTCTGGTGGCGGGCCGCGTCCTCGTAGTGGCGGTGGGCGAGTTGTGAGACGACGACGGTGACCACGGGCGCCACCGCCAGGACGGCGAGCAGGATGCCGAGACCGATCCAGACCCGGAGTGCGTCGGTGCGGCGGCGCAGGGGGTTGCGCCGGCGGTGCCACGGCAAAGGCAGGTCGGGCGGTCCGAGAGGGGGACCCGGGGGCGGTTGCGCGGGAGGAGTGGTGCCCGCCACGTCGTGACTCCTTCGGGTGTCGGGGCGCGGACGGAGGGGAGTGCGGGGGGGGGGGCGGGTCAGCCGGGTCCGGTGGCCAGGGGGTGGTGGTGCGCCGCGGCGAGCAGGCCTGCGGCGCCCCGGACCGCGGCGGTGTGCGGCGACGGCACGGGCTGGACCGGGCAGCCGAGCCGGCCGGGCAGGCTGTGGGTGATCTCCGGGCGCAGGGCGCCCCCGCCGGACAGGAGGATGCCCCGGCGCAGGGCGGTGCGGGTGGTGGCGCTGCGGTCCTGCCGCAGCATCGCCGTCACCATGTCGACCACCGCGTCGGTGAGGTCCCCGGGCGGGGTGCCGTAGTCGCCCAGGTCACCGACGCCCAGCGCGGTGCGCCGGGCGTCGGTGACGGCTCCCTCGGCGAGCAGCACCACCTCGGTGAGGTGCGCGCCGAGGTCCACCACCAGGAGCGGGCTGGAGTGGTCGGCGCCCGCGGCGAGGGCAACCGCCCGCGCGCCCGGGACAGTGTGTACAGCGCGCGGGCGGAGGATTTCGACGGCCGTGCGGGCCGCGTCCCGGAAGGCGGGCCCGTCCAGGACCGGTGTCGTGACGACGACCAGGGGGCGGCCGAAGCGGGGCAGCCGGTGGCCGAGCAGCCGGTCGAGCATCCGGGCGGTGCCGGAGGCGTCGACGATGGCGCCGCGCTGGATGGGGTGGATGGCGCCGCTGCCCGGGAAGGTCACCGTGGGTACGTCGAGGACCATGCCCCGTCCGGCGATCCACGCGCGCGTGCGGGAGCTGCCCAGGTCGAGCGCGATGCCGGAGCACCGGCGGCACCTCGGCCAGGGGCTGTGCCGCACGGCCGCCGTCCTGCGCGGACGCCGGATCACGGTCATCGTCCGGTCCTTCGGCCCGTGCTCATCGCGCGGCCTCCCTCACCTGCTGGCAGCGGGCGCAGTAGCGGGCCTGGGGGACTATCAGCAGCCGGTCCCGTTCGACCGGGCCGCGGCACAGGTGGCAGCGGCCGTAGCCTCCGGTGTCCATCCGGGCGAGCGCCGCCTCGACGTCGGCGAGCACCATCCGGGCGGACGCGGCGAGCCTGACGTACACCTCGAGCTGGCCGGCGCCCTCCTCCCGGAGTGGCTCGCCGGGACCCGACCCGGCGTCGGCGGCGAACTGCCGCAGCTGCTCCTGGCGGAACAGCAGCTGCTCGCGCAAGCTCGCTCGCAACGCCGCGAGGTCCTCGGATGTGAGGACCTCGTCGTGCTCGTCGATGGTCTGGTGGGTCACCACCTCACCCCCTTGGGCAGAGCAGGAGAGCAGAGCGGGATGGGGAGTACGGGCGGGGTACGGGTCAGGCGGCGCGGCTCTGGCAGGTGACGCAGTACGGGGTGTGCGGAAGGATCTCGAGGCGCTCCGCCGGGACGGGCTTGGAACAGCCCAGGCAGGTGCCGTAGCTTCCGTCCTCGACGCGGGCGAACGCCGCTTCGATCTCCTTGAGGGCGCGCTTGATGCCGTCCTTCTGGTTGGACATCAGGTGGTCGTCAGGACTCCCCCCTGTTTCGTCCAGGGCCTTGAGCTGGGCCAACCGCGTGGTGCGCGCGTGTTCGAGGCGCTGGCGGATCTCGTCGGCGGCGGTGTGGGCGGAACGCGGTTCGGTGCGCGGCAGATCGATCGACACGGAGAGTCTCCTCTGTTGACAGACGGGTGATCTCCCACCATCTCCCTTCCCGCGCCCGGTGCCCATTGGGCTCGGGACCCATTTCCGTCCGTTTGAGGACCCACCCCGAGCGGGGTGGGTCCTCAAACGGACGGAAATGGGGTGCGGGGCCCATCGACGGGAGGGGGCCGGCTCGTGCACTCTGTCCGCTGTTTCGCCGTTCTCCGTTCTCCGTTAGCCGTTCGCCGTTCGCCGTGGGACAACGTGGAACAAGGGGCATGCCTTCGGGGGGCCGCTGCCGCATCGGTCGCCGTGGTGCCCGACAGTAGAGGCAGACGAGAAAGAGGAAGGCGTGACCCCCGTGTCCCTGTACTGGCGGATCTTCGGGCTCAACGCGGTGGTGCTGGGCGCGGCGACCGCGCTGCTGCTGTGGGCTCCGGTGACCGTGTCCGTTCCGGTGCTGCTGACCGAGGCCGTGATCCTGGTGGGCGGCCTGGCTGTGATGCTCGTCGCGAACGCGGCCCTGCTCCGGATCGGGCTCGCCCCGCTGGACCGGGTGACCCGGCTGATGACCACCGTCGACCTGCTGCGGCCCGGCCAGCGGCTTCCGGTGCGCGGCGGTGACGAGGTCTCCGAGCTGATCAGCGCCTTCAACGACATGCTGGAGCGGCTGGAGAAGGAGCGTGCCGCGAGCAGCGCCCGTGCCCTGCTCGCGCAGGAGGCCGAGCGGCGCCGGATCGCCGTCGAGCTGCACGACGAGGTCGGGCAGAGCATGACCGCGATCCTGCTGGCCCTGAAGCGGGCCGCCGACGAGGCGCCCGATCCGCTGCGCGGCGAGCTGCGTCAGGTGCAGGAGATCACCCGGGAGAGCCTGGACGAGGTCCGCCGGCTGGTGCGCCGGTTGCGTCCGGGGGTGCTGGACGATCTCGGTCTGGTCAGCGCGGTCACCTCGCTCGCCACCGAGTTCGCCACCCACACCGGGCTGCGGGTGAAGCGCAGCTTCGACCCCGATCTGCCCACCCTCGACAACGGCACCGAGCTCGTGATCTACCGTGTGGCGCAGGAGAGTCTGACCAACGCCGCCCGGCATGCCGAGGCACGGAACGTCAAAGTGAGCCTGTACCGGGAGGACGACCACGTGGTCCTCGAGGTGAGCGACGACGGCCGTGGCGTCGGCGCCGCCCATGAGGGCGCCGGAATTCGCGGTATGCGTGAACGGGCCCTGCTCATCGGGGCCACACTGGACATCACTCCCGTCACCCGGACCGGTACCCGGATCCGGCTGGCCGTGCCCGCCGTCAGGAAGCAGTCATGACCCACCAGGCCCCACCGACCACGATCCGGATCCTGCTCGCCGACGACCATGCCCTGGTGCGCCGCGGCGTCCGGCTGATCCTCGACCGGGAGCCGGACCTGGAGGTCGTCGCCGAGGCCGGTGACGGCGCGGAGGCGATCTCGATGGCCCGCGCCCAGGAGGTCGACCTGGCCGTCCTGGACATCGCCATGCCCAGGATGACCGGTCTGCAGGCCGCCCGCGAGCTGTCCGCGCTCAAGCCGGGATTGCGTATCCTCATGCTGACGATGCATGACAACGAGCAGTATCTGTTCCAGGCGCTCAAGGCCGGGGCCAGCGGATACGTCCTGAAATCGGTCGCCGACCGCGACCTGGTCGCCGCCTGCCGGGCCGCGATGCGGGACGAGCCGTTCCTCTACCCGGGGGCGGTCACCGCGCTGATCCGCAATTACCTCGACCGGGTCCAGCACGGTGAGGAGGCCTCCGAGCAGGTGCTGACGCCGCGCGAGGAGGAAGTGCTGAAGCTCGTGGCCGAGGGGCACTCCTCGAAGGAGATCGCCGAGCTGCTCTTCATCAGCGTCAAGACGGTGCAGCGGCACCGCGAGAACCTGCTGAGCAAGCTGGGTCTGCGGGACCGTCTGGATCTGACCCGGTACGCGATCCGTGCGGGGCTCGTCGAGCCTTGAGCCATGTCCTGCCGGGACCTGCCGCCCGCCTCCCCCTGCGCGTCGCCGCGGTCCTCACCGCGCTGGCCTCCGTGCTGCTGACCTTCGGGTTCGGCATCCCGGACGGCCCGCGGCCCGCTCTCGCGGCGCAGTCGCCCTCCGTCGGCACCCCCGCGGCTTTCGGTCCCTCCGTCCCGGGCCCGGCGGCGCCCGGCGGGCCGGATCGGTCCGCGCCGGATCCCGCCGCGGATCCCGGGACCCACTCGTCCGACGTGGGTCCGCACACCGACGACTGCACCGCCCGCACCGTGCCCTTCCGGCCGCAGCGCGACGCCGGGGAGCGTACGGTGCCGGCCGGTCATCTGCTGTTCACTCCCGAGCACACCCCCCGTGTGCCGCCCCGGCCGGCCCGGCCCGCCCCGGCGGCCGGGCACGCGCCGCCCGCCGCCGCGCACGTGCCTGCGGACCTCGGCCGGGCGCCTCCCGTATCGTCCAGCGCTTGAGAGTCCTGTCACCCACCTCTCCGCCGTGCCGTAGTCGGCCACGGCGTGCCTGCTGGAGTCATCCGTGAAAAGTTCCGCCCGCTTCCGGGCGTTGTTCGCGCTCATCGTGATCGCCCTGTCCGTGTACATCGCCGCCACGGTCCCCGTCCGTCTGGGCCTCGACCTGCGCGGCGGCACCCAGATCGTGCTGGAGACCCGCTCCACCGAGACCATCAAGGCCGACGGCGAGGCGACCGAGCGGACCCTCGAGGTCCTGCGCGGCCGTATCGACGCGCTCGGTGTCGCCGAACCCACCATCGTCCGCTCCGGTGACAACCGGATCATCGTCGAGCTGCCCGGTGTGCAGGACCCGCGGAAGGCCGCGGACGTGCTGGGCCGTACCGCGCAGCTCTCCGTCCACTCGGTGCTCGGCCCCGGCGCCGAGTCCGACAAGTCCCTGCCGAAGGGGGAACGCGTCCTGGCCGACGAGGCCGGTGAGCGGCTCCACCTGGCCGCCGCCGCGCTCTCCGGTCAGGACGTGAAGGACGCCGAGGCCACCTTCGATCAGCAGAACGCCGGCGGCTGGCTCGTCACCGTGGACTTCGCGGACGACAAGGGCTGGGCCAAGCTGACCGGCCAGGCGGCCTGCAACCCCGCCGGTGACCCCAAGCGCCGGGTCGCGATCGTGCTGGACAACAAGATCATCTCGTCGCCGCAGGTCGACCCGTCCGTGGCCTGTGGAGCCGGCATCACCGGCGGGTCCACCCAGATCACCGGTTCCTTCACCAGTGACGAGTCCAAGGAGCTCGCCCTGCTCATCAGCGGCGGTGCCCTTCCGGTGCCGGTCGAGACGGTCGAGCAGCGGACCGTGGGCCCGACGCTGGGCGCCGAGGCCATCGAGTCGAGCGCCTGGGCCGCCGCCCTGGGCACCGCCCTCACCGCGATGTTCATCATCGTCGTCTACCGGCTGATGGGTTTCCTGGCCATCGTGGCCCTGGCCTGCTACGGCGTGATCTCCTACGCCGCCCTCGCGGGCCTCGGCGCGACCCTGACCCTGCCGGGTCTGGCCGGTTTCGTCCTGGCGATCGGTATGGCCGTCGACGCCAACGTGCTGGTCTTCGAACGAGCACGCGAGGAGTACGGCAAACGCAACCGGCCCAGCAGCCGCTCGGCCCTGACCGCCGGCTTCAAGGGCGCCTTCAGCGCGATCGCCGACTCCAACATCACCACGCTCATCGCGGCGGGGCTGCTGTTCCTGCTCGCCTCCGGTCCGGTGAAGGGCTTCGGCGTCACCCTGGCCATCGGTGTCCTCGCCTCCATGATCAGCGCACTGGTGATCACGCGGGTGCTGGCCGAGTTCGCGGTGGAGCGCCGCTGGGTGCACCGCCGCCCCAAGCTCACCGGTCTGGCCTCCATCGGGCGGGTCCGCGAGTACCTCACCCGCCGGGACCCGCAGCTGATGCGCCGACCGCGCCGCTGGCTGATGGTCTCCCTCATCGTGCTGCTCGTCACCGGCGCCGGCATCGTGGTGCGCGGGCTGAACTTCGGTGTCGAGTTCACCGGCGGCCGGCTGATCGAGTACTCGACCACCAAGACCGTCGATCCGGACCAGGCCCGCACGGCCCTGGCCGACGCCGGCTTCCCGCAGGCCGTCGTGCAGTCCTCCGGGGACAACGGGCTGACGGTGCGTACCGATGAACTGAGCAACGCCGAGGCGGTCAAGGTCGCCGAGGCCATCGACGAGGTCGGCGGCGGGGCGGAGAAGGTCCGCGACGAGCTGATCGGCCCGAGCCTCGGCGACGAACTGCGCCGCAACGCGCTGATCGCGCTCGGCCTGGCCCTCGGCGCCCAGCTCCTGTACCTCGCCTTCCGGTTCCGCTGGATGTTCGGTACGGCGGCGGTCAGCACCCTGGCCCACGACGTGGTGATCCTCACCGGCATCTTCGCGTGGCTGGGCAAGCCGATCGACGGGGTCTTCCTGGCCGCACTGCTCACCGTGGTCGGTTACTCGGTGAACGACTCCGTCGTGGTCTTCGACCGCGTCCGGGAACTGTGGCAGAAGAATCCCAAGGCGCCCCTGGCCCAGTCCACCAACCTGGCGGTCCTGCAGACGGTGCCCCGTACGGTGAACACCGGTATCGGTGTGATCTTCATCCTGGCCTCGCTGGCTCTGCTGGGCGGTGACTCGCTCACCGACTTCGCGCTCGCCCTGCTGATCGGCATGCTGGTGGGCACGTACTCGTCGGTCCTGACCGCGTCGCCGCTCGCCATCGAGCTCGACGCGTACGCGAGCGACGGCAGCGGCGGCGGCCGTGGTCGCGGGCGTGGTCGCGGCCGTGGCCGGAGCGGTTCCGGGCGCGGGAAGTCCGAGTCCGGCGCCCGGGAGAGCTCGAGCCTGGCGAAGGCCACCAGCCAGGGAACCTGACGCCGAGCGGCTCCCCGCGGGGAGCCGCCGTGCACACGCGAGCGCCGCCGCCGGCCCCGGTCCCGGGGTCGGCGGCGGCGCTGTGTGGCGGGCCGGGCGGGGGCCTGCACCGCCGCCGGTGCGCTGCGGTCGTGGTCCCCCCGGTCGCGACCGGGGTCCGTCGGCCGGGGGGCGAACCGGGTGTGGTGCAGTGCGGCGTAGCGGTCGTCGGCCTCCAGCAGTTCCTCGTGCGTGCCCCGTTCCACGATCCGGCCGGCTTCGACGACCAGGATCCGGTCCGCGGTCCGGACGGTGGACAGCCGGTGGGCGATGACGATGGCCGTCCTGCCCACCAGCGCCTCGGCGAGCCGCCGTCCTCGAACTGCCGCCCGGCCGACGGTCGCCGGGCGTGCTGCTCTGCGCGGTGCGAACTCCCCCTGCCGATACGGCAAGATGAGCGACTGTGCCGACCGCGGGCCAGGCCGATCCGGCACGGCACACCTCCCGGCCCGCACCCTCCCGGGCATCCCCGAATTCGAGCAGGTGACGAGACGTGACACGACATCACATACGGTCGACGGCGAGGACGTTCGCCGGGGGTGAGCGGTGACGCGCGCGCTCACTCTGGACGATCTGCTGTACGCCGGTATCGCGATCGTCGCAGGTCTGCTGGCGGCGTTCCTGCTGCGGATGCTGCTGCGCTGGCTCGGCCGGCACGCCGAACGCACCAACTGGCGCGGGGACGACGTCCTCGTGGACGCCCTGCGCATGATCGCGCCGTGGGCGGCGGTCGCGGGCGGCGCGGCCTCCGCGGCGGCGGCGCTGCCGCTGACCCGGACCGTGCAGCACAACGTCAACCAGATGCTGACGGTCCTGGTCATCGTCGCGGCGACCGTGTCGGCGGCCCGGGTGGTGGCCGGTCTGGTGCGCTCGGTGACCCAGTCCCGTTCCGGTGTCGCCGGGTCGGCCACCATCTTCACGAACATCACCAGGATCCTGGTCCTGGCGATCGGGTTCATGGTGGTGCTCCAGACGCTCGGCATCCCCATCGCCCCGATGATCACCGCACTCGGCGTCGGCGGCCTGGCGGTCGCGCTGGCCCTTCAGGACACGCTCGCCAACCTGTTCGCGGGCATCCACATCCTCGCCTCCAAGACCGTCCAGCCCGGTGACTACATCCGGCTGAGCAGCGGCGAGGAGGGCTATGTCGAGGACATCAACTGGCGCCAGACGACGGTCCGCGAACTCTCCAACAACCTGGTGGTCATCCCCAACGGGCAGCTCGCGAAGACGAACATGACCAACTTCATGCGTCCCGAGCAGAAGCTGACCATCCTGGTGCAGGCCGGGGTGTCCTACGACAGCGACCTGGAGCAGGTGGAGCAGGTGACCAAGGAGGTCGTCGCCGCGGTGATGACGGAGATCACCGGCGCGATCCCGGAGCACGAGCCGGCGGTGCGGTTCCACACCTTCGGCGACTCCCGGATCGGGTTCACCGTGATTCTGGGCGTCGGCGAGTTCAGCGACCAGTACCGGATCAAGCACGAGTTCATCAAGCGCCTGCACCGGCGCTACCGCGAGGAGGGCATCCGCATCCCTTCACCCGCGCGGACGGTGGCGCTGCAACAGGGCACGGTGGTGTTCCCGCAGCAGCGCGACGCGGAGCCCGAGCTGAGCGACATGACGGTGACCCGGCCGATCTGACCGGCTACGGCAGACCCCGACGGACCCCGACGGACCCCGGCCGACGACGCGCGGCCGGGGATGGGGAGGACAGGCCGGCCCATATGGGTCCGGACCCCTGTCGAGCCCGGGCCGCGAACGGGATATCTTGATGTCGAGCAATGTTGCAGACGTGGAGCGGAGCACCCGGTGACTGACTCGACCATCATCTATACGCACACTGACGAGGCCCCGGCCCTGGCGACGTATTCCTTCCTGCCGGTGGTCCGGGCGTACGCCTCGCAGGCCGGTGTCACCGTGGAGACGCGTGACATCTCGCTGGCCGGACGCATCATCGCCCTGTTCCCGGAGTACCTCGCCGAGGACCAGCGCATCCCGAACGCCCTCGCCGAGCTCGGTGAGCTGGCCAAGACGCCCGCGGCCAACATCATCAAGCTGCCGAACATCTCGGCGTCGATCCCGCAGCTCAAGGCCGCGATCGCCGAGCTGCAGGGTCAGGGCTACGCGCTGCCGGACTACCCGGACGACCCGCAGTCCGACGAGGAGCGCGAGGTCCGCGCCCGTTACGACAAGGTCAAGGGTTCCGCCGTGAACCCGGTCCTGCGCGAGGGCAACTCCGACCGGCGCGCCCCCGCCTCGGTCAAGAACTACGCCAAGACCCACCCGCACCGCATGGGCGCCTGGACCTCCGAGTCCGAGACGAACGTGGCGACCATGGGCGAGAACGACTTCCGCTCCACCGAGAAGTCCGCGGTGATCGCCGCGGACGGTGCGCTGCGAATCGAGCTGCTCGGCGACGACGGCACCACCACGGTGCTGCGCGAGTCCGTACCCGTCCTGAAGGACGAGGTCGTCGACGCCTCCGTGATGCGGGTCGCCGCGCTGCGCGAGTTCCTGACCGCGCAGGTCGCCCGCGCCAAGCAGGAGGGTGTGCTGTTCTCCGTGCACCTGAAGGCCACGATGATGAAGGTCTCCGACCCGATCGTCTTCGGCCACGTGGTGCGCGCCTTCTTCCCGAAGACGTTCGCGCAGTACGGCGAGCAGCTCGCCGCGGCCGGCCTCAGCCCGAACGACGGCCTGGGCGGCATCTACAAGGGCCTCGAGGCCCTGCCCGAGGGCGCCGAGATCAAGGCGTCCTTCGACGCCGAGCTCGCCGAGGGCCCGGAGCTGGCGATGGTCGACTCCGACAAGGGCATCACCAACCTGCACGTCCCCTCGGACGTCATCGTGGACGCCTCCATGCCGGCCATGATCCGCACCTCCGGCCACATGTGGGGCCCCGACGGCCAGGAGGCCGACACCCTGGCCGTCCTGCCGGACTCCAGCTACTCCGGCGTCTACCAGGCCGTGATCGAGGACTGCCGTGCCAACGGTGCCTTCGACCCGTCCACGATGGGCTCGGTCCCGAACGTGGGTCTGATGGCGCAGAAGGCCGAGGAGTACGGCAGCCACGACAAGACCTTCGAGATCCCGGTCACCGGCACCGTCCGCCTGGTCGACCAGGCCGGCGAGGTCGTCCTGGAGCAGACCGTCTCCGCCGGTGACATCTTCCGTGCCTGCCAGACCAAGGACGCGCCGATCCGCGACTGGGTGAAGCTCGCCGTCACCCGCGCCCGCGCCACCGGCGTCCCGGCCGTCTTCTGGCTGGACGAGACCCGCGCCCACGACGCCAACCTGATCGCCAAGGTCGAGCAGTACCTCACGGAGCACGACACCGAGGGCCTGGACATCCGCGTCCTGAACCCGGTGGAGGCGACCAAGCTGTCGGTGGAGCGCATCCGCCGCGGCGAGGACACCATCTCGGTCACCGGCAACGTGCTGCGCGACTACCTGACCGACCTGTTCCCGATCCTGGAGCTGGGCACCAGCGCCAAGATGCTGTCGGTCGTCCCGCTGATGGCGGGCGGCGGCCTGTTCGAGACGGGTGCGGGCGGCTCCGCGCCCAAGCACGTGCAGCAGCTGGTCAAGGAGAACTACCTGCGCTGGGACTCCCTCGGTGAGTTCTTCGCCCTGGTTCCGTCCCTGGAGCAGTTCGCGACGACCACGGGCAACACCAGGGCCAAGGTCCTCGCCGACACCCTCGACCGGGCCACGGCGACCTTCCTCAACGAGGACAAGTCCCCGAGCCGTCGTCTCGGCGGCATCGACAACCGCGGCAGCCACTTCTACCTGTCCCTGTACTGGGCGCAGGAGCTGGCCGGGCAGAGCGAGGACGCGGACCTGGCGAAGGCCTTCGCCCCGCTCGCCGAGACGCTCGCCGCGAACGAGCAGAAGATCGTCGACGAGCTGATCGCCGTCCAGGGCGAGCCGGCCGAGATCGGCGGCTACTACCAGCCCGACCCGGCCAAGGCCGCCGCCGTCATGCGTCCGTCCGCCACCTGGAACGAGGCCCTGGCCTCCCTCGGCTGACCCGATCCGGGCAATCCGAACAAAGAGCTCACTGGCTCCGCCCCGGCCGGCACCACGCCCGGCCGGGGCGGAGCCGTCTTCGTCACCGGCCGGGCGGCCCGGCCGGCGGGTCCGCGCCCCGGGCACAGCACGTTCATGAATACCGTGTGAAGAGATCGACCACCTACTGAGACGCCGTCTCATTTCGCGCTCACCTGGCCGTAGGCTGGCGTCGGTGACACGCTGCAACCGACCACACACGTGTCACCACTACGGCGTGCCGCGCGAGAAACCGACACCCACGTCGGCACGTGGTCCTCTCCGACACCCTGATCCCCGGGGACAGGGACATCCGGCACGCCCCCGCACCCCACAGGTACGCCCGCGGATCCGCACGCCCACCGGTCGTCCGCGCCCGCACTGCGCACGAGGAGCACATCATGAGCCAGCCCACCGAACCCGGCACCGCCACCGACACGCCCGAGGGGACGCCCACCGGTCCCGACACGTCGGCCTGGTCGTTCGAGACCAAGCAGGTCCATGCCGGTGCCGAACCCGATCCCACGACCGGGGCCCGGGCCACGCCGATCTACCAGACGACCTCGTTCGTGTTCCGGGACACCCAGCACGCCGCCGACGTCTTCTCGCTGGCGGAGCCGGGGAACATCTACACCCGCATCCACAACCCCACCCAGGACGTCCTCGAGCAGCGCGTCGCCGCCCTGGAGGGCGGAGTGGCGGCGGTGGCCCTGTCCTCGGGGCAGGCCGCACAGACGCTGGCCCTCCTGACGCTCGCCGGGACCGGCGACCACATCGTCTCGGCCACCTCGCTGTACGGCGGAACGTACAACCTGTTCCGGCACACCCTGCCGAAGTTCGGCATCGAGGTGTCCTTCGTCGACGACCCCGACGACGCCGAGGCCTGGCGCGCGGCCATCCGGCCCAACACCAAGGCGCTCTACGCCGAAACACTGGGCAACCCGCGGAACAACGTGCTCGACGTGCGGGCGGTCGCGGACGTGGCCCACGGCGCGGGCGTGCCGCTGGTCGTGGACAACACGATCGCCACGCCCTACCTGCTGCGTCCGCTCGAGCACGGCGCGGACGTCGTGGTGCACTCGGCGACGAAGTTCCTCGGCGGGCACGGCACCACGATCGGCGGCGTGGTCGTGGACGGCGGAACCTTCGACTTCGGCGCACACGCCGAGCGGTTCCCGGACTTCACCGAGCCCGACGCCAGCTACCACGGCCTGCGGTACTGGCCGGCGCTCGGCCCCGGCGCGTTCGCGATCAAGCTGCGTGTCCAGTTGCTGCGCGACCTCGGACCGGCCATCGCCCCGCACTCCGCGTTCCTGCTGCTGCAGGGCGTGGAGACGCTGAGCCTGCGCATGGAGCGGCAGACGGCCAACGCGCTGGCGCTGGCGGAGTGGCTGGAGCAGCGCGACGAGGTCGCGGTGGTGCACTACCCGAGCCTGCCGTCCAACCGCTGGTACGAGGCGGCGCAGAAGTACCTCCCCCGCGGTGCCGGCGCGGTGTTCTCCTTCGAACTGAAGGGCGGTGTCGAGGCGGGCAGGCGGTTCGTGGACGGTGTGGAACTGTTCAGCCACCTCGCCAACATCGGTGATGTGCGCAGCCTGATCATCCACCCCGCGTCCACCACCCACAGCCAGCTGAACGAGGAGCAGCTCGCGGCGACCGGAACCGCGCCGGGTCTGGTGCGGCTGTCGGTCGGCATCGAGAACCTCGCCGACCTCAGGGCCGACCTGGAGTCCGGTTTCCGCGCGGCCAAGGGCGCCTCCTGAACGCCTTCGCAGCCTCCGGAACATCGGTTCCCCTCCCGCCGGCCACCGGGGCCTGGCGGGAGGGGGACCCGCCCGGGCGGCGTCAATGGCATGCCCTCGGCACGCCGCTGCCGCTGGAGGCGGGCGGTGAACTCCCCGGCGTGGAAATGGCGTTCGAGACCTGGGGGCGGCTTGCGCCGGACGGTTCCAACGCCGTGCTGGTGCTGCACGCGCTCACCGGTGACAGCCACGCGGCCGGACCGGCCGGACCCGGTCATCCCACGGCCGGCTGGTGGGACGGACTGATCGGGCCGGGGCTGGCCCTCGACACCGACCGCTGGTTCGTCGTCGCCCCGAACGTGCTGGGCGGCTGCCAGGGCAGCACGGGGCCGGCCTCGCCGCACCCCGGCGGGCGGCGCCGGTGGGGCGGTGCCTTCCCGTATCTGACCCAGCGGGACCAGGTCGCCGCCGAGACCCGGCTGGCGGACGCGCTCGGTGTGCAGACGTGGGCGCTGGTGGTCGGCGGTTCGATGGGAGGGATGCGTGCCGTGGAGTGGGCGGTGACGCATCCCGAGCGCACGGGGGCGCTGCTGCTGCTCGCCACCACGGCGGCCGCGAGCGGTGAGCAGATCGCCTGGTCCACCCTCCAACTGCAGGCCATTCGCAGTGATCCGCACTGGCACGGCGGCGACTACCACGACACCGGCCGGGGGCCGCACGCCGGGCTGGGGATCGCCCGGCGCATCGCCCACGTCACCTACCGCAGCGAGCCGGAGCTGTCGGCCCGGTTCGGCCGGGCGCCCCAGGGGGCGGAGGACCCGTGGCGCGGCGGCCGGTACCAGGTCGAGTCGTACCTCGACCATCACGCGGTCAAGCTCGTCCGGAGGTTCGACGCGGGAAGCTACGTGGTGCTGACGGAGGCGATGAACGGCCACGACGTGGGACGCGGCAGGGGTGGCGTCCGTGCGGCCCTGCGCCGGGTGACCGCGCCCGCGCTGGTGGCCGGGGTCGACTCGGACCGCCTCTATCCGCCGTCCCAGCAGGCCGAGCTGGCCGCGCAGCTGCCCGGTGCCGACCGGCTCAGAGTGGTGGAGTCGCCCTACGGACACGACGGTTTCCTCCTCGAGACGGAACAGGTCGGCGCGCTGATCAGCGAGTTGCTGGGCTGACCTCCGCTCCCCGTCGCGACGCGTCGTCGGTGGTGTGCTGCGCCCTGCCCATGCCGCGCACCACTGACGACCCTCCTGGAGCAGCCCGACGACCGACCCCCGCAGTCCTGCGACTGCCCGTGCACGACCTCGAGCGGCTCGACCGCAGCCCCTGCCGGATCATCCTGTCCGGCAATGGGAAAGGCCCCCACGGGCTTTTGCCCGTGAGGACCTTCTGTTCTGTCGGGACGACAGGATTTGAACCTGCGACCCCTTGACCCCCAGTCAAGTGCGCTACCAAGCTGCGCCACGTCCCGTTGCGTTCCGCGCGGCGAACCGCGTGATCTCGCAGGTCAACCTTACCTCACGTGGAGCGCGGTCCGTCGACCGACGGTGTGCCGTGGGTACGGGTTGCACAACTCGACGTGGTTGCCGCCCGGTTCGCAGCCCTGGAGGAAGAACGTCTGCCGAATGGCGTGCTCGTGCGGTCCCGTCCCGATGAACACGCCGGTGCCGATGGTGAGATCGGCCGAGGAAGTCGACGTGGTCGAGCCGCCGTGCTCCCACGTCCCGGTCGGGTTCGGCCCGAGACTCCTTGACACCCTCACCCGAACACGCTCAAGGTTTGTCTGGACAAGCAGGACGGATCTTGAACGGATGACGGAACGGTCCGGTGACGGAACGGTCCAGGGAAGGGCTCTCATGGTGGATACGCTCGGTGTCGCCGTCGTCGGATT
This sequence comes from Streptomyces sp. TE5632, assembly GCF_054061295.1. NCBI lineage: Bacteria > Bacillati > Actinomycetota > Actinomycetes > Kitasatosporales > Streptomycetaceae > Streptomyces > Streptomyces sp. TE5632. Next base: position 5,649,510 of record NZ_JBSSEA010000003.1, on the reverse strand, counting down.
CGGCTGGATGGGGCGGGTGCACACCCAGGCGTACGCGCGCGTGCCGCACCACTATCCGCAGCTCGCCCTGCGCCCTGAGCTGATCACGGTCGCCGAGGAGGTGCCGGGCCGGGCCGAGGAGGCCGCCGCGCAGTTCGGGTTCGCCGGCACGACCCGTGACTGGCGCGAGGTGGCCGCCGATCCGCGGGTCCGGGCGGTCAGCATCACGGCCCCGAACTTCCTGCACCGCGAGATCGGTGTCGCGATGGCGGAGGCCGGGAAGCACATCTGGATCGAGAAGCCCGTCGGTCTCACCGCCGAGGACGCCCGCGCGGTGGCCGACGCCGTCGCCAAGGCCGGTGTCCGCAGCGCGGTCGGCTTCAACTACCGCAACGCGCCCGCCGTCGAGGCGGCCCGCACGTTGATCGCCTCCGGTGACATCGGCACCGTCACCCATGCCCGCATCCGCCTGTTCAGCGACTACGCCGCCCACCCCGAATCCGCTCTGACCTGGCGCTACGAACGGGAGCGCGGCGGCAGCGGAGTCCTCGGCGACCTGGCCTCGCACGGCGCCGACCTGGCCCGCTTCCTGCTCGGCGACATCGCCTCGCTGACCGCCGACACGGCGATCTTCCTGCCGGAGCGGGCCCGCCCGGCCGGGGCCACGGCCGGCCACTCCCGCGCCACCGGCGGCGAACTCGGCCCGGTGGAGAACGAGGACTACGTGAACTGCCTGCTGCGCTTCGCCTCCGGCGCGCGCGGGGTGCTGGAGGCCTGCCGGGTCTCGGTCGGCGAGCAGAACAACTACGGCTTCGAGGTGCACGGCACCAAGGGCGCCGTGTTCTGGGACTTCCGCCGGATGAACGAACTCGGCGTCAGCCGCGGCACCGCGTACCAGGACCAGCCGGTGAGCACGGTCTACGTCGGTCCGGGCGACGGTGAGTTCGGCGCGTTCCAGCCGGGCGCGGCGAACGCCATGGGCTACGACGACCTCAAGGTCGTCGAGGCGTACCGGTTCCTGCGTTCCGTCGCCGAGGGCGTCCCGTACGGCGCCACCCTCGTCGACGCCGTGCACAGCGCGAGCGTGCTGGACGCGATGGCCCGGTCGGCCCAGCAGGGGGCATGGGTGACGGTGGACGCGGCGTCGTGAGCGTCAGCCGGAAGCCGCCGCCTGCCTGCGGCCCAGCCAGGCCTTGACCGGGATCAGCACCAGCCACCACCACATGGCGGCGGGCCCGATCAGCAGGGCCAGCGGGATGGTCACGAGGAACACCACCACCGTCACGCCCAGGTCGACGGCGGAGAGCCTCTCGTCGCGCACGGGGGCCGCGTCGCCGCGCAGCCAGGGGCGTCGGGCGAGGAGGGCGGCCAGCGCGAGGTGGACGCCGCCGAGCGAGGCGACCGCCGCCGCGTAGATGACGACGGAGGCCCGTTCCTCGCCGTACTCCGAGATCAGTGCGGTGGGGAACGGCAGCAGTGCCGCGAGGCCCAGACCGAGCACGGTCAGTGAGATCACCTGTCCGTCCACCTGCCGGACGGTGCGGAACAGCGTGCGGTGGTCGCGCCAGAACCCGGCCAGCACATACAGGCTGATCCCGTAGGCGCCCAGGTTGGGCAGCAGCCCGCGCAGCGCCTCGCGGTACTCCCCGGAACGCAGTCCCTGCGGCACGGAGAGGTCGAGGACGAGCAGCGTGATGGCGATGGCGAACACGCCGTCGGCGAGCGTCACCAGCCGTTCGGGCCCACCTTCCGGGGTCGGGTTCCTCATGCGCACGACGGTAGGCAGCCCCGATCCGCCGGGCCGGGGTACACGCCCGGCCCGCCGCCCGTTCACCACGCGCCGTCACTCCGTCACGTCATGGTCTGCGGCGGCATGTTGTAGGGCGTGACCACCTGGATCGGGGACGGCAGGGTGGGGCCCGCGGGCGGCAGGGCGCCGTGCGCGCGCATCACGATGTGGCAGGCCTCGCGCAGGTCCTGGCGCAGGTCGTGGTGGAGCACCGCGGACAGGCGGTGCTCACGCAGCAGCCGGGTGTTGTCGTGGTCGAGGTCGTGTGCGACGAACACGGCGCACTCCCGCCCGGCGTCCTCGAAGGCACGCAGGGTCGCGATGTTGCCGCCGCCGATCGAGTAGACCGCGCGGATGTCCGGGTCGTGGTCCAGGGCGGCCCGGACGAGGTCGTACTGGGTGGTGTCCAGGCCCTGGCCCTCGGCGATCTCGACGAGGGCGCGCCCGGGGTGCCGGGCGCGCATGGCGGCCCGGAAGCCCATCTCGCGTTCCTCCTCGTTGCGGAAGAATCCGCTGCTGAGGCTGGTGAGCACATGGCCGGGCCGGTCCCCCAGCCACTGGCCCACGAGATAGGCGGCGGTGGCGCCCGCGGCCCGGTTGTCGCTGCCGACACAGCCGATCCGGGCGCTCGTCGGCAGGTCGGTCACCAGGGTCACCACCGGGATGCCCGCCGCGGCGAGCCGGCCGACGGCGGCGGTGATCCCGGGGACGTCCGGCGCCTTGAGGATCACGCCCTGCGAGCCGCGCCGGGCGATCCGGTCGAGGACGGCGGTCAGTTCGTCGGCGGGGCCGGTCTCGCGGAAGTGGAAGCGGGAGCGGACCACCGCCGGGTGCAGCGCGGGCAGTTCGGCCTCCAGGGCGGCGCGCACGGCGGTGGAGAACCGCTCGGGCGACTGCATCACGATGTCCACCATGAACGTGCGGCCGACCAGCCGGACCTGGGTGCGCTGCCGGTCCAGGTCGGCGATCGCGCGGCGCACCTCCTGCGCGGTGCTCTCCCGCACCCCGCCGCGGCCGTTGAGGACCCGGTCGACCGTGGCCTCGCTCAACCCTGCCTGACGTGCGATCTCCCTGATCGGGAAGGGGTGGCCCATGCGCCGGCTCCTGAGACTTCTGAGGGGTTTTTGATGGCTGGCTGATGGTTGTTCGAAGGCTTTGTACTGACAAGAATGGCAGAGCCGAGTCCCCCCGTGACCCGAAGGGACGAACATGTCCTTCTCCACCGCTTCCACCCCGGCCCGGCCGTCCACGGAGCAGCGGCCCTGGCTGTCCGAGCAGGACTGCGACCTGGACGCCTTCCGTGCCCTGGTCGAGCAGACCACGGAAGGCGCCGACTACCCGCACGCCTCGGCCGTGGAGCAGAACGTGCTGCTCTACGACGCCGACCGGCTCGCCCTCGCGGACCGCCGCGACGCACAGGCCGAGCTGGTGCGCGCCCTCTCCGGTGGCCCCGGCATCGTGGTCGTCCGGGGTGCCTTCCCCGACCCGGCGGTCGTGGACCGGGCCACCGCCGTGTTCGACGCCCTGATCGCCGAGCAGCGCGCCACGGGCGCCACCGCCGGCGACCACTTCGCCGCGCCGGGCGCCAACGACCGGGTGTGGAACGCCCTGGAGAAGACCGCCCTGCACGACCCGCAGGCCTTCGCGGACTACTACGCCAACGACGTGATCGCCCTGCTCTCCTCGGCCTGGCTCGGCCCCGGCTATCAGGTCACCTCCCAGATCAACGTGGTCAACCCGGGCGGCGCCGCCCAGACCGTGCACCGCGACTACCACCTGGGCTTCCTCTCGGGCGAGGTCGCCGCCGCCTACCCGGCGCATGTGCACCACCTCTCCCCCGTGCTCACCCTCCAGGGCGCGGTCGCGCACTGCGACATGCCCGTCGAGTCCGGTCCCACGCTGTATCTGCCGCACTCGCAGAAGTACGGGCCCGGCTACCTCGCCTGGCGGCTCCCCGAATTCCAGGCGTACTTCGAGGAGCACCACGTGCAGCTGCCGCTCGCCAAGGGCGACGCGGTCTTCTTCAACCCGGCGCTGTTCCACGCCGCCGGCGCCAACCGCTCGGCGGACATCCGGCGCATGGCCAACCTGCTCCAGGTGTCCTCCGCGTTCGGGCGGGCCATGGAGACGGTGGACCGCGAGGCCGTGACCGGAGCCGTCTACCCGGCGCTGCTCAGGGGCCGGGCGGAGGGCGCCGGCGAGCAGTGGCAGGAGAACGTGATCGCGGCGAGCGCCGAGGGCTACCCCTTCCCCACCAACCTCGACAACGACCCGCCGGTCGACGGTCTGGCCCCGCCCTCGCAGGCCGACCTGGTGCGGCGGGCGCTGCGCGAGGAGTGGACCGCGCGGACCCTGCGGGACGCGCTGCGGGCCGCCGCCAAACGGCGCGACAGCTGAAAGGACCCGGACCCCCGGAACACAGTCATGGGACTTCTCGACGACAAGGTCGTCCTCGTCAACGGCGGCAGTCAGGGCGTCGGCGCCGCCGTCGCGCGGGCCGCCGTCCGCGAGGGGGCGGCCGTGGCCGTCACCGGGCGCCGTCCCGATCCAGGTGAGGCCCTGGTGACGGAGCTGACAGCCGCGGGCGGCGAGGCGATGTTCGTCCGCGCCGACCTGGCGGACGCCGAGCAGGCGAAGGGGTCCGTCACCCAGGTGGTGCGGGCCCACGGCCGGGTCGACTGCCTGGTCAACTCGGCGGGGCTGACCGCGCGCGGCACGCTGCTGGACACCACACCGGAGCTGTTCGACCAGCACATCGCGATCAACCTCAGGGCACCGTTCTTCGCCATGCAGGCCGCCGTGGCGGACATGGTGCGTCGCGAGGCGCCCGGCACGGTCGTCAACATCATCACTTCGTCGGCGCACGGCGGGCAGCCGTTCCTGGCGCCCTATGTCGCCGCCAAGGCCGGACTCATGGGCCTGACGAGGAACGCCGCGCACGCCCACCGGTGGGACCGGATCCGGGTCAACGGGCTGAACATCGGCTGGACGGCGACCGAGGGCGAGGACGCCACCCAGCGCACCTTCCACGCCGCGGGCGACGACTGGCGCGAGCGGGCCGCCGCCCGGCTGCCGATGGGCAGGCTGGGCCGGCCGGACGAGATCGCCGACTTCGTGGTCCTCCTGCTGTCCGACCGCTCCGGCGTGGTCACCGGCTCCGTGATCGACTGGGACCAGAACGTCCTCGGCGGCCTCGACTGACCTCCCCCGCTCCGCCGCAGCCCGCTCGTACGCACCCCCGCACCCCGCACCCCGCACCCCGCACCCAAGGAGCACCGCCACCCATGCGCATCGGAATCCTCGGTCTCGGCCGTATCGGCGCCTTCCACGCCGAGACCCTCTCCGGGCTCGACGCCGTCGAGTCGCTCGTCGTCTCCGACCCCTTCGCGGACGCCGCGAAGGCCGCCGCGGACCGGTTCGACGCCGAGGTCGCCGACTCCCCCGAGGCCGTGCTCGCGGCCGGGGTGGACGGCGTGGTGGTCGCCGCGGCGACCGACGCCCACCCGGGGCTGATCCTCTCCTGTGTCGAGGCGGGCGTCCCCGTGTTCTGCGAGAAGCCCGTGGCCGGCACGATGGCCGAGGGCGTACGGGTGCTGAAGGCGGTCGAGGGCCGGGACGTGCCGATCCAGATCGGCTACAACCGCCGTTTCGACGCCGCCTTCGTCGCCGCGCGGGCCGCCGTGCACGGCGGCGAACTCGGCACGCTGCACACCGTGCGCTCCACCACGCTGGACCCGGCGCCGCCGCCGGCCGCGTACATCGCCGCGTCCGGCGGCATCTTCCGCGACTGCTCCGTGCACGACTTCGACATCATCCGCTGGGTGACCGGCCGTGAGGTGACCGAGGTGTACGCGGTGGGCGGCAACCGGGGTGCCGACTACATCAAGGAGGCGGGCGACGCCGACACCACCGGCGCGATCCTCACCCTGGACGACGGCACCATCGCCGTGGTGTCCAACAGCCGCCACAACGCCCGGGGTTACGACGTCCGCATGGAGATCCACGGCTTCGAGGACTCCATCGCGGTCGGCCTGGAGGACAAGCTGCCGCTCCGGTCGGTGGAGCCGGGCGTGACGTTCCCCTCCGGCACCCCGCACGACTTCTTCATGGACCGCTTCACCGCGGCCTACCGGGCCGAACTGACCGCGTTCACCGAGGTCGTGGCCGGGTCCCGCCCCTCTCCGTGCACGATCGAGGACGCGCTGGAGGCGGGCTGGATCGCGGAGGCCTGCACCCTCTCGCTGCACGAGCACCGCCCCGTCACCCTCGAGGAGGTACGTCAGGCATGAGCGTGGGGGCCGTCCTTCGAAAGGACGGCCCCCATCCACGCGTCACGTCGTCTCACCGGTACAGCGGGGGTTTCTCCACCAGTTCGACCGCGACCCGGCCGCCTTCCTCCAGGGCCCGCACGCCGGCCTCGCAGACGGCGGCCGCCGCGTAGCCGTCCCAGGTGCTGGGACCGGTGACCTCGCCCCGGCGGGTGGTGTCCACCCATGCCTGGACCTCGTCGTCGTAGGCCCGGGCGAAGCGTTCGGCCCAGTCCTGGGCGATGGTGCCGCCCCAGCGGCCGGCCATGTTGGTGACCAGGTCGTGGCCGTCGCCGATGCGGGCGGTGCCGCGTTCGCAGACCACCTCGGCCTGGACCTGGTAGCCGAAGCCGCAGTTGACGAAGATCTCGACGTCACTGATCGCGCCGCCGTCGGTCTCCAGGACGACGAACTGCGGGTCGCGCAGTCCGTCCGGGGCACCGGCGGAGGGGGTGGGGCGCAGTACCGTGACCGCGGTGATCTCGTGGCCCAGCAGCCAGCGGGTGGCGTCCACTTCGTGCGCCACGGAGTCGCTGATCAGCATGGAGCTGGTGAAGAACGGCGGGCTGGCCACGTTGCGGTGCCGGTTGTGCAGCATCAGGGGGCGGCCCAGCTGCCCGCTCTCCAACAGGGCTTTGAGACGGACGTACTCGGCGTCGTAGCGGCGCATGAAACCGACCTGGACGCGGCGGTGGCCGAGTGCCTGTTCGGCTTCCACGACACGCAGCGCGGAGGCCGCGTCGGGGGTGAGCGGCTTCTCGCACAGTACGGGCAGGTCGTGCTCGAACGCGGTGAGCAGGGCCGCCTCGTGGGCCGGCCCCGGGGAGGCGATGAGGACGGCGTCGACGTCGGCCGCCGCCATCGCGGCGGCCGGGTCGGTGTGGACGGTGCAGCCGTCGACGCCGGCGGCCACCGCCTTGGCCCGTTCCGCGTCGACGTCGACGACGGCGGTGACCCGCGCGCCGCTGATGACCCGGTCGATCCGGCGCACATGGTCCGCGCCCATGCGGCCCGTGCCGATGACGGCGATTCGCAGGGGTTCCTGCCGGTTCATGTCGTCGCCTCCCCTTTCCGGGTGGTCGGGTTTCCGGGTGGTGGGGCTCCTGGCCGTCAGGCGCCGCAGGAGCGGAGGAACTTGCGGGTGCGGACCGCGATCGGCAGCGGCTTGTCCGGTTCGCAGGGGTACATGTCCTGCTCGACGATCGCGAACAGGTCCACGCCCAGCTTCTGGGCGGCCGTGAGGACCGGGCCCAGCTCCGGTACACCGGCGGGCGGTTCGCACATCACGCCGCGCTGCACGGCGGGGCCGAACGGGATCTCGTTCTCGACCACGTCGGCGAGGATCTCCGGGTCGACCTGCTTGAGGTGCAGATAGCCGATGCGTTCGCCGTAGGTCTCGATCAGCTTGACGCTGTCGCCGCCGCAGTAGGCGTAGTGGCCGGTGTCGAGGCAGAGGTTGACCAGGGAGGAGTCGGTGGAGTCGAGGAAGCGCTCGACGTGTTCCTCGGTGTCGATGTGGGTGTCGGCGTGCGGGTGGACGACGATGTCGAGACCGTAGGTGTCCCGCACCTGGCGGGCGAGGCGTTCCATGCCCCGGGTGAGGTGGCCCCACTGCTCGGTGGTGAGCTCCGGGGCCTCCAGGATCTCGGCGGTCTTGTCGTCGCGCCAGAAGGACGGGATGACGACGAGGTGCTCGGCGCCCATGGCCTGGGTGAGGGAGGCGACCCGGCCGACCTGCTCCCAGGTGGACTCCCACTCGGAGGGGCCGCGGTGCAGTCCGCAGAAGATGGTGCCGGCGGAGACCCTGAGGTCCCGCTTCTTCACCTCGTCGGTGAGGCGGGCGGGGTCGGTCGGGAGGTAGCCGTAGGGGCCGAGTTCGATCCAGGAGTAGCCGGCCTCGGCGACCTCGTCGAGGAAGCGCTGCCAGGGCACCTGCTGCGGGTCGTCGGGGAACCAGACGCCCCAGGAGTCGGGGGCGGAGCCCACCCGGATGCGGTCCAGCGCGACTGCCATGTCAGGTCTTTCCTTCCGGGGATGCCGCTGCGGGGGTCTGGAGGTCTTCCGCCTCGGGGAGCTCCTCCACGTCGACGCCGCGCACCTGCGCCAGCTCGTGCTTGAGGGCGGCGAGTTCGGTACCGCCTGCCATGTGGTTGGTGAGTTCCTCGAGGGTGACGTCGCTGCGGGAGGCGGAGAGCTCCATGGTGCCCAGGCGCAGGACGCTGAAGTGGTCGCCGACCATGTAGGCGTGGTGCGGGTTGTGCGTGATGAAGATGACGCCGAGGCCGCGGTCGCGGGCGGCGGCGATGTACTTCAGCACCACACCGGACTGTTTGACGCCGAGCGCGGCGGTGGGCTCGTCGAGGATGAGGACGCGGGCGCCGAAGTAGACGGCACGGGCGATGGCCACGCACTGGCGCTGGCCGCCGGAGAGGGTGCCGATGGGCTGCTCCAGATCGTCCAGGACGATGCCCATGTTGCGCAGTTCCTCGTCCGCGGTCCTCTTCATCCGGTCGATGTCGAGGCGGCGCAGGGGCCAGGGGCCCTTGGTCATCTCGGAACCGAGGAAGAAGTTGCGCCACACCGGCATCAGCGGGACGACGGCGAGGTCCTGGTAGACGGTGGCGATGCCCTGGTCGAGGGCCTCGCGCGGGGTGGAGAAGCGTACCGGGGTGCCGTCGACGAGGAACTCGCCCTCGGTGTGCTGGTGCAGTCCGGAGACGATCTTGATGAGGGTGGACTTGCCGGCGCCGTTGTCCCCGAGGATGCAGGTCACCTTGCCGGGGTGGACGGTCAGGTCGACACCGTGCAGGGCACGGATGTTGCCGTAGGACTTGCCGGCGCCGCGGAGTTCGACCAGGGGGTGCTCCCCGTCCGGGGCGGTGTCCTTGAGGACGGCACCGTGGGTGCCGGTCGTGTCGTCGGTCATCGCTGTCACCTCCGGGTCGCCGTGCGCTGGACCCACAGATTGATGAGGACGGCGCCGAGGAGCATGACGCCGAGGAAGGCCTTGAACCAGTCGGGGTTCCAGCCGGCGTAGACGATGCCCTGCTGCACCATGCCGAACATGAAGGCGCCGAAGACCGGGCCGATCGCGGAGCCGTAGCCGCCGGTCATCAGGCAGCCGCCGATCACCGCGGCGGCGATGTAGATGAGCTCCTGGCCCACGCCCTCGCCGGACTGCACGGTGTTGAAGGAGAACAGCTGGTGCATGCCGACGAACCAGGCGCCGAAGCCGACCAGCATGTACAGGGAGATCTTGGTGAAGTTCACCGGCACGCCGACGGCGCGGGCGCTCTCCTTGTTGCCGCCGACCGCGAAGATCCAGTTGCCGTACTTGGTGCGGAGCAGCACCCAGGCGGCGAGGACGGCGAAGACCAGCCACCACACGATGGTGATCTTCACCTGGACGCCGCCCAGCTCGAAGCTGGAGGCGAAGAGGGCCTTGGCCTGGTCGAAGCCGTCCATGTCGCTGATGTCGTCGGTCGCGACGTTCCCGGTGACCGTCTTGGTCACGGCCAGGTTGACGCCCTGGAGGATCAGGAAGGTGCCGAGGGTGACCAGGAAGCTGGGCAGGCCCGTCTTCATCAGGAACCAGCCGTTGAACATGCCGACGGCGAGGGACACCGCGAGGGCGGCGATGACGCCCACCCATACGTTCATGGACAGCTGGTAGGCGAGCATGCTCGCGGTGAGCGCCGAGGTGACCACGGCGACGCCGGCCGAGAGGTCGACCTCGCCGCCGATCATCAGCAGCGCCACCGGCAGGGCCATGATGCCGATGGTCGAGGACTGGTACAGGATGTTCGCCATCGAGCTGCTGTCCCGCATCGGCGGGGCGGCGATCAGGAAGAACACCAGGACGACCACGACGCCGAGGAAGACGCCGACCTCGGGCCTGGCCAGCAGTCTGCGGACCGGTGTGCGCGGCGCGGTGCGGCCGTCGTTCGCCTTCGGGCCGGGGGCCGGCGGTGGGGTCACCGCCGGCTCAGCCTGTCGGGTCATACTCATCACCGAGTGCCCTTCGCGGCGTGCTCGGAGACCGCGTCGACGTTGGACTTCTCGACGAACGCCGGGCCGGTCAGCACCGGCTGCTCACCGCCGCCGCTGTAGTTGCCGTTGTTCTCGTAGAGCCACAGGCCGTCGATGGCGAGGTAGCCCTGGAGGTAGGGCTGCTGGTCCACGGCGAACTCGATGTCGCCGGCCTGGATCGCCTTGGTCAGGTCCTTGTTGAGGTCGAAGGTGGCGACCTTCGCCTTGCTGCCGGCGTCGCCCACCGACTGCACCGCGGTCGGCGCGAACGGGGCGCCGAGGGTGGCGACGTAGTCGATGGCGGAGTCCTGCTTGAGCTTGGCGGTGATCGTCGACTTCACCGACGGCATGTCGGTGCCGTTGACGTTGAGAATCTGGGTCTTGCCCTCGAAGGTCTTCTTCAGGCCGTCGCAGCGCTGGGTCAGGCCGACGTTGCCCTGCTCGTGGATGACGCAGACGGTGTTCTTCGCGCCCACCTCGTTCAGCTTCTTGCCGAAGGCCTCACCCGCGACGGACTCGTCCTGGCCGAAGAACTCGAGCAGGCCGAGGTCCTTCCAGTCGCTCAGACCGGAGTTGAGGCCGACGACGGGTATGCCGGCCTTCGTCGCCTTGGCTATGACGCTCTTGAGCGCGTCCGGCTTGGCGAGGGTGACGGCGATGCCGTCGACCTTCTGGTCGATCGCGTTCTGCACCAGGTTGGCCTGGTTGCCCGCGTTCGGGTCGGCGGAGTAGACGAGCTTGACGTTGTCCTTGGCGGCGGCGGCCTCGGCGCCCTTGCGGACGATGTCCCAGAAGGTGTCACCGGGCGCCTGGTGCGTGACGAGGGCGACCGTCATGCGGGGCGTGCTCGCCTTGCCCGCCGAGGAGGCGTCCGCGCCTTCCTCGGACTTCTTGCCGCCGGAACCGCTGGAGCAGCCGGCAAGCGTCAGGGCGGCCGCCGCGGCCGCCGCGACGAACGGCGCGATTCTGCGGGGGCGGTTGTGAGAAGAGCGGTCCATCTTTGCCTGCACCTCACTGGCTACGCGGAAAAAGGGCGGGTTCCGAGGGTCCTCCCCGGAGCCTCGGACGTCCGGTCTGTCGTGCGAAACGGCTGTCGTGCTGGGACGGGATCAAATCCCTTGACGCGCACTCTGTCAATACTTTGTTAAGACATCATTTCACTAGCTAGTCCGAATGTAAGTACAAACTATTGACAGCGTTGCCCTCCGCGACCTACACCTGAGAGGCGGCAGGTCCCTGGCTTCCACGTCCCCACCGTCGCAGGGCGCCAGGGGACCCGCATCCCCTGCAGTTCGAGGAGCTTCGCTCGATGACCGACTCAGACGCACCACAGTATTTCGACCTGATCACCATGGGTCGCATCGGGGTCGACCTTTACCCGTTGGAGACCGGTGTTCCGCTGGCGAAGGTCGAAACGTTCGGAAAGTTCCTCGGTGGTTCGGCCGCGAACGTCGCGGTGGCCGCCGCCCGCCTCGGCCGTGCCACGGCGGTGATCACCCGCACGGGGGACGACCCCTTCGGCGCCTTTCTGCACGAGGCGCTCAAGGAGTTCGGCGTCGACGACCGCTGGGTCACCCCGGTCGCCGCGTACCCGACGCCGGTCACCTTCTGCGAGCTCTTCCCGCCGGACGACTTCCCCCTGTACTTCTACCGTCGGCCCAAGGCCCCCGACCTGGAGATCCACACCGCCGAACTGGACCTGGCGGCCGTCCGCGCGGCCGGGATCTTCTGGATCACCGGCACCGGTCTGAGCGAGGAGCCGAGCCGGTCGGCGACGCTCGCCGCGCTTCAGGCGCGCGCCAAGGCCGGCACCACCGTCTTCGACCTGGACTGGCGTCCGACGTTCTGGCGCGATCCCGACCAGGCCCGCCCCCACTACCGCGAGGCACTGCGGCACGCCACGGTCGCGGTCGGCAACCTCGACGAGTGCGAGGTCGCCACCGGTTTTGTGTGCGCGAGCCCGAGGCGTGCGCCGAGGCGCTGCTGGCGGCCGGTGTGGAACTCGCGGTGGTCAAGCAGGGCCCGAAGGGCGTGCTCGCCGTGCACCGCGACGGCACCCGCACCGAGGTGCCGCCGGTCCCGGTCGACGTGGTCAACGGGCTCGGCGCGGGCGACGCCTTCGGCGGCTCGCTCTGCCACGGTCTGCTCTCGGGGTGGAACCTGGAGCGGACCATGCGTCACGCCAACGCCGCCGGCGCCCTCGTCGCCTCGCGCCTGGCCTGCTCGTCCGCCATGCCGACCGGGCCGGAGGTCGACGATCTCCTCGCGCGGGCCGTGCCACCGGGCGACGCGAGCCTGCCGAACCAGCCCTGAACGGAGTCCTCTCTTGAACCTCAGCATCTGTGACCTCACCGCGGTCCGGGCCCGGCATCCGGAGGCCGTCGCCGAGGCGGCGGCCCGCCGGGCGCGCCGTCCGCTGATCGGCGACAGCGGGCGGCTGATGATCGTGGCCGCCGACCATCCCGCGCGGGGCGCACTCGGCATCGGCGACCGGCGGCTGGCCATGGCCGACCGCGCCGATCTGCTGGAACGTCTCTGCGTCGCCCTGTCCCGGCCCGGTGTCGACGGGGTACTGGCCACCGCCGACGTCCTGGAGGACCTGCTGCTGCTCGGCGCGCTGGAGAACAAGGTCGTCATGGGGTCGATGAACCGCGGCGGGCTGGCCGGCTCGGCCTTCGAGATGGACGACCGCTTCACCGGTCACCGCCCCGAGGACATCGAGCGGTTCGGCTTCGACGCGGGCAAGCTGCTGGTCCGCATCGACTACGACGACCCGGGCTCCCTGACCACCCTGGAGTCCACCGCCCGCGCCGTCGACGCCATGGCCGAACGCCGGCTCCCGGTGTTCGTGGAGCCGTTCATCTCACGCCGGGTCGACGGCAGGGTCCGCAACGACCTGTCGGCCGAGGCCGTCATCCGCTCCATCACCATCGCCTCCGGCCTCGGCGGCACCTCCGCCTACACCTGGCTGAAACTCCCCGTCACCGAGAACGCCGACGACATGGCGGAGGTCCTGCGGAGCTCCACCCTGCCCGTCGTCCTGCTCGGCGGCGAGGTCGGCGACCAGGAGGCCGCGTACGAGCGGTGGGGCAAGGCACTGAGACTGCCCTCCGTGCAGGGCATGGTCGTCGGCCGCTCACTGCTCTACCCGGCGAGCGGCACCGTGGAGTCGGCGGTGGACACGGCCGTCGGCCTGTTGTGAGAAGCCCGTTCCGAGACGGAGGCATGCCATGACGTACCACCTTCCCGCGGGCAAGGCCCACGCCGGCCCCTACGTCGTCGACGTGACCCCGAAGACCGCCGGCTGGGGGTACTCCAGCCTGCGCGTGCTGGAACTGCCGCCCGGCGGCAGCCACACCTTCGACACCGGCGACAGCGAATGGATCGTGCTGCCGCTGAGCGGCGGCTGCACGGTCACCGCGGACGACGACTTCGGCCACGACACCTTCGAACTCACCGGCCGCACCGGCGTGTTCGACGGCGTCACCGACTTCGCCTATGTGCCGCGCGACGCCCGCGCGAGCGTGACCTCCGCCGCCGGCGGCCGGTTCGCCCTCACCGGCGCCCACTGCACCCGCCGCCTGCCCGCCCGCTACGGACCGGCCTCCGACGTCCCCGTGGAGCTGCGCGGCACCGGGAACTGCTCCCGGCAGGTCAACAACTTCGGGGCGGCCGGGGTCTTCGAGTGCGACAAGCTGATCGCGGTCGAGGTGATCACCCCGGGCGGCAACTGGTCGTCCTTCCCGCCGCACAAGCACGACGAGCACCGGCCGGGCGAGGAGTCCGTGCTGGAGGAGATCTACTACTTCGAGTTCGCCGGCCACGACGGCACCCCCGGCCTCGGCTACCAGCGGGTCTCCCCCTCCGGTCCGGGCCGGGAGACGGACGTGCTCGCCGAGGTGCGCGACGGCGACGTCGTCCTCATCCCGGACGGCTGGCACGGCCCGTCCATGGCGGTGCCCGGCCACCACATGTACTACCTCAACGTCATGGCCGGCCCGGAAGCCGAACGGGCCTGGCTGATCTGCGACCACCCCGACCACGCCTGGATCCGCGACACCTGGCCGGACCAGCCGGTCGACCCCCGCCTCCCCCTCTACACCGCCCCCGAGAGGTCCGCATGAGCGCCCCCACCCGCCGACTGACCACCGCCCAGGCCCTGGTGCGTTTCCTGTCCGCCCAGTACACCGAGCGGGACGGCGTGCGCCACCGGCTGATCGCGGGCACCTGGGGCATCTTCGGCCACGGCAACGTGGCGGGCGTCGGGCAGGCACTCGTCGAGTACGCCGACGTCATGCCGTACCACCAGGGCCGCAACGAGCAGGCCATGGTGCACGCGGCCGTCGCCCACGCCCGCCAGCTCGACCGGCTCTCGGCGCAGGCCGTGACCACCTCGATCGGCCCCGGCGCCACCAACCTGGTCACCGGTGCCGCCCTCGCCACCGTCAACCGCCTGCCGGTGCTGCTGCTGCCCGGCGACTACTTCGCCTCGCGCGCCGCCGACCCGCTGCTCCAGCAGCTGGAGCACCCGGTCGAGGCCGACGTCTCCGTCAACGACACCCTGCGCCCCGTCTCCCGCTACTTCGACCGGATCACCCGCCCCGAGGCGCTGATCGCCTCCGCGCTGAACGCGATGCGGGTGCTCGCCGACCCGGCCGAGACCGGCGCCGTCACCCTCGCACTGCCGCAGGACGTCCAGGCCGAGGCGTACGACTGGCCGGAGGAGTTCTTCGCCGACCGCGTCTGGCCCGTCCGGCGTCCGGCGCCCGACCCGGCCGAGCTGGCGGCGGCCGCGGCAGCCGTACGGGCCGCCCGGCGCCCGCTGATCGTCGCCGGCGGCGGCATCCACCACAGTGAGGCCGAGGAGGCACTCAAGGCCCTCGTCGACGCCACCGGCATCCCGGTCGCCTCCACCCAGGCCGGCAAGGGTTCCCTGCGCCACGACCACCCGGCCGACCTGGGCGGCATCGGCCACACCGGCACCGCGGTGAGCGACGACCTCGCCCGCACCGCCGACCTGGTGATCGGCGTCGGCACCCGTTACACCGACTTCACCACCGCCTCCGGCACCCTCTTCCGCCACCCGGACGTCCGCTTCCTCAACCTCAACATCACCGGCTTCGATGCCCACAAGCTGGCGGCGCGCACCCTGGTCTGCGACGCGCGCACCGGACTCGAGCAGCTGGCCGGGGCGCTGACCGGGCACCGCGTGGACGCGGCGTACGAGGCGGAGTACCGCGGCGGCAAGGAGCGCTGGGAGCAGGTGGTCGAGACCGCCTACCGCGCCGACGACGAGAACGCCGTACCGACCCAGACCCAGGTGCTCGGCGCGCTCGACGCGGTCGTGGGCGACACGGACGTGGTGATCAACGCGGCCGGTTCGCTCCCCGGCGACCTGCACAAGCTGTGGCGTGCGCGCAGCCCGCGCCAGTACCACCTGGAGTACGGCTACTCCTGCATGGGCTACGAGATCCCCGCCGCCCTCGGCGTCCAGCAGGCCGCACCCGGCACCCCGGTCTGGGCGCTGGTCGGCGACGGCACGTATCTGATGATGCCGACGGAGATCGTCACGGCCGTCCAGGAGCGGCTGCCCGTCAAGATGGTCCTGATCCAGAACCACGGCTACGCCTCCATCGGCGGCCTGTCCGAGGAGACCGGCGGCGAACGCTTCGGCACCGCCTACCGCTACCGGGCCGAGGACGGCACCTTCTCCGGCGCCCCGCTGCCCGTCGACCTCGCCGCGAACGCGGCCAGCCTGGGCATGGACGTGCTGCGCGCCAAGACGGTGCGGGAGCTGCGGGACGCCCTGGCGCAGGCCCGTACCGCCGACCGTCCGACGTGCGTGTACGTCGAGACGGACCCGGCCCCCACCGCTCCCCCGGCCGAGGCCTGGTGGGACGTGCCGGTGGCCGAGGTCGCCTCCCGCGAGGCCGCCGTCCGGGCCCGTGAACGGTACGACGCCCGGGTCGCCGAACGCCGCCGCCACCTCTGACCAGTCCCCGACCCCGACCGCGCCCTCGACAGGGAGGTACGCCCATGGCGAAGACCGGTGACCGGACCCGTGCCGTGACCGAACCCGCGCTCAGCACACTGGACTTCGCCCTGGACCGGGGCAGCCCGGTGCCGCTGTACCACCAGCTCGCCCAGCAGCTGGAGGCGGCGATCGCACGCGGCGTCCTCGCCCCGGGCGACCTCCTGGGCAACGAGGTCGACCTCTCCGTACGCCTCGGTCTGTCCCGCCCCACCGTCCGCCAGGCCATCCAGTCCCTCGTCGACAAGGGGCTCCTGGTCCGGCGGCGCGGGGTGGGCACCCAGGTGGTGCACAGCCGGGTCAGACGGCCACTGGAGCTGAGCAGCCTCTACGACGACCTGGAGGCGGCGGGACAGGGCCCGACCACACAGGTCGTACGCCACGAGACGGTCCCGGCGCCCGCCGAGGCGGCCGCCGCGCTCGGCCTGGCCGAGGGCGGTGAGGTCGTCCTGCTGGAACGCCTGCGCCGCACCCACGGCCAGCCGGTCGCCCTGCTGTGCAACTACCTCCCGCCGGAGCTGCTGGACCTGGACGACGCCCGCCTGGAGTCGACCGGCCTGTACCGCATGATGCGCTCGGCCGGCATCACCCTGCACAGCGCCCGCCAGACCGTCGGCGCCCGCTCGGCCACGGCCTCGGAGGCCTCCCGCCTGGACGAGAAGGAGGGCGCCGCCCTGCTCACCATGGAGCGCACGGCCTACGACGACACGGGCCGCACGGTGGAGTACGCCACACACATCTACCGCGCCTCCCGGTACTCCTTCGACTTCCAGCTCCTGGTCAGGTCCTGAGGATCGCGCTGAAGGGCGTGACCGGGCGCTGGAGGCGCTCACCGTCCACGGTGAGGTCGACCGCCTCGTTGAAGAAGGCCAGCCGCCCCCTGATCGCGGCCACGGCGGGCAGCGGATCGGCGTAGCTCCACACGATGTTCAGCGGTACGGCGCCCCTGCCGCGCCAGGACCAGTACTGGTCGGCCGTGCCCTTGTACGGGCAGTCGGTGCTGTGGTCCGTGGCCTCGAAGAGGTCCAGACGGACGTCCTGGCGCGGCAGGTAGTACCGGGTCGGCAGGGAGGTCTCGAACAGCAGCACCGGGGACCGGGTGTCGGCGACGACGGTGCCGTCGATCCCGACCCGGACGTGGCGGCTGCTCGGCACGGCGTCCACCCGTGTGTGCGGGTCACGGGGATGGACGAAGATCTCCTCCTCTTCCTCGTACCAGTGGTCGAGTCCCGTGTCGGTGCGCCGGAACCACTCGAAGGCGATGTGGCCGGCCAGATCGTCCGCGGGAAACGTCCAGGCCGCGTTCGGGCGCACCCCGCCGCCGGTCTCGAGGTCGTAGAAGACCGTCGAGCCGGTGTGCCTGCCCGTGGGCGGGTCCTGTGCGGGGCGGAGGAGGTCCGTGCGCACCTCCTCGCGGGGGAAGGCGTACTGCGGGACGGGCAGCCGTGGCTCCCAGACGAGGAGCGGGTGGCGGCTGTCGACGACGGTGACGTCGCCCGCGGTGCCGCGCACCCAGCGCTCGCTGGGCTCCCACAGCAGGCCTTCGGGGGTCGCCCGCATGGCACGGGCGGCGGGGTGGGTGGTCATGGCCGGCGCTCCCTCCGGGGGTCCGATTGTCCGGGTGGTCCGGGTGTTCCTTCCACGGTCCCACCGACGGACCCGGACGTCTCAGCGCGCCCTCTCCAGCCGGGCATGAGACGTGCCCGGTCGATCGATGTCGACTGCGCGCCTGATGTTTTGCCGCCCGCGCCGACGGGAGGACGCGAAGCCGTGTCTCACGTGATCGACCGCTGGGACTGGGATCCTTCGAGGACCACGGTCAGTCCCTACGACTGCATGATCCGGTCGCGCAACCAGGAGTCGACGCCGCTGAGCGCCGTCCTGGCCATTGCCGTGGGGTGGCCCGTGAAGCCGTGGGGTGAGTCGGGGTAGACCCGGAGCTCGACGTCATTGCCGGCCGCCGACAACCGACCTGCCAGCCCCAGGTTGTCCTCCAGCAGAACGTCTGCGCTCCCGACGATCAGCAACGTTGGGGGAAGCCCGCCAAGAACGCCGTAGACGGGAGAGATGTCGGGAACAGTGCGGTCTTCCACATGGCCGGCGTACGCCCGGATGAAGTATTCGTCCGCGATGCGGCGACCGGCCGGGGTTCGTGTGCTCAGGTCGTAGGCCCCGAATTGGAGCGCCGCGCCGGTGAACCGGCCGACGGCACCTCTGTCTCTCAGCCGGAGCAGGGTCGCCAAGGCGAGTGTGGCTCCCGCGGAGCTCCCGCCGATCGCAAGTCGGGACGTTCCGAAGCGGGCACCGGCTTCTTCGGTGAGCCAGAGCGCCGCCGCTTCACAGTCATCGGGTGCCGCCGGCCAGGGATGCTCAGGGGCCAGCCGGTAGTCGACGCTGACGACGGCGAGGTGCAGGGCGTCTGCGAGCTCGCGGTTGCGTTTGTCCCCTCGCGCTGCGGAGTCCATGTAGAGGCCTCCGCCGTGTATGTCCAAGTAGACGCCCCGCGGCGGACCGTCGACGGGAGTGAAGATCCTGACAGGGACGCCCACTTCCGCGACTTCGACAGTCTCTTCTACGGCAGGCGGATCGGCGGCCTGAGGAGCAGACCTCTTCGCTCGCGCCTCCTTGAGCTCCTCCAGTGTGCTGGGACCACGGCCTGCCGCCCTCGACTTGTAGAAGTCACGAGCTTCATCGACCTGCTCCGCGGGCACGTCGGCGAACAGTGCGTCCAGCGCGAACCGCATGCGCCCTCCTCATCACCTGGATCTCGCCTCCACGCTATCGCCGCCCTGCGGCGCAATTCCCACGCCGCGATGCAGCCGGAAACCGACAGCACAGGGCTCGCGGCATCGTGGTGGACCCGGCCGCGATCTCATCCGGCTCGCTGCCGCCGTCGCCGTACAGGTACAGGCTCTCCTCATCCTCGTACAGGAAGGAGGACAGGTGGGCGGTGACGATCCGCTCGACGGCGACGGTCTCCGCTTCCGTCAGGGGCATCGTCCGAGGGCACGTCGCACCAAGCAGGCAGCGAGGCCTGAGGCGGCGGGTGGCCTTCCCTGCACAGGCGCGGCGCGCTGCCGCCGACTGTCTGCGGACTACCGGTCACGCGCACGGACCACCGATCTTTCCGCCTGGTTGTACAGCAATCAACGGATTGCCTCCCGCGGGGAGTTGGGCTTGCATCAGGAGGTCCCCGCTGGGGGTCGGAGACGGATGGATCAGGGGGATTCATGCGCCGGAGGTCCAGATCCGCCATGCTCGGAATCACCGCTTTGACATGCGCCGCGGCGCTTCCGGCGCCCGCGGGCGCTCTCGCGTCGCCGTACCGGCAGGTGAAGATCGAGGGCTCACCCGTCCAGTGCGTCACCGAAGGTGCGCACAACCCCTCCGGGGACACCTCCGCCGACGCCGACGGGCGACACGTCGTCCTCGCGTCCGCCGGCAGCGGCCCGATGCCCGGCACTCCCGGCCCGGGCGGTGCCGTGTACCTCCGGAAGACACGCTGACAGACACGTTCGACGTATCCGCGTCGGCCCACCTCACCCGGTCCGTCGCGAGGACGGCGGGCCTGGCCCGTCCCATCACGTTTTGAAGGGGGAACTTCATCCATGCGAAACGGACTTGGAAGGACGGCCGTGACCGCCGCGGTCGCGTGCGTCGCGGTACTGCTGACGACTGCGGGGGCACCGGCCGCACCGCCCGACGCACAGCACGGGAAGCCGGGGAAGAAGCCGAGGGCTCCGCACACCCTGCGCCTCACCCAGGGCGCCGACGGGGCGTCGGAGGGCCCCTCGCTCAGCGCCGACGGCCGGTATGCGGTGTTCACGTCGTCGGCGTCCAACCTGGTCCCCGGTGACACCAACGGCGCCCCGGACGTCTTTCTGCGGGACCTGAGAACCGGCCGCACGCAGCGCGTCAGCACCGACGCCGCGGGAGGCCAGTCCGAGCTCGGCGCGACCGCCGGGGCAATCAGCGCGAGCGGCCGGTACGCGGTCTTCGTGTCGGCCTCGGCCGATCTGATACCGGGTGAGGTCCACGACGTCCCGTCGGTCTACCGGCGGGACCTGCGGAGCGGGGAGGTGGAGTACGTCGGCAACGAGCTCGGCGGTGCTTCCATGCGGTGGGCCCTGCACGCGTCCGCCAGCGGCGACGGCCGGTACGTCGCGTTCGCCGTGAGCGAGATGGTTCCCCGGCCGGGCGCGATGGTGGCCGTGCGGGACATGCGGACGGGGGAACTGACACCGCAGCCGCTCTGCCTGCACCGCTCCCTCACCCCGCAGCTCAGCGACGACGGCCGCGCCCTGGTGTACACGTGCTACGGCTTCCCGGTGCTCCAGAACCCGCCTTCCGACGTCGTGGTGGCGGACCCGACGACGGGCGCCCGCCGTTCGCTGCACACCACGCCCGAGGGCGCCCGCGGCAACGGCAGGGTGTCCCAGGGCGGCATCAGTGGCGACGGCCGGTACGCGTCCTTCACCTCGACGGCCACCGACCTCGGCCCCGGGGACACCAACGGCGCCGGTTCCAACGTCTTCGTCCGCGACCTGCGCACCGACGCCCTGCGTATCGTCGAGGCGCCCGACCCCGCCCTCTCTACCGCCGACGGGGCGCTGAGCGGCAACGGCAGGTACCTGCTCTTCCGGGCGTTCGCGGCCGAGGCGGACGCGGGCACCTGGTACCTGCGCGACCTGCGCAGCGGCCGCACCAGGGTGGCGATCGCGGACGCCGACGGTGCGCCGGTCCTGGCGGACACCGGGGACCGGCCGCTCGACGCCCGGGCACGGACGGTGGCCTTCTCCTCGGCGGCCGACAACCTGGCCCCGGGGCCGCGCAGCCCCGGGGCGGACGCCTATGTACGACGTCTGCCCTGACCGGACGAGCGCCGTCTCTCCCCCTGGATGTGCACATGACCACGGCTGCCGGGGCGGCGCTCCCCGCACACCTCGGCGGACCGCGCGCCGTGTTCCCCGCCGATCCCGATCGCCGTCACCCGCCGGCGCCGGTCGGGCACCCCGGTCCCAAGGACGATCGAGGGCCGGTTTCGGATGCCTCCGAAACCGGCCCTCGATCGTCCGACTGTCTCCAGTCGGGACGACAGGATTTGAACCTGCGACCCCTTGACCCCCAGTCAAGTGCGCTACCAAGCTGCGCCACGTCCCGATGCGCTCACGTGCGGTGAACCGCGTGATCACGCAGACAGCACTTTACCGCACACCGCGCCCCGTGCCGAAGCGAGGCCGGAGAGCCGGAGAGCCGGAGAGCCGGAGAGCCGGAGAGCCGGAGAGGGGACAATCGGCGTATGGACAGCACGGACAGGACATCTCCGGACCGGACGGCCGTCATGCGGGACCGGGACGGTGAGGGGCGGGCGCGCAACGCCCGGCCGCGGGACGGGCTGGGGCGGCCGCTGCCGTACGGCGCGGAGGGTGTGCCCCGGCAGCCCGAGGGGGTCGTCCGGCCGCCGGAGGAGAGCGTCACCGAGGCGCAGCGGCTGCTGGACGAGGGGAAGCCGTTCCACGCGCACGAGGTGTTCGAGGACGCCTGGAAGTCGGGGCCCGAGGAGGAGCGGGAGCTGTGGCGGGGGCTCGCCCAGCTCGCCGTGGGGCTCACCCATGCGGCGCGCGGGAACGTCACCGGCGGGGCCCGGCTGCTGCGGCGCGGGGCGGGCGCGGCGGAGGAGTGGGCCGCGGGCGCCGGGTCCGCGCGTCCGCACGGGATCGACCTCGGCGGTGTCGTCGCCTGGGCCCGGGAGCTGGCGGCGGAGGTGGAGCGGGGGGACGGCGTTCCGGTGGACGCGGGGGCGCGGGCGCCACGGCTGCGGGACACGTCCCGGCGGAGGTAGTTCCGGACGCGGTGCGTGGAGTGTCGGTGGCGTACGGCAGACTCGGGGCGTGCGAAAAATCCATGTCATCGGTATCGGCGCGGGCGATCCCGACCAGTTGACCCTGCAGGCGGTCAAGTCGCTGCGCGGGACGGACGTGTTCTTCATCCTCGACAAGGGCGAGGTGAAGGCGGACCTGACCGGGCTCCGCCGGGACATGCTCGACGCACACCTGCCGGAGCGGACGTACCGCGTCGTCGAGGCGCGCGACCCGGAGCGGGACCGGAGGGCCGGCGGCGCGGCCTACTCCCCCGCCGTCGGTGACTGGCGCAGCGCCCGCGCGGACATCTACGAGCGGCTGATCGCCGAGGAGTTGGGCGAGGGCGAGGTGGGCGCGTTCCTGGTGTGGGGGGACCCGTCGCTGTACGACAGCACGCTGGGCATCCTCGAAGAGGTGCTGGCGCGGGGCGCGGTCGCCTTCGAGTACGACGTCGTGCCGGGGATCAGCAGTGTCTCGGCGCTCGTCGCCCGGCACCGCACGGGGCTCAACCGGGTGGCCCGCCCGGTCCAGATCACCACGGGCCGGCGGCTCGCGGAGGGCTTCCCCGAGGGGGTGGACGACGTCGTCGTGATGCTGGACGCCCACCAGACCTTCCGGCAGTACGCCGACCAGGCCGACCAGGAGATCGACATCTACTGGGGCGCCTACATAGGCACCCCGGACGAGATCCTCGTCTCCGGACCGCTCGCCGAGGCCGCTCCCCGGATCGAGCGGCTGCGCGCCGAGGCCCGCGAGCGCAAGGGCTGGATCATGGACACGTATCTGTTGCGGCGGAACCCCGGGGACGGCTGAGCCGCCCGGGGCCTGCCACGTCGGATGCCGCGTCAGAACGGCCCCAGGCGTTCCAGGGCGCTCGTCACGTCGGGCACCGGGCTGACGCCCTTCGGCAGCGGTGGACGGCGTACGACCACGACCGGCAGGCCGAGTTCGCGGGCCGCCGTGAGTTTGGCGGACGTCGCCGCTCCCCCGCTGTCCTTGGTCACCAGTACGTCGATGCGGTGCTCGCGCAGCAGGGCCGTCTCGTCGGCCACGGTGAACGGTCCGCGGTCCAGCAGGACGCACGTGTGCGGCGGCATGGGCGGCTCGGGGGGCTCCACCGACCGGATCGTGAAGTGGAGCCGGGTCAGCCGGGCGAAGGCTGCGAGGCCCAGGCGGCCGGTGGTGAGCAGGACTCTCTGTCCGAGCCGGGGCAGTAGGTCGGCGGCGGCGTCCAGGGTGGGGACCGGGTGCCAGCGGTCGTCCGGTCCGGGCTGCCAGCCGGGTCGGCGCAGGACGACCAGGGGCACGCCGGTCGCGGTCGCGGCCCGTGCCGCGTTCGCCGTGATCCGCTCGGCGAACGGATGCGTGGCGTCGACCAGGGCCGTCACGCCCTGGTCGCGGAGCCAGTCGGCGAGCCCCCGCGCCCCGCCGAAGCCGCCGACGCGCATCCCGCCCGCGACCGCTGAGGGCCGTGCCACCCGTCCGGCGAGCGAGGTGGTCACCCGCACTCCGGGGCGGGCGGTCAGCACGGCGGCGAGTTCGCGTGCCTCGGTGGTACCGCCGAGGACCAGGACGTGTGCGGACATGACGCCGAGCGTACGAGGCCGACGCCGGAGGGGGCGGGTCGGGCCCGGAAGGGGGTGCCGGAGGGACACCCGGGGGCAGTCCCCCGGATGTCGGACATGTGCCGTGACCAGGACGCGAATGTCGGCGACGCCCGTGCCCCCGTACGTCCTACGATGACGCCGGCGACTGGAGGAGTCATGGCCGTGGACTTGAGCAGGCGGGCCTACCGGGTCCAGCGGTGGTCCGCGCGGGTGGCGCTGGCCGCGGCCACGCTCGCGGTGCTGTTCCCGCTCCTCTACGGAGGCCTGCGGGGGCTGGCGCTGCTGCTCTGCGGCGCGGCGGGCCTCGCCGTGAGCGCCGCGGCCCTGTGGTGGACGCTGACCCTGCGGGGTCCGCTGCGCTGGGTGGCCGGGCTGGTGGCGCTGTGTGTGCCCGCGGCTGTCGTCACGCTGTTCGCCGTCACCCTGTTCTGGGCGCTGCCGCTGTCGCTGGCCCTGTGGGGGCTGGCCGTGTGGAGCGGCCGGTACGCGCTGCGGGGGACGGGAAGCGAGCGGCTGCGGGATCGGCAGAGAGAGCGGCGGACACCGCCGCCCCGGCGGCCGGTGCTCATCATGAATCCCCGGTCGGGCGGCGGAAAGGTGGGCCGGTTCGGCCTGCGGGAGAAGGCGGAACGCCTGGGGGCCCGGGTCGTCCTGCTCGATCCGGAGGTGCAGAACGACGTGACCGCTCTGGCCCGGGACGCCCTCGCGGACGGCGCCGATCTGCTGGGCGCCGCCGGCGGTGACGGCACGCAGGCACTGGTCGCGGCCGTGGCCGCCGAGCACGGCATCCCGTTCCTGGTCATCAGCGCCGGGACCCGCAACCACTTCGCCCTGGACCTGGGCCTGGACCGCGGTGATCCGGCCGCCTGCCTGGACGCGCTCACCGACGGGGTGGAGCTGCGCGTCGATCTCGGTTTCGCCGGTGACCGGCCCTTCGTGAACAACGCGTCCTTCGGCGCGTACGCGTCGATCGTGCAGAGCCCGGCCTACCGGGACGACAAGATCGGCACCAGTCTGGAGCTGCTGCCCGACCTGCTCACCGGGCAGCAGGGTCCCCGACTGGTCGCCCGCGTCGGCGACACGACACTCGACGCCCCGCAGGCGGTGCTGGTCAGCAACAACCCCTACCGCACCGACGATCCTTTCGGCCTGGGCCGACGGGATCGGCTCGACTCGGGCGTACTCGGTGTCCTCGGCGTCAAGGTGGAGGGCGCGGTGCACGCCGCCGCGCTGCTGCTGGACCCCGCGCCGAGCGGGCTCACCATCCTGACCGCCTCCGAGGTGGTCATCGAGGGGGACCGTGCGGAGATAGAGGCCGGGGTCGACGGGGAGGCCCTGGTGCTGCCGGCGCCCGTCCGCTGCCGTATCGCACCCGGCGCGCTCCGGGTCCGCGTCCCCCGCAAGCGGCCCGGGGTCACGCCGGCGCCACCGCGTCTGGACTGGCGACGGCTGCGCAAACTGGCGGCGACGGTCGGCCGCACGGCGGCCCCCAGCCGGTTCCGGCACCAGGACTTTCCGCAGACGGAGGGTGAACAGTAGTTCCCATTTCTTTCAGTGAATATCAGTCATCCTCAGCAAATATCCTCACGGCGTGAAGCTTTCCGAGTGGGCGGCACGCAACGGCGTGCACTACCAGACCGCGTGGACCTGGGCCCCCGGCCCCCGGGCCGGGACGGAAACGGGAGACCGTCAACAGGACATCGGCGCGCAACTCGCGCTCGGGTGAGACCGTTACGGACCATTCCGGTGGAAACACCGGGATTGCCGAGATCACTTGATGATCAAAGCAACGGCAAGGAGCCCTTTCTCGGCTCACGGTAGGTCCGGCGCCCACCGCACCCCGGCTCCCGGCTCCCGGCTCCCGGCTCCCGGCTCCCGGCTCCCGGCTCAGTGCACCAGCAGTTGCACGCCGCCCACCACCGTCGCCGCGATCACCAGCCGCTCGAAGAGCACCTGGTCGATCCGGCTCACGGCCCATCTGCCGAGGAACGCTCCGGGCACGACGAACAGGACGAGCGCCGCGTCGAGCAGCAGCGATTCCGCGTTGATCAGTCCGAGGCCCACGCTGAACGGCACCTTGGACGTGTTGACGATCAGGAAGAAGAAGGCCGACGTGCCCAGGAAGCCCAGCTTCCGGAAGCCCGCGGAGAGCAGGTACAGGGACATCACCGGTCCGCCCGCGTTGGCGACCATGGTGGTGAAACCGCCGAGCACGCCGTACGAGCGCGCCTTGAGCTTGCCGGCCCGGGAGGTGACCGCGTCGGGTTCGTCCTCGGCGCCGCCCCCCTTCGCGGTCCTCTCCGCGGCTCGTCGCCGCCACACCGTCACCCCGGCCATCAGCAGCAGGATCGCCCCGATCGACGTCCGTACGGCCTCGTCGTCCGCCCACATCAGGAAGGCGGTGCCGACCACGACGCCCGCGGCGACCGCCGGGAACAGCCGCCACAGCGTGGGCCAGTGGGCGTGCCGCCGGTAGGTGAGGACGGCGAGTACGTCCCCGGCGATCAGGATGGGCAGCAGTACGCCGGTGGAGGCGCGGGCGGGCAGCATCGCCGCGAAGATGGCGAGGCTGACCGTGTTGGCCCCGCTCACGGCGGTCTTGGAGAAGCCTACGAGCAGGGCCGCGAAGGCGAGGGCGGCGAATTGCCAGCCGTTGAGGTCCCAGAGCGTCATCGTGTTCATTGCGGGGACCGATGCTATGTCCCCCGATGATCGCGGTCAGCACCGTCTCGCCTGATGGTCCTGCCGCCACCGCCCACCCGCCGGACCGCGCACCGCGGGAGTCGTCGTGTTTGCGCCGGAGCGTCCGGGGCACCTGCGCGGTCGGACGAGAAAGACGAAAACGTGAAGGGAGCCCCCACCCCATGACCGTTGTGCGGAGCACGCTGCCCGACGAGGACCGCCGAATCGCCTGCGAGGCACTCCAGAGCACCCTGGTGGATCTCCTCGGCCTCTCCCTGATCGGCAAGCAGGCGCACTGGAACGTCGTGGGTCCGCGGTTCCGTTCGGTCCACCTCCAGCTGGACGAGGTGGTCTCGGCCGTGCGCACCGGCGCCGACACGGTCGCGGAGCGCTCCGCGACGCTCGGTGTGCCGCCGGACGGCCGTCCGGAGACCGTCGCCAAGGTCTTCTCGCTGCCCGTCCCCGAAGAGGGCTGGCTGCGGGACGAGGACGCCGTGCGGGTCATGACGGAGGCGCTGGGGACCGCGGTCGTACGGCTGCGCGAGCGCGTCGACGCCACGGAGAAGGCGGACCCGGTCACCCAGGACCTGCT
The DNA here is from genome assembly GCF_054061295.1 of Streptomyces sp. TE5632. NCBI lineage: Bacteria > Bacillati > Actinomycetota > Actinomycetes > Kitasatosporales > Streptomycetaceae > Streptomyces > Streptomyces sp. TE5632. Next base: position 5,622,633 of record NZ_JBSSEA010000003.1, on the reverse strand, counting down.
GATCTCCGTCACCGCCGAACTGGAGAAACTGCGCTGGATGTTCGAGGCGGAGAACACCCCCTTCGGCTCCTGACAGACGCATGCGGCGCCCTCACCTCGGCGCCCCGTTACCCGCTCCCCCGCCCTCTCTCGCTCCCGCTCCCCTGTCCCGCTCGCCCATTCCCGGGACAGGGTGATCATCGCGCGGCACAATGACCGCGACGGCCGGATCCGGCCGGAGGAGCGAGGGAGGGCGAGAGACGTGGGTGAGAGCCACACCCCGCCGAGGGTCCCGGCCCGGCTGGACACCTCTGTCGCGCACAACGCGCGCGTGTGGAACCACTGGATAGGCGGCGAGGACACCTACGAGGTCGACCGGCGGGTCGGTGACCAGGTCGCCTCGATCATCCCGGTCATCCGGGACATCGCCCGCGCGGACCGGGAGTTCCTGGGCCGGGCCGTCACGTATCTGGCCGGTGAGCGCGGGGTGCGGCAGTTCCTCGACGTCGGCACCGGGCTGCCGTCCGCGGACAACACCCACGAGATCGCGCAGCGGATCGCGCCCGACTCCCGGGTCGTCTACGTCGACAACGACCCGACCGTGCTGGTCCACGCCCGGGCCCTGCTCACCGGCGGCCACGGCGGCGCGACCGCCTACATCGACGCCGACGTGCACGACCCGGACGCCGTCCTCGAACGGGCCGCCGTCACACTCGACTTCGACCGTCCGGTCGCGGTGCTGATGCTGGGCATCCTCAACTTCGTCCTCGACACCGGCGAGGCCCGTGAGATCGTACGGCGGATCATGGCCGCCGTCCCCTCCGGCAGTTTCCTCGTGCTCACCCACCCCACCTCCGACGCCGAGGTCGGCGGCGAGAACCAGGTCCCCGCGATGGAGTTCTGGAACGAGAACGCCACTCCCCCGATCACCGCCCGCAGTGCCGAGGACATCGCCGCGTTCTTCGAGGGGCTGAACCTGGTCGAGCCCGGCCTGGTGTCCTGCTCGCGGTGGCGTGCCGAGGCGGACGCCGCGGTCGTCGTACCGCAGTACGGTGCGGTGGCCGTGAAACCTTGACGCCGTGCAACCCTGACGCGACCGTCGAGACACGGCCGTCGATCCGATCCGGCCGAGCCCTTTGAGGAGGACACACCGCCGCGGAGCGGCCGGCACCCCGCAAGCCCGAACCGTTGAAAGTATGATCAAGCGATGTCTGACACGACCGAAACCACGCCGGGTTGGCTGTCCTCCGACGAACTGGAGATGACACGTGCCCGCATGCCGATCCTGTACGTCGAGTCCGTCCCCGTCCGTGTCGACGACAGCGGCGAAGTCACCAGCGTCGGCCTGCTGTTGCGCATCGGACCCGACGGCACGGTCAGCCGGACGCTGGTCTCCGGCCGGGTGCTGCACCACGAGCGGGTCCGCGACGCGCTGCTGCGCCACCTGGAGAAGGACCTCGGCCCGGTGGCGCTGCCCCGGATCCCGGCGTCGCTCCAGCCGTTCACGGTGGCGGAGTACTTCCCCACGCACGGCGTCACGCCGTACCACGACCCGCGTCAGCACGCGGTGTCCCTCGCCTACATCGTGCCGGTGACGGGTGACTGCCGGCCCCGGCAGGACGCCCTCGACCTGGTGTGGTTCAGCCCGCAGGAGGCCCTGTCGGAGGCCGTGCAGAGCGAGATGCCGGGCGGGCACGGGGTGCTGCTGAAGCAGGCGCTGGCCCACGCGGGCTGCGTGAGCTGACCCGGCGGGAACGGCGCGAGCGGGGTCAGGGGGCGTCCCTGCTCTCCGGGTGGGTGAGGTTCGCCCCGGTCGAGGGGTCGAAGACATGCGCCTTGCCCATGTCGACCCGGAGTTCCACGGGCGCTCCCTCACGGGCGCGGGTGGCGGCGTTCAGCCGGGCCACGATCTGCTGCGCGGCCCCAGCGCCGGTGTCGCGCAGACCGGAGTCGGTGGCGAGTTCCTCCAGTTCGGTGGTCGTCACCGGTCCGCCCTCGGCGCCGAAGTAGACGTACACGTCGGAACCGAGCGACTCCAGCACGTCCACGGTGGCCGTGAGGACGGGGCCGCCCGGCTCACGGGCCAGGGCCGCGTCCTCGAAGGCCTCGGGACGCAGTCCGACGATGACGTCGCGCGGCGCGTTCCGCCGTTCCAGCGCCTGACGCGTACGGTCGTCGAGCGGCAGGTCGCCCAGGGGGGAGCGCAGCACGCCGGCCTCCAGGGCGGCGCCGACGAAGTTCATCGCCGGGGATCCGATGAAGCCCGCGACGAAGAGGTTGCGCGGCAGGCCGTAGAGCTGCGCGGGCGTGCCGATCTGCTGGACCAGGCCCTGCCGCATGACCACGACCCGGTCGCCGAGGGTCATCGCCTCGGTCTGGTCGTGGGTGACGTAGACGGTGGTGGTGCCCAGGCGGCGTTGCAGCCGGGAGATCTGGGTGCGCATCTGCACCCGCAGCTTGGCGTCCAGGTTGGACAGCGGCTCGTCCATCAGGAACGCCTTGGGGTCCCGGACGATGGCCCGCCCCATCGCCACCCGCTGACGCTGGCCGCCGGAGAGGTTGGCGGGCTTGCGGTCCAGGAACTCGCTCAGGTCGAGGACCCGCGCGGCCTCCTCGACCTTGCCGGCGACGGTGGCCTTGTCCACCTTCGCCAGACGCAGCGGGAAGCCCATGTTCTCGCGCACGCTCATGTGCGGGTACAGGGCGTAGCTCTGGAACACCATGGCGACGTCGCGCTCCTTGGGCGCGAGGTCGTTGACGACCTTGCCGCCGATGCGCAGGGTGCCCTCGGTGATGTCCTCCAGTCCGGCGATCATGTTCAGGGTGGTGGACTTGCCGCATCCGGACGGGCCGACCAGGATCACGAACTCGCCGTCGGCGATGGCGAGGTCCACGTCCTTCACGGCGACGGATCCGTCGGGAAAACGCTTGGTGACGCCCTCGAGGACGATCTCGGCCATGGGTGGTGCCTCCTTGCCTTCGTGACGGGCCTTCGTGACGGGCCTTCGGACGGCCGGGGCCGGGTGGGGTGCGGGGTGGCTCGGTGCGGGCCCGGTCACCCCTTGACCGCCCCGGAGGTCAGTCCGGCCACGATCCGCCGCTGGAAGAACAGGACGAAGATGATGATGGGAATGGTGATCACCACGGCGGCGGCGGCGATCGACCCGGTGGGCTGCTGGAACTGCGAGCTGCCGGTGAAGAACGCGATCGCGGCGGGCACCGTCCGCGCGGACTCGGTGGAGGTCAGCGAGATCGCGAACAGGAAGTCGTTCCAGCAGAAGATGAACACCAGGATGGCGGTGGTGAACACGCCCGGCGCGGCCAGCGGCACGATGACCAGCCGGAACGCCTGCGCGGGCGTGGCGCCGTCCACCTTGGCGGCCTTCTCCAGGTCCCACGGGATCTCCCGGAAGAACGCCGACAGGGTGTAGATCGCCAGCGGCAGCGAGAAGGTCATGTACGGGATGATGAGCCCGATCCAGGTGTCGAAGATCCCGATGACCCGCTCGATCTCGAACAGCGGCGACACCAGGGAGATCGGCGGGAACATGGCGATCAGCAGCGACATCCCGATGAGCAGCTGCTTGCCGGGGAACCGCAGCCGGGCCACGGCGTAGGCGGCCATGGTGCCCAGGGCCACCGCGATCACCGTGGCGATCAGCGCGATGCCGATCGAGTTGATCAGTGCCCGGGTGAACTGGGAGGTCTCGAAGATGCCCCGGTAGTTCTCCCAGGTCCAGTCCCGGGGGATGTAGTCGCCGTCGGAGAGGGTGCCGGGGTCCTTGAACGACAGCGCGGCGATCCACCACACCGGGAACAGGGCGTACAGCACCACGACCACGTTGACGACGCCCCAGCGGGTCGCGTGCGTCCTGCCCGCTGCGGCCATCAGCGCTTCACCTCCGCACCGGGTGCGGCGGCGCCGAACAGCTTGACGAAGGTGAAGGCGATGATCCCGACACAGAGGAAGATCAGGACCGAGATCGCCGACCCGATGCCCAGGTTCAGCGCGGTGAACAGGTTGTTGTAGCCCAGGATCGACAGGGAGCCCGTGCCGTGGGCGCCCGAGGTCAGGACGTAGATGTTGTCGAAGATCCGGAAGGCGTCCAGTGTGCGGAAGAGCAGCGCGACGAGGATGGCCGGCTTCATCAGCGGCAGTACGACCCTGGTGAACCGCTGCCAGGCGGAGGCGCCGTCCACCATGGCCGCCTTCAGGGTCTCCTCGGGGACCAGCGCGAGGCCGGCGAGCAGCAGCAGCGCCATGAACGGGGTGGTCTTCCACACCTCGGCGAGGATGATCAGCCAGAGCGCGGACCACTGTTCGGTGAGCGGGGCCTCTCCGCTGGGCAGCAGTTCGGCGAGGTAGCCGAGGTCGGGGGTCCAGGCGTACTGCCAGGAGAAGGCGGCGACCACGGTGACGATGCCGTACGGGACGAGGACCGCGGTGCGCACCGTGCCGCGCCAGAAGAGCGTGCGGTGCATCACCAGGGCGAGTGCCATGCCGAGGACGAGTTCGACGACCACGGACACGGCGGTGATGAACAGCGTCACCCAGAACGCGTCCCACCAGAACGGGGAGGACAGCACCGCCCCGTAGTTGCTCAGGCCCACGAACTCGGCCCGGGCCGGGAAGCGCAGGTCGTAGCGCTGGAGGGAGAGGTAGACGGCGTATCCGATGGGGTAGGCGGTCACGGCGACCATGACGACGACGGCCGGCGCGCACAGCAGCCAGCCGAGGCGCCGTTCCTGCTTGGCGCCGGCCGAGAGTGCTTTCCCGCTCTTGTCCGGGAGGCGGTGGTTCACGGGATCACACCCTCGGATCGCAGAGCGTCGTCGATCTGGTCCCCGATGGTGTCGACCGAGCTCTCCGGCTTGATGGCGGACGGTGGGGACAGCGTGTGGGAGACGGCGATCGACACGTTCTGGTAGACGGGGGTGACCGGCCGCACGCTCGCCGACTGCAGAGCGGCCAGCACCTCCTTGGAGAAGGGGTACTGCTTCTCGAACGCCGGCTCGTCGTACAGGGCGCGCAGGGTGGGCGGCAGTCCGCCGTCGAGTGCGGCGGTGAGCTGGTTCTCCCGGTTGCGCAGGCACAGGGCCGCCTCGAAGGCGAGGTCCGGGTGGCGGGAGTGGGCACTGACGGCGAGGTCGATGCCGCCGATGGTGGGCCGGGCGGGGCGGCCGGGGTCGACGCGCGGGTAGGGAGCCCAGCGGAAGTCCTTGAACAGCCGCGGGTTGTTCTCCTTCATCGACGGATAGACGAACGGGTAGTTGAGTTCGAACGCCGCCACCCCCGACTCCATGGCGAGACGGTTCTGGTCCTCCATCTGGTTGGGCAGGGAGGGGTCCGCGGCCGGTGAGTCGGCGAGGTCGCGCATGAGGGAGGCGGCCCGGACGGCCGGCGGGCCGAGGGACGGCGCGGTGGCGCTCGGGTTGAGGATGGCACCGCCCGCGCTGTTGACCAGCGTGTTGAACCAGACCGTCAGGCCCTCGTACTGGGCGCCCTGGATCTCCACGTAGTGGGGCTTCCCCTGCCGGGCGAGCTCGCGGGACATGTCCAGCATCTCGGTCCAGGTCCTCGGCGGGGTGGGCACCAGGTCCTTGCGGTACCACAGGAGCTGGGTGTTGGTGTTGTACGGGACGGCGTACAGCTTGTTCTTCCAGGTGGCGGTCCGCAGCGGGACACGCAGCGTGCCCGCGGTGGCCCGCCGTTTCGTCCCGCCCGTCCACTCCCGGATCCAGCGGGCCTCGGCGAACTCCGCGGTCCAGGTGACGTCGAGGCCCATGATGTCGATGGACTCGTCCTGGGCGGCGAGCCTGCGCACCAGTTGCTGGCGCTGGCCGTCGGCGCCCCGCGGCAGCTTGTTGTAGCTGATCCGGTAGCGACCGCCCGATGCCCGGCCGCACCGGTCGGCGGCCTTCTGCAGGGCTCCGGAGTCGTCGGGGAAGTTGTACCAGTTGAGCGTGGTCCGGCCGGAGCCCTCCTGTTCACCGCCACAGGCGGCGAGTGTGGACGCCATCAGCGTCAGCGCGACCAGCATCCGCGGCCGCGGCCGTCGAGGTCGTCGGGGGTGTCGGGGGTGTCGGGGGTGTCGGGGGTGTCGCCCCTCGCCGAGGTTCCCCGAGTCCGGTCGGCCCCCGCGCATCGCGTGCACGCGCTCCACACCTCGCTTCCGGGACGGCGGCACGGGAGTCGGGCCCCGCGGCGGTGCTTACCCGGCGAACACTAAGCAGCACACAGCGCGACATCAAGGACATCTGCGGGCGAATCGACCGCGGGGTGCGTCAGACGGCTCGCCAGACGTTGTCGAAGGCCGCGTCCTCGATGCCTCGCCGCTGCCGTACGGCCCCCAGCTCCATGACGGCGTCGTTGACGGCGGCCAGGACGGTCACGACCTGATCGTCGGCGAGCTCGGCGACCAGGTCCTCGGCCGGCTGCTCCCCGATCCCCGCGGCGGCGGCGAGGCCGGCCAGCACCGGTTCACGCGACGCCCAGCGGTCGGCCGCCCGGCCCCGGACCGGCGAATCGGCCGGCACCGGCGGCCCCGCCCGGAAGGAGACCCGGCGGGCGCGCGGCCGGGCGACCAGCCCTTCCGACTCCAGGTCGGCAAGATGGGCGGCGGCCAGGCCGCGGCCCCGGCGCCACAACCAGTCCTCGACGGGTTCGTAGGGCGCCTGTCGCACGAGCGACGACACGGCCTCCCGCAGCAGTCCCTCACCGTCGGCGGGCGGCAGCCCGGGTACGACGAGTTGCCCGTCCAGGGTGACGGCCTCGGCGTCCATGAGGTCGATCAGCTCCGCTCCCGCGAGCGCGAGCGACAGCTCACCCTGCGCCACGGGAGGGGTGGAGGGGGTGTCGAGGGCGACGATCATCAAGTCCCGTGCCGTGGTCATGAGCGACTCCCTGTCGATGGCTCCCTGTCGATGGCTCCCCGTCAAAGGGGCGACAACACATCCCACAGACGACACATCGTACGACCGCCACACCGGGGTACGACGAAAAGCCGCCTCCTCATCCATGAGAAGGCGGCTTCCGACCCGCTACAAGCTGGTCGGGACGACAGGATTTGAACCTGCGACCCCTTGACCCCCAGTCAAGTGCGCTACCAAGCTGCGCCACGTCCCGATGCCCGTCTGACCTGGGGATTCCCCCGGATCAACGTGCACGGAAACAATACCGCACTCAGGACGGTGATCGCGCACCCGTTTGCGCGGCGGGGCTTGACCTGAAGTTTGGTTGAGGTTGCACGATCGCCGTATGACGATCATCGAGGAACACACGCATACATACGGGTTCGCGGATCTGCCGGGGCTGATGGGCCTGATGACCGGCGACGAGAAGCACGGGCCGGCCGCCACCTCCACGCTGGACGTGCTGTGGGTGCTCTACGACCGGGTGCTGCGGGTCTCGCCGGAACGGATGGACGCCCAGGACCGGGACAGGTTCCTGCTGTCGAAGGGGCACGGGCCGATGGCGTACTACGCCGTGCTGGCCGCCAAGGGCTTCCTGCCGGTGGGGTGGCTGCCGGGCTTCGGCTCGTACGACTCCCCGCTCGGCCACCACCCCGACCGGGTGCTGGTGCCGGGGGCCGAGATCGGCAGCGGCTCACTGGGGCACGGGCTGCCGATCGCGGTCGGGACGGCGCTGGGGCTGCGCGCGCAGGGGCTCGACGGGCCGGGGGTGTGGACGCTGATCGGGGACGCCGAACTGGACGAGGGCAGCAACCACGAGGCGATCGCCTTCGCGGGGCCCGCCGGTCTGGAACGGCTGCACACCGTCGTCGTCGACAACTCCTCCGCCCACCACGCCCGGCCCGGCGGGATCGTCGCGCGTTTCGAGGCGGCCGGCTGGTCCGCGCTCACCGTCGACGGCCGTGACCACGAGGCGCTGTACGCCGCGTTCACCGCGCCGCATCCGGGCCGCCCGCACGTCGTCGTGGCCCGGGTCGAGCCGAAGCACGCGTGAAACCTCCCCTTCTTCCAGTCGATTTCGATATGCGGTATGGAAAGGACTGACTTCCGTGGACACCATGCGTGACCGTTTCGCCCCTGTCGTCACCCGGCTGCTCGACGAGGACCCCCGGGTCGCGGTGGTTCTCGCCGAGGTCGGCAAGGACGGCTTCACCGAGGCACTGCGCCGGCATCCGGACCGGGTCGTCAACGTCGGCATCCGGGAGCAGCTCCTGGTGGGAGCCGCCGCCGGGATGGCGCTCACCGGCCTGCGGCCCGTCGTGCACACGTTCGCCAGCTTCCTCGTCGAGCGGCCCTTCGAGCAGGTCAAGCTGGATCTCGGGCATCAGGACGCGGGTGCCGTGCTGGTGAGCGCCGCCGCGTCCTTCGACTGGCCGGCCGGCGGCTACACGCACATGGCGCCCGGTGACGTGGCGCTGCTGGACACCCTGGACGGCTGGACCGTGCATGTGCCGGGGCATCCGGACGAGGCCGAGACGCTGCTGCGGCACGCGGTGGCCGCCGCGGACGACAAGGTGTATGTGCGGCTGTCCCTGCAGTCCAACGCGCATCCGCTGCCGGTGGACGGTGAGCGCTTTCGCACCGTCCGCGAGGGCCGCTCCGCAGTGGTGGTCGCCGTGGGGCCCGTTCTGGACGCCGTCCTCGCGGCCACGGAGGGGCTCGACGTCACCGTCCTGTACGCCACCACCATCCGGCCGTTCGACGCGGCCGCGCTGCGGCGGGCCACCGGGACCGCCGGGACGGACGTCGTCCTCGTCGAGCCGTACCTGGCGGGTACGTCGACGGCGGCGGCCAACGACGCGCTGGCCGACGTACCGCACCGGGTGCTCGGGCTGGGCGTGGGGCGACGGGAACTGCGACGGTACGGGCAGCTCGAGGAGCATGTCGCCGCGCACGGTCTCGACGCCGCCTCGCTCCGGGAGCGGATCGCGGACTTCGTCGCGGGGTGAACGAACGGAAACGCCCGTCGGTGTTCAGCCCACGGACGGCAGCCCCAGCCGGGGATGCGCTTCGAGCAGCCGGGGCGGGGCCGCCTGGCGCCAGGAGTCGGCGAGGATGTCGCGCAGTTCGTCCTCGCCGTCGAGGGCGGTGAGGCGGACCCTGACCCAGGCGAACTGCGCCTCATGGTCCGCGATCCAGAACTTTTCCGGTTCGGCGAGGGCCAGTTCGTCGCGCTCCTCCTTGGGACAGCGCACGGCGACGGACGTCTCGTCCTCGGGCAGGGTGGCGAACATCTTCCCCGCGACCCGGAACGTGGGCATGCTCCATGCGATCTTCTCCGTGGTGTCCGGCAGGGACAGGGCGATCCGTCGTACGTCTTCGGCATCCGGCATGTCAGGCACCGTAGCGACTGCCACTGACAATCGGTCACGAGACGGGGGCCGGGTGCCTACGGTGCGCCGGCGGCCTCGCTCAGCGCGTCCAGCACCGGGCGGATCAGCGGGTGCTCCTCGGCTCCCCGGCGTACGGCGGCGAAGACCCGGCGGGTGGGTGCCACACCGTCGACGGGGCGGACGACGACGCCCGTCAGGTCCGTGCCGCGCAGCGCCGAGCGCGGGACCAGGGCGACACCCACGTCCGCCGAGGCCAGCGCCACCACCGCGCGGAAGTCGTCCGAAGTGTGCTCCAGACGGGGCTGGAATCCGGCGTTCTCGCAGGCCAGGACGAGTACGTCATGGCAGGGGTTGCCGGGGTAGGGGCCGATCCACGGGTCCTTGGCCAGCTCGGCGAGCGGCACCTCGGGCAGGTCGGCCAGCCGGTGGGTGACGGGGACGACCGCGTCGAAGGGCTCCGCGTACAGCGGTACGTGGGTCAGCCGCGGGTCGTCGGCGGACGGCGCTCCCCGGTACTCGACGGCCACGGCGACGTCGATCTGCCGGTCCAGCAGCATCGGCAGGCTGGCGTCGCCCTCGGCGTCCTGGACGTGGATGCGGATACCGGGCGCCGTGGTGGCGAGGCGGACCAGGGCGGGCACGACGACCTGGGCGATCCCGGTCGCGAAGGAGGCGACGGTGAGGGTGCCGGCCGCGCCCGAACTGTAGGCGGCGAGTTCGGCCGCGGCCCGCTCCAGCTGGGCGAGGACCACGTGGGTGTGGTCGAGCAGGATCTCGCCGGCCGGCGTCAGCCGTACCCCCTTGGCGCTGCGCTCCACCAGCCGGTGGCCGGTCTCCTGCTCCAGCGCGGTGAGTTGCTGGGACACGGCCGAGGGGGTCAGATACAGCGCGGCGGCAGCCGCCGTGACCGTACGGTGGTCGGCCACCGCACGCAGGATGTGGAGCCGCCGTGCCTCGATCATGAGACCGGATTCTCTCAGACCCCCTCGAACGCCGCCGCGCGCTCCGCTCAGGCGTCGAGCTCCGCCCGCGCCGCCACGAAGGCGTCCACCACGCGGTTCACGTCCTCGGTGGAGTGGGCCGCGGACAGCTGGACCCTGATCCGGGCCTGCCCCTCGGGCACCACGGGGTAGGAGAAGCCGATCACGTACACACCGCGTTCCAGCAGCAGCTCCGCCAGGCGTCCCGCGCGGGCCGCGTCGCCGATCATCACCGGGGCGATGGGGTGGTCGCCGGGGAGGATGTCGAAGCCCTCGCCGGTCATCCGGCGGCGGAACAGGGTGGTGTTCTCGCCCAGCCGGACCCTCAGGTCGTCCGCGGACTCCAGCAGGTCGAGGACCTTCAGCGAGGCCGCCGCGATCACCGGGGCGAGGGTGTTCGAGAACAGGTACGGACGGGAACGCTGGCGCAGCAGGGCGACGATCTCCGCGCGGGCGGCGACATAGCCGCCGGAGGCACCGCCGAGCGCCTTGCCGAGGGTGCCGGTGAGGATGTCGACGCGGTCCATGACACCGTGCAGTTCGGGGGTGCCTCGCCCGCCGGGCCCGACGAAGCCCACGGCGTGCGAGTCGTCGACCATGACCATGGCGTCGTGGCGGTCGGCGAGGTCGCAGATCTCGTCCAGCGGCGCGACATGGCCGTCCATGGAGAAGACGCCGTCGGTGACGATCAGCTTGCGCCGCGCCCCGCCCTCGGCGGCCTCCTTCAACTGGCGCTCCAGGTCCGCCATGTCACGGTTGGCGTAACGGAAGCGGCGGGCCTTGGACAGCCGGATGCCGTCGATGATCGACGCGTGGTTGAGCGCGTCGGAGATCACCGCGTCGTCCGGGCCGAGCAGTGTCTCGAACACACCGCCGTTGGCGTCGAAACAGGACGAGTAGAGGATCGTGTCCTCCTGGCCGAGGAACGCCGACAGCCGGGCCTCCAGCTCCTTGTGCACCTCCTGCGTACCGCAGATGAAGCGCACCGACGCCATGCCGTAGCCCCAGCGGTCGAGGGCCTCGTGGGCGGCGGCGAGCACCTCGGGGTGGTCGGCGAGGCCGAGGTAGTTGTTGGCGCAGAAGTTGAGGACCTCACCGGGCCGGCCGCCCGCGGTGACGTTCACGGTGGCGGACTGCGGGGTGCCGATCACCCGCTCGGGCTTGTGCAGTCCGGCGGCGCGGATCTCGTCGAGGGTGGTGCGGAGGTCGTCGCGCACGGAGTCGAACATGGGAAGGCTCCTGGTAAATGAAGGTGCTCGCGGATGAGGGGAATGCCGAGGAAGGTGCCGGGACGGGAGTGCCCGGGACGGGAGTGCCCGGGACGGGAGTGCCGGGGTCAGGACGTCCAGTCGAGGATGATCTTGCCGCCGCGGCCGCTCGCCGCGTCCTCGAACGCCGCCTCGAAGTCGCGGTGGGAGTACCGGCCGGTGATCACGGGGGCGAGGTCGAGGCCGCCCTCCAGCAGCACCGACATGGCGTACCAGGTCTCGAACATCTCACGGCCGTAGATGCCCTTGAGGGTGATCATCGAGGTGACGATCCGGGCCCAGTCGACCGGGAACTCCTCGGTCGGCAGGCCCAGCACCGCGATCCGGCCGCCGTGGGTCATGTTGGCGATCATGTCCCGCATCGCCTCGGGGCGGCCGGACATCTCCAGGCCGACGTCGAAGCCCTCGCGCAGGCCGAGGATCTGCTGCCCGTCGGCGATGGCCGACTCCCCCACGTTCAGCGCCAGGCTCACGCCGATCTTGCGGGCGAGTTCCAGACGCTCCTCGCTGACGTCGGTGATCATGACATGGCGGGCTCCGGCGTGCCGGGCCACGGCGGCGGCCATCAGACCGATCGGTCCGGCGCCGGTGATCAGGACGTCCTCCCCGACGAGCGGGAAGGACAGGGCGGTGTGCACGGCGTTGCCGAACGGGTCGAAGATCGCGGCGACATCGAGGTCGACGGGCACGCGGTGCACCCAGACGTTGGTCGCGGGCAGCGCGACGTACTCGGCGAACGCGCCGTCGCGGCCGACGCCGAGCCCGACGGTGGCGCGGCACAGGTGCCGTCGTCCGGCCAGGCAGTTGCGGCACTTGCCGCACACGAGGTGGCCCTCGCCGCTGACCCGGTCACCGGTCTTGATCTCGTCGACGTCCCGGCCCGTCTCGACGACCTCGCCGACGAATTCGTGCCCGAGGACCAGCGGAGTACTGATCGTCTGTCGGGCCCAGCCGTCCCAGGACCGGATGTGCAGGTCGGTGCCGCAGATACCGGTGCGCAGCACCTTGATCAGCACGTCACCGGGCCCGACGGCCGGCTCCGGAACGTCCGCGAGCCACAGCCCGGGTTCGGCCTTCTCCTTGACGAGCGCCTTCAACGCCACGGCTCCTGAGGGTGAGTCCCGGTCCCGGGCATGCCGGAGCAGCCCAGGCCGGGAAGCGGAGTGGATTCGCACTGCAATCTGCCGTACGCCACCCTCACCGGTCCATCGAGGATTTCTTAAGCGTGGCCACAGCTTTCCTTCACGCCGTCACCCCATCGGCCCCCATGCTCACCACCGGGCCGTGGGCTCGCCACCAGGCCCGTGGGTTCACCACGACAGCCCGTCGGTCTCTCCGTGTTCGAGGTCCCAGAGGTTTTCGAGGCGTTCGAGCCGTACGACGAGATTCGCGGCCTGCTCCTTGATGGCAATGAGCCCCGCCTGCCCCCAGGCCCGCGGCTGGATGTCGGAGACCGACACGGTGCCCAGCACCATGCCGGTGCTGTCGATGAGCGGGGCGCCCAGGTAGGAGCACACCCCGAACTCGTCCACGACCGGATTGCCCGCGAACCGCGGATAGTCGCTCACGTCGCCCAGGGCCAGTGCCTTGCGCCGGGCCACCACATGGGGGCAGAAGCCGTGGTCGCGGGGCAGTGCCCGGCCCAGCAGGGCGCCGGTGCCGTCGCCACGGACGACGGGCGCGACCGCCGGGGCGTGCAGACCGGCGAAGAACTGTCCGTCCTCTCCCAGGAAGTTGACCATGGCGTACGCCGCCCCGGTGAGCTCGAAGAGGCCGTACGCGAAGGCGTCGAGCGTGGGCTCGGGGCGCTCGCCCAGGCCCAGCCGGCGCAGCCGTTGGGTGCGGGCCGGGGCTTCCTTGTCCTCGGGGGTGAGCAGCAGACGACCGGCCGGGCGGGGCGGGTCGTAGCTCATGGGCGGGCTCCCTGGGTGTGGGCAAAACGCATATACGGGCTCCGTGACGGTGTGCGGGGATCACATGTGGGCGCCATATCCCGTGGCGGGGGTCGGGGTGTGGGCGATGAGGTGACGTACCAGGGTCAGCAGGGTCTGGACGCCCGAGCTGGAGATCCGGGCGTCGCAGCACACGACGGGGATCTCGTCGGTCAGGTCCAGGGCGGCGCGCACCTCCTGGGGGTCGTAGCGGAAGGCGCCGTCGAACTCGTTGACGGCGATGACGAAGCCGAGGCCGCGCTGCTCGAAGAAGTCGACGGCGGCGAAGCACTCCTCCAGGCGCCGGGTGTCGGCGATGACGACCGCGCCGAGTGCGCCCTCGCAGAGCTCGTCCCACATGAACCAGAACCGCTCCTGGCCCGGTGTGCCGAACAGGTACAGCACGTGTTCCTGGTCCAGGGTGATGCGGCCGAAATCCATCGCCACGGTCGTCTCGACCTTGTTCTCGATGCCGTCGAGCCGGTCGGTGGCGGCACTGACCGTGGTGAGCAGTTCCTCCGTGCTGAGCGGCGCGATCTCGCTGACCGCGCCGACGAAGGTGGTCTTGCCCACGCCGAACCCGCCCGCCACGAGGATCTTGAGCGCGGTGGGGAACGGGTCGGTGCCGGCGCCGCGGTCAGAGCTGTCGTCGTAGTCCATCGAGCACTGCCTCCAGAAGGGCCCGGTCCGTCGGGTTGTGGTCGAACACGGGGGGCTTGGTGGTGAGCCCCCCGCAGTCGACGAGGTCCGCCAGCAGCACCTTGGTGACGGCCACCGGCAGCTTGAGATGGGCGGCGACCTCGGCGACCGGGAGGGGCGCGCGGCACAGGTCGAGCGCCTGCGCGTGCTCGGGGCCGAGGTAGCCGAAAGGGGTGGCCCCGGTGGCCATCACCTGTGACATCAGGTCGAGTTCGACGGTGGGGCGGGTACGGCCGTCGCTGACAGTGAAGGGGCGCACCAGCCGCCCGGCCGCGTCGTCCAGCCAGGGGCCGTCGCCGGCCGCCGCCACGTTCAAGGCCTCATCACCGGGGGTTCGACGGCGGGCTGCCGGGGAGCGGTCATCAGATACGGCCGGACGCTCTTGACCAGCATCGCCATCTCGTAGCCGAGCACCGCCGCGTCGGCCTCGCGGCCGGCCAGCACCGCGAGGCAGGTGCCGGAACCGGCGGTGGAGACGAACAGCAGGGTCGAGTCGAGCTCGACGACGACCTGACGGACGTCGCCGCCGTCGCCGAAGCGGATACCGGCGCTGCGGCCGAGCGAGTAGAGGCCGGAGGCCAGGGCGGCCATGTGGTCGGCGCCGTCCGCGTCGAGGCCGTGCACGGACTTCACCAGCCCGTCGCAGGAGAGCAGCACGGCACTCGACGTGTGCGGTACCCGTTGCACGAGGCCGCTCATCAGCCAGTCGAGATCGGACACGTGGGCGGTCGGCGCATCGCTCGCCATGGTGGATCGACTCCTTGGGGTACGAAGGTCTGCGGGAGCGCTGGGGGTGGGTGCGGGCATGCTCATCCGGCGGGTGCGCTCCCGTCGTCCCGGACGGTGTGGTCGGTGCGGGGCGCGGGCACCCCGTCATGGACACCGCGCATTTCCCGGGACACCGCGGGCACGTGGTGCGCCTCCATGGCGTGGGACTCCATGGCGTGAGGTTCCATGGCACGGGTCTGCGTGGTGTGGAGCGGGTCCGTGGGGTGGGCCTCCATGGGCCGTGACGGCAGCATGGGCAGCATGGACACGGACGCCGTGGGGTCGCCCACCATGTGCTCACCGGCGTTGTCGGCGCGCCCCATGTCGTCGCGCCCCATGTCGTCGCGCCCCATGTGGCCGACGTCCGTGGGCTGTTGGGTTTCGGCGAGGCTGACGCCCCGTTGGAAGGCCGCCATCAGCTGGGGATCGTGACCGGCGACGTGTCCGGTCTCCTGACGCGGCGTGGGGCCGTCGCGGAGTTGGGGCACGAGGTGCTCCTGGGCGCGGCGGCGGGGCAGTCGGGGTTTGTCCATGGTGCCGCGCACCGTGCCGTCGCGCGGGGTGAGGGGAGCGGCCCCCGCCCCGTTCTCCGCGAGGGTCCGCCGGTCGTCGGGGGCGAGGCCGGGCGTCGCCTCGGCCGGGTTGGGCCGTACCGCGCGGGCACCGCGCAGCGGCAGGGGTGGCGCCACGCCGTCGGGGGGCGACGGGGCCGGAACGGTGGCGTGGCCGCGGCGGTGCGACCGCGGTCCCGCGGCATGCGGCACCGGGGTGCGGGGCGCTCCGGGCCCCTGCAGCGGTCCGGGTCCGGAGCCCGTCTGCGGCTCGGGCAGCGGGCCGGTCCCGTACCCGGCGGGCCCGGGCAGCGGGATGCCTCCGGGCGCGGGCACGGGGTGCCCGGGCCGGGACGTCGGCCCGCCGCCGTACTCCGCGCCCGGCACCGCGTCGATCTCTCGCGGCTGTCCCGTGCCCTGCCCCGCGACCCACGGCTCCGCACCCAGCAGTGACTGCGGCACGACGAGCACGGCCTGCACTCCGCCGTAGATGTTGCTCTGCAGCCGGACATGGATGCCGTGCCGCTTCGCGAGCTGCGAGACCACGAACAGACCGATGCGTCCGTCGGCCAGCAGGCTGGCCACATTGACCTGATCCGGGTCGGCGAGCAGGGCGTTCATCCGCTCCTGCTCGCCCATGGGCATGCCGAGCCCGCGGTCCTCGACCTCGACGGCGAGCCCGGAGGTGACGAGGCCGGCGCGGAGCAGCACCTGGGTGTGCGGAGCGGAGTACAGCGTGGCGTTCTCGACGAGTTCGGCCAGCAGGTGGATGACGTCGGCGACGGCGTGCCCGCGCAGGGTGCCGTCGATCGGCGGGACGAGTTTGACCCGCGAGTACTGCTCGACCTCGGCGATGGCCGAGCGCAGCACCTCGGTCATGGAGACGGGCTTGCTCCACTGCCGCCGGGAGACGGCCCCGCCGAGCACGGCGAGGTTCTCGGCGTGGCGGCGGATGCGGGTGGCGAGGTGGTCGACGTGGAAGAGGCCCTTGAGCAGGTCGGGGTCCTCGATCTCGTTCTCCATCTCGTCGAGGAGGGAGATCTCGCGGTGCACCAGGGACTGCAGGCGCCGGGCCAGGTTGACGAACACCTCGAGTTTCTGTTCGCTGCCCGCCTGGCTGGAGAGCTGGGACGCCTGCACGACGGCGGTGACGGCGCCGTCGTGTGCCCGGGACAGGTCGGCGGCGAGCAGGTCGAAGTCGTCGGCGTCCTCCGGCGTCCTGTCGCGCTGCCCCCGTGGCGGCGGGCCCTCCCCCCGGCGCAGGGCGTCCACCAGGCCGCCCAGGTCGGCCTCGCGCCGGGCCGTGCTCCGGCGCAGGCTCTCCACCCTCTCGTGTACCGAGCGGGCGGCGCGGTCGGCGGCCACGGCGGCGATGACGATGCCGGCGAGGGCCACCGACCCCGCGCCGCCGAGCACGGCCCACAGCGTGGCGCCGGGTCGTACCCCGGTGGAGCGGACCGTGAACAGCACGGCCGCGCAGGCGCTGAGGGCGACCGCGACGGGCGGCAGCACGGCGAGCCGCAGCAGCTGGGGCCGTATCTGGGTCTCGGGGGGCGCGGGGGCGGGCCGGGAGGGCGGGCGTCCGTGCCGTCCGCCCTCCCGCCGGTACGTGCGGGAGGCCGGAGCGCGGGAGCCGGGCATCGGCGTCCTCGAACCGGTACTGGTCCGTCGGTTCCGGGTGCCGGTCGCGCCCGAGACGCCGGCCGGGCCCGGCCGGCGGGACTCCTCGCCCCGTCGGCTCCCTCGTCCGCCTTCTTCCTGCACGTACCGGTCCCCGCTCCCTGATCCGATCCGGTGGACATGGCCCCAGGGCGCGATGCGCCCGACCGACACTCACCGTAGTCACCACCGCATCACGCGCGGTGGTCAGTTGACAAACTTGCCCGGGCAGCGTCCCACTCTGGTATGAGGCTTCGTACGACAGACCGATAAACCCGTCAGGGAGTCACCCGGGAACGGCCACAGAACGATCCGACCTGGTCAGAAGTGGTCACGGGCACATACCGAGGGCCGGGGGGGCTCACCGCTCCCCGGCCCTCACCCTTCCGACGTCCACCCGCCCAAGCCGCTGCGGCGGCCGCGGCCTCTCCGTCACAGCGGCCCCCAGGGTTCCTTCACGCCCGAGGAAGGTCCGCAGAATCCTTACCCTCCGTAGCAACCCAGGCCATGACTCCTGGGCTCCTGACCTGTGTCAGTCCTCCCCCACCAGGTCCAGGTCCTCGAGGGAGGAAGCGGAGGGATCCGTGACGGGGTCGGGCAGCGGCCACTTGTGGTTCGGAACGTGTCCCACCTCCCGCCACCACGTCTTCGTCGGCAGCTCTCCCGCGGGCTCGAACGGCATGCCCGGGACGGGGAAGGCGGCGGGCTGACCGACCGCGTCGGCGGCCGCCATCGTCCACTCTCCGGGTTCCGCCCAGGGATGCGGCGCCAGGTTGAAGGTGCCCCAGTGGATCGGCAGGAAGACACCGTCCGGACGGCCTCTTTGCAGGTCCAGATGGGCCTGGATGCCCTCGGCCGGGTTCATGTGGATCTCGGGCCAGGAGCCGGGTCCCGGGACCGGGTCCAGCCGGCCCTTGGGCCAGAAGTCCGAGTACGCGCCGATCTGGATCATCGTCGCGTCGAACGGGCCGTGGTCGGCGCCGATGTCCTTGAAACCGTCGAAGTAACCGGTGTCGCCGCTGTGGTACACACGGTGCTCCGCACCTGCCACGACCCAGGAGGCCCACAGGGTGTGCTGGGTGTTGCGCAGTCCCCGGCCGCAGAAATGGCGGGCCGGGGTGGCCGTGAGGGTGAGCCCGCCGACCCGCGTCGCCTCGTGCCAGTCCAGTTCGCGCAGCCGGTCGGCGGACACGCCCCAGTGCTCCAGATGGGCACCCACCCCGAGCGGCACGGCGAACAGCGTGTCCGTGCCGGCCAGCGCCTTGATGGTGGGCAGGTCCAGGTGGTCGTAGTGGTCGTGCGAGATCACCACGACGTCGACCGGGCCGAGCGCGGCCAGCGGCAGGGGCACCGGGTGCAGCCGCCGGGGCCCGACGAAGGGGAACGGGGAGCAGCGCTCGCCCCACACGGGGTCGAACAGGACCCGCTGACCGTCGATCTCCGTGAAGACGCTGGAGTGGCCCATCCAGGTGAGGCGCAGCCCGGTGGCCGGCGGGCGGGCCAGGTCGGCGAGGGTGGTGGAGTGCACCGGCACGGTGCCGCGCGGCGCACGGTTGTACCGGGTCTCCTTGTCGAAGTAGGTCTTCGCCAGGTCTCGGGCCGAGCCCTCGGACCGGGGCCGGGTGGGGCCCCCGGGGTTCTGGAACACCCCGTCCCGGTAGTGCGGGGATCTGCGGATGCGCTCCATGCGCTCCCCACTCGGGTCCGCGCCGAAGGCCGCGGGCCGGAGCGCACGGAGCCCGGAGCTCTGGGAACGGAAACCGGCCACGATGCCTCCCAGCGGAGTCGGTCAGACATCCCATTATGTGCGGGCAGCCCGGTACCGCAGTGGCGGACGGGACGGAACCGGCCGCCCGGGGCGATCCGGTTCCTCTCGGGAGCGGGGCGCGGGCGTCCGCTCCCGCACCCCGCTCCCGTCCCCGTGCCCGCCGCGTCCGGCGTTACGCCACCGAGGCGATCCGCACCTTGATGTCGTCCGGGGACAGCGTCCCCTTCGCCGTCACGTGGTCCCCCGACGACTCCCCGCGCAGCCGGCGCCCTATCCACGGCACCAGGTACTCGCGCGCCCAGTGGACGTCGTCCCGCCGGACGTCGAGGTTGCCGCGCGGCGGCAGCGGGGGCCAGGGCTGCTCCGGGTCGGCCGGGACGTCCAGGCCGAGGGTCTGGCCCGCGCGGAGCGCCACGCGCGTGTGCCCCTCGGGCGACAGGTGGAGCCGGTCGGCGTCCCAGGCCCTGCGGTCCTGGACGCTCCTCAGGGACCACAGGTCGAGCACCGGGCAGCCGTACCGGTCGGCGACCGCCCGCACGTGCCCGTTGTAGGTGGCGATCTTGCCGCGCAGATGCTTGAGCAGGGGCACGCCCCGGGTGTCGAACCCCGTGGTCACCAGGACCGTGCCGGAGACCGCCGTGAGCGCGGCCACAGCCCGCTCGAAACGCTCGGCCACCTCGTCGGGGTCGGTGCCGGGGCGGAGGATGTCGTTGCCGCCCGCACAGAAGGAGACCAGTGCGGGAGCCAGTTCGACGGCCCGCGGAACCTGGTCGGCCATGATCTGGTCGAGCAGTTTCCCGCGCACCGCGAGATTCGTGTACCGGAAGTCGCCTTCGGGGCGACGGTCGGCGAGAAGTACGGCGAACCGGTCGGCCCAGCCGACGAACGCCCCGTCCGGGCCGGGGTCGCCGACGCCCTCGGTGAAGCTGTCCCCCACCGCCACGTACGACCCGATCACTGATGTGCTGTCACTCTTCGAATCGTCTGCCACGAGGGGACATGATTCCCTTTCGAATGTGACCTACGCGACCGTAGGAAGGGGTTGACGCGCGGTGAGATAAGCCACTCCCGAAGCATTGCCCCATTCCGGAATAGCCCTGTCGGCAAGAACGTTGAGGGGCGAAACACGCCGAAGGCCGGCCCCGGGGATCCGGGGCCGGCCTTCGGCGTGTTTCAGGCGGGTCGTCGCGGGGGTCAGGCTATGGAGACGCCCTTCGCACCGAGGTAGGCGACCGGGTCCACGTCCGAGCCGTAGTTCGGCGCGGTGCGGATCTCGAAGTGCAGGTGCGGGCCGGTCGAGTTGCCGGTGGACCCCGAGAGGCCGACCTGCTGGCCGCCGCTCACGGTCTGGCCGGCCGAGACGGACAGCGAGGACAGGTGGGCGTACTGGGCGTAGTGGCCGTCCTCGAGCTTGATGACGACCTGGTTGCCGTACGCACCGGCCCAGCCCGCGGAGACGACGGTGCCCGGGCCGACGGCCTTCAGGGAGGTGCCGGTCGGAATGGCGAAGTCGACGCCGGTGTGGTAGCCGCTGGACCACATGCTGCCGGCCACCTTGTAGGCGGTGCCGAGGCTGCCACCGGGCACCGGCGAGCTGTAACCGGAGGTGTTCGCGGCCTGGTTCGCGGTCGTGGCGCCGGAGGAGGCCTTCGGCGCGGACTGCTCGGCGGACTGCTTCGGCGCGGAGGACGGAGCGGACGAAGAGGGCAGACCCAGGGAACCGGCAGGGCCGGAGGAGGGCGACTTCTTCGGCGTGCTCGTCGCGGCCTCGCCGTCGACCGAGAGCTTCAGACCGGGGTGGATGAGCGACGGGTCGTCACCCACGGCCTCCCGGTTGTCGGCGTAGAGCTGCTTCCAGCCGCCGTCGACGTTCTCGGACTCGGCGATCTTCGCCAGGTAGTCGCCGCCCTTCACGATGTACGTGCGGGCGCCGCCGTTCCTGCCGTTGTCGGCCTTCTCGCCGTCAGCCTTCTTGTCGGCGACGGAGAACGACTGGACGACCTTTTCCGGGGCCGCCTGCGCAGGGGCGGCGTTCGCGCCGGTGGCGCCGAGAAGCGGCAGGGCGAGCGCGGCGCCACCAGCACTGGCGACGGCGATGGAGCGGGTGAAGCGCACAGCGCGGGGACGGCGGTGCTTACCCTTTGCGGGCATGACGAATTCCTCTCCGGCGCCTACGAGGTGAGCTGTCGGGTTCGGACTGGAGATGCCCGGCCGCGTCGAGACGCGACTTAACCCCGAGCCTGTTCCGGAGACCGGAACAGGCAGTGGTACCTGTGGGTCCCCCGCTCCTGCCGTACACGGGTCAGTGTGTGCGGGCTCCGGGCGGCGGCAGGATTAGGCGTCCGTCCGGATCGATGGCGAACGTAGGCGACCACGACGCGAAGGGACAAGCGCGATGTTCCGAGCGAAGGCCCTTTTCCGTGATCCATCCACCTGAATTCCGTCACCCGGAGTCGTCCCGGATTTCCCGCACCCCCGAATTCCCCTGCGAAACGCCGGAATTACGTGAACATGGCGACAACACATCGTCACCGATATGACGATGCTCACCACACCCTCCCCATCTCCCTCTATGTCGGGTCGATTTATTCCTAAATGCACCAAACGGACAAAGCGCCTTCAATCATCCGATCGGGGGCGCTCCGCTCCGGCCGGACGGCTGGCTCGGAACGCCCGTGCCGACCGATCCGCGGACAACTCATTGCCCCTGACAGGCATGTCGTATCGTCGAGTGACACCCGCCGGCGCCTCCCCGTCGGCGGCGAGAGGGAGGGGCCCCTGTGACGCAGCACATCCCGTCGACCGAACCCGAGCTGACCGGAGTGCGGAACTTCCGCGACGTGGGCGGACTGCCGACCGTGGACGGCCGCCGGGTACGGCACGGGGTGCTGTTCCGCAGCGGTCATCTCGCCCACGCCACCGCGTCGGACGCCGACTTCCTGTCCTCCCTGGGGCTGCACACCGTCTTCGACTTCCGCAACGCGGCCGACCAGAAGCTGGACGGCCACGACATCGAACTGCCCGGCGTGCGCAACGTGAACCTGCCGCTGAGCGACCCGGCCGACGGCGCCCGGTTCTGGAGAATGGTCCGCGACGGCGACCTGGACCAGCTGCGCTCGATCCTCGCCGACGGCAAGGGGGCGGACCGGATGATCGCCTCGTACCGCGTGATCGTCAGGAAACGCACCGCCGAGCACTCCCGGGTGCTGCGCTCGCTCGCCGAGGACAGCGTCCCCGCGCTGATGCACTGCGCGGCGGGCAAGGACCGCGCGGGCCTGTCGGTGGCGGTGACGCTGCTCGCCCTGGGCGTGGAGAGGGACGCGATCTTCGACGACTACCTCAAGTCCAACGCCAAGCACCGCCGCTACAAGGTGCGTCGCAGCGGCAGCTCCGCCTCGGCCTACTCCCCCGAGGTCATGGAGCTGCTCGACCCCCTGTTCGACGCCCGCGCCGAATATCTGTCGGCCGCCCTGGAAACCATCGAGGAGACCTGGGGCGGCGTGGACCCCTACCTCGAGACGGCGCTCGGGCTCACCCCCGAAAACCGGGAGCGACTGCGCGAGCGCCTGCTCGACTGAGGAGCCGCCCGTCCGGGCAGCGCCTCACGGGGGCACTGCCCGGACAGGCTCTGAGGGCTACTGCTTCGCGCCCAGCGCGAACAGCAGATAGATGAAGCCCGCGAAGAGGTGCCCCACCACGACGTAGACGAACAGCCTCACCCACAGGGCGCGAGGGAACTTCTCCTCCAGGTCTTTCATGACACATCTCCATGGGTGGGGCCCAGGCACAGGGCGGCCGTGGGGCTCTGCAACAGGGTATGGACGAAGAGCAGCTCGACCCCGTCGGGGTCCTGAGCGGCGATACGGTGCGGGGTCAGCGAGTCGAAGTGCGCGCTGTCGCCCGGGGCCAGCCGGTGCAGCGCGTCCCCGAGGCGCAGCAGCAGCCGTCCCTTGAGGACGTACAGCCATTCCTCACCCGGGTGGACCCGCACGATGCCGCTCTGGGAGCCGTGGGGAACCTCGACCCGCAGGGCCTGCATCCCGCGCCCGGGGGAGCCGGCCTGCCGGTACGTCCAGCCGCCCGCGACGGTCGGCTCCGCGTCGGCGGCACGCAGCACCGTGTCATGGTCGGCGGTCGTCTCGCCGAGCAGTTCCGAGACGGTCGTACCGTAGATACGGGCCAGGGAGAGCAGCATGGGCAGCGAGGGCTGACGCTGCCCGGTCTCCAGCCGGGAGAGGTGGGCGGGTGACAGCCCCGCGTCGCGTGCCGCGGCCTCCAGGGTCAGGCCTGCCCGGCGGCGCAGCGCCCGCAGGTGCGGCGCGACCGCGGGAAGCGCGGCGGCCGGTTCGGCCGACGGCTCGCTCTCGGGGGTGCTCATGACCTCATTCAGCAGCATTATTGCCCGTGGGGCAAATTTCTTGCCTCACGGGCAAAAAAGGGGCGGGTGTCACGACCCGGCAGGCATCACGGCCGGGAGGCCGTCACGGCCGGACGGGGCCAGTGTCTCACCGGCCGACGACCGCCTGCTTCATCAGGGTCCTGCCGAACTCCCACACCAGACCGCCGTCGTGGGCGTCGTCCATCACCGCCGTGAAGGCGTCCACGAACCGGTCCACGTCCCGCTCGTCGATGATCAGCGGCGGGATCAGTTTGATCACCTCCATGTGGTCGCCGGAGACCTGGGTGAGGATCCTGTGCCGCCGCAGCAGCGGCACGACCACCATCTGCGCGAAGAGCCCCTTGCGCGCGGCCTGCAGCGCGGCCCAGCGGCCGCGCAGCTTGAGCGACCGCGGCCGGCCGAACTCGATGCCGATCATCAGGCCCCGGCCTCGGACGTCGGCCAGCAGCTCGTACTTCTCGGTCAGTGCCGCGAGCCGGGACCGCAGCAGCTCTCCGGTGGCCCGGACGTGCGCGACGATGTGCTGGTTCTCCATGACCGACAGGACCGCGAGGCCCGCGGCCATCGCCTGGGCGTTGGCCCCGAAGCTGGCCGAGTGGACCAGCACCCGGTCCATCGACGAGTAGACCTTGCGGAAGATCCAGTCCTTGCCGAGCGTGGCCCCCACCGGCACATAGCCGCCGGAGAGCGCCTTGGCCACGCACACCAGGTCCGGCTCGACCCCCTCCTCGTGCTGGTAGGCGTAGAAGTCGCCGGTCCGCCCGAGTCCGGTCTGCACCTCGTCGGCGATCAGCAGCGCCTTGCGCCGGTGCAGCAGTTCCTGCGCGGCGCGCAGATAGCCGGGCGGGGCCTCGTGCACGCCCTTGCCCTGGATCGGCTCCACGATGAGGGCGGCGACATCGCCCTTGGCCAGCTCCCGCTCCAGCGCGTCCAGGTCGCCGAGCGGTACCGCCGTGTCGGGCAGCAGCGGGGCGAAGCCGTCGCGGAAGCCGGACTCGCCGTTGACGGACAGGGAGCCGGTGGTCAGGCCGTGGAAGGCGTGCTCGCAGTACAGGACACGCGGCCTGCCCGTCACGTAGCGGGCGAACTTCAGGGCGCCCTCGACCGCCTCCGTTCCGCTGTTGCCGAAGAACACCCGGTCCAGATGGGGGCTGTGCGCGAGCAACCGCTCGGCCAGCAGACCGGGCAGCGGCTGGCAGTCGAAGCGGGTGAGGTCGGCGAGCGAGGCGTCGAGGACGTCGTGCAGCGCCTTGCGGACCACGGGGTGGTGGCGCCCCAGGCCCATCACCCCGAATCCGGCGAGCATGTCCAGGTGGTCGTTGCCGTCCGCGTCCCAGAAATGGGCTCCCTCGGCTCGTTCGTAGACCTTGTCGAAGCCGATGGTGTGCAGCATGCGCGGGAGCTGGTGGTTGAGGTACCGGGTGTGCAGCTCGTAGCGCTCGGCTCCCCGTTCGGCCAGCAGCGCGCCGAGGTCGAAATCCCCGGCCCGCGACGGCTTCGACGCGGACTCCGCGATGGTCATTGCGGTGACTCCTGTCGGTCCTGTGGTTGCTTCGGCTGCTCGTCCCCGACGGTCAGGCTCGCGCTGATCCGGCCGGCGATCTCGACGGGCGTCAGGCCGATGCCGGCCAGCACCTCGCCGCGTTTGGCGTGCGCGAGGAACTGCTCCGGGATGCCGAACCGCCGTACCGGTACGTCGACATCGGCGTCGCCCAGCACCAGGGCCACGGCCGAACCCACGCCCGCCGCACGGCCGTTGTCCTCGACGACGGCCACGAGACGGTGCCGGGCGGCCAGCCCGGCCAGCGCCGGGTCGACGGGCTTGACCCATCGGGGGTCGACCACGGTGCAGCGGATGCCACGGGCTTCGAGCAGTTCGGCGGCCTGGAGACAGACGGGCGCCATCACCCCGACCGCCACCAGCAGCACCTCGGGATCACCGGTGCGGTGCAGCACGTCCATGCCGCCGACCCGGCCGAGCGCCGGGATCGCCGGTCCCACGGACTCCTTGGGGAACCGCAGCAGCGTCGGCGCGTCGTCGACGGCGACCGCCTCCCGCAACTGGACGCGCAGTTGGTCCGCGTCGCGCGGTGCGGCGATCCGCAGGCCGGGGACGACCTGGAGGATCGACATGTCCCACATGCCGTTGTGGGAGGGCCCGTCGGTGCCGGTGACACCGGCCCGGTCCAGGACGAAGGTGACCCCGCAGCGGTGCAGCGCCACATCCATCAGCAGCTGGTCGAAGGCGCGGTTGAGGAAGGTCGCGCAGACGGCGACGACCGGATGCAGGCCGCCGGTCGCCAGGCCCGCCGCGGACACGGCGGCGTGCTGCTCGGCGATGCCGACGTCCCACACCCGGTCCGGGAACCGTTCGGCGAAGGCGCCCAGGCCCACCGGATGCAGCATGGCGGCGGTGATCGCCACCACGTCCTCACGCTCCTCGCCGATGCGGACGATCTCCTCACCGAAGACCGAGGTCCAGGAGGGTGCGCCGGCCGGTGCGAGCGGCGCACAGGTGAGAGGGTCCATCACGCCGACGGTGTGGAAGTGGTCCTCCTCGTGGGCGACGGCGGGTTCGTAACCGCGGCCCTTCTCGGTGAGGCAGTGGACCAGGACGGGCCCGTGGAAGCGTTTGGCGCGGCGCGGGGCGGACTCCACGGCCTTGACGTCGTGCCCGTCGACGGGGCCGACGTACTTCAGGCCCAGGTCCTCGAAGAGACCCTGGGGGGCGAAGACGTCCCTGAAGCCCTTCTTCGCGCCGTGCAGCGCCTCGTAGACGGCGCCGCCGATCAACGGGGTGTGCTGGAGCACGTGTTTGCCCCAGGCCAGCACCTTTTCGTAGCTGTCGGTGGTGCGCAGGGCCGCGAGGTGGTTCGCGAGGCCGCCGGTGGTCGGGGCGTAGGAACGTTCGTTGTCGTTGACGACGACGATCAGCGGGCGGTCCTTGGCGGCGGCGATGTTGTTCAGCGCCTCCCAGGCCATGCCGCCGGTCAGGGCGCCGTCGCCGATCACGGCGACGACATGCCCCTTCTCCCCTTGCATCCGGCGGGCCTTGGCCAGTCCGTCGGCCCAGCCGAGGGCCGTGGAGGCGTGGCTGTTCTCGACGACGTCGTGCTCCGACTCCTCGCACGAGGGATAGCCCGACAGGCCTCCCTTGCCGCGCAGCTTGGAGAAGTCCTGACGTCCCGTCAGGGGCTTGTGGACATAGCCCTGGTGGCCCGTGTCCCACAGGATGCGGTCGACGGGCGACTCGAAGACCCGGTGCAGGGCCACGGTGAGTTCCACCACGCCCAGGTTGGGCCCGAGATGCCCTCCGGTCCTGGCGACCGCGTGCACCAGGAACTCCCTGATCTCTTCGGACAGTTCACCGAGTTCCGCCTCGGACAGCGCCTTCAGGTCACGTGGTTGCCGGATGCTCTCCAGAATCGTCACGCTCGGGCCCCCTTCGGTTCCGTGCTGTTCAGCTCACGGTGACGGCCGGCTCCCCCGATGCGACGCCGTCCTTCTCCATCCGCTCGGCGATCTTCATGGCCTCCTCGATCAGGGTCTCCACGATCTTCGACTCCGGGACGGTCTTGATCACCTCGCCCTTCACGAAGATCTGCCCCTTGCCGTTGCCCGAGGCCACCCCGAGGTCGGCCTCACGGGCCTCGCCCGGACCGTTGACCACACAGCCCATCACCGCCACCCGCAGCGGCACCTCCATCCCCTCCAGCCCGGCGGTCACCTCGTCGGCCAGCTTGTACACATCCACCTGCGCCCGCCCGCAGGACGGACACGAGACGATCTCCAGACCCCGCTGCCGCAGATTCAGCGACTCCAGGATCTGCAGCCCCACCTTGACCTCCTCGGCCGGCGGCGCCGACAGCGACACCCGGATGGTGTCGCCGATCCCCTCACTGAGCAGCGCGCCGAAGGCCACCGCCGACTTGATGGTGCCCTGGAACGCCGGACCCGCCTCGGTCACCCCCAGGTGCAGCGGATAGTCGCACCGCGCCGCCAGCTGCCGGTAGGCCTCCACCATCACCACCGGGTCGTTGTGCTTGACGGAGATCTTGATGTCCCGGAAGCCGTGCTCCTCGAACAGCGACGCCTCCCACAGCGCGGACTCCACCAGCGCCTCCGGGGTGGCCTTGCCGTACTTCTGCAGCAGCCGCCGGTCCAGCGACCCGGCGTTGACCCCGATCCGGATCGGCGTGCGGTGCTCGTTCGCCGCCTGCGCGATCTCCTTGACCTTGTCGTCGAACTGCTTGATGTTGCCCGGGTTGACCCGCACCGCCGCGCAGCCGGCCTCGATCGCGGCGAACACGTACTTGGGCTGGAAGTGGATGTCGGCGATCACCGGGATCTGCGACTTGCGGGCGATGGTGGCCAGCGCGTCCGCGTCGTCCTGGGTGGGGCAGGCCACCCGCACGATCTGGCAGCCCGAGGCGGTCAGCTCGGCGATCTGCTGCAGCGTCGCGCCGATGTCCGCGGTGCGGGTGGTGGTCATCGACTGCACCGACACCGGCGCGTTGCCGCCCACCGCCACCGACCCGACCTGGATCTTCCGGCTCGTGCGGCGCGGGGCCAGGGTGATCGGAACGGACGGCATGCCCAGGGCGACGGCGGTCATGTCCTCACTCCCTGTTTCCCGAGACCGTGTCGCGCATGGCGCGCAGGGACTCCTTGAGCGACCCCATGGTGGCGAGGACGGCGGTGGGCTCGTACCCGCAGTGCGCCATGCAGTTGGCGCAGCGCGGGTCCTTGCCGCGGCCGTACTTGTCCCAGTCGGTCTCCTCGATCAGCTCCCGGTAGGTCGGCACATAGCCGTCGCTCATCAGATAGCAGGGGCGCTGCCAGCCGAAGAGCGAGTAGTTCGGGATCGCCCACGCGGTGCACGGGAAGTCGACCCTGCCCTCGAGGAAGTCCAGGAACAGCGGGGAGTGGTTCAGCCGCCAGCGGCGGCGGTTGCCGCCCGCGAAGGCCTTCCTGAACAGCTCGCGGGTCTGCTCCACGCCGAGGAAGTGCTCCTGGTCGGGAGCCTTCTCGTAGGCGTAGGCGGGCGAGATCATCATCTCGTCGACGCGGAGGTCGTCATTGAGGTAGTCGAGCACCTCGATGACGGTCTGCGGGGTGTCGGTGTTGAAGAAGGTCGAGTTGGTGGTGACCCGGAAGCCGCGCCGCTTGGCCTCCTTGATGGCGGCCACGGCCTCGTCGAACACGCCCTCCTTCGCGACGGACTCGTCGTGCCGCTTGCGCAGTCCGTCGATGTGCACGGCGAAGGCGAAGTAGGGCGACGGCGTGAACTTGTCCATCTTCTTGCGCAGCAGCATGGCGTTGGTGCACAGGAAGACGTACTTCCTCCTGGCCACCAACTGGCGTGCGATCTCGTCGATCTGAGGGTGCATCAGCGGCTCGCCGCCGGCGATCGACACCATCGGCGCACCGGACTCCAGCACCGCGCCCACGGCCTGGGCGACCGGCATGCGCTGCTTGAGCACCCCGGCCGGGTGCTGGATCTTCCCGCAGCCCTCGCACGCGAGATTGCAGGCGAAGAGCGGTTCCAGCTCGACGATGAGCGGAAACTTCTCGCGCTTGCGGAGCTTCTGTTCGGCCAAGTACGTAGCGACCTTGATGGACTGCCGCAGTGGCATGGCCATCTGGCTCACCTCCTGGGGAGCAGCAAGGAACGGTGCCATTCGAGATACGCGGGAAGAACGGAACGAAGAACGCGGAAAGCCGATATTCCACCGCGCACCGTGCCGATCCGGACCAGTTCATGTTCAGGAGCGTCCACGACCACCCGGACGGCCGCAACAGGGCGCGCACCCAATCGGACGGCGCTCAGGAGCGTGGCCGCGGACTCCATGTCGACGGCGATCGCGCCGGTGGCGAGCAGCTCGGACCGTTCGTCCCCGCGGACGACGTGCCCGGAACCGGTGAGCAGGCCGGTGTGGACGGTGCGCCCCGGGGCGACCCGGGCCAGTTCCTTCACCAGCAGCTCGGCGCCGTCGCAGGGGACGCTGCCGCGCGGGTCCCGGGTCTCCTCGGCGACCACCAGGTCGCCGGGGTGCATCCCGGGGGCCAGCCCCGCGCAGAAGCCGGTGGCCAGCACGGCCGCGTCGCGCAGCACCCGTTCGGCGAGCATCCGGGTGACCGAGCGCTCGGCCGCCTCCGGCCCCATGCCCGTCCGCAGGACGGCGACCGGCCCGGCGGACCCTGCCCGCACCCGCCGGTGCAGGGCGAGCTGCTCGATGCCGAGCGCGCAGGCGATCAGCAGCGGGGCCGGGGCCGGCCGGGCGCTCATCAGCTGCCCTTCGCCTCGGCGAGCCGCTGCTCCGGCCCGGCACCCGGGGCACCGGCGTCCGACGCGCCGACGTCAGATGTGTCGACGTCAGATGCGCCGACGCCCGAAGCCTCCGGTGCGCCCGCGCTCGCCGTGCCCGCGCCCGGCTGTGCCGCGGCGGACTTCCCGGCGAACGGTTCCCCGTTCACGTACCGGCCGAGCGCGGTGAGCGGGAAGACCTGCCGGTAGAGGTGGTAGTTGATGGAGAAGTCCCAGGGGAAACCGGTGCCGGTGAAGTATGGCTCGTCCCAGGAGCCGTCCTCCCGCTGGGTGGCGGCCAGCCACTCGATGCCGCGCTCGACGGCCCCGGACTCCTTCTCGCCGGCCGCCAGCAGGGCCATCAGCGCCCACCCCGTCTGCGACGCGGTCGAGGCGCCCCGGCCGCTCCACTCACGGACGTGCCGGTAGGAGCGCAGGTCTTCGCCCCAGCCGCCGTCGTCGTTCTGGACCGACTCAAGCCAGGCGACGGCCCGCCGGATCGCCGGGTGCGAGCCGGGGAGCCCGGCGGCGACCAGCGCGGGCACCACGGCCCCGGTGCCGTAGAGGTAGTTGACGCCCCAGCGGCCGAACCACGAGCCGTCCGGCTCCTGTTCGGCGAGCAGCCACCGGATGCCGCGCCGGGTGCGCGGGTCGTGGGCGAGTCCCTCGACGGCGAGCATCTCCACGACGTGGGCGGTGACATCGGCCGACGGCGGGTCGATGACCTCGCCGAAGTCGCAGAACGGCAGCCGGTTGGGGAACGGGCTGGTGTTGTCGACGTCGAACGCGCCCCAGGCACCGTTGCGGGACTGCATGCCGAGGTTCCAGCGCACTCCGCGGCCGATGGCGTTGTCGACCCGCTCCGGGTCATGGTGCTTGACCCGGCGGAGCGCGAGGACCACTTCGGCGGTGTCGTCGATGTCGGGGTAGTTGTCGTTGTGGAACTCGAACGCCCAGCCACCGGGCGGCAGTCCGGGCCTGCGGACGGACCAGTCTCCGGGTCTGACGACCTGTTCGCCGAGCATCCAGTCGGCGGCCCTGACCAGTTGCGGGTGATCGGCGGGCAGACCGGCGTCGGCCAGGGCGATGGTGGCGAGACAGGTGTCCCACACCGGGGACTGGCAGGCCTCGATCATCCGGGCGCCGTCCTCGCGCCACACGGCGAACCGGTCCAGGGACTGGAGTCCCGCGCGCATCACCGGGTGGTTCAGGTCGTAGCCGAGCAGGTGCAGGGCGATGACCGAGTACACGGCGGGCGGCTGGATGCCGCCCCAGCAGCCGTCGTTCTCCTGCCGCTCGATGATCCAGCGGGCCGCGGTGTGCATCGCCGCCCTGCGCAGCCCGCGCGGGACGGCCCTGCGCAGCGCGTGCAGGCCCTTGTCCAGCCGCTGGAAGGCGCCGTCCCAACTGGTCGCCGGAGCGAGCGGTACGGGAGGGTTGGGGCGGGCCGGGTCGGTGTGCAGTTCGTCCAGCGGGAACGGGGCGGGCCGTACCGGCCGCTTGGCGGAGACGATCGTCAGCGGGACGATGGTCTGCCGTGCCCAGCAGCCGAAGTCGTAGATGTTGAGCGGCACCCAGGACGGGAACCAGATCAGCTCGGGCGGGAGTTCCGGCAGGTCCTCCCACTTCCACCAGCCGAACAGGGCCAGCCAGATCCGGGTGAAGACCCGGGAGGCGGCGACCCCGCCGTGCTCGCGGACCCAGGCGGAGGCCCGCGCCATGTGCGGGGCGTCCGGCGGGTCACCGGCCAGCCGGAGGGCGACGTACGCCTCGATGGTGGCGGAGAGTTCGCCGGGTCCTTCGTGGAAGGTGGCCCAGGTGCCGTCCTCGCGCTGCTCGCCCCGGATGAACAGGGCGGCGGCGTGGGTGGTCTCCTCGTCGAGGATGCCGAGGAAATGACGCAGCAGCAGGTCCTCGGCGTCCATCGTGACGTTGGTCTCGAGGTCTCCCTTCCACCAGCCCTGGTCGTCCTGGCGGGACAGCAGGAACTCGGTGGCGCGCCGCATGGCACCGGCGGCGATGTCGGGTGCCCCGGCCGCCTCGGGGATGTCGGTGTCGTTTTCGCTGGCCGCGGTCACTCGGGACGGCAGGGCCGTCCCGGTGCTTCCGTCGGTCGTCGCTGTCATGGCTTCCCCTTCGTGCAGTCCTGCAATGTGTGCGTCTGCTGTGGGTCCGCCGTCGGCCGGTGCCGTACTCCTCGTCACACCGGCCGGCGACTACGCGAGGGCTATTCGACCGATGGTGATCATCTCTTTCGTACGACGACGAAGTCCGCGAGCGCCGTGAACCGATCCCGTACTCGGTCGGGCATGTCGACGGCGTCGAGGGCTTCGATGGCGGTGGTGTGCTGACGACGTGCTTCCTCGGCGGTCCACTCCCGTCCGCCGGCCTGCTCGATGAGGGCCGCGCGGGCCGCGAACTCCTCCTCGGAGAAGTTCGCGAAGTCGCTGCTCTCGGCGTCGGCGGCGAGGATGTGGGCGAGTTGTTCGGAGGCGGGGCCGCCCGCGGCGAGCGCCGCCACGACCGGGAGGGACTTCTTGCGCTGCCGCAGGTCGCTCCAGGTCTGCTTGCCGGTGGCAGCAGGGTCGCCCCAGATGCCGAGCAGGTCGTCGACGGCCTGGAACGCCAGGCCGAGGTGGTAGCCGTAGGTCTCCAGGGTGTCGGCGGTGTGCTGGTCGGCACCGCCGAGGACGGCTCCGACGGAGCTGGCGCAGGCCAGCAGGGCGCCGGTCTTGTTGCCCTCCATCTCCAGGCACTCCTCGACGCCGACTCGTTCGCGGTGCTCGTAGGAGATGTCCTGCGCCTGGCCGTCGATGAGGGAGCGGCTGGCGGTGGTCAGCCGGCTGGCCGCCCGGGCGGCCTCGGCGGTGCCGAGTTCCAGCAGCACCTCGTAGGCGAGGGCGAACAGGGCGTCGCCGACCAGGATGGCCTGGGCGGGGCCGTGCACCTTCCAGACGGTGTCGCGGTGCCTGCGCTGTTCGTCGCCGTCCATCAGGTCGTCGTGCAGCAGGGAGAAGTTGTGCACGAGTTCGACGGCGACCGCACCGGGGACGCCGACCTCGGGGGCGGCACCGGTGACCTCGGCGGACAGCACGGCGAGCGCGGGGCGTACGGCCTTGCCGCCGTCGCCGTCGGCGGGCCGGCCGTCGGCGTCGATCCAGCCGAAGTGGTAGGCGGCGACGGTGTCCATGGGAGGCGCCAGGCGGTCGATGGCCGCCCGCAGTACCGGCATGGCCAGTGTCCGGCCGCGCTCCAGGAGCGCGGGCGCGTCCGCCGCGGTCCTTCCAGCGGCCTTCGAGGCCGGGGGCACAGTGGGCACAGTCTCTCCTCTTGTTGCGGTACCGGGGGTGCGCGGGCCTGCCGCGGCGGGTGCGTCGGCGGTCACCGGAGCCCACCTCGCACGGCGGCGCCCGGAACGCCGCGGTCGGCCGCCTCCTCCTCTGCGAAGAGGTGACGGGGGCGGGGCCGGCCCAGGGCGCTCAGCGCGGCGTCCGCCGCGTCGACGCCGCTGCGGACCGCACCCTCCATGGTCGCGGGCCACCCGGTGGCGGTCCACGCTCCGGCCAGATACAGGCCGGGGGCCTTGGTGCGGGCGCCGGGCCTGAGCCGTCCGACGCCGGGCGCGGGAACGAACGTGGCGGTGCGCTCCCGGGTGACGAAGAAGTCCCGTACGCCGGCGCCACGGGTGCGCGGCAGCAGCCGTTCCAGTTCGGGCAGATAGCGTGCGCGCAGCGCGGCCACGGCCTCGTCGATCTCGTTCTGCGCGACCGACTGCGACACGGCCAGGTACTGCCCCTGCCGCAGGCCGGACGCCTCGGTGCGGTCGAAGACCCACTGCACGGGGCTGCCGAGGGCCGCGAAGAAGGGCCGGGTGAGCACCTTGCGGTCGTAGACGACGTGGACGTTGAGGATCGGCGCGGTGCCGATGCGGAGCAGCCGCTCCGGCTCGTCGAGCGCTCCCGCGGGCAGCAGGTCGTGCGCCTCGCGCTGCGGTACGGCGAGGACGACCGCGTCCGCCTCGAGCGTCTCGCCGGGCACCTGGACGCTCCACCCCGCGTCGCCGTGCGGGGAGACGGAGGTGACCCGGGTGCGGACCTCGGTACGCACGCCCGCGGAGTCGAGCGCCTTGCGGGCCAGCCGGTCGTGCAGGTCGCCCAGCGGGACATGGGCCCAGCCGATGTCGGCGGCGCCCGGGTCGGACAGCAGTCCGGTCTTGAACACCATCGCGGCGAGCGCCAGGGAGGAGTCGCCCGCGACCGCGTTGAGGGTGGCGACCCCGACCAGGTCCCACAGTGCCTCGACGGTGCGCGCCGACTGGCCGTGCGCGGCCAGCCAGCTGCCGAAGTCCTGCTCGTCGAGGGCCGGATCGGCGAGGTCGAGCCTCTTGAGCGCGAGTGCGGCCCGGCCCACCCCGGCCCGCTCGGCGAGCGAGAGGTGCGGGTACGTGGCGAGGCTGCGCCCCAGGTGCAGGGGTACGGGCAGCGCGTCGCGGCGCAGCCGGCCGAGCCGTCGGCCCTCGGGCCGGTCGGCGTCGAGAACGGGGACGTCGAGACGATTCTGCAGCGGTGCCAGGGCGGCTCCGTCGATCCGGTCGAGGAACCAGCGGTAGGCGGTGCAGCAGCGCAGGTACACGTGCTGGCCGTTGTCGACGGTCAGGTCGCCGCGCTGGAAGGAGAAGGCGAGCCCGCCGAGCCGCGGGCGGCCCTCGAACAGGGTGACGCGCACTCCGGCGTCGGCGAGCGCGAGCGCGGCGGTGACTCCGGCGAGCCCGCCGCCGATCACGACGGCGTGCCGTCCCGCCGGTGCCCGATCCCCGGCGGGTGAGCCTTCGGGCCTGTTGACAGGGGTCATGGTGCGCCCTTTCCTGCCCGGCCGCCGTACGGTCCGGACGGTGCGCGGACGGCCGTCTCAGTACGGGACGCGGCATGGCGGCGGAGGGTTGCCCGCCGCTTCCCGGCGGGGATGCCGACTGGAAGCGGTGTGTCCATCAGGCGCGCCTCCTGACGGTCCGCCGGGTCGCGCTGCGGGTGTCCAGGCCGGAGAGTCCGCGCACCGCGACGTAGGCCTTCTCCCGTCCGGGCAGGGAGACCCGGCCGCGCAGCACGGCCTCGGGCTCGCGCTCGATGCGGTCGAGGAGACGGCGGTAGATGCCGGCCATGGCGGCGACACAGGCGCCGCTGCGCCGGTCGAGCATGGGCAGCAGCCGGTAGCCCTCGGCGAACAGGGCACGGGCCCTGCGCACTTCGAAGTGGACGAGGCCCGCGAAGTCGGAGCCCTGCGGCGGGGTCGGCCCGCTGAACCCGGCCGCGCAGCCGAACTTGGCGAGGTCGTCGGCGGGCAGGTACGTGCGACCGCCCCCGGCGTCCTCCCTGACGTCCCGGAGGATGTTGGTGAGCTGGAGCGCGAGCCCCAGCGTGTCGGCGTACTCGGCGGCGCGCTCGACACCCCGCGCGCCGGGTTCCGTACCGAAGACGCCGAGGGAGACGCGCCCGATGGCACCCGCGACGCAGCGGCAGTAGACCTTCAGGTCGTCCCAGGTCTCGTAGGTCGCGCCGCGCACGTCCATCTGGACGCCGTCGAGGAGTTCGTCCAGGCCGCCGAGCGGAATCGGGAACCGCTGTGCGGCGTGCGTGAGGGCGACGGCGACCGGGTCGGTGTCGTCCTCGTCGACCGCGCCGTTGCGGACCCGGGCGAGCAGCGCCCGGGTGTCCTCGAGCCTGGCGAGCTTGACGTCGTCCGCCAGCGGGCCGTCGCCGATGTCGTCGACGCGCCGGGAGAGCGCGTACAGCGCGGACATCGCGCGCCGCTTGGGCGTCGGCAGCAGCCGGATACCGTAGGCGAAGTTGCGGGCCTGCTGTCCGGTGACGGCCTCGCAGTACCGGTATGCGGCGAGCACCGGTGCTGACACGTGCGCTTCCGATTCCACGGTCCGGATCACCCCTCTCCTCGCAGCGTCATGCC
The DNA here is from genome assembly GCF_054061295.1 of Streptomyces sp. TE5632. Classification (NCBI taxonomy): domain Bacteria; kingdom Bacillati; phylum Actinomycetota; class Actinomycetes; order Kitasatosporales; family Streptomycetaceae; genus Streptomyces; species Streptomyces sp. TE5632. Next base: position 5,587,058 of record NZ_JBSSEA010000003.1, on the reverse strand, counting down.
CACCTCGCGCAGCAGCCGGACCTTGCCGGGCTTGGGCGGGCCGGTGAGTACGTCGTATTCGGCGGCGGCGATGGCACCGAGGGCCGCCCTTCCCCCTGCCAGGAATCCCGCGAGCAGCAGTTTCAGCCTGCCGTGGACGCCGGCCACGAGGGGCTCGCCCTCCTCCAGGAGGTCCCGGGCGCGTTGCGCCTGGAACGCGATCAGCGCGCGCACCGACGCGCCGGCGTGCGGCGCGGCGAGGTCCGCCTCCTGGACGTGGAAGCGCTTCATGTCCGTGGCGGGCAGGTAGACGCGGTCGCGGCCGAGGTCCTCGGCGACGTCCTGGAGGTGCTCGACGATCTGGAGAGCGGTGCAGACGGCGTCGGAACGGCGGATCCGCTCGGGGCTCGCGGTGCCGGTCACGGCGAGGACGAGGCGGCCGACCGGGTTGGCCGACAACGCGCAGTAGGCGAGCAGGTCGTCGTAGGTCTCGTAGCGGCTGACGATCTGGTCCTGGCGGTTGGCGGCGATCAGACCCAGGAAGGGTTCGGGGGTCAGGGCGTGGCGGCGGACCGTCGGCTGGAGCCCGCGCAGCAGCGGATGGCGCGGGACGTCGTCGAACACCCGGTGCAGATCCGCCTCGACCGCGTCCAGCAGCGCCGTCCGGTCATCGGCCTGTTCGGGGGCGACGCCGAGCAGCCGGGCGTCGGCTCCGCCGGGGGCCAGGTCGCCGTCGCCGATGTCGTCGACCAGCCGGGCGTAGCCGTAGACCGCCATCAGGTCGTCACGCCAGGCCCTGGGCAGGAAGAACGGCGCCACCGGGAAGTTCTCGGCGGCGGCCTTGTCGAGGGTGGCGCGCTCGGGGTCGACGCCGCGCGGCGTGCCGGTTCGCGTCATCGGGGGCTGCCCTGGGCGGGGACGGCACATGCTGCGTTCAGCAGGGGAGCCTCCGTAACCATTGCCGTCACATCTCCCGTTCTACACTGCCGACCCAATTCGCACTATTTCGGACACGCCGCCCACACTTCCGGCAGGATGGACCGCCGGGCGGTGTCGCGCATTATGGCCCTGATTGCCGCCTTTGGGCACCGCTACAGCTTACGTTGTACAACGCGGTACCGACCGCCGGGGTGTCCCGTGCATCACGACAACGCACCGATTGGCGTCAAGATTCCTACACGGGGCGGAAGTTGACGCTTCCTTGACAGACGCCGAGGCCCGGCGGACCCCGGCGCGCCAGGCTACTTCCCGGCGAACTTCTCGTACTCCTTGAGCACCTCGTCCGTCGGCCCGTCCAGGCGCAGCTCGCCCCGCTCCAGCCACAGCACGCGCTCGCAGGTGTCCCGGATCGACTTGTTGTTGTGGCTGACCAGGAAGACGGTGCCGGCCTCCTTGCGCAGCTCCCGGATGCGCGCCTCGGAGCGCTTCTGGAACTTGCGGTCGCCCGTGGCCAGCGCCTCGTCGATCATCAGGACGTCGTGGTCCTTGGCGGCGGCGATGGAGAAGCGCAGCCGGGCGGCCATGCCGGAGGAGTAGGTGCGCATCGGCAGGGTGATGAAGTCGCCCTTCTCGTTGATGCCGGAGAAGTCGACGATCTCCTGGTAGCGCTCCCGGACCTGCTCGCGGGACATGCCCATGGCGAGCCCGCCCAGTATGACGTTCCGCTCGCCGGTGAGGTCGTTCATCAGGGCGGCGTTGACGCCGAGCAGGGAGGGCTGGCCGCCGGTGTAGACCTTGCCCTTCTCGGCGGGCAGCAGACCGGCGACGGCCCGCAGCAGGGTCGACTTGCCGGAGCCGTTGGAGCCGATCAGGCCGATGGCCTCGCCCCGGTAGGCGACGAAGGAGACCCCGCGCACGGCGTGCACCGTGCGCACGCCCCGCGCCGCGTCGTCCTTGCCCCGCCGGATCATGCGGCTCAACGCCGCCGTGGCGCTGCCTTTGCCGCCCCTGGCCCCGTTGACGCGGTAGACGATGTGCAGGTCGTCCGCGATGACGGTGGGGACCTTCTCGGCAGCGGTGTCGGCATTTTCGGCATTTTCGGCATTTTCGGTGTTGTCAGCCACGACCGTAGGTCTCCTCGGCCTTCCAGAAGTAGACGAAACCGATCACCCCGGCCAGCAGCGCCCAGCCCACCGCGACCGCCCACACATGCGGCGGCAGATACCCGGAGCCGTAACCGTCGATCAGCGCGAAGCGCACCAGGTCCATGTAGACCGCGGCCGGGTTCCACTGCAACACCTCGGCCAGCCAGCCCGGCACGTCCCTGCCGGCCAGCATCGCCGGGATGCTGAACATCACCCCCGAGGCGTACATCCAGGTGCGCAGCACGAACGGCATCAGCTGGGCCAGGTCCGGCGTCCGGCTGCCCAGCCGCGCGAAGATCAGCGCCAGCCCGGTGTTGAAGACGAACTGCAGCCCCAGCGCGGGCACCACCAGCAGCCAGGACCACCCGGGCAGGCTGCCGAACGCCAGCACCACCAGCACCAGCACCACCATCGAGAACAGCAGCTGCTGCAGCTGCTGCAGCGCGAAGGAGACCGGCAGCGCCGCCCGCGGGAAGTGCAGCGCCCGCACCAGGCCCAGATTGCCGGAGATGGCCCGCACCCCGGCCAGCACCGAGCTCTGCGTGAAGGTGAACACGAAGACCCCGGTCACCAGGAACGGCACGTAGATCTCGTGCGGGATGCCCCGGCGGGCGCCCAGCAGCAGCCCGAAGATGAAGAAGTACACCGCCGCGTTCAGCAGCGGGGTGGCCACCTGCCACAGCTGGCCCAGCCTGGCCTGGCTGTACTGCGCGGTCAGCTTCGCCCGGGAGAAGGCCAGGACGAAGTGCCGGCGCGCCCACAGCTCGCGGACGTAGGCGGGCAGGGTGGGGCGGGCGCCGCTGACCGTCAGCCCGTACCGGGCGGCGAGCTCGGCCGCCGTGAGGCCCTCGTCGGGCGGCACGGACGCGCTGACCGCGACCGTGCCGTCGTGCGTTGTCTCACTCACTGGTGGAAGCTTTCCCTCTTCGAGATGCGCGGCCCCCGCGGGCCTGGCACGTGCCGGGGAGCCCGGATGTGGCCCCGTGGTTCCCGACTGGTTCGAACACGAGCTTGTCAGATGACGGGGGGCCGGCCCAGCCGGGTCAGCCGCCACACCGTACGCCACTTCATGGGCCGGCGGGGCCCGCAGGGGGTGGTCCAGCCCTCCCGGAAGCCGCCGAACCAGGCCTTCAGCGCCGGGCGTGAGGGCCTGCGCACCAGCGTGAGCAGCATCCAGACGCTCAGATAGGCGGGGACCAGGGGCGCGGGAAGATTCCGGCGGGCCAGCCAGACCCGGTTGCGGGCGACCATGCGGTGGTAGACCGCGTGCCGCGAGGGGGCGGTGGTCGGGTGGTACAGCACCATGTCGGACCGGTAGTCGATCATCCAGCCGGCGTCGAGGGCCCGCCAGGCCAGGTCGGTTTCCTCATGGGCGTAGAAGAACGCGTCGGGCAGCCCGCCGACGTCGGCGAAGACCCTGGTGCGTACGGCGTTGGCACCGCCGAGGAAGGTCGTCACCCGGGAGGAGCGCATCGGGTCGGCGGCGCGCAGCCGGGGCACGTGGCGGCGCTGGGTGACCCCGGTGTCCGGGTCGGCGATGCGGAAGCTGATGATGCCGAGCCCCGGGTCGGCCGTGAACGCCTCGCGGCACAGCTCGGCGGTGTCGTGGCTCGCCAGGAGGCCGTCGTCGTCGAGGAACAGCAGGATGTCGACGTCCCGGCCGTTCGGTCCGAACGCCTCGATGCCGACGTTGCGGCCGCCGGGGATGCCGAGGTTCTCCGGCAGCTCGACGGTGCGCACGCCCTCGGGTACGTCGGGGACGGGCGAGCCGTTCCCCACCACGACCACCTGGACCGGGCCGCCCTCCTGCTTGGCGACGGAGTCGAGCAGGGCGCGCAGTTCGTCGGGGCGGTTGCCCATGGTGATGATCACCGCGCCGACCGTGAGGGAGGAGCCCACGGCGGTCACCTCAGCCTGCTGGAGGCGAGGATGGACACCAGGTGCAGAACGGTCTGCAGCAGGGCGATCCCGGCCAGGACGGCGGTGCCGAGCCGGGTGAAGAACAGGTCGTCCCGGACCGCGTCCGCGATCGCGAGGACCAGGATCAGCAGGGACGCCTCGATGCCGAGGATCAGCCGGTGGAACTTCAGGGCCCCGGCGGCCCGGCGGGCCAGTGCCATGCCGGAGGAGCGCGGCTCGGAGGCGGCCTCCTTGACCGGCGGCAGACCGCCCTGGTGGCGGGCCACGCCGACCAGGTCGGTCTCGGCCTTGACCAGGATCGCGCCGAGGGCGGCCAGGGTGCCGAGGAAGGCCCAGAGCCAGTCGATGCGCCCGGTGCCCCACAGGTCGGCTGCGCGCAGGCCCAGCCCGACCAGGACGGCGGCGTCGCACAGGTAGGCGCCGACCCGGTCCAGGTAGACCCCGCTGAGCGAGAACTGCTGCTTCCAGCGGGCGACCTCGCCGTCGACGCAGTCCAGCAGCAGATACAGCTGGACCATGACCACGCCGAGGACGGCCCCCGTGATCCCCGGCACCAGCAGGGCCGGGGCCGCGAGGACGCCGAAGACGGTCATCAGGTACGTGAGCTGGTTGGGCGTGACCCTGGTGTTCACCAGGTAGCGGTCCACCCGCAGGGACACCTCACGCATGTAGAGGCGTCCCATCCAGTGCTCACCGCTGCGCCGGTCCTTCACCCCCGCGGGGTGTACGACCGGGCGGAGTTCAGCTACCGATGGCCTTGACATAGTCGGCGTAGACGTCCTTGATCTGTTCGGTCTTCAGGTCGAGATGCTCGAGGATCGTGTAGCGGCCGGGCCGGGTCTCCGGGGCGAATTCGACGGCCCGGACGAACTCCTCCGTCGTGAAGCCGATCTCCTGGGGCAGCACCGGCAGCCCGTGCCGGCGCAGCACCTCGGCCATGTACGCCGACTCCTCGTGCGCGCCGCGCAGGTACATCGCGAAGGCCGCGCCCAGTCCGCACTGCTCCCCGTGGGCGGCGGCCCGCTTGGGGAAGAGCAGGTCGAAGGCGTGGTTGATCTCGTGGCAGGCCCCGGAGGACGGCCGCGAGTCACCGGACACCGACATGGCGATGCCGCTGAGGACCAGCGCCTCGGCGAGCACCTGGAGGAAGTCGTTGTCCCCGATGCCTCCGGGGTGGCGCAGCACGGACTCGCCGGCCTGCCGGGCCATGGCCGCGGCGAGTCCGTCGATCCGCTCGCCCTTGACCCGGCCCGCCAGCTCCCAGTCCGCGACGGCGGAGATGTTGGAGACGGCGTCGCCGATCCCGGCGCGTACGTAGCGCACCGGGGCGTCCCGGATGATGTCCAGGTCGATGACGACGGCGATCGGGTTGGGCACCCCGTAGGAGCCGCGTCCCGCGTCGTTGTCGAGGGTGGCGACGGGCGAGCAGAGACCGTCGTGCGCGAGGTTCGTCGGTACGGCGACCAGGGGGAGGCCGACGCGTGCCGCGGCGAACTTGGCGCAGTCGATGATCTTGCCGCCGCCGAGTCCGACGACCGCGTCGTAGCGGCCGGCCTTTATGGCACCGGCCAGCCGGACCGCGTCGTCGAGGGTGCCGCCGCCGACCTCGTACCAGGTGGCGCCGGGCAGCGACGGGGAGAGCCGCTCGCGCAGCCCGGTGCCGGAGCCGCCGCTGACGGCGACGGCGAGGCGTCCGGACTGCGAGATGCGCTCGTCGGCGAGGACACAGCCCAGGTTGTCGAGGGCGCCGGGGCGGATGTCGACGACGAGCGGGGAGGGGATCAGCCGGGTCAGTACTGGCATGTGATCTCCCGTCCGCGGGCGAGGTCGTCGTGGTCGTCGATCTCCACCCAGTCGATGTCGCCGATCGGCGCCACGTCGATCCGGAAGCCGCGGTTCACGAGCTCCTGGTAGCCGTGCTCGTAGAACTGCTGCGGGTCGGTCTCCCACACGGTCCTCAGCGCGTCGGCCAGCTCCGGGGCGGCGTCGCCCTCGATGAGGGTGACGCCGATGTACTCGCCGGTGGCCTCGGCGGGGTCCATCAGCTTGGTGATCCTCGTCATGCCCTGCTCGGGGTCGGCGACGACCTTCATCTCCTCGTCGGCGAGCTGCTTGACCGTGTCGAGGGCGAGGATGATCCGCTTGCCGTCGCCGCGGGCGGCGAGCAGCGTCTTCTCGACGGAGACGGGGTGCACGGTGTCGCCGTTGGCGAGGATCACGCCGTCCTTGAGGGCGTCACGGCCGCACCACAGGGAGTAGGCGTTGTTCCACTCCTCGGCCTTGTCGTTGTCGATGAGGGTGAGCTTGAGCCCGTACTTCCGCTCCAGGGCCGCCTTGCGCTCGTACACGGCCTCCTTGCGGTAGCCGACGATGACGGCCGCCTCGGTGAGGCCGATCTCGGCGAAGTTGCCGAGGGTCAGGTCGAGGACCGTCGGTTCGCCCTCTATACCCGCGGGCCCCACCGGCACCAGCGCCTTGGGCAGGGTGTCGGTGTAGGGACGCAGACGCCGTCCGGCGCCGGCCGCCAGCACGAGGCCGATCATGCGGGTTCTCCTTCATCGTGTACGGCGGGTGCGCCACCCCGGTGGGCGGCCACCCAGAAGCGGATGCTCTCGACGAGCACCAGCAGGGCCACGGCCACGGCGAGCACCGTGAGTGCGACCGTGAACTGCGAGGCGGTGAGCAGGGCCGCCAGTACGGCGACCGCCAGTGTGCGGCCCTCGTGCCCCCCGATCGCCCGCACCAGCCAGGGCGGGGGCGCGCCCGCGTTGCCGCGGATGCGGTAGACCGTGTCGTAGTGATGGTAGGCGACCGCGGCCACCAGCCCGTAGGCAGCGGGTAGCGCTCCGTTCACGTCCGCGTGGGCCGCGAGCGCCAGGACCGTGCCGTACTCGGCGGCGCGGAAGAAGGGGGGGACCAGCCAGTCGAGGGCGCCGCCCAGGGGGCGGGCGACGGCCAGGGCGGAGGTCAGGACGTACAGCAGGGCCGCGAGGGCGGTCCACGGTCCGCCGAAGCCGGTCAGCGCGGCCGTGGTGACGACGGCGGCGCCGCCGAGCAGGGCGACGGCGGGCGCGGTGAAGCCGGGCAGGCGCCGTGCGGTGTTCCTCAGCACGGCGGCGAGGCGCTCGGCGAGCGGCCCGGTGTCGGCGAGGTCGGCGAGGGCCCGCGTCGCGCGGTCGGCGCGGCGTCCCTTGCGGGTCAGCGAGCGCAGGACACGGCCCGCGGTGGTGTACGTCGCCGCGAAGGCGCAGCCGATCAGCAGGGCGTAGAAGGTGATGCGGGGGGTCGTGAGGGCGGTGAGGACGGCGAGCATCGCCCAGCGCTCGCCGATCGGCAGGACGATCATGCGGCGGACCCAGACCGTCCAGCCGACGCTGTCGAGGCGGTTGGAGAGTGCGGCGGTGGGGCTGGTGTTGGCGGGGTCCCCCGTGTTCGCCTCGTTGAAGGAGAAGTCCACGACGTGCCGACAGGTCTGCAGGACCATCGCGCCGAGGGCGAGGGCCCATACGTCGTCACCACCGCGGGCCGCGCCGAGGGCCAGGCCCGCGTAGTAGGCGTACTCCTTGGCGCGGTCGAAGGTGGCGTCGAGCCAGGCGCCGAGGGTGGAGTACTGCAGGGAGTAGCGGGCGAGCTGGCCGTCGGTGCAGTCCAGCACGAAGGAGGCCAGCAGCAGGACGCCGGCGGCGACGAAGCCGCCGCGGGTTCCGGTGGCGGCGCAGCCCGCCGCTATGAGCGCGGTGAGCAGCGAGGCGGTGGTGACCTGGTTGGGGGTCAGCCCGCGGCGGGCGCACCAGCGGGCGAGGTAGCGGGAGTACGGGCTGACGCAGTAGGTGGTGAAGAAGCCGTCGCGGGCCTTGACCGCCGACTTCAGGCGGACGGCCTCGTCGTCGACCGCGGCGACGGCCTGCCTGGCCTCGTTGCGGGTCTGCGGGTCGTCGGGGACGGTGGCGACGAGGCTGCCCAGGTCGGGGCGGTACACGTCGATGCCGTCGGCACCGTCGGCACAGTCGGCTTCGAGGGCGGCGACGACACGGTCGGCGAGACTGCCGGTGAGGGTGGTGCCGACCGGGCTCTCGCCGGCGGCGGAGCTCTCGCGGGCCATCGCGCGGGTCAGGGCCCGGCGGCCGGCCGGCTGGGCGGTGACGGCGCCCGGGATCGCGGCGAGCGGGAAGCGCGGGTCGGTGAGGCCGAGGCGCAGCGCGTGCTCATGGCCCACGAACCGGGCGTCGACGACGGCGACCCGCCGGTCTGCGGGCACCTCGGCGAGCAGGGTCTCGGCCTCGGCGGTGTCGGCCGCGATCCGCACGTCGAAGCCGAGGGAGCGCAGGTCCGTCTCGAGCGACGAACCGGGGACCGGCTGTCCGGTGAGGATGGCGGTCGACAACCGAATCTCACTCCCTGGAGTGTCGGCGCGTCCACGCCGGTCGTGTACATGGTGGGGGCGCCCGCTGCGTGCCTCCGGGCGGCATGTCGGCTGAGGCTATCGGATGTCCCTGAACCCACGTTCACCGCGTGTTCGACGGTTGGATCGACGTGGTTCCACTCGCGTCCCTGCCGCGATCATCATCAGGGATGGCGGGGCCGAGTCACAAACCACGCCCCCAGAAGGGGCATTGAGCCGAATACGGGACGTTACGGCCCGGAAGCGGGCCGTCGGGCGCGGCCCGGAGCGGCTTCGTCCGGTTCTCCGCCGGCGCCCGTGTGCGGCGATCCCGGTGTGGATCTCATCACGGAGGACGGCTGCGCCACAAGGCTCGAAGCATGCCCGACCACTTCTGACCTGCGATCGGTTTCCGCAGGTCAGGGCACATGACAACGGTGTTCAGTGCCGCGTTGCCCCATACCCCCCACCCGTAGTTCACTGTGATCGGGACGAGCGACGAAAGGACGGTCTCCATGGGGGCTGGACACGATCACGGGCACGCGCACGGAGCGCCCGCCGGCGGTACGGCGAGTGCGGCGTACCGCGGCAGGCTGCGGGTGGCGCTGACGATCACGCTCGGTGTCATGGTCGTCGAGATCGTCGGCGGTGCGCTGTCCGGCTCGCTGGCCCTCGTCGCCGACGCCGCTCACATGGCGACCGACGCTCTGGGGCTCGGCATGGCCCTGCTGGCGATCCATTTCGCGAACCGCCCGCCGAGCGAGCGCCGCACCTTCGGATACGCCCGTGCGGAGATCCTCGCCGCCCTGGCGAACTGTCTGCTGCTGCTCGGGGTGGGCGGCTATGTGCTGTTCGAGGCGGTCCAGCGGTTCGTCTCGCCGGCCGATACCGAGGGCGGGCTGACCCTGGTGTTCGGCGCGGTCGGCCTCGTCGCCAACATGGTGTCGCTGACGCTGCTGATGCGCGGGCAGAAGGAGAGCCTGAACGTGCGGGGGGCGTTCCTGGAGGTGGCCGCCGACGCGCTCGGCTCGCTCGCGGTGATCGTCTCCGCCCTGGTCGTCATGGCCACCGGCTGGACGGCCGCCGACCCGATCGCCTCCCTCGCGATCGCCTTGATGATCGTGCCCCGCAGCTTCAAGCTGCTGCGCGAGACACTGGACGTCCTGCTGGAGGCGGCACCCAAGGGCGTGGACATGGCCCAGGTCCGCGCGCACATCCTGGCCACGGACGGCGTCGAGGACGTCCACGACCTGCACGCCTGGACGATCACCTCGGGCATGCCGGTGCTCTCCGCCCACGTGGTCGTCAGCACCGAGGTCCTCGACGCCCTCGGGCACGAGAAGATGCTGCGCGAGCTCCAGAGCTGCCTGGGCGACCACTTCGACGTGGAGCACTGCACCTTCCAGTTGGAGCCACGCGGCCACGCGGAGCACGAGGCACGGCTCTGCCACTGAGGCGGCGCCGAAGGCGCGTCCGGGGCGTGGGGCCGGGGGCCGTGCGCCGGCGGACGCATCCTTTCGCCCCCGCTCCGGCGCCCTTTCCCTCATGCCGGTCCGCTCCGGACGGTTCTCCGGCAACCGGTCCGGGCACGATCGCTTACCGAGCCCCCCTTCCGGTCTCCGGACGGCGCCACCGGCCGGTCGCGCCGTCCGCGGGACATGCGGGCGGGCCGGGGAGTGCCGGGAGCACCGGATTCGTGCGGCAGACTGGGGCGCGAAGACCGAGTGAAGGATGGGTATGCCGATCACACCTGCCAACGCGACGCACAGTCCGTCGAGCGGTACCGCCGAGGCGATCTTGCTGGAACTGGTCGACGACGAGGGCGTGACGATCGGCACCTCGGAGAAGCTAGCGGCCCATCAGCCCCCGGGACAGCTGCACCGGGCGTTCTCGGTGTTCCTGTTCGACGAGCGCGGGCGGCTGCTGATCCAGCAGCGGGCACTGGGCAAGTACCACTCCCCCGGTGTGTGGTCCAACACCTGCTGCGGTCACCCCTACCCCGGTGAGGCGCCGTTCGCGGCGGCGGCCCGGCGGACCTTCGAGGAGCTGGGCCTGTCCCCGTCCCTGCTCGCCGAGGCCGGCACGGTCCGCTACAACCACCCGGACCCGGCCTCGGGCCTGGTGGAGCAGGAGTACAACCATCTGTTCGTCGGCATGGTGCAGGCACCGCTGCGGGCGGACCCGGAGGAGGTGGCGTCGACGGCGTTCGTCACCCCGGACGAGCTGGCCCGGCGGCACGCCGAGGACACCTTCTCGGTGTGGTTCATGACCGTCCTGGACGCCGCCCGCCCGGCGATCCGGGAGCTGACGGGGCCGTCGGCGGGCTGGTGACCGTGCCGGTCACCTGCCGGTGACCGGTTTCAGAGCCGCACGGGCTTGAGCGGCAGGGCGGCCCAGACCACCTTGCCGCCGCTCGCGGTGTGCTCGACGTCGCACAGACCGCCCGCCTCGCGGGTGATCTCGCGCACCAGGAGCAGTCCACGGCCGCCGGTGCGGCCGTGGTCGGTCTCCAGGGCGGTCGGGCGGTAGGGATGGTTGTCCTCCACGGACACCCGGACCCACTCGGCACCGACGGCGACCTCGACGGCGAGCGTCGGGGAGAGCAGCGCCGCGTGCCGTACGGCGTTGGTGACCAGTTCCGAGGCGATCAGCAGCAGTCCCTGGACCACGTCGTCGGCGACCGGCACCCCCTGGCGCAGCAGCAGGTCCCGTACGGCGTGGCGCGCCTGCGGGACCGAGGCGTCGACGGCGGGCGCGGTGAAGCGCCAGACACCCTCGTACGGAAGCGGTGCCGCGGTGCCCGCCTCGACGGATCTCTCCCCGCCCTCCGAGCGCGGGCCGGGGCCGCTCCCCTGGTCGTCCATCGTCAGGTCGCCACCCTCACACTCGATTGTCACCACACGTCGAGTGTTGGTAACGATCCGCACCTCCCCGAAGCGCTGAACAGAAGTCAGCGAATATCGCTCGTTCCTGATCGTCGACGTTTGTCGCCGCCCGTCGAGGGATCGTTTCTGCCCGCCTGATGCCACGTCGACGAACTATTCGGTTTGTATGGGTTTGCCTTCACTCCCTCCCTGGCTGTGTGCGCTCCTGCCGGTCAGCGCCCCCGCCGGGGCGGATAACATCCGGCCCCATGGAGCCCCAGGTGCTGCACGGCGTCACCGACGCGGTCGCCACGGTCGTCATCCGCCATCCGGCCAAGCGCAACGCCATGACGACCGCGATGTGGCGCGCGCTGCCGCCGCTGCTCGACACGCTGGCGGGTGACCCCGGGGTACGGGCACTGGTGCTCACCGGCGAGGGCGGGACGTTCTGCGCCGGGGCGGACATCTCCACGCTCCGGGGATCGCCGCGAGAGGCGCAGCGGCTCGCCGTGGCGGCCGAGGAGGCACTCGCCTCCTTCCCCAAACCGACGCTGGCGGCGATCCGGGGCCACTGCGTCGGTGGCGGGGCGCAGCTGGCGGCGGCCTGCGATCTGCGGTTCGCCCAGGAGGGAGCGGTGTTCGGGGTGACACCGGCCAGGCTCGGTATCGTCTACCCGGCGTCCTCCACCCGGCGGCTGGTGTCACTGGTGGGTCCGTCCGCCGCCAAGTACCTGCTGTTCTCGGGTGAACTGATCGACACCGGGCGGGCCCTGCGCACGGGACTGGTCGACGAGGTGCTGCCCGAGGGCGAACTGGACCGGCGGGTCGCGGAGTTCACCCGGACCCTGGCATCCCGTTCACAGTTGACGCAGGCCGCGGCGAAGGAGTTCGCGAACGGGCGCACCGACCGGGACCACCACTGGAGCGAGCGGGCGCGCGGGAACTGCGACACCGCGGAGGGGGTCGCCGCGTTCCTGGAACGCAGACCGCCCCGGTTCACATGGAGCCTTTCGGATCAACGGCAGGCCGCCTCGGGACAGTCGTAGCGGCGCGGCGCGCATACGGCGCGCATGTCGAGGCGTTGACGAGGTACACGGAGATCCACATGGTCCGTTCCGGCCGAAGACGGTCGGGGGATGAAAGGGGAAACACGTGTTCCGTGCCATCGCGGATGTCCTGCGCCAGATCGGCGGCGCCGTCGCCACCGTCGTGACGCTGCCGCTGCGGGCTCTGGCCCGTCTCTTCGGCGGTGCCTCGTCCGCCGGCCGCGGCCGGCGCGCCTGACCCGGCGCGCGCCACGGCCCGACGACTCACCGCCCTGATCCCCGATTGTCGGCGCCACCTGCCACAATTGCCGCGCAACCTCAGCGAAGAAGGCGGTACGGGATCGTGACGACACCCCTCACAGGGTCCATCGAAGGCAGGATCGCCGGGGAGCTCGGCGTACAGGAGCGGCAGGTCAGAGCCGCCGTGGAGCTGCTCGACGGCGGTTCGACGGTGCCCTTCATCGCCCGCTACCGCAAGGAAGCGACCGAAATGCTCGACGATGCGCAGCTGCGCACGCTCGAGGAACGGCTGCGCTATCTGCGGGAGCTCGAGGAGCGTCGCACGGCGATCCTGGAGTCGGTGCGCGAGCAGGGCAAGCTCACCGAGGAGCTCGAGGAGCGGATCCGGGGCGCGGAGACCAAGGCGCGCCTGGAGGACGTCTATCTGCCGTACAAGCCCAAGCGGCGCACCAAGGCACAGATCGCGCGTGAGGCGGGGCTGGAACCGCTGGCGGACGGGCTGCTCGGCGATCCGGGCGTCGAGCCCCTCGCCGCGGCCGCCGCGTTCGTGGACGCCGACAAGGGCGTCGCCGATCCGCAGTCCGCCCTGGACGGGGCGCGGGCCATCCTCACCGAGCGGTTCTCGGAGGACGCCGACCTGATCGGCGAGCTGCGGGAGCGCATGTGGGTGCGCGGGCGGCTCGCCGCCAAGGTGCGCGACGGCAAGGAGGAGGCGGGCGCCAAGTTCGCCGACTACTTCGACTTCGCCGAGCCGTTCACCGAGCTGCCCTCGCACCGGATCCTGGCGATGCTGCGCGGGGAGAAGGAGGAGGTCCTCGACCTCGTCCTGGAGCCGGAGGAGGCGACGGACGGCCCGTCCTCGTACGAGGGCCTGATGGCCCACCGGTTCGGGATCGGCGACCGGGGCCGTCCCGCGGACAAGTGGCTGCTCGACACGGTCCGCTGGGCCTGGCGCACGCGCATTCTGGTGCATCTCGGCATCGACCTGCGGCTGAGGCTGCGTACGGCGGCCGAGGACGAGGCGGTGCGGGTGTTCGCGGCCAATCTCCGTGACCTGCTGCTCGCCGCCCCGGCCGGCACCCGCGCGACGCTCGGGCTCGACCCCGGGTTCCGCACGGGTGTGAAGGTCGCCGTGGTGGACGCGACCGGCAAGGTCGTCGCCACCGACGTGATCCACCCGCACGTCCCGGCGAACCGGTGGGACGAGGCGATCGCCAAGCTGGCCCGGCTCGCCCGGGAGCACGCGGTCGAGCTGATCGCGATCGGCAACGGCACCGCGTCCCGGGAGACCGACAAGCTCGCCGGCGACCTCATCACCCGGCACCCCGAGCTGAAGCTGACGAAGGTCATGGTGTCCGAGGCGGGCGCCTCCGTGTACTCGGCGTCCGCGTTCGCCTCGCAGGAGCTGCCGGACATGGACGTGTCGCTGCGCGGCGCGGTGTCGATCGCGCGGCGGCTCCAGGACCCGCTGGCCGAGCTGGTGAAGATCGACCCGAAGTCGATCGGTGTCGGCCAGTACCAGCACGACCTGTCCGAGGTGAAGCTGTCGCGTTCGCTGGACGCGGTGGTGGAGGACTGCGTGAACGGCGTGGGCGTGGACGTCAACACGGCGTCGGCGCCGCTGCTCGCCCGGGTCTCCGGCATCACGTCCGGGCTCGCCGAGAACATCGTGGCCCACCGGGACAGCAACGGGCCGTTCGGGTCCCGCCGCGAGCTGAAGAAGGTGCCGCGGCTCGGCCCCAAGGCGTTCGAGCAGTGCGCGGGCTTCCTCAGGATCCGCGGCGGCGACGACCCGCTGGACGCCTCCAGCGTGCACCCGGAGGCCTACCCGGTCGTGCGGCGCATGGTGAAGACCTCCGGCCAGGAGGTCGCCTCGCTGGTCGGCAACACCGCCGTGCTGCGCTCGCTGCGGCCGCAGGACTTCGTGGACGAGACGTTCGGTCTGCCGACCGTCGGGGACATCCTCCGGGAACTGGAGAAGCCGGGACGCGACCCGCGGCCGGCGTTCAAGACCGCCGTCTTCAAGGAGGGCGTGGAGAAGATCTCCGACCTGTCGTCCGGGATGGTCCTGGAAGGCGTGGTGACGAACGTGGCGGCCTTCGGCGCGTTCGTCGACGTCGGCGTCCACCAGGACGGTCTGGTCCATGTCTCCGCCATGTCGAAGACGTTCGTCAAGGACCCGCGGGACGTGGTGAAGCCGGGCGACATCGTCAAGGTGAAGGTCCTCGACGTCGACATCCCGCGCAAGCGGATCTCGCTGACGCTGCGGCTGGACGACGAGGCCGCGGAGCAGGTGGACGCCCCCGGCGGGCGCCGGCAGCGCGGCGGGGGACGCCCGCCTCAGCAGCGCCAGGGGCAGGGTCAGGGGCGCGGCGGTGGCGGCGGTCGCGGAAGCGGCGGCGCGCGTCAGGCGCCCGCGCCGGCCAACAGCGCGATGGCCGACGCCCTGCGCCGCGCGGGCCTGGTCGACCCCAAGAACGGCAGGCGCTGACCTCTTTCCCGGGCCCGGATTCTCCGCTGCGGCGTGAGGGTCCGGGCCCGGCCCGTCCGTAGAGCGTCGGCATGTCGACATCACGGGTCGGCACTCGGGACGTCATGGCGAGTGAGGGGTACGAGACCGCCCGGGGCGGGCTGTCATCTGGCCCGCTGCGGGCCGTACCGCCCTCACGTCGAACGTGTGCCCGTCTCGGTCCGGCCGGGTCCGGCGCCCGGTACCACGTCGGCGCTCGGTGTCAGTACTCCGTCACCTTGCCGTCGGCCACTTCCAGGCGGCGGGTGACGTGCACCGCGTCGAGCATGCGCCGGTCGTGGGTGACGAGCAGGAGGGTGCCCTCGTAGGAGTCCAGGGCCGACTCCAGCTGCTCGATGGCGGGCAGGTCGAGGTGGTTGGTCGGCTCGTCGAGGACCAGGAGGTTGACGCCCCGGCCCTGGAGGAGGGCGAGGGCGGCTCGGGTGCGTTCGCCCGGGGAAAGGGTGACGGCCGGCCGCATCACCTGGTCCGCCTTGAGGCCGAACTTGGCCAGCAGGGTGCGGATCTCGGCCGGTTCGGTCTCCGGTACCCCGGCGCGGAAGGCGTCGAGCAGGGTGTCGGTGCCGTGGAACAGGGCGCGGGCCTGGTCGACCTCCCCGAGCAGGACGCCCGAGCCGAGGGCGGCGTGCCCGGCGTCGAGCGGGACACGGCCCAGCAGGGCGGCCAGCAGGGTGGACTTGCCGGCGCCGTTCGCGCCCGTGACGGCAACCCGGTCCGCCCAGTCGATCTGCAGCGAGACCGGCCCGAGCACGAAGTCGCCGCGTCGCACCTCGGCGTCCCGCAGCGTCGCCACCACCGCGCCGGAGCGTGGGGCCGCCGCGATCTCCATACGCAGCTCCCACTCCTTGCGCGGCTCCTCGACCACCTCCAGGCGCTCGATCATGCGCTGGGTCTGGCGGGCCTTGGCGGCCTGCTTCTCGCTCGCCTCGCTGCGGAACTTGCGGCCGATCTTGTCGTTGTCGCCGCCCGCCTTGCGGCGCGCGTTCTTCACGCCCTTGTCCATCCAGGACCGCTGCATCTGGGCACGGTCCTGGAGCACGGACCTCTTGTCGGCGTACTCCTCGTACTCGTCGCGGGCGTGCCGGCGGGCCACCTCCCGTTCCTCCAGGTAGGCCGTGTAGCCGCCGCCGTAGAGGTTGATCCGCCGCTGGGCGAGGTCGAGTTCGAGGACCTTGGTGACGGTGCGGGTGAGGAACTCGCGGTCGTGGCTGACCACGACCGTCCCGGCGCGCAGCCCGCTCACGAAGCGTTCGAGGCGCTCCAGGCCGTCCAGGTCGAGGTCGTTGGTCGGTTCGTCGAGCAGGAAGACGTCGTAGCGGGACAGGAGGAGGGAGGCGAGGCCGACCCGGGCCGCCTGGCCACCGGACAGGGCGGTCATGAGGTGGTCGGGGCCGACGGTCAGGCCGAGGGAGGCGGTGACCTCCTCGGCGCGCTCGTCGAGGTCGGCGCCGCCCAGGGCCAGCCACCGCTCCAGGGCGTCGGCGTACGCGTCGTCGGCGCCTGGCGCCCCGTCGACCAGGGCCTGGGTCGTCTCGTCCATGGTCCGCTGGGCCTCGGCGACACCGGTACGCCGGGACAGGAACTCCCGGACGGTCTCGCCGGGCCGGCGCTCCGGCTCCTGCGGGAGGTGTCCGACGGTCGCCGTGGGCGGGGAGAGACGCAGCTCGCCCTGCTCCGGCGCGGTGAGGCCGGCGAGCAGGCGCAGCAGTGTGGACTTGCCGGCGCCGTTGGCGCCGACCAGGCCGATCACGTCGCCGGGGGCGACGACGAGGTCGAGGTCGCTGAACAGGGAGCGGTCGCCATGGCCGGCGGAGAGGTTCTTGGCGACGAGGGTGGCAGTCATCAGACCGCTGATCCTAGCCTTTGGGCTCATCCGCCGACGTGCCGGTTCCGGCCGGTGCACGGACGTCGTGCCGCTCCCCCCGGCTTTCCCCCGCCCCCGGTCCTCACCGGCGCACGGACGTCGTCCGTACCGCCCCGGCGGTGCGGGCCACCAGGTAGGACTCCCCCTTCACCGCCTTCGCGTCCAGGGGGATGCGGTGGAGTCCCGGTTCCAGAACGCCGTCGAAGAGTTCGTGGGTGTGGGTGCGGGAGAGGCGGTCGACGCGGTACGCGGTGAGCCGTACCCGGCAGGACGAGGTGACCCCGACCTCCGCCACGGCGCCGGTCGCGGAGACCGAGGCGCTCAGAGCGGTGAGGCGACGCTGCTCGGGCGGGCTGCGGTCCAGGGCGTGTTCGGTCTGGGCTACGAGGAGGGGGACGACCGGGGCGAGGCCGTCGACGCAGGGCACGTCGACGCCGGCGGCGGCGAACGCGCCGCGTACGGCGTCCCGTTCGGCGGCGCCGGCCGACCGGCCGAAGACCACGGCGCTGTAGCCGCGCAGCTCGTCGGCGGGGACGCCGTCGGCGTCCTGGGCGATGTCGGCGCCGACCCCGATGGTGCGCAGGGCCGCGGCGAGCCTGGCGAGCAGGGCGACGCGGGCTCCGATCAGCAGGACACGGCGGCGGGTGCCGTCAGCGCCGTCCAGCAGCGCGGCGAGGGCCGTGCGGTAGTCGGTGCCGCGGAAGCGGAACGGGCCCAGGCCGTGGTAGCCGTTGCGTTCCAGGTCGGCGTGCTCGTCGGTCTGCCAGGCGAAGTCCCGCCAGATGTAGTCCTCGCCGTCCCGTTCGATGGCGGCGGTCACCGCGCCGCAGGCGAGGTCCTCGCAGTCGGGGCAGCCGTAGACGATGTACCGGCCGGACGGCAGCGGGGCCTCGGTCTCCAGCAGCAGGCTGCGGACCTGGGCGGTGAAGATGGCGGGCGGCACGTCGGAGGCGAGCGGGGAGACGGCGTCGAGATCGCAGAGGCGGAACAGCAGCGGGCGTCCGTCGACGACGAAGTCGACGAAGTCCCGGTGGACCTGGTGGTCACCGCCGGAGAGGAGTCCACCGGCACGGATCGCCGGTGTCAGGCCGAAGGTCGCGTACTCGGCAGACATGCTGTGAGTATTACCGCAGTCGGGCGGAGACGGGTACGGCATGACATATTCCGCTAAGGCCGCAAGGGGCGGGCCCGGCAGTGGGCGGGCCGGCCACCCCGCTTCCACGGGGGCGGCCGGCCCGTCCACTGCCGCCGGGGGCGGCCGAAGCGGCGTCGGCGGTCATTGCCTGCCGATCGGGTCTCCCTCCACGTCCGGCCCCGGACCGGGGCCGATACGGAGTTCGAAGTCGCCGTCGTACTTCGTGTGACCCGCGACGACGGCCATGTCGACCGCCTCGGAGGCCATCTCGCCCCGCACGATCAGCGGATCGCGGCGCAGATCGCGCATGAGCGCCACGCACATCATGATCATCACGATGACGAACGGGGCCGCTGCGAGAATCGTGAGGTTCTGCAGGCCGGTCAGCGCGTCGCCCTGGCCGCTGCCCACCAGCAGCATGATCGCGGCGACGGCGCCGGTGACCACGCCCCAGAACACCACCACCAGGCGGCTCGGTTCGAGCGCCCCCTTCTGCGAGAGGGTGCCCATGACGACCGAAGCCGCGTCCGCGCCCGAGACGAAGAAGATGCCGACGAGGATCATCACCAGCAGGCTCGAGGCCGTGGCGATGGGGTACTCCTGGAGCACCCCGAACAGCTGGCCCTCGGGGGTCGCCTCCTTACCCAGCCGGCCCTGCTCCTGGAGCCGCATCGCGGTACCGCCGAAGATCGCGAACCAGATCAGGCTGACCGTGCTGGGCACGAGGATGACTCCGCCGATGAACTGGCGGATCGTGCGGCCCCGGCTGATGCGGGCGATGAACATACCGACGAACGGCGTCCAGGAGATCCACCACGCCCAGTAGAAGACCGTCCAGTTGCCCAGCCACTTCGCCACTCCCTGGCCGGCGCTGACCTCCGTACGGCCGGCCAGCTGGGGCAGATCGCCCAGGTAGCCGAAGACGGAGGTGGGCAGCAGGTCGAGGACGAGGATCGTCGGGCCGGCCACGAACACGAACAGGGCGAGCACCAGTGCCAGCACCATGTTCGTGTTGGACAGCCACTGGATGCCCCTCTCCACGCCCGACACGGCGGAGGCGATGAACGCGACCGTGAGCACCGCGATGATGCCGACCAGCAGGCCCGTGCTGACCTTGTCCATCCAGTTCAGCTCCTGCATGCCGGAGCCGATCTGCAGCGCGCCGAGGCCCAGGGAGGCCGCCGAGCCGAAGATGGTCGCCACGATCGCGAGGATGTCGATGACGCGGCCGACGGCTCCGTTGGCGTGCTTCGCCCCGATGAGCGGGGTGAAGACCGCGCTCATGGTCTGCCGGCGCCGCCTGCGGAAGGTGCTGTAGGCGATGCCCAGGCCGACCACGGCGTAGATCCCCCACGGGTGCAGCGTCCAGTGGAAGAGCGTGGTCGCCATGGCCAGTTCCATGCGCTCGCCCGAGTCGGCGGGGTGGGTGCCCGGCGGCGGTGTGATGTAGTGCGCCAAGGGCTCACTGACGCCGTAGAACATCAGGCCGATACCCATGCCCGCGCTGAACATCATCGCGACCCACGAGACCGTGCGGAACTCGGGTTTCTCGCCCTCGGCGCCGAGATGGATCTTTCCGTAGCGGCTGATCGCGAGCCAGAGGGCGAAGACGACGAAGCCGGAGGCGGCCAGCATGAACGCCCAGCCGCCGTTGTGCATCAGACCGCTGAGCGCGCTGCTCGAGACGGCCTCGAGCGATTCGGTCGCTGTGGCGCCCCACACGACGAACGCGACGGTGAGCACGGCCGTGACACCGAACACCACCCGGTCGGTGCGAGGGCTCCCACGTCCGGTGATTTCCGTTCCCGAAGCCGACTCCGGGCCTCCCGTACGGTCCTTGTCGCCGGGTTGGTCCTGTGTCACGGGCGGCACCTTTCGTCGAGCCGATGGGGGAGCTTCACTCCCCCAGACAAGCCCCTACCACATATGGCGTGAAATTCACCTCCGGGCAGTCTTCGTCCTGTCGATCGGCGGCCTGATCGTGACCGACGGTCGGGGTGGCCGAGGTGTCGCACGGCTGGTGGGACAGTGATACTGCTGTACATGACGACCGACATGGAGGGGCCGGCCCTCACCATCGACGAGCTGGCGGCGAAGGCCGGGGTCACGGTGCGGACGGTCCGGTTCTACGGCAGCAGGGGGCTGCTGCCGCCCCCGGTGATCGGGCCGCGTCGCGTCGGTCACTACGGGCCGGAGCACCTGGCCCGGCTGGCACTGATCGAGGAGTTGCAGCGGCAGGGCATGACGCTGGCGGCCATCGAACGGTATCTGGGGCGGTTGCCGCCGGATCTGAGCGTGCGGGATCTGGCGATCCAGCGTGCGGTGGTGGCCTCCTGGGCGCCCGACACGGTGGAGAGGGTGCCGCGCGAGGAGCTGGAGCGGCGCGCCGGGCGGACGCTGGACGAGGAGGATCTGCGGCGGCTGGCCGCGCTGGACGTCGTCGAGCGGGACGGCGAGGACTTCCGGGTCGACGCGGGTCTGCTGCGGCTCGGTCTCGAGTTGCTGGACGTACCGCTGGCGCACGAGACGATCCTCGCCGCCCGCGCGGCGCTCACCGGGCATGCGCGCGCGGCCGCCCAGGACCTGTCGCGTCTGTTGCGGGACGCGGTGGCGGAGCGGGACACGCGGGACGTGAAATCACTGTCCGCCCATATGCATCCGCTCGTGGTGCAGGCGCTGCTGACGTCGTTCCAGCGGTCGCTGCGCGAGGAACTGCGGGAGTGGCTCGACGACGGGGAATGAACGGGGAGACGGGGACGGACGGGGGGACGGGCAGGGAGACGGGCCCGCGTTCCCGTCCCCCCGCCAGGGCTCCTCGGGCGCCTCAGCCGGCGTCCGTGAACCGCTCCCCCTTCTCCGCCTTGGCCACCAGCAGCGCCGGCGGCGTGAACCGCTCGCCGTAGCGCTCGGCGAGTTCACGTGCGCGGGCCACGAAGCCGGGCAGGCCCGTCTCTCCCCCGGCGCCGCCGTCGTAGCCGTTGATGTACTGCAGGACGCCGCCGGTCCAGCCGGGGAAACCGATGCCGAGGATGGAGCCGATGTTGGCGTCGGCGACCGAGGTCAGCACGCCCTCCTCCAGCAGCCGCACCGTGTCCAGCGCCTCGGAGAACAGCATCCGCTCCTGCATGTCCCGGAACGGGATCTCGTAGCCGGGCTTGGTGAAGTGCTCCCGCAGGCCGGGCCACAGGGCGTCGCGCCCGCCGTCCTCCTGGTACGTGTAGAAACCGGCACCGGCGGCGCGGCCGGGGCGGTCGTACTCGTCGACCATGCGGTCGATGACAGCGTCGGCGGGGTGCCCGGTCCAGGTACCGCCGGCCTCCTCGACGGCCCGCCTGGACTCGGTCCGGATCTTGCGCAGCAGGGTGAGGGTCAGCTCGTCCACCAGGGACAGCACCTTGGCCGGGTAGCCCGCCTGGGCGGCCGCCTGCTCGACGGAGGCCGGTTCGACGCCCTCGCCGACCATGGCGACACCCTCGTCGATGAAGCGGCCGATGACGCGGGAGGTGAAGAAGCCGCGCGAGTCGTTGACGACGATCGGCGTCTTCTTGATCTGCCGGACCAGGTCGAAGGCGCGGGCGAGCGCCTCGTCCCCCGTCCGCTCGCCCTTGATGATCTCGACGAGCGGCATCTTGTCGACGGGCGAGAAGAAGTGCAGCCCGATGAAGTCGTCCTGGCGTTCGACGCCTTCGGCGAGGGCGGTGATGGGCAGGGTGGAGGTGTTGGAGCACAGGAGCGCGTCGGGGGCGACGACGTTCTGGATCTCCTGGAACACCTTGTGCTTGAGGGCGGTGTCCTCGAAGACGGCCTCGATGACCGCGTCGCAGCCGGCCAGGTCCTGCGCCTCCGCGGTGGGCGTGATCCGCGCGAGCAGCGCGTCGGCCTTCTCCTGGGTCGTCCGGCCCCGGGAGACGGCCTTGGCGCACAGCTTCTCGGAGTAGCCCTTGCCCTTGACGGCCGCCTCCAGGGAGACGTCCTTCAGGACGACGTCGATCCCCGCGCGTGCGCACGAGTAGGCGATGCCGGCGCCCATCATCCCGGCGCCGAGCACGGCGACCCTGCGGACCTGGCGGGGCTCGACGCCCTGGGGTCGGTTGGCGCCGGCGTTGACGGCCTGGAGATCGAAGAAGAACGCCTGGATCATGTTCTTCGACGTCTGTCCGGCGGCCAGCTCGACGAAGTAGCGGGCCTCGATGACCTGGGCGGTCTCGAAGTCGACCTGGGCGCCCTCGACGGCGGCGGCGAGGATGTTGCGGGGGGCCGGGTAGGGGGCGCCGTTCGTCTGCTTGCGCAGGGTGGCCGGGAAGGCGGGCAGGTTGGCGGCGAACTTGGGGTGGGACGGGGTGCCGCCGGGGATGCGGTAGCCGGGCCGGTCCCAGGGCTGGGCGGACTCGGGGTGGGCGTCGATGAAGGCTCGGGCCTTGGCCAGCAGCTCCTCGCGGGTGTCGGCCACCTCGTCGACGAGGCCGTTCTCCAGGGCGCGTCGCGGGCTGTACTGGGTGCCCTGGAGCAGCACCTTCAGCAGGGCGTCGGCGATGCCGAGCAGGCGGACGGTGCGGACGACGCCGCCGCCCCCGGGGAGCAGGCCGAGGGTGACCTCGGGACAGCCGATCCTGGAGCCGGGCGCGTCGAGGGCGACGCGGTGGTGGCAGGCCAGGGCGAGTTCGTAACCGCCGCCCAGGGCGGCGCCGTTGATCGCCGCGACGACCGGCTTGCCGAGCGTCTCGATGCGGCGCAGCTGCCGCTTGATCGCCAGACCGCCGTCGAACAGGTCCTGCGCCGTGTCGGGGGTGACCCGGATCAGGTCGCGCAGGTCGCCGCCCGCGAAGAAGGTCTTCTTGGCGGAGGTGAGGATGATGCCGCGGATGGAGTCCGGGTCGGCCCGGAGTTCCGCCTCCAGGCGGTCGGTGATCACGGCGAGCGAGTCGCGGAACGCCTGGTTCATGGTGTTCGCGGACTGGTCGGGGTCGTCGAGGACGAGGGTGACGACGCCGGTGTCGTCCTGTTCCCAGCGGATGGTGGTGCTCTCGGTCATGAGGGTCTCCGTAGAAGTCGCGTGTGGGTCGCCGGGGTTCAGATGCGTTCGACGACGGTGGCGATGCCCATGCCGCCGCCCACGCACAGGGTGGCGAGGCCGTAGCGCTTGTCCTGGCGTTCGAGTTCGTCGACGAGGGTGCCGAGGATCATCGCGCCGGTGGCGCCGAGCGGGTGGCCGAGCGCGATGGCGCCGCCGTTCACGTTGACCTTGTCCAGCGACAGACCCATGTCCTTCACGAAGCGGAGCACGACCGCCGCGAACGCCTCGTTGATCTCGACGAGGTCGATGTCGTCGATGGTCAGCCCGGCCTTGGCGAGCGCCTTGCGGGTGGCGGGAGCGGGGCCGGTGAGCATGATGGTGGGCTCGGAGCCGGACACGGCGGCGGAGACGATCCGCGCACGCGGGGTCAGCCCGTGACGCTCACCGACCTCCCGGGAGCCGATGGCGACCAGGGCGGCGCCGTCCACGATGCCGGAGGAGTTGCCCGCGTGGTGGACGTGGTCGATCCTCTCCACCCAGTGGTACTTCTGCAGCGCCACCGCGTCGAAGCCGCCCAGGTCGCCGATGTCCGCGAAGGACGGCTTGAGCCCCGCGAGGGAGTCGGCGGTGGTGCCGGGCCGCATGTGCTCGTCCCGGTCCAGGACGACGAGTCCGCTGCGGTCCTTCACGGGGACGACGGACCGCGCGAAGCGGTTCTCCTTCCACGCGGTGGCCGCCCGCTCCTGCGACAGGGCCGCGTACTCGTCGACGTCCCGGCGCGAGAAGCCCTCGATGGTGGCGATCAGGTCGGCGCCGATGCCCTGGGGAACGAAGTTCGTGGCGAGGTTGGTCATCGGGTCGTTGAACCAGGCGCCGCCGTCGGAGGCCATCGGCACCCGGGACATCGACTCCACGCCCCCGGCCAGCACGAGGTCCTCCCAGCCGGAACGGACCTTGGCCGCGGCCAGGTTGACGGCCTCCAGGCCGGAGGCGCAGAAGCGGTTCTCCTGGACGCCGGCCACGGTGTCGGGCAGTCCGGCGGCGATGGCGGCGATCCGGGCGATGTCGGATCCCTGATCGCCGACGGGGCCCACGACACCGAGCACGATGTCGTCGACGGCGGCCGGGTCGAGGCCCGGGAAGCGGTCGCGGATCTCGTGGATGAGGCCGACGACCAGGTCGACGGGCTTGGTGCCGTGCAGGGCGCCGTTCGCCTTGCCGCGACCGCGCGGGGTGCGGATCGCGTCGTACACGTACGCTTCGGTGCTCACGGGGTGGCCTTTCGCTGAGGGTCTCGGGGCGCGGATCGCTGAGGGTCTCGGGGCGCGGACAGCAGTCGGGGGACGTCCCAGTCGCGGGCCACGTCGTCGGTGTCGGCGCCCGGCCGGGCGGGCCCGGTGCGCACGGTGGTGGGGGTGGCGGAGAACCGCGGGGCCGGTGCGGGCTGGGTGATGCCGTCGTGGTCGGTGAAGGTGCCGCGGGCGGCGAGGTGCGGGTCGTGCGGGGCCTCGCGCAGCGACAGGACGGGGGCCACGCACGCGTCGGAGCCGTCGAAGACGGCGGTCCACTCGTCGCGGGTACGGGCCTTGAAGCGGGCGGCGACGTGCTCGCGGAGCGCGGGCCACCGGGTGACGTCCGTGTGGGCGTCCGCCTGGTCCTCGATGCCGAGGAGCCGCAGGAAATCGGCGTAGAACTGCGGCTCCAGCGCGCCGACCGCGATGTACCCGCCGTCGGCCGTCTCGTAGGTGCCGTAGTACGGGCAGCCGCCGTCGAGGAGGTTGCCGCCGCGCCGGTCCTGCCAGCTGCCGGCGGCGAGCATGCCGTGGATCATCGCGGACAGGTGGGCGGTGCCGTCCACGACGGCGGCGTCGACGACCTGCCCGGTGCCGCCCGCGCGCACGTGGTGCAACGCGGCGAGGACGCCGACGACGAGGTAGAGGGAGCCGCCCGCGTAGTCGCCGAGCAGGTTGGCCGGGACGGCCGGTGGCCGGTCGGGGCTGCCGATCATGCCGAGGGCGCCGGTGCGGGCGATGTACGCGATGTCGTGCCCCGCGCGGTCGGCGAGCGGGCCCTGCTGGCCCCAGCCGGTCATCCGGCCGTAGACGAGGTGCGGGTTGCGGGCGTGGCAGTCCCCGGGGCCGACGCCGAGGCGCTCGGCGACGCCGGGGCGGTAGCCCTCGAGGAGGACGTCGGCGCGCTCGGCCAGATCGAGGACGCGGTCGGCGCCCTCGGGGGCCTTCAGGTCGACGACCACGGAGCGCTTGTTGCGGTTGGTGACGTCGTACGCGGCCTCGATCGCGAGCACCGGGGCGCGGGGGCGGTCCACCCGGACGACGTCGGCGCCCAGGTCGGCGAGGAGCATGGCGGCGAACGGGCCGGGGCCGATCCCGGCCAGCTCGACCACGCGCACGCCGGTGAGCGGCCCCTGCGTCGGTACCTTCGTCATCGCACCCCCAGCTGTGACACAACTGATGTAACACCAGTGATGCTAAGAACACGTTCCATCCGGCACAAGAGGCCGAGCAAGCGCTTGGCCACGCGTTTCGGCCACTCTACGGTGCGGTCCGCGCCGTGCTCCCGCTCGGCGCGGCGTTTCCACCGCGGTCATCGGGTTCCGCACACCTCACGCTAGCCTCGGCCACCGACAGCGGCACGACCACGGAGCCAGGGGCGCCACGATCACGAGGGGCGCCACGACAAGGGGTGTCATGAACAGGATGAATGGGACGGACGGCCGTCCCTACGACATCGTGCTCTTCGGAGCCACCGGCTTCGTCGGGACGCTCACCGCCGAGTACCTCGCCGCCCACGCGCCCTCCGGTCTGCGCTGGGCGATCGCGGGCCGTTCCCCCGAGAAGCTGGAGCGCCTGCGGGAGCGGCTGGAACGGTCCTCCGGCGCGCCGGAGATCGGGGTGCTGCGGGCGGACGTGTCCGACCCGGCCTCGTTGCGCACGCTCGCCGAGCACGCGCGTGTGGTGGCCACGACCGTGGGCCCCTATGTGACCTACGGCGAGGAACTCGTCGCCGCCTGCGCGGACACCGGCACCGACTACCTCGACCTCACCGGTGAACCGGAGTTCGTGGACCTGATGTACGTCCGCCACGACGCACGCGCGCGGGAGACCGGCGCGCGCCTGGTGCACGCCTGCGGCTTCGACTCGGTTCCGCACGACCTGGGCGCGTATTTCACCGTGCGGCAGCTGCCGGAGGGGGTGCCGCTGACGGTGGACGGTTTCGTGACCGCCGACGCCACCTTCTCGGGCGGGACCTTCGCCTCGGCGCTGGGCCAGTTCGCCCGGCCCCGGCAGCTCCGCGCGGCGGCCCGGGACCGGCTGCGGCACGAGCCGCGGCTGATGGGGCGCCGGGTGTCGGCGCCGTCGGGCGGGCCGCGCTACGCCCCCGAGGTCGGCGCCTGGGCGCTGCCCCTGCCGACCATCGACGCGCGGATCGTGCGCCGGTCGGCGAAGGCGCTCGACCGGTACGGGCCCGACTTCCGCTACCGGCACTACGCGGCCGTCCGGCACCTGCCGTTCGCGGTGGGCGGGGTCGCGGCCGTGGCCGCGCTGGTCGCGGCGGCCCAACTGCCGCCCCTGCGGCGCCGTCTGTCCGACCGGCTGGCACCCGGTGACGGACCGGGACCCGAGAAGCGCGCCAGGAGCTGGTTCACCGTCCGCTTCGTGGGCGAGGGCGGCGGACGGCGGGTCTACACGGAGGTCGCGGGCGGCGACCCCGGCTACGACGAGACGGCGAAGATGCTCGCCGAGGCGGCGCTCTGCCTGGCCCTCGACGACCTCCCGCCGGCCTCGGGACAGGTCACCACCGCGGTGTCGATGGGCGACGCGCTGATCGAGCGGCTGCGGGCCGCGGGCATCCGCTTCCGCGTCGCCGCGACCCGCCCGTCCTGAGCCCGGGTTGAGACTTTTCGATGCTCGTCTCCCGCAGGCCGACCACGCCTTTCACCCAAGTCTCAAAGGGGAGTTCAATGAAACAATCGAGGGTATGCGATTCCTTCTCGAAGTGAGCATGGACGACGAGGCATTGGCCGAAAATCCCGCGGGTGAGCTGGGGCGGATTCTGCGGTACTGGGGCGGGAACCTGCGCCACTACCCGATGAAGCCCGGGGACGAAGCGGAGATCTACGACTCGGAGTACCGCGAGGTGGGACGCTGGCGCGTCGAGCAGGACGAGCGGCAGGAAACCGCCTAGGCGCCGGCGCCCGCCGCCTCCGCCGCCTCCCGCAGGGCCCGGCGGCACAGGGCGTCCGCTCTGCGGGTGGTTTCCGGGAGACGGTACGCGGGGGTCAGCGCGAGGGTGTGGGCGCGGGCGTTGGCGAGGGTCACCCGGTGGCCGACCGAGACGAAGACCGGCTTGACGGCGTCCCGGGTGCGCAGGGCCAGGCCGACCTCCTCGGCCCCGGCGAGCAGCGGAGCCGTGCTGCCGCGCGGGGTCGCCGGGGTCGTGAAAGTGAAGGTGAAGGGGTTCTTGGCGACGCCGATCGTCGGCAGTCCGGTGAGCACCCCGAGGTGACTGGCGAGACCGAAGCGGCGGGGGTGGGCGAGTCCGTAGCCGTCGCAGACGACCAGTCCCGGCGGGCACGGCAGGGCGTCGAGGGCGGCCAGGACGGTGGGGATCTCCCGGAAGGCGAGCAGGCCCGGAACGTACGGGAAGGAGATCCGGCCGACGGCCGTGGCCTCGGCCACGACCTCCAGGCTGCCCGCGTCCAGGACCACGGCCGCCGCCGCGACGAGGTCCCGCTCGTCGTCGTACGCCACGTCCACCCCGGTGACACGGCCCGTTCCGGGCGGCGGGCCGGGCTCGTCGAGCACCACCCGCCCGCGCAGTCCGTCCTGGACCGCGCGGGCCTGCTCCTCGGTCGTGGGCCAGTCCGCGGGGATGCGTACGTTCGTCATGGTGGCGACGAGCCTACGGGCCCGGGGTCTTTCGCGGCGGGGCGGGTCCCGCGCAGGCCGCGTGTACCACCCGCCGGGAGACTTCGGCCACTCGGACGCATGAAGGCGGTGACAGAGGTCACTCTGTTCTGGTGGGCACGGATTGGCTGATTCCGTCGTCTCTTTGAGTAGGCCGCCCTATCCGCCCGGAAGCCGTTCAGCCGTCGTTCAGCCGTCACGAGGGAGCAAGGCGTTGTCCACCGTCATCGAGCAGCCCGTCGAAGCCCGGCTCGTCGCCGCCGCGCCGCGGATGCCGAGCATTCCCGCCACTTTGCACTACGACCGGAGCGACCCGTTCGCCGTGCGTATGACCTTCCCCGCCCCCGCCACCCTGGAGGGCGTCGAGGTCTGCTGGACCTTCGCCCGCGAACTGCTCTCCGCGGGGCTGCACGAACCCGAGGGCCACGGCGACGTACGGGTGCGGCCGTACGGCTACGACCGGACGGTGCTGGAGTTCCACGCGCCCGAGGGAACCGCCGTCGTCCATGTCCGCTCGGGCGAGATCCGCAGATTCCTCGAGGCCGCCGGCGAACTCGTGCCGGTCGGCCTGGAGCACCTTCAGTTCGACCTGGACCACGACCTCGCGGAACTGATCCGCGACGCCTGCTGAGCCCCGGCGTGGGGCGAGCCGGGCGCCCGTGCCCGGAAAAGCGTTTGCGGACCGCCCACCCGGTTGACAGCCTGCGATCATGAATACCCCTGTCCCCCGCGACCCCGCCCCCGGCGTCACGCCGACACCCCCGGCAGAGGGCTGGATCACCACCCCGCTCACCGAGGAGCTGCTGCGCGGCGCGCTCGAACTGGAGCGGACCGCGCGGGGAGTGCAACCGCACCGGCTGCCCGCCCGGGCCCGCGCGCAGGGTGCCGACGGTCAGCTGAACATGGCGGAGGCGCAACCCTCCGGCGTCCGGCTGGTGTTCCGCACCCGGGCCACCGCCATCGAGCTGGACGCGCTCCGCACCAAGATGGCCTACGAGGGCGCCCCGCCCCGTCCGGACGGCCTCTACGACCTGCTGATCGACGGCGAACCGGCCGGGCAGACCGAGGTCACCGGTGGGAACGTCATGCTGGTGGACATGGCCACGGGCTCCGCCGACCTGCGGCCGGGCCCCGTCGGCACCGCCCGGTTCGCCGGGCTTCCGGACCATGACAAGCGCGTCGAGATCTGGCTCCCGCACAACGAGATGACCCAGTTGATCGCCCTGCGCACCGACGCCCCCGTGGAGCCGGTGGCCGGTGGGGACCGCAGGGTGTGGCTGCACCACGGCAGCTCGATCAGCCACGGGTCCGACGCCGCGAGCCCGACCACCACCTGGCCGGCGCTGGCCGCCTCCCTCGGCGGGGTGGACCTGGTCAATCTGGGGCTGAGCGGCAGCGCGCTGCTCGACCCGTTCACCGCGCGGGCGATGCGGGACACCCCCGCGGACCTGATCAGTGTCAAGATCGGGATCAACCTGGTCAACGCCGATCTGCTGCGGCTGCGTGCCTTCGCACCGGCGGTGCACGGCTTCCTCGACACCATCCGCGACGGCCATCCGACGACGCCGCTGCTGGTCGTCTCGCCGATCCTGTGCCCCCTCCACGAGGACACCCCGGGCCCGAGCGTCCCCGACTTCAGCACCATCGGCGAGGGCCGGCTCCGGTTCGCGGCCATGGGGAACCCCGAGGAACGGGCCGCCGGCAAGCTCACCCTCAACGTCATACGGGAGGAGCTGGCCCGGCTGGTGGAGCAGCGGGCCGCCGACGACCCGAACCTGTACTACCTGGACGGTCGCGAGCTCTACGGCGAGGCGGACCACGCCGAGCTGCCGCTGCCCGACGCGCTGCACCCGGACGCCGCCACGCACCGTCGCATCGGCGAGCGCTTCGCGAAGCTGGCCTTCGGCGACGGCGGGCCGTTCGCCGGCTGAACCGCCCGGCTTCCTGGCCGCCCGTCCGCCGCTCCGAAATCGCGTTGACAGCGAATCGGGCCTCTCGTACCGTTCATAACGCTTCTGTTGCCGTCGATCGGAGAGGGACGTTGCTCGTCTGAGGTCCTGAGACACCGCGTCACACCTGTGTGGTGTGCACGTCGCGTGCGACCTCGGCGTACGAGCCGTCCTTGCGGAACAGGGCTTTTTTCATGCCCGGACCCTCCCGCCCGGCCTGTCGTCCCGCGGTGTCTCGATACGCGTTCGCACCCGACCGCATCACGCAACCGCGCGGAGGCCCGTATGCCCGCATCCATCACCTGTACCTCCCTGTCCTTCACCTGGCCCGACGGCACCCCCGTCTTCGAGGGCCTCGACGCCGCCTTCGGTCCCGGCCGGACCGGACTCATCGGCGTCAACGGGTCAGGAAAATC
Organism: Streptomyces sp. TE5632; assembly: GCF_054061295.1. Lineage (NCBI taxonomy): Bacteria > Bacillati > Actinomycetota > Actinomycetes > Kitasatosporales > Streptomycetaceae > Streptomyces > Streptomyces sp. TE5632. Next base: position 5,556,708 of record NZ_JBSSEA010000003.1, on the reverse strand, counting down.
AACCCTGCTGAAGCTCATCGCCGGTGAACTCCGGCCGGCCGCCGGCGCCGTACGCGTCGCCGGCGAGGTGGGGTACCTGCCGCAGAACGTGACGCTCGACACCGCGCTGAGGGTCGACGACGCTCTCGGCATCGCCGCGCAGCGCGCCGCACTGCACGCCATCGAGGCGGGCGACGTGGCCGAGGCGCACTTCGAGACCGTCGGCGACGACTGGGACGTGGAGGAACGCGCCCTGGCCACCCTCGGTGAACTCGGCCTCGGACAAATCGGGTTGGACCGCACCATCGGCGAGGTGTCGGGCGGCGAGTCGGTGCTGCTACGGCTGGCCGCGCTGCTGCTGGGCCGGCCCGACGTGCTGCTGCTCGACGAGCCCACCAACAATCTCGACCTGTACGCACGCAGACGGCTGTACACGGCCGTCGAGGACTGGCCGGGCCTCATGGTCGTGGTCAGCCATGACCGCGACCTCCTGGAGCTGGTCGACCAGATCGCCGATCTGCGCTCCGGAGAGGTCACCTGGTACGGCGGCAACTACTCGGCCTACGAGGAGGCGCTCACGATCGAACAGGAGGCGGCGGAACGCACGGTGCGGGCCGCCGAGTCGGATCTGCGCAAGCAGAAGCGCGAACTGGCGGACGCCCAGGTCAAATTGGCCCGCCGCAAGCGGTACGGGCAGAAGATGTGGGACAGCAAACGCGAACCGAAGATCGTGATGGGCGCCCGCAAGCGCGCGGCACAGGAGTCCGCGGGCAAACACCGCATCATGCACGAGGAGAAGCTCGCCGGAGCCAAGGAGCGACTCGACGAGGCGGTGGAGGCCGTACGGGACGACGACGAGATCCGTGTCGACCTGCCGCACACCGCCGTACCACCGGGGCGCACCGTCCTCACCCTCAGGGGTCTGGAACTGGCTTACGGCGCCCGGGTGGAGGGCCACTTCGAGCTGCGGGGCCCCGAGCGGGTCGCGCTGATCGGGCGCAACGGCGCGGGCAAGACGACGCTGCTGCGCACCGTCGCGGGCGAGCTTTCGCCGGTGTCCGGCGAGGCGACGGCACAGGTACCGCTGCGGTTCCTGCCGCAACGGCTCGACGTCCTCGACGGCGAGCTCAGCGTCGCCGAGAACGTGGCCCGCTTCGCGCCGGGTGCCACCGACAACCGGATCCGGGCGAGGCTCGCCCGCTTCCTGTTCCGGGGTGCCCGCGCCGACCAGAAGGCGCTGACGCTCTCCGGCGGCGAGCGCTTCCGGGCGGCACTGGCCGCGCTGATGCTGGCCGAGCCCGCGCCCCAGCTGCTGATGCTGGACGAGCCGACCAACAACCTCGACATCGCGAGCGTCCGCCGGCTCACCACGGCCCTGGAGTCCTACGAGGGGGCGCTGATCGTGGCCAGCCACGACCTGCCGTTCCTGGAGTCGGTCGGGATCACGCGATGGCTGCTGTTGGAGGAGGGAGAACTGAGGGAGACCACACCGGACGCCGTCGGCTGACCGGCCCTCCGCAGGCATGGCCCTCCGCAGGCATGGACCAGGACGGCATGGACCAGGACGGCCCGGCTGGTTACCGGCGGTAGATCTCACCGCCGCCAGGGGTGGCCCCGACCGGCTTCTCCCTGCATGATGGCTGCGCCGTCATCCGTGGGAGACCGGCCGGCCCACCGGCGCCCTCGGTGACGGTGCCAGACTGCCCCGTCCGATACGGAGTCACGCTCGTGCCCAGCAAGAAGGCCCTCGTCCGCCGTCCCGGCCCCCGACTGGCCGAAGGGCTGGTGACACACATCGAGCGGGAGGGCGTCGACGTCGGTCGCGCGCTGGAGCAGTGGGAGGCGTACACCGAGGCGCTGCGCGGCCACGGCTGGGAGACGGTCGAGGTGGATCCGGCCGACGACTGCCCCGACTCCGTGTTCGTCGAGGACACGGTCGTCATGTACCGGAACGTGGCCCTGATCGCCCGGTCCGGTGCCGAGTCCCGGCGCGCGGAGACCGTCGGGGTCGAGGAGGCCGTGACCGCGCTGGGCTGTTCGGTGAACTGGATCCGGGAGCCGGGCACCCTGGACGGCGGGGACGTGCTCAAGATCGGCGACACCGTGTACGTGGGCCGGGGCGGGAGAACCGACGCGGCCGGGATCCAGCAGCTCCGGGCGACGTTCGAACCGCTGGGCGCCCGGGTCGTCGCCGTGCCCGTGAACGAGGTGCTGCACCTGAAGTCGGCGGTGACGGCGCTGCCGGACGGGACGGTCGTCGGCCACGTCCCGAACCTGGACGCGCCGTCGTTGTTCCCCCGTTTCCTGCCGGTGCCGGAGGAGTCCGGTGCACACGTGGTGCTGCTCGGCGGGGACCGGCTGCTGATGGCGGCGAGCGCGCCGAAGACCGCGGAGCTGTTCGCGGACCTCGGCTACGCGCCGGTGCCGGTGGACATCGGGGAGTTCGAGAAGCTCGAGGGCTGCGTCACCTGCCTCTCGGTCCGACTCCGGGACCTGTACGCCTGACGGGTGACCCTCCTGATCTGCGGCCTTTACAGTGCCCTTAACCTACGGTTTCGTAACCTACGCTTTCGTAGCCTACGATCCCGTAGGTTGTCGGCGCCGCCCGTCGACGACTCCTGTCTGTCCCCGTCCCCCCTGGAGTACCCCATGTCGATCACTTCTCCCCACCTCGGCAGCCCGGCCGTGTGGACCGACGCCCGGCTGTTGTACGCGCTGGAGGAAGTGGTCGAGAAGGAGCTCAACCGACACCTGAAGGTCGCCAAGGACTGGATGCCGCACGAGTACGTGCCGTTCAGCGACGCCCGTAACTTCCCCGGCTTCTTCGAGGACGGCGAGGCGTGGGAGAAGGAGCAGTCCAAGGTCACCGAGGTCGGCCGGATCGCCCTGGTGGTGAACCTGCTGACCGAGGACAACCTCCCGAGCTACCACCACGAGATCGCCACGCTGTTCGGCCGGGAGGGCGCCTGGGGCACCTGGGTGCACCGCTGGACCGCGGAGGAGGGCCGGCACGGCATCGTGATGCGGGACTACCTGCTCGCCTCGCGGGCGGTGGACCCGGACAAGCTCGAGCAGTTCCGCATGTCCCACATGAGCGAGGGCTTCGAGTCGGACAACCGCCACTCGATGCTGCACTCGATCGCCTACGTCGCGTTCCAGGAGCTGGCCACCCGCATCTCGCACCGCAACACCGGCCACCAGTCCGGTGACCCGGTCTGCGACCGGATGCTGGCCCGCATCGCGACCGACGAGAACCTTCACATGGTCTTCTACCGCAACCTGCTCAAGGCGGCGTTCGAGCTCGCCCCCGACCTCACGATGCAGGCGGTGCGGGACGTCGTGGTGAACTTCCGGATGCCGGGGCACGGCATTCCCGGCTTCGAGCGGGCGGCGGCGCAGATGGCGATCGGCGAGGTCTACAACCTGCGCATCCACCACGACGACGTGCTCATGCCGGTGATCCGCCACCTGAAGGTCATGGAGATCGACGGGCTGGGCGCCGAGGGCCGTCAGGCCCAGGAGGAGCTCGGGATGTTCCTCGGCGGTCTGGACTCCGAGGCGGCGAAGTTCGACGAGAAGCTCGCCGCCCGCAAGGCCCGGATGGCGGCGCGCGCGGCCGGCTGACCCCGCACTCCCCGCAGACACCGGCGGGCCGCCCCGGGCAGACCGGGCGGCCCGCTGTTCTGTCTAGCGAGACGTACGCCGTAGCTCCAGCCGTTCCCTCTCCGACAGTCCGCCCCAGACGCCGAAGCGCATGTCGTTGGTCAGGGCGTAGTCGAGGCAGGTGGCGCGGATGGGGCACAGACCGCAGATCCGTTTGGCCTCACGTACCGAACTGCCGGGCTCGGGGAAGAAGAAGTCGCCTCCGGTCTGCGCGCACAGGGCCTCCTGTTGCCAGGCGAGTTCGGGCGACGCGATGGTGTCGATGTGCATGACCGAAAGCGTGCCGACCGTCGAAAAACGTTCGATCAACGCCGGATCAACGCGCCACGCCGAGGACCGCAGGCCTCCACCGGCCACCGTCGGACACCGCAGGACACCGCAGGACACCGCAGGACACCGCAGGACACCGCAGGAACGATGCCCGCGCGGACGCCGGAACGCACGGCGGCGCGCGGAGACATGTCACGCGGAGGCGCGGCGCACCAGCGTCGTCGGGAGGATCACGCCGGCGGGGTCGCCTCCCGCGGTGTCGTGCGGGCGGGCGGTGCGGTCGAGTCCGCGCAGGAGGAGACGGGCCATCAGCCGGCCCATCTCCAGGATGTCCTGGCGGACCGTGGTCAGCGGGGGGTCGGTCTGCTCGGCGAACGGCAGCATGTCGTCGAAGCCGACCACCGCCACGTCGTCCGGTACCCGCCGCCCGTGCTCGCGCAGCACCCGCAGCGCGCCCGCAGCCGTGAGGTCGTTGGCGGCGAACACCGCGTCCAGGCCGGGGCAGCGCTCCAGGAGTTCCCGCATCGCCCGCTCGCCGCCGGCCACGGTGAAGTCGCCCTCCACCACGAGCCGCGGGTCGGCGTCGACCACGGCGTCCCGGAAGCCGTCCAGCCTGTCCACCGCCGAGGTCTGGTCCAGGGCACCGGTGATGTGCGCGACCCGGTTGCGGCCGAGGCCGAGCAGGTGCCGTACGGCGTCGCGGGCGCCGCCCCGGTTGTCGCTGTCGACGTACACGACCCCGTCCCTGCCGCCGGACCAGCCGGGCCGGCCGCCGAACACCGTCGGGACGCCCGCGCGCTGGATCAGTTCGGGCAGCGGGTCGTCGAGGTGGAGCGAGAACACCAGCGCGCCGTCGACATGGCCGCCGGCCAGGTAGCGGGCGACCCGGGCGTGGTCGGCACGGCCCTCGGTGAGCAGCAGCACGAGCTGGTTGTCGTGCGCCGTCAGCTCCTTGCTGATGCCGCGCAGCTGGCGGGCGAAGAAGGGATCGGAGAAGACGCGGCTCTCCGGTTCGGCGACGATGACGGCGATGGCGTCGTGGCGGTTGGTCACCAGGCTGCGGGCTGCCTGGTTGGGCACGTAGCCGAGTTCGTCCACCGCCTGCCGGACCCGCTCGGCCAGGGGTTCGGTGACGCCGTCGGCACCGTTGACCACGCGGGAGACGGTGGCCCGCGAGACCCCGGCCCGCGCGGCCACGGCCTCCAGCGTGGGGCGCGGCACTGTCTCGGTCACGTCGGCGGCTCCTCACCTGCGGCTGCGGATCAGGATAGCCCCGGTCGCGGCAGAGGTGAGAGCGCTCTCGCGGGTGCCCCCGTCAGTGCTCGTGCGCCTCGCCCTCCCCCGCGGGCCCGTGACCGTGCTCGTGCGGCTCGTAGCCGGGGATCGTGCCGTCCGGTTTCTTCACCAGGAACATCCCGGTCATCCCCATGTCGGAGTGGCTCTGGACGTGGCAGTGGTACATCCAGGCGCCCGCCCCCACCCCCTCCCCCGCGATGATCTGGAAGCCGAAGGAGTCCGCCGGGCCCACGATCTTGTTGTCGATGACCTGGCTCGGGTCGTCGGGGCCGGTGAGCATGCCGGTCCGGTTGTCGGCCCAGCGGTGACCGTGCATGTGGAAGGTGTGGTAGTACTCGCCGTGCGTGATCATGACGATCTCGACACGGTCGCCGACGGTGGCCTCGAAGTCGGGGCCGGTGTGGGCGGGCCTGTTGTTGATCGTCATGTCGTTGAAGACGATCGTGTGCGTCCGGTCCGGCAGGACGTCTCCCTTGCGCCGCACGATCACCGGGCCGTACAGGCCGTTGCGGATGCCGCCGGTGCCGTGTTCCGTGCCGACGACGTGGTCGTGGTAGTGCCAGTAGCCGGCGCTGCCGGACCGCCAGGTGCCGTCCGGGCGCCGTCCGGGCTTGTGGGTGCGCCAGGTGTAGGTGCGGGTGTCACCGGGCGCGACGTCGCTGCGGTTCATCCTGGTGCCGTCGCTGGAGATCTCGTAGTCCAGGCCGTGGACGTGCAGGCTCACCGGCACGTCCATGGTGTTCTCGAACTCGATGTGCAGCGTGTCGCCTTCGTTGAGCTCGATCAGGGGGCCGGGGACGGACGCCTTGCCCTTCTCCAGGCCGTAGCCCATCCCTCCGCCGTTCAGTCGTTCGGCGTACAGCTTGATGCGCCTCACCTCGCCGCCGGCGGGCGCGGTCTTCGCCGGCGTGGCGGCGCTGACCGCCTCGGGCCCCAGGGACATCGATGTCGCGACGACCGCGCCGCCCAGCAGCACCCGCCGGTTGAAGTCGCGTCTTTGCATGCCGAACTCTCCCTACTGGTAAGGGACTTGATGGTGCGGATCTGTGAGAGACGTGAGCACAATGGCCGTGATGTTGCTGTCATGAACCTGGAAAACCGTACCGGTCACCCTCTCGTTTATCCACACTCGGGACAAAGTTCGTTTCATTGCGGCCATAGGTATTGGCGTGTGGCGCAAAGCGGTCTAGCTTCCTTGACGCTGTCGCTGCGACCGAAGAGGGGTGGGTGGCCACATGCGGTTCACATCGCATCAAGAACCCATGCGCTTAAAGGGGTTGAGCACAAGAAACACAAGAAGCACCAGAAGCGCGAGAAGGACCGGAGCGGGACGAAGGGCGTGGGCGGCGACCGTCACCGCCGGAGTCGTCGCCGCCGGACTGCTGTCGGGTCCCGCCGCCAGCGCACGCCCGGACGACGACCCGGCCCTGACAACGATGTCGATCAAGTCGCCTCCGGGCGGCGCGGACGTGCGGGTGCTGCTCTTCCACGGTTCCGCCGCGGCCGGTGACGAGTCCCCGGTGGTGAACGCCGGGATCGAGGCGATCGAGAAGATCGGGCTGTCCGGCCCGGCGAACCAGCGGTTCGAGGTCACCGCGACGGACGACGCCTCGGTCTTCACCAACGACAAGAGGCTGGGCCGCTTCAACGCGATCGTGTTCCTCACCGGCGGCGGGGACGTCCTGGATCCGGCCCAGGAGGCGGGCCTGGAGGCCTACATGGAGGCCGGCGGCGGGTTCGTCGGCATTCATGACGCGGCCCGCGCGGAGCCGTACTCGGACTGGTTCACCGGTCTCATCGGCGCCCGTCCGGCCGCGTCCGGCCCGGCGGGGGTCCAGCGCGCGACCGTCGAGGTCGGCGACCGGCGGCATCCGGCGACCAAGAGCCTGCCGCAGGAGTGGAAGCGGCCCGACAAGTGGCTGAACTGGACGAAGAACCCGTCCGGCGAGGTGCACACCGTGGCCAGGGTCCGCGAGTCGACCTACCGGCCCGGATCGAGCGCCAACGGCGCGGACCACCCGGTGAGCTGGTGCCGCGACTACGACGGCGGCCGGTCCTTCTACACCGGGATGGGCGGCACGGTGTCGTCGTACGACGAGACCGACTTCCGTGACCACCTGCGCGGCGCCCTGCTGTGGACCACTCGGCTCGTCCAGGCGGACTGCAAGGCGACCATCAACGGCAACTACGCGGCGGAGCGGCTCACCCGGCCCAACCAGCCGGGCCAGAACGACCAGATCGGCGAGCCGCACGGACTGGTCACCGCCCCCGACGGCCGCGTCTTCTACATCGGCCGCGGCGGCGCCGACTCCTCCCAGCCGGTGATCACCGACTGGAACAACCCCGACATCGGCAAGGGCAAGGGCGAGATCCACGTCTACGACCCGAAGACCGGGAAGGTCACCCTGGCCGGCGCACTCACCGTCTTCGGGAACAAGGGCGGCGGCGACGAACTGGTCAAGGTCGAGGAGGGGCTGCTCGGCATCGAGCTGGACCCGGCGTTCGAGCGGAACGGGTGGGTGTATCTGCACTACACCCCCCACTCGGAGATCGACCGCGTCAAGCGCATGGCCGACCGCCGGGTCTCCCGCTTCACGTTCGACGAGTCCACCGGCAAGCTGGACCTGCGCAGTGAGAAGGTGCTGCTCGACTGGCCGGTGCAGATCCACAGTTGCTGCCATGCGGGCGGCGGGCTGGCCTGGGACTCCAAGGGCAACCTGTACATCGCCACCGGTGACAACAACTCCAGCGGTTTCAGCGGCGGTTACTCGGGCAACAACCCCGAGCCGAACTTCAGGGGCGTCTCCTTCGCGGACGCGCGCCGCACGGCCGGCAACACCAACAACCTCAACGGCAAGATCCTGCGCATCCACCCGGAGCCGGACGGGACGTACACGCTCCCCGAGGGCAATCTGTTCACCGGCAAGGAGAGCGCCGAGGGCGGCGGCAAGACGCGCGGCGAGATCTACGTGATGGGTGTGCGCAACCCGGCGCGCATCTTCGTCGACCCGGTGACCGACGTGCTCTACGCCGGCTGGGTCGGTCCGGACGCGGGGCAGCCGTCGACGACCTGGGGCCCGGCCAAGTACGACACCTTCGCCGCGATCACCAAGGCGTCCAACCGCGGCTGGCCGTACTGCATGGGCGACAAGCAGCCCTACCGGGACCGCAATCTGCCCGATCCGTCCCAGCCGCTGGGCTGGTACGACTGCGACCGCCCGAAGAACGAGTCGCCGAACAACGACGGCCTGGTCAACCTGCCTCCGGTGACCGGCAACAACATCTGGTACTCGCCGCAGGGCGGCGGCCCGGTCTTCCCCCGGGACGTAAACGGCATCCCCTCCTACAAGCAGGAGGAGACCACCTACGAGCTGCCCTGGCTCAAGGGCGGCGGGCAGGCCGCGATGAACGGGCCCGTCTACCGCTTCGACGAGGCGAACGGCAGTGACACCAAGTGGCCGGCCTACTGGGACGGCAAGTGGTTCGTCGGCGACTTCTACGACGCCGACCAGCCGCGCAACGCGGTGCTCATGAACCCGAGGACCCAGGGTGACGGCGGACTGCCGGTGCACTCGGAGTCCCTGAAGAAGATCGTGCCGATCGGAAACGACGGCATCAAGAACCTGATGGACTGGAAGTTCGGTCCGGACGGCGCGTTGTACGTCCTCGACTACGGCCGCGGCTTCTTCACCTCGGACGCCAAGTCCGCTCTGTGGCGGGTCACCTACAAGGGCGGCGGCCCGACCCCGGCCGCCGGTCAGCTGGCGAGGGGAACCGAGTGATACGGCAACGTAGATTCTGGGCCGCCCTGTTGGCCGCCCTGCTCATGACGCTCGGGCTGCAGACCGTCTCTGCGGCCGACGACACCGAGGCCCCCGGGGCCGAGGCGGCGGACCAGGTGCTCACCTGGACCGCGGGCAACGACATCGACAAGTACCTCTCGGCACCGGCGACCGCGGTGGCCGGACCGGCGACGATCGTCTTCGAGAACAGCGTGGCCACCGGCAACACCACCGGCATGCCGCACACGTTGACGTTCGTCACCTCGGACCCCGAGTTCAACGACGACGTCCAGCTCAACATCCTGGCCAACCCCAACGACGCCCAGAAAGGCCGGTACACCGCCGAGGTCACGCTCACCCCGGGCCGCTACTTCTACCACTGCACGATCCCCGGCCACGGTCAGATGCAGGGCATCCTGGTGGTGACCGAGGGCAGCGGTGAGGACACCACGGCGCCCGAGGCGAGTGCGGAGGTGACCGGCGCGCGGAACGCCGAGGGCGCCTACGTCGGTTCGGCGAGTGTCGCCGTCACGGCGACCGACGAGGGCTCGGGCGTGGACCGGATCGAGTACGCGATCGGCGCCGACGGAGCCTGGCAGCCGTACACCGCGCCGGTCGTCGTCGACCAGGTCGGTACGCACACGGTGCGCTACCGCGCCCTGGACAAGGCGGGCAACGTCTCGGCGGAGCGGAACGTCGGGTTCACCGTCGTCGCCCCGCCGACGGACGACACCACCGCACCGGAGACCTCGGCGACGGTGGACGGTGAGAAGAACGCCGACGGCGCGTACATCGACATGGCGACCGTCACCGTCACCGCCTCCGACACGGGCTCCGGTGTCAACACCATCGAGTACGCGATCGGTTCCGGCGCCTGGCGGGCGTACACCGGCCCGGTGATGGTGCATCAGGTCGGTACGCACACCGTGCGCTACCGCGCCACGGACAAGGCGGGCAACGCGGCGGCCGAGAAGAGCGTCGGGTTCACCGTCGTCTCCGCGCCCCCGCAGGACACCACCCCGCCGGTGACCGGCGTGACCGTCGAGGGTTCGAAGAACTCCGCCGGGGCGTACGTCGGCAGCGCGAGGGTGACCGTCAGCGCCACCGACGGGCCCGGTTCCGGCGTCGCCGGCATCGAGTACTCGCTCGACGGCGGGCCCTACCTGGCGTACACGGCGCCCGTGGTCGTCGACCGGGCGGGCAGGCACACCCTGGCGTACCGGGCGAGCGACAAGGCGGGCAACACCTCCGCCCCGCTCACGGTGAGCTTCACGGTCGTGTCGGGCCAGGTTCCCCCGCCGCCCTGCCCGGAGTTCGACGAGCGGCTGACGGTGTTCGTCGGCGAGGTCGACTCGGGTGTGCCCAACCGGGTCACCAACAACCGCTGCCGGGTGGGCGAGTTGATCGAGGACGAGAAGGAGTGGACGTCCCACGCGCTGTTCCTGAAGCACGTCAGGGGCGTGCTGGACAAGCTCAAGAAGGAGGGAGTCGTCGACCAGCGGGAGTACCGGGCGATCAACCAGGCGGCCCGCCAGTCCGGGATCGGTACGCCGGGCCGGACCGAGGGCTACCGCACGATCCTGGACGGCAGTGCGGAGTCGTTCGCCAAGTGGCAGCAGGTGGGCGGGGGTTCGTTCGCTCTGAACCCGGACGGGTCGATCACCTCCGGCACCACCAGGGCCGGACTCGGCATGCTGTGGTTCCCCGAGCGCAAGTACGGCGACTTCTCGCTGAAGCTGCAGTGGCGGGACGACGCACCGGGCACCGGCAACGCCAACTCCGGTGTGTTCGTGCGGTTCCCGCAGGTGCACGACCACCCGGAGGAGACGCGGCCGGAGTGGGTCGCCATCAAGTACGGGCACGAGGTGCAGGTGTTCGACTCCCCCACCGGCGACATGTACAAGACGGGCTCGGTCTACGGCTTCGACCGGGTGGGCCTGGCCGGTGCGGGCGTGACGCAGAAGGGCACCTGGAACGACTACGAGATCCGCGTGGTGGACCAGCACTACGCGGTCTACCGCAACGGTGTGCTGATCAACGAGTTCGACAACAACGGCGGTCAGGACTTCACCCCGCCGCGCTCGGACGACCCGGGCACGGACGGACGGCGGTTCGCCTCCGGCTACGTCGGGCTCCAGGTCCACGGCACCACCGACGTGGTCTCGTACCGGGACGTCCGGATCAAGGAACTGCCGTGAGACGGCACTGACCGGAAACCGAGTCGAGTCGAGCTGGACCCGGCCGACAGAGGGCCGGGAAGCCGCGGGTCTGCGGCTTCCCGGCCCTGCCCGGACCTCACGGCTGCATGAGCACCTTGACCGCGCCGTCCTGCTTGTGCTGGAACATCTCGTAGGCCCGGGGTGCGTCCGACAGCGGTACGCGGTGGGTGGCGAAGTCCTCGACGCCGAGGGGGTCGTCGTCCGTGAGGTGGGGGATGATCTCGTCGCTCCAGCGGCGTACGTTCGCCTGCCCCATGCGCATCTGGATCTGCTTGTCGAACAGGGTGAGCATGGGCATCGGGTCGGCCATGCCGCCGTAGACGCCGGTGATCGAGATGGTGCCGCCGCGCCGCACGAGTTCGATCGCGGTGTGGAGGGCGGCGAGGCGGTCGACGCTGAAGCGTTCCGCCAGGGGCCCGCTCAGCTTGCGGGGCAGCAGCGCGGAGGCGTTCTGCACCATGCGGGCCGCCGCGCTGCCGTGCGCCTCGGTGCCGACGGCGTCGATCACGGCGTCGGGACCGCGGCCGTCGGTCCGGTCGCGGATGGCGGTGACGAGTTCCTTCTCGTCGTCGAAGGAGCGCAGGTCGAAGGTCTCCACGCCCCGGTCACGCGCCCGGCGCAGGCGTTCCGGGACCAGGTCCACGCCGAAGACCCGGTCGGCTCCCTTGAGCCGGGCGATCCTGCAGGCCATGTCGCCGATGGGACCGAGGCCGAGCACGGCGATGCTGCCGCCCTTCGGGACATCGGCGTAGGCGACCGCCTGCCAGGCGGTGGGCAGCACGTCGGAGAGGTAGACGAACCGGTCGTCGGGCGGTCCCTGGGGGACCTTGATGGGGCCGTACTGGGCCTGCGGGACCCGCAGGTACTCGGCCTGGCCGCCCGGCACCGCGCCGTAGAGGCGGGTGTAGCCGAACAGGGCCGCGCCCATGCCCTCGGCGCTGACCTGAGTGGTCTCGCACTGGGTGGGCAGGCCGGTGAGACACATCCAGCAGTTGCCGCAGGCGATCTGGAACGGCACCACGACCCGGTCGCCGGCCTGGAGGTCCGGTACGGCGGCGCCGACCTCCTCGACGATGCCCATCGGCTCGTGGCCGAGGATGTCGCCCGGGGTCATGAACGGGGTGAGCACCTCGTACAGATGCAGGTCGGAGCCGCACAGGCCGGTGGAGGTGATCCGGATGACGGCGTCCGTGGGTTCCTCGATCCGGGGATCGGGCACGTTCTCCATCCTCACGTCCCGCTTTCCCTGCCAGGTCACTGCCCTCATCGCCGCCCGCTCCCTTCGTGGTGGCCGGTGTGCCGTTGCCGCTGTGCTTCTCCGTGGCTTCTCCGTGGCTTCTTCGTGCGGGGTCCCGGGTACCCGAGCGGCCCGTGCCGAACCGCGCCACTGGGCCGATCGGCGGAAGCCACCGCGCGGGACCGCCGCTGATCAGCGATGGCCACCGACGATCGGAAAAGCGCACAATCAAGACAACTGATGATTCAGGGCAGGCAGGGTGGCGACGGTGGGCATGGGACGAGGGACGCGCACACGACGCGCGGCACGTACACGGCGCACGACACGTACACGGCGCACGGCAACGGCGGGAGCACTGCTGGCGGTGTTCCTGACGGCCGGTCTGGCGGCCGGCTGCACGGCCTCGGACAGCCCGGTCGACGACGGCCGCGGAGAGCCCTGGCCGTCGCCGCTCGAACCGCGGCCGGACGGGACCGGCAGCCCTCCGGTGCTCGCCGTGAAGCTCGACAACGCTCCCGCGGCCCGGCCGCAGACGGGCCTGGACGCGGCGGACGTGGTGTACGTCGAGCAGGTCGAGGGCGGGCTGAGCCGGCTGATGGCGGTCTACGCCACCCGGCTGCCCGAGTCCGTGGGGCCGGTGCGCAGCGCCCGGGAGGCCGATCTGGAGCTGCTGCGCCAGTTCGACCGGCCGGTCCTGGCGTTCTCCGGGGCGCAGAGCAGACTGCTGCCGCTGATCGACGAGGCACCGCTGGAGGCCCTGACCCCGGGGACGCCCGGCTCCAAGGCGGGCGTCTACGGCCGGGCCACCGACCGGTCCTCCCCGCACAACCTCTATCTCCACCCCCGGCGGCTCCTGGACGACCCGCCCGGCCGGTCCGCACTGACCACCGGCTTCCACCACGGTCCGCCGCCCCGGGGCGGCACACCCGAGGCCACGCACACGGTGCGCTATCCGGCGGCCCGCTTCGCCTTCACCTGGTCCGACGCCCGCGACCGCTGGCTGGTCTCGATGGACGGCGATCCCGCGGTCACCCCGCGGGGCGAGCGGCTGGCGCCCGCGACCGTCGTCGTGCAGTACGTGACCGTTCGCCCCTCCGACTACCGCGACTACCTCGGCAACAACACGCCGTACACCGAGACGGTGGGCTCCGGGGAGGCCACCGTGCTGCGCGACGGGCGCGCCCACGAGGTCCGCTGGAGCCGGCCGGACGCCACGGACGGCACCTCGTTCACGACGAACGACGGCGCTCCGGTGAACTTCGCGCGGGGGCAGGTGTGGGTGGTCTACGCGAAGGCCCCCTGATCAGCGCGGGTCCGTCACCCGGCGTCGCGACTGCGGCACCGCGGCACCGCGTCACCGTGTCACCGGTTCGACGGGGCGGCGGGATGGCGCAGCCCCTCGGCCGCGTCCGCCACCCGGCGGATCAGCTCGAAGAAGGCGGCCTGCTCGTCGTCACCCAGCGGGGCCAGGAAGACCTGGTTCATCCGGGCGGTGCGCACCACCAGCTTGCGGTGGGCGCGCAGGCCGTCGTCCGTGAGCCGGAGCAGGAAGCGGCGGCCGTCCTGCGGATCACGGACCTTGTCGAGCAGGTCCCGCCGGAGGAGCCGGCCGATCACCTCGGCGACGGTGGACCGGTCGAGTCCCACCCGCTCCCCCACCGTGCGCTGGTCCAGGCCGGGCTCGGCTACGAGCGCGTTGAGGACCGCGAACTGCGGCGAGGTGATCTCCTCGGAGACCATCGTGTTCCACAGCAGGTGGTGCGCCTGCTGGAGCCGCCGGGCCAGATGCCCGGGATGGCTGGTGAGGTCCACCGCTGCCATGTACGCCCCCACTGCCTCACGTCGTTTCGTTGGTGCACTGAACAATACCCGTGCGAGGGCGGACCTGTCTGCGGCTCCTGAGGACATCGCCTCCTGAAGACGTCATCGCTGGACAGAAGAGGGTATTGACGCCTCGACCCAGTGATGGCAGCGTGAAGGACTGCTGCGAAAATACTCAGTGCCCTGATTATCTCGGTGCCGACGACACACGGCCGCGGACCGGTGCGCACCCGGTCGGCCGGACTGGAAGGGAAGGGGTTTCCCGATGGACAAGGTGTTGGCCTCCGCCGCGGAGGCAGTGGCGGAGGTGGTCGGGGGGGATCACCGCCCCGGCCGGAGCCGGACCGACCGTTGTGGAGGGACTGTCGTGACGAACGCACTCACCCAGCACGACATCGACCAGGAGATCACGGCCGAGCACGCCGCGTACGAGAAGCGGGTGGCGGGCGGCGCCCCGGTCGAGCACCATCCCCGCCGCGACTACGCCCCGTACCGCTCCTCGGTGCTGCGCCACCCCAGGCAGCCGGCGATCGCCGTCGACGTGTCCAAGGACCCGGAGCTGGTGGAGCTGTCCTCCCCCGCCTGGGGTGAGCGGGACATCACCGTGGTCGACAACGACCTCACGCGCCACCACGACGGCGAGCCCGTCGGTGAGCGCATCACCGTCTCCGGACGGCTGCTGGACCGCGACGGGCGTCCCGTGCGCGGCCAGCTGGTGGAGATCTGGCAGGCCAACTCGGCCGGACGGTACGCCCATCAGCGGGAGCAGCACGACGCCCCGCTGGACCCCAACTTCACCGGCGCCGGCCGCACCCTGACCGACGCCGACGGCTTCTACCGCTTCACGACCGTCCAGCCGGGCCCGTACCCGTGGCGCAACCACGTCAACGCGTGGCGCCCGGCGCACATCCACTTCTCCGTCTTCGGGTCGGCTTTCACCCAGCGGCTGGTGACGCAGATGTACTTCCCGAACGACCCGCTCTTCCCCTACGACCCGATCCTGCAGTCGGTGACCGACGACGCGGCCCGCCGGCGGCTGGTGGCGACCTACGACCACAGCCTGTCGGTGCCGGAGTTCTCCCTCGGCTACCACTGGGACATCGTGCTCGACGGACCGCGGGCCACCTGGATGGAAGAAGGGCGCTGACCACCATGACGAAGATCGACACGAGCAGCCCGGAGAACGTGCTGCCCACCCCCTCGCACACCGTCGGCCCGTTCTACGGCTACGCGCTGCCCTTCCGCGGCGGCGAGGACATCGCGCCGCTCGGCCACCCGGACACCGTCACCGTGCACGGGTACGTGTACGACGGCGAGGGCAAGCCGCTGCCGGACGCGTTGCTGGAGGTGTGGGGCGCCGATCCGGAGGGCAATCTGCCGACGGCCGACGGCTCGATGCGGCGGGACCCGGCGAGCGGCGACTTCCTGGGCCGCAACGGGGTGGAGTTCACCGGCTTCGGCCGGATCCAGACCGATGCCGACGGCCACTGGTACGTGCGCACGCTGCGGCCGGGGGCGCGGGGCCGGCACGCGCCGTACCTCAGTGTGTGCGTGTTCGCGCGGGGCCTGCTGATGCATCTGTTCACCCGGATCCACCTGCCCGGCGACGAGGCCGTGCTCGCGGCGGACCCGCTGCTGTCCCGGCTCGACGCGGACCGCCGCGACACGCTGATCGCGGTGGACGAGGGCCACGGGACGTACCGTTTCGACATCCGCCTTCAGGGCGAGGGCGAGACGGTCTTCCTGGAGTTCCAGTGACATCACCCGACACCGGTACCGGCCTGCTCGCCCCCGGGTGGGCCGGTTCCCCGGCCGCCGCCGAGACCGACGACGGCGCCGTCCTGCGGGCGCTGCTGGACGCCGAGGCCGCGCTGACCCGGGCGCAGGCCGCCGCGGGGCTCGTCCCCGCCGAGGCCGCGGCGGCGGTCACGGAGGTGGCCGCCGACCCCGGGCGCTTCGATCCCGCGTCCCTCGCCGAGCGTGCGCGGGGCGGCGGGAACCCGGTGATCCCGCTGGTCGCGGATCTGACCCGGGCGGTCGGCGAGGAGCACGGCCCCTCCGTGCACCGGGGTGCGACCAGCCAGGACATCATGGACACGGCGATGATGCTGGTCGCCCACCGCGCCCTGGGCCCGCTCCTCGACGACCTCGACCGCTGTCAGCGGGCGCTGGCCGGTCTCGCCGCCGAGCACCGCGACACGGTGCTGCCGGGGCGGACGCTGACCCAGCACGCGGTGCCGACGACGTTCGGGCTGAAGGCCGCCGGGTGGCGGTCGCTGGTGCTCGACGCCCGCGACCGGGCGACGGCCGTACGCGCCTCGCTGCCGGCCCAACTCGGCGGTGCCGCCGGGACCCTGGCGGCCTTCACGGCGTACGGGGCGACGGACGCGACCGCGCTCCCCGCGCTCTACGCCCGGGAGCTCGGACTGTGCCCGCCCGCTCTCCCCTGGCACACGCTGCGCACTCCGGTCGCCGATCTCGCCGGCGCCCTCGCCTTCACCGCCGGGGCGCTGGGCAAGCTCGCGGCGGACGTGCTCACCTCCTCCCGCACCGAGATCGCGGAGCTCTCCGAGGGCAGCGGTGGCGGCTCCTCGGCCATGCCGCACAAGGCCAACCCGGTGCGTTCGACGCTGATCGCGGCGGCGGCCCGGCGCGCACCGCAGCTCGCGGCCACGCTGTACGGCTCACTGGTGGCCGAGGACGAGCGGCCGGCCGGTGCCTGGCACGCCGAGTGGGAACCGCTGCGGGACCTGCTCCGCCTGGCCGGTGGAGCGGCCCGGGACGCCGCCGAACTCTCCGAGGGGCTGCGGGTGCACGCGGACGTGATGCGCGAACACCTCGGCCTCACCCACGGGTTGATCGTCTCCGAGCGGCTGTCCGTGGAGCTGGCGCCCGTACTCGGCCGCGGCCGGGCGAAGGAACTGCTCACCCGCCTGGCGCGGCGCGCCTACGCCGAGGGCCGCGACCTCGGTGAACTCCTCGCCGAACAGGTCGAGTCGGCCGAACTTCCGGAACTGAAGCACACCGACATCGCTGACATCGCCGCCGCGACCGATCCCACCCGTTACACCGGTTCCGCCGGACCTCTCACCGACCGTGCACTGGAGCGCTCGTGACCGACACCGTCCTCAACCACCTTATTGAGGGGCCCAGTTCCGCTCCCCCGCTGCTGCTCGGCCCCTCGCTGGGCACGTCGTACGCGCTGTGGGACAAGGTGGCGCCCGAGCTGTCGGTCACGCACCGGGTGGTCCGCTGGGACCTGCCGGGGCACGGCGGTTCGGCGGCCGGGCTGATCGGTCCCGGCGCGACCGTCGGTGAGCTGGCGGATCTGGTGATCGGGCTCGCCGACACGCTCGGCATCGAGCGGTTCGCCCATGCGGGCGTGTCGCTGGGCGGCGCGGTGGGACTGGAACTGGCCGTGCGTCACCCGGAGCGGGTGTCGTCCCTGGCCGTGATCTGTTCCTCGGCGCACTTCAACGGCGCGAAGGCGTGGGAGGAGCGGGCGGCGCTGGTACGGAGCGAGGGTCTTTCGGGACTCGCGGAGAATGCGGACGCCCGCTGGTTCACGCCCGGTTTCACGGTGCCGGAGCTGGTCCGCGACCACCGGGACGCCGATCCCGGGGCGTATGCCGCCTGCTGTGACGCGCTGGCCGCGTTCGATCTGCGGGAGCACCTCGCACAGATCCGGGTGCCGACCCTGCTGGTGGCCGGCCGGGAGGACCCGGCGACGCCCCCGGCGCATCTGCGCGAGATCGCCGACGCGGTGCCGGGCGCGGGGCTCGTGGAGATCCCGGGTGCCTCTCATCTGGCGCCGGCGGAGCGTCCCGAGGCGGTGCTGACGGCGCTGCGGGCCCACTTCGGCGGGGACGCGCTCAGCGGGATGCGGGTACGGCGCGAGGTCCTCGGGGACGCGCACGTGGACCGGGCCCAGGCCCGGCAGACGGCGTTCACCGCGCGGTTCCAGGACTTCATCTCGCGCTACGCCTGGGGCGAGATCTGGACCGATCCGACGCTCACCCGCCGCGAACGCAGCATGATCACGCTCACCGCGCTGGTCGCGCACGGCCACTACGACGAGCTGGCCATGCACGTCCGCGCGGCACTGCGCAACGGGCTCACCCCCGAGGAGATCGGAGCGGTGCTGATGCAGACGGCGGTGTACTGCGGCGTACCGGCGGCCAACTCGGCCTTCGCCACGGCCCAGCGGGTACTGGCGGAGGAGACCGACGGCACGTCGTGACGGGCCCGGGGCCCGTGCCGGGGCGGGGCGCTACGGCCGGTTGTCCGCGACCCGCCCGGCGGTCGGGGCCGGCGCGGCGGCCGACGCCTGTCCGGTGACCGAGGCCAGTTCGGCCCGGGCCCGCGCGGCCAGCCCGTCCGCGCCGCAGGACCGTGCGAGCGCCAGACCGCGCTCCAGGTCGGTCCTCGAGCGGGCGAGGATGCCGTACTCGACGCGGGCGGTGGCGTGTTCGTACTGGCAGGGCGAGGACTCCAGGTAGGCGACGGCCCGGGCGGCGAGCCGCACCGCCCGCTGGCCGGTCTCCAGGGCGGCGGCGCAGCGCAGGGCCTCCCCCACGGCGGTGTCCGTGCCGAAGCGTTCGGCCTGCCTGCGGTACTCCACGGCGAGCCGGGCGGCACGGGCCGGGTCCGTCCCGGCGAGGGCGCGGGCCAGGTCGGCGGCCCAGAAGACGTGGACGGGGTTGTGGTGGCCGCGGGCGGCCGCCGCCTTCTCGGCGGCCTCCAGTTCGTTGACGCCGTCCTCGGTGCGGCCGACCGCGAGCAGCAGTCTGCCGCGCACCGAGCGGAGGTCGGGAAGCACGATGGTGGACGGGTAGGGCGGTGCGAAGCCGTGCCGTTCGGCGACCGCCCGGGCTTCGTCCACGTGCCCGCGGGCGAGCAGGGTGTCGACCAGGTTGCAGGTCGCCGTCCAGTACAGGGGCAGACCGCGGCCGACGCGTTCGGCCAGACGCAGGGACTCGCGCAACGATTTCTCCGCCGCCGCCAGACGGCCCCGCCTGCGGTGCCCGAGACCGATGTAGGCGTGGGCGAGGGCCAGGTGACCGCCGCTCCAGCCTGCCGTCTCGTAGGCGCGCAGGGCCTCGTTGTAGAGGCTTTCGGCGCGGTCGAGCCGGTCGGTGTAGGCGTAGACCCCGGCGAGCATCAGCAGCAGTTCGACGCCCCATTCGGAGTCGGTCCAGCCGAGGCCGGGCGCGAGGCGGCCGTTGACGAGGGCGCGGTCGCAGATCTCGGCGACCTCCTCGGCGTTCTCGCCGCGCATCATGGCGTCGAAGCCGCGCAGGATGAGCAGCGCGCGCTCGGAGTTGTCGCGGCCGGTGCAGGTGGCGGCGAGGGCGGCCAGGCGTTCGCTGCGGCCGGGTGCGGGGGTCTCGCCGGCGTGGATGCCCTCCCACATGAACTGCACGGCCTGCAGCCGCATCCGGGCGGGTCCCGGCTCCAGCCGGGCGGCCTCCGCCTCGACGGTGCGGAGGGCCTCCTCCGTCTGGTTGTTGTGCAGCAGCGCCTGCGAGAGCCGGACCACGGCGTCCACCCGTGCGTCGCCGTCGAGGCCGGACATGCCGAGTGCGGTCCGCAGATGGCCGATGGTCCGGGCGGGTGCGGTCAGGAAGGTGGCGCAGCCCAGTTCGTAGAGCACGTGCGCGTGCACCTCGGGGCGGGGCGGTTCCTCCAGCGCGCGTTCCAGGCAGCGGCGGGCCGCGTCCGGGGCGCCGGTGGCGAGGTGTTCGCGGGCGGCCTCACGCAGTTGCCACACGAGTTCCTCGTCGTCGTCCGGGTGCACCTCGAGGAGGTGCCGGGAGGCGGACGCGGCGCCGTGTCCGGAGTCGGTGACGATCCGGGCGGCGATGCCGTGCATGGCCCGGCGCAGGGCGTCGGGGATGGAGTTGTAGACGGCGGTGGCGATGAGCGGGTGGACGAACTCGAGGTCGGCCACTCCGGTACGGCCGGTGCCGGGGTCGGGGACGGTGAGGATGCGGGCGCCGCGCAGGAGTTCGGCGCAGCGGACGGCGTCGTCACGGTTCAGGGTGGCGAGCCGGGCCACCAGCTCGACGGTGATGTCGGTGCCGAGGATGGCGGCGGCCCAGGCGAACCGGGTGGAGTCTATGCCGAGTTGTTCCAGGCGGGCCACGAGTCCGCCGCCGCGGGCGGAGCGGTTCAGCGCGCGCAGTTCGCCCGCGTGGGTTTCGACGGGTTCGAGTTCGCTGTCCCGGACCTTGGCGAGGAGTTCGACGGTCTCGTACGGGTTGCCGCCGGTGACGGCCCACACCTCGCGGCAGAACGCGGCGTCCGCGTTCTCGCCCAGGGTGGCGCGGGTGAGTCCGGCCGTGGCGAGCGGGGTCAGGGCGCTGAGGACGGTGACGGGGTGGTCGGCCGCCTCGGCGACGGCGTCCAGGTGGCGGGCGCTCACCCCGGAGACCTCGCCCGGCCGGCGGGAGACCACGACGAGGACGGGTACCTCCGCCAGGCGTTCGGCGAAGACGGCGAGCCAGTGCAGGGTCTCCTGGTCGGCCCAGTGGGCGTCGTCGATGGTCAGCACCAGCGGCCAGTCCCGGCGGGCCAGCCGTCGCACCGCGGCGACCAGCCCCTCGCAGACGCCCTGCGGGTCGATGTGCCGGTCGCCGGGCTCCGCGACGCCGAGGGCCGGGCCGGCGATGTCGTACCAGTCGCCGAGGTACTCGCGGACCTCCTCCGGCAGCATCGACACCAGTGCGGGCTGGAGGAGTTGACGCACGACGTTGAAGGGGACGGAGCGCAGGGTCTCGCCGCCGCGGGCCGACCAGACGGTGCAGCCGCGCTGTTCGGCGATGCGCCGTGTCTCGGCGAGCAGCGCGGTCTTGCCGAGCCCCGCCTCGCCCCGGAGCACCAGCAGGTCGCCGGGTGAGGACCGGTCCGCGCACAGGGTGTCGACCACCGCCGTGATGGCGGCGATCTCCTCGTCCCGCTCCCAGAGGGAGGGCGGGGCCTCGCCCGTGGGCCGTACCTCCGTCATCCCGCTGCCTCCCCAAGTCGCCCGAACGACGTACAGGCGTCGAGCGTAGTCCTCCGGCAGCCCTGATGGAGCAGTACCGCGCCCGCTCTTGCCGTGACGGGTGACACGCGGTACAGAGGTCGACGCGTCCCGCCGCCCACCTGGGCGTCCGGAGTCAACAGCCTTAAGGGAAAGCGATGGTGACGGAGCGTCGGATCAGTTTCACAGGGGCGCGACGGGGCAGGGGAAAGCCTGCGGTGAGGCGGCGGCGCGCCGGCCCTGCCGGGGGTGCACCGAGGGTGTCCGGGGCCGGGGTGGCCGGTCGGGGCGGGGCCGGGGCAGAGGGTGGCCGGTCACCGGAGGTGACGGACCTCTCCCCTCCGGTCTCATCCGGTCTCATCCGGCTTTCATCGACGCCTCATACGGTGGGGACATGACGCAGGCGACTCCTCCCGGGTGGTATCCCGACCCCGGGCAGACGAATGACGGACCGGCCACCGAGCGCTGGTGGGACGGCACCGCCTGGACGGACCAGGTCCGGCCGACGGGCTCGGCACCCGCCTGGGGCCCTCCGGCACCGGGCACGGCGGCCGGGCCGGCGTACCCGGCCCATCCGGCGTACCCGGTGCATCCGGCGTACCCGGTGCATCCGGGATATCCCGGGGTCGTGCAGTCCGGCTCCGGTTCCGGCCGGGGGCGCGGGCTGCGGATCGGAATAGCCGTGGCGGCGGCCGTCGCCGTGCTGGCGAGCATCGGGGTCGGCGTGTACGCGCTGACCGACGACAACGGGGCCGGTGACTCCGCGGCCTCGCAGGGGCCGGGCGGACGGGACGGCGGCCCCGGTGGTTCGGAAGGCGGTCCGAAGGGCGGTCCCGACGGGGAGGGGTCCGGCCCGGACACCTCTCAGCCGCCACGGGTCGAGAGCGGGTCGGTGACCGACGGGCTGAGCGGAATCAGCCTGCCCATCCCGGACGGCTGGTACGGCCAGGAGGGCCAGGTGGGCGCCCAGATCATGTCGGAGGACACCTACGAATGCCCCGGCAACACCTCCAGCACCTGCACCAAGGGCGGGGCCTACTCGGCGCCGGCGCCGGCCCTCGGCATCCGCGGCTCCACCGCCGAGGAGGTCGCCAAGGCGGACATCGCCGCCAATGCCGAGGAGTCGTACGGCGGCGATTCCTACGGGAGGATCACCTCGCACGAGGTCCTCGAGTCGAAGGCGGTGGACGTCGCCGGACAGAAGGGCTACCTGGTGCGCTGGAGGGCGGTCACCAGCAAGGGCTCCGACGGGTACGTCCAGTCGTTGGCCCTCCCCTCCCCCGCGCAGCCGAAGCAGATCGTCGTGATCCGCTTCGGTCTGGACACCGACCAGAGGCAGTCGGTCCTCGACGACATCATCGAGGGCATCGAGGAGGCGGAGGGCCGCGGCGGCAACGGCCAGGACGTCTGACCCGCTGACGCGACGGCCGGGTGGCGCTCAGGCAGCGAGGAGCAGGATGCCGAGAACCAGGAGCGCCACCGCCTTGACGGCCTCGAACGCCACGTAGTACCAGTGGGCGTGGGAGCGGGGCAGTTGCTCTCCGGCGAGCACCCGGTCGGACCGGCGGTTGAGCCGCGGCCGGATCACACCGAGTTGAGCTGCCAGCACCACGGTCACCACGACGGCGAGCACGACCACCGAGGTGCTGGGCCCGCCGGCCGCCAAGGCGACAAGGGTGGTCGCGACGAGGACGAGCTCGACGAGATTGAGCGCCCGGAAGACGACGCGGCCGATGCCGAGGCCGATCGGGACGGTCACCCCCGGAGCCCGGAACTTCAACGGCGCCTCCAGGAAGGAGACCGCCAGCACCATGCCGAGCCAGACGAGGACGGCGGCGCCCGCTGTGGCGGCCGATAAGGAGTTCACTGCCGGACTGTCCTTCCTCTACGCGGCGCGCGCGTGGACGAAATGGGCGTGACAGACGTCGGGTTCGGCGAACGGCTCCAGCCGGTCGGCGGCGACGGGCGCGTCCAGTTCGGCCAACGCGCCCTTCATCAAGCCCAGATGGAGCGGGCAGACGATCTGCCGGTACTCCTCGGCGAGTTCGAGGAACGGACAGTGCCGCAGACGGATGACGTCCGGCACCTCATCGGACTCGCCGTTCACCGGGGTCACCGGGGTCACCGGGGTCACCGGGGTCACCGGGGTCACCGGGGTCACCGGATCGAAGCCGAGGTCGGCGAGGAGTCCGACCAGCCGGTCGACCGCTTCGCGGCCGGTCACGGTGTGGAAGGGCGGCGCCGGGTCGACCAGATGCCGCCCCCAGGCCCGGCCGGCCTCCACGGCCTCCGCCTCGGCGCCGGTCGACGCGAGCCGGCTGAGCAGCATCCGGGCCAGCAGTCGGTACTCACGCCGCCCTCCGCGGTCCATTCCGCGACGCGGCGCATACACCGCGCGGGGGCGCCCCCGCCCGGACGACGCCTCCAGGGTCCGCTCCACCGCCCCGCGCGTCACCAGCGAATCCAGGTGGAAGCGCGCCGTGTTGGCGTGGACCCCCACCCGCTCCGCCACCTCGTTGACACCGAGCGGCGCGCCGGCGGTGCGCAGCACCTCGAGCACGGCACGGCGGCGCGGGGTCACCGGATCGCCTCCCCCGGCGCGTTCCCCGGAGGTCACGTCGCTCCGTCCTGCGGCGGCAGCGCGGCGATCAGCGGGTGGTCCCGCTCGATCAGCCCCAGCTTGGAGGCGCCGCCGGGCGAGCCGAGGTCGTCGAAGAACTCGACGTTCGCCTTGTAGTAGTCCTTCCACTCCTCGGGAGTGTCGTCCTCGTAGAAGATGGCCTCGACCGGGCAGACCGGTTCACAGGCGCCACAGTCGACACATTCGTCCGGGTGGATGTACAAGGACCGCCGGCCCTCGTAGATGCAGTCGACCGGGCACTCGTCGACGCACGCCTTGTCCTTCACGTCGACACAGGGCTGCGCGATCACATAGGTCACGACGTCCTCCTCCCCGAATTTTCACGAATCCTACCTGTGAGAATAGTGCTTCATGGCATCGTTCCACCACCGGTGACGGCCGGGGATCACAGGAAACAGGGTCCCGCCCGGCCGGGCAGGACCCTGTGCGGGTGAAGCAGCCGATTCGCCCCGTGACCGGCCGGTCAGCGCGTGTCGCGCGTCATCTCGTCCACGACGAATCCGAGACCGATGCCGAGCATCCAGGCGTCCTTGGCCAACACGATGCCCTCCTGGGTCGGCCGCAGACTGCCTTCCCGCCGCATCCCCGGAGTGCGCAGGTACAGCCCCAGCAGCGCCGACGAGAACGCGGCGAGCCCGGCACCCGCCACCACCGTGGGCACGAAGGGCAGGAGCAGGGCGGCTCCCAGCGTGATCTCCCCGGTGGACAGCAGCCGCACGAAGGCCGCGGGCTGCATCCGGTCCAGGACCGGGTAGGTGTTCTTGGCCATTCCATGCAGCTGGGCCGCGGTCTCCTCGTCGACCCCACGCTTGGACAGGCCCGAGTTGAGGATGAACGCTCCCGTGGCCAGACGCGGCGCTACGTGCCTGGGTTCGATGGGCAGACGCATGAGGGCTCCCGGTGGCAAGGTGAAGCGCGATCGCGGTCCAGCCTAGGGCGCACGGCACTCACCGGCAGATCGAAGCGCCTTCCACTGCTCCGATCGCGCAAGCCCGTCCGGCGCACCGCGAGCGGGCGCACCGGGCACTTTCGCCTTTCGGCCTTCCCTTGAGGGGGATACCTTTAAGGGCAGGCAGGCCCGTATTCCGACATGCGCGCATACGCGGCATCCTGGAGGAGCTGTGGAACTCTTTCCCCCGCTGCCCTACGCCGAATGGCGGGCGACCAAGGAGACGCTGCACCGGTTCGCGCAGGTGGTCGGAAAGGTGCGGCTCGCGGCGTCGCCACGCCGTAACCACTGGTGGAACGTTCCCTACCATCTCACCGGACGTGGCATCACCACCCGCCCGATGGGCCTGGACGACCAGGGCCGCTTCTTCTGCATCGACTTCGACTTCGTCGACCACAGGCTTCTCGTCACGACCGGTTCGGGTCGCGAGGTGTCGTTCCCGCTGCCCGGCCTCTCGGTGGCCGACTTCTACCGGCGGTTGCAGTCCGCGCTCACCGAACTCGACGTCTCCGTGCACATCGGGCGACCGCGCCCCTTCGACCTCCCGGATTCCGACCGCCCCTTCGACGAGGACACGGAACACCGCGCCTACGACCAGGAGTCGGTGAACCGCTACTGGGTCATCCTGTCCCAGGTCAACCTGGTCCTGGAGGAGTACGCCGCCGAGTGGTCCGGAAAGACGAGTCCGGTGCACCACTTCTGGCACACCTTCGACATCGCGGTGACCAGGTTCTCCGACACCGCCGTCGCCCAATCCGAATCCGTCGATCCGGTCACCAGGGAGGCGTACTCCCGTGAGGTGATCAGCGCGGGCTTCTGGTTCGGCGACCCGGCCTTCCCTCAGGCGGCGTTCTACTCCTACACCGCGCCCGAACCGACCGGCCTGGCACGCCGTCCGCTGCAGCCCGCCGCCGCTTCGTGGGTCGAACGCGGCACCGGCAGCCGTCTGGCGATCCTCGAGTACGAGAAGGCCAGGACCGCGCCCTCGCCGCGCGCCGACGTACTCGCCTTCCTGCAGAGTGCCTACCGGGCCGGCGCGGAGACGGCGGGCTGGGACATCGAACGGAACGCCTGCCCGGGAGGCGTGACCGACCCCGCCGCCGCACAGCGGACCTGAGCAGCGGCCGGGGCCGTGCGGAAAAACGTCAGGAAAGGTATGCCTCCACTTCGCTGAACTGGGCCGCCGGCCAACCGGTGTTACCGGTGACGTGCAGGCGGAGGTGGCGCAGGTCGGTGCCCTCCGGCAGCGTCACGGTGGCCGTGTTGCCGGTGGCCGGGTCGAAGCGGTACTCCTTCGCGGCGAGGACCGTCGTGTACGCGGAGCCGTCGGTGCTGCCCTGGACGGCGAGGGTCTGGGTGCGGGTCTGCCACGCGGACTGCGGGGGCAGTTTCAGCACCAGCCGCCGGACGGCCCGGCTGGAGCCGAGGTCCACCGTCAGGGACTGCGGGAAGGCGTGGTTGGCGGACTCCCAGTAGGTGTTCGTGTCGCCGTCGACCGCCTTGGCCGGCGTGTAGACGTCCTGGGAGCCGGTGGCGGTCGCGGGGCGGCCCTGGGCGAGATTACGGTCCGGGTCGGGGTCGGGGTTGCCCTGGCCGGGCTCCGGCCAGGTGGAGCAGTCCGACCAGGTGCTGTCCCAGCCGGAGTTGCCGCCGCCGTCGGTGAGGGTGAAGGTGCCCGAGCCGGCCGGATAGGGGCAGTTGTAGACGCCGGCCGGACCGATGCCGGTGGCGGTGACGTTCCGGAAGGTGGCGGCGCCCGGTGTCTCGGCCTGGACGACGACCGTACCGGCCCCGGCGACGGTGGCGCCGTCGACGGTGATGTTCTTCGCGGCGTGCCCGCGTCCGCTGCCGGAGACGAACTCGAAGGCGCTGTAAGGGCTGTCGGTGATGGTGGTGTCGGTGATCCTGACCTGTGCCTCGATGGCGCTGTCGTAGGAGTCGACGCGCAGGGCACCCATGGGGTGGTTCCAGTTGGGGTTCATGGCACCGGTGCGGACCAGGGTGTTGCCGTCGACGGTGATCGTGCCGGCCAGCGGGTGGAACGGGTCGAGGAACTTCTGGTTGGAGATCGCGATACCGCTGCCCAGCGCGTTGGTGTCGGCGATCAGGTTGCCCCTGACGGTGATGTCGGTGCCGCCGTAGATCGCGATGCCGTTGGCGAGGTTCGGCTGCGAGACGGTGTTGTTCTCGAAACTGCTGTTGCTGTTGGGCCCGTACAGCGACCACATGGCGAGCGAGTCGTCGCCCTGGTTGCGCAGGAAGTTGCCGCGGACCTTCACCCCGCGTGCGTTGCCGTTGAGGTTGAGGCCGTCCGCCGTCATGTCGAGGAAGCGGCTGTTCTCCACGACCAGGTTGTCGTTGTTGCCGGTCAGCCAGAGACCCACCTTGAGGTGCTGGAGCCACATGCCGGAGACGGACGAGTTCGGGCCGAGCGAGCCGTTGACGAAGTTGTCGGGGTTCGAGTCGACCCGCTCGGTGACCTCGCCGATGACGGCGAAGTCCTTGATGTGGACGTTGCCGGCGGAATTCGACTGGTCGATGAAGCGGGAGGAGCGCACGACGGAGTGCCAGTGGCCCGCGCCCTGGAGGGTGACGTTCTGGACGCCGCCCAGTGCGGAGGTGAGCCGGTACTCGCCCTGCGGTATCCAGACCACCCCGCCCTGGGCCGCGGAGACGGCCTCCCGGAAGGCCTGCGTGGAGTCACCCCGGCCGCTGGGGTCGGCGCCCTTGTCGGTGACGGAGACCGAACCGGCCGGTCTGGCGGCGGGTGCGGCCACCTGCTCGAAGTCAGCCACGTCGACGGTGACCTGGACTCCCGTGGCCTGAAGGGTGACCGTGTCACCGGCCCGGATGTTCCGGTCGAGCAGCAGGCGCGCGTTGTCGAAGAAGTGATGGGTCTTGGAGCCTGCGATCCAACTGGTGTCGACGTAGGAGTACCTGGAGGTCACCGGCAGGGTCTTGGCCAGTTTCTCGCCGTTGACGTAGACGTCGAGCGAGCCGGACTGCCCGTCGGGGACGCTGTAGGCGACGTTCACGGCGTTGGCCGCGCGCGGCACCGTGAACTCGACCCGCTGACCGGCGTCGATCCGGACGGCCCGACGGCCCGAGGCCTCGGAGGCGAGGGTGCCCTGGGTGTGGTCGGGACCGATCCTGGTCCCGGTGGTCGTGACGGACTCGGCCTCGACCGAGGTGAAGGGGAGGGTGGCGCCCGCGGCGGCGTGGGCGGGCGCGGGCGCGAGGGCGGCGAGCATGCCGGCGGTGACGGCGACGACCGTACCGATGACTGACATGCTCCTGACAGTCAATCCGGAGGTGCGCATGGCTGGTCCCTTCATGGTGGGGGTACGGGAACAAGCGGGTGCGGTCTTCAGGTGCGCAGCCAGACCGCCGTGTCCTTGGGCAGGCGTCCGTCGGGGTCGAGAGGGCCGCTGCCGAGGAGCAGTCCGGTGTGGGGCGGGAGGGCGGCGGGCGCGTCCGCGAGGTTCACCACGCAGATGGCGCCGCCGTCCGCGCGGGTGAAGGCGAGTACGCCGTCGGTGGTGGGCAGCCAGGTGAACGGGCCCTCGCCGAAGGCCGGGCGCAGGCGGATCGCCTCGCGATACAGGGCGAGCATGGAGCCGGGGTCCCGGGCCTGCCGGTCGGCGGCGTACGAATCCCAGCCGGCGGGCTGTGGCAGCCACGGTTCGCCGCCGAAACCGGCGTGCGGCGCGTCGGCCGTCCACGGCAGCGGCACCCTGCATCCGTCACGTCCGGGGTCGGTGCCCCCGGAGCGGGCGTGCATGGGGTCCTCGATGCGGTCGAGCGGGATGTCGGCCTCGGGCAGGCCGAGTTCCTCGCCCTGGTAGACGTAGACCGCGCCCGGCAGCGCCAGCGACAGCAGGGCGGCGGCGCGGGCCCGGCGGGTGCCCAGGGGCAGGTCCGTCGGGGTGCCGAAGGCCTTGGTGGCGAAGTCGAAGCCGGTGTCCGAGCGGCCGTAGCGGGTGACCGTGCGGGTCACGTCGTGGTTGCACAGCACCCAGGTGGCGGGGGCACCGATCGGGGCGTGCTCGGCCAGGGTCTCGTCGATGGAGGCGCGCAGCCGTGCCGCGTCCCAGGGGCAGGTCATGAAGGAGAAGTTGAACGCGGTGTGCAGTTCGTCGGGACGCAGGTAGCGGGCGAAGCGTTCGGTGTCCGGGAGCCAGACCTCGCCGACGAAGACGGCCCCGTACTCGTCGGCGACGGCCCGCCAGCCGCGGTAGATGTCGTGGAGCTCGTCGCGGTCCACGTACGGGTGCGGGTCGAGGCCCTCGGTGAAGTCGGGCAGCAGGGGGTCCTTCACCGGCAGCGCGGCGGAGTCGATGCGCACGCCGGCCACGCCCCGCTCGAACCAGAACCGCAGGATGTCCTCGTGCTCCTCACGGACGGCGGGGTGCGCCCAGTTGAGGTCGGGCTGCTCGGGTGCGAACAGGTGGAGGTACCAGTCGCCGCCGGAATCATGGGAGACGGAATCAGCAGGGTCCGAAGGGCCTTCCTTGGAAGGGTGGTGGGGGGAGACGGGTGGGCGGGTCCAGGCCGGGCCGCCGAACTCCGACCGCCAGTCGTTGGGCGGCAGTTCACCGTGCGCCCCGCGGCCCGGGCGGAAGTGGAACAGTTCACGCTCGGGGCCGCCGGCGAGGGCGGCGCGGAACCAGGGGTGCTGGTCGGAGACATGGTTCGGCACGATGTCGACGATCGTGCGGATTCCCAGCCCCCGTGCCTCGGTGATGAGTTTCTCCGCCTCGGCGAGGGTGCCGAAGGCCGGGTCGATCGCCCGGTAGTCGGCGACGTCGTAGCCGCCGTCCTTCATCGGGGACAGGTACCAGGGGGTGAACCACAGGGCGTCCACGCCGAGTTCTGCGAGGTAGGGCAGCTTGGCGCGGACTCCGGCGAGGTCGCCGGTGCCGTCGCCGTCGCCGTCGGCGAAGCTGCGGACGTACACCTGGTAGATGACGGCGGAGCGCCACCAGTCGTCGTCGTTTCGGGCAGGGGTGGGCTGTCCCACGGTGCGTGCCTTTCTTCTGGGTGGACGGATTCGGCGTCAGCCCTTGGTGCCGCCCGCGCTGATCCCGGCGATGATGTGCCGCTGGAAGACGAGGAACAGCGCGACCACGGGGATGCTGGCGATCACCATCGCGGCGATGAGCACGGTCAGCTGGACGTTCTGCGACAACTGCACCAGAGCCACGCTGATCGGCTGTTTCCCGGTGTCGGAGAAGACCATCAGCGGCCACAGGAAGTCCTGCCACACGGCGACCAGCGCGAAGATCGACACCACGCCGAGCACCGGGCGCGACAGGGGCAGGACGATCGACCACAGGGTGCGCAGTCTCCCGGCGCCGTCGATCGCGGCGGCCTCCAGCACGTCCCGGGGCAGGTGGTCGAAGAACCGCTTGAGCAGATAGAGGTTGAAGGCGTTGGCGACGGCCGGCAGCCAGATGGCGAGGGGGTCGTTGAGGAGACCGAGGTCCGCCACGGTCAGGTACTTCGGTACGACGAGGGCCTGCGCGGGGACCATCAGGGTGGCGAGGATGCCGCCGAGGATCACCTTGCCGAAGGCGGGCCGGAGCTTGGACAGCGCGTAGGCGGCGGCCGTGCAGAACACCAGCTGGAACAGCCAGGCGCCGGCCGCCTGCACCACCGTGTTCCACAGGTGGGTCGGCAGTCGCATCAGGTCCCAGGCGTCGGTGTACCCGCTCGTGCCCCACTGCTCCGGGAGGAGGGTGGGCGGGGTGCGCGCCACCTCGTCCGGTGACTTCATCGCGCCGCTCACCATCCAGTAGACGGGGAAGAGGAAGGCGAGCGCGAAGAGCAGGACGACGCCGGTGAACACGGTCCAGTAGATCGTCCTGCCCCGGGGCCGGGCCAGGACGGCCGGGGAGACGAGGGTACGGGTGCTGCTCACGTCGCCTCCTTCGGGGAGTCGGTGAGTCGGAGGTAGAGGGCGGAGAACAGACCGAGCAGGGCGAGGAGCATCACGCTCAGCGCGCAGGCGCCGCCGAAGTCGTTGTAGAGGAAGGCGTACTTGTAGATGAGGTAGAGGACGGTGACGGTGGAGTTCTCCGGTCCGCCGCCGGTGATCACGAAGGGTTCGGTGAACACCTGCATGGTGGCGATGATCTGAAGCAGCATCAGCATGAGGATGACGAACCTGGTCTGTGGGATCGTCACGTGCCGGATGCGCTGGAGCAGGCTCGCGCCGTCGAGTTCGGCGGCCTCGTACAGTTCGCCGGGGATGGACTGGAGGGCGGCGAGGTAGATCAGGACGGTGCCGCCCATGTTGGCCCAGGTGGCGACGACGACCAGGGAGACCAGAGCGGTGTCGGCGCCGTTGGACCAGTTCGAGGTGGGCAGGTGCAGGAACCGCAGCGCCTCGTTGGCGAGGCCGGTGCCGGGGTCGTAGAACCATTTCCACAACAGGGCACTGACCACCGGCGGGATCATCACCGGCAGGTAGACGACGACGCGGAAGAACGCCTTGGCGTGCCGGAGTTCGTTCAGCACCAGGGCCAGGACGAACGGGACGGCGAAGCCGATGAGCAGGGCGAGCAGGGTGAAGCCGAGGGTGTTGCGCCAGGCCGCGCCGAACTCGGGGTCGTCCAGGACGCGGGCGAAGTTGGCGGTGCCGACCCATTCGGACGGTGAGCCCGGCGTGTACCTCTGGAACGCGATCACGACCGCGCGGATCGCCGGGTACCAGGAGAACAGGGCGAAGCAGACGAGGCCTCCGAGGAGGAAGCCGTAGGCACGCAGTTGGTCGGTGAGGCGGCGCCGTCTCCGGCTCCCGGCCGGGGACGGCGCCCGCACCGGGCGGAGTTCGACGGCTTCGGCGGGCTGACGTGCGACCGTCTTCATCGCCGGTCAGCCCCGGGCCAGGATGCCGTCGATCTTGCCGGAGGCGTCCTTCAGGAGCCGGTCGATGTCGGCGTCCTCCTTGGTGAGCACCGCGGAGACGACGCCGTCGAGGACGGAGTAGAGCTGCTGTGCCCGCGGCGGCTCGATCTTCATCTCCAGGCTCTGGTTGCCGTCGAGGAAGGCCTGGTAGTTCCCCACCGGGACGTTGGCGTTGGCCTTCTTGACCTGCTGGTCCTTGGCGTCGGCGGCGCCGGTGAACAGCCGGGGTTCGGGCAGGCCGACCGGCGCGTCGTTCTTCCCGGCGCGGGCGTAGTCGCCGAGGAAACCGTCGCCGGGGGTGAGGAACATGTGGTCGAGCCACTTCAGGCCGGCCCTGATCTGCTCGGGTGAGGCCTTCTTGTTGACCATGTAGCCGTCGCCGCCGATGAGGGTGGCCTTGCCGCCGGGCATGGGGGCGAGGGCGAGGTCCTTGTAATCGGCCCCCTTCTCCTTCACCAGGATCGGGATGTTGTCGGGGGCGGCGAGATACATGCCGAGCTTGCCGGCGCCCATCATCTGCTGGACGTCGTTGATCACGAGCAGTTGCTTGCTGCCCATGGAGTCGTCCTTCCACCGCATGTCGTGCAGGGTCCGCAGCACGGCGCGGCCTTCGGGCGAGTCCACGGCCGCCTTTTCGCCGTCGGGGGTGACGACGTCCCCGCCCTGGGAGTACAGCTCTGCGGTGAAGTGCCAGCCGCCCTGGTTCTGGGCGCTGTAGTCGGCGTAGCCGACGGTACCGTCGCCGAGTGCGGCGATCCGCTTGGCGGCGGCTCGGACCTCGGCCCAGGTGCTGGGCGGCCGGTCGGGATCGAGGCCGGCCCTCTCGAAGAGCGCCCGGTTGTAGACCAGCCCCATGGAGTAGCCGGTGCGGGGTACGCCGTAGACCTTGCCGTCGACGGTGTAGATGTCCCGCAGCTGCTGCTGGATCGTCCCGTAGCTCTTCAACTCCTTGAGGTACGGGGTGAGATCGGCTGCCTGGTTGATGTCGACGACATGCCCGGCGTCGGTGAAGTAGGTGTAGAACACGTCCTCCATCTGCCCTCCGGCGAGCTTGGCGTCGAAGGTCTTCGGGTCCTGGCAGGGGAACGCGTCGTGCGGGACGACGTCGATGTCCGGGTTCTCCTTCTCGAAGGCGGCGATCTCCTCCTCGAAGAACCGGCGGTCGACCTTCGCGCTCTTGGGCGGCATGCAGTTGACCGTGATGCGGGTCTTGCCGTCGGCCGCCCGGTCGTCGTTCGAGCCGCAGGCGGTGAGGGTGAGGGCGCCGACGCCTAGCGCGACGAGGGTACGGCGGATCCCGGTGCTTCTCATCGGTGGACCCCTCTGGGACAGGAGCGGGTGAACCCCTCGGACAGGAGCGGTGGGCGGGGCACACTCAAGCACCGACGACATGGGTCCGCAATATGTCGCGCACATTTTGAAATTATTCGACAGTCGTCCGGAAGCAGCCGGGGACAGACCGGAAGCACGCGGGGAACGGACCTGCCGCGGGCCGGCTCTCAGGAGCGGGGCGCCTGCGCCGTCGACCCCCGCACCACCAGCTCGGGTTCGAACAGCAGCTCCTCGGCGGCCACCGGACGCCCGTTGATCTGTGCGTTCAGCAGTTCCACCACGGCCTTGCCCATGGCCTCGATGGGCTGGCGGACGGTGGTGAGCGGCGGCTCGGTGCAGTTCATCAGGGCCGAGTCGTCGTACCCCACGACCGAGATCTGCGAGGGGACGTCCAGTCCCTTGCGGCGGGCGGCCCGAACGGCGCCGAGGGCGAGGGGGTCGCTGGCGCAGATGAAGCCGGTGACGCCCCGGTCGATGAGCCGGGCGGCGGCGGCGTGCCCGCCCTCGATGGAGAACATGGCGCGGGCGACGTGTGCGTCGGGCACCTCCGCGGCGAGCGCGCGGGCGGCGGCCAGTTTGCGGGCCGACGGCACGTGGTCGGCGGGGCCGAGCACCAGACCGATCCGCTCGTGACCGAGCGAGGCCAGATGTCGCCACGCCTGCTCCACGGCCACGGCGTCATCGCAGGAGACGCCCGGAAAACCCAGGTGCTCTATGGCCGCGTTGACGAGGACGACGGGGATGTTCCGCTCGGCGAGCTGCCGGTAGTGGCCGTGGGGAGCGTCCGCCTGGGCGTAGAGCCCGCCGGCGAAGACGACGCCGGACACCTGCTGCTGGAGCAGCAGCGTCACGTAGTCCGCCTCGGAGACACCGCCCCGGGTCTGGGTGCACAGCACCGGCGTCAGCCCGAGCTGGGCCAGCGCGCCGCCGATGACCTCCGCGAAGGCGGGGAAGATCGGGTTCTGCAGCTCGGGCAGTACCAGGCCGACCAGCCGGGCGCGCTCACCGCGCAGCTGGGTGGGCCGCTCGTAGCCGAGCACGTCCAGCGCGGAGAGCACCGCCTGCCGGGTGGCCTCGGAGACTCCCGGTTTGCCGTTGAGC
This sequence comes from Streptomyces sp. TE5632, assembly GCF_054061295.1. NCBI lineage: Bacteria > Bacillati > Actinomycetota > Actinomycetes > Kitasatosporales > Streptomycetaceae > Streptomyces > Streptomyces sp. TE5632. Next base: position 5,522,485 of record NZ_JBSSEA010000003.1, on the reverse strand, counting down.
ACCCGGCTGACCGTGGCCTCGCTGACCCCGACCTTCTTCGCCACCACAGCAAGTCGTCGCGTCATGGACGCAAGAATAGCGCAAGAAACGCAAGTTTTTGCGTGGAGGGCTGCGTGGATGACCGTGTGGAGGGCGAGGAGTCATCGGGTCACAACGACACCGCACACCCGGATTCAGTCGGCCGCCGACACGACGCTGAGGTGGGAGGCGGCGCGACGGTGCCCGCGGCGGCGGGCCGGGGCGCGGCGCGTCTCGCGCAGGACCAGCGTGAGCCGGGTGCAGTCCATACCCTCGAGGATTCTGGTCGTCTCCACGACGAGACGGCAGTCGGTGACTCCCCAGCGCGGATCGGGATGACGCAACGGCCGTACCGCGCCGTCGTGTTCGGCGGCCTGCTCGCCGACGGCACGGATCCAGTGCGGCAGCCCCTGCCGGTAGGCCGCCTCCATGATGGGGTCCTGGGCGATGTCCCGGCGGATGGCCTGCAGCCCGTGGTCGTGGCCGTCCCGCTCCACCGTCTTGGCGAAGTGGGCCAGCATCGGCAGGCACCAGCTCGACTCGTGTTCGCCCAGCACCGTGGGGGCGTCCGGGTGGAAGAGGACGAACCGGAGGAAGTTGTCGCCGGGCATGGCCGTCGGGTGCGGTTCGACGTCCCGGAAAAGTGTCCGGAAAGCAGCGTTCGCCAGCAGTACGTCCCAGCGGTGGTCGACCACCAGGGAGGGAAAGGGGACCGCGTTCAGGAACACCGCGTAGTCCTCCAGGTAGGCCTGCGCCTCGGGAGTCTCGAAGACGGTCGGCCGCGGTGTCGGCCGCTGCCCTCCTGCCTGATGTGCCATCGGGAGGTCACCCCTCTTGCCTGTGCGGCCTTGACGCGGCGCCCCGATCCTGCTGCCCTGACGTGAGGCGTGTCAACTATCGTGGCATTCCATGCCCGTTGACGGCTGAAATTGGACACAGTTGTGGCGAGACCTGGATGTGAGTTCGAGACACGGGCTAGTCTCCGTGAAGTTCATGGCAAACGCTCGTGAGAAACCTGTGAGAGACGTAGGAGATCTGTCGGTGACGGGTGGCTTCGAGGGTCCGGACACCGCGCCGACGACCGCGCCGACGACCGCGCTGTCGGCCGTCGTCGCCCGCGTCACCGCACTCGCCGACCGGCTCGACGTGCCGCACGCCGAGATCTTCGACGTCGGCCGGCTGTCCGCGGCGTCCGGTGTTCCGGAATCGGTGGTCAAGGCTCTGCTGAGCGGCCGGCCCGCGGGCGAGCCCGAGGTGCAGACCCGGTTCGTGCAGCGCCTGGACCTGCTGCGCCGTACCCGGCTCAAGCCGAACGGCCGCAAGTACACGCAGCAGGAGATCGCGGACGGCGCGGGCATGTCCCGCCAGCAGGCCGGCGCCCTGATCAACGGCGACCGGCGTCCCACCATGGAACACTGCGACGCCATCCAGCGGTTCTTCCGGGTGCACGCCGGATTCCTCACCGCCGAGGACCCCGAAGCGCTCGCCGGCGCCCTCCAGCACACCGAGCAGGAACTGCTGCAGACCCTCGCGGACCGTGAGCGGCGGGCCGCCTCGGCGGCCGACGACCCGCTGGAGCGACTGCTGCGGGACCACGGCGTGCGCGGAATCGCGTGGCGGGCCGCGCAACTCCCCACCGACCAGCACCGCGACAAGGTCGCGGAGTGGCTGGACATGCTCCTGGAGAGCGTCCAGCGGCCCCACTCCTGACCTGGGGAGCGCGGGTGGGACGCTGCTCCGCCGGGCGGGCGGACCGGCGGGCGGCACAGCCCGACTGTCCGTGGTGGACGGCAGGCTGGAGGCGGCCCGCACCGTGCGGGCCGTCTGATGCCGGATCGCGGCCCGGGGAGAGCCGAGCGATGCCCACCGCCGTACTGACCGACCGCGAGCGCACCGCCGTCCAGGCCTGCCTGCGGCCGCCACACACGGTGCCGCGCCGCCCACGACGCGGAGAGCGGCCCGCCGGACACCCGCAGGCCCCGGTCGTCGTGCCCCCGGTCCTCGCGGAGGCGGAGACCGCCCTGGCCCGGACCGGGCTGACCGGCCACGAGGAGACCTTCTTCCGGATGCTCCGCGACTGGCACCCGGAGCCGTGACCGGGAGAGCAGGACCGGGCCGGCGCCCGTGCCGGTGCCGCGCGGCGGCGGGGCGCCGCGGCGCCCCCGTCAGCCGTGGGGTACGGCGACCGCCGTCGCGACCAGGCCGCTCTCGGCGGTCCAGCGGCCCGCGAAGTGGTCGAGGCGGCGGTCGCCCACCCATGGGCCGGGGACCAGGAGCGCCGCCCGGAAACCGCCGCGCGTCCGTTCGCCGGGGTCGGTGAACAGCTCGATGTCGGCCTCCATGAAGTCCAGCCACTTCCCCGTGAGCGGGAACCACGCCTTGTAGACGGCTTCCTTGGCGCTGAACAGCAGCCGGTCCCAGTGCACCTCGGGCCGCTCCACGGCCAGCCGGCCGATCCGCTCCGCCTCCCCGGGCAGGGCGACGGAGGACAGCACCCCCTCGGGCAGCGGCCCCTGGACCTCCGCGTCGATGCCGAGGGAGGCCAGGTCGTCGGCCCGGACCAGGGCGGCGGCGCAGTAGCCCGTGCAGTGGGTCATGCTGCCGGCCAGCCCGGGCGGCCAGCCCGGTGCTCCACGCTCGCCGGGCAGCACGGGCTGCGGGGGCACTCCGAGCTTCTCCATGGCCCGGCGGGCGCAGGAGCGCACCGCCCGGAACTCCCGGCGGCGCTTCTCGACCGCCCGCTCCATGAGCGCCGCCTCCTCGGGGTGGAGCGGGGCGTCGGCGCCCTCGTCGCCGCGGGCCTCCATGACGACGACCGTGGCCGGCAGCAGCTCCTCGATCATCGGGGCCCTCCCTCGGGCTCGCCCTTGCCCTCGTTCGCGTGCTCACCCGGCACGATCCGGTGCAACCGTCCCGGTGGCGTCGCCCGCTTCCGCCATTCGCGGGGGTAGCCCACGGACACCTCCTCGAAGGGGACGCCGTCCCGGCGGGTGCTGCGCGGGATGTGGAGATGTCCGTAGACCATCGTGCGGACGTTGAACCTGCGGTGCCAGTCGTCGGTCAGCTCGGTGCCGCACCACATGGCGAACTCGGGGTACCACAGGACGTCCGTGGGATGCCGGTGCAGCGGGTAGTGGTTGACGAGGACGACGGGCAGGCCGTCCGGCAGTTCGGCGAGCCGGCGTTCGGTCTCCTCGACCCGGGCCCGGCACCAGGCCTCCCGGCTCGGGTACGGGTCGGGGTGCAGCAGGCGCTCGTCGGTGCAGACGACGCCGGTGCCGTACGCGTACGCCAGTCCTTCGTCCTTGGTGGCGCAGCCGGCGGGCAGGAACGTGTAGTCGTACAACAGGAACAGCGGGGCCACGGCCACCGGACCGCCGGGGCCGTCCCAGACGGGGTAGGGGTCCTCGGGGGTGGTCACGCCGAGTTCCCGGCACTGTTCGACGAGGTGGTCGTAGCGTGCGACGCCGCGCAGGGCGACGGTGTCTCTCGGGTGGGTCCACAGTTCGTGGTTGCCGGGCACCCAGACGACCTTGTGGAACCGGCCGGCGAGTGTCTTGAGCGCCCAGCGGATGTCGTCCACCGTCTCCGCGACGTCCCCGGCCACGAGGAGCCAGTCGTCGTCCGACTCGGGGTGCATCCGCTCGACCAGCGCGCGGTTCTCGTCGTAACCGACGTGCAGGTCGCTGATCGCCCACATCTGTCCGTCGCCACCGGCCGTGGACGCCACTCGTCGCCTCCTGGAGATGAACGAACAACCCGTACGGACAGCATGCGCTCCCCGGGCTCTTCGAGCAGGGGGACCCCGGCGTCCGCGAACACTCCCAAGGGATCACATCCGTGTCGCCCGGACAAGGGCGGCTCTCCCCGGACTCTCCCGGGAAACCGTGACACGCCCGTGGTGCTGAGGCCTGCCCGCGAACCGTGAAAGGCGGCCTGCACGGCCTCATGCGTACGAGTACGGCTCAACCGCACGTACGCGGAGAACGTGTTCTTCATCGATCAGGTGGGAAGGAATCCCAACGACCGGGCCGTCGAGATCCACGCCACGCACGGCGACCCCGACTCCCCCGTACCGGCCGCGGCCGACACCGCCGAGCTGGAACCCGGGAACCTGTCCCCGGCGGCGTACGTCGAGTACGCGCTCGCCCGGTGCGCGCGGCGCGGCATCGACGTGTTCGTGCCCCGGCTGCACCAGGGGGCCGTCGTCGCGCACCGCGTGGAGTTCGAGGCGACCGGTACGGCGCTGCTGGCGCCGCCGCCCGAGGCCGTGGCCGTCTTCCGCGACAAGGTGATCGCCTATGAGGCCGTGCAGGCGATCGGGGTGCCCGTGCCGCCGTGGTGGCGGGTGCGGTCGGCGGACGAGCTGGTCCGTGCCGTGGAGGAGCTGGAGGCGCTGGGGCACCGGGCGTGCTTCAAGCCCGCGTCCGGCGCGGGCGGTGTGGGCTTCCGGGTGATCACCCGTGCCCCCCCCTTCGCCCTCGGGCAGCTGAGCGGTTTCCCCAGCCCGCAGGTGCCGCTCGATCTGGTGCTGGCGGCGGTGCGGCAGGCGGAGGAGCCGGTGGACTGGCTGGTGATGCCGGTGCTCGAGCAGCCGGAGGTGTCGGTGGACTGCCTCACCGGGCCGGACAGCCGGGTCCGGCTGGCCGTCGGCCGCACCAAGAACGGCCGCCGCAGGGGGTTCACCCTGCACGAGCGGTGGCTGGAGCCGGCCCGGCGGTTCGCGGAGGGTTTCGGCCTGCGCCATCTGTCCAACATCCGGTTCCGGATGTTCGGCGAACAGCCGGTGCTGAAGGCACGGGGAGCTGGGGGGCTCGGGCCGGCCGCCATCACGGTGGGGGCGGCCGGCCGACCCGACGCGCACGGTGCGCGGGCGGTCAGTCCCGGTTCCGGTCCACCGCCAGCCGCAGGGTCAGCACCTGGAACGGACGCAGGGCCACGGGCACGCTGTCGCCGTCGGTGCCCGCCGGTTCCAGCGGCCGCTCCAGGAGGTCGGTCACCTGGGCCCCGCCGAGGGGGAAGCCGGTGCGCAGGGTGCCGGTGGCACGTCCGCCGCGGGATTCGTAGAGGCGGACGACGACGTCGCCGGAGGCGTCGTCGGCGAGCTTGACCGCCTCGACGGTCACGCCCTCGCCGTCCACCGAGACCACCGGGTCCGGTGCGCCCGCCGCCCGGGCCACGCGCAGCGGCAGGTTGAGCGCGTAGCCCTCCGCGACGGCGTCCTCGATGCCCGCGCCGGGCAGCAGCGCGTAGGTGAGGCGGTGCCTGCCCTGGTCGGCCTCGGGGTCCGGGATCCGCGGGGCGCGCACCAGGCTGAGGCGGACCGTCGTGGTCGTGCCTCCGTCGTCGCGGACCGTGCGGGTCACGTCGTGGCCGTACGTCGAGTCGTTGACGACGGCGACGCCGTAGCCGGGTTCGCCGATGTGCACCCAGCGGTGGCCGGAGACCTCGAAGCGGGCCGCCTCCCAGCTGGTGTTGGTGTGGGTGGGGCGCTGGATGTGACCGAACTGGATCTCCGCGGAGGAGTGCGGGGCCCGGATGTCGAACGGGAAGCCGGCCTTGAGGATCTTCTCGGCCTCGTGCCAGTCGATCTCGGTCTCGAAGTCGATCCGGGGGCTGCCGGCGCGCAGGGTGATCGTCTGGGTGATCCGTGAGCCGTTGCCGAAGGCGCGCTCCACCCGCACCGCGCCGACCAGCGGGTCCTGGGCGACGACGGTGACGGACCCGGCGGCGGGCAGCTCGGTGAACCGGTTCCGGTAGTGCTGGTCGATGTCCCAGGCGTCCCAGTGGTTGGGGAGGTCCGTGTGCAGCCGGAGCAGGTTGCCGGGGCCGGCCAGCACCTCGCGGGCCGCGCGGAGGTCCCGGACGGACGACAGCGTGCCGTCGTCCGCCAGCCGCACCCGCACCATCCCGTTGTCGAGCACCCGTTCCGTGACGGTCACCGGCTGCGGGCCGGGGAAGCCGGCCGGCGGCTCCAGGGGGGCGCTGCCGTTCGCGGGCGCGGTCGTCCACACCGGCGCTCCCCCGGGTGCCCGGATCACCTCGGCGCGGTCGTACGGACTGGTGTTGAACACCCGGGGGCCGGAGCCGTCCCCCAGGGCGGTGATCGCCTCCCCGGTCAGCGCCTCCAGTTCCCGGGCGACCCTGGCGTACTCCGCCTCCGCCTCCCGGTGCACCCAGGCGATGGACGAGCCGGGCAGGATGTCGTGGAACTGGTGCAGCAGGACCGTCTTCCACAGCCGGTCGAGTGTGTCGTACGGGTAGGTGTAGGCCGGTGCGTGCAGTGCCGCCGTGGTGGCCCACAACTCGGCCTCGCGCAGGAGGTGTTCGCTGCGCCGGTTGCCCTGCTTGGTGCGGGCCTGGCTGGTGTAGGTGGCGCGGTGCAGTTCCAGGTAGAGCTCGCCGTTCCAGACCGGGGCGTCGGGGTACTCCCCGCGCGCCTTGGCGAAGAAGGCGTCGGGGTGTTCGACGACGACCTTCGGGGAGCCCTCCAGATCGGCCAGCCGGCGGGCCCGTTCCATGTGCTCGCGGGTGGGGCCGCCGCCGCCGTCGCCCCAGCCGAACGGTGCGAGCGAGCGGGTACCGCCGCCCTTCTCACGGTAGTTGCGCACGGCGCGGGCCATCTCCTCGCCGGTGAGGGCGGCGTTGTAGGTGTCGACCGGCGGGAAGTGCGTGAAGATGCGGGTGCCGTCGATGCCCTCCCACCAGAAGGTGTGGTGCGGGAACCTGTTGGTCTGGTTCCAGGAGATCTTCTGGGTGAGGAACCACTCGTTGCCGGCGAGCTTGGCGAGTTGCGGGTAGGCGGCGGTGTAGCCGAAGGAGTCGGGCAGCCAGACTCCTTTGGTCTCGATGCCGAAGTGCTCGAGGAAGAACCGTTTGCCGTGCACCAGTTGACGAGCGAGGGCCTCGCCGCCGGGCAGATTGCCGTCGGCCTCCACCCACATGCCGCCGACCGGTGCCCACTGGTCCTTGTCGACGGCTTTCTTGATCCCCTCCCACACCTGCGGGTAGTGGTCGCGCACCCACGCGTACTGCTGGGCCTGCGAGCAGGCGAAGACGAAGTCGTCGTACTCGTCGGCGAGCGCGGTGACGTTGGAGAAGGTGCGGGACGTCTTGCGCCGGGTCTCGCGCAGCGGCCACAGCCAGGCGGAGTCGATGTGGGCGTGCCCGACTCCGGACACGGTGTGCGCGCTGGCGTGCGCGGGTCGCGCGAGGACGGGGGCGAGGGCCTCGCGGGCGGCGGGGGCGCTGCCGGAGACGTCGTCGAGGTCGAGGGCGTCCATGGCCCGGTCGAGGGCATGCGCGATCTCGTGCCGGCGTGGCTCGTGTTCGCCCAGTTCGGCCATGAGTTCGCGCAGCACGCACAGGTCCAGGTCGAGGTGCCAGACCGGTTCGTCGAGGACGGCGAGATCGGCGCCGTGGAACACGTACAGCGGTGTGTCGCCCGCCGTGCGCCGGTCGCCGAGCGGGGTCGGGCGGGCGAAGCCGTCGGCCAGGATGTCGGGGTTGGAGGCCGCCTCGACCAGGTAGTCGATCTCCTCGCCGCCCGCGGCCCGGCGGGCGACCGGAACGTACCGGTTGAACGGGTTGACCGCCTTCAGCGGGGTGCCGTCGGTCAGGTGCACCAGGGCTTCGGCCTGGAAGCCCGGTCCGGCGCCGGTGAAGCCGAGGTCGATGACCGCCTCGACGCGCCGGCCGGCCCACGCGGCGGGGACCTGTCCGCGCATCCGGAACCAGGTGGTGCCCCAGGGCGGCCCCCACGGGGTGTTCCTGGCGAAGGGCTCGTAGGGGGCGGCTGCGGCCTGTGCGAAGGGGACCGGCTCGCCCGGCGCGTGCCAGGCCTCGACGGTGAGCGGGACGGTGGCGGCGTAGACCGCGGGCTTGACGCGCTGGGTGTGGACGCGCTCGACGCGGCCTTCGATCCGATGGCGTTCGTCATGCATGAAGTGCTCTCCTCACGGGGCTACTTGAGGTGGGCGAGACCGGGATGGACAGCGGTGTAGCCGTCGACGAGGCGACGGGCCACGTTCACGGAGTCGACGAGCGGGTGCAGCGCGAAGGCCTTGACCGCCCGGGCACGGGAGCCGGACTCGGCGGCCTGGAGCACCTCGCGCTCGACCGCCTTGACCGCGCAGACCAGGCCGGTGGCGTGGCCCGGCAGCGGGTCGACGGAGACGGGGTGCGCGCCGCCGGCGTCGACGAGGCACGGGACTTCGATGACGGCTTCCGCGTCGAGTGCCGAAAGGGTGCTGCGGTTACGGACGTTGAGGATCAGGGTGGTCCGTTCGTCGCGGGCGACGGCCCGCATCAGTGCGAGGGCCACCTTCTCGTAGCCACCGGACAGGTCGTCCTCGTCGCGGTCTCCGGCGCCGGCGGTTTCGCGGTTCTCCGCCATGTAGGTGGCCTCGCGTTCGGCGCGGGTGCGGTTCCAGGTGTCCAGGGCGGGGGCGCCGGTGCCGTCGGGGTCGCTCACCTGCGCGTAGAAGCGGTCCTGCTGGTCGTGGAGGAAGGCGCCGCGGGTCTTCTCCGCCTGCTGGTAGGCGCGTACGGTTTCCCGGTTGAAGTAGTAGTAGTGCAGGTACTCGTTGGGGATCGCGCCGAGGGACTGGAGCCAGTCGGCGCCGAAGAGCCTGCCCTCCTCGAAGGAGCCGAGCAGGCGGCGGTCGGCGAGCAGGCGCGGGAGTTCGTCGCGGCCCTTGACCCGCAGGCCGCGCACCCAGCCGAGGTGGTTGAGGCCGACGTAGTCGATCCACGCCTCCCGCGGGTTCGCGCCGAGCACCCGGGCGATGCGGCGGCCGAGGCCGACCGGCGAGTCGCAGATGCCGATGACGCGGTCGCCGAGGTGGCGGGACATGGCCTCGGTGACCAGGCCCGCCGGATTGGTGAAGTTGATGACCCAGGCGTCGGGGGCGAGACGGGCCACCCGGGCGGCGATGTCGAGGGCGACGGGGACGGTGCGCAGCCCGTAGGCGATGCCGCCCGCGCCGACCGTCTCCTGTCCGAGGACGCCCTCGGCGAGCGCGACCCGTTCGTCGTTCGCACGGCCCTCGAGGCCGCCGACCCGGATCGCGGAGAAGACGAAGTCGGCGCCGCGCAGGGCGTCGTCCAGATCGGTGGTGGTGGTCACCTCGGGGGCGTCGGGCACCCCGGCCGCCTGGTCGGCCAGCACACGGGCGATCGCATACAGCCGGCGGTCGTCCACGTCATGGAGGACCACCCGGGTCACCCGCCCCTCGGCGTGGTCCTCGAGGAGCGCGCCGTACACCAGCGGTACCCGGAATCCCCCGCCGCCCAGAATCGTCAGTTTCACGTCTGCACCCTTCCCTTCTCGACGTCACCGATGCCGTCGATGCCGTCGATGCCGTCGATGCCGTCGATGCCGTCGATGCCGTCGACACCAGCATGTCCAGCCAACCCGAGCGGGGCGAGGGCCGGAGCGAGCACTGAGGTACGGGCCGTCCGTGCGCCGTCGACGTGGCGCGGTTGCACCCGTTCGCGTCGATTCACGGGATGAACCCTCCCCGCGCAGAAGGACTTTCTCGGTTACACCTCTTGACGGCCACGGGGCCGCAGAGCACATTGGCGACACTCTGAGAGCGCTCTCAGGATCATCGAGCCGGGCTCTTCGAGCACTCCCCGCACACACCTGTGCACCCGCATCCGTTCTTGTGTCCGTATCCGCATCCGAGAGGCAGCCCCCACATGAGTGACACCTCCGGCACCCCCCGCAGATCCCGGTCCCTCCGCAGACCCCGCCCGCTGCGGCGGGCGCTGCTCGCCGTCGTCGGCACGCTCGGGCTCACCGCGGCCGCCGCCACGGCCGCCGTCCCGTCGGCGAGTGCCGCCGCCCCGCCCCCGCCGTCGGGCTGGAACCAGGTCTTCGTCGACGACTTCAACGGCGCCGCGGGCAGCGGTGTCAACACCTCCGACTGGCAGTACGCGACCGGCAAGGGATACCCGGGCGGCCCCGCCAACTGGGGCACCGGTGAGATCGAGACGATGACGTCGAGCCCGGAGAACGTCTCCCTCGACGGCAACGGCAACCTCCGTATCACCCCGCGACGGGACGCCTCCGGCAACTGGACCTCGGGCCGCATCGAGACCAACCGTTCCGACTTCCAGCCGCCCGCCGGGGGCACGCTGCGCGTCGAGAGCCGCATCCAGGTGCCGAACGTGACCGGCGCCGCCGCCAAGGGCTACTGGCCGGCGTTCTGGATGCTGGGCGCGCCGTACCGGGGCAACTACTGGAACTGGCCGTCCGTCGGCGAGCTCGACATCATGGAGAACACCCAGGGCAACAACACCGTCTTCGCCACGATGCACTGCGGCACCGCACCCGGCGGGCCGTGCAACGAGAACAGCGGCATCGGCGGTTCGACCACCTGTCAGGGCACGACCTGTCAGGCCGGCTTCCACACCTACCGGTTGGAGTGGGACCGCTCGTCGAGCGTGGAGCAGATCCGTTTCTACCTCGACGGAAACAACTTCCACACCGTGCGGGAGAACCAGGTCGACGCGACGACCTGGAGGAACGCCACCGACCACGGCTTCTTCATCATCCTCAACGTGGCGATGGGCGGCGGCTTCCCCGACGCCTTCGGCGGTGGCCCGGACGGCGGCACCCAGCCCGGCCACTCGATGCTCGTCGACTACGTCCAGGTGCTGAGCTCCGGCGGCGGTGGCACCACGCCCCCGCCGGCCGGCAACCGGAACGCCTACGGCACCATCCAGGCCGAGTCCTTCGACGCCCAGTCCGGCACGATGACGGAGACCACCTCGGACTCCGGCGGCGGCCAGAACGTGGGTGCGCTGGCGGGCGGTGACTGGCTGCAGTACAAGGGCGTCGATTTCGGCTCCTCCGCGGCCCGGCAGTTCTCCGCCCGGGTGGCGAGCGGTGCGCCGACCGGGGTCAGCGGCCTGGTCGAGGTACGCCTGGACAGCCGCGGTAACGCGCCCATCGGGAGTTTCGCGGTGGGCAACACGGGCGGCTGGCAGTCGTGGCGGACGATCCCGGCGAACATCACCTCCGTGACGGGCACGCACGACGTGTATCTGACCTTCACCAGCGGCCAGCCGCAGGACTTCGTGAACGTCAACTGGTTCACCTTCGGCCGCTGACCATCCACGGTGAGGGGGCTCCACGCGCGTGGGGCCCCCTCACCCATGCGGGCGGCCACCGGAAACCAGCACCTCGTGGCACCCCTCCGCTTGAAACGTCATACTTTTACTACTGAAGGTAAAGCGGCAGCCACTCCTTCGGACCGAAGGCTCCTTGAGGGTGAACGGGCGAAAAGCACGGGTACGGGCTCCGCCGGGATTTCTCGGAGGTGAAGGTTCCCGCTTCCCGGGACACCCTGTAGGGGGGAAGGCCCTCGACACCAAGGGAGCTGACGCGGAATGACCGAGGAGACGGGCGAGGCCGAAGGCGAAGGCGAGAACGAGGCCGGAGCCGGCTGGTCCAATCCCCTGCACGACCCCCGCGACCGCCGGCTCCCCCGGATCGCCGGCCCTTCCGGGCTCGTCATCTTCGGAGTGACCGGCGACCTCTCGCGCAAGAAGCTGATGCCGGCCGTGTACGACCTCGCCAACCGGGGTCTGCTGCCGCCGGGCTTCTCGCTGGTCGGGTTCGCCCGCCGGGACTGGGCGGACCAGGACTTCGCACAGGTGGTGCACGACGCGGTCAAGGAGCACGCCCGCACTCCGTTCCGCGAGGAGGTCTGGCAGCAGCTCATCCAGGGCATGCGGTTCGTGCCGGGTGACTTCGACGACGACACCGCGTTCGAGCAACTGCGAGCGTCCGTGGCCGAGTTGGACAGCGCCCAAGGCACCGGCGGCAACTTCGCGTTCTATCTCTCGGTACCGCCGAAGTTCTTCCCGAAGGTGGTCCGGCAACTGAGGAATCACGGGCTGGCCGACCAGAACGGCGGTTCCTGGCGGCGCGCGGTGATCGAGAAGCCCTTCGGCCACGACCTGAGGTCGGCCGAGGAGCTCAACGCGATCGTCCACGAGGTGTTCGCCCCGGACCAGGTCTTCCGGATCGACCACTACCTGGGCAAGGAGACCGTCCAGAACATCCTGGCGCTCCGCTTCTCCAATCAGCTGTTCGAGCCGATCTGGAACCGGTCCTTCGTGGACCATGTGCAGATCACCATGGCCGAGGACATCGGCATCAGCGGCCGGGCCGGCTACTACGACGGCATCGGCGCCGCCCGTGACGTCATCCAGAACCACCTGCTCCAGCTGATGGCGCTCACCTCCATGGAGGAACCGGCCTCCTTCGACGCGGCGTCGCTGCTCGCCGAGAAGCTGAAGGTGCTCCGGGCCGTGCGGCTGCCGAAGGACCTGGACCTGCACACCGTGCGCGGGCAGTACGCGGGTGCCTGGCAGGGCGGCGAACGGGTGTGCGGCTACACGGAGGAGGAGGGCATCGACGCGGGCTCCGCCACCGACACCTACGCCGCGATCAAACTGGGCGTCGACAACCGCCGCTGGGCGGGCGTCCCCTTCTACCTGCGCACCGGAAAGCGGCTGGGCCGCCGGGTCACCGAGATCGCGGTGGTGCTCCAGCGGGCGCCGCACTCCCCCTTCGGTTCCACGGCCACCGAGGAACTGGCCTCCAACGCGGTCGTCATCCGGGTGCAGCCGAACGAGGGCATGACGGTGCGGTTCGGCTCCAAGGTGCCGGGCACGTCCATGGAGCTCCGCGACGTGACGATGGACTTCGCCTACGGCGAGTCGTTCACCGAGTCCAGCCCGGAGGCGTACGAGCGGCTCATCCTGGACGTCCTGCTGGGGGACGCCAACCTGTTCCCCCGCCATCAGGAAGTGGAAGAGTCGTGGAGGATCCTCGACCCGATCGAGGAGCACTGGGCATCCCACGGCAGGCCCGCGCGGTACACCTCGGGCAGCTGGGGACCCGCGGAAGCCGACGAGATGCTCGCACGAGACGGACGGAGCTGGCGCAGGCCATGAAGATCGACCTCACCGACACCACGGCAAGCGATGTCAACAAGGCGCTGGTGCGGGGCCGCCGCGCCATCGGCACCCCCGCCGTGGGGATGGTCCTGACGATGGTGATCGTCACGGACGAGGAGAACGCCTACGACTCGATCAAGGCCGCCGAGGAGGCCTCGCACGAGCACCCCTCGCGCATGCTCGTCGTCATCCGGCGCCACGCCCGCAGCCTGCGCGAACGCACCCACCCGCGCCTCGACGCCGAAGTGCGGGTCGGTTCGGAGGCCGGCACCGGCGAGACCGTGGTCCTGCGGACCTACGGCGAGGTGTCCGACCACGCCGACTCCGTGGTGCTGCCGCTGCTGCTGCCGGACGCCCCGGTGGTGGTCTGGTGGCCGGCGGAAGGGCCCGAGCACCCGTCGAGGGACCCGCTGGGCGCGCTGGCCCAGCGCAGGATCACCGACCTGTACGCGGTCGAGGACCCTCTGGGGGTGCTGACCGCCCGGAGGCGTTGCTACGCACCCGGCGACACCGACCTGGCCTGGACCAGGCTGACGCCGTGGCGGTCCATGCTGGCCGCCGCCCTGGACCAGGCCCAGCTGACGGTGACGTCGGCGGCCGTGGAGAGCGAGGCCGACAATCCGAGCGCGGAGCTGCTGGCGCGCTGGCTGGAGGCCCGGCTGAACGTACCGGTCGAGCGGGTGGAGACGGCCGGTCCGGTGGTCACCGGCGTGCGCCTGGGCACGGTGGACGGCGAGATCGTCATCGACCGCCCGGAGGGCCCGATGGCCACGCTGTCGCTGCCGGGACAGCCGTCGCGGCGGCTCGCGCTGAAGGTGCGCCCCCTCTCCGAGCTGATCGCGGAGGAGCTCAGGCGTCTCGACGCGGACGAGATGTACGCCGTCGCCCTGCGCGGCGAGGCCACCGAGGAGGTCCCCGCCCATGTCTGACGCCCCCTCCCCCGCACCGACCCGGCGCCCCCGGTGGGCCGCCCTACCCGAACCCAGGAAGTGAACTGACATGCAGATCGGCCTTGTTGGTCTCGGCAAGATGGGCGGCAACATGCGTGAGCGCATCCGTGCCGCCGGACACACCGTCGTCGGCTACGACACGAACCCCGACCGCTCCGACGTCGGCCACCTGTCCGACCTCGTCGACCGGCTCGACGGGCCGCGTGTCGTCTGGGTGATGGTCCCGGCCGGCACGGTCACCCAGCACGTCATCGATCAGCTGGGGAGCCTGCTCAAGCCCGGTGACACCGTCGTCGACGGCGGCAACTCCCGGTGGACGGACGACGAGAAGCACGCCAAGGAGCTGGGTGCCCGGGGCATCGGCTTCGTCGACGCTGGTGTCTCGGGCGGTGTGTGGGGGCTGGAGCACGGCTACGCCCTCATGGTCGGCGGCGAGGAGGAGCACGTGGAGCGGTTGAAGCCGATCTTCGACGCGCTCAAGCCGGAGGGCCCGTACGGCTACGTCCACGCGGGCAAGGTCGGCGCCGGGCACTTCGCGAAGATGGTCCACAACGGCATCGAGTACGCCATGATGCAGGCCTACGCCGAGGGCTGGGAGCTGCTGGAGAAGGTCCCCTCGGTGGACAACGTCCGCGAGGTGTACCGCTCCTGGCAGCAGGGCACGGTCATCCGCTCCTGGCTGCTCGACCTGGCGGTCAACGCCCTCGACGAGGACGCCCACCTGGAGAAGCTGCGCGGCTACGCCGAGGACTCGGGCGAGGGCCGCTGGACCGTGGAGGCCGCCATCGACAACGCGGTGCCGCTCCCCGCGATCACCGCGTCGTTGTTCGCGCGGTTCGCCTCCCGGCAGGAGGACTCGCCGCAGATGAAGATGGTCGCGGCACTGCGCAACCAGTTCGGCGGCCACGCGGTCGAGTCCGCGGACCGGGACGACTTGGATCGGAAACGGGATCAGGACGAGGAGCAGGAACAGAAGCAGGAGCAGGAGGACTGGGCGTAGCGGTCGTGGGAGATCTCCTGCTGGCCCGGCACGGTGAGACGGAGTGGAGCAGGGCGGGACGGCACACCGGTGGTACCGATCTGCCCCTGACCCCGGGCGGCGAGGACCAGGCCAGGTCCCTGGCCCCGCTGCTCGCGGGCCGCGCCTTCGCGCTCGTGCTCACCAGTCCGCTGCTCCGTGCCCGGCGCACCGCCGAACTCGCGGGGCTGGCGGGGGCGGTACCGGAGCCGGACCTGCGGGAGTGGGACTACGGCGGCTACGAGGGCGTCACCACCACGGACATCCGACGCGCCCGGCCCGGCTGGGACCTGTGGACCGACGGGGTGCCGTCCGGTCCGGAGTTTCCCGGCGAGTCTGCCGCGCAGGTCGGCGAGCGGGCCGACCGGGTGCTGTCCCGGGTGGCCGGGGCGCTCGACGCGGGTGATGTGGTGCTCGTGGCGCACGGTCACCTGCTGCGGGTGCTGACCGCACGGCGGCTGGGCCTGCCGCCCACGGGCGGGCGGCTGTTCCGGCTGGAGACGGGGACGCTGAGCCGACTGTCGCTGGAGCACGGCAGCCCGGTGCTCGCGGAGTGGAACACCCGGCCCTGACGCCGACGCCCTGCCCTACGGCTGGGAGGTGAGGGCGGTCGACGTCCGGACGGCGTGTTGGGCGGCCAGCCGCACCGGTGCGTTGCGGGCGCCGTAGCCGCGGTGGCCGCCGTCGCGCTGGAGGAGTTCGAAGAACACCCGGCCGACGGTGCGGGTGTAGCAGTGCCGCAGGCTGCCGTGCTCGTCGCGGTCGTAGAGGATGCCCAGTTCGCGGTAGGTTTCCAGCTCGCCGTCGGCGAACTCGTGGCGGGCGGCGAGGTCGTCGTAGTAGTTCGCCGGGATCGGCAGCAACGGGACGCCCGCTTCGCGCAGCCGGCGGGCCGCGGCGACCACGTCGTCGGTGGCGAACGCGATGTGCTGGGCGTGCACGGTGTCGTCGCCGGGCGCGGCTTGGACGGTGAGGGCGATCCGGACGGTGCCGTCGGCGTTGCTGACCGCGCGGCTGCGCTGCAGCCCGTAGGGGTCGGCGACGTCGACGCTGTCCTCGGCCCGCAGCCCGAGCACGCTGCGGTGGAAGAGGACCGCCTCGTCGAAGTGGTGCCAGGGCTGGGTGAGCGCGAGGTGGTCGATGCGCCAGGTCCCCGGCATGGCAGACAAATCTGCTGCGGCGGACCTGGCCGCAGGCTCCCCCACGTCCTCGAAGTCGGCCCGCCAGCCGGCGAGTCGGGCGTCGCAGAAGAACAGTTCCGTGCCGTCGGGGGCGGCGACGGCGTCCAGCGGGGCGTCCTTCGGGTCGCGGCGGCGCGGCAGTACGGGCGCCAGCAGGGCCTCAGCGCGGGCGGCGGCACCGGCGGGGTCGGGCGACTCCAGGCCGACGGCGGCGAGTCGGGTGCCGTCGCGGCGGACGGCCGTACCGGTGTTGACGAGGAGGCGGGCCTCGCCCTGCTGCCAGAGGTCGACGGGTTTGCTCCGGTGCCGGGCGGTGCGGGTGAAGCCGAGGGCGCCCAGCAGTCCGGTGAGGGGTTCGGCGTCGGCGGTGACGAGTTCGGCGAAGGCGATGCCGGTGGGGACGACGGGGACGGGCGGCTGCGCCACCCCCGCCTCCTCCTGGAGGACGAGCAGGGAGCGCCGGGCGTCCACGGCGGTCGGGGCGGCCTCGGCCTGCCGGAACACGTCGTTGAACACCTCCAGGGACAGCGGCCCGTCGTAGCCGGTGCGCAGGACGTGCCGGACGAGTCCGGCGACGTCGAAGCCGCCCTGTCCGGGGAAGCAGCGGTGGTGGCGGCTCCACTGGAGGACGTCCATCGCGGGCAGCGGGGCGTCGGCCAGCTGGAGGAAGAAGATCTTCTCGCCGGGGATGTCCTCGATGCCCTTGGGGTCGGAGCCCCTGGAGAGGATGTGGAAGCTGTCCAGGCAGGTGCCGAGCGCCGGGTGCCCGGCCGCCTCGACGATGCGCCAGGCATGGTCGTACGTGCTGACGTGTCGCCCCCAGGCCAGCGCCTCGTACGCGACCCGGATACCGAAGTCCTGTGCCAGATCGGCGAGTTCGCTCAGCTGCGCGGCGGCGAGAGCGTCGTCGTCGATCGCCTCGGGGTCGACGCTGGAGCAGACCAGCACGGTGTCGGCGCCGAGTTCGCCCATCAGCTCGAACTTGTGCCGGGCGCGGCGCAGGTTGCGGGCGAACGCCTCGGCGGGCACGGCCTCGATGTCCCGCAGCGGCTGGTAGAGGTCGATGCCGAGTCCGAGGTCGAGGCAGCGGGCGCGGATCTCCCGTGGCGTGAGCGGGCTGGCGAGCAGGTCGTTCTCGAAGACCTCCACGCCGTCGAAGCCGGCGCGGGCGGCGGCCGTGAGTTTCTCGGTGAGGGTGCCGCTGAGGGAGACGGTGGCGATGGACGTACGCACGTCGGTACCTCTGCTTCCGTGAAGTTCCGTGCTCTGAGGGCTCTGGGGGCTCTGGGGGCTCTGGGGGTTCTGGAGGCTCTGGGGGTTCTGGAGGCTCTGGGGGCTATTTGGGTGCTGCGACGGGGCCGGTGAGTTCGGTGAGGTCCGCGAGCATGCGGGCCCGGTCGGGTTCCCGCCCGGTGAACAGGCGGAACGCGTCCGCGGCCTGGAAGGCGGCCATGCCGCCGCCGTCGAGGGTGGCGCAGCCCGCCGCGCGGGCGGTGCGCAGGAGCTCGGTCTCCAGGGGGCGGTAGACGACCTCGGCGACCCACAGCCCGGGGTGCAGCAGCTCCGCGGGCAGCGGCAGTCCCGGGTGGGCGGCCATGCCGGTGGGGGTCGCGTGCACCAGGCCGCCGCTGCCGTCGGCGGCGGCCAGGAGCTTTGGCAGCCGGTCCAGGGGGGCGGCTGCGGCGCGGTCCGCTCCGAAGGTCCGGTTCAGGGAGTCGGCGAGTTCGTCGGCGCGCTCGGGCAGGGCGTCGGCCACGGTGACCCGTCCGGCGCCGAGGGTGAGCACGGCGTGCGCGACGGCGGCACCGGCGCCGCCCGCGCCGAGCTGCACCACCCGCTCCAGCGGCACGTCGGGCAGGCTGCGGGCGAAGGAGGCGGCGAAGCCGGTGACGTCCGTGTTGTGGCCGACGGCCCGGCCGCCCTCGAAGACGACGGTGTTGACCGCGCCGAGCGCCTCGGCCTGCGGATCGAGTGCGTCGAGATGCTCGACGACGAGCCGTTTGCACGGGTGGGTGATGTTGAGCCCGTCGAATCCGAGCAGCCGCGCGGCACGCAGCAGCTCGCCCACCGCCTCGGGCGGTACGCCGATCACGTCGAGGTCGAGGAGCCGGTACAGACAACGCAGGCCCTGCCGGTCGGCCTCCCGCTCGTGCAGCGCGGGGCTGAGCGACGGGCCGATGCCGGAGCCGATCAGCCCGACGAGATACGAGTCCTTGAGCACCGGGGCCTCCAGAGACCACTCACTAATGTACGAACCAGTACGTTAGCTATATCAGCCGGTCGGGGCCTCGTGGAAGCCCCGGCAGGCCGACGACGGCTCCCTTCTAGAATCACCGGCACCGCACACCCTCACTCGAAGGAACTCCATGACCAGCGTCGAAGAACCGGCACGGCCCGGCGAGCGCATCCGTGACGCCGCCCGCACCAGGGCCGAGATCCTCGACGTGGCGACGCGGGAGTTCGCGCGGGCCGGCTACGACGGGGCCCGCGTCGACGAGATCGCCGCCCGCACCAGCACCACCAAGCGGATGATCTACTACTACTTCGGCGGCAAGGAACGGCTGTTCACGGCCGTGCTGGAGCGCGCGTACGGCGTGATCCGCGAGGCCGAGCAGCAGTTGGACGTCGACCATCTGGACCCGGTGGCGGCCATCCGGCGGCTGGCGGAGGTGACCTTCGACCACCATGAGCGGCACCCGGACTTCATCCGCCTGGTGAGCATCGAGAACATCCACGGCGCGGAGCACATCACGGCCTCCGAGGAGCTCGGCCGGATGGGCTCGCCGGCGCTCGACGTGATCCGCCGGATCCTGGCCGCGGGGCAGGAGTCGGGCCTGTTCACGGCCGATGTGGACGCCGTCGACCTGCACGCGATGATCAGCTCGTTCTGCTTCTTCCGGGTGTCCAACCGGCACACCTTCGGCGCGCTGTTCGGCCGCGACCTGGTCGCCCCGGACCGGCGCGAGCACTACCGGGCGATGCTGGGCGACATGGTGATCGCGTACCTGACGGCGGAGCGGGCCGCGGACTGACCGGCGGAGGGCATCGCCCCTCCGCCCCGGCGAACCCTGGACCGACTCCGTACGACGCCACCTCTTGACACCGCGGGCCGTCGGGCGCAGCATCCCTACCCAGCCGCGACTAACTATCCAGTGGGTTAATTAGCGCACCGGCTTCTCCCCTCAGCTCATCCTCCGCGTGCCGTCGTGGAGTCCCCTCGAAGGAGCCCGCCGTGTCCGTCCCCGCACCGCCCCGCGACGCCTCCCCGCCCGGACAGCCGAAGAAGGCGGCGACCGCCGCCTGGATCGGCAGCGCCCTGGAGTACTACGACTTCTTCATCTACGGCAGCGCGGCGGCGCTGATCTTCCCGGAGGTGTTCTTCGACGACTCCGACCCGGCCACCGCGACTCTGCTGTCGCTGGCGACGTTCGGTGTCGCGTACGCGGCCCGGCCCCTCGGCGCGCTGTTCCTCGGCCACTACGGGGACCGGGTCGGCCGTAAGAAGATCATGGTCTTCACGCTGATGCTGATGGGCGTGTCGACGTTCCTCATCGGCTGTCTGCCCACCCGTGACCAGGTCGGCACCCTCGCGCCGGTCCTGCTGGTGCTGTGCCGCATCCTGCAGGGCATCTCGGCGGCCGGTGAACAGGCCAGCGCGAACTCGATGACCCTGGAGCACGCGCCGCCCCACCGGCGCGGCTTCTTCACCAGCTTCACCCTGAGTGGTACGCAGGGCGGCCAGCTGCTGGCCACGCTGGTCTTCATCCCGGTGGCCGCGATGCCCGAGGAGCAGTTGCTCTCCTGGGGCTGGCGGGTGCCGTTCTGGATGAGCGTCGCGGTCGCCGTGGTCGGGTACGTCATCCGCCGCAAGCTGGACGAGACCCCGGCCTTCGAGCAGCAGACCACCACCGAGGGGGTCGTGAAGCTGCCCCTGGTCGTGCTGCTGCGCGAGCACTGGGCGGACGTCCTGCGGGTGGTCGCGGGTGCGCTGATCGCCTCGGTCAGCACGATCTTCACGGTGTGGGCGCTGGCGTACGCGACCAGTGACGCGGTCGGCATGTCCCGCACGTCGATGCTGTGGGTGGCCGCGCTGGCGAACGTCGCCGCGCTCGCCGCGATCCCCCTGTGGGCCGTGCTCTCCGACCGGATCGGCCGCCGCCCGGTCTTCCTGGTCGGCGCCGTCGGCAGCGCGGTGACGATGTTCCTGTACCTGTGGGTCGTCTCCACCGGCAACTTCGCCCTGACGATGCTGCTGGGCATCCTCGCCTTCGGTGTCGTCTACAGCGCCGCGAACGGTGTGTGGCCGTCCTTCTACGGCGAGATGTTCCCGACCCGGGTGCGGCTCTCGGGCGTGGCGATCGGCACTCAGATCGGCTTCGCCGTGGCCGGCTTCGCGGTCACCTTCGCCGCGCAGATCGCGGGCCCGGACGGTGACGACTGGACGGCGGTGGCGCTCTTCACGGCCGCCCTGTGCGTCCCGCCGGTGGTCGCGGCGCTCTCCGCGCGGGAGACCCACCGCGTCCCGACCGAACTGCTCGGCGAACGCGCGGCCGACGGCGTGACCCGGCCGGAGAAGGCAACGGCCTGACCCCGCTCGCCCCGACCCCCGGAGCCGGCCCCGGCCCCGGGGGTCTCGCGTCGGCGCGGCCGAGGGCCCTACGCCTCGCCGCGCCGGGGGATCCCGTACGCCCGTTCCACCCGCAGTCGCAGTACGAGGCGGCGGTCGCGGACCATGGCGGCGCGGTAGTCGTCCCAGTCGGGGTGTTCGCCGTTGACGTCGCGGTAGAGCCGGATCAGTTCCCGCACCGTCTCGTCGTGCGGATCGGCGGCGACGGGGGACAGTTCGGCGGTGCCCTCGGCGACCGTGTACGCCCACCGGTCGGGGGTGGTCACGTGGTAGGACGCCCGGGGGTCCCGCCGCAGGTTGCGGGTCTTGGCCCGGTCGTCCGTGATCGAGACACGGATCAGCCGCTCGTCGGGGTAGTAGGCGTGGTTGACGTTCGACAGCTGGGGCCGGCCGTCCTGTTTCAGCGTGACGAGCACGCCACCGTTGTGATCACCGATCAGTGCGAGCAGCGCGGGCAGTGTGTCCTGTGTCATACCCGGTGCAACGCCCGCACCGGCCCCGTCGTTCCCGTCGTCCTCGCCGTCCGCCCTGATTCGCCGGTGTGTTCACCCGGCCCGACGAGGTCTGACGTGCTCCGGGCGGGGTATCCCGGACTCGGCTTGTGAGCGTGATCGAAGGAGTGCGCGATGGGACTGCTGCGGCAGGAGGCCGACCCGGCGGAGACCGGACTGGACGCGGAGGCGCTGGACCGGCTGGACCGGCACTTCGCGCACGAGGTCGACGAGGGGCGGCTGCCCGGCTTCCTCGTCGCCGTCGCGCGGGGCGGGCGGGTCGGCACCTGACGGCGTACGGGCGGCGGGACGTCGCGGCCGGGCTGCCGCTGCGGGGCCGTCCCCGGTTCCTGTCCGGCAGCGGGGGGACGGCGGTCTCCGCCCACGACATGCACCGTTTCATGGGACTGCTGCGCCGGCGGGGCGAACTGGACGGTGTCCGGCTGCTCACCCCGGCCACGGTGGACCTGACGACCCGCAACCGCCTCCCCGGCGGCGCCGATCTGCGCGCCTTCGGCAGCCGTCCGGCCCACGACGAGCCCGGCAACGAGGGCATCGGCTTCGGGCCTCGGTGTCTCCGTCGTCGTCGACCCGTCCCGTACGCGGGCCCCGTCCGGCCTCGGCACGTACGGCTGGACCGGGGTCGCCACCACCGCGTTCTGGGTCGACCCGGGCCGCGACCTGACCGTGCAGTTCTACACGCAGGTGCGGCCCCGGTCCTCCCACTCGGTGTTCCCGGACCTCAGGCGGCTGGTGCACGAGGCCGTGACCGGCTGAACGCAGTCCGGCCGGACGCCGGTTCGCCGCCGGGGGTGCCGGGGCCGGTGGGCCGTCAGGACCAGTGCGCCACCGCGTCCAGGTGGGGCAGGTCGTGGTCGAGGCGTTCCCGCTTGGTCCGCAGGTAGGTGATGTTGCTCTCGCACGGCGGTATCAACAGCGGTACCTGCTCGGCGACCTGGATACCGTGCCGTACCAACGCCTCGTGCTTGCGGGGGTTGTTGGACATCAACCGCACCGACCGTACGCCCAGGTCCTGGAGCATGCCGGCGGCGACACCGTAGTCGCGGGCGTCCACCGGCAGGCCGAGGGCGAGGTTCGCCTCGACGGTGTCCAGCCCCTCCGCCTGCAGGGCCATCGCGCGCAGCTTCGCCAGCAGGCCGATGCCGCGGCCCTCGTGTCCTCTCAAGTAGAGGACGACGCCCGCCCCTTCGGCGGCCACCGCGCGCAGTGCGGCGGCGAGCTGGTCGCCGCACTCGCAGTGCTGGGAGCCGAACGCGTCGCCGGTCAGGCACTCCGAGTGCAGCCGGGTGAGGACCCGGTCCGTGCCGATGTCGCCGTGGACCAGGGCGACTTGTTCGTCACCGCGGTCGTGGTCGAGGTAGCCGACCGCCTGGAACTTTCCGTACACGGTGGGCAACGGCGCATTCACGACACGTTCCACGCCGGTCCGCTGGGGTGGCTTCTTGGCGAGTACGCCTATGTTTTCTGTCATGATTCTCGGGTTCCTAAGCAGAGACGAAAGGCCGTGAGGGTATGAGTGGTTCACAAAAGCGGTCGGCGGCATACGGCCCGGTCCACGGTCTGTTGCCGGCGGATACTACAGAAGATGTACGGAATCGGGGCGCCGACGTCTCACGGCAGATCGCGGTCCTTCCCGTCGGGAGTTTCGAGCAGCACGGCCCGTTCCTGCCGCTGGTGACCGACACGCTGGTGGCGTGTGCCGTCGCGAGGGAGATCGCCGACACGTACCCGGTGCATCTCCTCCCTCCGGTGACGATCTCGTGCTCGCACGAGCACGCGGCCTGGCCGGGAACCGTCTCCATCTCCTCCGTGACCCTTCACGCGGTGATACGGGACATCGCCGACTCGCTGCGCCGGTCCGGCGTGGACACCCTGGTGCTGGTCAACGGGCACGGCGGAAACTACGTACTGGGCAACGTCGTTCAGGAATCCTCCGCCCGCGGCGAGCGCATGTCGCTGTTCCCGGCGCCGGAGGACTGGGAGACCGCGCGCCGGCACGCCGGCGTGGTCACCTCGCTGCTCACCGACATGCACGCGGGGGAAATCGAGACCTCCGTCCTTCTGCACACTCATCCCGAATTGCTCCGTACCGGTTATGAGACCTCCGATCATGTCGCCGACGACCGGCGCCGGTTGCTCACCCTGGGAATGGCCGCCTATACCGATTCCGGTGTCATCGGACGCCCTTCACTGGGCTCCGCGGAAAAGGGCAGAGCGCTTCTGGCGAGCCTCGTGGATTCCTTCGGCGCGTATTTCTCGATGCTCACTTCCGGCAGCACCGCGACGGAGGCGGCGGCCCCGGCCGGTCCGGCGGGCGCCACCGGTTCGGCCGGCGCGGTGGGCGACGGCGCATAGGCCGTGTGCCCCTGGGCGCCGGGGGCGGCGGTGGCGCCCGTCCGCCGCCCGGAGCGCAGCTTCGCGTACCAGCGGGCGACGAGCACGATCACTCCGGGCAGGCTCGCCACGAGGCTGAGCACCCCGTAGACCACGGCGACGGCCAGCCCCCGGCCCGCGCCCAGTCCCGCGGCGCCGAACGCCCAGGCGGCGACGCCCTCCCGGGGGCCCCAGCCGCCGACGTTCAGCGGCAGCGCCATGGCGAGCAGCGCCAGTACGCCCAGCGGCAGCAGCTCGGTGACCGCCGCGCCGACTCCGGCGACGCGGGCGGCGAGGACGAACATCGCCAGGTATCCGGCGAGCACGACGAGGGAGGAGAGCAGCACACCCGGTCCGTTGCGCCGGGACAGCAGCCCCTCGCGGGCCTCGGCGAGTACCGGCCGCGGTGCCCGGTCCCGGCGTGAGGACGCCGACCGGTTCATGCGCAGGGCGAGGACGACGGCGCAGGCGCCGAGTGCGGCGAGGCCCACGAGCGGGACGGCCTGCCGCATGTCGTCCCGGACCGGGGACGGCATGGTCAGCAGCATCACGGCCCCGGCGGCGAACAGCGCCAGCTGTCCGGCGGCCCGCTCCAGCACCACGGACCGCACCCCGCGGCCCAGGTCACCGGTGCTCTGCCCGTGCCGCACCGCGCGGTGGACGTCGCCGAGGACGCCACCGGGCAGGGCCGCGTTCAGGAACAGGGCGCGGTAGTAGTCGGCGACGGCCGAGGCGAGCGGCAGCCGGATTCTCAGGCCCCGGGCCACCAGGGCCCAGCGCCAGGCGCTGAACACCGTGGTCACCAGCCCGATCCCGAGCGCCGCCAGCACGGCGGGCCCGTCGATCCGGCGCAGCCCGTCGAGGAGGACACCGGTGCCCAGGCGCCACAGCAGCACGGCGAGGATGAGGACACCGGCGGCGCTGCCGAGGCGGGTGCGCACGGCGGGGGTGTTGAGCCGGGCGAGGAGAGCGCGCGGGGCGCTGCCGGGGCGCGGTACCGGGGTGTCCAGGACCGGAGCGTCGGGAAGCGGGGGGTCCGGAGCCGGAGTGCCGGGGACCGGGGGGTCCAGGACCGGTGTTTCCACCGTCCGGGCACTCACGCGGCGGCGCCCGACGGCCGGCACAGGGCGAGCAGGTCGTTGTGGTGGACGACGACCCGCAGTTCGCCGGCCGCGCAGGCCTCCAGACGCTCGGTCAGGTAGCGGTCCGCGGGCTCCGCCAGTTCGGGGCGTTCCTCGACCGCCGCGCCGACCCAGCCCCGCAGCCACTGCGCGGTCAGTTCGGCCTGCTCGGGGCCGAGCCGCCAGGGACTCGGGTCGAGCCGTACGGTCGCGCCGTGTTCGGCGAAGGCCTCCGCGGCGACGGTGGCCGCGTCCGGGCCGAGCAGTCCGTCCCTGCGCTGGTGGGCGTTGAACGCCTCGGTGATCTCCTGGTCCAGCGGGTGCGGCGCGGTCAGTTCGACGCGTCCGGCCACCGAGAGCGTGAGCAGGGCCGGGCAGCCGGCTCCGGCGCAGGCGGCGGCGAGGGCGTCGACGTCCTCGCGGGTGAGGACGTCGAGCAGTGCGGACGCGGTCACCAGGGAGGCGCCGGCCAGGGCCTCCGGGGTGAGCCGGGCGACGTCGCCGCGCCGGGTCTCCACGCTGACGCGGCTGCCGTCGGCGGCGGACCGCGGGGAGGCGACGGCGGCGAAGTGGAGGAGGTAGGGGTCCCGGTCGTGCAGGATCCAGTGCTGGGCGCCGTCCAGCCGGGGCGCGAGCCAGCGGCCCATGGAGCCGGTGCCGCAGCCGATGTCGTGGACGACGGAACCGCCGGCCCGCTGCGGCAGGTTGGCGAGCCGGATGCGCAGCGGGTCGAGCAGGTCGTGGGCGCGTGCGTAGGCGTCGGCGGGCTCACGCAGTTGGAGCCACTCGGGCGCGTACCGGGCGGGTTCCCCGGTGTCGGCGGTGTCGGCCTCCCGCAGCCGGAGGGTGTCCCGCTCCCCGGGACGGAGCGCGGGACCGGCCCCGGGGATGACGGACTGCCGGGCGGCGGGACCGCCCGGTCCGCCCGGTGCCGTCGGCTGCGTCGCCTGGGCCGTCTGCGTTGTTGACGGGGTCTGCGTTGTTGACGGGCTGGTCATGCGGCCCTCCGGGGTTCGGTCGGAAGCCGGCGCAGTACCGCCGCCAGGCTCTGTGCGGTGCTCGCCCAGCCGCCGAGCGCGGCACGGCGGCCGCGCGCGGCCGCCTTCAACCGGCGGCGGACGTCCGCCTCGCCGAACCAGCCGCGGAGCTCGACGGCGATGGCGGCGGGGTTCTCCGGCGGTACGAGGATGCCGGGCACCCCGCCGTCGGGGGCGCGGCCGACCGCCTCGGGCAGGCCGCCGACATCGGTGGCCAGCACCGGGATGCCACGCGCCAGCGCCTCGGTGACCGCCATGCCGTACGTCTCGGCGTACGAGGTGAGGACCATCAGGTCGGCGGTGGCGTAACTGGCGTCGAGTTCGGCGCCGGATTTCGGTCCCGCCAGCTCCAGCCGGTCCTGGAGGCCGTACTCGTCGATCAGGGACCGCAGATGGGCGACGTACTCGGGGTCATGGCCGAGCCCGCCGACCAGCGCGCAGCTCCACGGCAGGTCGGACACCGCCGCCAGCGCCTCGACCAGCCGGTGCTGGCCCTTGCGCGGGGTGACCGCGGCGACGCACAGCAGCCGGGAGACGCCGTCGGTGCCGGAGGCGAGGGGCGCGATGTCGGCGCCGGGAGCGGCGACATGGACCCGGTCGGGTGCGAGCCCGTGGTGGGAGACGAGACGGCGTACCGCCCAGTCGCTGGTGCCGATGACGGCCGGCACCGCGCGCAGCACCGTACGCTCACGGGCGTCCAGGTCGGCGGCGACCGCCGGGTCGAGCCCGGTCTCGTCGCCGAGCGGGAGGTGGACGAGGACGGCCATCCGCAGCCGTTCCGCCTCCGGGACGATGATCTCGGGGACCCCGCAGGCGACCAGTCCGTCCAGCAGGACGACGGCGCCGTCGGGCAGTTCGCGCAGGGTGCGGGCGAGCGCGGTGCGGGCGGCGGCGTCCGGGCGGGGCCAGTCACCGGCCACGGCGTGCCGCTGCACCTCCCAGCCGAATCCGGGCAGGTCCAGACAGACGCGCCGGTCGTAGGCGTTGCCGCCGCTCGGTGCGGTCGGGTCGTCGACGCCGCCCGGCATCAGGAAGTGCACGGAGCGCAGGGACATGGGGATGATCCCTCCGTTCGCCGGGAAGGAGGCCTGCTGGGGGACGTAGTCCAGGCGGGCCCGCTGGGTGGCCGTGTCGGTCACGGTGGCGGTGGCGTCGTTCACAGCTCACGCTCGTAACTCGCCCAGGCGATGTGCGACTCGTGCAGGGTGACCGTGAGCCCCGCGATGCCTTTGGCGTTCTCGCCCAGCGCGCCCTTGTGGATGCGCTCGGCCAGCCGGTCGGCGACGACCTTGGCCAGGAACTCCGTGGAGGTGTTGGTCCCCGCGAAGTCGGGTTCGTTGTCGAGGTTGCGGTAGTTCAGCTCGCCGACGACGGCCCCGAGTTCCTGAGTCGCGAGGCCGATGTCGACGACGAGGTTGTCCTCGTCCAACTGTTCGCGCCGGAACGTGGCGTCCACGAGGAACGTGGCGCCGTGCAGGCGCTGGGCCGGTCCGAAGACCTCGCCATGGAAGCTGTGGGCGATCATGATGTGATCGCGGACGGTGATGCTGAACAACGGACGACCCTCCAGGTGCGGCGCGTCTGCCCCCCGGCCGATCGCCGCCGGGGATGCCGTGTAGTACGGCTGTTCGCCGTTCGGCGTTCAGCCTCCGGTACGTCTTTTCTCAGGTCAGGCGGTGCCCCTTTGATCAGGGCGTGGCCTGGTCGTAGCGGACGAGGTGGCACAGGGCCGGGATCTCGCCGGAGGCGAGGCGGGGCATGACGCCGGGCAGCTCCTCGAACGCGGACTCGCCGGTGATCAGCGCGTCGAGCGCGGGGTCGGCCAGCAGGTCGAGGGCGAGGGCGAGCCGGTCGGCGTAACTGCGGCCGGGGCGGGCCGGGGAGACCGTGCCGACCTGGCTGCCGCGGACGGTGAGCCGCCGGGAGTGGAAGGCCTCGCCCAGCGGGAGGCTCACCTTCCGGTCGCCGTACCAGCTCAGTTCGATCACCGCGCCCTCGGCGCCGAGCAGTTCGAGCGCCCGGGTGAGCCCCTGCTCGGTGGCGCTGGCGTGCACGACCAGGTCGCAGTCGCCCAGGGCGTCCCCGGGCAGCGCGAATCCGACGCCGAGGGCCTCGGCGATCTCGGCGCGCGCGGGGTCGGCGTCGACGAGCTGGACGCGCACGCCGGGGAAACGGGCCAGCAGCGCGGCCACCGAGCTGCCGACCATGCCGCCGCCGACGACGGCGATCCGGTCGCCGATCAGCGGCGCCGCGTCCCACAGGGCGTTGACGGCGGTCTCCACGGTGCCGGCCAGCACGGCCCGGCCGGCGGGCACGTCGTCGGGCACGGGTGTCACGGCGCTCGCCGGGACGACGTAGCGGGTCTGGTGCGGGTAGAGGCAGAAGACCGTGCGCCCGACGAGTGCCGCCGGCCCCTCCTCCACCACGCCCACGTTGAGGTAGCCGTACTTCACCGGTCCCGGGAAGTCGCCCTCCTGGAACGGCGCGCGCATCGCCGTGTGCTGGCTCTCGGGCACCCCGCCGCGGAAGACGAGGGTCTCCGTACCGCGGCTCACCCCGGAGTACAGCGAGCGCACCAACACCTCGTCCTCGCCGGGGGCGGGCAGGGCGATCTCGCGGATCTCACCTCGACCGGGCGAGTCGAGCCAGAACGCATGAGCGGTGCGGTTCATCGAATTCCTCCTGAACGAACGGCGAGTTGCACCCGTACCGAGTGGTGCACAGGCCGCGCACAAGGTAGCGGCGTTGATCGACTCTGTCACACGGCCGGAGGGTGTTCGGTGGCCCTGAACAACAGTTACGACGCGAGGCTCGTACAGCAGGAGACCGCTGTGGGGGCGGGCGTGCAGGTCCTGCTGCTGGCGCTTCTCGGTACGGCGATCGGCATGGGCCCGGCGGGCTGGCTGACCGGCCTCGCGTTCACCATCGCCACCTGGGCGGTGCTCTCCCGGGCCCTGCACCGGTCCCAACTGCGCTCGTTCGGCCCGGCCAACCGGGTCACGCTCGGCCGGGCGATCCTGGTGGGCGGGGTGACCGCGCTGGTCGCCGACTCCTTCCAGGACACTCCGCCCGTCTCCCTCCTCGTCGGACTGACCGCCGTGGCCCTCGTCCTCGACGGGGTGGACGGCAAGGTGGCGCGCAGGACCGGCACGTCGACCGCGCTGGGCGCCCGTTTCGACATGGAGGTCGACGCGTTCCTCATCCTGGTGCTCAGCGTGTACGTGTCGATGGCGATGGGCCCCTGGGTGCTGCTGATCGGCGGTATGCGGTACGTCTTCGTCGCCGCGGCCCGGGTGTGGCCGTGGCTGAACGCCGCCCTCCCGCCGAGCACGGCCCGCAAGACGGTGGCCGCGCTGCAGGGCGTCCTCCTGCTGGTGGCGGGCGCGGACCTGCTGCCGCACCTGGTCAACGTCGGGGTGGCGGCGCTGGCTCTGGGCCTGCTGCTGTGGTCGTTCGGCCGCGACGTCCTGTGGCTGTGGCGCACCTCGCGGCTGCGGCCCGCCTCACGCACCGAACAGCCGGTGCGCGAACTCGTCGCGGGGTGACACCTCCTCGACCCGTAGGCATGAAGTGGCGCCGACACGCCCCGAAGGGTTTGACACCACCCCGGCCCCCCTCTAAACCTACCGACATGACATTCGTTTTCAAGACGGTGGAGTGCCGATGAGGATCGCGTTCGTCGGCAAGGGCGGCAGCGGCAAGACGACGATGTCCGCCCTCTTCTCCCGTCACCTGGCGAGCACCGGCGCCCCGGTCCTCGCCATCGACGGCGACATCAACCAGCACCTGGCCGAAGCCCTCGCCCCCGCCGGGAGCACCCCGGTGACACCCCCTCCCCTGGGCCCGCGCCTGCACGACATCAAGACCTACCTGCGCGGCACCAACCCCCGCATCGCCTCCACCGAGTCGATGATCAAGACGACCCCGCCCGGCCGCGGCTCACGCCTCCTGCGCCTGCTGGGCGACGACGAACTGCACGCGCGGCACGTCGTCCGGGCCGGCGGTGTCCCGCTGATGGCGACGGGTCAGTTCGACGACAGCGACCTGGGCGTGGCCTGCTACCACTCCAAGCTGGGCGCGGTGGAGCTGTACCTCGGCCACCTGGTCGACGGGCCCGGCGAGTACGTGGTGGTCGACATGACCGCGGGCGCCGACGCCTTCGCCTCCGGCCTGTTCACCCGCTTCGACCTCACCTTCCTGGTCGCCGAACCCACCCGCAAGGGCGTCTCCGTCTACCGCCAGTACCGGGACCACGCCCGGGAGTTCGGCATCCGCATCGCGGTCGTCGGCAACAAGGTGACGTGCGAGGAGGACCTCCTCTTCCTCAAGGAACAGGTGGGCGACGACCTCCTGACCCACCTGGTGCACTCGGACTGGGTACGGGCGGCGGAACAGGGGCGGGCCACGCCGCACGGCCCGAACGCATCGGACCCCCTCGGCACGCTGGAGCCGCACAACCGCCACGCCCTGACCGTCCTGCGCGAGGCCGTCGACTCCCACCCCCGCGACTGGGACCGCCTCCACCGCCACGCCGTGGAGTTCCACCTCCGCAACGCCCGCTCCTGGGCCGACGCCCGCACGGGCGAGGACCTGGCGTCCCAGGTGGACCCGGAGTACCTCCCCGGCCCGGCGACCCTGCCCTGCTGACGCACCGTCACCCCCTCGGCGCCACTCCCCCTGGTCCGGCTGCCCTCTGTCGGGCTGCTCGATGCCGGTCGCGCGTCCGGCTGCTCGACACCGGCCGCGTCGAGCAGCCGGACCAGGTCCTTGCGTCCGTACCCGAGCAGCACCACACGGGCGCGACCGGATCGGCGGATGACATGTTCGCCCGGGAACGCCCCTGGCCTACGCGGCCACCGGAAAGCTGCCTTTCGGCACGGCCGCTTGACGCGAGTCCCCCGCCGCAGCCCCTGCACCCATCGCGAAACGGCCATCGGCCAAGGACATCGCAGAGCGTCCGTCAGCGCTACCTCTTACACGACTCCGGCGGCGGTGCCGGGGCGTCAGCCGAACCCCACCCGGGTTTTCACGCGGGACGGGTACCGGCCGGATCACTCCTTGGTGCAGTAGGGGCTCTTCTGGATTTTGGTGTAGTTGGCCTTGAAGCTGTCGTAGAAGGCCGCGTTGTCGATCTTGAGCAGGGTCTCGTCATACGCGCGGAGGCTGGGGTAGGTGTAGTTGTGGCTGCCGGTGAAGACGAGCTTCCGGTTGGCAGTGCCCAGATAGGTACCCTCGATGAGCATGTACTTGCTGTGAATGCCGATGACGCGCTGCGTCCCGTCGGCGTTCTGCGCGGTTCCGTCGCACCGCATGATGGAGGTGAGCTTTCCGGCGAGGATGCCCTGCACCTTGGTTCCGTAGTTGCCGTCCTCGGCATTGCGGACGAGCTCCACCCGGCAACCGGCCTTCTTCAGCGCCACCAGCTTGTCGGCGATCTGCGAGCGGGTGAAGGCGTACATGCCGATGCGGATCTGGGTGGCACCGCCGGCGCAGTCCACGTTGCCCAGCAGGGAGACGATCGTATCCGTGGACGCGTCGGTCGAGTAGGTGGTCCCCGAGGATTCCTGGCGGGGCATGAAGTAGGTCTTGTACGGACCGCTCTGCTGGGTCTTGTAGTACGTCGAGAGTCCGTTGCCCCCGTTGGAGCCGTACTTCTTGAGGTCCTGGAAGTAGGCGAGGTAGGTCGCGAAGAGGCCGGAGCCGTTGTCGGGGATGGTGACGGCGTTGTTGTAGAAGGTCTGGCGCTGTGCAGTGGTCAGGTTCGCCGAGGCCTGGAAGATCACGTTCTCGGTGCTGCCGACCTTGGAGAACAGGAAGAACTTGTTGTGGTCGATGGCGTGGCCAGTACCGATGGCGCGGTTGCCGATGCAGCCACGGCCTTTCGGGCAGGCCAGCACCCATGAGCGCTTGGCCGGCAGATCGGTGCTCAGTCCGTCCGCGAGCGCCCGGTACTGGCTGCCGCTGATGTCGACGGTGTCGTCGTCGACGATCAGCTTGACCAGCACTCCGCGCTGATCGGCGGCGAGCAGCGCATCCTTCACCTTGCTGTCGGTGATCTTGTAGATGCTGCCGTAGATTATGGAGCCCGCCGGGGCCCGGTTGATCAGGGACAGCAGCTGGTCCCGGATGGCGTCCTGCTGGGCCGTGGTGCCCACCGGATCATTGAACGTGGTGGTGAGGGGCACGGTGTCATCAGCCACGGCGGTCGTCGCGGGGACCCCCATGAGAGCCGCTCCCAGGACGGCGGCTGCCACGGGCGCAATATGACGCAGCTTCATTTACAACTTCCTTAAGAGATCGCGCGGTTGGGCGCGGGTGGGGGCCAGTTGCCGGAAGGGGCGGGCACAGGTTCCACGGTCATGGAGTTGCGAAGTTCTGTGATCATGGGGGACCTGCGCCTGCGCCGCCATCATGGCTGACCGAACCGCTGTGCGACCAACTCGCCGTCCTGCTGCCGCAGCGGCCCGAGTTCGATCCGACCCACCCGTTGGGCCGCCACCGACGCCGGATCGGCGACCGGCTCGTCTTCGGCGAACTGCTGCAAGTCCTTCGCTTCGGCGGCGGACCCGACCGGGCTGCGCGTCGAGGTGCCGGTGAGGAAGTGGGCCGGCCGGTCAGCGGTTCCGGGCGGCCCGTACAGGGGGATGGGCGCGGCACGTCGTATGTCCGCGAAGGGCGCCGCGTAGCAGGCGGTGAGCAGGTCCGCGCTGTGATCGGCGTGCAGGTGCGAGACCCAGATCGCGTCCAGCTCATCGAGCCGGACATGCCGCTGCGGCTGCGTCAGTCGGCCTGTGCTCGGGCGACGACGCTGGTGACGAACTGCTCCGCCGTCTCGCCCCGGGACCGGACCAGCAGGCGCAGGGGCTGCGGCAGTTGGTGGGGCAGGTCGGTGGGAGCCGTCACCAGCCAGCGTGTGTGCAGCGTCTTTCCCGTCCGGAGGGTGGTGGGGTGGATCGTGTGCTGGGGAAGGGCTTTCCAGTTGTCGGGGACGAGCAGTTGCGGGCTGACGACTGTGGTGGTTGTCGCTGTGACGGTGGTGGTGACCTTCACGGTCCTGCCCGGCTCCACGGGGACGAGGCCGTTGGGCGGTGTCTCGATGGTGAGGGTGAGCCGGGGGTCCTCTGTGCGCCATGACTGCCAGGCGGCAACTCCCACGGCGCCGCCCGAGGCGCGTGTGGCGGTGAGTCTGAGGGCGGTGGTGGTGACGGCCCTCTCCAGGAGGATCCGGTTGGGGGTTCCCGGCCGGGGGGTCTGCGGGGTGCGGTGCTGGCCGGGCAGGGGATGCCATCTGCCGTCCTGGCCGAGGTGGTGGAGTTCGTAGGAGTCGGGGGTGCGGACTCCGCCGCCGTCGTCGTAGAAGGAGATCCGCAGGTCCGACACGGGGGTGGGGACGCCGAAGTCCACGGCGAGCCAGTCGTCGGCGGCGTTGGGGCTGCCGTAGTTGGTCCATCGCGACGACGGGGTGTCGAGGTGGAGGTCCTGTCCGTCGATGGCCTTGGCCGGGCTGTCGAGGGGGAACGTGTACGAGGCACGCGCGAGGGGGTGGCCCTTCTGCTCGACGTTGGCCAGGTCGTCGACCTCGCGGGGCAGGGTGTGCTGCCTGGCCCTGCCGATGGTGAGCGTCACCGGCTCCAGGTCGGCCTGCCGGTGGATGCGCCGGCCGTCCAGCCAGACGCTCAGGCCCGCTCCGTGTCCGTAGTGCCGGCCGCTGCGGTCGAAGAGCACGCTGAGGTTGTGTCCGTGGTAGGGGAGGTTCTCCACGGCGAAGTGGTCCCATTCGCGCGGCACCAGTGGCGCAAGGGCAACGGTGGCGTCGGGCCGGCAACGGATCCCGAACAGCCCCGACAGGACCAGGTCGTTGAAGGTGGAGTGGTTGTAGTCCTCGCTGTGCCCGCGGCCGTCGTAGATCCAGCGGTCCTCGTCGGGGTGGTGCGCCTCGGCGACATACGGCTTGCCGTCCTTGCGATGGGTCAGGGCGTAGGCCCGGAGCACGGCGTAGTAGTCGGTGCGGTCGACGTGGGACTGGGCGGGGTAGTCGATGAGGAGGTTGGCCAGGGCGGTGAGCGTCTGGCTGGTGGCGAACGGCCAACTCGGACCGTTCCAGCGACAGCAGCCTTCGAGTGCCTGATACATGAACCACGGGCTGCGCCGCTCGACCGTGGTGGGGCCGAAAGGCGCGGAGAACCCCTCGGGATCGCGCAGTTGGGCCCATGCCGCAGCGTTGCCCGCCGGCGCCATGTGGAAGTACCACGGCAGGAAGCCGATCTGCTCGCGGTCGGCGAGCCTGCGCCGCTCGGGATTCCCGTCACGCATGACGTGCTTGTAGAACTGGTCCTCCTCGTCCCACAGCAGGCGCTCCTGCTGCACCTGCAGGGCACGGGCCCGCTCGTCGTAGCGGTCGGCCTTCGCCGCGTCGCCCCGGTGGCCGCGGCGCCGCAGGAGCGCGGCTATCGCCTTGGCGTCGCCGTACTGGTAGGCGTTGAGAGTGGGGCGGAACCCCTCACCACCGTGGTACGGGTCGTCGCTCTGGTAGGAGCTCGCGGTGTACTCCATCGCGTCCCACACCGGTGTCTGCCAGTAGAGGCCGACTTCGTCGTCGAACTGCGGAGACCATCGCCCCCACTGGCGCTCCAGCTCGTCGAGCAGACCCAGGGCCTGCTCCCATCTGCCGTCGGTCGACGCCCGGGCCACGACGGCGTCCGCGATCCAGAAGGAGTACTGGTGCGCCCAGTCGGTGGTGTTCTTGTTGAGGAAGTCCGTGGCCGGTTTGGGTCCTGAGCCGCTGCCGCGCAGCCAGTAGCCGATGTAGTCGTCGAGGTAGCGGTGGTCGCGCAGCCAGCGCGCCTCGCGGATGTGGTGGGCGGCAGCGGCGTTGATCCCGCCGTGCGGCGCGGAGTAGCCGACCGGCCCCAGGAACTCCGAGAGGATCCACCCTTCTTGGGGCCCGGTGTATTTCAGGGCGTGCTTGATCACGCGCCACCGGTAGTAGTAGGTGTCCCGGATGGCGGCGTCGGGCAGGTCGACGAAGGGGATGTTCGCCTCGTACCACTCGGCCTCCGGCAGGTCTCCCAGCAGTGACCGGTGGTCCAGGAAGGCCGTTCCGGGGCCCACCGCCGGATACAACGGAGACCCGATCGACCGCTTTCCGGCTGCGGGCGCCTCGCCCGGAGGGCTGCCGGATGCACTCACGCGTGCGGCCGCACCGGGCGGCACCGCACCGCTCAGGGCCACCGCGCCCAGGGCCGCAGCACCGCTGTGGAGAAGCCGCCGACGATCGAGGGCCATGCGAGTGCTCCTTCTGCGAGAACGAGTCGACAGGGCTGCCCGTGCGTCTGACGGACCGTGCCTGACAGCGTTGTCCGCCAGAGGTTGCCGGCTCAGACTGCCATGAGTCGGGTCCCCAGTTGAAGAGTCTGTGCAACGTTAGAA
Organism: Streptomyces sp. TE5632; assembly: GCF_054061295.1. Lineage (NCBI taxonomy): Bacteria > Bacillati > Actinomycetota > Actinomycetes > Kitasatosporales > Streptomycetaceae > Streptomyces > Streptomyces sp. TE5632. The sequence goes on along the minus strand of NZ_JBSSEA010000003.1, from coordinate 5,487,244 downwards.
AGACAGATCCCGTACCCGGCCGGTGCCTTCGCCGAGCAACCGCACGGCTCGGGCACCGGGCTGCTGCCGTACGTCCTCGACACGGTGCCGGCCGCACCGGGGCCCGCCGGGCAGGTCGCGGCCCTCGGCGCGACGCTGAAGCACATCGCGGCGGACGAGGCTCCGCCGGACGGGCCGCGTCATGCGTCATGCGTCATGCGTCATGCGTCATGCGTCATGCGTCAGGGGAAGCGGACCGTGACGGTGAGGCCGCCCGGTCGGCCGGGTTCGGCCGTCGCCTCGGTTCCGTGGGCCTCGGCGATGGAGCGGACGATGGCGAGGCCGAGCCCGTGGCCGGTGGTGCCGACGCGGTCCTGGGTGAGGCGGCGGAAGGGCTCGAAGAGGTCCGGTATCCGGTCGGCGGGCACGGGGGGCCCGGTGTTGGCCACGGTCAGCGTGTGGCCTTCGAGCCGTACCCGGACCCGGCCACCGGGGTGGTTGTACTGAATGGCGTTGCGGATGAGGTTGGTCAGCAGGTGGCGCAGCAGCAGCGGATCACCCAGGACGGTCAGCGGCCGGTCCGACGTCACGGTGACGTCCACTCGGCCCTCCTCGGCCTGTGGGGCGAGTTCGGCTGTCACGAGCCGGGCCGCGGCCGACAGGTCCACGGTCTCGGTCTCCTCCAGGCCGCGGTCGCTGCGGGCGAGCAGCAGCAGTGCGGTGATCAGTTGCTCGGCCTCGCGGTTGCCGACGAGGAGGTCCTCGCGTACTTCGACGAGGTCCTCGGGGAGGGGGTCGGCTAGGCCGACCTCCAGGATGGTGCGCTGGACCGCGAGGGGTGTCCTGAGTTCGTGGGAGGCGTTGGCGACGAAGCGCCGTTGGCTCTCGAACGATTTCTCCAGCCGGTCGAGCATGGTGTCGAAGGTGTCGGCGAGGCGGTGGAGTTCGTCGTCGGGGCCGGTGAGCGCCAGCCTCTGGTGCAGGTTGTGCTCGCTGATCCGGCGGGTGGTCTCCGTCATCGCGGCGACCGGCCTGAGCGCCCGCCCGGCCAGCCACCAGCCGAGCAGCCCGGCCAGCAGTGTCGTGACGAGCAGGCCGACGGCCGACCAGAGGACCATCTGCCGCAGGGCGGTGTCCTGCACCGCCTGTACGGTCTGGTCGATCTTGCGGACGAGGGCGATGCCGTCGCCGGTCGTGCCCGGCGGCGGAAGAGTTCCCTGGAGGTCCGTGGGCTGCGCGCGCCGACCGGAGAACTCGCCGGGGAACTCGCTGCTGCTCGGCACGTCGCTCTTGGTGATCTCGATCGCTTCGACTTGTCGGGCCGTCCCGTAGCGCGCGAGCAGCACCACGAAGGTCAGCAACGCCGCGCCCGTCAGCAGGAAGAGCGCGGAGAAGGCCAGGGCCAGCCGGGTACGGAACGGCATGCCCCGCAGCAGCGCCCGCGGGTTCAGTCGCACAGCCGGTATCCCCGCCCCTTGTCCACGGTGATGAGGCCGGGGTCGCCCAGCTTGCGGCGCAGCCGGCTGATGGCGACCCTCACCGCGTTGGTGCGCGGGTCGAGGTTCTCGTCCCAGACGGTGCGCACGAGTTCGTCGTGCGGCACCACCGCCCCCCGTGCCTCCATCAGCAGGTGCAGGACCGCGAACTCCTTGGGTGTCAGTTCCAGCGGCCGGCCGTCCACGGACACCTCGTGCCGCGCCCGGTCCAGGGTGATGCCCTCGTGTCGTAGCGCCACTTGTGGCGGCTTGGGCGCGCGGCGGCTGAGCGTCCTTACCCGGGCGACCAGTTCGGCGAAGTCGAAGGGCTTGGCCAGGTAGTCGTCGGCGCCGAGAGCGGTGAGTCCGTAGACCTTGTCCGTGATCTCGCCGGCCGCGGTCAGCATCAGGATCCGCGGCGGGTCGGTGAGTTCGCGCAGCCGTCGGCACACCTCGTCGCCGGTCATGACCGGCAGGTCGCGGTCGAGGATCAGTACGTCGTAGTCGGTGAGCAGGCACATCCGCTCGGCCTGGTCCCCGGAGACCGCGAGATCGACGGCCATCGCCTGCCGGCGCAGACCGGTGGCGATCGTACGGGCGAGGACGCGATGGTCCTCGGCCAACAGAACTCTCATGGGCCCCATGAAACCCGGCACGGCATTGCAGGAGGATAAGGACGGCGGAGCGACGTGTTCCCGGCATCGCGGGGCCCGGTATCGCGGGGCCCGGCATCGCGGGGCCCGGCATCGCGGGGCCCGGCATCGCGGGGCCCGGCATCGCGGGGCCGGCGCCCTTACGCCGCTGTAACGCGTTTATCCCGCTGCAAAGGGCGCCCTGCTTCCGTTGCGGCCATGAACTTCGTCAAGCGCGCGGGGATGAGCCTGCGTGCCAGGAAAGCCAGGACCGCCGCTCTGCTGGGCATCTTCGTCGTCCTCTGCACCCTGCTGCTGGGCGGCTTCCTGCTGCAAGGCGCCACCGCACGCCAGGAAGCGGCGGCGCAGCGGACCATCGGCGTCGATGTGACGCTGAAGGGCAAGGGCCTCACTCCGGCGCTGGCGGACCGGCTCGGTGCGTCCCCGCTGGTGCACCGGTACAACCCGCGGCTCCCGCTCGAGGCCGGGGCCCGCGGCATCGAGCCGCTGGAGTCCGACGCCCCGAGACCGGGCGGCAACCGCACCGGGGCGAAGACACCGCCTCCCCTGGCACTGAACGGCGTACGGGACTCGGGCCTGCTGCTGCCTTTCTCGTACGGCTCGAACAAGATCACGGAGGGGCGTGGGATCACCCCCGAGGACGCCGACCGCAAGGTCGCCGTGGTGGAGCAGCGGCTGGCCGAGAAGAACGGGCTCAAGGTCGGCGGCACCCTCCGCGTGCAGTCGGCCGACGGAAGGCGCACCGTGCCGCTCACGGTCGTCGGGATCTACCGGGACCCGGCGCAGGACCCGTCGAGGTGGGTGCCGCCGCACCAGTTGCCCGGCAACGTGCTCTACCTACCGGTCCGCACGGTTCAGCGGCTGAGCCCCGGCACGGCGGACCTCGCCGAAACGGTCTTCAGGATCGGCTCCCCGGAGCAGGCCGAGCATCTGCACGCCGAGGCCCGACGTCTCCTCGGCGGTGGATCGTTCGACTTCCGCGTCAACGACAAGGCGTACAGGGACCAGGTCCGTCCCATCCAGCGGGCCGGTACCTTCGCCGGGCTGATCGTCTGGCTCACCGCCGTGGCCGGTGCGCTGATCCTCGGACTCGTCGTGATGCTGCAGATCCGGGAGCGCCGCGACGAGCTCGGGGTGCTTCTGTCGCTGGGCGAGAAGAAGTGGAGGCTCATCGGCCAGCACGCCGTGGAAGTGGCCGCGGTCGGCCTGCCGTCCGTGGCCGTCGCCGCCCTGGCCGGTCAGGTCGCCGTCCAGCAGGCGGGTGACGCGTTGCTCGCCCGCCAGGACCCCGCCCCCTCCCCGAGGGCCGGCCCCCCGTACACACCGGCCGACTCGCCCCGGATGCGCGTCGAGCCCTCCGACCTCGGCAAGGTCGCCGGCATCAGCCTCGGAATCTCCCTGGTCTCCACCGTCGTCCCCGGCATCGGGATTCTCCGCCTCCACCCCCGCTCCCTCCTCACCGACAGCGAATAAGCACCGCACCGCTACAGAACGACCCCTACAGAACGACCGATACGGAACGAGAGAACCGACCGACATGAACTTCGTCAAACGAGCAGGGCTCAGCCTGTGGTCCCGCAGGGGCAGGACCCTGATCACCCTGTGCACCTTCCTCGTCATCTCCGTGATGGTGCTGGCCGGCGTAATGATCAGGGACGCGACGGCCCAGGCCAAGAACGAGGCCAAGCGCTCCGTGGGTGCCGAGGTCAACCTGGAGATGGACCTGGAAAACCTGGGCGCCGGCGGTGGCCTCATGGCCCCTCAGATCAGCGCCACGGTGGTGGACGAGCTGGGCGCCTCCCCGCTGGTCCAGAAATACAACTACTCCATGTTCGACCGGGGCGTCCTCAAGGGCGGCACCGAGCTGGTGACCGAGGGCGTGGACGCCGCGGCCTCGGGCATGGGGCCCGGTGGCACCCCCACCGTCGGAGTCCTCGACTCCGCGCTGCTGCCCGACTTCCGCAGCGGCAATTTCGAGCTCCTGTCCGGAGCGCACCTCACCGCCGCCGACAAGGACGAGCACCTGCTGCTGATCGAGGAACGGCTGGCCCGCAAGAACGGCCTCAAGACCGGCGACAAGATCACCCTGGGCGCGAACGAGGGAAAGGCCACGGCGGACTTCACGGTGGCCGGTGTCTACCGGGACCCGCGCCCCAGCTCCGAGCCCGAGCCGGAGCACTTCGTCAACCCGGCCAACATGCTGTACGCGTCCGTGGGCGGGTTCGCCCGGCTCAACTCCCCTGCGGACGGGCCCCTGCAGGTCAGGAAGGCAACCTTCCTCCTCTCCGACGCCGACGAGCTGGGGAGGTTCAGGAAGGAGGCCGAACGGATCGCGGGTTCCGCACTCGACGGGTTCGCACTGACCACGAACGACAAGGCGATCCGGCAGATGACGGGCCCGCTGGACAGCATCAGCTCCACGGCCGCCGTCGCGATGTGGCTGATCGGCGTCGCGGGCGCCGCCGTCCTCGCTCTCCTCGTCAACCTCGCGGTCAAGCAGCGCCGCAAGGAGTACGGCGTACTGCTGGCCATGGGCGAGAAGAAGGGGAAGCTCATCGCCCAGCAGGCGCTGGAGATCGTCGCGGTCGCGGCCCTCGCCATCGGCCTGAGCTCCCTGTTCACCCAGAGCCTGACCCAGAGCGCGGGCCAGTCGCTGCTCGGCCGAGAGGCCGCCGCGGCCCGGCACAAGCTCGACTCCTGGCAGCCCCCGGCTCCCGGCACCACCGGCATCGACCAGGGAATCGACCCGGACGACCGGCCGGTGGAGAACGCCGACCCCATCGACAGGATCGACGTACGCCTCGACCCGGCGGCCCTGGCCACCGTGGGCGGCGTCGGCCTCGGCCTGGCCCTGCTGGCAACCGCCGTCCCGGCCGCCTCCGTACTGCGGCTCACCCCCCGCACCATCCTCACGAAGGGCAAGTGACAGCCACCATGACCAGCGCCACCGAAACCAGCGCCACCGAAACCCTGCCCGTCCTCCGGCTCGACGGCGTCAGCCACACCTACGCCGACCAGCGCCGCAGGACCACCGTGCTCAAGAACATCGACTACAGCTTCCGGCGCGGCACCTTCTACACCGTCCTGGGGCCCTCCGGAAGCGGCAAAACCACCCTGCTCAGCCTCGCCAGCGGCCTCGACGCACCCACCCGGGGCACCATCAGCTTCCGCGGTCAGGACCTGACGAAGCTCGGCCTCGGCCGCTACCGCAACAAGCACGCCGCCACGATCTTCCAGCACTACAACCTGCTCACCTACATGACCGCCCTCCAGAACGTCACCACCGCCATGGAGATCACCGGTGCGAAGCCGGACCGTGGCAGCCGCAGGGCCCGCGCCCTGGAACTCCTGGAGCAGCTCGGCCTGGACAAGAACATGGCCACGCGCAACGTCATGCGGCTCTCCGGCGGCCAGCAGCAGCGTGTCGCCATCGCCCGCGCCCTGGCCTGCGACGTCGACATCCTCTTCGCCGACGAACCCACCGGAAACCTCGACGAGGACACCGCCCAGGGCATCATCGACATCTTCCGCGGACTGGCCCGTGAACAGGACAAGTGCGTGGTCGTCGTCACTCACTCCCAGCGCCTGGCGGCACAGTCCGACCGCGTCCTCACCCTGCGCAAGGGCAAGCTGACGGACGAGGTGAGACCACGCTGACCACGCACCCGTCCGGGACCGGCCGCTGTGGTACCGCCGGCCGGGCCCGTAGCGACTGGTGTGCGTGGGCGTGTACTGCCTGGGACGTTGAAGCCGGCACGGAAATCGTCCGAGGCCGCTGCTCCGGCGCCGCCGACCAGGAGTTCCTGATCGGCCTGATCCCGCCTCCGTGAAGGCGGGCCGACACCGCGTACACCGAGCAGGCCACCCCTGCCGCAGCCGAGCGCGAGACGGCGGTCGAGACGATGCCACGGATCTGCGGAAGGGGAAACACGCCGACGTGCAGCCGGCCGCGCGTCTTCGGCTCCGGCGCAGCCGGAGCGGGAGGGACGGGCGGGAGCCCACGACGGTCCCGGTCATGGGCGCACTCCTGGAGTGGGTCGAGCGGTCAGAGACGGGTGCCGGGCGGGTTCGGGCGGGCGAGGCCGAGATCGTAGGCGAGGATCGTCGCCTGGACGCGGTCCCGCAGGCCGAGCTTCCGCAGCAGCGCGTTGACGTGGGACTTCACGGTGCCGACGGTGATGCCGAGCCGCTCGGCGATCTCCCCGTTGGTGAGGCCGGAGGCGACCAGGGTGAGGACGGTGCGCTGGCTGCCGGTCAGGCTGTCCAGCCCGGGGGAGCTGCCCGCCGGGACCGCGGGGCCCCGTCCGGACGCGTAGTGGCCGATGAGGCGGCGGGTCGCGGACGGCGCGAGGACGCTCTCCCCCGTCGCCACCACCCGGATTCCCCGGAGCAGTTCGGCGGGGTGGACGTCCTTGAGGAGGAAGCCCGACGCGCCGGCGCGCAGCGCGTCGAAGACGTAGACGTCGAGGTCGAAGGTGGTCAGGACCAGCACCTTGGGCGCGTCCTCGCGGCCGGTGATGATGCGGGTGGCGGCGATGCCGTCCAGTTCGGGCATGCGGACGTCCATGACGACCACGTCGGGCGACAGTTCCTCCGCGAGCCGTACCGCGGCGGCGCCGTCGGCGGCCTCACCGACGACCGTCATGTCCTCCTCGGCGTCGATCACGGCGGCGAATCCCGCCCGCACGATGCCCTGGTCGTCGACGACCAGCACGTCGAGGCTCATCGTTGTCCCTCCTCGCTGTCCGGCGCGCCCGCGAGGGGCAGCCGGATCCGTACGGTGCCCCGGGGGCCGGTGGTCAGCGTGCCGCCGAGTGCGGTCACCCGAGTGGCCAGCCGCTCGTCGGCGGCCGTGTCCGCGGTGTCGGGCACTCCGGTGGCGGTGAGTGTCAACGTATCTGCTTCCGCGTCCAGTTCGACGACGGCGGGTTCGTCCCCGCCGATGGCCAGAACCGTCTCGGCGGCGTGGTAGGCGGCCAGGTCGACGGCGGTGGGAAGACGTGCCGGTACGCGGTCGGTCAGCCGTATCTCCACGTCCCGGCCGGTGGCCCGGCACTGGTGGGCGAGCAGGTCGAGCGCCTGCAGGGTGGGCCGGGGCCGCAGGGCGGGCCCCGCCTCCTCGTCGCGGACCGCGTCGAGCAGGGCGCGCATCGCGGCCAGGGCCTCGCGGGCGCGGTCGGCGGTCGCGTCGAGGCGGCCCGCCTCCGCCTCCGCGACCATGTCGGCGGTGCGGGAGAGGACGGTGGTCTCCAGTCCGGCGGCGATCCTGCGACGCTCGGCCCACGCGTCCCGGACGGCCTCCTCGGTCCACGTGACGAGCCGGTCCTGGTGGGCGCCCCGGGCGGCCCGCTCGCGCCGGCCGCGCCGGGTCCCGGCCCAGCGGCTCGCGCCGGCCACCAGAGCCGTGGCGGCCGTCGTCCCGGCGACGACCGCCACGACGGGGAGTGTGGTGCCCCGGTCCAGGACCGCCGCCGTGGCGGCCCCCGCGTGCACGACCACGGCGGCGACCGGGAGAACCGGGCGCCTCACCGGCCGGGTGGCGGGCGGAGTCGGGCGCGAGCGGGTGCCGGTGCCCACGGCGGACGGACCGGCGGTGTCCGCCGCCCGCGCGTGCGGGGGGCGGATCTCGACGAACCGGTCGCGCAGCCGCTCGACGATCCGCGCGTCCGTGTGCGGGGGGCGGGCTCCGGCGCGGGACGGGGCGGCAGCCCTCCGGGCGGCGTCCGCCACGAGCACCGCGCAGGTGGCCGGCAGGCTCAGCGCGAGAGGGAGCAGCACCGGGCCGGTGTAGTGGCCCGCGGACATCGCCACCGGCCAGAGCGGGACCAGGGCGAGCAGGGCACCCCGGGCCGCGCGGGGCGCCCTGCGCAGCCACAGCAGGGCGACCGCCTGGGCCACGGCGAGCAGCCCGAAGAACACGCCCGCGGGCACCGTCGCACCGGGCTGCAGCGCCTCCTCCCGGTGGAGCACCAGCATCGGCAGCATCGGCTGGACGACCAGGCCGAACGCGGCCGTCAGCTGCGCCAGGCGGTAATCGCGCGGGACGGAACGTTCCACCGGGGCTCCGGTCCGGCCCGGCAGAGCCGCGCGCACCTCCCAACCGCCCTCCGCCGTGGGGCCGGTGACGAGGGTGCCGCCCGCCTCACGGGCCCGCGACCGCAAGAAGCCCTGGCCGCGTCCGCCGCCGAGTCCCGCGCCGTGCGCCGCCGCACCGGCCGGCGGTGCCGAGCTGGTGACCACGACGTCGGTGCCGGTGTCGCCGTACCGGACGCGCACCGTCGTCCGCGCGCCGGGAGCGTGCCGCGCCACGTTGGTCAGCGCCTCGCGCACGATGCCGTACGCCGCGTCCGCGACGGTGCCGTCCGGCAGCGGGTCGATCTCGCAGTCGACCCGCTGGTCCAGGCGCCGGAAGCCCGCCACCAGATCCTGCAGCCGCTCCTTTGGTGAGGGAACGTCCTCGCGGGAGGGCGCCGGGGCCCGTACGGCACTGAGCGCGCGGGTGACCTCGCGACCGGTGCCGACGGCGAAGTCCAGTGCCTCCTCCACGAGTTCGGGGCGGCGGTCGCGCAGCCCGAGCGCAGCTCCCGCCGTGACGACCACGGCGGTCAGATGGTGGGCGCTGACGTCGTGCAGCTCCCGTTCCATGCGCCGCCGTTCGACCGCCGGCAGGCGGTGGCGCTCGGCCTCCGTACGCTGCCGCACCCGCTCGGCGGCGCGGCGCGCACGGCGGGTCCGTCGTACGCGGACGCCGGCGCCGCACGCGGCGGCGTACAGCAGCGCCGTCAGGGCGAGGTGGAGGCCGTCGCGGCTGCTGATCCCGTGCAGGCTGACGTTGTACAGCGGCTGCCAGACGGTGAGCGTCAGGACGCACAGCACGGCGGTGAAGGCGTCCCGCCGGGCCGCCACCGTGAACAGGGCCAGCCCCACCCCGGCCGTGCCGAGCACCGCCGTCGCCCCGGCGGGCAGCGGGCCGGCGCCCAGCGCGCAGGCGGCGACGACCACGAGGAGGGCGACCACCGGACGGTTGCGGCGCAGGACGAGCGCGGCCGTCACCACCACGGCGACGAGCACCGCCACCAGGAGGGCGCCCGCGGACGGGACCGCCCCGCGCACCAGCGCCGCCCCCGGCCACACCAGGGCCTGGGCACAGATCAGCAGGACCGGGAGAAACCGGTCGTCGGTTCGGTTCATGGCTGGACAAGGCTATGACCGCGGACGAGGGGCCCGGCTCCCGCTGAAGGCGGATTCCCGTCTCTTACCTGGGTTGCAGATGCTCTGCCCGCGGTTCCATCCGCAGGTCATCCCGCAGGGCGACGACCGCGCCGTGTGCCCGGACCTAGGCTCGATCACATCGAGAAGACGGCCGACCACCGCCTCCCCGAGAACGTCCCACCAGCGCCTTCGCCGCGTTCAGCGGTCCTTGCCCGCCGTACACGCCGTACCCGGGTGAGCGGGCGCGTCCGATTCTCCACCACACACGATCCCAGGGGGATTTCCCATGTCCAAGCGCATTACTCTCGCCTCGCCCGACCGAACCCGCCCGGCACCCGTCTCCGACCGCTCGACCCACTCCAGGAGTGCGCCCATGACCGGTACCGCCGGGGACTCCCGCCCGTCCCTCCCGCGCCGGCTGCGCGACCGCGTCGGCCTCGTCGCGCTCGCCTACCTCGTGCTCTGCGCGGCCGTGCTCGTGTGGGCGGTGGTGGCGATCGCGACCGACGACTCCGGCGAGGCGATGGCGCTCATCTTCCCGCTCCTCGTCACGGCCCCCGGGAGCCTCGTCGTCCTTGTCCTGCCGGAACACGGCTCGATGTTCTTCGCCTCGCTCGTCATCGGGGCCGCGGTCAACGCCGCGATCATCAGCTGGTGCACCAGCGTCCTGCGCCGGGGGCGCCCGGACCCGGAGTCCTGACGCCGCTCCCGGGTGCGATGGCGGGCGGTCGCCCGACCGGAGGAGGGGAGAGTGCGTGAACGGCATTCCAAGCCTGCCTCAGCCGACCCTCTTCCACTCCTGGCACCGGTTGGTCTTGAAGTACTCGCCGGTGTTGAGGGTCACCCGGCCCGGGCCGTTCAGGTTGTTGTTGGCGATGATGGAGCCGAACTCGCCGCTGGCGTCCTTGGCCCGCTCCCAGTAGCAGCCGAAATCGCCGTCCGCTCCGGCCGTCTTGTACGTGCCGGCCTTGATGTCCTCGCCGACGACGTACTCGCCCTCTCCCGAGAAGCTGGTCGCCGGACCCGGCTCCTTCGTCTTCTTCGGCTTGGCGGTGACCGTCTCGGTCTCGGTGACGGTGGGCGCGGGCTTGGCGCCGCCGCCCTCGGCCTTGGCGGTTTCGGTGACGGTGGCCGTCGGCCCGGGCCCGGACTTCGTGCTGGCGGCCGCCTTGTCCGACGCCGCCGAGCCCTCGCCGCCGCTCCCGATGCCGACCCCGACGAACAGGGACACCAGGGCGACCGCCCCGTACTTCAGCCACCGGCCCCGCTGCTTCCGGGGCTGCGCCGGGCCGGTGGGCGCGCCGAGACCGAAGGGGCCCTGCGCGCCGGGGTCGGGCTGCGGGAAGGAGGAAGGCTGCTGGAAGGACATGGTCGTGCTCCGTTTCCGTGCGATGCGACGCGACGCGACGCGTGAACTGCGACGCGTGAACTGCGATGTGGGAGGAGTCGAGGGGTGGGCGGGCACTCGTCCGGGGCCTTCACCCGTCGCTGGAGTCGAGGCGCCCCGAGGTGCCGGTCCGGGCGGCGGCACCGCCCGGCACTTCACTTCGCACCCCTGGAAGCGCAACCAGATAAACAGACCCGGGAAAGCGTTGTCAACCAGCACGCCCGGCTTGACGGGTGCTGTAGGTTGTTGACGTCCGCTATCGAGAGGTCCAGGTCTTCCGTCATGCCCCAGCAGCCGTCCGCGCAGGTGACCGCCGCCGAGATCTCCCGCATCGCCGGGGTCACGCGTGCCACCGTCAGCAACTGGCGTCGCCGGTACGACGACTTCCCCGAGCCCTCCGGCGGCACGGAGAGCAGCCCCCTGTACGACCTGGAGACGGTCAGGGCCTGGCTCGCCTCGCGCGGCCACGCCTCGGCGGCCAGCCCGTCCGAGGAACTGCGCACGACCCTCCGCCTCAACCCCCCGAGCACGGACGGCGGCGGTACGGCGGACCTGCTGCTCCTCGTCCTGGCGGCGGCCCGCCGCACCCCGGAGCAGCTCACGGCCGCGGCACGGCTCCCGGACGCGGAACTCGCCGTCCGCGCGGAGCGCGACGCGGCGGGCGTCGCCGACGCCGTACCGAGCGGGGGCGCCGTGCGCTTCGCCGGCACCGACGCGGCCGTGCTCCGCGCGCTGTACGTGTGCGTACGGGACGAGGGCGGCCGGGCCACGCTGGGCGTGCTCGCGGAGCGGGAGCTGGAGGAGAGCGCGGCGAGCGGCGCGTACGGCACGCCGGACCCGCTCGCCGACCTCCTCGCGCGCCTCGTCCCCGGCACCCCGGCCCGCGTCCTCGACCCGGCCTGCGGCAGCGGCACCCTGCTGGAGGCAGCCGCCCGCCGGGGCGCGACCGAGCTGTACGGCCAGGACGTACTCCCCGTGCAGGCACGGCGCAGCGCGGTGGGCCTGATGCTCGCGGCGCCGGAGGCCACGGTCACCGTGCGCGCCGCCGACAGCCTCCGCGCGGACGCCTTCCCCGGCCTGGACGCCGACGCGGTGCTGTGCACCCCGCCGTTCGGCGTCCGGGACTGGGGGCACGACGAGCTGGCGTACGACCCGCGCTGGGCGTACGGCGTACCGGCCCGCGCCGAGTCCGAGCTGGCCTGGGTGCAGCACGCGCTCGCCCACCTGACCCCCGGCGGTCACGCGGTCCTGGTCATGCCGCCCGCGACGGCCGGCCGCGCCTCGGGCCGCCGGGTACGGGCCGAACTGGTCCGCAGCGGCGCCCTGCGCGCGGTGGTGGCGCTGCCGGTCGGCGCGTCGGTGCCGTTCCACGTGGGCCTGCAGATCTGGGTCCTGCGACGGCCCGAACCGAGCGGCGCGGCAGGCAAGTCGGTGCTCTTCGTCGACACGGCCGGGGCGACGGCCGGTGCGAAGACGGACGCCCGGACGGGCCCGCGGACACGCGGCGGCAGCCGGTCCGCGTCGCTGGACTGGGAGCGGATCACCGGACAGGCGCTGGCCGCCTGGCACGCCTTCACGCGGGACCCGGACGCCTTCGAGGGCGAGCCCGGCGTCGCGCGCGCGGTCGACGTGGTCGACCTGTTGGACGAGACCGTGGACCTGACGCCGACCCGTCTCGTCCGCGCCTCACGCGCCGACGTGGACCCGGCGAAGCTGGCGGCGGAGGCCGACGCGACGCGCCGGAACCTGGTCGAGGCCGCCGAGTCCCTTGTCCGGGCCGCCGGTTACGACGACTGGGACCCGGCGGGCGGTTCGGCCCGGCAGTGGCGTACGGCGACGGCGTCCGACCTCGCGCGCGGCGGCGCGCTCACGGTGCTGCGGACCCTGCCGGAGGGGACGCGGGGCCGCGCGGAAGACGGAGCCGGCGACTCGGAGCAGCCGGGCGCCCGCGCGGTCCTCACCGGCTCGGACATCGCGCGCGGGTCGGGTCCCACGGGCGACCCGGCGGAGCTTCGCAGCGGCACGGCACCCGTGATCGCCGTCGGGGACGTCCTCGTACGGGCGGTCGCGAGCAAGGACGGCCCGATGACCCGGGTCGCGGGCGACGCGGAGGCGGGCGCGCTGCTCGGCCCCCACGTCCACCTCTTCCGGCCGGACCCGGCCCGCCTGGACGCCTGGTTCCTGGCCGGCTTCCTGGGCGCGGAGGACAACATCGCGGGCGCGTCCACCGGCAGCACGGTGCTGCACGTCAGCCCCGGCCGACTGCGCGTACCGCTCCTGCCGCTGGAGGAGCAGCAGCGGTACGGGGAGGCGTTCCGCCGCGTCCACGAACTGCGGGCGGAGGCGCAGCGGGCGACCCGACTGGCGGAGGAGACGGCACGGCTGCTGGCGGGCGGGCTGACCGGGGGACAGTTGCTGCCGTCCCGGGACGCAACATCCCGTTCACCGCACGGCGATTCACCCCATTAGGCAGGACACCACCCCTTGTCGCCGCATTCATGCGCACTCGCGTCACCGGCGACGCACCGACGGCAGGAGCCGGACGCTCACGGAAGGAACTCCGGAAGCCACTCGACGGGCAACACCTGCCGCACCCAACCGCAACTCTCCACAGGTTCTCCACCTCAAGGGGTTGATATACCCATCCCGCACTCCCCGCCCCGGACCCCGACCCCATCCACTACCGTGTCTTCAGGCGCGCATCGCGGCTGATCAGACGCCCGCCATGACCGAATGTCGAGGACGCACGTGCAGATCACGCCCCTGAACCCCGAGGACCCGCCCTCACTGGGCGACTTCGAGCTCCTCGGCCGGATCGGCCAGGGAGGCATGGGCCAGGTCTTCCTGGGTGAGTCGCCCGGTGGTGAGCCCGCCGCGGTGAAGGTGATCAAGCCGTCGGTCGTGGACTCCGTGTCCCGGCTGCGGTTCGCGCAGGAGATCGAGGTGCTCAAGACCATCTGGGGTGCGCGCCTCGCGGCGTTCCTGGGCGCCGACGCGGAAGCGGAACAACCGTGGCTGGCCACCGAGTACGTGGACGGCCCGGACCTCGCCCGGCACCTGAAGACGCACGGACCGCTGCCGTCCGTCCTCACCGCCGCGCTCGGCGCGATCCTCGCCGAGGCGCTGTCGGCCGTGCACACGCAGGGCCTGCTCCACCGCGACCTCAAGCCGGCCAACGTCCTGCTCGGACCGAACGGCCCGAAGATCATCGACTTCGGTCTGGCCGCCTTCACCGAGGCGAGCAGTTCCCTCACCGCCCCCCACCAGGTCGTCGGCACCCCGATCTGCATGGCTCCCGAGCAGGCCGCCGGGGTGAAGCCGCTGACGGCGGCCGTGGACGTGTACGCGCTGGGCGCGCTGCTGCTCTTCGCCGCGACGGGCCACTACCCGCACGAGGCGGCGACCCCGTACATGGTGTTCCACCTCGTCACCGACCCCGACACGGCACCGGACCTGTCCGGTGCGCCCACCGAACTGGTGCCGCTCCTGACGGGCATGCTCGCCCAGAACGCCGGGGACCGGCCGTCGCTGACCGAGGTGGTGCGGCAGTGCCGCTCGGTGATCGAGGCCCAGGGCATGAAGATCGCCCAGGCGCGCCGCAGACTCACCGCGCACACCGCGGGGCAACGGCACAAGGCGGCGTCCGCCGGTGACTCCACCCTCTCCGCCTGGCCCGTCCCCGTGAGCGTCGCCCCGGGCACGGAGATCAACCCGGCTGATCTGGACACGCCGGCCCCGCCCGATGCGCCGACGCCCTCCCCCACCGTGCTCGACGCCCCCGGCCCCGCCGACCCGACGGTTCAGGACGCCCCCGGCCCCACGCCTCCCGCCCCTCCCGCCCAGCGGGAGCCCTCCGACGGCTCCCGTCGCGAGCAGCCGGCACCGGACCGCCGCCCGCCCACGGCGCCCAGGCGGCCCAAGGAGGCGACGCACACGCTGCGGCATTCCGTGCAGGCCCGCAAAACAGCGGGGCGCCTCCGTGCCGCGTATGCGGCGAAGGCTCCCTTCTGAGACCCGCACCCGCCCGCCGCACCGAGCCCCACCGCCCCTCCCCGCCCCCGACCCCGCGTCCCGCCGGTCCGCCGGTGGCCCCACCGGCCACCCTCCACCCGTCGCCCGCCACGGGACGCATCCAGCCCACCGACGTGAACGCCCAGGAGGCACCCGCGTGACCGCCGACTTGAGTACCGCCCCCGCGACGCGCGGCGAGGACGCCCTGTTCCCACCGGGTGCCCAGATCCTCGTACGGGACGAGGTGTGGCTGGTCCGCAACGCGACGCGGACCGAGCACGACGGCGCCCGGATCGAGGCGGTCGGCGCCTCGGACTTCGTGCGCGACCAGGAGGCGGTGTTCTTCACCGGTCTTGACCGGATCGAACTGCTCGACCCGAGGCGCACCCGCCTGGTGCGGGACGACTCGCCGAACTTCCGCCGCTCCCGCCTGTTCCTGGAGGCGGTCCTGCGCAAGACGCCGCTGCCACAGGCCGAGCGCGGCCTCGCGCTCGCGGACTCCTTCCTCCTGGACTCCCTCCCCTACCAGCAGCGTCCCGCGCAACTCGCCCTGTCGGGCCGCAACCTGCGCCCCCGCCTGCTCATCGCGGACGTCGTCGGCCTCGGCAAGACCCTGGAGATCGGCCTCACCCTCGCCGAGCTGATCCGCCGCGGCCGGGGCGAGCGGATCCTCGTCGTCACCCCGCAGCACGTCCTGGAGCAGTTCCAGCACGAGCTGTGGACCCGGTTCGCGATCCCCCTCGTACGGCTGGACTCGGTGGGCATCGAGCGGATCCAGCGGGAGATCCCCGCGGGCCGCAACCCGTTCACGTACTTCAAGCGGGTCATCGTCTCCATCGACACCCTGAAGAACACCGACCAGTACAAGCACCACCTGGAGCGGATCAACTGGGACGCGGTCGTCATCGACGAGTCGCACAACCTCATCAACAAGGGTTCCCTGCGCAACCAGCTCGCCCGCACGCTCGCCCCGCACACGGACGCCCTGCTGCTGGCCTCCGCGACCCCGCACAACGGCGACGCCCGCTCCTTCGCCGAGCTGATCTCCCTGCTCGACCCGGCCGCGATCCGCGACCCGGAGCACTACCGCGCCGAGGACATCAAGCACCTGTTCATCCGCCGCACCAAGGTCAGCCCCGAGGTGCGGGAGCAGATGAAGGGCCAGTGGGCGGACCGCGGCCCCTCCCGTTCGATCCGGGTGACGGCCACGCCCGCCGAGGAGAAGGTCTTCGAGGAACTGGCCGCGGTCTGGCTGCCGTCCGACGGCTCCAAGTCGGTCAGTGACGTCCCCCTGTTCCCGTACACACTGCTGAAGTCCTTCCTCTCCTCCCACGCCGCGCTGAAGGCCACGGTCACCACGCGCATCAAGACGCTGGAGAAGAAGGACGACCCGGAGGCGACGGCCGCCGAACGCGCGGCCCTGCACCGGCTCCTGGAGCTGGCGTCGGGCATGACGGAGGCGGACTCGGGCAAGTTCGGGGCCCTGCTGGAGCAGTTGCGGGAGATCGGCGTCGGGCCGAAGTCCGACACCCGGGTCGTGGTCTTCTCCGAGCGGGTGCAGACCCTGGAGTGGCTGGCGCGGACCGTGCCGGGGGCCCTCGGCTTCAAGGGCAAGGCGGCCGAGCAGGCGGCCCGGGTCATGCACGGCGGCCTGTCCGACGAGCAGCAGATGCAGTGCGTGGAGGACTTCGGCCTCGCGGACACCCCCGTGCGCATCCTGTTCACCGGCGACGTCGCCTCCGAGGGCGTCAACCTGCACCGCCAGTGCCACCAGCTCGTCCACTACGACGTGCCCTGGTCGCTGATCCGCATCGAGCAGCGCAACGGCCGCATCGACCGCTACGGGCAGGCACACCAGCCGCAGTTCCGGGCGCTGGTCCTCACCAGCTCCGTCGACGGCGCCAAGGACGACACCCTCGTCTCGGAGCGCCTGCTGGAGCGCGAGGCGCAGGCCCACCAGGCACTGGGCACGGCGGAGGCGGTCTCCGGCCTGTACCGGGCGGAGGCCGAGGAGAAGTCCCTCATCCAGGACCTGCTGCGGGGCCGCACCGTGGACGAGTCCCTGGACACCGACCGCGCCTCCGGCACCGACGGCGACGACGCCGTGGACGACTTCCTCGCCGACTTCTTCGGCGCCGTGAACGACGAACCGGAGGCCGACGTCGCCGCCGCCTCCGACGCGGGCGGCGGCGACGGCACCGGGACGGTGCCCAGGGCACACGTGCCCCGCCTGTTCGCCTCCGCCCGCGAGTTCCTCGACGAGGCGCTGCGCGAGGTCTACCCGGACGCCCACGACCGGCTCGACCTGTCCACCGACCCGGAGACCGGCCTGCTCTCCTTCGTCCCGCCCTCCGACCTGGTCCACCGCCTCAAGGCGCTGCCCCCGGACTACGTCCGCGAGCAGGGCCTGCGCGACCGCCTGAAGGTCACCTTCAACCGTCGGCTCGCCGACAGCAGCCTGACGCGCGCCCGCGCCTCGGCGACGTCGAGCTGGCCCGACATCTCCCTGCTGACCGACCTGCACCCGGTCATGGAGTGGCTCACGGACAAGGTCCTGGTCCGCCTGGACCGCCAGGAGGCGCCGGTGCTGACCGCCGACGTGTCCCGGCCCACCTACCTCGTCCAGGGCATCTACTCCAACGCGCTCGGCCGCCCGACCGTCGTCAAGTGGATGGCGGTCACCGCGGACGGCGAGGTCGACGACGACATGGTGGCGGTCCTGCGCCGCGCCCAGGTCGGCCCGACGATGGCCAACCCGGACCTCGCCCACGACACGGCCCGCCTCGCCGAGGCGATCCCCGGCGTCCTGGACACCGCGGAGGCGTTCCTGGAGCAGCACCGCGAGGCGTGGGACGAACCGCTGCGGGCCCCCATCGAGGAGTACAAGGCCCGCCTGGGCTCGTGGGAGCAGCCGACGCTGACGAACGGCGGCGCCGTGCCCACCCACACCCGCGAACGCCTCGCCTCCCTCGCGGACTCCCTCCTCACCACCGGCCGCCCGATGCTCCGCGTCCTCGCCGTCCTCGCCCCGGCCACCGCCACCGCCGCCTGACCGATCACCCAGAGGTTCCCACGATGACGTTCGACTCCCTGGTCAACCGCGGCGACTACTTCTCCGCGCACTACCTCGCCGAGGTCCTCCCCAAGGACCTCAAGTCCGGTCTGCTCGCCCAGTGGAAGCAGCGCGAGGAGGACGCCGCCGGCGCCGAGCGGCCCGAGGGCGCCCTGCCCATCACCCCGCGCGCGGGCCTGCGGGCGCTGCGCCGCCCCTACTTCGCGGCCCGCTCCTACTTCACGATGGACGAGGAGCACGCGGCGACCGGCGACGACGCCGTGACGTACGACGCCCCCGAGTGGCGCGACCGCGTCCGCGCGCTCAACGCGGAGGTGCTGCACGCCCTCGGCTTCGACGCCAAGCCGGGCACGCTCACCGTCGTCCGCGCCGACCAGTCCCACGAGGTGACGGTCGCGCACGCGGAGAAGGACCTCGTCGCCCTGGACTGCGGCTGGTCCGCCGAGCCGGACGACGCCCTGGACCCCGACGGCGCGGGACGCCTCCTGGACGAGGTGCGCCTGGACGGCCAGCACACCCTCACCACCGGCTCCAAGCTGGCCTCCTT
Organism: Streptomyces sp. TE5632; assembly: GCF_054061295.1. Taxonomy (NCBI): domain Bacteria; kingdom Bacillati; phylum Actinomycetota; class Actinomycetes; order Kitasatosporales; family Streptomycetaceae; genus Streptomyces; species Streptomyces sp. TE5632. The sequence continues at coordinate 5,468,907 of NZ_JBSSEA010000003.1, read as the reverse complement.
CCTCTTCGCCTGCGAGGACGCCCCCCGCTACGTCCTGCTGCTGGTCGGCGGCGTCGTCGTGCTCGCCGACCGGGCCGCGTGGGGTGAGGGCCGCTACCTGGCGGTGTCGCTGGACACGGCGCTGGAACGCAACGACATCAAGGCGGGCGGCGAACTCGACACGGTGGCCGCCCTGTTCGGCGCCGACTCGCTGCGCACCCCGGAGGAGGGCGGCGAGAACCCCCTCGCCACCCTCCTCGACAAGTCGACGAAGCACGCCGTGGGCGTCTCCAGTGAGCTGCGGGACGGCCTGCGGCTGAGCGTCGAACTCATCGCCAACGAGGTCCTGGACCGCATGCGCGAGGCCGGCGTCCGCCCGGAGGAGGTCAAGGAACTCCCCGAACTGGGACGCCAGTTGACCCGTGAGTCGCTGCGCTACCTGTACCGGATCCTGTTCCTGCTGTACGCGGAGGCCCGCCCCGAACTGGGCATCCTGCCCTCGGACTACCCCGAGTACCAGATGGGCTACGGCCTCGACCGCCTCGGCGAGCTGATCGCCGAGCGCGATCTGGTCGACGAGAAGTCCCGCCAGGGCTTCTACCTGTACGAGTCGCTGGACCTGCTGTTCCGCAAGGTCCAGGAGGGCCACCGCCCGCGCCGCACCCACGGCGCGGACGCGGAGTCTTCGGAGGCCGTGACGGCGAAGACGTCGGAGGACGTGGGCCTGCGGTTCGAGCCGCTGCACTCCAAGCTGTTCGAGCCGGAGGCGATCCGGCTGATCGGCGCGCGCGCCGTCCCCGACCCGCGCGTCGACACCGAGGCCGGTGCTGATTCCGAGGGCGGGGAGCGCTTCATCGACACCCGTCTGCGCAACGAGACGCTGTACCGGGTGCTGCGCCTGCTGATGCTGACCCGTGGCAAGAAGCGCGAGCGCGGCGGCTTCATCTCCTACGCCCAGCTCGGCATCAACCAGCTCGGCGCCGTGTACGAGGGCCTGATGTCCTACTCGGGCTTCGTCGCGGGCGAGAAGCTGTACGAGGTCGCGAAGAACGGCGACCCGAAGGACGGCTCCTGGCTGATCCCGGAGTCGAAGGCCGACGAGTATCCCGACAACGTGTTCGTCCGTCACAAGGACGAGGACACCGGCGAGGAGCGGCGCGTGTGGTACGCGCCGGGCGCGTTCGTGTACCGCCTGTCGGGGCGCGACCGTCAGACCTCGGCCTCCTACTACACTCCGGAATCCCTGACCCGGGTGACGGTCCAGCTCGCGTTGCAGCACCGCCTGGACCAGGACGACACGGTCACCGAGGCGCGCGAGCTGCTGGACTGGAAGATCTGCGAGCCGGCGCTCGGCTCGGGCGCGTTCCTCAACGAGGCGATCAACCAGGTCGCGGCGGAGTACCTGCGGCGTCGCCAGGACGAACTGGGCGCCGCCATCGACACCGAGAAGTACGCGGTCGAGCTCCAGAAGGCCAAGGCGTACATCGCCCTGCACAACTCCTACGGCGTGGACCTCAACAACACGGCGGTGGAGCTGGCGGAGGTGTCGCTGTGGCTCAACACCATGCACCCCGGCATGGAGGCCCCGTGGTTCGGCCTGCACCTGCGGCGCGGCAACTCCCTGATCGGCGGGCGTCGGGAGGTGTACTCCGCCGAGCGCCTGAAGAAGGGCGGCTGGCTGGGCACGACCCCGGAACGCTTCCCGCTGTCGGAGGCACTTGCGGGCACCCCGCTGCCTGAAGGGGCGGTGCACCACTTCCTCCTCCCGGCGAAGGAGTGGGGCGCGGTCGCGGCCGAGAAGGAGGCCAAGGCACTGGCCCCGGAGGAGGCGAAGGCACTGGCGGCCTGGCGCAAGGCGATCACCAAGTCCCCCAGCGCCACGCAGACCAAGCGGCTTCAGGGCCTGGCGAGGCGGGCGGAGTACCTGTGGGGGCTGGTCGTCCGCCGACTGGAGATCTCCGAGCGGGAGATCTCGCGCCGGATCGACGTCTGGGGCGCGGAGAACGGCTGGCTGCGCTCGCCCGAGGTCGCGGTCCCGAGGGAGAAGGTCAAGGCCGACCTGGAGGCCGTCGACACCCCGTACTGGCGCCTGAAGACGCTGATGGACGCGTGGTGCGCGCTGTGGTTCTGGCCCGTGCAGAGCGCTGCGCTGCTGGACGGTTCCCACGAGTCGTACGCGCGGGCGGCGGAGGCCGCCTCGCAGTCGGCAGGGTGGACCGTGTCGGCGGTCCCATCCCCGGTGCCGGCTCAGGCGGAAGCGCCCGCGCGGGAGACGTACGAGTCGGAGGACCTGTTCGGTGACGTCCAGGTCGTCGAGGTCAAGGCGAAGAGCGCGCGGGGCGGCAGCCGCAAGGAGCAGATCCGTGGCGAGCGTCGCCCGGTGATCGGGCTGTCCTCCCTGGACGACTGGCTCGACTTCGCCGAGTCACTACTGGGCACGCAGGACGTGGCCGCGGACTCGCTGGTGGCCCAGTTCGACACGCTGGACGAACTGGAGCGGTACGAGGACGAGTTGCCCGAGTGGATGGGCATGGAGCGGTTCTTTTCGCTGGAGTCGCGGTATCCGTGGGCGGCGGTCGCAAGGGACGTGGCTGAGCAGCAGGGGTTCTTCCACTGGGAGCTGGAGTTCGGGCAGGTGTTTGCCCGGGGCGGGTATGACTTGCAGGTGGGAAATCCACCCTGGGTGCGGCCTGACTGGCAGGAGGACGCGGTCTTGGCGGAGCTGGAACCGTGGTTCAAACTTTCGGAAAAGCCAAGCGCGGAAGAGTGGCGTCTACGGAAAAATGCAGCGCTCGGATGCGCTACGAACCTACGGTTCTTCACGGACGAACTGGCCGCGGTGGCTGGGACTGCAACCCTACTGAGCTCTGAGTCGACGTACCCACTGCTGCATAAGACACGTCCGGACCTGTATCGAGCATTTATGGCACAGGTTTGGCGGCACGGAGCCAGCCCTGGCATGTCCGCACTAATTCATCCAGATACTCATTTTTCCGGAAGTAAAGAAGGAAGGTTGCGCGCAACCACTTACCAACACCTTCGATTCCATGCGCACTTTTGGAACCAACTTCGCGTATTCCCAGAGATCAAAGAAACTCGCCAATTCTCGATAAACGTCTACGGTCGCAGAAACGACAGGATCTCTTTCCCTCACGTGAGTTGGCTCTTCAGCGCAGAGACCCTGACCGCGTCTCTCACACATGAAGGAGGCGGTGAACTCCCCGGCATCAAACCAGATGGCGAATGGGAGTTGAGGCCACATCGCGAGCGCCTTGTCCATGTAGATACGGATAGACTCCAGGAGTGGCAACGCCTCTCCGGAGAAATGGAAGCTCAAGGTACCCAGACCGCATTGCTCTACCCTGTAACGAGCGCCGAAGAGTCGGCAGTCGCCGCTCTAGCCACTACAGACGACAGGTTGAGTTCACTCCGACCTCTCATCTCTTCTGGGTACAACGAGTCCACGTCTAAAAAGAAAGGCCTGATTCGGTGGACTGAGCACTCCCCCACCGACTTGACAGAAGCGATTCTCCAAGGCCCACACTTCGGCATCGCCACCCCCTTCGAAAAGCAACCCAATCACCCACTGCGTAATCACAACGATTACACGGAATTCCACCTCCCGACTATCCCAGCAGAAATCACTCCTCGCACAAATTACGCAAGAGCAACAGACTTGGAGGCTTATCGGAATGCCCAAGATGAATGGAACGGGGTCCACTATACCGAGTATTTTCGCCTAGCCTGGCGGGATATGATCGCCTTCGATGGCGAGCGCAGCCTTTTCGCCGCCCTAATCCCCCCAGGCCCTGCGCACGTCCACACCGTGCAGTCTATGGCACTACCGAATAACCACCTAACTGTTCTGACTGCGGGCTTCTGGGCCTCACTCCCCCTGGACTATCTTCTGAGAATCACAGGACGGTCCCATCTCCAGGTCGCCGAAGCTTATAAAATGCCCGCCCCTAGCGTCAGTCACCCCCTTGCTCAGCCCCTCCTAGTTCGTACCCTCCGACTTAATGCCTTGACCGACGCTTACTCTCCGCTGTGGGAGGAGTTGTTCCACCCAACATGGCCAGGCTACGAAGACTGGGCCAACCCCGGCTGGCCAAACCTCAAGCCTCTCGCCGCACACCTCAAGCCTTCCTGGGAATACAACACCCCTCTTCGCACGGAGTACGAGCGCCGCGCCGCTCTCGTCGAGCTAGATGCACTTGTCTCTGTCTGGCTGGGCATCACGGCGGATCAGCTGGCAACCATTTACAAGTCCCGCTTCTACATCCTGGCGCAGCGCGAATCTCAGATGTACTTCGACGCGAACGGCCGAAAAATTGCCGCGAGTCACCACACTTATGGCAATGGCCAAACCAAGCAAGATTACATCGACCTCCTAGCCCACTTGGAAAATCCAAAAATCACCCCGCCCCCTACTGGGTACACTGCACCCTTCTATAGGGCTGACCGCGAAGCCGAAATGCGCGCCGCACACGCGCACTTCGAGGCCCGCTTGGACAAAGAAATCGCCGTCGGCCGCTGGACTCCGCCTGGGAACCGTCAAGTCTGAGTTCCATTCCCCATAGCGATGGTCGGCACTTCTTCCAAGGAAGCGCCGACCATCGCAAGTTGCTGTGTACCTCCGCTCGACCGGCCATCAGACAGGCGGCTCACGGCGGCAACAAGCTCACATCGTCCCAAGCAGCGCAGACCACGCCACTGAGCCAACACTCAGCACCGGCCCGTTCCCCACCGCCTGCTTCGAGTCCCGCACATAAACGACATCGCCAGCGACAGCGACCTCCACGCACTCGCCACCCTCGCCGCTGCTGTAGGTGCTCTTACGCCAGACCAGTTCACCGTTCGCCTTAGCTTCGTCCACGGCGTTCATCTCTCTCCCAGTAGCTTCTCGATCAGCTGCAACGACTCACGCGGCGTCAGCGCCTGCGCCCGAAGGATGCCGTACTGCTCCTCGTGCTCACGCACCGAACTCCGCTCGTGGAGCAGGCGGCTTTCCTTCTGAACCTCCACATAGGCGATCCTCTGGCCTTTGACCGTCTCGATCAAGGTGAACGGTCCAGCCAGCGCCGCATGTTCGCTGACCTCGGTCGGCATGATCTGCATCTCGACGTTCCGGCTCTGTCCCCGGAGGCAGATCTCCTCCAATTGTCCACGCCACACGCCCCACCCACCGATCGGCCGCCGTAGCACCGCCTCCTCGATCACGAAACTGATCGTCGGCAGGGGCTTCCGGTCAAAGATCTGCTGCCGTTCAAGGCGGGCCGCCACCCGCTCGGAGATGATCCTCTCGTCCAGGAGAGGGCGCCGCGCGTCGAACACCGCCCGCGCGTACTCCTCCGTCTGCAACAACCCCGGCACAGCCTGGTTGGCATACACATGCAGCTCCACCGCCTCCGCCTCCAACTTCGCCGCGTCCCGGAAGAACGCCGGATACCGCGCCCGCGCCACCTCCTCCTTCATCACCGTCAGCAGCCCGCCGGCCTCCAGCACCGTGTCCGCCCGCTCGATGAACTCCGGCTTCGGAATCCGCCGCCCCAGCTCCACCGACGCGACCATGTCCTCGCCGTAACTGAGCTTCGCACCCAACTCCGCCCGCGTCAGCCCCCGGCTCGTGCGCAGCAGCCGCAACTGCTGCCCGAAACACCGCAGGATGCCCGCCTCACCCTCACTGCCTTGAGCCGTCACCGGTGACCTCCCTCACCCACCTGCACAGCGGCGCCCGCCCGTACCTCGTCCCGACGCAGGCGCCACACCCGTTTGTCACTCACAACTCACCCTAAAGACACGCACGGTAGCTTTCGCGCCACTTGGCCCCGTTTCCCCCGTACCGGGTACGAGCGCCGCCCTCCCCCGTACAGCACCCGCCTGTACACACCCCCACGCCAGGACCCCGCCCCCGCCCACCTGCTCACGAGAACGTCGCACCAATTCCCACAAGACGACACATCGACGATGCCGTGTTCGCGAGCAGCGCGGACATCGTGAACGGCGCCGGGCAGAGTCGGTGAGGCCCGCAGCAGCCGGCCGAAGGGATCCGCGAGGACCTGCACGTTCATCCCGTGCCTCTTGCGCTTGCCGGAGTAGAAGCGTCGGTCTGCGGCCATGTCCCCCAGCCTTCGGCCGGGAGGTGCCTCCAGTCGATCGGCAGAGTGTGCCGTCCAGGAGCGGTAAGTCTCGTCGTCGCGGTGCGGGCGGCGTCGGCCAGGGGCTGGGTGTGAGGACGGCCAGGAGGTCGACGGCCCCGGTGGCGTAGCGGTAGGCGGTCGTGGTCCCAACGCCGAATCCGGTAGCGAGCCAAGCATTGGAGTGCCCCCGGCCGGAGGCTGGCGGAGTGTGTCCTACCCGCAGGTGGGCGAGTGATGGGCCACCAGTGCCGGGCACGGATCGCATCCGGTGGGGTGGCAAGTGCGGGATCGACGGTGTCCGGCGCCATAGCCGTCACGAAGCAGGGGTGCCGGTAAGAATGCTGTCATCGATGCTGATGGCCAAGTCCTGGCACAAGAAGCCGGAGAACGTCCGCGCTACTTCAAGCCGTCGCCCGAAGCGATCTCTGAGCTGACCAGCCTGCTCGCCCCCGGTAACGCGCGCCGCTGACCCTGCTGCGCATGAAGCCGGCTTGCGGCTGCACGCCTGCTTGCGCCGACACAATTCTTGGATGGCATCCTTGGATTTACGCCTTGACTTCAATCCAAGGATTGACATCTTGGGTTCATGCCAAGCAATGAGAAGCCTCGCCTCATCCCGACCGGCAAGTGCTGGTGCGGCTGCGGGAAGGACGTCGGCCTGGGCAAGTTCTTCGCCGCCGGCCACGACAAGATCGCCGAAGCAGCGCTCATGGCCCTCAAGTACGACGGGTCCGTCGCTCAACTGCTCCACGCCTACGGCTTCGGCTCGCACCATTCCGTCCGCCACGCTGCCGTCACCGATCCGGACTGCTCGTGGGAGAAGTGCTCCGACTGCAACTACAGCGGCGCCCCTGCCAGCATCGCCAACCACCGCAAGAAGGATCATCCCGACCGGCATGTCCTCGCCCAGGCGATTCGCACCCTCGGCGGTACCTGGGATCCGCAGCGTGCCATCAAGACTCTGGACGACCACGGGCACACGTGGGAAGACCAACGGGCAGCGGAGAAACGGGTCCGGCAGATCCTTCGCGACCTGTGCGCGGACGGGCTCATCGTCAAAACCGACCCTCAACGGGCTGTCTACGACCTCGTTCAGGAGTAGAGCCAGGGACACGACGGTACCCAAACAGACACAGATTGCCTGGCGCTATGACAGTCGGCAGGCCATCCCTTGGGGAGAACCGAAGGCCCTGACTGAAAGGGTGTCAAGGTCTCCGGGTCCCCGTCCGTTGACCAAAGTGGAGAACATGGCATTCCGGGCCGCGGCGTGCCTGGTCGCCTCTACAGTTGCGTCATGGAGTTCAACTGGGGTGGCTCGATCTGGCAACTGATGCTGACGAAGCGTCCCTCCGACACACACCTCTCGCAGTCGAGCACTCCGGGCGGAAAGAGCCCGCTGGCGCGGAATGACGACAACACGCTCAACACGCACGCTGTGCTGTTCGACGGGACCAAGACGGCCCTGGCGATCGCTGGCACGTGCTTCGCGCTGGGGGTCGTTGTCGCGCCGCACGTCAAAAGCGGGCTGATCGGCCTTAGGTCGAAGCTGCGCCGCCGGGCGGAGGGGACCACCGACGCCGAGGCCCCCGTTCCCCTCACGGTCGTTGCGGAGGTTGAGCCGGAGCAGCCTGACCCCCCTCGACTGCGCGCCGTCTGACCGTCCGGCCAGGCGTCGGCGCGGGCCCGGGTAGATCCGTATCACGGACTGTCCAGCACCCTTGTGGCACCCACATCACTGCAACTGGCGCGGTGCGGGCCGTGGGTCTCCGCACTCCCGTGCCAAGGCATCGGCCCTGGCCCGTGCGTCTTCGGCGCGGTCCTCGGCGTCCTGAGCGAGGTAGCGGGAGGACTCGTCACCGAGGGCGTCGACGAGCTGGTGCAGCAGGGCGGCCCGGCGGCCGAGGTAGTCCAGACGGCTGTCGAGGGTGGAGCCGGGGCCGTTGTAGTGCTCGGCGTCGTTGAGCAGTCCCACAAGTTCCGCGACCAACAGGTCGGACTGGTATGAGCCGTTGTTCAGCTGATCCGTATGCGCGCTCGGCGTTCCTGGGTTCGTCGCTTTCCGTAGTGCTCAGGCTGTAGGGGCGGCCGGCCGCGCCGGTTATGAGTGGCTGGCGGTGGGTGGCTTCGGAGCCGGGGCCGCGGGTGGGCGGTCCCGCTCCGCCGGCCGTCCCCTCCGTGGCAGCACAGCGGCTGCGGCGAGGCCAAGAGCGAGCATGCCGACTGCGCTGACCAGGAGGGTGCGGGTGGGACCGAGGGCGGCCACCGCCGGACCGCCGAGGAATGTGCCGAGCGGCACGGCCAGGGTGCGCACGGCGGAGACCACGGCGAGGACCTGGGGCAGCAGGGCGGGCGGGGTCGAGCGCTGGAACAGGGTGGTGGACATCGCGGAGTAGGGCGGCCACAGCAGGCCGACGAGGGCGAAGCCGGCCAGGGCGGCGGGCGTGGGTGCGCCCAGCCCCAGCGGCAGCAGGGCCGCGCCGGCGACCGCGACGATGCCGGCGGCGGCCGGGCCCAGCGGCAGGCGCCGCAGGTAGCCGGTGAGCAGTGCCCCGGCGACGGCGCCGGCGCCGAAGAGGCTGTAGAAGGTGGCCAGCACGCCGACCGGTGCGTGCAGGTCATCCGTCACGTGCAGGGGCAGCGCGACGTAGACGGGGCCGAACAGGAGGAAAAACCCGGCGCTGAGCAGCAGCAGACCCGTCAGGGCGCGGTCGTGGCGGATCACACCGAAGCCGCTGGTCCGGGAGGCTTGGTCCGCTGGGTCGGGGGCGGTTGTGTCGGCGTCGGGCGGCACGCCCAGGCGGAGGGTGGCGGCCAGGACGGCGAAGGTGGCGGCGACGACGGCGAGCACGGATGTCGCCCCGCCCCAGATGATCAGGGGGGCCGCCAGGAGCGGCCCGGTCACGGTGGACACCGAGCCGATCGTGGAGAGCACGGCGTTGCCCGCGAGGTGGTGGCCTTCGGGCAGTTGGCGGGCGAGCAAGGTGTAGGTGCCGGCCTGGCCCCAGGAGTGCAGTACCGAGGAGGCGCCGAGCAGTGCGACGTACAGCCAGATGGAGAGCGCCCCGGTGGTGTGGGCGAGCGGGATCGCGCCGAGCGCGCCGGCGCGAAGCAGCGCGTCCCAGGTGGCGAGCCGGGCCGGAGCAAGTCCGCGCAGGAGGCGGTTGAGCAGGACCGCACCGGCCGCGCCGGGCAGGGTGTAGGCGGCTGCCGCGAGCGCCACACAGATACCTCGGTCGTCGGCGGGGGCCAACTCGACTGCCAGCCAGCTGACGGCGACTACGGCCATGCCGTCGCCCAGGGAGGAGACCGTGTACCCCGGCAGCAAACGCCGTAGCACCGGGTGAGCGACCACCGGCCAGTAGGGGGAGGTTCTCACCGCGTGCGGCAGCGATAACTTCACTCGAACCTCCGGTGCGTTGACGGCTTCGGAGCGGGATTCTTCCCCAGGCGTTTGAGTCGCCCGGTCTTTTCTGCGCACGGCGTACAGGAGTCTCTACTTGATACATCCGTGTCAGAGCGTGCGCTGAGCATTCGTCGGTCCTGGTGGGCGGCTGACGGGGTATCGGCAGATTTCCCGCCACGGCGTCGGTGATGGTCTCTGCAGTTATCCCATGGCCTCTGTTGATCTGCCCGGGACGGTCCGGGACCTGATGTGGGTGTGCGTCCGGCCGAGACGCATCTCTCGCAGTCGAGCACTCCTGGGGAAGCAGCGCTCTCGTGCGGGATGATGACAAGGCGCTCGTCACACATGCCGTGTGCTGCAGGTGCGCCGTGGAGTCACACGTCCGGCTCTGCCAAGTCGACCGGCGAGACGTCGTCGCAGACCAGCCAGTCCACGATCTACCGGCTGGACCCGTCGGACGTGAGCTGAGGCAGACGTCCACACAGCGCGCCAGGGGCCAAGAGTGCACTGGCGCGCCTGCGCTCCCCCTCAGCCCACGCTTTCGCCCGTGGCCGCGTCCAACGACTCCGTCATCGGTTCGCAGCCGTATCCGTCCGCGTCGGGTGTGCACCGGGTGTCGGTGACGACCACCGACCACACCGCGCGCCACGGACCCGTATGGCCCATGGTCCGCTCGGTGGTGAGCGGACCGGCCTCAATCCGCAGCCCGGCCGTGTCGGCACGGATCTTCCTCCGCTCCTCGCGGACGATCTCCTCGGCCCGCCGTGCCGAGATCAGCTTGGCGGGGAGGGGCACATGCGTGGGGCCGAGGTCGACCTGCATCCCGTACACGCGTCCGGCGGGGTTGATCCGTACGTCGAGGCTGCGGGGCATCTCCACGCCCCGCTCCTTGAACCGCCAGGAGGTCACCCAGCCGGCGCCGGCGCTGTCGCGGACCGCTCGGGTGGAGTGCCAGGACGCCGACTCGGCCCAGGCGTAGTGGGCGCGCATGTAGGTGCGGGCGATGCGGTAGGCGTCGGCGGTGCCGTGGGGCGTGCCGGCGCCCGGCACCGTGTAACCGACCTTCTCCATGCTTCCCATACCCGCGGTGTTCCCGAAGTCCACGTTCAGTCGGCGTCCTCCGGGCCACATCAGCTCCGCGGGGAACCCGCCCGCGAACTGGATGTTCATCCAGCCGTTGTAGCCGTCGAGGCCGGGGCTGATCCTGACGGCGCCGACCCGGTAGCGGTCGCCGAAGGCCTGGTGCACGGCCCGCTCGGCGGCCACGCGCTCGTCACCACGGGCGTCCCGCACGCTGGAGCCGTCCATGTGGTTCAGGGTGACGGTGGTCCGGCAGACGACCGCCCCGAGCACGGCGAGGACGGCGGTCACGGCCGCGGTGGGCGCGGCCCAGGCCCGCCAGGCGACGCGCCCGCGCAGCAGCACGAGCCCCGCGGCCACGCCCAGCGCACCGCCGCCGGCGTTCATCTCCACGTCGGCGCTGTCGCAGATGCCGCTCACGAACGGGGCCAGTGCCTGGGTGAGTTCGATGAGGACCGGCAGTGCCAGGACGCCGGCCAGCGCGGGCAGCGGTCGGCGCAGGGCGAGCACGCCGAAGAGGCCGAGCGGCACGAACATCGCCAGGTTCCACAGACCCTGCGTGGTGTACAGCGGCTCGGTGAGGTCGTGGTTGACCACACACTCGGCACGTCCGGTCGTGCCGCCGCGCAGCGCCAGCGTGACCCCGAGGACTCCGGTGAGACAGAACACCAGCGGCGCCCACCAGCCCGCGTGGGCGATACGGCGCCGGCGCGCCACGTTCCACGCGAGGAGCCCCAGGACGGCGGCCACGGCTGTGAGCTCGGCCAGGAACCATATGTCGTCCCCGAAGACGGCGTTGAACACGTGCTTGCCCATCCCCCGATGTCATGCCCGACGGCCTGGTCAGAGCCTCGAGCACCTGATCATTTCTGAGCCTGGAAGCCTAACCGAGATGCGTCGGCGCGAACCTCCGCAGCAGTGCCGGGAGGACGACCACCGACGGGCCCGGCGCGGCGAACGGCCCCTGAGCTGCGGTGCTGTTGTTCACGGACTGCCGTTTGCGGCTGGTGACACGGTTCTTACCGGCACCCCAAGAGTCCCGTGAGTTCAGGGGAACTGAAGGTTTCTCGGCGGGAACCCGCGGGTGGGGTGTCCCGGTTCCCGGGTACGGCCCTTGGGTTCGTTGTGAACCCGCGCGTGTGACCTCGCTGAGGTGGGGGTGTGCGTGTCGTGCGGTCTCGGTTTCACGCTTCGTCGCGGTGAGTGAGGTGGCCGTCGGTGAGCCGCCAGTAGTGCTGGTGAGGAGTCAGTTGCCAGGTCTCGTCGGCGGTGATCGCCTGCGTGATCCATTCGTGGAGTTGCGGGAGGGCCTGCGCCCGTAGAACAGCGCGGGTGACAGCACGATCAGTGGCATCGACGGGGTGGACGTCTATGCGGAAGCCGACCATGTCCGGGTGCATGTTGCGGCCGTAGTTACGGGGGATCGGAGCGACCCATGCCGCTCCCAGGACGATGGTCCCGCTGTCATGCCCCGTGAGGAACCGCAGGTCCGTGACGCGGCTCATGTAAGGGCCGAGACACTCGTTGATGTCGGTGGTGGTCAGGGGCCAGGCACGGTGCCGGGGCAGTCTTCGATTTCGTGCGGACATGGCAAGCAGAATGACAGAAGGCCACTGCCGGCTCTCGCGGGTTTGTTCGGCGGCCTGCTGCAGCAGCGCCCGTGCGGAGTCCGCATAGCGCATCGCGGTCTTCTCGTCGAGTCCGAAGACCCCTCGCTTCGCCCTGACCGTCGAGCGGTCAGACACAGTGAGAACGCTTCAAGAATCCCGAAATTACGTCAGGGCCCGAGGAGCCACCAGAGAGAGGACAACCCCCTGGCCACGAGGTTGGAAACTCAACGGGCTCAGGAGAACTCACGGGATGTCGCACAGCAGCGTTCGACCTGGCGGGCCAGCTTGCCTCGGACCGAGTGCTCCTCGGTCCGCATCGCGAGCTCGGGGCCGAGGGTGACGTCGGTGATGCCGAGTTCCTCGCGGAGTCCCTTATGCTCGCGAGGCAGTTGGTATGAACAGTTCATTCAGGGGGCGCGGAGCCGCATGGCCGGCGAGATCAAGTACGAGCACAAGACCGTGCGGACGGTTCGCGGCACCGACGGCTTGGTGATCTCGAAGATGCAGAAGGATGGCTGGGAGCTCGTGGAACAGGTCCCGGGCACACTTCGCTCCACCCTCGACTTCCGTCGGCCGAAGAAGCCGCAGCCATTGCTCCTGATCGGTGCGGGGGCCGCCGTCCTCGTGGTCCTGGCCATCGTCATCGGCGTTGCGTCTGCGCTCAGCGACGGAGACGAGAAGAAGGCCGAGTCGGACAAGTCGACGGCCGCTGCGAACGAGAAGCCTTCCGCCACGCCGACTCCGACCGCGGCCGAGTCGGCTGCCACTGAGGTGATCACGCCTGAGAACAACCCGGAGTTCGCGGCGCTGCTGCTGACGGGGGGCACCTGCGACGGCACGAACCTGGACTTCGCGACCAAGTATGCGGGCCGGGCGGTCGCGTTCGACGGCTCGATCCGGCACATGGCGCGTTACTCCACCGGCTACCACTTCCTCCTCGGCCCAGGCGACGAGGGACCGCAGACGACGGTCGGCCCGGGCTTCAAGTACGCGGACGTCACCGTCTCCGACCTGAAACTGACCGGCGAGAAAATCCCCGCCACCGTCGCAGCAGGTGACAAGTTCCGCTTCGTCGCCGAGGTGGGCGAGTTCAACGCGGTCCAGTGCCTCTTCTACCTCGACCCGGTCTCGACGGAAACCCGGTAGTCAAGACGGGCAGCCACGTCATCACGGACCGGCGTGCCCCGCTATTTCCTCAACGGTGATCATTCCCAGATTCCGTTGAGGACGAGGGCTGCCAAGGGCATTGCATAGTCGCGATCGGTCCGGTTCATCTGTCTCATACGTGACGTGGCGTCATGCCCCGGTCGGATCTGGGATGTCCCCCGGGAAAGCAGGGCAGGCACGGTGCTGGTGATCATGTGGTTGTCGAAGACCCATGAGAACCAAGCGAGACCGTGCCTGCCCGTACAGCATCGCCCGTGCCCGCCGGGCTGGGGAATCTGGCCTTTTCGAACCTCTGCGCCACTCCGCAGAGCGCCGCTGATCTGCGACGCTTCCTTGTCCGGGTGCCCGATCCGCGGGGGCTGCGGGAATGCCTGAAGTCAATTTTCGGCAGCTCCCTGCCCTTGGATGGTCTCCTTCGTCATGCCCGTCACGCTCGGCGAGAAGACCTGCACATTCACCGTCACGGTCTGGTCGCCTCCCTCCACTGGTGCGTGATCTTCTCCAGTACGGCATCGAAGGACGGATCGCGCCCGACATCGGAGGTCATGGGAGCTGGAAGGCGAAACGAACTACCATCGTGGCGACTGATGCGGATCCAATAGTCATGGTTTCCGTGGTATCCGCCTTCTTTGTCCACCTCGATCTCCGAAATCTCATGCCAGGCAGCGGCGGAGCGACTGAGCAGCCTTCGCGTCTGGATGCCGTGCGCGTCTACGATCGTGCGCCCGAGCGCCATGCCGGCCAGCCACGGGGCTGCCGGAATACCTGTCAGGCCGAATGTCGAGAGGAACCTGCCGAAGTTGATCTCTCGTGACCACCCTGTTGTCAGGGCGACGATGGAGTAGGCGGACAACGCAACCGCAATCGCAAACCACGACCACCAGGTGTTCCGCTGAGCGGGTCTGTATTCGACTCTCTGCACGATTTCACCCTATAGGTCAACGCTGTTGCGTTCGAGGCCCTTGCATGATCGCGATCTGCCCGGCCGACGGCGACCGACAGTGGCAAACGAGCAACCGCGGAGACCGCGGCGTCGAAGGCGTCGCGGTCGAGGCGGGCGAGCAACCGCATCACCGTAGTGAGATGCGGCACGGTGACCGTCTTGCTGAACGGGTCGACGGCGAAGCCGAGGGCGGTGAGGACCCAGTGGGGGCGTCTGCGATCCACTCGGCGATCGCGGTCAGGGACCTCGCCCCGGCCAACACGCTTGCCCCGGCGGCCGACACGATGGCGATCAGAGGGAAACGCCGTCCACGGCGGCCGCGCGGATCCGGCAGGCCGGAGAGGAAGCGGGCCAGGCAGACCACGTCGGGCAGCGGCTGCGGTGAGGTGGTACGGGCCAGTTGCTCCAGCCCCTGCGACATGGGAGAAGGTGAGAGCGCAGGCACGGTCTTCGGTTGTGGTCATGCGGATTCGACACCTTCATGATCCCGAACACCCGTGCCTGCCCCTGCATTCGCTCCCCGGGACCGGGCAACCCCAGACCTCACGGTTGAGCCCACCCAATCCACAAGCACGCAATGCCCCTGCGAGGGCTGCACGGGCGATGTCGCAGATCCGGCTCGGGCTGAGGGTCACGTGCTGCAGGGTGCGTCAGTGTTGCTTGAGTTCGACGGCGACGCGTTGGCGGATTCAATCGGTCGTTGCAACACCTCGTCCTCGGAGGTGTTGATGGGCAGGCCAGCAGGGTGGATGGCGGCGTTGACTGGACGGTCGCCGATGAAGTCCCCGGGTGCGCCGGTGCTTCGGCGGGAAGTGGCACGTCAGTTCTGGCGGGAGATCGCGAAGGGGTTGCTCGCCGAGGAGGCGGCAGCTGCGGTTGGCGTATCCCAGGCGGCGGGTTGCAGGTGGTTCCGTCACGGTGGCGGCATGCCACCAATGGATCTTGCTCCGCAGTCCGGCCGGTACCTGTCCTTTCACGAGCGTGAAGAGATCGCGATCCTCAAAGCGCAGGGCATCGGAGTCCGGGAGGCCGCGCGACGTCTCGGCCGCGATCCATCGACGGTATCCCGGGAGCTGCGGCGCAACGCCGCGACCCGTGGCGGCCGACTGGACTACCGGGCTTCGGTCGCGCAGTGGAAGGCCGACCTCGTGGCCCGGCGCCCGAAGACAGCGAAGCTGGCCGCGAACGACCGGCTGCGGGACTACGTGCAGGAAAGGCTGTCCGGCCAGGTCAGCCGGCCGGACGGGACGGAACTGGGGCCGAAGGGCCCGCGGTGGAAGGGGAAGAACAAGCCGCACCGCGGCGACCGCAAATGGGTCATGGCGTGGAGTCCGGAGCAGATCGCGAACCGGCTGAAGGTCGACTTCCCCGATGATGAGTCCATGCGGATCAGCCATGAGGCGATCTACCAGGCCCTGTTCATCGAAGGCCGTGGAGCGCTCAAGCGTGAGCTCGTTGCCTGCCTGCGCACCGGCAGAGCCCTGCGGGTGCCTCGTGCCCGGTCCAAGCGGAAGGCGTGGGCCCACGTCACGCCCGAGGTGTTGATCAGCGAACGGCCGGCCGAAGCCGACGACCGCGCCGTACCGGGACACTGGGAGGGCGACCTCCTGATCGGACTTGAACGATCGGCAATCGGCACGCTGGTCGAGCGCACGACCCGGTACACGGTGCTTGTCCACCTGCCCCGCCAGGACGGCTACGGCATCGTTCCCCGTACCAAGAACGGGCCGCCGTTGGCCGGTTACGGCGCGGTGACGATGAAAGATGCGCTTGCGGCGACGATCGGCACCCTGCCCGAGCAACTATGGCGGTCGCTTACCTGGGACCGGGGCAAGGAGCTCTCGGCGCACGCCCAGTTCACGATCGAGACCGGCGTCCCGGTCTACTTCGCCGATCCGCACAGCCCCTGGCAGCGCGGCACGAATGAGAACACGAACGGCCTGCTGCGCCAGTACTTCCCGAAGGGAACCGACTTTTCTCGATGGGCGGCGGAGGATATCGAGGCGGTCGCAGCCACGCTCAACAGTCGCCCCCGCAAGAGCCTCGGTTGGAAGACACCCGCCGAAGCCCTCAACGACCGTCTACTATCGATGAAATAAGCCGGTGTTGCATCCACTGGTTGAACCTGGTCCTCGAAGCACATCGACGCCGTCATCCTGTGCACCGGCTACCTGCACAAGTACCCGTTCCTGCCCGACGAGCTCGCGCTGGCCTCCCCGAACAACGTGTACCCGGACGGCCTTTACCGCGGTGTCGTGTGGCAGGACAACCCGCGTCTGGCCTACCTCGGCGCGCAGGACCAGTGGTTCACCTTCAACATGTTCGACGCGCAGGCCTGGTACGTACGCGACCTCATCCTGGGCCGCGCCGAGCTGCCGTCGGAGACCGAACGCTCCGCCTCCATCGCCGAGTGGCGGGAACGTTTCGAGAAGCTTTCCTCGGACGCCGAAGAGGTCCGCTTCCAGGCCGACTACGTGCGTGATCTGCTGCGGCAGACGGACTACCCCGAGTTCGACCTCGACCGGGTCGTCGAGATCTTCCTCGCGTGGAAGCGCGACAAGAAGGCCGACATCATGGGCTACCGCGACCGCGCCTACCGCTCGGTCATGACGGGAACCCTGGCCGCCGAGCACCACACACCGTGGCTCGAAGAGCTCGACGACTCGATCGAGCGCTACCTCGCCGAAGACCTCGCCAAGACCCCGCAGAACACTGAGCGCAGCCTGGCGGCGTAACTCCCCGAGGTCGGGGGCGGACCCCACTACGGGTCAGGGGCCCAGCAGCTCTCGCTGCGGGCCCCTGACCCGTATCCATGGGGTGGGCACAACTGGCGGAACCCGGCGAACACACCGGGACACGCACGACGATGCGCAACGGGCACCGGGAGAAGGTGCTGACCACGCAGGCCGGGGAGCTGGACCTGGCGATCCCCAAGGTCCGCACCGGCAGCTTCTTCCCCAGCCTGCTGGAACGCCGACGGCGCATCGACCAGGCCCTCTACGCGGTCATCATGGAGGCATACGTGCAGGGCGTGTCCACCCCCGCAGCGTGGACGACCTGGTCAAGGCCCTGGGCGGCGACACCGGGATCTGAAAAGAGCGAAGTCTCCAGGATCTGCGGCGACCTCGACGCGGAGCTGACCGTGTTCCGCACCCGGCCCCTGGACCACGCCCGCTTCCCCTGCATCCATCTCGACGCCGCCTACTGCAAGGCCCGGGTCAACCACCGAATCGTCTCGCAGGCCGTCGTCATCGCCACTGGGGGTACCCCCGGCCGAAGGCTGGGGGAGCATCACCGAGGACGGCGGCCGCGAGGTCCTCGGGCTGATGGTCGGTGACAGCGAGACCGAGGTCTTCTGGAGCCACTTCCCGCGCTCGCTGCGCGAGCAGGGCCTGACCGGAGTCCGCCTGGTCATCGCCGACCACCACAGCGGCCTGGTCAAGGCCGTCCGCAAGGTCATGCTCGGCGCCGCCTACCAGCGCTGTCGCGTTCATTTCCTGCGTAACGTCTTCGCGGTGATCCCCAAGGACGCCGCGGAGATGGTGGCCGCAACCATCCGCACGATCTTCGCCCAGCCCACCGCCGAGGCCGTCCGCACCCAGCTCGACACCGTCGCTGACATGCTCGGACGACAGTTCCCCAAGGTGAGGACGATGCTCCCGGAGGCCAAGGCCGACCTGACCGCCTTCGCGGACTTCCCCGAGCGACATTGGAAGAAGATCCAGTCGACCAACCCCCTGGAGCGGGTCAACCGGGAGATCAAGCGCCGCATCGACGTCGTCCAGATCTTCCCCAACCCCGGTGCCCTCGAGCGCCTCACCACCGCCGCGCTCATCGAGATGCACGACGAATGCATCGCCTTTCCCCGCCGCTACCGCCCCGAAGGCAGCATGGACAAGATCTATCCAGCTGAAGATCAAACCGACACGGTTACACCACTACAGGGGACATGACCCGGGCACTTGGCCCTTCGGTAGTACGCATCTCCGCTGACGCGAAGGCCTGCACGCCGCCGCCGGGTAATGCGCAGGCGTCCCGCCCCGTGCCTGTCCTATTCTGACCGCTGCCGTCCGTGCCGGGACGGGCTCGACGGAGGGGCGGCCGAGTGCCGGACGTGTACAAGATCATGCTGGACGCCGAACTGAGCAAAGCGTTCGACGTGTGGTCCGGCTATCTGAACGCCCGGACCGGCGAAGACCCCCAGACCCGTGCACGACTGCGTTCCACCTTGCAATCGGCCCGCGAGACGGCTGCCGCGGGCGATCCCGAGTCCGCACGCGCCCTGGTGGCGGACATGTACGACGACGCGCGAGAAGCGGCCTTCCCTGGGCTCCCGTGCTGCCTGGCCCCTGTGCGGCGGACCGGGAGGCGCGCGACTACGCCAAGGACGACCTGCGGGAGGTGCTGCCTCTGCACCTGCGTGACGAACTCGACAGCATCGCGATCTTCCTGAGCGTCACGGGCCGCCGCCTCCGGGCCGCCCCCGGCCTGGACACCGCCACCCACCAGGACATCCTCTACATCACGGCCCGCGCCGGCATGGCCCTCGACCTCGCCCACCCGACAGCAGCGCGACGGGAACTCGGACGCCTCAAGGGAATCGCGCGACGCTGTGGCGTGGAGCCCTGAGAACCGAGCGACAACGGCCGCGAGCTTTCCCGGGCTGCCCCGACCGAAGCCGCTCGGAGATCATCTACGGGAAGCCCCTGGGCGGCGGGGCCGGCATCGCAGGGCGCCGGCTGCGATCACATGGGTAAGAGCAACGGTCGGGGGCCGCATCCCGCGCTGGGGTGCGGCCCTCGGTGCATGTGGTCACGAGGTCCAGCCGCCGTACGGCACGGTGAGGA
Organism: Streptomyces sp. TE5632; assembly: GCF_054061295.1. Lineage (NCBI taxonomy): Bacteria > Bacillati > Actinomycetota > Actinomycetes > Kitasatosporales > Streptomycetaceae > Streptomyces > Streptomyces sp. TE5632. The sequence goes on along the minus strand of NZ_JBSSEA010000003.1, from coordinate 5,449,738 downwards.
GTTCCATGGCGTGGCCTGCCGAGTCCATGAAGTACACGCCGCGGCCACCGTCGTTGACGGTGGTGCGTCGCTCGTGGCAGTGGGCGAGGAGACTGCTTCGGCAGCCACTGCTTCCCGGCGGACCGGCCGCCCGCCGTGCCCGTCCTCAGTCGACCTCCCGCACTCGTGCAGCGGTCCGCTCGGCGAGCTCGCGGACGCCCTTGGCGGCGTTGTCCGAGAGTTCGCCGAGTACGGCGTCGGCGGCGGCGAGGAGGGCACGGGTCTCCTCGGGGCGGCCGGCGTCGGCCAGGGCGAGGGTGAGCCGGTAGTGCTCCTCGGCGATGTAGCGGCCGAGGTTGACCTGCCGCCAGTGGCGCAGTGAGTCGTCGCCCGGGGTGGCCAGGGCGTCGCGCACGGCGGCCAGGCTGTCCGCCGCCTGCGGCAGCCGGCCCGCCTCCCGCTCCAGGCGGGCCAGGGTGTGCCGGGCCGAGGCCCGGTCCCATGCCCTCTCCTGAAGGGCGGCGTACAGACGCTGGGCGCGCAGCGCCTGGGGAAGGTCGCCGAGTTCCTCGAAGTCCCGGGCGAGCCCGCTCAGTGGAGCCGTGGCCAGGGTGCGGGGCACATCGGGGCGGCGGATTCTGCTCTGGTCCATGAAGATGCTGTCGAGTTCGCGGATCAGCGTCACCCGCGCAAGCTCCGTCATCCCCTGGTCCCGCGCCAGGTCGGTCCATGTGGAGACCGGCTCGTCCGACGGGTCCGTCCCGAACGTCGACTCGTCGAGCTCCCGCGCCCACTGTCGCAGCTCGTCCGCGCTCGCGCCCGGTTCCGGCATACCGCCCAGGCCGCACGCCGTGTCGAAGTCCGTCTCCCGGACTTCGAGCAGCAGCGGCAGATCTCCGGTGTCCCCGCGCAGCCCCACCAGCACGGCCGCGAGCCGCAGTTCGTGCGTCATCGACGACCGTGTCTCGTGCCGCAGCAGATGCCGCAGCAGCTCCGGATCGCCCTCGGCACGGTCGAACTGCGCGGCCCGCAGGGTGATCCGGCGCCGGACCGGGTCCTCGGCGACTTCGCGCCATGCCGTGTGGTCGCCCTCCCGCAGGCGGGCGAGATCGGCGCGGCCCGCCGCGAGCACGGGCTCCCACAGCGGTGGACCGGCCGGGCCCAACCGGTCGTACGCGCACCCCTCATCCGCGTTGAGCAAGAGGAAGTCCGGCTCGGTGCGCAGCAGCGCGGCACGCAGTCTGCCCACCAGCTCGACCGGGGAGCGCTCCGGGAAGCCCAGCGCCGCACGGAGCTCGGCCCGTTCCACGTCGATGCCGTAGTCCTCACGGATCTCGTCCTCGGTCTTCGCGACGCACGCCAGGACCTTCTCCTCGCCGTCGTCCGGCGACAGACGTGTGCAGTCGCGCCAGCCGGGCAGGCCGATCACGAGCTCCAGGGCCTCGTCGACACTGGAGCCGATGATCCCCGCAGCGCCCTCCGAGTCGGCGTAGAGCACCGAGCCGTCCGCGCACACGAAGTACGTGCCGCCGGTATCGTCCCCGGCCACGGTTTCCAGCGGCCCGCCCGAGGCGAGGCGGACCTCCTCGACGGGGCCGTGGGCGGCGCGGTCGAGGTCGAAGTCGAAGGGCAAGGCGGCCAGTTCGGCCAGACGGCGGTCCTGCCGCAGCAGCCGTAGCGCGTGATCGGTCATGTCACGGAACGTAACACCGTCCGAGGCCGGCACCGCGTTCACGGCCAGGGCGCCCGGCGCGAGCAGGGCGAGGCTTCGGACGCCGGCCTACGGGCCGGCCTGGATCATTCCGGCGTAGACCCTCAGCTCAGGGTGCCTGGTCGGCACCTTCCACCGACGCAAGGCATCCATGGCGCCGGACTGCCGGGCAACCTCTTCCCGGTCGGCGACGAAGCGCACGACACGCTGCTGCACGGTGCTCAGGTCACTGAAGGACTGCGGTGGTTCGGCGGGATCGCCCGGAAAAACCAGCGCGAACAGCGTGTCCGCTGTGTAGTACCGGTCGTAGAAACCTTCTGCACCCGCACGGTCGGCCAGACCGGCCAGCATGGCATCGACCGTCCGCAACGTCGTGGCCTCGGACGTTTCGGCCAGGGCCATCGCCGCGAGGCCGCTGTAGGAGCCGCTCAGGAACGACATCGTCCCGGTCTTCTCGGGCGGCCGGGCAACGACCTGCGTCAGTACGTCGACGACGGCCGTGCCGGCGATGCCGAACCGCGTCAACGCGAAGGCGGAGGCCCAGCGCAGCTCGACGATCGGGCTCTCCAGGTAGGGCTCGATGAAGGGGACGGTCGCCGAATCGCCGAGCAGGCCGAGGGCGACCACTCCCGTCGCCGCAGCGCCGGGCGAGACCTCATCGGCGACGAACGCCTTCAACAGCGGAACCGACGTCGCCGCGGACTCGGGGAACCACGCCAGCAGGTTCGCCGTCGCGGCCCGCAGTTCGGGGCTGCCGGAGGTCAGCAGTGTGGCGAGTGCGGGAAGTGCTTCCCGGACGGCGTTGTAGGAACGCACCACCGCTTCGGCGTCGATGAGCGCTTGCGCGCAGCTCCCCTCACGCTGTCTGCGCTGCTCGTCGTCCGCCGCTTCAGCGATCCACCGAGCCCAGTCGTCGGCTTCGCCGCGCAGCCGCGCCAGGCAGTCGCGGTCTTCCTCAGGGTCGTAGCCGTTCGGCAGATGGTTGTTGTCCAGTCCGATCGCTATGGCGGTCAACAGTCTGACGCACCCGTGCCTGTCGGCCGATCCCGGGTCGAGTGCCATCCGCACGAGGAACGGAACGGTGTACACCGCTGCTTGCGATCGCGTGCCCTGGTGCACGATGTGGTTCGCGAGCTGCGCACCCAGCGGGTACCGGCCCTCCCGAATCCCCGCCTGCATCGCCCGGAGGTGTCCGGGGACGTCGTCGGCCATGCCATAGGAGTGCCGCAGCTGGGCCCAGGGCACATCGTCCAGGCCGGCGAGAGGGTCGTCATCCGTCACAGCAGCAGATCCTGGCATACCAGGATTCCGATTCCGTCCTGCGATTCGATGTCTGATCAGGCGAGGGGCATGCGCTCACCCGCGCCCCGGGGTCGACGAACACACGCACGTCAGCTCATGGGAGCAGCGGGTCCGCCTACGGTGACGACGAGCCCTGCTGAGCCCGTGGCTCAAAGGGCACGAGGCCCTGCGCTCGCAGAATGCCGCACCGCACTTGGACCTCCGAACCACCGGCCGCTCGCCATACGGGTGACTGTGCTCGTACGTGACCGAGCTTCGTACCCGACTTGGCCCCGCCTCGTGTACAGCCGCCTCCCGTACAGGCGTCGCTGCTGGTGGCACGCCGGTCCGGGCCTCCACGCTGGAGACATGCACGGGCACCATCCCTCCCTCCAGCGGCACCGACCGCCCCCACGCACGGCCCCGGCAAGACCGTGAGGGGCATCACCGGCACCGCGACCGCGTGGTCCGGCCAAAGTGCCGCCCGGCTGAACGGCGCCCCGAAAGAAGCCACCCCTTCCCACCCCCACCAGGAGGCACCGATGTTCGCCCACTCCGACCGGCTCCCCACCGGGACGCCGCTGCCCGACGGCACCGCCACCCCCGCGCCGTGGGGGCTGCGCCGCATGGCGCCCTACCCGGCCCTCACCCCCTCGTACGCGCGCGTCGAGCTGGACCCGGCCACCCAGACCGGCCGCTACCTCGACGCCGCCGGACAGGTCGTGGAGATGCCCGGCCACGGGACCAGCACCGGCACCCGGCCCGCCACCAACACCGGCAACCCCTCCGACGGGTCGAGGCCCGGCGGCAGCGGTGGCGGCGACCAGGACTCCGGGAACGACACGGACCAGTGACCGACACGAGTCCGGTTCTGGTCGTCACCAACCTGGACGACCCCACGACCGACCTGGTGATCGACGAACTGCACCGCCGGGGCGTCCCGGTGGTGCGGTTCGACTCCGGGGACTTCCCCGGCACCCTGTCGTTCGCGGCCACCCTCACGGCGCACGGGATCGAAGGCACGCTGACCACGCCCACGCGCACGGCGGACCTGTCCCGCGTCCGTTCCCTGTACTACCGCAGGCCCTCCGGGTTCACCTTCCCCCACCTCGACCCCCAGACCGAGCGCTTCGCCCTCACCCAGGCCCGCTACGGGCTCGGCGGGGTCATGGCGTCGCTGCCCGGCTGCCTCTACGTCAACCACCCGCACCGCATCGGCGACGCCGAGTTCAAGCCCTCCGGGCTCGCCGCCGCGGCCGCGTGCGGATTCCGTCTGCCACCCACGACGATCACCTCCTGCCCGGTCGCCGCACGCGCCTTCGCCGAGACCCACGGCCCGGTGATCTACAAGCCGCTGTCCACGCCGCTGTACCGGATCGACGGCGTCTCCTGCACGGTGGAGGTGCGCGAGGTCACCGCCGACGAGATCGACGACACGGTGGCCGGCACCGCCCACCTCTTCCAGCAGCGGATCGACAAGACCGGTGACGTGCGCGTGACCGTCATCGGCGACCGGGTCTTCTGCGTCCGGATCGACTCGGACCTGCTGGACTGGCGCACCGACTACACACGGCTCCGCTACCGCGTGGTCCAGCCGCCGCCGGGCGTCCCCGAGGCCCTGCGCGCCTACCTCGACCACTTCCGGCTGGTGTTCGGCGCTTTCGACTTCGCCGTGGACCGGCAGGGGCGATGGTGGTTCCTGGAGTGCAACCCGTCCGGGCAGTGGGCGTGGCTGGAACCGGAGACCGGGCTGCCGATGGTGGCGGCGATGGCGGATCTCCTGGAGAGGAGGACGGTATGAACGACGAGGAGTTGAGGGCACGGCTCGTCGAGCGGCTGACCGCCGGCGGCCACCTGCGGACCGGGCCCTGGCGTGAGGCCGTGTCCGCGGTCCCTCGCCACGCGTTCCTGCGCGGAGGCTTCTTCCAAGAGGTCGACGGCTCGACGCCCACCGCCTGGACCCCGGTCATGCCGGACGACCCGCGGTGGCCGGCGGCCTGCTACGACGACGTCTCCCTGGTGACGCAGGTCGCCGGGACCGTCGTGCCCGGGGACGTCCGCGGGGAGATCATGCGCGCTCCCACCTCGTCCAGCACCATGCCCGGCCTGGTCGTGCGCATGTTGGAGGACCTCCGGGTCGACGCCGGCCACCGTGTCCTGGAGATCGGCACGGGCACCGGATACTCCACCGCCCTGATGTGCCACCGGCTCGGCGACGACTCGGTGACCTCCGTCGAGGTCGACGAGGACGTGTCCACCCGCGCCCGTGCCGCCCTGGGACACTGCGGGTTCGCCCCGGACCTGATCGTCGGCGACGGCCTCGCCGGACACGGAGCCGGGGCCCCCTACGACCGGGTGATCGCCACCTGCGGGCTCCTCACCGTCCCCCGCGCGCTGATCGAGCAGACCCGCCCCGGAGGGATCGTCCTCGTCACCCTCTGCGGCTGGCTGTACTCCTCCGAACTGGCCAGGCTCACCGTCCACGAGGACGGCACGGCGTCCGGCCGCCTCCTCGGCGGGCAGGTCTCCTTCATGCTCGCCCGGCCGCACCTGCCGCCGCCGCTGGGCATGCTCCCCGACCTCGACGAGGGCGACGAGCGGCAGGCCGTCCTCGGCACCGACGCGATCGACGACTGGAACACCCGGTTCGTCGCCCAACTCGCCGCGCCACGCGCTCAGTACGTCACCCTCACCCGCGAAGGCCGCACGGAGCACCTGTTCCTCGACGTCGACACCGGCGCCTGGGCGATGCTCCGGGAGCACGACGGCCGGTGGACGGTCCGGCAGAACGGGCCGTCCCGCATCTGGGACGCCGTCGAGGCCCACCTCACCCGCTGGCGCGGCGCCGGAGCCCCGCCGTTGGAGCGGTTCGAGATCACCCTCACCTCCGAACAGCCGACGATCACCTGGCCGGACCGCTGATCCGTCTCCCCCGCACGCGCTCCGGCCAGACCCGGAAACAGATCGCCTCATCACGCAGTTCCTGGTGGCCTGAGTCGGGAATTCGCTTCGGATATCCCGACTCAGGCCACTGGATGATCGCTTCCAGGGGATCGATGCGTGCACAAGGCGGGGGAAGTGGGCAGCCGGAGTGCTGCAGACCATGTGCCGTAGGAGGCCGGAAGGTAGCTTGAGGCCATGGAACAGCGCATCAGTCTGGTCACCCTGGGAGTTACGGATCTGGCCCGTGCCCGACGTTTCTACGAAGCATTGGGCTGGCGGGGCCAGGAAGTCGAGGAGACCGTCTTCTTTCAGGCGGGCGGTCTCGGTCTGGTGCTGTGGGGGCGTGACAAGCTCGCCCGCGACAGCGGATTCGAGGAGGGGCCCTCGACCGGTTTCGGAGGGATCGCTCTCGCACACAATGTGCGGTCCCGGAGCGAAGTCGATGCGCTCCTGTCCGAGGCCGAGCGGGCCGGCGGCAGGGTCACCAAGACAGCGGTCGAGTCCCTCCACGGCTTCTACTCGGGGGCCTTCACCGACCCGGACGGTCATCCGTGGGAGGTCGCTCACAACCCGGGCTTTCCGCTCGCCGAGGACGGCTCTCTCACTCTGCCCGACTTCGGCGCCCTCTGAGTGGGCGGTCGTGCGGTAGCCGTGTCGTGGTCGTCGGACCCGTCCGGCAGGGAATTGTCCGGTCGATCGCCGGGTTCATGAGTCGGTACCCACGATCTCCAAGGAGCCGACATGTCCGACGAACCTGCCGTCCGCGAACTCCGCTTGGTGGTCACGGCAGCCGACTACGATGCGGCGCTGCACTTCTACCGCGATGTCCTCGGCCTGACCGAGCGCGGCGCGTTCGCCTCCCCCGACGGGCGGGTCACCATTCTCGACGCCGGCCGAGCCACCTTGGAGCTGACTGACCCGAACCACGCTGCCTTCATCGACGAAGTCGAGGTCGGGCGGCGAGCAGCCGGCCACATTCGGGTCGCCTTCCAGGTCGACGACTCCGTCGCCACCACGTCGAAGCTGGCCGCCGCCGGAGCCCAGGTGGTCGCCGAGCCGACGCGCACCCCGTGGAACTCACTGAACTCCCGGCTCGAGGCACCGGGCGCTCTTCAGTTGACCCTCTTCACCGAGCTCGACGAGTAGGCGTTGTGTGGCTGTGCTGGGCACAGCCACACATGGCCGCACCGGGTCCTGAAGAACCTGTACGGGCCGGTCGGGGGCATGTTCGGCAAGTTCTACGCGGGAGAAGAGGAAGTCACCGCGGCCGGCGGACGAATCCCGGCCGCCCCCGCTCGGCTGGCCGTGGACTGGATCGGTGACGCACCGCTGTGGCGGTCCCTGGCCCTCGCCCGCAGGCCCGAAGGGAGCGGATCGCGCGGGACGAGTAGGCCTGAGGGGCTGCCCCGCGATTGATCTTGGGGCGTGCCGGTCCGGGGGTGTCTTGGACGAGGTTCGTCGGCCGCAGGCGAACGGTGAGAAGTGGCCCCGCCCTCGAACGGGCGGCCGATCGACCACCCGGGCCCCGGACGGCCTCTTCTCGCCGGCTGCGCTTGTGCGCCCGCCCTCGTCGGGCCGCCGGTCGAACAACCTGGTGGGGCCAACGGAACCTGTCCCGGTGGGGCCGCCGGAGTCCGTCGCAGACACTGGGGGGGTTCGGCGGGCTGGTGGTTCAGCACTCGCCGGCCGGCCCGTTACTCGTACCGGTACTTCAGCGAGTCCGCCTCCGCCTGCTCGATGTCGGCGACCGTCAGCTCCGGCATCCGCAACTGGGCCAGCGTCACCTCGGCCGAGGTCGGCTGGGCGTCCGCCGGCAGCCACTGCTCCGGCTTCCAGGCCCCGCTGCGCAGGAACGACTTGGGGCAGTGCGGGTAGACCTCCTCGATCCCCAGCACCAGCGCACTGGCCGGCGGCTTGCCCACGGCGGTCAACTGCGACAGCAGCTCCGGGCGGGTGGAGACGCAGGCCCGGCCGTTCACCCTGAGCGTCGTGGTGCGCCCCGGGATGACGAACAGCAGCCCGGCCCGCCCGGTGGCGATGACGTTCTGCAGGGTGTCCAGCCGCTTGTTGCCGGTCGCGTCCGGTATCGCCACCGTCCGTGCGTCCAGGACGGCGACGAACCCGGCGGGGCCGCCGCGCGGGGAGACGTCGCAGTTGCCCTCGGCGTCCACGCTGGCGACCAGGACCAGCGATGAGCATCCGATCAACCGCCGGGTCTGCTCGGTGAGTTCGGTCATCTGCTTGCGCACGGCCGCGTCGCCGGGGAGTTCGTACACCCGGCGCAACGCCTCCCGGTCGGGCACGGCGTCGAGGCGGAGCGAGTCGAAGGCACTGCCGGCAAGGGGGGTCGTCATGCCCCGACCCTAACGGGCCGACCTGCGATCGGCCTTGGCCGGTGAGTGCGGGGACGGAGAGACACCCGCGCGAGTTGTCCGGTGGGTGACGATCAAACAGGCTCGCGCGACCATGCCCCGTCCTGCCTTCTGCGGGCTGTCGCGCCGACATCCGGACGAGTCGGTCGCAGAACTCGCCCCGCACCGGGTGTGGAACCGGGCGCGCTGGGAGAGGGCCGAGGTCCTGTTCGAGGCGGGGAGGGTGCAGCAGGCACTGGACGCCGTCCGGCCTGGCCCTTTGGCTTCACGGTGATCGCGCCACGTGCGAGAGTGGCGGCCATGCCGCGTCCTGGTCACCACCTCCGATCCCTCAGGTTCACGTTCGGGTTCGCCTCGACGTGCTTCACGGCATGCCGGGAGACAGATGACCCGGCTCTGCAGCACGCCTTGGCGGACAGGGCGACGCTCTGCGGCATCCCTCGGCGTCGGGTGACGGTCTACCGCTGTCTGTTCGTCGCGAAGAGGTCCGGAAGGTGCTCGGACTGCCGGGTGCGGGCAGTCGACGCCATGTCCAGGCCCTGAGTCGGAGGGCGCGCTCGTGCAGGCACAGCAGCCCGCCGTCCCGTGTACAGCGCACTCCCGTACAAGCGTCGCTCCTGGTGGCGCGCCCATCCCAGGCGCCACGCTGACCGCATGCACAGCCCTTCCTCACAGCGGCACCGGCCCTCCGGTCCCACGATGCCCACCGAGTTCGCCATGTCCTTCACCTCCACACCGCGAGGCGCCCGCCTGGCCCGGCTGTTCGTCGCGCACTGCCTGGACTCCTGGGGCCACCCCTACGACAGCGACGTCAACGAGACGCTGACCCTGGTCACCGCCGAGTTGTGTGCCAACGCCATGCAGCACGGGCGGGTACCCGGCCGGGACTTCCACGTCCGGTTGACCACCGAGGCGGACTGCGGGCCGGCGTTCCGCGTGGAGGTCTCCGACACCCGCGCGGAACGCCGGCCCGCCGTCACCGCGCCCGCCGTCACCGCGCCCGCCGACCCCGACGCCGAGTCCGGCCGCGGCCTCCTCCTCGTCGCCGCCCTGGCCGACGACTGGGGCGTCACCGACCGCCGTTGCGGTCCCGGCAAGACGGTGTGGGCGTTGGTGAGCACCGCGTCGAGCAGCCGACCCGGCGCCCATCGGCAGCCCCCCTCGGATCGCCTTGCCGACCTGCCGCCGAGCCCGTGACCACCGGCTCCACACGGCCGGAGGCAACTCACCGAACCAGCGATGTACCGAATGCCGCGAGCCACGGCCATGATGTCAGTGGCCCGGCCTAATCTGCTCGACGTGCCCGGCCACCTCTCTCCGAACCGCGCTCCCGCCGCCATCCGGGCCGCGTACGAACAGGATGGGAACACAGCAGCGTGGACGACGCATCCGGCCCACTCCCCCACACCGCGATCACCGACCCGATAGGTTCCGTCCCATGCCTGGCCGCCTCCTCGAACTGCACGTCGAGAACTTTCGCAGTCTGCGCGACGTGACCGTGCCGCTCGGTCCGCTCACGGTGTTGGTGGGCCCGAACGGGGCGGGCAAATCCAATGTGCTGGATGTGTTCGACTTCCTTGCCGACATCATCCGCACCGATCTCCAGCCGGCGCTCGACACGCTCGGCGGTTTCGACGAGGCGGCCTTCTGGGGCGGGAGCAAACCTCCGACCACCATGCGCATCCACCTCAAGGCGACCTGGACGACCAACTCCACCCTCAACGCGCCGGACGAATACAGCCTCACCATCCGGCGCCGCTCCCTGCGGTCGAAGGGCACCGGCGAACGATCGCCCTATTACGCCCTTTCCCGCGAGGAGAGCTTCGCGTTCAAGCGCAAGCAAGGGAGCGGTCGACGCATCAAGATCTCGGGTGAGGAGGCACACATCCTCGACATGCGGGCGGGCCAGAGCAAGGACAGCAGGAGCTTCGGCATCCAGCGGTTGAGCAGCGGCCTGTCCACGCTTCCCCGGCTCAGGCCCGCCGACGGCGGGGACGAGGTGACGCGGGTCGCGGACCGACTGTCGTCGTTCCGGGTTTTCGACGTCGACGTGGAAGCCGCCCGGCAGCCGACCCGCCTGCGCGGTACGGATTTCGCCGCCCTCTCGCCGCATGCCGAGAACCTGGCCGGATTCCTGATCCACCTCAGCGGCCGTGAGGAGATCTGGGACGATTTAGTGGCCGACGCCCGTACGGTCCTGCCGCAGTTGGAGAACATCGAGTTCGAGGAGGTCGGCGGGGCGACCGACCAACTGACCGTCGTGCTGCGCGAGCGCGGCCTGCGCCGCCCGACCCCGCTCGCCTACGCCTCCTACGGAACGGTCCGCCTCCTGGGGCTGCTCGCCCTGCTGTACGACCCCAACCCCCCGGCGTTCACCTGCATCGAGGAGATCGACCACGGTCTGCATCCGCAGGCGTTGGAACTCGTCGTGCAGCGGCTGCGCGAGGCCGCCGAGCGGACGCAGTTCATCGTGGCCACCCACTCGCCCGCGCTCGTCAACCGGCTGCGTCCGGAGGAGTTCGTCGTGTGTGACCGCGACGAGGACGGCGCGTCGATCATCCCGGCCCTCACGGTCGACGAGGTGAAGGACATCGTCGAGGCGTCCGGTGAACAGCCGCTCGGGGAGCTGTGGTTCTCCGGAGTGCTGGGTGGCGATCTCACCGGAGGTGAGCTGTGACCCCGAAGGGACGGCAAGGCGGCGGACGTGCGCCCCGGGCACAGGAACGGGGCGTCATCGTGCTGGCCGGTGAGGACCGGAACGACTGCGAGATCCTGGCCGCACTCATACGCGCCCACCGGCCCGACCTCGGCGCGGCGGCCAAGCTGGTCCGCATCAACGACCCGGTGCGGCTACGCAGGAAGTCCGGCCCGAAGCTCGCCGATGCCGTGGAAGCGCTGGTCGGCAAGGCGCGGGCCAAAGCCCGCCTGGAGCGGGCCGAGTTGCTCGGCTTCGTCGTCCACGAGGACCTGGACGGCTACACCGACACCCACTACGACCGGATCCGCAAGACGCTGACCGACGAGTTCGCGCGCCAGTCCCCCGGGTCCCGGACGGCGCTCGCGCTCGCCGCGTGGGAGAGCGAGGGCTGGCTGCTGCTCTTCCCGGACGCCTTCCCCCATGTCCGCCCGCGCTGGAAGGTCCCCGCCCAACTCCTCGACAGGGACACCGGCCGCCTCAAGGACGCCAAGGAGGAGCTGAAGCGTGGGCTCGGCTCACCGGTCTTCCGGGAGAGCGACGGCCCCACGGTTGCCCGTGAGGCACTGCAGCATGGGCTGATCCCTTCCCCGCGCGGCAGCAACGGCTCGTACGCGGACTTCGTCGGGGACCTCACGGGCTGGACCTGACCGTCGGACCGTACACCTGTGCCACATTTGCCCCGTTGACCCCTTTCACGTAGGTCCGGGATTCGACCAGGTGGGTGTCGTTGTCCGAGGTGGCCGTTATGTTGGGGGCTGATCGTCACGGTGCCGACGCCTGGCTGTCACGGCGTCGCGCACCCGGCGGTCGTGGTAACCGTCCTGCCCGAAAGGTCCTCGTGAAGCCCACCCTGGCCGCCGCGCAGCTCCGCGGCAGTCTGACGCAGTACCTCACGACGACGTACGCGCTGGCCGACGAGGACACGCGGCTCGCGCTGGAGCGGTTCCTCGGGGATCCGGAGACGGGCATCTTCCGGGGGCCGTACCTGCGGATCAGGACGCCGTTCCATCCCGCCGACGACGGGTGGCGGTCGGCGCTGGAGTGGCAGCCGTCGTTCACTCCGTGGCGGCACCAGGCGAAGGCGTGGGAGCGCCTGAGCACGTACCAGGGTGCGGCCGAGCCGACGCTCGTGACGACCGGCACCGGGTCCGGCAAGACCGAGTCGTTCCTGATCCCCGTGCTCGACCACTGCCGGCGGCAGAAGGCGCTGGGCCGGCGCGGGGTGAAGGCCGTGCTGCTGTACCCGATGAACGCGCTCGCCACCGACCAGGCCGGCCGGATCGGCGACTACCTGGCGCAGCCGGAGCTGGCGCAGGTGACGGCCGGTCTCTACATCGGCGACAAGCCGGACACGGACTTCAGGCGGGTGATGACGCGGCGCGAGGAGATGCGCCAGTCGCCGCCGGACGTGCTGATCACCAACTACAAGATGCTGGACCTGCTGCTGCAGCGGGCCGAGGACCGGCCGCTGTGGGAGGGGGCCGACCCGGCGTACGTGGTGCTGGACGAGTTCCACACCTACGACGGCGCGCAGGGCACCGACGTGGCGATGCTGCTGCGGCGCCTCGCGTCCGCCGTGGGCGCCTCCAAGCCGGAGCGGCCGCTCGGTGCGATCTGCCCGGTGGCGACGTCGGCGACCCTCGGTGAGGGCGGGGGCGACACCGGCGGCATCCTCACCGTCGCCGAGCAGGTGTTCGGCGTGCCGTTCGATGCGGACGCGGTGATCGGCGAGGAACGGCTGAGCGCCGACGACTTCGTCGGCGACATCGACTACGAACTGCCCGAGCCTCCCGGCCCCAAGGACGTCATCGAGGTCTCGGGCGGGCCGGGCGTGGAGTCCGACCCGGACCGGCTCGACCTGGACGGGCTCGCCGAGCGGCTGCTGGGGCGGCGCGGCCTGGACGCCTTCCAGATCGGGCGGCTGCTGAAGAAGCACGACTTCACCCACGGGGTCCTCGCGCTGCTGAACGGCGAGCCGCTCGACGAGTGGGGGCTGCGGGACCGCATGGCCCGCTTCGGGTACGCGTGGGCGCGCACCGCGCGGGAGAACCCGCGGCTCGCGCTGGAGGCGCTGTCGCGGTTCGTGGCGCTGCTGTCGTCCGCGCGGGACCCGGAGTCCGACGCGCGCCGGCCGCGTCCGCTGCTGCACATCGAGGCGCACCTGTGGGTCCGTCCGGTGGGGCGGGTGCTGAGCGGGGTGAGCGGCCGGCCGGAGTTCCGCTGGTACGAGGACGAGCGGACCGTCGCGCGGCGCTCCGCGCTCACCGCGGCGTCCGCGTCCGAGGACCCGTCCGAGAGCGACGACTGGCCGACGGCGGACTCGCGGCGGCCCCAGGCACTGCCGGGTTCGGACACCGTGCAGCGACCGGCCCAGGCCCATCTGCCCGCGATCTACTGCCGTGTGTGCGGCCGTTCGGGCTGGGCGGCCCTGTCCCCGGAGGCCGACCCGCAGAAGCTGGAGACCGGTCCGCTGAAGATCTGGCAGGCCGCCGTCGGACGGGACAAGCGGCGGCTGCGGTACTTCATCGCGGCGACCCCGGCCGAGGCGCGGGACGCCCTCGCGGCGCTCACCGGCACCGCGCCCAAGCAGGCGGGCGGCGTCGATCCGCAGTCCGTCGTGGTGCTGGACGGGGCGCAGAGCACCTACCGCATGCCGGTCGCCGGGGACGGGGAGGGGCTGCAGGACGCCTGGTTCGCGCGGGCCCTCCTGGACAAGAAGACCGCCGACCAGGCCGCCCGGGACGACACCTGCCCGGCCTGCAACACGGACAACGGCATCAGGTTCCTCGGCACCGCGCTCGCCGCGCTGGCCTCCGCGACGGTCACCCAGCTGTTCACCGGCGGCCAGGAGATCGCGCTGGCGCCGGAGGAGCGCAAGACGCTGCTGTTCAACGACTCCACGCAGGACGCGGCGCACCGGGCCGGGTACGTCGCCAACGCCTCGTACAAGTTCTCGCTGCGCTCGCTGCTGGCGCACCGGCTGGACGACACCGGTGCGCCGCTCCCGCTCAACGACCTGATCGGCGACGTCCTGGACTCCGTGGACGACCCGCAGGCACTGGCCGCCGTCGTCCCGCCGGACCTGCACGACGAACCGGGCGTGGACCGGCTCCTGTCGGGGCGCGGCACCGGGGACGCGCGGACCTGGAAGCTCATCGGGGAACGGCTCGCGTTCGCGACCGTCATGGAGTTCGGGCTGCGCTCCCGCCTCGGGCGCACCCTGGAGCTGACCCGGACCACGGCCGCGGAGGTGGTGGTCGCCGATCCGGACCGGATCGTCGCGCTCGCCCGCGACCTGCACCTCACGCTGCCGGGGCAGTTGGGGCTGGACGGCGGCCTGCCCACGCCCGAGCGGTACCTGGCGTACGTGCGGGGGCTGCTGGAGCGGGTGCGGCTGCGCGGTGGCGTGCGGCACCGGTGGCTGGAGACCTGGATCAAGGAAGCGGGTGTCAACCAGTACCTGATCTCCGGCCGGCGGCCGGAGGGGATGCCCGCCTTCCCCGAGGGGTACGTGGCGCCGCCGAGGTTCCTGCTCGACGGCCCGAAGGAGAAGTCGAAGTTCGACACGATCACCGGCCGGGGCACCTGGTACCAGGACTGGACGCGGCGCTGCCTCGGCCTGGACGCGGTACAGGCGACCGAGTACCTGCGCAGGCTGCTGCCCGTCCTCGCGGACGAGGGCGTGCTGTCGGTGCGCACCGCCAAGGACCGCACGACCCGCGTCTACGGGCTGCAGCCGGGCCACATCCACGTGCGGCTCCTGACGGACGACCTGGTCAACAAGGCGTTCGTGTCCTGCGAGGAGTGCGGCTGGCAGCAGGTGGTGGTGCCCGAGCGGCGCACCCGCTGGTACGGGCACCCCTGCCCGCGCTGGCGCTGCACCGGCCTGCTCACCCCGCCGCAGCACGGCGTGTCGTCGACCGGGGCGGGCAGCGGCGGCTTCGGCGGGAAGCTGGAGCGTGACTACCGGGCCGACTACTACCGCCGCCTGTACCTGACCGGCGGCACCTACCGGGTCGTCACGGCCGAGCACACGGGCATGCTGACCCGGCCCGAACGGGAGCGTGTGGAGCGCACGTTCCGGCAGGGCAGTCACTACACCGACCCCAACGTGCTGTCCTGCACGCCCACCCTGGAACTGGGCATCGACATCGGCGACCTGTCGGCGGTGCTGCTCGGTTCGCTGCCGGGCGGCCCGGCGAACTACGTGCAGCGGGCCGGGCGGGCCGGGCGCAGGACCGGCAACGCCCTGGTGGTCGCCTTCGGCGGGCGCCGGGCCCGCGACCGGTACTACCTGGACGACCCGACGGAGATGATCGCCGGTGACATCGTGCCGCCGGGCTGCTACCTGTCGGCCGTCGAGATCCTGCGCCGCCAGTACACGGCGCACCTGCTGGACCGGGCGGCGCGCGGCGCGCTGACCACGGCGGACGGCGAGCCGCTCATGCCGGTGCCGCGTCTGTCGTCGGCGCTGTTCGGCACGGAGAGCTGGTGCCAGGACCTGTCGGAGGCGGCGCTCACCCACGGGGCGCGGCTGGTGGAGGAGTTCCTGGCACTGTTCCCGCAGGCGCCCGGCGGCCCGGACGACGACCGGGGGGTGTCCGCGCACGCCGCTGGCGAGCTGCGCGCCTACGCCACCGGCGGCATCGCGCGCACCCTGCAGGAGGCCGAGGAGGAGTGGACGGCGCGTCGTGAGGAGCTGCGCCGCCGTATCGCCGCCATCGACACCGCCGTGGACGGGCTGCTCGCCGAGGACCGTGAACAGGGCGCGGAGCGGCGCGAGTTGCTCGCGGAACGGCGGGCCACGGGCGAGTTGCTGCGCCAGCTGAGCCAGACCAGTGCCCACAGCGCCCTCGTCGAACTGGGGCTGCTGCCCAACTACAGCCTCACCGACACGACGACGTCGCTGGAGGCCACGCTCTACTGGAAGGAGGCGTCCGGGGAGGACGGGGAGGACGGGAACACCGAGGCCCAGGAGGGCGACGACGGCCGCCGGAACCAGGTGTACCGCAGCGAGATGCGCGACTACGAGCGGTCCCGCAAGCTGGCCCTGACCGAACTCGCGCCCGGCAACAGCTTCTACGTCAACGGCTACCGGCACGTCGTGCGCGCCCTTGACATCGGCGGCCCCGAGCGGCGCGCCTGGGCGGTGTGGCGCCTCTGCCCGGCCTGCGGGTACGCGCGCACGCACGGCGATCCGAGGAACGACACCTCGCCGTGCCCGCGGTGCGGTTCGCGGGAGATCGCCGACGCGGGCTGCGTGCACCACGTCCTGGAGCCCCGGCGGGTGCTGTCCCGGGACAAGCGGGACGACGCCCGGGTCCGGGACGACCGCGACGAACGGGACCGGAGGCGGTACGCGGTCCTCACCACCGTCGACATCGACCCGGCGCACCTGGCGGCCGGATCGTGGCGGCACGACACCGCGGTCTTCGGCGCCGACTTCACGCGCAGGGCCGTCGTCCGCACCCTGAACCTGGGGGTCGACCGGCAGGACGGCAGCAGCACGGTCCCGCTGGCCGGGGACGACGTACGGCTGAACCCGTTCTACGTGTGCACGAGTTGCGGCGGTGCGACGGCCGACGGCCGACCGGTCGTCGACCAGTCGCAGCACGCGCTCACGGCGTCCCTCGCCCGTTCCACCCGTGCGAGCGCCCACCACCAGCTGTGGTGCCCGCGCCGACGGCTGCGCGGCAGCGGGGAGGAGCAGGGCGCCGGGCTGGACGTGCCGCTGCTGCTGGCGCACGAGCTGACGACGGAGGCCGTCCGCATCCTGCTGCCGGCGTCCGTGGCGCGGGCCGGGGAGCGGCTCGCCTCGTTCACCGCTGTGCTGTTCGCGGGCATAGCGGCCCGCTACGGCGGCGACCCCGACCACATCGACATCACCGCCGCGTCCATGCCGGACGGCGAGGACCGCGACTGGCCGCGCCGGTTCCTCGTGGTGTACGACCGGCTGCCCGGCGGCACCGGTTACCTGCACCGCCTGGCGACCTCCGACGGCTTCCGCGAGGTCCTGCTGAAGGCCCGTGAGGTGATCGAGAACTGCGGCTGCCGGGAGAAGGGACTCGACGGCTGCCACCGCTGTCTGCTGCGCCGCGTACCGCCGGCCGACTACGACAAGGTCAGCCGCAACGAGGCCCGGCAGATGCTCGACGAACTGCTCGGTGCGGACGGCGAACGCTGGTACACCTCGTCCGTCGCCACCACCCAGCACATCCCGATGCACCAGCAGGCCGAGAGCGACCTCGAAGTCCTGTTCATCGACACGCTGCGCGAGTGGGCCAAACTTCCGGAGAGCCGTGCGAGCGGTGACGCCTACATCACTCCGGCCGGCACCCACGCGCTGGACCTGCGGCTGACCGCGGCCGACGGCACCACGCTGAGCTGGCGGGTGTCGCAGCAGCGCGTCCTCGACGGCACCCGCCCCGACGTCCTCTTCGAACGGGTCGACGCGCCGGGCCCGCGTGTGGCGGTCTACCTGGACGGCTACGAGTTCCACGCCGGCCGTGCACACAACCGCGTCGGCGACGACGCCGACAAGCGCACACGGCTGCGGGCCGAAGGGCTCAGGGTCTTCCAGCTCACCTACGGCGACGTGACGGGGTGGCAGCGCCACGTCCGGGACACCGGTTACGCGGGCGCGGGACCGGCCGACCCGGTGTGGGAGCCGTACGACGACCGGGCCCGCGGCCAGGCCCGCGGCTACTACGCCACGGTGTGGGGCGCCCTGCCCGGTGAGCTCGCGGAGACGGTGTGGGTCAATCCGGCCGTCCAGCTCATGGAGTATCTGCGCCGGGCCGGACGCGAAGCGCTGGCAGGGGCGTGCGGAGGCCGCCCTGGCGGGCTTCAGGGGCGCCGGGGCCCACCCCGTCGCCCTGCCGCCGGACGCGCTCGGCGAGCAGATCACGGCGGTGCTGCGCGGAGGGACGCCCACCGGGCCGCGCGGCCCGGTGCATCTGTTCACGGTCACCGACCGGTCGGGGCTCCCGCTGGTGTTCGCCGCGGACGGCCGGGCGAAGCCCCCCGCGTGGACCGGCATCGCCCTCCTCGACGACGCGCCGGGCGTCCATGCCCAGGAGGAGGCGCACAAGCGCCGCTGGCGGGCCTGGCTGTACTGGTCCAACCTGCTGCAGTTCCTGGACACCGGGGGCGGTGACGCCGTCCAGCTCACGACGGGCCGTCTCGACGGGTTCCCGGTCGAGACCCTGGCGGTCACGGGCGGCAGCGGTGTCCTGGAGAGTGTCCGCGTCACGCTCGCCGCCACCGCGACCACCACCGCCACCGTCGAGGGCACACCCGCGTCCGCCGAGGTTGCCGCGCCGTCGCCACGGGCCCCGGCCGCCGCGGAGGTGTCCGCGACGGGCGCCGCCGCACCCGTCCGGGACGCCGCGTGGGAGCAGGTCCTCGAATACCTCGACCCGGACGAGCCCGGCCTGCTCGCGCTCGCCGAGGCCCTCGCCGCGCGTGGTGTCCCGGTCCCCGAGGACGGCCACGAGCTCGACGAGAACGGCTGGCTGGCCGAGTTGGCCTGGCCCGCCGCGCGCGTCGGTGTCGTCCTCGCCCCGCGCCCGCCGGAGGGCGAGGACGAGGATCCGGAGGCCGTCGACCGCGACCGCGCGTTCGCCGCGGCCGGCTGGGAGGTGCGGCCCGCCGCCGACTGGACCGCGGACGACATCGCGGGCCGCCTCGACGGCGCACCACCGGCGCCACCGTCCGGCGACCGGCGACATCCTGACCAGCCCGACGGCACCACCACGGAGAACGGGGAGAACGAACAGACGTGACCGGCAAGAACGTGACGCTGCGCCTGCTCGACAAGGCGGACCGGGAGATCCTCAAGCTCCCCCGCCCGGTCAAGGGCGCGATCTACGACTTCCAGCACAAGTTCAAGACCAACCCCGACTCCGCGGGCCTGCGTCTCAAGCAGTTGCAGGGCCACGACAAGCTGTACTCGGCACGCGTCAACGACGAGTACCGCGCGCTGCTGCTGCGCCTGGCGGACGACGACTGGCTGATCGTCTCGGTCAAGCACCGCAAGGACGTGTACGCGCACCTGGACCGGCTCACGTACTCGGTCAACCGCGTCACCGGCGGCATCGAGTACGTGGACCTGCAGGTCGTGCAGGCGGAAGTGCTCACTCCCCCGGCCTCGCGGACCGCCGCACCGACCGCCGCACCCACCGAGCCCGTTGAGCCCGCCCGCCCCGCCGAGCCGACCGCTCCCGAGTCGGCCGCTCCCGAGCCGCTGTTCGCGAAGTGGTCGCAGCAGCAGCTCACCGATCTGGGTGTGGCCCCGTCCCTGCTCCCGGTCGTCGCCGCGCTGACCACCGAGGACCAGCTCCTCGGACTCGCCGAGTACGCGCCCCAGCTCACCGGCGAGGTGCTGCTGGCGCTGTACGACGGCAAGGGGTACGACGACGTCCTGGAGCAGGTCACCGCACCCGTCGCGGCGCCGGAACCCGTGGACCCCGAGGACTTCCGGGCCGCCGCCGAACGTCCCGCCACCATCGTCACCACCACCGACGACGCGCTGCGCGAGGCGCTGGAGGGCGAGGACTTCGGGCGTTGGAAGGTGTTCCTGCACCCCACGCAGGCCAAGCTCGTCTCGCGGGACTACAGCGGTCCCGCCCGCGTGGGCGGCGGGCCCGGCACCGGCAAGACGATCGTGGCGCTGCACCGGGTCAGGCACCTGGTCGAGCGGCTCCCGGCCGGTCGGAACAAGCCGGTCCTGCTGACCACGTACAACAAGAACCTCGCGGCGGACCTGCGTTCACGGCTGCTCGCCCTGGGCGGCGAAGCGCTGCTGTCGCGCGTCGAGATCAGCCACGTCGACCAGCTCGCGCTGCGGGCCGTCCGGGAGGCGGAGCCCGGCAACCGCAAGCGGATCATCGACGAGGCGCAGGCGGTCCGTGAATGGCGCTCGCTCCTGGACGAGCTCGGCGAGGACGGCTGGGACGCGGAGTTCCTGAACGACGAGTGGACGCAGGTGATCCTCGGCCAGGCCGTCACCTCCCGCGCGGAGTACTTCCGGGTGCGCCGCGCCGGCCGTGGCGGCACCGTCACCCGTGCCCAGCGCGCCGAGATCTGGCAGCTCGCCGAGCGGTTCACCCAGCGCCTGGACCGGCTCGGAGCCCAGACGTGGGACCAGGTCGCTGAGCGGGCCGCGCAGTTGGAGGCGGCGCGCGCCCGGCGCATCCAGGCCATCGACCGTCAGCGGGAGGAAGCGGGCGGCCTGGACAACATCCACGTGGCCGACGGTTCGGGAGGCTGGCTGCGCTACCGGTACCGGCACATCGTGGTCGACGAGGCTCAGGACCTGCGGCCCGCGCACTGGAAGATGCTGCGTGCGATGACCGCTCCGGACCGCAACGACCTCTTCCTGGTCGGTGACACCCACCAGCGCATCTACAAGAACCAGGTGACCCTCGGCAGCCTCGGCATCAACATCCGCGGCCGGTCGTCGAAGCTGTCGCTGAGCTACCGCACCACCCGGCAGATCCTGCGCTCCGCGCTGAACGTGCTCGGCGACGAGACGTACGACGACCTCGACGGCAGCACCGAGACGCTGGCCGGGTACCGGTCCGTGCTCAGCGGTGCCGTCCCGGACCTGCACCGGCTGGACGACTGGGAGGACGAGCGCGAGGCGATCGCCGCCCTGATCGAGTCCTGGGGTGAGGTGCCGCACGAGCAGATCGCCATCGCCGTACCGACCAACCACATGGCGCGCGAAGCCGGGAACACGCTGGCCCAGCACGGCATCCGGGCGCTGGAGATAGGCCCGGACGGACCCCACGGCGACAGCGGCGTCCACATCGGCACGATGTTCCGGTTCAAGGGGCTCGAGTACCAGCGCATGATCATCGCCGGGGTGACCGACGGGCTGGTGCCGCATGCGAGCGTCCAGCAGCGGCGGACCACGGACCCGGCGCGCTACCGGACGGAGATGCAGCGCGCCCGGTCCCTGCTCTTCGTGGCGACCACGCGCGCCCGGGACAGCCTGGACGTCTTCTGGCACGGGGAGCCGAGCCCGTTCCTCAAGGAACTGATCAAGGTCCGGCCGCCGGTCGGGGCATGACCGGCCCTTGGGGCACGAGGAACGGCCGCCGGGGGTCCTCCGGCGGCATCCTGCGGGTCGCGAACGCCGGATCCGGGGCCGGCAGGTACGGGGCGAGGGCGGCGTACACTTCCGCCGCCCCGCCGGGGCGGTCCTCGGGACGCTTGGCGAGCAGTGCGTGCAGCAGGTCCTGGAGCGCGGCCGGGGCGTCGACGCCGCACCCGGCCAGCCGGGGCGGGGGCGCTGTGAGGTGCTGAGTCGCCAGCTCGGCGGGGCCCTCACTGTGGAAGGGGGGCCGGCCGGTGAGCATGTGGTGCAGCAGGCACCCCGCCGCGTACAGGTCGCTGCGGCCGTCCAGCGGCTGTTCGCCGGACAGGAGTTCGGGCGAGGCGTAGGCGATGTTGCCGAGGGTTTCCCCCGTCATGGTGAGCCGCGGGTCGGTGTCCGAGAGCACCTTCACGAGGCCGAAGTCGAGGATCTTCACCAGACCGCTGGTGCGGACCATGACGTTCTGCGGCTTGAGGTCGCGGTGCACCAGGCCGGCCGCGTGCGCGGCGGACAGCCCGGAGCACAGTTGCGCGGCCACGGAGACCGCGGCGGACATGGGCAGGCGGCCGTCGTCGGCTCCGTCGACGACGTTGTCGAGGGTCGTCCCGTCGACGAGTTGCATCACCAGGCAGCAGACGTCCTCGGTGACGGCCGCGTCGTACACGGTGGTGATGTTGGCGTGGTCCAGCCGTGCGGCGGCCTTGGCTTCCCTCTCGAAGCGCGCCAGGGCGGTGTGGCGCCAGTCGGGCAGGGCGAGCAGGTCCGCGGCGACGGTCTTGACCGCGACAGGACGGTCCAGATACACGTCCGTCCCCTGCCAGACGTGCCCCATCGCCCCTCGGCCCAGGATCCGGTCCAGCCGGTACCTGCCGCGCAGAACCTTGCCCGCAGCGAACTGCTCCACGTCCACTTCCTTCGGTGAGCCCCAGCGGCATGTCGGTGCACGAACTTGCCTGGCCGAAGGCCCGCCGTCGACCGCCCGTGCAGAAGAAGTCAACCAGCCTCGCACACACCTGGCCCGCGACAGCCTGTAGGTCTCCTGGTCGGACGAGCCCGGCCCGTTCCTGACGGAGACGGGTGGGTGAGGGCGAAGGCCGGAGGTCCGAGATCAGGACGGTCCTGCCCGACCGTCCGGACCGGCCGGGACGCCAGTGGGAGACGGAGACGACACCGGGATCCAGCAACTCCAAGCCGTCGAAGAACCGGGCGAGTTCCTCCGGGCTGCGGTTGATGCGGGGGTTGTCGCTCGCCGCGTTCCACTGCTCGATCATCTCGCGCATCTGCTGCGGGTCGAGAACCTCGGTGTCGTCGCAGAGCACGAGGTGACTGCCGGAGGGCAGGGCGTCCATCAGGCGGCCGACGAGGTCGTAGACGGTGTCGTCGGTGACGTGGGCGGTGACGCCCAGCAGCATCAGTGCGACCGGCTGTGTGAAGTCCAGTGTCCTGGCTGCCTGTTCCAGGATGTTCTCCGGGTCGCGCAGATCGGCGTCGATGGAGGCCGTCGCGCCTTCGCGCGTGCTGGTGAGCAGCGCCGCGGCGTGGGCCAGGACGACCGGGTCTGCCGAGTGGCCCACCCGCTTGCCGAACTCCGGGCGCTCCAGGCCCGCCCGGATGCGCAGCAGCTTCAACTGCCGTCCGAACGCGGTCACCACCCCCGCCCCCGGTTCGTCCCCGGGCCTCCGGCTCCCCTGCCCCTGACCGTCCTGGACCGGCACCACCCCCGCTCCTCACCAGCCTCTTCGTCCCGCACCGTCGTCATGCCTCGCGCCTCCCCGTTCCGTACACCGCCGCCCGCCGCCGCGTACGAAGGGGTCGGCGTCGGCGCGTCACCACTGGTCGCGCTAGGCCACGACACGCAACCGTGAGTACATGACCGCAACGCAACCACTCCTGACGGTGAACCGGCCCGCGATCCGCGAACTCGTTCAGTGGACGCGTGACCAGCGGCCATCCGTGCAGGACGCCATCGGCCGCCCACTGCGGACCTATGACGAGTGGGTGCGTGAGCACATTGACCGGTTTCGCCGACCTCGACGAGTTGCGCCGATTCCGCCGGAAGACGCAAGGAACGGTCTCATCGGTGAGCCGGGCCACGGTGCGTTCGGTGGTCCAGCGGCGCCGGCCCACCCAGCCGCCTGCCGGAGTCCGCACCCCTACGGGCGATCCGGGGCGTGATGCCACGGCCACGTGACCGTCGGCGCAGGCGGGGTGGTCGTGGCCCGCTGCCGCGATCGCGGCAGCGGGGGGCGCTGTGGAAGGGGACGCTATCGCTGCTGTGCGAGCCACTCGTCGAAGGTGGTCGGCGCGATGCGGGCGCCCGGTCGGGGCAGCAGCACGTCACCGGCCATCGCCGGGCCGAACAGCGCTGACCACGTCGGCACGAGCTTGACCGCACGGCCGCGCGCGTCGTTGGTGCGCCGGGCCATGTCCACCAGGTCCTGCGGCTCGGGACCCGCGACCTCGCGGTAACGCCCCTGCGGTGCGCCCGTGGCGATCTCGGCGAGGACGTCAGCCACATCCGCGGGTGCGATCGGCTGGACGAGCAGTGGCGCGATGGTGGCGGTGCCTTCCCGCTCGGTCCAGCTCGTCACCATCGCGGCGAAGTCGTGGAACTGGGTGGCCGGAACGATCGTCCACGGCACCGGGCCCTCGGTCACGAGACGCTCCTGCTCGCGCTTGCCGGCGTAGTGCGCACTGCCCTCGACGCGGTCGAGGGCGGCGATCGAGAGCAGCACGTGGTGGCGGACACCGGCCCGTTCCTCGGCGGCGAGCAGCGTCCGGGTGGCGGTGCCGAAGTACGTCACCGCTTCGTCCCGGTCGGTCGCCGTGCAGTTGGTGGCGTCCACGACGGCCTCGACGCCGGTCAGGGCGGCGTCGAGGCCGTCGCCGGTGGTCAGGTCCACGCCGAGTGAGCGGCTGATGCGCACGACGTGGTGTCCGGCCTGTTCCAGGGCGGCGACGGTGAGCGCCCCGATGTTCCCGGTCGCTCCGGCAACGGCGATTCGCATGGTCCGCATGGCGGTCTCTCCTCTGTCCCTCGCGCTGCCGCCTGACGTTATCTCGGACTAAAGAGGTCTGCAATATCCGGGATAGGATCCGGCCATGAAGCTGCCTGTGAGCACGGAATGGCTGTTGCACTGCGCCACGTCGCTGGCGCAGCTCGAGGCGGGGGCCACCACGTCGGCGGCACAGCTCGCCCGGTACTTCGACCTGCCGGCGGCCTATCTCGCCAAGCAGCTGCAGACGCTGGTCAAGGCCGGTGTGCTGGCCGCGACGACGGGCCCGCGCGGTGGGTTCCGGCTGGCCCGGCCCGCTTCCGAGATCACGCTCCTGCAGATCGTCGAGGCAGTCGACGGTGCGTCCTCGCCGTACGAGTGCCGCGAGATCCGCCAACAGGGACGGGGGGCACTGCCCGCCGAGGAGTGCCAGAACCCCTGCATCCTCGCCGAGAAGATGGCCGAAGCCCACGAAGCCTGGCGGCACAGCCTCGCCGCGACCTCGCTCGCCGAGATCATCGCCGCACTGCCCCCGTCGGCCCCGTCCCGCACCCGCCTGCGCCTGACCGGGACGCCGTAGCGCATCCGCCGCCACGGGCAACGCCTCGGAGGTCGCGCAGACAGGCGGCCGGTCAGGCCCGCGCGAACCCCGGTGGGTCGAGGACCTCGACGATGCGTGCCGCCGCCTCGCCGAGGGCTCGCCGCTGCTCGGGCGTGAGAGTGTCGAACACGTAACGACGCACGGCGTCGACATGCTCGGGCGCCGCGGCGGCGACCTTGTGCCACCCCTCGTCGGTCAGTCTGGCGAGGGTGAACCGGCCCACGGTGCCCGGCCGGGAGGACACCGAGGCGGTGGTGGACGGTCGCCCTGTGCCTTCTTTGAACGTCGTCAGTACGCCCCGAACGACCAGAAGACGCCTGTCTCTTCGCCGTTCACCGCGACCACGCCCAGGTCCTCGAATATGTCGAGGCCTGCGATGTACTCGCGGGTGTGGAAGCAGTGGGACGCGGTGCCCTGGAGGCCGGATGCGAGGAAGTCCGGTGTCGAATCGGAGGCGGCGGCCGTCGCGTTGGTCCAGTAGCGCGCACCGGGCCCGTACCGGTCGAGCAGCAACCGGGCATCCGCCAACAGGGCGTCCCGGTTGGAGCGGGAGCGGACGGGGGCCGGCTCCCCCTGCCATTCCTCGGCCATGACGGCCAGCGCGGCGACCGCTGCCTCCGCCTCCAGGGGGTACAGGTGAGTGGGCAGCAGCGCCGGGTCCGGCGGGTCGAAGGGGTACGCAGGCACCGTGTGGCGGGCGGTGTTGGCGCGGTCCCAGTCCAGTCGGACCCAGCCCCGGGGGTCGGGGACCGACCGGTACAGCACGGCGTGGACGTCGTGCGCCCAGTCCTCGTGCCGCCGAGGGCCGGTGGCCGCGAAGGTGTACGTGTCGTCGAGCAGTCGCAGCGCCGCCGCGTTCCAGGGACAGCGACGAGAGCGGAACTCCATCAGCAGACCGCCGACTTGGCGGACAAAGGCGTCCTTCGGCTCGCGGGGGATGCACCGGAGTTGGTCGAGGGCCCAGTGGACGAGCCCGCTCCTTCCTTCCGCTGCAAGGCGGACCGGCCCCTGCGGGAGCGGGAGTTCCGTTCCGTCCCATAGCGCCTCCAGGTGTGCATCGAGCAGATCCAGGGCGGTCCGGTCGGCAGTCAGAGGCATCTCGCCACCTTACGGGCTGCCCCGCGATTGATCTTGGGGCGTGCCGGTCCGGGGATCCGGCGGGCTGGTGGTTCAGCACTCGCCGGCCGGCCCGTTACTCGTACCGGTACTTCAGCGAGTCCGCCTCCGCCTGCTCGATGTCGGCGACCGTCAGCTCCGGCATCCGCAGCTGGGCCAGCGTCACCTCGGCCGAGGTCGGCTGGGCGTCCGCCGGCAGCCACTGCTCCGGCTTCCAGGCCCCGCTGCGCAGGAGCGACTTGGGGCAGTGCGGGTAGACCTCCTCGATCCCCAGCACCAGCGCACTGGCCGGCGGCTTGCCCACGGCGGTCAGCTGCGACAGCAGCTCCGGGCGGGTGGAGACGACAGCCCGGCCGTTCACCCTGAGCGTCGTGGTGCGCCCCGGGATGACGAACAGCAGCCCGGCCCGCCCGGTGGCGATGACGTTCTGCAGGGTGTCCAGCCGCTTGTTGCCGGTCGCGTCCGGTATCGCCACCGTCCGTGCGTCCAGGACGGCGACGAACCCGGCGGGGCCGCCGCGCGGGGAGACGTCACAGTTGCCCTCGGCGTCCGCGCTGGCGACCAGGACCAGCGATGAGCATCCGATCAACCGCCGGGTCTGCTCGGTGAGTTCGGTCATCTGCTTGCGCACGGCCGCGTCGCCGGGGAGTTCGTACACCCGGCGCAACGCCTCCCGGTCGGGCACGGCGTCGAGGCGGAGCGAGTCGAAGGCACTGCCGGCAAGGGGGGTCGTCATGCCCCGACCCTAACGGGCCGACCTGCGATCGGCCTTGGCCGGTGAGTGCGGGGACGGAGAGACACCCGCGCGAGTTGTCCGGTGGGTGACGATCAAACAGGCTCGCGCGACCATGTCCCGTCCTGCCTTCTGCGGGCTGTCGCGCCGACATCCGGACGAGTCGGTCGCAGAACTCGCCCCGCGTTGGGGGGCGCGCTGTGAGTCCGGGCGCCATGAGCGACGTGAGGGCGCCCGTCGGCGGGAGGCGGGGGCCGGGCCGAAGGACGAACTGGTCTTCACCGACCGGCCCCTGGTGACACTGGTCCATCTGCGGACCGGGCTCACCCATGAGGCGTTGGGCGTGCTCTACGAGGTGGGGTCCTCCACGATCGGCCGGGCCATCCGGGAGGTCCGCCCGCTGCCGGCAGGCCGTGGGTTCGCCGTCCCCGACCGGCCCGGCATCCGGCTACGGACCCTGGAGGACGTGTTCGCCCATGCCGGGGCCGAGGACGTCACCTTGCGGATCGACGGGATGGAGACGCAGATCCGCCGCCCACGCGCGGGCCGTCCCGGCCGGCGGGCCTTCGTCTCCGGCAAGCGCAGGCAGAACACCGCCAAGACCACCACGATCAGCGACGGCCAGAGCCGCACCCTGTGGTCCGGGGCCCAGCGCCCCGGCCGAATGCACGACCGGACCGCCATGCGCACCGAGGACACCGCCGAGCAGTTCCACCGGCACCCCGGCGTGAGAGCCGAGGCCGACGACGGCTACCGCGGCCTGGTCAACGAGTTCCCCGACCAGGTCAGCACCCCACCCAGGAAACCGAAGGATACGAAGGCCCCGAACGACGGGCCGGTCACCGAACGCTACGGCTGGCGCGAGATGAAACGCCGCCAGTCCTCCCGCCGGATCTGTGTCGAGCACGCCAACACCGAAGTCCGCCAGGGGCGCCCGCTCCAGCGGTACACCGACCGCCGCGAGACCTACGGCGAAACCCACCTCGCCATCGCCGCTCTGGTCTCCGACCGCGCCGCCAAGCGACCCACCCGGCACAAACCCAGCACCGAGCTGGTGCACGTCCGCACAACGGCCTGCTGAACCACGATCCAGCCGAACCCGCAGGCCAACACGCCCCAAGATCAATCGCGGGTCAGCCCGTTAGGCCCCGACACCTCGTCGAACCCCGGGCGGTTCACCGACTGCTCACGGCTCCGGTACAGCGTGGTCCAGCCACCGCCCGGCACTCCGGGACCCTGCGCGCCTATCTCGACCGCTTCCGGCTCGTCACGGTCCGGCAGAACGGGCCGTCCCGCATCTGGGACGCCGTCGAGGCGCACATCACCCGGTGGCGCGGCGCCGGGGCCCCGCCGTTGGAGCAGTTCGAGATCACCCTCACCTCCGAACAGCCGGCAATCACCTGGCCGGACCGCTGACCGGTATCTCACCCCTACGCTCCGCCCCACCAACACCACAAGGCGGAGCGCTTCGCTCCGACGGGAACCCGGAGACTGATCACCCCATCACGCAGCCCTCCAGGCAGTGTCTGCGATGTGCAGTTCCAGTCCGCTCAGTCCACCGGCTGCTTATCCTTGTGGCCATGACTGTCCAGCCTCCGGAGCCCTCTCCGCGCCCTGCTCCATCAGGAGAGCTCCGCGCCTCTCACGACGACCGGGAAGCAGTGGTGGAGCAGTTGCGCGATGCGGCAGCCGAGGGGCGAATCGACCTCGATGAGCTGGATTCGCGCCTGGAGCAGGCGCTGAAGTCCAAGACTTACGCCGAGTTGGCCGTCCTGACCGCCGACTTGCCGAGGCTGAATTCCGCTGAGAACCGGCCGCCCCTGGTGCTCAAGGGCGGCCTGTACGGCGCGTCTCGAGGCCCCGGGCGCTGGGAGGTTCCCGGGCACGTGATCGCTCACGGAAGCGTGGGGGGTGTGAAGGTCGACTTCACCCGGGCTGAGTGCCGCCTCACGGAGGTCGCAGTGGAGGCGTACGGGGAGACATCCGGTGTCACGATTGTCATCCCCGACGGCTGGGCCGCAGACACCAGCGGCATGGATCCCGGCGTCGGCGGCCTGACGGACAAGACCACTCCCGACCGGCTCCCGGGAACTCCGCTGATCCGGCTCACTGGATCCGGCGGCATGGCCGGAGTAGTCATCCGCCACCCCAACCGCCGGGAACGACGCAAGCTGCACAGCAACCCGACGCAGAGCTAGGACGCGTGCCGAGATATTGATCAAGATCTGAAACGATCTTGGAATGGCTCGTGGCGACCTGCCGGACGAACAGTGGGTGTGGCTGGAGCGGTTGCCGCTCGCGCGGCGGCCTGACCACCAAGATTCACCTGGCTGTCGACGCCTCATTTCACGTCCTGGTCGCCGTGGTCACCGCGGGGCAGCGGGCCGGTGCCCCGGTGTTCACCGAGGTCATGGACCGCATCAGTGTTCCGCGGATCGGTGGCGGACATCCGCGCACCCGACCTGCTCATGTCCTGGCCGACCGCGCGTACTCCTCCCTTCGGATCCGCCAGTACCTGCGTCGCCGGCAGATCCCGCACACCATTTCCGTGCTCGGCCGGCGGTGACGCAACTTCGGAATTCCTGAAGCTTCCTCATCCGATCCGATCAGTCTGCGGCCCACTCGAAGGCGAGGAGGCGCTTGAGTCTCCAGCGGCTGGAGGGTCCAGGATCTCGCCCATGGACGACGAACGCCCCGACCTGCTCACCATCGGCCGGCTCGCGCACCGCACCGGACTTCCGGTGCGTACCCTGCGCTTCTGGGCGGACGAGGGAGCGGTGCCGCCCGTGGCCCGCTCCGCGAGCGGTTACCGGATGTACGACGCCGGGTCCGTGGCCCGCGTCGAACTGGTCCGCACCCTGCGGGAGCTGGGCCTCGGGCTCGACGACGTGTGCCGGGTGCTGAGCGGTCGGACCACGGTCGCCGAGGTCGCCCACGCGCACGTGGCCGCGCTCGACGCGCAGATCCGCTCGCTCAAGGTGAGCCGGGCCGTCCTGTCCACCGTGGCGAAACGTGGTTCCACCGCTGAGGAGACAGCACTGATGAACAGGTTGGCGCGGCTTTCCGCCGCCGAACGCAAGCAGATCATCGACGAGTTCAAGGAGGAGGTGTTCGGCGGTCTCGACGTCGAGCCGCGCCTGCGCGACCGCATACTCACCTTCAGCATCGAACTGCCCGACGATCCCGCACCTGAGCAGGTCGACGCCTGGATCGAACTGGCCGAACTGGTGCGGGACCCCGGCTTTCGCGCCCGGTTGCGCACATGGATGGAGCTCAACACGCCCGTACCGGGGCAGGGTCGTCTCCCCGGGGCGTCCATCTGGTGGGCCAGGCAGGTCGTACAGACCGTCGCGGAGGTCAGAGAACGCGGGGTCGCCCCCGAGGCACCGGAGGCGGCCGAGGTGCTGTCCGAGCTGTTCGGCGACGCCGAACGGACCGCCGTGCTGCGCAGCCTGGAGGCCGGGATCGAGGCAGGGGCGGAGCACTACCGCAGGCTTGTCGCCCGCGTGCGCGGGCAGGATTCGGCGCCCGACGCGACCGAGGAGCTGGAATGGCTGGCGCGGGCCCTGCGCGCCGCAGATCAGGCCTGACCGGCCGGCAGGTGGCGACCCTGGAGCGACTACGCGTCGACCGGCAACGTGAAGAGGCCATGGTCCGAGGCCCCGGCCCCCTCAACCTTGCCGAGGTCTTCGGGCTCGATGAGAAGACCGTGATGCGCTACGCGGACTCCGCACGCTCCCTGTCGGCGCAGCCCGCCGAGGTCGACCCTGCGGGTTGAGCGCGAACCCACTGATCCATTCCCCGAAATCGGGGCGACACGCCCGCGGGTTCATGCTGAAGGACCTTCAATTCCCTCGAACTCGCGGGCCTCTGGAGGATGGACCCGTGCGTGGGTTCGCGGTCAACTCACGCGGTCGTGTCCGCGTACGCATTCAAAGCTGCTCAACCGCGTGCGGATGAACGTGCCCGGCAGCAGGGATCGCCAGAGGGCGGTTCGTGGGCTGATTCCCTTTCCGGGTGAGACTGGGGGCAGGACAGCCGACCAGCGCGTCGCCGACTACTGCTTCCTGGCGAAGTCGACTGTGTTGGCTTCGACGAGGACGCCGAGTTTGACCAGGCGTTTCAGCAAAGCGAGAGGCCGTCGTTCCCCGTCTCGCGGCTCTCCCCGTACCGCGCCGACGCCGCTGCGGAAGCTGCGCGCGGACGTTCCGGTGGAGCTGGAGGAACTCGTCCTGGACCTGCTCCGCGAGGCGCCCGAAGCGCGCCCGGTGGACGTGCAGGCGGTGTACGAGCGGCTGCGGCCGCTCCTGCCTCGCCGACGGACGAGGCGGAGGAGTCGCCGCCGGGCGAGGCGGGTCCGGCCGGGGCGCCCGACCCGACCGGGGTGTTCCGGCGCCCGTACGCGCCCCGCTCGCGTGCCGGAGCAGTGGGCGCGCGGCCCACCGCGGCCGACACCGGGCCCGACGCGGCTGGGGCGCCGGTGCTGCCACCCGCACGGCGCGAGGAGCTGCGGGAGCAGATCCGCGAGGTGCACGACCACTACGCCGCATTGATGGAGGAGGAGCGGTTCTCCCAGGCCGCCGAGGTGGTCGGCGAGATGATCGGGACGGCCGCCCGGGTGCTGGGCTCGGAGAGCAGGGCGGTCCTCGCGCTGCGCAGGCGCCGGGCGTTCAGCCGTCAGCCGTCAGCCGTCAGCCGACCGACGATCACCGGGCCGCGCTGCCGGAGTTCGAGGCGCTGGCCGACGCGTACGCCCGGGTCGCCGGCCCGCACAGCGAGGCGACGCTGGACTGCCGGGCGCAGGCGGCCCGCTGCCGTGGCGTCCTCTGCGGGCTCGGCGCGTCACCGGCCTGCTCGGACAGGGCGGTCAGCCGGCCGGAGGGCCTGCGAAGGCGGCCAGTTGTTCCCCGTGGAGCACCACGATGGCATCGCAACTGCACTTGCAGTACTCCACTTCACCGTCGGACGTCCGGTGACCGGACAGCAGGTGCCAGGAGGGTCGGCTCAGCCCGGCGGCACACCCCCAGTCCTTCAGCGGACAGGAACCCTGGTCCGCAGGCTCCGGCGGGTTGTTCACCTCGGCGGACCGGTCAGCGGTGATCGGGTCCGGAGCGGGAGAGTGCGGCATCGGCGTCACCCCCCTTCGGTGGGGCCGCGTCCCCTGCCTGCGGGGCGGGCTCGGGCAGCATGCGGAAGAACAGCCAGCCGAGGACGGGCATCAGCACGAGCGGGGCCAGGGCGGTACGCAGCGAGGTGGCGTCGGCCAGGCCGCCGATCAGAGGACTGGCCAAGCCGCCCACGCTGACGGTCAGGCCGAGTGTGACGCCACTGGCGGTGCCCACACGGGAGGGCAGGTAGTCCTGCCCGAGAGTGACCTGCAGGGAGAACGGCACGTACAGGCCCACCGACGTGAGTGCCACGAACGGGTACAACGCCGGACCGGGCGCGAGGAGCAGGCCCGCCACGGATCCGGCGGTGAGCAGACAGGACCAGCGGCAGACGGTGACCCGGTCCCAGCGATGGGCCAGTGCTCCGCCCAGTACGGAACCCACCGCGCCGCCGAGGTAGAGCACGAACAGCGCCGCGGCGCCCGCCGCCGTGCTGCCCCCCATGCGCTCGGTGGTGTACAGGGAGAGGAAAGTGCCCAGCCCGATGAAGACGACCGACCGGCACACCACGGCCAGCGACAACTTCACGAACGACGCCACGTCGTCGGCCCGGGCCGCCACCGCGGTTCCGCGTCCGGCGCCGGTGCGCCGCTCCAGCGCCCGCAGCACGGGCAGGCACAGCACCGCGCCGACGAGCGCCGGCAGGACCAGGAACGGCGTCAGGCGCAGCCCCCCGGTGGCGACGACCGCGGTGATCATGAGCGGGGCGAGCGCGAAGCCGAGGTTGCCGCCCAGGGAGAACCAGCCCATCGCGCTGTGGCTGCCCCCACTCACCACCCGGGCCACCCGGGCGGACTCGGGATGGTAGGCGGCCACGCCCACCCCGGAGACGGCCACGAACGCGAGGGTCAGCGCATAGGAGCCGCTGAGCCCGCTCAGCGCGATGCCCAGACCGCCCAGCAGCGTGCCGGCCGGCAGCAGCCAGGGCATGGGCCGGCGGTCGGTCAGCGCACCGAACACGGGCTGCGCCACCGAGGAGAGCAGGGAGGCGGCGAGCACGAGGCCCGAGACCGCGGCGTAGTCGTAGGCGCGCTCGGCCGCGAAGAACGGCACCAGGGACGCCACGGCTCCCTGGTAGACGTCCACGCAGGCGTGCCCGGCGGACAGCAGGAGGATCGACGGTTTTCTTCGCACCCCGTCATGGTGGGTTCCCGGCAGGGTGTCGCACTTCCGATAAACTGCCAGGCGATGACGGAAATCCGCCACACGTCGATCGCCCCGACCCGCACCCAGCGACTGGCCCCCGGCGCCGCGATCGAAGCCCACCGACACGACGACCACCAGATCGTCTACGCCGGCCGCGGGGTACTGGCCGTCACCACGGGCGCGGGCTCCTGGGTCGCCCCCGCCACCCGCGCCATCTGGGTGCCCGCCGGCACCGTCCACGCCCACCAGGCACACGGCGAGATCCAGTTGCACCTGGTGGGGCTGCCCGCCGACGAGAACCCGCTGGACCTCGCCGCCCCGACCGTCCTCGCCGTGGGCCCGCTGCTGCGCGAACTGATCATCGCCTACACCCGTTCCCCGGGCGACAGCGGTCCCGAACGGGACCGGCTGCGCGCCGTGCTGCTCGACCAACTTCGGGCCTCGCCACAGGAACCGCTCCACTTGCCCGCCCCGACCGATCCCCTGTTGCGGACGCTGTGCGACATCCTGCGCGCCGATCCGGCCGACGGCCGCACCCTGGCCGAACTGGGCCGTGCCGTCGGGGCGAGCGACCGGACCCTGTCCCGGCTGTTCCGCGACGACCTCGGCATGACGTTCCCCCAGTGGCGCACCCAACTGCGTCTTCACCACGCACTGGTGCTGCTGGCCGGGAACACACCGGTCACCACGGTCGCGCACCGGTGCGGCTGGTCGTCCGCCAGCACCTTCATCGACGTGTTCCGCCGCACCTTCGGCCACACACCCGGCACTCATCCCAGAAGCTGACGCCCCGGTGCGGTCCGGCCGGACCCGCTCCCGGCCCCGCTGTCGCACCTTGGGATCGCTCCATGCCGCAGCTCGCCTTCGGCATCGGCTTCTTCGCCGAACTCCCCCAGCTCCAGCCGCCGGTGAGGAAGGGCGTGCTCGACGCCTGGAAGAAGTCCAGCCGGCTCACCCTCGACCAGCTCTTCAAGGACCCGGGGCTGAAGTTGGAGAGCCTGAAGAACGCGAAGGACAAGCAGATCCGGACCATCCGCGTCGACCAGTTCTGGCGCGGTGTGGTCCTCGCGCCGTCCTCCGGGGACATCTTCGTCCTGCTGCGGGTCATGCAGCACGACAAGGCGATCGCCTGGGCGAGGAAACAGAAGTCCAGCATCAACGAGGTGACGCGGGCCGTGGAGATCCGGGACGCGGCCACCCTGGACGAGATCACGCCGGCGTACGAGCGGGTGGCCGAGGCCTCGCCGAAGGCGCGGCTGTTCGAGAAGTTCTCCGACGGAGATCTGAGCGCGCTCGGCATCGACGCCGAGACACTGCGGCAGGCCCGGTCGCTCGTCGACAAGGAGCAGTTGGAGGTCTTCGCACCGCTGCTTCCGCAGGACCAACGGGAGGTGCTGCAGTACCTTGCGGAGGGCTGCACGGTGGAGGAGGTCTGGCAGGACATCGTCGCGTCGGCCCTCCAGGCGGCGACGCAGCCGGTGGACACGCAGGACTTCGAGACGGCGATCCGGCACAGCCGGGCGCGGATCGCTCTGGTCACGGCGTCGGAGGAGTTGCGGGACATCCTGGAGAAGCCCTTCGCGGCCTGGCGGGTCTTCCTGCACCTCTCCCAGCGCAAAGTGGCCTACCGCGCGTCCTACTCGGGGCCCGCCCAGGTGACGGGCGGGCCGGGCACCGGCAAGACCGTCGTCGCGCTGCACCGGGTCAAACACCTGCTAGGGCACCTGCGCGACGGCGACCGCATCCTGCTCAGGACGTACACCAACGCGCTTGTCAACGCGTTCCGTTCGGGCCTGGAGTCCCTGGTGGACGACCCGGAGCTGCGCAAGCGCGTGGACATCTCGACGGTAGACGGCTTCGCCAGCCGTGTCGTCGCGGAGGCGCCGGGCGCGGTGCCCCTGCGACCGCTGATGAGCAACGAGGAGGTGAGCCGCTGGGGCAAGGCCGCCAAGGCGACGGGCTTCACCGGCAGCGCGCAGTTCCTCGCGCAGGAGTACCGGCACGTCATCCTGGCCCAGGGCGTCGGCACCCTGGCCGAGTACGAGGCGGCGGACCGGCGGGGACGCGGCAGCCGGCTGATGGCGGCCGAACGGCCGCTGGTGTGGGAGACGGTGGAGCGGTTCACGGCCGACCTCGCGGCGGACGGGGCCCGCACTTGGCTGCAGACGTGTGCGGAGGCGGCGCGGCTGCTGGAGGCGAAGGGACTGCGGTACCGGCACGTGGTGGTGGACGAGGCGCAGGACCTGCATCCGGCGCAGTGGCGGCTGCTGCGCGCGGCCGTCCCGGCCCGCCCGGACGACCTGTTCGTCGCCGGGGACCCGCATCAACGGATCTACGACTCGAAGGTGTCGTTGAAGGCGCTCGGCATCAAGGTGACCGGGCGGTCGGTGAAGCTGCGCAAGAACTACCGCAGTACCCAGGAGATCCTGCGCTGGTCCACCGCCCTGCTGGTCGGCCTCCGGCAGCGGGCCCGCGTGGCAGCCTCCGGCTTCTCCGGAGTGCCGTGGCGGCCCCGCGGTGCCCGCCCGGGTGTGCTAGGGATGTCTCCATGTCGCTGCCCCACGTGGTGCTCACGGACTCACAGGCCCGTCTGCTGGCGGAGCTGGTACTCGCGCCCCTCCCGGTCCGGGAGGGCGGTGACGTCGCCGCGTGGGCCAGCGAGGAAGAGGTGGCAGCGCGGGGTCTGGATCACGAGGTGACGCCGGCGGACCTGCGCCGGCTCGTCCTCCTCGGGCTGGTCGTGCCGGAGGCAGGTTGCGCGCGGGTCACCGATCTCGGCACGGCTGTTCACTACGAGGCTCAACTCGGTGCCGCACACGCCCGTCTCGGTGACGTGGTGCGCTTCGCCGATGCGGTGGAGAGGACATGTCCCCGCCTCGCCCCGACGCTCCGTCTGCTGGCGCAGGGCGAGATCACTCTACGAGCAGCGGTCACCGCCGCGGCCTCTCCGGAGCAGTGCGGCTGACGCGCGGCCCGCACGACTCGATCACCGTTCAGTCATCGGGGAAGAGCCCGTCGACCGCCGGGTGCCGGGACTTGCGTGCCGAGGGGGGCACGGGCAGCACCCCCGCCGCTCTCAGTTCGTCCTCCGTCACCACCGGGCCGGCCAGGACCGCGGCGAGCAGGACGTCCTGAGCGGGGGCGAGATCGGTCAGGCGGCGCAGGACCGAGAGCAGTTCGATGAGTTCAGTCATCCACTCGGGAGGCCAGGTGTCGACGTGGATGTCGTCGAGGGGACTGGTCTTCTTGCTGTTGGGCGAGGCTTTCCGGTAGCCGAACCACTTCTTGACGACCGGCATTCCACCGACGTCGTACGTCCACACCGCTTCCGGCACGGGGGCGAACTCCCCCTCACCGACGTGCAGCGTCCCCGACTCGGCGTCGTGTCGTATCCGCTCGGGAAGCATGTCGCCGATGTGGGTGACGTACCGCACCCTGCGCGGGTCTCCGGGCGGGAACTCCGCGCTGCCGGCCGGGCGGTCCTGTGCGGGGTCGGCGCACCGGGCTCCGAAGGTGGACGCCCACAGGACCTGACGGCCGAGGGCGACGGCCTCGTCCCAGAGTGCTCCGTCACGGGTGAGCGGGAGCCGTACGCCCGGAGTCAACAGTTCCTCGGTGAACCGCCGGGTGAAGGCGGAATGTCCCGCGAGGGCGACGGCGTACGCCGCCAGGTCCTCGGCCTCGATCCGGGTGCGGCCGAGCGTCCGTGCGAGGTGGGGCAGAAGGCCGGCCGCGGTGTTGGCGGAGCCGTCGGGGTGCAGCAGCGGCATGGTGCGGCCGCCGCGGCCGTTGAAGTGGTGCGTGTCGGGGATCAGGTGCGTGGCGACCAGTGCGGGGCCCGAGTCGATCGGATGCGACGACTGCTGGTTGAGGAAGAGCTGTCCGCCGCGCTGGGCCGCCGCCCACAGGTCGGGGCGCGGATAGTCGAGCGCGCGGTTGTCGGCGATGAGGTGTTGGCGGTCGAAGCTGCGCAGGGCCATGCGTACGAGGTTCGGGGTGGTGTCGCGTTCCTCGGCGAGCGGATGTCTGGGAGTGGACTGGCC
The DNA here is from genome assembly GCF_054061295.1 of Streptomyces sp. TE5632. NCBI lineage: Bacteria > Bacillati > Actinomycetota > Actinomycetes > Kitasatosporales > Streptomycetaceae > Streptomyces > Streptomyces sp. TE5632. The sequence goes on along the minus strand of NZ_JBSSEA010000003.1, from coordinate 5,412,849 downwards.
GGGTAGCGGGTCTCGCTTGCCGGTCAGAGTCCGGTCACGCGTCTCCTTGAAGAGTTCCGCCTGGTGGGCCGGGTCGGACTCGCGTATCAGCGTCATCCATCGGCGGCGCAGGATCTCCGCCGAGGGGGCGCTCACCCATGAACGGTTCGATGTGATACCCAAACTGCCCCAGGGGAACAGGTCGTTGAGTTCGGGAAACTCCTCCCAGCCCGACTCCGTCACCGGCGTCAGCGGTCGTGTCGGGTGCGTGTGCGTGTCCCGCCATCCGTCATCGTCCACCCGGATCGCCCGTAACTGGCGGAACTTGTCCGCGCGCTTCCCCGACACGGCCCGGTAGTGCACGCGCGCCCGGTGCTCCGGTCCTCGTTCCGTCCCCGCCCGGCGAACGAAGACGAAGATGGCGAGCGGCTGGGCGACCCCTGGAAAGACGCGGGTGGCGGCATCGGAACGCTGCCCCTCCGGGGAGAGGTTGACGATCCAACCCTCGTCGCAGGTCCGCCGAAGATAGTCCCGCATACCGCGCCCGCCGGGACCGGTGGCCCACCCGGACGGGGTGATGAAGCAGACCACTCCGTGCCGGTCCTCGGCATGGGCGTCGAACACCTTCCAGGTCGCCCACCGCCAGAAGTACACGTACATGTTCTTGAGGATGTGCTCGTAGCGGCCGTTGCCCGCGCGGCGGAAGTCGTCGAGCAGCGGCGTTTCCCTGCCGTCCGCGCGCTTCTCCACCCAGCCACCGCGCCCCTCGGCCTTGTCGTCGTACGGCGGGTTTCCGGCGACGACGGTGATCGGGGTGTCCGCTTTGACCTTGTTGGCGCGTCTGCGCGACTGGGCGAGCGCCTCGTACGTGGATGCCAGGTACTCCTCCTCGGCGTACGGGTTGTCCAGGGTGTCCGTGACGAAGAGGTTGAGACCACCCTCGGGCACCGGGACGCCGTACTTCTTGAGCAGGTCCGAGGCGCGCAGTTCGGCGACGGCGAAGGACCCCATCTGCAGTTCGAAGCCGTAGAGCCGGGAGGCGAGCCGCTGTACGGCATCGCGGGGCATCGCCGGCCCGTGACGCTCGGCGGCCTGTTCGGCGACGCGCTCGATGACGGTGTGCAGGAAGGTGCCGGTGCCCATGGCGGGGTCGACGATCCGTACGTCGTCGTCGGCGAAGCCGTGTTCCCGGCCGAGTCGGGTGCGCAGGACGTCCTCGGTGAGACGGATCATCTCCTCGACCACTTCGCGGGGCGTGTAGTACGAGCCGCTCCTCTGGCGCAGGGCCGGATCGTAGACCGTGAGGAAGTGCTCGTAGAGGTGGAGGTAGGCGTCCCGGTTCCCGCTGCGGACAGCCGGCCAGTCCACCTGCGCGACGGTACGCGTCAGCAGGTCGAGCGTGACGGTGAAGCGCGCGTTGACGTTGTCCGTCAGGAGCTGGAGCGCCTTGCCCATGAGGGCGTGGCCGTCGTCCAGGCGGCGGCCGATCTCGTGGAAGGAGTCGGGCGCGAGCGGGATGCCCTCCGTGTGGGCCAACAGGAGCGAGAAGGTGACGGTCTGGGCGAAACCGTCGGCGAAGGTGGCGTCGTCGGCAGACGGGAAGAGGTAGCGGCGCCAGTCGTTCTTGAGGCCGGTGAAGGGTCGTGCGCGCACGTCATCGTCGGGCGCGGACGACCTGGCCTCGGCCACCAGCTGCTCCTGAACGGCAGCCCGCAGCAGCCTGCACAGGCGGGCGATCTCCTGCACGAGGCGGGCGACGTGTCTGATCGGCTCGGGTTTCCACCCCAGGAACTGCTGGAGCAGCGCGTCGAAGGCGAGTGGGTCGGGGACGGCGAGTTTCTCGCCCGCGCTCCGCAGCGAGCCGGCGAAGAACACCGTCTCGCCGACCTGCCGACCACCACGGAAGAGCCGCCACTCCGTGCCGTTCGAGTACAGCAGGTTGGGCAGGTCCCGGAGTTTGTGCCACTGCTCCCGGTTGCTGCGGCCGAAGGTGTCCGGATCGACGGGCAGCCCTGGGCGCTTGAGTTCGACGTAGCCGCTGATCTCCCCGTCCACGCTCACCGCGTAGTCGGGCCGGACACCGAGATCCGGCAGCGGGTACTCGTCGTGCCAGCTCACCCGGTGCTGTTCGTGGTGCTCGCTCACCGCTCGGAGCAGGACTTCCAACGGTCCGCGAATCGCGGCCTCCTGGCCGCCGCCCCCGGACAGCTTGTCCTTGCACATCCCACCGAACTGCGACACGGCAGCACGAAGCCACCCGTACTGGTCCCCATGCATGGCCCCCCCAAGGACACGATCACTGACATCGGCACACGGTCCCCGGGCCCCACCACGTCCATGCTGACAAGGACATGGCGGTGCGTCAGCCCTCTGGACGACCTTCCCGGTGGTGTACGCACTCAACAAGGGGCGCGTGCCACGACGACACGCCCCCACTCACACTCCAGCTCGCGCACCCGACAGGAGTGGGCCCCGCCCACGGGGCGGACCTCACCGGCCTGCCGAAAGCCACCCCAGACAAGCAAACATTGAAAGCATTGTCAATCCGCAAGTCATGGCCGGCTCTTGACGCACCCCATCAAACACATGCGGTTGACGCGCCGTTCCATCAGCGGCTCCCTGGGCGTGCCATCCCGCAACACAGGCCACTGGAGGCCATCTGACCCCTCGCGATGCCCGCGCCCCGTCAGCCGCCACACGGCATCCTGCCGCGACCAGGCGGCCCGGGAGGGCGGCTGCGAGCTCGCAGCCATCACACCCTCGCCGGCATTCGAACGCGCCCCCCCTCAAGCATTTGAGATTGACAACGCTTTCGCCATCACGGTTAGATGTTCACGCTTCCAGTGGTCCCTGGGGTGCCACCGGAAGCACGAGTACCCCCAATGCCCGATGGGCACCCGAGCGCCAACGCGCCGCCCCGCCCAGCGCCCCGCCGCCGGAGCCACGGCCTCGGATGCGGTCCGCACACCCCAGAGCCGGGCATTCCGTTCCCACACGTCAGGAAAATCCGTGAAGATCAAGCGCGTCCGCATCGAGAACTTCTGCTGCCTTCGCAGCCTCGATGTCTCATTCGACTCCATCACCTCGCTCATCGGCCCGACGGGCGTCGGCAAGTCCACCGTCCTGCGCGCCCTCGACTGGTTCTTCAACGGCGAGAAGGGCGGCACCCTCAGCGAGGAGGACGTCCACTCGGCTGCGGAGACCAAGCGGATCCGTGTGGAGGTCGAGTTCGACGGCCTCACCCCTTCCGACCGTGCCGCACTCGGCCACTATGCGCCGCAGGGCGTGGAAAGCCTGAGCATCTGGCGCACCTGGGAGAACGGGGAGGACCGCATCACGGGCAAGGCCCTGGCCTATCCCCCCTTCGAACAGATCCGGCGGGGCGCCGGCAGCCGGGAGAAGACCGCCGCGTACAAGGCCTTACGCGACAGCGACCCGGCTCTCGACCTGCCCGCCGTCCGCAGCTGGGACAACGCCGAAGCGGAGATGTATGCCTGGGAGGCGGCGCACCGCGACCGGCTCACCGAGGCCGAGGTCGAGGGCACGCACTTCTTCGGCTTCGCCGGCCAGGGAGTGCTCGGCAAGCTGATCGACTTCGTCTTCATCTCCGCCGATCTGCGGGCGTACGAGGAGACCGACGACAACAAGGCGTCCGTGGTGGGCCGGATCCTCGAGCACGCGGTCGACCGGTCCGAGGCGGAAGCCCAGTTCACGGCCATCGACGAGGACGCCCGGGCGGCGCGCGAGAAGGTGCACGAGGAGATCTACGCGCCAGTGCTCACGCATCTGTCCGGTGCCCTCTCCCAGGAGGTCGCCCGCTTCACCACCGGACGGCACGTCGTCGTCACCCCTACGGCCCAGGTCCCGAAGCGGACCAGGACCGCGTTCGCCGTCAACATCCGCGACGGAGCGGCCCTCACACCGGTCCGGCGCCAGGGGCACGGGTTCCAGCGCGCGCTGATCATCGCCGCGCTCCGGTACCTCTCGGAATGCCGCCGTCCCGAAAGCGGCACGCGTTCCCTGTTCCTGGCGATCGAGGAGCCCGAGCTGTTCCAGCACCCGGCGCAGACCAGGGTCTTCGCGCAGGTGCTGCGCAGCCTGGTCGAATCGGCCGAGGACCAGACCCAGGTGATGTACGCGACCCACAGCCCGGTGTTCATCGACCCGAGCGACTACCGGCAGGTCCGCAGGCTGTACCGCGCCCCCGGCGGCGACCACCCCGAAGTGCATCTGTGGGAACTCACCGAAGCGCAGTTGCGGCAGTCGCTCGACGGATACGTGGAAGAGAAGTCGATCGCGCGGCGAGGGGCCACCCGCTATGTGAAGGACCTCGCCGAGGCGCTGTTCGCCAACGTCACCGTCGTGGTCGAGGGCGTGACGGACGAAGGCATCCTCCTCGCCTTCGCCGAGCGTCAGGGGCTCAACCTCGGAGCCGAAGGCATCTGCGTGTTGAACGCCGAGGGCAAGGACAACATGCTCCTCTGCCACGCCATCCTCACCGGCTTCGGCGTGCACTGCTACCTCGTGTTCGACGCGGACACCGGACCGAAGAACCAGGCCGGTCCGGACACCGAGAAGAAGTCGACGAACCTTCGGAACACGGTCAAGAAGAACACAAACATCTTCAACTACCTGGGCGTTCCCGCTCCGGCGCGTCCCTCGACCGTATCCGAAGCGAGTCACACGGTCTTCGAGGACGACCTCGAAACGTACCTCAGGAGCGACTGGCCCGCGTGGAACGCCCGCTGCCAAGAGTTGATCAAGCAGGGTGCCGGCTACGTCCAGGGCAAGCACGTGCCGACGTATGCCGAAGCCGCGCGCACCGCCAACGGTGAGCCGAAGACGCTGCACTCGCTGCTGGAAAACGTCATGGCCCTGATCAGACAGCCGATGCCCCGGCCGTAGCACCTCTCCTTTTCCCCCGGCTCGTTGCCGCGGGCCCGTGTCCTCTGGTTGGACCGGCCCAGCCCGTTCTTGGCGGAAGCGGGGCCGAGGTGTCGGACCGGGGGAAAAAGTGCTGAAGAAGGAATGCCAGGGCCAAGGGTGGCACGTCAAATCTGTCCTGCCCGAGGTGCCCTGATACAGCCGTTGGCCCGGCTTCCGGTGAGGCGGGCCAGGTAGTCTATGTGGCCGAATACGGCACGCGGTGTTGATCGCGTCCACGGAGCCGCCGAGGATGGTTCTTCGGTCTTCCGCCGCAGGTGGTGAAGGCAGAATGCAAGGCGGTCGGCGGAACGGGGGCTCTGCGTGCGAGCGGGTACGGGCGCGATCGTGAGTGGTGCCGGATGAGGCACCGGATGCAGGTGGCGCTCCAAGTCATGCTGGCGCTCGTCGCCTGCTTGCTCGGCATCGCCACCAACTACGCCACCAGCACGGACGACGTACCCTGGGCGTTGGAGTTGATCCGGCAGGGGTCCGTACCCGCCATCGGGCTGCTGATCGTGGCCATGGTGGTCGGGCAGGTCGTCGTGTACCGACTGGAGAACCCCGCTCCCGCACAGGCGGACTGGCCGCGTGACCGCATCCCGTATCCGGGTCTGGACGCCTACGACGAGGACGAGGCGGCGGTCTACTTCGGCCGGGAGGCTCAGGCCGCCGAGTTGACGCGCAGGCTGCACGCCACCGCGTCCCGCCCCGCCGACCGGTTCCTGTTGCTGACGGGGGCGTCCGGCAGCGGCAAGTCCTCACTGGTGCGAGCCGGGGTGATGCCCCGGCTGCGCCGACGCCGGTGGACGATCGTGCCGGCGTTCTCTCCGGGGTCGAACCCGCTCCACTCCCTGGCCGCGTCCCTGGCCGTGGTCGGTGGCGGCAGGGAGTCGGCCGATGTGGTGCTGCGGCGGCTGCGGCAGGCACCGGGGAACCTGGCGGCCGAGCTGTCCCGGCTGCGGGCCGGTCAGTTCCGGCGGGTACTGCTCGTCGTCGACCAGTTCGAGGAGCTCGTCACCCTCGCGGGTGAGCGGGAACAGGCCCAGTTTTTGGAAGCGCTGCACGCGTGTCTGCGGCAGGAGCCCTCCGTCCGGGTCCTGGCCACGTGCCGGGTGGACCTGCTGGGACGTCTCCTCGGGACGGGGCATGCCCAGCTTCTGCAACACCCGGTGGCGATCGGCACGTTGGCCAAGGCCCAGCTCGCCCAAGTGGTCGAGCGGCCGGGTGCCCTGGTGGGGATCTCGTTCGCCCCCGGTCTCGTCGAGACCATCGTGGACGACACCGGTACGGACGACGCGCTGCCTCTGCTCGCCTACCTTCTCCAAGAGCTGTACTTCGCCTGCGGCCCCGGCGGCACGGTGAGCGAGGAGACATACCGGCAAATCGGAGGCGTGGCAGGGGCTCTGGCACGGCAGGCGGACAACACCGTGGCTGCTCTCGCCGTCCCGGACGGCATCGATTTCGCCCTGCGGGTGCTGCTGAAGTTCGTCACCCTGGAGGAGCGGGACCTTGCCCGCCGTCCGGTGCGGTTGTCCGAACTCACCGACCAGGAGCGGTATGTGGTGGACGCGTTCATCGACGCACGCCTCATCCGGACCGACACGGCGGAGGGGACGGCAGCGGATCCGGGCGGCCATGGGGACGCTTACGCCGAGGTGACGCACGAGGCGTTGTTCCGTCAGTGGGCTCCTCTGCGGCAGGAGGCGGAGGCTCGGGCGGAACGGCTGCGGGAGCGAGCCGAGTTGGAGCGGTGGGCCGGGGACTGGGAACGCTCCGGACGCAGTGTGGACTACCTCCTCACCGGGGAACGCCTCGCCGTCGCCCAGCGGTGGCTGGCCGCATTGGAGGAAGCCGGACAGGCCTCGGTTCCCACTCGCGCGCTCGTCGACGCCTCGCAACGTCGGGACCTGGCCTTCCTCAGCCGTGTCTCCGACAGCATCGGCCGTCAGGTGCTCGCGAGCGCGGAGACCGAGCCGGAGCAGGCGCTGCTGCTCTCCCTGGCCGCGCTCGGCGAGTACGCGCCGACACCGGCCGCGCGGCGCGGGCTGCTGACGGCGCTCGCCGCCAGTCATCTCCGTATCCGGCTGGACGGGCACTCGGACACGGTCCGGGACGTCGCCTGGTCCGCTGACGGGCAACTGCTGGCCACCGCGTCCCGAGACGGCACGGCCCGAGTGTACGAGGCGGAGTCGGGGCGTTCGCTGTGCGTGCTGCCGTGCGACGGGGCCATGGTCGAGTCGGTGTCCTTCTCCCCCGACGCGACCCGGCTGGCCACCGCCGGCCGCGACCAGGTCGTACGCGTCTGGGACGTCGCATCCGGCGAACCGGTCCGGCAGCTCACCGGCGCCGGGGACATCGGCCGTCAGGTTGCGTGGTCGCCGGACGGAACGCGGATCGCCGCCACCTTCAAGGACCAGGTGGCCCGGGTGTGGGAAGCCGACACCGGCCGTCTCGTACACGAACTGCGCGGTCACGCGGGTGACGTGTGGGGCGTGGCCTGGGCGCCGGACGGCTCGCGTCTGGCCACGGCCTCCCACGACCGAACGGTGATCGTCTGGGACGCGGCCACGGCAGCGGTCACGACGACCCTGACCGGCCACACCGAGTTCGTCGAGGGCGTCGCGTGGTCCCCGGACGGGGAGTCGCTGGCCACCGGGTCCGGTGACCACACCGCCCGGATCTGGGACGCCCGCACGGGCGCGCTGCGGCTGCTGCTGCGCGGCCACACCGACTACGTGTGGAACCCGGCGTTCTCTCCGGACGGCCGACTGCTCGCGACCCCGTCGTCCGACCGGACGGTGCGTGTCGTCCGCGCCGAGGACGCGAAGGAGGTGGCGGTGCTGCGCGGGCACACCGACACGGTGTGGACCGTCGTATGGTCGCCGTCGGGCACTCGGCTCGCCACCGCGTCGACGGACGCCACCGTGCGGGTGTGGGACCTTCGGCCCCAAGGCGCCGAAGCCGTCCTGTTCCAGGGGCACGACGGGCCGGTGAACCAGGCCGCGTGGTCCGGTGACGGCAGCAGCCTCGCCACCGCCTCGGACGACGGCACCGCGCGGATCTGGAGCGCGGACTCCGGTACACCCGCCGGGCCGGTGACGATGCTCGGTGAGCGGGTGTGGAGCGTGGCCTGGGCGCCGCACGGCGACCGCCTCGCCCTCAGCACCGCGGACGGCCTGTTCCGGGTCGTGGACGGCATCGGCCACACGGTGTTCGAGCTGCACGGCGAGCCCGTCGAGGGGTGCTCGTGGTCCCTGGACGCCCGGCGGATCGCGACCGGCGGACACGACGGCACCGTACGCGTCCTGTCCGCCGTCGACGGCACGGAGCTGCGCAAACTCACCGGGCACCAGGACTGGGTGAGCCGCGTGGCGTGGTCACCCAGCGGACGGAAGCTGGCCAGTTGCTCCGACGATCGCACCTGCCGCCTGTGGGACACCGCCGACGGCGCCCAGCTGACCGTGCTGCGCGGGCACGGCAACTACGTGGAGGACGCGGCCTGGTCCCCCGACGAGACACGTGTGGCCACGGCTTCCGGTGACTGGACGGCCGCCGTGTGGGACGCGGCGACCGGCCGCCGTCTCGACGTGCTGAAGGGACACGAGGGCAGGGTCCGGGCCATCTCCTGGTCGCCGGACGGCCGCCGTGTCGCGACCGGATCGGACGACCGGACGGTCCGGCTCTGGTCCGCCACCACGTTCGAGGAACTCGCGGTCCTCGGCGTACACCGGGACAAGGTGACGTCGGTGGCATGGTCCGCGGACGGCACCCGCCTGCTCACCGCGTCCGCCGACGGCACCGCGCGCGTATGGCCAGCCGACCTCGACTACGACCGGCTGGAAGCGCGGGCACGTGGGCGGGTGTTCCGCACCCTGGACGCGGAGGAGCGGCGACAACACCTGCTGCCGCCGGACCCCGCTCCCGCAAGCGGTCAGTAACGCTGCTCGACCGTGCGGTCGTCGGTGTGCAGGAGGTAGTCGCCCGGGTCGAGGCCCATCGCCTTGCGCTCGGGCGACGCCCAGTACAACGCGTTGCGCTCCGCGAAGGTCTCCGGGCCCTCGTAGGAGATCAGCCAGACGAACTGGTTGCGCTCCCGGTCCGCCCAGGCCCCACCGATCTCGAATCCCAACTTCAGCCGCAGCGGCACGATGTCGGCACGCCACCGCTCCACCCACTCGTCGAGCAGACCGTCCCGGACGGTGTACGTACGCAGCTGCGTGGTCTTCGGCATCGAGCAGTTCTCCTGTCGGGTCGAGGCAACCGGCAGGCCGCCCCGACGCCCCGCCCGGGCATGCCGGACGGCCGGCCCGAGCAGCCGGTCCAACCGTACGCCGGAGGGCGCGTGCCCGACCGGGACGGCGACGACCAGTCGGCTCAAGGCGGACCCTGGCGCCGAGGCTGCCGCTCTCGGCGCCGGCGCGTCACGGTGTCGGGGGCGTCGTCCTGCAGTCGGGCACGCCGTCGAGCCACGCCGCTCCCTTGATGTAGATGTTGGTCACCCACGCCTTGTAGTCCGGCAGGTACGACCACACGTCGTTGGTGTAGCCCTCGGAGGTGATCGGTTCGGCGTGCTTCTGGCACTGGACGCGGATGGTGGTGGAGTACGGGAAGGCGTAGACGCGGGCGGCCCTGACGGAGGGTTCGGTCTTGGTCCACACGCCGGTGCCCCAGGTCTGGTGGATGTGACCGGTGACGGGCCCGGTGTTGACGCGGACGGCGCCGAAGTAGCCGTCGCTCAGGCTGACGTCACTGACCATGAGCCTGGTGCCGGATTCCTTGGCCTCGACCATCTTGCCCGCGCCCAGGTAGATGGCGATGTGGTGCAGGTCCTGCGAGGTGCCCCAGGTGAGCAGGTCGCCCGGGAGCAGCGGGGCCAGGCCCTGGGCGGCGGTGAAGCGGTCGGCGGCGCGGTGCGTGCAGTACTGCCGGCCGGCGACACCGTTGAGAATGTCGAAGCCCGCCGCCTGGGCGTACGCGTGGCGGACCAGGCCCGAGCAGTCGAAGCCGAGCCGTTCGGGGTCGTGCTCGCTGTCCGGGTCGGTCGGGTCGACCTGGCCGTACGTGGCGCCCGGCTGGGCGCCGTGCCCGCCGCCCCACGTGTACCAGGTACCGGCCGCGACCTCTGCGCAGGCGGCGGCGATCGCGCGTTCGGTCGCCGCGTAGGCACCGGGTGCGAGGACGCGCAGGCTCTTCGCTTCGATCGTTTCGTTCTACCGCGTTTGCGGCTTGACCGGGCGTCAGATTCACCCCCGGCAGTCTTCGGAACCGTCTCGCACAACGCCCTGGTTTCGAGAGGACTTCCGCCAACGGCGACCCGGGGAAACTTGATCGGCTTCGGGCCTCTCGCAGGACTCTCGCATCTGTTCATTCATGAGAGTCACCGTCCGCGGCGGCCGTCACTCTCAGTTCACGGTGGGGCTGCGGCGCTCGACGAGGACGACGTCGCGCCACGTGCCGTGGTGGCGGCCGATGCGCTCGCGGGTGCCGATGACGCGGAACCCGGCTCGCCGGTGCAGGGCCAGGCTGGCGGTGTTCTCCGGGAAGATGCCGGACTGCACCGTCCAGATGCCCGCGGCGTCGGTGGAGGACAGCAGCGCGTCGAGGAGCGCCCGGCCCGCCCCGCGGCCACGGGCCTCGGGGTGGACGTAGACGGAGTGCTCGACGACACCGGCGTACGCGCACCGGTCGGAGACCGGCACCACGGCGGCCCAGCCCAGCGCCCGGCCGCCCTCGTCCAGGGCGACCAGGCGGTGTCGGGGCAGCTTGGCGGTGTCGAACGCCTCCCAGGTCGGGGCGGTGGTCTCGAAGGTGGCGTTTCCCTCGTCGATGCCCAGCTGGTAGATCGTCAGGACCTGTTCGGCGTGCTCCGGCCGCATCGGCGCGATGTGCACACCGGTCGCGGTGGCCCTCACGCCTCCGCACCGATGCCGAGTTCGGCGAGCAGGCCGCGGACGCGCCGCTCGATCTCGTCGCGGATCGGCCGGACCGCCTCGACGCCCTGGCCGGCCGGGTCGTCGAGCTGCCAGTCCAGGTACCGCTTGCCGGGGAAGTACGGGCAGGCGTCGCCGCAGCCCATGGTGATCACCACGTCCGAGGACCGCACCGCCGCCACGGTGAGGACCTTGGGGGTTTCGGCCGAGATGTCGATGCCGACCTCGTTCATGGCCTCCACCACGGCCGGGTTGACGGCGTCGGCGGGGGCGGATCCGGCCGAGCGGACCTGGACCCGGTCACCGCCGAGGTGGGTGAGGAAGGCGGCGGCCATCTGGGAGCGACCGGCGTTGTGCACGCAGACGAACAGCACGGAGGGAACGGCGGGGGTGCTCATCGGGTCAGGGCGCTTTCTTCGGCGGAACGGGTGGGGGCTGCGGGCTGCTGCCCGTCATGGGGGACGACGACCGTGTCCTCGCTCCCGGAGGCCGGGCGGCCGAAGCAGGCGGCGACCAGGCCCAGGCCGACGACGGCGCCGACCAGCTGGGCGGCGAGGAAGGGTGCCACGGAGGTGGGGGCGATGCCGGCGAAGGTGTCGGTGAACGCGCGGCCGATGGTCACCGCCGGGTTGGCGAAGCTGGTGGAGGAGGTGAACCAGTACGCCGCCCCGATGTAGGAGGCGACCAGCGGCGGCGTCAGGTGCGCGCGGCCCGCGCGGGCCAGGCCGAAGACGAGCCAGATCAGCCCGGCGGTGGCCACGACCTCGCCCAGCCACAGGTGGCCGGCGAACCGGTCGTGGGTGGAGAAGTGCGCCAGCGGCTTTCCGAACACGGCGTCGGCCAGCACCGCGCCGCCGATCGCCCCGGCGATCTGGGCGGGCACGTACACCGCGAGGTCGCGCAGACCGGTGGCGTCGCCGGTGCGGCGGCCGGTGAACCAGGCGGCGAGGGTGACCGCCGGGTTGAAGTGCGCCCCGGAGACGGGGCCGAGCAGGGCGATCAGCACGCCGAGGCCGAAGACGGTGGCCAGGGAGTTGGCCAGCAGTTGCACCCCGCCGTCGCGGGTCAGTTCGGTGGCCTGGATGCCGGAGCCGACCACCACCGCGACCAGCCCGGCCGTGCCCAGCCCCTCGACGACCGCCCGCCTCGCCAGCGGCGCCGGGCCGCTCACGCGGGGGCCTGCACGGGCACGGCAGGGATCTCGAGCAGGGCGGACAGCTTCGCCAGGGCCTCGGGCAGCACCCAGTAGTACACCCAGGTCCCGCGCCGCTCGGAGCCGACCAGCCCGGCCTCCCGCAGCACCTTCAGGTGGTGGGAGATGGTCGGCTGGGAGACGTCGAACGGGCCGATGAGGTCACACACGCACGCCTCGCCGCCCGCGTGCGAGGCGATCAACGACAGCAGCCGCAGCCGGATGGGATCCGACAGCGCCTTGAACATCCGCGACAGCTCGGCCGCGTCCTGTTCGCCCAGCGGCTCGCGGACCATCGGCGCACAGCACGCCGCGTCGTCCTGTCCGAGCACCGGCAGACCAGCTTGTTTCGACATGCCTCTATGTTGACAGCCATCTAATCGAGTGGCAACCTCGACTGCATCGACAAACGTCGAAACAAGTAGTTTCCGGATGGGAGACCGCCATGTCCCGCGTTCAGCTCGCCCTGCGCGTCGCCGACCTCGAAGCCTCGATCGCCTTCTACTCCAAGTTGTTCGGTGCCGAGCCCGCCAAGCGCCGCGAGGGCTACGCCAACTTCGCCCTCGCCGAGCCCCCGCTCAAGCTGGTCCTCATCGAGGGCGAGGCCGGCGAGGACACCCGCCTGGACCACCTCGGCGTCGAGGTCGCCTCCACCGAGGAGGTCACCGCGGCCACCACCCGGCTGAAGGAGGCGGGCCTGGCGACCTTCGAGGAGAACGACACCTCCTGCTGCTACGCCCTGCAGGACAAGGTGTGGGTCACCGGCCCCGGCCGGGAGCCGTGGGAGGTCTACGTCGTCAAGGCCGACGCCGACACCCTCGGCAAGAGCGCCGTGTCCACCCCCGAGGCCTGCTGCGGCACCACCGCCTGCTGCACCACCCCCGGCGAACAGGCTGCCGACCCGGCGCAGACCCCGGCCGAGGCCAAGGCCGCCGCCGGCTGCTCCTGCGGCAGCTGACCCGGCGCCCGGTCAGCCTTCCGCGCCGTCCTCGTCTCCATCGGGCCCGGCGGCGTCCGGGTCGTGCGGCGGGCGCAGACCGCCGCCCGTCGGGGTGGAGGCTTCGTGCGTCACAGCGCGATCCGGTCGCGGTCGACGTCGTCCAGGAAGAAGAACCGCCCCAGCTCCGGACATGTGGGCTCCCCAGCGAACTCCCCGTACGTCTCGGCCTGTCCATCAGTCAAGAATTCCACCGGCACGCGGTGGACGGCAGCCGCCCCTCACCGCCGCCCGGCGATCTTCCAGCGACCCCCAACGGGACACCCCGTCACCGCACTGGACGATCATGATCAATCTCAGTGCCGACGGCTGCACCGATGCTCCCCAAGGCCGCTGACGGCCGGTGTCGGCCTCCCACACCCGTACGGCCCGGTCCTTGAACGCGGCGGCGTCCCGTGACCCGTCCGGCGACCACGCCGTCCGCCGGCCGATGTCCCCGGCGCCGGTGAGCACCTGATGGCCGATGCCGTCCGAGACAGCGCACGGGCGGGTGCCGACGCCTGCCCGGCCCTCCTCCAGCGCCACCAGCCACCTCTGCGCGACGGCGGCGAGATCCTGGCCGCGCCCAGCACTGCGACGGCGTTTGCCGGCCCGCGGGACAGCAGCTCCGACTCCGTGCTTCCCCGCGCGGCAGCGACCGACCGGTACGGCCAGGCCCGGCTCCACGGTGAGATGAGGCACATCCCGCCCGCCGGACACGAAGCCGCCAACCACTACCTGAGCATCGCGAAAGCCCAGGTCACAACCAACATCTGCGATCCCTGCCGACCCGGAGCGGGCCACGGAGATCATTTTGTTAGGAGTACTAACATCGCTAGACGGGCCCCACGACAGGGTGCCCACTGTGCACGGCCTCCCCCATCCCTTCGGATCGAGGCCGCGGACGTCTGCCCACGCCGGCGCCCGCCTGAACCCGTCGCCGACAGGAGGAGGACTGCATGCCCGAAGCCGTAAACACGCCCCGCCCCGGAGGCGAGCCGCCGAAGGCCCCGATCGAACGCCGCCACCTCGGCGGCACCGAACGGCGGCGCCACGGCCTGGAGACCGAGAACCGTCCTCCCGTCTCCCGCCAGGAGCTCAGCAAAGCCCCCGCGGAACTCATCGAGGAGCCCGGCCCCAAGGTCAACTGGCGCGTCTTCGTCATCGCCTCGGCCGTCATCGTCGCCTTCTCCCTCTGGGCCATGTTCGCGCCCGGGCACGCCGCCGGCACCATGCGGGACATGGTGGCCTGGATCGCGGAGAACCTCGGCTGGTTCTACGTCCTGACCGTCACCGTGGTGATCGTGTTCGTCCTCTGGGTCGCGCTGTCCAAGGAGGGCTCCGTCCGGCTCGGCCCCGACCACTCCCGGCCGCAGTACAAGCTCTTCACCTGGGTGGCCATGCTGTTCGCCGCCGGCGTGGGCATCGACATGCTCTTCTACTCCGTCACGGGGCCGATCACCCAGTACATGGCTCCGCCGACGGGCGAGGGCCAGACGGGCGCGGCCGCCCAGGACGCCGTGGTCTGGACCATGTTCCACTACGGTGTGGCCGGCTGGGCCATGTACTCGCTGCTCGGCATGGCCATGGGCTACTTCGCCTACCGCTGGGGCATGCCGCTGTCCATCCGGGCCGCCCTGTACCCCCTGCTCGGCAAGCGCGTCCGCGGCGGGATCGGCGACACCATCGACATCGTCACCCTGGTCGGCACCGTCTTCGGCGTCGCCACCTCCATGGGCATCGGCGTCGTGCTGCTGAACGTCGGCTTCGCCTGGCTGTTCGGCCTCCCGGAGGGCCTGGCCCTGCAGATCGCGCTGGTGGTCGTGGCCGTGATCATGACCATCGCCGCCTGCACCTCGGGCATGGACAAGGGGATCCGGCTGATCTCCGAGCTGAACATCTGGAGCGCGGCGGCCATGCTGCTGTACATCCTGGTGACCGGAGAGTCGGCGTTCCTGCTCAACGCGCTGGTGGAGAACATCGGCCGGTTCGTCTTCTCGCTGCCGGACCGGACCCTGCAGACCTTCGCCTACCAGGAGGGGGGATCCGAGTGGATGGCCGGCTGGACCCTGTTCTTCTGGGCGTTCTGGCTGGCCTGGGGCCCGTTCGTGGGCCTGTTCCTCGCCCGCATCTCCCGCGGCCGCACCCTGCGCGAGTTCGTCATCGCCGCCGTCACCGCCCCGGTGATCTGCGACTTCCTGATCGTGAGCATCTTCGGCAACAGCGCCATGCACCAGGTCCTGAACGGAGACACGGAGTTCGCCGAACAGGCCATGGAAAGCCCGGAGAAGGGCTGGTTCGCGCTGCTGGAGATGTTCCCCGGCGCCGCCTTCCTGATCGGCCTCGGCACGCTGTCCGGATTGCTGTTCTACCTCACCAGCGCCAACTCCGGCGCCATGGTGATGTCCAACTTCTCCTCCTCGATCCCCAAGCCGTCGCAGGACGGGGCGAAGTGGCTGCGCATCTTCTGGGCGGTGCTCACCGCGGTGCTGACCATCGCGATGCTGGTGGCCGGCGGGGTCACCACCATGGAGTACGCGACGCTCATCTTCGCCCTGCCGGTGACGGTCATCGCCTGGCTGGTGATGGCCTCCTTCTCCAAGGCCCTGCGCATGGAGCGGGCCGAGCGCGAGGGCCGGGTCCTGCGCCGGCAGTCGACGGCGGCGCACGGCGGTCACGTGCCCGAGCGCACCTGGCGCCAGCGGCTGGAGCGGATGCGCTCCTACCCCTCGAAGAAGCAGGTGGCCCAGTTCATGGAGCGCACCGTGCAGCCGGCGCTGGCCGACGTGGTCCGCGAATTCGGGAACCAGGGCTACCAGGCCACGCTGGACCTGGTCCCGAACGAGCACACCGACATCTCCGGCCACGCGCTGGTGGTCACGATCCCCGAGCACCGTGACTTCCACTACCAGGTGCAGGCCGTCGAGGCCCCGGTGCCGATGTTCGGCGGACGCATGTCCCGCCAGACGGACGTCTACTACCGGGTGGAGGTGTTCACCCAGACCGGCTCCGAGGGCTACGACCTCATGGGCCTGTCCCACCAGCAGGTGATCGACGACGTCCTGGACCGCTACGAGGCGCACCTGGGCTTCCTCACCTACTCCACCCAGCACGACTACGCCTCGGTGCTCACGCCGTCGATCGTGACCACCACGGGCGCCATCCCGGTGGTGGAGCCCGCGGAACCGCAGGACGGCGCCGGTAGGGACACGGCGGGCATCGGGCCGAAGGCGTAGGCGCCGCTCCACCGGACGGCCGGCGCCCGCGCCACCCGCTCACCCCCGCTTGTGAACCGGCTGCGTCCCGAGGAGTTCATCGTGTGCGACCGCGACGAGGACGGCGCGTGGATCGTTCCGGCCCTCACGGTCGACGAGGTGAGGGGCATCGTCTAGCGTGCCGCCTTTTCCCAGGGTCTGACCCCGAGCTTTCCGGTGGTTCCGAGGTCGAGGTGCGGGGTCACCGTCACCGGGTCGGCGCCCGCCTTCGCCCGGACCCGCACGTGGGGCACGTTCACCGGCGTACCGAACTCGGTGGTGTTGCGCCAGACCAGGCCGGCGGTCGCCGACTCGCCGGGCTGGAGCGTGACGGGCCGGGGCGGTTCGTCGGGCCCGGCACCGGTGGTGATGTCGCCGCTGCCGTCGAGGATCTCGACGCCGTCGACGGGCTCGAGGCCCTCGTCCAGGAGTTCCAGCAGCGGGTAGCCCTCGACGGTGTAGGCGCGCGTGCCGCAGTTGTCGAGGTGCAGGCCCACGGCGCGCAGCCCCATGGCCGCGTTGCCCTCGTCGGCGCTGATCCGGATCCCGGAGGCGGGGCACGTGCCCGGTTCGGCCGGCGCCTCGCCCGCGGGAACCTTGGTCACTTCGAGCACCTCGGCCTGCGTCACCCGCGGCGCGGTGGGGGGCAGCTCCCCGGCCCGGACCGTGCCCCGCACGGTCTGCCCGGGGCCGACGTCGCGCACGGTCTCGGTCTGGTTGGTCACGGCCCCGCCGTCACCGCTCATGAAGGTGAAGACGACCGAGTAGGTCAGGGTCTCGGCGCCCTCGTTGGTGACCTCGTAGGCGGCGGAGACCCCCGAGTCCGAGCCCGTGGTGAGCCTGTCGGCGGAGACGGAGTGGCTGCGGGTGGGTGAGGGGGAGGCCGACGGGAGGGTCAGCGAGGTGATCCGTACGCCGTCCCTGCCCGGATCGTCGATCCGTGTGCCCTCCTGCGACGCGGTCGCTTCGGCGCCGGTGCTCCCGGCACCCGCGCGCTCCGTCCCACAGGCCGTGAGCAGCAGAGCGCTCGCGACGAGGGCCGACAGTAAGGGGGTGGTCGCGGCGAGAGCCGGACGGAGGTCAGCGGGTCTGCGCATCCGGTCATCCCATCAGGGTGTGGCCCCTGCGCGTGCGACGGGGGTCACAGTTCCGGTCACAGGGGTGTCACAAGCGGGGGCGGCGGGGGATGCAGCCCAGAAGTGGCCACTCGCCGTTCGTCGGTTTCCCGGTCCGTGCTCGGCCCGACGAGCGACCGGAGCAGCAGCCGCGAGATCGGCCGGACAGGTCCTAGCCGATCAGGCGGCGGCGCCAGTCCAGGGGAGTGACGGTGACGGCCCGGCCGGGGTCATGGTCCCACTCGGCGTGGAGGCCGACTGTCTCGAGGGCAGCCACGACCTCGTGGCCGACGGCCGCAGTGGTCTCGGACGAGCCGTCGAAGCCGCCGTACAGGAGCATCAGTCCGCGGCCGGCCGCGGCAGACTCCGTGCACTGGGTGTGGAAGTAGACGAAGCCGCGGGCGTCGGGCCCGCTTTCGCCGCCGATCTCGGACCGGCCGCAGCTACGGCAACAGGTGAAGTTCTCGCGAGCGGTGATACCGGCCTCCTGCAGGGCGGTGAACGCGCGGGTGAGCCGCTCAGGTTCGGTCTCGCCCTGCCATGCGGACTGCTCCGCGACCCGCTCCAGCCACAACCGGTCGGCCAGCGCCCGTGCCTGCTCGCGCGAGACGGGCCGGCGCTCCTTGGTGACCAGGTACTCCTCGGCAAGCTCGGCCAGTTCGGCGCGGGAGGCGTAGCCGCCGACCAGCACCTCGCGGACGCGCTTCTCCAACTCCGCGCGCTCGTCTTCGTCGAGGTCGAGCGGCGGCACCTCGGGAACGGGGCCCATGTCCAGCAGCGACCAAGTCAGACCGCCCTCCCATCCGCTCTCCTGACGGGCCCAGCCGGTCATCGCCGCAATCACGGCTTCGGGCCCGTCGGCCATCGCCTGGAAGTGCCGGTCGGCGGCACCGTCGCGGTACTCCAGGGTGTAGTCACCACCGGCCTCGTGCCAGACCTGGGCGAAGACGTCAGGCAGATCGGGTATGCGCTGGACCACCAGGAAGCGGTCACCGTCACCACCGATTCGCCGGACCAACCCCTCCAGCTCCTCGGCGGACACACGGACGTACCGCTTCCGATTCTCCGTCTTCACCACGATCTCGAGCATGCGCAGACTCTGGCACAGCCCTCTGACAGCAGACCTCCCGGGACCCGCGACGCAACTGCTGCCACGACAGCTCGGCCGGCCCTGATCCCGGGTGGTCATCGGCCGGGGTTCGACGACAGCACCTAGGGACCCGCGTGCACCTGGCAGGCCCGCAGGCTCGGGGGCTGCGGATACGCGTCGCGCAGGGTGCGTACGGCCCGGTGCGGGGCCTCGGCCGTGCGCGCGACGTCGGCCCCGATCACGTCGTCGATGTGCCACAGCGAGCCGACCGCGTGGAGGGAAGCCCGCCATCTGGAAAGCGCTGACGATGTGGACGGCCTCGTCGGCGTGCTCTAGGGACTCCCCTAAGGGGACTGTTGCGCACACGTCAAGCTTCGGCATTCTGGGCCCGTCCGCGCATGAGGAGATCAATCCTCCACGCACTTCGTAGTTCGGAGACAGCATTGCGATCGATACGCATTGCCCTGCTGGGCCTCGTGGCCCTCGTGGGCGGCCTGCTCGCGGCGACGCCCGCGCAGGCGGCGCCCCTCTTCAAGGCGCCCTTCGCCTGTGGCCAGAAATGGACGTACAGTCACCACTCGGCCGAGGTCCGGGAAGCGCTGGACTTCGTCCGCAGTGACGGCGGCACCACCAACGGCTCGCCCGTGCTCGCCTCGGCCCCCGGGACCGCCACCCGGCACTACCAGGCGAACGGCGCCGGCAACTACATCAAGATCGACCACGGCGGCGGCTGGCAGACGTACTACTTCCACCTGAGCGCCTTCTCCGTCGCCAGCGGCGCGTATGTCGGCCAGGGACAGCAGATCGGCACCACCGGCAACACCGGAAACAGCTTCGGCGCGCACATCCACTACGAGCAGCTCTACAACGGCGTCGGCCAGAAGATCAAGATCAACGGAACCTCGCTCGCCTACCCCGGCTCGTACGGCAGCCACCACCTGACCAGCGACAACGGGTGCGGCACCAGCAAGTACTGGGTCGACACCTTCACCAACGCCACGGGCTACGCGCAGCCGAACACCAACGACGCGCAGGGCGTGCTGAACGCGGGCACCAACTACGTGTACTGCAAGGTGTGGGGCCAGGAGATCCGCGGCGCGAACGGCACCTACAACCACTGGTGGCTGAAGACGGACCTCGACACCACCTACGCCGGCAAGAACGGGCGTGGAGCGTACGTCTCCGCGTACTACCTGTCGCGCTGGGGCAACGACGAAGCGCGCGACAACAACGGCACCGTGATCCCGAACTGCTGACGCGTCATCACCGAACACGTCGGGCCCGGCCGCTCCCCTCGCGAGCGTCCGGGCCCGCCGCGAGGTGCGTCAGCCCTCGTCGCGCGGGCGTCACCGTCCGAGCGTGGACGCCGCAGTGAGCCGGCGCTACGGCTTGCGCGCCACGCCGCCGAAGTCGTCGACCTCGACGGCCGGCTCGCCGGACCGGCCGGGACGCCACTGGGAGACGGAGACGACACCGGGATCCAGCAACTCCAAGCCGTCGAAGAACCGGGCGAGTTCCTCCGGGCTGCGGTTGATGCGGGGGTTGTCGCTCGCCGCGTTCCACTGCTCGATCATCTCGCGCATCTGCTGCGGGTCGAGAACCTCGGTGTCGTCGCAGAGCACGAGGTGACTGCCGGAGGGCAGGGCGTCCATCAGGCGGCCGACGAGGTCGTAGACGGTGTCGTCGGTGACGTGGGCGGTGACGCCCAGCAGCATCAGTGCGACCGGCTGTGTGAAGTCCAGTGTCCTGGCTGCCTGTTCCAGGATGTTCTCCGGGTCGCGCAGATCGGCGTCGATGGAGGCCGTCGCGCCTTCGCGCGTGCTGGTGAGCAGCGCCGCGGCGTGGGCCAGGACGACCGGGTCGTGATCGACATAGACGATCCGGGTCTCGGGGGCGAGCCGCTGGGCGACTTCGTGGGTGTTGTCCGCGGTGGGCAGGCCGGTACCCACGTCCAGGAACTGGCGGATGCCGGCCTCGCCGACGAGGTACTCCACCGCCCGGACGAGAAACGCCCGCTGCGCCACGGCGATGTCGAGGATCTCGGGGTTGGCGCTCGCGATCTGGTCCCCGACCTCCTCGTCGACCCCGTAGTGGTCCTTGCCGCCGAGCCAGTAGTTCCAGATCCGGGCGGAGTGCGGCACGCTGCTGTTGATGACCGGGCGCTCAAGTGACATGCAAGCTGCCTGAGTTGGGCGGACGACACTCCAGAACATAGGCGTGTGGTCCATCGAGCACCTGGTGAATCGGATCTCCGGCGGCCGGAAGTCGAGTTCCGCCCTGCCCGCCGACGTGAGGAACTCGATCAGTTCGGCTCGTCCGACCGGGAGTCGCTCCCCTCAGGAGTCAGACCCGTCGGCGACGAAGGTGACGGCCTTCGACGCGGGACGGGCAAGGCACACGCCCTGCGCCTCCCGACCGGAGGTCTCGCCGACACTGCGGGGCCGGAGGCGGGCCCCTTGCGGAAAAGCGTGAGCAGTCGGCGGACATGTGTCACGTGAGCGCTCAAACGAGTGACATCAGGACAGTGGTGGCCGAAGTGCTCACGCCTTGGGACGGTGTGTCCTCCCCGGGGCGCGGGTGAGTGTCCCGGCATCGCACGCGTCGAGGCCGCCGCCCCACCGGGCGGTCGCGAAAACCCGCCCGCACGAAGCAGTCGACCACCCGCCGGGCAGCACGACCGGCCCCGGCCCGCGATGACACCTCCGGATCCCTCGCGCCACCCCCAGGGACACCGCCCTGGCCTCAGGGTGGGCCGTGCTCGTGAGGGCACTCTCCCCCCATCCGTCGGAAGGGAGCCCCAGGAGGGCTCACACCGTCAAGATGCGAAGACATAACGGGGTTTAGGCCCGGCTCCGCCTACCCGTTGTGTTCAACGTATTGACACGTGCATTACAGGGGCTTTACGTTCCGGCCACCTGAGAGCGCTCTCAGACTCCCCCCTGTCACGACGTGAGGTGCCCCATGCCATCCCCCCGCGCCCGCACCAGACCGGCAGTAGTGCTGCTTCTGGCCTCAGCTCTCGCCGTCGTCGGCCTGGGCCCGGCCGCCGCACCGGCGGCCGCCGCCACCGTCCCCGTGGGCTCCGGCAGTTACTCCGACACCCGGCCCCCCGGTACGTCGGGCCCCACCACCAACACGGGAACCCCGGTCACGCCCAAGCTGACCGCCGCCGCCCAAAACCGGCCCGTGCCCACCAACGACTGGTGGTCCTCCCTCGCCTTCCAGCGCTACGGCGACAACCCGTACTCGACCCCCATGTACGGACACCCCCTCACCTACCAGGCCACGGCCGGCGGGCTCGACGTCGGCTACCCGACGGCCCCCGCGATCGTCGGTGACGGCCGCCAGTACGAGTACGCCCACAAGCGCGACCTCACCATCGGACTGACCGGCCTCAACTCCCCCGACACCAAGGCCGACGACTGGTCCGACTGGACGGTCACCCCCCAGTGGTCCGACGGCGCCCGCACCCTGCGCACCACCATCGGCCACGGCTCCCCGTTCGTGTACGCCAAGGGCTCCGGCGGCAACGCCCAGATCACCACCGCCGGCACGCCCACCGTCTTCGCCGACCAGGGCAACGTCCTCGGCATCACCGTCGCCGGGCATCACTACGCCCTCTTCGCGCCGACCGGCAGCGACTGGAACGTCGCCGGTTCCACCGTCACCGCGGGTCTCGGTTCCAAGGACTACTTCTCCGTCGCCGTGCTGCCGTCCACCGGCGCGCTGGCGACCTTCAAGAAGTACGCCTACAGCTTCGTCACCGACTCCAAGGTCACCTGGAACTACGCCGGGGGCACCGTCAGGGCCACCTACACGCTCACCACCGAGGCGAAGGAAGGCACCGAGCGCGGCACGCTCCAGGCCCTCTACCGCCACCAGTGGCTGAACACCACGGACCCCCTCACCTCCTACACCTACGTCTCACCGCGCGGCACCATGAAGGTCCGCGAGTCGGCCTCCTTCACCACGAGCCAGAAGGCAGCGGCGGTGCTGCCCGCGCTGCCCAAGTCGAACGGTGTGGACGCCGCCCGACTGCGCGGATACCTGAACGAGGTCGTGAACGCCTCCGACCCCTTCTCCGGCGCCACCGACACCTACTGGACCGGCAAGGCCCTCGGCCGCCTCGCCCAGCTCGTCCCGGTGGCCGACCAGATCGGCGAGACCGGCATCCGCGACAGGCTGCTCGGCCTGATGAAGGGCAAGCTCCAGGACTGGTTCACGACGGGAGGCGCGAACGAGTTCAGCTACGACAAGGACTGGAAGACGCTCACCGGCTACCCCGCCTCCTACGGCAGCGACACCGAGCTCAACGACCACCACTTCCACTACAGCTACTACGTCTACGCGGCGGCGATCGTCGCCCAGTACGACCAGGGCTGGGCCGCCGAATCCGCCTGGGGCGGCATGGTCAAGACCCTCGTACGGGACACCGCCAACCCCAGCCGCACCGACACCGCCTTCCCCTTCCTGCGCGGCTTCGACGTCTACGCGGGCCACAGCTGGGCCTCCGGACACCAGGGCTTCGCCGCCGGCAACAACCAGGAGTCCTCCTCCGAGTCCACCAACCTCAGCGCGGCCCTCGTCCTGTGGGGCTCCGCCACCGGCGACACCTCGCTGCGTGACCTCGGCACCTTCCTGCTGACCACCGAGTCGGAGTCGATCGCCCAGTACTGGTTCGACGCCGACGAGCAGGTCTTCCCGTCCTCGTTCGGCCACGACACGGCCGGCATGGTGTGGGGCAGCGGCGCCGCCTACGCCACCTGGTGGACCGCCAACCCCGAGGAGATCCACGGCATCAACGTCCTGCCCGTGACCGGAGGTTCGCTGCACCTCGGCGGTGAGAAGGCCGCGATCCGGCGCAACATCGCCGAGATGGAGCGGGAGAACGGCGGCCCGGCCGTCGAATGGCGCGACCTCCTCTGGGAGTTCCAGTCCTTCGCCGACCCGGCCGCGGCCAAGGCGAAGTGGGACGCGGGCCACGCCGGCTACACCCCGGAGGAGGGCGAGTCGAAGGCGCACACCTACCACTGGATCAACACCCTCGACGCCCTCGGCGCCCCGGACGCCACCGTGACCGGTGACATCCCCACCTCCGCCGTCTTCACCAAGGGAACGACCCGGACCTACGCGGCCCACAACCACGGAGCCACGGCGCGCACCGTGACCTTCTCCGACGGCAAGACCCTCTCCGTACCGGCCCGTTCCACCGCGACCGGCACCGGAACCGGGTCCACGGACCCCGACCCCGACCCGGAACCGGAACCGCCGACCGGCAACACCTTCCAGCTGCGCAGCGGTGGCGCCCTGACCACGGCGACCGGCGGCACGGCGGGCAGCGACACCATCGCCTCCGCCGGCGGCGCCAACCGCGACGGCACCCCGTACCAGCCCCTCGTCTACGAGGTCCGCGGCGTCAACGGCACGCGCACCCCGGGCACCCAGACCGCCTTCCGGCTCCAGGTGGACGCGGGCACCACGGTCGGGCTCGGCCAACAGGCGCGGATCAGCTACGACTTCACCGGTGACGGCACCTTCGACCGGACCGAGACGTACCACTACTTCGCGACCGACCCGGTCACCGGATGGGAGGAGTACACGCAGGCACGCGGTCTCAAGGCGTCCACGGGTGCACCGGGCAACCTGGCCGGCGGCACCGTACGCCTCGAGGTGTGGAGCGCCATCGGCAACGGCACCTCGAAGCTCCAGACGGGCACGGACAAGTCCGTGCTGGTGATCCCCTACAGCTGAACCGGAGAAAACCGGCGGCGGGCATCGGCATCCGGCCGATGCCCGCCGCACCGGCATGGCCGGGGTGCTCACGGACACCGAGGCGGGGTCGCCCCACTCGCGACTCTCCCCGTACCGCGCCGTGCACCGCCGGATGTCGCCGAGACACCGGTGGTGATCCGCCTGGACCTCGACGGCGACGCCTCCGGCCCGCCTACATGAGCCCCCTCTCCGTCCCCTCTCCGTCCTCTCCCGCACCTTTCCCCCTGCCCCGGGCTTCCGAGGATGCCGGCCACAGGGAGAACCTGGAGGACCGCCTCGAGCAGACCGCACCGCCGTCTGATCCGCCGGTCGCCGGGGGCGGCTACCGGCGGATCAGACGGGCGGAGGCAGCCGCAGGTCAGCCGTTGAGCTTCTGGTGGACCTCGTCGACGGTGGCGGCCAGGTCGCTCAGGTCGGGGCGGACGGCGTGCGCGACCGAGGGGTCGTCGCTCGCGTGGAGACGGTTGATCCACACGCGGGTGATGCCGAGTTCGCCGGCCGGAACCATGTCGTGGAAGTAGCTCTGCGCCACATGCACCCAGCGGTCACGGGTGACGCCGAGGGACTTCTCGAAATGCTCGAAGTGGTGGTGGGCCGGCTTGTAGGCGCCGGAGTCCTCGGCGGTGACGATCGCGTCGAACTGGACCTGCAGGCGGCGCTGGGTCTCGCCGATGATGACGCGGTCGCAGTTGGTGAGCAGGGCGAGGTTCCAGCCGGACTCCCGCAGTTCGCGCAGGGCCTGCCGCGCCTCGGGGAAGACCGGCCAGAACGGGATGCCGGCCGTCAGGACGCGGGCGTCGTCCTCCAGCAGATCGATCTTCGCCTCGGCGGCCGTGCGCTTCAGGGCCTCCGCCAGGACGTCGCCGTAGCGCATGGAGGGGTGCTCGCGCTGCACCTGCGGCTCGTGGCGGTTGTAGACGTCCAGCAGCTCCCAGCCCTTACCGGGCGCGACCAGTTCGATGCCGGTGGCGATGCCGTGGCGCCAGTCCACGAGGGTGCCGAAACAGTCGAAGGTGACCCAACGCTTCTCGCTCATCGATCTCTCTCCGGGGCTCGGGAGGAGTCGGGACGGCGGCCGCGGCATGACCACGGGCCACCGGCACCGCCGACAGCCGGAAGGAGGAAAGGCTCCGGGGCGGCCGGCCCGTCAGCCACGACGCCGGCCTCCACCTGCGCGCCTCGACGATCTGGATCAAGGACCTCATCCGGACCCTCCGTCGCTCAGGACTCGATACCCGCCCTAGCGCTTGGCCAGCTCCGAGCGCTTGTACGAGTACGAGAAGTAGATCCCGCACCCGATCAGGAACCAGACGACGAACCGCACCCAGGTCTGCCACTGCAGGAACGTGATCAGCCAGATCGAGAAGACCACACCCAGGGCCGGCACGAACGGCATCCACGGGGTACGGAAGCCGCGCGGCAGGTCCGGCTGCCGGTAGCGGAGGACGATCACCGCCGTGCACACCACCACGAACGCCAGCAGGATGCCGATGTTGGTCAGTTCGGCCGCCTCCTGGATCGGCAGGAAGCCGGCGATGGCGGCCGACGCCACCCCGACGATCCACGTCACGCGCGTCGGCACGTGCCGTGTGGGGTGCGTCTTCGCGAACCACTTGGGCAGCAGCCCGTCCCGGGACATGGAGAACCACACCCGGGTCACCCCCAGCATGAACGTGAACATCACCGTGAGGATGCCGATGATCGCGCCCACCGCGATCACGTCCGCCAGCCGGTCCAGCCCCACCGACTGGAAGGCGGTCGAGAAGCCGCTCTCCTTGTCGATGTCCTTGTAGTTCTGCATGCCGGTCAGCACCAGACAGGCCGCCACGTACAGCACCATCGCGATCGCCAGCGAGTAGATGATCGCCTTCGGCATGTGCCGCCGCGCGTCCTTGGACTCCTCGGCCGCCGTCGACATCGCGTCGTAGCCGAAGACCGCGAAGAACACGGTCGCCGCACCGGTGAACGCCCCGCTGATCCCGTAGGGGAAGAACGGGTGGTAGTTGGCGGTGTTGATGTGGAAGAAACCGACCAGGATCACCACCAGCACGACCAGCACCTTCAACGCCACCACGATCGTCTCGAAGCGGGCCGCGTTGCGGATGCCGAGGGTCAGCAGCCAGGCGATGAGCAGGCACAGGACTGCCGCGAACAGGTCCACCTTGTGCCCGGAACCGGTGCCGGGCGCACCCAGCATCCAGGCGGGCAACTGCGCGCCCATGTCCTCGATCAGGAAGCTGAAGTAGCCGGAGATGCCGATCGCGACCACCGCCACGATCGCCGTGTACTCGAGCAGCAGGTCCCAGCCGATGAACCAGCCGGCGAACTCGCCGAGCACCGCGTAGCCGTAGGTGTAGGCCGAGCCCGCCTTCGGGATCAGGCCGGCGAACTCGGCGTACGACAGGGCGGCCGCCGCGCTGGCCACGCCCGCGATGAGGAAGGACACCAGCACCGCGGGGCCCGCCGTGCCGTTGGCCACCGTGCCGGCGAGGGTGAAGATGCCCGCGCCGATGATGCCGCCCACGCCGATCGCGGTCAGCTGCCACAGCCCCAGTGTCCGCTCCAGCTGAGGCCCCTCAACGGCTTCCGTCTCCTCGATGTGTTCAATGGGCTTACGGCGCAGAATGCCCTCGCCCGCCCGGAGCCCGGCCATGTGCCTCACCTCTTCGCCTACGGCAACGGCTGACGACGGTTCATGCCGGCTCAGCGCCGCCGGGTCGGGGAAGACCGCCGTGCACGCGGCCGGACCGCGGCGAGGCGGCAGTCGGTCCGGCCCACCGGCCTACGGCACCACCGTCACCTGCCATCGTCCGCTTCGACCAGGTGGACCGCGACCGAACCGACGACCCGAGGGCCGGCCTGCTCAAAGGCGCCCACCACCACCGCTTCCGCCTTCAGCTCGTCGACGGCCCTGGCCAGGCCGTCGTACGGGTCGCCGCGGAACGTGTGGGACTCCCGGCAAACCCCGGGCATCCCCTTCAGCCGTTCGGCTGCCTCCCGGTGAGCGCCGGGCAGCGGGTTCAGCGCCGGCGCGTACGGCGGCGGGTCCCGCAGGGTGAGGATCGGCAGCCGCTGTGCCCGGTAGGGGGCGAGGCCCGGCGGCGGGCCGGATCAGGGCGCGCAGCATGGACATGTGCGACATGCACAAGGACACCGCGCGCTCCAGGACGGCGCCGTGCGGGCGGTCGCCGTCGGGGTCGTGGTAACCGGCGACGTGCACCGGCAGGAGAGTCAGCGGACCCGTCGGGCACCCTCACACCCGACGCCCCCGCCGTTCGGTCGTGTCGGCGAAGTCACCCATGTCTTCAGGGCCTCGGGCGAGGACGGGAGTGGCGACCGTGCCCCCAGCCATTCCAGGGTCGCCATGACGGTCTGCCGACCGGGCCCCGGGGCCGCCCCGAGGGAATCACCACACTCCCACACGTAGGTGATTGACAATGCTTTCTCCTCTGGGGTTAGATGTTCATGCTTCCGGCGGTGGCTGGGGGGACGCCGCCGGAAGCACCAGTCCCCCTGTCCCCGTACAAGGGCGGGAAGCGCGCTTGCTTCCCGACGCACGACCCATACGGATCCGACGCAAGGAGCGCCATCCGCGATGCACGACACCTCACCGTCCTTCCACCTGCTGCCCGGCTCCCCCGACTCCCCCGTGATCCTGCACGTCCCGCACTCCTCGCGGGTCGTGCCGGCGGATGTGCGGAGCGGGATCACGCTCGACGACGCCGCCCTGGAGCGGGAGTTGGACCACATGACCGACTCGCACACGGCGGAGATCGCGGCGCTGGCCGCCGCCCGGGTGCCCTCCGGCACGCCCTGGCGGTTCGTGAACCGGCTCTCCCGTCTG
The DNA here is from genome assembly GCF_054061295.1 of Streptomyces sp. TE5632. NCBI lineage: Bacteria > Bacillati > Actinomycetota > Actinomycetes > Kitasatosporales > Streptomycetaceae > Streptomyces > Streptomyces sp. TE5632. The sequence continues at coordinate 5,384,771 of NZ_JBSSEA010000003.1, read as the reverse complement.
GTCGTCGACCCCGAGCGGTTCCCGGACGAGCGGGAGGAGATGCTGGCCGTCGGCATGGGAGCGGTGTACACGGGGACGTCGCACCGGGGTGAGCTGCGGCCTGGCGACCACGACGGACGTCCACTCGTCGAGCGGTACTTCCACCCGTACGCCGAGGCCATGACCGACGCGGTCGCCGAGCGGCTGGACGCGGTGGGGCGGGCGGTCGTCATCGACGTGCACTCGTACCCGACCGAGCCCCTGCCGTACGAACTCCACGGCACCGGCCCCCGCCCGCCCGTCTGCCTGGGCACGAACCCCTTCCACACCCCGGCCGGGCTGCTCGCCCGCGCGGAGAAGGCGTTCGCGGGCTTCGGCGGCACGGGGATCGACAGCCCCTTCGCGGGGACCTACGTGCCGCTCGCGTACTACGGGAAGGACCCGCGGGTGAGCGCGCTGATGATCGAGATCCGCAGGGACCTGTACATGGACGAGCCGGGCGGCCCGGCGGGGCCGGGGCTCGACGCGCTGGCGGAGGCGCTGGCAGAGCTGGTCCGGTCGGCCCACTCGGGGTAGGTGTTCCGGGCCGCCGCTCGTTCGCACCTCGACGCACCGGCCCGCCGCCCTGCCGCCGGCCCTGCGTGGGGCCTGCGTGGGGCCTGCGTGGAGCCTGCGTGGGGCCCGCTCCTCCGGCAGGTGCGCGTCCGGTGCGTCTTCCAGGCGGTGGTCGGGGAAGGCCGAGCGGGTGCCGCCTCGTGGCGGCACCCGCAGGAACTCCGGGTGCCGCTCGTACTGGTCGAGGCCGTCGGCGATGGGCTGTCCCTTGGTGTACCCCATCACGTCGTAGTCCTGATTGTCCTTGGCGAGCCGGACCTCGAAACGTACGTAGGTGTCGTGCGTGCTGACCGACCGGGTGACGAACGCGGGGGTCGGCAGCACGACGGGCCGGGACGGGACCGGACGAGTCGGCCGGGAGGTGTGCGCGGAGGTGACGCACCGGGCGTTGTTCCGGCAGCGGGCACCCTGCGTCAGGCTGCCGGTCCGTCTCGGCCGGCCAGGCAGCAGTCGCCGCACTTCGAGCCGTTCGGCACACGGTAGTAGAGGCAGCAACTGCGGCGGCGGAACGTGAGATCCGGGCCGGTGATCACTCCGGTACCCGCGAGTCGTCCGGTGCTCAGCAGCCGGGTGGTGAGGCCCGTGAGCGGTTCCCGCAGCTCGGGGCGGGCCGACAGCAGGACATGGGCCGATCCGACGAGTGCGGAGGCGGCGTTCCCGTCCAGCAGGCGCGGAGCGATCTTGACGCGCAGTCCGGCCTCGAGCGCGCGCAGATGCCGCATCACCTGCTCGTTCAGGGCGAGAGCGGGGTCGGGGAGCCGCTCGGCGTACCAGCCGGCGGGGCGGGGCAGGCGGAGGGCCGGTCCGTCGTCGGCACGCTGCAGCTCCGTCAGGTCCAAGACGATCCCGTGCAGCAGCACGCATGCCAGGGCGGGGGACCAGAGGCGGGCCGCGTGTCCGAGGTGGGCGATGGACACGCCGATCCGCGGTTCGCCGGTGCGGTACCGCCGCGCGACGGCTGCGGACAGGTCGGTGAAGCCGCGCGCGGAGGACCGGTCGAGCGGGTGCCGGCCCTCGTCCGGGCCGCCGACGGGCAGGACGAAGAAGCCGCCGAGGCCTGCCACGTCGTGCAGGGCCGCGGTGACGGCCTCGGCGGATGCCTGAGCGTGTTCGGTCATGCCGGGGCGTTTCCTTTCCGGCGGGCGCCGCGCCGTGGGTTCGAGGGGACCGGGGTGACCCACTCGTGCGGCAGTGGCCGGGGGCCGCTGCCGCGTGGAGGGCGGTCGGGTGAGCGCGGTCTCAGGGGGCCGTGCCCCGCCGCGGCGGCCTGACGGTGTAGAGGTCGAGGATGTCCGGGAGGGGTGCGACGCCGGGGCCGCCGGCGTGCGCCCAGGCGACGATGTCCTCGATGGCGTCGGGGTCGTTGACCAGCCCCAGCCAGACGGGCCGGCCGCCGGCCGACCGGCCCGCCGCGGAAGGCTGGACGACGATGACGTTGGCCTGTTCGCACAGGTCCAGGCAGGCGGAGATCCGTGTCGGAACCGCCGCGCGCAGGCGCGCTGCCTGCGCCGCGTGGTCGACGCCGGGCACCTTGGAGCTGCCGCAGCAGCAGTCCCGGCACACGACGACCCGACAGGGCGCGGGAGCGTTCGGCGGGGCGGGCAGCGGGACGGGCGGCGGGGCCGTGGCCTGACCGGACGTCACTTCGGCCGAGTTCGCGTCGACGGACATGCGGCATCACCCCTCTCCCCGGGGAGATCCGCCCCGATCGAAGTTCCTCAGGTCTGCGGCGAGTGAGCTGACGGCCGCGGGATTACGCGGGCTTTCCACCAGGTCCACGTAGTCGAGGACGACGATCCGGTCGTTCTTGACGGCCGAGACGTGTGCGAGCGGCGGATAGGACTTCAGGAACTTCCGCTTCTGGTCGGCGCTGGTGTCCCCGTAGTCGTTGATCACGATCACCTCCGGGTCACGTGCGACGACGGTTTCCCAACCGACCGTCGTCCAACTGTCCTTGAGGTCCTTCATGATGTGATCACCGCCCGCCTTGGTGATGATGTCGTGCGGACCTGCGTACGCGCCCGAGGTCAGCGGCTTGTCCCGCCCGTCGTCGTAGAGGAAGACCCTCGGACGGTCCGCACCCTTCGGCGCCTTCGCCTGCGCTTCGGCCACCTGCTTCCGGAACGTCGCGATGAGGGTGGTGGCACGGTCCTCGACGTCGAAGATCCTTCCCAGGTTCCGCAGATCGGTGTAGAGGGCGTCGAGCGGTGACATCACGCCCCGTGCCTTCCCTCTCCCGTTGCGGCACGACTCACTCAGCAGATACGAGTCGACGCCCACCTCGTCCAGCTTGGCCGGGGTGAGGCCGGTCCCCTCGTTGAAGCCGTAGTTCCAGCCCGCGAAGACCAGATCGGCACGGGCGTCGAGGACCAGCTCCATGGTGATCCTCTCCTTCGAGAGCCACGTGGTCTTCCGGTAGGCGTCCTTCCAGGGAACGGACGTGAGGTCGCCCTTGTCGTCGGGCATCACATAGCCCGCCATGTGCCCCTCGAGTCCGAGCGCGAACATGATCTCGGTGATGCCGACGTCGTTGGTGACCACGCGCTGGGGGGCTTTGTCGTAGGTCTTCTTCCGGCCGCAGTTCTCCACGGTCACCGGATAGTGGCCGTCACGGGCCACGGAACCGTCCTTCTCCCCTTCCTGAGAGGTGACCTGTGCACCGCAGCCGGTGAGGAGCAGGGCTGTGGCGAGTGCGAGTACGGCGGGGCGTACCGGGTGCGGCATGGTGGCGGTGACTCCTCAGGTAGCGGGCTGAGCGGGCAGGAGACGATCGAAGAGCAGCTGCACGGCGCCGGTCTCCGGATGCGGGACGCGATGCGCCCGCACTCCGAAGACCTCGGCCAGCAGCTCGGGTGTGAGCACGTCGTGCGGAGCGCCGGAGGCGACGATCCGGCCGCCGTCGATGACATGGAGCAGATCGCAGTGGAGTGCGGCGAGGTTGAGATCGTGCAGCGCGGTGAGCACCGTCAGCCCGCTGCCACGCACCAGGGCGAGCACCTCCAACTGCTGGGCGATGTCCAGGTGGTTGGTGGGTTCGTCGAGCACCAGCACCCGGGGGCGCTGGGCGAGCGCCCGGGCGATCAGGACCCGCTGCCTCTCGCCGCCGGAGAGGGTGAGGAAGCCACGGTCGGCGAGGTGACCGGCGCCGACCCCCACCAGCGCGGCCTCGCACGCCCCGCGGTCCTCATCGGTGGTCCGGGCCGCCGACCGTTGGTGCGGCAACCGCCCCATCGCCACGACCTCGGCGACCGTGAAGTCGAATTCGGTGACTGCCTCCTGGGGCAGTGCGGCCACCCGGCGGGCACTTTCACGCGCACTCATGGCGTACAGGTCCTCACCGCCGAGCCGGACCGTACCGGCCGAGGGACGCAGCGCCCGGTAGACGCAACGCAACAGGGTCGATTTCCCACTGCCGTTGGGCCCGACCAGACCGACGAGCTGCCCCTCGGCCGCACCCAGCGTGACCTCTTCCACCAGCCGGGCACCCTCGACCTCGACGGTCAGTGCGTCGACGTCGACCCGCATCACATGCCTCCGAAGGTGTAGGAACGACGGCGCATCAGCAGGACGAAACACGGCACGCCGATGGCCGCGGTCAGGACGCCCACCGGCAGTTCGACCGGCGCGAGCACCACGCGGGACAGGATGTCCACCCAGACCAGCAGGACGGCTCCGGCCAGTGGTGCGACGGCCAGCAGCCGCCGGTGGTCGGCGCCGACGAGCATCCGTACGGCGTGCGGAACCATCAGTCCGACGAAGCCGATCGCCCCGCTCACCGCCACCACCGCCCCCGTGACGGCGGCGGAGACCAGGAACAGCTCCTTGCGCAGCCTTCCCGGGTCCACTCCCAGCGCGGCGGCCGTCTCGTCGCCCATGGCCAGGGCGTTCAGGCGTCGCGCCGACCACGCGAGGTGGACGAGGCCGCCGAGCACCGCCCCCGCGGCGATCGGAACGGAGGCCCAGTTTGCGCCGCCGAGGCTGCCGAGCAGCCACATCATCGCGGAGCGGGCCGCCTCACCGCGCTCGGCCGCGAACACCATGAACGTGGTGACGGCCGAGAAGCCGTAGAACATCGCGGTGCCCGTCAGGACAAGCCGCAGCGGGCTCAGGCCGCGAGGGGTACGGGCGATCGCGTACACCAGCACCATGGCCAGAAGCGCGGAGAGGAACGCCGCCGTGGACAGAGCCCAGACGCCGAGCGCGCCGAAGGCTCCGAAGATGAGCACGGCGTTGGCGCCCACGGCCGCGCCCGAGGAGATACCCAGCACGTACGGGTCGGCGAGAGCGTTGCGGACCATGGCCTGCACCGCGACGCCGATGGCCGACAGCCCGGCCCCGACGATCGCGGCCAGCACGGCCCGGGGAAAGCGCAGCTCCCAGACGATGGTGTACGCCGGCACCTGGCCGGGGGTTATGGACCCGCCCGTCGACCCGGCCCACAGGTGGTGCAGCACCTCGCCCCAGGAGATCCCCGACGCCCCGATCCCCACCCCGCAGACGAGGGACACGGGCAGAGCGGCGCCCAGGCCGATCAGGAGAAGGGGCAGCGGCACGCGTCTGGGGGACGCGGCCCCGGCTCCGGTACGGGGCGTGTGCGCGGGCGTGGCAGGTTCGGTTTCGAGGGTGGTGGCCACGGACGGATCGCTTTCGCCTCAGGCCGTGCCCCTACGCAACAGAAGGAGCGGCCCCGGGCGCGGGCGCCCTGCGCAGCACCTCTCGCAGTCCACGGCGAATGACAGGAGCCTTCACACCGCGGGTAATCGGGCTTACGGGGCCTCGGACGGGCTCCGCCTACCGTTGCGGGTCAGCGCCGGAATTCGACCGGACTTCCCCCGCGGGGCATGTGCAGCTTAGCGCGCCCACCAAGGCACCCCCGCCGGTGGTGGCGGAGATCACCCCCGCCGGTGTGACCCGGTACTCCCGTCGGGCTTCTGCATCTGCCCTGCTCAACGGCCTGGCGGTGGGGGTGCAGCTGCAAAACCCCCGACAGAGTCGGGCTGGTTCCGCGGTGCCAGGGTGCGAAGCACGCAGAACTCGTTGCCCTCGATATCTGCCATGACCACCCATTTCCGGTCCGGCCCCTGGCCCACATCCGTCCTGGTGGCGCCGAGGCCGAGCAGCCTGGTCACCTCGTCCTCGGTGCTGCCGTCGATCGGGCTGACGTCGAGGTGCAGCCGGTTCTTCACGGTCTTGCCCTCGGGCACCTGGATGAACAGCAGGGTGGGCGGCATCTGGCGGGCCCGAACCTCCTCGACGGTCGGCACCCAGGAGCCGATCTCGACCTTGCCCTCGCTCCGGTCGATCACCTCGAAGTCCAGGACCTCGCACCAGAAGGCCGCGAGCCTCTCCGGATCGTGGCAGTCAACGGCCAGCTCGGTGAACCTACTTGTCATGACTCTCCCAGTCGGTGCAGCCACAGGAACAACGGTGCGTGCACTCCTCGTCCACGGCGCCGATCCCGATCTCCGCGAAGACCACGGCGTCGGACGCCGGCCGGACGCGTCACGGGCCGGCGGTGTGCGCGGCTCCGCGGACGGTGTGGACGGCCAGCACCCGGTCGACCGGCGGCGGCACCAGTTCTCGGGTGGCGACCTCCACGAGGTGCTCCGGAGCATCGCCCTCCAGCAAGGCGGTCACGTAGGTGATCGTCTCGGCGTGGGGCAGCACCGGCAGCCGTCGGCGCAGGGCGTGCATGGCATGGATGCGCCCGCGGGTGGACGCCACCGTGCGCACCTCGTCGTGCAGATCGTCCACCGCGGTCCGCTCGGCCAACCCCCGGACACGGACACGGTAGTCGGCCTCCCACGCCCCGGTCGCCGAGGAGACGACACCGATCCGATGGAGACTTCCGTCGACGCGATCGACCAGGTACGGCCCGTTCCCGACCAGCATGAACTCCGGCCTTCCGGTACGCACGAACTCCTCGGACGTCCAGCAGACGATCCACACCAGTTCGTGTTCCTTCACGGACGTCACCGCCATGCGTATCGGACGCAGACCCGCCGACAGTTCCTCCCGGAAGGCGCGTTCCAGCTCTTCCTCGACCATCCGAACAGCAGCCTCACGCTGAATCACTCGCACAGCGTTCCCTACGGATCTGGAGGAAGACCAGCGAGTTGTTCCCCCCCTTCTTGTTCCCCTTCTTGTTCCCCTTCTTCAGGCGCCCACCGCCGGCTGTCGTACGGAGCGTTCGGCCTTGTCCAGCCAGTCGGTGTACCAACGGGCGAAGGTGACCGGCTCGCCCTCGGTGTCGAGGACCGGCTCGAGGTCGACGTCGTCCACTCGGGAATCGGACCAGACCGTGCCGCGGTGGGGGCCGCTGATGACCAGCCATTCCCGCAGAGCACAGCCCAAGTGGCAGATCACGATGGCTCCGGCGGTGCGCGCGGGGGCGAACATGACGGCTCCCCACCGCTCGTCCCATGCCTCGATGGCTTCGTCGAAGTCTTCGATCTCGTCGAAGTCCTCCTCTTCGGGACGCTCGGCCGCGAGCGCCTCGAGGAGTTCGGGGTCCGGTCCCTTCTCCGGGAACGGCTCGGCCAGCGTGGAGAGGTCCGCCAGGTAGGCGCCGTCGCCCTCCCAACGCCAGCGGCCCTGCACGCGCCGTACCGGGAAGAGACCGTGGGCGGGACCCGCGCCGCCCGCGCCGACCTGGGTGAGGAACGCCCGGTACTCCGCGGGCAGGCTCACGCCCAGCTGGGTTTCCAGCTCCGTGAGTTCGACCTCGGTGAGCGGATTCTCCAGGGCCCAGCGGTGCCCGAACGACCCGAACGCCTCGCTGCTCGCCGGCAGCGCGCCCAGCGCCGCGATGCGCTCCCGCACCCCGGCCCACTTCTGATCAACCATGCGCAGACCCTATGGGCCTCCACTGACACAACCGGCCGGGTGGTCTTCCGCGCGGGCGGTCGGCTCACAAAGTCGGTACCGGATCCGGCGAAGCGGCGTCTCGTTGCGTGGCTCAGGCACAGGGGTCGGGGATCACCTCGGTCGGGGACCGGACTGTCTTGTCCACCCGCAGGACGGCGCTGTGCACCTTCCCGGCCTGAGCGATCAGCACATCGGGTACGTCCGATTCGTAGAAACGCAGGTGTCCGATGGCGCCCACGCTCGTCGTACGCGCGCCGAGCCACAGCACGAGCCTGCGCAGGTCGTCGAACTCGTCGGGATGCGCCTCCTGCCGCACGGTCAGCGCCCAACCGTCGCCGTCGGAGCACAACTCCCCGACCAGAGCTCCCCCGATCCGCCGCGCCGGCCCACGGGCGTCCCAGAGGGGGTACTCGTAGCCGTCGTGTCCGTCGTCCTGGCGGCTGCTTTCCTCTCCCAAGTGCCAGCGGAGCAGGGCGAGATCCCGGGGCGGGAGGGAGTCCGGCAGGTCGAGCGTGAGCTGGAGTTCGTAGATGTCGGCCATGGCCCAAGGCTACGAGCGCGATCAGCCGGAGTCCGCCGACTGCCCGGTGGTGCGTCGAGGCCGGGTGGGGGCGACTGGCAGGGCCGGAACGGGAAGAGCCAGAGCGTGGGCGTCGGTTTCGGCATGGGCATCCACCAGTGCGTCGGGCGGCATGTGGCGCGTCTGGAAGCGGAAGCGCTCCTGACCGCCCTGGCCCGTCACGTCCGCCGGATCGAGCCGGCCCGCCCGCCGCCACCCCGACAACACCCTGCGTTCCTGGGTCTCTCTGTCCGTGCGCCTCCTCCCCGCCGACGGACCGGCTGGTTCCCTCCGCCCGGCCGACGTCGCCGGCGGCAGGAACAGCACCCGGCGATCCCGGACGCCCACGTCCGCGCCCGGACCCCGCTCTCGGGTCCGGGCGCGGGCGCGTTGCCGGTCCGTGTCCAGGCCGGGGGACACGGCCGGGGACCGTGGCCGGGGGTCACGGCCGGGGGTCACGGCCGGTTCAGGAGACGGTGCCGGCCGTTCCGCCGCCGCCGGTGGCGACGCCACCGATCGGCTTGGGCGCGGAGAAGGGAGGCACGTCCTGCCGGCACGTCGTTCCGACCGGCGGGAGGGTGCCGTCGATGAGATAGCGGCTCTCGTGTGCCTTGACGCAGCTGCTGGGGTTGATCAACGCGGTGTGCCCGTAGCCGTCGTTGGTGAGCAGGCGGGCGTCGGCCAGTTCTTTGACCATGGCCTGGGCGTTCGAGTAGGGAGTGGCGGGGTCGTAGGCGGTACCGACCACCAGGACGGGGTGTGCCGTCGGCTTGCCCCACGGACCGCGGTAGCGGTCGGCGGCGACCGCGGGCCAGGTGGCGCACCCCTCGGCGGCCCAGGTCCAGAAGCGTCCGGCGTCGCCCGCACGAGCGGCGGCGGCCTCCTCCACGGCGTGGTAGACACCGGGGTCACGCGGGTTGGGGCTGTCGCCGCAGAGCACCGCGGCGCCCTGTTCCTCACCCAGGTACGGGTTCGGGTTCGGGACCGCCGGTGGGGGCGGGGGCGAGGCCGGCTCCGGGGCGCGGCCCCGCCACAGGTCCTGCAGCCGGCCGGCGAGGTCCGTCCACCCCGGGTGGACGACGTAGAGGCTGTTCACCGCGTTGGCGACCGTGCCGGCGTAGGTCCACGCGCCCACGGGCTGCTTCCGGAGCCGCTGCATCAGCTGGTCGAACTTGGTCCGCGTCGCTTTCGGGCTGCCGGCGGAGAAGGCACAGTGGGCGGGGGTGGTGGACCCGCACAGGGCGAGGAACTGGTCCAGGGTCGCTGCCGCGCTGCGGTCCGAGCCCATGCGCAGGAACGTCGTGAGCCGGGGGTCGTCGTCGGACGCGTGGTTCGTCCAGGCCTGCGGGTCGATGTTGCTGTCGAGGACCATGGCGCGGACCTTGCCGGGGAAGAGGTTGGCGTAGGTGGCGCCCAGGATCGTGCCGTAGGAGATCCCCTGGTAGGTGAGGCGTGACTCGCCCACCGCCCGGCGGAGCAGGTCGAGGTCGCGGGCGGTGTCGGTGGTCGACACATGGCGCAGCAGCTCGGGGTCACGCTGCTCACAGCGCCGGGCCAGGTCCTTGTACGCGGTGATGAAGGCCGCCCGCTCCTTCTCGCCCACCGGGAAGCCCGCCGGTTTGCCCGCGTTCCATTCGGCGGCCTCCTCGGGACTGGCGAAGCAGTTCACCGCGGTGCTGCTGCCGATTCCCCGGGGGTCCCAGCTGACGATGTCGAACCGCTCCCGCACCTCGCGCGGGAACTTCTCGTAGTTCTGCGGCATCTGCACCGTTCCGGGACCGCCGGGGCCGCCGGGGTTGAAGAAGAGGGTGCCGATGCGCCGGCCGGGGCCGGTCGCCTTCCGTTTGATGACTGCCAGCTCGAGGGTGCGGCCACCCGGTCTGCCGTGGTCCAGCGGCACCTTCGCGGTCGCGCAGTCGAACTCGCTGCCTCGGACGCAGGGGCTCCAGTCCAGCTGCGGGACGGGCACCGAAGGTGTGGGCGTACCGCCGGCCACGGCGAGTTCCTGGCCGGTCAGTACGGTCGAGCAGGTCACCAGCGCGGCGACGAACGCGGCATGGCGTCTGCGGGCCGTTGTGAGTCGGCGTATGAGGGGCATGGGCATACTCCGTTCGTGGGTTCTCCGTGGCTGAGCGCCCCGGGCCACCGATGCCCTGGCCGCGGTGCGCGTCCGGGTCCACCACACAGCGGTCCGTCGGTGCGCGCGCGGCGATGCCGCCGAATGGCCCTACCACCGCGCTCCGGCCCGGCGCGCTGTGGTAGCCGGCACCACCCCGTCTGGGCCGGCGGCCCAGCCGCCGGCCCAGCCGCCGGGTGCGAAACGGTGGGCCGCTGACCGAGAACGGTCCGGGCGCGGCGCGGACCACCTCCTCACCGGCGAGCGGCTCGCCGTCGCCCGGCGGTGGCCGACCGTGTTGGAGGAGGCCGTACAAGCCAGGCCGGCAGGGACGTCATGCCTGACGGCGTCGCCGACCGGACCGGCTCGCGGGAGTCCGCTGACATCCGATGGGTCGGTGCGCCCGCCGAGGGCTTCCGGTCGTCCTGGGTGGTCAGGCGGCGGCCGACCCGCTGCTCAGCGCGGCCACGATCTCCTCGTCCTCGAACTCTCCGGTGGGCGTGAAGCCCAGCGACGCGTACAGGCGAGCGGCGGGGGTGTTCTCCGGGTGGTAGGAGAGCCGGATCTCGCGGCAGGCCGGCAGTGCGGTGAGGCGTCGTATCAGGACGTGCATCGTGGCGCGGCCCACTCCCTTGCCCTGCTCGGCGGCGTTGACGACCATGCCGCCGATCCAGTGGGTGCCGTCCTCCTCGTCGTACGCCCACATGACATGGCCCACGACCTCGTCACCGGCCCGGACCGCGAGGGAGTTCCAGGTTCCGTCCCGCAGGGAGAGCAGCAGATAGCGTGCGCCGAGGGCGGCCACGAACCGGCGCTGGTCGTCGGCGGGAGCCACGTCGGCGACGGCGCGCCAGTTCTCGTCCGTGATCTCCTCGAGCATCACGCACCGGCCCTGGCGGTCGGTGTCTTCCTTCGTCATCGACCCTGTTCTTTCGCTCGATACGGGCAGGAGGGCTCCGGGCGGGCCCGGTCAGCCGTCGGCGTGGGCGCCCCGTAGGTCCGCGCCCGCTGTCCGCCTGTTCTGTTCAGCGCAGCAGCTCCTCGGGGCTGCGGGGAACACCCCGGACATGCCGGCCGGCCTGCTGTATGGCGGTGAGGAGCCCATGGCCGGTGTCGGCCATGACCAGCCCGTCGACGACGGCTTCGCGCATGACGCCCACGGTGTCCTTCACGAGGATCCCCTTGCGGCGCGCGTAGTGGCCCGCCTCACCGTCGTCGGTGATCCACACGGAACGGGCGAACTCGCTGCGGCGTTCGATCAGGACCAGGGTTTCCGCCTCGCCCAGGTGTTGCAGTGGCCGGGACGGAGAACCCGCGAAGACGACGCGTCGTGTGCGGTCCACTAACGCGATCTCAGCCGGGTCGTCGATCTCGATGGGTGCGCCGAGCCATCCACCGCCGGCCACCTCGCTCAGTCTCGGCCAGTAGCGCGACGACCGCTCGGCCTCGGCCGCGACGGCCTGGGTCCAGCGTCCCCGTCCGTCCAGGACCTTCTCCAGCAGGGCCAGACGGTCGACCGCCGCGAAGTTGCACAGCACGGTGTTGTCGGGAAACCAGCAGTGGCGCGTCATGGCTGGAAGACCAGGTCCCCCTCGTCGGCCGCGGCAGTGGCCGAGGGATCTTCCGGAGGAACGGGGTCGGGTTCGAGCACCTCGCGGAGCCTGTCGGCCTCCCATCCCGTGTAGGCCGCCAACGGCCGCAGGGTGGTCTCTCCGTCCAGGTACGCCTCGTACAGCATCTGGGCGGGGCGGAAGGGCAGCCGCTTGGTCTGCGACCAGGCCGTACGGGCCTGGAAGAGGTCGCTCTGCCCGGCCAGCCAGTGGCAGTCCTCGGTGGTGAGTCCGCGCAGCCTGCCGGCGGTCCGCTCCTCGATGAGGCCCAACTGGGAGAGGCGTGCCGCCAGAGCGCTGGGTGACACCTGGAAGTGAACCACCAGGGACGTGAGCTGTTCGTCCGACAGACCGCCTTCCTCCACCGCCGCCTCGATCTCCGACCGGGGCATGAGGAGGTGGGCGGCGAACACGTTCGCGCGGACCTCGGTGAGGTCCTTCTGGTGGCCGGGGGTCAGGTGGGTCTCCGTCAGGAGGTCCTGTGCGTCCCGGGCCAGGATGTGTCCGAGCTCGTGCGCGAGAGTGAAGCGTTGACGGGTGGGCACACGGGTCCGGGCGATCATGATGAGCCGGAAGCCGTCCGCCTGCCAGGCGGCACCGTCGATCCCCTCGGGCAGTCCGATCTTGGCCACGTCCACCCCGAAGGTGCGCTCCAGCGCCTGGAGGAGTTCCGCGCCGTCCATGCTGCCCACCGGTGGTGATCCCTCGGAGCCCAGCCGGGCGAGCGCGGCTTCCGCGAGCGCCACGCCTTCGTCCACATAACCCTTGTAATCCGTGGGAGCGGTGGGGTGCGGCGTGCCGGCCGAGGGCAGTTCCGGCTGTTCCGGTGCCCTGCCGAGGAGGACGAGCACCTCGTGCGCGCTGGTGAAGCGTTCGACGAGGTCCTTGAGTGTGGCACGGCCGTCCTCGCTCATCGCCGACGGCACGGCACGGGCGGCGAAGGCCGGACGCAGCGGGTCACGGCCGGTCAGCAGCCAGTCGACCGTCGTGTCGCCGAACTCCGCGATGCGCGCCAGGTCCAGGGAGGTGAACCGGCGGACTCCGCTGAGCGACTTGGACAGCTTGTCCGGCGTCAGCCCGACCTTCTCGGCGAACTCCGCCTGCCTGACCGATGCCCTGAGCATGACGCTTCGTACGCGATCGGTCACGGTCTCCGTCATGCCCTTCACCATAGGAACCGGATGCGAAAATCGCAACCGGACGGGTCCGGTACGACTCCGGTGGAGGGGCGGGTCTTCCGGGCCGAGGCCGCTTTGATCGTCGGGGAGCGCGTCTCACCACTGCCCACCGGGCCGCTCGGCCGTCGCCCGGACCGCCGGGATGCGCCTGCTCGCCCCGCCGTCCGGGAGTCCGTCCTCCCCGGCCGCGTACGCGGCGGTGAACCCTTCGGCGGCACGTCCTCCGGGCCCGCGCCGGGGCATCCGCTCGCCCGGCTCGCCCCCTCCGGCCGAACGACGTCGACCGGTATCGCGGCCGCCCGGGCCGCCTGGAGGTCGACCCGGTCGGCGTCGTCCACGTCACCGCCGACGGCCTGCTGATCACCTATCCGCACCCCGTCCCCGGCGCCCCCACCCGCCCCGAGTCCGGCCCCGCCCGCACCCTGCCGGCCCGCGACGCGGACGGCGACCACACGGTCACCGACCCCGACACCGGCCTGGTCCGCCACTTCACCGCCCCGCCCGGCGGCGACGGACTACCGACGGCCCTGGTCCACTCGGCCGGCCCCCGGGTGAGGCTGACCACCGCCGACGGCCGGACGTCCCGAACACGGTCGTCCTCACCTGGGACCACCGGGACGTCGTCCCCCTGGCCCAGACCGAGCGCATCCTCACGGCCGACAGCGGTCAGGAGGAGAGCGACCGGCGGTTCTTCGCCATCGCCACCGATCTCGTCGGCACGCCGACCGAACTCATCGACGGGTCCGGGGACATCGCCTGGCGCAGCCGGAGCACGCTCCGGGGCACCACCGCCTGGGCCAGGGACAGCAGCGCCCGCATCCCGCTGCGCTTCCCCGGCCACCCGCCGACTCCTCAGTGCCTGCTTGGACCTGATCACCGATCCACTGCTCGAAGAGGTGCAGGACCGCGAGCCGGCCGCCCTGGCCCGGCTCCAGGAGGTCCACCAGGCCCTGCGTGCCCAGCGCGAGGACCGGCACCGCGTCGACGCCCTGCTCTCGCTCATCGGCAACCTGGTGGAGGACTACGGGGACCGGTGACGGTCGACCGAGGAAGCCGAGCCGTGCCCGGTCGCCCGGTCGCCCGGTCGATGTTGCGCTGGAGCAGTTCCAGCTGGTCGACGACTGTGCGAACGCCCTGCTGTGAAGGTACTGGGACGATCCCGCTGCCGCCCACTGCCTCTGGCGGGACCAGACGATCAAGGGCACGAGCCGGTTCTGACCACCGGCGGCGACAGGATCACCTGGGATGTGCTGCGGGAGGCCGCCCTCGGGTGATCCCGTGGAGATCGGCCCGGTGGCCGCCTACTCTGCCGGCGTGCCTCCCGCGAAGGCCTCCTACGTCTGCCTGCCCTGCCGGGCCTCGTACAAGCAGCCCTACGACAGGGACAGGCCGCAGCGGATCTGCCCTCGCTGCGCGGAGCCGCTCATCCATGTGGGCTCGGCCTTCGCCGCGCCACCGCGTCGGGACGTCGCGGCCTGGCGCACCCTGTCGGTCCTGCTGCACGCAGGGGTCCGCTTCCACAAGAGCTGCTGCGGCGGCCCCGGTTACCGACCGCGCACCCTGCGCGAGGTACGCGAGCGGATGGCCCACGCCCGCCGCACCGGCGAGCCCTTCGCCAGGGCACTCGTACGTCCCGAGGTACCGTGACGCAGCCGCCGGCCCTGCTCCGGTGACGCCGGGCACCGTGAGAGGCGTCCGGTTCTTCCCCGCGGGAACGTCGGAGGCGCACCCGCCTACGGTTCCGTCAGGACGGCGCCGGCTCCCAGCGGTAGGCGTCGGCGACCTCTTCGTACGGACGCAGCAGCGGATCCAGTCCTGCACGCACCAGGTCCGCGTCCCCCGGCGGCAGCGCCAGTGACGCCCGCCGCATGCGCACGCTCCAGGTCGCCGGGTCCGGGAAGACCGACAGCCGGGGCACCAGGTCGCGCAGGACCAGCCCGTCGCGGAAGGGGGCCAGGCCGGACACCTCGAAGCGGCAGCCCTCCGGGAAGGAGCGGTCGCCGAAGACGACCGGCTCGTCCAGTGCCCGTACGGGGGTGGTGACCGAGGCCCGGGCGATCACGCGGCCCAGGTCGCGGGTCGGGTTCCGGAAGCAGCCGCGTGTGGTGTAGAGGAAGATCTCGTCGCCCTCTACCAGCGTCCGCGCCGCCTTGGCCCGACCGGACGGGAACGCCATCCGCTGCTCGGTCACCACCCAGCTCAGAGCAGCCCGGTCTCCGATGATCAGCAGGTGCGCGGAGGACATGGCAGTCACCTTACCGAGGCACCGGACGCCCGGCCGCCGCCGTACCGGTCAAAGACCCGCCCGTGCCAGCAGCACCGGCAGCGCCTCCGGCTTCACCTTCTGCACCGACCGCACCTGCCCGAGTCCCAGCTCGTCCCGGCCCACGGGGTCGCGGTACAGCGCCTTCGTCGCCTCGGGGAGCAGGGTCACCGCGACCAAGTACGGGATGTCGGGGGCGTCCGGGTCGTTCCAGGGCTCCTCGTCGACCTCGGCCACCGCGGCGACCGCCGACTCCGGGTGGGTGAAGAAGAACCACAGGCGGTCGCCCCGCTTCATGCGGTTGCGGCGGCTGAGCCAGAGTTCGAGTCCGGGCTCCTCCTCCGCAAGCCGACGTATCGTCTCCCTGTCGGACGGCTCCCCGTCCAGCGTGTCCCTGTTCGGATCGAGGATGTAGATCCAGTCCGTCACGGCTTCCCCCTCGGTCAGCACACGGGGCCCTCCACCGGACCCTGCATGCACCCACGCACCGCTCATACAGCGATCGTCAGGCCACATGGTGCCAAGTCACTCCGACATCCGCAGCCTCCTGTTCCCGACGACTCGCGCTTCCCTGTCCAGCATGACGGCTCTGCGCACGGTGGGGTGGATGTGTGGGCGGCGGCCGCCGCCTTCGACCGGGGCTCGGTGGCCGAGGACGAGCCCATCACCACGGGTACGGCCACCGACAGCGCGCCCGGTGCCGCGACTCGCTCCCGCACCCCTGCCCGTGCCCCTTCCGAGTGGGTCGGCGTGGGTCGGCGCCTTCCCGCTCCCCCGGTTCCCGGTCGCCTCTGTTCTCCCTCAAGTCATCAGCGTATTCCTCGGGTTGGCCACCGCCGGTATGTTCAGTTCCAAGAAGCCCTCCACCTCCACGACTGCCGGCGCTGCTCCGCACCTCCGCTCCCCCGCACTTCCGTCGCCGACCGGGTCGAGCTTCGCATGCACGCGGCACAGGTCCGGCGAAGGGACGCCTGCGCCTGCGCTCGGCCCCACGTACGGCCCGACCGACAGCTCACTCGAACCTGTCCCACAGTGCGCGCCTCCCGAAAAGGAGTTGTCACCGCATGACCGACAACAGCACGCCCGGCAGACCGGAGCCGGTCCCCGCGCCCCCGTATCCCGCCGCGCCGCCCACCGCTCCCCCGACGACGGTGACGACCACCGATCGCCGGGCCCGGGCGGGACGGCGTGCTCTGGCGGTCGTCGCCGTCCTCGCCCTCCTGCTGGCCGGTGGCGGCGTCGCCTGGTGGGCGCTGGGCAAGGACGACGAGGGGGGAGGGGGTGACCCGTTGAAGCACGTCGAAGTCTCGGGCGGCAAACTCGTCGTCGACGAGAGCGACAGCGAGTACTGCGACGACACCGACATCTACTCGTACAACGACTGCGACACGGACCCCGACGAGACCTACGAGTTCGCCTACGAGATCACCAACAAGGGGGACGGGCCCGCCAACTACTCCGTCATCGTCAACGCCTTCGACGACGACGGAGACTTCGTCGGCCAGACCTACGTCGGTGCGACCCACCTGAAGCCCGGCAGGACCGAGTCCGACAAGGGCGAGTTCAACGAGTACAGCACTCTCGAGGACAACCGCGAACTGTCCGACATCGCCTCCGTGAAGGTCGCCCACGCCGAGCGCACTCCGCTGGCCAACTGACCCGGCGCACCAGCCGTCCCGGCGGTGCCCTCGAGAACGTGGGTGACGTCACGGGACCCGCAGGGCGGCGAGCAGCATCGGGATCGAGTGAGGGCAAGCCCTATCTGAGGGCGACGTCAAGCCCCTTGGGGCCGGCCCGGAGAGGGCCGGTCCCGTCCGGGCGGTCGTAGCACCGGCTAGCCCTTCTGCTCCACCCGTACCCAGTCCACCTCGGCCTGGATTCCGCCGGCCGCGATGCGGTCCACGCTCGACTGGGGGAGGCCCCAGTAGGGGGTGGTGACCTTGTTCCAGCCGGCCGGGTAGGCGCCGCCCAGGGCCAGGTTGAGGATCACGTACTGGTTGTGGTCGAAGACCCACTGGCCCCGCGTCGACTCCAGCTTGTTGCGGGTGGTCTCCTGGACCGGGCGGTCGTCGACGTGGAAGCGCATGCCGGTCGGGGTCCACTCGACCGCGTAGGTGTGCCACTGGTCGGCGCGGCCGCCACCCGGGTAGGTCTGGCGTTCACCGATGTTGCCGTCGGCCGAGTAGCCGGGACCGTGCAGTCCCGTGCTGGTCCAGTCGCCGTAACCGATGTTCTCCATGATGTCGGTCTCGCCGGAGGCGGGCCAGGAGACCGACGGGTCGTCGACGTTGCTGCCCAGGAGCCAGAACGCGGGCCAGAAGCCGTCCCCGACCGGGAGCCTCATGCGGGCGCTCACCCTGCCGTAGGTGAAGTCGAACTTGGTGTTGGTGTCGATGCGGCCGGACGTGAAGTCGTAGGTCCCGCCGCCTGCTCGGGTGCAGCCCTTGCAGTGTTCGGCCTCCAGGACCAGGGTGCCGTTCTCCGTGCGGATGTTGTCCGTGGAGTCGACGTACGCCTGCGCCTCGCCGTTGACGGAGCCCATCTCCGTACCGGTGCGGACCACGCGCCACTTGGAGCGGTCCAGGGAGGGCGTGGTGAAGTCGTCGAAGAACGTGGTCCGGTACGTGCCGGGCTGATCGGCGGGGAGAGCCGGGTAGGCCGCCGCCGCGCTGCCGCCGGTGCCCCATACCTGGAACTCGTAGAGGGAGTAGCCGAACTGGGCTGTCGCCGGAGCCGGGTTGTGGAAGGAGCGACGTTCCTTGCCGAGCATGCGGACGTAGCGACCGGTGGCGGGCTGGGCGAGTCTCACCGTGTCGTGCACGCCCTTCGCCTCCGCCGGTGACTTCACGTCGGCGCGACGGGCCGCCACCTCCGACGCGGACGGACGGTGGACCGTGCGCCAGGTGCGGTTGTCGTCGGAGACCTGGAGTTCGTAGTCGACCGCGTACGCGGCCTCCCAGTAGAGGTCGATCGTGTCGACGGTCGAACGGGCGCCGAGGTCCACCGAGATCCAGCGGTCGGCGTTCCAGTCGCTGGACCAGCGGGTCTGATCGGCCTTCAGGTCGGCGGGCCGGCCGCCGTCGGTCACGAACGCGGGTGAGTTGCCCGCGTGTTGGTAGAGGTTCGTGTAGGCCGGGTGGTGGAGGGCCAGGTTGGTGCGGGTCGTGGAGGCCGGGGCCGGTTCGCCGCCGTGGACTTTGAAGGAGTAGAGGGAGTAGCCCCACGCGGTGGCGCGTTCCAGGCCGCGCATCCGGACGTAGCGACCGGTCACCTCCTGGGGGTACGTGTGCGCCGTGACCGAGCCTCCCGTGCCGGCGGTCTCCGTGTAGAACGGGGTCCAGTCCGTGCCGTTCCTCGAGACCTCCAGGACGTAGCGCTTGCCGTAGGCCGCCTCCCAGTCGAGGGTGACGCGGGCGATGCGGAGGGTTGCTCCCAGGTCGACGCGGATCCAGGCGTCGTCCGCGAAGTCGCTGGACCAGCGGGTCGAGCCGTTGCCGTCGAAGGCGAGGCCGGGGGCCGTGCCCGCGTTCTCGCTGCCGGAGGCGGTGACGCCTGCCGGGTTGGCGGTGTACGCGGTTGCCGCGCGGTCGGTGTCCCAGGCGGCGGCCGCCGCGGTTCCGGGAGCGGGAGCGGGAGCGGGTGCTGCGAAGACGGGGCCCGCCGTCAGTACGCCGGCGGTGGTGAGAGCGGTCAAGAGGATGCGCGGGGTGCGCAGGATGCGGGAAGTGCGAGGAGTACGGGATGGCATACAGCTCTCCTGGGTGGGGGGCGGAGTGGGGTGCCGGTTCCCCTGACTCACTGCGACAGTGATCGAAATGGCGCGCTCATGACATTTCAGCGAGGGCATCGGGTCGTGGGCGACCCGATGGGCGCGGGTTCCGTACCCGCGCCCACCGGATCGTCGACGAACCTCAGGCCGCCCGCCGTGCCCGGCCCCCGTGGCCGCGGATGATGTCCGCGTACCGGTGGCCGGAGCCCTTGATGGTGCGGGTCTGGGTGGCGTAGTCGACGTGGACGAGGCCGAAGCGCTTGTCGTAGCCGTACGCCCACTCGAAGTTGTCCAGCAGGGACCAGGCGAAGTAGCCGGCGAGCGGGGCGCCCTTGCGGGCGGCGGACGCGCAGGCGGCCAGGTGCTGTTCCAGGTAGTCCTGGCGTTCCGGGTCGTCGATCGTGCCGTCGGGGCGGACCACGTCCGGGAAGGCGGAGCCGTTCTCGGTGACGTAGAGCTTGCGTGCGCCGTAGTCGTTCGTCAGGCGCAGCAGCAGCGTCTCGATACCGCTCGCGTCGATCTCCCAGTCCATGCCGGTGCGCGGGACGTCGGCGCGGCGCACGAAGGCCGCCTGCGGTGCCGGGCCGTCGGGGTCGGCCGCCACCACTTGGGGGAAGTAGTAGTTGAGGCCGAGCCAGTCGAGCGGGGCCGCGATGGTCGCCGGGTCCCCGGGTCGCTCCGGGAGATCGACTCCGTAGACCTCGCGCATGTCGGCCGGGAAGCCGTAGCCGTGCACGGGGTCCAGCCACCAGCGGTTGGTGTGGCCGTCCATGCGGGCGGCGGCCGCCCGGTCCTCGGGGCTGTCGGTGGCGGCGTGGATCGTGGAGAGGTTGTTGACGATGCCCACCTGGGCGTTCGGGGCGGCGGCGCGGATCGCCCGCGTCGCGAGGCCGTGGCCCAGCAGCAGGTGGTAGGAGGCGCGGACCGCCGCCGTCAGGTCGGTCAGGCCCGGCGCCATCTTGCCTTCCAGGTGGCCGATCCAGGCCGAGCACAGGGGCTCGTTGAGGGTGGCCCAGTGGTGCACGCGGTCGCCGAGGCGTTCGGCGACCGCCGACGCGTACGCGGCGAAGTGCTCGGCGGTGTCACGCTCCGGCCAGCCGCCGCGGTCCTGGAGGGCCTGCGGCAGGTCCCAGTGGTAGAGGGTGACGGACGGGGTGATGCCCGCCTCGAGCAGGCCGTCGGTCAACTGGTCGTAGAAGTCCAGGCCCTTGGAGTTGACCGGGCCGTCGCCACCGGGGACGACCCGGGGCCAGGCGAGGGACAGGCGGTAGGCGTTGGTGCCGAGGCGGCGCATCAGGTCGATGTCCTCGCGCCAGCGGTGGTAGTGGTCGCAGGCGGTGTCGCCGTGGTCGTCGTTGTCGATGGTGCCGGGGGTGTGCGCGAAGGTGTCCCAGATCGACGGCGAGCGGCCGTCCTCGGCCACGGCTCCTTCGATCTGGTACGCCGAGGTGGCCGTACCCCACAGGAAGTCGTGCGGGAGGGCGGCGTAGTCGATGGTCACAGAAGTCCCTTCGATGTCGGGTGCGTTGATCCGTCGGGTGCGTTGATCCGTCAGGTGTGTCGGCCCGGTGTGTTACTTGACGGCTCCCGCCGTCAGGCCGGCGACGAGGTAGCGCTGCAGGAGCAGGAAACCGGCGACCACGGGGACGCTCACCACGAGTGAGGCGGCCATGATCTGGTTCCAGTACACGTCGTTGAGGGTGGAGTAGCCCTGGAGTCCCACGGCGAGGGTGCGGGTGGTGTCGTTGGTCATCACCGACGCGAACAGCACTTCGCCCCAGGCCGTCATGAAGGCGTAGACGGCGACCGCGACGATGCCGGGGATCGCGGCCGGCACGACGACCCGGAAGAGCGCGCCGAGCGGACCGCAGCCGTCGACCAGCGCGGCCTCGTCCAAGTCCCGCGGGACCGAGTCGAAGTAGCCGATCAGCATCCAGATGGAGAACGGGAGGGAGAAGGTCAGGTACGTCAGGATCAGGCCGCCGCGCGAGCCGAACAGGGCGATGCCCGTGGCGTTGCCGATGTTGACGTAGATGAGGAACAGCGGGAGGAGGAAGAGGATGCCGGGGAACATCTGCGTCGACAGCACGGTCACCGTGAAGACGCGTTTGCCGCGGAAGCTGTGGCGGCTCACCGCGTAGGCGGAGAAGACCGCGATCACCACCGAGCAGACGGTCGCCGCGCCCGCCACGATCAGCGAGTTCACGAAGTACCGGGCGAGCGGGACGGTGGACCAGATGTCGATGTACGGGCGGATCGTCAACTCGCTCGGCAACCAGCGGAACGTGCCGGTGACGTCCGCGAGCGGCTTCAGCGAGCTGGAGATCATGACGTACACCGGGATCATCACGAAACCGGTGAGCAGGGTGAGGAAGATCCGCCGGGACCAGAGGAAGGAGCGGGGCGGGGCCATGGGCGATGCCGGGGAGGCGACCGTCGCCCTCGGTGGACTAGGCATGCGACGGCCTCCGTCCGCGCGAGGTGAGTACGAGGTACACGCCCGTCACGACGAGCAGGAACAGCAGGAGCAGGACGGACATGGCGGAGCCGGTGCCGAAGTTCCAGGTGACGAAGGACGCCTGGTAGATGTGGACCGAGATGAGGTCCGCGGCCTCGGGGGCGGTCCTGCCGAACAGGACGAACGGGGTGTTGAAGTCGTTGAACGTCCACAGGAACAGGACGAGGACCAGGACCTGGTTGACGGGCCGGAGTGACGGCAGGGTGATGCGGCGGACCTGTTGGATCATCCCGGCGCCGTCCAGGGCTGCGGCCTCGTACAGCTCGCGGGGGATGTTCTGCAGGCCTGCCATGACGATCAGGAAGGCGAACGGCCAGCCCTTCCACACGGACACCGTCAGCAGCGCGAAGAAGCTGTTGTCGCCGATCAGCCAGAAGGACGGCTTGTCGGTGAGGCCGAGCTGGTCGTGCAGGACGTGGTTCACCAGGCCGTTGTCGTGCTGGAACATGAACACCCAGGTGATGACGGCCGCGTAGACCGGCAGCGCGTACGGCACCAGGAACAGGGCGCGCAGCAGACCGCGGCCGCGGAAGGTGTCCTGCAGGTAGATCGCGGCGGCGGTGCCGATGAGCCAGCACAGGCCGACCGACAGCACAGTGAAGGCGACGGTGACGAAGAAGGAGTGGAGCAGGGCCGCGCCGACGGGGGCGTCGAAGTCCACCGACACCTCGTAGTTGTCGAGGGCGGCCCACGGGGCGGTGCCCCAGTCGCGGATGTAGAACTGGGTGAGCTCCTTGAAGCTCATGACGATGCCGATCACCATCGGCACCAGGTGGACCAGGAGTTCGAGGAGCAGCGCGGGCAGCAGGAGCAGGTACGGCAGTCCGATGCGGCGGATCCGCCCGGGGCGGCGGCGGGGGCCGCGCGCCGCACCGGGGGACGTCTTCCGCACGGCGGCCTCCCCTGGGGCAGTGGCGGTCATGGCGGTGTCGGGGCTCACTTCTTGGGCATCTGCTGCTGGGCCTTGGTGAGCGCGGCCTTGACCGAGCCGGTGGTCACCTCGCGGCCGCCGGCCGCGTCGGCGAACAGGTCCTTGATCGCCGTTCCGACGGCGGTCTCGAACTGGGACTCGTCGGGGACCTGCGGCAGCGCCACGGCACTGGCGGCGAGGGTCTCCTTCAGGACGGCGTTGGCCGGGGAGTCGAAGGCGGCGTCCTCCTGGGCGGCCTTGACCGGCGGGATGGTGCTGTACGCCGTGTTGAGGATCTTCTGCTCGGCGTCGCTCGTCATGAACTTCACGAACTCGGTGGCGCCGTCGAGGTTGTCGCTGTTCTTGAAGACGGCCAGGTTGATGCCGGCGACCATCGAGTTGACCTGCTTGCCCGCGCCCGGGGTGCCGGACTGCACGGGCACCGGCGCGATGCCGTAGTCGTCCTCGCTCATGCCCTGGGACGTGAGGTTGGCGGACGCGGACTGCCACAGCAGCATCGCCGTCTTGCCCTTGGCGAAGTCGCTCACGGACTGGTTCTGGGCGTACTCGGCGTTGCCCGGGGCGATGATCTTGTCCTTGGCCATCAGGTCGACGTACTGCTTGACCGCGGTGACCGCACCGTCGTTGGTGAAGTCGGGCTTGCCGTCGGCGGTGAAGAAGTCGGCGCCGTGCTGCTGGGCGAAGACGAAGGCGTGGTGGATGTTCTCGGAGGGGTTCGAACCCTCCATGCCGATCCCCCACTTGCCGTCCTTGGACACCTTCTTGCCGGCGGCGACCAGTTCGTCCCAGGTGGCGGGCGGGGCGTCGACGCCCGCTTCGGCGAGCATCTGCTTGTTGTAGTAGAGGGCGTACGCCATCGAGTACAGCGGGACGGCGGCCGGGTCCTGGCCCTCGGTGCCGGTGGAGCCGAGCGCGGAGTCGACGAAGCGGTCCTTGCCGCCGATCCTGTCGAAGTTCTTCGCGTCCCACGGCAGCAGCGCGCCCGTCGCCTGGAGCGAGGCGGACCAGGTGTTGCCGATGTTGAGCACGTCCGGGCCCTGGCCGGAGGTGGTCGCGGTGAGGATCCGGTTGAGCAGGTCGGACCAGGGCACGACCTCGAGCTTGACCTTGATGCCGGTCTGCTTCTCGAACTTGTCCAGCTCGGGCTGGAGCACCTTCTTGTCGATCTCGACGCTGGCGCCCTGGTTGGAGGCCCAGTAAGTGAGCTCCTCGGGCGAGTCGCCGGACCCGCCGCCCGTGCTCGAACCGCCTCCGCAGGCCGAGGCGGCGAGTGCGAGGGACAGGATGACGGCGCCGGTGGCCGCGGCTCGGATACTGCGCATGGCTCCTGATGTGCCTTTCCGGGGGTGCGGGCAGGGAGTGGAGAAGGATGGCGGGGTCGGCGACTCATGGCTTAATTTAGGACGTGAGTTAAACCCTCTGAAGGCGGCACGTCAAGGGTTTTGACGGAGTCACCCAACTCTCGCCGCACCTCTTGACTCATCTGTTCCACGGATGAACCATCAGCGGCGAAAGAGCGCTCCCAACTCCCCCACACCGTTCACTTCCTGAACCAGGAGAGCCCCCCATGATCTCCGACTCCCCCTCCGCCCAGCCGTCCTCCGACGACTCCCGTGCCGCCGTCCGACGCCGGGCCGTCCTCGGAGCCGCGGCCGCCGCCCCCGTACTGGCTGCGCTGACCACCACGGCCTCCGCCGCACCGACCGCCCCCGCCGCGCCGGCCGCCCCTTCCGTCGCGGCGAAGCCCGGGAAGCCGCGCCGACTGCGGGCCGGCGGCGACCTCGGTCCGAACGTGATCGTCTTCGACCCGTCCACACCCGGTATCCAGGCGAAGCTGGACGAGGTGTTCGCCCGGCAGGAATCGGACCAGTTCGGCCCGGGTCGCTACCAGTTCCTCTTCAAGCCGGGCACCTACCACGGACTCAACGCCCAACTCGGTTTCTACACCTCGATCTCGGGCCTCGGCCTCTCCCCCGACGACACCACCATCAACGGCGACGTGACGGTCGACGCCGGCTGGTTCGACGGCAACGCCACCCAGAACTTCTGGCGTTCGGCGGAGAACCTGGCCCTCGTCCCGGTCAACGGCACCAACCGCTGGGCGGTCGCCCAGGCCGCCCCCTTCCGCCGGATGCACATACGCGGCGGCCTCAACCTCGCACCCGCCGGCTACGGATGGGCCAGCGGCGGCTACATCGCCGACAGCCGGATCGACGGCACGGTCGGCCCGTACTCGCAGCAGCAGTGGTACACCCGGGACAGTTCGGTCGGCGGCTGGACCAACGCCGTGTGGAACATGGTGTTCTCGGGGGTCGTGGGCGCCCCCGCGCAGAGTTTCCCGGAGCCGCCCTACACCACGCTCGACCGGACGCCGATCTCCCGCGAGAAGCCCTTCCTGTACCTGGCCGGCGCCGACTACCGCGTGTTCCTGCCCGCGCTGCGCACCAACGCGCGCGGCGTCACCTGGGGCAACGGCACCCCGCGCGGCACCTCCCTGGCCCTGGACCGTTTCTACGTCGCCAAGCCCGGCGACTCCGCTACCACCCTCAACCAGGCGCTCGACCAGGGCCTCAACCTGCTGCTGACGCCAGGCATTTACCACGTCGACCAGCCGGTCCGGGTCAACCGGGCGGGCACGGTCGTCCTCGGCCTCGGCTACGCCACCCTGATCCCCGACAACGGCGTCACCGCCCTGAAGGTCGCCGACGTCGACGGCGTACGGCTGGCCGGCTTCCTGGTCGACGCCGGACCGGTCAACTCGCGCACCCTGGTGGAGATCGGCCCGGACGGCGCCTCCCGTGACCACTCGGCCGACCCGATCACCGTCCAGGACGTGTTCATCCGGATCGGCGGCGCGGGCCCCGGAAAGGCGACCACCAGCATGGTGGTCAACGCCCGGCACACCATCGTCGACCACACCTGGATCTGGCGCGCCGACCACGGCGAGGGCGTCGGCTGGGAGACCAACCGCTGCGACTACGGCGTCGTCGTCAACGGCCACGACGTCCTGGCGACCGGCCTGTTCGTCGAACACTTCAACAAGTACGACGTGCAGTGGAACGGCGAACGCGGGCGCACGATCTTCTTCCAGAACGAGAAGGCCTACGACGCGCCGAACCAGGCCGCCGTCCAGAACGGCTCGATCAAGGGCTACGCCGCGTACAGGGTCGGCGACCACGTCACCACCCACGAGGGCTGGGGCATGGGGAGTTACTGCTACTACAACGTGAACCCGTCGATCGTGCAGCACCACGGCTTCGCCGCCCCGAACCGTCCGGGGGTGCGCTTCCACCACCTGCTGGTCGTGTCGCTCAGCGGCCACGGGCAGTACGAGTGCGTCATCAACGACACGGGTTCGCCGACGTCGGGGA
The DNA here is from genome assembly GCF_054061295.1 of Streptomyces sp. TE5632. NCBI lineage: Bacteria > Bacillati > Actinomycetota > Actinomycetes > Kitasatosporales > Streptomycetaceae > Streptomyces > Streptomyces sp. TE5632. The sequence continues at coordinate 5,358,995 of NZ_JBSSEA010000003.1, read as the reverse complement.
CCGACACCGTGCCGTCGAAGGTGGTGTCCTACCCCTGATCCCGGTACGCGGTGCGCGCTCCGAACGGAGCCGGCGGTCGGAGCGCGCACCGCGACAGCGCCGGTTGTGCACACAGCGACCGACTCGCCACGGACACGAACGGGCGTACCGATGATTCCGGCGCGGACCGTACGTCGTTATGGGTGGAAAGAAAGGAGATCCGCCATGCCCATGACGGACCCCGCACAGCACCCCACGACCGAGCTCGACACCCGCTACAGCTCCGCGCTCAATCCCCGCCCGGGTGCCGCGGACGTCACCGCCACCGAGTGGGCCGAGGCCCGGCGGCGACTGGAGGCAGCCGAGATCTTCTGGGTGTCCACGGTGCGGCCCGACGGCAAGCCGCACGTCACGCCCGTGATCGCGACCTGGCACGACGGTGTGCTGTACTTCTCCACCGGCCGGGGTGAGCAGAAGGCGAGGAACCTCGCACGCAATGCGCACTGCGCGCTGACCACTGGCGCGAACTCGCTCACCGAAGGACTCGACCTGGTGGTCGAGGGCGAGGCGAAGCCGGTTGCCGATCCTGCGCTGCTGGAGGAGGTGATCGCGGCGTAGGAGGCCAAGTACGGACCGCACATCACCTCACCCGAGGGCACCTTCCACGGGCTCGGGGACGCGTTCCGGAAGGGGGACGCGGTGGTGTTCGCGGTGGCCCCGGCCACGGCGTACGGCTTCGGCCGGGACGACGGGGTGTACAGCCATACTCGGTGGGTGTTCTGAGCAACCGGGCGAACGGCGTGCCGACCGAACGGCTCAGTGCGCCAAGGAAGTTCCGGCCGGCGACATCCGCGGAGCAGGCTCGGCAGACGACCGGGAACGCCGACGGGGCGGCGTACTCCGACGCGGTGTCGGAGTACGCCGCCCTCGGGCGGGGCGAGTCGCGGAAGGCGGATCGCGCTGTCCTGGCGGTTACTTCGGGTCGCGGTTGAACTTCGAGGTCGACCAGAAGTAGCCGAGCACCGCGAGACCCAGGCACCAGACGACCGCGAGCCACCCTTGGTGGCCGATCTCGCTGCCGAGCAGCAGGCCCCGGAGGGTCTCGATGGCGGGCGTGAACGGCTGGTACTCGGCGATCGGCTGGAACCAGCCGGGCATGGCGTCGACCGGGACGAAGGCGCTGGAGAGGAGCGGCAGCAGGATCATCGGCATCGCGTTGTTGCCGGCGGCCTCGGCGTTCGGGCTGACCAGTCCCATGCCGACCGCGACCCAGGTGAGCGCCATGGCGAAGAGCACCAGCAGCCCGAACGCCGCCAGCCACTCCAGGACGCCGGCATCCGTGGGCCGGAAGCCGATGGCCACGGCGACGGCTCCCACGAGGACCACACTTGTGATCGACTGCAGCACGCTGCCGACGACATGTCCGACGAGCACCGAACCGCGGTGGATCGCCATCGTGCGGAAGCGGGCGATGATGCCCTCGGTCATGTCGTTGGCGACGGAGACCGCGGTCCCGATCACCGTGCTGCCGATGGTCATCAGCAGCAGGCCCGGGACGATGTACGCGATGTACTCGGAGCGGTCCGGACCTCCGCCGCCGATGCCCGCGCTCATCACGTCACCGAAGACGTAGACGAAGAGCAACAGCAGCATGACCGGGGTGAGCAGCAGGTTCAGGGTGAGGGACGGATAGCGCCGGGCGTGCAGGAGGTTGCGGCGCAGCATCGTGGACGAGTCGCGTACGGCGAGGGAGAGGGAGCTCATCGGACATCCTCCTTGGGCTGGTTGGGCTGGTTGGGCTGGTTGGGCCGACTCGGCACGGTGGAGCCGCCGGTCAGGGCGAAGAACACGTCGTCGAGGTCGGGGGTGTGCACGGTCAGCTCGTCCGCCTCGATGCCGGCCGAGTCCAGCCGGTCGAGGAGGGAGCGCAGCTCGCGCTGGCTGCCGTCGCTGGGGATCCGCAGCACCAGCGCCTCCTCGACCGGGAGGGTGACCTCGCGGAGCGCGAGGGCGGCGCTCCGGTACGCGGACGGGTCAAGGAAGCGGAGCCGGACGTGCCCGCCGGGGATCATCCGCTTCAGTTCCTCGGCGGTGCCCTCGGCGGCGATCCTGCCGTCGTTCAGCACCGCGATGCGGTCGGCGAGTTCGTCGGCCTCCTCCAGGTACTGGGTGGTGAGGAAGACGGTGACGCCGTCGGAGACGAGTGCGCGGATGATCTGCCACATGGTGTGGCGGCTGCGCGGGTCGAGGCCGGTGGTCGGCTCGTCGAGGAAGATGATCCGCGGGTTGCCGACGAGGGTCATGGCGATGTCGAGGCGGCGCTTCATGCCGCCGGAGTAGCTCTGGGCGGGCTTCTTCGCGGCCTCGACGAGGTCGAACCGCTCCAGCAACTCGGCGGTGACCCGCCGCCCCTCGCTGCGGGAGAGGTGGTGCAGGTCCGTCATGAGAAGCATGTTCTCCTCGCCGGTGATCAGCCCGTCGACGGCGGAGAACTGCCCGGTGACGCCGATCGCGGCACGCACGGCCTGCGGGTCGGCGGCGAGGTCGTGGCCCGCGACCTGGGCCTGCCCGCCGTCGGCGGCGACGAGTGTGGACAGGATCTTCACGGCGGTGGTCTTGCCGGCGCCGTTCGGCCCGAGCAGCGCGAACACGGACCCGGCCGGGATGCGCAGATCGATGCCGTCGAGGACGGTCCTGTCGCCGTACGACTTGCGCAGACCGACGGCGGAGACGGCGGCCGGCGACAGGCGACCGTCACTCCTCTTGGATGTGGGCATGACAAAAGAAGGCATGGGCCCTCCCATTCGAAGGCTGAAGCGGCGGGGGTGTGAGTTGAGGCCGGTTCTTCCTGGGGTCAGGCCTTGGCTCGACGGATGTCGATGTTGCCGTACCGGGTGCGGGCGCGGACCTTGACGGTGCCCTCGGTCTCCTCCGGGGCCTCGGACGCGGTGAGCGTGTTGCGCACCTGGCCGGAGTCCGAGCTGACGTCGAGCCAGGCGGCCGTGCCCTCGCGGACGCCGACCTCGATGGCGCCGTAGGAGGTCTCCAACTGGACAGTGCCACAGGCCACTTCGCCCACGCGCAGGGTGCCGTGGGCGGTGGTGGCGGTGACCGAGTCCTCGGCGCGCCGGATCTCGATGTCGCCGTTGGCGCCGCTCACCCGCAGCTCACCGGTCGCGACGCCGACGGTCGTGGCGCCGTGCGAGTTCTTCAGGACGGCGGGGCCGTCGACGAGGCCGACGCGCAGGCTGCCGGAGCTGGTGGTGATCTCGGCCATGCCCTCGACCCGGTCCACGGTGATCGAGCCGTGCGACGCGGTCAGCTTCAGCGGACCGGTCGTGTCGAGGCGGACGTCGCCGGAGGAGGTCTTCACGCGGACCTCGCCGAGCCGGTCCTCGCCGAGCACCTGGACCCAGGAACCGGTCACGTCGACGTGCGAGCCCGTGGGCGGTTCGACCGTCACGTCGACGGTGCCGGTGCGGCCGAACAGGTTGGACTTGGGCGTCCTGACGGTCAGGACGCCGTTCGCGTACGTGACCTCGGTCTGGGCGGCCGTCCGCACGTCCAACTCCTTCTTCGGGTCGCGGGGCCGCACCTCGACGTCGGTGTCGGGACGGTCGCCCGCGGTGAACCGGATGGAACCGGCATCCACGTGCGCGGTGACCGAGATCGGTTCGGGAGTGTCGAAAGAAGGCATGGCTGTCCCGTCCTCTTGCGTCTTCCGGACGTCCCCGCTGGTGGGACGCGGTGTGGGTGAAGTGGTGCGGGCTGGGTGCGGCTAGCGCACCCAGCCCGTGAAGCTCTGTCCGATGGTCTGGGTCTTCTCCGTCGGCCGTGGTCGCGTGCCGCCGTCGACCGCGGCCGACACGGCCCGCACCAGCCACGCGTTGACCGACAGGCCCTCGCGGCTCGCGGCCTCCTCGGCGCGTGCCTTGAGGTGGGCCGGCAGACGCAGATTGACTCGGGCGGTGCCACCCTCGTCGCCTTCGGCGGGCGCCTGCGCCCTGAGCGGTTCGACGGGCGCGGCCGGCTCCACGGGGCCGCCGACGGGCGGCGGTGTCACCACGAAGTCGGGGTCCAGACCGCGCAGCCGTACGTCGACCGAGCCGGGGGCGAGCTCACGGGTGATCTCGGCCATCGCGGCGGAGAGCACATTGAGCAGGGTCAGGCGGGTCGCCGACTCCAGCGGAGCGGTGAGCCGTTCGGCCAGTTCGCGCGCATCTTCCCCGCCGGCCTCGGCGGCCACCGCGAGTTCGCGGCGGAGAGTGTCGACATACGGGGTGAGGTCCATGGCGCCATGGTGACACCACTTAGGCGCCACACGCAAGCCGTCAGGCGACATCTCCGGCTCGATGCTTAGATCACTCGCTTGACCTGCGAAAATGCACTGACTCCCACCCGAGCGATTGCGGCGCCATGCGCACTCATGCACTCCTGGGTCCACAGAATGGCACCAGATGGCACCGAGTGGCGCCAGGCTGCGCCCGGGCTCATGCGAGCCAGGGTTGCCGTCATGGGGCGGCCTGCCCCACCTCGCGGTCTGCCGCTGAGCCCGAGCCCACCTCGGGACGGCACGAGCGCGAGCGCGTCCTGGGTCTCGACGATGACGTTCACCGACTTCACCGGGACGAGCCGCCGCGGTGTTCGGAGCAGGCACCCGCTGCCGGCGGCCGGAGCGGGCCGCCGTGCGCCGTCGACGGTGGCCCCTTCCGCGTGCGGGCGCGGGAGGGGCCACCGTCCTGGCCGCGGGTGCGGGCCGGCGTTGCGGCTACCGTGCCGGGACGGGTGCCGGTGCGTAACCGGTGGGCCGGGTGGTGAAGGTGCCGCGGCCCTGGGTGCGGCTGCGCAGGCGGGTCGCGTAGCCGAACAGTTCGGCCAGCGGCACCGTCGCGGTGACGACGGTGCCGCCCGGCCGGGTGGCCGAGCCGGTCACCCGGCCGCGGCGCGCGGCCAGATCGCCGAGCACCCCGCCCACCGTCTCCTCGGGCACGGTGACGGTGGCCTCCACCACCGGTTCCAGCGGCACCATCGCGCAGGCCCGCAGGGCTTCCCGCAGCCCGAGCCGGCCGGCGGTGCGGAAGGCGGTGTCCGAGGAGTCCTTCACATGGGTCGCCCCGTCGGTGAGCGTGACGCGCAGACCGGTCACCGGATGACCGCCCAACGGCCCCTCGGCCAGGGCGTCCCGGCAGCCGGTCTCGACCGCACGGACGTACTCCTGCGGCACGCGCCCGCCGACGACGGCCGAGCGGAACTCGAACCCGGCCCCGGCTCCGGACCCGGATTCCGAGGCGTCCAACGGCTCGACGTCGAGCACGACGTGGGCGAACTGACCCGCCCCGCCGTCCTGTTTGACGTGCCGGAAGACAAACCCGGACACCCCGCGATCGACAGTCTCCCGGTAACTGACCCGTGGACGGCCCACGTTGACCGCCAGCCCGTGATCGCGCCGGATCTTCTCCACCGCGACCTCCAGATGCAGTTCCCCCATGCCGGACAGCACCGTCTGACCGGTCTCCGGGTCGGTCCGCGCCACCAGCGAGGGGTCCTCCTCGACGAGCCGCGCGAGTGCCGACGCCAGACGTCCGGTGTCGGTACCCCGGAGTGCCTCGAGCGCCACGGACACGACGGGCTCGGCGACACCCGGAGGTTCCAGGACCAGCGGGGCGGAGGGTGCGCACAGGGTCGATCCGGCACGGGCGGACTTCAGTCCGACCACGGCGACGATGTCCCCGGCGACCGCCCGGTCCAGCGGGGCGTGCCGGTCGGCCCGGACCCGCAGGATGCGGCCGATGCGCTCGGTGCGGCGGGCGGTCGCGTCCCACACGGTGTCTCCCCTCTCGATCGTTCCCGAGTACAGGCGCAGGTGGGTCAGTCGTCCGGTGGACGTGGCGTTCACCTTGAACGCGAGGGCGGCGAAGGGTGCTTCGGGGTCGGCTGGACGGTCCTGCTCACCGGTGCCGTCCTCGCGCGTCCCGCGCACGGGCGGCACGTCGAGCGGGGACGGCAGGTAGGCGAGGACGGCGTCCAGCAGCGGCTCGACGCCCCGGTTGCGGTACGCCGAGCCGCACAGCACGACGACGCCCTCGCCACTGCGGGTGAGGTCGCGCAGGGCGGAGGTGAGCGTACGGGCGCTGAGCACGCCCGTGTCGCAGAACTCCTCCAGCGCGCCCGGATGCAGTTCGGCGACGGCCTCCTCCAGCGTCCGGCGCCGATGGCGGGCCTCCTCCCGCAGGTCGTCCGGCACGGGGCCCTCGTGGGCCGTCGTACCGTCATCGGTCCAGGTCAGCGCCCGCCCGCGGATCAGGTCGACGACACCGGTGAAGGCGTCCTCGGCACCGATCGGCAGCTGGACCACCAGAGGTGAGGGGTGCAGCCGCGCGCGGATCGAGGCGACGGCGGCGTCCAGTTCGGCACCGGCACGGTCCATCTTGTTGACGAACGCGATGCGCGGCACACCGTGCCGGTCGGCCTGCCGCCACACCGACTCGCTCTGCGGTTCCACGCCGGCGGCCGCGTCGAACACCGCGATCGCGCCGTCGAGTACGCGCAGCGAGCGCTCGACCTCGTCGGCGAAGTCGACGTGCCCCGGGGTGTCGATCAGGTTGATGCGGTGACCGTCCCAGGTGCAGCTGACGGCGGCGGCGAAGATCGTGATACCCCGGTCACGCTCCTGCGGGTCGAAGTCGGTGACGGTGGTGCCGTCGTGCACCTCGCCCCGCTTGTGCGTGGTGCCGGTGGCGTACAGGATCCGCTCGGTGACGGTGGTCTTGCCGGCGTCGACATGAGCGAGGATGCCGAGGTTGCGGACGGCGGCGAGGGGGTCGGTGTGCAGGGGGTTGCGCATGGCCCGTGGCCTTTCGGTGCTCTGTGACAGGGCAGCGCGATTCCCGGACGAGACCCACGGTCGGGCGACGGGGACACCTGCGTGCCCAAGAACCGTCACCACCATGTGACGTGACGGAACGCCAATAAGTCGGTCTCGTCACGGCATCCGGTACCGGCCGCGCAGCGGGCACCGGACGGCCGAGGACACGAGGAGCACCTCGGAGCGGACGGACCGGGTCCGGAGAACGGCTGCAGCGGTGTGGTCACGCATGGCCGGACTCCCCTCACGGTCTCGAACGCGCGGCCCCGCATCGAGGCAACGCCTGCTCGGTGCCGAGTGTAGGGAGGGGCGGGCGGACGGAGCCACGGCTTTTTCACGAGGAACGAGACCGACGTCCGGTCCGCTTTCGAGAGAGCGGGACCCCAGGGTCCACGGCCCGCATGACCAGAATCGGGGCCCCCGGATCACGCGGCCGAGAACATGACAGACCGTCCGGGACGGCGAAGCCACCGCTGCGCAACGGGGAAACTCCAGTGGAGCGGAACCCACAGCCCCCCCATGTGACGGGGATCACGCCGGGGGAAAAACCTGCGGCACGGCTCGGGCGTCTAGCGGGTGTGAGATCAGTCAGAGCAGCGCTGCACGAGGTGGACGAGGAGCGTCTCGTCCGGCTGGTGGCACAAGGTGACCGTGCCGCGTTCGAGGAGCTGTACCGACGTACGTCGCCGTGGCTGGCGGTGCGGCTGCGCCGCCGGTGTGCGGACGAGCAGATCGTCGCGGAGGTCATGCAGGAGACCTACTTGGCGGTGTGGCGCGCGGCGGGCGCGTTCGCCGGGGCCGCGGTCGGAGGGACGGCCACTGGCTGGCTGTGGACGATTGCGGCGCGCCGCCTGGTCGACGCGTTCCGGCGCAGGGCTCACCATGCGAAGCCGCCGCCGACCGCCGCCGCGCCCGACGCGGCACCCGCCGCCGAGGAGGAGGCGCTCGCGGCGACCGTCGGCGGTGATGTCGGGGACGCGCTGCGGCGCCTCGCGCCGGACCTGAGACAGGTACTGCAGGCCATGGTGCTCGACGGGCTGTCCGTCCGGGAGACCGCGGTCCTGCTCGGGCTGCCCGAGGGCACGGTCAAGACCCGTGCCCGCCGGGCCCGGATCGCGATGCGGAGGGCGCTGGCGTGAGTGGGGAACATGCGTCGACGCGGATCATCGAGGGTTACGCGCGCGGCGGCACGGACCTCGCCGCCGACGAGGTGTGGGCCGTGGAGGCCCATCTGGAGGCGTGCCGGGTGTGCCGTGACCGGCTGTCCGTCGCTGTCGGTGCCGAGGTGCCCGCCGTGGCGTCGCTGGTCGACACCGTGTGGTCCGGCCTCGAGCCACGGCTGGCGGTCACCGCCACGATGCCGCGCGGACGGCGCCGGCCGGCGCGGCTGTCGAGGTGGCTGACGCCCGCGATGGTGCCGTGGCTGACCATGGTCGTGGGCGTGACGCTGCTGGCCCTGCTGCTCGACCTGTTCGACACGGGTTTCGGCGAGGTGTCGCTGGTGCTGCTGTTCGCGCCGGTCCTGCCCGTGCTCGGCGTCGCGGCGTCCTGGTCGCGCGGTCTGGACCCGGCGTACGAACTGACGGCCTCGGTGCCCCGGGCCGGGCTCCAGCTGGTGCTGCGGCGCACCGCGTCCGTGCTCGGCGTGGTCGTCCCCGCGCTGCTGGCGGGCGGATGGGTGACGGGGGTGATGGTGGCCCAGTGGCTGCTGCCCTGTCTCGCCTTCACGGCGGCGACGCTGGCGCTCGGCGGTGTCGTCGGTGTGACCCGCGCCGCCGTCGTGCTGGCCGCCGTGTGGGCCGCCGTGGTCGTGGCGCCGACCCTGGCCACCAGCCGTACGACCTTCGCCCTGCAGACGGGCGGCCTGCCCGTGTGGGGGCTGCTCCTCGCACTCGGTATCGGTGTCGTGATCGCCCGCAGAGGCGCGTACTCCGTGCTGGGAGCCCATCGATGACCATCGGAAAGGAACACCACATGACGTCCGCCATGAGCGCGGCCGACATCGCACCGACGGCCTACGCCTGGGAGATCCAGGCCACCGGGCTGAAGGTCAGGGTCGGCAGGAACCGAATGGCCGTCGACGGCCTCGACCTGTCGCTGGGCACCGGCGTACACGGGCTCCTCGGCCCCAACGGAGCGGGCAAGACCACCCTCATCCGGACACTGGCCACCGTGCTGCGCCCCACCGAGGGCACCCTGGAGATGCTCGGCGAGTCCGCGGACGGCAGGGGCGAGCACCGTGCGCTGCGCCGCCGGATCGGTTACCTGCCGCAGGAGTTCGGCTACTACAAGCGCTTCACGGTGCGCGAGTTCGTCGAGTACATGGCGTGGCTGAAGGAGGTGCCGAAGGCGGAGATCCCCGCGGCGGTGCAGCGCGCCGTGGAGCGGGTGGGCCTGGCGGACCGCGCCGACGAGAGGATGAAGGCCCTCTCGGGCGGCATGGTGCGCAGGGCCGGCATCGCCCAGGCCATCGTCAACGACCCGGCGATCCTGCTGCTGGACGAGCCGACGGTCGGTCTGGACCCGGCGCAGCGACTGCGCTTCCGCGAGCTGCTCCAGGAGGTGGGTACGGACACCTGTGTGCTCGTCTCGACCCATCTGGTGGAGGACGTCGCCGCCGCCTGCACCGACGTGGTGCTCTTCGCCGAGGGCCGGCTGGTCTTCCAGGGCACCCCGGACGAGCTGGCCGCGGCGGGCGACCCCGAGCACGTGGGCGACAGCCCCCTGGAGCGCGGTTACTCGGCGCTGCTGCAGGGCCCCGGCCAGGGAAGGGGCACCTGGTGAACCTCCGCGTCCTGCGCATCGAGCTGAGGCGCTCCGTCGCCCCATGGGCCGGCATCGTGGTCCTGACGACGGCGCTGGCGTTCCTGTACCTGGTGAACGGCGGGTGGTGGAGGGGCACCACGGCGTGGACGGCCCAGTGGACGTCCACGGCCCTGTGGACCCGCTCCCTGCTGTTCTACCTGTGGCCGCTCGCCGTGGGGCTCGGGGCGCTGCAGGGCCTGCGCGACCACCGTTCGAAGATGTCCGAGCTGCTGGCGAGCACGCCGCGGCCCGCCCGGCACCGCGCGGCCGCGCTGGCGGGCACGACGGCGATCACATTGGCCTCGGCCTTCGCGCTCCTCGTCCTCGTGGGCGCGGTCCAGGTGGTCGCCCACACCGAGTACACGCACTTCGGGTGGCTGCCGATCTCGCTGGTGGGGGCACTGTCCCTCGTCGCGGGTGCCGTGCTGGGCATGGGGGCCGGGCGGGCCCTGCCGTCCGCGCTCACCCCGCCCGCGCTGGCCATGGGCGCCTTCGTGTTCACGGTCCTCATGCACATGTCGTTGGGTCGGACGGAGACGGTCACGCGGGAGGGGTACCCGAGCACGGAGCCGAACCGCATCTCGCTGCTGTCACCGGCGGTGGAGGAGGTGCGCGAGGTGCTCGTCACGCTCTCCGCCCCCGTGCACGTCGGGCAGACGGTCTGGCTGCTCGGCATGGCCGCAACCGGCTTCGCGCTGCTGGTCGCCACGACCCGGCGCGCCCGGCTGATCGCCCTGACGCCCGTCCTGGCGGGCGCGGTACTCGCCCTGCTCGTCCTCCCCTCCGACCCGCGCCGAATGTATGTCGTCGACGAGGCCGCCGCGGAGTCGGTGTGCGACGGCCCGGTGTGCGTGACCAAGACGCACCAGACACGACTCGCCGACCTCGCGGGTCCCGGTAAGGAGGCACTGCGCCTGCTGCACGGCGCCCTGGGCGATCGGGCCCCGGTCTCGGTCCGGGAGAACACCGCCGTACTGCCGGACGGCGCCATGCCGCAGTGGTCCGGTGAGACCGTGCTCTTCGACTTCGACGACGGCGTCATCGCCGCCGCGAAGGGCGAGGAGCTGACCCGGGCCCTGATCGCCGAAGCCATGGTGCCGGGGTGTACCCCCGTGGGCTGGAGCAGTTGGGGGAACGAGGATTTCGCGCAGGCCATCGCGGTGGGCTGGGTCCTCGGGGACCTCAGGCCGCTTCCCGGCACGGAGTCGGCAGGTCTGCGCAGCGAGGTCGAGGCCGAGACCCGCCCGGTGTGGAAGGAACTCACGGTGCTGCCGCGGGCCGAGCAGCTCTCGCGGATCAACGCGATGCGCGCCGCCGCGCTCTCCTGCGAGGGCGACGCCTTCGAGGCCCTGTCCGGCGGTGCGTCCCGGTGAGATGGCTGACGCTGTACGCGCGCTCACGGCAGGTCCCCGCGTCGCTCGCCGCGGTGGTGGTCAGCGCGGTGGCGGCGTGGGCACTCTCCCGGAACGGGGGCGAGGGGCCCGGTGATCCGCGGCTCCCCGTGCTCGTCCTCGCCACGGGGGCGATGGCGGCCTCGATCGGGCTCAGCGGGCAGGACCTCGCGCTGGACCGGACGGCCGCGATCCGCTGGGTGCCCCGCAGGGCGGCGCACGTGCTGCTCGCCGGCGCGGTCGTCGGCACGGTGCTGCTCACCGTGCAGGCCATGGGCGAGAACATGGCCCCCACCGCGTTCGTCGTCCGGGACAGCGCGGGCCTGATGGGGCTGGTCGCCCTGGGCGCGGCGCTCGCGGGCGGCCGGTACGCGTGGATGCTGCCGTTCGCCTGGCTCTCGTTCTCGTTCTTCGCCCCGCCCCCGACAAGTGTGCCGACGCAGGTGGCGGCCTGGATGCTGCTGCCACCCGGCATGGCGGCGGGCACCTGGACGGCCCTGGCCCTCACGGTCTCCGGCACCGCGGCCTACGCCGTCGCGGGCCCGAGACGGTGACCGGACCGGGCCACCGGATCGGGACACGGCCGTGATCCTGCGCCGTGACCGTTCCCGGCACTTCCGACGCACAGCGGCCGGCCCGCCCTGTTGCGGATCGCGGGGGTCGGGTCGATCGCGGCGTCCTCGTGGGTGCCGGGGATGACGACGGTGTCGAACCCCAGTCCCTTCTTCACGGCACCGCCCTCGTCCGGCCGGACACAGGCCCCGGCCAGCAGCTCGGCCGCCTTCCGCGCACTCAGCCCCGCCAGTCGGGCAACGCCCTCCACAGCTCGGGATGACACAGCCCACAGCGTCCGCATACCGCGACAGCAGCCCTCGCGTAAGCAAGACACGCAAATTCACACTTCTTCCGTTTCCCCTTGCAACCTTTTCACCGTGATGCGAGTCGACCCCTGCGTGTATAAGCAAGCCCCCGCCCCCAGGTCACGGCCCCCGTCACCCCGCCTGACCGCCCGGCGATCGCCGGGCGTCCCGAGACCCACCCTCAACTGCGAGAAGCCACCTCAGGAGCGGGCATGGACAACGAGATTCAGCTGATCAGTGACGGTGATGGACTGGCGGTCATCGGGAATGCGACGGACGTCGAACGCTTCCTCGCCTCGGAGGGATTGTCGTCGAAGGACTTCGGAGTGCAACAGCTCAAGTCCGTCTTCGGCACCGGGGCTGCGGTCGCGCAGGCGGGTTCGGATATTGCCGCCAACTCTGGTCGCTGGGTGAAGCTGACCAAGGAGTCCGCGGGGCGTGTCAAGAAGTTCGGGCTGATGGAAAGCAAAACGCCAGGTGTCAGCCATGCGATGGTGGGGAAACCCGGCTCGATCAAGTCATGGCTCCAGATCGAGAAGGGGGCTGTCTCGTCCCTGGCCAGCCCTGCACGTCTGGCTGGTGTCGCAGGGATCATGGCACAGCTCTCGATGCAGCAGACCATGGACGAGATCACCGACTACCTCGCCACGATCGACGAGAAGGTCGACGACGTGCTGCGCGCCCAGAAGGACGCTGTGCTGTCCCGCATGATCGGAATGGACCTCGTGATCGAGGAGACCATGACCATCCGAGACCAGGTGGGCCGAGTCTCCGAGGTCACGTGGTCGAAGGTGCAGACCGCGCCGACCACGATCGCGGAAGTCCAGGTGTATGCATTGCGTCAACTTGACGCCCTAGCAGAGAAGTTGGAAAGCAAGCCCAAGATCGGCGATCTCGCCACAACGGTCAAGGAAGTTGAGCCCAAGGTTCGGGAGTGGCTCGCTGTCCTGGCTCGCTGCTTCCAACTGCAGGACGCGATCGCCGTACTCGAACTCGACCGGGTGCTGGACGCACATCCGGATCAGCTGGACCAGCATCGTCTCGGGCTTCGGGCTGCCCGAAAGAACCGGCTGGATCTCATATCGCGGAGCACCGAGCGTCTGGTGGCCCGGATGAACTCGGCTGCCGAAGCGGCCAACGCGAAGGTGTTGCTGCACCCGACCAAGTCCCCGGTTGTGGTCCAGTCGAGCAACCATGTGGTGACCGGCGTCCATGACTTCCACACGCGGCTCGGGATCGAGTCCGGTCGCCAGTCATCGGAGGCGAGACGATGGGTGGAAGCTGCGGCGGAGGTCAAGGACAAGGCGCTTGAGACAGGAGCGAAAGGCGTCAGTGCCGCCAGAAGCCTCGGCAACGAGACCCGTGACCGGGCCGGCTCGGTCACGGGCAAGCTCTCCAGCGAGATCGCCGAGCGAGCGCGCCGCCTGCGCGGGGACGGAAAAGAACGCGGTGAGGAAGGCTGAGTGAGCGTCGACCGCCCACACCCGTGGGGCGAGCCATCAACCGCCCGCCCCACGGCCGGCCTCTGTCAGTCTCGCCCCGCCGCGAAGCCCACGAAGTGAGCCCAGCCCTGACGCCCCACGGCGAACGGCCGTCGTGTCACGTCCTTGGAGTCCCGTACGTGGACGGCCTGCTCAGTGACGGCCACCTCCACGCAGTCGTCGCCCGAGCTACCGCTGTAGCTTGACTTGAACCAGGCGAGTTCCGTCATGCTCATGTCTCTCCTCGCAGTCGCTCCAGCAAGGCCTGGGATTCTTTGGGATGCAGGGCCTGCGACCGCAGTGTGTCATAGCGCTGCTGGAGAACTCTCACCTCTTTCGGGTCACCAATCAGCCGCCCGCTCTCCTGGCCCTCCGAGTACGCGAGTCGACGCCCTTCCGGGGTCTCCAGCAGGCGCAGAGGCCCATCCATGCACGAGTGGTACTCGGCTTCCAACGGCATGATTTGCAACGTCACATTGCGAGGCAACGTGTGCTCCAGAACGTGGTTCAGCTGTTCGCGCCGCACCTCGGCACCGCCCAGTCTCCGTCGCAGGACCGCTTCCTCAACGATGAAGTGGAACGGAACTGTCGGGCGCTCATACAGCATCTGCTGCCGCTCCATCCTCGCGGCAACCTGGGCCTCCAACTGCTCATCTGTCAGCAGCGGAATCCGGTTCTCGAAGAGTGCCCGTGCGTACCCCTCCGACTGCAACAGCCCGGGAACCAGCCGGCACTCGTACGTACACAATCTCACCGCCACCCGCTCCAGCCGCGCCCACCGCCGGAACCACGCCGCCAGCCCCGCCTCCCCCCGCGTCAGAAACCGTGCCGAGTGCCGCAGCGCCCCCGTGTTGCCCAGCGCCTCCTCCGCCCGTTCCACGAAGGACGCGTCCGGCATCCGCCGCCCCAGCTCCACCGACTCCACCGTGTGCTTGGAGAACCGAACCAGCTCCCCGAACTGCGCCCGGCTCAGGCCCGCGTGTTCACGCAGCGCCTGGACGACGGCCCCGAACGTTCGCAGGCTGTCCGACGGGTCCGGCTCCCGTTCCACCTCGCAGGCCGCCGTCTCGCCGCCCACACCCGCGCCACCCGCCATACGCGCCCACCTCCGCTTGCCTCTGTACGTCGCCCGTCGGCCTCCACGGTCGACAGCCCCCAGCTTGACGGATCCAACGACGTACCGTCCACGGAATGTGCCCGCACGCTTACGCAGCGTACGGGCCCGATCGCTCGCGTAACAGCAGCGCAGCCACGGCTGTTGAACGCCTTACCCCCTGACATGAGTCCGGGCCCGACCCGACCCACGCCGAACACCGGAGAACAAGAGAGCACCCGTGAACCCGTACAACACCACTCCACCCCCGTCCCGGCCCTGGTGGAAGACCACCCCCGCCCTGCTCGGCCTCCTGGCCCTCGTGGCCCTGCTCAGCGCGGTGAGCTTCCCGCTCGGCTTCTTCGTGATGATTGCCGCCATGGTGGCGGTATGGGTCCTGCCCTCATGGCGCTGGTACGCCAAACTCGGCGCCACGTTCGGCGCCTTCTTCCTGATGCTGATCAGCGCGGGCATGAGCGGACAGCTCGACGACAGCAAGCCGGACAAGTCCGAGGCCAGCGCACAGGACGCAGCCCACGCGGGCTCCGGAGCCACTGCGTCCCCCACCACCTCGAAGGCCCCCGAGCTCACCGACTACACGGGCAAGGCCCTCGACGAGGCGGAGAAGGGCGCGCGTACGGCCGGGTTCACGCCGGGTCGTCACGACGCGTCCGCGGAAGGCCGCCCGATCGTCGTACGGTCGGCCTGGACGGTGTGCTTCCAGAAGGCCGACACCGCCGCGAAATCCGTCGCCTTCGCCGCCGTGCGGAACGACGAGCCCTGTCCCACGAACGACGGCGGCCCGCTCCCGTGGCCGACGATGCCGGATGTCGTGGGCGACACCTACAACACGGCAGTCAAGGCACTGGACCAGGCCGGTATCGACCTCGACAGCGTCACGCTCGACGACGTCTACCTCGACATCGACACACCCACGGCCGAAGAGGCCGCTGAGGAAGGCGACGAGTGGCGGGTGTGCTTCCAACGCCCCAACGAGAACGGCGAAGTCACCTCCACCACCACGGTTCACCTCGACCTGGGCCAGTGGACCGACGCCGATCTCGTCCAGGAGTGCCCCTCGAAGAAGGACACGACCTACAAGATTCCCGCCAATGACCCCGAATACGACGACGGCAGCGACAGCGACAACAACGGCACCACCGGCGGCGGTTCGACCGGCGGTGGCTCCTCGTCGTCCGACGGCGGCGGCAGCAGCGTCGGCACCGTGCACCCCGGCTCCTTCTGCTCCCAGCCCGGTGCCACCGGCGTGACCAAGGCAGGAACCCCCATGGTCTGCGGCCCCGGCTCCGACGGCCGCAACCGCTGGCGCTCCTCCTGACCTGTTCCACCCCACCCGCTGCGCATCTCGCACCTCACGACAGAGATGTAAAGCTAGGACCCTAGGGGTTGAAGGTATCCCGTCGTCCTGCCAGGATGTTTGACGATTCTCAGGGCAATGGGACCTGAGTAAACGCCTGTTGGGGGCGGCTCATGATCCACATCACGCTCGGACCCATACGCTACGTCAACCCGAAGGAGGACCAGCTGGGACGCGACCACGTCGGCTGGGACCCGGCCATGGACGACGCCGCACTGTTCCGGGCCAACCGGGGCTGCTGGGTCCTCGGCCAGCGTGCCGAGAAGGAGCAGTACGCTCTCCTCTCCACCGACGGCAAGGTCCGCATGGCCATCGAGATCGACAGGCTGGTGCCGGTGGCCGGAGGGCGCAAGGCGATCGAGGGCAGGTTCCTCAAGCCGGGCGACGAGGTCCACGACGCCTACGTCGGAGGGGAGCCCCCCGTGGCGGCACACCGCAACCCGATCGCCTACTTCGAGTCCCCGCACGACGCCCGTATGTGCCACTGCGGCTGCGGGGAGTCCGTCACCACCGGCTGGTTCCTGATCGGACACGACCAGAAGGCCCTCCACGCCCGGGTCGCCAAGATCGGAACCGTCCGTGAGTTCATCGACTGGTTCGACAACACCTACGTCGAGCCGGCGGCCGAGTAACCACTCGGCCAGGGCCGTCGGCACCCAGCGCGACCGACACGCTGCGTCGCCGTCGACCAACTGCGCCCATACGCTGACACACCGTGCGAGCTGAGGCCCCCAGGCGCCTACAGCACGTGTCTGCGGCAGGAGCCCTCCGTCCGGGTTCTGACCACGTGCCGGGTGGACCTCCTGACAATCCGTCGCAAGATCGTTCCTACCAGGGGCCTTACGCCTGCCCGGACTTGGGGACCACGGGCCGCAGCTCCAGCATCGCGATCACAGCGAGCGACGGGCGCTTACCGAGAAAGGCTCACTGCGACCAGCTACGAACCACCCGCACCCCTCCACCCCATGGCACACCCCGGAGGACCCGACGGCACAATGGCGACCATGACCTCGTCCCACACCTTCCAGCCGATTCTGCACCGCATCGCCGCCGAGATCGAGAGCATGCCGGGACGTGGTCGGCCCGCCGACTACATCCCGGCGCTCGCGGCATGCGACCCGCACCGGTTCGGCATGGCCGTCGCGGAGCTGGACGGCACGGTGTATGGAGTCGGGGACTGGCGACAGCCGTTCTCCACACAGTCCATCTCCAAGGTCTTCACCCTCGCCCTCGACCTGGCCCGCGAGGGCGACACACTGTGGGAGCACGTCAGCCGCGAGCCCTCCGGCAACCCCTTCAACTCGCTGGTGCAGCTGGAGTACGAAAACGGCATCCCGCGCAATCCGTTCATCAACGCCGGCGCACTCGTCGTCACCGACCGCCTCCACACCCAGACCGGCGACGCGACGGGCACCCTCCTGGAGTTCCTGCGCGCGGAGAGCGGCAACGCGGAGCTCGCCGTCGACAAAGGCGTCGCCGCCTCCGAGTCCGCCCACGGCGACCGCAACGCCGCGCTCGGCCACTTCATGGCGTCGTACGGGAACATCGGGAACCCGGTCCCGGTCCTCCTCGACCAGTACTTCCGCCAGTGCTCCATCGAGGCATCCTGCGCCGACCTCGCCCTGGCCACCGGCTTCCTCGCCCGGCACGGCATCCGCGCCGACGGCACCCGCCTGCTGACCCAGAGTCAGGCCAAACAGGTCAATGCGATCATGCTCACCTGCGGAACGTACGATGCCGCGGGCGACTTCGCCTACCGCGTGGGTCTGCCCGGCAAGAGCGGCGTCGGCGGTGGCATCATCGCCGTCGTCCCCGGCCACTGCACGCTCTGCGTATGGGGACCCGGCCTGGACGAGCGAGGCAACTCGGTGACGGGAGTGGCGGCCCTGGACCGCTTCACGACCCTCACGGGACTATCAGTGTTTTAGCTTGATCTTTAACCTGTGCGGCCGTAGTGCTGGTCGAGCGACTCGGCGCGTTACCTCGACAGCCCCCTCATCCGCACCGACCGCGTCGCCGCCCCCAGCCCCCACGGCGCGGACCTGTGGTGGTCCGGAAAGCATCGGCACCATGGCGGGAACGTGCAGGCCATCGCCGCCCCGGACGGCCGGCCGCTCTGGGTCTCACCGGTCCGGCCCGGGCGGCGAGCACGACACCACCTGCGCCCGGCACCACGGCCTGCTCGACCCCCTGGACCGGATCGCCGCCGAGCGGCACATGCCGACCCTGGTCGACCTCGTCTACGAGAACGCCGGCAACGGCTTCCGCCACCCGCACAAGAAGCCCGTCGGCGGCGGGCCGACCGAGGCCCAGCAGACCTACAACAAGGTCATCCGCGGTGTCCACGGCGTCTGTGAGCGCGCGAACTCCCTGCCCAAGACCGCCTTCGAGGCCCTGCGCAGGGTCAGCCTCGACCCCAGCCGGATCACGCAGATCGCCGCCGCGGCCCTCGTCCTGCTCCGGCTCGGGTACGACCGCACCATCTGATCAATCACGCAACGTCACGATCCGTTACTGACAAAGGCTCAATGGTCCCCGACGAATGTCACGAACTGCGCCCAGCCGCCCTGACCCACGGCAAAGGGCTTACGCGTGACATCTTTGGAGTCCCTTACGTAGATGGCCTGTTCGGTGACGGCGACCTCCACGCAGTCGTCGCCCTGTGCGCTGCTGTAGCTGGACTTGAACCAACCTAGTTCGGACGTGTTCATAGCGCTCCTCTGATCCGCACCAGCAGGCTCATGGAGTCCTTCGGGGAAAGTGCCTGCGAGCGCAGTCTTGCATAGCGCATGTGGATGCGGCTCACCTCTTTCGGGCCAGCGATCAGGCGGCCGTTCTCCTGGCCCTCGGAGTACGCCCGCCAGCGACCGTCCGGCATCTCCAGCAGTCGTACAGGCCCCGGAAAGGCACGCATGCTGCTCGCTGTTCGCAGGCATGACCTGAACGGTGACGTTGCGCAGAAGGCCGAGCTCAAGGATGAGGTCGAGTTGCTCCGCCGTGATTTGCGTCCCTCCCAAGCGGCGCATGAACACAGCTTCTTCGATGACGAAGTCGAACGTCGTGTTGGGCCGTTCGCGAAGTAGTTGCTGACGCTCCATGCGCACCTGCACGGTGGTTTCCAGAGCGTCGTCCGAGAGGGGTGGAATCTCGTTCTCACAGAGAGCCCGTACGTACCCCTCCGACTGCAACAGCCCAGGCGCCAGCCGGCACTCATAGGTGCACAGACTCACCGCCGTGCGCTCCAGCCGCGCCCACCGCCGGAACCACGCCGCCAGCCCCGCCTCCCCCCGCGTCAGAAACCGTGCCGAGTGCCGCAGCGCCCCCGTGTTGCCCAGCGCCTCCTCCGCCCGTTCCACGAAGGACGCGTCCGGCATCCGCCGCCCCAGCTCCACCGACTCCACCGTGTGCTTGGAGAACCGAACCAGCTCCCCGAACTGCACCCGGCTCAGGCCCGCGTGTTCACGCAGCGCCTGGACGACGGCCCCGAACGTTCGCAGGCTGTCCGACGGATCCGGCTCCCGCTCGCACTCCCCGCCCGGCGTCGCCGGTTCCACGTGATCGGTCGTCATTCGCGGCCCACCTCCAGGTACTCACACGCCAGGTCCCTCTCCCTGAGAACGCCAGAGTGGCCGGAACGAATTCGCACAGCCCGCCGAACGTGCCCGTACGCTGACGCAGCGTACGGGGTGAGCGGACCCAGAGGGCGTGCCACACGTTCTTCCAGGGCGAGGCTCGCTACGGGCCTTCTCAGGTCGGCAGTCGCCAGCGAGGGCCCTCCGGATCGCCCAGCCAGACGACCTGGTCCCACTCGGTGACGGTCATGCCGAACGCGGTCTGGTCGGGCGAGCCCGCCTTCTGCCATGTGTCGAGCGCGTCCTCGACCTGGCCCCACAGGCGCAGGGGCCCGTCCTGGTGAACCCTCCAGCCGCCGCCGGCGCCGTCCGGCTCGGTCCATGCCTGCGAGCCGGTCGCCACGTCGATCAGGGCGACGCCCTCCGCAAGGCGTACCAACTCGGCGGACGGAGCACCGAGCTGCGCGACGAAGAGCCCGGTCCGGTTGTTCAGCAGATCCGGGCTCAGCCGCGCTTCCCGCGTGCTGCCCGGGTGCGCGTAGAAGGTGGGGCGGGGCGGTCGTTCGTGCGGCCGGGCGAGCATGTACGACACCGGGTCGGCGGCGAAACGGCCGTGTACGACGCCCTCCTCGTCGAGGACGAGCCGGATCAGGCCCGAGCCCAGCATCCAGCCGCTGATCGTCGTGGTGATGCTGCCTCCGTCACGGAGCTGCCACAGCCACGAGGGCGGGATGGTGCGCACGGCGCACGTCGCGATCACCGCGTCGTACTCCGCGCCGTCCTGGTGCCCGCGCAGGCCGTCACCGACGACGAGGTGCGGGGAGCAGCCGGCGGCTCGGAGGTGTTGTGCGGCAGCGGCTGCCACCTCCTCGTCGTACTCGACGGAGTACACCGTCTCGTCCCCGAGCCGGTGACAGAGCACGGCGGTGGAGTAGCCCGTGCCCGTGCCGATCTCGAGGACCCTGTCACCGTCTTGGACATCGGCGAGTTCGAGCATCCGCGCGACGAGCGACGGAAGCGTGCCGGAGGAGGTCGGCCGTCCTGCCACGGGGGCCGTGGCTTCCCGGGCGCCGATGCCGTCGACCTGTGTCACCCAGGTGGTGTCCGAGTGGACCATCCGGAGCCACTCGTCGTCATCGAGTTGCTCGCGGCGTACGGGTTCCCACCGGGTGCCGTGGGGACGGAACACGGCGTTGCCCAGGAAGAGTTCGCGGGGCACGGCCTCGACGGCGGCGCGCCATGCCGGATCAGTGAGCCGGCCCCGTGCGGCGAGTTCGCGGGCGAGGTCCTGGCGGAGGAGTGCAGTGTTGGTCATCGGCTGTCCCGGTCGGGGTACTGGAGTCGGTCGGCGAGGGCGGCGGTGATCCGGTCGGTGACGGGATCGGGGAACCATGCGAACTGCCCGTTCGGATTGCACTCGTACCAGTGCCACCGTCCGGCGGCGTCGAGTCCGAAGTCGAAGGCGCCGTAGGTCAGGCCGAACGCGGCGAGGTAGTCGTGCACGCCCCTCGCCACGTCGGGCGGCGGGTCGACGAGGCGGTAGTCGAGGTCGTCGTAGGAGCGGCGCCAGTCCAGTCCCGGCGCCCCGTCGATCCGCACGGCGAACAGCCGGTCCCCCACCGCGGTGAGTCGGATGTCCGCGACCTTGTCCACACGGCTCTGGAACAGGTGCATCGTGTGGCCGACCCCGGCGTCGAGCTCGGCCGCGGCGACTTCTTCGACCCACACCGTCAGGCCTCGGCCGTCCCGATCGGTGTACTCGCTGTTGTACAGCGGCTTGTAGACGGCCGGGCCGTGGTCGCGGAGGAAGCGCCGTGCCCGCTCGGCGTCGTTGGTGAGGAGCGTCGGCGGTACGCGCAGCCCGCACCGCGCCGCGGTCGTGAGCTGGGCCGGCTTGTACTCGGCGGCCCGGTTGCGCCACGGGTGGTTGACGTACTGCGCTCCCGGCAGGGTCGCCAGGATCCCGCCGAGGCCGTGACGTGCCTGCTGTGCGCACCAGTCGGCATCCGGTCCGTCCAGTCCTTCGGGAGCGGAGCAGGGGCGCGGGCGGCGCCAGTACACGGAGCGGACCGTGTCCAGCGCCAGCTCTCGGGTCTCCGTCCGCACCTCACCTGTGAGCCGCGCACCTTCCGCGCGCGCTGCCACCCGGACCGTCTCTGGGAAGTCGCCCGGGTCGAGCCGGACGACCGGCACCGAACGCCGACCCAGTTCCCCGATGACGACGTCCGCCGTCGCGTCGTCCAGCCGCGTGACGACGAGAACCGGTGATGCCCCGCTCAATCGCTGTCTCCCTGCTGGTCGCTTCCCTCGTCCGTGGTGCCGTCCAGGGAGGTCTTCGTCTTCGTCTCCTTGCAGGTCTCACTGCGCTTGTGCCGGTCCAGCTCCGGGACGTCCAGGCCGTCGGGCCCGACCCACCGCCCGACCTGGCGGTCCGCGTCGAGCACGACCGTCGCCGCGGTCAGTACGGCCGCTGCGGGAAACGGCTTCATCCGGGTCAGGCCCCACGGCCTCGTGGTCGGCGTCGTCATCGGGCACCTCTTTCTCGTCGACACTGCGGCGACCGCACCGGACACAGCCGCGTGCCTGCGGGCCATGTCCCCGCGATCGTCGGCACCCAGCGTGAGCGACGCGGATCCGAGCCGTCCACCGAACGTACCCGTACGCTGACGCGGCGTACGGGGCGAGCCGGTTCAAGAAGCACGGCGCTCGTTCCTTCTGGAGGCAGTCGAACTCCTTGTGACCGGCGGGCTTGGGGGCGATCCGCAGGTCCTCCGACATCGCCGCGCCGCAGTCGAGTGAAGCCCCTCAGGGCCTCCCAACCAGACGAGCTGGTCCTCCTCGGTGACGGTCATGCGTGTACGACGCCGGGTCGGCCGTGAAGCGGCCTCGTGCGATGCCCTCCTCGTCGAAAACGAGCCGGATCAGGCCCTGGCTGAGCATCCTCACCAACGGCCATCCACAACTGCCGTAGCTGACAGAGCGGGCACCGGCGTCGTCGACAGCCTTGGTGTCGGCGAGCGGAAGGGCCCCGGCCCGTGTAGTTGCTGTTTCTGACAGAGTGAGACGCACATAGATCACTGCTGCCGGAAAGGTCTCTTTTGATGTCCGAGCCCGTACGGGATGCTTCCTTCGATCACTTCGGTGCGGACGGTATGCGGCAATTCCACATCCCCGGGGCGTTCGGTATCCGGCTGCCCCCCACCGCCCGTGAACACCTGGAAGGCACAGGCGTACCACTGAACGTGGCGCCTTACTTCCAAGCGGCCACGCCGGCCGACGGTGTGACACTCGGGCTCCTTGCCGGCCATCAGGGCCTTCCACACCCGCCGGCGCAGATGGCCGATTGGCTGCGGATCGGTACCGACGGGCTGGCCCACCTGTGTGTGCGCCCTGACGGCGCCGTCCAGGCGGTCTTCCTCAGCGACCACGGCGAGGATGACATGCTGGTGTCATCGAGCGTTGCCAGATTCACATCGGCGCTCACTGTGTTGGACCAGAAGCTGCCGGTGATCGCGGCATCGACGGGACTGTCCATCGCGGCGGCCGCCTTCCGTGAACTCAACGCCGAACTGCGACGGATTGACGAGACTGCGTTCCAGGAGCGCGAGAGCTGGTGGCCCCGGGTCCTCGACGACGTGCGGCACACCCTGAACTTCCCGTTCTCCTCCGCCTTCGAGTACCTCGACGACCTCGGCAACAAGCAGATCGTCACCGAGGCGACCGGCCCGGGGCGCGGTCACCCGGAGGAACTGCTCTGGCAGCGGCTGCAGTCCCAGGGCGTCTCGTCCACCCAGGTGCGCCGTGTGTACTGCGAACTCGAGCCATGCATGATGCCCGGCCACTACTGCGCGGTCTGGCTGCGCAGCACCTTCCCCCAGGCCGAGTTCACCCACAGCTTCGACTACGGATCCGACGCTGCCTCCCGAGAAGAGGGTCTGAAAGAGCTGATCACTCACGCGGCCAGGCAGGCCCGCTCGTGACGAGCCTGCGGTGGGGGAGGCCGTCCGCCGGGAGAGAACCGGCAGCCGCTGCCCTGCTGGCATGGCTGGCCGATCCGGCTGCCCCCCGCATGTGCCTGGTCACAGGCAGCGCAGGCTGCGGAAAATCAGCTCTGCTTGCCTGGCTGGTGGCTCACGGCGCGCGCTCCGGAACGCCTCAGGAACGCCGCATACACGCGGTCGCACCCCTGCAGGGCCTCGGCGTACGGGGTGCGGTGTGGACTCTGGCCAACCAACTCGGTGTGGTCGCCCGAACCCCCGCCGAACTGACGGCTGCTCTGGCCGCCGACCGCCGGCCGATCACCATCGTGCTGCCCGACCTGCAGGACGCCGCGGACACACTGGTGCTCGCCGATATGGCCGCCGCCCTCTCACGCTTCGAGCACGTCCGTGTCATCGTCGAAGCCACCGCCTCAAGCCTCGCAGCCGCGCGCCTGGAAGATCAGGTACCGGCGGTCATGAATCTCGACCACGACCAGTGGACCGATCCTGAGCGGCTCGCCGCCTGGCAGACGGCACGCAACAAGTCCGTCCCCCTGCGCACACCGCCCGCCGAGCACGCAGTCAGCCTGGACGACCCCGAGGACGTCTGCGCCGCCGACCCCATCACGGTCACCGCCCGCTACGAGAGCAGCAACGACGAGCACGGAGGACTGCGTACCGCCTGGCTGCGCGCAGGTCAGTCCGTCCTTCGCGAACCGCGGCCACCAGCACGGGCACTGGCCGTTCTCTCGGCACTCGGCGACAGCGCCGACCCACGCCTGAAACAGCACCTGACAGTACTTGCCGCCGACGCCGACTGGAGCCTGGTCTGGAACCGGGTGACCGGTGATATCCGCCCGCCCTGGCCTGGCCCCGCCCTCGCCACCGGACACGAGGTGCTGGCGGGCACCGTGCTCGCCGCAGACCACCAAGGCGTCGTACGGATCATCAGCGCAGACAGCGCCCGCGCTTCAGGCCGTCTTCCCCGCCCCTTCGCCCCGATACGAGCACTGGCGGCGCTGCCGGACGGAACCGTGCTTGCGCTGGACATACAAGGACGCCTCACCTGGCAGCACAGTCCCGCAGTACGCAAACCCTCCGGCATCAGCGCCCTCCTCGACGACGGCCCCACCCCTGTCCAGCAGCTCATCGACACCATGAGCAACCACCTGGCGCAGGCTCCAGGGCGCGCGCTCACCGCCACTTCCCACCTGCTGGCGGTCGCCGACGACGCCGGCGCCGTCCACGCCGCCACCCTGCACCAGCCAACAGACCGGCCACAGACAGCCACGCTCCATGAAGGCCCCGTCACCGCACTCGCCGCCTTGGACCTCGATGTTTCAGAAGACGGCACACCTGTCTCCCTGCTGTACAGCGGCGGCGCGGACGGACACGTCCATGCCTGGTCACCAAGCCGCGCAGCCCTTGCACCCCCCGTGATGCAACGGCCAATTCCGGTCACGGCCTTGGCAGCCATGCACACCGAAGACGGGCCGGCGCTCGCTGTCGGGTGGGGGGACGGCCTCGTCGAACACCACACCTGGAACCGGGGCACCACACGCGTCTACCACCCCGGCCCGCCCGTTCGTTCACTCACAGCAACTGCGAACGGAGACCTCGTCGTCGGCTGCGACGACATGCTCGTCTGCCTACACCCTCGCTGACACCAGCACAGGACCGGATTTTTTCGACTTCGGCTTGACGGCTTCTCACTTCCTGTCAAAACTTGCCCGGTTGGTGACCGATCCGGGGGGAACGACACGTGGGGAAGAAGCTGCCCGACGAACTCGTCGAGGTCCTCGACCTCGTCGGCGTCCAATGGCCCGACATCGACGAAGACGAGGTCCGCGACAGCGCCAAGGACTACCGTCACCTGGCCGAAGGCCTCCGCGACGTCATCGCCGAGGGCAACAAGGCCTGTTCCCACATCGTCGCCGGACGCAGCAAGGGCAAGACCGTCGATGCCATCGACCGCCGATGGGGCAAACTCACCACCAAGGACCTCACCACCTTCATCAAGGGCCTCGACGACCTCGCCGAGGCCCTCGACGACTGCGCCGGCTTCATCGAAGGCTGCAAGATCGCCTGCATCGCCGAGCTCTCCGCCACCGCAGCCACCGCCACCGCCGGCGTCATCGGCATGTTCTTCACCGCCGGTCTCAGCGGCCTGCTCAGCGCCGCAGCCATCGCCGCCTGCCGCTTCGCCCTGCACGAGGCCATCGACTACGCCATCGACCAGATCACCTCCGTCGTCACCGACAAGATCGAGGCAAAGATCCTCGGCAAGATCGAAGACCTCTTCACCGACCGACTCGACGCACACGACGACAACGACCTCTCCCACTACGCCCCCGGCAGCGCAGACATGGCCTACGACCTGGTCATCGAGTTCGACGAGTTCGAGAAGGCCTCCGGCGGCTACGGCGAGACCAAGCGCAACTTCGACGAAAAGAAGAAGACCCACAGAACCGGAGGCGCCAAACGGCGCAGCTCCGTCAAGAAAGACAGCCGCTTCCACAAGCTGGCCACCGCCATGGACAAGGCCGAAGACGTCGTCGACAAGAAAATCGACGAGACCATCGACGTCCTGGAAAAACACAGCGGCAAGATCGACGACAGCAAGAAGGAACACAAGAAGACCGACCAGAAGACCAAAGACGACATCGACAGTTGCGATGGCATACGCACGTACCTGCTCAGCACTGACGGCACCGTCCAACGCCTGGACCCCGACGGTCAACTCCGCAGCCTCGACAGCACAGACAAAGACCGCCTGGACGGCATCCTCGACAACGGCAAAGCCTGGCGCCCCCAAACACGGCGAGACCAAGCGGACACAGCCGTACCCAACACCCACACCGGAAAAGTCAGCTCCACCAAGGTCGACCCCTACGCCGACGAACTCGGCCAAGCCACCCAACTCGCCCGCTACGCCCGTAACGAATACAGCGGAAACAATTACGCCGCCGGACGCTACATCGACCCCGACGGCAAAGGAGAAAGCATACTCGTCGGCTACAGCGAGAAGAGCATGCACTCCGAAAGATCGATCGGCTATCCGCTCCTGCACAACGGAAAACAGTCAGGCCTCAAAGAAGTCTTCACCGAACGCGAGCCCTGCCAGCTCAAACCCAGCTGCGACCGCTGGCTCGACCGCCACTTCCCACAGGCCAAAACCGTCCACCACACCAACACTTACGACCAGACCGTCCCACGCCACCAACGGGACAAAGAACACCAGCAATACATGGACGAGCTCCGCAAAGCACACGGCCGCTAACATTGACTCCCCACCCCAGCCGCGCAACACCCAAAAGGTCCCCGCATGAGCTTCGCTATCACGCCGGCCGAACTCCTCAACACCTTCGGCCTGACCGGCGTCGTGTACTTCCCCCGCTACGAATCCCCCGACAACCAGTTCGATACCCGAACCGCAGACTTCCTCAGCCAGGTCGGCCTCCCACACGACGAGACGTTCAAGTCCAGGGCGAGCGTCGGTCAGGAAGAGTCGATCCTCCTGACCGAGTGGTTCACCCCTGACGACGGAACCCTGCCTGAGGAATGTCACCCATGGCTCGTCCTCGGCTACTTCGCAGCCTCCGTCATTGCCCTCGACCCCCGCACCGGAAAGGTGTACGCCTTCGGCGAGGGGGAACCCCTGAACGCCTACACCCAGCTTCATCGAGATGTCGAATCCCTCGTCCACGCCCTGAACCTCTTCAAGGAATTCGAGGAAAACCAACGCGACGACCAGGCCGACATCGACGAGCAGGTGGAGGACCTGCGCGCACGCATTCACGCCTTTGACGCGACTCCCTTCGAGGACGACCAGTCCCAATGGAATCTCGTCCTCGACGAGGTCATCGAAGGTGTCTGGTGAGCGAACCGCCCAGGCCCCGCTGGTGGCGCCAAGGAGAGTGATCAAGGAAAGCCAGGATCCCGACTTCGCACGGCGACCAGCCGGTTCCCACTGCGGTGAGCCGTACGTCCACGGCCTTGTCCACGCGGCTCTGGAACAGGTGCATCGCGTGGCCGACACCGGCGTCGAGTTCGGCCACGGCGACTTCTTCCACCCATACCGTCAGGCATTGGCGCCGTCCCGGCCGGTGCAGTCGCCGCTGTACAGCGGGCTTGCAGACGGCCGGGCCCTGGTCGCAGATGAACCGCCGGGCCCGCTCGGCGTCGTCGGTGAGGAGCGTCGGCGGCACGCGCAGCCCGCACCGCGCCGCGGCCGTG
The DNA here is from genome assembly GCF_054061295.1 of Streptomyces sp. TE5632. NCBI lineage: Bacteria > Bacillati > Actinomycetota > Actinomycetes > Kitasatosporales > Streptomycetaceae > Streptomyces > Streptomyces sp. TE5632. The sequence continues at coordinate 5,331,355 of NZ_JBSSEA010000003.1, read as the reverse complement.
AGCTGGGCCGACTTGTACTCGGCAGCCCGGTTGCGCCCGGCAACCGACCGCCACGGACCGCGTGTTGCCCGGCAGGACGACGCTCGTCACGACCGCACCCGGCCGGCCGCGCGCACCGCCTCCAGTCACCTCCGATCCGCACCCAACGTGACCGTCCGTCCCGCGCACCTTCCACAGCAAGCGTCCGTACGGTGACGCAGCGTACGGGCCACGCCACTGGAACGCGCCCCCGCGCGCCCGTCACCGTGGTCCCATGAGCGCAACCACGCCCCAGCTTCCCGCCGCCGTGCGGTCGTTCACGCAGCAATTGTCGTCCACCCGCCGCGGGGCTCGCCTCGCCCGACTGCTCGCCTACGAGCAGTTGCGCACCTGGCAGACGTCACCCGGCGTCACCGACCGCGCGGAGCAGATCGTCGCGGAGCTGGCCGCCAACGCGGCGCTGCACGGCCGGGTCCAGGGCCGCGACTTCCGTCTCACCCTCACCCACGACCCGACTGCCGACGTCCTCCGTGTCGCGGTCACGGACGCTCGCGGGGACCGGCTCCCCTCCCCCGTGACGGACGTCGTCATGCAGCCGGACGACGAGTCGGGCCGCGGCCTGCTCATCGTCGCCGCCCTGGCCGACCGCTGGGGCACTGAGTCGTATCCGCCCGGCGGCAAGACCGTGTGGGCCGAGTGCGCCTGCTGAGCGCCGCCATGTTCACCGATGTACTCGATGGGGTGAGGCCGCCGTCGTTCGGGTCTCCTCTCAGGAACGCGAGCGGTATGGTCGATGGTATGGCAACCAAGAAGTACACCGTCACACTCCCCGAGGAGCTTGCCGAGGCCATCCGGGCAGAGGTGGGCCCCGGCGGGTTCAGCCGCTATGTCACGCAGGCCATAGAGCGTCGGCGGGAGCAGGACCGGCTCGGCGAACTCGTCGACTGGCTGGAGACGGAATACGGCCCTGTCACCGAGGAGGAACTGGCCGCAGCCGAGGCCGAACGCAAGGAGATCGAGCACGCCCATGCGGAGAGGGCTCGTGCGGAGCGTGTCACCGAACAGCAGCAGGCCGGGCAGGAGCGGCACGTCGCGTGAAGAACAACATCGTCTATCTGCTCGACTCCGAGGGTCTGTCCCAGACCGTGCGGGGGGCCACCGCGATGAAGGGGCGCCTCAAAACGGCCCACCTCTCCGGCACCCGCGTGATGACCACGTCCATGACCTTGATCGAGGCGTACGACGTGCGGACCTCCCTTCCGGCCTGGCACTGGGCGCTGTCCCGGATCCACGTCGAGCCGGTGACCGAGGAGATCGCCAAGGACGCCGTCGAGCTCCTCAAGGAAGCCGGCCTCCACGGCCACAAGTACGCCATCGACGCGGCCCTGGCCGCCGTCGCCCTGCGGCAGCCGGGGCCGGTCACCGTCTTCACCTCCGACGAGGACGACCTGCGCAAGCTGTGCGGGGACCGTGTGGTGGTCATGGGCCTGTGAGCCACGACGTCCGCCGCTCCCGCCGCAGAGGGCGGGAGCGGCGGACAGGTCACGAGCCGGGCCGCTGGGCTCCGTATCCGGTACGACCGTCACACGTCGAGCGCCACGCACTGCCGGAGCAGCGGTTCCAAGCGCAGCTGCGTGTCCTCACGGTCGAACACCTGGAAGGCGTCCAGGCACGTGAAGACCCAGCGGGCCTCCTCCTCGTCCTCGATCTCGCAGGCGACGGCGGTCACGGCGCTCTCCACGTCGAACGTGCCCTCGCCGAACTCCTTGACCAGGATCCGGTAGCCCGTCGCGAGCAACGGGTCCGTGTAGACGCCGGTCGCCTTGGCGAAAGCGCGGGCGTCCGAGCGGTCCGTGAGCAGGCCGGCCAGGCGGCGCAGCGCCTCGTCGGGGTCGCCGAGTTCGCGGTGCAGCCGGTGTGCCCGGTCGACGAGCAGCGGCCAGCCGCCGGTCAGCGTGTGGAGCCGGTCCAGGCGGTCGTCCGTGTGGAACATCTCGACCCGCTGGGCCCAGCCGCGCAGGCCTCGGCGGTCGTGGCGGCGCAGTACCACGGGGGCGGCCGATGTCGGCTCCGCACCCGTCAGCAGCGTGCGCCACAGGTCCGGCTGCCCGGAGTCGGTCACGATGACTACCGCGCGGGTGACGCCCGGGGTGTGCGGCAGCAGGGTTTCGGCCAGGTCGACGGCCTCGCGGCAGGTCTCGGGCTTCGCCGGGTAGCTGGCGAAGTCGCTGATGACCACTCGCCGTTCGCGCGGGCGTCCGCCGGTGAGTTCCTGCTTGTAGACGCTGGGCCTGCCGATGGGCGGCAGCTTCCAGTCGGCGATCCGTCCGGCGACCGTGCGCAGGGTGTCTCCCACGTCGGTGACCCCGGTGGCCGGTGTGCCCAGGACGATCCGCGTCTGGTTGGCGCGCTCGCCGAGGAGGTCGTCGAGCTGGGTGATGGTGAGCGGCGCGGGCCTGCCGTCCGGCAGGTCCGGCCGGCCCTCCTGCACGATGCTCTCCTGCAGTTTGCAGTCCCGTTCGGCCCTCAGCAGCCGCGCGTCCACCTCGTGCGAGGTACCGATCATGCGCAGCGCGTTCGGTCCGCGCAGGTGCCAGCCCTGGCCGTCGTGGTTGGGCGCCAGGACGCCCAGACCCACCATCTCGGAGAGGTAGGCCCGGAAGCCCTCGGTGTCGAGCTGCTCGAAGCCCTTGCGCCAGAAGGTCTCGCACTCCTCACGCAGTTCGGCGTCGCTCAGCCGCATTTCCAGTCCCTGGTGCCGGGCGTGGTGGGCCAGCACGTTGGCGATCACGTCGTAGCGGTGGTCCAGGCTCAGCGTGTCCTTGAAGGCCGCCGAGATGCCGTCCCTGAGACCGGTGTCCGACTCCACGGCCTCGATGTCGGCGGCTCCCACCGTGTACGGAGGGGCCTCGGCGCCGCGCCGTGCGCGCTTGCGGTGCATCACCTCGACCAACCTGTGCCCGAACATCTGGAGCAGGAACGGCTGGTACGAGCAGTAGCCCAGCACCCGGTTGACCAGGTCGACGTCGGCGAACTCGAAGCCGAGCGCCCGCATCGGCTCCACCAGCAGGTCGGCGGCGAACTGCGGGGCGAGCGGGCCGATCACCTTCGGGGTCTGCGCCAGGTGTCCGAACGGGCCGTTGCTCGCGAGCTTGGAGAACCGCTGGACGGAGTGCAGACCGGCGAAGACGACCTTGGCCCGGTCCTTGGTGTCGGACCCGAGTCCCTTCAGCTTCTTGGTCTGGTCGAACCGGGGGGCGTCCGCCTCGAAGAACTGGTCGCACTCGTCGAGCAGGATCAGCAGGCGGTGCCGGGAGTCCCCGTCGAGCCAGGCGCGGATCGCCGCACGCACGCGCTCGGAGATGTCCTTCTGTGATTTGCGGCCCTGTGGCCGGCCCAGCACCCCCGCGTCGGTCAGCTCACGGTCCAGGACGCTCCACAGGGCTTCGGGCCCCAGGGAGCTGCCCTTGCCGATGTTCTCCTGGTCGAGGTTGATGTACACCGACTGGTGATGTCCGCGGCCCTGTTTCACGAAGTGTTCCCCGGCGTCACTGAGCAGCGCCGACTTGCCGAGGCCCCGGCCGCCGAAAATGACCTGGGTGCCCCTGGGGTCGAGGATGCTCTTGCGTTCGGCGTCACGGCCGTAGAACATCTCGCCGCCGATCCGGCCGCGCTTCTCCCGGATGTACGGGTTGACCCCGGAGAACGGCAGCAGTGTCTGCGTGGCCGTGCTGACCTGGCGGTATCCACTGGCGGCGAGATAGGCCAGGGCCGCGTCGTCCACGACCAGCATCGGCCGCAGCCCGTCGGAACGGACGGCGAGCTCGATACGGGCCTCACGGCCCAGGGTGCCGAAGTAGACGACCAGGAGGCTGGTCGCGCTGCTGTCGCGGGCGGCCAGGCTCATGACGACCTTGGCGGGCGGACGGCCCCAGACCATCAGCACGCTGAGGCTGCCGCCCTGCTCCTTGATCTGTGAACCGAAGGCGGGCGCCTTCGCCCGGCCGTTGATCTCGACCTCGGTCACCTCGAAGAAGCGGTACTCGCGCCGGTGCGGTGACCGCTCGTCCAGCGGCTTGGCGCTCTTGGCGTCGTATCCGAGGAGTTTGAGGGCCGGCAGCAGTTGCCGCCGGGCGGAGATGTCCAGCCGGTCCTTCGGTTCGGTCGCACCCAGCTCACGCCACTCATTGAGGGCGTCCGCCGCCAGTGCGGCCTCGTCGCTGGAGAGGTTCCCGTAGTCCAGTACGGGAATGGCCGGGTGCTTGCCGCCGGAGCGGACGAGCTCGACGAGGTCGTGGCCGATGCCCTTGGGCAGCCCGTCGGGCACTCCGGGGAAGAACTCCGTCAGATGCGTCTCGCCCGCCTCGATCTCCGGGACGGGTTCACCGATCTCCAGGAAGTAGACGAGGTCGGCCGCCGTGGCCAGGCCGCCGGTGTCCAGGTGGCGGAGCACCTGGTCCCGCTCGTCCGCCGTGAGGTCCAGGGCGTCCAGCCGGGCCCGGATCCGGTCGGTGGCCTGCTGCCGGAAGGCGGGCAGGTCCGCCCGTACCTTGTCCAGCGCCCGCCGCACGTCGAGCAGGTCATGGGTGCCCGTGTCGTCGAGAGACGTGCGGGCATCGGCCAGCAGCTCCTGCAGTCGCAGGTCCTGGTCGTCGGTCACTGCTCCATCGGCCTGGGCGCGGTGCAACTCCCCGACGAGTTCGTCGTGTGCTGCCTTCAGCTCCGTACGCCTCGTGGCCTCCCGCTCCTCGATCTCGACGGCCGACGGCGGGGCGAACACCGCCTCCTGCGAGCCGGGCAGCTGCCCGCGGGCGGCCAGGTCCACGATCGTCCGGGCCGCCGTGAACGCGTCATGTGCCAGCCGCTCCGCCAGGGCTTCCGCCCAGCCACGGTGAACCGCCGTCAGCAGCAGGTCCAGCGCGGGACGCTCGCCGACCGTGTCGCACACCTTCAGCAGCTCCACGTCCAGGACGAGTCCGGGGTCCGCTCCGCCACCGGGGCGGGGGGTTCCGGTTCCTCCGGCCAGCAGGGCGAAGAGCTCCTCCATGGAGGAGCGGGCCGCCCACGCGGCAGCGGCAGCCACGGGGCCCGAACACCGTGCCAGCTGTTCCAGGTCCGTCAGCACGGTCTCTCGCCGGTCGAGCATCGACCGGCGCAGGGCGGAGATCTCCTTGACCGCCCGCTCCCCGTCGGTTCGGTCGCCCCGACGGGTTCCCTCCACCGCCAGGCACCATTCCTTGGCCAGATCGGCGACCCGCCCGACGAGGTGCACCAGATCATGCCGTCCCGAGCCCTGGAGCGGCTTGCCGCTGGAGGAGCGGTACTTGCGGTCCATGCGGTCGATCTCGCTGTTGACCTCGGACAGCTTCGACAGGCGTTCGGCCTGGTCCCGGACGTCCGGCAGGGCGTCACGGTCGTCGTCGATCACCGCCGTGAGCAGCGAGCCCAGCAGCCCGCCGTCCGGAGCCAGCCAGCGCTTGGCGATCTCCGTCGCCCGTGCGAACCGCCGCCGCTGAGGTGCGAGGAGGGCGCGGCCCTGCTCGCGCAGTTCCCGCAGCCGGGCCTCGGCCTCGGAGGCGTCGGCGATGACGACCAGCGGGGAGGCGATCATCAGGGCACCGCTGAGGGCACGGTCCGCGACGGCGGTCGCCACCTCCCCCAGCGATCCCGGAAGCCGGGGCACCAGGGCCTTGAGCTGAGCGCCCGCCAGGTGGTCGCCGGTGACCAGGGCCGTACGCAGCAGGGAGGGAAGCAGGATCAGTTCGCTGCCCTCCACGTCACGTCCGGCGAAACCGCCGTGCTGCTGGAGCAGGTCCGCGACCAGTCGTGCGCCATGGCTGTTGCCGGAGGTGAGCAGTGCCGTCGCGCCGGCCAGCCGGAGCGCCGCCACCTGGGGCTCCGGGCGGCCCGCTGCGCGTGCCACGTGGTGGGCCAGCCCGAAACGCCGCTCCACGACCAGGCGCGCCAGCGTCTGCTCGGCCGAGGCATCATCGGTGGCCTCATCCGCGTGCGCGTGCGTCTTCGGTGCCTCCTCGTCGTGCGGCGCGTCGGAAGGAGACGCCGGTGAAGGCGAGGGAACGGTGTCCTGCGAGCTGTCCCCGGCGGCCTCCGCCAGCGAGGAGTCGGTGTGTGGGGGCGTGGCCCCGCCCTCGGTGGGCTTCACGTCCCTTGCGTCGGCAGCAGCCGGTTCGCGGGGTGGGGCGTCGGACGGACGGTCGGTTTTCTGCGCCTGGCCGGGGCGCAGACCGGCGGCGCTCCCGTCGGTCTCCTCAGTTCCCCCGTCGGTCCGCTCGTCGGTCCGCTCGGTGTGGCCGTCCGGTTTCTCGGCCGGGCGCTCGTCGTTCGGCACGCTGTCGGCGGGCGCGGCGGCGTCAGCCTGGGCACCGTCGGCCGCGCCCTCCGCCCCGGCCGCGTCGGAGGTGCCCGGCTCGGACGCGGAACCGGCTTCCGCCGGTTGTGTCAACGTCAGTTCGTGTGCCATGACCGCGGCCATGGCACACGCGGGTACTCGTACGACCCGTTCCTGGAGGGCAAGGATCTCCGCCGCGGCATCCGCCTGCCGTCCCAGGTGGACGAGCTCGACGAGAGCGGTGAGGGCGTCGGCCTCCTGCCGTTCCGTCTCCCCCCATGTCGGGGAGTGCAGCAGGCGGCGGGCTGCGACGCGCGCGGCCTCGGCGGCGGAGGCTGCGGGGCTCTCCACCGGGCACCCGACGGTCAGCAGTTCCCTCAGCGTCTCCCGTGTCCGCAGGTCACGCGCGCAAGCCGCCCGGTGTTCCTGTACTGCTCGTGCCAGGTCCTGAAGGCGAAGGGTGACGGGTGCGATGTCCGCCGTGCGGAACGCTGCGTCGACGCCGTCGAAGATCGCCCTCAGTCCGGTCAACGGCAGCAGGTCACCGTCGTGCGGTGGGCGTCCGTCGTCGACCGCGTCGATCACCCTGCGGGCGGCTTGTTGCGCTCGCGTGAGGGCAGCCTCCAGCCGTCGACAGGCCTCCTCCGGTTCCGTCGGGTCCTCGACCCGGGCCTCACCGGTCGTCGGCGCGGTCACGTCGTCCGCGGTTCCGGGGCTCGGTGTGACGGCGTCCGCAGCGGTGGCGCCCGCGTCCGTTCGGCCGGTCTCGGGAGACCGCTCCTCCACCGCCACCGTGGGTCGCGGTCCCAGGTCGTCCGGTTCCCCGGGGAAGAAGTCCGGGTACGCCTCCGCGACGGTCTGCGCCCTGGCGCGGACGGCGGCGAGTCGTGTGGCTTCCGCGCCGTCCACCGCCATCCCGAACCAGTCGTGGTCCGACATCCAGACGAGAATGCGGGCATCGGCGACGGAAGCGCCGCACCACGCGAACACAGCGCTGCGGACCAGTGTCCCGCCCCACCGGGAGACGGGGTCGGGGGCGGTCTCGCCGTCCCGTGCGAAGACCGACCTGCCCACGTCGTTCATCACGGTGCGCGTGAGCTCCTTGGCACCGCAGACACACGAGTTCTGTCGGGACTCGCGTCGCAGCCTGGCCAGGATGTCCCGGCACAGCGCGCTGCCCGCCCGTCGCGGGGCCGCCATCCGGATTCCCAGGCGGCCCAGCAGAGTCTGCCGGTGCTTCGGCGGGAGAGAGTTGAAGGCCAGTTCCACCATGCCGGCCGTGAGGTCCTCCAAGGCGGTGGCGGCCGGGTGTTCGAGGGCGTTGAGCGCTGCGGCCAGGGCTCCGAGCCACTCGGCCGACACGCCCTGCGGGGAAAACGGCGGCCCCGCGACGACGTGGTACCGGTCCTGCATGGATGGTGCTCCGTTCTGTGGCTGGTCACTACTGGCTGCGGGTTCGGCTCACTCTGCGTCGAGGAGCCCCGGTGAAGGGAAGAGCGGTGGTTCATGGAGCGGAGTGGTCGCGGGATCAGTGGCCACGCGTGTGTTGAGTGACGAAGGTGTATCCCTCGGGCAGCTCCCAACCATCCGCCTTGCCGAGTCTGCGGCAGTGCTCCCGGAAGGCGGCCCGTTGGGTTTCGCTCGGCAAGCGGCCCGGTCGCAGACGGCGCAGGTGGCCGCAGACGAACTGGATCGCCCGCAGTCCCTCGGGGGCCGGCCCGGTACCGCCCCAGGGGCGTATCAGGCGCCGAGGGACGGGACGGTAACCGATGAGCGGTACGGCCGGTTCCCCGCTGCGCGGAGGGAAGTGCGGTTGGCCGAAGACGTCACGACTGCCGGAGGCCGGTTCGAGGAGTTGTTCGGCAAGTAGTGCCTCGACGGCTGTTTCCAGGGCGGTGGTCTGCGACTGCGCCGGCCTACGGCCGTAGACGGCAAGGGGCAGGTGTGAACGGTCCAGCAGAGCATGACCGTCCGGGGTGAGCAGTCCGCAGCGGCGCACCGTTCGCATGACCAGTTGCCGGGGACCGAGACCCGCTGCCGTGTCACCGTTGCGGTCGCTGCCCGGCGCGTCGTCCCGAGTGAGAACGCAAGGGTCGTAGCAGTGCTCGATCACCCGGTCGCCGGCCTGGACCGGCTGTTCGAGCCGCGTCGTGGTCAGGCGGATCACCCGGCCACCGCGGGACCAGTGGAGCCGGAGAACCAGCCCGGGGAAGAAGTCGAGAGGCCACCTCACTCCGGTCAGACGGCCGGCGTCACCGGCGAGTTCGGCGACTGTGTCCTGGACCGTCTCGGCCGCCTCCAGGGTTCCGCCGACGTGGTCCAGTTCGAACCGAATGGCGGGGTGCGGACCGCAGGTCCGCCGTAGTTCTGCGGCGACGTACGGGCGCAGTGGAAGGCAGCCGTGGGTGAGGTGGGCGAGACGCAGCGGCAGTTGCCAGACGATCTCCTCCTCGTCGCTTCGCAGCAGTGCTTCGGGCCCGAGGGCGGCATCGTCCGCGAGCAGTGAGTCGACCGGCTCCGCTGTGCGTTCCGGCTCCGGAGCAGATGCCTGCGTCGTCGTGGACGTCCATCCTCGTCCGGCCGGAACCAGAGGATCGCCGAGGTCCTCCGCGTCACCGGGATGACGGGAGCGCCAGACACCCCCTCCCTCGAAGGCGTCGTCGAACGTGACTCGGGTTCCGTTGGCGAACAGGCCTTGCTCACTGTCTCGTTGGACGACGTCGGCGAGCGTCACGTTCGCCCGGCACACCGCCGCGGCGTACCCCACTCCTTTGAGCAGTTCCGCGGCTCCGGGAAACGCACGCAACCGAGGCCCGACCGCCGTATAGGCGGTGACCGGAACGGTCAGACCGTGACGGCGTCTCGCCGGTGTGGCCGCGCGTTCCACCGCTGCCGCGAGCGTCCTCAGGTCGTCGCCTCCCAGCGGTCCGGTGTCTCGCCAGCAGGCCGCGAGGAAGTCGCGGGTCATGGCGTACGGGCCCCACATGCGCAGCACGTCGCTGGAAGCGAGGACGCGTCTCACCGTGTCGAGGAGGCGCAGCAGACCTACCCGCAGCGCGTCGTCATGCGTGCTGCCTACCAGATCCGCGAGGGATACGGGGACGTAGGGACTGAGGAGCTGCGCCCGTGCGGTCGTCAGCAGGTAGTCCGCGTAAGCGGTCAGGTCGTCGTGCTGCGCCGCCTCCCGCGACGGGTAGCAGACGTCGACGAGGACATGGCCGTCCTCGTCGATCCAGCGGCGGCGGGTGCGTAAGCGGTGGAGCTGGGCGGGTGAGAGGCTCAACGCCGGGCCGAAGGCATGCGGATCCGGAACCAGGCGCTCCCGGCGCCGCGGAGAGGCGTTCGCTCCCGGCCTGCCCGGCCCCTCGGCGCCCGCCGGCGCCCCGGACACCCAAGCCGGGACGTCACCGAGGGCGTCCACTTCCGGATGAGCGCCCTCCTTGTAGACGATCTCGGCATAGAGCGGATCCGACCCGGTGGCGACGCACACCATGGCGCCGACCGGCAGCACGGGCGCGCACTTGCCAAAGGCGATCACGGGGAAGTCGTCGAGACGCAGCGGGCTGCCGCCGTAGCCGTCGCCGTTGAGCTCGTAGCCGAAGTACACGGCGTTGAAGGCGACGGCGGCGTGCAGCGGCGCCGGGCGGGCGGCGACTACCGCCTCCAGGTAGCGCAGCAGTCGTTCCCGTTCCCCGGCCGGTACGGCGTCGTATCCGCCGGTCATGGCGTGCGTCAGCAGGGCATGCTCGCCATAGGGGCTCGGCGCTTCAGGCTCGGTCGAAGGCATCCAGCGGGGCACCTCCCGCTCCACGGCGCGCTCGCCGCTCTTCGGGCACTCGGTCACGCCCTCCGGCCGCGCTCCGGCCGGATCCCCACGTTCCTCGAGGGCTGTTGGTACATGCGGATCCCCACCCATGACACCTCCGCCGCACCTCGGACCTCCCCGATCCGGATGCAGTACTTCACGCAGGCTATGCCTGCTTCTGGCTCTTCGGGCACGTTCTCGTCACTTCGCTACGGTCGGGCAGCCGCACGCCCAAGGCGCCACAGGAGCCACATCCACGAAGCTCACACGAGAGAGTAAATTGACACGTTGATGCCGTCAACAGAGTTACACGGAAACAGCTCCATTGACAGAAAGATCCTCCATTCCCCCTCGCGGCATCAGCCGGGACGCTAGGGTCACCCCCGGATGCGTCGGCGCATGGGCGTGACGCTCGGCACGCGCGGGGTGACGATGACGAGTGACACCACGAACGGCGAGCAGAATCGGGGACTTTTCCACGATTTCGGGGCCTTCCAAACGCCGACAACGGGGGACTACACCGCCGTTCTGACGAACGGTCTCGTGTCCCCGGACACCAATGTGCTCCTCAACCTCTACCGGTACACGGAGCAGGCCCGCACCGACCTGCTCGGTGCGTTAGGCGCTCTCGGGGACCGGCTCTGGGTCCCGCACCAGGTGCTCACGGAATTCTGGGCCAACCGTGAGACAGCCATCCACGACGCACGCTCGACCAGTACGAAGGCCGCCCAGGACATGGGCGAGCACGCAAGATCGGCGATGCAGACCCTGCGCACCTGGGCAAACCGTGTGTCGCTGAGCGAGAAGGATCTCGAGGACATCCGCGCTCGGATCACCGAGGTCTTCGAGGAGGCGCAGAAGAAGATCACCGAGGTCGGAGAGGGCGAGTGGCAGAGCATCACCCATGACACGAACGCCGATCCGGTGATCGCCGAGCTGGAACGCGCGCTGGCCGGCCGGGTCGGCGCACATTTCAGCGCACAGGAAGGCGCCGCGCTCCTCGACATGGGCAGGAAGCGCGTCAAGGACCGAATTCCGCCGGGATACATGGACGCCAAGAAGGACGGTGACGGCTCGGTCGGTGACTTCTTCGTGTGGGAGCAATTGCTGCGCGAGGCTTCCGCTCACCGTTGCGACGTGCTCTTCGTCACCGCGGACGCGAAAGAAGACTGGTGGCGCAAGGAACGCGGCTTCAACCGCGGACCCAGACCAGAACTGGCCGCTGAACTGCGGGCGCGGGGCGGTGGACGGCTGTTCCTCCTGTCACCGAAGCAGTTCTTGGAGGTCTCCGCGCCCATCCTGCGTCTCAATCTCCGGGCGGGCTCGGTGGAGGACATCGAGCGGGTGGAGCGCATCGAGGCCGAGGACGCCCACGGTGGCTGGACTGCCGCTGCGATCGAGGCACTCTTCAACGGGCTCTCCTACGAGGGATACGGCAACCGCGTCGACGTCATCCGTCAGGCGGCCGAGAGGAACGGCCGTGTGGAGGCAGCGACGGTCTACGAGATCTGCGACTACGACGCCGACCGCAGCCTGAAGGGCTTCACCAAACCCATCAACCGAATCAGTGGCAAGTTGCAGGAGCAGGGACTCGTCCCGGACTCCGCGGTACCGGTCCTCACCGCCGAGTACGACAACGGCTCGGGCCGTGCCTCCGGCTTCGCGGTCGATCCCCTCCTTGTGCCGCTCATCAACGATCTGGCGGACGACGAAGAGTGACACGCCACACCCCACCATGCCGTTAGGGCGGCGCCCGTGTCCCGGCAGTTCAGGCGGGCACCGGTTTCCACCGGCCTGGGCAGCGAGGCGGGAGTGAGCGACCGAAACAGCGGTGTCGGTGCCTGCCAGTACGCTGCGGACGGAAACTGACCAGCAGGTGCGAGGGGGTTCCATGGTCGACGAGTGTCCGGAGTTCCGGCTCCGGCTGCCGAGCGGTGACGGCATCGGCCGGGCACGCGGAGTGCTCCTGGACGAGACGGGCACCAACGGCAGCCGGAAGTTCCTCGTGCGGGCCGGCTCACCGGTGCGGGACCATGTGATGCCCTCGCTGGGCAAGCACTTCAAGGCACCGACCAAACGCCGTGAGGAACTCCGGGCGCAGGGCGTGCTGGTGCCGTCGGCGCGCTGGCCGGGCTGGCTGGAGCTGACCGAGGACGTGGTGTTCGGCTCCCCCTCCTTCGCCGCCGTCGTGCTGGTCGGGGCGCCGCGCAACGGGTGGGAGGAGTGGCGGACCGAGGACGACAGGCCTCTGTCCGACTTCATGTCCGGAGTGTGGGCGGGCCCCAACCGGTCCTGGCTCGTGCGCGGCTCCAACGTCACCGGCCTGGACCTGGTCCAGCGCCTGTGGCTGCCCGAGGGCCGTGTCACCCTGGCCGCCTCCCGACTGCGGCAGGGCGTTCGGCAGGGCGTCAGCAAGGACGGACTGCGCACGCTGGTCCAGGAGGACTACGAGTCGACCGCCACGTACAGCCAGCGGCAGCAGCTCGTCGAGGACCTTCACGCCTTCCTGTCGCGCATGAAGCCCGGCGACACCGTGTGCACGATCTCGGGCGGCCGGCTGTACGTCGGCGAGATCACCGGCGAGGCCGAGCAGACGGAGTCCGAGGACCGCCGGTCCAACCTGCGCCGGCCCGTGGAGTGGCAGCCCACCGGCTTCTCCTACGACGACCTGCCCGAGGAACTCCAGCAGAAGCTGTCCATCCAGCACGACGTCGTCGACCTCTCCGCCGTCCAGGCCCACATCGAGGGCCTTGGTCTCACCGACCAGGAACTGGCCGAGGAGGCCGGGACGACAGAGCGGGACCCGAGCACGGAGATCCCCGCGCTCGCCGCCCGGCGCGAACTCGAGCTGCCCGAGCCCACGGACGGGCTGGCCGCCGAGTTGCTCGTGCACGACACCGAGTGGCTGCGTGAAGTGCGCGGTCTGCTCTGGGACGAGCGGCAGCTCGTGCTCTACGGACCGCCCGGCACCGGCAAGACCTACCTCGCCCTCAAACTCGCCGAGTTCCTCGGCGGCGGTCCCGAGCAGGTCAAGCTGGTGCAGTTCCACCCCTCCTATTCCTACGAGGACTTCTTCGAGGGGTTCCGGCCGCAGGAGGATCCGGAGACCCGCGAGGTGGCCTTCCGGCTCACCGCCGGGCCGCTGCGCGAGCTCGCCGATCTCGCCTCCCGCGAGGGCAACCGGCACATCCCGCACTTCCTGATCATCGACGAGATCAACCGCGCCCACCTCGCGAAGGTCTTCGGCGAGCTGTACTTCCTGCTGGAGTACCGCAACAAGTCGGTGCGGCTGACGTACTCCGGGGACGACTTCGCGCTGCCGCCGAACCTGTTCGTGATCGGGACGATGAACACCGCCGACCGGTCCATCGCGCTCGTGGATGCCGCGATGCGCCGGCGCTTCGCCTTCGTCGAGCTGTCGCCGCGCGTCGAGCCGACGAGCGGCCTGCTGCGGAGGTGGCTGGAGCGGGAGGGGAAGGACTCCGAGCCGGCGGACCTGCTCGACGCGCTCAACACGCGGATCGACGAACCGGACTTCCGCATCGGGCCCTCGTACCTGATGAAGAAGGGCGTGTACCGGAAGGGCGGCCTCGAGCGCACCTGGCGGACGAAGATCCTTCCGTTGCTCGAGGAACACCACTACGGCGAGGGCGTGGACGTCGAGAAGCGGTACGGGCTGGCGGTGCTGCGGGAGTCGTCGGGGTGACGCCGGTCGTCGAGCTCGTCGAGCACGCGCCGGCGGTCAGCGTGACCCTGCCGGACGGCGTGGGGCGGGCGCTCGCGGCGCTGCGCGTCGTGGACGCCGCGCCGGACCCGTACTCACCGGGCCGCTGGTCGCTGCGGGCGGGCAGCAAGGTCGGGGCCGTCACGCTCACGGTGCCGGGGCACGACGATCCACTCACGGTCCGCGTCGTCCCCAAGGTGCCCGTCGCACGTCTCTTCTTCCTGCTCGGCTACGGCCTCGGTCCCACCGGTGCCTGGCGGGACGGTGAGGTCGAGGTGGCCGAGCACCGGGACCTGTTGCCGGCGCTCGCGCACGCGGTGGAGCGGCAGGTGGACCGGGCCCTGCGGCAGGGGCTGTTGCAGGGTTACCGGGTGACGGAGGAGACCTCGGTGGTCGTGCGGGGGCGGATCCGGGAGGCCGAGCAGATACGGCGCCGGTTCGGGGCGACGCTGCCGGTGGAGGTGACGTACGACGAGTTCACGACGGACATCGCGGAGAACCGGATCCTGCGGGCGGCCGTGGAGCGGCTGCTGCGGCTGCCCGGGGTGCCGCGCGAGGTGCGCCGGAGGCTGCTGCACCAGCGGGCGCGGCTGGCGGACGTCACGGTGCCGGTGCGCGGCCGGCCCCTGCCCGAGTGGCGTCCGAGCCGCCTCAACTCCCGGTACCACCACGCCCTGCGCCTGGCGTGGGCCGTGCTGCAGGACGCCTCCCCGGAGCACGGGCCCGGCGGACTGCGCATCGACGGGTTCCTGTTCGACATGAACAAGCTCTTCGAGGACTTCGTGACCGTCGCCCTGCGCGAGGCCCTGCGCGGGTCGGGCCGCACCGCCCGCTTCCAGGACAGCCACCACCTCGACGAGGCCGCCGCCATCCGCATGCGGCCGGACTTCGTGCTGTACGGGCCGGACGGCGTCCCGTGCACCGTCGCGGACGCGAAGTACAAGGCGGAGAAGCGGGGCGGTTACCCGGACGCCGATCTGTACCAGATGCTGGCGTACTGCACCGCCCTCGGCCTGGACGAGGGACACCTGGTCTACGCGAAGGGCAACGCCTCGCACGCGGCCCACCGGGTGCGCCACGCGGGCATCCTGATCCACCAGCACACCCTCGACCTGGACCAGGAACCGGCGGGGCTGCTCGCCGACGTCGGGGAGGTCGCGCGACGCATGCGGAACGGCTGACGCGACCTCCTGGTTCGACTCCTGCTCCTGCGGTTACCGCAGTTTCCACTCGCCGGTCTTGTCGGCGAACCCGGAGTCCATGGTGAACTGCACGGTGTCGACCTTCGCCGCCTCGGGAACCTCGAAGACGATCCAGCCGAGGCCCTCGGCGCCGGGCTTGAGCTTCAGACCGGAGGCCATGGACGGCCCGGCCGTGATGTCCCCGAAGGTGGCGTCGAACTGCTGCCCCTCGGTGTCGGCGACCTGGGCGCCGTTGGACGGGCTGTCGCTGTAGGCCGCCTTGCCGGTGTTGACGAGGTCGGCCGGCTTGGCGGGGTCGGCGACCTTGACGACGGTGACGTCGAGCTTGCTGCCCTCCTCGAAGCCCTCCAGGGTGAGGGTGTCGCCGACCTTGGCGACCTCGGGAGCCTCGGACTTCTCCTTCGCGCTGTCCTTGCCGCTGTCCGCCCGGGCGGCGGCGTTGTCCTTCGGCTTGTCGACGACGGTGCTGCCGGTGTCGCAGGCGGTGAGAGTAAGTGCGCCGACGGCGGCGGCTACGACTGCGGCGATTCGGATACGGGCGTGCATGGTCCCCCCAAGGGCAGTGCCGGATGTTCACGTACACACCCCGCCACCTCAGTCACGGCGAGGCTGCACGAGTGAACCGCAGGCGCAGCGCGTTGACGATGTCAACGTAAATTCAAGGGGTGTCCACACGGCGAGGTGACGGTCGGGCGGTGCGCATCCGATGCGTGCGATCGGCCCCGGATGGTCCACTCAGGGTCGGGGGACACGTGCCGCAGCTTGCGTTCGCCAACAGCTTCCGGGAGAGCCACGACGTTCCCGAGAAGCCCGTCAAGGCCGGTGTGCGCAAGGCAATTGGTGCGGGTCAGGGACAGTCCGGGGCGTGACGCGGACGGGGTGCGGCTCGCCACGATGCACGCCGTGAAGGGGCTGGAGTTCCGGTGTGTCGCCGTGCTGGGCGTGACGGCCGGTGCGGTGCCGTTCGGACGGGAGGTGACGCCGGCCTCCGTGGACGCTTTGCAGCACGAGTCCGATCTGCTGCGGGAACGGTGCCTGCTGTTCGTGACGTGCACCAGGGCCCGGGAGGCACTCGCGGTGTCGTGGAGCGGAGCGGGCAGCCCGTTCCTGCCCCGGTGAGCCCGGGGTGTCGGCCGCCGCGTCCCGTCAGTCGCCGGGCTCCAGGGCGCCGTTGCCGAGTCCGTCCCGGGCCAGTGCGGCGATCTGCCTGCTGAGTTCGGCCACCCTCCGCGACCGCTCCTCGAACTCCCTGAGTGCGCCGAAGGCCGCTCCGTAGCGGCGCTGCGCCGTGATGTCCATCTGGGGGATGCGGGCGCCCTTGCCGTCGAACCGGAAGGTGCCGCTGGTGGTGGTGGAGCGGCGGCTGTTGGCGGCGCTGTGCAGGAAGCCCTGGAGGAAGTCCGTGTCGAGCTGGTCGCTGACCGAGACCGGTTCCGGGTCCGCGCACTCGACCAGTCCGGCCCTGACGAGGTCGGCGACGCTCACACTGGCCCCGTCGAGGGGGCCGGGTCCCTCACCGGCGACCAGGGTCGGGAGCAGTTCGCTCAGGCGTTGCAGCTGCTCGGCCAACTCGCGGTGCAGGGCGTCGTATTCGGTGACGAAGTCGCGGTGGGACTCGTCGACGTGGCGGCCCGGGGTGAGGTCCACCAGATCGTCCAGCAGGTCGATCTGAGCGACCTCGGCGATCTGCTCGGGGCGCGGCTCCAAGGGCCCGTCCGGGTCGTTGGCCGTGAGGTCGACCATGCGGACGGTGGCGGCGGTGTCGCCCGGTGTCCGTGGCCGCCGCAGCTGCCACAGGTGTACGGGCAGAGCGTGCGCGGCGGCCGTGCCCGGGGGCAGAGCGGTGACCTGGGTCAGGATGCCGCGGCGGACGAGCTCGGCGCGGATACGACGGCCGGCCTTGCGGTAGGCCACCGACGCCGGCATCACCATGATCACCCGGCCACCCGGCGCGGTGTGCGCGTAGGCGTGCTGCAGCCAGGCGAGCTCGCCCTCGGCCCGGGAGGGCGTGCCGAACTCCCAGCGCGGGTCGAGGAGCAGGTCCTCCCGCCCCCAGTCGGTGTCGCTCACCGGCGGGTCGCAGACGACGAGGTCCGCCTTGAGGTCCGGCCACCGGTCGGCACGCAGGGAGTCGCCCTGCCTGACCTCGACGGGAGCCGGCTTCGCGAGCTCGGCCCTCCAGCGCGCGAACCGTGCGCTGTGGGTGTCCACTTCCTGGCCGTACCGCCTGCTGCCGCGGTTCGTCCCGGTGGTCAGGAGGAGGGTGCCGATTCCGCAGGCCGGGTCGAACAGCACCGCGTCGGGCGCGAGGTCACCGACGCCGTGCCGGACGGCGCGGATGACGCGGGGCGAGGTCACCTGCTCGGATCCGGCCCGCCGCACGGACTCCGTGAACCGCTCGGCCAGCCCGTTCACCACGTCGGCCGGGGAGCTCTCCTCCGCCATGCGGCGGGCCAGACGGACAGCCTGCTCCGGCGGCACGGACGGCTCCTCACCCCCGGGGACGGCGAGGGCCTGCGCGACGTCCGCGAGCCCGCCGAGGATGTCGTCACCGTAGGCTCCGCGCAGCACCTGCCACAGCTGGACCTCGTCGGTGACGTCCTGTCCCTTGTGCTGCTTGTCCAGCCACGCCTGCACCTCGGCCAGGTCGTAGAGAGGGCTGTTGGCCCCGCCTCCGGCCGGAGCGGGGAAGTCGTCGTACCGCCGCCTCCAGTTGGACACGGCGGCCCGGGTGACACCCGCGATTCGGGCGATCTCGGAACCGGTTACCAGCGGGTTCGTCGGAGTGGCCGGGGTAGGTGGCATGCCACCTACCGTACACAGCCCGCCTGCCCGCCTCAACGCAAGGCGACCGTTGACGACGTTAACGAGACATATCTCCTCTCAGCGCTCCAGTAGCGCTCCAGCCCGGTTTCGTACTCCGACGTGGGTGCAGCGCCTGTCCGTGAGTGCGCACATGAGCTGCCGGAGTCGAGCGCCTCGGGTCGGCGGGAAATCGGGCGCTGCGGGATGGCCCGTCGTGGGGCCAGGAGCACGGCCACAGGGCTCCGGCACGTCCCCAGGAGGACCGGGAGGACCGGGAGGACCGGGAAGAGGGAACGACGGCGGCGGCGCGGACACCCCACGCCGAACTCCCCTCACCAGCCCCGGACACGCGGTCCCGGCATGCAGACGGTGGCCGGGCCCGACGGCGGGTCCGGCCACCGGAGTTCTCAGCAGGTGATCTTCAAGTCCGCCCAGTCGGCGTGGTCGTACTCGTTGCCGTCGCCGCCGTCGGTGACGACCAGCGTGACGGTCCGGGCGCCGCTCACCTCAGCGGTGAGTTGCTGCGCGTCCTGGGAGTTGGTGAGGAGACCGGTGGCGGCCACGCGCTCGCCGTCGGCGCGGATCTCGAAGGCGACGGTGCCGCGCGCACCCGTCTCGTCGTCGAGACCGACCAGGGCCGTGACCTGCTCGCAGCGCCCCGCGGTGAAGTACTCGACGCTGCTGTGGGCGTGCACGCCCAGGCCCTTGCCCCAGGCGCGGCCGCCGATGGTGAGCGTCCCGCCGTCACCGGCCGCCTTCTCGCCGTTGCTCCGGTCCTTCTCCACCGGCCCCCAGCCGTTGACCGCTGTCAGCGGTGTGAGGTCGCTGAGGTAGGTGGTGCCGTCCTCCGGCGCGACGGACACCTTCACCTGGACCGGGGAGACGGAACGGACCTCCCGCCCGGACGGCGTGCGGTACGTCGTGGTGAGCTTCAGCTCGTAGGTACCGGGGTCGGCGCCCTCCGGAACCCTCGCTCGCCACGTGGTCCGAAACTCCGCGCCACCACGGAGCAGCGGGCTCCCGGGACGGGAGTCAGCCTTTATCCGCCACCCCTCGGGGCCGGTCAGCGCGACGGAAACGGAGTGCACCGGGCGGCGTCCGAGGTTCGCGGTCACCGCGGTGAGCCGTGCGCCGTCACCCGCCTCGGTGATCGCGACGCCGCCCGCTCCGGAGTCCACGGCGGGCGGCAGCTGGGCCCAGCCGCGGTCCGGGCCCACCCGCACCAGCACGGTTCCGTGTCCGGGCACGGTCGCGGAGATCTCGCCCGCCGTATGGGTGGAGCGGTGCTCCCACAGGTCCCGCACCCGGTAGCCGGCCGCGTGCGGCAGGCCGACCGTACGCGCCGTGGTGGAAATCCGCTGCGGCCTGTCGCTCTCGTTGAACAGGGCCACCGCGCGACTGCCGTCGGCCAGTTCCTTGACCACGACCCAGCGGCCGTCCTCGGAACTGATCACCTTGCCCTGCTTGCCCAGCTCGTCCTGGTCGACGGCGATGACCTCCTCGTTGGAGAGGATGTCGAAGGCCGACTGCGGCGCCGACCGGAGGTCCGCGCCGATGAGCAGGGGCGCGGCCATGACCGACCACATCGAGAAGTGGGTGCGGTACTCGGTGTCGGTCATACCGCCGTTGCCCACCTCCAGCATGTCCGGGTCGTTCCAGCCACCCGGGCCCGCGTACTCGTCGAGAGGCAGGTTCTCCTTCATGATCGACAGCATGGAGTCCCAGTCGTCACTGATGTCCCCTGTGGTGCGCCATGACTGCCCGACGCCCCTGGCCCATTCCCAGGGCTTGTTCTCACCCCACTCGCAGAGGCTGTAGAGGATCGGACGCCCGGTGGCCTCCAGCGCGTCGCGCATGGTCGTGTAGCGCTGCTTCGCGTCCACGCCCTCGTTGTTGCAGTTGTCGTACTTGAGGTAGTCGACACCCCAGTCGGCGAACTGCTGGGCGTCGCTGTACTCGTGGCCCAGTGCGCCGGGGAAGCCGATGCTGCTGCACGTCTTCGTTCCCGCGCTGGTGTAGATGCCGAACTTCAGGCCCTTGCCGTGCACGTAGTCGGCGACGGCCTTGATGCCGTGGGGGAACCGCTCCGGATCGGGCACGAGCTTGCCCTCGGCGTCGCGCTGGGGCAGAGCCCAGCAGTCATCGAGGTTGATGTACACGTACCCGGCGTCCTTGAGCCCCTTCTCCACGAAGAGGTCGGCCATGCCCTTGACCAACTCCTCGTCGAACTCCGCTCTGCAGTGGGTCGAGTTCCAGTTGTTGAACCCCATCGGTGGTGTCAGTGCCAGGTGCTCGTCGATGCCCGCCGGGGCCGCGGAGGAGGCACGGGCTTCCTTTGGAGCTTCCGCGGCCGACGCCGGTGCGCCGAGCGCGGTGGCGCACAGCAGCCCTGCGGCGAGCGTGGCGAGCGCAGTGCGTACGGGAGTGCCGGACCGGGTTCTCCACCCGGGAAAGTGAGCCATCTGTATGTCTCCCTCGTCAGGCGTCCTGAATCGTTCCCCTGGTGCGACTGCCGAGTGAAGAGGCTACGGGCTGTTGGACTTTGTTGGAAGAAGTTCGACAACGAGCGTTCTTTCAACCGTTCCGGAGAGACCGTCACAGGCCACACCTTCATGGGCGTGCGCCTGCACGACCCGGTGACCGGCCGCTCCCTGGCAGCCTCGGCACCGACCGGCATTCGTACGCGCACAGACTCTCCGCCACCGGCTCCGGCCTCACCCACCGCCGGAACCACGCCGCCGGCCCCACCTCCCCTCACGTCAGGAACCGCGCCGGGTTCCGCAGCGCCCCCGTGTTCCCAGCGCCTCCTCCACCCGCTCCACGAACGACAGGTCCGACATCCACCGCCCCGACTCCACCGACTCCACCGAGTGCTCGGAGAACCGGACCAGTTCCCCGAACTGCGCCCGGCTCAGACCCGCGTGCTCGCGCAACGCCTGGACGACCGCCCCGAACATCCGCAGGCTGTCCGACGGATCCGGCTCCCGCTCACACTCCCCACCCGTCACCGCCGGCTCGACATGGTCGGTCGTCGTTCGAGGCCCACCTCCAGGCACTCACACGCCGGCTCCCTCCGTGAAGACACTCGGAGCACCTCAAAGGACACTCGTACAACCCGCCGACCGTGCCCGTACGCTGACGCACCGTACGGGCCGCGCGCACGGAACGAGATCCGGGTCCGCCCCCCATCCGCACCAGAGAACAAGAGCGCCCCCGTGAACCCGTACCACACCACCCCGCTCGCACCCCCGTCCCGGCCCCGGTGGAAGACCACCCCGCCCTGCTCGGCCTCCTGGCCCTGGTAGCCCTGATCGGGGCACTGAGCTCCGGGCTCGGCCTTCTCGTGACGACCGCCTCCATGGTGGCGGTGTAGGTCCTGCCCGCGTGGCGCTGGTACGCCCGGCTCGGCACCGCGGTCGGCGCGTTCTTCCTGCTGCTGATCAGCGCGGGCATGAGCGGGCAGCTCGAAGAGGCCACGGCCGAAGACCCCGACCCGCCCCACCTTGCGGAAGTCTTCGGCCTCGACGACAAGACCGTGATCCGCTACGCGAACTCCGCTCGCGCTCTCATGGAACGGTCCCCGGAAACCGACCCCGCGACTTCACCACGAGCCCACGGATCAAATCCTTGACACTGGGGGCACCGGCCCCCGGGTCCACTCCCAACAGCCTCCAGCTTCACGAACTCACGGAGGCGAGGGGGTCAGCGGGCGGGTGGGACGAACTCGGGCTGGTCGAGCAGACGCAGCCAGCTTCCGTCTGGCTGGCGCCGGACGACCTGCGCCCGGGCACCGGCCCCGTCCTTCGGCGGGGTCGAGGTGAGGGCGATGTCATCGCTGATCAGCGTCGGCAGCGGTTGTTCCGGCTCGAAACGAGGACGGTTGGCCAGCACCTTCTCCCACAGCGCACGAATCGCCTCCCGGCCCACCGTCCGGTCGCCGGGCGGGTAGGCCATCACCGCACCCTCTTCGTAAAGTGCGGCGACCCCGGCCGCGTCACCGGCGTTGGATCGTTCGACGAACAAGCGGGTGATGTCCTCGGGCCGCATGGCCTTCTCGTACTCCGGCATGGGTTCCTCCTGACGTCGGACTTCGGCGCTTTCCAGCGTGGCCGCCCACCGGCCAGAAGTCCAACAGATGGATCTCATGGAAGCTAGAATCCACAGTCATGGAGCTGAGGCAACTGGAATACTTCGTCGCGGTCGCCGAGGAGCAGAACTTCACCCGGGCGGCCGAGCGGGTGCACATCAGCCAGTCCGGCGTCAGCGCCCAGATCCGTCAGCTGGAACGGGAACTCGGTGCCGAGCTGTTCGACCGGTCGGCCCGCACCGTCACCCTCACCGTCGCGGGAAAGGCCGCACTCGGACACGCCCGCGCCGCACTCGCCGCTGCGGAGGCAGTCGGCCAAGCGGTGGGTGAGGTGACCGACCTGATCCGGGGGCGGCTCACCGTCGGGATGGTCATGGGCTGCACCCTCACCCCGCTGTTCGACGCCCTCGCCGCGTTCCACCAGGCACATCCCGGTGTGGAGATCTCACTGCTGGAGGACAGCTCCGACCGGCTCGTCGAGGGAGTGCGCACCGGCGCCGTCGACCTGGCACTCATCGGGACCTCAACCGCCACCCCCGACGGGCTGGACGCGCTGACCATCATCAGCGAGCGGCTCGTCGCGGCAGTCCCGGCCGGACACCCCTTGGCGAAACAGCGGCGGGTCACCTTGCGCGACCTGATCGCCCACCCGATCGTGTGCATGCCGCCCGGCACCGGCCTGCGCGCGGTATTCGACCAGGCCTGCGCCGCACAGAACCTCCAACCCACGATCACTCTGCAAGCCGGCGCCGCGGACGCCATTGCCGGCCTTGCCGTCCGTGGGCTCGCCGTCGCCGTCCTCAGCGACTCCATGGCCGCGCGCCACCGTGACCGGCTCACCGCCCGCACCATCGATGACGTCGATACACCCGCGTTGCTCGCCCTGATCTGGAAGAGCACGCACAGCCCAGGGATGCGTGAACTGCTCGTGCACAGCCGGCAGGCATTCGCCAAGCCCGCCCCCGCGGCTTCCGGGTCTGTGTAGCCAACGGCGGAACTCCGCCGGATTTCCTGAGGACCGGCGGCCTCCCGGGCGCGTCGCCGGGGCCGTCCTCGCCAGGCTGCCGACGAGAACGTTGCCGGGGCCTTGGATCATGCTCCTCATGGACGATGCCTTCACTCTCCTTCGGCAAGCGACTGATCTGCTCCCCGAGGGTGCCCGGACCGAAAACGGCGTGACGGTCGACGATGTGCGCGCCTACCAACGGCACCAGGAGTGGGAGTTCGTCCTCGACCTCCTGATGGAGATCGCGAACGAGCACCCTGCTTCCTTGCGAGTCTGGTCGCTACTCGCGGACGCCGCCCGCCAGATGATGCTGGAGCGCAGCGCCGCCTGGTGCGAGTGGCGGGCCCGGGAGATGGAGCATGGCACGTTCCGGGCCAGGCTGAGCCTGCTGAGCACGGAGGAGGGCGGACGTCGGACCGCGTTCTCAGGGCAGGGGCAGCTACGGCCGCTCTGGGACATCGGCAACCGGGCGCCCGATGGCGGGCAGGCAGTGAACGTTGCGCAACTGTGGGTGGAGGGTGCGCCCGGGCTGGCACCGGGAGAAAGCGCGACGGTCCGTTTGGCGCCGCTCAGCCCCGAACAGTGGCGCCATGTCCAGCCCGGCGACGTGATCACCATGCACGAGGGCGGGCCGGTCGTCGGCACGGCCACGGTCATCGAGGTCGCACCGCCTTCCGGCGCTGAGTACGAGGGAGATCTGTAGGCGCGATCCGCCGTAACGCCCGTGTGCGCCGCACCGTCGCCACACCCGGGCTGGAGGCGGCCTCCCAAAAAAGCTGAACCATATGCGCTGGTTGCCGAGCCCGCGCGAGTGGTGGCGCCTGGCTTACCGCCGTGCTGATGGCCGCCCGCTCCACGAGGGCCGGTTACCGGTAGTAGTTTTTCTCGAACTTCGGCCATCCTGATGAGGACGTCGAAAAAGGTATCGTGCTGCCGTGAAGAAGCCGCGCTGGTGGTCTGTGATCAGCTTGTGGGCTGTGTGGTGGGCAGCTGTCACCGCTGTTCTCTGGCTCTTGGTCGAGATCCTCGGTGAGTCAGCGAGCCTTGCGGGGTGCGCGGCGAGTGCTGCGCTGGTGATCGTCGTGGGTGAGATCGGTGACCGAATGCGGCGCCGCTTCTTTTCTCGCCGCGAGGTGGGCTGATCAGACGGCCTGTGCAAGCCGGTCGGATCGGGTAGCCGGCGGTGGGCCGGACGATGGTGATCGCCGGTCGCCCGCGGCATGGCAGAGGAAATGACACGTCCCGAGATCAGCAGTGGCGTGCGGCGGGTGTCGCGCGGCGAATGGACGCCGGAGTGCGCCCAAGCAGGTTGCTGGATGTCCGGGTCAAGTGGGCCCGATCGGCGAAGCCCGCCTCGGCCGCGGCCCCGGCCACTGATGCGTGGGGCAGGTGGGCGACGGCGTGCCGCAGCCGCCCCCATTGACGCAGGCGAGCGAGTGGGACTCCCACCGACTCGCGGACCAGGGTGCGCGGCCGTGGCGGCGACAGCCCGACGTCGGCGGCGATCGTGTGAAGGGAAACAACCATCGTGAGGGTCGGCTCCATGCACTCGTTCAAGGGCCCGGCACTGCTCGTGCAGCCCGTGGGGGCCGTCTGACTGCCGACAGGCCGTGTCGCTCAGGAGGTGATGGGTACCTGGAGCGGGCCATGAGTCCCCGCCGACCCCGGAGGGAATTCGCATGCTCTCCGACACCTCCCGCCCCGTCATCACCGCCACACTCCCCGTGGTCGCCGACCGCATCGGTGAGATCGCCCAGCGCTTCTACCGGCATCTGTTCTCCGCGCATCCCGAACTCCTCGACGGCGTCTTCAACCGCGGCAACCAGGCGCACGGCCATCAGCAGCAGGCCCTGGCCGGCTCGGTGGCCGCGTTCGCGACGACCCTGGTGGAGACACCGGAGCGGGTGCCGGAGCAGCTGCTGCGCCGGATCGCCCACAAGCACGCCTCGCTCGGTATCCGCCCGGACCAGTACCAGGTCGTCCACGACCACCTGATGTGGGCGATCGGCGACGTCCTGGGCGACGCGGTCACCGCGGAGGTCGCCGCGGCCTGGGACGAGGTGTACTGGCTGATGGCCAACGCCCTGATCAACCAGGAGCGCGGCCTCTACAGCGCCCGCGGGGTCCGGCCGGAGACGGTCTGGCGGGACTGGCGGGTGGAGCGGAAGATCAAGGAGACCGGCGATGTGGTCACCTTCGTGGTCAAGCGGAACGACGACCGCCTGGTCAAGACCTCACTGCCGGGCCAGTACGTCACCGTCCGGATGCGGATGCCCGACGGGAAGCTCCAGCCGCGCCAGTACAGTCTGACCCGTGCCGACGACGGCGAGCACCGCCAGTTCTCGGTGAAGCGGGTGCGCGGCGAGGGCGGCGACCCCGACGGCGAGATGTCGGCGCTGCTGCACGACTCCGTCGGGGTGGGCGACGTCCTGACGCTGTCGCTGCCGTACGGCGACGTGGTGCTCGACGACTCGGGACGGCCGGTGGTGTTCGCCAGCGCGGGCATCGGCATCTCCCCCATGGCGGGCATGCTGTCGCACCTGGTCGCGGCCGACTCCGGGCTGTCGATCACCGTGCTCCACGCCGACCTCGACGAGGCGTCCTTCCCGCTGCGGCGGCAAGTGGTCAACGACGTGCTGGCACTGCGGGACGCACGGATGTACCTCTGGTACGAGAAGGACGCGCACAGCCTCGAACCGGTGAACGGCGTCTTCGAGGGACAGATGGACCTGGCCGCCGTCGACGTCCCCGGCGACGCCCTCTACTACCTGTGCGGGCCTCTGCCCTTCATGCAGGCCGTACGGAGCCGGCTGATCGAGCACGGGGTCGCCCCGCGCGACATCCAGTACGAGGTCTTCGGCCCCGACCTGTGGCAGGCCGACCTGGACTGACGGCGGCACCCGCAAAGTGCACGTGGTCCTGGCCGAACTGCTCGGCCCGGCGGTCCCCGGACTCCACGTCGGCAGCCGGGCCGGGCCGCCCGTGGCCGGGACGCCGAGCCGAGCCGAGCCGACCGACGGTACGGCTGCCCGGTGCTCGTCGGCAGCCACGGGAGATGGGAAAAGGTGGAACCAGACTGGATTGCAAGGCTGAGACGGCACCCTGCTCGCACGACCGCGTCGCTGGAGGAGCACCTGGCGGAGTTGCGCGCCCGACTGCGTGAGGCGCGCCGCGCCCGCGACGGCGTCGCCGCTTCCCGTGTCCGTGGTGAGCTGCGCGCAGCAGAGGCCGCCTGGGAACAGGCCCTGGAAGCGGAGGAAGCGGCCGGGACCGCGTCGGGCGAGCAGCGGACCCCGCACCGGGCGGCTCCTCTTCCGGCGGCACGCCCGGCGACACCCTCCCCGTCGCCACCAAGTTGGCCTCGCTCCGCCGCGACGGAGAGCGGTCCTTCAGCTCCCGAGGGTGTGCCCGCCCGTAATCCATCTGCGCGGCTCTCACGCATGACCGGCTGACGCCCGCCCGTGGTCTGCCGGCGGTGTCGGTGTGGCCGGTCACCCACCGGCGAACTCCGCCTGGCAACTGCTGCGCCGCTACGCACTCGACATCCCAGGCGCGTACGACAACGACGAACTCGCCCCCCGCCCGTGTGATCTCCGCGGCGCACACCGAGGCCGCGGTCCACCTGGAGTCGGACACCGCCGAGCGGCAGACCGCCACTGATCGTGCACGATCCCGACTCACCGATGTACAGCAGCTCTTCGGTACCGCGCCCCTGCGCAACTCTCAGCGCGGCGCGGGTGGCGCCGGCCGCTGACGCGCGCTTCCGAGCCCGTCAGCATCGCTGGGCCGGGGCGACCGCGCTCCCACGCGTGACACCGTGCCAGAACGCCACGCAAGAAGAGAGGATGTCTCCGCAGCACCCCTTTGCTCCCTCCGACGATCGGCTCGCCGCTCTGCGCGGACCGCGCCCTTCGCAGCCGTACACCGCGCGCAAGACAACGGCCCTCACCGCCAACCCGGCCTGCTCCCGCCGTGCCCGCCCGGCGACACGGTGCCGCCTGGCGGGCTCCCGAGCCGGGGTCGGCAGGGTCAGGAGCTGCTGGTGGGTGAGGGCTCCGGGATCGGGTCCTCGGCCGGTTCCTCGGTGGGCTCCTCGTCGGGCGGCGCGGTCGACAGGTCGTTCTGGTTCTGTACCGCGGCTGCCCACCGGTCGGACATGGTGGACTGTCCGTCACCGTTCATGTCCGGAACACCGGGAGCGGCGGCCTCGGTGCTGGGGATCGGCATGTCCCCGTAGACGGGGATCACGGTGTTGAACCTGTGGTCGGAGTTGTACTTCGTGGCGAACAGATACCTCTTGCCCACCTCCAGCAAGGCGTCGCCCTCGGGAAGGTTGACGGTGTCTCCGTTCTCGTCCTTGCCCCCCTGCTGGTTGACCACGACGACGCCGGTCACATCGCCCTTGAAGACGCGCTGGACCTCGACGGCGTACTGGGTCTCGGGACCGATGCCCAGTTCCTTCTGCCCCTTGAGAGCGGTGACCTTTCCGTAGAAGAGGTCTTCGGCGGCGCCGGCGAGGTTGGCGTCGTCGGAGAAGTCCGCTTCATAGGTCAGCGCCGCGTGCGACGTGGTGGCCGCCTCGTTGCGCTGGTCTACCTCCTGGTAGAGAACTGAGGCGCCGATACCGACCGCCACCACGAGAGCGGCGCCGGCGGCGATGAGGACGGTTTTCCGCTTCAAAGTCATCAGCCCCAGAGTTTGTGGTAGACGTTGCGGTCGGTCGCGGCCGGCCGGGCATTGGACGGAACGTAGCCGATCGTCTTCGACATGAGCGTGCCGTTGGCCTTGTGGTCCAGGCCCAGCACGTGGCCCATCTCATGCGCGGCTGCCTTACGCCGCCATGACTTGCTGCCGTACTTCTTCCCGTCGTCGAGGAACGCCCTGTTCATGACGATCGCGTCAGCGCCGGCGCGCCCCCGCCACTGCGCGACCCAGGTGACGTCCTTCCGAGTCTCGTCCTTCCACTCCAGGTCGGTGACCGTGTTCCAGGCGTCCGGGGCGATCTTGATCTTCTTGAGGTTGTACTGGTCGTTGCACCAGGCCGTGGCGGCCCATTTCCGCGCGTCGTCGAACTTGGTCTCGTCCTCCCAGCGGATCTCTCCGTCGTCGACGGACGACCTGCCCCGCGAGTCGGCGGCCACCGCCATGGGCGCGGGCACCAGGGACCCGGCAACAACAGCCGCGCACGACACCAAAGCCAGGCCGGCGGCTCTGTACCGTCGCATCTGCTGACGCGTCGTCATGAGTCATTCCCCCTGTGCGATTACGGGTGCGTCCCCTGCGCACCGTGCACCACTCTTACGGCACCAAAATCAACTCGCAAATCTTTTCGATCGCGCCCGTGTCGGAATGAAATACTCCTGTCGCGTGACGGACTACGCACAGACCATCGGCCCGGGACTTCGCCTGTTGCGGTTCTGTCCGGTTGAGCACGTGGGTCCTGACACACCATGCGCCCGTTCCTGTCGCTGCCGGACGGCACCACCGACCTCTTCCACGCGAGCCACCGGCCAAGCCCGGACGCCGCGCCCCTGCGTCGCGCCCGCGGCCGGGCGGCGCTGCGCACCCTCAGCGGCATCCGCATCGAAGACGCCGGCATCCACGGCCGCCCCGGAGGCAAGCCCATCTGGGGCCCACCCGCCCACGGCGCACTGCAACGCCTCACCGCACCGGTCCATCAGTGATCAAGCACTCCGGCGGGAGGCCAAAAGACAGGTCCAGAGCCATTGCCACGTTCGTGGAGGACCACGGGCGACCGGCGACACTCACCGAGGAGGCTGAGCCCAGAAGGCCGGAATGAGGGTCCCGGCCTTTGACCCGCTCGCTCGCGCCGGTCATGCTCGCCGGTCGGCGACTCGGTGACCGCAACGGTCTCGGCGCCGCGCGACTTCAGGGAACGGGAGGCGTCGGCTTCCTCCTCGGCGGCGGTGGCCGCCGGAGGCACCACGGCCGGAGCGTCAGTTCCTGCGGGGCAGGACCAACAAGGCGTCCCCGACGGGGCGTTCGCCGGCTGCGTCGGACGGGTCGTTGACGACCTGGCCGTCGGCCACCATCGTGGTCGAGCCGCCGCCGTCGAAATTGACCGCGTCGCGCAGTCCGAGCGCCTTGGCGACCTCGGCGCTCTCGCCGATGCTGAGCCCGAGAGCGTCGGTGCCGCGTCCGTCGGCGGTGACGAGCACGGTGCGGCCGGCGGCGTCCACCCCGGCCAGGGTGCGCGGGTTGCGCTTGTGCACCCAGCCGTAGTACCAGCTCGGGTCGCCCGGGTGCACCATGCCGTCGGTGGCGGGCGTGACGTGGAGCCGTCCGTCGCGGACCAGTTCGGGGCCGGCGTTCAGGATGTCGGTACGGGGTGAGGGCGAGACCCGGTGTCCGCGTTCGTCCAGCAGGGTCGCCTCGACGCGCAGGCGGTCGCCGACGCGTGCGAGTCCGGTCAGCCCGGCGACGTGCCGGCCGGTTGCCTGCACGGAGCTTCCTCCGTCCGGGAGCGGCCCGCCCCGGGGCGAGCGCAGCTCGACGACCCGGTCCCGGGCGTCCAGTACGGCCTCGAGTCCCTCACCCTGCGGCGTGCGTGGACCGTAGTCCGGTGTGAAGGCGACGAGTTCGTCGGGGTTGGTGCAGGTGACGTCGTGCAGGGGCAGCGCGGTCGGGAGGTCGCCTTCGGACCCGCCGCAGTTCCTGATCAGGCCGGGGACGCGGTTGACACCGTTCAGGCGCAGGGAGGACGCACGGCCGGTGACCTGTCCTCGCCAGGTGAGCCGGGTGACCTCCGTCCGTCGGCCGTCGTCGTGGACCACCAGGCCGGGGCGCCCGTTCACCGGTTCGCTCAACAGGCGTCCGTCGTACACGCCCACGCCGGCCGGGTCGCCCGGCGCGCCCGCTTTCGGGTCGAGGACGAAGAACCCGGCGTTGACCGCCGCGGTCGCGCCGGCCGCCTCCGCCAGTTCGCTGGTGGTCTCGCGGTTCTCCAGGTCCGGGCCGTACGAGGCCGTCAAGTCGCCGCGGAAGGTGCGCGGGTCGACGGTGAGCACGTCGACCCGCCAGGGGCCGCGGTCCGTGGCGTCGCCGTCCCAGCCGGTGTAGACGGCGGCTCCCGTGTGACCGGCCGCCCGCAGCCGGGCTCGTTCGGAGGTCGCGGCGGACTGCGAGTCGAAGGAGCCGGTGCGGACCCGCCACCCGAGCGTGCCGCCGGCGTAGTCGGCCACCTTCGCCGTCGTCACCTTCTCGACCCGGGCGGCGAAACCGTCCCGTTCGAGTTCGGCGGCCAGTTCGTCGGCACTCGCCCTGTCCTTCAGGGCGGTCGGTGGCGCGTCGGGGTCGGGTGAGGTGTCGCCGCCGGGGATGGAGACCTCGACCGTCCAGTGC
The DNA here is from genome assembly GCF_054061295.1 of Streptomyces sp. TE5632. Lineage (NCBI taxonomy): Bacteria > Bacillati > Actinomycetota > Actinomycetes > Kitasatosporales > Streptomycetaceae > Streptomyces > Streptomyces sp. TE5632. The sequence goes on along the minus strand of NZ_JBSSEA010000003.1, from coordinate 5,301,036 downwards.
AGCGCCGGGGCGTCGTCGCCGCGCACGATGCGGGTGAGGGTGACGCCCGGCTGCAGGGTGGTCGTGGTACGGGTCTCGGTCAGACCGGGCGGGCCCAGGGGCAGGGCGGTGTGGTGACGCTGCTGGGGGTCCAGGGGCGACGCCGGCGCCGCCAGCGCGCCCATCGTGACGAGGACGCCGAGAGCGGCCCCCGCGCCGGACAGTCTCTTCTTCATCGGCACCGCCTGGAAGGATGGCATGAGGATGTGACCGCGGTCCGTCGGTACCCGTCTCGGAAGTCACGCTGCTGGTGAACCGCAGACCGGGTACGAACGCGCACCGTCCCCCCGCCTCGTGCCGACACGGCTATGGACAGCCGACTGCGCGCCCGGACCAGTATCGACTGGTTCTGCCTCACGTCAAGATCCTCGAGAACGGGAGCACGGCACTGCACACCCGTGTGGGAGCCTGCGCGGGCGTCGCATGTGCGGGTGGTCAGGGCGCACGGACCGCCGAGATGTCGAACTCGAGCTCGATCTGCTCGCTGATCATCAGGCCACCGGTCTCCAGCATCGCGTTCCAGGTGAGGTCCCACTGGCTGCGGTTGACGACGGCTGTGCCGTCGAAGCCGATCCGCTCGACGCCGAAGGCGTCGACCACCAGGCCCGTGTAGAGGAGGTCGATGGTGATCGGATGCGTGCGGTCCTTGACGATGAGGGCGCCCGTCATCCGGAAGCGGTCCTCACCGACCTGCTCGGTGTAGGTGCTGCTGAAGGTGATGGTCGGGTAGCGCTCGACGTCGAGGAAGTCGGCGCTGCAGAGGTGACGGTCACGCTGCGCGACGCGGGTGTCGACGGTGGCCGTCCGGACGACCACCCCGGCTCCGGAGCGTTCCGGTCGTTCACCGTCCAGGCGAAGCCAGCCGTCGAAGTCGTTGAAGCTCCCCCGGACCCGGGTGACCATGGCGTGCCGGGCGGCGAACCCGATGGTGCTGTGCGACTGGTCGAACAGCCATTCCCCGGAGAGCCGAGCCCTGGAGGGGTCGGCATCGAACGTCCGGGCGCCTGTGCCCGCCGACGGGTCCGGTGACGGTGTCGGCTTGGTGTCGTCAGACCGTGCGCTGCGGAAGAGAGAGCGGAGGACCATCAGATCTCCCGGTGAGGGTGCATGACAGCCGCACGTGCGGCTTCAGGAGACCGCCATTCAACAGGTGTAGGGCGCATCAAGACGATCTTGTTCGGATTCTTTCTCAAGTTGAGATCTTCGGCGTGGGCCGGGACCGGCGGCAAGGCCGGGGGCCGCGACTTCGGCGGTCCGCCGCGAGCCGCGCCGAGGCCCCGGGGCGCGGACCCGGTGTGGATCCCGCGCGGGCGGACCTCAGCCCGCGCCAGGGCAACGGTCTCCCCGGCGACGGCCCGGTCCCGGGTGGGCGCCCCGGTCGGCCCGGACCCGCACGATCCGCCCGATGCGCCGCTGAGAACGCGCAGGGAGCGTTCCACCCCGTCGGCGGACAACATGACCAGGGCGTGCCGGTGAGGTTGGCGCGGTCACCGTTCCGGGCACGGCTGAGGGCGGCAGCGACATCGTGTGGCGCCGGAAGCCCGGGTGCCGGCCCGCCGCCACGCGCCCCCGTTCCCTCAGCCGTGGCAGGACCCGGCACCTCCCGCCGGAACGGCGCTTCAGCTGTTCCCGGCGAGGAAGGCCTCCACCTCGTCGCGGCGGGCGAGGGAGGGCTGGGCGCCCGCCCGGGTGGTGCTGATCGCCGCGGCGGCGCAGGCCCAGCGGGCGGACTGCTCGAGGGTGCGGCCCTCCGCGAGGGCGACGGCGAGCGCGCCGCAGAAGGAGTCGCCGGCGGCGGTGGTGTCCACGGGCCGCACGGAGAAGGCGGGGACGTGCAGGTGCGAGGTGCCCTCGAGGAGGAGCACCCCGTCGCCGCCGAGCGTGACGATCACCGCGCCCGCACCGCTCAGCTTCCGGGCCGCGGCGACGACCTCGTCGATCGTCTCCGGTACGGGCGTGCCGGTGAGGGCCGCCAGTTCCGTGCGGTTGGGGACCAGCACGTCGACGTGGGGCGGCGGGACGGCGCCGGCGACGGCGGGGGCCGGGTTGTGCAGCACGATGCCGCCGGCCAGCCGTGCGGCGGCGTGGTTGGCCTCGTCCGGGACCTCCTGCTGGAGGACGGTCACGGCCGCCTTCCGCAGCACGTCCGCTGCGGCCTCGCAGTCGGCGGCGCCCAGGCGGGCGTTGGCACCGGGGCTGACGATGATGGTGTTCTCGCCGGCCGGATCGACCGCGATCAGGGCGCGGCCGGTCGCCGTGTCCGGGGTGCGGGTGATGTGTGTGGTGTCCACGCCCTCCTGCCGGACGGCGCCGAGCATGACGTCGGCCGCGTCGTCCTCGCCGACCCGGCCGACGAAGGCGACGTTCCCGCCGAGCCGGGCGGCGGCGACCGCCTGGTTGGCGCCCTTGCCGCCGGGGTGCTGGGCGATGCCCTCGCCGAGGACCGTCTCGCCCGGCACCGGATGCCGGGGAACCGGTACGACGAGATCCAGGTTGAGACTTCCGACGACTGCGATCACTGGTTTTCCTCTGAGGTGCGGGTACTGCCGGTGTCCTGCGCCGAGGCGGCGCGGGGCGCGCTGGAGGCGCGTACGACGAGTTCGGGGGCGAGCCGGACCGACCGTCGCGGCCCGTCCGGCTGCCCGTTCTGCTGCCCGGCCAGCCGGTGGCCGAGCAGGTGCGCGGCCTCGGTGGCCAGTGCGCGTACGGGCTGGCGGACGGTGGTCAGGGGCGGTTCGGCGAGGTCCGCCACGGGGATGTCGTCGAAACCGGTGACGGCGATCTCACCCGGGACGTCCACGCCGAGTTGCCGCAGCCGCCGCAGCGCGCCGACCGCGATGAGGTCGTTGGCGCAGACGACGGCGTCCGGCCGGGAGGGCAGGATCCGGTCCACCGCGGCCCGCCCCCACTCCAACGAGAAGTCGCCGAGTTCGGCGCGGTCGGGGGCCTCCGGGTCCAGGGCGCCGGCTCCCGCCTCGTACGCCGCGAGCCGCTCGACCGCCGCCGAGGCGGTTCCGGCCGCACCCACGAAGTACGGGCGCCGGCGGCCGGTGGCGGCCAGATGGTCCAGGACGAGCGCCATGCCGGCGGTGTTGTCGGTCGCGACCGAGTCGGCGACGCCGGGCCCGCAGCAGCGGTCCAGCAGCACCAGGGGCACGCGGGCCGCCGCCATCGCCACCGCCTCCCGGCTGTGCGTCTCGTCGACGGGGATGACCAGCAGGGCGTCGACCTGCCGGTCCAGCAGGGCGGTGATGCGGGCCGCCTCGGTCTCCGGGTCGTCGTTGCAGTCGGCGAACAGCACGGCGCGGCCCTCGGCGTGCAGCGCGTGCTCCACCTCCTGCACGAGGGAGGGGAAGAAGGGGTTGGTGATCTGCGGCAGGACGAGGCCGATGGTGCCGGTGGAGCGGCTGCGCAGGGCGCGGGCGACCTGGTTGGGCCGGTAACCGAGACGGTCGGCCGCCTCCTTGACCCGGCGGGCGATCTCGGGCCCGACCGGGCGGGTTCCGCCCAGCACCCGGGACACCGTGGCAACGGAGCAACCCGATGCGCGAGCCACGTCCTTCAGTGTGACCTCGGCCACTGCCGAGCCCCCCTTCACTCGGTGCGACTCCACTTCGCTCGCCGGGCTTTCACCGGGCGGGAAGCGGCTTTCCGGGACTGTTTCCGGCAAACGTTATCACCTGGAATTGCCGATCATCGGGCCATCCGCGGGGAGTCATGAGATATCGGTCATTGACAACTGCGGGTCCCATAAGGAACTTTTCTGGAGAACGTTTTCCCACATCGTTTCCAAGGAGGTGCGCAGTGTTCACCCCGATCGCTCCGATCGCCGTCGGCGCCGGTCGACCGCCTCGTGCCGCTGCCCTCCCTCCGGTGACGGTGACGGAGACGGCCACCACCGCCGGTGCCGGGCGTACGAGCCGGCCCGCCCTCCGGTAGCAGCCCTCTTCCGGCGCTCCAGAGATCCGCTTCACCACCCGTTCCACCCGTTCCACCCGTTCCGCCTTGAGCAAGGGGGCTCTCCCGATGGCCAAAAAGATCATCCTCGACTGCGACCCCGGACACGACGACGCCATCGCCATGCTGTTGGCGCACGGCAACCCGGACATCGACCTGGTCGCCGTCACGACCGTGGTCGGCAACCAGACGCTGGAGAAGGTGACCCGCAACGCCCTCTCCGTGGCGCGCATCGCCGGGATCACCGGCGTGCCCTTCGCCGCCGGCTGCCCGCGGCCGCTGGTGCGGGCCATCGAGACGGCCCCGGACATCCACGGCGAGACCGGTCTGGACGGTCCGGTGCTGCCCGAGCCGACCCTCGAGCTGGACCGCCGGCACGCCGTCGACCTCATCATCGACACGGTGATGTCGCACGAGCCCGGCGAGATCACCATCGTCCCGACGGCCGGACTGACCAACATCGCCCTCGCCGCGCGCAAGGAGCCCCGCATCGTCGAGCGGGTCCGCGAGGTCGTCCTGATGGGCGGCGGCTACCACGAGGGCAACTGGAGCGCGGTCGCCGAGTTCAACATCATCATCGACCCCGAGGCCGCCCACATCGTCTTCAACGAGAGCTGGCCGGTCACCATGGTCGGTCTCGACCTGACGCACCAGGCCCTGGCCACGCCCGAGGTCGCCGAGAAGATCGCCGCGGTCGGCACCAAGCCCGCCAAGTTCGTCGGCGAGCTGCTGGACTTCTTCGGCGCCACCTACAAGGAGGCGCAGGGCTTCGAGCACCCGCCCGTGCACGACCCGTGCGCGGTCGCGTACGTGATCGACCCCTCCGTCATGACGGTGCGCAAGGCTCCCGTGGACGTCGAGCTCACCGGTGGCCTGACCCTGGGCATGACCGTGACGGACTTCCGCGCCCCGGCCCCGGCCGACTGCCACACCCAGGTCGCGGTCGAGCTCGACCGCGAGCGGTTCTGGGCCCTCGTGGTGGACGCCCTCGAGCGGATCGGTGACGTCGAGGCATGAGCACACCCACCACTCTGAACCGGCCCGACGAGACATCGGGCCGCCGCGCGACCCGCGTGAGCGTGCTGATGGCCGCGCTCCTCGCCGCCTGTTTCGCCTTCCAGCTCAACGCGAGCATGCTCAGCCCCGCGCTGAAGAACATCGAGGAGAGCTTCGGGGCCAGCTCGGCCGAGATCGGGCTCACCCAGACCGCGTTCTTCACCTCGGCGGCCCTGTTCTCGCTCTTCCTGCCCCGGCTGGGTGACGTCCTCGGCCGCCGCAAGGTGCTGGCCGGCATGCTGGCCGTCATGGCCGTCGGCTGCGTCGTCGCCGCACTGGCGCCGAGCGTGCCCGTGCTGTTCGTCGGCCGCATCATCCAGGGTGTGTCCGGCCCGGTCGTCCCCCTCTGCCTGATCATGCTGCGGCAGGAGGTGAGCGAACCGAAGAAGTACGGCACCCTGCTGGGCGTGATCACCGCCGTCAACGGCGGCATCGCCGGTGTCGACGCCCTCGCCGGGGGCTACCTCGCCGACAACTACGGCTTCCGGTCGGTCTTCTGGACGATGGCCGTCGTGGCGGTCCTCGCCACCGTGCTGGTCGCCACCCTGACCCCGGAGACCAAGGCGCCCAACGCGACCCGGATGGACTGGCCCGGTGTGGCACTCCTCGTCGTGTCCGTCGGCGCACTGCTCACCGCGCTGAACGAGGCCGGCAAGCTCGCCGACGCCAACTGGCTCCTCGTCGCCGTCCTCATCGTCGTCGGCGCGGTCGCCTTCGTCCTGTTCTGGCGGACCGAGGACCGCAGCACGCACCCGCTGGTCGCCACCCGGCACCTGAAGCAGCGCTCGACCTGGGCGACCCTGCTGACCACCCTGCTCACCATGACGGGCGTGTTCGCCGTCATGAACGGACTGATCCCGGCACTCGCCCAGGACGGGAACGCCGGGCTCGGCATGGGCGCCGAGCAGTCCGCGTGGTGGACCCTCACCCCGTACGCCCTGGCCGGCCTGGCCATGGGGCCCCTCGCCGGCCGGCTCGCCGCCACCTTCGGGTACGGCCGCATCCTGCGGCTGGGGCTGATCGGGGCCGTGGCGGGCGTGCTCCTGATGATCCTCACGGTCGACTCCCAGTCCCGCCCCATGCTGCTGCTGACCTCGATCCTGGTCGGTATCGCCTACGCGGGTGTGGCGAACATCGTGCTCAACGGGCTCGGCATCGTCCTGTCCCCCAAGGAGAACCCGGGCTTCCTGCCCGGTCTCAACGCGGGGGCGTTCAACCTCGGCGCCGGTCTCAGCTTCGCGCTGCTGTACGCGGTCAAGACCGCGGCCCTGCCGGACGACCCCACGTCGCCCGCCGACTACACCGCCGCCATGATCGCCGGAGTGGTCATCCTGGCCGCCGCCTTCGCGACGTCCTTCATGATCCCGAAGCCGGTGGAGGCCGAGGCGCGCGACGACTGAGTCAGCCCTTCCGGTACCGCCGCGACCCGGCGGCGGTCCGGTCCGGCGATCTGACGACGGCCTGCGGCACGGGCCCGGGGATTCCTCCCGGGCCCGTGCCGCAGGCCGTTCGCCGTTCGCCCTTTGGGGCTGGCTCCCGTGGCCGACCCGTGTGCGCTCGCAGTGCCGGACACCTCGAGTTCGTCCCACATCTTGATACACACCGACTGACGAGTGAGATGTTTGGGAACCTTGAGTTGCCTGTACCGTACACACGGCCTTCCCCCGGGAAGGCGCCTGCTGTCGGGCGGGCCGTCGGCGACACACCGTCGGCGCCTGTTCTCCGCCCTCGTGCGAAAGACCGAGAAATGCCCGCACCAGCCACCAGCCCAGCCCCGGCGCCCGCCAACTCGCGGTCCCGTGTCCTCGTCGCGAGCCTCATCGGCACGACGATCGAGTTCTACGACTTCTACATCTACGCGACCGCCGCCGTCCTGGTCTTCCCCGCGCTCTTCTTCCCGAACAGCGACCCGACCACCGCGCTGCTGTCGTCCTTCGCGGTGTTCGGCGCCGCCATGGTCGCCCGTCCGATCGGCGCCGTCGTCTTCGGACACCTCGGCGACCGGCTCGGCCGCAAGGGCACACTGGTGGCCTCGCTCCTCACCATGGGCATCGCCACGTTCCTCATCGGCGTGCTGCCCACCTATGAGCAGGCCGGCTGGGTCGCCACCGCGCTGCTGGTGCTGATGCGGCTCGCCCAGGGCTTCGCGCTGGGCGGTGAGTGGAGCGGCGCCGCACTGGTCGCCACGGAGAACGCCCCGAAGAACAAGCGCGCTCTCTACGGCACGTTCCCGCAGCTGGGTGCCCCGCTCGGCTTCATCATCGGCAACGGCCTCTTCCTGATCATCGGCGCGCTGCTGCCGTCCGCCGCGGGCGCCGACCCGTCGCAGCCCTCCGAGGCCTTCCTGAGCTGGGGCTGGCGCATTCCGTTCCTGTTCTCGGCCGTGATGGTCGTGATCGGCCTGTGGGTGCGGATGCGCCTGGTCGAGGCGCCGGTCTTCGCCAAGACCCGCGAGGCCGGGCTGGTGCGGAAGCTGCCGCTGGCCACCGTCTTCCGCAGCCACTGGAGGCAGCTGGTCCTCGGCACCTTCTTCATGCTGGCCACGTACGTGCTCTTCTACCTGATGACCACGTTCTCGCTGAGCTACGGCCGCACCGCGACGGACGCCGCCGTGCCCGGTCTGGGGTACAGCTACACCACCTTCGTCCTGATGATGATCTTCGGGGTGCTGTTCTTCGCCGCGTTCACCCTGATCTCCGGCCCGCTCGCCGACAAGTACGGCCGCCGCGCCACCCTGATCTGGGTCACCGCCGCGATCCTGGTCTTCGGTCTGGTCTGGGTGCCGCTGATCGGCCTCGGCACGCTCGGCGTGGTGCTGTGGCTGGTGCTCGGCTTCACGCTGATGGGCATGACCTTCGGCCCGATGGGCGCGCTCCTGCCGGAGCTGTTCCCGACGAGCGTGCGCTACACCGGCTCCGGCATCTCGTACAACGTCAGCTCGATCCTCGGCGCGGCCGTCGCCCCGTTCATCGCGGTGGCGCTGTGGGAGGCCGCCGACGGCTCGCCGTGGCTGGTCGGCGTCTACCTCTCCGCGATGGCACTGCTGACCCTGGTCTCACTGCTGATCGGCAAGGAGACGAAGGACACCGCCCTCGACGAGGGCGAGACCCCCGCCACCGCCGACGCCGTCGGCCGGGACGAGGCCCTCGCCCCCACCGCGGCGCCCTGAACCGTCCGGACCGCCCGGCGTCCCACCGCGGCCCCCTTCTCCTCAGCACAGAGGAGAAGGGGGCCGCGGTGTCTTCTGTGCGGGCGCCGTCGGACGGGGCCGTGGGCGCACGAAAAAGGGCCACGACCATAAGGTCGAGGCCCTTGCATCCGCATCTTCACTGCGAGTGTCCGAGGGGGGACTTGAACCCCCACGCCCGATAAAGGGCACTAGCACCTCAAGCTAGCGCGTCTGCCATTCCGCCACCCGGACCAGGTGTGTGCCGCCTTGTCAGGGGCGTTCCCCTCGGCGACGTGGACAACCATACCAAGGTTTCGCAGTGCCTTTCACCTGCGTTTCCGTGCCCTGGGCAGGGGTCTTAGCCCTGCCCGGGGCACGGGGATCGTCAGGGCATGAGGTGGTACTCCGGGAAGTTGCCGGGCAGCCGCTCCCCCGCCGGACCCTGCGTCACGGCGCGGACCAGCAGCTCGCCGCCGACGAAGGCGCCGCGCCAGGAGGCGCCGAACCCGCCGAACAGTTCGTCCCGGTCACCGCGGGAGCGCGGGGTGCCGTGTCCGACCTTGAAGGCGCGGATCTGCGGGGCGAGTCGGTCGTAGGTGGCCCGGTCGTCCGTGGACAGCGTGGCCACCAGCGCGCCGTTGGACGCGTTCATGGCGGCCAGCAGTTCCGCCTCGGTGTCGACCAGGACGATCGTGTCGACCGGCCCGAACGGCTCCGCGTGGTACAGCGGCGACGACGGGGGCGGGCCCAGCAGCGTGACGGGCTGGACGTACGCCGAGGTGTCCTGGCCGGGCAGGAAGCGGGCGTCCGCCTCGTCGCCGTGGTGCAGCGGTACGGCTCCGCGGTCGACGGCCTCGGTGACCTGGTCGCGCAGTTCCTTCGCCTTGGCCGCGTTGATCACCGGTCCGAAGTCCAGCCGCGGGCAGGGGTCGTCGGGGTGCTCCACGGCGAGCGGGTGGCCGATCCTGAGCGTGCGCACCGCGGGGAGGTACGCGGCCAGGAACTCGTCGAACAGCTGTCGCTGGACGACGAAGCGCGGATACGCCGTGCAGCGCTGCTTGCCGTAGTCGAAGAGCTTGGGGACGACCGCCGCGAGCGCGTCCCAGTCCGAGTGGTTCCAGATGCCCCAGGTGTTGAGCCCTTCCTGTTCAAGGATGTGCCGCTTGCCGAGGTCGGCGACGGCCGTGGCCACCGCCGCGCCGGTGTCGCGACCGCCGACGAAGGAGACGCAGCCGATCTCGGGCGCCCGCAGCAGGGCCTCCGACAGCTCGCCCCCGCTGCCGCTGACGAGAGTGACGGGGATCCCCTCGCGGGCGGCGAGCGCCGAGGCCAGGGTCAGACAGGCGACCCCGCCGTCGGTCGGGGTCTTGGCGATGACCGCGTTGCCCGCCAGTGCCTGGACCAGCATGGCGTGGACGAGCACGCTCATCGGGTAGTTCCAGCTCGCGATGTTGGACACCGGCCCGTCCAGCGGGGCCCGGCCGGCGACCATGGCGTCGATGCCGTCGACGTACCAGCGCACACCGTCGATGGCCCGGTCGACGTCCGCCTGGGCGAGCCGCCAGGGTTTGCCGATCTCCCAGACGAGGAGGAGGGCGAGCAGTTCCCGGTGTTCGGTGAGGGCGTCCAGGGTGGCGGCGACGCGGGCGCGGCGTTCCGGCAGCGGGACGTGCCGCCAGGCGCGGTGCTGGTCGAGCGCGGCGCGCACGGAGTCCTGGGCGGTGGCCCGGTCCAGGCGCGGCGGGCCGACGACGGGGCTGCCGTCGACGGGGCTGACGGCGGGCAGCGTGCTGCCGTCGGTCTGCCAGACGGCGTTCCAGAGGTTGAGGACGCGGTCGTCCCGGAAGGCCTCGGGGGCGACGGCGAGGCAGCGTTGCCAGGCGTCGGTCCAGGAGGTGCCGGCTTTGAGGGTGAGGGTGGGTGTGGTGGATGCCATGCGGTTCGCTCCGCTCTCGGTGCACAGGCGAGAGGAGGGGGCCCGTGGGGCCGCCCTCGGCTGGGGTTCGCTCTGGGTCACCGTCCCGCTTCGAGGACGGCGAGTACGTGTCGTGCCGTTTCCGTGGGTGTGCCACCCACCCGGACGCCGACGGCTTCCAGGGCGTCCTGCTTCGCCTGAGCCGTGCCCGAGGAGCCGGAGACGATCGCGCCCGCATGGCCCATGGTACGGCCCTCCGGTGCGGTGAAGCCCGCGATGTAGGCGACGACCGGCTTGGTGACGTGCTCGCCGATGTAGGCGGCCGCGCGTTCCTCGGCGTCGCCGCCGATCTCGCCGATGAGGACGACGATGTCGGTGTCGGGGTCGTCCTGGAAGGCGGCGAGGCAGTCGATGTGGGTGGTGCCGACGACGGGGTCGCCGCCGATGCCGACGCAGGTCGAGAAGCCGATGTCCCGCAGCTCGTACATGAGCTGGTAGGTGAGCGTGCCGGACTTGGAGACCAGTCCGATGCGGCCCGGCTTGGTGATGTCGGCCGGGATGATGCCGGCGTTGGACTGTCCGGGGGTGATCAGGCCGGGGCAGTTGGGGCCGATGACCCGGGTGCCCTTCTGCCGTGCGTACGCGGTGAAGGCGACGGAGTCGTGGACGGGGATGCCCTCGGTGATGACGACGGCCAGGCCGATGCCGGCGTCGGCCGCCTCCATGACGGCGGCCTTGGCGTGGGCGGGCGGTACGAAGACGACCGTGACGTCGGCTCCGGTCGCCCGCATGCCGTCGGCGACCGATCCGAAGACCGGGACGACACGCTCGTCGAAGTCGACGGTTCGGCCGGCCTTTCGGGGGTTGACTCCGCCGACGACGTTCGTGCCGGCCGCGAGCATCCGCCGGGTGTGCTTCATTCCCTCGCCGCCGGTCATGCCCTGGACGAGGACCTTGCTCTCCTTGGTGAGGTGGATCGCCATGTTCCGTCTCCTCAGGTTGTGGTGGCGAGTCGGGCCGCGCGGCCCGCGGCGCCGTCCATCGTGGTGGCCTGTTCGACCAGCGGGTGGGCGCGCTCGTCGAGGATGGCGCGGCCCCGGGCCGCGTTGTTGCCGTCGAGGCGTACGACGAGCGGTTTGGTCAGCCGGACGGTGTCCAGGGCGCGGACGATGCCGTCGGCCACCGCGTCGCAGGCGGTGATGCCGCCGAAGACGTTGACGAAGACGGATTTCACGGCCGGGTCGGAGAGGATGACGGACAGTCCGTCCGACATGATCTGCGCCGACGCCCCGCCGCCGATGTCGAGGAAGTTGGCGGGGCGGGCTCCGCAGCCGGCGACGACGTCGAGGGTCGACATGACCAGGCCGGCGCCGTTGCCGATGATGCCGACCTCGCCGTCCAGTTTGACGTAGTTGAGGCCCTTGGCCGCCGCGGCTGCCTCCAGCGGGTCGTCGTGGGCCGAGTCCTCCGCTCCCCACCGGGCCTGCCGGAAGCGGGCGTTGTCGTCGAGGGTGACCTTTCCGTCGAGGGCCATGATCCGTCCGTCGCGCGTGCGGACGAGCGGGTTGACCTCGACGAGCAGGGCGTCCTCGCGGACGAGGACCTCCCAGAGCCGGACGAGGACGTCGACGGTCTGCGGCGGGAGGCCCGCCGCTTCGGCGATGCGGGCCGCGGTCGCCGAGGTGACGCCCTCGGCGGGGTCGACGGGGATGCGTGCGACGGCCTCGGGGCGGGTGGCGGCGACCTCCTCGATGTCCATGCCGCCCTCGGCGGAGGCGATGGCGAGGAAGCGGCCGGCGGCGCGGTCGAGGACGTAGGAGACGTAGAACTCGTCCTCGATCTCCACGGGCTGGGCCAGCATGACCTTGCCGACCGTGTGTCCCTTGATGTCCATGCCGAGGATCTGGCGTGCCGTCAGTTCGGCGGCGGCCGGGTCGGCGGCGATCTTCACTCCGCCCGCCTTGCCGCGTCCGCCGGTCTTGACCTGTGCCTTGACGACGACGCGGCCGCCGAGCCGGCGGGCGATCGCGCGGGCTTCCTTGGGCGCGTCGGTGACCTCGGCCTTCGGCACCACGATGCCGTGTTCCTCGAAGAGTTGCCTTGCCTGGTGTTCGTACAGGTCCATCTCGGCTCCTGTCTGCGAAGTCGCCGGAAGGTCGCTGGGAGAAGCCGGAATCCGGCGTGGGAAAAGTGCCGCACACCCCCTGGACACCACTCATGGGATGCGGGATAACAAGCTTCATACAGTATTCGTCGACTGTATGCAATGTACTGCGAGAGCGGTGCGCGAGCAGTACGCGAGAGCGTTCCCACCCCCTATGAAGGGACAGGACTTCGCCATGCCCGACGACACACAGGACCTGATCTCCGGCGGTCACCTCGTCGCCAAGGCCCTCAAGGCCGAGGGCGTCGACCGCATCTACACGCTGTGCGGCGGCCACATCATCGACATCTACGACGGTTGCGTGGACGAGGGCATCGAGGTCGTCGACGTACGTCACGAACAAGTGGCCGCGCACGCGGCCGACGGCTACGCACGGATCACCGGCAAGCCCGGCTGCGCGGTCGTCACCGCGGGCCCCGGCACCACCGACGCCGTCACCGGCGTCGCCAACGCCTTCCGCGCCGAGTCGCCGATGCTGCTGATCGGCGGTCAGGGAGCCCTGACCCAGCACAAGATGGGGTCCCTGCAGGACCTGCCGCACGTCGACATGATGAATCCCATCACCAAGTTCGCGGCGACCGTGCCGGACACGGCACGCGCGGCGGACATGGTGTCGATGGCCTACCGCGAGTGCTACCACGGCGCGCCCGGCCCCTCCTTCCTGGAGATCCCGCGCGACGTACTGGACGCCAAGGTCCCGGCGTCCACGGCACGCGTACCGCGGCAGGGCGCCTACCGCGCCTCGACGCGCTCGGCCGGCGACCCCGAGGCCGTCGAGAAGCTCGCCGACCTGCTGACGCACGCCGAGAAGCCGGCGATCCTGCTCGGCAGCCAGGTGTGGACCACCCGGGGCACCGAGGCGGCCACCGAACTCGTCCGCACCCTGAACATCCCCGCCTACATGAACGGCGCGGGACGCGGCACCCTGCCGCCCGGTGACCCGCACCACTTCCAGCTGTCGCGCCGGTACGCCTTCTCCAACGCCGACGTCATCGTGATCGTCGGCACGCCCTTCGACTTCCGCATGGGCTACGGCAAGCGGCTGTCGCCGACCGCGACCGTCGTGCAGATCGACCTCGACTACCGCACCGTCGGCAAGAACCGCGACATCGACCTCGGCATCGTCGGCGACGCGGGGCTGGTGCTGAAGTCGGTGACCGAGGCGGTGTCCGGAAGGATCAACGGCGGTGCCTCCAGGCGCAAGGAGTGGCTGGACGAGCTACGCGCGGCCGAGCAGACCGCGCTGGAGAAGCGGCTGCCGCAGCTCAGGTCGGACGCCTCGCCCATCCACCCCTACCGGCTGGTCAGCGAGATCAACGACTTCCTCACCGAGGACTCGATCTACATCGGGGACGGCGGCGACATCGTCACCTTCTCCGGGCAGGTCGTCCAGCCCAAGTCGCCCGGCCACTGGATGGACCCTGGCCCGCTGGGCACCCTCGGCGTCGGTGTCCCCTTCGTGCTCGCGGCCAAGCAGGCGCGGCCCGACAAGGAGGTCGTCGCCCTCTTCGGCGACGGCGCCTTCTCCCTGACCGGCTGGGACTTCGAGACCCTCGTCCGCTACGACCTGCCCTTCGTCGGCATCGTCGGCAACAACTCCTCGATGAACCAGATCCGTTACGGCCAGGCCGCCAAGTACGGCAAGGAGCGGGACCGGGTCGGCAACACCCTCGGCGACGTCCAGTACGACAAGTTCGCGCAGATGCTGGGCGGTCACGGCGAGGAGGTCCGCGACCCCGCCGACATCGGCCCCGCGCTGCGCCGGGCCCGCGAGTCGGGCAAGCCGTCCCTGATCAACGTCTGGGTGGACCCGGACGCGTACGCCCCCGGAACCATGAACCAGACGATGTACAAGTGAGGTGCACGCCCATGACCGCCAAGGCACTTGACGGCATCCGCGTCCTGGACATGACGCACGTCCAGTCCGGGCCCTCCGCGACCCAGTTGCTGGCCTGGCTCGGCGCGGACGTCGTCAAACTGGAGGCTCCGACCGGGGACATCACGCGCAAACAGCTGCGCGACCTCCCGGACGTCGACTCCCTCTACTTCACGATGCTCAACTGCAACAAGCGGAGCATCACCCTCAACACCAAGACCGAGCGCGGCAAGGAGATCCTCACCGAGCTGATCCGGCGCTCGGACGTCATGGTCGAGAACTTCGGACCGGGCGCCGTCGACCGGATGGGCTTCACCTGGGACCGCGTCAAGGAGATCAATCCACGGATCGTCTACGCCTCCATCAAGGGGTTCGGCGAGGGCCCGTACACCGACTTCAAGGCGTACGAGGTCGTCGCGCAGGCCATGGGCGGGTCGATGTCGACCACCGGTTTCGAGGACGGACCGCCGCTGGCGACGGGGGCCCAGATCGGGGACTCGGGCACGGGCATCCACGTGGTGGCGGGCATCCTCGCCGCGCTGTTCCAGCGGGAGCACACCGGGCGCGGGCAGCGGGTGAACGTGGCCATGCAGCACGCGGTGCTCAACCTCTGCCGGGTGAAGCTGCGCGACCAGCAGCGCCTGACCCACGGCCCGCTCGCCGAATATCCCAACGAGGACTTCGGCGACGAGGTTCCCCGGTCCGGAAACGCCTCCGGCGGCGGGCAGCCCGGCTGGGCGGTCAAGTGCGCGCCGGGCGGACCGAACGACTACGTGTACGTCATCGTGCAGCCCGTCGGCTGGAAGCCGATCAGCGAACTGATCGGCCGGCCGGAGCTGGCGGAGGACCCCGACTGGGCGACGCCCCAGGCGCGGCTGCCCAGGCTGGGCAAGATGTTCCAGCTGATCGAGGAATGGTCCTCGACGCTGCCCAAGTGGGAGGTGCTGGAGCGGCTGAACGCGCACAACATCCCGTGCGGGCCGATCCTGTCCACCAAGGAGATCATCGAGGACCCCTCGCTGGCCGCGAACGAGATGGTCGTCACCGTCCCGCACCCCGAGCGCGGCGAGTTCGTCACCGTCGGCAGCCCGCTGAAGCTCTCCGACTCCCCCGTCGACGTGGTCGCCTCCCCGCTGCTCGGCGAGCACAACGAAGAGGTCTTCGTCGGCGAACTCGGGATCGGCGACGAGGAACTGCGTCTGCTCAAGTCGAACGGAGTGATCTGAGTGATGGCCGAGGACCGCACGCTCCGGGTGCGCGCGCTGCTCGACGCGGTGCGCGCCGACGGGCGCACCGCCCTCACCGCGCCCGAGGGCAAGGTGCTGGCGGACGCGTACGGGATCGCCGTACCGGGTGAGGAGCTGGCGACGGACGTCGAGGAGGCCGTGGCGTACGCGGCGCGGTTCGGCGGGCCCGTCGTGATGAAGATCGTCTCACCGGACATCCTGCACAAGACCGACGCCGGCGGTGTGATCGTCGGTGTGGAGGGCGCGGCCGATGTACGGGCGGCGTTCTGCCGGATCGTGGAGAACGCGCGCGCCTACGACCCCGCCGCCCGGATCGACGGTGTGCAGGTGCAGGAGCTGCTGCCGCAGGGGCAGGAGGTCATCGTCGGCGCGGTCACGGATCCGACGTTCGGGAAGGTGGTGGCGTTCGGGCTCGGCGGGGTGCTCGTCGAGGTGCTCAAGGACGTCACCTTCCGGCTCGCGCCGGTGGAGGCCGACGAGGCGCTGTCCATGCTGGACTCGATCCGGTCGGCGGAGATCCTGCGCGGGGTGCGCGGCCAGGAGGGCGTGGACCGGTGGGCGGTCGCCGAGCAGATCCGCCGGGTGTCTCAACTCGTCGCGGACTTCCCGGAGATCGCCGAGGTGGACCTCAACCCGGTGATCGCCACCCCGGACGGGGCCGTCGCCGCGGACATCCGCGTGATCCTGTCCACCGAGACGCCCAGGGAGCGCCGCCAGTACTCGCGCGAGGAGATCCTGACCTCGATGCGGCGGCTGATGCAGCCGCGTTCGGTGGCCGTGATCGGCGCCTCCAACGAGGCGGGCAAGATCGGCAACTCGGTGATGCGCAATCTGGTCGACGGCGGTTTCGCCGGGGAGATCCATCCGGTGAACCCCAAGGCCGATGACATTCTGGGCCGCAAGGCGTACAAGAGTGTCACGGACGTCCCCGGTGAGGTGGATGTGGCGGTCTTCGCGATCCCCGCCAAGTTCGTGGCCGCGGCGCTGGAGGAGGTGGGACGCAAGAAGATCCCGAACGCCGTCCTCATCCCCTCCGGGTTCGCCGAGACCGGTGAGCACGAACTCCAGGACGAGATCGTGGCGATCGCCGAGCGGCACGGCGTCCGACTGCTCGGGCCCAACATCTACGGCTACTACTCGACCTGGCAGGACCTGTGCGCCACGTTCTGCACGCCGTACGACGTCAAGGGCGGGGTCGCGCTGACCTCGCAGTCGGGCGGCATCGGGATGGCCATCCTGGGCTTCGCCCGCACCACCAGGACGGGTGTGTCGGCGATCGTCGGGCTGGGCAACAAGTCGGACCTGGACGAGGACGACCTGCTGACCTGGTTCGGGGAGGACCCGCGCACCGACTGCATCGCCATGCACCTGGAGGACCTCAAGGACGGGCGGGCGTTCGTGCGGGCCGCGCGGGAGACCGTGCCGAAGAAGCCGGTCGTGGTGCTGAAGGCGGGGCGTACGGCGGCGGGCGCGAAGGCCGCGGGCTCGCACACCGGCGCCCTGGCGGGTGACGACGCCGTGTACGACGACATCCTGCGGCAGGCCGGTGTGATCCGCGCGCCGGGTCTGAACGACATGCTCGAGTACGCGCGCGCGTTGCCGGTGCTGCCCACCCCGAAGGGCGACAACGTCGTGATCATCACGGGGGCGGGCGGCAGCGGGGTGCTGCTGTCGGACGCGGTGACGGACAACGGGCTGTCGCTGATGGAGATCCCGCCGGACCTGGACGCGGCGTTCCGGACGTTCATCCCGCCGTTCGGGGCGGCCGGCAACCCGGTGGACATCACCGGGGGCGAGCCGCCGTCGACGTACGAGGCGACGATCCGGCTGGGTCTCGAGGACCCGCGCATCCACGCGCTGGTCCTCGGTTACTGGCACACGATCGTCACACCTCCCATGGTGTTCGCCGAGCTCACCGCGCGGGTGGTGGCCGAGTTCCGCGAACGGGGCGTCGAGAAGCCGGTGGTGGCGTCGCTCGCGGGTGATGTGGAGGTCGAGGAGGCGTGCCAGTACCTCTTCGAGCGGGGGGTCGTGGCGTACCCGTACACGACCGAGCAGCCGGTGGCCGTGCTCGGCGCGAAGTACCGCTGGGCGCGTGCGGCGGGGTTGTTGGGGGGCGGTTCATGAGATGAGTGAGAAGGGGGCCGGCCGACGGTGCGCGTCGGCCGGCCCCCGGGACCCGAACGCGCACGAAAGGCATTGGACAGGGGGCGCTGGCCAGAACTTTCGACGCAAGGGGTGCAACACGACATGACAACGACCGATCTACCTGCTTCGGTTCCCTACCGGGAGGTGGCGGACGCGAACGGACGCGTCTACCGCCTCGGTGAGACCGACGTCGACATCATGGGCCGCACACGCAAGTGGATGGTCATCCTGCCGTGGGTCGGCATGATGGGCATCAGCTCGGCGGAGTACGCGTTCGCGTCCGCCGAGGACACCCTGCACACGGCTCACTCGTGGAGCAGCGCGCACATCTTCTGGATGCTGGGGGTCTGGGTCTTCTTCCAGGCGGCGGTGGCCTTCCCGGCGGGCAAGCTGCGGGAGAGCGGCCGGCTGCCGGCCCGCTGGGCGATGATGTGCGGCGCGGTGGGCACCCTGCTGGGCTATCTCTCGCTCGCCTACGCACCGCATGTGATCGTCGCGTATCTCGGCTTCGGCATGTTCAGCGGTATGGGCGCAGGCATGGTGTACGCGACCTGCGTGAACATGGTCGCCAAGTGGTATCCGGAGCGCAAGGGCGGCAAGACCGGCTTCGTGAACGGCGGTTTCGCCTACGGTTCGGTGCCGTTCGTCTTCATCTTCACCGGTTTCATGGACCTCACCAACTTCCGGTGGGTGCTGGTCTCCGTGGGTGTGTTCCTGGCCGGTGTGGTGGCGGTGTCCGGCTACTTCTTCAAGGACCCGCCGAAGAACTGGTGGCCGGCCGACATCGATCCGCTGAAGAAGCCGACCGACGCGCGCACCCGGCGCGCGCTGGAGAAGAACCCGCCGGCCGTGCACCAGTACACCCCCATGGAGGCGTGGCGGACCGGCCGGGTGGCGCTGATGTGGTTCTGCCTGCTGTGCACGTCGGGCGTGAACATCTTCGGCATCGCCTTCCAGGTGCCCTTCGGTAACGAAGCGGGCTTCGCCGGAGGCATCGTGGCGACCGCCATGTCCCTGAAGGCGATCGTCAACGGCACCGGCCGCGGGGTCATCGGCTGGCTCTCCGACCGGTACGGCCGCAAGCAGTGCCTGATCTTCGTCTGCATCGTCCTCGGACTGTCCCAGTACGGCATCCTGTTCTCCGGGAACATCGGGAACCTGCCGCTGTTCCTGCTGTTCTCGTCCATCTCCGGCTTCGGCGGCGGTGCCATCTTCCCGATGTTCGCGGCGATGACCGCCGACTACTTCGGTGAGAACAACAACGCCTCCAACTACGGCCTGGTGTACTCCTCGAAGCTGGTCTCCGGTCTGCTCGGGTCCGGTATGGGTGCCGTCGTGGTGGGCGCTTGGGACTACGCGGGCGCGTTCATCCTCGCCGGTTCGATCTCCCTGTTCGCCGGTGTCGTGGCCCTGTTCCTGCACCCCCCGGGGCGGCCGAAGGCCCGCATCATCCCGAACCCGCAGCCGCTCGGTGACGAGACTGCGTGAGGACGTGAGGACGTACCGGTCCTGCGTCGCATGACAAGAGAGGGGCCCTCCCCGGGGTGGGGAGGGCCCCTCTCTTGTCATGCGACGGTCAGCACCGCTTCTCCCTCAGGGAGTGCAGGTGTGCGCTGGAGCGGCGGGCGAAGGCGAACGACTCCTGCGGGTTGTCGTGCTCCGCCTGCCAGTGGTGGGCGAGGCGCTCACCGCGCAGCCGGGTCACGGCGGAGAGGAAACGCCGATAGTCGATGTCGCCGTCGCCGACGTCGACCATCCGGTATCCGTGCTCGACGCCCGGGTCGCTGACGCCGTCCTTGACGTGGAACAGCGGGAAGCGGTCGGGCTGCCTGAGGACGTAGTCCAGGGGCTCGAAGGGCGCGGGCCTGCCGTCGGGCCGCTCGGAGAAGCGGAACTGGCCCACGTACGCCCAGTAGATGTCCATCTCCAGGTAGACGAGGTCGGGGTCGGTCTCGGCGAGCAGGACGTCGTAGAGCCGCACCTTGGGATTGTCGGAGGCGAAGGAGAACTCCTCGGAGTGGTTGTGCTGGTAGAACTTCATGCCGCGCTTCTTCGCCGCCGCGCCGTAGGTGTTGAACTCCTCGGCGGCCCGCTTCCACGCGTCGACGGTGGAGCCGTAGCGGAACGGCCCGGAGGCAGTGCCGATGTGCTTCAGACCGAGGGCCTGGGCGTCGTCGAGGACCTTCTCGAGGTTCTGGGCGAAGGTGTAGGCGTTCGGGTCGCTCGAGTAGTAGCCGACGTGGCTGCCGATCGGGTTCAGGCCGTGGCTGTGCGCCAGCCGCTTGAGCTGCTTCAGGGTGATGGGGCCGGCCGAACCCTGGGTGTATCCGGCGAACTCGACCTCGTCGTAGCCGTACTTCTCCAGTTCGGCGAAGACGGGTCCGAAGCCGAGCGTGGAGACCTTGTCGCGCAGGCTGTAGAGCTGGATCCCGAGCCGGCCGGGCGGCAGGACGGGACGACCGCGGCCCCGGTCGCGGTCGCGGGACGCGGTGTCGGCACCCGCCGCCGCGGTGTCCGCCGCCGCGGGGGTCGCGGCGGCGCCGAGCAGGGCGGCGGCGGTGGCGCCGGCGGCCACGCCGAGCATGCCCCGTCTGCTGAGGCGGTGGGTGAGTTCGGGATCGGGCTGGGACATGCGGCTCATGCCTGGAACTCCTCGGTGTCGGAAGGCGTTGTCAGTCGTGAGTGCTTCACTTGTGACCGGTCGCGGAAGGGGTGGCGGCCGGCCGCTGGGGGGCCGGTCCGTCGAGACCGGCCAGTCGGAGCAGCAGTGACTTCACATCGGTGGCCGCCACGCGGTCGCCGACAGCACGGGGGGTGGAGCAGATGAGGAGCGGACCGTCGTCGTCGCTCGCCGGGAGGCGGCCGTGGCTGCCCCGAACAGGTGACGGGTCCAGGGGCACGACCGCCATCCGGTAGCGCATGCCGAGTTTCTTGCGCGCCAGCGCGGTGGCCGCCTTGACCTTGACGTACGGGTCGAGGGGATCCATGAAGAGTTCGACCGGGTCGTAGCCGGGCTTGCGGTGGATCTCGACGAGCTGCGCGAAGTCGGGCGCGCGGTCGTCGTCGAGCCAGTAGTAGTACGTGAACCAGGCGTCGGGTTCGGCGACGGCGACCAGTTCACCGGCGCGCGGGTGGTCGAGGTGGTGCGCCTTCTTGCCCTCGTCGTCGAGGAGTTGCTCGATCCCGGGGAGCCCTTCGAGGGCGGCCCGGGTGGCGTCGAGGTCCTCGGGGCGGCGCACGTAGACATGGGCGATCTGGTGGTCGGCGACCGCGAAGGCGCGCGACGCCATCGGGTCGAGGTACTCCATGCCGTCCTGCGTGTGCACCTCCAGCAGACCCGCGCGGCGCAGGGCGCGGTTGATGTCCACGGTCCGGTTCACGCGGGTGATGCCGTACTCGGACAGCGCGACGACGGTGCGCCCCTCGGCGCGGGCGTCGTCCAGGAGCGGGGCCAGGGCGGCGTCCAGGTCGGCGGCGGCTTTCAGGGAGCGCGGGTCGTCGGGGCCGAAGCGCTGCAGGTCGTAGTCGAGGTGAGGGAGGTAGCACAGGGTCAGGTCGGGGTGGCGGGTGCGGTTGATGTGGCGGGTCGCGTCGATGATCCACCGGCTGGAGACGAGGTCCGCGCCGGGGCCCCAGAAGTGGAAGAGCGGGAAGGTGCCGAGTTCCTCGGTGAGTTCGTCGTGCAGGGCCGGGGGCCGGGTGTAGCAGTCGGGTTCCTTGCGGCCGTCGGCGTAGTAGACCGGGCGGGGGGTGACGGTGATGTCGGTGTCGGCGCCCATGGCGTACCACCAGCAGATGTTGGCGACGGTGTAGCCGGGGTGGGCGCGGCGGGCGGCGTCCCAGAGTTTGTCCCCGGCGACGAGACCGTTGTGCTGGCGCCACAGCAGTACGTCGCCGAGTTCGCGGAAGTACCAGCCGTTGCCGACGATGCCGTGCTCGGAGGGGAGGGTGCCGGTGAGGAAGGTGGACTGGGCGGCGCAGGTGACGGCGGGCAGGACGGTGCCGAGCGGGGCCCGGGAGCCGGACCGGCCGAGGGCCTTGAGGTGGGGCATGTGGTCGAGGAGGCGGGGGGTGAGACCCACGACGTCGAGGACGAGGAGGGGGGTGGGGTCGCTCAAGGGAGTTCCTTCAGGCCTAGGTCTGTCAGCAGGTCGCGGGCGAGGGTGAGTTCGGCGGCGATGCCGTCGGCGAGCTGGGCGCGGCCCCGGGGCCGCAGCTCGGGTGGGAGGGCCTGCCAGGTGTAGGTCTCGACCTCGAGGTGGCGGGTGAGCGGGTGCGGGCCGCCGACGAGCCGGGTCAGGGCGGATTTCAGCACGGGCAGCGTGGAGGTGAGGGGCGCGGTGGGGGCCGCGTGCAGCGGGACGTGGAAGTGGGCGCGCCAGGGTGCCGCGTCGGGCAGGGTGTCGCCAGTCAGGGCCTCGTCGAGGTCGTCGGTGCCGCGCAGCCCGGCGGTGGTGACCGTGCGGGTCTGGTGCAGAAAGCGGGGCTCGGCGAAGGCGCGCAGGGCCTCGCGGACCTCGGGCAGATGGGGCTGTTCGGCGTGCAGTGCGGCGGAGAGCTGGGACTTGACCACGGGGACGCCGGCCCGGGTGAGATCGTCCAGGGCGGTGTGCGGGTCTTCGAAGGAGGTGGCGAGGTGGCAGGTGTCGACACAGATGCCGATGCGGTCGTGGTCGATCGCGGTGAGCGGTTCGATGGCGTCGTGGGTGGTTTCGACGACGCAGCCGGGTTCCGGCTCCAGGGCGATGCGGATGGAGCGCCCGGTCAGCTCCTGGAGCGCGTCGAGGCGTTCGGCGAGGGTGCGCAGGGCGGTGCGGGCCGTCCGGGCTCGCTGCTCGTCGTGGGCGGTGCGCCATGCGAGGGGAAGAGTGGAGATGCTGCCGTCGGGGACGTCGTCGGGGAGCAGTCCGGCGAGCAGACGGGCCAGCGAGGTGGTGTACTCCAGGCGCTCGGAATCGGCCCAGTCCGGCTTGTAGACGCGGTACTTGACCTCCTCGGCGCCGAAGCCCTCGTAGGGGAAGCCGTTGAGGGTGACGACCTCGAGGCCGCGCCGGTCGAGTTCGCAGCGCAGGCCGCGCAGGGCGGACGGGTCGGTGACCAGGGCGTGGGCGGCGTCCTTGGCGAGCCACAGGCCGATGCCGAGCCTGTCCCGGCCGAGACGGCGCCGGACGGGCTCGCAGTGGTCCCGCAGCTGGGCGAGGACGCCGTCGAGGGTCTCGGCGGGGTGGACGTTGGTGCAGTAGGCCAGGTGGACGGTGGAGCCGTCGGGGTGGCGGAAGCGCATGGCTCACGCCTCCGCGGCAAAGGCGCCGGCGGCCCGCGCGGGCTCGTCCCTGGGCGCGCCGCGCAGGATGGAGTTGCCCTCGTGGGTGGCCCCGGTGGCGGTGACGTCGAGGTTGAGTCGGCCGCTGAGTCCGTAGAAGGCGACGGGGTTGCGCCACAGCACCCGGTCGACGTCGTCCTCGGTGAAGCCCTCGGCGAGCATCAGGTCGGCGACCTTGCGGGTCTTGAGCGGGTCGCTCTTTCCCCAGTCGGCCGCGGAGTTGACCAGGACCCGCTCGGGGCCGTGGGCGCGCAGGATCGCGACCATCCGCTCCTCGTCCATCTTGGTGTCGGGATAGACGGAGAAGCCCAGCCAGCAGCCGCTGTCCTTGGCCTCCTTGACGGTGGTCTCGTTGAGGTGGTCCATCAGGACCCGGTCCGTGGGCAGCGCGGACTCCCGGACGACGTCGAGCGTGCGGCGCAGACCGGCGAGCTTGTCGCGGTGCGGGGTGTGCACCATCGCGGGCAGACCGTGGTCGGCCGCGAGCTGGAGCTGGGCGGCGAGCGCGGTGTCCTCGGCGGGGGTCATGGAGTCGTAGCCGATCTCGCCGACGGCGACGACGTTGTCCTTGACGAGATACCGGGGCAGCAGGTCGAGGACGGGCGTGCAGCGCGGGTCGTTGGCCTCCTTGGGGTTGAGGGCGAGGGTGCAGTGGTGGGCGATGCCGTACTGGGCGGCCCGGAAGGGTTCCCAGCCGAGGAGGGCGTCGAAGTAGTCGAGGAAGGAGGCCGGCGAGGTGCGGGGCTGGCCGAGCCAGAAGGCGGGCTCGACGACGGCGCGGACACCCGCCGCGTACATGGCCTCGTAGTCGTCGGTGGTCCGCGAGGTCATGTGGATGTGGGGGTCGAAGAGGCGCATCAGGACTCCTTGCCGTGGGGGCCGTGGGGGCCGTGGGGGCCGTGGGGGCCGTCCGTGGCGGGCGTCGGGGTGGCGGACTCGGGTCGGATCAGGGCCTGTACGCGGTGCAGGTCCTCCGGGACGGGGCGGCCCGCGGCGGTGCGCTCGTCGGCGTAGTCGCCGAGCATGCGGGCGAGTTCGCCGTCGCCCCGGGCGCGCCGGGGCAGGTCCGCCACCCGGTCCACGCCGACGCCGGTGAACAGGCACTTCAGTACGGCGTGCCGCCAGGCGTGGGCGTCGAGGTGCCGGGCGCAGTACGGGCCGACGGCGGCGGAGACGAGCCGGGTGTCGTTGGTGCGCAGCGCGTCCTCGACGAGCGGGCGGGCCTCGGGGCCGGGCACGAGGTGGGGCAGGGCGTGCAGGACGGCCCGGCGCTCGTCGGCGGTGCCCTGGTGGTAGACCCGGGTCAGCGCCTCGAGGTCGGCGCGGGCCGCGTGCAGGATCAGGACGCGGGCGGCGTCGGCGTGGGCAAGGCCGCAGCGGCGGCCGGCCTCGGCCAGGCGCAGTTCCCAGACGGAGATGGGCCCGCGGCCGCCGGGGCGGCCGGCCGCCTCTTCGAGGGCCCGGTCGAGCCAGGCGCGGGCGGCTCCGCCGAGCTCGGCGGTGAGGGCGGCGCGCAGGTCTGCGGGCGGGACGTGGGCGGGGGTGGTACCCGGGGGTTCCTGCCCGGCGGGGGTGCCGTCCGCGTCCTGGGGGTCGGAGGGGACGTGGGTGGCGTGTGGCTGCGTCATGGGGGGTGGCTCCCTTCAGTGGGTGGCGGAGGGCTCGCCCGAGCGGTTCGTGAGGGGGGACGCCGCCGCGGCCCGGCGGAGGAACGGGAGGGAGCGTTCGGCGAAGTGGGGCCCCGCGTGGGAGTGGCGGGGCAGTTCGACGACGGTCAGGCCCTGGTAGCCGGTGGCGGCGAGGGCCGCGAGGACGGGCGGGAAGTCGATCTCGCCGTCCCCGAGGGGCAGGTGTTCGTGGACGCCGCGGCGCATGTCCTCGATCTGGACGTGGCGCAGCCAGGGGGCGGCGTCGCGTACGCAGTCGGCGGGCGGGAGGGGTTCGAGGCACTGGCAGTGGCCGAGGTCCAGGGTGAGGCCGAGGGGTTCGGGGTCGCCGAGCGTGCGGCGCAGGTGGTGGAAGTCGGCGAGGGTGGCTAGGAGGTGGCCGGGTTCGGGTTCGACGGCGAGCGGGACGCCGGCGGTGGCGGCGGCGTCCAGGACGGGGGTGAGGGTGTCGGCGAGGCGTTTCCAGGCGGTGTCCTCGGCCGTGCCGTCGGGGACGGTGCCGCTGAAGCAGTGCACGGCGTGCGCGCCGAGGTCGGCGGCGACCCGGACCGCCCTCAGGAGGAGGTCGACGCGGCGGGCGCGGTCGTCCGGGTCGGGGTCCAGCAGCGACGGGCCGTGCTTGCGGCGGGGGTCGAGCACATAGCGGGCGCCGGTCTCCACGGTGACGCCGAGCCCGAGCGCGTCCAGCCGGTGCGCGACCCGGCGGGTGCGGGCGGCGAGGTCCGGGGCGAGCGGGTCGAGGTGCATGTGGTCGAGGGTCAGTCCGACCCCGTCGTAGCCGAGGTCGGCGAGGAGGGCGAGGGCGTCGTCGAGGCGGAGGTCGGCGAGGCCGTTGGTGCCGTAGCCGAAGCGGAGAGGGGACGGAGGGACGCCGTTCGGGTTCCGGCTCACGTGATGCTCACCTTCCTCATGGCGGACCTCCTCGCGAACATCCGGCCGGCCGGGGCCAGGGCCGCGACGAGCAGGGAGGTGGCGGCCGAGCCGGAGCGGGCGGCGAGCGCGGCCTGGAGCGGGATCGTGGCCCGGATGCCGCCGCCGACGGCGCGTTGGGTCAGCGGGGGTGAGGGGTTGAGCGTGGCGTGGAGGTAGGGCCGGGCGGCCGTGGCGGCGTAGACGGCGCCCAGGGCGGTGGCGAGGGCGCCGGTGGTCCAAGGCGGGCGCCCGGCCGGGCTGGAGCCCAGCAGGCCGGGGGCGGCTGCTGCCCGCCGGCCTGCCGGGAGTCGGGTGCGGCGAGTGACCAGTCGCGTCAGCGCCCCCGTCGTCGCGAGGGCCGCCAGCGGGGCCAGGACCGAACCGCCGGTGGTCTCCCGGCGGGAGACCACCGTGACCGCGAGGGTGTGCGTGCCGAGCAACGCGGCGGAGGGCAGCGCGGCCCGGGTGCCGCCGCCGGTGGCGGCCGCGCCCAGGAGCAGGTCCAGTCCGCGGGCGGCGGCCATGGCCGCAGGACCGGCGGGCGTGTGCTTCAGCGCGAGGTCGTAGGCCCAGACGGTCGCCGCCAGGGGCGCGGCCACCGCGAGGGCGGGGCGTCCCGCACCGGCGGCGAGCGCCAGTCCGGCGCCGGTGAGGGCACCGGCGGCGGTGAGGGCGGCGGCCGGGTGGATGCGGCCGGAGGGAAGCGGGCGGTGCGGGCGTTCCACGGCGTCCTCGGCGCGGTCCGCCCAGTCGTTCAGGGCCATGCCGGCCTCGTACAGGCACAGGGAGGAGCCGATGGCGAGCAGAGTGCGGGGTCCGGGGCGTGCGCCGGTCGCCGCCGCGCCGGCCAGGGCGTCGCCGGGGACGGTGAACAGCGCGGGCAGGCGCAGCAGTTCGGCCCAGGCACCCGCGCGGCCGGAGCGGGGGCGGGAGGTGCGGGGCGCGGGGCCGGGGAGTGGCGTGGCGGCGTCCCCGGGGGTGGGGCCGTCCGCCGCCGTCGACCCGGCCGGCGCGGGCGTGTCCCGCGCCGGGGCGGCCGCGCGGCTCATCGCCGCACCCCGTGCTCGTCGGCGCCGTCCCGCAGCCGTCCGGCGAAGCGTCTCAGCTCCGCGTACTGCTCGGCCAGCGCGGAGGGGCCGTCCCCCACCGGGTCCTTGAAGTAGAAGCCCAGTTCGCTCAGCGGACCGGACAAACCCTTCTCCCGGGCGCGGACGAGCAGCCGGGCCAGGTCGAGGACGAGCGGTGCGGCGAGCGCCGAGTCGCAGCCCTGCCAGGTGGTCTGCAGGACCATGCGGGCGCCGAGGAAGCCGTCGAAGGCGATGTGGTCCCAGGCCGTCTTCCAGTCGCCGAGCGCGGGTACGTCGTCGATGTGGACCTCGCCCTCGGGGGTGGTGCCGAGGGTGTCGGCGAGGACGCGGTCCTTGCCGGCGTTCTTGGCGGCGGCGGCCGCGGGGTCGGCGAGGGCGGCACCGTCGCCGCCGCCCAGGAGGTTGGTGCCGGACCAGGCGCGCACGGCGAGGGCGCGCTGCAGGAACATCGGGCCGAGCACGGAGCGCAGCAGGGTCTGCCCGGTCTTGCCGTCGCGGCCCGCGTACGGCAGACCCGAGGACTCGGCGAGCGGAGCCAGCGCCGGGTGGTGCAGGCCCGTGGAGGGGGTGAAGTTGACGTAGGGGCAGCCGGCGCGCAGGGCGGCCGCCGCGTAGCGGGAGCTCGGCGGCAGGGAGCCGTCGGCGGGAGCGGGCTCGGTGGAGGCGACGTTCACCACGACGGCGCCCGTGAGGCCCTGGCGGTGCACGAAGTCGCGGATGTCGGCCGCGAACACGTCGATCAGTTCGTCGTCCTGGCGGCCCGAACCGCCGTCCGTGTCACCGGGCAGGGGGCCGCCGGGTCTGATCTCCCGGTCGGCGGCGACGAGTTCGGCGTGCACGGCGGAGGGCAGGCCGTGTGGCAGGACGCCGCCGGCGGCGAGGTGTTCGGCACGTTTGGGCAGTGGGCAGTCGACGGTGTCGTGGCCGCCGAAGACGAGGGACGACAGCGGCGGCAGGCCGCACGAGGTGAAGTCGGGTGTCTCGGTGACCATGCCGGTCGGCGGATGGAGTCCGGCGGCGACGGCGGCGCAGCCCGCGATCGCGGTCGTGGCCACGGATCCGCGCGCCCCGATGAGCCAGACGCCGAAGCGCGGGGCCGGGGAAGGGGTGGGGACGGGGGTGGGGAGGGACGGTTCGGCGGACATGGGCAGCCTCCTTGTCGTACGCGAACCGGGTGTGAACGCCGGAAGCGGACCCGTGGGGGCCCAGCGGGGTGCCGGGCGCGGGGCCCGGCCGGACGGCGGGCGGAGGTCCGGCGTCCTCCACCCGCCGCCGTTCCGGTAGCCCTTAGGAGGGCAGCTCCTTCAGCTGGATGTTGCGGAAGGAGACCTGGTCGTCGGCCCCGTGGTTCTGGAGGCCGATGTGGCCGTCGGTCAGGCTCCGCTCGGGGTCCTTGTTGGTGAAGTCGTTGATCTTGACTCCGTTGAGGAACACCTGGAGCCGTTCGCCCTGGACCTTGATCTCGTAGGAGTTCCACTGGCCGGGCGGACGCAGGACCTGGTCACGGGCCTTGATGTTCGCCGACTGGAACGAGTAGACGGAACCCGTGGTGCGGTCGGGCGCGTCCGTGGCGTCGATCTGGATCTCGTAGCCCTTGTTCACCGCGGACCAGGGGTCGTCGGAGGCCGGGAAGCCCACGAAGACACCGGAGTTGTCGTCGCCCCGCATCTTCCAGTCGAGCTTGAGGGAGTACGACCTCAGCTCCTTGGCCTGGTACCAGAGCAGCCCCATGCCGCCCTCGGACTCCATGGTGCCGTCCTTGACGTTGAACTTGCCGGGGCCGGCCTGCTTCCAGCCGTCCAGGGTCTGGCCGTTGAAGATCTTCCGGTAGTCCTTGCTCGGCTTGCAGTCCGCCTTGACCTGGCCGGTGGCGTACTGCAGACCGCCGAGCAGATGGGCGCGGAAGGCCTCCTCGGCATAGGACTCCTTGGTGTGGCCGCCGCCGGTGTAGAAGGAGCGGCCACCGCCGTAGCTCTGGCACCAGGCGATCGGGTGGTCGCCCTTCATGGTGCCGCCCTGGTACGTCGTCTCGTCGAGGGTGGCGAGGACCTTGGCCTGCTCACGCGGATTGGTGCGGTAGTTGTACCACTCGTCGGTGCGCTCCCAGGCGTCGTCCAGGTGCGCGGTGGACGGGTGGTCGTGGTCCTCGACGCGCACGGTGGCCTTCTGGATGGCCGGGTGCGAGTCGAAGTACGCGCCGACGAGACCGCCGTAGAACTCCCAGTCGTACTCGGTGTCGGCGGCGGCGTGGATGCCCAGGTAACCGCCGCCGTTCTTGACGTAGTCCTCGAACGCCTTCTGCTGGGCGGCGTTCAGCACGTCACCGGTGGTGGACAGGAAGGCCACCGCGTCGTACTTGGCGAGGTTGGCCGTGGTGAACTGTCCGGCCTCCTCGGTCGCGTCGACCGTGACGCCGGCCGGGGCGCCGAGTTCCTTGAGCGCGGCGATGCCGGCCGGGATCGAGTCGTGCCGGAAGCCGGCCGTCCTGGAGAAGACCAGGACCTTCTTGCCGGCCTTGAACGGCTCGGTGGAGAACTCGAAGTCGTCCACGTCGTACAGCGCGCCGTCGCCGCCCCGGAAGACCAGGTAGATCTCCGTGGTGCGCTTCGGCAGCGAACGCAGCGGCACGTCGACGTTCTGGAACGTCTCCCAGCCGCCGGTCGGCGGGATGTACGCCGAGCCGTGCAGCTTGCCGTCGGGCGAGCCGGTGCGCAGCTCGATGAAGCCGCCGGCGCCGCCGGAGGAGGCCCGCACGGTCATCTTCTTCTGCCCGTCGAACCGGTAGGGGCTGAAGGAGATCCAGTCGCCGTCGTGGACGTCTCCGACGGTCTTGCCGCCGTTGGCGGCGGTCTTGTCGAAGGTCTTCACGCCCGACTGGGCGGTGAAGTGCTCGGCCTGGCGGTGCAGCGGCTGGAGCACGGTGCGGGCGGTGCCGGTCAGGGCCTCCTGGCCGTTGGCCCCGCCGTCGGTGTAATCGGCGCCGACGACACCGTAGATGTTGGCGTTGGGGTCGTGACCGCCGTCACCGGGGGGCGGGTTGAGGGTGCCCTCGCAGCCCGTCTCGCTGGTCAGTTCGTGGGCGTGGGAGTCGTGGCCGAGGCTGTAGACGACCTTGACCTTGGAGCAGTCGACCTTCTCCTCGGGGTCGGTGACGGTCACCTTGAACGGAACGGGCTCGCCGAAGGCTGCCAGACTGCCGTTGCCCGGGACGTCGATCGTCACCGTGGGCTCGGTGTTGCCGACCACGATCCGGACGCTGGCGTTGCCGGTGTTGCCCTCGGGGTCCTTCGCGGTGAAGGTCGCGGTGTAGGTGCCGACCTTCTTGTACTTGTGGGTGGGCTTGAGCCCCTCACCCTTGGTGCCGTCGCCGAAGTCCCAGCCGTAGGTGAGGTCCGGGGAGTCGGCGTCCTTGGCGGAGGCGGTGAAGGCGACCTTGAGGCCGGCCGCGCCGGACGTCCTGTCGGCACTCACCTCGGCGATCGGGGAGAAGCCGTCCTGGGCGTTCTCGATCCGGTACAGCGCGGAGTTTTCGTCGCCCTTGAACCAGGAGAGGCCGTAGTCCAGGACGTAGAGCGCGCCGTCGGGGCCGAACTCCATGTCCATGATCTGGGTGCCGGTCCACGGGAAGTCGTTGATCTTCGCGACGGAGCCGTCGGGTCCGTCTTCGGTCTGCTCGATCCGCTTGATCCAGCGGCGGCCGAACTCACCCGCGAAGAAGTCGCCGTCGTACGCCTCGGGGAACTTCACCTTGGAGTCGAGGTCCGGGTCGTAGCGGTAGACCGGGCCGGCCATCGGTGACTCGGAGCCGCTGCCGAACTCGGGCACGGAGCCGCCGTCGTACGGGATCCAGGCGGGCTGGGCGGGCGGCAGGTCGGTGAGACCGGTGTTGTGCGGCGAGGTGTTCTTCGGGGCGTCGCAGTCGAACTTCTCGCCGGAGGTCTTGGTGGCGAAGTCGTAGTCGACGTAGGCGTCGTTGTCGCCGGTGCAGAACGGCCAGCCGAAGTTGGCGGCCTCGGTGACCTTGGCGAACTCGACCTGGCCCGCCGGGCCCCGCTTCGGGTCGGCGACGCCGGCGTCGGGGCCGTAGTCGCCGACGTAGACGGTGCCGGTCTTCTCGTCGACACTGATCCGGAACGGGTTGCGGAAGCCCATCGCGTAGATCTCGGGGCGGGTCTTCTCGGTGCCGGGGGCGAAGAGGTTGCCCTCCGGGACGGTGTACGAGCCGTCCTCGGCGACCTTGATGCGGAGGATCTTGCCGCGCAGGTCGTTGGTGTTGCCGGAGCTGCGGCGGGCGTCGAAGGCGGGGTTGCGGCCGGGCCGTTCGTCGATCGGCGTGAAGCCGTCGGAGGCGAAGGGGTTGGTGTCGTCGCCGGTGGACAGGTAGAGGTTGCCCTCGGCGTCGAAGTCGATGTCCCCGCCGACGTGGCAGCAGGTGCCGCGGGAGGCCTCGACGTCCAGGACCTTCTTCTCGCTGGCCATGTCCAGCGTGCCGTTGGAATTGAGGACGAACCGGGAGAGGCGGTTGACGCCGTCGAACTTCGCGAAGTCCTCGGCGGTGCCGGTCTCCGGGGCGTCGCCCGCGGGGGTGTCGAGCGGCGGGGCGTAGTAGAGGTAGACCGCCCGGTTGTTCTCGAAGTCCGGGTCGATGCCGACGCCCTGCAGGCCCTCCTCGTCATGGCTGTAGACGGGGATCCTGCCGGCGACCTTGGTGACGCCGCCCTGGTCTGTGAGGCGCAGTGTGCCGTCGCGCGAGGTGTGCAGGACGCTGCGGTCCGGGAGCACGGCGAGCGACATCGGCTCGCCCGTCTCGGGCTCGCCCTTGGCGAGCGGCACCTGCTGGAACTGTCCCTCGGCGGCCGCCGGTTCGTCGTGCTCCGGGTGGCCGGGGTGGGCGCCGGCGACGGTCGCCGGGGTGCCCACGGCCAGCATCAGGCCGGTGAACAGGGCGAGGGTGGTGCGAAGTCTGGGGCGCCTCGTGGTGTGGGTGGGTTTGAGTCTGCTTCTGTGCACGAAGTCCCTCCGGGAACGGGGTGGGGCCGTACGGAACAGGTGCGAAGACGTGCGGTGCGTGCGGATGCCGGGGTGCGCCGTCACCCCGGAGGCGTGGGTGTCCTGAACACTTCAGGGACGGTAACCGCGTTCTTCCGGAACGAACACCCCTTGGGCCGGGGCCGGCTGAACTTTTCCCCAGCGCAGGACAAAGCAGGATCCGGGCAGGTCGGACCGGGGACCGGCGGATGCTCCGGCCCCCGCCCCCGACCTGCCGTCGGGCGTGCGGTTCAGCTGTTGAACGCGGCGTCGAAGGACGCGCTGGGCGGCTCGAAGTCGTACGCCTTGAGCCGGGTGAGAGCCTCCGGGGCGCCCTGGAGCCGGTCCATGCCGGCGTCCTCCCATTCGACGGAGACGGGGCCCTGGTAGCCGATGGAGCGCAGCATGCGGAAGACGTCCTCCCAGGGGACGTCGCCGTGGCCGGCGGAGACGAAGTCCCAGCCGCGCCGGGGGTCGCCCCAGGGCAGGTGGGAGCCGAGGCGGCCGTTGCGGCCGTCGAGGCGCTTGCGGGCCTCCTTGCAGTCCACGTGGTAGATCCGGTCGCGGAAGTCCCACAGGAAGCCGACCGGGTCGAGGTCCTGCCACACGAAGTGGGAGGGGTCGAAGTTGAGTCCGAAGGCCGGCCGGTGGTCGACCGCCTCCAGGGTGCGTACGGTGGTCCAGTAGTCGTACGCGATCTCGCTGGGGTGCACCTCGTGCGCGAACCGCACGCCCTCGGCGTCGAAGACGTCCAGGATCGGGTTCCAGCGCGTCGCGAAGTCCTCGTAGCCGCGGTCGATCATCGACTCGGGAGCGGGCGGGAACATGGCGACCAGATGCCAGATCGCCGACCCGGTGAATCCGATGACGGTGTCGACGCCGAGGCGGGCCGCGGCGCGCGCGGTGTCCTTGATCTCGGCGGCGGCCCGCTGCCGTACGCCCTCGGGTTCGCCGTCGCCCCAGATCCTGGCGGGCAGGATGGCCTGGTGGCGCTCGTCGATGATGGCGTCGCACACCGCCTGGCCGACCAGATGGTTGGAGATCGCCCAGCACGTGAGGCCGTACTTGTCGAGGAGCTGGTGACGGGAGGCGACGTAGGACGGATCGGCGAGCGCCTTGTCCACCTCGAAGTGGTCTCCCCAGCAGGCGAGTTCGAGGCCGTCATAGCCGAAGTCGCGGGCGAGTCGGCAGACTTCCTCCAGGGGCAGGTCCGCCCACTGTCCGGTGAACAGCGTGAAGTTGCGCGGCATCGGTGTCCGTCCTCCTCAGGCGGCGATCGGCGTGTAGAGGGAGTTCTTCTCGGCGCTCTCCTCCACGGCCGCGAGCACGCGTTGCACCTGCAGCCCGTCGGCGAAGGAGGGTTCGGGTGTGCGGCCGTCGGCGACCGCGTGGACCAGGTCGCGGGCCTGGTGCACGAAGGTGTGCTCGTAGCCGAGGCCGTGGCCCGGCGGCCACCAGGCGTCCAGGTAGGGGTGGTCGGGTTCGGTGACGAGGATGCGGCGGAACCCCGCGTGCGCGCCGGGCTCGGTGCCGTCGTGGTAGGAGAGCTCGTTGAGCCGTTCCAGGTCGAAGGCCAACGATCCTCGCTCGCCGTTGAGTTCGATGCGCAGGGCGTTCTTGCGGCCGGTGGCGTACCGGGTGGCCTCGAAGGAGGCGAGGGCGCCGGAGGCGAAGCGGCCGGTGAACAGGGCGGCGTCGTCGACGGTGACCTGACCGGTGCCGGTGCCGTTGACGGCGGCCAGCCCGCTGGTGGGCTCGGTGGGCAGCGGCCGTCGGCGGACGAACGTCTCGGTGAGCGCGGAGACGCCCGCCAGCGGCTCCCCCGCCAGGTACTGCGCCAGGTCGACGATGTGCGCGCCGAGGTCGCCGAGCGAGCCGGAGCCGGCCTGTTCCCGGCGCAGCCGCCAGGTCAGCGGGAACGCGGGGTCCACCAGCCAGTCCTGGAGGTACGCCACCCGTACGTGCCGCAGGGTGCCGATGCGGCCCTCGGCCACCATCCGCCGGGCCAGCGCGGTCGCGGGCACCCGGCGGTAGTTGAAGCCGACCATCGCCAACCGGCCTTGCTCCTGGGCTTCTTCGGCGGCGCGGACCATCGACTCGGCCTCGGTGACGGTGTTGGCGAGGGGCTTCTCGCACAGCACGTGCTTGCCCGCGGCGAGGGCGGCCACCGCGATCTCGGCGTGGCTGTCGCCCGGGGTGCAGATGTCGACGAGGTCGACGTCGTCCCGTTCGACCAGGGCACGCCAGTCGGTCTCGGTGTCCGCCCAGCCGTGGCGGTCGGCCGCCGCGCGCACCGCGGTGGCGTCCCGGCCGCAGATCACGGCCAGTTCGGGGCTCAGCGGCAGGTCGAAGACGCGGCCCGCGGTGCGCCAGCCCTGGGAGTGGGCGGCACCCATGAAGGCGTAGCCGACCATGCCGACGCGCAGGGGTGGCTTCCCCGTTTCTGCGCCGTCTGCCCCATCTGACTGCTGCGGCTGTGCCATACGGTTGTCCTCCTCGTCGTCGTGGCGGGCGGGGTGGGCCCCGCCCGGTGGGCTGGTCAGGCCCGTGGGGCGGGGCTCGTCACTTGAAGCCGGTGGGCATGTACTGGTCGACGTTCTCCTTGTCGACCACGGCCGAGTAGCAGGTCAGCGAGGTGGGGATCTCGAACTCGGCGAGGCCGCCGACGCCCTTGCCCTGGCCGAGGGCGCGGGCCAGGTCGATCGCGGAGGCGGCCATCGACGGCGGGTACAGCACCGTCGCCTTCAGGACGCCGTTGTCCGCCTTGATGGCCTCGAAGGCGGAGAGCGCGCCCGCGCCGCCGACCATCAGGAAGTCGTCGCGCCCGGCCTGCTCGATGGCCCGCAGCGCACCCACGCCCTGGTCGTCGTCGTGGTTCCACAGCGCGTCGAACTTCGACTGTGCCTGGAGGAGTTGGGCCATCTTGGCCTGGCCCGACTCGACGGTGAACTCGGCGGCCTGGCGGGCCACCTTCTTGATGTTGGGGTAGTTCTTCAGTGCGTCGTCGAAGCCCTGGGTGCGCTGCTTGGTGAGCTCCAGGTTGTCCAGGCCGGCCAGTTCGACGACCCGGGCGTCGGGGGTGTCCTTGAGCTTCTCGCCGATGTAGTGCCCGGCGTTCAGGCCCATCCCGTAGTTGTCGCCGCCGATCCAGCAGCGGTAGGCCTGCGGGGTGTTGAAGACGCGGTCGAGGTTGACGACG
Organism: Streptomyces sp. TE5632; assembly: GCF_054061295.1. Taxonomy (NCBI): domain Bacteria; kingdom Bacillati; phylum Actinomycetota; class Actinomycetes; order Kitasatosporales; family Streptomycetaceae; genus Streptomyces; species Streptomyces sp. TE5632. The sequence goes on along the minus strand of NZ_JBSSEA010000003.1, from coordinate 5,266,248 downwards.
GGGATGCCCGCGCGCATCGCCTTCAGCCCGACCTGGGTGAGCGCCTTGCCGTCGGCGGGCAGCACCACCAGGACGTCGACCTTCTTGTTGATGAGGGTCTCGATCTGGCCGATCTGCTGGGCGGTGTCGTTGGAGCCCTCGGTGATCTCCATGGTGACGTCGGAGTACTTCTCGGCGCGCTTCTTGGCCTGGTCGTTGATGGCGTTGAGCCAGCCGTGGTCGGCCTGCGGTCCGGCGAAGCCGATGGTGACCGGCTTGCCGGGCTTGTCGTCGGCCGCCGGCTGGTCGTTCGCGGTCGGCTTCGCGTCGCTCGGTTCGTTGCTGGTGCAGCCGGTGACGAGGACACCGGCGGACACGGCGGCGGCTGAGAAGAGCAGCCCTCTGCGGCTCGTGAAAGGCGTCGGCTCTGGCATGGCGGTGAACCCTTTCGTCAGGTCGTGCTCGCGGTACGGCGCTGGACCAGCACGGCGGCGACGATGATCGCGCCCTTGGCGATCTGCTGGACGTCGCTCTGCAGGTTGTTCAGGGCGAAGATGTTGGTGATCGTGGTGAAGATCAGGACGCCCAGCACGGAGCCGACGATGGTGCCGCGGCCTCCGGTGAGCAGGGTGCCGCCGATGATCGCGGCGGCGATGGCGTCGAGTTCGTAGAGGTTGCCGTTGGTGTTCTGGCCGGAGCCGGCCAGGACGATCAGCAGGAAGGCGGCGATGCCGCAGCACAGCCCGGACAGCAGGTAGAGGTACAGCCGCTGGCGGCGGACATCGATGCCGGCGAGCCGGGCCGCCTCCGGGTTGCCTCCGACGGCGACGGTGCGGCGCCCGAAGGTGGTCCGGTTGAGCACCAGCCAGCCGATGACGGTGACCGCGGCGAACACCAGGACCAGGGGCGGGACGCCGAGGACGTAGGAGTCGCGTTCGCCGAGGTCGAGAACGCTGCCGATGGTGACGACCTGGGTCCGCCCGTCGGTGATCAGCAGGGCCAAACCACGGGCCGAGGCGAGCATGGCGAGCGTCGCGATGAACGGGACCATCCCGCCGTAGGCGATGAGCACCCCGTTGACCAGGCCGCAGCCCAGTCCGACGAGGACGGCGGTGAACAGGATGCCGGCGAAGCCGAACTCCTGGGTGGCCACGGTGGTCGCCCACACCGAGGACAGGGCGACGATCGCGCCGACCGACAGGTCGATCCCGCCGGAGGTGATGACGAAGGTCATGCCGACGGTGACGACACCGATGACGGAGGCCTGGGTGAGGACGAGTTGGAGGTTGCGGGTGTCCAGGAACTCGTCGGGTCTGGTGATGCCGCCGATGAGGACGAGGGCGGCGAGCACGCCGAGCAGGGACAGCGTACGGACGTCGGCGCGGAACAACACGGCGCGCCGTGCGGGCTTTTCACCGATGGCCGGCACCTTGTCGGTGCTGTCCCGCGGCGGGGAGACGGGCTGCGTCATGACGCCGGGCTTCCTTCCATGACGAGGTCGAGTACACGGTGTTCGTCGAGCTCCCGGGCGGGCGCCGTGTGGACGACGTCGCCTTCCCGGAGCACCAGGACGCGATCGGCGAGGCCGAGCACTTCGGGGACCTCGCTGGAGACGAGCAGCACCGCGAGGCCTTCGTCCGCCAGGCGGCGGACGACCGCGTACAGTTCGGCGCGGGCGCCGACGTCGACGCCGCGGGTGGGTTCGTCCAGCAGCAGCACCCGGCAGCCGCGCAGCAGCCAGCGGGCGAGCACGGCCTTCTGCTGGTTGCCGCCGGACAGGGTGCGCACGGGCACGTCCGGGTTGTCCGGCCGGAGCGACAGCTCACGGGTGGCGGCGCGGGCGGCCCTCAGCTCGGCGCTCCGGTCGATCCAACCGGCCCGGGAGAAGCGGGACATGGCGGAGACCGACACATTGCGGGTGACGGACTCCAGCATGAGCAGGGCCTGCGCCTTGCGTTCCTCGGGGGCGAGCCCGATCCCGGCGCGCACGGCGGCGCGGACGCTGCCCGGCCGCAGCGGGCGTCCGTCGACCAGGACCCGGCCGGTGTCCGGTTTGCGGGCCCCGTAGACGGTCTCCAGGATCTCGGAGCGCCCGGAGCCGACCAGACCTGCGAGCCCGACGATCTCCCCGGGACGCAGCTGGAGGTCGAGGGGGGCGAACTCGCCCTCGCGGGACAGCCCTTCGACGGTCAGCACCGGTTCGCCGGTCGGCGGGGAGGCGGGCCGCCGGGGGAAGACGTACTCGACGTCGCGGCCGGTCATCAGGGAGACCACCTCGCGGGTCGGGGTGGACTTCGCGGGCAGTCCGCCCGCGACGGCCCGGCCGTCCTTCAGCACGGTCACCCGGTCCCCGATGCGCCGGATCTCCTCGAGGCGGTGCGAGATGTAGACGACGGCGACTCCGTCGGCGGTGAGATCGGCGACGATGCGGAAGAGGTTCTCGACCTCGTCCGGGTCGAGTGCCGCCGAGGGTTCGTCCATCACGATGAGGCGTACGTCGTGCGAGAGTGCCCGCGCCATCGAGACGATCTGCTGCTGTGCCGCCGACAACTCCCCCACCAGCCGGGCCGGTTCGATCTCCGGGTGCCCGAGCCGGGCCAGCAGCCGGCTCGTCGCCTCCCTGGACGTTCTCGGGCGGACCACGAACCCGGCGGTCGTCGGCTCCTGGCCGAGGTGGACGTTCTCGGCGACCGTCATGTGCTCCACCAGGTCGAGTTCCTGGTAGATGGTGGCGATACCGAGGCGCATGGCGGCGATCGGCGAGCGCAGGGTGACCGCTTCTCCGCGCCAGCGGATCATGCCCGTGTCGGGCTGGTGGGCGCCGGCCAGCACCTTGATCAGGGTGGACTTGCCGGCGCCGTTCTGGCCGAGCAGGCAGTGCACCTCGCCGGCCTGGACGTCGAGGTCGACGCCGTCCAGGGCCCGGACGCCGGGGAACGACTTGGTGATGCCGGACATGCTGAGCAGCGGTGGTTCGGGTGCCATGCGGATTCCCCTCGGCGGGCGTGCGGGCCGGTGTCAGGGCGCGGTCGGGCCAACGTTGTCAGAGCAGGGGTGGAGCGGCGGAGCCGTACGTGGTGCCGGTGCGCTGTTCCGTGCGGTGAAACGGTGCTGGCGGTGCTGGCGGTGCTGGCGGTGCTGGCGGTGCGAACTACGTGAGCGGTGCGGTGGAGCCGTGGGCTGCTTACGCGGGTGAGAACAGGTGGTCGCTGATGAGCCGGGCCGCGCCGATGACTCCGGCGGTGGGGCCCAACTCCCCGAGGACGATGGGCAGGTTGCCGGTCGCCAGGGGCAGCGACTGGCGGTAGACCTGGGTGCGGATGGCGGCGAGCAGGGTGTGGCCGAGACCGGTCACCCCGCCGCCGATCACCACCAGGCCGGGGTTGAAGAAGCTGACCAGGCCGGCGATGACCTGGCCGGTGCGGTTGCCGCCCTCGCGGATCAGGTCGAGGGCGGTGGCGTCCCCCGCGGCGGCCGCGGCGGCGACGTCGACGGCGCTGAGCGTGCCGTTCGTCTCCAGGCGGCTCGCGAGTTCGGCGGAGAGCCGCTGTTCGGCGGCCTCCATGGCGTCCCGGGCGAGGGCCGAGCCGCTGAAGTGGGCCTCCAGACAGCCCCGGTTGCCGCAGGCGCACGGGCGGCCGTCGGGTACGGCCTGGATGTGCCCGATGTCGCCGGCGCTGCCCGTCGTACCGCGGTAGACCTCACCGCCGACGACGATGCCGCAGCCGATGCCGGTACCGATCTTGACGCAGAGGAAGTCGCCGACGGTGCGGGCGACGCCCGCGTGCTGCTCCCCCATCGCCATCAGGTTCACGTCGTTGTCGACCATGACCGGGCAGCCGAGGTCCTGGCTGAGCGCCTCCCGCACGGGGAAGCCGTCCCAGCCGGGCATGATCGGCGGTGCCACCGGGATGCCCTCGGGGAAGCGGACCGGGCCCGGGACGCCGATACCGGCGCCGTCGAACCCCTCGGCGAGCCCGGTGGCCTTCAACTTCGCGGCCATGGCCAGGACTTGTTCGAACACCGCGACCGGTCCGTCACGGACGTCGATGGGCTGGTTGAGGTGCCCGAGGATCTCCAGTTCGGCGTTGGTGACGGCGACGTCGACCGAGGTCGCGCCGATGTCCACGCCGAGGAGGCGCAGGTGCGGGTTGAGGCGGATGTTGTGGGAGCGCCGGCCGCCGCGCGAGGCGGCGAGTCCGTCGGCCACGACGAGTTCCGTCTCCAGCAGCCGGTCCACCTCCACGGCCAGCTTCGACCGGGAGAGGTCGACCTGGTCGCCCAGCTGGGCACGGGAGTTGGGGCCACCGTCGCGCAACAGCCGGAGCAGTCGGGCCTGATGCGCGTTCGCGGGTCGTGCGGTCATACGTCTCACGAACCCCTCCCCGCCTCGATCGGCCTGTGCGCGCCGGGTTTTGGCCACATGCGTGGCGTGCTTTCGGAGGGAACGTAGCAGCGGCTGCCGGAGGTGGGAAGAAGTCGCGCAGGAATTGGCCCCCACTTTTTCCACTCACAGGACAAAGGGGCCCGCACGGAGCCACGCGGGCCCCTTCCCGCGGTCGGGTCCCCGCGCCCCGGAGGTTCGGTCAGGACTTCACTGCCGACAGGAGGCCGGTGTCGTCAGGAGGCCGGTGTCGTCAGGACTTCGCCTGCGCGAGGTACGAGCGCCGGGTGTGCTCGGTGTGTTCGCGCATGAGCCGCTCGGCCAGCCGCTCGTCGCGGGCGGCGACGGCGGCGATCAGGTCGCGGTGCTCGGCCCAGGACTGCCCGCCGCGCTGCCGGGCGACGGGGGTGTGGTACCAGCGCACCCGGCGGCCGACCTGGGCGGCGAGTTCGGCGAGGACCGCGTTGCCGGCCAGGTCCATGATCTTGGCGTGGAAGCGGGCGTTGAGGACGACGGCGGCGTCCACGTCGTCGGAGGCGACGGCCTCCAGGCCCAGCGCCAGGATCTCCTCCAGGGCCTCGACGCCCGCGCTGTCGGCGTTGAGCGCGGCGAGCCTGGCCGCCTCGGCCTCCAGCAGCGTGCGCACGGTGAGGAGTTGGTCGGCCTCCTGCTCCGTCGGTTCGTGCACGAACGCGCCCTGCGCGGGGCGCAGATCGACCCAGCCCTCGGTGTTCAGCCGCTGCAGCGCCTCGCGCACCGGCTGCCGGGAGACCCCGAGGTGACCGGCGAGTTCGCTCTCGACCAGATGCTGGCCGGGCTGGAGGGCGCGCGTGGTGATGAGCTCGAGCAGTGCCTCGTAGACCCGGTCCCGTAGCGGTCCCGGTCGTTCGAGCTTGGGCACCGCCCCCTGGGGCAGTCCGGTCGACAGCATCGCGGTCCCCCTCCTCGGCAGCCCGCGCCCGGCCGCACGGCCGGTCGTTCGGCGCCGCCAGTAGTGATTGTCTTTCGTCTACAGTCTACGGCGCCCGTGTACCAGGGAGAGGGGGAGTCGATCGCGTCACACTCGTACGAGGGGGATCTTCAGGGGCAGCGGACGACCTGCCCCGCGTACGACAGGTTCCCGCCGAAGCCGAACAGCAGGACCGGGTCGCCGGACGACACCGCTCCCCGCTCGACGAGCTTGGCGAAGGCGAGCGGGATGCTCGCGGCCGATGTGTTGCCCGACTCGGTGACGTCGCGGGCGACGACGGCGTTGACGGCGCCGATCTTGAGCGCGAGGGGTTCGATGATCCGCAGGTTGGCCTGGTGCAGCACCACCCCGGCGAGTTCCTCCGGCGCCAGTCCCGCCTTCTCGCAGGCCTGGCGGGCGATGGCCGGCAGCTTCGTGGTCGCCCAGCGGTACACGCTCTGCCCCTCCTGCGCGAACCGCGGCGGCGTCCCCTCGATCCGCACCGCGTTGCCCATCTCCGGCACCGAGCCCCACAGCACGGGCCCGATCCCGGGCTCCTCGGGGGTCTCGGCCGCCTCGACGACCGCGGCACCCGCCCCGTCGCCGACGAGCACGCAGGTGGAGCGGTCGGTCCAGTCCGCCACCTCGGACATCTTGTCGGCGCCGATGACCAGCGCACGGCGCGCGGCGCCGGCCCGCACGGCGTGGTCGGCGGTGGCCAGCGCATGGGTGAAGCCGGCGCACACCACGTTGACGTCCATCGCGGCCGGCCCGGGGATGCCGAGGCGGGCGGCGACCCGGGCCGCCATGTTGGGCGAGCGGTCGATCGCGGTGGACGTGGCGACCAGCACCAGATCGATCTCGGCGGGGGTGCGGCCGGCTGCCGCCAGCGCCTTGGCCGCGGCGTGTGCGGCCAGCTCGTCGACGGGCTCCTCGGGGCCCGCGATGTGACGGGTGCGGATGCCGACCCGGCTCGTGATCCACTCGTCGCTGGTGTCGACCATGCCCGCCAGCTCCTCGTTGGTGAGCACCCGGGCGGGCTGGTAGTGGCCGACGGCGGCGATGCGCGAGCCGATCATGAGTGGATCCCCCTCGTGTTGCGGTTGCGGGATCCACCAGTCTGGTCAGTGACTGGCGGGTACACCGACAGGTGATGCGACAGGAATCGGGCGCCGGGCTTGTCGGCTTCGGTCAGGCCCGCGGACACCCGGACACGCATCCCGACGCGCCCGGGCACCGCCCGTCATCCGGTGAACAGCCGCGCCGCCTTCCGTGCGAGTTCGTACAGCCCGCAGGCGAGCGGCACCCCCACCCACAGCCAGGCGAAAGTACCGAAAAATCCCTTTCGGCCGGGGGTGCGACGGGAGGTCTCCTGAAACCCGGACGGCCGGGCTGCCCGGCGGCCGGAACGCGGGGCGTGCGCGAACCCTTGTCGAGGCCACCTCCATACTGTAGACAATATTTCGTCGACATAAGGCGAATTCGGCCGTCGGCCCCACCTCCGCGGTACTCCCTCGACCGAACGGAGCGTTCCCCAGTGAAAGTGGCAGTTCTCGGCGCCGGGGCCATCGGCGCCTACGTCGGCGCCGCGCTCCATCGCGCGGGTGCCGATGTGCACCTCGTCGCCCGTGGACCGCATCTGGCGGCCATGAGGCAGCACGGCGTGCGGGTGCTCAGCCCGCGCGGCGACTTCACGGCGCGCCCCCACGCGACCGACGACCCGGCCGAGATCGGCCCGGTCGACTACGTCTTCCTCGGCCTCAAGGCCAACGCGTACGCGGCGTGCGGGCCGCTGATCGCCCCCCTGTTGCACGACACCACGGCGGTCGTGGCCGCCCAGAACGGCATTCCCTGGTGGTACTTCCACCGGCACGGCGGCCCCCACGACGGCCACCGCGTCCAAAGCGTGGACCCCGGCGGCGCGGTCAGTGCGGTGCTCGCGCCCCGGCGGGCGATCGGCTGTGTCGTCTACGCGGCCACCGAGCTCGAAGGGCCCGGCGTCGTGCGGCACTTGGAGGGCACCCGGTTCTCGATCGGGGAGCCCGACCGCAGTGTCTCCGCGCGCTGCCTCGCGTTCAGCGGGGCGATGGTGGACGGCGGGCTGAAGTGCCCGGTGGAGCCCGAACTGCGCGGCGACATCTGGGTCAAGCTGCTCGGCAACATCTCCTTCAACCCGATCAGCGCCCTCGCCCGCGCGACCATGCGGCAGATGTGTCTGCACGGCGGTACCCGCAGGGTCATCGAGATCATGATGAACGAGACGCTCTCGGTCGCCCGCGCCCTCGGCTGCGAGGTCGGCGTGTCCGTGGAGCGCCGGCTGGCCGGCGCCGAGCGCGTCGGCGACCACCGCACGTCCACGCTCCAGGACCTGGAGCGCGGCAAACCGCTCGAACTCGACGTACTGCTCGCCGCCGTCGTCGAGTTGGCGGACATCACCGGCGTGGAGGTGCCCACCCTGCGCACCGTGCACGCCATCTCGGACCTGCTCGCGCTGAGGAGCGCCGCATGAAGAGCACCAGGAAACGTGACCGGAGCCCGAAGACCTACACCAGGCTCACCCATCCCCTGGTCCGCGACTCGCGTGACGAGCCGTTCCGGCGGGCCACCTGGGACGAGGCCCTGGAGCGGGCCGCCCGGGGAATCGGCGCCGCGCGCGGCGCGTTCGGGATGTTCTCCTGTGCCCGCGCGACCAATGAGATGAACTACGTGGCACAGAAGTTCGCCCGGGTCGTCATGGGCACCCACAACGTGGACTCCTGCAACCGCACCTGTCACGCCCCGTCCGTGGCCGGGCTGTCGGCCGCGTTCGGCTCCGGCGGCGGGACCTCGTCGTACGAGGAGATCGAGCACACCGACGTCATCGTGATGTGGGGTTCCAACGCCCGCTTCGCACATCCGATCTTCTTCCAGCACGTGCTGAAGGGCATTCACAACGGCGCCCGCATGTACGCGGTCGACCCGCGGCGGACGTCGACCGCAGAGTGGGCGGAGAGCTGGCTCGGGCTGAACGTCGGCACGGACATCCCGATGGCGCACGCGATCGGCCGCGAGATCATCCACGCCGGCCTGGTCAACGAGGCGTTCGTCCGGGGGGCGACCACCGGCTTCGAGGAGTACCGGGCACTCGTCGAACCGTGGACGCCGTCCCTCGCCGAGAAGGTGACCGGCGTGCCGGCCGCCGCGATAAGGGAGTTGGCGCACGCCTACGCCCGTGCCGAGCGCGCCCAGCTGTGCTGGACCCTCGGCATCACCGAGCACCACAACGGCACCGACAACGTCCGCGCCCTGGTCAACCTCTCGTTGCTCACCGGCCACGTCGGCCGCTACGGCGCCGGTCTGCAGCCGCTGCGCGGCCAGAACAACGTGCAGGGCGGCGGCGACATGGGGGCGATCCCCAACCGGCTGCCCGGCTTCCAGGACATCCTCGACCCCGCGATCCGGCTGAAGTTCGAGTCCGCCTGGGGCACCGCCCTCCCACCGCGTTACGGGATGACGCTCACGGAGATGTTCGAGGCCATGGACGACGGTTCGCTGCGCGCCGTCTACTGCATCGGGGAGAACCCGGCGCAGTCCGAGGCGGACGCCGAGCAGGCGGTACGGCGGCTGAGCGGGTTGGACTTCCTGGTGGTGCAGGACATCTTCCTGACGAAGACCGCCGAACTCGCGGACGTCGTCCTGCCGGCCACCGCGGGGTGGGCGGAGACCGACGGCACCACCACCAACAGCGAGCGCAGGGTGCAGCGCGTCCGCCGGGCGGTGGTGCCGCCCGGTGAGGCACGCGAGGACATCGACATCATCTGCGATCTCGCCACCCGCCTCGGCCACGACTGGAAGTACGCCGACGCCGAGGCCGTCTGGGACGAACTCCGGTCCGTCTCCCCCGACCACCACGGCATGACCTACGGGCGGCTGGACGAGCACCAGGGCATCCAGTGGCCGTGCCCGAGCACCGACGCGCTCGAACCGCCGTATCTGCACGGCAGGTTGTGGGACCCGGACCCGGACCGGCGGGGCAGGCCCGCGCCGTTCGGGATCGTGCAGCACGACCCGCCGGTCGACCTGACCGACGAGGAGTACCCGATCCGGCTCACCACAGGACGCCGGCTCGACTCGTACAACACCGGTGTGCAGAGCGGCGGTTACTCCTCGCCCCTGCGGCGCGGCGAGGCCGTCGAGCTGTGCCCGGAGGATGCCGAGCGCTACGGAGTGGTGGTCGGCGAGCAGGTGCGGGTGACGTCCCGGCGCGGGTCGGTGCTGGCACCGGTGTGGGTGGACACCGCGCTGCGGCCGGGGCTCGCCTTCATGAGCTTCCACTTCCCCGACGAGGTGGACACCAACGTGCTGACCATCGAGGCCAACTGTCCCATCGCCGGGACCGCGGAGTTCAAGGCCTCGGCGATCCGGATCGAGAAGCTCCCGGCTCCGTGCCCCAGTGACCCAGTGATCCAGTGACCCAGTGATCCAGTGAGGTGACGTAAGTGGACCTGCGCTTCGGTGACAGCAAACCGACGGACGAGGAGCGGGCGGCGGTCGACGCGCTGCTCGGTCCTCCCGAGTCCTCGTGGGAGGGTGCCGACCGCGACGAGACGCGGGCCGGCGATCTGAGGTGGGCCCGCGGCGGGCGGGAGGCCCGGGACCGCCGCGACCAGCTGCTGCCGGGGCTGCACGCGGTCAACGACCGGGTGGGCTGGATCAGCGAGGGTGCCCTGGACTATCTGTGCCGGCGGCTGACGGTGCCGCCGTCGGAGGCGTACGGGGTGGCCACGTTCTACGCGATGTTCTCCGTCAAGCCCCGCCCGGCGACCGTGCTGCACGTGTGCACGGACCTCGCGTGCACGGCGGCCGGGGCCGGGGCGCTGTGCGCCGGGATCGAGTCGCGGCTCGGGCCCGGCAGTGGGGTGAGCGTCGAGCGCAGCCCCTGTCTGGGCCTGTGCGAACGCGCCCCGGCGGCCCTGGCGATCAGGGCCGGGGAACCGGTGCGTACGGCGGTGTCGGCGCCGGCGACGGTGGACTCGGCGGTGCTCGCGGCGAGCGCGCCCGACGCCGCCCCCGAGGAGCCGCCGGCGGCGATGGCGGTGCCCCAGGCGGGTGACCCCTCACTGACGCTGCTGCGCCGGGTCGGCGCGGTCGACCCGGCGTCGCTGGACGACTACCGCGCCCACGGCGGCTACGCGGCCCTGCGCCGGGCCTTCGCGCTGGGGCCGGCCGGGGTGATCCGGGAGGTCACCGACTCGGGCCTGCTCGGACGGGGCGGCGCCGCCTTCCCCACCGGCCGCAAGTGGCAGGCCACGGCGTCCCAGCCGGACCGGCCGCACTATCTCGTGTGCAACGCCGACGAGTCCGAGCCCGGGACCTTCAAGGACCGGGTGATCATGGAGGGCGATCCGTACGCGCTGGTGGAGGCGATGACCATCGCCGCCTATGCGACCGGCGCGCACCAGGGATACCTCTATCTGCGCGGTGAGTACCCGCGGGCGCTCCACCGCATGCGGCACGCCGTCGACCAGGCGCGGGCGCGCGGCCTGCTGGGCGACGACGTCCTCGGCCAGGGGTACGCCTTCGACATCGAGATCCGGCGCGGCGCGGGCGCGTACATCTGCGGTGAGGAGACCGCGCTGTTCAACTCCATCGAGGGCTACCGGGGCGAGCCCCGCTCCAAGCCCCCCTTCCCGGTGGAGAAGGGCCTGTTCGGCAAGCCGACGGTGGAGAACAACGTCGAGACGCTCGTCAACGTCCTGCCCATTCTGACGATGGGCGCCCCGGCGTACGCGGCGATCGGCACCGAGCGGTCCACCGGCCCCAAGCTGTTCTGCGTGTCCGGCAGCGTCGGCCGTCCCGGAATCTACGAACTGCCGTTCGGCGCGACGCTGGGCGAGCTGCTGGAGCTGGCCGAGGTGCGCGACGGGCTGCGGGCGGTGCTGCTCGGCGGGGCGGCCGGCGGCTTCGTGCGCGCCGACGAGTTGGACGTCCCGCTCACCTTCGAGGGCACCCGCCAGGCGGGTGCGACGCTCGGCTCGGGGGTCGTGATGGCCTTCGACGACACCGTGCCGCTGCCCCGGCTGCTGCTGCGCATCGCACAGTTCTTCCGCGACGAGTCCTGCGGGCAGTGCGTGCCGTGCCGGGTCGGGACCGTACGCCAGGAGGAGGCGCTCACCCGGATCGTGGAACGCACCGGCGCCGGCGCCGCCGGTGACATCGCCCTGCTGCGCGAGGTGGGCAGCGCGATGCGGGACGCCTCGATCTGCGGTCTGGGCCAGACCGCGTGGAACGCCGTGGAATCCGCCATCGACCGTCTGGGGGCCTACGAATGACCGTGACACCGCTGGGGATTCCCCGCCGCCTGCTGGAGTTCACCCTGGACGGCGAGCCGGTCCGGGCGCCCGAGGGGTCGACGATCCTGGACGCCTGCCGGGCGGCCGGGAAGGACGTCCCGACGCTGTGCGAGGGCGACACGCTGACGCCGAAGAACGCGTGCCGCGTGTGCGTGGTGGAGGTCGAGGACTCGCGCACGCTGGTCCCGGCCTGCTCGCGCAAGGCCGAGCCGGGCATGGAGGTACGGACCGGCACCGAGCGGGCCCGGCACAGCCGGAAGGTGGTCCTCGAACTGCTCGCGTCCTCCGTCGACCTGTCGACGACCCCGCGGGCCGCCGAGTGGATCAAGGAGTACGAGGCGAAACCCGACCGCTTCGGCCCGGACGCGGCCCGCCTCGACGAGGAGCCGAGGGTCGACAACGACCTGTACGTGCGCGACTACGGCAAGTGCATCCTCTGCTACAAGTGCGTGGACGCCTGCGGCGACCAGTGGCAGAACTCCTTCGCGATCTCGGTCGCGGGCCGTGGTTTCGACGCGCGGATCGCGGTCGAACACGACGGTCCGCTGACCGAGTCGGCGTGCGTGTACTGCGGGAACTGCATCGAGGTGTGCCCGACGGGCGCCCTGTCGTTCAAGTCGGAGTTCGACATGCGGGCGGCGGGCACCTGGAACGAGTCGGCGCAGACGCGGACGACGACGGTGTGCGCGTACTGCGGAGTGGGCTGCAACCTCACGCTGCACGTACAGGACAATGAGATCGTGAAGGTCAGCTCACCGCACGACAATCCGGTGACCCACGGCAACCTGTGCATCAAGGGCCGCTTCGGCTATCAGCACGTACAGAACCGGGACTGACACCAGGCACCGACCAGGGACTGGGGACATGGGACGAGTCACAGAACGACGCAAGGTGGTCCGCATCCGCGACGGGGTGGTGTCCACCCGTCCGGACACGCTCGTCACCGAGGAGCCCATAGAGATCCGGCTGAACGGGAAGCCGCTGGCGATCACGATGCGCACCCCGGGTGACGACTTCGCGCTGGCCGTCGGCTTCCTGGTCAGCGAGGGCGTCCTGGCAGCCACCTCCGATCTGCGGAACGTCGTGTACTGCGCGGGGGCGACCGCGGACGGGTCGAACACGTACAACGTGGTGGATGTGCAGACCGCGCCGGGCGTGGCGATCCCGGACATCACGCTCGAGCGCAACGTGTACACGACCTCGTCCTGCGGTCTGTGCGGCAAGGCGAGTCTGGACGCGGTGCGCACCACGACCCGCCACCCGATCGCCGACAGCCCGCCCCTGCGCCTCACCCCGGAGCTGCTGTCCGGTCTGCCCGACCGGCTGCGCGCCTCCCAGCGGGTCTTCGACCGGACGGGCGGCCTGCACGCGGCGGCCCTGTTCGACGAGGACGGCGAGCTGCTGGACGTGCGGGAGGACGTGGGCCGGCACAACGCGGTCGACAAGCTGGTCGGCCGCGCGCTGCAGAACGGGAACCTGCCGCTGTCCCGGACCGTCCTGATGGTCTCCGGCCGGGCCTCCTTCGAGCTGGCGCAGAAGGCGGTCATGGCGGGCATCCCGGTGCTGGCGGCCGTCTCGGCGCCGTCCTCGCTGGCCGTGGACCTGGCGGCGGAGACGGGGCTGACCCTCGTGGGGTTCCTGCGGGGCAGTTCCATGAACGTGTACGCGGGTGAGGACCGTATCGTCCTGCGGACCGCGGTCGCCCAGGGCTGACCGGTCCCCCGCGGCACGGCGGCGGGGTCCCTGCCGGCGGGGAGCGCCCCCTGCGCCGTGGGGGCCCCGCCTCGACGCATGACCACCGCGCCATGGACCCGGGCCACGCCGGCCACTAACGTCCCGGAGCGTGCCCGACGACACAGCACGAGCACGGATACGAGAAGAAGGACGAAAAGAAGGACGAGCAGGAGTACGCGCACGGGGGAGGACGAGCGCCAGGACACGCCTGCTGCTCGCGGCGGCCCTGGCGCTGGTCCTCGGCGCCGTGCCGGTCTCCGTCCTGCCGGAGAACGACGACCGGCGCGGCGACGGCTTCTGCGCGCCGCACACCGTCGCCTCCTGGGCGGCGGAGGACACCCTCACCGCCGAGTTCGCCCGCTACGGTGACGACGCCGCACGCACCGACGACTGGACGGGCGGCGACGGCACCCACTCGGTGCGGCTGCCCGACGGCCGACTGCTGTGGCTGTTCTCCGACACCTACCTGGGCCACGTGTACGGTCCGCCCAACCCGGCCGGCGAGTCCTACGCCTGGCGGGACCCCACCACGCCGCTGGTGCGCAACTCGGCCGTTCTGATGCGCGACGGCCGGCTCGAGACCACCCTCCCCGCCCCGCTCTTCCCCGACCCCGCGCCGGACCGGTGGCGCTGGCCGGTCGCCGCCCGGGTCGAGCCCCGCTCCCCCGGCTCCGCGGAGCGGGTCGTCCGGGTCGTGCTGTGGGTGCGTACGGCCGGGCAGTCCCCGTGGATCTACGGCGTGCCCACCGCCACCGAGGTCGCCACGCTCTCCCTGCCCGATCTGCGCCTGGAGTCGGTGGTGGAGGTGCTCGACCAGCGAAGCGTCCCCGATCCGTCCCGCCGGGTCCTGTTCGGCACCACCCTGGTCGAGGAGGACGGCTGGACGTACGTCTTCGGCGGCGACGACGGCCGGGCCGTCTCCCGCGAGACCTCCCACGCGTACGCGGCGCGGGTCGTGGAGGGCGGGCTCGCCGATCCGGCGGCCTGGGAGTACTGGAACGGCTCGGCGTGGCAGACCCGCGCCCGCCCGCGCCCGGTGCTCGGCGACGGACACCGCACCGGCGTGGGCAGCGCCTTCTCCGTGGTGCGGGACGGCGGGACGTACGTCCTGTTCACGATGGCCGCGGGTGCCGAGGGGCTGACCACGGTGGCGTCGTACTGGTCCTGCTCCCCCGCCGGACCGTGGCACGGACCGGCGAAGGAGTTCGCTCCCGCGCTGCCGCAGGACAGGGCCGCCGCCTACAACCCGCAGACCCACCCGGAACTGGGCGACGACGGACGGCTGGTGCTCAGCTACGACGTCAACCTGCTCGAGCCCTCCGGCGCCGCGGTGCCGCTCAGCCGGAACGTGTCCCTGTACCGGCCCCGGTTCGTGACGATCCGACTGGGGCCCGGACGGTGACGTCCACGTCCTCGGCGGTCCCCGCGTCGAGGGGGCCCGGGTCGTGCGAGCGGCGTTTGGCGATCACCGCGCAGACCATCAGCTGCATCTGGTGGAACAGCATCAGCGGCAGCACCGCCAGCGAGGCCTGCGCGCCGAACAGCACGCTCGCCATGGGCAGTCCGGCGGCCAGGGACTTCTTCGAACCCGCGAACTGGATCGCGATCCGGTCCGCCCGGCCGAACTTCAGTGCCTTGGCGCCGTACCAGGTCAGCAGCAGCATCACGGCGAGCAGCACGGCCTCGACGGCGAGCAGGCCGCCCAGCCGGGCCGGGCTCACCTGGTTCCAGACGCCCCGCACCATTCCCTGGCTGAACGCGGTGTAGACGACGAGCAGGATCGAGCCCCGGTCGACCAGTCCGAGCACCTTGCGGTGGCGGGTGACGAACCCCCCGATCCAGCGGCGCAGCACCTGCCCGGCGACGAACGGCACCAGCAGTTGCAGCACGATCCTCGTCACCGAGTCTGCGGAGAACCCGCCGGCGCCCCCGCCCAGCAGCGCCGCCGCGAGCAGGGGGGTCGCCACGATGCCGACGAGTGAGGAGAAGGAGCCGGCGCAGATCGCGGCGGGCACGTTGCCGCGGGCGATGGAGGTGAAGGCGATGGACGACTGGATGGTGGACGGGACGAGCGTGAGGAAGAGCAGCCCCTGGTACAGGGGGTCGGTCAGCAGGACCGGCACGAACCCGCGGGCGGCCAGGCCGAGCAGCGGGAAGACGACGAAGGTGCAGGCCAGGACGGTGCCGTGGAGCCGCCAGTGCCTCAGTCCGTCCAGTGCCTCACGGGTGGAGAGCCGGGCGCCGTAGAGGAAGAAGAGGAGGGCGATGGCGGCGGTGGAGGCACCGGAGGCGAGATCGGCGCCGGTTCCGCGCGCCGGGAGCAGTGCGGCCAGGCCCACCGTCCCGAGCAGGAGCAGGATGTACGGGTCGATCGGCATCCGACTCGGCCAGTGCGGGCGTTTCACGGTGCTTCACTTGCTCCACTCGCTCGGGGACTCTTCGCGTCGCTCGGTCGTTCTTCGGGGCTCCGCCGCGCGAGCACGGGAAGCCCCTCTCCATCCTGCTCCCTCCCGCCGTGATCGGGAATCCCTTATACCGCTCTCACTGTCATCGCGTTCCGCGATAACCTGAAGGGGTGGCCGAGACCGGGATGTACGACCCGACGCAGCTGCGGACGTTCCTGTCCGTGGCGCACACGCTGTCCTTCACCCGGGCCGCTCGGCGCCTCGGGCTGCGGCAGTCGACGGTCAGCCAGCACGTGCGGCGCCTGGAGAACGCCACCGGGCGGCAGCTGTTCACCCGGGACACCCACTCCGTGGAGCTCACCGAGGACGGCGAGGCGATGCTCGGCTTCGCACGGCGGATCCTGGACGTGCACGAGCAGGCGGCGCAGTTCTTCGCCGGCACCCGGCTGCGCGGCCGGCTGCGGTTCGGCGCGTCGGAGGACTTCGTCCTGACCAGGCTGCCGGAGATCCTGGAGCGGTTCCGGCACGAGCACCCGGAGGTCGACCTGGAGCTCACGGTCGAACTGTCGGGCACGCTGCACGAGAAGCTGGCCGCGGGCGAGCTGGACCTGGTGCTGGCCAAGCGGCGGCCGAAGGACCCCCGGGGCGAGCTGGTGTGGCGCGACGAGCTGGTGTGGATCGGCGCGCAGGGGCTGCGCCTGGAACCGAACCGTCCGGTGCCGCTGATCGTCTATCCGCCGCCGGGCATCACCCGGGAACTCGCGCTGCGGGCGCTGGAGCGGCAGGGCCGTGAGTGGCGGATCGTGTGCACCAGCGGCAGCCTCAACGGCCTGCTCGCGGCGGCCCACGCCGGGCTCGGCGTGATGGTGCACTCGCGCGGGCTGATCCCGCCGGGGCTGGTGCGGATGCCGGACCGGGCGGGGCTGCCGGAGCCGGGCCGGGTGGACTTCGTGGTGGCGCACGGCCGGCGGCGCCCCTCGGCGCAGGGTGCGGCGCACGCGCTGGCGGCGGCGATCCTGGCGGGCGGAGACCGGTTGAAGCGCAGGGCGATCGAGAAGGCGTACGAGGAGGAGGTGGAGGCGTCGTACCGCACGTGAATCGTGCCGTCCGGAATGCATCGGGAGCCGTGATCGTTGACGATGGGCGTGTCATCCGATCACAACCCGAAGGATCGAGAGCTCGTGAGCAAGGTCCCCCCGATCACCCTGAACAACGGCGTCGAGATGCCCCAACTGGGCTTCGGCGTCTGGCAGGTGCCGGACGCGGAGGCCGAGACGGCCGTCGCGGCGGCACTGGAGGCGGGCTACCGCAGCATCGACACCGCGGCGGCGTACGGCAACGAGGAGGGCACGGGCAGGGCGATCGCGGCCTCGGGGATCCCCCGCGAGGACCTCTTCGTCACCACCAAGCTCTGGAACGACGACCACGGTTACGACTCCACCCTGCGCGCCTTCGACGCGTCCCTGTCGAAGCTCGGGCTGGACCATGTGGATCTGTACCTCATCCACTGGCCGACGCCGGCCCGGGGCCGTTACGTCGACACGTACCGGGCGTTCGAGAAGCTCTACGCCGAGGGCCGGGTCCGTGCCATCGGCGTGTCGAACTTCCAGCGCGAGCACCTGGAGCACCTGATCGCCGAGACGTCGGTCGTGCCGGCGGTCGACCAGATCGAGCTGCACCCGCATCTCCAGCAGCGCGCCGCACGCGAGTACCACGCGCAGCAGGGCATCGCCACCGAGGCCTGGTCGCCGCTGGGCCAGGGCAAGGGCCTGCTGGAGGTCCCGGCGATCGTGGCCATCGCGCAGAAGCACGGCCGTACTCCCGCCCAGGTCGTGCTGCGCTGGCACATCCAGCTCGGCAACGTCGTCATCCCCAAGTCGGTGACGCCGTCCCGCATCAAGGAGAACATCGACGTCTTCGGATTCAGTCTGGACACCGAGGACCTCGCGGCGATCAGCGCCCTCGACGAGGGCCGCCGGCTGGGCCCGGACCCGGCGACGCTGAACTGACCTCCGGGCGCCCCCGGTCTTCCGGGACACGGATGCGGCGGCCTCCCTCGCGCACGGGGGGCCGCCGTCCGTGTGGCGTCACCGGCCCGGCCGGGCCCTACACCGGGCGGACGGCCGTGTGGACCGTGTGGGCCGCCAGGTAGAAGACGTCGGGGCGCCGGTGGACGCTCGCCTCGTCGGCCGGGTCGAGGAGACGGTCGAGGGTGGCGCGGTCGTCGGCGTCCAGTTCCCCGGAGAGTCTGTCGCGGGTGCGGGTGAGCCTCTCGACGACGTGGGCACGGACACGGTCGCCGGCCGGGGCGGGGAGGTCGAGGAGGAAGGTGCGGGAGCGGGCGTGGTGCAGACCGACCGCGGTCAGCAGCGCCGTCCAGTCCTCGGTGTGCGCGACGGCGCCGGGCAGTTCGGTGCGCATGCGGGTGAACCAGTCGGCCTCCACGGCATCCATGCGGGCCTGGAGGCCGGGCCGGCCGATGCCGATGTCGCGCGGCAGGTACCGGGCGGGCAGGCCGCCCTCCATCACGGCCAGCGTGCCGCCGGGCGCGAGCCGGGCGGCGTAGGCGGCGAGTGCGGCGCGCTGGTCACCCAGGTGGTGGACGCTGCGGCTGGCCCACAACAGGTCGGCGGGGTACTCCAGTTCGTCGAGCACGCCGGGAAGTTCACCGGCGAGGGTGCCGAAGCGGTCACCGACGCCGTACCGGGCGGCGCGCTCCGCCGCCCGCTCCAGCAGCGGGGCGGAGCCGTCGGCGGCCACGATGCGGGCGCCCTCGAAGACCTCGGCGAACAGGCACGAGATGACACCGGGCCCGCTGCCCGCGTCCACGATCAGTCCCGGTTCCGTCACCTCCTTCGCGAGCCAGCCGAGAGCCCGCTCGTACAGGGGCGTGAACAGTTCGGCCTCCGATTCGAGCAGGGACGCCATCTCGGCCCAGTCGATGTCGGTGTGCGTGTGCGTGTGTGTGTCTGTGCCTGTGCCTGTGCCTGTGTGGTCGTGCTGGTGGTGATGGGGGTGCGCCATGGTGGTCAGCCTCTCCGCTCGGATGCGGACAGGGTGCGCCGACGCACCGGGCAGAGGCCAATGACGTTGCCGATTCCGCAAAACGGTTTCCCGGAACGGGTCGGTCCGCCGGGACCGGGGCCGGGCGCGCGGCCCGACCCCCGGTCCCGGCGGACCAGGGGTCGGCCGGTCAGGACAGCGGCGGGTACGCGTTCTGCATCAACTGCCGGAACTGTGCCGAGAACCAGTGGCCGGAGACCGGGGCGTCCGGCAGGGCGCCGGTGAGGTTGTTCCCGTTGCGCGGGGTACCCGTGTAGGTCGGGTCGCACATCCGGTCGAAGCCCTTGCCCTCGTCGTTCGGGATGGCCTTGCTGGCCCCGTCGGACTCACCCGGGGGCTTCATCCACACGTAGGCGTCGATGCCGCTCTCCGGTGCCGCCTTCGGGCGTTCGCCGAGTCCGGCGCCCGACTGGTTGCACCAGTTGCCGATGTGGATGCGGCGGTCGTACCGTCCGCCGTCGATGTAGGTGTCGACGCTCGTAGACGCGCCCGGTCCGGCGGGCCGGGCGGTGCCGCCCCAGCCGTTGCGGGAGGTGTCGATGAGCATGCCGATGTTCGTGTCGAAGCCGGTCGAGACGAGTTCGTTGCGGAAGGCCTGGGCGAAGCCCAGTTCGTCGACGTACCGGTTCCAGTCGACCCACTTGGACTCGCGGACCGACTTGCCGGCCACGGAGTCGTTGATGGTGAAGTTGTTCTCCTTCAGCGTGCTGTAGTTGGCGGTGTTGGTGATGAATCCGTGGACGTCGGCCGGGGTCGCGCCCTCGGCGGTGGCCGCGTCGTGGAACACGTCGGCGGAGGCGCCGAAGTTGTCGTCCCAGCCGATCCAGCCGTGGTGGCCGGCGTCGACGTAGTTGTACACGTTCCCCACGTCGCCGAGCTTGTTCAGGGCGTAGCCGACGCCCTTGACGTAGTTGCCGTTGGCCTTCATCACGTCGCACTCCGGCGTCGCGGTGGCCCGGCTGCCGGTGTTGGTGACGAGGTTGGGCAGGGAGTCGATCTCGACGGTGGTGACGATCCGCAGCGGGGCGTACTTCGCGTCGGAGAGGATCGCGGCGATCGGGTCGATGTACTCGGTCTTGTAGCGGCCGATCTCCGTGGGGCCGAGTTCGCCGTTGGAGGCGAGGGCGGAGCAGTCACGGCCGGGCAGGTTGTAGATGACCAACTGGATGACGAGTTCGCCCGAGCCCTTCTGCCGCAGGGCCTCGTCGAGGTGGGCACGCAGCCCCATCTTGCCGTTGGCCCCGTTGATGGCGGCGATGCGGTCCAGCCAGACACCGGTGGGCTGGTTCGCGATGCGGCTGCCGCCCGGTTCGGCTGCCGCGTTCGCCGACCACTCGGGGTTCACGTACACCTTGGCGCCGCTGTAGGGGTTGTTGACCCGGTCGCCGGGACCGGTCGGGTCCGTGGGGTCGGTCGGGCCGCCGTCGTCGACGTTGCACGTGACACCGTCGAGGGTGAAGGTGGCGGGGACCGCGTTGCTGCCGCTGTAGGTGCCCTGGAAGCCGAAGCTGGCCGAACCACCCGTGGCCAGCGTGCCGTTGTAGGACTCGTTGGCGGCGGTGACGTTGGCGCCGGACTGGGTGATCTTGGCGTTCCAGCCGCTGGTGACCCGCTGGTTGCCGGCGTAGGACCACTTCAGTGCCCAGGACGACTTGGCGGCGCCGAGGTTGGTGACGGTCACGGCGGCGGTGAAGCCGGTGTCCCACTGGTTCTGCACCTGGTAGGCGACGGTGCAGGGGACGGCGGCGGCGCCCGCGTCGCCGGGGACGGCGGCGTAGGCCGTCCCGGCGGCACCGGCGACCAGTGCCATGGCAGCGAGGAGCGCGGTTCTGGTACGACTCATGAGTGCGGGTTTCCTATCCGTAGGGGGCTGTCCGAAGAGGGCTGTCCGTCGGGGCGCGCGTGGCTCGCGCGGCCCGGTGCCGTACGGCGTGGGGGTGCCTCGGGGCTCGGGATCAGGACGGGGTCCGGTCCGCGGTCCGGGATGTTCGGAGGCCGGACCGGCCATGAGGGGTCCCACAGGAGTGCGCTGTCCCCGCGTCGGGGGTACGGGTGGCGCCGTCGAGCCGGGACACCGCGGATCCGGTGCCGGCGTCCCTCGGGGAGGCGGTGGCGGAGTGCTCCACCGGGCATGGCTGGGGCAGGGCTATAAGTACTGAACGCGGGGGGTGCCGCATGAGCGACTCCTTGCAGTTCGGACGCGTCGTGACGGACGCGTCGACTGATGGAACCGCTCCCACTGGTGTCCAAGAAGCTAGCGCCAAGTGACGGCGAAGAACAGGGGAGTCACTGACTTTCGCTCAACTCGGGCCGTCGAATCTTTTCGACTCTTCACAAGCCTTGACCGCCCTGGACCCCGTCCCCACTATGGGAGCGCTCCCACTGGTTCAAGCCTTGACATCTCCGAGTCGCAGGAGGAACCAGCACCATGCGCCCCCCACCCAGAAGACGCCGCGGCGTGCGGCGACTGTGGACCGCCGCGGCGGCCGCTCTCGCACTTCCGCTGACGATGCTGTCCTCAGGATCAACTCCCGCTCAGGCTGCCGCTGTTCAGTGCAGCGTGGACTACCGGACCAATGACTGGGGTTCCGGCTTCACCGCGGATCTGACCCTCACCAACCGCGCCGCGGAAGCCATCGACGGCTGGACCCTCACCTACGCCTACACGGGCAACCAGCAGCTCGTGAACGGCTGGAACGGCAGCTGGAGCCAGTCCGGGAAGACCGTGACCGTGCGGGACGCCGGGCACAACGCGCGGATCGCGGCCGGTGGCGCCGTCACCACCGGCGCGCAGTTCGCCTACAGCGGCGGCAACGCCGCGCCCGCGTCCTTCTCGATCAACGGCACCCCCTGCACCGGGGCCCACCAGCCGCCGATCACCGTGCTGACCAGCCCGGAGGCCGGCGCCGTCTACACCCGGGGAGAGCCGGTCCCGCTCGCGGCGACCGCGGCGGCGGCCGACAACGCCACCATCGGCAAGGTGGAGTTCTACGACGACACCGAACTGCTGGGCACGGACACGAGCGCGCCCTTCACTCTCTCCGTCGCCGGACTGCCCGTGGGCGGTCATTCGCTGACGGCGAAGGCGTACGACAGCCTGGGCGCCTCCGCGACCTCGACCCCGGTCGGCATCACGGTCGCCTCCGGCCCGGCCGTCGTGGCGACGCCCTCCCAACTGGGCGTCCAGCAGGGCAAGTCGGGCACGTACGAGGTGAAGCTGTCGACGCGGCCGAGCGCGAACACGACCGTCACGACGACCCGCGCGAGCGGCAATTCCGGGCTGTCGGTCACCGGTGGCGGCTCGCTCACCTTCACACCGTCGAACTGGAACACCGCGCAACGGGTGACGATCGGCGCCGACTCCTCGGGCACCGGCTCGGCGGTCTTCGAGTCGTCGGCCCCCGGGCACGGCAAGGCGTCGGTCACGGTGACGCAGCTGGGCGCGGCCAAGGCGTACGACGCGCGCTTCCTGGAGCTCTACGGGAAGATCACCGACCCGGCGAACGGCTACTTCTCCCCCGAGGGCATCCCGTACCACTCGGTGGAGACGCTGATCGTCGAGGCGCCGGACCACGGCCACGAGACCACCTCGGAGGCCTACAGCTATCTGCTGTGGCTGCAGGCCATGTACGGCAAGGTGACCGGTGACTGGTCGAAGTTCAACGGGGCCTGGGACATCATGGAGCGGTACATGATCCCGACCCACGCGGACCAGCCGACCAACTCCTTCTACAACGCCTCGAAGCCGGCGACCTACGCACCCGAACTCGACACCCCCGCCGAGTACCCGGCGCCGCTGGACACCGGCGTCCCGGTCGGCCCGGACCCCATCGCCGCCGAACTGAAGTCCACGTACCGCACGGACGACGTCTACGGGATGCACTGGCTGCAGGACGTGGACAACACCTACGGCTACGGCAACGAGCCCGGCAAGTGCGAGGCGGGTCCGACGGCGACCGGTCCGTCGTACATCAACACCTTCCAGCGCGGCTCCCAGGAGTCGGTGTGGGAGACGGTGCCGCAGCCCACCTGCGACGCCTTCAAGTACGGTGGCACGAACGGGTACTTGGACCTGTTCACCAAGGACGCCTCCTACGCGAAGCAGTGGAAGTTCACCAACGCCCCGGACGCCGACGCCCGCGCGGTGCAGGCCGCGTACTGGGCGGACCTGTGGGCGAAGGAGCAGGGCAACGGCGGTGACGTCTCCGCGACCGTCGCCAAGGCCGCCAAGATGGGCGACTACCTGCGCTACTCCATGTACGACAAGTACTTCAAGAAGGTCGGGAACTGCACCAGCCCGTCCTCCTGCCCGGCCGGCAACGGCAAGGACGCCTCGCACTATCTGATGTCCTGGTACTACGCCTGGGGCGGCGCCACCGACACCTCCGCGGGCTGGGCCTGGCGCATCGGCTCCAGCCATGCGCACGGCGGCTACCAGAACCCCCTGGCGGCCTACGCCCTCAGCTCCTACGACGACCTGAAGCCCGAGTCGGCGACGGGCGCGGCGGACTGGGCCAAGTCCCTGGACCGGCAGCTGGAGTTCTACCGCTGGCTGCAGTCCGACGAGGGCGCCATCGCGGGCGGCGCCACCAACAGCTGGGCGGGCCGCTACGCGACCCCGCCGGCCGGGACGCCGACGTTCCACGGCATGTACTACGACGAGAAGCCGGTGTACCACGACCCGCCGTCCAACCAGTGGTTCGGCTTCCAGGCGTGGTCCATGGAGCGGGTCGCCGAGTACTACCAGCAGACGGGTGACGCCGACGCCGAGGTCGTCCTGGACAAGTGGGTCGACTGGGCCCTGTCGGAGACCACGATCAACCCGGACGGCACCTTCCGGGTCCCCTCGACGCTCCAGTGGTCGGGCAGGCCCGACACCTGGAACCCGTCCTCCCCCGGCGCCAACAGCTCGCTGCACGTCACCGTCGCCGACTACACCAACGACGTCGGTGTGGCCGCGGCCTACGCCAAGACGCTGACGTACTACGCCGACCGCTCGGGCGACACCGAGGCCGCGGACACGGCGAAGGCGCTCCTCGACGGCATGTGGGACAACCACCGGGACGACCTCGGCATCGCCGTCCCGGAGACCCGTGCCGACTACCACCGCTTCGACGACCCGGTCCACATCCCGAACGGCTGGACCGGCACCATGCCGAACGGTGACCGGATCAACTCGTCGTCGACCTTCGAGTCGATCCGGTCCTTCTACCAGGACGACCCGGCCTGGTCGAAGATCGAGTCCTATCTGGCGGGCGGGGCCGCGCCCACCTTCACGTACCACCGGTTCTGGGCCCAGGCCGACATCGCCCTGGCCATGGGCTCGTACGCGGAGCTGCTCGAATAGCCCCCGCCGGCGCTCCGCGTGCCGGCCCCGGCACCTGACGCCGGGGCCACGGCGGCCGGGCGGGTCCCCTCGCGCACGGGGGACCCGCCCGGCCCTCGCACGCTCCCTCTTCCCCCCCCTCTCTCCCCCCACCTTGAGGAAGGACCTCACCGTGCGAAGAACCCGCGTCCTGACGGCCGTGCTCGCGCTGGCGGCCGGCCTGCTCACGGGCGGCCCGCCCGCCCTGGCCGCCGACGCCCCAAAGCCGGCCACCACCCTCGCCGCCGACACCTACACCTGGAAGAACGCCCGCATCGACGGCGGCGGCTTCGTGCCGGGCATCGTCTTCAACCGCAGCGAGAAGAACCTGGCCTACGCCCGCACCGACATCGGCGGCGCCTACCGGTGGCGGGAGTCGACGAAGACCTGGACCCCGCTGCTGGACTCGGTCGGCTGGGACGACTGGGGCCACACGGGCGTGGTCAGCATCGCCTCCGACTCCGCCGACCCCGACCGGGTGTACGCGGCGGTCGGCACGTACACCAACGACTGGGACCCGAAAAACGGCGCGGTACTGCGTTCCACCGACCGGGGCGCGAGCTGGCGGAAGGCCGGCCTGCCGTTCAAGCTGGGCGGGAACATGCCGGGGCGGGGCATGGGGGAACGCCTGGCGGTCGACCCCCATCGCAACAGCGTGCTGTACCTGGGCGCGCCCAGCGGGAAGGGGCTGTGGCGGTCGACCGACTCGGGGGCGAGCTGGTCACAGGTGACGGCCTTCCCCAACCCGGGCGACTACGTGCAGGATCCGGGCGACACCTCCGGATACGCCAGTGACAACCAGGGCATCGTCTGGGTCACCTTCGACGAGTCCACGGGCACGCCGGGAAACGCGACCAGGACGATCTACGTCGGGGTCGCCGACAAGGAGAACGCCGTCTACCGTTCGACGGACGCGGGCGCGACCTGGCAGCGCCTCGCCGGCCAGCCGACGGGCCACCTGGCCCACAAGGGCGTCCTCGACGCCGAGAGCGGCCACCTGTACCTGGCCTACAGCGACACCGGCGGCCCGTACGACGGCGGCAAGGGCCGCCTGTACCGGTACGCCACGGCGACCGGCACCTGGACGGACATCAGCCCGGTGGCGGAGGCCGACACCTACTACGGCTTCAGCGGGCTCACGGTGGACCGGCAGCGACCGGGCACGGTCATGGCGACGGCGTACAGCTCCTGGTGGCCGGACACCCAGATCTTCCGCTCCACGGACAGCGGTGCGACCTGGACCCGGGCATGGGACCACACCTCGTACCCGAACCGGGAGAACCGCTACACCATGGACGTCTCGTCCGTGCCGTGGCTGACCTGGGGCGCCCACCCGTCACCGCCCGAACAGACCCCGAAACTGGGGTGGATGACCGAGGCGCTGGAGATCGACCCGTTCGACTCGGACCGCATGATGTACGGGACGGGCGCGACGATCTACGGCACGGAGAACCTCACGAACTGGGACGACGACGCCACGTTCACCATCACGCCCATGGTGCGCGGGCTGGAGGAGACGGCGGTCAACGACCTCGTCTCTCCCCCGTCGGGCGCCCCGCTGCTCAGCGGGCTCCTCGACATCGGCGGCTTCCGGCACACGGACCTGACGAAGGTTCCGTCGATGATGTTCGCCCAGCCCGACTTCACCGCCACCACCAGTCTGGACTTCGCCGAGTCCCGCCCCGACACGGTGGTCCGGGCGGGGAACCTGGACTCGGGCCCGCACATCGCGTTCTCGACCGACAACGGTGCCAACTGGTTCGCGGGCACGGACCCTTCGGGCGTCAGCGGCGGCGGCACGGTCGCGGCGGGCGCCGACGGCAGCCGCTTCGTGTGGAGCCCGCAGGGCGCCGGGGTGCACCACACCACTGGCTTCGGCACGTCGTGGTCGGCGTCGAGCGGCATCCCCGAGGGGGCCGTCGTCGAGTCCGACCGGGTGGACCCGAAGACGTTCTACGGCTTCAAGTCCGGGAAGTTCTACGTCAGTGCGGACGGCGGCGCCACCTTCACCGCGTCCCCCGCGACCGGGCTGCCGAGCGGTGACAGCGTGCGGTTCAAGGCACTGCCGGGCACCGAGGGCGACATCTGGCTGGCCGGCGGGGCGAGCGACGGTGCGTACGGGCTGTGGCACTCCACCGACGGCGGGCGGAGCTTCACCGAACTGCGGAACGTCGACGAGGCCGACACCATCGGCTTCGGCAAGGCGGCGCCGGGCGCCTCGTACCAGACGCTGTTCACCAGCGCGAAGATCGACGGGGTGCGCGGCGTCTTCCGCTCCACGGACCGGGGCGAGAGCTGGACCCGCATCAACGACGACGCCCACCAGTGGGGTTGGACGGGTGCGGCGATCACCGGCGACCCGCGGGTGTACGGCAGGGTGTACGTGGCGACCAACGGCCGCGGCATCGTCTACGGCGACACCTCGGGCACCGGGGGCGGGGACGGCGGCGGCGGCGGAGGCACCGATCCCGGCCCGGATCCGGAACCGACGGGTGCCTGCGCCGTGTCCTACGAGATCACCAACCAGTGGCCCGACGGTTTCCAGGCCCAGGTCCAGGTGACCAACACCGGGTCGAACGCCTGGAACGGCTGGTCGCTGACCTGGTCGTTCACGGGCGGTCAGCGGGTGTCCCAGCTCTGGAACGGGGCCCACACACAGGCCGGTTCGGCGGTGACGGTCCGCAACACCGACTGGAACGGCACCGTCGCGGCGGGCTCGTCGGTCGGTTTCGGCTTCACGGCGAGCCGCTCGGCGACGAACACGGAACCGTCCGCCTTCGAACTGGACGGACAGGCCTGCACGGTGACGTGATCCGGCGGGAGAACCCACACGGGGCACGTGCCGCGCTCGCGGCACGTGCCCCGTGGTCCGGGCTCTCGGTTCTCAGGGTGTGTAGACCGCCGGCCGGGGTGGGGTCGGCATGTCGGCGCCGATGAAGAAGCCGGTGTGCGGCGGCTGGTTGTAGGCGGTGTTCTGCCAGGCCAGCGCGGTGCGGTACAGGGTGTCGTGCAGCAGGGTGGTGATCCTGATGTCGGTGTCGTGCGGGGTGGAGTAGATGCGCAGCGCGGTGTTGTCGCCGGTGCGCCAGACGACCTCCTCGCGCCAGTCGCCGAGGATGTCGCCGGACAGCACGGGCGTGGCCTTGGTGCCGTTGTTGGAGGCGACGCCGGAGCCGGTCAGCAGGCGGGTGTCGGAGGAGGTGCCGTACTTGTCGATGTGGGTGCCGTCGAGGAGTTCGCGCACCGGGTCGCCGTCCCACCAGGACAGGAAGTTGGTGGAGGACGGCTTGCGGCCCTTGGTGCCGCCGCCCTCGTCGCGGATGCCGCCGTCGGAGGAGGACCACATCTCGGGACCGGAGTTGCCCGACCAGATGTCACCGGCGACGCCGCGCCCGTTGTCGCAGCAGGCGGAGAGCTTCCAGCGGACCGAGCCGCTGGCCGGGTCGATGTAGAGAGCGGCGGGCTGGGAGGTGGACTCGGAGACCTTGTAGTACTCCAGGCCGGCGGTGGACGCGTCGAGGTCGCCGAGGTGCTGGGCGTCGCCGTGGCCGGTCCTCGTGGTCCACAGGCCGTTCCCGTTGTCGTCGACGGCCATCGCGCCGTAGACGATCTCGTCCCGGCCGTCGTTGTCGACGTCGCCGACGGAGAGACTGTGGGAGCCCTGGCCGTCGTAGCCCTTGCCGCTGTTGGTGGAGGAGTTGGTGTCGAAGGTCCAGCGGCGGGTGAAGGCGCCGCCCCGCCAGTCCCAGGCCGCCACCACCGTACGGGTGTAGTAGCCGCGGGCCATGATCAGGGAGGGCCGGGAGCCGTCCAGGTAGGCGGTGCCGGCGAGGAAGCGGTCGACGCGGTTGCCGTATGAGTCGCCCCAGGAGGAGACGGTGCCGCGGGCCGGGACGTGGTCGACGGTGCCCATGGCCCTGCCGGTCTGCCCGTTGAACATGGTCAGGTACTCGGGGCCGGACAGGATGTAGCCGCTGGAGTTGCGGTGGTCGGCGGAGGAACTGCCGATGACCGCGCCCGTGCCGTCCCTGGTGCCGTCGGCGGTCTTCATGGCGACCTCGGCCTTGCCGTCGCCGTCGTAGTCGTACACCTGGAACTGGGTGTAGTGGGCGCCGGAGCGGATGTTGCGGCCCAGGTCGATGCGCCACAGCCGGGTCCCGTCGAGCCGGATGCCGTCGACGATCGTGTTGCCGGTGTAGCCGGACTGGGAGTTGTCCTTGGCGTTGGTGGGCTGCCACTTGAGCACGAAGTCGAGGGCGCCGTCGCCGTCGAGGTCGCCGACGGAGGCGTCGTTGGCCTCGTAGGTGTAGGAGACGCCGTCCGGGGTGGTGCCGCCGGCCGGCGGGGAGAGGGGAACGTCCTTGTAGCCGCCGCGGAACTGGACGGCGTGCACGGAGTCGCCCTGCTCGACGCCGTTCACGACGGCGCGGACGGTGTAGTCGGCGTGGGACGGGGCGCCTGCGTGGAAGAACGTGGTGGAGCCGGTGACCGGGCTGGGGTTGACCTTCGTACCGGCCCGGTAGACGTTGAAGGAGACGTTGCCCGGGTCGGTGCCGAGCCAGCGCCAACTGACCAGATTTCCGCTGCCGTTGTACACGCTGACGACGCCCCGGTCGAGCCTCTCGACCTGCCGTGCGGTGGCGGCCTCGGCGGTGCCGGTGCCGAGGCCGGTGAGCCCGGCCCCGGCGAGGGCCGCGGCGGTGAGGACCGCGGGAAGGGCGAACCGGCGTCCGCGTTGCCTGTGGGGATGCTGCACGAGACGGACCTCCAGAGAGGACGAATGGATTCCGTCTCTCAGTCGCCACCGGCCCCGCCCGGGTTGCCGTACCCCGCAGGGGAGTTCACCCGTCGCCGGACACCGGCGGCTTTCGGAACGCCCGTAGCCGGAAGACCGGGTCCGGGCGGGGACGGTCCTGGTCGGGGAGGGCGGCGAGGGCGGCGGCGAAGCCGTCGGCGCGGGGATCGCCCGGGGGCAGGGTGACGAACCAGCCGCGGCGCAGGTCGGCGATGGTGCGGCGGGGACTGCGGCCCTGGCCGTGGCCCCGGAACACGGCCCCTCCGGCCGGGACCAGGCCGTGTTCGGCGGCGCGGGCCGTCACGTCTGCGGCGGCGTCGTGCACCGGGCTGCGCGGGCGGGCGGCGAGGACGGCGTCGATGTCGCTGCCCACATTGTGCGAGGCGCCCTTGTCGACGGTGGTGACGTAGACCCCGCCGGGCCGCAGGACCCTGGCGCACTCGCCGATGAGGGCCCGTACGTCCTCCGGGCCGGACATCAGGTGCAGCAGCCACACGCTGACGACGGCGTCGAACCGGGCTTCGCCGAACGGCAGTCGGCGGCCGTCGGCGCGGACCACGGCGCCGGGCAGCCGGGCCGCCGCCATCCGGGCCATCGCCGGCGCGAGGTCGGCACCGGCCACGCGCAGGCCGTCCCGGGCGACGGGGAAGCGCCGGGTCACGATGCCGGTGCCGCAGGCCGTGTCCAGCAGATCCCGCGCGCCGGCCGGTATCAGGTCCAGTACCGCCGTCGCGGCCGCGGCGGCCCGGGGCTCACCGCCGCGTGAGACGTCGTACCGCTCCGCTTCCTCGTCGTAGTCGAGCACACACCTCAGTGTGCACCGTGACCGGGCGCCAAGTCCTGTACTCTGCGCGCCAGTTGGAGGTCCTTTTCGGTGACGGCACCGCCCGCGCCGTGCGTCTGGACGGCGAGGGACACGGTGTTGTAGCCGAGGGTGAGGTCGGAGTGGTGGTTCAGCTCCTCCTGCACCTGGGCGACGTGGACGACCATCGCCGTCGCCGCGAAGTGGGAGCCGAGCCGGTAGGAACGGGTGAGGCGGCCGCCGTCGAGCGCCCAGCCCGGCAGGTCGGCCAGCCGCTCCTCGATCTCTTGCGGCGACAGCGGTTCGTCGGACATGGGCGCGCTCCTCTTCGGTCTCCTGCGGGCCGGTTCCTGCGGTGGCGGGGCTCTGTCCCAGCGTGCCACAGGAGGAGCCGCGAGGGCCTGGTCAAGGCGGTGCGGCTCCCCCGTACGGCGCCTTCCCGGCCGAGGACCGGGATCGTCCGGAACAGGGGCGCCCGGCCGCGACCCATGAGAGGGTCGGTCCGTCATGGCAGACTGAACCGGTGTCCGGCCGGGGGCGTTGGGGAGACGTGGCGTGAGTGAACGGCGGGCCGCACCCACCGTGGGCCAGGTGGTGCTCGGCAGGCGGCTGCAGGAACTGCGGGAGACGGCGGGCCTCAGCCGTGAGGAGGCCGCCCGGGTCCTGCGGGTGGCACCCGCGACCGTACGGCGGATGGAGACGGCCGAGGTCGCGCTGAAGATCCCGTACGTCCAGATCCTGCTGACGGCCTACGGGGTGCGGCAGAGCGAGGCGGCCGCGTTCATCGGGCTCGCGGAGGACGCGAACCGTCCGGGCTGGTGGCAGCGGTTCCACGACGTACTGCCCGACTGGTTCAGCCTGTATGTGAGCCTCGAGGGCGCCGCTCGCATCATCCGGTCCTACGAGCCGCACTTCGTGCCGGGGCTGCTGCAGACGGAGGACTACGCGCGTGCCGTCCTGGGGGCCGGGACGATCGGGAACCAGGGGCCGGAGGCGGTCGAGCGGCATGTCTCGCTGCGTCTGGAGCGGCAGCGGCTCCTCGAACGGCCGGATCCGCCCCACCTGTGGGTGATCATCGAGGAGACGGTGCTGCGGCGGCCGGTGAGCGTGGACGGCCGGGTGATGCGCGACCAGTTCGACAAACTGCTGGAGTGGTCCGAGCGGGACCGGATCACGGTCCAGGTCGCCGAGTTCGCCGACGGCCCGCATCCGGGGACGTACGCGCCGTTCTCGCTGTTCCGTTTCGCCGAGCCGGAGCTGCCGGACATGGTGTTCACCGAGTATCTGACCGGCGCCCTGTATCTGGACTCCCGCAAGGAGGTCTCGGCGCATCTGGAGGTCCTGGACCACATGGTGGCGCGGGCCGCCACCACCCAGCACACCCAGAAGCTGCTGCGGGAGTTCCGGGACGGCTACTGAGTACCGCCGCGCCCCTCCTTCCCGCGGTCCCCGTCACCTCCGTCGTTCTCGTCGTCGACGATCTCCGCGTCGACGACGCCCTCCTCCTCCTGCGGTGAGGTGTGCTGCCCGGCGTCGCCGGTGGACGCCTGGTCGGCCTGGGCGTACATCGCCTGGCCCATCTTCTGGCTGACCGCGGCGAGTTTCTCGACGCCGGCGCGCAGGGCGGCCGTGTCGGCGGACTGCTCCAGCAGGGGCTTGAGCTCCGCGACGGCGGCCTCGACCTCGGACTTGGTTTCCGCGGGGATCCGGTCACCGTTGTCCCGGATGAATTTCTCGGTCTGGTAGACGAGTTGCTCGGCCTGGTTACGGGTTTCGGCGGCTTCGCGGCGCTTGCGGTCCTCGTCGGCGTACTGCTCGGCCTCGCGCATCATGCGGTCGATGTCGTCCTTGGGCAGCGCCGAGCCGCCGGTGACGGTCATCTTCTGTTCCCGGCCGGTGGCGAGGTCCTTGGCGGAGACGTGCATGATGCCGTTGGCGTCGATGTCGAAGGCCACCTCGATCTGCGGGACGCCGCGCGGCGCCGGGGGCAGACCGGTCAGGTCGAAGACGCCGAGCTTCTTGTTGTACGCCGCGATCTCGCGTTCGCCCTGGTAGACCTGGATGCCGACCGAGGGCTGGTTGTCGGTGGCCGTGGTGAAGGTCTCCGAACGCCGGGTCGGGATCGTGGTGTTGCGCTCGATCAGCTTGGTCATGATGCCGCCCTTGGTCTCGATGCCGAGGGACAGCGGGGTGACGTCGAGGAGCAGCACGTCCTTCACGTCGCCGCGGATGACGCCCGCCTGGAGGGCCGCTCCGACGGCGACGACCTCGTCCGGGTTGACGCCCTTGTGCGGGTCCTTGCCGGTGAGTTCGCGGACCAGGTCGGTCACGGCGGGCATCCGGGTGGAGCCGCCGACGAGGATGACGTGGTCGACCGCGGAGAGCTTGACGTCGGCGTCCTTGACGGCCTGGTGGAAGGGCGTCTTGCAGCGCTCCAGCAGGTCGGCGGTGAGTTCCTGGAACTGGGCCCGGGTGAGTTTCTCGTCCAGGTGCAGCGGACCGTCGGCGGAGGCCGTGATGTAGGGCAGGTTGACGGTGGTCTCGGAGGAGGAGGACAGCTCGATCTTGGCCTTCTCGGCGGCCTCCCGCAGCCGTTGCACGGCCATCTTGTCCTGCGCCAGGTCGATGCCGTACTGGTTCTTGAAGCGCTGGGCGAAATGGTCGAGGAGTCGCTGGTCCCAGTCGTCGCCGCCGAGATGGGTGTCGCCGTTGGTGGCCTTCACCTCGATGACTCCGTCGCCCATCTCCAGGAGCGACACGTCGAAGGTGCCGCCGCCCAGGTCGAAGACGAGGACGGTCTGCTCGTTCTCCTTGTCCAGGCCGTACGCGAGGGCCGCCGCCGTGGGCTCGTTGATGATCCGCAGGACCTTCAGCCCGGCGACCTCCCCGGCCTCCTTGGTGGCCTGCCGCTGGGCGTCGTCGAAGTACGCCGGGACGGTGATCACGGCGTCCGTGATGTCCTCGCCCAGGTAGGACTCCGCGTCCCGCTTCAGCTTCTGCAGCACCCGGGCGGACAGCTCCTGCGCCCGGTAGCGGGTGCCGTCCACGGAGCCCTGCTCGGGGAAGTGCCACTGGCCGTCGCCCATGTGCCGCTTGACCGAGCGGGCGGTGCGGTCGACGTTCGTCACGGCCTGCCGTTTGGCGACCTCGCCGACGAGCACCTCGCCGTTCTTGGCGAAGGCCACCACCGAGGGGGTGGTCCGCGCACCCTCCGCGTTGGCGACGACGGTCGGCTCACCGCCCTCCAGCACGGCCACCACCGAGTTCGTGGTTCCCAGGTCGATTCCGACCGCACGTCCCATCGCTGTCCCCTTCCGCCAGGGCACACCTCTTCGGACCTCAAGGCTTCCAGCACAAAACTTGAGCGGGCTGTTGTCAATAGTTTATGCGGACTGTTTGTCAACCGCTCGTTCGGGCGGCCACACGGCGCAGGCCGCCCCGTCGGGGCGGCCTGCGGGCGTACTGCGGTGTGCTGCGGGGCGACGGGTCAGGAGAGCTTCGCCGTCAGCGTGATCTCGGTGCCCTTCAGCGCCTGGCTGACCGGGCAGTTGACCTTGGCGTCCTCGGCCGCGGCCTGGAAGGCCGCCTCGTCCAGGCCGGGGACGGTGGCCTCGACGGTGAGGTGGATCCCGGTGATGCCCTCGCCGGGCACGAAGGTGACGTCGGCTGAGGTCACCAGGCGGGTCGGCGGGTTGCCGGCCTTGTCGAGGATGTTGGAGAAGGCCATCGAGTAGCAGCTGGAGTGCGCGGCGGCGATCAGCTCCTCGGGGCTGGTCCTGCCGTTCGCCTCCTCCGCGCGCGACGCCCAGGTGACCGGCTGCTCACCGATGCTGCCGGAGGAGTCGAAGGTGACGACCCCGCTGCCCTTGAAGAGGTTGCCTTCCCAAACGGTGTGTGCGGAGCGCGTGGCTGCCATGACGCATCCTTTCGAAAATGTCCGGCCGTGTGTCCGGTCCGTGCTCTGTCCGGGGCCTCCCGGGTCACCGGGATTCCCGGCCCCATCCGATCACACTACGGCTCGACTCACCCGGAAGACCGGCCCGCTCGGGGTCAGGCCGCGCGTTCCTCGCCGGGGTGGGTCGGATGGGCGAAGTCGCCGGACTCGGCCAGCCAGCGGCGCAGTACCCGGTGGACGTGTTCGGCACCGACGAGTTCGGTTCCGTCGGCGACCGGTGGGGACAGCGCGACCGGGGACAGCAGGAAGGGGTGGGACTGGGCGCCGCCGAGGCCTCCGTGGGAGCCGATCTGCTCCTCGAAGGCGTGGACCTCCCCGGTGGCGGGATCGTGGAAGGAGTTGACCATGATGTCGGCGGTGTGCGGGAAGGAGTGGGTGCGGCGTACGACGTCGGCGGCGCTCGGCCCGAACGCGGCCAGGGGCCCGGGAGCGTCGTCGAGTGCGTCCAGGGGGGTCTCCGCGCCGTGCGCGCCGAGGACTACACCGCCGTGCCGTTCGCTGCGCACCAGCAGGAAGCCGATGCCGGGGTGGTTGGCGAGGGTCGGCAGCAGTGCCGGATGGCGGGCGTCGATCTCCTCCTTGCTCATCCGGTGCGGCACGTCCGGGAAGGAGACCAGGCCGAGGTTGCCGGAGGCCAGTACGACGGGCTCGGAGCCGCGCGAGGGACGGTACTGCTCGACGCCCTCCTCGACCGGCCGGTGCAGTGCCGCCCGGACCGCCGCGCGGGCCTCGGCACCGCTGTGGGTGCGCTGCGCGCGGCGCGGTACGGGCAGTCCGCACCCGGCTCGGACCAGGTCGCCGAGGGTGAGGCCGTAGCGGGCGCGGAAGGTCTCGCCGGGGCTCTGGCCGTGGTCGGAGAGGACGACGATCCGGTACGGGCGGGGGGCGTGCTCGGCGACGTGCTCGATCAGGGCGAGGGAGCGGTCGAGGCGTTTCAGGACCTTCTCGGCGTCCCGGCTCGCGGGGCCGGAGTGGTGGGCCACCTCGTCGTAGGCGACCAGGTCGGCGTAGACGGAGGTGCGGCCGGCCAGCAGGTCGCCCATGACGGCGGCGACGACCACGTCCCGCTGGACGACGGTCGCGAAGGCCCGCACGAACGGGTAGAGGCCGCCGCGGGACACGCGTGGGAGCTGCTTGGTCCACCGGGCCCGGGTGGACTGGGCTGTCTCGCGGACCACCTCGGCGCCGAAGGACAGGGCGGTGCGCACGGCGTTGGCCGGGTCGGAGAAGTAGGCGAAGTAGCCCGAGCGGGAGCGGTTCTCCCGGGTGCGGCGGCGTGCGGTGATGGACAGCACCAGGGCCTGTTCGCCGGCGCCGCCGCTGAACAGGTTGCCGCGGCTGGCACCGTCGGCGGCCAGCAGCCCGGCATGGCCGGCGTGGCGGGCGGCCCGCCGCTGCAACTCCACGGCACTGGTGGGCCGGTTGCAGACCATCACCTCCCGGCGGTCCTTCTCGTACCAGCGGAAGGCGGGGACGTCGTGGTTGCTGCCGTGCAGGATGCCCAGCTGACTGGCGCCGGTCTGGCTGGACCAGTCGGTGTGCCAGGAGGCGAGGCGGTGGGAGGGGGGACGGGCGTCGTCGGCGCCGAGCCAGCGGGCGACGGTCGGCATCAGGCCCCGGTCGACCGCGTGCAGCAGGACGTCGTGGCCGACGCCGTCCAGTTGCAGGAAGACGGTGCCGTGGGTGGCCGGGACGGGCGGTGCGGAGCCGCGGCGGCGGTAGGCGAGCCGGTAGAGGCGGCGGCGGTAGGCGTCGTCGTCGCGCACGGCGAGGGCGGCTCCGGTGGCGGAGGCGACGGCGGACATCACGGCGGCGACCACGACCGCGGTCTCCCACGCGGCGGTCCCGCGT
This sequence comes from Streptomyces sp. TE5632, assembly GCF_054061295.1. Classification (NCBI taxonomy): domain Bacteria; kingdom Bacillati; phylum Actinomycetota; class Actinomycetes; order Kitasatosporales; family Streptomycetaceae; genus Streptomyces; species Streptomyces sp. TE5632. The sequence goes on along the minus strand of NZ_JBSSEA010000003.1, from coordinate 5,230,634 downwards.
TCGATCGGGTTGAGCCGCAGCGCCAGCAGCAGCAGTGCGCCGTTGAGGAAGAACACCAGCAGGCCGAGGACGAGTGCCGGTACGAGCAGCAGCAGCCGCACCAGCAGTGGCCACACCAGCGCCGACAGCAGGCCGAAGGCACCGGCGCCGAGCCCGGCGGTGACCGCGATGTCGGTGGCGCTGTCGCCGTCGGCGGAGCGCAGCCGGAAGTCGGGGAGGATGCCGGCGAGCACCAGCATGGTGAGGGTGGCGACCGCCCACACGGTGACGCTCCGCCCGACCTGACTGGCGATCCGTCGCCACCGCACGCCGCCCACGCCCACGCCCAAGTCCACCTCACGTCCCGGCTCGTCGCCGCCACCAGCCAGGGTGGCCCGCGAACCGGTCCCTGCCCCTACCCACCCTGCCACAACGCCCGGAAGTGCCGATTCGTCCCCGACGGGACCCGGGGAAAGGGCCGGGGCGGCTCAGCGTCCGTCGTAGCCGGCCGTCGGCATGGACAGGCGGCGGTGCACCCGGGCCTTCATCGCGGCGTCGTACGACGGTTCGGCGTGGCCGACGGTCTCCACCCGCACCCCGCGCCGCGCGCACTCGGCGGTGAACTCCTCGACGGAGGCCAGGGCGCTCTCCAGCACCCGGCGGCTGGGCGCCACGAACAGATCGGTGCCCGGCCGTACGCCGTCCCACAGCAGGCTGTGGTCGAAGCGCAGCCCCCGCACCAGCAGTTCCCGGGTCACCACGTAGCCGCGTTCGCGGGCCCAGCGGGCGCACATGGCGTGCTGACTGCGGGAGTCCACGAGGAAGGGATCGGCGTCCAGTTCCGCCAGCGGTGTCAGACTCGCGATCGCCGTCACCCGCACCGGCCCCATGGCGCCCCCCTCACCTCCGGACTGCGTCGCCGACCTTACTCCTGCGCGTAGGCTTCGGGGAGTCGCGGAAGGAGGCGAAGAGGTGCCGGTGGAGATCACCTGGTGGGGTCACGCCACTTGCACGGTCGAGGACTCGCACACCCGTGTGCTCACCGATCCCCTGTTCGCCCGCCGCCTCGCGCATCTGCGGCGGCGGCGCGGTGCCGTGCCACCGCCGGGCGCCCGGCACGCGGACGTGGCGCTGGTCTCCCATCTGCACGCCGATCATCTGCATCTGCCCTCGCTGGCACTGCTCGCCCCGGGCACGCGCCTGCTCGTGCCCCGGGGCGCACGCCGTGCGGTGCCGGGGCTGCGCCGGCTCACGCACCTCGAGGTGAGCGAGGTGGCGCCCGGCGACGTGCTGACGGTCGGCGGTCTGGCCGTACGGGTCGTGAGCGCCCGGCACGACGGGCGGCGGCTGCCGCTCGGGCCGCACCGCTCCCCCGCGCTCGGCTACGTCGTGGAGGGCGAGGCACGCACGTACTTCGCGGGCGACACCGGCCTGTTCGACACGATGGCCAAGGAGGTCGGGCCGGTCGACGTGGCACTGCTGCCGGTGGGCGGCTGGGGCCCGTACCTCGGTGAGGGGCATCTGGACGCGGCGCGTGCGGCCGAGGCGCTGGCCCGGCTCGAGGCGCGCAGCGCGGTGCCGGTGCACTACGGCACGTACTGGCCGATCGGCATGGACGCCGTGCGCCCGCACGAGTTCCACTCGCCGGGCGACGAATTCGTACGGCGGGCGGCCGAGCAGGCGCCCGGGGTGCCGGTGCACCGGCTGGGGCACGGGGAGAGGGTCCGTCTGGAGGGCCCGCGGTGACGCTGTCCGCCGCCCTCATACAGGCGGCCGGTGCGCCCGTGTCGGCCCTGGCCGCCCTGGCCGCCCCGGCCTTGACGGCCGCCGTGCCGACGACCGTGCTTCCGGAGTCCACCCAGCAGGCGATCGGGTATCCCTCGCTGTTCCTGCTGGTGCTGATCGGGGCGCTGGTACCGGTGGTGCCGACGGGGGCGCTCGTGAGTTCGGCGACGGTGGTCGCCTTCCACCGGATGGCGCCGCTCTCGATGGTGCTGGTGTTCGCGACGGCGGCCCTCGCCGCGTTCCTCGGGGACGTCGCCCTGTACTGGCTGGGACGGCGCGGGATGCGGTCGCGGAACGGTTCGCGCTGGCTGGAGGCGATCCGGGCGCGGGCGCCGGAGGACCGGTTGACGCAGGCACAGACCAAGCTCGCCGAGCACGACGTGACGGTGCTGGTGCTGTCCCGGCTGATTCCGGCGGGGCGCCTTCCGGTGATGCTGGCCTGCCTGATCGCCGAGTGGCCCTTGCGCCGCTTCGTCCGCGGCAACCTGCCGGCCTGTCTGGCCTGGGCGTTGACGTACCAGTTGATCGGTGTGCTCGGCGGCTCGCTGTTCGAGGAGCCCTGGCAGGGCGTGCTCGCGGCGATCGCCCTGACCGTCCTGATCAGCGCGACCCCGAGCCTGTGGCGGCACCTGCGGGGCTGACCACCACCGGTCGGAGCCTCCCGGGCCCTGCGGGAGGCTCTTATCGCTGAGCTTCGTCGCGGAGGTCGTCGAAGACCGTCCGCAGGTGGTTCAACGCACGTCGCACGTGCGGAAGTTCCAGCGGCGCGGACGAGGCGAGGCATTCCGCTCGCCGCTCGGCGGTGTCGCCGAGCAGGGGCGCGGTGGACAGCCGTACGCGCGGTGCCTCGAGGTCGTCGCCGAAGCGGTGGCCGCCCGGCGCGGGCATACCGAGCCGCCCGGTGAGGAAGTCCTCCAGTTCCTGGGCGTCGCCGACGCCGTGCGCGGTGAGGGCGGGGGCCAGCGGCGTGAGGTCGACGTAGAGGTGCCGTCCGGCCTGCGGGGGGCGGGCCAGGGCTCCCGCGGCGACGACCGCGTCCCGCACGGCGGCGGCCACGCGGGCGTGCAGGCGTACGGCGGCGGCCGCCCGCGCGGTGACCGGTTCCGGCTCGGCCAGCGCGTAGGCCACCGCGACGGCGACCGGGGCGGCCACCCGCGCGTCGAGCGCGGTCAGTACGTCGAGCACGCGCGCGTGGAGCGCGCCACCGTCCGCGCCCGCCGGGAAGCGTCCGATCGCGGCGGGCCAGCCGGACGGGAGCAGGGCGCCCCCCAGGTCGGTGACCACGGTGACGTGTTCGGGCAGCATCTCGGCGGGGCTGAGCAGCACGGTCTCGCGCGGTGCGTGCAGGGTGTCGCGCCAGGTCTCGTCGCTGACCAGGTGCAGTCCCTCGGCGACGGCGGCCTCGATGGTCTCGTGCAGCAGTTCGGGCGGGGCGACGGTGGCGGTGGGGTCGTCGGCGACGGAGAGCACCAGCAGACGCGGGTCGCCGCCCTCGGCGCGCACCCGCCGCACGGTCTCCAGCAGGGCGTACGGATCGGGGACACCGCCGCTCTCGGGGGGCGTCGGCACGTGGAAGGCGGGGCGGCCGAGCAGCCGGGCCTCGGGGGCCCACCAGGCGGCGCAGGGCCGGGGCACCAGTACGTCCCCGCCGATGGCCGCGGTGAGCGCCATGAGGAGGACGGGCGCGCCGGGGGCGACGGCCACCCGGTCGGGGGCGGCGGGCAGACCGCGCCGGTCGCCGTGGCCGCACGCGGCGTCCAGCAGGGCGGGGCCGCCACCGACCGGCTCGGCCTGCGCGCAAGACGCGGCGGCGGCGAGGACGGCGGAGAGTTCGGGCAGGACGGGCAGCCCGTCCTCGGGCAGCGCCGGCCCGAAGCGAACCGGGCCGTGCCCTGCGGGGTCCGTCCGCCACATACGTACCTCCGCGCAGTGTCTGGTGCCCCGGCGTGCCCACGGGGGTCACCCGAGTCGGTCACCCTGGTCAGTACCCACGGTGCCACTCCGCGCGGACGGCCGCGGGCCGCTCGGGAACATCAGCGGCCCGTACGCGCGGTCCTGTCGCGGTACAGCCGGTGGGCGGCGGCGCCGAACGCGCCCGCGATCAGCAGGCCGCCCGCGGCCAGGGCGGGAACGGAGTGGGTGAACCCGCCGCCCGTGCCGGCGTGGACACCGCCCGGGACCGTCGTGCCGCCGCAGTGGGCGCGCTCGCGTTCGGGGCAGTGCGAGGGCGAGGGGGAGGTGGCGCCGGAACCGCCGGGGTGGCGGGCGACGGTGAAGGAAGCACTCCACGGTTTGCCCTTCTTCCCGGGCGCGGCCGGACATGTGCCCTCGACGGTCCGCGCGGAGTCCTCGCCGGCGGGGTCGGCCCCGTCGACTGCGGAGAGCGGATCGATGTCGTAGAGCGGGTCGGCCTCCTCCAGCGGATCGGCCTCCTCCAGGGGGTCGGTCTCCTCCAGGGGGTCGGTCTCCTCCAGGGGGCCGGTCTCCTCCAGGGGGCCGGTTTCCTCCAGGGGGCCGGTTTCCTCCAGGGGGTCGGTCTCCTCCAGGGGGTCGATTTCGTCGAACGGGTCGGCCTCGTCCAGCGGGGCGCCGCCCGGGCCCCCGGCACCCCCGGCGCCCCGGATGTTCACGGTGCCCCGGTAGGCCGGGCCTGACTCCTTCTCGTCGGAGCCGGTCACCTTCTTCAGTTCGACGACGCCCTTGTCGAAGGCTTCCGAGGTCGCCTCGAGGGTCTCCGGCGGGCGGCCGCCGGCCGGATCGCAGAGGACCGAGACGGTGACGGTGCCACCCGGGGCCGGCCTGCCCGGACTGACCTCGGCGGACGGATCCGCGAACGCGGCCGGTGCGAGCGCGCCGAGGGCGGTGCCGGCTACGGCGACGAGAGACAGGGCGCGGGCGGTGCGGCGCATGGTGCGGGCTCCTTCGGGCGACGGCCGGAGCACGGCGCCCCTGTTCGCAGACGTCGCGCCCCGCACCCATCCCAGCCCGCCGGCCGCGGTACCGCGCGCGGCCGACCGCCATCGGGGGGACGGGCACACCCGAGCGGGTGAAGGGCCGGGCACCCGGCGCGCCCCGGGCCCGGCCGGTCGATCAGTCGGTCAACGGCTGTCGGCGACGCCCCTGTCGTGAGGCGCGGGGAGACCGTCGGGATCCTGTTCCTGCACACCGGGCAGCACGAGGTCCTCGTAGCGGCCCAGCATCAGCAGCACGCCGAGCATGAGTATCGGAATGAGCACGGCAAGCACCGCCATGGCCGGTCCTTTCACAGGAGGCGCGGGGGGTGGGAGAACCGGGTCTCCCGTCGTTCGCGGGACAAACCCGGCGGCGCACGGCACCCGACGGTGACGATCCGCCCGGCGAACCCCGTGTCGGTGTCCGCCGGCCGGGTACGCGGTGCAGACCCCCGAACCATCTGGAGAGAGACATGCAGCGAGGCAGTAACCGGCTGAGCGTTCACCGCGACGACGAGATGAAGCACGAACTGCAGGGTCTGCTCAGGTCAGGGCACCCCACCCGGACCGAGGAGTGGAACGACCCGGAGCCGTTCGCCGAGGACGACCCCGCGGTCGCGCACGGCCCGGTGACGCCGAACCGTGGACCGACGTCACTGGAGTCGGTGCGGCTGGAGCTGGCCAGGCTCCTGAGCCGGGGGTCGTTCCCCGCGGGCCCGCGCGAGCTGATGCGCACCCTGGACCGGCGGTACGCGCCCGACGCCCTCGTCGAGGCGCTGGGCCGACTGCCGCGACAGGCACGCTACAACAGCGTCCAGGAGCTGGCCGAGGCACTGACGCGGCCCCAGGAAGCGAGCAGCCCGTAGCCGGTCGATCCGGATGAACCCGACCATGAAGCCGAACGTTTTATACGAGTTATACGAGTTATACGAGTTGCACGAAAGGATGCAGCCCCCATGCGTATCGCATTCCTCGTCGCGCCCGAAGGCGTCGAGCAGGTCGAGCTGACCGAGCCGTGGGAGGCGGCCGTCGGCGCCGGTCACGAACCCGTGCTCGTGTCGACCCGCCCGGGCGGGATCCAGGCGTTCAACCATCTCGACAAGGCGGACACCTTCCCGGTGCAGGAGGTCGTCGGCGACACGTCCGCCGACTCCTTCGGCGGGCTGGTGCTGCCGGGCGGAGTGGCCAACCCGGACCTGCTGCGCACGGACGAGAAGGCCGTCGCGTTCGTGCGGGACTTCTTCGAACAGGGGCGGCCCGTCGCCGCGATCTGTCACGCGCCCTGGACCCTCATCGAGGCGGACGTGGTCCGCGGCAGGGAGCTGACCAGCTGGCCGAGCCTGCGGACCGATCTCCGTAACGCCGGTGCCACCTGGGTCGACGAGCGGGTGAAGATCTGCGACCACGGGTCCGCCAAGCTGGTCACCAGCCGCAAGCCGGACGACCTCAAGGCGTTCTGCGAGACGTTTCTGGAGGTGTTCGCCGCGGAAGCGGCTTGAACGACCTGAACGAGCCGGGACCCGCGCCCCGCGGGTCCCGGCTCCTCACCGGGTCCGTCAGGTGCCCGGGTTCGCGGGTGTCGCCCTGTCCGCGCCGCTCCGCTCCCGGGCCCCTTCGCGGGTGCGGCCCGCCGCCACCGGGCGGCGCGGATGGCGGCGGAGGTACTCGCCCTCCAGCTGCGCCATACGGTCGTTGTGGACCCGCAGTGCGTCGTTGGAGCCGTACAGCAGCGTGTCATGACGCGTGCGATGGATGTTCTCCAGCTCCTTCATGAGCTGCTGATCGTCCAGGCGGTTCGGCTCGACTCCGGTCATCGTGGTGCCCCGCTCGTCGTAGGCGTGCCTGCGGTCCGGATACCCGCCCGGGGAGGCCACGGGTCCCGCGTCCCTGCACTCACTCTACGAACATCCCGGCCCCCGAACATCCCGGCCGTCTCCGGGCCCCGGGCCCGGAGACGGCCGGCGGTCCGCTACCGGGCCCGTTCCACGCGGCGCTCGTCCCACACGGGTTCCGGGGTCTCCCGGACTCTGCCGTCGCTGCCGAAGACCAGGTAGCGGTCGAAGGAGCGGGCGAACCAGCGGTCGTGCGTGACGGCGAGCACCGTGCCCTCGAACGCCTCCAGGCCCTCCTGCAACGCCTCCGCCGACTCCAGGTCCAGGTTGTCGGTCGGCTCGTCGAGCAGCAGCGCCGTCACCCCCTGGAGCTCCAGCAGCAGGATCTGGAACCGGGCCTGCTGACCGCCGGAGAGACGGTCGAAGGTCTGCTCGGCCTGGCCGGTCAGTTCGTAGCGGCGCAGCCGGGACATGGCGGCGCCCCGGTCCTGGGCGTGCTCCTTCCACAGGACGTCCAGGAGCGTGCGGCCCTCCAGCTCGGGGTGCGCGTGGGTCTGCGCGAAGTGTCCGGGGACGACACGGGCGCCGAGCCGCCAGCCGCCCGTGTGCGCCACGTCGTCCCCGGCGAGCAGGCGCAGGAAGTGCGACTTGCCGGAGCCGTTGGAGCCGAGCACGGCGACCCGTTCGCCGTAGAAGACCTCCAGGTCGAACGGTTTCATCAGACCGGTGAGTTCGAGCTGCTCGCAGGTGACCGCGCGCACTCCGGTGCGGCCGCCCTTCAGGCGCATCCTGATGTCCTGCTCGCGCGGCGGCTCCGGCGGCGGGCCGGCCTCCTCGAACTTGCGCAGCCGGGTCTGGGCCGCCCGGTACCGGGACGCCATGTCGGGACTGACGGAGGCGGCCTGCCGGAGGTTCAGCACCAGCTTCTTCAGCTGGGCGTGCTTCTCGCCCCACCGCCTGCGCAGTTCCTCGAAGCGGGCGAAGCGTTCGCGCCGGGCGTCGTGGTACGTGGCGAAGCCCCCGCCGTGCACCCAGGCGTCGGCGCCGGTGGGACTCGGTTCGAGGGAGACGATGCGCCGGGCGGTGCGGGCGAGCAGTTCGCGGTCGTGGGAGACGAGGAGCACGGTCTTGCGGGTCTGTTCGAGTTGCTCCTCGAGCCAGCGCTTGCCGGGGACGTCGAGGTAGTTGTCGGGCTCGTCGAGGAGCAGGACCTCGTCGGTGCCGCGCAGCAGCGCTTCGAGGACCAGGCGTTTCTGCTCGCCGCCGGAGAGGGTGCGCACCTGGCGTTGCTGCGCCTTGTCGTAGGGGATGCCGAGTGCGGCCGTCGTGCACATGTCCCACAGCGTCTCGGCCTCGTAGCCGCGCGCCTCGGCCCAGTCGGCGAGGGCCTGCGCGTACCTCAGCTGGGCGCTCTCGTCCCCGGCGACGTGCAGCGCGTGCTCGGCCTTGTCGACGGTGCGGGCGGCCTCGCGGATGCGGGGCGTGGCGACGGAGACGAGGAGGTCGCGCACGGTCGTTCCGTCCCGTACGGAACCCACGAACTGGCGCATGACGCCGAGGCCGCCGCTGACCGTGACGGAGCCGCCGTGCGGCTCGAGTTCGCCGGCGAGGAGGCGCAGGAGTGTCGTCTTGCCCGCGCCGTTGGGTCCCACGAGGGCGGTGACGGCCCCTTCGCCCACACGGAAGGACACGTCGCCCAGGAGCGGCCTCCCGTCGGGGAGGTGGTACTCCAGATGCGCGGCTTCGAGGTGACCCATGGGACGCGATTGTCCGGGGCGTCGGCGCAGGGGGCAAACGGTTTTGCCGGTCGGGCGGGGGCCCGCCACACACCGACTCGTCCGACATGTGGGAAGCGGATCTCACAATGCGGCCGGAGTGCGTACTGTGACGGGCATCCCGAAGACGGGTACGTCACGACGAGAAGGGACGGGCTCACCATGCCGCCATCGCGGGAGACCGCCGTCTACACCCACGGGCACCACGAGTCGGTGCTGCGGTCGCACACCTGGCGGACCGCGGCCAACTCGGCGGCCTACCTCCTCGGGGTGCTGACGCCCGGTATGCGGATCCTGGACATCGGATGCGGGCCCGGCACCATCACCGCGGACCTGGCCGGGCTCGTCCCCGACGGACACGTCACCGGTCTCGACCGGGCGCCGGGCATCCTGGAGCAGGCCGGTGCCACGGCGGCCGAGCGCGGTCTGACTAACACGGCCTTCACGGTGGGCGACGTGCACGCGCTGGACTTTCCGGACGACACGTTCAGTGTGGTGCACGCCCACCAGGTGCTCCAGCACGTGGGGGATCCGGTGCAAGCGTTGCGCGAGATGAGGCGGGTGACCAGGCCCGGCGGGTTCGTCGCGGTCCGGGACGCGGACTACGCGGCGATGACCTGGTACCCCCTCTCCCCGGGCATGGACGACTGGCTGGACCTGTACCGGCGGGTGGCTCGGGCCAACGGCGGCGAACCGGACGCCGGCCGGCGGCTGAAGTCCTGGGCGCTGGCGGCCGGGCTCACGGACATCACCGCGACCTCGGCCACCTGGACCTACTCGACCGCCGAGGAACGCGCCTGGTGGAGCGCCCTGTGGGCGGACCGCACGGTGGCGTCGGGCTACGCCGAGCGGGCCACCGGGCAGGGGCACGCCACCGGCGGACAACTGCGGGCCGTGGCGGCGGCATGGCGGGAGTGGGGCACGCGGGAGGACGGATGGTTCAGCGTGCTGCACGGAGAAATTCTCTGCCGCAAGGAAGCCTGAAACGAGATTTACGGGCAACCAGAATGGCAGGAGGTTGACATTATGGTTCCCATTCTGCTCGTGCTGCTTCTGGCCTTGGTTCTTTTCGGCGCCGGTTTCGCGGTGAAGGTGCTCTGGTGGATCGCGTTGGCGGTTCTCGTCGTGTGGCTGCTGGGATTCTTCATGCGCAGCACATCGGCGAGCGGCGGCAGGGGCCGCTGGTACAAGTGGTGAGATGACGGATGGTCCGGTGACGGGAACTTCCCGTCACCGGACCATCCGGGACTCAGTCCCGCGGCAGCAGCGGTCCGAGCGGCCCGAGGTCCAGATTCAGGTCCTCGGGCCGCAGTCCGTAGCGGTCGCGCAGTTCCGTCATCCGCTCCTCGAGCAGCATCAGGGTGAGTCCGATGCGCTCCTCCTGCTCCTCCGTCAGGTCTCCCTCGTCGAACCGGCGTACCGCCTGGCGCTCCATGAGCTGGCGCAGCAGTTCCACGACGGTGAGCACCAGTTTGACCAGGTCGCGTTCGACCGTGTCCGGCTCCAGGTCGAGCCGGTTGCGCCGACCGCGCCCCTCGCGCCGGCCTTCGTGCGGCTCACCGGGATGGTCGTCGGGGGTGGCCGTCAACGCAACTCCTCGAAGGGCGACGGAACGTTCGCGTTCACCGAGCTGATGAGCGCGTTGAGGTCGATACGGACCAGGTCGACGTCCGCGATGCGCAGCGTGATGTCGCCGGTGATGACGACTCCGCCGGCCAGGAGCCGGTCGAGCAGATCCACCAGGGCTATCTCCCGGCGCTCGACTACGGTCATGCCCCCTCCCCCGCGGCCGATTCCTCCCCGGTGGGTTCCTCTCCGGCGGATTCTTCCCCGGCGAACGAATAGGCCGCCCAGGGGCCGGTGAGTTCGACGCGTATCCCGGGCGCCCCGTCCTTCGTCCGTTCCACCCTTTCCACGAATTTCTCGGATTCCGCTCGCGGCACGAGATAAGCCGCGTTCAGCACATTGCGACCCGACGCACCGGAGAGCGTGGGATTCTGCGGGGCGTGCAGCCGGGAATCCTCGGCGCAGCCGGAAAGCGTCTCGTGCAGCCGGGTCGAAAAGGTCTCGGCCTGCTGCCACAGATCGTCGTGCGATTTCGTCGCCATGCGCCGTTGGCGCAGGTAGTCCCGGCCCGACGCGGGCTTCCGCGCCGGCTGTGCGGCGGTGTCCGCCGGCCGTTCCGCCTCGATGAAGACCTTCACGCCCCACTCCACCCGGCCGTCCAACCGGTCCAGCGTCCGCAGGAAGCCCTCCTCGCGCGCCTCCATCATCGTCCGTACGCCGCTGTCGTCACGGAACACGGTGCCGAGCCGCAGCGGCAGCGGCGTGGTGACGGTGGTGAGCGCGTCGATGACGCCCTGGTGGGCGCGGGCGACCGTGGCCAGCCAGTCGAGGTCCTCCAGATGCGCGCGGAGGGGCTCCTCGGCGAAGTCCGCCTCCGGCACATGGCTGACGACGGCCACCAGGCCGTGGTGGGTCAGCAACCGGGGCGGATCACCCGCCACACCGGTCAGCTGTGCCTGGAGCGGTGTGCCGAAGGGACGGCATACGGCGTAGACGTACCGCAGTCCGGTCACGGGGCCTCCTCCTGTGGCCGGTCGGTCTCCCGATGCCGGTCGGTCTCCTGCGGCCGGCCGGTCTCCCGCTGGCGGCCGGCCTCCAGCGGACGGTCCGTGTCCAGCGAACGACCGGTCTCCAGCGGACGGTCGCCCTCCAGTGCGGCCAGCCGCTCACGCAGCTCGGCGTTCTCCCTGGCCAGTTCGGAGCGACGGGCACGGGAGGACAGCGCCGGGTCGGTCTCCCACCAGTCGATCCCCATCTCCTTCGCCTTGTCGACGGAGGCGACGATGAGCCGCAGCTTGATGGTGAGCAGTTCGATGTCGAGCAGGTTGATGCGGATGTCGCCCGCGATGACGATGCCCTTGTCGAGCACCCGCTCAAGGATGTCGGCGAGATTGGCGCCGCCACCCTGCCCATAGGGCTCGGGGAGCCGACGGGGCGTCGTCATCGACGGCTCCCTCCCTCGGCGTACTCGGACTCGTCCTCAGGCTCATCCTCGGGCTCGTACTCGTCCTCGCCCTCGTCCTCTTCCTCGTAGGCGTCCTCGCCCTCCTCCTCGTCCTCGTAGCCGTCCTCGGCCGGTTCCTCGTCCGCGGCTTCGCCTGCTTCCTCCGCTTCGGCGTCCTCGTCGCCCTCGTCGTCCTCGGCGCCTTCGGCGTCGTACTCGTCCTCCGGCTCCTCGTCCCCGGGCGGCGACTGCTCCTCCTCCTCCTCCTCCTCCTCGGCGACGGCGTCCTCGTGGCTGCGGACGACCTCGCCTTCCTGGATCTCGCCGCGCCAACTGTCCTCGGCCTCACCCTTGAACGTGATGAAGCGGGCGAAGTTCTTCAGGTCGAGCCGGGCCCGGCGGCCCTGGGCGCGCCAGATGTTGCCGGTCTTCTCGAAGAAGCCCGTGGGGTAGTACTCGATGACCAGCAGGATCCGGGTGAGGTTGTCGCCGAGGGGGTGGAAGGAGACGACGCCCTTCGTCGTGCCCTTGGCCCCCTCGGAGGACCAGGAGATGCGGTCGTCGGCCACCTGCTGGATGGTCTTCGCCTTCCAGCTGCGGTTGGACCACAGAACCTTGACCTGCCAGTCCGAGGTGGTGTCGTCGGACTTGTTGGCGCTCTTGACGCCCTTGGCGAAGGTGCTGAAGTCCTGGTATTGCGTCCACTGGTCGTAGGCCGTGCGCAGCGGGACGCCGACATCGATGTGCTCCATGATGACGGTGGGCTTCTTGCCCGCGGAGCGCTTGCGCTTGCCCTTGCCACCGCCGCCGCCCAGCCCCTTCAGGGCGCCCATCACGTTGTCCTTGGCCCGCGAGGCTCCCAGTTCGACGGCGCTGCGCAGGGGGCCCTTGCCCTCGGCGAGTTTGCGGCCGCCGTCGAGTGCGAGCTTGGCGAAACCCGGACTGTTGCCCTCGGCTATGTCGGTGAGTTTGCCGGTCGTCTCGCCCAGTTTGCGGCCGACACCGGTCAGCAGGCGGGTGGCCTGAGCCGCGAGGTAGTCCTGCAGCTCCGCCTTGAGGCGGTCGGCGGCCTCGCTGTGGGCCAGGTCGGCAAGCGGGTTCTTCGCCCCCTCGCCCACTTTGTCGCGCGCGGCGGAAGTGGCCGATCCGAGTGTCTCGGTCATCGCTCACCGCCTCCCTTCGAGGTGCGGGTACCCCGGGACGAGGTCGTCCGCGCGGCCGCGGTCTTCTTGCCGGCCGTCCTCTTCGCCGGAGCGGCCTTCCTGGCCGGCGCCTTCTTCGTGGATGCCTTCTTGGCGGTCTCCTTCGACGGAGCCCTCTTCGACGAGGCCTTCTTCGCCGACCGCTCGGGTGCCGGTTCCGGCTCCTCGTCGTCCGGTTCCTCGTCCGTGGCGTCCTCGCCGTCCAGGTCGTCCTCGGTTTCCTCGGTTTCCTCGGTGTCCTCGACGTCCTCGGTGTCCTCGGTGTCCTCGGTGTCCTCGGCGTCGCGGTCCGGGCGGCCCGAGCCGGTCAGCTGGTCGCGCATCTCGGTGGTACGACCGTGCAGCTTGTCGGCGAGGGAGTCGAGTTGCCGCTCGACGAGTGCCCCGGAGGCCGCCTTGCCGGCACCGCGCAGATCGCCGCGCAGCTGATCTCCGAGCTCCTTGAACTGCGGGTTTTTCTGCAGCTGCGTGGACACCATGTCCGTGATCATCCGCGGCCCGAGGTTCAGCTTCTTGCCGGCCACCAGCCCGCCGACGGCGACCGCCATCTTCAGCTTCTTCGTCCGCCCGAGGAGGTATCCGGCCCCTATCGCGAGGCCGAGCGCTGTCCGATTCATCGTGGTGCCGTCCCGTCCCCTGTGACGCTGGTGTGCATCGCGGTCTCCAATCGGTCGAGGAGTTCGTCCTCCTGCCGGTCGAACTCCTCCTCGGTGATCTCTCCGGCCTCCAGCTGCTCCTCGAGCCGCGCCAGTTCGGCACGGATCGCGGCGGGGTCGTAGTAGATGCGTTCCGCCTCGCGAAGCACCTGTTGGATGACCCATCCGCTGCCGCGCGCCGGGGCCAGCGGCAGCAGCAGCACTTCCGAGATCAGGCCCATGTCGTCACCCCATTCCGGCGTCCGCCCCACCCGCCGTGGCACTCGCCGGTTCGGCCGGGCCGGGCTCCACGAAGCTGTACGGGGGCAGCGGGCCGTTGAGCCGCACCTCCAGGTGCGGCATGTCCTCGCGGACGCGGTCCACGGCGGCCATGAATTCCCCGGCCGCGTCGCGCGGCACCAGGAAGGAGACGTTGGCCAGCCAGCCCGTGGACTCGGGTCCCACGCTCACGGCGTCGGCCGCCGGTTCCAGGGCGCGCTGCACGGCGACGCCGTCCTCGGCCTCCTGGGCCCTGACCGCATCGGCGACCATTTCGCCGAGGCGGATCTTGTCGTCGTAACTTCCGCCGCCGGCCTGCCGGTTGGCTTCCGCGAGAGCACGGATCTCCGGGTTGCCGGCCATCACGTGGTGGAGTACGGCTTCCTCGTCATGATTGGCCTTGACGTTGTACTCGACCCGGTTGTCCAGCGCCCGCAGGCGCTCCTTGTAGTGCTCGGCACGCTCGGCGAGCACGGCGGTGACGGAGCCGTCGTCGGGGGCGACGCTGCCGAACCGCATGGGTAGCACACAGCCTGCCGCGCCGACCTCGGCGAGCACGTTCTGGTGGGCGAGCAGTTCCCTGCGTTTGGGGCGCAGGTCCTCGGGGGCGTCACTGACGACGGCCGCCAGCTCGCCCTCCTTCAGGATGCGCACCGGACGTGCCGGGTCGCCCACGCCGCTCGTGTGCTCGGGGGGACCGGGGTACGAACTCGCCGTGATGCCGTAGACGTAGGTGCTCACTCCTGCTCCTCCCTCCGACGCGACGAGGTGCTCTTGCGGGCCCTCGGACGGGACTGGGTCTCACGCTCGGAGCCCTCGTCGCGCGCCTGCTGGAAGGCTTCGGAGATGGTCTCGGCGGCGCCGGACAGCGCCCCCTTGGACTTGCCGCGGGCACCGGACTCGGTGACCTGGCCGACCACGTCGGGCAGGCCCGGGCTCTTGCGGGGCCCGGCCTCCAGGTCGAGCCGGTTGCACGCCTCGGCGAAGCGCAGGTAGGTGTCGACGCTGGCGACGACGATGCGGACGTCGATCTTGAGTATCTCGATGCCGACCAGGGACACGCGCACGAATGCGTCGATGACGAGCCCCCTGTCCAGAACGAGCTCAAGCACGTCGTAGAGGCCGCTGCTGCCGCCTCCGCCGCCGGACTGTTGTGCCGGTACGACTGTCATGCCGTCTGTTCCTCCCTTTCCGTGGGTGTGGGAGCGGGTCCGGGCGGGCGGCCTACCGGCCGCCGGACCTGCGCGCGTCGGACCGTCCTCGCTCGTAGCGGCGAACACGCCGGTAACCGATGAGCTGCCCGTCGGGATCGAGCTCCACCTGGTAACTCGCCATCAGGCTCATCGTGTCGGGCACACGCTCGAGTTCGAGGACCTCGACCTCCAGCGCCCAGCCCTCCTCCGTCTGCTCGAAGGACGACACCGACTCGGCTTCCATACCGGTGAGCTCCGCGAGCTGCCCGCGCGCCTGGCGCAGTACCTCCATCGGGCCCGGCCGCTTGTTCGCTCTGGCGTTTTCCGTGGACTTGTGGGATGCGTGAGCATCCTGTGGTTCCTGTGAACCCTTGGAGTCTTCGGTGTTTCTTGCGTTCGCCATGGGCACCTCCTCCTCCGTGTGGCCGTAAGTCCGTTCGTCAAACCTCCCGGGGCTCACCCGATTGCCCCAGCCGTGCTCCGTGCCCGGTCGTCCGGCCGGGCCGGTCAGCCCCGCAGCGCGTCCAGCCGCCGGCGGGCCGACCCCAGGGCGCGGCCCCGGCGCGGCAGTCCGGCCCAGGGGTCGGTCCGCAGCTGTTCGGCGGCGTCGGCGACGGTCCAGCGGCGGGCGTGCAGCTCCGGGTCGTCCAGCTGGTCCCAGGAGACGGGGGCCGCGACGGGGGCGCCGGGCAGGGCCCGGACGGTGCCGGGCGCGACCGCGGTCTGCGCGTAGGCGTTGCGCTGCACGTCCAGGTAGAGCCGGTCGCCGCGCTCCTTCTTGCGCGCGGCGGTGGTGAGCCGGTCGGGGTGGGCGTCGGCGAGGGTGTCGGCGACCTCGCGGGCGAAGGCGCGCACGTCGTCGAAGTCGTCGTCACCGTTCAGCGGCACGATCACATGGAGACCCCGGGAGCCGGTGGTCATCAGCGCCGCGGGCAGCTTCAGCTCGTCCAGCAGTTCCCCCAGCAGCCGCGCCGCCTCCCGCACCGTCTCGAAGTCGTCCTCGGCGGGGTCGAGGTCGAAGACCAGCCGGTCCGGACGGTTGATCCGGTCGATCGGGGCGGCGCGGGACAGCCAGCGGTGGAGTGTGATACTCGCCTGGTCCACGAGGTACAGCAGGGTCGCCGTGTCGTCGCACACGGTGTGGCACACCGTGCCGCCCTCCTTGGCGACCTCGACGCGGGTGATCCATTCCGGGTAGCTCTCGGGGGTGTTCTTCTGCATGAACGTGGGCCCGTCAAGGCCGTCCGGGCGCCGGTCCAGCATCAGCGGGCGGCCCCGCAGGTGCGGCAGCATGAACGGGGCGACGGCCCGGTGGTAGTCGACGAGGTCGCCCTTGGTGTACTCCTCGGCGTCCTCACCGCCGGGGAAGAGCACCTTCCCCGGCCGGCGGATCCGCACGGTGCGACGGCCGGCCCGTACCGGTCGCACCCCGTCGTCGCTCACGGCGTGGTCGTCTCCTTCACCCCGTCGTTCACGGCACGATCGCCTCCTCCACCAGCAGCCGTCCGGCCGCCGCGATCGACTCGGCGTCGATGCCGGCGGCGTGCAGCTGCTCCTCGGGGGAGGCCGACCCCGGCATGTCGCGGACGGCGAGCCGCACCAGGCGCGGGACGGGACGTCCGTCGGTGAAGGCGTCGAGGACCGCGTCCCCGAGCCCGCCCTCCGGGTGGTGGTCCTCCACCGTCACCAGGCAGCCGGTCTCCTCCGCCGCCCGGCGCAGCGTGTCCCGGTCGACGGGCTTGACCGAGTACAGGTCGATCACCCGTACCGCGATGCCCTCGCCCGCCAGGGCGTCCGCGGCGGCCAGGGCCTCGGGCACCGTGACGCCCGCCGCGAGCAGGGTCAGCCGGTCCTCGGCCGAGGAGCGCAGCACCTTGCTGCCGCCGACGGGGAACTCCTCGTCGGGGCCGTAGAGGACGGGGCCCTCGCCGCGCGAGGTGCGCAGGTAGCGGATGCCGTCGAGGTCCGCCATGGCGGTGACCAGGCGTGCGGTCTGGTTGGCGTCGCAGGGGTACAGCACGGTCGAGCCGTGCACCGCCCGCATCATCGCCAGGTCCTCGAGACCCATCTGGCTGGGCCCGTCCTGGCCGATGGCGACACCGGCGTGCGAGCCGACCAGGTTGATGCCGGAACCGCTGATCGACGCCATGCGGACGAAGTCGTGGGCGCGGGTGAGGAAGGCGGCGAACGTGGTCGCGTACGGCACCCAGCCGCGTGTCGCCACGCCGACCGCCGCGGCGACCATCTGCTGCTCGGCGATGTAGCACTCGACGTAGCGTTCGGGGTGCTCCTTGGCGAAGAACTCCGCACGTGTGGAGTCGCCGACCTCGCCGTCCAGGGCCACGATGTCGCCGCGCACGGTGCCGAGGGCGGCCAGCGCCTCACCGAAGGCGTTGCGCGTCGCCACCTCCTCGCCCTTGTCCCATCGGGGCGGTTCGGCCTGCCCGGTGTGCACGGCGTGCAGCGCGCGGGCGTCGGCCGGCTCCCGCACCCTCAGGCGCAGGTCGCGCGGGCCGCCGAGTTCGGCGATCGCCTCGTCGGCCTCGGGCAGCGGTTTGCCGTGCAGGCCCTCGCGGTCCTGGACGGCCGCGACGCCCTTGCCCTTGAGGGTGCGGGCGAGGATCACGGTCGGCTGCCCCTTGGTGGAGGCCGCCTCGCCGTAGGCGCGGTCGACGGCGTCGATGTCGTGGCCGTCCACCTCCACCGTGTGCCAGCCGAAGGCCGCGAAGCGGCGGGCGTAGGCGTCGAGGTCGTGACCGTGCCGGGTGGGGCCGCGCTGGCCGAGCCGGTTGACGTCCACGACGGCGGTGAGGTTGTCGAGGTTCTCGTACCCGGCGTGCTCGGCGGCCTCCCACACGGAGCCCTCCGCCAGTTCGCTGTCCCCGCACAGCACCCACACCCGGTAGCCGGACCGGTCGAGCCGCTTCCCGGCCAGTGCGATACCGACGCCGACCGGCAGCCCCTGGCCGAGCGACCCGGTGGCCGTCTCGACCCAGGGAAGCCGCCTGGGCGTGGGATGCCCTTCGAGGCGGCTGCCGAGCTTGCGGAAGGTGAGCAGTTCCTCGTCGTCGATGGCCCCGGCCGCCTTGAAGGCGGCGTACATCAGGGGCGAGGCGTGGCCCTTGGAGAGGACGAAACGGTCGTTGCCCGGGTGGTCGGGGTGGTCGAAGTCGTAGCGGAAGTGGCGCGCCAGCAGGACGGCCATCAGGTCGGCCGCGGACATCGAGGACGTGGGGTGCCCGGAGCCCGCGGCGGCTGCCGCGCGGACACTGTCCACTCGCAACTGCTGTCCGAGCTCGACGAGTTCACCGGTTTTCATGAGTCTCCTTCGGCCGGATCACGGGGGTCGGCGGGGTCGGCTGGGTAGTCGGTGCGCTTGACGGGGCCGGGGGAGGCGTGGGAGCCGGTGGGCGGCCGGGGGCCGGGCCGGTTCTTCGCGGGCTCACCTCCGGGCCGGTTCTTCGCCGCCTCCCCGCCCGGCCGGCTCTTCGCCGCCTCCCCGCCCGGCCGGTTCCCGGCCGGCTCGGCGGTCTCGTCGCCGGACCGCTTCCGCTCCGGGCCGGACGGCACCCGGGCGAGTTCCGGGGACGCCGTGTCCAGCGGCACCGACCAGGACCGTACGAGTCCCAACTGCACCGCCTGCCGAGGCAGTACGGCGTCCAGCAGCCAGTCGGCGGCGACGCGCACCCGGTTGCCGGGCATCGCCGCGAGGTGGTAGCCGCGGGCGACCGCTCCGGCCGCCGGTCCGGACAGATTGACGCCGAGCGGGTTGGCCGCCCCCTTGACGCCACCCAGGTCCACCACGAACCCCAGGTCGCGGTGGCGGTAGGCGCGCGACCGGCCGTCGCCGAGGGAGGCGGCGATGTTGTGCGCGCAGACCTTGCCCTGCCGCCAGGCGTGCTGCGCGGTCATCGGGGTGTACCGGCCGGGCTTCTCCAGATCGGGCACCGCCGCCGCGTCACCGCAGGCGAACACCTCGGGCCGCCCCGGCACCCGCAGGTGCGGGTCCACCAGCAGCCGCCCGCGTTCCATGGACAGTCCCAGCGACTCGGCGAGCGGATCGGGCCGCACGCCCACGCACCACACCAGCGTCCGCGTGTCGACGAACTCGCCGTCGGTCAGCAGCACTCCGTCGTGCGTGGCCTCCTTCACGGAGGTCCCCATCCGTACTTCCACACCCCGTTCGCGCAGCACCCGGTCGGCGGTGGAGGAGAGCCGTCCGTCGAGTTCGGGCAGGACGCGGTCGGCGATGTCCAGCAGCAGCCAGCGCGGTCGCATGCCCGTCCGCAGGGGGTGCTTGTGCACCTGCGCGTCGCTGAACAGCTTCCCGTGCGCGGCGACTTCGGTTCCGGTGTAACCGGCGCCGACCACGACGAAGGTGCACCGGGCGGCGCAGCTCGCGGGGTCGTCGGTGGCGGCCGCGAGTTCCACCTGCCGGGTCACGTGGTCGCGCAGATACAGCGCCTCGGGCAGACCGCGGAAGCCGTGGGCGTGCTCGGCGACGCCGGGGATCGGCAGCAGCTTGTTGACGCTGCCGGCGGCCAGCACCAGCCGGTCGTAGGAGAGGGTGCCGTGGTCCCCCTCGGGGCCGGTGTAGCGCACGGTCCGCCGGTCGAGGTCGATGCCGCCGGCCTCGCCCAGCACCAGCCGTACGTGCGGCAGCGTGCCGGAGAGGGAGACGGTGACGCGGCGCGGTTCCAGGATGCCGGCGGCGACCTGGGGCAGCAGGGGCAGGTACAGAAAGTAGTCGGTCGGATTCAGCAGGGTGATCTCGGCCCTTCCCCGGGCGAGCCGGGACAGGGTGCGGGCCGTGCGGTATCCGGCGAAGCCGGCACCGATGATCACGATGCGGGGTCGACTCACGGTTCGCCTCCAGCTCTGTCGTCGCATGGCTCGGGAGACTTCCGCGTTTCCCTCGCCGCGGCCGCCAAACGTCCACCGGCCCGCGCCCCGCGCCTCCGGCGCTTTCCGGCCCCCGGAAGTCCGGCGTGATCCGAACGGGAGGCCCTAGGCTCGTCCCATCAGGACCTGGCCAGGGGACGCCCCGCTTCAGCGGGGTGGGCAATGACTTCTCTGGGCTGCTCTGCCCCTCAACTGGGTGCACGGATCTGCACTGTTCGCCTGTACCGTCTTCCTGCCGAACTAGACCTGTCGCGTGTGTATAGTTGTTACGTGGCCGTGACCAGGAAGGTCCGCCGATTCTCCGGCGGCGTGTACGACCTCGGGCTCCACGTGGTGTGGTGCCCGAAGTACCGCCGTCCGGTCCTGGACGGCCGGGTCGCGGAGCGCCTGGATGAGTTGATCCGGGCCAGGGCGGACGAGCGCGGCTGGGAGATCATCACCCTTGAGGTGATGCCCGACCACGTGCACCTGTTCGTCAAACACGATGCGAAGTCGTCCGCCTCGTACGTCGCAAACCAGTTCAAGGGCTTCACTTCCCGCGTGCTGCGCGAGGAGTTCCCGCACCTGAGGTCGCGGATGCCCACGCTGTGGTCGTCGTCGTACTTCGCGGCCTCGGTCGGCGCGGTATCGGCAGCGACAGTGGAGAGGTACATCGACACCCAGTGGGAACGCCCCCAAAAGGAGCGGGAGAGGGACGGCTCGTGATCCGCGCCTACAAGTTCCTCCTGCGGCCCACGGCCCGTCAGACGGTCGCGCTGGGCGAGATGCTGCAAGATCACTGCTCCCTCTACAACGGGGCCCTCCAAGAACGCCGCGGCGCCTGGCGGCACACCTCGAAGACGACCGTGCGCCACGGCGACCAGTCCGCACAGCTCAAGGACATCCGGGCCTTCGACCCCGAGCGCCGGGGCCGCTGGTCGTTCTCCTCCCAGCAGGCCACCCTGCGCCGCCTCGACAAGGCATTCCAGGCGTTCTTCCAGCGTGTCAAGGCAGGCCGGACACCCGGACACCCGGACACCCCAGGTTCAAGGGCGTCGGGCACTTCGACACCGTCACCTTCCCGAAAGACGGCGACGGCTGCCGCTGGGACTCCACCCCGCACGATGCGCAGACCCGCGTCCGCCTCCAGGGCGTCGGCCACGTCCGCGTGCACCAGCACCGCCCGGTACGCGGCCGGGTCAAGACGATCAGCATCAAGCGGGAAGGAAGGCGCTGGTACGTCGTCCTTTCCTGCGACCGGGGGCCCGCCGAGCCACTGCCCGCCACGGGCGGCATCATCGGCATCGACATGGGCGTGACGCACTTCCTGACCACGTCCAACGGCGAGCACATCGCCAACCCGCGCTTCCTCGGCCAAGCAGCAGACGAACTGTCTGCCGCGCAGCGGCACCTTGCGACGTTCCCCCGGCGCACCCGCCGACGGACGAAGAAGCACCGTGCCGCCGCCCGGAAGGTCGCCAAGCTGCACGCGAAGATCCGCAGGCAGCGCCTGGACCACGCGCACAAGACCGCGCTCACCCTGGTCCGCGACCACGACGTGATCGCCCACGAGCGGCTCAACACAGCGGGCATGACCCGCGCCCCCAAACCCAAGCCCGACCCCGAGCAGCCAGGCTCTTTCCTTCCGAACGGCGCCGCCGCCAAAGCGGGTCTGAACCGGAGCATCCTCGACGCGGGTCGGGGGGTGTTCCTCGTGATCCTCGCCCACAAGGCTGAAAGCGCCGGTCGGACCGTCATCGCCGTGGACCCCCGCAACACCTCCCGCACCTGCCCGTCCTGCGGGCACGTTGCGAAGGAGAACCGCGCCAACCAGGCGAAGTTCGCATGCACGGCGTGCGGGTTCGCAGCGAACGCGGACCACGTCGGCGCGACGAACGTCCTCAACAGGGCCGGGCCGGTCCTCTGCGGCGTGGCCTAGCCACGACCACAGGAAGCCCGCGCGTTTACGCGTGGGTGGAGTCACGGAGATACTGGGTGCCACGCTGCGCGTCTGCGTCGACGACATCGAGACCGCGATCCCCTTCTACGAGCGGCTGGCGGGAGGCAAGGCGCTCCGCTTCGAGCGGGCCGGTGTCCAGGTGGCCGCGGTCGGCTGTTTCCTGCTGATGAGCGGTCCCGCGGCCGAACTGGACGTGCTGCGCAAGGTGGCGGCGACCATCGCGGTGCAGGACGTCGAGGAGGCCGGTCGGGTACTCGCGAAGACGGGCGCGGACATCGTCGCGGGCCCGCTCCCCACCCCGGTGGGCCGCAACCTCATCGCACGGCATCCGGACGGGGCGGTCTACAAGTACGCGGACCGCCGCGCCACCGTCTGAGCCTGTCGTTTGACGAAATGGGGCTCGGGGTCGCTCCGGGCCTTGGCGCATCCAGAGCTCTGGCGGTGCGGGAGTGGTGGAAGCGGCCGTCGTGCTGATGAATCTGCGCCAGGATGAAGCTGTGGATGACATCGCGTGCCGCCCCGCCCAGCCCCATGAGTCGGCCGCCGTCGCCGAGTTGCGGTGGCGCTGGGTGCAAGAGCTCTACGGAACCCCCGACACCACGCTGGACGAGTTCGTTCCCCGGTTCGTGACGTGGGCCCGGGAGACCGAGTCCTCGCATCGGTGCACGGTGATGGTCCGTGACGACGTTGTGATCGGCATGGCCTGGCTGGCGATCACGCAGCGTGTGCCGCATCCGCTCGCGTTGGAGCGGATGTCGGGTGACGTGCAGTGCACGTACGTCGTGCCCGATGAGCGCGACCGCGGCCTGGGCGGCGAGCTGATCGAGGCGGTCTTGGCGTGGGCGAGGGATCTCGGTCTTGAGCGGGTGACCGTTCACTCCAGCGATCGGGCGGTACCGGCGTACTCCCGTCATGGGTTCGAGGTCTCTCCGCGCCTGCTCCAGGTCGAGGTCGGGCAGGGCCGCGCGGGGTGAGTCCTCTGACCGGTGGCCCGGGTGGGTCGCCGGCCATGTTGTCGCAGTTCCGGGCGGACTTCTCTGCGTGTCTCACGGGCCGCTCGGACGCGTTGTCCGAGCTGACAGACGCCCTCCTCTGCACGGAGGGCCCGGTCAAAACGCTGGTGGACCTCGCGCTCGCGCCAGAACACCGGCGGGGTCACGGAGCCCTGTACGACGGGCTCGACCAGGGGCGGATCGACTTCGGCCGGCTCCGCCGGGCCCTGGCAGGCCTGCCGTTGCCGAGAGCGGCGGACGGCAGGCCGGTCCTGGCCGTCGACGTGTCGCCTTGGCTGAGGCCGGACGCCGTGACAGGCCCTGACCGTTGGGTCAGCGGGGTCTGCGCATCTCCTGGGTGAGCGCCCAGCGTTCGTGGTCGCGCCAGGCCCCGTCGATGAAGAGCATGTCCGGTGAGAAGCCCTCCAGGCGGAATCCGCAGCTGCGGGCCAGGGCGATGGAGGCGGCGTTGGCGGGCTGCACGTTGATCTCCAGCCGGTGCAGCCGCATCGGGCCGAACGCGTGCCGTACGACGAGATCCAGCCCTTCGCGCATCAGGCCGCGACCCGCCGCGTGCGCGAACGCGCCGTAGCCGAGGGCACCGCTCTGGAACGCGCCGTGGACGATGTTGTTGATGTTGATGAACCCGGCGATGGAGCCGTCGGCCTTCTCGCAGACCAGGAAGCCGGCCTTGGCGGGGTCCCGGATCAGTTGCTCCGCGTACGCGGAGTACGCCGCGGCGTGGTCCGGCGGGAACAGCCAGGGACGGTGCAGGTCCTTGCTCTCCCGGGCGCGGGCGGTGAACTCCGCGCTGTCCGCGTGGGTGAAGTGCCGTATTCCCACGCGGGGGCCCTCGGCGAGGTGACGGGAGGCGGTGTGCGGCACGGTGCGACCCTACCCCGGGCATACCGGGCACGCCGGGGCCGCCGGACGTGCCCGCGCGCCGACCGTGCCCGCCGGCCCGGCGTGCCCGTGCCGGACGGGCTCAGCTCAGTGCCGGTTCGTCGAGTGTCAGGGTGCCCGCCTCCGCGTCGAGTTCGGCCGGGACGCCGAAGGGGATGGTGAGCGCCCCGTCGCAGTGACCGAAACCGAACCGCTCGGCCACCGGAACGCCCAGGCCGCCGAGCCGGTCGGCGAGCAGGGCCCGCACCGTCTCGTACGGCTCACACTGCGCCCAGGAGCCGAGCAGCAGCCCCGACACCCCGTCGAACCATCCGGCCCGCAGGAGTTGGGTGAGGTACCGGTCGAGCCGGTACGGCTCCTCCCCCACGTCCTCCAGGCATAGCAGCCCGCCGCGCGCGGAGCCTCTGGCGTGCGGGGTACCGAGGTCGGCGGCGAGCAGGGCGAGGCAGCCGCCGAGGGTGACGCCCCGCGCCCGCCCGGGCACCAGCGCGGTGCCGTCGGGGGAGGTGATGGTGCGGACGGTCTCCGGGGCGAGGAGGGTCGCCTTCAAGTGGTCCTGCGCGCGTGTGTTCTTGACGAAGTCGATGCCCGCCGCCATCGGCCCGTGCAGGGTGACCAGGCCGAGCCGGGTGGCGAACGCCTCGTGCAGGGCGGTGATGTCGCTGAATCCGACGAACACCTTCGGCCCGGCGGCCCGCATCGCCGTCCAGTCGAGCAGGTCGACCATGCGCTGCGCGCCGTAGCCGCCCCGGGCGCACATCACCACGTCCACGGCGGGGTCGCACCAGGCGGACTGCAGGTCGGCGGCCCGGTCGGCGTCCGTGCCGGCGAGGTAGTCGAAGTCGCGGTGCCGGTCCAGGACATGGGAGGCGACCACCGGGTCGAGGTCCCAGCCGCGCAGCACGTCCAGGCCGGCCTGGAGCCGCTCCTCCGGCACGGGCCCGCTGGGCGCGACGACGGCCACCCGGGCCCCGGGGCCGGGCCGGGGCGGCCGCAGCAACGGCTCGACCCTGCTCATTCGGTGAGCTCCAGTACCGGCACTCCCTGCACCGTCAGGCCGAACACCTGGGCGTACAGCGACAGTTCCGCCTCCAGGACCCGCACCATGGTGTCCGTGCGCCGGAAGCCGTGTCCCTCGCCCTCGAAGGTGAGATACGCGTGCGGCACCTTCCTGCCCTTCAGCCGGGCCAGGAACCGCTCGCACTGCACGGGAGGGCAGATGACGTCGTCCAGGCCCTGGAGCAGCAGGAAGGGGGCGGTGAGCCGGTCGGCGTGCGCGGCGGGCGAGCGTTCGGCGTACCGTTCGGGGACCTCGGCGCGCGGGCCGATGAGGCTCTCGAGGTACTCGGACTCGAGGTCGTGGGTCTCCCCCGGGCCCCAGCCGGTCAGGTCGAGCACCGGGTAGAGGATGGTGCCGCAGGCGTAGACGTCGGTCGTGGTGAGGGAGACGGCCGTGGTCCAGCCGCCGGCGCTGCCGCCGCGGATGGCGAGCCGGTCGCGGTCGGCGGTGCCCTCGTCGGCGAGGGCGAGCGCGACGGCCGCGCAGTCCTCGACGTCGACCACGCCCCACTGCTCGCGCAGCCGGTCGCGGTAGGCGCGTCCGTATCCGGTGGAGCCGCCGTAGTTGACCTCCACGACGCCGATGCCGCGTGAGGTGAAGTAGGCGATCCCCAGGTCGAGCACGAGGGGTGCCCGGCCGGTGGGCCCGCCGTGTGCCCGGATCACGTACGGCGGCAGTTGGCCGTCGGGCGCGACGCAGTCGGGGTGGTGCGGCGGGTA
Organism: Streptomyces sp. TE5632; assembly: GCF_054061295.1. NCBI lineage: Bacteria > Bacillati > Actinomycetota > Actinomycetes > Kitasatosporales > Streptomycetaceae > Streptomyces > Streptomyces sp. TE5632. Next base: position 5,205,478 of record NZ_JBSSEA010000003.1, on the reverse strand, counting down.
CACATGGGCGTGGATCTCCCGGCCGCCCGGACCGGTGAAGGTGCGGACCTGCGGGTCGGGGTAGTGGGCGGGGTCCACGACGTCCTTGTGCGGGGCGCCGATCACCCGGGCCCTGCCGGTGCGGGTGTCCAGTTCCACCACCTCGGGGGCGCTGCGGGGCCCGGCGCCGACGGCGACGACCTTCTCGCCGTGCGCCGCGAGCGTGGGCGCGAACTCGGTCCAGGGCCCGGCGGCGTCGACGACCTCGCCCGTCTCCGGGTCGAGTATGCCGAGCGCGGTGGCGCCCCGGCCGTGCACGACGGCGATCAGGCCGTTGTCCAGCGGGGTGAACCAGCGCGACCCCGGCTGCCACAGCGGTCCGCCGAACTCCTCCTCGCGCGGGCAGACCGGTTCGCCGTCGAGGTAGAGGTTCCACCAGCCGGTGCGGTCGCTCGTGTGAAGCAGCCGGCCGTCGTGCGTCCAGTCGGCCTGGGCGATGGACTCGCCGGGGCCGCCGGCCACGGTGCGGGCGTGGTGCAGGGTGCCGTCGGGTGCGACCTCGGCGAGACGCAGTTCGGTGCCGTCCCACGGCATGCGCGGATGGTCCCAGGCCAGCCAGGCGACGCGCCGCCCGTCGGGTGACAGGCGCGGCCCGGTGAGGAACCGGTGCCGGTCGTCGGTGAGTTCACGGACGGCGCCGCGGTCCTCGGCGGCCGAGCCGTCCAGCGGTACGGCGGCCAGGACGCGGCGCACCTCGCTCGGTCCGTCGCCGGTGAACTCCTCCAGGACGCACCACACCTCGCCGCGGTCCGGCAGCAGCGTCGGCTCGGCCCAGCGCAGGCCCTGCCCCACCGGGGAGAGCGGGGTCAGCGGACGCGGCTCACCGCCGGGCTCGTACCGGTAAAGGCGCTGGTCGGCGAAGTTCACGAACACCACGAGCGGGTCGTCGTCGCGGACGAACCCGGCCCAGGGCCGCCCGCCGTACTCGACGACCCGGCTGCGCACGTTCCACGGCGCCGGCAGCACGGACTCCTCGGCTCCATCGGAGTGCCGGCGCACCAGGGTGCGCCGGCCGCCCTCGGCGGGCCGGGGCTCGGTCCACCACACCTCGTCCCCGACGAACCCCACGAACTCGGGCTTCCCGTCGTGTGCCGCGGCCGTGGCCGCGTCGATGGGCGAGGGCCACTCGCCGTAGGGCAGGGTCTGCACCGTTTCCCCCATTTCGCTCAGACCGTCCGCAGGAACCGGTCGAGGACGCGGACACCGAAGTGGAGCGCCTCGACCGGGACGCGCTCGTCGACTCCGTGGAAGAGGGCCTGGTAGTCGAAGCCCTCCGGCAGTTTCAGCGGGGCGAACCCGTAGCCGGTGATGCCGAGGCGGGAGAACTGCTTGGCGTCCGTACCGCCGGACATGCAGTACGGCACGGGGTGTCCCTCGGGTGCGAACTCCTGCACGGCGGCCCGCATCCGCGCGAACGTCGTCGAGTCCAGCGGTGCCTCGAGGGCCGGCTCGCGGTGCTCGAACTCCCAGTCCACGTCCGGCCCGGTGAGCCGGTCCATAGTGGTGCGGAACTCGTCCTCCCAGCCGGGCAGATACCGTCCGTCGATGTAGGCCACGGCCTGCCCGGGGATCACGTTGAGCTTGTACCCGGCGTCCAGCATCGTCGGGTTGCTGCTGTTGCGGAGGGTGTGCTCGACGAGTTTCGCGGCCGGGCCCAGCTTGGCGAGCAGCGTGTCCGCGTCGGACAGATCGGGGTCGACCCCGTACAGGGCGGCGAGTTCGGTGAGCGCCGCACGGACGGTCGGGGTGAGCCGCAGCGGCCACTCGTGCTCGCCGATGCGGGTGACGGCGGCGGCGAGGCGGGTCACCGCGTTCTCCCGGTTGACCTTGGAGCCGTGTCCGGCCCGCCCGCGCGCGGTCAGCTTCAGCCAAGCCGTACCGCGCTCCCCCGCCGCGATCGGGTAGAGCTGCCGGCCGGCGCCGTCGTGGAAGGTGAAGGCCCCCGATTCGCTGATCCCCTCGGTGCAGCCCTCGAAGAGCGCCGCGTGCCGGTCGGCGAGGAACCCGGAGCCGTCCTCGGCACTGTCCTCCTCGTCCGCGGTGAACGCGATCACGATGTCGCGCCGGGGCCGCACGCCCTGCCGCGCCCAGGCCCGCACCACGGCGAGGATCATCGCGTCCATGTTCTTCATGTCGACGGCGCCGCGGCCCCAGACCACCCCGTCGCGCACCTCGCCGGAGAACGGGTGCACGCTCCAGTCGGCGGCCTCGGCCGGTACGACGTCGAGGTGACCGTGGACGAGGAGCGCGTCGGCCGTCGGGTCGGTGCCCGCCAGGCGCGCGACGACGTTGGTCCGGCCCGGGGTGCGCTCCAGCAGCACCGGCTCCAGGCCCGCACCGGCGAGCCGCTCCGCCGCGTACTCGGCGGCGGGCCGCTCCCGGCAGTCGCCCCCGCCCCTGTTGGTGGTGTCGATCCGGATGAGTTCGGAGGTGAACGTCACGACCTCGTCCAGGGCACGCTCGTCAGCCATACTGCTCCTCCACCGCGGCCGAGGCGATCGTGGTGACCGCCTTGAAGGCGCGGATCCCGTCGTGCATGGTCCCGCTCGTGTACGCCACCTTCCGCTCACCGGCGCGGACCACGCCCGGCACCACGGTGACGGCCATCGCCAGGTGCTCCGCGTCGAACTCCACCTCGACGGTGAAGGGGCCTGCGGCCAGCGGCTCCTGACGGCCCGCCAGCGCGGCGGCCTCCTTCGCCGCGGCCCGGATGTCGGCGGCCGTCCTGGCGGGCGTGCGGCACACGGCCGCGTACCGCGACACGTGGTCCTTGACCGCGACCTTCAACGCTTCCGGCGCGTAGCCGAGGGCGTCCTCGCAGGCCACGTCGTCGCCGGTGACCAGGACGACCGGCACCCCGTACTCGGCGACGACGGCCGCGTTGAGCAGGCCCTCGCTGGCCCGTTCGCCGTTCAGCCAGACTCCGGTGATGGAGTTGGCGAGGTAGGTGTGCGCGAGGACGCCCTCCATGCCGGCTCCCGCGTGGTAGCCGATGAACGCGATGCCGTCCACGTCGCCGTGCTGCACGCCCTCCACCATGGACAGCGACTTGTGCCGTCCGGTGAGCATCTCGGCCCGCTCGTCGAGTCGCTCCAGGAGCAGATTGCGCATGCTCCAGTGCGCCTCGTTGATCAGCACCTCGTCGGCGCCGCCGTCGAAGAAGCCCCGCACGGCGGCGTCGACGTCGGAGGTGAACATGGACCGGCAGCGCTCCCACTGCGGTGTGCCCGGAAGCACGTCGGCGGGCCAGGTGACGCCGGTGGCGCCCTCCATGTCCGCGCTGATGAGGATCTTCATGCGCTCACGCTACGTCGTGGTGCCGAAGCGCGGCCAGGCCTGTGGAAAACTCTCACCGGCCCAGACCAATGACGGAACGGGAACTCGGCCCGCGCCCCCGCCGACCTCTGTGTCACGCGGTGCGCCCCGCCACGTACCAGGTGGAAGGCAGTTCCACACGGGTGCCCTCGGACGTGTACTCGGTCGTGGCGAGGGGCAGGGCTCCGGTCGCCAGAAGGGTCAGCCCGGCCGCCGTCAGGAACTCCGGTACCACCTCGTCCGCCACCCTGCCGGGCGCTATGCCGTGCCGGAGGACCGGCGCCAGCTTGGGCGGCGGCCCGGACGGCGAGGCCGCCAGGTCGCGCAGCACGAGCCCGGCGGCCTCGGAGGGTTCGACGAGGAAGGCACGACCGCGCTCGCCGACCAGGGTGGCGATGCCGTCCACCACGGCCTGCCGGTCGTCGGCCTCGCACTGGTGCAGCACCCCCCGAAGGTAGACGTTGACGTCGCCGAATTCCGCGTGCAGCCCCTGCGGCCCGTCCTTCTCGGCGGCGTCCAGCCGCCGGTACCCGGCCCGGCCGGCCGGATCGGCCGCACGGGCGTGCTCCAGGGCGGCGGCGGACAGGTCGACGCCGAGGACGCACGGGAAACGCTCGGCGAGGAAGCGGGTCTGGGTGCCGTTTCCGCAGCCCAGGTCCACCAGGGGCAGACCGGGGTCGGACAGATGCGGTTCGAACAGGGCCAGGTGGCGGGCGACGGTCAGGGTGGGTTCCGAGTCCCAGAACACGGCCCCCTGCTCGTCCGGCGCCTCACGCCAGAAACCCTCCCAGGCCTCCCGGTACCGACTGGTCACGCCCATGCCCAACTCCCCGGGGTGTGAAGCGAACCCGCCCGTGCGACGGACCAGTACGGTGTATCGCGCGCCGGGGCGCGCGGACAAGCACACGGCGCATTCCTTCACGCCTCGTTCGCGCCTGCTCAGCGGCAGGGCAGACTCAGCGGCGCGGCAGCGTCAGTTCGAACCACACGGTCTTGCCGAAGGTGGTCCGGCTGGTGCCCCACTCCCGCGCGAGCGTGCTGACCACACGCAGTCCGCGCCCGGCTTCGTCCGTCGGCTCGGCGTCGAGCAGCGTCGGCAGTTCGTGGTCGTCGTCCTCGACCTCGCACAACAGGGTGTCGCCGTGGACGAGGCGGAGGGCGACGGGCCGGGCGTGGGCGTGCCGTACGGCGTTGGTGACGAGTTCGCTGACCATCAGCTCGGCATGGTCGGCCGGCTTGCCCACACCCCACTCGTGCAGCTGCTCTCGGACCATGGCGCGGGCTCGGGCGACCTCCGAGGGGTCGGGGACGAGCCGCCACTCGGCGACGTGGTCGGGCTCGATGCCGCTCAGGCGTGCCATCAGCAGGGCCACGTCGTCCTTGCGGCCGCCGCGCCCCGCTTCCGAAAACGTCACAGCGAGGGCGCGGATGATGGTGTCGCAGGCGTCGTCCATGGACGACGCCGGGTGGGCGGCGGATTCGCACAGCGTGGCGAGGCCGACACCGATGTCCTCGCCGCGGACCTCGACCAGCCCGTCCGTGCACATCACGAGCCGGTCGCCGGGCTCCACCCGCACGCGTACCGTCTCGAAGGGCACTCCGCCGACTCCGATCGGGGCGCCGGTGGGCAGGTCGAGCAGTTCGCTGCGGCCGTCCGCCGCGCGGACCAGGACCGGCGGGACGTGTCCGGCGTTGGCGAGGTGGAGCTCGCTCGCGATGGGGTCGTAGACGGCGTACAGGCAGGTCGCCAGGTAGGTGTCGCCGAGCCGCTGCGCGAGGTCGTCGAGATTGCGCAGCAGCTGCGCGGGCGGCAGGTCCAGCGCCGCCATGGTCTGCACGGCCGTACGCAACTGGCCCATCATGGCGGCCGAGTTCAGGCCGTGGCCCATGACGTCGCCGACGACGAACGCGGTGCGGGCGCCGGGCAGTTTCACCGAGTCGAACCAGTCGCCGCCGACCCGGCCGAGCAGGGTGCCCGGCAGATAGCGGGTGGCGATCTCGCAGCCCGCCATGCGCGGCGGGATGTGCGGGAGCATGCTCTCCTGGAGCGTCTCGGCGACGTTCTCCTGGTACGTGTACATGCGCGCGTTGTCGAGCACCAGGCCCGCGCGGGCGGCGAGTTCGGCGCCGGTGACCCGGTCCATGTCGTTGAAGTCCTGCCGCTCCGGGTGGCGCAGCAGGATCATGAAGCCGAGCACGGCATTGCGCGCCTTCAGCGGCACGACCAGCATCGAGCGGCCGGTGATCAGCGGGCGGATGTCGCGCTTCTCGAACTGCGAGGCGATGGCGTGGCCCATCTCCTCGGTGATGCGCGGCACGAGGACGGGCTCGCCCGTGGTCATGCACTGGAAGAACGGCGTGTGGGCCGGAAAGGGCATGGCCTCGCCGACGGGCACGACGTCGTCCCAGCGGCCGGGTTCGTCGGTGTGTTCGAGGGCGACCCGGTGCCACATGGTGGTGGTGTCGGGCACGCCCTCGTCGAACCCCTCGCCGGCGACGACCTGCTCACGCAGATAGGTGCCCGCGACGTCGGTGAAGCGGGGCACGACGGCCTTGCTGACCTCGACGATGGTCCGCGACAGGTCGAGGGAGGTGCCGATCCGGGAGCTGACCTCGTTGAGGAACTCCAGGTGCTCGCGGACGGCGGCGTACTCGAGGTCCTCGCCCTCGTCCCGCAGTTCCTCGGGCACCGGTTCGCCCGCCGCGCGGGCCCGTGCCGCCCGCTCCCGGCGCGCTTTGCGCTCGGCACGCCGGGGCACCCCCCAGTCGGGGGTGACGGGCACTCGGTCGTTCTGGCTGAACTCAAGTACTGGATAGCCCAGTTCGAGGATCTGGGCGACGATGCGGGCGCTCTCTTCGACGCTCATGCTGGGCAGGATCTCGGGGAGCCGGCGGGCCAGGTCCGCGGAGCCGGGGAAGTCGGTGTGCAGGGCGAATCCGGGGGCGATCCGCTCGAACACCTCCGTCTCCTCGCCGTGCAGCGCCTCCGCGTCGGCGGCGAGCACCAGCAGCCGTTCGTGCCCGGGGCCGACCAGCGGGTAGGCCCACCACAGCACGTCGACCCGGCCGGACCGGGACACGTCGGCGGTGGCAGCGAGGCGGGCGCGGCCCGCGGCCGGATAGGAAAGGCCCTGGTCGAGGGAGAACTCGAGGCCGGGGCCGGGACCGTCGTAGGCTGCGTACGAACCGTATGAGCCGTGTGAATCGTGCCGGCCGGCCGGCCCGCACTCCTCCTCGCCGCCGTCGGGGAGGGCCCCGGAGACGGGCAGCAGATCGGCGGCGGAGCGGCCGATGGCATCACCCTTGGCGAGCCCGAACAGGCGCCGCGCTCCCGTACTCCAGTGCGAGACGAGCCCGTCGCGGTCCACCACGACGACGGCCAGCGGGATGCGGCCGGCGCCGAGGACCTCGGTCGACTCGCCGTCCTCGGCTCCCTGGTCGGCCGGTGCGTCCCGCTTGGTGCCACGGTCCATGGCCCAGGCCCTCTCTCCCCACGGCTCCCAAGATCTGTACCGCCGTCACCACCGTACGGCCACGGCCGGTGGCGATGTGCGGCAATACGGGAATTGCCCACCGGGTCCGCACCCGGGTTCGGCCCGTGGTCAGTCCTCGTGGCCCAGTTGCAGGTCCCGCTCGGTGCGGCCGCCCCCGGCGACCTGCAACACGGTCGCGACCGGCGGATAGCCGGCGGCGATGACGGTGTACTCGCCGGACGACAGGTCGACGAACCGGAAGGTTCCGTCCGGTCCGGTGGTGAGGGTGTCGACCACGTTGCCCGCCGCGTCCAGCAGGGTCACGCGCGCGTCCTCCACGGCCCGTCCGCCGCCGGCCCGCACGGTGCCGCGCAGCACGGCGCCACCGGCCAGCTCGACGTCCTGGCGGGTCTCCCGGGCGGCCTGGACGGTGACGGGGAGCGCGGCCGGGCGGAACGCGGGCGCGCTCGCGGCGAGGGTGTACTCACCTGCCACCAGCTCGGTGATCTCGTAACCGCCCTCCCGGCCGCTGCGGGTGGTGGCGACGACCTCGCCGTGGACGTTGGTCAGGGTCACGATGGCGTCCCGTACGGGCGAGCCGTCGGCGGTGAGCACACAGCCGGCGAGGCGGCCCGCGCCGCCGAGGACGACGTCCAGTTCGACGGGCCGTTCGCCGACGGTCACCGAGACCGCCTGCGGCTGGTGCCCGCCCGCGGCGGCGATCAGGACGTACGCCCCCGGGCCGGGCGTGGCCAGCGCGTACCGCCCGTCGGCGCCGCTCGCGCCCCGCCCGATCTGCTGCCCGGCGACGTCGATGAGGGTGAGCGCGGCGCGTGGCACCACGGTCCCGTCCGAGTGCTGGACGGTGCCGCAGACGGCGATGCCCGCGGCGTGCGGCGACCTGGCCTGCGGCACGGGCGCCGTCATGTGCGGCGCTTCCGCCGTCGGGTCGGCGGTGGGGACGTAGTGGGACACCAGGGGTTTCTCCTTGAGGAAGAAGGTGATGAGCAGGCCGAGGACGAGCACCGGCACCAGGTAGAGGAAGATGCGCGGCATGGCGTCGGCGTATGCCTGGATGTAGAGGTCGCGCAGTGCGGGCGGCAGCGCGTGCACGAGCTGCGGGGTGATCGACTCGGCGTCGGGCAGCCCCGCGCCCTCCCCCGCCGGGAGCCGCTCGGCGAGCGCGTCGGTGAGCCGGCCGGCGAAGAGGGTGCCGAAGACCGCGGCGCCGACGCTGCCGCCGATCTGCCGGAAGTAGTTGTTGGCGCTGGTGGCGGTGCCGAGGTCGCCGGGGCGCACGGAGTTCTGCACGGCGAGGACCAGTACGGGCATCACCATGCCGATGCCGGCGCCGAGGACGGCCGTCCAGATGCCGTAGTGCAGCCGGGGCGTGTCGGGTTCGAGGCGGGACAGCAGCCACATGCCGGCGATCGAGAGGACGGCGCCGAGCAGGGGGTGGCTCCGGTAACGGCCGGTCCGGCTGATGAGCTGCCCCGAGACGATGGAGGCACCGACGATGCCGGCCATCATGGGCAGCATCAGCAGGCCCGACTCGGTGGCCGTGGCCCCGTCGACCATCTGCAGGTACGTCGGCAGGTAGCTGGCCGCGCCGAACAGGGCGACGCCGATCACCAGCCCCACCAGGGCGGTGACGTTGAAGACGGAGTCCCTGAACAGCCGGAGCGGGATGAGGGGTTCGGCGGCGAAGCGCTCGACGACGAGGAGGAGCACGGTGGCCGCCGCGCCGCCCGCGCCGAGGCCGAGGACGACGCGCGAGTCCCAGGCGTACTCGGTCCCGCCCCAACTGGTCAGCAGCACCAGGCAGGTGGAGGCCGCGGCCAGCAGCAGGGCGCCGAGGACGTCCAGACGGGGTCTGGTGGAGGGCTTGGGGAGTTTCAGCACCAGGGCGACGACGACCAGGGTCAGGACGCCGAAGGGGACGTTGAAGTAGAAACACCAGCGCCATGACAGATGGTCGGTGAAGTAGCCGCCGAGCAGCGGCCCGGCGACCGAGGCGAGGCCGAAGGAGGCACCGATCAGGCCCATGAACCGGCCGCGTTCCCGTGCGGGCACGATGTCCGCGATGATCGTCTGGACGCCGATCATCAGTCCGCCCGCGCCGACGCCCTGCACCGCGCGGTAGGCGATCAGCTGGTCCATGGTCTGTGCCCGGCCCGCGAGCGCGGAGCCGACGACGAAGACGACGATCGCGAACTGGAAGACGCCCTTGCGGCCGAACAGGTCGCCGAGTTTGCCGTAGATCGGAAGTCCGATGGTGGCGGTGAGCAGATAGGCGGTGATCGCCCAGGACATCCGGTCCAGGCCGTGCAGTTCGCCGACGATCTTCGGCAGGGCGGTGGCGACGATCGTCTGCTCGAGGGCGGCGAGCAGCAGCGCCAGCATCAGCGCGAAGAACACCAGCCGCACCCTGCGCCGGCTCAACGCCGGTCCCACCGGCCCCTGATCGGGCTCCGCACCGGGTTCCGCGTCGTAATCCGCCCCGTACTCCGGGCCGTAATCCGCGTCGTACTCCGAAACTGCCTCCGGGCCCGGGCAGTGAACCCGCTCCGGAGGCGGACGCTCGGCCGACGGGGTCGCCGCCGCGACCGGTTCGTCCTGCGTCAGGGTGATCCCGCCGGTGCCGCCCACGTGCCGCTCCCCTCGTCGCGCTGCCACACAATTCCCGCGTGAAAGCGACAACTAGGAGCAAGCGCGACGAGTTACGGCATACGGAAGGTCGGTGCGGAGATCACTCGAACCGGTGAGGAGAGCCGCCCGGGAGTCAACCTCCCCTCGTCACCGGCCTCTTGAAGTGACGGCTACTTCTCGACCTCGGCGGCCAGCTTGGCGAGCAGCGCGTCGTAGATGCGCCCGAGCCCCTTGGGCGCGAAGGTCCTCTCGAAGAAGCCGCCGATGCCGCCCGCACCCGTCCACGTGGTGGTCACGACGACCCGGGACCTGCCCTCTCCGGCCGGGGTGACGCGCCAGACGGTGACCATGGAGGAGTTGCGGTCCTTCTCGACCAGTTCGCCGTCGCTCGGCTCGGTGACCTCCAGGAGGCAGTCGCGGACGCGCTTGCTGGTGGCCTGGAGCTTCCAGTGGACGAGGCTGCCCTCCCCGTCGCCGCCCTCCCGGACCTCGTACTCGCTGAACTGCTCGGGCAGCAGCCTCGCGCGCGTGCCGCTGTAGTCGGCGATGGCGTCGAACACCGTCTCCGCGTCCGCCGCGACGATCCGCTCCGTAGTGGCCTCGACCTGCGCCATCGATTTCCTCCAGGACATGAGTTCTCAGGGTGCTCAAGGGGTCGGTGCAAGCCAATCACCCCCTCACCCGGCCCCCCAAATCGGGAGTCCGGAACTGATCGGGAGGGTGACCGAAGATGTCACTCACGCGATCAAGGGAACACTTGTTCTATTCTGTGGGCCAGTGCTACCGAGGAGGCGCCATGCGCTGGGAGAACCTCACACCGGACTCCGAACACAGCCGGACCGACGCCGCGCTGTTCGGCGCGGAGGCGGTGACCACCCGCACCTTCGACACACCGGAGTTCGCCGGAATCACGTTCCACGAGATCCGCGCCCGCTCGGTCCTCAACCGGGTACCCGGAGCCTCCCGCATGCCCTTCGAGTGGACCGTCAACCCCTACCGGGGCTGTACCCACGCGTGCGTGTACTGCTTCGCGCGCAAGTCGCACAGCCATCCGGACCTCGACACGGGCATCGGCTTCGACAGCCAGATCGTGGTGAAGGTGAACGCGCCCGACGTGCTGCGCCGTCAGCTCGCCGCCCGGCGCTGGCAGGGCGAGCACATAGCGATGGGCACGAACGTCGACTGTTACCAGCGCGCGGAGGGCCGTTACCGGCTGATGCCGGGCATCCTCGCCGCGCTGCGCGACCACGCGAACCCCTTCTCGATCCTCACCAAGGGCACGCTGATCCTGCGCGACCTGGAGCTGCTGCGGCAGGCGGCCCAGGTCACCGACATCGGCGTCTCGGTCTCCGTGGGCTTCACCGACACCGGGCTGTGGCGCACGGTGGAGCCGGGCACGCCCGCACCGGAACGCAGGCTGGAGGTCGTGCGGACGCTCGCCGCGCACGACATCGGCTGCGGGGTCCTGATGGCGCCGGTGATCCCGTTCCTGGGCGACCGCCCGGAGCAACTGCGGGCCACCGTGCGGGCGATCGCCGCGGCGGGCGCCACCTCCGTCACGCCGCTGGTGCTGCATCTGCGGCCGGGCGCCCGCGAGTGGTTCATGTCCTGGCTCGGGCGGCACCACCCGTACCTGGTGAGCCGGTACGAGCGGCTGTACGCGGCGGGCGCCTACGCCCCGAAGTGGTACCAGCGCCGGGTCACCCGTCAGGTGCACGACCTGGCCCGGGAGTACGGCATCGGCCCCACCCGCGCGGAGCTGCCCCACCGCGTCCGGCCCACCGGGGCGGCCGAGCCGCCGCTCGCCGGATCCCCCAGGTCCGGCCCGACCCAACTCTCTCTCCTCTAGGAGCGTTCGAGGGCATCGGGCAACCCGATCGGGTCAAGAGTCGGTAGAACACGTTCATCCGGGGGCGCATTCCGGGACGATGCCGCGTGAACCGTGAGTCCCTCGGTTCACCGACCCTCCACCCTGGGAGGCCCCATGAGGAAACGCGCAGCAGCGCTGTGCAGTGCCGCCGCCGTCATGGCCGGGAGTCTGACGGCCCTGCCCGCCGAAGCGGCAGCACCGAGCGGCGCCGACGCGTTCCGCGCGGCGAAGCCGGTGTGGAAGGAGTGCGGTACCAAGAGCTATCCGACGCTGCAGTGCGCGTCCGTCGAAGTGCCGCTCGACCACACCCGTCCCGACGGACGGAGGATCACGCTCGCGCTGTCCCGCGTACCGCACACCGCGAAGACGTACCAGGGTCCTCTCCTGGTGAACCCGGGCGGTCCCGGCGGCAGCGGGCTGACGCTCGCCGGGTTCGTCGCGGCCTCGCTGCCGCAGGAGGTGGCCGCCCAGTACGACGTGATCGGCTTCGACCCACGCGGTGTGGGCGCGAGCAAGCCCGCGTTGGACTGCGCGCCGGGCCGCTTCGACCCGGTGCGGCCGAACCCGGTGCCGAGCACACCCGCGGTGGAGCGGGCCAACCTCGAGCGCGTGAAGTCGTTCGCCGACGCCTGCGGCAAGAAGTACGCGGATCTGCTGCCGCACGTGAACACGACCAGCACGGTCCGCGACATGGACGTGATCCGTCAGGCGCTGGGCGCGAAGAAGATCAATTACCTCGGCTACTCCTACGGCACCTATCTGGGCGCCGTGTACGCCAAGCTGTTCCCGGAGCGGGTGCGGCGCCTGGTCCTGGACTCGATCGTCGACCCCACCGAGGTGTGGTACGACTCCAACCTGAACCAGGACCGCGCCTTCGACGACCGCCACCGCGCCCTCATGGGCTGGATCGCCGAGCACGACGCCACGTACGGGCTCGGCACCGACGCGGAGAAGATCGAGGCCAAGTGGTACGCGATGCGCGCGGCCCTGGCCGAGAAACCCGCCGACGGCAAGGTGGGCGCCGCCGAGCTGGAGGACACCTTCCTCCCGGGCGGCTACTACAACGGCTACTGGCCCTACCTGGCGGAGGCGTTCGCGGCGTATGTGAACGACGACGACGCCGAGCCGCTGATCCAGACGTACGAGGACTTCGGCGCGGTCGACGCCGCCGGCGACAACGGCTACAGCGTCTACACGGCGGTCGAGTGCCGGGACGCTTCCTGGCCGCGGGACTGGCGGCAGTGGCGCAAGGACAACTGGGAGGTGCACGAGGAGGCGCCGTTCATGACATGGAACAACGCCTGGTACAACGCACCGTGCGCGTTCTGGCCGACCCGGTCGCTGCGGCCGGTGGACATCGCCAACGGGAAGCTGCCGCCGGCGCTGCTGTTCCAGGCCACCGACGACGCGGCCACTCCGTACCGGGGCGGTGTGACGGTCCACCGGCTGCTCGCCCGCTCCAGCCTGGTGGTCGAGGAGGGCGGCGGCAACCACGGCATCACGCTGAGCGGCAACGCCTGCCTCGACGAGCATCTGGCGGCGTATCTGGCCGACGGGACCGTGCCACGCGGTCGTGGTCAGGCCGACGCGGTGTGCGACGCCCTGCCCGACCCGACGCCGCGGACGTCGAAGGCGACGCCGAGCACGGCACGCGGATCGACCCTGCACGGCCTGCTCGGCTTCCGCAGCTGAGCATCTGACGGGCCGACCGACCGGGCCGCGCCGACGTCGGCGCCCCTCGGCCGGCCCCGCTACCTCTGGCCGGGAATGTGCGGGCCGGGTGCCCGGCGTTGCCGGGGGATCCGGGCCAGGGCGTGGACCGCCGCCTCGGCCAGCGCCGGGTGGGCGAGGGCCTCGTTCAGCACGGGTTCCGCTCGGGCGTCGCCGAGTTCACCCAGCCCGTCCACACACGCGAGGGCGACACGGCGGTACGGGTCGTGGGGGCGCAGCCGGCGCCGCAGGGTGGTGATCAGGGCGGGCACCGCCTCCGGGGCGCGCAGTTCGACCAGCAGGCGTACCGGGTGCAGGGCGTAGGCGACACGGAGTTCGTTGGTGGCGAGCGCGGCGGCGGCGCGGGCGGTGCGCGGATCGCCGAGCCGGGCCAGCGCGTACGCGGCGCCGGCGCAGCGCGGGGGGTCGCGGTGGTTGAGGAGGAGCACCAGGGACTCGAAGGCCCGCCGGTCCCCCGCCGACCCCAGTCGGAAGGCGGCCAGTTCCCTGGCCCACAGCGGCTGCCCGGGTTCGGTGAGCACGGCGGCCAGGGCATCGGGGTCCTCGATCGCCAGGAGCCGGTCGAGGGCCGCCGAGCCGGACGCCTCGGCCCGCAAGCGCTCCGTGAGCGAACGCAACTCTTCGTCCATGCACCAGAGGTTAGGGCCTGTCCGGCGGATCAGGTCGCAGGGAATCGACGGCGCCTCATCGGCGCCGGTGAGCGGGGGCGGTGGGGGTCCCTCCCGCGCGAGCGAAGCCGAGAGTGGGGGAGCGTGACGACAACGCCGCTGGGGGTCCCCCTGCTCGCAGGGCTTGGGGGAGGGCGTGCCGGCCCCCCCGCGTCTGCGGCAGGATCCGCCGGACAGGCCCCCAGGGCCCCGGGGGCCTGTCGGGACGTACATCACAAACACCGGGGGCTGGCGCGCTCGTTACCCGCAAGTTAAGCTCAGAGGAGCGAGTAACCCACTCGTGCTTTCGTTTCTCGCTTTTCGTCTCTCCTCACGGTGGTCTGGTGACGCGGCCACGGTGAGTGCAGTCGGTTCGGTACTCGTGTACCGCAGTACGGCTCGGCCCCGGGACAGGGCCGGTCGGACCGCCGTTTCCGGGCGTGTACGCGCCCGCCGCGACGGCACCGGGCGTGTGCGCTCGCAGCCCGGCATCACCCGCACTCCGCACGCACCCCGTGCGCCCTCGGCGCATCCGGGCGCGGTTTCCGTCGTCACCCTCATTCCTGGAGTCCCTCGATGGCCACTCCCCTGTCCCCCCAGTCCGGCGCTTCCGCGTCCCCGTTCAGGACCATCGCCGTCGTCGGCCTCGGCACCATGGGCACCGGCATCGCCGAGGTCCTGGCCAAGGCCGGCCGCGAGGTCGTCGGCGTCGACATCAGTGCGGCCCAGGCCGCGCGGTGCGTCGCCACCCTGGAGTCCTCGACCGCCCGCGCCGTGGAACGCGGACGGCTCACCGCGCAGGAGCGCACGGACCTCCTCGCCCGCGTGACCACCTCGACCGACCTCACGGCGGCGGCCGACGCCGACCTGGTGATCGAGGTGGCGCCGGAGTCGTACGGGATCAAGCAGCAGATCTTCCGTGAACTCGACGCCGTCGTGCGGCCGGAGACGATTCTGGCGACCGGCACCAACGCCCTGTCGGTCACCCGCCTCGCCGCCGAATCGGCCCGCCCCGAGCGCGTGCTGGGCCTGCACTTCTTCAACCCCGCCCCGGCGATGAAGCTGGTGGAGGTCGTCTCCTCGGTGCTGACCGCGCCGGAGGCCGTCACCGCGGTCACCGACCTCGCCCTGGACCTGGGCAAGGAGCCCGTCGCGGTGGGCGACCGGCCCGGATTCGTCGCCGACGGGCTGCTGTTCGGCTACCTCAACCAGGCCGCCACGATGTACGAGGCGCACTACGCCTCCCGCGAGGACATCGACGCGGCGATGCGGCTGGGCTGCGGTCTGCCCATGGGTCCGTTGGCGCTGCTCGACCTGATCGGCGTGGACACCGCGCGTACGGTCCTGGAGGCCATGTACGCGGAGTCCCACGACCGGTTGCACGCGCCGGCCCCGATCCTCAAGCAGCTGAGCGAGGCGGGACTGACGGGCCGCAAGGCCGGGCGTGGTTTCTACACGTACGAGGAACCGGGCAGTGCCGTCGTCGTGCGGGACGCGCTGACCCCCTTGGCGGGCGGTTCCCCCGCCGCGGGCCGGCCGGTCCGCTCGGTGGGGGTGGCGGGCTCGGGCACCATGGCCTCCGGTATCGCCGAGGTGTTCGCGAAGGCCGGCTACGAGGTGGTCCTGGCCGCCCGCAGCGACGAGAAGGCACAGGGTGCCAAGGCGCGTATCGGCAAGTCCCTGGCCCGCTCCGTCGACAAGGGGCGGATGACCGCCGAGGCCGCCGCCCAGACCCTCGGGCGCATCCGGCCGACGGGTACCTATGACGACTTCGCCGACGTGGACCTGGCGGTCGAGGCGGTCGCCGAGGAACTGGAGGTCAAGCAGCAGCTGTTCGCCGCACTGGACAAGGTCTGCAAGCCGGGTGCGGTGCTCGCCACCACCACCTCGTCCCTGCCCGTGATCGCGTGTGCCCGGGCCACCTCGCGTCCACAGGACGTGATCGGCATGCACTTCTTCAACCCGGCGCCGGCCATGAAGCTGGTCGAGGTGGTCCGCACGGTGCTGACCGCCGACGACGTCCACGCGACGGTGCGCGAGGTCTGCCGGGCGATCCGCAAGCACGCCGTGGACTGCGGCGACCGGGCCGGGTTCATCGTCAACGCGCTGCTGTTCCCGTATCTCAACAACGCGGTCAAGATGGTGCAGGATCACTACGCCTCCCTCGACGAAATCGACGCCGCGATGAAGCTGGGCGGCGGCTACCCGATGGGCCCCTTCGAGCTGCTGGACGTCGTCGGGCTGGATGTCTCGCTCGCGATCGAGAAGGTCCTGCACCGCGAGTTCCGCGACCCGGGGCTCGCCCCGGCGCCGCTGCTGGAGCATCTGGTGGCCGCGGGCTGCCTCGGCCGCAAGACCGGCCGTGGCTTCCGCGAATATGTCAAGCGCTGAGCAGCACCGCCTGGACGACTGGTTCCGCGGCGCCGCCCAGTGGGGCGGGCTGCTGGATCCCGGCCGGTTCGCGCAGCCCACGGGCCGCACGGCTTCCCCGCCCCCGGAGGGCGGGGAAGCCGCAGGTCCCGCGCGCCGGGCCGCGCGTATGCAGTACGTTCGGGGCATGTCCCAGCCCGCCAAGTCCGCCCGTACACCAGCCACGACCGAGCCGCCGGAGCGTTCCGCAGGCAGTCGCGCCGCCGCCCAGCGGCTCAAGATGCGCCGGGAACTGGCGGCCTCCGCGATGGAGCTGTTCGCGACCAAGGGGTACGAGGCCACCACCGTCGACGAGATCGCGGCCGCGGCCGGGGTCGCCCGCCGCACCTTCTTCCGGCACTTCCGCTCCAAGGAAGAGGCGATCTTCCCGGATCACGACGACACCCTGGTGCGCGCCGAGGCGGTGCTCAACGCCGCGCCGGCGCACGAACATCCGCTCGACACGGTGTGCCGCGGCATCAAGGAGGTCATGAAGATGTACGCGGCGCAGCCGGAGATCTCCATCGCCCGCTACCGGCTGACGCGCGAGGTGCCCACGCTGCGCGAGGCGGAGATCGCCTCGGTGGCCCGTTACGAGCGTCTCTTCACCCGTTATCTGCTCGGCCACTTCGACGAGCACGCGAACGACGAGGACACGGGCGACGAGCCGCTGCTGGCGGAGGTCGCGGCGTCCGCCGTGGTCACCGCGCACAACCATGTGCTCCGGCGCTGGCTCAGGGCGGACGGCCAGGGCGATGTGGAGGCGGAGCTCGACCACGCCTTCTCGATCGTCCGCAGGACCTTCGGGAGCGGGATCATGGCGGGCCGCCGCGCCGCGCCGCCGAAGCCGCCCGCCGCGTCGGTGTCCGACCGGGGTGAGGTGCTGGTGACGGTCGCCCGCACCGACGCCCCGCTCGACGAGGTGATGCGGACCATCGAACAAGCCCTCAAAGAGCGCTGAAGGAGCGCTGAAGGAGCGCTGAGAGAACCCTGGCGCACGCTGAGCGCCCCTCTCACCACTGTGACGACGGCCACCCCGCGGGGTGGCCGTTTTGCCATGTCAGAGCCCCTTTTGGCGCCCCCTTCAGGAACCGTTCGATCGATCATCGCTCATTTGTCACGTAAAGATTTCATCTGAGACCGATTTATGGCACCCAGTGCCTTGCGCGCTGTCACGCCGTGCCATACGTTGAAGGAGTCCGGGCGGCCGGCGCGCAGAGACCATTCGTGCGTCGGCTGTCCCAGCAAGCCTCTCCAGGCCTGCCCGCCCGGATGCCTGCGTCACAGGCACCTCCCGCGCCACAAAGCGCTGCCGAAGCACCACCCCCGCCGAACCGACGGCATCCCCTCGAACCCTCAGCAGCACCGACGTAACCCTCAGCGCCCCTCCCTCATCAGGGCCGCTCATCGCCGGAGGCAACACCGTGACCGTCAAGGACATCCTGGCCGCGATCCAGTCGCCCGACTCCACGTCGGAGGACTTCGCCGCCCTTCCGCTGCCCGAGTCGTACCGTGCGATCACCGTGCACAAGGACGAGACGGAGATGTTCTCCGGACTCGCCACCCGCGACAAGGACCCCCGCAAGTCGATCCACCTCGACGACGTGCCCGTGCCCGAACTCGGCCCGGGTGAGGCCCTGGTGGCCGTCATGGCCTCATCGGTCAACTACAACTCGGTGTGGACCTCGATCTTCGAGCCGCTGTCGACCTTCGGCTTCCTGGAGCGCTACGGCAAGGTCAGTGAGCTCACCAAGCGGCACGACCTGCCGTACCACATCATCGGCTCCGACCTCGCGGGCGTCGTCCTGCGCACCGGCCCCGGCGTCAACGCCTGGCAGCCCGGCGACGAGGTCGTCGCGCACTGCCTCTCCGTCGAGCTGGAATCCTCCGACGGACACAACGACACGATGCTCGACCCCGAGCAGCGCATCTGGGGCTTCGAGACCAACTTCGGCGGCCTCGCGGAGATCGCCCTGGTCAAGTCCAACCAGCTGATGCCCAAGCCGGGCCACCTCAGCTGGGAGGAGGCCGCCGCCCCGGGCCTGGTCAACTCCACCGCCTACCGCCAGCTGGTCTCCCGCAACGGCGCCCAGATGAAGCAGGGCGACAACGTGCTGATCTGGGGCGCCAGCGGCGGCCTGGGCTCGTACGCCACCCAGTTCGCGCTGGCCGGCGGCGCCACCCCGATCTGCGTCGTCTCCAGCGAGCAGAAGGCCGAGATCTGCCGGAGGATGGGCGCCGAGCTGATCATCGACCGCAGCGCCGAGGACTACAAGTTCTGGTCGGACGAGCACACCCAGAACCCGCGCGAGTGGAAGCGCCTGGGCAAGCGCATCCGCGAACTCACCGGCGGCGAGGACGTCGACATCGTCTTCGAGCACCCGGGCCGCGAGACCTTCGGCGCCTCCGTGTACGTCACGCGCAAGGGCGGCACCATCGTCACCTGTGCGTCGACCTCCGGCTACGACCACCAGTACGACAACCGCTACCTGTGGATGTCGCTGAAGCGGATCATCGGCTCCCACTTCGCCAACTACCGCGAGGCCTGGGAGGCCAACCGCCTCATCGCCAAGGGCAAGATCCACCCGACGCTCTCCAAGGTGTACTCCCTCCAGGACACCGGCCAGGCCGCGTACGACGTCCACCGCAACCTGCACCAGGGCAAGGTCGGCGTGCTGTGCCTGGCCCCCGAGGAGGGCCTGGGCGTGCGCGACGAGGAGATGCGCGCGCAGCACGTCGACGCCATCAACCGCTTCCGGAACATCTGAGGGCCGTCGGATGACAGAGCGTCAGACCGCGCCGCAGGCGCGAAGGGAACGGGACCGGCCGTGGCTCATGCGCACGTACGCCGGTCACTCCACGGCCGAGGCGTCCAACGAGCTGTACCGGCGCAACCTCGCCAAGGGGCAGACGGGTCTGTCGGTCGCCTTCGACCTGCCGACCCAGACCGGGTACGACTCCGACCACGTCCTCGCCCGCGGCGAGGTCGGCCGGGTCGGCGTGCCGGTCGCGCACCTCGGTGACATGCGCCGGCTGTTCCAGGACATCCCCCTGGAGCAGATGAACACCTCGATGACGATCAACGCCACGGCCATGTGGCTGCTGGCGCTCTACCAGGTCGTCGCGGAGGAGCAGGGTGCGGACGTCACCAAGCTCCAGGGCACTACCCAGAACGACATCGTCAAGGAGTACCTGTCCCGGGGGACGCACGTCTTCCCGCCGGGGCCGTCACTCCGTCTGACGACGGACATGATCGCGTACACGGTCTCCCACCTCCCCAAGTGGAACCCGATCAACATCTGCAGCTACCACCTGCAGGAGGCGGGCGCCACGCCGGTGCAGGAGATCGCGTACGCGATGTCCACCGCGATCGCCGTGCTGGACGCGGTGCGCGACAGCGGCCAGGTGCCGCAGGAACGCATGGGCGACGTCGTCGGCCGCATCTCCTTCTTCGTGAACGCGGGCGTCCGCTTCATCGAGGAGATGTGCAAGATGCGCGCCTTCGGCCGGATCTGGGACCGCATCACCCGTGAGCGGTACGGCATCGAGAACCCCAAGCACCGCCGCTTCCGCTACGGCGTCCAGGTCAACTCCCTGGGCCTGACCGAGGCGCAGCCGGAGAACAACGTCCAGCGGATCGTGCTGGAGATGCTGGCCGTCACCCTCTCCAAGGACGCCCGCGCGCGTGCCGTGCAGCTGCCGGCCTGGAACGAGGCGCTGGGCCTGCCCCGGCCCTGGGACCAGCAGTGGTCGCTGCGCATCCAGCAGGTGCTGGCGCACGAGAGCGACCTGCTGGAGTACGAGGACATCTTCGAGGGCTCGAAGGTGATCGAGGCGAAGGTCGACGAGCTGGTCGAGTCGGCGTTCGCGGAGATCGAGCGCATCCAGGAGATGGGCGGCGCGATGGCCGCCGTCGAGTCCGGCTACCTGAAGTCGCAGCTGGTCGCCTCGCACGCCGAGCGCCGGGCCCGGATCGAGTCGGGCCAGGAGAAGATCATCGGCGTCAACGCCTTCGAGGGCACCGAGCCGAACCCGCTGACCGCCGACCTGGACACCGCGATCCAGACGGTCGACCCGGCGGTGGAGGCGCGCGTCATCGCCGCGCTGCAGAACTGGCGCGACACCCGCTACCAGCCGCCCTTCAACCACCCACACCCCTGCAAGGCGCTGGAGAGGCTGAAGGAGGCCGCACGCGGCACCGAGAACCTCATGGAGGCCACCCTGGAGTGCGCCCGCGCCGGCGCCACGACCGGCGAGTGGGCCGGGGCCCTGCGCGAGGTGTTCGGCGAGTTCCGCGCGCCGACCGGCGTCTCGTCGGCGCCGGTCGCGGTCGCCGCCGAGGAGGGCTCGGCCCTGTCCGAGGTGCGCCGCAGGGTGGACCTGACGGCCAAGGACCTGGGCGTCGGCAAGCTGCGGTTCCTGGTCGGCAAGCCCGGCCTGGACGGCCACTCCAACGGCGCCGAGCAGATCGCCGTGCGGGCCCGCGACGCCGGGTTCGAGGTGGTCTACCAGGGCATCCGGCTCACCCCGGAGCAGATCGTGGACGCCGCCCTCGCCGAGGACGTGCACGCGGTGGGCCTGTCCATCCTGTCCGGCTCGCACGCCCAGCTCGTCCCGGACGTGCTGGAACGCCTCCGTGTGGCCGGTGCCACAGATATACCGGTGATCGCCGGTGGCATCATCCCGAACGGTGACGCCGAAGAACTGCGGGCCGCGGGAGTCGCCGCGGTCTTCACCCCGAAGGACTTCGACATCACCGGCATCATCGGCCGGATCGTCGACGAGATCCGGAACGCGAACAAGCTCGACCCCCTGGAGGTCCCCGCATGACGACTGTCAACCGGCTTCGCCCTCGCCGTTCCTGCCTGGCGGTGCCCGGCTCGAACCCGCGCTTCCTGGAGAAGGCCCAGGGCCTCCCCGCCGACCAGGTCTTCCTCGACCTGGAGGACGCGTGCGCGCCGCTGGCCAAGCCCGAGGCACGGCACACCATCGTCAAGTTCCTCAACGAGGGCGACTGGACCGGCAAGACCCGCGTCGTGCGCGTCAACGACTGGACGACGGAGTGGACGTACCGCGACGTCGTGACGGTCGTCGAGGGCGCGGGCCCGAACCTGGACTGCATCATGCTGCCGAAGGTGCAGGACGCGCAGCAGGTCGTGGCCCTGGACCTGCTGCTCACCCAGATCGAGAAGACGATGGGCTTCGAGGTCGGCCGCATCGGCATCGAGGCGCAGATCGAGAACGCGCAGGGCCTGAACAACGTCAACGAGATCGCGCAGGCGTCCCCGCGCGTGGAGACGATCATCTTCGGCCCGGCCGACTTCATGGCGTCGATCAACATGAAGTCGCTGGTCGTGGGCGAGCAGCCGCCCGGCTACCCGGCGGACGCCTACCACTACATCCTGATGAAGATCCTGATGGCCGCCCGCGCCAACAACCTCCAGGCGATCGACGGCCCCTACCTGCAGATCCGCAACGTCGACGGCTTCCGCGAGGTCGCCGGTCGCGCCGCCGCCCTCGGCTTCGACGGCAAGTGGGTGCTGCATCCCGGCCAGGTCGACGCCGCCAACGAGGTCTTCTCGCCCTCCCAGGAGGACTACGACCACGCCGAGCTGATCCTGGACGCGTACGAGTACTGCACGTCCGAGGCGGGCGGCAAGAAGGGCTCCGCGATGCTCGGCGACGAGATGATCGACGAGGCCAGCCGCAAGATGGCCCTGGTCATCGCGGGCAAGGGACGCGCCGCCGGCATGCAGCGCACCAGCAAGTTCGAGATCCCGGAGGCGTGACGGCCATGCAGTTCGGACGCACCTACGAGGAGTTCGAGGTCGGGGCGGTGTACAAGCACTGGCCGGGCAAGACGGTCACCGAGTACGACGACCACCTGTTCTGTCTGCTCACCATGAACCACCACCCGCTCCACATGGACGCCAACTATGCGGAGAAGACCACCGACTTCGGCAAGAACGTCGTCGTGGGCAACTACATCTACTCGCTCCTGCTCGGCATGTCCGTCCCGGACGTCTCCGGCAAGGCGATCGCCAACCTGGAGATCGAGTCGCTCAAGCACGTGGCGCCGACCTTCCACGGCGACACGATCTACGGCGAGACGACCGTGCTCGACAAGTGGCCGTCCAAGTCCAAGAACGACCGCGGCATCGTCCACGTCGAGACCAAGGGCTACAAGCAGGACGGCACGCTCGTGTGCGTCTTCCGCCGCAAGGTGATGGTGCCGACCGAGACGTACATCAAGGAGCGCGGCGGCGAGCAGCCGGGCCGCCCCGAACCGAAGGAACAGGGGAAGTAGATGAGCCGTCTCGCCCAGACCCACGGCCTCACGGACATCCAGCGGGAGATCCTCTCCACCGTCCGCGACTTCGTGGACAAGGAGATCATCCCGGTCGCGACCGAGCTGGAACACCGCGACGAGTACCCGCAGCAGATCGTCGACGGCCTGAAGGAACTCGGCCTGTTCGGACTGATGATCCCCGAGGAGTACGGGGGTCTGGGCGAGTCGCTGCTGACCTACGCGCTGTGCGTGGAGGAGATCGCCCGCGGCTGGATGTCGGTGTCCGGCATCATCAACACGCACTTCATCGTGGCGTACATGCTCAAGCAGCACGGCACGCAGGAGCAGAAGGACCACTTCCTGCCGCGCATGGCGGCCGGCGACATCCGCGGCGCCTTCTCCATGTCGGAGCCGGCCCTGGGCTCGGACGTGTCGGCGATCACCTCGAAGGCGGTGAAGGACGGCGACTCATACGTCCTGAACGGCCAGAAGATGTGGCTGACCAACGGCGGCACGTCGTCCCTGGTGGCCGTTCTGGTCCGCAGTGACGAAGGACACCCGGAGGGCACGGCGCCCCACAAGTCGATGACGACCTTCCTGGTGGAGAAGGAGCCCGGCTTCGGCGAGGTCCGCCCCGGTCTCACCATCCCCGGCAAGATCGACAAGATGGGCTACAAGGGGGTCGACACCACCGAGCTCATCATGGATGGCCTGCGGATTCCGGCGGATCGGGTGCTCGGCGGGGTCACCGGCCGCGGTTTTTACCAAATGATGGACGGCGTGGAGGTCGGCCGCGTCAATGTGGCGGCGCGTGGCTGCGGCGTCGCCCAGCGTGCCTTCGAACTCGGTGTCCGGTACGCCCAACAGCGTCACACTTTCGGCAAGCAGATCGCCCACCATCAGGCCATTCAGTTCAAGCTCGCGGAGATGGCCACCAAGGTGGAGGCCGCGCATGCGATGATGGTGAACGCCGCACGCAAAAAGGACTCCGGCGAACGAAACGACCTGGAAGCGGGGATGGCCAAGTACCTCGCGTCCGAATACTGCAAGGAGGTCGTCGAGGACGCCTTCCGGATCCACGGCGGGTACGGCTTCTCCAAGGAGTACGAGATCGAGCGCCTCTACCGGGAGGCCCCGATGCTGCTGATCGGAGAGGGCACCGCCGAGATCCAGAAGATGATCATCGGTCGCCGACTGCTCGAAGAGTACCGATTCCAGGGCTGAATGTCCGGATACGGGGTGTTTTCTCGGAATAGTGGATCACGCCCCGTCAGCACTCTCCGGCCGTCGACTCGACTGCCTGGCTTACCCAGTTGTCACCTGGAGCCGCTACGATCGCCGGAAAGCCGCCGTCCCCCGTCAGTGCGCGGCACTATCCGCTACGAAGGTCATCCATGCCCCACAGCAAAACCTCTGCATCTCGCGACAGCCTCTCCGGTGTACGCCTCGCGCGCGGAGCGTCGCCGTGGCTTCTGCCGACCGTCGCCACCGCAGCCGTCAGCCTGGTCCGTGCCCGCCGCTCGGGTGCCGCCAAGGCCGTAGCCGTTCCCGCCACCGCTCTCGCGGCGGGGATGCTGTGGTTCTTCCGCGACCCCGAGCGCGAGATCGCCCGGGGCCGGGTCATCTCGCCCGCCGACGGTGTGGTGCAGAGCATCATGCCGTGGAAGGACGGCCGGACCCGTGTCGCGATCTTCATGAGCCCGCTCAACGTCCACGTCAACCGGGCGCCGCTGGCCGGCACGGTGACGTCGGTCGAGCACGTCCCCGGTGGCTTCGTTCCCGCCTTCAACAAGGAGAGCGAGAACAACGAGCGCGTGGTCTGGCACTTCGACACCGAGCTCGGTGACATCGAGATGATCCAGATCGCCGGCGCGGTGGCCCGCCGCATCGTCCCCTACGTGCCCCAGGGCACCAAGGTCGAGCAGGGCGACCGGATCGGTCTCATCCGGTTCGGCTCCCGGGTGGATCTCTACCTGCCCGAGGGCGTCGAGATCGACGTCGAGGTGGGGCAGAAGACCGTGGCAGGGGTGACTCGAATTGACCGTGATTGATCCTGAGACACAGGCCGGCTGGGTGCCCGACGCCGACGAGGAGGACGACGAGGAGGAGATGCCTCTCTCGCTCCGCCTGTCGATAGCGGACACCCTCACCCTCGGCAACGCCACCTGCGGCTTCATGGCCGTGTACTTCACCACCACCGGCATCCTGATCCCGCACCTCACGGGCAGCCAGGAGTCCGGCATGGCCCGTCACAGCGCGGCCACCGCCGTGATCCTGATGCTGTGCGCGGCCGTCTTCGACCTGTTCGACGGTTTGGTGGCCCGGAAGCTGCGCTCCTCCCCGATGGGCGCGGAACTGGACAACCTCTCGGACCTGATCAGCTTCGGTCTGGCACCGGCGTACTTCGTCCTCGTGTACGGCATGGTCGCGGACGACGCGCACCAGAGAGTGGCCGCGGTCGGCGCGATCGTGGTGCTGCTGGCGGTGGTGCTGCGGCTGGCGAGGTTCTCCTGCGTCACGGTCAAGGACGGCACCTTCCAGGGCATGCCGTCACCGTTCGGCGCGCTGACCGTCGTCTCGATCGTGCTGCTGGAGCTGCCGTTCGTGGCGACGGTGCTGGCGATCCTGGGCACCGCCTGGCTGATGGTGAGCCGGGTCGAGTACCCGAAGCCGCGGGGGCCCCTCGCGGTGGCGATGCTGACCTGGATCGTGCTGAGCATGGGGATGCTGACGGCGTGGGCCTTCGACGCCCCCAGCGGCCAGCTGCTGCTGCAGACGGGGTGCGCGCTGCAGCTGGTGATGGGCGCGGTGATCCCGCTGTTCGCCACGGCCCGCCGGGTGAACAACTTCCGCGACAACCGCCGCGAGGCGCGGGCCGCACAGTCGTAACGGCACTGCGAGGGGCCCCGAACCGTTCCTGGGTTCGGGGCCCCTCGCTTTTCGGCGGCCTTCTCACCTGCCGATGCCGGTCGGGTGGCAGGTGAGCGGAGCCCCCTGGCACGGCGCGACCGGGCGGCCTCAGCTCAGGAAGTCCCGGGCGATCCGCTCCGCGGTCCGCTCCAGGATCGGCCCCGCCTCCGCGATGCACGTCGCCATGTCCGGCTCGAGATCCGTCAGCGCGTACGCCCGCCGGATCCCCGCCCGCCCCAGCACCTCCGGCGGCAGGGTGAGCCGCCCGCACACCGCGACGACCTCCTTGCCGGCGGCGCGTGCCGCGGCGGCGACCCCCGCCGGGGCCTTGCCGTGCAGGGTCTGTTCGTCCAGCGAGCCCTCACCGGTGATCACGAGGTCGGCCCGCTCCAGCGCGGGCGCGAAACCGAGGACGTCCAGCATCACCTCGATACCGGGCCGGAACCCGGCCCCGAGGAGCAGCGCGCCGAACCCGATGCCGCCGGCCGCGCCCGCGCCCGCCGAACCGGCGAGCTCCGCGGCGGCCTTCACCCCGGCCGACTCCTCCAGCACCCGCACGAAGTGCCCGAGCGCCGCGTCCAGCCGCTCCACGTCCTGCGGCGAGGCACCCTTCTGCGGCCCGTAGACCGCCGGGGCGCCCTTCGGGCCGGTCAGCGGGTTGTCGACGTCGCTGGCGAGCACGAACTCGACCCGGCCCAGACGCGGGTCCAGACCCGACAGATCGGCCGAGGCCAGCTCGGCGAGACCGCCGCCGCCCGGCGCCACCGGCTCACCGTCGGCCTTCAGGAAGCGGGCGCCCAGCGCGGCCAGCATGCCGGCGCCGCCGTCCGTGGTGGCACTGCCGCCGACCCCGAACACCAGGGTGCGCGCACCCGCGTCCAGCGCGGCCCGCAACAGCTCGCCGGAACCGTACGTGGATGCCGTCAGCGGCGCCGGTACACCGCCCGGAAGCCGCTGGAGCCCGCTGGCCTCCGCCATCTCCACCACGGCGGTGTCGCCGCGCAGCGCGAAGACCGCCGTCACCTCGTCGCCGACGGGGCCGGTGACCCGTACCTCCCGCCGGTCGAAGCCGGCCGCGATCGCCGCCGCCACCGTGCCGTCACCGCCGTCGGCCACGGGCAGCGCCTCGACCTCGAGGTCCTGCACCACCCGACGCAGCCCGGCCGTCACCCGCTCGGCGACCTGCACGGCCGTCAGCGACCCCTTGAACTTGTCCGCGGCGACGAGCACCCGCTGCGCCGACTGTGCTGATCGAGTACTGCTCACTGCAGCGTCCGCCACTTTCGCAATCCCCTTGTTCTCCGGGTTCTCCGGGCTCTCCGGGTTCTCCGGGTTCTCCGGGTCCCGTACGCGTGTCGAGGCCGGTCGCGCGCCCCTGCGACCCTAACCGGCGGGCGCCCGCGGCGTCGCCCCCCGGACCGGCGGACACCCGGCCGGGAGGGCGCGGTCGCGGCCGGAATCGGGTAGACCGGACCCATGACCGCTGTGGAGACGGAGCCGGGGCTCGCCGACCGCGTCCTCGGGGGCTGGCTGGGCCGGATCGCGGGCAACATGCTGGGCAAGCCGGTCGAGCAGGGCGAGGTGTGGACCCGTGAGCGCATCGACCGCTACCTGCGCCGGGCGGCGGCCCTCCCCCTCGACGACTACCTGCCCGAACCGCTCACCGAGAGCGACCGCCGCGACCTGCGCCCCGAGTGGCGCTCCTGCGTCCGTGGCCGCGTCCACGGCAGCTGCCGGGACGACGACGTCGACTACGCGATCCTCGGCCTGCACCTGCTGGAGACCCACGGCTTCGGCTTCAGCACCGAGCAGGTGGGCGACCTGTGGCTGCTGCGGCTGCCGTATCTGCAGACGTTCACCGCGGAACGTGCGGCGTACCGGAACCTCGCGAACGGCCGCAGGCCGCCGCTGACGGCCACCTACGACAACCCGTACCAGGAGTGGATCGGCGCCCTGATCCGCGCCGACATCCACGGCTGGACGTCCCCCGGCGCCCCGCGCCGCGCGGCCTCGCTGGCCCGCCGGGACGCGGTGCTGTCGCACACCGGCAACGGGGTCTACGGCGCGATGTGGGCGGCGGCGCTGATCTCGGCGGCGTTCACGGCGTCCACGGTGCGCCGCGCCGTGGACGAGGCGCTGACGGTGATCCCGGCGGGCTGCCGCCTGGCCCGCACCGTGCGCAGGGTGTGCGCCCTGCACGACACCGGGCTGGCCTGGGAGGACACGCTCGCCACCGTCGAGGAGGAGACGGCGGGCCTCGGCTGGATCCACACCGTCCCGAACGCCGCCGTCCTCACCGCCGGTCTGCTGTACGGCGACGGCGACTTCACCCGCACCATCGCCCTGACCGTGCGCGGTGGCCTGGACACCGACTCCAACGGGGCGACGGCGGGCTCGGTGGCCGGCGTCCTGTGCGGCGCGTCGGCCGTCCCAAAGCAGTGGAAGGACCCGCTCCAGGACACGGTGCGCAGCGCGGTCCTCGGCTTCGACGGGGTGCGGATCAGCGAACTGGCGGAGCGCACCCTGCGGCTGGCACGGACGGCGGCCTGATCCCGGCTCCGGGGTACGGGACACGGGCGAGGGGGCCGACGGCTCCTGCGGCTCGTACGCCCCGGCGTGTGCGCCGTTCGGTGTCGATCATGGGACCGGGTGTGCTGCCGTGCGCCCTGGTCGGGCCGCTCCGTCGCCACGGTGGCGTTCCCCGGCGCCACTACCCTGCCTGTATGACCACCACGCAGGACGTTCAGGACTTCGCCGCCTATCTCGCCTCGCTCCCCCGGATCTTCGCCGGCGCGGCCGCCCTCTTCCGGGACGACGAGGGCCGGGTGCTGCTCGTCGAGCCGAACTACCGGGAGGGGTGGACGCTGCCCGGCGGCACGATCGAGTCGGACGACGGGGAGACCCCGCGGCAGGGCGCGCGGCGCGAGACGGCCGAGGAGATCGGGCTCGACCGGCCGCTCGGGCGGCTGCTCGCGGTGGACTGGGCGCAGTGGCCCGGACGGCCCCCGATGGTGGCGTACCTGTACGACGGCGGGGTGCTCGGCGCGGACGACCTCGCGGCGATCCGGTTGCAGGAGGAGGAGCTGCTGTCCTGGCGGCTCGTACCGCGCGAGGAGCTGGCCGGGTACCTCCAGGGTTCCCTGGGGCGCCGGGTGCTGGCCGCCCTGGACGTCCTCGCCGACGGCTCGGACACCGCGGAGCTGGAGAACGGGCACCGGGTGCACTGACCTGTGCCCCGCCCGGCACCCGCCCGGCAATATCTGCTCGCCGCGACGGCCGGCGTCCGCCTACCCTCGGCTGCATGAGCAAGCCCCTCGTCGCCCTTCTCAGCGGTGCCGGCGTCAGCACCGACTCCGGCATCCCCGACTACCGAGGCCCGAACGGGCTGTGGCGGCGGGACCCGGAGGCCGAGAAGCTCGTGACGTACGAGTACTACATGGGCGATCCCGAGATCCGCCGACGGTCCTGGCAGATGCGGCGCAAGAACCGCGCGCTCGCGGCGGAACCGAACGCCGCGCACCGCGCCGTGGTCGAGCTGGAGCGGTCCGGGGTGCCGGTGCGGGTGATCACGCAGAACGTGGACGGGCTGCACCAGCTCGCCGGGATGCCGGCCCGCAAGGTGCTCGAGCTGCACGGCACGGTACGCAGTGTGGTGTGCACGGACTGCCATGCCCGAAGCCCGATGGAGGACGCGCTCGCCCGGGTCGAGGCCGGTGAGGAGGATCCGCCGTGCCTGGTGTGCGGCGGGATCCTCAAGTCGGCGACGGTGATGTTCGGCGAGCGGCTCGACCCCGTGGTGCTCGGCGACTCGCTCGCGATCAGCAAGGCCTGCACCGTCTTCATCGCCGTCGGCACCAGCCTCCAGGTCCAGCCCGCCGCCGGCCTCGCGGGCGTCGCCGCCGACCACGGCGCCCGGCTCGTCATCGTCAACGCCGAGCCGACGCCCTACGACGACCGCGCCGACGAGATCATCCGGGAGCCGATCGGCACGGCCCTGCCCGCGCTGCTCGGCCGGATCGCGGCATAGCCCGGATCGCCGCTCAGAACAGGGCCGTCCCCCGCTCGAAGTCCAGCAGGCGCTGCTTGCGGGCCAGGCCGCCGCCGTAGCCGGTGAGGCCGCCGCTCGCGCCGATGACGCGGTGGCAGGGGACGATGATGCCGATCGGGTTGCGGCCGTTGGCGAGGCCGACCGCGCGGGCGGCCTTGGGGTTGCCGAGGACATCGGCGAGTTGGCCGTAGGAGCGGGTCTCGCCGTACGGGATGCGTGTCAGCTGGTCCCAGACGCGACGCTGGAACGGGGTTCCGTGCAGGCGCAGTTCGAGGGTGAACTCCTTCAACTCGCCCGCGAAGTAGGCCGAGAGCTGTTCCTTCGCCGCGGGGCAGACGGTGTCGTCGCTCCCCCACGCTCGACTTCGCTCGCGCGGGGGGACCCTCATGCCGAAGGTCTCCTCCTGGGGGCGGTGACGCTGGTCGGTCATGTAGAGGCCGCACAGGACGCCGTCGTCGGCGACGAGCGTCAGCGGGCCGTAGGGGCTGTCGATCACGGTGTGCTGTTTCATCGGCTGTGACTCTCTGTTTCGTTACGTCGGCAGGAAGTTGATCGGGTGGTCGTCCGTCGCCCACAGATACTGGACCGCGTACGCCCGCCAGGGCCGCCAGGCCGCCGCACGTGCGGTGAGCGCGGCCGGGGTGGACGGCAGGCCGAGTTCGCGGGCGGCGCGGCGGATGCCGAGGTCGGTGGGGAGGAAGGCGTCGGGGTCGCCCAGGGCGCGCATGGCGATGACGTCGGCCGTCCAGGGGCCGAAGCCGGGAAGGGCGAGGAGTTCCTCGCGGGTCTCGGGCCAGTCGCTCCCGACGCCCAGCCGGAGGTCGTCGTCGGCGAGTCGGCGGACCAGGGTGGTGAAGGTGGTCCGGCGGGTGCGGGGCATGGCCAGGGTCTCGGGGTCCAGGTCGGCGAGCGCCTCGGGCGACGGGAAGAGGTGGGTGAGGCCGCCCTCGGGGTCCGGGTCGTCCACCGGCTCGCCGTACGCGGTGACCAGGCGGGCCGCGTGGGTACGGGCGGCGGCCGTGGAGACCTGCTGGCCGAGCACGGCCCGGACGGCGAACTCCGCCTCGTCGACCGTACGCGGGACCCGGCGGCCGGGCGCCTTGTCGACCAGTGGTGCGAGCACCGGGTCGGTGCGCAGCCGGTCGTCGACGGCCACCGGGTCGGCGTCCAGGTCGAGCAGACGGCGGCAGCGGCTGATGGCGACGGTGAGGTCGCGCGGGTCGGTGAGGGTGAGGCGGCAGGCGATGTGGTCGGGCCGCGGGGTCAGGGCCACGACGCCGTGCCCGTACGGCAGCCGCAGCGTGCGCCGGTAGGCGCCGTCCTTCCACTCCTCCACGCCGGGTACGGCGGTCGCGGCGAGGTGGCCGAAGAGGTTGTCGGGATTGAGCGGGGCGCGGAACGGCAGGCGCAGGGACAGAGCCCCGGGGATGCTGCCGGGGGTGCTCGTGGGGCTGCCGGAAGTCCGCTGCGGCACGCGGGCTCGCAGGTCGCTCGGAGCGAGGGCGAAGACCTCGCGCACCGTGTCGTTGAAGGAGCGGACGGAGGAGAACCCGGCGGCGAAGGCGATCTCCGTCATCGGCAGGGCCGTCGTCTCGATGAGCAGCCGCGCGGTCTGGGCGCGCTGCGCCCGGGCGAGGGCGAGGGGCCCCGCGCCCAGCTCGGCGAGCAGGTGGCGTTCCACCTGCCGGGTGCTGTAGCCGAGCCGCGCGGCGAGGCCGGGCACGCCCTCCCGGTCCACGGTCCCGTCCGCGATCAGCCGCATGGCACGGGCCACGGCGTCGGCGCGCTGGTTCCACTCCGGGGATCCGGGGCTGGTGTCGGGACGGCACCGCTTGCAGGCCCGGAACCCTGCCTGCTGGCAGGCCGCCGCACTCGGTTGGAAGACCATGTTCTCGGGCTTGGGCGGTACCGCCGGGCAGCTGGGCCGGCAGTAGATGCCGGTGGTCAGCACGGCGGTGAAGAACCAGCCGTCGAACCGCGCGTCCTTGGACCGGACGGCCCGCACGCAGCGTTCGGTGTCGGTGTGCATCCCCTTCTGCATGGGTCCAGCATCGGGGACGGGGCGGGCGGGGTCTCGCAGGAATCCGACATGAACCTCAGTCGGTCTCGCCTGCGTCGTCCAGGACGGTTCCGGACACGTCCGCCAGGGCGCGGACGACCTCGCACAGGCCGCCCCCATGTTCCAGGCCCACCACCGCCGACCACGGGGGCGGGCCTGGAGCAGTCGGCCTGCTCGCACCGGTTGCGGCTGCTGCACGACCTGGGCCTGGTGGTGGGCGAGTGCCGGGGCCGTGCCGTCGTGTGCGCGCTGCACGAGCACCGTGGCACCGGGCTGCTCGACCGGGCCGTCACCACGGGGAGCGTCCGCGGTCCGGGACCGCCGGCGCGGCCGAGTGACCGCGCCGGCCCCGTGCGGACCGTTCTGTCCCGTGACGGCGGCCCGGGACTACCCGGTGAACTCCTCCGCCGTCGGCCGTCGCCACAGCGCCGTCGCCTCGTCCACGTCGGCCAGCGGGCGCAGCCGGTAGGTGTACCCGTAGTCACGGTCGGTGAGGAGCTTGAACTCGTCGTGGGTGTGCGCGCCCCAGCTGTCGTCACCGCCCACGTCCATCTGCCGGTGGCTCAGTCGCAGCACGACCGCGTCACGCGGGGTGAGCTGGTGGTCGTGCCGCGCTCCGGCCGACAGGTCCTCGGGGGTGAAGTGCGAGGCGTTCACCTCCAGGAGCGGTTCACCGCAGGCGAGCAGGCCACGCCCGCCGCCGTCGGTCAGGGCGATCCAGCGCACGTCCGTCTTGTTGCCGTTCTCCTGCGGGCGCAGGTAGCCGCTCCACTGACCGGAGACGGTTCCGGTGTACCGGCCCACGTCGGTGCCGTGGTTGCGGTTCCACTGGTTCTCCTCGGGGCCCCGGCCGTAGTGGTGCAGCCGGTCCAGGCGGCGCGGCAGGAACAGCAGGGTGCCCACCTCCGGAAGGTACGGCAGGTTCGGCGCGCCCGGGTGCAGGGTGTTGCCGACCTTGATCTCGCCGTTGCCGAAGGCGGTGTACTTGACATCCTCCGCCTCTTGAAGAAGGTGGATTCCGACCCGGGGTGGGTCGAGGTTCACGGGCGCTCGAGCGGCCGGCGGCCGCTGTCACCCCTCCGGCACCGGCTGCCCGCCGGGGGCGGGGGATCCCGCCCTGTCCTGCCCCGACGTTGACCGCCGCGTTCTCATCCGCGTTGCAGCTGAACCCGCAGGAGACGCAGACGAACTCGGCGTGGCTCTTGCGCGAGTCCTTCTCGATCCATCCGCAGGCACTGCACCGCAGCGAGGTGTAGGGGGCGGGCACGTCCTCCACCCGGCCCGGGGCCTTCTCCCCGGTCCGGCGGCGCAGCAGGCCCCAGCCCCGGGCGAGGATCGCCCGGTTCAGCCCGGCCTTCTGCCGCACCCGGGTGCCGGGCTGTGCGACGGTCCCTTTTGCCGAGCGGGTCATGGTGGTGATGTGCAGCTTCTCGAACCGGATCAGCCGGTAGGTGCGGGCGAGCATGGTGGAGGTCTTCTCGCACCAGTCCTTGCGCCGGGCCGCCTCCCGGGCCTTCAGCCGGGCCACCTTCGCGTACTCGTCCCGCTTGCGGTCGCTGCCCTTGGGGGCGCGGGCCGCCCGGCGCTGGTGTTTGCGGATCCGGGCCCGTTCCCGGGTGGTGAGCTGGGGGCAGTTCAGCTTTTGCCCGTCGGACAGGGCGGCAGTGATCGTCACGCCCCGGTCGATGCCGACGACCTCACCCGTACCCGGTGCGCCGATCGGCTCGGGGCTCACGGCGAAGGCGATGTGCCACTGCTGGTTGCGGAAGGTGACCCGGAAGGTCTTCGCCACCGGCAGCGCGGTGCGGGTGAGGCGAAAGCGCACCCAGCCGCAGCCGGGCACCTTCACCCGGGCCCACCGCCGGTTGAGTTTCTGCACCACCACCGAGCGGCCCATGACCTGCCGGCCCTGGGCGTTCAGCCTCGGGGTGCCGTCTGGCCCGGACTCCGGGACCCGGTCGGTGCCGATGACCCGGAAGCCCTCATGCACATGCTTCCTGCGCCAGGTCGGCTCGCCGAACCCGGAGGCGAACCGTGCGTTCTTGGCCCTGGCGAAGTCCTTCAGGGCTCATCCCATGTCTCCTCGTCTCGTCCCGGGTCGTGACCGGCCCTGCCGGAATCGTCCGGGTTCGGAACTGTCGTAGAAGGAGACACGCCATCACACCGAAACTCATCGCTCCCCCGGGTGCCCGGAGTCCGGGCACCCGGAGTCCCCCTGCGCGCCACCACCACATGAACGCGACCGGGCCGGATGTGTCAGCCGACCGGGGCCGGCTCCGCCGGTGCCTCCGGCGTCTCCTGCGGGCCGCCGCTGATCGGCAGGACCTCGGCGTCGGAGGCCCTCACGAGGCGGGGCCCCGCCGGCCCGTACACCCCGCGCGGCTCGGGGAACAGGGCGAGGAGAGCCAGGTAGAGAACCGCCGCGAGGATGAGACCGACCGGCAGCGAGATGTCCATGCCGTCGGCCAGGTTGCCGAGCGGTCCGACGAACTGGCCGGGCAGGTTGGTGAAGAGCAGGGCCACGGCGGCGGAGACCAGCCAGGTGGCCAGGCCGCGCCAGTTCCAGCCGTGGGTGAACCAGTAGCGCCCGCCCGTGCGGCGCTGGTTGAAGACCTGGAGCGCCTCCGGGTCGTACCAGCCCCGGCGGGTGACGTAGCCGAGGGCCATCACGATCATCCACGGTGCGGTGCAGGTGATGATCAGGGTGGCGAAGGTGGAGATCGACTGCGTGAGGTTCAGCCAGAACCGGCCGACGAAGATGAACACGATGGACAGGGCGCCGATGAGGATCGTCGCCTGGACGCGGCTGAAGCGGGTGAAGACGCTGCAGAAGTCCAGTCCGGTGCCGTACAGCGCGGTCGTGCCGGTGGACAGGCCGCCGATCAGCGCGATGAGGCAGAGCGGCAGGAAGTACCAGCCGGGCGCGATCGCGAGCAGGCCGCCGACGTAGTTGGGCGCGGCCGGGTCGAAGTACTTCCCGGCCTGGGTGGCGATGACCGACGCGGTGGCCAGACCGAAGACGAACGGCAGCAGGGTGGCGATCTGGGCCAGGAACGCGGCGCCCATCACCCGGCGGCGGGGCGTCGCGGCCGGGATGTAGCGGGACCAGTCGCCGAGGAACGCGCCGAAGGAGACCGGGTTGGAGAGCACGATCAGCGCGGAGCCGATGAAGGAGGGCCAGAACAGCGGGTCGGCGGTCGAGGCGAAGGCGCCCGCGTAGCCGGGGTCGAAGTCGCCGGCGAAGGCGAAGGCGCCCAGCACGAACAGGGCCGAGGCCGCCACCACGGCGATCTTGTTGACCAGCAGCATGAAGCGGAAGCCGTAGATGCAGACCACGAGCACCAGGCCGGCGAAGATCGCGTATGCCGCGGCGTACGTCAGTGTCGACTCGGGCAGCCCCAGCATCCGGTGCGCGCCGCCGACCAGGGCGTCCCCGGATGACCACACCGAGATCGAGAAGAAGGCGACCGCGGTGAGCAGCGCGAGGAAGGAGCCGACGACTCTTCCGTGCACTCCCAGGTGGGCGGAGGAGGAGACGGAGTTGCTGGTGCCGTTGGTGGGGCCGAAGAGCGCCATCGGCGCGAGCAGCAGGGCGCCCGCGACCAGGCCGAGCACGGTCGCCGCGAGTCCCTGCCAGAAGGAGAGCCCGAACAGGATGGGGAAGGAACCCAGCACACACGTCGCGAAGGTGTTGGCGCCGCCGAAGGCGAGCCGGAACAGGTCGAGCGGACGGGCCGTACGGTCCTCGTCCGGGATCTGCTCGACACCATGAGTCTCGATTT
Source organism: Streptomyces sp. TE5632 (assembly GCF_054061295.1). Lineage (NCBI taxonomy): Bacteria > Bacillati > Actinomycetota > Actinomycetes > Kitasatosporales > Streptomycetaceae > Streptomyces > Streptomyces sp. TE5632. The sequence continues at coordinate 5,170,257 of NZ_JBSSEA010000003.1, read as the reverse complement.
CGGTGACCGAGGTCGCCATGGGCTCTTCACCTGCCGTTCGTACCGGGGACGGCTCCACAGTCTGGGCTCCTTGCCGACCGGCGACAATGGTGGCAATCACAGAGAGATAGCCTCATATATGTGGCCACCAACAAACTCACCGTCGAGGATCTGCTCTCCTTCCCCGCCCTCCAGCTGTCGGTGAAGGCGGGCAGCAACGGCCTCGGCCGCTCCGTATCCTGGGCGCACGTATGCGAGTTGGACGACCCGGCGCCCTGGCTGCTGGGGGCCGAGGTCATCATGACGACGGGGCTCGCGATCCCCCGTGGCGCCGCCGGGCAACGCCGCTATCTGGAGCTGCTGGACGACTCCGGGGTCTCCGCGCTGGCCCTGTCGGCGCAGTTGCACACGCCCCCGCTGCACGACGCGTTCTTCCGGGCGGCCGAGGAGCGGGACTTCCCGGTGCTGGAGGTGCCGCTCGCCGTTCCGTTCATCGCGGTTTCCCAGGAGGTCGCCGCCGCGGTGCAGGACGACGCGCGGCACCGGCTGGGCGCACAGCTCCAGGTCTTCGGCTCACTGCGCTGGCTGGTCGCCGAGGACCTCGACACGCCGTCGCTCCTGCGCCGCCTCGAGCGCCTGTCCGGGTACGACGTGTACCTCTGCACCCCGCAGGGACGTCCCCTGCTGCCCGGGGTGCCCACCCCCGATCCGGACGTCCTGCCCGCCTCGGTGGACGCCCCGCCGACCGTCCCCGGCGGCTTCGTCCTGCCCGTGCCGGCGCCCGGCGGCCCGGCGGGCTTCCTGGTGGCGTACGAACGGCAGGGCGCCCAGCCCGCCGGTCTGGCGGTCGTCCAGCACATCGCCACGGTGGCGGCGCTGCGGGTGGCGATGGTGCGCAGCGAGCGCGAGACACTGCGCCGCGAGGGCGCCGAGACCCTGGCTGAGCTGCTCCAGGAGGTGCTCGACCCGGCGGCCGCCCGCCGCAGGCTCGCCCGGCACGCCATCGAGGGCGACGCCGTCCTGTTCGTGGTCCGGCACACCTCCGACGAGGCACTGCTGCACTGCCTCGAGGACCATCCCCACCTGCTGCTCACCCGCGGCGGCGACCGCTACGTGCTCGGCGCCCCGGAACTGGCCGAGGCCATCGGCGGGCTACCGGCCGTGGCGGCCGGGATGAGCCGCCCCTTCCGCCCGGGCGCGGCCCTGAAGGTCGCCCAGCGCGAGGCCCTGTGGGCGGTCTCGAAGGCGGTCGAGTCGGCCCGCCCGCTGGTCCGTTACGGCGCCGACGCGACGGGCCGCTGGCTTCCCGAGGACCCCGCGGTGCTGACCGCGCTGGTCGACCACGTGCTCGGCGAGGTGCTGCGCTACGACGCGGCCCACGACTCCCAGCTGCTGGTCTCCGTCCGCACCTGGATGGAGCGCGACCGCCGCACCGAGACCGCCGCGGCGGCGCTGCACATCCACCCGAACACGCTCGCCTACCGCCTGCGCCGCTTCGGCGCCCTCTCCGGCCGCGACCTGTCCTCCACCGGCGCCCTGACGGAGGTGTGGCTCGCCATCCAGGCGGCGGGCGCCCTGGGCCTCACCGACTGACGCCCGCCGCCGGGGAGGGTCCCCGCCGGGTGTCGCGGGCCGGACGGGGCCCTCACGAGGGGCCCTGGCCCCTTCCACTGCTTCCGCTGCTTCCACTGCCCGGGGCCGGCCCGGTCACCCGGGTCCGGGCCCACGTCAGGAGCTCGGGGTCGTCCAGGGAGGTCACCCACAGGTCGGCCCCGCCCTCGCCCCCGTCGTCCGGCCGGGGGCCGACGCCGAGCACCCGCAGTCCGGCCCGGCGGGCCGACTCCACACCGGTCAGGGAGTCCTCGACCGCCAGCGCCCGCCCGGGACGGACCCCGCACAGCCGGACCGCCTCGGCGTAGACGTCGGGCCACGGCTTGGGCCGCACCGCCTCCGCCGCGGGCGCCCCCTCCGGGCCGTCCGCCTCCCGCGGCGCCCCGGACGGGACGACGACGTGCCGGAAGCGTTCCCGCAGTCCGGCCCGGGCGAGACTCTCCTCGACCACCTCCAGCGGGCAGTTGCTGGCCACCGCCAGGGGCAGCCGGCCGGAGAGCAGCCGCACCAGCTCGACGGCGCCCGGCATCGTCACCGGGTCGTCGGCGACGAGGGACAGGAAGTTCGCGAGGAGCGACGCGGTCAGGTCGGCCGTCAGTTCGGGCTTGCGCACCGACTCCGCCATCAGCCGCCCGCAGTCGGCGTAGTGCACGCCCTTGGCCTGCTCCGCGAACCCCGGCGGGGCCTGGAGCCCGAAGTTCCGGAAGGCCAGGCGGCGGGCTTCCTGCCAGTGGCGTTCGCTGTCCATCAGCGTGCCGTCGCAGTCGAAGACGACTGCTTCGGGGGACCAGTCGAGCAGAGGGTGTACCGGAGTGGTCACAGCGGCCTCCTGAAGGGGCGGGCGGTCACACGCGGCGTGACCGCGATCCGGGTCCGGCGGTGTCTCGTGCCGGGCGCGCCGCAGGCCGGCGCGTGTCAGAGCTCAACCGAAGCGCGGAATTGCACGCATTCCTGACTTTCGGCAGCAACCGGAAACATCACGTCCGTTACGTTATTTCCGCTCCGGAGAGTGCGGCAATGACCGCAAGGAGTTATCGACGGCAAGGGTGGCCGGGGTGTATGGCTCCACGCGCACCGACCGGGCCTGCCGGGGGAATTGGCCGCCAACGCGGCTGCACCACACGACAGTTGAGACATATCCACCGGGCAGTACGCACCAGCTGCGCCGGACCCCGCGGCCCTCGTGTGAGAACGGAAGAACAGCGGACCGACCCCATTACCACTCGCCCGCGTTCACCCTCGAAAGAAATGCGTAATTACCGCGCGAACGTGACCTCCATTTGCTCCCGGCGTACGCGGGCGCACTACATTCGTCACTGTCGGAGAAGTTGAGCGAAGGTGGACAGGACGTTGCAGCAACGGGCCAGAGCAACCCGCAGAGCACTCCTGGAAGCGGCAGCCTTCCTCTTCGCCGAACGCGGCTACGCGGGCACCAGCGTCAACGACATAAGCACCAGGTCGGGGCGGACCAGCGGCTCCGTCTACTTCCACTACGCCAGCAAGGAGGGCATCGCCCTCGCCGTGATCCAGGACCGTTTCGCCACCTGGCCGGACCTCACCGCACGGTACACGGACGAGACGGTCCCGCCACTGGACCGCCTCGTCGCCCTGAGCTACGACATCGCCGACGCCCTCGCCGGGGACCCCGTCACGCGCGCGGGCGCACGCCTGTGGGCCGAACGCGAGACCGTCAACACCGCACTCCCCGACCCCTTCGCCCTGTGGACCGCCGCCGCCACCCGCCTCCTCGCCCAGGCACGCAGCACCGGCCACCTGGCGCCCCACGTCCACCCCGCCCGCACCGCCCGCACCCTGGTCCGCGCCTTCTTCGGCCTCTGCTCCCTGACCGAGGCGCTCGAGGGCGCGGCCACCGTCCCCGACCGCCTCACCGACTGGTGGCACCTGACCCTCCCCTCACTCCAGCCGACCCCCCTTCCCGCGGCAGCCCCGGGCGAGGCGCCGAGGGGTGCGTGAGACCCCGGGGTGCCGTCGCACACTCGGCCCATACGGTCTTGCCGGGGCCCGGGCGGTCGCGCACCCCCCCCCAGTCGACGGCGAGCGCGTCGACGAGAACCAGCCCACGCCCCCCGTCCTCGTCCGCACCGGGGGCCCTGCGCGCCGGCAGGGCGGGGTGGGTGTCGGACACCTCGATCCGGATCAGGTCCTTGCCGTCGTCGTGGACGAGACGGAGGGCGAAGTCCCGCCCCGGGACGCGGCCGTGCAGAACCGCGTTCGCGGAGAGTTCCCCGACGACGAGGACGACGGCGTCGTGCGCTTCGGTGCCGTGCGGGAGGCCCCACTCGGTGAGTTGGTGCGCGGCGAGCAGCCGGGCGAGGCGCGCACCGCGCCGGGTGGCGGAGAAGCGCTGCGCGAAGGAGCGCGCCGGAGCCGGCGTTGGGGTGTGAGGAGCTTGCATGGGGGCCAGCCTGCTGGTTGCTGACGCCCCGTCGGCAGGTCTGCCCCTGATACAGCTCCCGCTGTACTGGTGCACACGCTGGACTGGACCGCTCGCCGTGCGTGACGATGTGCGTGCCGAGCGTGGCGCAGCGCGCCCGGCACATGGCACGGCACGCGTTCGGGTCCGGCACGGACAACGGGGCCCGGCGGCACAGGGGAAGGCGGCTGCGATGGCGACGGACAACGGCGGCGGGGCGGGCGGGGGCGGGAACTGCGAGCCGGAACTCTCGGACAGCCTCAAGACCTTCGGCGCGGTCCTCAAGGCCCTGCGCGAGGAGGCCCGCCTGACACAGGAGCAGTTCGCACCGCTGGTGCGGTACTCGACCGCGTACATCGCCAAGATCGAGCAGGGGAAGCGGTTCCCGCCCCGGGACCTGCTGGACCGCTCGGAGGAGATCCTGGGCGCGCCCGCGGCACGCGTCCTGGCGGCGGCTGCACGAAGCCTCACCCGCAAGGCGGGACTGGCGTCCTGGTTCCGGCAGTGGGCCGGCATCGAGGAGGAGGCCGTCTCGCTGTACGCGTACGAGTGCCGGGCGATTCCGGGGTTGTTGCAGCCTGAGCCGTATATCAGGGCCATCTTCGAACGGCGACTGCCACCCCTCTCGGAGGATCAGATCGAACGCCAGGTCACCGCACGCCTGGAACGGCAACAGCTTCTGACCGAGCGGCCGAACACAGCCTTCAGCTTTGTTATCGAACAGGCGCTCCTTGAGCGGCACATGGGCGGGCCAGAGGTTGCGCGTCAGCTGCTGGACCACCTGCTGAAGGAAGGCGTTCGACGGAACGTGGAGATCCAGGTGATGCCCTTGCGCCAGTACGATCACGCCGGGATCGACGGCCTGATGTACCTGGCGGAGACACCTCGGCATGAGTGGGTGGGCTACTCCGAAGGTCAGCAGTCAAGCATCCTGATCACGTCGCCGAAAGATGTCAGCGCAATGCTCCAGCGCTATGGCAAGCTGCGTTCGCAGGCCCTCGGCCGCGGAGCCACAGTAAGCCTGCTGGAGCAGATGCGAGGAGCACTATGAGTACCACTGAACTGACCTGGTTCAAGAGCAGTTACAGCGGCAGCTCTGGCGACAACTGCATCGAGGTCGCCAAGCGGACCGAGGCAGTCCTTGTCCGGGACTCGAAGGACGCCCGGAGGCAGCCCCTGGCGGTCTCCTTCGACGCCTGGTCGGCGTTCACGACGCTGGCAGCCGACTCGCGCTTCTGAACTTCCGGTGGGGCGGCGCCCCTCACTGCCCCAGTGACGCAGGGACGCTTCGAGCCCCGAGGCCGCGGGCCGGAGACGGGGGCCTTGTCGAAAAGCGTGAGCGGTCAGCGGACATGTGTCACGCAAGCGCTCGAACGAGCGGCATCCGGACAGCAGCGGCCGAAGTGCTCACGTCTTTGGGACGGTGTGTCACCCCCAGGACGGTTCACCCGTGCATGACCAACGGCGGGGACCCTCCACTTGCACGCGTACAGGCCAGGTACACATACATACCCCCCTTTGTCCAGGGCCCAACGCCCCTGTCCCCCCGGGCCCTTCGGGCATATGTCCCTGATGCCATACTGACCTGCGTTTTCTCCCGTCGGAAACCGGCAGTTCGGCGTCTGTTCGTTGTCGAGCCGCCTCACACCCTCGACACGTCGCTCAAGGAGCCAGTCATGTCCCGACCCTTCTGCCCGCTCCCGGTGAGGGCCTCGCACCGACCGGACCGGTGGGCTCCCGTTCCGGTCGCCGGCCGGGGCCGGACCGGGCCCGGCTCCGTGCGGGTACCCGTCGTCGGACACGAGACGGGAAGGACCCGCTGACCATGAGCGTGGAAGACAGGACGTACCACACACTCCTCGCCCGGCACGACGCGATGCGGCTGCGTCAGCGGTTGCTCTCCCCCGGGAGTGCCCCGGGCACCGGCCGTGGCGGCCGCCCCCCGGCCGAAGAGACGTACGACGCGGCCGCGGACCAGCAGATCATCCTGCGCGACCTGGACCTCGTGGCCCCGCTCGACGAGCTGATCGACGACCTGTACCGGGCGCTGTTCGCACGACATCCCTCACTGCGGTCGCTCTTCCCCGACACGATGGCGTTCCAACAGGCGCAGCTGGCAGGGGCGTTCTGGTATCTGATCGAGAACCTGCACCGCCCCGAGGAGATCACCGGGACCTTCACCCAGCTCGGCCGCGACCACCGCAAACTCGGCGTGCGCCCGGCGCAGTACACGGCGTTCAAGGACGCGTTGCGCGAAGCGCTGCGGAGCCGTGCCGGCGAGTACTGGAGCCCTGGGCTCGAGCAGGCCTGGATGCGGATGCTGCAGCTCGGTGTCACCGCCATGGTCCGGGGCGCGGAGGCCGCGCTGCACGAACCACCGTGCTGGCGGGCGACGGTGACGTCCCACCAGTTGTACGGGCCGGACCTGGCGGTGCTCCGCCTCCTGCCGCACGAGACCTTCCGGTACCGGGCCGGTCAGTACACCACGCTGGAGTCCGCCCGGCTGCCGCACACCTGGCGTCCGTACTACCTGGCCGACGGGCCCGGCCCGGACGGGGAACTCGAGTTGCACGTCCGGCGCAGCGGCCCCGGCGGGGTCAGCGAGATGCTGGTGCGCCACACCGCACCCGGGGACGAGGTACGGCTCGGGCCGCCGAAGGGCTGCCTGACGCTCGACGCGGAGCCCCTGGACACCTTGCGGTTGGTCGTCCGGGACACCGGCTGGGCCGCGATGAAGGCACTGCTGCAGGAGCTGGACGGCGGTGTGCGGCGGTCCTCCGCACACCGTGTGCGCCGCCGGGTACAGCTCTTCCTGGGCGCCGACTCGCTGTCCGACCTCTACGACCTCGGGTATCCGACGGGCCTCGCACAACGCCACTCATGGCTGACCGTGGTCCCTGCGACGGGCGGGGCGCCGACCGGAGGCAGGTACGACCGGCTGCTCCACGCGGTGGCCCGGAGCACCCCCCTCACGGAGGGGCGCACCCTGATCGCCGGGCCGCCGGACATGATCCGTTCGGTGGCGGCCGGGCTCGTCCACGCCGGGCATCCCGCCGAACGCATCGTCCACGATCCGTTGCCGACCGGTCCGCACGTCCTGCCACGGTTCACGGGGGGTCACGGGCCGGCCGGGGACTTCACGCCCCCAGGGCAGCAGGTCCCGGCCTGAACCGGCCGCCGCGACGGGCGGCTTGTGAGGGTCAGCCGGCCTGCGCGGTGAACGCCTCGTGGGCCCGGTCGTCGAAGAGGACGAACCGCACTTCCTCGACCGACGTCTCCGTCGCCCGCACCGTCTCCACGGCGATCCGGGCGGCGTCCTGCACGGGCCACCCGTAGATGCCCGCGGAGACCGCCGGGAAGGCGACCGTACGGGCGCCGAGTTCGTCCGCCACCCGCAACGACTCCCGGTAGCACGAAGCCAGCAGCTCCGACCGGTCCTCCTCCCGGGTGTACCGCGGGCCCACCGTGTGGATCACCCAGTGGGCGTTCAGGTCGCCCGCGGTGGTGGCGACGGCCCGGCCGGTGGGCAGGCCGTCGCTGTGGAGGGAGGCGCGCAGGCGGCGGCACTCCTCGAGGATCGCGGGGCCGCCGCGGCGGTGGATCGCGCCGTCGACGCCGCCTCCGCCGAGCAGGGAGGAGTTGGCCGCGTTGACGATGGCGTCGACGTGCTGGCGGGTGATGTCGCCCTGGACGAGGGTGATGGTGGTGGTCATAGCTGGCGCAGCCTCCTCCAGACGGCCTTCGCCGCGTTGTGCCCCGACATGCCGTGCACTCCGGGGCCGGGCGGGGTGGCCGAGGAGCAGATGAACACGGCCGGGTGCGGGGTGGAGTACGGGAAGAGGGAGAGTTTGGGGCGCAGCAGGAGCTGGAGGCCGCTGGCCGCGCCGGAGGCGATGTCGCCGCCGACGTAGTTGGCGTTGCGGGCGGCGAGTTGGGGCGGGCCGGCGGTGGCGCGGGCCAGGACGCGGTCGCGGAACCCGGGGGCGAAGCGCTCCAGTTGGCGTTCGATGGTGTCGGTGAGGTCGCCGGTCCAGCCGTTGGGGACGTGGCCGTAGGCCCAGAAGGTGTGCTTGCCGGCCGGGGCCCGGGTGGGGTCGGCGACGCTGGGCTGGACGGTGATGAGGAACGGCCTCTCGGGGGCGCGGCCCTCGCGGGAGGCGGCGCGCAGGGCGGTGCCGATCTCGGCGCTGTCCGCGCCGATCTGCACGGTGGAGGCCCTGCGTGCCTCGGGCGCGGTCCACGGCACCGGGCCGTCCAGCGCGTAGTCGATCTTGAAGACGCCGGGGCCGTAGCGGTAGTTCGCGTAGTGGTCGCCGAAGCCGGCGATGCGGGCCAGGGCGGTGGGCGAGGTGTCGAAGACGTACGCGCGGGCCGGGGGCAGGTCGTCCAGGCGTTTGACCTCGTAGTCGGTGTGGATCGCGCCGCCGAGGTCCTTCAGGTACCCGGCGAGGGCGTCCGAGATGGCCTGGGAGCCGCCGCGGGCGACGGGCCAGCCGCGGGCGTGCGCGGCGAGGGCGAAGACCAGGCCGACGGCGCCGGTGGCGAGACCGCCGAGGGGGGCGATCACATGGGCGACGAGGCCGGCGAACAGGGTCCTGGCCCGCTCGTCGCGGAAGCGGCGCATCAGCCAGGTGGAGGGCGGCAGTCCGACGAGGCCGAAGCGGGCGAGGGTGACCGGGTCGCGGGGCAGCGCGGTGAGCGGCAGGGACATGAAGTCGCGGGCCAGGGTGTCCCACCGGGGCAGGAAGGGTTGGACCAGGCGGCGGTACGAGCCCGCGTCGCGCGGGCCGAAGGAGGCGGCCGTCTCGCCGACCGACCGGGACAGCACGGCCGCCGTGCCGTCCGGGAAGGGGTGGGCCATGGGCAGGTCCGCGTGCAGCCACTCGAGGCCGTAGCGCTCCAGCGGGAGGGCGCGGAAGGCGGGTGAGTTGATGCCCAGCGGATGCGCCGCGGAGCACGGGTCGTGCCGGAAGCCGGGCAGGGTCAGTTCCTCGGTGCGGGCGCCGCCGCCGACGGTGCCCTTCGCTTCGAACAGCGCGACGGAGAAACCGCGCCGGGCCAGCTCCGCGGCGGCGGTCAGTCCGTTCGGCCCCGCCCCCACCACGACCACATCGAGCATCGACACCACCTTCGGGCTCCTTCGTCAGCCGACGGCAACCGGAGGATCAGGATATGCCGGTGCGCCGACACCGCCCCGGGTTCGGAGCACCCCTCACCGGGGGCTGGGCGACGACACCTCTGCCGGCCGCGCCGCCGATCCGGAGGTCAGGCTCCGCCCGACAGCAGTCCCGCCACCCGGCGGGCCGTGGCCTCGTCGCGGGCCGCGGTGAACGGGAGGTCGTTGCCGCCCGTGATGCGGAAGGGTTCGCCGGAACGGGTCAGGTGGGTGCCGCCCGCCTCCTCGACGAGGAGCAGGCCCGCCGCGTGATCCCACGCGGCTTCCCAGCAGAACGCGGTCGCGTCCGACTCGCCGCGGGCGATGGCCAGGTACTCCAGTCCGGCCGAGCCGCAGGAGCGGGGCGCCACACCGTCCGTCCGCAGGCCGAGGAGGGAGCGCTTCTGCTCTTCCGTGGTGAAGTCCGGGTGGGAGGTGGCCACCCGCAGGTCGCGGCCGGGTTCCGGGGAGCCCGCGTGCAGCCGCGTCCCGTCCAGGAAGGCGCCCCGTCCGCGGACGGCGGTGGCGAGTTCCTCGCGGGCGGGGGCGTAGGTCCACGACGCGTGGATCACTCCCCCCTGGGCGAGGGCGACCAGGGTGCAGAATCCGGTGTCGCCCTGCACGAACTGCCGGGTGCCGTCGACGGGGTCGACGATCCACACCGGCGCCTCCCCGCGTATCCCGTCGTACGACGCCGGGTCGGCGTGCACCGCTTCCTCGCCCACCACGACGGAACCGGGCAGCAGGGCGAGCAGCGCCTCGGTCAGGTACAGCTCGGACTGCCGGTCGGCGTCGGTCACCAGGTCGTGCGGACCGGACTTGCGGTCGATCTCGTGGTCGGCGAGCCGACGCCAGCGCGGCATGATTTCCTGTGCGGCCGCCTTGCGGACGGCTTCCTCCACGTCGACGGCGTGCTGGGTGAGAAACTCTTCGATGGTTTCGTTGTCCTCGATCATGTGTCCCATGAGAACATGCCCCACTGACAAACCCCACCCGCCTGGTGCACTCCAGGTGGTATCCACATGAATATGGGTCCTCGGCCCAGGGGAGTATGGGCTCAGCGGCCCACCGCGCAGCCCTGCATGCCGCGCGGGTCGAAGGAGCCGGGGGCACTGTCGTTGTGCCGGGTCGGGCGTCGAGCCGGCCGGGAGCCCTCCGCATCAGTCGCGGTCAGTCGCGATCAGTCGCGGCGCAGCAGGACGAGCTCCCGGTTCATCTCCGCGAGGAACCGGACGACCACGGTGAGCTCCTCGGGCGTGAAGCGACCCCGCGCGGTGTCCGTGCTCCGTGCGAGCGGCCGGAAGTAGTCCCTGATCAGCCCTCTGGCCGTCTCCGCGAAGTGCAGGTGGACCACGCGGCGGTCGTCGGCGGCCCTGACCCGCCGGATGTGCCCCGCCCTCTCCAGTCGGTCGACGCACGCGGTGACGGCGCCGGAGGTGAGGTTGAGCTGTTTGCGCAGCCGACCGGGTGTCATGGGCTCGTCCGAGCCGTCCTGGCCGGCGTCCAGGATCGCGATCAGGGCCTGGACGTCGGTGAGATGCAGGCCGTGCGCCTGGGCGAACTCGTGGGCGATGCGGTTGAACTCGCCGTTCATCCGGCGCAGCAGGACGGCGAACGACTGCAACCCCGTGGGGTCGTCACCGGGAAGAGGTGCCGAAGGGGCGCCTGAGTCATTCATGACCCCAGTATAAGATCACTCGACGATCAAGATACTCATCCATCGACTTACTTCTTCCACTGTGGGGCATGCTCATGAGAACCGCACCGCACCGGGCCCGGTGGCTCGTGCCTCTCGTTCTCCTGCTGGTCTGGCTGGGTGTGGGCGGAACGCTCGGGCCGTACGCGGGCAAGCTGGGCGAGGTGGCCACCAACGACCAGGCGTCGTTCCTGCCGCAGAGCGCCGAGTCCACCGAGGTCCTCGAGGCCCGTGAGGCGTTCGCCCAGTCCGAGACCCTCCCGGCCATCGTGGTCTGGACGGCGGACGGGGCCCGGGTCACCGAGGCGCAGCGGGCAGCCGCCACCGAATCCGTCGGCGCGCTCGCCGGAAGCACCGGTGTCGTCGGCAGGCCGTCGCCCGCCCTGCTCTCCGAGGACGGCCAGGCCCTGCAGGCCGTCGTTCAGCTTCAGCCCGACCTGGGCGAGGAGTTGCCCACGGTCCTCGACGAGGTGCGCGCGGCGGCGCAGAAGGTACCGGGTGCCGAGGCGCAGATCGCCGGCCCGGCAGCGAGCCAGGCCGATCTGTCGGACGCGTTCGCGGGTATCGACGGACTGCTGCTGGGCGTGGCGCTCGCCGCCGTGCTGGTGATCCTTCTGCTCGTCTACCGCAGCTTCCTGCTGCCGTTCGTGATCATCCTCGGCTCCGTCTTCGCCCTGGGACTGGCCTGTGCCGTGGTGTACGCGCTGGCGCAGCGGGACGTGGTCCAGGTCGACGGGCAGGTGCAGGGCATCCTGTCCATCCTGGTGATCGGCGCCGCGACCGACTACGCCCTGCTCCTGGCCGCGCGCTTCCGCGAGGAACTCGCCGTGCGCGGGGACCGGGCCGCGGCCGCCCTGGTGGCGGTGCGGCGCTCGTTCGGTGCGATCACCGCCAGCGCCGCCACGGTGGCGCTCGGGCTGCTGGCCCTCCTGGCGAGTGACCTCACGAACAACCGCGCTCTCGGACCGGTGGGCGCCATCGGCATCGTGTGCGCCGTGCTCACCACGCTCACCTTCCTGCCGGCCGTGCTGGCCCTGCTGGGCCGTACCGCCTACTGGCCCTCTCGCCCGAAGGCGTCGGACGCGTCCGCTGAGGGCCACCCGGTATGGCTCCGGGTCGCCGCGCGGGTGAACGCGCGTCCACGCTTCGTCTGGCTCGTGACCGGACTCGTCCTCACCGCCCTGGCGGCCTTCTCGCCCACGCTGTCCGCCAAGGGGGTGCCGCTCGACGAGATCTTCGTGAACGACGCCCCCTCCGTCGCCGCCCAGGAGACGGTCGGCAGGCACTTCCCCGGCGGCTCGGGAAATCCGGCCGTCATCATCGCCGACGTCGGCCGTGCCGACGCGGTGACGGCCGCCGCCAAGGACACCGAGGGCGTGGCATCGGCGGGCGCGGTCTCCGCCTCGGGGCGGCCCGGGGCCGGTGAGCCACAGGTCGTCGACGGACGTGTCCGCATCGACGCCACGCTCGACGCGGCGGCGGACAGCGACGCGGCCAAGGAGACCATCGAGCGGCTGCGCGAGAACGTGCACGCGGTCCCGGGAGCCGACGCGCTGGTCGGCGGGTACACGGCGCAGCAGTACGACACCCAGCAGACCGCCGCGCACGACCGCACGGTGATCGTTCCCGTCGTGCTCGGCATCATCCTGCTGATCCTGATCCTGCTGTTGCGCTCGCTGCTCGTACCGGTGCTGCTGGTGGCGACCGTCGCACTCAACTTCCTGGCGACGCTGGGGGTCTCGTCCCTCGTCTTCGAGCATCTCCTCGGGTTCGGCGGGACGGACGCCTCCGTCCCGCTGTACGGATTCGTGTTCCTGGTGGCCCTCGGTGTCGACTACAACATCTTCCTGATGTCCCGGGTACGCGAGGAGGCGCTCGCGCACGGCTCGCGGCAGGGTGTGCTGCGCGGGCTGACCACGACCGGCGGGGTGATCACCTCTGCGGGTGTGGTGCTCGCCGCGACGTTCGCTGCCCTGATGGTCATCCCGTTGGCGTTCCTCGTGCAGATCGCCTTCATCGTGGCCTTCGGTGTACTGCTCGACACGCTCGTGGTCCGCTCGCTGCTGGTGCCCGCGCTCGTGATCGACATCGGACCCCGGGCATGGTGGCCCAGTTCCCTGGCCCGCGGCGACAGCCGTCCAAAGGAGGCCGCACACACGGCGGACCAGCGGTCGGCGTAGCGACGGCCGAGGTCGCGGTCCGTCCCCGTACGGGATCTCCCCGTGTGACGTCCGTTCCCCGACGCGCCGGTCTCCGGCATGCTCCGGGCGGGACGCTCCAGGCGGAGGTGAGGGACGGCATGTCGGTGTCGGTGGCGGTGGCCCTGGGGTTGCTGGGACTGGTGGGAGGCATCGGTATCACCGCTGTCGGCCCCGGCGGGGTGCTGCCCACGATCGGGCTGTTCACCCTGACCGGCCTCTCCCCCGCCGAGGTGGCCGGTACCGCCATCGTCACCCATGTCGCCACCGGCGTGCTGGGCACCGCGGCCTACACCCGTTCCGGCCAGTTGCGCGAGCCGGGAACACGCCGCACCGCCGGGATCCTGGCCGGCACGGCCGTGCTCGGGACTCCCGTCGGGGTACTGCTCAACACCCTTGTGTCCGCCCGTGCGTTCGGGGTGGTGCTCGGTGCGCTCGTGGCCGTGGTGGCCGTTCTGGTGTGGCACCGCGAGCGCCACCGGCCCGCGGCCTTGCTCGCCCACCCGCCCGCCCCCGTGGTGGCCGGACTCGGGCTCGTCGTCGCCGTCGTCTCCGGCGTCGTCGGCATCGGGGGACCGATGCTCACCGTCCCGCTGCTGGTCGCGCTCGGCGTGCCCGTGCTGGAAGCCCTGGCCTCCGCGCAGGCCCAGTCGATCGTCATCGCCGGGGTGGGCACCGTGGGCTATCTCGCCCACGGTGCCGTCGACTGGCCCCTGGCCGCCCTGGTCGGCGTCCCGGAACTGGCCGGCGTGCTCCTGGGCTGGCGGATCGCCCACGCCCTGCCTGCCCGCAGCCTGAAGTACGCGCTCGTCATCACGCTGTTCGCGCTGGCGCCCTACCTCGCCCTGCACGGCTGAGAGGGCGCGTCCCGGCGCCGAGCGGAACGCGTCCGCACGCGCCGCACCGGAGATACGAACTGAAGTGCGCGACAACACTGTTGGGACGTAAGTTGTGCGGAACACACCTGTTGGCTGAACACACCTGCCTCGGCTGAGAGACGGACCGCACCCATGAGCGACCCTGCGACGACGCCCGGACCCGCTGCGCACCAGAAGATCGACACCTCGGTGCCGCATTCGGCCCGGATCTGGAACTACTGGCTGGGCGGGAAGGACAACTATCCCGTCGACGAGGAGGCGGGCGACGCGTACACCGCCGTCTTCCCCGGCATCGTCACCATCGCCCGCAGCAGCCGGGCCTTCCTGCGCCGCAACATCACGTATCTGGTCTCCGAGGCCGGCATCCGGCAGTTCCTGGACATCGGGACCGGCCTGCCGACCGCCGACAACACCCATGAGGTCGCCCAGCGCATCGCGCCGGAGAGCAGGATCGTCTACGTCGACAACGATCCGATGGTCCTGGCGCACGCCCGCGCCCTGCTCTACTCCACCCCCGAGGGTGCGACCGCCTACGTCGACTCCAGCGTGCTGGACCCGGAGCGCGTCCTGGCCGCCGCCGCGAAGACGCTGGACTTCAGCCTCCCCACCGCCCTCATCCTCAGCAACATCCTGGGGCACATCGCCGACTACGACCAGGCCCGCTCCATCGTCACGCGGCTGATGGACGCTCTGCCGTCCGGCAGCTACCTCTCCATCAACGACGGTTCCCGGGGCATCGACCCGGGCTTCGAGCAGGCCCAGGACGGCTACAACAAGAGCGGCGCCATCCCGTACAACCTGCGCACCGTCGACGAGATCACGTCGTTCTTCGACGGCCTGGAGCTCCTGGAGCCCGGCGTCGTCTCGGTCCCCCTGTGGCGTCCGGAAACCGAGACCCCCGACGCCGCGCCCGTCGCCGAGCACGGCGGTCTCGCCCGCAAACCGTGACCCGTTGACGCCCCGTGCGGTCGCGGTGGGAACACCGCGACCGCCCTCGGCCCACGCCCGGCGGTCCCGCGCTGCCGCAATTCGCCTGAACGCAGGGGAAGTACGGCAAACCGCCGTCCTCGCCGGTACGTCCCCGTCACCCTCCGCCCACGGAGCGAGTTCGCACTTCCGCCCCACCCGGAAGCGTGTGACACTGGCGTCCCGTCCGCTGTGCGGGCCCCTTCCGCACCGACCCCCACGAGAAGTGCGACGTGCGTTCTTTTCCTCTGCCGATAGCGCTGGCCGCGCGCCTGTCCCCGGTGGTCGTCCTCGCCGCGGCGGGCTGGGCACTGTCCTCCGGACCGTCCTCCGAACCGCAGGCGGCGGAGAAGAGAACGGCCGAGGGGACGCCGACCCAGTCCGCCTCCGCTCCGTCGACGACGACGGCGCCCATGACGTACACCACCGCTCCCGCCCCCTGCGACAGCGTCGCCGAGAAGACCGTCAAGTCCCTCGTGCCGGGGGCCAAGACGTCCGGCAAGGAGATCAAGTCCACCGACTCCACACTGCGCAGGACCTGTTCCTGGAACGCGCTCGAGGGCTACGAGTACCGCTGGCTCGACGCCTCCTTCGAGGTCCTGCAGTCGGACGACGCGGCCGGACAGTCCTACGAGAGACGGCTGAAGGACAAGAGCGGCGGCGGCGCGGTCCCCGGGCTCGGTGACGCGGCGTACTCCGTCGTGAACCTCGCCACCGAGGACAAGCAGCAGAGCCGGGAGGGCGTGGTGGTGGCCCGCGCCTCCAACGCGCTGGTGATCGTGACGTACAACGGCAGCGACTTCGAGTCGAAGAAGGCGCCCTCCACGGACGAGATCAACAAGGGCGCCATCAAGGCCGCCAAGGAGGCGATGGCGGCACTGCTGGAGGGTCGGGGCTGAGCCGGCCGCCCTGGCGCCTGTCCGGCGGAGCAGGTCGCAGGAAATCGACGGCGCCTTGTCAGCGAGGGTGCGTGGGGCCACGAGGGCCCCTCCCGCTCATGGGGGGTCCCTCCCGCTCGAGCGAAGTCGAGCGGGAGGGAGAAGTCGAGCGTGGGGGAGAAGTCGAGCGTGGGGAGAGTGACGACAACGCCGCTGGGGCTCCCCCTGCTCGAAGAGTTTGGGGGGAAGGAGGGCGTGCCGGCCCCCGCGTCTGCGGCGTGATCCGCCGGACAGGCCCCACAGGCTCGCCGGGCGTTCCTCGACCTTCGGCAGCAGACCGGAATTCATGATTCCGTGACATCCCTCACGCACGTCCTCGATCTACGCAGGCCGCTTAGTAGGACCCGCCCCGGCGACATGGGGGATTTATCCGGCTTGCCACGAAAAGGTGACGGGCCGAGGTGGGTGGTGATCCGGCGGGGAGCCGAGATCCGCGGTTCTTGCGCCGAGCGACGGCTCCTGACGCGGCGGCAGGCGTCCCGAGGGGCCCGTCGCGAGCAGGTCGGCACGCTCTTCCGCCCGCCGCAAGGACCCCGCAGACCTACGAAGCGCGGTAGTGCGACGGCCCTTTGCGCCCCGCGCCGGGCCGTCCCAAGAATGACCAGTCTCCGGACAACAGGGGTGAGGTCACTCATGGGAAAGCATCGTCGTCAGCAGCGGTACCGGCGGACGGTCGTCACGGCAGTCGCCATGGGCGTCGTGGGGATACCCTCGGTCGCCATGGCCTGCGCCGACTGGCCCGGCAGCGGGCAACGGCAGCAGGACACCGCCGCCCCCGCCGCGGCCGAGGACAGGTGGGGCGACGCCGACCGGTACCACCGGTGGGACGGCAAGCAGCACGGTGAGCCCACGGCGGCGCCGTCGCACACACCGACCGCCACCGCGGGCGCTTCGAAGGCCGGGGCGGCGCGGCACAGCAGCGCCGAGCCGACGCACAAGCCGAAGACGCACGAGCCGAAGAAGGCGGTCCGCGAGGCATCCGCCGCCAAGCCCACCACCACGGCCCCGAAGCCGACCACCGCGGCCCCCAAGCCCACCACGGCCGCTCCGAAGCCCACCACCGCGGCCCCGAGCCCCGCCCCGACGGGCGACGCCGAAGCTTCCGGAGCCGTCGCCGAGGTCGTGGAACTCGTCAACGCCGAGCGCGGCAAGGCCGGTTGCTCCCCGGTGAAGGTGAACGCCACCCTGACCGAGGCCGCGCAGAACCACAGCGAGGACATGGCGGCGAGCGGCAATATGTCGCACACCGGCTCGGACGGATCCTCGCCCGCCGACCGCATCACCCGCGCCGGCTACAGCTGGAGCACCTACGGCGAGAACGTCGCCTACGGCTACTCCACCCCCGAGCAGGTGATGGCCGGCTGGATGTCCAGCCCCGGCCACAAGGAGAACATCCTCAACTGCGCGTTCGAGGAGATCGGTGTCGGTCTCGCACAGCCCGGCTCCTACTGGACCCAGAACTTCGGCACGGCCCGGTAGTCGCCGCAGGGACCGCAGGGACCGGTCAGCGGTTGAGTGCCGGGATGATCTCCGCGCCGTACGCGTCGATCGTCGTTTCCTGCGCGTCGTGCATGTCGTACACGGCGAACTGGTCCACACCCAGCCCGCGCAGCGCCTTCAGCTTCTCGATGTGCGCCTCGGCCGGGCCGAGCAGGCAGAACCGGTCGACGATCTCGTCGGTGACGAAGTCCGTGGACGGGTTGCCGGCCCGCCCGTGGTGGCTGTAGTCGTAGCCGTGCCGTTCCTTGACGTACGACGTCAGCGCCTCGGGGACCATGTCCGAGTGCTCGCCGTAGCGGGCGACCAGGTCCGCGACATGGTTGCCGACCATGCCGCCGAACCAGCGGCACTGGTCGCGGGCGTGCGCCAGATCGTCGCCGACGTACGCCGGGGCCGCGACGCAGACGGTCACGGAGGCGGGGTCGCGCCCCGCCTCCGCGGCCGCGGCCCGTACGGCCTTCACCATCCACTCGGTCAGATACGGGTCGGCGAGCTGGAGGATGAAGCCGTCGGCCTTCCGCCCGGCGAGGGCGAGCGCCTTCGGCCCGTACGCCGCCATCCAGACGGGCAGCCTGCCGCCCCTCACTCACGGGATCCGCAGCGGTTGCCCGTCGACCTCGGCCTCGCGCCCCTCGGCGAGGTCGCGGATCACGTCGATCGCCTCGCCCAGGCGGGCCAGGGTGTTGGGCTTGCGTCCGGCGACCCGCATCGCGGAGCCGCCGCGGCCGATGCCGCAGACGGTGCGGTTGCCGAACATGTCGTTGAGGGTGGCGAAGGTGGAGGCGGTGACCTCCCAGGTGCGGGTGCCCGGGTTGGTCACCATCGGGCCGACCTTCAGCCCGGTGGTGTTGGCCAGGATCTGACTGTAGATCACGAACGGCTCCTGCCACAGCACGGCGGAGTCGAAGGTCCAGCCGTGCGTGAAGCCGTTGCGCTCCGCGCGCCGCATCAGGCCGACCACCCGCGAGGCCGGCGGATCGGTCTGCAGAACGAGTCCGAAGTCCATGCGCACCACTCCTAGTCGAGGTACTGGCAGGTGGAACGCGGGGTGTAGGCACCGTGTCCGGCGCGCCCGGTGTACTCCCGCTCGGTGATGACCGGTTCGCCGCGCGAGAGGACGGTCTCGACGCGGCCGGTGACGCGTTTGCCCTCGTACGCCGAGTAGTCGACGTTCATGTGGTGCGTCTCGGCGGAGATGACCTGCTCGGCGTGCGGGTCGTAGATCACGACGTCGGCGTCGGCGCCCGGGGCGAGGGTGCCCTTCTTCGGATAGAGGCCGAACATGCGGGCCGGGGTGGCGCAGGCGATCTCGATCCAGCGGCGGCGGGTGAGGTGTCCGTCGACGACGGCCTGGTGGAGCAGGTCCATCCGGTTCTCCACGCCCGGCATGCCGTTGGGGATCTTGGAGAAGTCGCCGCGGCCGAGGTCCTTCTGGCCGGTGAAGCAGAAGGGGCAGTGGTCGGTGGAGACCACCTGGAGGTCGTTGGTGCGCAGTGCCCGCCACAGGGATGCCTGGTGTTCCTTCGGTCTCAGGGGTGTGCTGCACACGTACTTGGCGCCCTCGAAGTCCGGCTCGGCGAGGTTGTCCGCCGACAGGAACAGGTACTGGGGACATGTCTCGCCGAAGACGTTCAGGCCCTCGTCGCGGGCCCGGGTCAGTTCGGCGACCGCCTCGGTGGCGGAGACGTGCACGACGTACAGCGGGGCGCCGGCGACCTGGGCGAGCCGGATGGCGCGGTGGGTGGCCTCGGCCTCCAGCAGGGCCTTGCGGACCTCGCCGTGGTGGCGGGGGTCCGTCTCGCCGCGGGCCAGTGCCTGTTCGACGAGCACGTCGATCGCGATGCCGTTCTCGGCGTGCATCATGATCAGGCCGCCGTTCTCGGCGGAGCGCTGCATGGCGCGCAGGATCTGGCCGTCGTCGGAGTAGAAAACCCCTGGATAGGCCATAAATTGCTTGATTTTCGTTCCGCCACCGTGTCCATTCACGGGCGGTGCTGACCTGCGGCGGGGCCCGGTGATCTCGGCGACCTGACGATCTTGTAGGTTGCGAGTCGTGTCGCAGGGGCCGTCGTACGAGGAGCTCGCCGCGCTGGTCGCTGTGCAGGCCCGCGTGATCGATGAGCTGCGAACCGAGGTCGCCGGGTTGAAGGCCGAAGTCGCTGAGCTGCGTTCGGAGAACGCCGAGTTGAAGCGCCGGCTGGGGATGGATTCGACCAACAGCAGCAAGCCACCGTCGTCCGACCCGCCGGAGAGGAAGAACTCGCGTTCACAGCGGGTGCGGTCGAAGGACCGCAAGCCGGGTGGACAGCCGGGGCGGGCGGGCCGCTCGTTGCAGCCGGTCGCGGTGCCTGACCGTGTGGAACGACTCGAGCCGGCCGAATGCGCTGACTGCAGCAGATCGCTGTCCGATGCGGCGGAGGAGGGCTTCCGCGCGGTCCAGGTCTTCGACATCCCGCTGATCGAGCGGGAAGTCACCGAGGTACGGCTGATCCGGCGCCGTTGCCGGTGCGGGGTGGTGACCTGTGCAGACGTCCCGCCAGGGGTCAGCGGTCCGGCCTGTTACGGGCCGAACCTGCGGGCCTTCGCCACGCTGCTGGCCGCGGAGGGGCAGATCAGCACCGAGCGGACCGCGAAACTGGTGGCCGGACTGTTGGGCATCGAGGTGTCCTGCGGGTTCGTCGACCGCTGCCTGTCGCGGCTGGATGCCCCGCTGGCCCGGTTCGAAGCGGAGCTGAAGCAGGCACTGCGCCGGTCGCCGGTGCTGGGCACGGATGAAACCCCGATCAGCCTGGCCGGTGGGCGCGGCTATGCCTACACCGTCCGCTCCACCAGCCTGACCTGGTACGGAGCGGCGGACAACCGTGGCCACGCCGCGCTGGACGGCTTCGGGATCCTGTCCGGCTACAGTGGCGTGCTGATCCGGGACGACTACGTCGGCTACCACAAGTACGACGCCCACCTGGCGGGAGTGCAGCTGTGCTGCGCGCACCTGCTGCGGGACCTGCAGGGCGTCATCGACAACGCGCCCGACGAGGAGCACGCCGCCTGGGCACAGGCAGCTCAGCAGGTCCTGCGTGAGGCCGGGCAGAGCGTCGAGCAGGCGCACGCCGCAGGAGAGGGCATGGTACCCGAGCGTGAACGTGCCAGGATCGAGGGTGAGTTCCTCACGGCGGCCCGGTGCGGGATCAGCGTCAACCCACACTGCGGCGGGAAGAAGTCCAAGGCCCGCCAACTCGCCGAGCGCCTGATCGACAAGGCCCCTCAGGTGCTCCGCTTCACCTGGGACTTCACCCCCGGGCTCACCTGGACCAACAACGCATCCGAGCAGGCCCTGCGGGACATCGAGGTCAAGATGAAAGTCAGCGGCTGCTGGCGCCAGCTGGCCGGAGCTCGCCGCTATCTACGCATCCGCTCCTACCTCACCACCGCCCGCGCCCACGGGCTCACAGCCATGCGCGCCATCCGCGACGCCCTCACCGGCACCCCATGGCTCCCACCCGCCACTGCCTGACCACCCCGTGAATGGACACTCTATGCCCTCTCAAAGCCAATCCGGGGAGAGCTACGGATCAGAAGGTGATGAGGGGTAGGCGCGGAGCCATTCGGCAGTACGGAACCACGGCCGCGTCACTCAGACGGCGTTCCTCCCGCTGGTACGGGAGGAACGCCGGGGAGAGGTCCACCAACGGAGAAGGTTTGGTGCATCCACGTACTATTTTCCCCGGGCTCGGGTAGATAACGCCAGTTGCGTCCGCCGAGCCTCGAATGGATGAGCACTGGCACCCATTGAGACCTCTCAGCGGTTGAGTACGGAGGCGGACTCGCAAGGGCTGATTGTCGATATAATCTGGGACGCGATTCGCGTCGTTGCAGCCGTTGTGGCCGTGGCTCTCGTGGGGCACACGGTGTGGAGCTGGAGTGCTCGGCGCGGCGACCCGAGGGGTGGGCGGAAGTTGGCGCGTCAGCGAAGCGCCTCTGACGCATCGCATGCCTTTAGGTTGCCCGCTTCCGAGACCCTCGTGGCCATCGCCCCGCTTCCTGCGGGGAAATGCAGGTGCAAGGCCCGCCCGGCGCTCCACGAAAAGCCTCGTCCCTGCCACGGCAGGGACGAGGCTTCTTCATATCCGCGGCAAGCCGCGGTGCCAGGGACCCGTTACCCACTTTCGGGTGACCGTCCCGCGAGGCCTGGGGTGGCGCGTCATGGCGCCATCGAGCCGGTGGTCAGGGCCCGCAAGGGGTCCCGACCCGACAGCCCGTCAACCTGACGCATCCGGTGCATGGATGGTTATTGCAGGTGACAGTCACCACAATATGGATGATCCGTAATAGGCTTCACGTCTTCTCCATGCGCGGCCGACCGGCCGCTACCCGCACCACGCACCCCACCCGGACATGACGGCCTCTTGTGCCGTCGGGTCTGGTGGTGTGCCCGCACCATGCAGGGGGGACTCTGTGTCGAAGTCCACCACCGTCTGACCGCCGCCGTCTTGAGCGCCGGCGCCCTGACCGGTCCTGACGGTGCCGGCGTCGGCGGCCGAGCACCGGCCGCACCGGCCGACCGTGCAGATCTCCGGCGTGCAGTACGACTCCCCGGGACGCGACGACCGCTCCAACTGTTCCCTGAACCGCGAGTGGGTGGAGATCACCAACAACACCCGCCGCGCGGTGAACCTGGACGGCTGGACCCTGAGGGACGAGGACGGTCACCGCTACCGCTTCGACCACGTCCGTCTCGTCGGACGCGCCACGGTCCGCGTCCACACCGGCATCGGCCGCGACACCCGCACCGACCTGTACCAGGACCGCCGCCACTATGTGTGGGACAACCGCTCCGACACGGCCACCCTGCGCAACGACCGCGGCCGCACGGTCGACACCGAGTCCTGGGGCCGCCACTGCGGCGGCCGCCGCTGACACCAGACACCAGGCGGGCAGTGCCGGCGGCCAGGGCCCGGCACCGGCACACCCCAACCCCACCACGGCGTGCCGTCCCCTTTCGAAGGGGGCGGCACGCTGCCGGTATGATCAAGCGGCTTGCTGCAACGACCGGGAAACCGGAGGTGTGGGTGAGGGTTTCCCGCAGGGCAGTACGCACTGATGCAGCACGTGTTCAGCGCGAAGGCGCTCCCGGGAACCGCCGCCGACCAGTTGGCCCCGATAGAGGCGTCAATTCGTCTCCTGGCCCTGACAGAACGCCCTAGGCGTCGTCGAGCAGAAGTTGATCGGCAGCCGGGCTGACTGTGGCTATCTCGATGGCCCACTTGACGGTGTCGCGATGCACAGGCTGGTGATCTACTCGTGTACGCCGCGGGCCGGCATATTTTTTGGGTAATGCGCTGTGCATGCGCCCCGTTATGTACGCCGTGGCGCTCACTCGAACGGTTGACTTCGAGACCTGAAGCCTTGCTCTCCTGTAACCCTGATGGGTTACTGCAAGTGTCCGTATCAGCGGCATTCGGATCCGCAAACAGACAAGGGTAAGCCCCTGATCGGGCGGCAGCTGACGCCCGACAAGACCCTGTTCCTCGATGAGCCTTGCGCCCAACGCCGACGGCTGCAGACCGTCGACCAGGCATCGGCACAAGGCCATCGAGATACCACCTGGCCAGTGGATACGAGAGCGAACTCGCACCCATCGGGGCCGTACGCGGAACGAACGCCCCATCACTGCTCGGCAATGTACCGCATTGCGAGCGAGGAGGAACACTCATGCCTATCAGTCCGAACCAAGGATCCAGCGGCGGCGGCACACTCGTCACGATCACCGGCAGCAACCTCACCGGTACCACCGCCGTGCGCTTCGGCACGCGACCCGCCACCGCCGTCACCAACGTCTCGCCCACCCAGGTCACCGCGGTCTCCCCCTCCGGCAGCGGAGTGGTCGGCGTCACCGTGACCACGCCGGGAGGAACGAGCAACCCGATCCCGTTCTACTACGTCGGGGCGCCGTTCAAGCAGACCCTCAGCCCGGCCTCCGGGTCGACTGTCGGCGGCGAGACCATCACCATCAACGGCACTGGGTTCTCCAGTGCCACCAGCGTCTCCTTCGGTGCCAACACCGCGGTGCCGACGGTGGTGTCCGACAGCCAGCTCACGGTGATCGCACCTGCCGGTGCAGCCGGCTCGGTCGGCGTCAGCGTCACCACGGCCGGCGGAACGAACAACGGTCTCTCATACACCTATGTTGCCGCCCCGACGGTGACCACGGTCGTTCCGGCAGAGGGACCGACGTCCGGCGGTACTGCAGTGACCGTGTCCGGCACGGGCCTCACCAGCACCAACCAGGTCACCTTCGACGGCAACCCGGCACCCTTCACCGTGATCTCCGACACCGCGGTGTCGGCGGTCACGCCCCCGGGGACCGCCGGTCCCGTCGATGTGGTCGTGAGCAACGACGCAGGCAGCGCGACCGCCACGGACGCGTTCACCTACCTCGCGGGGCCCGGAATCTGACCCCTCCTCAGCGGCCGGCCACCTTCAGCGGCCGGCCTCGTCCGGAGACGGACGGGCACCCCTCGGGGCCCGGCCGTCTCCGAGCCCCGGCCCGGAAGACCCCACCCGGGCCGGGGTCCCAGGCACCGCTGCCCAGCTCGACATGCAAGGGAGACACCGTGAAAGACAGCCCCCCTACGACGGGAGCAGCCCGGCCCACCGCAGTCATCGCCGCCGCTCCCGTTCTCACCTCGGTCGTACCCAGCACGGGTCCCACGGCAGGCGGCAACACCATCACCCTGAACGGCAGTGGTTTCGCAGGGATCACTGCCGTCATGTTCGGTACGAAACCGGCCCTCGGCTACACGGTCGACTCCTCAACGAGGATCATCGCTGCGGCCCCGCCCGGGACCGGCACGGTGGCCGTGACCGTTAAGACGCCCGGGGGGACCAGCAACTCGATCCCCTACGTCTACGCCGCGCAGCCCACTTTGACCGCCGTTTCGCCGAGTCAGGGGCCGTCCTCGGGTGGTACCACTGTCATCCTCACGGGGACCGGCCTGTCGGGAGCCACGGCGGTGACCTTCGGCAGCACACCCGCCAGCGCCTACACCGTCAACTCTTCCACCCAGATCACTGCTGTCGCTCCGGCAGGAACAGGCTCTGTCCCCGTCACCGTCACCGGCCCGGGCGGCACGACCGGCCCTGTCTACTTCTTCTACCTCGGCGCGCCTACGGTCAGTGCCGTTTCGCCGAGTCAGGGGCCGTCCTCGGGTGGTACCACTGTCATCCTCACGGGGACCGGCCTGTCGGGAGCCACGGCGGTGACCTTCGGCAGCACACCCGCCAGCGCCTACACCGTCAACTCTTTCACCCAGATCACTGCTGTCGCTCCGGCAGGAACAGGCTCTGTCCCCGTCACCGTCACCGGCCCGGGCGGCATCAGTAACTCCGTTATCTACACCTATGTGGCGTCACCGGTTCTCAGCTCGCTTACCCCCGCCCAGGGACCTGTCGACGCCGGCGCCGGCGTCACCCTCACCGGGAGCGGCCTGGCCACCACGACGGCCGTCCACTTCGGCACCACGTCCGCGGCCTTCACGGTGCTGTCCGACACCTCGGTCGCCGTGCTCGCCCCGGCGGGGGCGGTTGGCCCAGTCCCCGTCAACGTGACCACGTTCGGTGGCACCAGCAACTCTCTCGTCTATACCCGAATCGCCCCGCCCGCGATCTAGGGTCTGCCTTCCCAGGCCCGCGCGGATGCGGCCGGTGACGTCGACTGGCTGGTTCACATCGGCTCACCATCGGTCCTGCGCTCCTTCCGGCCGACCTGTCTGGAATGTCGCGCCTCCCACCCGTTCTCGAGGCGGACCGAGGACGAAGCTCCTCCCCCTCGCCGACGGGGAGGACAGCCCACTGACGTCCTTGTGCCATCCACACTGTCTGCACACACGTCCTACTCGGACGTATCCGCCCCCGGCGCCGCCCCGGCCCACATTCTGCCAACTCGACCAGGCGGCGCGGATATGCGCTGAGTGCATGTGCGCTCTTCTGGACAGGGCCGATCAGCGCGGCGGTGCCTTGCAAAGGATGGCAGCGGTCATTTGGTATACCGCTTGCTCGAATCCGTGAACAACCCGCCCCGGATGCCTGTGGTCCAAGCGGGTTGAGTAGGGCGAAGAATGCCCGAAATATGATGATATGCGGAGTAGTCTGACGCTCCCGAACAGTCATGGCGGCATTCCCGCCCCGACCGACCAAGGAGTCGCAACGATGAAATGCAGGCCAGGCCGAGGAATGTGGCAGACGGGCACCGTCATGGCGATTGCCGCGGTAGTGGGTCTTGCCACCCCGGCAGCGGCGGCCGTGCCGTCGTCGACGACGGTGACGGCGTCACCCTCGGCAGCGAGCGTCGGGGCGCCCGTGGAGCTCACCGCGACCGTGACCTGTTCCGCTGATCCCAGCGGAGGGCTCGGCGTGACGTTCTTCGACGGGGGCGACATCCTGGACACCGTGCCTGTCGGCACGGACGGACAGGCTGAGTACACAACCGCCTTCGCCACCCCCGGGACTCACACGATCACCGCCGCGTACAACGGAAACGAGGACTGCTTCGCTTCCAACAGCGAGACCACGGTCGCAGTCTCGACAGCGCCGGTACCGCCTACGCCGCCTGGAAGCGGGAGTTGCCTGCTTGCCTGCGGCGGCCTGATCAATTTCACTGTCGGTGACATCAATAACGGCACACAGATCTACAACTCCGCTGACCGCTCATCAGCAGGAACTCGGCCCGCAGCCAAATATCACGGCCACCGCCCGGGAGCGTAACGACACCTGCGTCGCGCGGTGCGGCGCCCGGTTTAGGTACGTGGTGTAGCCGACCCCTGGACTGCCCTCAGCGCTCAACAGGACCCCGAGGGAGAGCATGACAGCAGAAGACCGGCTCACATTGGCCAAGCTCCTGGCGCAGTGAGCCAACCGACCGAAGGAGTGCCTTGTGCCCGTCTCCGTCGACCGGGAGCTGTATTACAGCTCTGCTGAGTGCGCCCACCGGGCCCGCGACGTGTTCACCTTCGTGGATGGCTTTGGAGAGGTCAGCACCGGCCGTGAGGCCACGGACGATGATCCCCGCGTCACCGCGGCGGCGGAGTCCTGCCCGTCCCAAGCCATCAGGCTCACCCAGCCCGGGTGAGCTGAAGTGGCGCTCCTGCTGAGCGGAGACGCCCAGCAGGAGCGCCATGGGTGAGACGGGAGCGGCCCGGCGGTGTTGCCCGTGTCCGGCCGATGCTGCCACCGCCGGGCACTCGATTACCGCTGCGCCCGGCGGCGGACGGATCAATCTTCGAGTTCAGCGCGGACACGGCGTGAGGGCTGGAAGGCGTACAGGTCGAGGACGCCGGGCGGATCGGCCAGGCCGGGGCCGCCGCCCTCGACCCAGGTGGTGATGTCGGCGGCGGCGTCGGGGTCGTTGACCAGGCCGAGCCAGACGGGGCGCCCGCCGGCTTTGCGGCCGGCCGTGGAGGGCTGGACGACGATGACGTTGGCGCGTTCGCAGGCGTCGAGGCAGTCGGTGACCCGGACGGTCGCGGCGCCGCCCACGGCCTGGCGCAGGTCGCGCAGTTGGGCTGTGTGGTCGAGGCCGCCGATCTTAGTGCCTGTCCATGAACTGATCATTTCGAGGTTGGCGGGGCGGTGGCGCGGGCGAGGCGGCGTCGCATCAGGAGGATCATCGACCAGTGGACCATGGCCTCGTGGTGCTCCGGTAAGCGCTCGTAGTCGCGGACGCACCGGCGTCGCCGGCAGATCCAC
The DNA here is from genome assembly GCF_054061295.1 of Streptomyces sp. TE5632. Lineage (NCBI taxonomy): Bacteria > Bacillati > Actinomycetota > Actinomycetes > Kitasatosporales > Streptomycetaceae > Streptomyces > Streptomyces sp. TE5632. Next base: position 5,143,161 of record NZ_JBSSEA010000003.1, on the reverse strand, counting down.
GACAGCGTGCGCTCCATCGCCCAGTCACACTGCACACATGGACGGTCTGGACAGCAAGCGGGCGCCGATAATCGGTCGTGAGGGCCTGCTGCGGCTGGCCGCGGTGGCCGAGCGGCTGCGGGACCGTGACGAGGGAGATGAGTCGCCATGCGCGACGACAGTGACGTCGGCCCCAGAGAACGATTTTGGCGGTGCCGGACGGGCAGGTGTGGGCAGCACTGCCGGAGGTGAACCGACGGGCGGTGGTGGGGCAGTTGGTGCGGCTGGCGAGCCGCGCGTTGTCGGTTGCCGCAATGGCGAGTGAGCGGGACCGACGATGACCTCGGTGATGCCGTGGGAGCGGCCCGGCAGCAAGATCGACGACCGTCACCTGCAGCGGCTCGCGGTGGTCTATGTCCGCCAGTCCACCCGCCGGCAGCTCGTCGACCACCAGGAGTCGACCCGGTTGCAGTACGCCCTGGTGGACCGGGCGGTCGCGCTCGGATGGCAGGCGGACCGGATCCTGGTGATCGACGAGGACCTGGGCAGGTCGGCATCGAGTGCGTTGGCCCGCACCGGCTTCCAGCGTCTGGTCACCGAGATCGGGCTGGACCACGTCGGTCTCGTGCTGGGGATCGAGATGTCCCGCCTGGCCCGCTCCGGAAAGGACTGGTACCAGCTGATCGAGCTGTGCGCCCTGTCGGGTGCGGTACTGGCGGACCTCGACGGGGTCTACGACCCGGCCGAGTACAACGACCGGCTGCTGCTGGGGCTCAAGGGCACGATGAGCGAGGCCGAACTGCACCTGATCAAGCAACGGATGTGGAGCGGGCGCCTGAACAAGGCCCGCCGCGGCGAGCTGGCCTTCCCCCCTGCCCAGCGGCTATGTCCGTCGCCCGTCCGGGGAGGCCGCCCTGGACCCGGACGAACAGGTGCAGACCGTGATCCGCCTGATCTTCGCGCAGTTCGAGCGGCTCGGCACATTGCACGGCGTGCTGCGCTATCTCGTGGACCACGACATCCAGTTGGGCATCCGGCTGCGGGAGGGGCCGGACAAGGGCACCCTTCAGTGGCGCAGGCCGAACCGGATGACGCTGCAGACCCTGCTGCACAATCCCGCCTATGCCGGCATCTACGCCTACGGGCGGCGCGGGTCGACCCGCGCCGCCAGGACCCGGCCCGGCCGAGCACCGGACGGGTCGTCCGCTCCCGGGACGGATGGCATGTGATGATCCCGAATGCCCTGCCCGCCTACATCACCGTCGCCCGGTTCGAGGCGAACGAGGCGAAACTGGCGGCCAACCGCGCCCGCGCCGAAGCCATGGGCGCGGTGCGAGGCGGCCGGGCGCTCACGGCCGGGCTGGTGCACTGCGGACGCTGCAACCGGCGCATGAGCGTGCGCTACCACACCCAGCACAGCAAGGCCCTGCCCGAGTACGTGTGCGCCCGGGACATGACCAACTACGGCGCGCACAAGAGCTGCCAGCTGCTCAACTCCGCCTGCGTGGACGCCTTCGTCGAGCAGCAGGTCCTCGCGGCACTGACGCCCGCCGCCGTCGAGGTGTCCCTGCGCGCGGCCGACCAGGTCCTGGCCGAGCGGGCCGAGCTGGAACGGCTGTGGTCGAGGCGGTTGGAACGCGCCGCGCAGGACGCCGACCGGGCCCGCCGCAGCCACCACCTCGCCGAACCGGAGAACCGCCTGGTCGTGCGCCAGCTGGAGAAGGAGTGGGAGGACGCACTCGCCGCCCAGCAGCGGCTCCGCGAGGAGTACGACCGCTTCACCCGCAGCAGTCCGCGCATCCTCACTCCGGCCGAGCGGCAGACCATCACGGCCCTGGCCGACGACGTCGAGGGTTTGTGGCGCGCGCACAGCACCACAAGAGCGGACCGCAAGGAGATCGTCCGCGCGGTCGTCGACAAGGTCGTCGTCACCGTGCTCGGCACCAGCGAGCGGGTGAAGGTCACCATCGTCTGGGCCGGCGGGACCACGACGGCGGGAGAGGTCATCCGCCCGGTCCAGCGGTTGGAACAGCTCAGCTACTACCCGCAACTGGCCGATCGGATCCGCGAACTCGCAGGCCAGGGCGTGGGAGCCACCGGGATCGCCGGCCGCCTGGAAGCCGAGGGCTTCCGGCCCGCGAAGGGCGGCAAGCGGATCTCCGCAGCCACCGTCCGCGACCTCATGCGCCGCCTGGCCTGTCCCGCAGGCCGCGTCCACCGGCACCGCCCCGCACCACCCGGCGAGGAGCCCGGCCCTAACGAGCAAGGCCGTGAAGTTAAGGCTCCGGGGGCGTTGGCAAGTGCGCTCTGATCTGTGGCGACTTCGGACGTGAGAAGCGGAGCCCCGGTAGAACTGGCAGTCGACCAAGACAGCCGTTCACAGCACCGGAGGCTCCGCTGTCCGATCAGTGTGTCATCACGCGTGAAATCACGGTAGCCAAGGGCCTGTTCGCCCCTGGTCACCTGGGGGAACTCACCCAGATCGTCCCGTTCGAGATGGTCGATGCGGCCCTTACCGAGACCGGTGCCGTCCAGCAACGACTGCGGAAGATCCCCGCCCGGGTGGTGGTCTACCTGCTGCTGGCCGCAGCCCTGTTCGAGGACTGCGGCTACCTGGCCGTCTGGCGCAAGCTCACCGCCGCGCTGGAGGCGATACCGGTCGCGAAGGTCACCGGCACGGCGCTCTGGGACGCCCGGACGCGTCTTGGTGTCCGCCCCATGCGGGCTCTGTTCGACCTGTTGCGCGGGCCGGCCACGGCGATCCGTACCGTCGGCGCCCGTTTCAAGGGCTTGCTGGCCGTTGCGATCGACGGTACCTGCCTCGACGTCCCCGACAGCCCGCTGCACCGAGCCCGCCTGGGCAAGAGCACCAACCAGTACGCGACCTCCGGCTACCCGCAGATCTGCCTGACCGCGCTGGTGGCCTGCGGCACCCGCGCGGTCCTGGACGCCGCCTTCGGCCCCCGCTCCAGCGGCGAGACCGTCTACGGCAAGCGCCTGACGCGCTCCCTGCACCACGGCATGATCGTCCTGCTGGACCGGGGCTTCTCCAGCAATACGTTCCTGGCCGCCGTCGCCGCCACCGAGGCCGCCCTTCCTGGCTCGCGTCTCGGCCGCCCGCAAGCCCCCGGTCCTGGCCCGCTTCGACGACGGCTCCTACCTCTCCCGCTTCGGCGGCGTTGAGGTCCGCATTATCGAATGCGAGATCACCATCACCACCAGCCAGGGCCGTCAGACCGGGCTCTACCGACTGGCCACCAACCTCCTTGCTCACCACCGATACCCGGCATCCGACCTGGTCAGCCTGTATCACGAGCGATGGGAAGTGGAGTCCGCCTACTTCGCGATCAAGAAGTCGATGCTGGGCCGACGGGTCCTGCGCTCGAAGACCTGGGCCGGCATCGCCCAGGAGGTCTACTCCCTGCTGAGTGCCTACCAGATCCTGCGGATCGCGATCGCCGACGCCACCGAGACCACACCCGGAGCGGACCCGGACCGGGGCAGTTTCAGCGTCGCGCTCCGATGCGCTCGTGATCAGATCGTCCAGGCCGCGGGCATCATCGCTGACACCGTGATCGACCTTGTCGGAACGATCGGCCGAGCCGTCCTGGACCAGCTCATGCCCGCCCGCCGCCTCCGCATCAGCCCCCGCGCAGTGAAACGACCCCTGTCCCGATACGCGTACAAGAGCCTCAGGGTCGACCGACGCACCTATACGGCCACCCTCAGCATCAACATCTTGACGCCGACGATCAGTCCGTAACTTCACGGCCTTGCCCCTTAGCCACCGGCTCAAGGATGGCAACGCACTCGACATGATGCGTCATCGGAAACATGTCACCCTGGACGCAAGCGGGAAAACAGCAGGTCAGAGATGCTTTTGGGGCCCGGATGAGGGCCGTCGGGCGCCCGGAGCGTCAAACGAGCGTCACGGCCCTACATCGGTTCGGCACCGGCAATCTGGCGCGTCACGACTCCCTGCGCAGCACCTCCCCCGGTACGGAGCCTCACGTCGGTGGAGACGCGTCGGTGCGCACGAGAGGCCCGCCGTTGAAGGGGCAGTGTGATCGAAATCCACTGACGAGACCGCTCCGGGCCTGGAAGGCTTGTCCTGCCTGTTGCTCACCGCCCGGGACGGAGCAACGTCCACAGGTCGGGGACTCCGTCGCTGTGGGAGTCTCCTGTCGCGGTGATCAGCGGGCGGGCGGCAGTTGTCCAACCGGTGGCGTACGCGGTGCGGTTGGACATGGTTCCCGCGGGAGGCTGGTTCGGTGCCAGCGGTGTCGGGAGTGCCGTCTCCGTCAGCGTCACCACTGCTGCGGCCGTGGTACGTCCAGAGTTCCCGTGGAGGTGTCCCGGGCGATGAGGTCAGTGAATCCGTCACCGTCGATGTTCCCGGACGAGGCGATCTGCATCCGGGACCGGCCGCCGGTGCCGATGAGGTACCCGGACTGGAGCGTGTTGCCGAACCATGCCGAACCATCTGGGCAGGGACCTGAACCAGTCCGGGAATCGGTGGAGGCTCTATGCGTTGACTCCAGCTGCCGGTTGGGGGTTGGTGTTGAGCGTAGTGGTTGGTCTCGTGCTCGTGGGGTGGGATGTCGCCGATCGCTGTGTGGAAGTGCTGGTTGTCGAACCGGTCGCCCCTCCCACAGCCTTCGGCCGGGGGCGCCCCCGCCGCGGTGGCGAGTTCGCCACGGCTGCGGGACCCGCCACGAGGACGGGGCCCGCAGCCGGTTGTTCGCCGGACAGAGGTCAGCCGCTGACCGTGATGTTCGAGCTTCCGCTGCTCTGGTAACCCTCGGTGGCCATGATCATGTAGTACCTGAACTGGCCCATGTTCATGCCCGCGCGCGCCCAGGCGTCGAAGTGGTTGCCGGTGGTGATGGTGCCGGAGCCGCTGGTCACCTTCGACTGCCGGACGCTCCAGTACTGGTCGAAGGTGCGGGTGCCCTCGACGGAGGGGGCGTTGTACCGGGTCGTCTTGTAGATGTCGTACGTGCCGCCGTCGCTGTGGACGGTGCCCCTGTACTCGCCGGTGGGCCGGTAGCTGCCCCAGTTGTCGACGATGTAGTACTCCACCAGCGGGTTCGACGTCCAGCCGTAGAGGCAGCCGTAGCCGTTGCCCGACGGGTTGAAGTAGCCGGTGTAGCGGACCGTCCTGCGCCCGCCGGTGCCCCAGCCCTTGCCGGCGACGAAGTTGCCGCAGTTGGTCCACCGGGTGCTGTAACTGCCGCCGCCGTTGAGCGTCATGGAGACGGAGCCGCCGCCGTCGGTCCAGAACGAGTAGTACATGCCGTCGTAGCCGGTCTGGTTGGTGGTGATGGTGGTGGCGGCGTGGGCGGTGCCGGGCAGCAGCAGTCCGGACGCGGTGGCGAGCGCGACGGTGCCGGCGCCGCCGAGGAAGCCTCGTCGGCTCAAGCCGCTGAAGGGAGCGGGGTTCTGCTGGCTCTGGTCCTGCTGCATGCGTCCTCCCGATGAAGGCTGGTGGGGGGGCGGGCGGCTTCTGCTGCCCGCGGCCTTGCATGGAACACGGCGGGGGTCGCCCGTCGTCGTGCCGCAACAACCGACCGCCATCCCCGGTCACATGACGCGAGGGGAACGACGTTCTCCTGTCGTTCGGTGGCCACAGTTTTCGTAAAGCGCCATGACCCTGTCAATACTTTCGACAGCCTTTCGGAAATATTTCTTTAACAGAAGAGGTCTCGGTGAGTACGTCTTCGCTGGTCAACCTAACTCTCACGCGAACTGCTGTGAGGGATGGAATGAGATAAGGAAGAGACACAACGCAAGCATGTGCGTGACCTTCGAAACTTTCGAACGAGCGTGGACGCGACTGCGGCGGCCCCGCTGGGAACGACTACGCGCGAACGGCCTGGTCTGGGCCACCACGTACGACGCGGCGAAACCCGCGACCGTCGCCCATGTCGAGGTGCGGTGCCGCGCGCGGACCTTCGAATCCGTCAGCCTCGCCCTGACGGACGCCTCGGCTCCCTCGACCGCGGGGCGGCGACCGGGATGAGCGAGCACACCACCCGTTGCCGGCTTCAGCGGATGGCCCGGGACAGTGTCATCACCTTCCGCTGCGACCTGGCCCACCCCCTCGCAGGACTCTCGACGTGTGTTCCACCGCACGGTGCTCCCCCGCACCCCTCTCGCGGCACGGGCAACGCGCCGGCCCGAAGGGAGGAGGTCCACCTCTCCGTGTCCGTCAGCGGCTCCGACAACCTGCTCGTGATGGTCTGGCTCCGCGGCCTGCACGCCGTCGACCCCTTCGAAGCACAGCTCGCGGAACGCTTCCCGCATCTGAAGGTCAGCGACGGCACCGCCTTCCCCCACTCCCGCACACGCATGGGCCGACTCCCCGACACCACCGGCCGCGCCACCGGATACACCCCCTTCTCCCTGCCACAGGTTTGTCCTCGTTTCACGGCGTTCCACGCGGAGGCGGCGCCGGACCGTTCGACGAGCGGTTGGCCGCCAGGCGCATCCGTTCAGGGGCTTCGTGGTGCAATGACATCTGCCGCACCGGGCTTGGCGCCGGCCCCTCGCCCACCCGGGACGGAGTCCTGAGCGCCAGCGACCAGCGAGGAGTCACCGTGACCGTATGTGGGCCTGAGGGGGACGGTGGGCCGACCACTCGTCCTCACGAGAACGGGGGTGACCGGGGCAGGGCGATGACCTTGGCGGGGGCACTGGCGGCGGCGGAGACCGCGGCACCCGTGGAGTCGCTCGACGTGGTCGCGCGCATGCTCAGGGAGCACCTCGGGGCCGCGTCGGTGTCGTTCCTGATCACCGACTTCACCGGCGGCTCGGTCGTACGGCTGGGGGCGGCAGGCAGCGTCGATACCGCTGAGCCCGCCCGGCGCATCACGCTGCGGGGCACCCTGTACGACGATGTGATCCGTACCCAGCGGCCGAGCGTGGAGGACAAGGGTGAGGGCGCACTGGTACGGGTCGTCGCCCCGGTGACCAACCGCGGGGACGCCATCGGTCTCCTGGAACTGTTCCTGCCCGCGGCGCCGGACGCGGAAGCGATGCGAGAGATCGGCGAGACCGCGCACGCCCTGGCGTACATCGTCATCGCGAACCGGTCCTTCACCGACGTGTACCAGTGGGGCCGCCGCACCGTCCCGCTGAGTCTGGCCGCGGAGATCCAGCACCGGCTGCTCCCGACGTCACTGGCGTGCGAGGCGGCACAGTTCGCGGTCGCCGGGGCGCTGGAGCCGGCCGACCACGTCGGGGGTGACACCTTCGACTACGTGATCGACCGGGACACGGTCCAGCTCTCCGTCACCGATGCCATGGGGCACGACGTCGACGCCGCGCTGCTGGCCACCCTTCTGGTGGGCGCCCTGCGCCGGGCACGGCGGGCCGGTGCCGACCTGTCCGAACAGGCCCGTCAGGCCGACCAGGCCATGCGCGAGCACGGCCGCCAGGGCTACGTCACCGGCCAGCTCCTGCGCATCAGCCTGATCGACGGCAGGACCGAGTTCATCAACGCCGGGCATCCCTGGCCGCTGCGGATGCGGAACGGACAGGTGCGGGAGATCAAACCGAAGATCGATATGCCGTTCGGCTTCCATGCCCCTCACAGCTACCGGGTCCAGTCGCTGGACCTGCGGCCGGGCGACCGGCTGGTGATGCTGACCGACGGCATGCTGGAGCGCAACGCCAACAGCCTCGATCTGTCGGATCTGATCATCCGCACCCGCGCGCTGCATCCCCGTGAGGCCGCCCGCACCCTCATCTCGGCGGTCGTCGACGCCAACCACGGTCACCTGCAGGACGACGCGACCGTCATGTGCCTGGACTGGCACGGCGTCAACCACTCCCAGCGGGACGCCGACACCGGCGCCGACCTCACCGACGCCTCCGCACCATCACGGACCGGGCGGACCACTCGGCGATGACTCAAGGACTGCTCCAGCAGCCCACTTCGGCCGGCCCTTGGGCAGGCGAAGCGGGGTGCTCTGCCCGGGTGGCCGCGTCACCGGGGCAGGCGCCTGCGGCGGCGGCCCAGGCGCAGGCCGAGGAGGACGAAGTCGGCGACCAGGACCACCACACCGATGACCAGCAGGTAGAACAGACCCTTCGCCACCACTCCGATGATGCCGAGCACGATGGCCACAATGACCAGCAGGAGGAAGAGAGCCATGCGTGTCACCTCAGAGGAGGGGAAGTTGGTGGGGCATCAGCGGCGGGCGAGGCGACGTTCGCCGCCCGCACCCGTCCGGTAGGCGAGCTCGTAGTGCGCGAAGACCGTCTTCTCGTCCTCCGCGAGCAGTTCGCCGTCCGTGCCGATCGAGGGCGCTTCCTTGACCTGCTTCTTGTCGTAGGCGACCTTCAGATAACCCGGACCGACCGTCGCGTCGGCCAGGGGGACGAACACCAGCCGGTGCCGGGTCGGCAGGCCGACCGTGACCGTCGCGAACGCGGGCCGGTCCGTGGCCGTGTCGACGTAGAGCGCTTCCAGGACGCCGATCTTGTGCCGCTCGTGGTCGACCACGTCGTGGCCTCGCCATTCCCTGATGTCTTCCGCCTCGAACACGGGGCCTCCTCCGTCGCAGGTCAGCTGAAGACCGCTGTCTCGTCTTTCTCTCGCTCCTCCCTCCTTACCTGTCCACGGAGCGTCACGCCCTGGAGAGCAGCCCACTTTCAGGCCAGACGGCGGACGGCTTTCACGCGCGGGGCGATGCCTCAGCGACCGTCCGGCCCGTCGCGGTCCAGCGCACGGCAACGTGGGCGATGAGCGGCACGGGCCGGAACACTGTCGCGGGGTCAGTAGGTGGCGAGGGAGATGGCGACATAGTGCGCGGTGAAGGCTGCCACGGTCAGGGCGTGGAACACCTCATGGAAGCCGAACCAGCGGGGCGAGGGGTCGGGTCGCTGGAGGGCGTAGACGACCGCGCCCGCGCTGTAGAGGAGACCGCCCGCCACGATCAGGGCGAGTACGGCCGCTCCGCCGGTGTGCAGGAAGTCGGGCAGGTAGCGCACCGGCGCCCACCCCAATGCCAGGTAACACGGGGTGTACAACCAGCGCGGAGCTCCGACCCACAGGACCCGGAACGCGATGCCGGCCAACGCGCCCGCCCACACGATCCACAGCAGCATGGACCGCTGTTCCGGCGGGAGGAGGAGCACGGCCAGGGGCGTGCAGGTGCCGGCGATGATCAGGAAGATGTTGGCGTGGTCGAGACGTCGTAGAAGAGCCTCGCCCAGCGGTCCCCAGGTACCACGGTGGTAGATGGCGCTCGTTGCGAACAGCAGCCAGGCGGTGACCGAATACACGGCGCAGGCCAGGACTGCCTGCGGAGTACGGGCCAGGCAGATGAGTACGACGCCTGCGATCAGCGCGGCGGGGACCATTCCGGCATGGAGCCAGCCACGCAACCTCGGCTTGATCGGTTCGGCCAGGTCGGCCGCCCGCTCCACCAGAGCAGCAACCGAGTGAGCCTTCTCCCCCGCATGGTCGCCTTGTGATCCGCCGGGTAACCCGTTCTCACGGCGCTCTCCACGCGCTGAGGCGACGTGACCATATTCGACTTCAGCGGCGTCGCGGGACGCAGCTTCTCGCCCTCTCTCGGGCACCTGGGCGTGACTGGCAGCCATGCGGTCATGCTAAATAGACCTCACTCCGACAGCATGGTGGGAGGTCGGTCCAGAACCCCAGGGCCACGTCGCCGGGTATGGGCTGGTTCGCGAGGGTGAACCCCAGCCCCGTTGACGCTGCCGCCGACAGGGCCTGCCGAAGCCGAGTAGATCGGCTGGTCATGGGAACGATCGGGGCTTACGAACGGGCATCTCCGCTCGCCTACGCGCAAGGATCGCCGATGCTTTCTGAGGTCCGCCCCCACGTATCCGCCCCCTGCACCCCAGTTGGAACATCAATTGGGTCTGGCTTCGCATCTCGAAGCCGGCCATCTCGATGTGGAGGTCGTCGGGCACCTCGTACCTGCTCCCCGTCAACATCAAGGCTCAGGTGCCGCGTTCCCTGGCAGGAGAAGGAACCGCCCTGGCCCGAAAGATCCTCTCGGCCGTCTATGAGATGACCCCACCCCAGCGCCTCGCGGCCGGGGAGGTGATCGGTCAAGCCCTCGCCGAGTCCGACGATCTTCCCGACCTCAAGACACAGGTCATCGGAGAACTGTGGCTCCGAGATCTCGAGCTCACCGCCTGGCGCGTCCTGCATGCAGACCGCAGGCCGGACGATCCGGCTGGACGGAAAGCCTTCCTCGACGCCTGGACCAGCGTCTGAACGTCTGCTCCTCCAGGCAGCCGCGCAGGGCACGCGGCACCCGAGCCGGCAGGTGGCGCGCAGACCCGGCCTCGTATCCGTACTCATCCGGCTCGGTGCTGCTGCACCTTGCGAGCAACCCTGGTCGCCGACGAACTGCGCGCCGGCGGCCTGGACGTAGCGTCGCGGCCCTCGGCTCAACGGCAACTCGACGGTGAGGCGGCCGAGTCCGGGACAACACTTGGAGCGACCGAGTTCAGGGAGTTTCCGGCCGAGGTCGCGTCGCCCGGATGCACCTCAACGGATCGGGGCCGCGGAGTCGTTGCTGCGCGGCCCCGATCCTGTGCACGACAGGTCCTGCCGGCGCCCGGCACGAGAACGGGTCCCCTTGTCCGGCTGAAAACACGGCCCGCACGGGCCACGGCAGTCACCGGCCGTGAAGTGCCCTGTCCCTCGGGGAAGGCTGCGAGGTCAGGCCGGGTTGATGTTCTCGGCCTGCGGGCCCTTTTGGCCCTGGGTGACGTCGAACGTCACGGCCTGGCCCTCCTGGAGCTCGCGAAAGCCCGAGGAGTTGATCGCGGAGTAGTGCGCGAAGACGTCCGGGCCGCCCCCGTCCTGGGCGATGAAGCCGAAGCCCTTCTCCGCGTTGAACCACTTCACGGTTCCCGTAGCCATAGTCATGCCTTCCAGTCGATGAACGCCTCCCACTCCCTGTGGAAGGCAGAGGTGATCGCCCTGGTTCCTGCGGCACAGCACAGCAAAACGCCCACACCAAGGCGTGGGCAAAGGGGAACTCCGAACCACGACAGCTGACGCAGACGCTACACGGCCGCACACCGCGTCACCACTGGAACGATCACGCCGCAGACCGGGACCGTGCGGGCGGTGTCCGCCGATACCGGCCGGCACGCTCCTCTCATGCCGCGGCCGGGGGGTTGGGTGATCCGGCGGCTCGGCGGTGCTCGGCGTTGATGCGCTGGGCTTCTTCGAGCTGGTCTTCGAGGATGACGATGCGGCAGGCGGCCTCGATGGGGGTGCCGTGGTCGACGAGTTCCCGGGCACGGGCCGCGATGCGCAGCTGGTAGCGGGAGTAGCGGCGGTGGCCGCCCTTGGAGCGGAGCGGGGTGATCAGGCGGGCTTCGCCGAGGGCGCGGAGGAAGCCCGGGGTGGTGCCGAGCATCTCGGCGGCCCGGCCCATGGTGTAGGCGGGGTAGTCGTCGTCGTCGAGACGGCCGAACGAGTCGTCTGCGGTCATTGCACCTCTCTGTGGAACGCGTGGAGGGGCCCTGGTGCCAATGGCACCAGGGCCCCGAAGGAACTGCTACACCATCTGCCGGCCCTGGTGTTGCGCCGGCCTTCTGTGTCCGCTGACCCGACCGGGATGCCGTCGGGGGTGCGGGGATCGCGGTTGCGTGACCGGAGACCACCTCACTATCGATGTCCTGCGGTACCCGGGTTCAAGGCTTCCGCCCGGGCGATCCTGATGGCGCTGAAGTCCTCCGTTCCTCCCTCTGGGATCAATCACTTACCTACTGCTGGTACTGCTCTCCTACGTACTGCTGGTGATGCGAACTGCTCCGTGGCCCGTGACAGCGCCACTCTTCGGCAGCCAGCCCCGTCGCCCGTCCTGCGTCTGCTCTGGCTTGGAACCCCACTGCCGAACCTCCCGGTGCGCGCGCCCGCAGCCGACGCCTTCACCGGGGTACTGCTCACTGACTTCACTGCTGAGTACTGCGCACTGCACTTACAGGTACTGCCACCTACAGGTACTGCCACCGCGTTGACCGCGGCCCTGCTCACGGCGGCCCCTGATCACTGCGGGCCACCCGGTCCGGTCGTCAGTCCCGTCGCCGTCCTACGACAACCCTGGCTTCGGAACTCCACCACCGCACCGTCCTGCGCACTGCATCTGCGTGTACTACTGCCCGGCAGTTCGTCTCTGCCAGGCCTTGCTCGATCTCGGCTACAAGAGAAACCATAACCACACCACAACTCAATGTCTACTCTGGCGGGCATAGATTTCTGCGCGCTCGAACATGAGGTAACTTTCCTCGTCCGGTCTCTTGATGGTCGGAGCAGCCCCGAAGCTCAGGTCCGGCGCTCGGAGTGACCCACAGCCGCGCAGCCCGTCGGGCTTCCCGGAGTGCCGCCGACTGCGCCACGGCTACCGTCGGCAGGTGCCGGCCACCGCTGGGCATTCATGCTTTCGGCCGTATCTACCGACAGGCCGGCCGGTGACGGGCGTGGCACGAGGGCCTGCGTCGGTCTTGACGGGCGTGGCCCGATGACCGAGCAGCTCGTGGAAGCGGTGCACGCCGGTGCTGGTGCCGCGATTCGCGGACTGGCGCTCCTGCTGCCGAGTCAGCGCCACAACGGGGATCTGCTTCCTCACCCCGCGGGCACTCTCTCGTGTTCGCCCGGCTGCCCGTACTCGCCCGACCGGTGGCGTCGCCTCGGATGGACCGCCCGATCGAACCCGGCGCGGGCCCCGACTCGATCAGGCCATGGGCCGGCGCCTGCTGCGGAAACTCCGCTGCGGCACCAACCGCATCACCGACGTCGTGAAGACCGTTCTCGTTCTTCACCACGCGTCAGCGTGAGGTGGGAAAGCGCTCGGTGCTTCGGCCCGTACCCACGGTGAAAGCCCACCGAAGAGGAGCCCCAGCCGCCGCACGGCTGGGGCTCCTCAAGTCGGTGAGTATCGGTCAGCAGGTGGAATTGCCCACGCCGTAAACCGCTCGCCTGCACGTCGGCGGACCGCACCACATCGCGATCACCGTGAATCAGGAAGGTCAGCGCTGCAGGGTGAGGACACCCGGCCGCCACGGCAGTCGGTTGCAGTCGCCGCCCGCGGTGAGGGACTTGCCCTGGTAGAGGAACTGCAGGTTGCAGGGGTCGATGGTCATGGTCCGGTCGGGGTTGTGGCGGACCAGGTCACCGTGGCTGATGTCATTGGTCCAGGTGGCACCGCTGTTGGCCTTGCCCGCGAAGGGGTTGCTTTCGCTGCCGGCCTGCGGGGTCCACAAACCGCTCAGGCTGGAAGCCGTGAACGAGCGGAAGTAGCGCCCATTCGCACCCATCGCCTCAACGATCATGAGGTACTGGTTCTGGCCCTGAACCTTGTAGACCTGCACCCCCTCGAACAGGTTGTTCGTCGAGTCGCTCATGATCGTCGTGTACGACGAGCCGAAGCTGCCCGGGAAGTTCCCGATCGGCATGCTCGCCCGGTAGATCTTGCCGTTGTCACCGGCGAAGAACAGGTACATGTTCTGGCCGTCGCCGATCAGGGTCTGGTCGCTCGGGCCGGTGCTGGAGCCGGAGACGCTACCGGTGAACAGCGGCTGCGGCGAGGACCAGCCGTTGGGGTTGGTGGGGTCGCTCGACGTGCGGTAGACGAAGGGCGACGCCGACGGGGCCGGCACCGCCAACGGGACCCCGCTGGTCCTGCGGACCTGCAACGGTCAGGCCGGCCAGAGGCGGACCCGCGCATGAAGGGGGGTCGGGCGATGACCGTCGTAGAAGGAGCCGTTGTCCCACGGCACGGTGGTGACCTGCATGAGGCGCCGACTGCGTCGTGCGCGTCAACGCAGCCGGCCTCACGACGAAGCCCCACATCGGAGCGCTCCGATGTGGGGCTTCGTCGCCTCACGGCTCCGCGCAGAAGCCCCGTGGCGTGGTTCCCAGCGGGCCTCGTCGTCTCGCACAGCTCTCACGAAAGGCGCCGCCTCCCCTGGACCGGGAAGGGGTCTTTGCACGCGCCGAACCCCGCCGATCGGCAGGTACGTCCCGATGATCAACAAGCTGATCGCCTGGCGTGGCATCGCCACCCGATACGACAAGACCTCAGGCAGTTGCCTCGCCTGCCTCCGCCCGCCCTGGATACGGCCAAAAAGACCGGGCCAGATCTTCGGACCGAGCGTCAAGAAACTTGAGCGGTGTCATGTCGTCGACACCGGCGGGGTCACCGCTTTTCCGGTAAATCCGCAGGTCAGACTGCTAGCAATAGACAGGTTGTGCGCTCGAAGCGTTGGGCACGGGGAAACAGGTCGAGAAATGACCGTGAAACCGAAAACCGCAGGTCAGACAGCCTTTGCCGCAGGTTCCAAAATTGCCACACACTCCACGTGCGAGGTCATGGAAAACACGTGCCAGACGGCGGTCGGCGAGAAGTACCAGGTCAGGCGGTATTTTCTGTCCTCTGGGCCTGCCGTGAGAATCGTAGAGCGTCAAACGAGCGTCACGAGCGAGGAGAGCCGACCCGCCCGACGGGTATCTCGAGTCGGGTCCCCGTGTACCAGACATGACAGGAGGAAATCATTGCGAGCCCAGGTCATATTCGATCTTGCCGCCCACAAGCGTGGCGCCAGCCGTAAGATCCGCGATGCGATCCGACAGCGTGCCCCGCACCTGGCGGGCATGGCAAGCGCCACGACCAACATGCGCCGCGATCTCAGCTTTGCGCTCGGCCCGGTCGACGCATAGTTCGAAGAGGCCATCGCCGACGAACAGGGCCTCGAAGAAGCCGCACGACGCGCCCAGGAGACACAGCACACCCGCGCTGTGCCGACCTTCACCCCGGGCCGGGGGGCAGGCCCCCGGCTTCCGTCAGTCGTCAGTGAGGTAGTCCCGCAGCACGTGCGAGCGTGACGGGTGGCGCAGCTTGCTCATTGTCTTGGCCTCGATCTGGCGTATGCGTTCGCGTGTCACGCCGTAGATCCTGCCGATCTCCTCCAGGGTCCGGGAACTGCCGCCCAGGAGCCCGTAGCGCAGAGAGATGATGCCGGCCTCACGCGGGGTCATCTCCGTCAGGACGGACTGGATGGTTTGCTGGAGAAGACCGAAGGTGACCACGCCCCAGGGGGAGGGCGAGTCGCTGTCCATGATGAGGTCGCCGAAGTCGGTGCTTCCGTCGTCGGACAGCGTGGTGTCCAACGAGACGGGTTCCTTGGTGTAGGCGTTGAGTTCGGTCAGCCGTTCCACCGGGATGCCCGCCTTCTCGGCCAGTTCTTCCGGGGTGGGCTCGTTCCCGGTGCTGTGGATCAACTCGCGGCGGATCCGCGCCACGCGGTTGATGACCTCCACGGCGTGCACCGGTATGCGGATGGTACGGCTCTGGTCGGCCAGGGCGCGGGTGACCGCCTGCTTGATCCACCAGGTCGCGTACGTGGAGAACTTGAAGCCCTTGGTGTAGTCGAACTTCTCCACGGCTCTGATCAGCCCGGTGTTGCCCTCCTGGACCAGGTCTAGGAACTGCAGCCCGCGTCCGGTGTAGCGCTTGGCGACGGAGACCACCAGGCGGAGGTTCGCCTCGGTGAAATGGTTCTTCGCGCGGCGGCCGTCCTCGGCGAGGAGCGTCAGCTCCCGGCCGGATTCCGGGTTCGGGCGCGCCTCCTCGAGGAGGTGCTCGGCGTACAGGCCGGCTTCGATGCGCTTGCTCAGTTCCACCTCCTGCTCGGCGGTCAGCAGCCGGACCTTGGCGATGAGCCGCAGGTAGTCCTTGACCTGGTCGACCGTGCCGTCTCCCGAGGGAAGCTGGCGGGCGGGAGCGTCGGTCTCGTCGTACTCCGGGCGCAGGCTCTCCTCCGCACCCTGCACGTCTGTGGCGTTCACCTGGGCTCCAGAAGGGGGTTCACATACCGTCCGGTGTACGACCGGGGGTCGGCCGCGACCTGTTCCGGAGTGCCTTCGGCAATGACCTCGCCGCCCCGGTGTCCGCCTTCCGGCCCCATGTCGATCAGCCAGTCGGCTGCCTTGAGCACGTCGAGGTTGTGCTCGATGACGACGACCGTGTTGCCGCCGTCGACCAGTCGTTGGAGCGCCGTCAGCAGACGCTCGACATCGGCGACGTGGAGGCCGGTGGTGGGTTCGTCCAGCACGTACAGGGTGCGCCCACGGGTACGGCGTTGGAGTTCGGTGGCGAGCTTGACGCGCTGCGCCTCGCCGCCGGACAGGGTGGTGGCCGCCTGGCCGAGCTTCACATAACCGAGCCCGATGTCGTCCAGGGCCCGCAGGTGCCGGGAGATGATCCGGTGGCCGTCGAAGAAGTCCAGGCTCTCCGCCACGGTCATGGCGAGCACGTCCGCGATGGACCTTCCCCTGTAACGCACCTCGAGGGTTTCCCGGTTGTACTGGGCGCCCTCGCACATCTCGCAGGGGACGTAGACGTCCGGGAGGAAGTTCATCTCAACCTTGATGGTGCCGTCGCCGTAGCAGTGTTCGCAGCGGCCGCCCTTGACGTTGAAGGAGAACCGGCCGGGCTGGTAGCCGCGCACCTTCGCCTCCGGAGTCTGGGCGAACAGCTTGCGCAGGTGGTCGAAGACGCCCGTGTACGTCGCCGGGTTGGAGCGGGGCTGCGGCCGATCGGCGACTGGTCGACCTGGACCACCTTGTCGATGTGTTCGATGCCGGTGAGGGCGCGATGCCGCCCCGGCACCTTGTGCGCGCGGTGGATGCGCTGGGCGAGCGCGGTGTGCAGAATGTCGTTGACCAGGGTCGACTTGCCGGAGCCGGAGACGCCGGTGACCGCGGTGAACAGGCCGAGCGGGAACGACACCGTCACGTTGCGCAGGTTGTGCTCGGATGCCGCGTGCACGGTGAGGGCGCGGCCCTGTGCCGGCTCTCTGCGCCGGGCGGGCAGGGGGATCGTGCGGCGTCCGGAAAGGTAGGCGCCGGTGACGGACTCGGGATGTACGGCCAGTTCCTCCACAGTGCCTGAGCAGACGATCCGGCCGCCGTGCGTGCCGGCGCCGGGGCCGATGTCCACCACCCAGTCGGCGACCCGCAGCGTCTCCTCGTCATGCTCGACGACGATCACCGTGTTGCCGCGGTCACGCAGCCGCTTCAGGGTCTCGATGAGCCGTTGGTTGTCGCGCTGGTGCAGCCCGATGGACGGCTCGTCCAGCACGTACAGCACACCGGTCAGTCCCGTGCCGATCTGGGTCGCCAGCCGGATCCGCTGTGTCTCCCCACCGGAAAGAGTGGCGGCGGGCCGGTCGAGCGAGAGGTAGTCCAGGCCGACGTCGAGCAGGAACCGCAGCCGCTCGCCGATCTCCGAGAGCACGGCCTCGGCGATCCGCCGCTCACTGGCGCCCAACTCCAGCCTCTCGATGAACGCGGCGAGTTCACTGAGCGGCAGGGCGGCCGCCTGAGCGATGCTGTGCCCGCCGACCGTGACCGCGAGGACCCCCGGGGCGAGCCTCGCGCCCCCACATGCCGCACACGGCACCTCGCGCATGTACCCGGCGAACCGGTTCTGACCGGCTGCGGACTCGGCGCCCTCGGCGAAGCGGCGCTTGATGTGCGGGATCACCCCTTCGAAGCGGACCCTGTGCGAGCGATCACGTCCGAAGCGGTTCCGGTACGTGAGGTGCAGCTGCCGATCCGCCCCGTTCAGCACCATTTGACGCACACCATCCGGAAGTTGACGCCAAGGGGTGGTGATGCTGAAGCCGACGTCGGCGGCCAGGGCTTCGAGCAGGCGGGTGAAGTAGTCGGCGCCGCTGGTGTTGGTCCAGGGGGCGATGGCGCCCTCCGCCAGGGACTTGGAGTCGTCCGGGACGACGAGAGCGGGGTCGACCTCCATGCGCGAACCGAGGCCGGTGCAGGTGGGGCAGGCACCCCAGGGCGCGTTGAAGGAGAACAGCCGGGGCTCCAAAGACTCCAGGCCGATGTCGTGTGAGCGCGGGCAGGCCATCGCCTCGGAGAAAACCAGCTCACGCCCTGCCGTGCCGGGTTCCCGGTCCACGAACTCGACCCGCAGGACGCCACCGCCGAGCCCCAGCGCGGTCTCCACGGACTCCGTAAGCCGCTGCCGGGCAGCCCGCTTGACGGCCAGCCGGTCCACGACCACGTCGATGGAGTGCTTCCTGCGCTTGTCCAGCGTGGGCGGAGTGGCCAGCGCGAGGACCGTCCCGTCCACCCGTACCCGGCTGAACCCGTCGGCGGACAACCGACGGAAGACCTCGACGTGTTCGCCCTTGCGGTCGCGGACGACCGGCGCCAGCACCTGGAAACGGGTCCCCTCGTCCTCGTCCAGCAACAGGTCGACGATGCGCTGCGGCGTCTGCCGGCTGACCGGCTCACCGCACTCGGGGCAGTGGGGGTGACCGATCCTGGCGTACAGCAGGCGCAGGTGGTCGTAGACCTCGGTGATGGTGCCCACTGTGGAGCGCGGGTTGCGACTCGACGTCTTCTGGTCGATGGAGATCGCCGGGGACAGTCCCTCGAGGGCATCGACATCGGGCTTGTCGAGCTGTCCGAGAAACTGCCGTGCATACGCAGAGAGGGATTCGACATAACGCCGCCGCCCCTCGGCAAATATGGTGTCGAATGCCAGGCTTGACTTTCCGGATCCGGATACACCCGTGAAAACGATCAGCGCATCCCAGGGCAGTTCGACGGACACGTCACGGAGATTATGCTGACGTGCACCCTTGACGACGAGCCGTTTTCCCACTTCGTAAACCTCAGGTGGTGTCGAGAACTAGCCGAAACCAACATAACACCGTGTCTTTACACGCCAGGTCCGCTGTTCAGCACCCTTTCGATGTGGCAAATATCGCCCTTGACAGAGAAGCGCATCACGTGCGCAGTGAAAATCCGAGCCGGTACAGAAAGCGGCGAGAAGAACGAAAGAGTGACACTTGGCCGCTCACAGAATGAGCTCTTCGGCGTCTTGCGGGTCTTCGAGTTTTTGAGAACAACCATGACCATGAAGGCTCGCGGGCTCCCTGCATATAGGCCACCCGCACCCTGCCCACCTCACACAGCGTGACCGGTCAGCCCGTCCGTCACCGCCGCACCCCCATCAAGTGCGAAGACCCCGTTCTGCGCGCTGTCCGGTTGCTTGTCTGTTGCGGCGTCGGTGCGATGCGGCAGGGCAGCCATGATCGGCACGGCAGAGGGCGCGGACTCGCTCTGGGCGTACGGGGTGTCGACCGCCCGCTGGTGAACCAGCTCTGCGGACTCCTCGGCCTGCACGCCGATGCCGAGCTTCTTCAGGATCTTCTTCTCGATCTCGTTGGCGAGATCGGGGTTGTCCTTGAGGAAGTTACGGGAGTTCTCCTTGCCCTGGCCGAGCTGGTCGCCCTCGTAGGTGTACCAGGCACCGGCCTTGCGGACGAAGCCGTGCTCCACACCCATGTCGATCAGGCCGCCCTCACGGCTGATGCCCTGGCCATAAAGAATGTCGAACTCGGCCTGCTTGAAGGGCGGCGCCACCTTGTTCTTGACGACCTTGACACGGGTGCGGTTGCCGACCGCGTCGGTGCCGTCCTTCAGCGTCTCGATCCGGCGGATGTCCAGACGCACCGAGGCGTAGAACTTCAGCGCCCGGCCACCGGTCGTGGTCTCCGGCGAGCCGAACATCACGCCGATCTTCTCGCGGAGCTGGTTGATGAAGATCGCCGTGGTCTTCGACTGGTTGAGCGCACTGGTGATCTTCCGCAGCGCCTGGCTCATCAGCCGGGCCTGCAGACCCACATGGCTGTCACCCATCTCGCCCTCGATCTCCGCGCGCGGGACGAGCGCCGCGACGGAGTCGATCACGATGAGGTCCAGGGCGCCGGAGCGGACCAGCATGTCCACGATCTCCAGCGCCTGCTCGCCGTTGTCCGGCTGGGACAGGATCAGGTTGTCGATGTCGACGCCGAGCTTCTTCGCGTACTCGGGGTCCAGGGCGTGCTCCGCGTCCACGAAGGCGACCTGACCGCCGGCCTTCTGCGCGTTGGCCACCGCGTGCAGGGTCAGGGTCGTCTTGCCGGAGGACTCCGGCCCGTAGACCTCCACCACCCGGCCGCGCGGCAGGCCGCCGACGCCGAGGGCCACGTCGAGCGCGGTCGACCCGGTGGGGATGACCTCGATGGGCTCGTTCGTCCGGTCACCCATGCGCATGACCGCGCCCTTGCCGAATTGCCGTTCAATCTGCGCCAGTACAAGATCCAGCGCTTTACCTTTGTCAGCCATGCGCAACCCCACTTCCCACTCTTCGCTCCGCACGGCTGTCGCCCGGAGGACATGACAGCGGGTCCCGACGCGGAGGAGAGAGAAATCACGCACGCACGTGCGTGCAGTGAGGCGCATCTCATCGATATGCGTGTCGCTTGTATATTAGCAGCAGAGCGTCATAGCCGGCTGTTGCATGGCACCCAGCCGGCGCCCATGGGTCGCAGGGACATTCAACGCACAGACACCGCAAAGCAGAGCGCCATACGTTCAGTTGACACCTACGCCTTACCCGAGTTCCCCCGACCCGGCGCGCTCGCGAGAATGTGACCAGAATTACATCCAGAGCCACGCGCGGTGCGGTGGGAAAATGGAAGAGCTGGTTCGCAGAGTTCTTTGCGCGCTCATCCATATGACCGCGCCGATCTCTGCGCTCCCACACTGCCCATCACCGACCGTCCGCGGCCGGGACCGAGCGGTGGGACGGCCGTACGCCCTGCATCACGCTCGGGCCCGGCCGAACGCGGCGCCGCACGCACAGCGAGGGTTGAACGGCATGCAGTTCTCCGAGGGCCAGACACTCATCCACCCCCACCACGGTCCGGCCACCGTCACCGAGGTTCTCGACCGCTCGGTCAACGGCAGGAGCAGGCGTTACGTCCAGTTCCAGATCCACCGGACCGACCTGCACATCGCCGTTCCGGTCGAGAAGGCCGACGAGGTGGGACTGCGCTCGGTCTACGCCGCCACACAGGTACAGGAACTGCTCGACGTCCTGAGGGCTCCCACCGGCGAGCAGGAGGAAATCTGGTCACGGCGGTTCAAGGCCAACGGTGAGAAGCTCCGGATCGGCGACCCCCTGCTCACCGCCGGCGTCGTTCGCGACCTCACGCGACGTCAGGAGGAGCGCGGGCTTTCCTCGGCGGAGAGGGACATGCTCAAGCACGCCCGCCAGCCGGTCCTCGCAGAACTCGCACTGGCGCTCTCACTGTCCGACGGAGAGGCCGAGGAACTGCTCGACTCGACCATCCTCGGTGAGCAGAAGACCACTTGAGGCTCTCCTGTTCTGCCCGTGCCGCAGGAAGGTTGGGGGCGTCATCCTCCGCTGGAACTTCGGTGCCAACCCGTCCAGCAAGGTTCTTGACCTTGCGCAGGGCGCCTCTCGCGGGTACTCCGGGCACTCCCACTCCACAGGACGAGCACGCGCTCCTCATCGACGCCGAAGGAGTCACTGCCGTCCCGCAGAACGATCGGGTCCTCTGCCACAGGAGCGGGCATTGCCGGCGATCGCGTCCCGCTGTGTGGTGTAGGGGATCACCGCGGCTGAGTGCGCGGGGTCTGCTCCCTCGTCTGCACCATCTGCCGGTGTCTGCTCCCTGCTCAACTGGCAGGCCACCGTGCAACTGTCCGGAGTGAACGGGCAGTTCGACCCCAGGGGGTGCACGGTGGCCTTGTCCCAGCATGACCTGCTTCGCCTGCTTGAGTCACTACGTTCGGCAGATGGTCTTGAACTCGTCCGGGAGGTCGCCGAGCGGCTGCTGCAGGAACTGATCGAGGCCGAGGCGAGTGAGGCGACATGCTCACCACAGCCGAGCGTGAGGAGCTTGCCGCCCTTCGCAAGGAGAACGCCCAGCTCAAGCGTGCGAATGGAGTCCTGCGGACGGCCTCCGCTTTTTTCGCGGCCCAGCTCGACCCGACCCGGCCCAGGTGACGGCGCTCGTTGACGAGCACCCGCACCTGGGGGTCGAGCCCGTACTCCGGGAACTGGCCTCCAGAGCGGCCTGCATCAGGTGCTGAGTGATCGCGGGCAGCAGACCGTCCTCACCGACCAGCCTCAGCCCGCCGCACGTCCAGCAGGATCAGGCTCAGCCCGTCCACTGACTCCTGCGTTCTCCTCATGTCCGCACCGTCCGCAGCCGCACCGCCGGAGGCAAGCACCGCCAGCAGATGAGCGCGGGGTTCTAATCCTGGTCTCAGGTTGATCGGGGACGATGAGCGGCAAAGGCATCGACTGGAAGGGGGCGGGCCGGCGTGCGGATCATGATCGCGGATGATGAAGCGGCCATCCGTGAGTCGCTGGAGCGGGTGCTCCAGGTCGAGGGTTACGACACCAGCACCGTCGCCAACGGTTTCGCCGTGCTCGACGGGGTTGGTGGGGCCGACGGTGACACGCTGGATCTGCTGATCCTCGACGTGATGATGCCCCGCCTCGGCGGGTTGGAGACCTGCCGGCGGTTGCGGGCCGCGGGTCGGGATCTGCCGGTGCTGATGCTGACCGCCCGTGACCAGGTCTCCGACCGGGTCACGGGGCTGGACGCGGGCGCCGACGACTACCTGCCCAAGCCGTTCG
Source organism: Streptomyces sp. TE5632 (assembly GCF_054061295.1). Lineage (NCBI taxonomy): Bacteria > Bacillati > Actinomycetota > Actinomycetes > Kitasatosporales > Streptomycetaceae > Streptomyces > Streptomyces sp. TE5632. Next base: position 5,120,653 of record NZ_JBSSEA010000003.1, on the reverse strand, counting down.
CCACCGAGGAGTTGCTGGCCCGGGTGCGGGCCCTGCTGCGTCGGCGCACACCGACCGACGGGGAGTCGCAGGTCCTGTCGTTCGCCGACGTCCGCCTTGATCCCGACAGGTTCGAGGCGTGGCGGGGCGGGCGGCCGCTGCGCCTGACCCGGACCGAGTTCTCCCTCCTGCAGGTCCTCATGCGCAACGCGACCCGGGTCTTGACCCGCGACGCGCTGTTCGAGGCGATCTGGGGCTTCGACATGAGCGCCACCGCCAACAACCTCCAGGTATACGTGAGCTACCTGCGCCGCAAGATGGAGGCCGAGGGTGAGCCGCGATTGATCTACACGCTGCGCGGCCTGGGATACACGTTGCGGGAGACTCCTCCGTGAGCAGGCCCGCCGGCCGGGAAGCGCGCCGGCTGACCCGATGGTGGCGCCGGAGGTCCCTGCGGACCAGGCTGACGGTGATCGCGGCGACGGCCATCGCGGTCAGCGTTTTCGTGGCCTTCCAGGTGGCCAGCGAGCTACTGGACTGGGAGCTGCGGGACACCGCCGAGAATCAGCTACGCGCCGACTCCCGCGTCCTGGCGACGAACGCGCAGCGCGCCGGTCTGGCGCAGGTCCAGCTACCGCCGTATCCCGGATCCGGTCGGCTGGTGCGGGTCATCCTGCCCGACGGCTCGCCCCGGACGCCGGCCGGCCAACCCGCGCTGCCCCCTGTCAGCGAGCACGCCGGGCGCGTGGTGCAGGGCACGTCGGCCGACCTGATGGAGTCGAACGACAGCGACGACGAGGGCTACCTCATCTACACGCTGCGGGCGGGCGACGGCGCGGTTCAGGTGGCCCGCGTCGCCGACGACAGCCCGATCAACCGGTTCGGGTTCGGCATGCTGCTGATCGGGCTGTTCTGCGTGGCCGGCGGTGCCCTTGTCGGGCGGACCGTGGCGCGGACCGGGCTGGCACCGATCGACCGGCTGACCGCCGCCGCGGTACGTGTCGCGCACACCCGGGATCTCGACGCCGACATCCCGGACGAGGGCGGTGGAGAGATCCGGCGACTGATCCAGTCGATCAACGACATGCTCGCCGCGCTCCGGAACTCCCGGCGGGCCCAGCAGCTGCTCGCCGAGGACGCTGCCCACGAGCTCAAGACCCCGCTCACCAGCCTGCGCCTCAACGTCGAGCTGCTGATCCGGCTCGATCGGCGCGGCACCCTGGACAGCGCACTGCCGGCGGAGAGCCGGACCCGGCTGCTCAACGATCTCGGCGCCCAGGTGGCCGAGTTGAGCACCCTTTCCGCCGAGCTGACCGACCTGGCGCGCGGTGACGTCAGCGACGAGAACACCGAGCTGCTCGACCTCGCCGACGTGGTGGTGGCCGCCGCGACCCGGGCGCGTTCCCGCGTGCCCGACATCGAGGTCGGTCTCGAAGTGACCTCCGTGTGGGTGAGCGGGCGTCCCGCTGCGCTCCAGCGGGCGGTGCTCAACCTGATCGACAACGCTGGCAAGTGGTCCCCCGCGGACCAGCCGGTCCAGGTCCGGCTCCGTGCCGAGGGCGCGTCGGCGGTGCTCGAGGTCGACGACGCCGGACCGGGCATCGACGCCGCCGACGTACCGCGGGTGTTCGACCGGTTCTACCGTGCCGACAGTGCCCGGGCGTTGCCGGGATCCGGCCTGGGGCTGTCGATCGTGCAGCGGGTCGTCGACGCCCACGGCGGCCGGGCCACCGTCGCCCGCTCCGCACGCGGTGGCGCGCTGCTTCGGGTCGACCTTCCGGCCGCGGCCTCGCCCGACCCGATCGCGCGGCTCACCGCCGGGGAGGACACCGCGGTGCGCTGACCCGCCCCTGCGGCGCGGCGCAGGACAAGGGACGGTGGCCCTCGGGCATGGCCCCGCGCGGCTCACCCTCGGGGCAGGACACCGCGATGCGCCGACCCCAGCTGTCGGCGTACAAGCGAACGTGGCCCTGGCAAGATTTCCGTGAAGCTGGGGTGTGCCACCGTGCGCCGGTGACGCTCCGTCACGGGTAGCGGCACTGTCAGCGAGTGTGATGACTTCGTACGGATCATGTCTCCGCACCTCGGTGCGGTGCGGGTGGAACGAGTGTGGGTGGCGGGCGGTGTGGTCCGCATCGCGGCCTGTACCCGCGAGTTGACGGTGGCGTGTCCGGACTGCGGTCGCGGTTCTGCGCGGGTGCACAGTCGCTATTGCCGCACGCTGGCCGATGTCGCTGTCGGTGGGCGCCCGGTGCTGATCGCGCTGTCGGTGCGGCGGTTGTTCTGTGACAGTTCGGGCTGCGGTCGGCGGACGTTTGCCGAGCAGGTCGAGGGGCTGACGGCGCGCTACCAGCGCCGCAGCCCGCTGCTGCAGCACCTGGTGGAGATGGCCGGGGTGCTACTCGCCGGCCGCGGCGGCGCCCGGCTCCTGCAGATCCTGAAGGCGCCGCTGTCGCGGACAAGCGTGTTGTTCCACTTGATGCGCTTGCCGCTTCCGCCGGCAGCGACCCCGCGGGTGCTGGGCGTGGACGACTTCGCGCTGTACGCGGACGTCTACGGAACCCTGCTGGTGGATGCCGACACCCGGTTGCCGATCGAGCTGTGGGCCGGGCGCGACGCCGAGCAGCTGGCCGCCTGGCTGCGGACGCACCCCGGTGTGGAGGTGGTCTGCCGGGACGGCTCGCTGGTCTACCGCCAAGGCATCACCGACGGCGCCCCGGACGCGGTGCAGGTCAGCGACCGCTTCCACCTGTGGCAGGGGCTGTCGAAGCGGATCGGGGATGTCGCCGCCGCCCACCGCGGCTGCCTACCTGCCGCAGTTCCCGAGCCCGAACCGGCACCGCCACCAGCGAACCCGGCGGGACCGTCCGACCAGGCCGACACCCCAGCGCGCCGCCACGCGAAGCGGCTGTTCGAGGCGGTGCACGCGGTGACCGACACCGGTCGCTCGCTCAACGCCGCAGCCCGCGAGCTGGGCTTGAACCGGCGCACCGTGCGCAAATACGCCCGAGCAGCCACCTGGCAGGAATGTGTACGAACCACCCGGCCCCGCCGACCCACCAGTCTCGACCCGTACCTGGAGTACCTGCGGCAGCGCTGGGAAGAAGGCGAGCACACCGCAACGGTGCTGCACCAGGAGCTCATCGCCAAGGGCTACCGCGGCCACTACCAGCGGATCAAGATGGCCGTCGCGCCGCTGCGTCGCGGCCTACCGATCAACTCGCCACGCGAGCGGCCGCCCTCGCCCCGGGAAGTCGCCCGCTGGATCACCACCGCGCCATCCCGGCGCGGCCTGCACACCGCCGAGGGACTCAGGCGGCTGCTCGAGCACTGCCCGGAACTGGACCGCACCCACGATCTGGTGCGTCAGTTCGCCGCCATGCTCGACGCCCGCGACGCCGCCCCGCTGCCGGACTGGCTCGAGCAACTCACGACCGCCCGCCTCCCGGCCCTGGCCAGCCTTGCCAAAGCCATCCGCGAGGACCAGCCCGCAGTCGTGCAGGGCATCGCCACCCCGTTCAACTCCGGCGTCAACGAAGGCCGCATCACCGATCTGAAGCTCCAGAAGCGGATCATGGCCGGACGCGCGGGGGTCCCGCTGCTCCGCCACCGCGTCATCCTCATGGCCCTGCTCCGACGCCGCTACCCGTGACGGGACGTCACCGGTGCACGGTGGCACACCCCAGCTTCACGGAAATCTTGCCAGGGCCACGCTCAGGTGTACGCCGACACCAGCCCCGGCGCGTGGCGCAGGGCCAAAGGGCGGTGACCGTCGGGCCCATGAAAAGACCCGGGACGGGCCTGCGTCCCCGTCCCGGATCTCGTCCGTGCCACCGCGCTCACCGTTGCAGCGCGGGCTCCTCGTCGTCGGCGAGCGGGTGTTGACCGTCCGGCAGCTCCGCCGCTGGACGGGACAGCCGGCTCGGCCACCACATCCGCCGGCCGATCAGCAGGGTGAGGGCGGGCACCAGGACCGACCGCACCAGCAGAGCGTCGAGCAGCACTCCGAAGGCGACCAGGAACCCGACCTCGATCAGCATCACCAGCGGAAGTGTGGCGAGGACCGCGAACGTTGCCGCCAGGACCAGGCCTGCCGAGGTGATGACGCCACCGGTAGCGGAGAGGGCTTTGAGCATGCCCTCTCTGGTCCCGAGGCGCACGGTCTCCTCCCGGGCCCGGCTGGCCAGGAATATGTTGTAGTCCACGCCGAGCGCCACCAGGAACAGGAATGCCAGCAGCGGCACCGAAGAGTCGACGCCCTTGAACCCGAGGATCGTGTCGAAGACGAACACGCTGCCGCCGAAGGCCGCGGCGAATGAGACGATCACGGTGGCCATCAGGACCAGCGGGGCCAGGATCGCGCGCAGCAGCAGCCCGAGGACGATCAGGACGGCCGCGAGCACCAGCGGGATCACCAGCTTCTCGTCGCGCTTGGTGGTCACCTCGGTGTCGAGGTTCTCCGCACTCGGCCCGCCGACGATCGCCTCCGCCCCGCTCACCGCGTGTACGGCGGTGCGCACCCGCTTGATCGTGTCGTGCTCTGCGACGGTGTCCGGCGCGTCCTTCGGGAACACGGAGATGTTGGCCCAGCCACCGCTGGTCTGCTCCGGGACGGCCAGGGCCACACCGCGAGTGTCCTTGACGATGTCGAGCACCCGCTCCTGGTGCGCCGGCCGCGTGAAGATCGTCATCGGCTGGCCGCCGAGCTCCGGGAAGTGCTGGCGGAGAACGGTGAAGCCGGTGACCGACTCCGGCGCTGACAGGAACTGGTCCTGCTCCCGCAGGTTGCCGGTGTTGCCCGCCAGCCCGATGGCGAGCACGCCGAGGACTCCGAGCGAGCCGAGTGTCGCCACCCACCGGCGGCGGCTGATGACGGTGCCGAGCCGTCCCCACAGCCCCGGCTTCTCCTCCACGGCCGTGCTGAATCGCGGGATGGCCGGCCAGAAGATCCGCCTGCCGAGCACCACGAGCACCGCCGGGAACAGCGTCAGCATGGCCACCAGCGCGCACAGGATGCCGGCCGCGCCGATCGGCCCCAACCCGCTGGTGCTGTTCAGGTCCGCGACGAGCAGGCAGAGCAGGCCGGCGATCACGGTGGCCGCGGACGCGACGATGGCCGGCGCCGCGGAGCGCAGCGCGTGGACCATCGCGACCCGGACATTCTCGTGGTGGTGCAGTGCCTCCCGATATCGAGCGATGAGCAACAGCGCGTAGTCCGTGCCGACGCCGAATACCAGGATCGTCAGCAGCGCCGAGTTCTGGTCGTTGACCACGATGCCGAAGCCCTTGACGAGCAGGTAGACGGTCGCCATCGAGGTCAGTGCGGCCGCGCCCACGGCCACCAGCGGGATGATCCACAACACCGGGCTGCGGTAGGTGAGGATGAGCAGGAGCGTGACGACGGCAATGGTGGTGAGGAGGACCTGCACGTCGATGCCGTCGAAGACGGCATCCATGTCGCCGTCGATCGCGCCCGGGCCGGTCACGTCGAGTTCCAGGCCGGCGGGGCGGTCCTTCGCGGCGTCACGCAGCGGGCCGACGATGTCCTCCGGTGCGCCGTAGGTCGTGCTCACCTCGAGGTTGAACATCATCGCCTTACCGTCGGTGGAGGGGCTCGTCGGTGGGCCCTCGTCGTCGCCGCCGGCCGGTGCCGCCACCTTCGGCGGGTACCGCTTGGCAAGGGTGTTGTAGTGGCGCTCGACCGTCGCGCGGTCGGCGTCGGTCATGCCGCCGGCGCGGTGGTACACGAAGACGAACGTGTTGTCGTCACCGTCGGGGAGACTGTCCTCCAGTACCGCGACCTTGGTGGACTCGGCGCTGGCCGGCAGGGTGTCCGCGGCACTGTCGGTGGTGACCGAACTCAACTTTCCGCTCAGCGGCACCATGAACGCCGCCAGCACCAACCACAAGCCGATCACCATCCACGGCACCCACCGGCCTGCCAACCGGCCGGCCGGCGCTTCGTTGACTACCATCACTAGCCTCCTGCATACGGGTTACATCGCTTGTCCGCTGGCCTACTTCCTAATGAGCGAACCTGAGACGACCGTTAGAGCCTGTGAAGTAGCCGGCGTCCGTTGTAGAGGGTGACGTTGATCATCGATGTCTTGTGGGTGGGTGTGTCGCGGTGAATCGTCCGCGCCGCTATCCGTCGGACACCTCGGATACCGAGTGGGAGATCACCGCGCCGTACATCCCGGTCAGAGGCACTCGGGCAGGTGCACTGCGCCGCCAGGGTGCCATGGCCTGCGTCAAGTGCGGAGCGGACGCCGCTCTTGACCGTCTGGTGTAGACGCCATCCGCCTTCCGAACGTGGCCGGTTGGTTCGGGGTGGGTAAGCATGAACTCCGGTCAGGGTCGGCAGAAATGGGCGTGGTTCGTCCGCTCGTCCGGCTCGTGGAGGTGGCTGGTGCCGTCGGTGCTCGGTCTGCTGGAGGCCCGGGAGAAAAGGGTCCGGGAAGAGATCGCGGGGTTGCGGGAGGAGGCCGAGCGGGTGCAGGCCGCGCTCGGGGAGGCGGAACGCTCGCTTCAGCGGCTGGTGGATGCCCGGGCGACGGTGGCCGAGGTGCTGGCCGAGCCGTCTTCGGCAGTAGCGGAGCCGGAGCGGGGCGCGATGGCGGGTTCGCCGGTGCCGCACCGGAGTGAAGGCATGTCGGCGTCGGTGCTCGCGGCGGACTACCAGCGGATCATGTCGGTGCTGGAGTCGGCGGGCCGGGAGGGGATGCGCTGCCAGCAGCTGGCCGTGGCCCTGGGCCTTCAGGCAGTCCCGGCGAAGGTCGAAGGAGTGCGGTCGAAGGCGAAACGCCTGGTGGAGCGGTCGACGCCTGGACCACCCGCACCCACCTCCTGCTCGACCTGACCAGCGACGACGAAGGCGGCGACTGGATCGAGGGCGCCGACGACTCCCTGGCCGCCCTCACCGGCGTCCGCGACGAACTCGCCACCGGCGACCTGCGCCCCCTCTACCTCGCCTGGCTCTCCGCGCTCGCCGCCTGGGAACTCGAGGACGACGAAGAGGAGTACCAGACCTGCCCGGAGCCGCCCGTCCCGGCCGGGCTCGGCGAACTGACCGCCCCGCAGCGCGCGCTCGCGGACTTCCTGCGCGTGGACGACGACCTGCTGACCGTCGCGGCCCAGGCCAGTCCCGTCGCGCCCAGGAAACCGGCCAGGCCCACGAAGAAGGAACTCGCCCCGCTGATCGCCGCAATGCCCCAGAGGGAGAAGGACGCTCTGCTGCTGCGGCTCGCCCTCGGCCCGGAACCCGGGCTGCGCACCGAACTCCTGCACCGCCTGCACGGCGCCGACGCACCCACCACGGTCCCCGGGCGCCGCTCCGCCGCCCAACTCCTGGACGCCGCCCACACACGGCGCGCCGCCGGCAGCGCGCCGAACACGAACGGACCACCGCCCGCGCAGCGCCTGACCGCCCTCGTGGGCGAGGCCGAATCAGCCTGGCAGAAGATCGAGGCGCACATCGCCACCAAGAAGACCAGCGCCTACGACCAGGCCGTCACCCTCCTCAGCGCATCCACGCCGGACTCCCACGGGGCTCTGTCGTTGGCCTCTTCTGCAAGTCTCTGGTGGACAGGGCACAGCACGACATCGACCGCGCAGTCACCGGCGATCTCAACGAGCGCTGACGACCCGGCTGACTGTTCATCATTATCGGCTCGCCGCGGCCGTCGTGAACCGGCTGCGGCTGACACGCAGCGACGCGCCACTGCCGTGCACGGGCACTCCCACTGCGCCGCTGGGCCCGCCGGTGACATCGCAACAGGACTGGGAGCTACCCGAACCCGACTCCGTATAGAGTCGCCAGGTCAACCAGGAGCAGATCGTCACGGTCGGCCGCGGACTCGATCAGGTCCGGGTGGAAGCCGTGCAGGGAGAACAGGGCCAGGGTGGTGCCCGTGGTGTCGTGGCCCTGGTCGGTGAGCAGGGCGCGGATGCGCTCCAGGCGCTGCAGGTCTCCGGTGCCACGGCGGGCGGCGGTGGCCTTGGCCTCGCCGAGGAGGGCGATCCGGGCACGGGGGGCCTGCGGGCGCTCGCCCAGGGCCAGGGCGATGACATCGACCTCGTGTTTGGTGCGGGCCGCCGGGTCGGCCACCTCGGTGGTGCCGACCGGGCCGGGCAGGCCACCGGGAAGCAGGGTGTGGGCGTAGCGGCGGGTGAAGGCGCGGGCGAGGTCCTCGAAGTGCGGGCCGAGGATCTTGGAGTTGAAGGTCGGCGCGGCGGCCTGCCACGCCTCTTCGGCGAAGCCCTGCTCGACGGTGGCCGCCTGCGGCAGGGTGATCAGCTGGTTGAAGCGGATGACGGGGTCGGTCAGGGTGATGACCGGGTGGCGGGGGCGCAGGATGTCCTGCTCGCGCTGGATGTAGCCGGTGGACTCCAGGACGTCGAGCGGGTGGGTGACGGCGTTGCGCTGCCGTTCCAGAGCTGCGCCGATCTTGGTGGGGGTGGTGGCGCCCCGGGCGATCGCGGTGAGGATGTCGTAGTAGAGGGTGTGCTGGGTGATCCGCGGATCCTCGCGCAGCAGATACTCCGTCTCGGTGCGCGAGTACACTGCCCGCCCCGGGTCCAGAAGCGTCCGCGCCAGCCAGGCGGCGAAGCCGTCGCTCGGGTGCGGGCGGGCCGCCACCGGCTGGTAACCGGGAGCGCCACCGAGGACGGCGTGCACCTGCAGGGCGGTGGGGGCTTCCCCTGAAGCGTGGACACCGTTTGCTATGCGGCAGCGGCCAGCGTAACTGATCGCTGTTCAAAGGCGATCGGGCTGATGTAGCCGAGCCCTGAGTGCCTGCGTCTGGTGTTGTAGCGGGTGACCCACCGGAACACCGCGAGACGGGCCTCCCGTGCCCCTGACCAGCGTTTCTTTCCCTGCAAGGTCTCCCTTTTCAAGGTTGCGTTGAAGCTCTCTGCGGCGGCGTTGTCGGCGCTGGTGCCGACCGCGCCGCGCGAGCGGGTCACGCCGAGCCGACGGCACACCTTCGCGAACTCCTTCGACGCGTACTGCGCCCCGTTGTCGCTGTGGAAGATCGCCCCGTGAAGGCTGCCGCCACGGGTGCGGGCGGCGGCTTCGAGGGCGTCGGTGACCAGCCCGGTGCGCATGTGGTCGGCGATCGACCAGCCCACGAGCCGTCTGGAATGCAGGTCCAACACCGTTGCGAGATAGAGGAATTGACCGTCCCCGATGGGGAGATACGTGATGTCACCGACGTATTTGGTGTTCGGCTCGCTCGCGGTGAAGTTGCGTTGCAGCAGGTCCGGCACCGGGGATGCTTCCGGCTCGGGCACCGTGGTGCGGACCTTCTTGCGCAGGTGCACGCCCTGGACGCCGATCCGGCGCATCACCCGCTCGACGCGCTTGTGGTTGACGTCTATCCCGGCGGCCTTCAGCTCGGCCGTGACGCGCGGGATCCCGTACGTGCCGTCGGACTCCTTGTGGATCTCCCGGATCCGCCTCGCCAGCCGGGCATCGGACCGCGCCCGCTCGATGCGGGCCGGGGCGCCCTTCAGCCACCGGTAGAACCCGGACCGGGAGACCTCCAGAACCCGGCACAGCCGCTTGACGCCGAACGCGCCGCGATGATCCTCGACGAACTGGAAACGGCTCACCAGTTGGTCTCGCCGGCGAAATACTTCGCGGCCCTCCGCAGGATCTCCCGCTCCGTCTCCAGCTCCCTGATCCGGGCCCTGAGCTGCTTGTTCTCTTCCTTCAGCACATCGTCGGAGGCTACCTCGGCAGCCTGTGCCGTCCGCGGCGAGCCGCCGGCCCCCGCCGCGCGGCCCTGCCGGGCCCGCGCGGCCCGTACCCAGTTCCGCAGCGTCTCCCGGCTGATCCCCAGATCCTTGCCGACGCCCTCGAACGTGTTCTTCGGGTCCGACAGGTACAGCGCGACAGCGTCCGCCTTGAACTCCGCCGAGTACACCTTCATCACCATCTGTGACATCTCTTCCTCTGGACCCTCAAGGTCCAGTGTCCAAGGTGTCCACGCTCAGGGGGAAAGCCCCGGTCAGCGGGTCGTCGATCTGCCAGAACTCACGGCTGGCCCGGTAGTCGAAAGCTCCTAGTGCCGCATCAAGCAACGTTCGCCCTGTCGACGACGACGCGTAGGCGCTGGTCGTCGGCGTGGCGGTTTCGCCAGATGATGTAGCGGCGGATCATGCTGCCCTGTTCCTTGTGGTCGGCGTGGTCGGTGCCGTCGAGGGTGAAGTAGCGCAGGGCCGTGAACTGGGCCTCGATGCGGTTGAGCCAGGAGGAGTTGGTCGGGGTGTAGGCGATCTCGACGTTGTTCGCAGCCGCCCAGGTGCCGACCCGCTGGCACCTCTTCGTGGTCAGATGCGGGGAAAAGTTGTCGCAGACGATCGCGATCCGCACCGTCGGAGGGTGGAGGCTGCGCAGGTAGCGGCAGAACTCCAGGAACTGCGTCCGCTTCTTGACCGGTTTGATGTGGCCGTAGAGCTTGTCCCTGGACAGGTCCAGGGCGGCGAACAGGTGCCGCACTCCGCCGTAGCGGTTGTAGGTCGCCCGCCGCCTGCGGCGTGGTTCACGGGCGGGGTCTTTGTGCCTGCCGCCGCGCTCGGCCCATTGCCGGCCCGGGTGGGGCATCAGGTTGAGCGGTCCGAACTCATCGAGGCAGAAAATGACTTCAGGCTCGCCGTCCTCGGGTATGACCTCGCCGTCGGCGATCGCGTAGAGGTGTTCGACGCGTGCCTTCTTGGCCGCGTAGTCCGGATCGCGGGAGGTCTTCCAGGTCTTCAGGCGTTGAAACGAGACGCCTTCCTCGCGGAGCAGGATGCGCAGGCCCTCGTGGCTGATGTCGTCGACCACCCCCTCGGCAACCAGGAAGTCCGCCAGCTTTGTCAGGCTCCAGGTGGAGAACGGTAGGTCGTGCTCGGTCGGCTTCGACTTCGCGATCTTCTTGATCTCGCGCCGCTCGGGCAGCGTGAACGTCTTGGGGCGGCCGCCCTTGTACTTCGGATACAGCGACTCGAAGCCGTCGGCGTTGAAGTTGTGGATCACGTCCCGGACCCGGTCATCGCTGGTGAACGACACCTCGGCGATCTTCGCCACCGGCATGCCCTGCGCGGACAGCAGCACCATCTGGGCCCGCCGCCAGGTCACCACCGACCCCGTGCCACGGCGGATGATCCGCAGCAGCCGTCGGCCCTCGTCATCGTCGATCTCGCGTACATGTACTCGTTCAGCCACCCCGACAGGATGCCGGTGACGTGCCGTCCAGCACAGCTTCTGGACGGCACGTCACGACAGGCGAATGCTCCCTGATCTGGCGTCATACACCGGTGCTGCCATCGATGCGTTCCCGGAGCAGGTCGGCGTGGCCGTTGTGGCGGGCGTATTCCTCGATCATGTGGACGTAGATCCAGCGGAGGCTGACGTCCTGGTCCATGAAGCGACCCGTGTCGGTCAGGGCACGGTCGGCGCAGTGCTTGCGGGCGTGGGCGATCTCCTCCTGCCAGGTGGTGAGGGCGTCACGCAGGGTGGCGCCCTCGGCCAGGTCGAAGCCGCCGTCAGGGGCGGACGGGTCGGCCTGCGGGTTGTAGATGGGCGGGGCCTGTTCTCCGGCGAACACTCGGCGGAACCAGTTCCGCTCCACCTCCGCCATGTGCTGGACGAGGCCTGTCAGAGTAAAGCCGGACGGCGGCACGGACGCGACGGTGGCCTGCCCATTGTCCAGACCTTCGCACTTCATGGCGAGGGTGGTGCGGTGAAAGTCAAGCCAGCTTTCGAGCGTGGCGCGTTCGTCGACGTTCAGGGGCGGCATGGGACGTTCGATGGCGCTCATCGGTCGATTATCACCAGGGGCCGAAGAGGTTGACAGGCGGGACCTCACAACAGGGCGAACGTTGCCTGATGCGGCACTAGCCGCAGATCGATCACCGCACGGCCGCGCAACGGCTTGGTTCCCGACAGCAGTTCGTGCATGACGCTCATCGCGGACCCGCACAGGATCACCCGCGCTCCGGGTCCGGCCCCGGTACCCCGCTGGCGCTCGTCATAGAGCTGCTGGAGCAGACCAGGGATCTCGGGAGAGTGCTGGAGGAGATACGGCAACTCGTCGATCACCAGCAGCGGGGTCTGTGATCGCGCGGTGACGTCAAGGGCGTTGGACAGGACCTCACGCCAGTCGGTCAACCGCAGCGTGCCGGGCTGCAGACCGGCGTGGGCCGCGATGGCATCGCTGAACCGCTGAATCGCCGGCAGTCGCCCTTCCTCCCGCACCGCGGTGACGTACAGACCCCCGACCCGCTCCGACAGCGCCTGCAGCAGATACGACTTCCCGTGCCGCCTGCGCCCCGACACGATCCCCAAACGCATCGCCGGATCCGGGTCCGTGACGAACTCGGTGAGCAGGCCCCACTCACGATCACGGTCGATCACGTCCTCGGGCTTGGCAAGCACGCTCTCGTCCACCGGAACTCCCTACCAGCCTGGATCGACCACGACATGTCTAAGTCTACTTAGACAGAATCCGTCCAGCCCGACTTTCCTGATGGCGGGTAACGGAAGTCACTCACGGTGATCGTCGCAGAGTCGGGTCAGCGACTCCCCGACAAGGCCGTCATGGGTGTCGTGACACCTTGTTCCGGTCGGCCTCGCCGACGGGAGTCGAGCGTCACATGAGCGCCAAGAGTCCCGACGACCGGCCCTCACACAGCCGCTCCCGTCAGTCACTCCAGCACAGATCCGCAGGTGAGGCGGGCCCGAAGGGTTCGACCTGCTGGATACCGCGAAACAGGTCGAGACCCACCGGCACTCCTGCTGAACCGCAGGTCAGCGGCTCTTTGCCGCAGGCTCAAGAATCGCCACGCACTCCACGTGATGCGTCATCGGGAACAGGTGGATGGCCGCCGTTCAGCTGCATCGGTGCCTGGACCGAACAACTTCGTCAGCGAAGGGCGGGGATGACGTCGGTGCCGTAGGCGTCGATGGTGGCTTCGCGGTTGTCGTGCATGTCGTAGACGGCGAACTGGTCGACGCCCAGGTCCTTGAGGTGCCGGAGCTTGTCGATGTGGGCCTCGGTGGGGCCGAGGAGGCAGAAGCGGTCGACGATCTCGTCGGGGACGAAGTCGGTGGACGGGTTGCCGGCGCGGCCGTGGTGGCTGTAGTCGTAGCCGTGGCGGTCCTTGATGTACGTGGTGAGCTCGTCGGGGACCATGGCGGAGTGCTCGCCGTACTTGGCGACGAGGTCGGCGACGTGGTTGCCGACCATGCCGCCGAACCACCGGCACTGGTCCCGGGCGTGCGCCAGGGCATCGGGCGAGTCGTCGGCCGTGACATATGCGGGCGCGGCGACGCAGATCGTGAGGGCGTCGGGGTCCCGGCCGGCGTCCTGGGCCGCCTTCCGTACCGCCTTGACCATCCATTCGGTGAGGAAGGGGTCGGCGAGCTGGAGGATGAAGCCGTCGGCCTTCTGGCCGGCGAGCGCCAGCGCCTTCGGGCCGTACGCGGCCATCCAGACCGGCAGCTTGCCGTTCTTGATCCACGGGATGCGGACCGGGTTGCCGTCGACCAGCGCCTCCCGGCCCTCGGCGAGGTCGCGGATGGCCTCGATGGCCTCGCCGAGCCGGGCCAGGGTGTTGGGCTTGCGGCCGGCGACACGCATCGCGGAGTCGCCGCGGCCGATGCCGCAGACGGTGCGGTTGCCGTACATGTCGTTGAGGGTGGCGAAGGTGGAGGCCGTGACCTCCCAGGTGCGGGTGCCGGGGTTCGTCACCATCGGACCCACGTGCAGCTTCGTGGTGTGTTCCAGGATCCGGCTGTAGATGACGTAGGGCTCCTGCCACAGCACGGCGGAGTCGAAGGTCCAGCCGTAGCGGAAGCCGTTGCGCTCCGCCCGGCGCATCAGCCCGACGACCTGCGACGCCGGCGGGTCGGTCTGCAGGACGAGTCCGAAGTCCAACGCGGGACCTCCAGTTCAAATCGGTGCGGGGAGGTCCTGGGGGTCAGCCCAGGTACTGGCAGGTGGAGCGCGGGACGAACGTGCCGTGGCCGACGTGACCGACGTACTTGCGCTGGTCGATGACGACCTCACCCCGCGAGAGCACGGTCTCGACCTGGCCGGTCACCGTCTTCCCCTCGTACGCCGAATAGTCGACGTTCATGTGGTGAGTCTCGGCCGAGAGCGTCTGGGTGACGTGCGGGTCGTAGATCACCACGTCGGCGTCGGCGCCCGGCGCGATCGTGCCCTTCTGCGGGTAGAGGCCGAACATCCGGGCCGGGGTCGCGCAGGCGATCTCGATCCAGCGGCGGCGTGAGATGTGCCCTTCGACGACAGCCTGGTGCAGCAGGTCCATCCGGTTCTCGACGCCAGGCAGGCCATTGGGGATCTTCGAGAAGTCGCCCCGGCCCAGCTCCTTCTGGCCCACGAAGCAGAACGGGCAGTGATCCGTCGACACCACCTGGAGGTCGTTCGTCCGCAGACCCCGCCACAGCGCCGCCTGATGCTCCTTCGGCCTCAGCGGCGTCGAGCACACGTACTTGGCGCCCTCGAAGTCCGGCTCCGCCAGATTGTCCGTCGACAGGAACAGGTACTGCGGGCAGGTCTCGCCGAACACCGGCAGCCCCATGTCCCTCGCCGCCGCCAGCTCCGCCACCGCCTCCTGGGCCGAGACGTGGACGACGTAGAGCGGCGCGCCGGCCACCCGGGCGAGCTGGATCGCCCGGTGGGTCGCCTCCGCCTCAAGGAGCGTCTTGCGGACCTCCCCGTGATGGCGCGGATCGGTCTCGCCGCGGGCCAGGGCCTGCTCCACCAGGACGTCGATCGCGATGCCGTTCTCCGCGTGCATCATGATCAGACCGGCCGTGTCACCAGCAACCTGCATCGCCCGCAGGATCTGGCCGTCATCCGAATAAAAGACCCCCGGATAGGCCATAAACAATTTGAACGAGGAAATGCCGTGCTCGATGAGCTTCGGCATCTCCTTGAGCGTCGCCTCGTTCACGTCCGACATGATCATGTGGAACGCGTAGTCGATCGCGCACTTCCCGTCCGCCTTCTCCAGCCAGGCATTCAGGCCGGCCTGCAGCGAATGGCCCTTTGACTGCACCGCGAAATCAACGATCGTCGTCGTCCCGCCCCACGCCGCCGCCCGCGTCCCCGTCTCGAACGTGTCCGAAGCGAACGTCCCACCGAACGGCAGCTCCATATGCGTGTGCGCGTCGACCCCGCCCGGGATCACGTACTTCTGCGACGCGTCGATGACACGGTCAGCCGTCCACTCCTGCGTCCCCGGCGCCGCCAACGCCACCACCCGGCCGTGCTCGATCAGCACATCCGCGTGCACCTCGTCCGCGGCCGTGATCACAAGACCACCGGTAATCAGAGTCCGAGTCATTTCCCAGCCATCCCTTCATACCCGCCGACCACGCCACCACTGCCACAGTCTGGGACCACACCCCGGCCCACCCGCCCCCTCACGCCGCCATCTCGCACGGCACACGGCCTACTCCGCCAGAAAACCCCTGGTCACGCGGCCGAATGAAACCCTTGAACGACGTAATTCCTTCTTCCACCAGAAGGTCCATTTCCTTCAGTGTCTTCGGATTCACGTCGGAGACGATCATGTGGAAGCCGTAGTCGACGGCACAGTTGCCCTCGGCCTTGGCGTGCCAGGCGTCCAGGCCCTCGCGCAGGGAGCGGCCGACGCTCTGCACCGCGAAGTCGACGACGGTGGTGGTGCCGCCCCAGGCGGCGGCCCGGGTGCCGGTCTCGAAGGTGTCGGAGGCGAAGGTGCCGCCAAACGGCAGCTCCATGTGGGTGTGGGCGTCGACGCCGCCCGGGATGACGTACTTGCCGGTGGCGTCGATGACCCGGCCGTCGGTGAACGCGGCGGCAGCCGGGGTGCCGGAGGCGGCGAGGGCGGCGATGCGGCCGTCCTCGATCAGGACGTCGGCGTGGATCTCGTCGGAGGCGGTGATGACGAGGCCACCACGGATGACGGTACGGCTCATGCGTTGACCCTCCGCTGGATTGTGGTGGAGAGGTGCGGGTCGCCGGTGGCCGGTCGCTCGGTTCTCGCGCGCCTCTCGACCGGGCCCGGCGCTACGGGCCGCTACAGTGCGCTCCGCAGCGCGTGTTCGAGGATCGTGGCTCCCTCCTCGGCCTCCGCCACGTTGAGGGACAGCGGTGGGGCGACGCGCAGGGCGCTGGTGTTGTGGCCGCCGCCCTTGCCGATGAGCAGTCCGCCCCGGCGGGCGGCCTCCAGCACGGCGGAGGCGGCCTGCGGGTCGGCCTCGTCGGTGCCCGGTTTCGTCAGCTCGACGCCGATCATCAGCCCGCGCCCGCGCACCTCCCGTACCGCGGGCACCTGGGCGGCGACGGCCCGCAGGCGTTCGAGGAGCATGCCGCCGACCCGCCGGGCGTTGCCCTGGAGGTCGTGCTCCAGCAGGTAGGTGAGGTTGGCCAGGCCGGCCGCCATGGTGACCTGGGTGCCGCCGAACGTCGAAATGCTGTTGGCGTCCAGGCAGTTCATGATCTCGGCGCGGGCGATGACACCGCCGATGGACATGCCGTTGCCGATGCCCTTGGCGAAGGTCACGATGTCGGGCGGGCCGCTTCGGGCGTGGGCCTGCCAGCCCCAGAAGTGGTCGCCGGTGCGGCCCCATCCGGTCTGCACCTCGTCGGAGATCCACAGGATGCCGTGTGCGTTCAGCACCTCGCGGAACGCCGCGTACAGCCCGTCGGGCGGTGAGGTGAAGCCGCCGACGCCCTGGATCGGCTCGGCGATCAGTGCCGCGGGCGGGCGGGTGTGGCCGAGCAGGTCCTCGAGGTCGTCGACGCAGGCCGCGATGAAGTCGTCGTCGCCCAGCGACGCGTACGGGCCTCGGGTGCGCACGCCGCCGTGCACGTACAGGGTCTGCAGCGGGGACAGCGAGGTCGGGGACCAGCCGCGGTTGCCGGTGACGCCGACCGCGCTGAAGGAGCGGCCGTGGTAGCTGTTGCGCATCGCCAGGACCGAGTTGCCGCGCCGGTAGGTGGTGGCGAGCAGCAGGGCGGTGTCGTTGGCCTCGGTGCCGGAGGTGGTGAAGAAGACCCGGGCGTCCGGGATGCCGCTCAACTGGGCCACGCGTTCGGCGAGTTCGACCATCTGCCGGTCGAGGTAGAGGGTGGAGGAGTGGATGATCCGCCCGGCCTGCTCGGCGACCGCCTTCGTCACCTCGGGCAGGGCGTGGGCGGTCATGGTGGTGAGGATGCCGCCGAAGAAGTCGAGGTACCGGTTGCCCGCGGAGTCCCAGACGTGGCGGCCCTCGCCGTGGGTGATCTCGATGGGCTCCTCGTAGTAGAGGGCGAGCCAGTCGGGGAGCACGGAGCGGTGGCGGCCCAGCAGGTCGTCGGTCACGGCCGCACCAGTCCCTCGTAGGCGTCCGGGCGGCGGTCGCGGTAGAACGCCCACTGCTGCCGCACGTCCTCGATGAGGTCGAAGTCGAGGTCCCGGACCACGAGTTCCTCCTTGCTGTCGCTGGCGACGTCACCGACGAACTGGCCACGGGGATCGACGAAGTACGAGGTTCCGTAGAAGTCGTTGTCCCCGTACTCCTCCTGGCCCACCCGGTTGATCGCGGCGACGAAGTACTCGTTGGCGACGGCCGCGGCCGGCTGTTCCAACTGCCAGAGGTAGGACGAGAGACCGCGGTGCGTGGCCGACGGGTTGTAGACCAGCTGGGCTCCGTTCAGACCGAGTTGCCGCCAGCCCTCCGGGAAGTGGCGGTCGTAGCAGATGTAGACGCCGACCTTGCCGACGGCGGTGTCGAAGACGGGCCAGCCGAGGTTGCCGGGCTTGAAGTAGAACTTCTCCCAGAACCCCTTGACCTGGGGGATGTGATGCTTGCGGTACTTGCCGAGGACGGTGCCGTCGGCGTCGATCACGGCCGCGGTGTTGTAGTAGAAGCCCGACTGCTCGACCTCGAACACCGGCACGACGATCACCATGCCGGTCTCGCGGGCCAGTTCCCGCATCCGGCGGACGGTCGGCCCGTCGGGCACGGGTTCGGCCCAGCGGTAGTGCTCGGCGTCCTGGACCTGGCAGAAGTAGGGGGCGTTGAAGACCTCCTGGAACCCGATGACCTTCGCACCCCGCCGGGCCGCCTCGCGGGCGTGCTCCTCGTGTTTCGCCACCATGGACTCCGTGTCGCCGGTCCAGGTGGCCTGAACCAGGGCGGCTCGTACGACGTGTGCCATGAGCTACTCCTTCGACGCGACGTCAGCGCCTCTACGCCCGTAGAGACGGTCGTAGAGGGACGAACGTAAGCCTCTCGGGCGGCCTTGCCAAGACCATCGTCGTCAACCCGCGGGGTCGATCATGATTCGCACTCCGGTGGGTGAGTCCCCGTCCCGGGCTCCGCCCAGGCCCAGGCCCGCCCCCGGACTCCGTCCCGCGCTCAGGCAGCGACCGACGGCGGGACGGGCGGCACGACGGGCGGCGGGACGGAGGGCACGACGGGCGGCACGACGGGTGGTACGGCCGGGGCGCAGCGGCTCGCCAGCTCGTCCATCGACAGGTCGAGCGCGCGGGCGAGGGCGGCCACCGTGAAGAAGGCCGGGGTGGGCGCCCGCCCGGTCTCGATCTTCCGGAGGGTCTCCGGGGAGATGCCCGCGCTCGCGGCGACCCGCGTCATGCTCCGGTCGCCGCGCGCCTCCCGCAGCAGCCGGCCGAGCCGCTCGCCGCGTTCGCGCTCTTCGGGGGTGAGAGGGGTGCGTACCATGTCACCATTCTAATACCGGTATAGTAATTGGCATGGTGGAGTTGAAGACAGACACGTCGATCGACGCGATGTACGAGGCGGGCCAGGTCGTCGCGGACGCCCTGAAGGCCGTGCGGAAGGCAGCCGGGGTGGGTGTGTCCCTGCTGGAGCTGGACGAGGTGGCCCGGGAGGTGCTGCGCGGGGCGGGGGCGGGCTCGCCCTTCCTGGGCTACCGGCCCTCCTTCGCCCCGACCCCGTTCCCCGCCGTCATCTGCGCGTCGGTCAACGACGCGATCGTGCACGGCGTCCCGGACGGCTACCGGCTGCGCGACGGCGACCTGGTGTCCGTGGACTTCGGTGCCGAGCTGGGCGGCTGGGTCGGCGATTCGGCGATCAGTTTCATCGTGGGCACCCCGCGCGCGGGCGACGTGAGACTGATCGAGACCGCCGAGCGGGCCCTGGCCGCGGGCATCGAGGCCGCCGTCGTCGGCAACCGCGTCGGGGACATCGCGCACGCGATCGGCACGGTGTGCCGCGCGGCGGGCTACGGCATCCTGGACGGCTTCGGCGGGCACGGCATCGGCCGCCGTATGCACGAGGACCCGCCCGTCCCCAACGAGGGCCGGCCGGGCCGGGGCATGCCGCTGCGGCACGGCATGGTGCTGGCGATCGAGCCCATGCTCATCGGTGGTGGCACCGACGGCTTCCGCACCGCGCCCGACGGCTGGACCCTGCGCACCGTCGACGGCTCGCGCGCCGCCCACGCCGAACACACCGTCGCGATCACCGCCGCCGGCCCCCGCGTCCTGACGGCCCGCTGAGCACGGCTCCCGCAGGCCCCGCGGACGTGCCCCGCCCGGCCCGCTTCCGAGGTGCTGCGCCGAAGCGATCGTGCGAAGGTGTTCTACGAGCGCGCCGCAGGCAGCACACGCACGCCACACGCACACCGTGCGGGCACCATACGCACCGCGGGGACACGCACGGGTGTAACCGGGAAACGGTCGGGCACCCGCGTCCGGACCGTACGTCGAGCAGTGAGCGCGCCCCGGGTCTCCTTCGGGTTCCCGGTTCCGCCCGGCCCGGGGGATCCCGCGGGGGCGCCGGAACGGATGTCCATGAGCAGCGGGTTCACGGGTCCGCAGGGCTACGGCTCGGACCCCTTCGGAGAATTCCTCGCACGCTTCTTCGGCGGGCCGCGCCCCCGGCAGATCGACATCGGCCGGCTGCTGAGCCAGCCGACCAGGGAACTGGTGCGCGGCGCCGCGCAGTACGCCGCCGAGCACGGCAGCCGGGACCTGGACACCCAGCACCTGCTGCGCGCCGCGCTCGCCACCGGGCCGACCCGCGACCTGATCAGCCGGACGGGAACGGATCCCGACTCGCTGGCGGCGGAGATCGACGAACGGTCCGGGCCCGTCCAGCACGGGCCGGACGACGCCCCGCCGCCGACGTCGCTCTCGCTGACCCCCGCCGTCAAACGGGCCCTGCTGGACGCCCACGAGATGGCCCGGTCGACCGGGGCCGGCTACATCGGCCCGGAGCATGTCCTCAGCGCCCTGGCCGCCAACCCCGACTCGGCCGCCGGGCACATCCTGAACGCGGCCCGGTTCACCTCCGCCGGGATGCCGCTGCCGTCCGACGCGCCGGACGCCGCGCCGCCGCGCACCGAGCGGCCCCGCCCCGCGACGGGCACGCCGACGCTGGACAAGTACGGCCGTGACCTGACCGAGCTGGCCCGCGAGGGCCGGATCGACCCGGTGATCGGACGGGAGGAGGAGATCGAGCAGACCGTCGAGGTGCTCTCCCGGCGCGGCAAGAACAATCCGGTGCTGATCGGCGACGCGGGCGTCGGCAAGACCGCCGTGGTGGAGGGGCTGGCGCAGCGGATCGTCGACGGGGACGTGCCCGACGTGCTCATGACCCGGCGGGTGGTCTCCCTGGACCTGACGGGCGTGGTCGCCGGTACCCGCTACCGGGGCGACTTCGAGGAGCGGCTGAACACCATCGTCGACGAGATCCGCGCCCACTCCGACCGGCTGATCGTCTTCATCGACGAGCTGCACACCGTCGTGGGCGCCGGAGGCGGCGGCGAGGGCGGTTCGATGGACGCCGGCAACATCCTCAAGCCGGCGCTGGCCCGTGGCGAGCTGCACATCGTGGGCGCGACCACGTTGGAGGAGTACCGGCGGATCGAGAAGGACGCGGCGCTGGCCCGCCGCTTCCAGCCGATCATGGTGCCGGAACCCACGCCCGCGGACACGGTCGCGATCCTGCGCGGGCTGCGCGACCGGTACGAGGCCCACCACCAGGTCCGCTACACCGACGGGGCGCTGGTGGCGGCCGTGGAGCTGTCCGACCGCTACATCAGTGACCGGCGTCTGCCGGACAAGGCGATCGACCTGATCGACCAGGCCGGTGCCCGGGTGCGGCTGCGGGCCCGGACCAAGGGCACGGACGTACGCACCATGGAGCGGGAGCTGGAGCAGCTGACCCGCGACAAGGACCAGGCGGTCGCGGACGAGAAGTACGAGCAGGCGACGCAGTTGCGCGACCGCATCGTCGAGCTGAAGGAGCGGATCGCCGACGCCGGCGGTGAGGGCCGGGTCGACGAGGGCCAGGGTCTGGTGGTGGACGCCGAGGCGATCGCGGAGGTGGTCTCCCGGCAGACCGGCGTCCCGGTCAGCCGGCTCACCGAGGAGGAGAAGGACCGGCTGCTGGGCCTCGAGGAGCACCTGCACCAGCGCGTCATCGGCCAGGACGAGGCGGTGCGGGCCGTCTCGGACGCGGTGCTGCGCTCCCGGGCCGGGCTCGCCAGCCCCGACCGGCCGATCGGCAGCTTCCTGTTCCTCGGGCCGACCGGCGTCGGCAAGACGGAGCTGGCCCGAGCGCTGGCCGAGGCCCTGTTCGGCAGCGAGGACCGGATGGTCCGCCTCGAC
This sequence comes from Streptomyces sp. TE5632, assembly GCF_054061295.1. Classification (NCBI taxonomy): domain Bacteria; kingdom Bacillati; phylum Actinomycetota; class Actinomycetes; order Kitasatosporales; family Streptomycetaceae; genus Streptomyces; species Streptomyces sp. TE5632. The sequence continues at coordinate 5,099,035 of NZ_JBSSEA010000003.1, read as the reverse complement.
ATGAGCGAGTACCAGGAGCGGCACACGGTCAGCCGGCTGGTCGGTGCCCCGCCCGGATACGTCGGCCACGAGGAGGCGGGGCAGCTGACCGAGGTGGTGCGCAGGCATCCGTACTCGCTGCTGCTCCTCGACGAGGTGGAGAAGGCTCACCCGGACGTCTTCAACATCCTGCTCCAGGTCCTCGACGACGGCCGGCTGACCGACTCCCAGGGCCGGACGGTGGACTTCAGCAACACCGTCATCGTGATGACCAGCAACCTCGGTTCCGAGGCGATCACCCGGCGCGGTGCGACGCTGGGCTTCGCGACGGGCGGCGCGAAGGCGGACGAGGAGGCGCGGCGCGAGCAGATCCTGCGGCCGCTGCGGGAGCACTTCCGGCCCGAGTTCCTCAACCGGATCGACGAGGTGGTGGTGTTCCGCCAGCTCGCCGCCGAAGAACTGCGGCAGATCACCGATCTGCTGCTGGAGGGGACGCGACGCGGCCTGCGGGGCCAGGGCGTCACGGTCGAGTTCACCGACGCCGCCGTGGACTGGCTGGCGCAGCGCGGCCATCAGCCCGAGTACGGGGCGCGGCCGTTGCGCCGCACCATCCAGCGCGAGATCGACAACCAGCTGTCCCGGCTGCTGCTGGACGGCAGTGTCCAGGGCGGCGACCGGGTGACGGTGGACACGGCGGACGGGAACCTCACGTTCCGGACCGGGGCGAGGGGTGGGACCGGCACCCCGGCCGAGTCAGGGCCCGGGCCCACCGGAGCCGGAGCCGAGGCAGGGACGGGCCCGGCCTCGGGGTCCGGCTCGGATGCGGGGCCCGGCAGCGGCCCCGGGGAGGCACCGGCTTCCGGACGGTGAGCAGGGGGTGAGCGGGTGGCCGGGCGCCCCTCCGGCCACCCGCTCACCGCGCCGGAGGGCGCCGCTTCGGCCCATGGACCTGCCTCACCGGGGCACCGGGGCGCCGGGGCGTCGGCGCTCCGGGTGCACGACCATCGCGGAACCGCCGCCCCGGCGGGTCTTCTCCGCCGCGGCGAGCCATCGGCCGTCCGGCATCCGCTGCACAGCGGTGGTCGCGCCGATCTCCGGGTTCTCCTGGAACGAGTGCCCGATCGCCTCCAGCTTCTGCCGCAGCGCGCTGTCGTACAGGCCGGGTTCGAGGTCCGTGCGGGCCGTGTTGCGCTGGCTGGCGCGCGGTGCGGCGATCGCGTCGACCAGCGGCAGGCCTCGGTCGAGGAACCCGGTGAGGGTTCCCAGCACGGTGGTGATGATGGTCGAACCACCGGGCGAACCGAGCGCCACGACCGGCCGGTCGTGCCGGTCGAGCACGATCGTCGGGGCGATCGACGACCGGGGCCGCTTGCCGGGGCCCGGCAGGTTCGGGTCGTGCACGGCCGGGTTCGCCGGGGCGAAGGAGAAGTCCGTCAGCTCGTTGTTGAGCAGGAATCCGCGGCCGGGCACGGTGATGCCGCTGCCGCCGGTCTGCTCGATGGTGAGGGTGTAGGCGACGACGTTGCCCCACCGGTCGGCGGTGGTGAGGTGCGTGGTGCTCTCGCCCTCGTACGTCGTCGGGGCCGCGGTGCCTCCCGCCGCGCAGGGCGCGGGATCGCGCGGGTCGCCGGGGGCGAGCGGGCTGGTGAGGACCGCGTCGTCCTCGATGAGGCACTCGCGGGAGTCGGCGTACCGCTGGGAGAGCAGTTCCTTCGTGGGGACGTCCTCGAAGGCGGGGTCGCCGAGCCAGCGTCCCCGGTCCGCGAACGCGATGCGGCTCGCCTCGATGAGGCGGTGCAGGTAGCGGGCGTCGTCGGCCCGGGAGAGGTCGGTCCGCTCCAGGATGTTGAGGGCCTCGCCGACCGTGGTGCCGCCGGAGGAGGAGGGCGCGATGGAGTAGACGTCCAGACCGCGGTACGACGTCTTCGTGGGCGGCTGGGACTTGGCGCGGTAGGCGGCGAGGTCCCGGGTGGACAGCTCGCCGGGGCGGGCGTTCCAGCCGGAGTCCGGGTCCACGGGCGGCTCGTTGACCGTGTTCACGATGTCCCGGCCGATGGCGCCCCGGTACAGCGCGTCGACGCCCTTGCTGCTCAGCTCCGCGTAGGTGCGGGCGAGACCGGGGTTCTTGAAGGCGGAGCCGACCACCGGGAGCCGGCCGCCCGGCAGGAACAGTTCGGCGGTGTCGGGGAAGTGGCGGAAGCGGGTCTCGTTGGCGGCGGTCTGGTCGCGGAAGGTGCCGTCGACGGTGAAGCCGTCGCGGGCGAGTTTCTCGGCGGGTCTCAGGACCGTCCGCAGGGACTGGGTGCCCCACAGGTCGAGTGCCCGCTGCCAGGTGGCCGGTGTGCCGGGGGTGCCGACGGCGAGGCCGCTGCTGACGGCCTCGGCGAAGGGGATCGGCGCGCCGTTCTCCAGGAAGAGGCCGGAGTCGGCGGTCAGCGGGGCGGTCTCGCGTCCGTCGATCGTGTGCACGGTGCGGGAGCGTGCGTCGTAGTGGACGAAGTAGCCGCCTCCGCCGATGCCGGCCGAGTAGGGCTCGGTGACGCCGAGCGCGGCGGCGGTGGCGACGGCCGCGTCGACGGCGTTCCCGCCTTTCCTGAGGACCTCGATCCCGGCGGCGGTGGCGTCGGCGTCGACGCTGGAGACCGCGCCTCCGTGGCCGACGGCCACCGGGGTCTTGGCGGGGGGCAGGCCCGGCCCGCCGCCCTGCGTGGCGGCCGGTGACGGCGCTGCCGCTCCCGACGAGACCACGACGGCGGCGACCGCCGCGACCGTGAGTTTCCGTCCGACACGATGACGCATTCGCACCTCCGTTGAAGGGCCGTTCGCGCAGCCGCATTCATCGCCATGCCCACATCAGGAAGGTCACGGGGTGTGCCGCCGCGGCCTTTCGGACGCTCGTTCTCCGAACGTCTCGAACATGGGTTTGCTCGAGCCCGCTAGCATGCGCGCCCATGAGTGACGACGTACGCAACATCGTTCTGGGTGTGGTCGCCTCCGGCCTCTTCGCCGCGTTGGGCTGGATCGCCCGTACCTCCCTGTGGAAGCGCAGACTCCGGCGCAAGCAGGCCTTCTTCGGACTGCCGGAGAACTCCGAGTCGCTCCTCGTCGTCAACCGCGATCCTGCCACGGCGGAGCCGGCCGTGCACCGTTTCGACGTGTTCTCGCTGCTCGAGCTCTCGGCGCTGATCAAGGACTGCGGGGCGCACGTGCAGGTGGTCACGCAGGACACGGCCCACCAGGGTTTCGGCGAGCGCACGGAGTTCTGCGTGGGAGGACCCGCGTCGAACCGGCGGATGGTGGCGCACATGGCGGCGATGCTGCCCGGGGTGCGCGTCAACACGGATCCGGAGCCCGGCCCGGACCGGGGCGCCTTCCGGATCGGCACCGAGCTCTACCGGATGGAACCGGGTGTCACGGAGTACGTCCTGCTCGCCCGGCTCACCGCCGGTGAACGGCGCGACACCCGGCCGGTGTTCCTGTTCTGCGGTCAGCGCGCGATCACCAACCAGGCCGCCACCCGGTACCTCGCCCGCAACCACGAGCAACTGGCCCGCAAGCACGGCTCGAACTCCTTCGTCCTGCTGCTGAAGGTCATCAACTCGCAGGCGTACGGCCCCGATGTGGTGGAACTGGTGGGGGATGTGACCCGCGCGGCGCAGACCCCGCTGCCGGCGCCCGCCGCCGCCTCGACGCCCTCGGCGGAACCGCCGTCCGTGCCTGCTCCACCTGCTTCGTCCGGATCACGCGGCGCACGCGGCTCGCGCAGGAAGGAGCAGAAGTCCTGATCCGCCGGTGCGCAGGCGCAACCCGTCCGGCGCGCAGCTGACCTTCTTCCCGCCGGTGAGCGGCCCGTGGTGCGGGTCGTCTCCACCGCGCGAGCAGTGATCTCCGACTGCCGCCGGACGGGACTGGCTTATGTGAACCGCCACCCGCAGGTGTGGGGCGGTGGGCCCCTCCCGGCGACAGCGTCCCCGCTCCGGCCGCGAAGTCCCCTCCCCCACCGGATTGGAGAGCACATCGTAGTCGAGGTCCGGCGGGACGGACTTCCCCGCGTCACCCCGTTCGGTGCTCGAGGGCCCTGGACGCGTCAGGCCTCCGCGACCTCGGCGTACAGCTGCGACAACTCGGGCACCCCGCTGGCGGCCCACTGGTGTCCGGAGTCCACGACGTCGAACTCCCGCCCCGAGGCGAGCCGTACGACGGGCTGCCCGTCGGACCGGATCTTCCAGGCGGCTCCCGGCACGGTGCGCACGATGACGGTGCCCAGATAGAGCCCGGCGTCGTTGCCCAGCCAGGTCAACGTGTCCTCGTCGTCCCGCCAGTTCCCGGGCACCAGCTGGTCCAGCGCCTCCAACGAGGCCTGGGAGTCGTCCAGTCGGACTCCGGCACGGGAGGCCTGGGAGCGCAGCAGCTCGCACTCGGCGAGGAGTTCCGCGATGCCCTCGGAGTCACGGACTCCCGGCTTCTCGCGCCGGTTGCCCAGGAAAGGGATGTTCATACCCCCAGCCTGACATTCGTACCGCCATCCGCACCACAGGCGCGCTGTCGGCCCCTCCCCCGAAGACCGCCGCCCCGGGAGCTGCCCCAAGGCCTACACGTCGAGGTCCACCACGACCGGCGCGTGGTCCGAGGCGCCCTTGCCCTTGCGCTCCTCACGGTCGACGTACGCGTCCGAAACGGCCTTGGCGAACGGCTCGTTGCCGTACACCAGGTCGATGCGCATGCCGCGGTTCTTGGGGAAGCCGAGCTGGCGGTAGTCCCAGTACGTGAACGGGTGGTCGTACTTCAGCGGGCGCGGGACGACGTCGGACAGGCCCGTCTCGCGCAGGGAGGCCAGGGCGGCGCGCTCGGCGGGGGTGACATGGGTGGCGCCCTCGAAGGCGGCGATGTCGTGGACGTCGTCGTCGGTCGGCGCCACGTTGTAGTCGCCGAGCACCGCGAAGGGGCGGCTGCCCGCCGCGTCCCCGGCCACGGCCGCCTTCAGCGCCTCGAACCACTGGAGCTTGTACGCGTAGTGGGGGTGGTCCACCTCACGGCCGTTGGGCACGTACACCGACCAGACGCGGACCGGGCCGCAGGTCGCGGAGACGGCACGGGGCTCCACGGCACCGTCGTACCCCGGATCGCCGGGCAGGCCCCTGACGACGTCCGCGAGGCCCACGCGGGAGAGCACCGCCACGCCGTTCCACCGGCCGGTCGCGTTCACCGCGGACTCGTAGCCCAGCTCGCGCAGTTCCTCGGCCGGGAAGCGCTCCTCGGCGACCTTGGCCTCCTGGAGGCACAGCACGTCCGTGCCGCTGCTCTCCAGCCAGGCCAGGAGCCTCGGCAGGCGGGCGGTGATCGAGTTCACGTTCCAGGTGGCGATGCGCATGTCTCACAACCTACCCGGCACCACCGACAAGGCCCGACCGGTGGCGGGCGGCCTCAGCTCACAGCTCGGACGTCGGGCTCACAGCTCGGCCGTCGCCCCGGGGGCGAGCCGCAGGTGCTCCGAGCCGCCGAGCGCGCCGATCTGACGGTCGTAGATCGGGCGGGCCAGATCGGTGAGCAGGGCGTCGTGGATGTCGTAGGCGCGCTCCGGCCGGACCTCGCGGACGTAGTCGATGACCTCCGAGATCTTGTTCCAGGGGGCCATGACCGGGAGCATCAGCGTCCGGACCGGGTGGTCGGGGACGGTGAGGGCGTCGCCGGGGTGGAAGAGGGCTCCGTCGTCGACGAGGTAGCCGACGTTGGTGACGCGCGGGATGTCCGGGTGGATCACGGCGTGCAGCTCGCCGTGCACCTGGATGTCGAAGCCCGCGGCGGTGAACGCGTCGCCGTGCCCGACGGTGTGCACCCGGCCCGGGAACGCGGCCGAGAGCTGCTCCGCGACGGACTTCAGGGTCCAGACCGCCGCGGCCGGGTCGGCCTCCAGGGCGGCCCTCAGCCGGCCCTCGTCGAAGTGGTCGGGGTGCTCGTGCGTGACCAGGATGACGTCCGCGCCGAGTGCGGCGTCCTCCTCGCTGAACCCACCGGGGTCGACGACGAGGGTGCGGCCGTCCTTCTCCAGGCGGACGCAGGAGTGCGACTTCTTCGTGAGCCTCATGAGCCCATGATGCCCCCGCGCCCGCCTCCGCGCGGGGCGCCCGGTGCTCACTCCTGGAGTGTGGTCTCCTCCCGGACGACCTGCTGGGCCACCCGGAACGCGCTGTTCGCCGCGGGGAGACCGCAGTAGACGGCCGCCTGGAGCAGGACCTCCTTGATCTCCCCCGGAGTGAGGCCGTTGCGCAGGGCCGCACGGGTGTGGACGGCGAGGTCCTCCAGGTGGCCGCCGGCGACCAGGGCGGTGAGGGTGACGCAGCTGCGGGTGCGCCGGTCGAGGCCGGGCCGGCCCCAGACCTCGCCCCAGGCGGAGCGGGTGACGAACTCCTGGAAGTCTCCCGAGAAGTCGTCGGTCTGCGCCAGCACCTGGTCGACGTGCGCGTCGCCCAGCACCTCCCGGCGGACCTTGGTCCCGGTCTCGTACGGGTCGGGCCTGCCCTGGGCCTGCGGCGGGACGGCGGCGGCGATCTCGGCGACGGGCCCGCCCTGCGGCGGCACCGCCGCCCGCACGGCCTGGTCCGGGACGGCGGGCAGGGCGGTCTGCCCGGTGACGGACTCGAAGGCGGGCTGCCAGGCGGTGGAGAAGTGCCGGACCAGCAGGTCGGTGACCGCGGCGGGCTGCTCCACCGGTACCAGGTGGGAGGCGCCGGGCACGACGGCCAGCCGGGCGTCCGGCACGCCGGCGACCAGCGTGCGGGCCTCGGCGGGGCCGGTGACCTGGTCGTCCGAGCCGACCAGTACCAGGGTCGGCACGCCGACGCTGCCCAGTTCGGCCCGCACGTCGAACGAGGCGAGGGCCTCGCAGGCGGCGATGTAGCAGCCCGGGTCGGTGGTGCGCACCATCTGCACGGCCCACTCGGTGATCGCGGGCTGTGCGGCCGCGAAGCCGCTGGTGAACCAGCGGTCGGGCGAGGTGCGGGCGATCGGGTCGAGCCCGTTGGTCCGGACGACCACGCCCCGCTGGCGGAACTCGTCGGCGGTACCGAACCGGGGCGAGGCGGCGATCAGCGCGAGGGAGGCGACGCGTTCGGGGTGCCGCAGGGCCAGTTCGAGGCCGATCGCGCCGCCGAACGCGCAGCCGGCGTAGCCGAAGCGCTGCACACCGAGGCCCGCGAGGGTGGCGAGCAGCCGCGCGGTGATGTCGCCGACCGATCCCGCCGGGTAGGCGGGGGCGCCTCCGTGCCCCGGCAGGTCGAACCGGAACACCCGCCACTGCTTCGTCAGTTCGGGGATCTGCCGGTCCCACATGTGCCAGGTGGTACCCAGCGAGGGACCCAGGATCAGGACCGGGGCGTCTTCCGGCCCGTCGAAGCGGTATTGCAGGGTGTTCGGTGGTGTCTCGCTCACCCGTCAGACCCTCTCATGCATCACGGGTTCTCACATGGACGGGTCGACCCTAGCGGCTCCCGTCCCTCCGACGACGACAGAACCGATACCGCCGGAACCCTCGAGGGTTCCGGGTACGTTTTCTCCGGCGTGCACGCGTGGCCGCCCGGACAGCGTGCCCTCCCGGCTCGCGCGCTCTCCCAGTCCCTGCGCCGCAGAGCTTGCTCCTTCGGCACGGCTTCCAGACCGACCAGCAGCCGGTGTCCGGGTCCGCCTCGTTCTCGGCTTCCATACGGCTGGGCAGATCGCCCAGTCGACGAGCCCCCGACCCGCGCTTGCTTCTCCCCCTCAACACCGTGAAAGCCGTCCCACGTGGTCGCGGCTCCGCGGAGGTCTTCCACGTCCGGCTTCGCGTACCACTTCTTCGTGGTCCTGACGTTCGTGTGCCCGGCCCATCGGGCGAGGATGTGATCCGGCACGCCGTTGTCGGCGAGACAGGTGAGACAGGTGAGACAGGTGAGACAGGTGAGACAGGACGAGCGAGCGTCGTACAGGCGCACTCGGCGGAGGCCAAGGACCTCCATGAGCCGGTACACACGTCTACGGAGCTGCCTGACCGTGAAGGCTTCCCCGGCCTCGTGGACCACGACGTACCCGGAGTCCGGGTAAGACCGTGTCCTACATGGCCAGTCGGCAGTTGTGCCGGACATGGATCGTGACCCATTCGACCAGGGCGTGAGGCAGGTCGAGTGCGATGCCCCTATGGATGGCAAGTGGCCGTCGACAAGGGGAAGCTGGCGCGGAGGATCTTGTAGACGGTTCGGGCCGGGCAGCGCTTCAGGCAGCGGATGATCTCCCGTTTGGACAGACCCTCGGCGGTCCGGCGCTTGAGGTACTCCTGGGTGGCAGGATCCCGGCGCAGGCGGGAGAGCACCGCCCGGTACAGGGCGGCGTTGGCCTGCCGGTTACCGCCGCGGTTGAGCCGACGGCGGCTGGTCCTTCCGGAAGATGCCTCGGCAGGGCTGGCCCCGCTCAAGGCAGCGAAGGACGCCTCACCCCTCAGCCGGTCGGGGTTGTCCCCCGCCGCGATGAGCAAGGCGGCCGCCGAGTCCGGCCCGATGCCCTGGAGCTTCAGCAAGGCAGGCACCGTCTGCTCGATCAGGCCAGTCATCTGCCCCAGGACATCCTCGATCTCCGCATCGAGGTACCGGACACGCCGTGCCAGCCGGCCCAGCGTGTGCACGACGGCCGGCTCGGCAGGCCCGAGACCTTCCTGTGCCGGCGTGGTGCACCGGGCGAGGAGCTGCGGCACGGCCAGGCCCTCCAAGGGTTCGCGCACCCATGCGGGGGCGTTCACCAGGACGGCTTTGAGCTGGTTCACGGCCTGGACGCGGGCCTTGACGGCGGAGTCCTTGGCGATTTCCAAGACTCGTATCGCCTCGATGGGCCCGTCGCCGCTCTTGGGCGCCGCCGTCGCTTCACCGCTGGGCACGCCGCGAGCAGCGGCCTCCGCATCGACGGCGTCACTCTTGCCCCGCCTGCGGCGCATCGCCCGGTTCGGGCGGTTGACCTCGATGACTTGCACACCGGCTGCCCGCAGGGCGCGGGTCAGGCCGACTCCGTAGGAGCCGGTGCCCTCCACACCGGCACGCGTTACCCGGCCCAGGCGGCGAGACCGGTTCAGTAAGTCCTGGTAGCCGGCGGCTGTCACCGGGAACGCCCGGCTGTCCAGCACCGTTCCGAGCGTGTTGAGAGCTACCACCACGTGGCAGTCCTTGTGCGTGTCGACGGCGATGACGACCTCGGTCCGGTCGGCTGTCTCCGAGAGGGCGATCATGTGCCGTGTTCTCCCACCCCTGGTCACGGACAGCGGCGCAACCGGGCGGGAAAGAGCGGTCAGACCTGTGACGATGCCGAAGCAAAGCCCCTATGAGCTCGTAACACGATCATGGTCGGGCTTTCTTGAGGCGTCGCCAGCAGATCAGGCCGCAGGCCAGGGAGACGAACGCGTCGTGGAGTTCGGTGCGGCGTTCCCAGCGGACGGCCAGGCGTGTGAACCGGTGGAGCAGGGCGAAGGTCTGCTCCACCACGTACCGGAGCCTGCCCGGGCCCTTGATGTTCGGGGTTCCCTTGCGGGAGATGACCGGCAGGATGCGGCGCTTGCGGAACTCGTCGCGGTTCGGGTGGGAGTCGTGGCCCTTGTCGCCGAGCAGGGTCTCGGGACGGCGGCGCGGACGGCCGGGACGGCCGGCCACGGGCGGGATGCCGTCGACCGGGGCGAGGGTCTGGGTGACGTCATGGACGTGGGCCGCGGTGGCGAGGACCTTGAACGGGGTGCCGCGGCCGTCGCAGAACAGGTGGTGTGTGCTGCCCCTCTTGCGCCGGTCGACCGGCGACGGACCGGTGTCGGCGCCCCCGTTACCCGCTTGAGCTGCGCCGTCGCGCGGTGCGTGTGGTCGCCGAGGTCCGCGGCGACCACCCGACCGGGACGGCAGCACTGCAGTCCGTCGCCGAGAAGCTGTACATCGGCTCCCGCGAGACGCTGCGGAACCGGGTGAAGCAGCAGGAGATCGACGCGGGGCAGCCGCCGGGGACGACGACGGAGGAATCCGTTCAGCTGAAGGCGATGAAGCAGGAGAACGCCGCGCTGAAGCGGGCGAACGAGATACGGAGCCCGGAAGATCTGGCGCGAGCTGAGCCGGCAGGGGCACGCGGTGGCCCGCTGCACCGTCGAGCGCCTGATGCGCGAGCTCGGCATCCAGGGCACGGTGCGCGGCAAAAGCGTCATCACCACGATCCCGGCGGACAGGTTCAGCGGGCCCCCGATCCGGTCGACCGCGTCTTCGTCGCCGTCGCTCCGAACCGGTGCCGGGCGGCGGACTTCACCCACGTGAAGACCTGGTCCGCCACCATCTGTGTCGCGTTCGTCGTGGACACCTCCTCCCGCCGGACCGTCGGCTGGTCCGCGGCCACCGTGAAGGAGACCGTCTTCGTCCTGGACGCCCCGGAGATGGCCGTCCGGCAACGCCACCGCGACCAACAGCCCGTCGAGCCAGGAAAGTTGATCCATCACTCCGACGCCGGGTCGCAAATACACATCGTTCGAGCCTGCCGAGCACCTCGATGCCGCCGACATCGCGGCGAGCATCGGATCCGTCGGTGACCCGTGCGACAACGCCCTGAGGGAATCCACGATCGGCCTGTACAAAACCGGGGTGAGGCGACTGCGCCGCAACGGGTTCGTCGTCAATCAGGAGCGATCCGGGCGCGGGCTCGTCGCCGTCGGTGTCCCGGTGCGCGACCGGGACGGCACCGCGCCGACCGGCTGTCGGCGCTCCTGCCCGGTGTGCGCTATGCCCCGCACCGCCTCCAGTCCCTGGTCGCCGCCCTGGACGCCACGGCCCGCGCCCCGGAGGCGGATCCGGCGGAGCAGCGCTGAGACCGGTGCTCAGCCCGGGGCCTCCCGTCCGGGTCCGGCCGGCGCGGGCAGACGGGCCGTGCCGCTGGTCATCGCCCGCAGGCTCAGCGTCTCGATGGTCAACGCGCCGACCAGGGCCAGGCCCGCTCCGGCCACACCGGGCAGGGTGGTGAACGGCAGCAGGAGGCCGAACACCAGGAAGGTCGTGAGGTGGGCGGCCGCCGCCCGGGGCAGCGCGCGGCTGGCTCCCCCGGCGATCGCCACGGCGCGCAGTCGGCCGCGCACCGCCCACAGCGGCGGGGCGGCCACGAGTACGGCCATCCAGCTCAGTCCGAGGTCCGCCGGTCCGGCCGGGACGTTGCTGAACCCGGCGATGTACAGGCGCGCCAGTGGGGTCAGCACGATCAGCAGGGACAGCGCGAGCAGCACCCCGGCGAGCAGGACGGTGAACCGCGTGAGCACGGCCGGAGCGCCCGCCCGCTTCAGGAACGCGGCGCCGACCGAGTCCAGGTCGGACAGCGGCACGGTGCCCAGGGACACCAGCCCGTACAGGGCAGGCCACACGACCAGGGAGTCGGCGGCCTGTTCCGACCGGGCGATCACGACGGTGGTCACCAGTGCGGGGCTCATGTTGAGCAGCACGCTGGAGGTGATGCGCGCATGCTGCAGCAGCATCCCGCGTCCCGGTGTCCTCGGCGCCGGCACCGGCTCCAGCCACCGCGCGGACAGCGCCAGACAGGCGCTCTCCGCCCAGGCTCCCACGGACAGGGCGAGTCCGCCGGTGGCGCCGGCCGCCACCCCCGCCCGCCACAGACCGAGGCCGGCAACCACGGTGGCGCCGATGCGGACCACGGTGGCCACCGCGATGGGCCGGGTGGTGTCGTCGGCGATCAGCCGGCCGTGCAGGAAGCGGCGCACCGCCACGGCGAGCGGCGCGGACACGAACGACAGCAGACAGATCCGGAAGTCGTTCCGCACCTCCTCCGGCAGTCCCAGGAGCGCGGGGAACCCGGTCGAGAGCCCGGGCAGCAGCGCCGGCGCCGCCAGCAGGACGCAGCCGAGTCCTCCGGTGGCCAGGGCGCGCCGCAGCAGGGCGCGCGAGCCGTGATGGGCGACCTCGGTGACGACCACCGGGGCCAGTGCGAGCGCCGGGGAGTTGACCACGAACAGCACCGCCAGCCCGGCGCCCAGCGCCGCCATCGCCGACGCGCCGCCGGACATGCGTCCGACGATCGCCACAACCAGCGGGATCTCCCAGGCGAGCATGGAGGAGCCGAGGGCGGTGGGCAGCCAGGAGCGGGCGAGCGGGACGACCCCGGCGCGGTCCGCCTCGTCCGGGTCCGGCTCCCGGGAGCGTTCAGCGGTCGTCACCGTGGCGGCCGGCCCTTCTGGCAGGGGCAGTCGGGGCGGAAGGAGAACTCGGTGAAATCGAACGTGAGCGTCTCGGTGTTGACGTACAGGCTCCTGCCTGCGGTGCGCGAGGTCGACTTGGCCCCGGACACCAGGCCGATCACCTCGTTGACCGCGATGCCCGCCACCATGGCCACCAGGGTGCCGGTGAGGCTGCCGGACTTCTCCGCACGCAGGATGTCCAGATCGCGGATGCCGACGCACTCCATGCACGGCGTCCGGCCGGGAAGCATGGTGGGGCCGACCCGGGCGCCCTTGTCGGTGATGCCGATCTGTCCGAACGGCACTCCCGTGCGCAGGCTCGCCTCGTTCGACCAGCGGATCGCCTGGTTGCGGGGACGGTCGTAGGCGTTGAAGAAGAAGTCGGCACCGTCGACGAGTTTGACGATGTCGTCGGCGGACTCGATGCGCGTGTGGTGGGGGATGAACCGGGAGCGCGAGTTCTGCAGGGTGAGGTGGTGCTTGAGCGCCTCCAGCTTGAGGACGCCGACGTCCTGCTCGTCGAAGGTCGGGTGCGTGGGCAGGTTCTCCTCCGCGAAGGTGTCGAAGTCCACCGCCTCCAGGGTGCCGATCCCGGCGGCGTTCAGCAGGCGCAGCAGGGTCGTGCCGCCCGCCCCGGTCCCGATGACCACCACGCGGGCCTCGCGCAGCCGGCGCATGCCCTCGTAACCGTCCCAGCCCTCCCGGTCGTAGAGCCTGAGGTGGTTGATCTGGCGGCTCCAGCGGCGCAGGTCCTCGGGGGCGAGCACGGGTGTGGCCACCGCGTCGTCCAGCACGCCCTGGGCGTCGAGAGCCGCCAGCCAGTCGTCGGTCTCCGGGAAGCGCGCGCGGAGTTCGTCGCGGGTGAGCGTGCCGTCGAGGGCGAGCGTGAAGGAGATCATCTCGTCGGTGGGATCGGCGATCTGCACCTTCTCGGGACCGATCCCGATGTACAGGTGCGGGTCTCCCTCCACCTGGTGGACCCGGAGGAACTCCTTGATCCTGGGTTGCCGCATCGTGGGACTCCTGTTCTGGGGGCAGGGTGGTGCCGTGGCGGGAGCACGCGCCCCCGCCACGGCCTGTATGAGCGGGGCCGACGTCAGATGACGTTGCCGTGCCACTCCTTGACGAGGCCTTCCTCGTACACGCGGGTGACCTTCATGGCTGATCCCTCCTCTCTGGTTTCCTTGGGCGTGTTTGCTCGTGATCGGGCCGTACGGCGCCTGAGCGGGGACCGGCGGTCCCCCGCGCCGTCGGGCCGGGCACGAACTCGGTGCGGTGCTCGCCGCTCGCGTGACCGAGCCGGGCACCGGGTCTCAACGGGGCGCCGCCGGGCGGGCGTCGCACACCGAGGTGGTCAGCAGCAGGCTTCCGCCTTCGCGTGAGGGGCCGCCAGCTGCGTGAGCGTGCGGATCCGCGCCCTGGGGTCGGGCAGCCGCCGTGGCGGCGGGGCGCCCACGGCCGTGCCGGTGTACAGCCAGCCCAGCAGTTGCTCGTCGGGGCGGAGCCCGTGCAGGGCGCGGACTCTGTGGTCGTGGGTGGCGGGGCCGGTGCGCCAGATGGAGGCGTAGCCCCGGTCGTGCAGCAGCAGGGACAGGGTCTGGATCGCGGCCGCCGTGGACGCCATCTGCTCCCAGCGCGGGATCGTGCGATGGGCGACCGGGGCGAAGACGATGGCGATGAGCAGGGGGGCGCGCAGCGGCTTGGCGGCGGCCCGCTCCCGGACACAGGGATCGTCCGCCGAGCACGCGGCGAGCCGTATGCCCAGCTCGACACGCTCCTCGCCGCGCAGGGTGACCAGGCGCCACGGCAGCAGCCTGCCGTGGTCCGGTGCGGTCATGGCGGCTTTCACGAGGGTGAGCAGTTGTCCGTCGTCGGGGGCAGGTTCGCTGAGACGGCTGACGCTGCGCCTGGTCAGCACGGTCTCCAGGGTCTCCATCTCAAGCCCTTTCAGGAGTGAGCGGCATGGCTCGGGTCGACACCGGCGGCGGGCGGCCGGTCTCAGTCGTCGGAGCGGATCCGCGCCCCGACACCGACCGAGCAGCGGATGAACGGGACATGGTGGACGGTGCCGGCCGGTCCGTTCGAGGACAGCAGGATGCGGGCGAGGACCTCCTTCTCCTCGGCGCCGAGCAGCACCTCGATCCGGTCGCAGCCCACCTGGCCCATGCCGGGGGTCTTGACCCCGATCCGCAGGGAGACGCTGTCGTCGGTGTCGGTCACCGCGGTGATGAGGCCGTCCACGACCCCGGGTACCAGGGGCAGGACCGCCGATCGGCCGGTGTCCGTCTCGGCAAGATGCTGTGTGCTCACATGCTTCCTCTCGTTCGTGCCCCATGAGGCACACCCGGCGGCTCGCCGCACCGATCGGACGGAAACCGGCACTGGTCCAGGACCACGACTTCATCCTGACCGCCGCCGTCCTCGGTCCGTCCTCGACCGATCCTCGTGGCACCTCGGGTGAGGCCCGGCCGTGCCTGGAGCGTGCCCGCGCGTCGTCCTTCAAGGGTTCTGTTCCGAAGGTTCTGATCCGCAGCTTTTATTTGCAGGTGTTTGTTCGGAAGCTCCCGCCAAAGGTCTCGGTTCGGAAGCTCCCGCCAAAGGTCTCGCCTGAGATCGACGAACGGCGCAACGGCGCGGCGTGCGTCAGACGCCGCCGTCGTGATCCGGAACCCGGGGATACCGGAATTCGCCCTTCCCCGGGGAAACGGCGACGAGGCACTCCTCGGCGGGTTCCGGGGACGTCTCGGCTGCCGTACCCGCGAGTTGGGCGGCAAAGGAATGGACCAATTCGTGAATGCCGTAACGCGCGAGCCCGGAGGCGCTCAACAGATGTGCGTCGACGAGGGATTCGAGAAGCCGCTCGGCATGGGCGACCGGAAGACCTGAGCGGGCGGCGACGGTGCGTGCATCGATCCGGTCGGCCGGCACCTGACCGAGCAGACGGAAGACGTCCTGCTGTGCGGTGCCGAGCCCCTCGTACGACTGGCGGAACACCTCGGCGACACTGCCCCCTTCCGCCTCCAGGGTGGTCACCCACTGCTGGCCCGCGCCGAGCCGCAAGGCCAGGTGCGAGGCCGACCAGCCGGGGCGGTGGCGGAGCTTGGCGGCGGCGAGCCGGATCGCCAGGGGCAGGCCGCCGCAGAGGTCGACGATGTGCTCGACGGCCGCCGGTTCCCGGCGCGGCCGGTCGTCCCCGACGATCTTGCCGAAGAGCGTCCGCCCTTCGGACTGGGACATCTCCTGCAGCGTCAGGTGGCAGGTCGCCATGAGGTTCGTCAACCGGTTGCGGCTGGTCACCACGGTGAGGCAGCCGGGAGAGGTCGGCAGCAGGGGCAGGGTCCGGTGGGTGTCGGTCACGTTGTCCAGGACGATCAGCACCCGGCGGTCGGCGAGCAGTCGGCGCCACAGGGCGCCCCGTTCGTCCACACGGCGGGGAACACGCTCCGGCGGCACTCCCAGCCCGGACAGCAGGACGCCCAGAGCGGTGCCCGGATCACGGGGGCGGTCGGTCACGGCGTAAGCCTGCATGTCGATGAACAGCTGCGCGTCGGGATAGCTGGGCGTCAGCTGGTGCGCGGCCTGCAGAGCGAGCGTGGTTTTCCCTATCCCTGCCATTCCGTCGATCGCGATGACCACCGGTGCCGACCGGGGAGGCTGCCCCTTTGTCTGGGACACCCGGCCCGCTTCATGGATGACCCGTTGTTCCCGGGCACGTCCGATGAAATGCACGGCGCGCGGCGGGAGATTATTACGACCCAGTCGCATGCTTTGATTGAGGGAAGCCGGCTGAATTCCCTGCAGAATTTGACGATGGGCCTCCTGCATGTCCATCCCGGGGCTTACCCCGAGTTCCTCCTTGAGGGTTTTGCGGGTTCGTTCGAAAAGCGTGAGAGCACTGGCCTGCGCGCCGGAGCGGTGCAACGCGAGCATGAACTGCGCCACCAGCCGTTCCCGCAGCGGATGCTCGGCCACCCAGGTGGAGAGTTCACCGAGCAGCAACTGGTGGTTCCCCGCCGCCAGCTCCCATTCGACGCGTTGCTCCATGGTCACCAGCCGCAGCTCGTCGAGCGCCGCGATCTGGGCCCGCAGCACGGGCCGGTCGAGTCCTTCCAGGACGGGTCCGCGCCACAGGGCCAGGGCGGACCTCATCCCCTCCAGCGCCTCTTCGGCACGCCCTGCCGCCAGCAGCTTCCGGGCCTCGACAGCCCGCCGCAGAAACGTTGCTGCATCCACCTGGCAGCCGTCCGTCACCAGTTGGTACCCGCCCCCCGCGAGCCGCAGGTTCTCAGCCAGCCGGGGATGGAGGCGGCGCAGGTCGGAGGTGGCGTTGCGGATCTGCTTGACGGCCGTCGCAGGGGCCTCCGCCTCCCATACGGTGTCGATCAGACGGTCGATCGGGACCGGCGCCCCGTCGGCCAGCAGGAGGGCACCGAGTATCGCCTGGCGCTTGGCGCCCGAGACGGATAATCGTTCACTGCCGACGTGTACTTCCAACGGTCCTAAGATACGCAACTCCATTTACACACCCCCGCAGCCGTCAGGCCAGTGAGAAACAGTCGATGAACACTGCTCGGAAATTGCCCCGGCGAGCCTACCTTTCACCGAGGAAACCCCGTAAGAGTCTTTTCACTACGTGAGATGGTGCAGGTTGCGGGGCCTCGAGGCAACACCGCCACTGCAAACATCCGAAGTGTGACCAGCAGTGCCGGATTTACAAGGATGGCCGATTCGCGGGGTTCGGCGGTGTCCTGCCCGCCATGCGCTCCGACGGCACCTCTCAGTTGTCCCGTCGGCCCGGCCGGCGCCTTCTGCCGCACCCCTGCTCTTTCTGCGAGTGCGCTGTGAGGAACGGGATAAGGATGGTTCGAGGACGCAATGAGGACGCGGGGGGTGACGGTCAACGGGTTGGTTTTCGAGCCAGGGAATGCTCAGGGAGGCTGATCGCGTATGGCCAGGGTGGCAACGAGGGGTACGGGTGACGGAACCACGGCGGGGCAGCCGTGGTGGAACACACAGCGCGGCTCGGGGATGCCGATCGAGCGGTACGGCCGGGCGGCGGAACGGGTCCCCGGAGGGCTGGCGGACCGGACGTGGCCGGCGAAGGCGCTCCGGCACGCTCCCCTGTGGGCGTCGGTGGACCTGCGGGACGGCAACCAGGCACTGGCCAACCCGATGGACGCCACGCGCAAGAACAAGATGTTCGACCTGCTCGTCGAGTTGGGGTTCAAGGAGATCGAGGTCGGCTACCCGGCGGCCAGCGAGGCGGAGTTCGACTTCGTGCGGGACCTGATCCGCCAGGACCGGGTACCCGACGACGTGACGATCGTGGTGTTCACCCCGGCCCGCCCGGAACTGATCGAGCGGACCTTCGAGGCCCTGCGTGGGGCCCGGCGAGCGGTGGTGCACCTCTGTCTTGCCACCGCGTGCCTGTGGCGCGACGTGGTCTTCCGTCTGTCGCCGGCGGAACTGAAGGGCTACACGCTCGACGCCGCACGCCAGGTGGCCCGACTGGCCGACGCGATGCCGGGCGCCGCGATGCGCTACGAGTTCTCCCCGGAGACGTTCAACGTCACCGAGCCGGAGTACGCGCTGGAGGTGTCCAACGCCGTCATCGCCACCTGGGACGCCGCCCCGGACCGCCCGGTCACCCTGAACCTGCCGACCACCGTCGAGACGGACACCCCGAACGTCTTCGCCGACCAGGTCGAGTGGATGTCCCGCAACCTCGACCGCCGCGCATCGGTGATCCTCTCCGTTCACCCGCACAACGACCGCGGCACGGCGGTGGCCTCCGCGGAACTCGCCCTGATGGCCGGGGCCGACCGCGTCGAGGGCACCCTGTTCGGCAACGGCGAGCGGACCGGCAACGTCTGCCTGGCCACGCTCGCGCTGAACCTGTTCAGCCACGGCGTCGAACCGCAGCTGGACTTCTCCGACATCGACAGCGTGCGCCGCACCGTCGAAGAGTGCAACCAGATGCCCGTCCACGATCGGCACCCGTACGCCGGCGACCTGGTGTACACCGCGTTCTCCGGGACCCACCAGGACGCCATCGGCAAGGGGCTGGCCGCCCTGGACGACCAGGCCGGGGCCGGTGGTACCGGCCCCGGCCGGCTCCCCTGGCAGGTGCCCTACCTGCCCATCGACCCAAAGGACGTCGGCCGGACGTACGAGTCCGTGGTCCGCGTCAACAGCCAGTCCGGCAAGGGCGGTGTCGCCCAGGTGCTCAAGACGCACTACGGCTTGGACCTGCCCCGCCCGATGCGGATCGAGTTCGCCCGCGCCGTCCAGGCCATCACCGAGCGCACCGGCACCGAGCTGACCTCCCGCCGGCTGTGGGAGGCCTTCAGCGACCTCTACCTGGAACCGCGACCCTGGCTGCTGCTGAAGGAGGCGGCGAAGTACGACAGCCCCGACGGCACCACGCTCCAGCTCTTCCTCGTCGGACCGGACGGTGAGGAGATCCACCTCACCGGCACCGGCGACGACACCGTCACCGCGACCGTCGCGGCGCTCCGGGCCGACGGCCACGAGGTGACCCTGCACGAACGGACCACGCAGCAGACGCCCGACCAGCGCACCGCCGTGTACGCGCACCTCACGTACGCCGGCGAGACCGTGCACGCGGCGGGCCTGCACCCCGATCCCACGACGGCCGCCGTCTCCGCCCTCCTCAACGGCGTCAACCGCGTGCGCGGCGAGGACGGGCAAGGCAAGGGCGAGCACCGCCGCTGACCTGTGCCCCGGTGGACCGGGACGACCCGCAGTCTTCGATCCGACAAGGAACATCACATGGTTCTGGCAGGCACCAAGGTCCTGTTGCCAAAAGAGCGCCTCGCACACCGCGTCTTCGAGTCGCACGCCGCCCGCCATCCGGAGCGGCCGGCCCTCACCTGCGGTGTGGAGCGTCTGACGTACGGCGAACTCAACGCACGGGCCAACCGGGTGGCCCACTACCTGGCCTCGATCGGGGCCGCGCGCGGCTCGGTGGTCGGGGTGTGCGTCGACCGATCGAGCGATCTCGTGGCCACCGTCCTGGGCGTGCTGAAGGCCGGGGCGGCCTATGTGCCTCTGGATCCGTCCTATCCGCCCGAGCGCCTGCGGCTGATGGTCTCCCAGCTTCCCCGGATGAACGTGGTGGTGGCCGGCGCCGACACGCTCACGCTGGTGGCCGGGGCCGCCGGCACGATCGTCGACATCGGTGACCCGGCACTCGGCCTCGCGGACTTCTCCGAGACGGATCCGGCCGTGCGGATCGACCCCGAGGACCTGTGCTACGTGGTCTTCACCTCGGGCTCCACGGGAACGCCCAAGGCCACCGCGGTGCGCCACGAAGGCTGGTACAACCTGCTCAACTGGCTCACCCTCGAATACGGCCTGGACCACGAGTCGGGCAATCTGCTGGTCAGCTCCTTCGGGTTCGACATCAGCCAGCGCAGCCTGATGACCCCACTGTTCACCGGTGCGCCCCTGCACCTGCTGCCCAGCCGGAGTTTCGATGTGAGCCTCGCCCACCGGCTCGTCGGCGAGCTGGGGGTGCGCACCCTGCACTGCGCCCCGAGCACCCTGTACCTGCTGGTGGAACGGGAGATGGCCCAGGGCACCGAGGTACTGTCCGGGCTGCGCCACGTCTTCATCGGCGGCGAGCCCATGTCCGCCGCACGTGTCGCGGAGTGGGCCACCCGCGAGGGCAACCAGTGCCTTCTGCTGCACCAGTACGGCGTGGCCGAGTGCACGGACGTCGCCTCCTCGCACCGCATGGTGGACTACGGCTCCTACGCCGAGGGGCCGCTGCCCGCAGGGCCCCCGGTCTACAACACGGAGATCCACATCCTGGACGACGACCTCCGGGAGGTGCCGGACGGCGAGGTCGGGGAGATCTGCGTCTCCGGGATCAGTGTCGGGGCCGGTTACCTCAACGCCGGTCCGGAGGCTGCGGCCCGGTTCGTCACCGTGCGCCGGGACGGTGACGACGTACAGCTCTACCGCACCGGTGACCAGGGCTACACCACACCGTCGGGCGAACTCGTCGTGGTGGGGCGGCTGGACCACCAGGTGAAGGTCCGCGGCATGCGCATCGACCTCGGCGACGTCGAGCACGCCGTGCGCCGTCACCAGGGCGTCCGCGACGTGGTCGTCGTTCCGGTGGGCTCGGGGCAGGACACCCGTCTGGTCGGTCTGGTGATCCCGGCGAGCGACCGGTTCGACGAGCGGGCCCTGCGGCGTGATCTGCTCGACGCCCTCCCGCGGAACATGGTGCCGCAGCAGCTCGTCCCGCTCGACGCCTTCCCGCTGAACCCCAACGGGAAGGTCGACCGCAAGGCACTGGCGGGCCGACTCCTGGCCGGCACGCCGTCGGCCGGTTCAGGCGCGCGCTAGCCGAGGCGGGGGCGGGGCCGGCCCGCCCCTGGCCGGCTCCGGTGCGGGTCGGCCCGCCGCGCCGCCCCGTCGCAGCCGTCGTTCTTCTTGCCCCCTCGAATGGGAGAGTCGGAGTCTTGGGATCACACACCATTGCCGCCGGGCCCGCGCCCGGAGCCACGGCGGGTCTGCTGTGCGCGCTGGCGCTGATCGTCGCCGCCGCGTCCGTCTTCGCCAGACTCGCCCAGCGTCTGCGGCAGCCGGCTGTCGTCGGTGAGATCGTCGCCGGGGTCGTCCTCGGACCCAGTGTGCTGGGTCTGCTGCCGGGCGAGCTGGTCGACGTGGTCTTCCCCACGGACGTCAGGCCCTATCTGCAGGTCCTGTCCCAACTGGGGCTGGTCCTCTTCATGTTCGGGGTCGGCTACGAGTTCGACGCCGCCCGGCTGCGCCGCCACGGAGCGCAGGTCACCGCCGTGTCACTGACCTCCGTCGTCCTGCCGTTCGCCCTGGGCGCCGGGCTGGCCGTACTGCTGGCGCCGTGGTTCGACCGTGCGCAGATGAAGACGGATGGCGTACTCGTGCCGGCCCTGTTCCTCGGGGCGGCGATGTCCATCACCGCGTTCCCGGTGCTCGCCCGGATCATCGGCGAACGCGGCCTGCAAAAAGACCGGGTGGGTGTCATCTCGGTGGCCTGCGCGGCGATCCAGGACGTCCTCGCCTGGATCGTCCTCGCGGTGGTCGTCGCGCTCGCCGGCAGCACCGGCCCCTGGCCCCTGGTGCGGATGTCCCTCGCCTGTGCGGCGCTGCTGGTCGCGCTGGTCTGGCTCGTCCGGCCGGCCCTGGCCTGGGCCCTGTCCCCGGCGCGCCCGTGGTCCGGCGCCTTGGTCGCCCATGCCGTCCTGGTCGTGGGCCTGCTGCTGAGCGCCTGGGTGACCGAGGCCATGGGACTGCACGCGGTGTTCGGGGCGTTCGCCTTCGGAGCCGTGGCGCCCCGGGCCGAGGTGAACGCCGTCGCACCCGAGGTCCCTGAACGCATCGAGCAGGCCAGCCTGCTGTTGCTGCCGGTGTTCTTCGTGGTCACGGGCCTGTCCGTGGACCTCGGCGGGCTGGGCGGGCACGGGGTGCTCATCCTGCTGGCGGTGCTCGTCGTGGCATGCGCGGGGAAGTTCCTCGGCGCGGCGAGCGCGGCCGGTCTGACGGGCGCGAACCGGCAGGACGCCATCGTGCTGGGCGTACTGATGAACGCCCGTGGCCTGACGGAGTTGGTCATCCTGAAC
This sequence comes from Streptomyces sp. TE5632, assembly GCF_054061295.1. Taxonomy (NCBI): domain Bacteria; kingdom Bacillati; phylum Actinomycetota; class Actinomycetes; order Kitasatosporales; family Streptomycetaceae; genus Streptomyces; species Streptomyces sp. TE5632. Next base: position 5,077,204 of record NZ_JBSSEA010000003.1, on the reverse strand, counting down.
GTCGGCCTGGGGCTCGGCGTCCTGGACGGCCAGCTGTTCACCGCGATGGTCATGATGGCCATCGCGACCACCGTGATGACGGGTCCGCTGCTGGACCGGTTCCACCGCCGAACGGCACCGGCGCCCCGCCGGAGCGAGCCGGTGGAGCGGGACCGGGACGACCACCGCCCACTGGTCACCTCACCGGACGAGGCACACTGAGGAAAGCCCGCCCGGCAGCACCTCGGAGCGTGTTCCCTTACGAGTTCCGCAAGGGAACACCTCCGTTTTTTCCTGCCCGTCGCCGACGCGTCTCAGAAAACCGGCGATCCGCCGCACCACAATTCCATCAATTAATCATCCCTTTCCCCCGCGCCCTTTCCCGGTGCACTGCTCCCTGGTCCACAGTGCACGGCAAAACCGGTCCACCGGCCCACTGATCCGACAATCCCGGATTCCGGTGACGGCGCGGACCGTACGGGAGCGCCGGAACTCAGCCGCATCGTCCCATACCGCCCTCCCCCGGCTTCCACGAACAGTACGGCGGGTTTGTCGCCGCACAGCGGCGAACACGGACGACCGTGCCGACCGGTGAGCGTCTCGTCGTCCCGGACCCGGTGATCGCGGAGCGGGCACGGCTGCGTGTTTCCCTTCCGGGCATGTCCATCGGCCCCACCGATGGACATGCCCCTGATGTCGCACAAGGTCACGAACCCGCTCCCGGACAGCTCGGCGCCGCCGTTTCCCACCCTGTCCCGAGTGCGGCCGGGAGCGGCGGTGAACCCTCGGTCTCCAGTGCTTCGACGAGTTGTGCGGCCTGTATGCCGTGGATCCTCACACCGTTTCTCGGACCGACACGAGAGAGAAATGGGCGCGGCCGTGCGCACCGCCACCGACGAGGACGAAGTGGGGACTCGGCAAGGACGTTCCAGGGACGCCACCGCCTAATTTTGACGGGCAAAGGAAATCTCTCGGAATCCGAATTTCGGGGACCGTCCCGCCGGAGGGAATGCGATGGGTAGGACACTCGCGGAGAAGGTCTGGGACGACCATGTCGTCCGGCGCGCCGAGGGCGAGCCCGACCTCCTCTTCATCGATCTGCACCTGCTGCACGAGGTGACCAGCCCGCAGGCCTTCGACGGCCTGCGCAAGAGCGGCCGCGGGGTGCGCCGGCTCGATCTGACCATCGCGACCGAGGACCACAACACCCCGACCCTGGACATCGACAAGCCCATCGCCGACCCGGTCTCCCGCGTCCAGCTGGAGACGCTGCGGGCGAACTGCGCGGACTTCGGTGTCCGGCTGCACTCGCTGGGCGACGTGGAGCAGGGCGTGGTGCACGTGGTGGGGCCGCAGCTGGGGCTGACCCAGCCCGGCATGACCGTGGTCTGCGGCGACTCGCACACCTCCACGCACGGCGCGTTCGGCGGCCTGGCCTTCGGCATCGGCACCTCCCAGGTCGAGCACGTGCTGGCCACCCAGACCCTGCCGATGACCCGCCCCAAGACCATGGCGATCACCGTCCAGGGCGAACTGCCCGACGAGGTCACCGCCAAGGACCTGATCCTGGCGGTCATCGCCAGGATCGGCACCGGCGGCGGCCAGGGCTACATCCTGGAGTACCGCGGCGAGGCCATCGAGAAGCTCTCGATGGAGGCCCGGATGACCATCTGCAACATGTCGATCGAGGCCGGCGCCCGCGCGGGCATGATCGCCCCCGACGAGACCACGTTCGCCTACCTCAAGGGCCGCCCGCACGCCCCCCGGGGCGAGGACTGGGACGCGGCCGTGGCCCACTGGAAGACGCTGCGCACCGACCAGGACGCCGAGTTCGACGCCGAGGTCGTCATCGACGCCGCCGAACTGTCGCCGTTCGTCACCTGGGGCACCAACCCCGGCCAGGGCGCGCCGCTGTCCGCCGCCGTGCCCGACCCCGCCTCCTACGAAGACGCCTCGGAGCGCCTGGCCGCCGAAAAGGCCCTGGAATACATGGGGTTGACAGCCGGCCAGCCGCTGCGCTCCATCGGCGTGGACACCGTCTTCGTAGGCTCCTGCACCAACGGCCGGATCGAGGACCTGCGCGCCGTCGCCGACATCGTCAGGGGCCGCAAAGTCGCCGACGGCGTACGGATGCTGGTCGTCCCCGGCTCCGCCCGGGTGGGCCTGCAGGCCGTCTCCGAGGGCCTGGACGTGGTCTTCAAGGAGGCAGGCGCCGAGTGGCGGCACGCGGGCTGCTCGATGTGCCTGGGCATGAACCCCGACCGGCTCGCCCCCGGTGAGCGCTCCGCCTCCACCTCCAACCGCAACTTCGAGGGCCGGCAGGGCAAGGGCGGCCGCACCCACCTGGTCTCCCCCCAGGTGGCCGCCGCCACCGCGGTCCTCGGCCACCTGGCCTCCCCCTCCGACCTCGCCGCCGACACCCCCGCGCCCGCTGGAGTCTGATCAGTCATGGAAGCCTTCACCACCCACACCGGCCGGGCCGTCCCGCTGCGCCGCGGCAACGTCGACACCGACCAGATCATCCCCGCCCACTGGCTCAAGAAGGTGACCCGGGACGGCTTCGAGGACGGGCTGTTCGAGGCCTGGCGCAAGGACCCCGCATTCGTCCTCAACCGCCCCGAGCGCCGGGGCGCCACCGTGCTGGTCGCCGGCCCCGACTTCGGCACCGGCTCCTCCCGCGAACACGCCGTCTGGGCCCTGCAGAACTACGGCTTCAAAACCGTGATCTCCGCCCGCTTCGCCGACATCTTCCGCGGCAACTCGCTGAAGAACGGCCTGCTCACCGTGGTCCTCGACCAGCAGACCGTGGACGCGCTGTGGGAGCTGACGGAGGCCGACCCCACCGCCGAGATCACCGTCGACCTGCGGGCCCGCGAGGTGCGCGCCGGGAACATCACCGCCGCCTTCGAGCTCGACGAGAACTCCCGCTGGCGGCTGCTGAACGGGCTCGACGACATCTCCCTCACGCTGCAGCACGAGGCGGACATCGCCGCGTACGAGGCGAAACGCCCGTCGTACAAGCCGCGCACACCGTCCTTCGCCGCCTCCCGCGCCATCGACCTCGCCGTGATCCCCGGCGACGGCATCGGTCCCGAGGTGGTGGCCGAGGGGCTCAAGGTACTCAGGGCCGTACTGCCGCCCGAGGTCGAGCTGAGGACCACGGAGTACGACCTCGGAGCGGATCGCTGGCACCGCACCAAAGAGACGCTCCCGGACGCGGAGCTCGTCTCCCTGAAGCGGCACGACGCCCTCCTGCTCGGTGCCATCGGGCACCCGTCGGTCCCCAGCGGCGTGCTGGAGCGCGGCCTGCTGCTGAAGCTGCGGTTCGCCTTCGACCACCACGTCAACCTACGCCCGAGCAGACTCCGCACGGGGGCCGACGGCCCACTGGCCGGGAACCCACAGATCGACTTCGTCGTCGTCAGGGAGGGCACCGAGGGTCCCTACACGGGCAACGGCGGCAGCCTACGCACCGGTACGCCGCACGAGATCGCCACCGAGGTCAGCGTCAACACGGCGTACGGCGTCGAGCGGGTGGTCCGGGACGCGTTCGAGCGGGCACGGAATCGCCCGCGGCAGAAGCTGACGCTGGTGCACAAGAACAACGTGCTGGTGCACGCGGGACGGCTGTGGACAGGTGTCTTCGCCCGGGTGGGCGAGGAGTACCCCGAGGTCACCACCGAATACCTGCACGTCGACGCGGCCACGATCTTCCTCGTGACTCAACCCGAGCGTTTTGACGTGATCGTCACCGACAACCTCTTCGGTGACATCCTCACGGACCTGGCCGCCGCCGTGAGCGGCGGTATCGGTCTCGCCGCCTCGGGCAACATCAATCCGGCACGGGACTTCCCCTCGATGTTCGAGCCGGTGCACGGTTCCGCGCCGGACATCGCCGGCACCGGCCGGGCCGACCCGACCGCCACCTGCCTGTCCGTGGCGCTGCTCCTGCGGCACCTCGGCTTCGACGACGAGGCGGCACGGGTCGAGAACGCGGTCGCCGCGGACCTCGCCGAGCGGACGACGGCCAGGGCGACGGTCCGTTCGACCGAGGAGACCGGGGACGCCATCGCCGCCCTGGCCACCGGGCGTGCACCGGCCGACATGATGAGGGCGGTCTGACGGTGCGCACCCCCGGAACACGAGAGGACCCGGGCAATACGCACGTCCCCGATCGAGTCGTCCCGCGAGATCGCCACGGGCGGCACGGACATCACCGCCCCCTTGGTGACGATGTCCAGCGGTGGCCCGGACAGCATCTGTCTCCTGTACCGGCTGAAGGAGACCGGGGCGACCGACGTCCGCGCACTCACCGTCGACCCGGGCGAGGGCGAGCCGCACGAGGCGAAGCAGAAGATCTGCCACCGGTTGGACGTCAAGCGACGTCCCCTCCGAGGAGGCTGCGCCCAGGCCGTCGTCGACACCTGCGCGGTCGAGGTGACGGAGCCGGTGCGGTGGCGGCTGGGCACGAACCGGGCCGACGTCGAGTCGATCGTGGCACGGCATCCGCTGACCTGCGCGACCGCGACACCCGGGAGCGCGCTTCCGCTGCCCGCGAGCCCTCCCCCTTCTCCGCGGCGACCGGCTCGACGTACACCCTCACCGCCATGGGCGGCCACACGTGGAGCCCGCCTCCGCGGCCGACTCGACGTGAGCCCGCACCGCCCGGGAGGAAAGCAGTCGATTCTCCACCCGTCGACCACGGCGGGCGACCGTATCCGCGAGAACGGAGAGCAGCATGGGCAACAGCGCGCAGCAACTCGACGACGTCCTGATCCGTCCGGACAGCCTCCGGCTTCGCCGGATGGCCGAACACTTCCATCGGTACGGCGTGGTCACCGTCACGGACCTGATCGGCGAGGCGACCCGCCGGCGGGTCCGGACGGAGACGGACCGCCTGCTCGGCTCCCACGCCGAACGCCGGGACCTGCGGCTCGCCACCACCGGCTTCACCCGCCGCTCGATGTCCGTCGTGCCGAGTGAGGTGATCCGGGACGGCAGCGGTCCGATCACGGACCTCTACTCCCACCCGGATCTGGTGCAGGCCCTGGAGGAGATCGCGGGCGAGCAGATGCACCCGTGCCCCAAGAGCGACGAGAACTTCCTGATCACCCGTCAGGAACAGCGCGGCGACACCCACGGCTGGCACTGGGGTGACTTCAGCTTCGCCCTGATCTGGGTGGTCCAGGCGCCGCCGCTCGACGTCGGCGGCCTGCTGCAGTGCGTCCCGCACACCTCATGGGACAAGTCGTCACCGCGGATCAACCGGTACCTCGTGGACAACCCCGTCCACACCTATCACTTCGCCTCCGGCGACGTGTACTTCCTGCGCACCGACACCACGCTGCACCGCACCGTCCCGCTGCGCGAGGACGCCATCCGGATCATCCTCAACATGACATGGGCGGGGGCGCGTGACCTGGGCCGCGACATCGTCGCGGACGACCGCTGGTGGGACGACCCCGGCGTCTCCGCGGCGAGCTCCGTCAAGGAGTGACGACCCGTCGACCACCACGAACCAGGAGAAACGACATGACCGAAACGAACGCCCTGCGCCCCGGCACCGCCGTGTGGGACCACTTCGACAACGTCGAGACCGGGGTCCGCCGACGTATCGCCGTGGCGAACCCGTCGGTCAAGGCCTACCTCGACGGGTTGCTCGTCCGCATCACCGAGCACCGTGCCGTGGAGCACCCGCTCCTGAACGCCTACCGCACCACCCCGTTCGACCCGCGGCAGGAGCGCCTGTTCTACAGCGAGTGCCACTACTTCTTCCGCCATCTGCCCTTCTACATCACGGGGATGGCGACGAAGACCCGGGACGAGATGATCCTGCGCGAGATCATCCTCAACGTGGCCGACGAGGTCGGTTCGGACCCGACTCACTCCACGCTCTTCGCCGACTTCCTCGCCCGGCTGGGCATCGACCGCGAGCATCTCGACCGGTACGAGCCGCTGGAGGTCACCCGGCAGCTGAACGACGGTATCCGCCGCCTGTACACGGAGTCGTCGATCTACACGGCGCTCGGCGCGCTCTACGCCGACGAGACCATGTCCTCCATCATGGTCTCCAAGGTCAACGACGGTCTGCGCAACCAGGGGTACGACGAGGAGACGCGCCACTTCTGGCAGCTGCACATCGACGTCGAGGTGGGGCACAGCAACTCCGTCTTCAACGCGATCGCCCCCTACGTCGGCTCGGCCGGCGCCCGGCAGGAGTTCGAGGCGGGCGCCTTCGAGTTCCTGGACCTGGTGGAGCGCTACTGGGACGGCGTGCGGCAGCTGGTGGGCCCGGCCGCCTGACCGGATGCGCACACGGCACGCGCGGCACCGGGGCGGGCACCCCCTCCCGTGTGGAGGGTGCCCGCCCCGACGTCGGCGGACCGGTCAGATGCTCGCCCAGGCGCTGTTCAGCGCCGCCTGGTCGAACGGCGTCTCCACCCCGGCGAGCACATGGGCGAGCGCCGCATAGCACACCGCGTCCGCGTCTCCGACGCTCTCGGCCTTGGCCAGACTCTTCTGCAGCCGGTACAGCTGGGTGAAGGCCTGCTTGAGGTCCTGCCGGCCCAGCAGGGTCTTGATCTGTCCGGCGGTCTTGGACACCTCGCCGGAGCGCTCCCGCCCCGCGACCGGCTCGCGTTCGGTGATGGCCGCATGGGCCGCCAGGAACCGCTCGCACGGCTCGATGTGCTGCGGCTTGACGGACAGCGTGTCGAGCGGAGCGGCGTTGACGAGCAGCGCGAGACGCAGCACCTCCTCCGGGGTGTCGGCGCTGGTGCCCTTGGCCAGCTGGGCGTTGCCCACCACGACGACCTCGGGGGCGGTCTTCACCACGGGCGTGAGGTCGGGCTCGGCCAGCAGCAGACGCAGTGCCAGCAGGTCGTCCTCGACCCGGGTGGAGGGGGTGACGACCGTCAGCTCGGCGGACCGGACGTGCTCCTCGACCGCGTTCAGCACCGGCGACAGGTCCAGGCACACCGGCTCACCGGACTCGTCGTCACGCACTACCGTGCGCCGGCGCCGGTCCCACGGCACCTCGACGCCGTCGTCGGAGCCGACCAGGGCGACGCGGAAGGTGCCCATGCCGCAATCCGTGTACTCCTCGACCAGGCCCCGCTCCGCGACGGCCGCGAAGTACACGGTCCTGGCCCGGTCGAAGGGCAGTCCCTCGGCGGCGGGGCCGACCCGGTAGGCGTGACCGGACTTGATGTACGGCGGCTTGACCCAGTCGGCGGGGGCTCCGTCGTGGTCCTTCGGCGCGAGCGAGAACCGCACAGGCAGGCCGACCTTGCGGCTGAACTCGAGGTCGGGCAGGTTGTGCCCGGGGTTGAGGAGGACCGCTCCGGTCCCGAACTCGGGCTTGACCCAGTCGCCGACCCAGACGGGCAGGAGGTCCCCGGTGAGCGGGTGTCGGCAGAACCGCCCGGTGAACGCGGCGTGTTCGCCCGGGGGGAGGCCGGTGCTCAGAGGGTGTCCCGGGTGGACGGCGACGGCGCAGGAGCTGGGCAGCCCCGTCCAGTCGGTGACGAAGGCGGTCAGGGAGGCAGGTCCGTCGGTGTGTGCGTCGGCCTCGAGCGGGAACTCGAAGATCGCGCCGACGGAACGGCGGATCAGCTTGCGGTGCCGGGACACGGTCGACTGGGGCCAGCCTCCGTCGCCGTCTCCGGCGACACGGTCGCGGGCGGCGCGGGAGGGAACGTAGCGCACCTCGTCGCCGTCGCCGACCAGCGTGGCCGCTTCGGCGAGTCGCGTGACGGCCCGGCCGGACCCCGGGGCGGTCGTGGCGATCGCCGCGTCCGCGCCCTCGATCATCCGCAGTCGCCGCAAATAGGACCCCAGGGCCTCGCTGCGGAGGTTCGCCTCGGGGGATTCCGGGTCACGAATGACCAGGACGATGGTGCTTCTCACTGATGGCTCCAATGCGTTGAGACGGTTGGATGTCTTCGCCAGGTGACGGCGGTGGGCCGCGTCGGACTCAGGGACGCGACAGGCTTGCGACGCGCCCGGCCGGCGCGGGCACGACGGCCGGGCGGGGTGCACCCCACTGCGGGGCGGGCACCGGTGGTGTTCTGCCGAGATCGGACGCGGCCGTCTCGGCCGCGAGTTGACCGGCGTACGCGTGGAGCAGCTCGTGGATCACATAGCGCCCCGGGACCGAGGTGCCGAGCAGATGGGCGTCGACGAGTGATTCGAGCAGGGCGTCGGCCCGGTCCGGGGAGATGCCCGCGAGCCCTGCGACCGTGCAGGTCTCGATACGGTCGATCGGCATCTGCCCGAGCAGCCGGAAGACGTGCTGCTGGGCACGGCTGAGCCCCAGGTAGGACTGGCGGAACACCTCGACCAACCCGCCGTCCTCCGCCTCCAGGGTCGCCAGCCGCTGCCGTCGGCGGGCGAGACGGGAGGCGAGGTGGGCGATGGACCAGGAGGTGCGGTGGCGCAGTTTGACCGCGGCCAACCGGATCGCCAGCGGCAGCCGCCCACATCCGTCGACGACGGTGTCCACGGCTTCGCGCTCCGCCGCCGCACGCTGGGTCCCGACCATCCTGCCGAACAGGTCCCGGCCCTCCGCGGAGGTCATCTCCCGGAGCGTGAGGTGACACGTGGCAATGAGGTCCGTGAGCCGGGTACGGCTGGTCACGACGGTCAGGCAGCCGGGCGCCCCGGGCAGCAGCGGGAGGATCTGCTGGGTGTCGGCCACATTGTCCAGCAGGATCAGCGCGCGTCGGCCGGCGAGGACCCGGCGCCAGGTGGCGGAGCGCTCCTCCGGCCCTTCCGGCATGTCGCCCGGGGGGAATCCGAGGGCGGTCAGCAGCGCGCCCAGGGCCGTCGCGGGGTCCAGCGGCCGACCGTCCGCGGCGCAGCCACCCATGTCGACGAAGAGCTGCGCGTCCGGGTACAGCGGGGTGAACTCGTGTGCGGCGTGCACCGCCAGTGCCGTCTTGCCGATACCGGCCATGCCGTCGATCGCCACGACCACCGGGGCGGCGGAGGACGGACGCCCGCCGTCGGCGTAACCGCGGGCCACTTCGGAAAGCGTGCGCATCTCGGGGGCCCGTCCGGTGAAGTGCACGGCGGCGCTCGGCAGGTTGTTGGAGGCGGGGGCGGGGCGGGCCGGCGGCCGGCCTTCGCTGCGCAGGATGCGGTGGTGCAGTTCCTGGAGCTCCGCGCCGGGGCTGACCCCCAGTTCGCGCCGGAGGATCCGGCGCGTCTCCTCGTAGACGGTGAGCGCCCGCGCCTGTGTGCCGGAACAGTAGAGCGCCAGCATCAGCTGGGCGACGAGTCGCTCCCGCAGCGGGTTCTCCGCGACCCAGGAGGACAGGTCGCCGATGACGGACTCGTGGCGGCCCTGGGCCAGTTCCAGTTCGGCCCGCTCCTCCATGGCGGCGAGCCGCAGTTCCTCCAGTACGGCTGTCTGGGCGCGCAGGGACGGGCTCTCAAGACCCGCCAGGGCGGGGCCGCGCCACAGCCCGAGCGCGGCGCGGAACTCCTCCACGGCCTGGCTGAGGCGTCCCTCGTCCCGGTGCTCGCGGGCGCGGGCGACCTGTTCGGTGAACGTCCGGGCGTCCAAGCGCCAGCCGTCGGGCGCGAGGCGGTAGCCGTCCCCGACGAGCGTGAGCCGTTCGGCGATCTCCGGATGGATCCCGCGCAGGTCGGACGCGACGTTGCGGATCTGTTTGGCGGCGGTGGCGGGCGCCCGGTGCTCCCACACGATGTCGATCAGGCGGTTGAGGGAGACGGGTTCGCCGTCGGCGAGGAGCAGCGCACCGAGCACCGTCTGACGCTTTCTCCCGGTCAGTCCCAGGCGGTCCCGACCGCACCACACCTCAAGCAGACCCAAGACACGACACTCCAACACGGGCCCTCATGCCTCCAAAGCGATGATGACGCGGTCCAGGAACAGTTACGTTCGATTTTCGGCATTCCACGGTCCGGGGCTGACAAATTCGGACACCCCCGGGTGTGGACGAATTAATCGCGCAGGTGTGTGCGGGTGGAAGGCGGGCTGCCGGGAGGACCGGAACGCGCCACCGGCTCGTCCCGGCCGGCCCCGGCGGGCCGGGCGGAGGCAGGTGTCCCCCGTCGCGACGGGGGACGGCCAACGGGGTACACCTGCCCGGTCCGTCACCGGCGGCCCGGTGCGCCGGCCGCCGTCCGTCAGCGGGTGCCGGCCTCCGGCACCACCGCGTCCCGCACCTGCGGGGCGACGGTACCGCCCGGAGCCCCGGAGGCGACCGGCTCCGCAGCGCCCTCCTCCCGGGCGGCGGGCGGCGGGTCGTCCTCCTGAACGGAGGGTTTCCCGGCCCGGTGCCCGCTGACCACGGCGAGAAGGGCACCGCCCAGCATGACCACGGCCGCGCCGCCCTGGGCCCAGGTGAAGGACTCCCCGAGGAAGGCGAAGGAGAACAGGGTGCTGAACAGCGGGACGGCGAACATCATCACCGAAGCGGTGGAGGCGCCGACGTCCCGTATGCCGCGGACGTACAGCAGGTAGGCGACGGCGGTCGGGCCGATCCCGAGATGGACGGCGTTGAGCCAGAAACCGCCCGACAGCTCGCCCCACCGGACATTGCCGAACTCCGGTACGGCCATCACCCCGAGTGCGAGGGAGCCGGCGACGGTCGAGTACGTCACCGCCTGCACCGGGTCCATGCCGACCACCAGTTTGCGGTTGAGCAGGGTGTAGACGGACCACACGGCGGCACCGACGAGGAAAACGGTGTCTCCCATCAGCCGGTCGGAGCCGCCCACGCCGTCGGCGGTGGTGGCGACGAAGAACAGTGCCGCGCCGCCGACGCCGACCACCAGTCCGGCGATGCGCACGGGCCGTGCCGACTCGCGGCCGCCCAGGATCAGGACGAGGGAGGTGATGACCGGGGTGAGCGCGGGGAAGATCACTCCGCCGTCACTCGCCGGGGCCATGGTCACTCCCCAGAAGAACAGCGCGTTGTAGCCGAAGACACCCACTATGCCCGCTACGCAGGCGCCTAACACCGCCTTGAACGGCGGACTGTGCTGCGGTCGCCGGAAGAAGGTGATCAGCAGCAGGACGAGGGCGCCGCCGCCGAACCGGAACAGGGCCGCGACCTCATGCGGGACATGCTCCGTCGCGTACTTCGACGAGGGGAAGGCGCTGCCCCACAGCACCATGGTGAACAGGAGCCAGCCGTAGGCTCCGAGGGGTTTGGTCTTCATGTCGCATCACGCTCGTTCGTCTTCTCGAATCCGGTGGCCGGCCCGGCGGCCGTACATTGAGCCGTCAGTCGCCGCGCAGGGTTTCGGTGATGACGCCGTGCACCCGGGAGGCATGCGTGAGAATGGCGAAGTGGTCGCCCTCCAGCAGATGCAGGGTGAACCGCTCGGTCGTCTGCTCCTGCCAGGCGGCCAGATGAGCCACGGTGGCCCTCGGGTCGTCGGTCGCGGCGAAGACGGTGAGGGGAATGTCCAGAGGTGGTTCCGGCGTGTACCGGTACGCCTCGCTGACCGTGAAGTCCGCGGCGAGCAGCGGGTGGAGCATGCGCAGCATGCTCGGGTCGTTCAGCACCCAGTCGGGGGTGCCGCCGTGGTGTCGCAGGATGTCCGCCAGTTGCTCGATGGTCAGTTCCTCCAGCCGGGAGGAGTGCTCCCCGATCTGGGGGGCGCGGCGCCCGGCGACGAAGAGGTGCGCCGGCGCCGGCGCGCCCATGCGCCGCAGTTGTCGGCACAGTTCGAACGCGCAGATCGCCCCGGTGCTGTGCCCCAGGACGGCGTACGGCCCCTCGACGACGGCCGCGACGTCCTCGGCGAGCGCGGTCACCAACGGGCCCACCTCGCTCAGCGGGGTCTCCCGCCTGCGGGTCTCGCGGCCCGGCGGCTGGACGGGGCACAGCCCGATCCAGTCCGGCAGCCCGGCGCCCCAGGCCCGGTACGCGGAAGCCCCCGCGCCCGAATGCGGCAGGCACAGCAGTCGGACGTCCGCCTGCTCGGCGGCGCCGAAGGGCAGCCAGGGAGTCGTGGTGCGCTGCGTGCTCATGGTCCTCTTTCTCCGTCGTGGATGCTGGTGGGGAGCAGCCGTGCCGAACCTGGCGGAGCAGGCCCGTGACTCCAGGCGGTTACAGCCCGTAGCTTGGCAGTTGTTTCAATGAGTCTCCACTGCACCCGAAACTCCTGCGATAGATTCGCGGTCATGCCGAATTTTGATGAGATCAATCGCGGCCTGCTCTTCGAACTGCAGAAGAATGCGCGCCGCTCCAACCGGGAGCTGGCGCGCACCCTGGGCATCGCCGACTCGACGTGCCTGGAACGGGTGAAGAACCTGCAGCAGAGCGAGGTGGTCCTGGGGTACAGCGCCGAGGTGAACCTGGATGCGCTGGGCCGTGGCCTGAAGGCGATGATCGCGGTGCGGATCCACCCGAAGAGCCGGCATGCCGTCGAGTCCTTCCGGGAGTTCGTGCTCGGCCTCGACGAGGTCCTGGACGTGTTCGTGGTGTCGGGAAGCGACGACTTCCAGGTGCTGGTGGCCGTGCAGGACCCACAGCACCTGGAGGACTTCGTACTGGACCGCATCGCGCAGTTCCCGTCGGTGGCCGACCTGAGCGCCTCGCTCGTCTACGAACACCTGCAGCGGCGCCCTGTGGAGATTCTCGAGCCCAAGCCGAAGCGGCGCCGCCCCGCCCGGCCGTGGACCTGACGGGCAAAGAACGCGGGCGCGGGCCTCGCGGGCGGGGTCAGCGCCCGGGGGCACCGGCCCGCCGGCCCGCCCGGTGCATGAACGCGGCCGTCCGTCCGGCCACCCCGGCCGGGTCGGTGAACAGCGCGTAGTGGCCGCCGGTCGGCAGCACGGACAGCTCCGCCCCCGCGGTCAGGGCGGCGGCGCGCCGCGTATGGAGGTGGCTCACCATCTCGTCGTCCTCGCGCGCGACGAACAGGGACGGGATCCGCAGCCGGGCACAGGCCGCGACCGGATCGTAGTCGTTCGCCGCGTGGATGCCGTGAGCGAACCGGGTCAGCGCCGCGGCGTCCTGCCGGTAGGGCCGCGTGACCATCCGCGCCAGTTCCTCGTCGGGGAGGCCGAGCACGGCCGACTCGTTGCCCCTCGGCCGTACCGCATCGTGGTAGAAGCCGGCGCGGTGGTGGTCCGCGGAGATCTTCGCGCACATGTCGAAAACGGCGTTGCCCAGCCGGGCGCCGGGGAGCCCGGTGAACAGCAGGGCACCATCGACCGAGGTGAAGGAGAGCGCCTGCTCGCCCAACGCGTGGGCGACGAAGAGGCCGATCGAGGCACCGGTGCACCAGCCGGCGACATGGGCGCGGGTGACGCCGAGCGCATCCAGTACCGCCAGCGCGTCGGCGGTGTGGTCGTCCAGCGACACCCGGCTCGGGCCGTCCGTCCCGGGGCTGCCGCGCAACTCCCAGGTGACCAGGTTGAGTCCGTGCGCCCGGAACTGTCTGCCCAGGCCCGCCAGGAGCGCGTTCTCCATCCCGACGGCGTTGGAGAAGAGCACGGTCGGCGTCTCGTCGTCGCCGCAGACGGCGACGACGAGGGTGACCCCACCGTTGCGGACGGTCTCAGTGCGCACCGCGCATCTCCTCCAGAGCCTCGGCGAACCTGCGGATCCCCTCGGCGACGACCGACTCGTCCGGGCTCAGGCTCAGCCGCACGCAGCGGGTCGCGTGCCGCGCCAGGAACGGCGAGTCGATCGGGGGCACGAAGAAGTGGCGGCCCGGCACAACGAAGACCTTCCTGCGCTTGAGCTCCTCGTACATCGCGAGATCGTCGAACCAGTCGTGATCGATCCACAGCCAGCAGAACATCCCGCCCTCGGTGGCGTGCAGGCGCCAGTCGACAGTGCCGGGCAGCAGTTCGTGCAGCAACTTCTCGGCTACCTGGCGTTTGCGCCGGTAGTACGGCTTGATCACCTCCTGGGTGAGGGTGTCGAGCACACCGGTGTCCAGTGCCCGTTCGACCGTCGCCTGGATCAACTGCGGGGGATGCAGATAGGAGTTGGCGGTGAAGGACAGCATGGCGTCGATCGCCCGCCGGGGACCGATCACGAAGCCGAGCCGCTCGCCGGGCAGGCCCGCCTTGGACAGGGTGAAGCAGTTGATGACATGGGGGTGCAGCGGCGGGTCCGCGAGGTCCTCGGCGACCGAGGGGAACGGATCGCCGTAGGCGTGGTCCAGGAACAGCGGTACGTCGCGCTCCTCGGCGATCCGGATCAGTCCGGCCAGGGCGTCCGCTGGGATGCTGCGGCCGGTGGGATTGCCCGGGCTGGACAGCAGCATCATCCCCATGGAGGGTTCCCGCCGCACCGCGTCGAGGTCGAAGGTGTAGCGGAAGGAGCGGCCCTCCAGGAGTTCCACGCCGGGGGCGACCCCGACGATGCCGCCCTCGTCCAGGCTGAGCCCCTGGTACCCGGTGTAGTCCGGGACGGACGGCAGCACCAGGCGCCGCGGACCGCCCGGGCAGGGGCCGGTGAAGATCGTGGTGGCCATGAACGCCAGCATCTGGCAGCCGGCGCCGACCAGGACGTTCTCGGCCGTGATGGACCAGCCGTAGCGGCGGTTGAAGTAGCGCACGATGGCGTCGACGAGTCCGTCGGAGCCGCGTGAGGGGCCGTAGCGGCCGCCCGCCTCCGCGAAGCGCCGCGACAGTGACTCCTGTTGCAGCCGGAGCCAGGTGCCGGTCACCTCCGGGATGTGCGCCGGGTTGCCCGGGCTCAGATTCATCCAGGTTCCGCCGGAGGAGGTGGAGGCGGCGAGGGCGATGTCCTCCATGATGCTGCGGATCCCCGACAGGCCGCCCATCTTCGCGCCCCGGGGCGAGAGTTGCACCGGATCGGTCCTTCCGTTCAGAGCACGCGTCGTTCCCGTGCGTCGTCGTGCGGTTCGCGTGTGGAGCGGGGCCGTGACCCGCGTGCGGGGGACGCCGGTCAGTCCGGTGTCCCCCGCGTGTCCGAGCGGCTGCCGTGGTCCGTCCCGGACCTCTCAGCGGGCGCCCGGGGGCGCCGCGGGACGGCGCGGCGTCACGACACCGCGGCGCGGGACTCCAGATGGGCCGAAATGCCCTTGATCGTGGAGTGCCGGAACAACTCGTCCATCGGCACCTCTATGCCCAGCTCCTGGGCGATCGCCGCCTGTATCTCTGCCATGACGAGCGAGTGTCCGCCGAGGGCGAAGAAGTCGTCGTCGGGGGAGATGTCGTCCAGCTTGAGGGCGTCTTCCCAGATCTTGCCGATCTTCTGCTGCATCACGCTGTGTCCTTCCTGCCGTGGCCGACCGGGTGACCGGGCCGGGTGTGGGCGCGTCAGTGGGTGTTCTTGAGGACGAACGGCTCGCCGTGGGCATTGGTGGTGCGCAGCCGGTTGTGGCCGTGGGTGTCCCGGCCCGAGACCAGGACGGCGCCGTAGTCCGTCAGGTCGAAGTCGTGCCCGTGCGCCGTGTAGGAGGTCTGGTCGGGGTAGACACGCACGTGCGTCGGCACGTAGCGGGAGGTGATCGCGAACCGGGTCTCGCGCTCGGTGATGTTGGGCAGCGAGCCGTGCACGCAGGAGGCGGTGAAGATGAGGGCCTCGCCGGGCTGCAGCTCCACCTCGGCGACGTCCTCGGGACGCGGCTCCCAGCCGGGATCCACGGCGAAGTCGGAGAAGTCGTAGCCGTAGAAGCCGGTGTCCTTGGTGAACGTGGTCACGTGGTCCGTCGCGTAGCGTGCCTCACGGCCGCGCGCCGGGGACTTGGCCTCGTCGAAGATGCGCTCGCGGTGGGAGCCCCGCACGAACTTCATGCAGCCGGTGCGCTTGGTGGCCGGCGTGAAGGTCGTCCACACGGTGATGTCGATGTACGCGTTCCAGTCCGTCGCCGTCGGCACCAGCTGCGGCTTGCCGGTGGCGTAGCTGTAGTCACGGACCTGGTGCCACTCGGTGCCCCGTGAGCCGGGGAACTTGGCGAAGAACTCGGTGCGCCAGGACAGCACATCGGGCCCGAGGATCGCGTTCAGGTACTTGATGATCGTCGGATGCGTGACGTGCCGCGACAGCTCCGGAATGTCCAGGTGCCGGTCGTAGTTCATGCTGTTCTTGAACACCGAGTGGGTGGTGTCCTGGTTCTTGACGCGCACCTCGCGCAGGATCTCGGCCGCCTCGTCGGGCTCGTAGAGCTTGACCGGACCGGTGAAACCGTCCTCCATGAACCGCGTGATGTCGTCCTTGATGTCCTCGGGGACGATCGCGTCGTCGGCGATCGCCACGCCCGAGCCTACGGGCCCGATCTGAGTCTCGGTCATCGTGAGGTCACGTCCTTTCGAGGATTCCTGAACTCGTCGAAGTCGTCCCGCCACACGGCCCGGTGCGGTCCCGGAAAACACGGAACAGCGAATGCGCCGTTGTGGAATCGACCGGGATACAGGAACGTGCGGTGCCTTTCGTGGATCATCCTTCGTGGCCCTGTCCTCGCACGGTCCTCGTCGCGTCCTTGCGGGTGCGGGTTGACATCCCGTCACCCGCCGTCCGATGCTGACGGCGGCCGTGACCTGGCCGGAAGCTTCTTGGCTCACCTCCGGCCGGGGAAATACCCCACGGCACGCACAGGTTCGGCGAAAAACCCTCCGGGATGGAACGGGCTGCCGCGAATGGCAGTCATCCACCCCCGCAGCACGCAGAGCGAGGAGAGAACATGGCCCGACCGGAAACAACCGTCAACATCGACGAAAAGCTGGCGAAAATAACCGAGCACTGGTCACCGAAGACGGTTCTCGAGGCGAACGGCCTCGAATTCAAGGTGGTCAAGGTCCAAGGTGAATTCGTTTGGCACGACCACCCCGAGGGTGACGAACTCTTCATCGTCGTGCGGGGTGAGCTGACCATCGACCTCAAGGACCGCCCGAGTGCAGTGGTGAGGTCCGGGGAGATGTTCGTCGTGCCGCGCGGCGTCCCTCACAGGCCGCGCGCCGAGCGAGAGTGCGAGATCGCCATCATGGAACCAACCGGAATCGTCAACACCGGTGAGGTGTCCAGCGATCTGACGGCCTGCGAGGAATGGATCTGACGGCCCGTTCCCGATCTGCCGACAGGACGGATCACCGCGCCGCGGGGCCGTTTGCGCTGCATCGGCTCAGCGGGGGCGACGGCCGGTACGGCGGCCAGGAGGACCCCGGGGGCCGCGGGGCACCGGACGAAGTCGCCGGCCCTGGCCTCGGGATGGGGTCAGGGTCCGGTGGAGCCCCGTGTGCTCGGTGGCCTTCTCCGCATCGATGAACGCGTAGCGCACGGCTACGTCGTCGATTCCCTCGCGAAGAAGGCCGCGGCTTTTTTCAGGACCTCGATGGTCTGCTGCTGTTCCCGGTTCTCCCGCCGCAGACGCCGGAGCTCTTCTTTCTCGTCACTGGTGAGGGCGCCCGCCGGCCCGTGCCCGCGGTCGGCCTGGCCCTGCCTGACCCGGTTGCGCAGTCCCGCGGCGCTGACGCCGGTCTCCCGGCGACCTCGGTGACCGTCTTCCCTGACGAGTGCGCCAACGCGACCGCGTCGCGTTGGCGCACTCGGCCGTGTACCGCTTGCTCGTGTCGCTCTTCTTGCCCACTGCCTGGGACTGCTTCCTCCGAGACCTTCCGTCCCAGCATCAGGCTGTCCAGCTCAGCGGGGGAACTTCAGGGCTGCGACGCCCTCGCCGACCTGTACGCCGAGGCTGCCGAAGAACTGACCCGGCAAGCGGCCCTCGTCGGGGTCGGCGGCCTCACAGGGTGGAGGCGGCAGGCGCACGAGACCGAAACCTCGATCCTGGGCGCCGAAGGACTGAAGAATCGCCCGGCCATAACGGGGACCAGGACGGCCACAGAGCTGAGGAACCCTCCAGGCGCCGTAACAGGTGGCGGGCGCCTGTCCGACATGTCGGGCGGGTGGCTCAAGGGAACCCGTGGAAGCACAGGGAAGATCCCAGGACAGATCGGCCGACAGCTGCAGGGGAAACCCTTCAAGACATTCGGGGATTTTCGCGAAGCTTTCTGGAAGGCTGTTGCCGATGACCCGGGCCTGGCAGCAGGTTTCAGTAAAGCAAAAAGGACACGTACGGCTGCCGGTGGAGCGCCGTTTGTGGCGAACCAGCAGGCCGTAGGAAAAATAATGAGTACGTCCTGCATCACGTGACACCAATTCAACATGGCGACGGTGTCTGTGATCTGGATAACTTGGCAGTTGCGGCTCCTCGGTATCGTGCCGAGGTGTTGGACCCCAACTACCATCAGTGAGGTGCGGTGGACGTGCGTGACCTTAATCGCGATCAGCTCGTCGAGCTCGTTCGCGAAATCATGGCAGCAAACGGGACGGAGGAGGAGGACGATAGGCTCGTTGAGATTCTCGAAGCGAGCGTGCCCCATCCTCGCGTGCTCAATCTCATTTACCACCCCGACATGGAGGGCTTCACAGACGAGTTGACGGCAGGAGAAGTCGTGGACACCGCTCTGGCCCATACCCCCTTTCGCTCTGTAAGGGCGAGGGGCAGGTTCGGATCCCCGATGGCTCGGTCAGGTGGGTTGAGGCTGTGCCTCTATTGATCCGACCATGCCCACTCGACTCCCAGCGCGGCGCGCCGCACATCCGTGAGTTCGCCGCGGCGGATCTTGGTGTTGGAGATCCACACGCCCGGCTTCACGGCCACCGGTTCGGTCTCGCCGCCGGCCGTGGTCTCCTCTGCACGGGCCCTGGGGACGCGGTGGTGGTCTTCGCGGGCAGATGTGCTGCACGAGGGCCTGAACACCCCGTTGGAAAGCCGCTGACACCTTCCCGCTTCCCTTGACTGCGGAGGGCGAGGGCAAGTCGTTCGGCGGGCTTCAGGCCCAGCGCTCTGGATGCCGAGCGTTACCCCGCACACGAGCTGATCACGCCGTATCACCGCAGGTGGCAGGCCGAGACCTGCTACTTCTCGCTGAAATCGACCGTCCTCGACGGGCGGGTGCTGCGCTCGCGGCGGTCCCCGGAATCGAGCAGGAGGTCTACGCACTGCTGACGGTCCACCAGGCACTGGTGCCCATCGCGGGCGACGTGGTCACCGCCCAGCCGGGCCTGTCGGCAGAGCGCGTCAGCATGATCGTGCTGCTCGACGTCGCCGCCGACCAGATCGTGGCCGCCCACGGCATTGCCCCACCCGGACCGGTGAGCCTCGTCGGAGCAATCGGCCGCGCCGCCCTGGGCGGCCTCCTGCCGCAGGGACCACGTCGGCGAGGTCGTCCGGGCACAAACCGACCATCGCCGATGGCCATGGATCGATCGGTTTGCCTGGCGGAGTTCCGTCGACATATGTCCTGTCCGGCCGCAGGGGCTGGCCGATCGGCCGACTCAACGGCTCCTGGGCTTGTCCCTCACCCGGCCGGTCGGGATGCCCGACGGACGCTGTCGTGACACGTCCTGGTTTCCCACGGCGAACGGCAAAGTGGCGCTGTTCCGCGGCATCCTGCCCTGGGTGAGCAGGGTGCTCACCCAGGGCAGTCACCCCTTCGGTTCGGTTCAGCGGGGCCAGGCGCAGTGCACGTGGCGGCTGTGGCCGGCGGCCCCGGGGCCGAGGACTTCCTTCGCGCCGAGCTTGCGGCAGGCCGCCATCAGGGCCTGATGCGGGGCGCGGTCACCGACGTGACGCCCGTTGATGTAGTTGATGTCGAAGCCGAGACCGGCGTAGTGCTTGGAGTTCTTGCTGTGGTCTCCGCCGACGATCTCGGACACCGAGATCCGGTAGTCGTACTGGGTGCGCAGCTTCAGCAGCCCGTTGAGCATCCGGGTGTCGAGGGCGACCCTCCGGTTGGGCTTGTCGCTCCAGGGGCTGGTGAGGGCGCCCTTGCCGTTGGCTGTGTCGATGATGTTCTGCTTGGCAGTCGATCCGGCGTGGCTGCCGCCGGGGTGGACGGTGGCCAGGGAGATGCCGCCGGTGTTGAGGATCTGCTTGGCGAGCGCGGCACGGTTGCCGGACGGGGCGCCCGCTCCGGTGGCGAGGAGCGCGGCCCAGGTCCGCCGGCCGACGATCCCGTCGGCGGTGAGGCTCCTGGCCTTCTGGAATGCCTTGACCTTCGCCGTGACGGCCGCGGAGAAGGCACCGTCCACGGTCACGGCCTGTCCACGTGCCTTCAAGAGGGTCTGGAGGGCCTTCACCGCCGGGCCTCGCGCGCCTTCCCGCAGGGTGGGGACGAGTTTGCCCCAGGTGCCCGAGCCCACGATGCCGTCCGCGGTCAGCTTCTGGGCTCGCTGGAACGCCTTGACGGCGCGGGTGGTGGCCGGGCCGAACGCCCCGTCTGCGGGGAGGGAGTGTCCGCGGGCGGTCAGCAGGTGCTGGAGCGCGGTGACCTCGGGGCCCTTGGCCCCGGCCTTCAGGGTCGGCCAGGCCACGGCCGCTGCCCGCACCTGGGTGACGGTGGCGGCAGCGGGTGCGGCGCCGGCGGGCGCGGAGCCCAGAGCTGTGCCGGTGAGCGCGGCCAGGGCGATGACCGCGGTGGTCAGACGTACGGTCTTCGGACGTGTGATGGTCCTGGGCATGCGTGACTCCTTGGCTGAAAAGGGATGGTTTCGGTGCGCTTGAGCGCAGGCGGGAACGGGCCCCTGAGGGGTGTGATGTGAGGGGGCTTCCGCTCGGCGGCTGTGAATCACTCTGCACGACGTCGCACGGCTTCAGCGGGCTTTCGGGGCTCTGCTCTTGATTCACCTATGCACCGTCCGCTATGCACGTCGCTGAACAGCGGTGATGCACCGCTCTCGGCTGCGGGGGCGTCTCACGCGTTCTGCCGGTACGGGCTAGCCGCGCCCCGGTGTCGGAGCCGTGCCGGGGGTCGCGGGCTTCGTGGCGCAGACCTCGCCGCGGGGGGTGCGGGCGCATGCTGTGGCGTCGTCGGGGTTCCGGGCTTCGACCATGGTGGTGTGGGCGTCGCGGCCCCACTGCTGGGTGTAGTGGCGGGAACGGCCCGCGTTGTTGGTGACCCGGACGACGTCGCCCTGCGAGGTGCCGCTCATCTTGGCCCAGGCGGCCTGGCACGTCGGGCTGAACCGCAGCTCGACGAGGACGCTGTGGGCGGTGCCGGTGTAGTAGGTGGCGGCGTCCTCCTTGCAGATGGCGTACTTCGGGTCGATGCCGAAGCAGGACTCGTCGCGGCAGTGCGCTGTCGGGAGGGGCCCAGCGGTGAGGGATCGCGTGGGCGTCGCCGAACGGGCGGGCGTCTCCCCCTCCTCCCGTCCGTCTCCTCCTTCGAGTGTTGCTGCCGCGGTGAGCACGGCGGCGCCGACGGCGACGGCCGACGCGAACAGGAGCCACGGCCGCCTCGGCCTGGAACCGGCAGGGCTCGTGTCCCGGCCGGATACCGGAGCCGTCACGGGCAAGGAGCTGTCCGGGGCCGTCTCGGACAAGGCCCCCTCCGAAGCCGTGTGCAGGGATCCGTCCGGAGCCGTCACGCACGGGGAGCCCTCCCAGCCCCGGGGTGGAGGCAGTGCCTGACCCCGGCCCGGTGACGTCTCAGCCGTCGCCTTGCCGTGCAGTGCGAGCGCCTGTGCCAGTTCCTCCGGTGCGCGGCCCAGCACCTCGTGCATCGCCCGGATCAGGTCGGGCCGGACGAGGGTGGGACGGGTGCGGTTCAGATACCGCGACAGCATCTCCTGGCTGGTCCGCACACCCCGCTGTGTGATCCGCCGCGCCAGCGCCTCCTGCGTGATCTTGCCGGGGTCCTGCTCCCACCAGCTCCTCAAGAGCTGCGCGAGTTGCTGTTTCGCCGTCTTCGCAGACTCGTGACCTTCAACGCCCATTGATGTGTTCTCCCTGGGCCTCTTGCATAAGCCCTAATCAGCAGGCTTGTAAGAAATACCGCCTGTGCATGAATCAGTTGACGGGCCGAAAGTGTAGGACGCGGTCGATTCACCACTGCGTTGTTGAGCCATTCCCCCCACTCCGGTCATTCGGCCACCTCTTCGAAGGAGACAACTGTGTCCAGGCATGCACGCAGCCGCCGCGTTCTGCACCTGTCCGCCACCGCGCTCGTCACCACGTCCCTCATGGGCGGAGCTCTGGTGACCGGCGTGGCCACGCCGAGCCTCGCCGCCTCCCCGAGCACCTACGAGGTGAAGGGTGTCGACACCAGCCACCACAACCACGACGCCACCGGCAAGGCCATCGACTGGAAGCGCGTCGCACGGGGCAATTCCGTCGCATTCCTCAAGGCGACCCAGGGCACCACCTACAAGGACCCGTGGTTCACTCGGGACTTCAGGGCCGTCTCAGGTACGTCCCTGCTGCGGGCCCCGTCCGGCGCCGGGTCGGCCGGTCCGGGCAGCCCGCTGGGACCGGATTCCGGGACCGGGCATCCGAGGGCCGACTCGGTGCTCTCGCCGAGGAAGCCGCCCGACTGGTGCTGCCACAGCTTGGCGTAGGCACCGTCCGCCGCGAGCAGTTCCTCGTGGGTGCCCTGCTCGACGACGCTTCCGCGGTCGAGGACGACGAGACGGTCCATGCCGGCGACGGTGCTCAGGCGGTGGGCGACGACGAGGGCGGTACGTCCGTCCATCAGCCGCCACAGGGCGTCCTGGACGAGGAGCTCGCTCTCCGAGTCCAGCGCGCTGGTCGCCTCGTCGAGCAGCAGGATCGGGGCGTCGCGCAGGATGGCCCTGGCGAGGGCAACGCGCTGGCGCTGGCCGCCCGAGAGTTTGACTCCCCGCTCCCCCACCAGAGTGGCGAAGCCGTCCGGGAGTTGGTCGGCGAACTCCGTGACGTGCGCGGCCGCGGCCGCCGCGTGGACCTCCGCGTCGGTGGCGCCGGGCCGGGCGAAGGCGATGTTGTCCCGCAGGCTGCGGTGGAACATCGCGGGTTCCTGCGGAACGTAGGCGATCAGTGAGCGCAGGTCGTTCTGGCGCAGCCGGCTGATGTCCTGACCGCCGATCAGGATGCGTCCGTCGTCGATGTCCGACATCCGCAGCAGCAGCCGGGTGAGCGTGGTCTTGCCGCCGCCGGACCTGCCGACCAGACCGATCCGCGCGCCTGCGGGCACGTCCAGGTCGAGTCCCTGGAAAATCGGCTTCGCACCCGTGTGGGCGAAGGTCACCGCCTCGAAGCGGACGCCGGTGTCCCGCGGGGCGAGCGGTTCGGGTTCCGTCGGGTCGAGCACGGTGGGCGGATCCAGCAGCAGCTCCGTGAACTGCGCGGCCTCGGTCATCGAGCTTTCCAGGCGCCGGTAGATCTGGTTGAACTCGAACATGATCTGGGTCGCGTTGGAGTAGTAGGTGAAAGCGACGACGATCTCCTCCACTCCCTGGCCCGAGCCGCCGAAGGCGACGGCGACCAACAGGCCCAGCACGTTGGTCAGCACGGACATGGGGGCGATCAGGGTGTCGACGCGCAGATTGCCGTAGTCCCACGATTTCAGCGTCAGGCGCCGGGAGTCCGCGACACGGCTGCGGTGTTCGTCGGCCTCCCGCCGCTCGGCCGCGAACGCCCGGATGGTCTCCATGTTCATGAGGCTGTCGGCGACGTGTCCGGAGACCCGGGCGATCGCGGCCTCACGGTCGTTGACGAGCCTCTGCCGACGACGGATCAGCGGTGTCGCGGCCACCACGGTCAGCGCGATCATCACCAGGAGGCCCACGACGAGCATCGGTTCGTAGCTCCACAGCACCACGGCGCCGAACACCAGGGGGACGAGACTGCCCACGATCCGGTACGTCAGCGTGTCGACGAAGTCCTCGAAGCGCTTGCCGAAGCTGAGCACCCGTTTGGTCAGGGAGCCGGCGAAGTTGTCGTGGAAGAACGCCGCGTCCTTGGCGAGGAGTTCGTCCATGCCGCTCACGTACAGGTGTTCCATGCCGAGGGCGTCCACGCGGTTCAGGCAGTGCTGCCCGACCCGCCACACGGCCTCGGCGAGCAGCAGCGTCACGCCGAAGCCCAGCACGTACGGCAGCGCCGAGCTGAGGGTGAGACCGCCGTCGCCGGCGGCCTGCCCTGCCAGTTTGGCGATCAGCAGGGGGGCGACATAGCGGATGCCGATGTTGCCCACGGCCGGCAGCAGCAGCGCGGGCAGGGCCAGCAGTCGTAGTCGCAGCAGTTCCCGGCCGTAGCGGTGCAGTGCCAGAACGACCGCGCTCCTGCCCGGCGTCGGCCCTCGCATATCGGTTGTCCCCATCACTCTCCCGGAAGTTCGGAAGTCGGAAGTTTCCCGTCAGGGGAGGTTCTCAGTCCAGGCATTTACCGCGGACTGGCGAGAACCGGACACCGCTGTGTTCGGCGTACGCAGCGGTCGTGTCCGGTGGACGGGTCGTGCGGTGCCGCCACCGGAGGGAGGACAGCCGGTTCCTCCGGGTCAGCACGGGTCCCGCCACACCCCCAGTTCCGGCTTCTTGCGCATGGACGACAGCTTCAGCTCGCGGGACTCGGCACAGAACTCACCGGTCGGCTCCGCGTACTCCACGTGGAAGACCGCCTTGCCCGCCTCGATGAACGGAGTGAGCTCGGCGCACTCGCCGTACTGCGCGCACTCCTCGTTGACGGCGAAGTCGAATTCGTCCACGAGCTGAGGGATCTGTGGCAGGTCGTTCTTGAGGCCCACCGACAGACCGCGTTCGTGCGCGATGTCCGCGATCATGCGGTTGTAGCGGAGCTGGTCGGCGGCGGTGAGCGGGAACCCGGTGTCGTGGTCGTAGCCCTCCACCAGGTCCGGTTCCACCGCGTCGAAGCCCTTGTCCCGGCACATGTCGAACCGCCGCTCCATGATCGGCTTCAGTACGGGGATCCGGCGGATGTCCAGCCAGCGCTCGCCCTGCCAGCCGTTGGTCCTGCCGAGGGCGGATCGCGGGAACTCGTCCCGGTCGGTCCGGAAGTCCTCCCAGGCGCCGACGTTGATGTAGCAGATCACCTTGCGGCCGTCGCGGTGGAGGCGGGCCACGTCCGCTGCGGTGTTCTCGAAGCCGTCGATGTCGTAGACGGGCACCTCGGCCGACGGGTCGGCCCTGCCGTCGAGCTGCCACTGCCAGGCGAGCCCGGGGCGCGGGCGCCAGAGTTCCCCGCCGGGGGTGGGGGAGGCCCCGGCCGGGGCCTCCTGCGAGGTGCGGGGCGGCGCGGACGACCGGGCGGCGTCCGTGTCCTTGGCGCCGTCCGGGGCGGAGCACCCGGCCAGGGCCGTGATGGCCAGCACGACCAGCGCGGCCAGCACAGTCGGCACGGGCGCGTGGGGTGGCGGCTTCCTGGTCATGCTCGTCCCTCGGTTTCGGTCACGGTCAGGGCAGGAGTCAACTCGGCCCAGGGGTTGGGCAGTTCACCCGTCACGGGGCAGCAGACCCCGGCGCCGCGGTCCTGCGCGGTGCGTACGGCCAGGGGCACGAGTGCCTCGGGCACACCGTAGACGAGGTGGCAGATCCGTTCCGGTGGATGCGGTTTCACCCGGACGGAGCGGCTGAACGCGGCGACATAGGTGGACCAGTGCCCCTCGAAGGTGACGGTCAGGTCGGCGAGGCGGACGTAGCCGGGCGCCGGGTCCACTCCGGGGTTGAGCACGACGGTCCCCGCGCCGGTCCGGCGCAGGGACCGGACCAGCCTGCGGCAGCCCGGCAGGCCGTCCGGCCCCGCGGTCACCCGGTCCAGGAAGCAGCCGTCGACCGCGTACCACTCCCGGTGCCGGCGCGCGTCGGCGGTGACCGCGGACGGGTCCCGCGCGCCGTAGTCGGTGTCGACGTAGCCGAGCAGCCGGGCGCCGGCCGCCCGCAGCGCGTCCGCGACCGCCGTGAACGCCTGGTCCGGGCCGGTCCCGGGTCCGTTCGCGGGGTTGAGCACGACGGCGTGGGTACGGTCGGCTGCCGTGATCAGCCGGTGCCAGGCGCCCGGGTCCTCGGCCGGATGGACGTACAGGGGGATCAGCAGGCTCACGGCGCGCGGTCGCCTTCCGTGCCGGTCGTGTCCTCACCGGTGGCGCCCTGGTCGCCGGCGCCCGTGCCGCCGTCCGCCCACAGCGCGGCCAGTGACTCCTCGAGGGTGTACGAGGGACGCCAGTCGAGTGCCTCGCCCGCCGCCGTGATGTCGGAGCACTGCCAGGACACCGCCGCCGAGCGGGCCGAGCCTCCCGTGACCCCCGTGTCCTCCTCGATCCGTCCCCCGAAACCGGCCCGGCGGGCCAGCAGGTGTACCAGGTCGCGCACCCGGACCGCCTCACCGCCGCCGATGTTGAGGACGGGCGGGAGCGGTCCGGCCGCCATGACGGCGAGCACCGCCGCACGCGCGACGTCGCGCGCGTCGACGAAGTCGCGGTACGCGGACAGGTCACCGAGCCGCAGCACCGCCCCTGCCTCTGTCCCTGTCTCCGCCCCTGCCCCTGGCCCCGCTCCCGTCGACGCGCCGGCCTCGCGCAGCAGGGCGGCGACCCTGCCGGGCAGGCCGGTGGGCGGCGCACCCGGTCCCACCGGATTGCCCACCCGCAGCACCACCGCGTCCAGGCCGGAGGCCGTCACCACCGCCGTGCCCGCGAGTTTGGTCGCGCCGTACGGTCCGAGCGGGCGGGTCGCCGCCGTCTCCGTCACCTTGGCGCCTGGTTCCCCCGGGCCGTACTCGGCGGCCGACCCCAGGTGCACCAGGCGTGCCCGGGGAGCGGCCTGCCGCAGCGCGGCGCACAGGACGGCGGGGCCGCGGGTGTTGACCTCGGCCAGGGTGACCGCGTCCCCGGCGGTCGCGCCCGCGCAGTTGATCACGGCGTCGGGCGCCGCCTCCGCCAGCGTCTTGGCGAGCCGGTCGGGGGAGTCGGTGGCCAGGTCGATGCGCAGACCCGCGCCGGCCCCCGCGGTCGAGCGGCCGGCCTCGGGCAGTTGGGTGTCCGGCAGGCCGCGCAGGTGGGCGACGACATGACGGCCCAGGTAGCCGGTGCGGCCCAGGACGAGAACGCGCACGGGTGCTCAGGCCCCCTTGAGCAGCATGGACTTGCGGGTGGTGAACTCCGCGTTGGCCCGGTCGTAGTCGTCCGGGCGTCCGATGTCCAGCCAGTATCCGTCGAACTCGTAGGCGTGCGGCGGGCGCTGGGCGGCGAGGAGGTCCAGGACGAGTTCGTCGAAGCCCAGCGGGAGGCCGGGCGTGTAGCCCTCGAGCGTCGAGCGGGACAGCCCGTAGACGCCCATGGAGACGCGGTAGTCCATGCTGGGCTTCTCCGTGAAGGCGACGACCCGGCTCGCCCGGGTGGTCAGCACGCCGAAGTCGATGTGGACCTTGCGGGCGTAGGTCGCGATGGTCAGCGGGGCACCGGACGCCCGGTGCCGGTTCAGGACGTCGGCGTAGTCGAGGTCGGTCAGGACGTCGCCGTTCATCACCAGGAAGGTCTCGGGCAGCCGCTCGCGCAGCGAGAGCAGGGGGCCCATGGTGCCCAGCGGGTTCTCCTCGGTGGCGTAGTCGATGTCCATGCCCCACTGGGAGCCGTCTCCGACGTAGGCGCGGATGATCTCGCCGAGGTGGCCGATGGCGATGGTGCAGTGGGTGAAGCCGGACGTGGCGAGCTGGCGCAGCACGATCTCCAGGATGGCGTGCTGGTCGCCGATGGGGACGAGTGGCTTGGGGAGGGCTGTGGTGTAGGGCCGCAGCCGGACGCCCTTGCCTCCTGCCAGTATCACTGCGTGCATGGGGCTTCTCCTTCGGATCCTTCGTGTTCCCCGGGGATGTGCCGGACGCCGATCGGATGGTGCGGGCCGGACGGGACGGGTCGGACGGGACGGGTCAGATGTTGTAGATGCCGGTCTTGTAGCGGGCCAGGTTGGCCGGGTTGCGGAAGAACTCCACGGTCCGGGCGAGTCCTTGCTCCAGCGTGTGGGCGGGCTTCCAGCCGGTGGCGGCGGCGAGCCGGGTGGCGTCGGCGACCAGCCGCATCACCTCGGAGTTGGCGGGCCGCAGCCGTGCCGCGTCCTCCCGTACGTCGAGGGCGCTGTCCATGACCTTGCCGATCAGCGCGACGAGGTCGCCGACCGAGATCTCCCCGCCGGTCCCGGCGTTGAAGGTCCGGCCCACGACCTGCTCGGCGGGTGCGGTGCCGACGGCGAGGAAGGCCTGCGCCGTGTCCTCGACGTAGGTGAAGTCCCGCGTGGGCCGCAGGTCGCCGAGGGTGATGGTGCGTTCCCCCGCCGCGACCTGGCCGATGACGGTGGGGATCACCGCGCGCATCGACTGGCGCGGCCCGAAGGTGTTGAACGGCCGCAGCGTCACCACCGGCGTGTCGAAGCTCGCGTGGTAGCTGTCGGCCAGCCGGTCCCCGCCCGCCTTCGAAGCGGCGTACGGGGACTGGGTGTTGATGGGGTGGTCCTCGGTGATCGGGACGGTCCGCGCGGTGCCGTAGGTCTCGCTCGTGGAGGTGTGCACCAGCCTCGGCGTGCCCAACTGGCGTACGGATTCGAGCACGTTGAGGGTGCCGGTGACGTTGGTGTCCACGTAACTGTGCGGCGCCCGGTACGAGTACGGGATCGCGATGAGCGCGGCCAGGTGGTAGGCGCTGTCTGCCCCTTCGAGCAGGCCGCGTACCGATCCGGGGTCCCGGACATCGCCGAGGACGATCTCCACCTGGTCCAGGACGTCCGGGGACAGGGTCTCCAGCCATCCGTAGGAGGAGAAGGAGTTGTACTGGGCCATGGCCCGGACGCGGTATCCGGCGGCGACGAGCGCTTCGGTGAGGTGGGAGCCGATGAAGCCTTCGGCCCCGGTGACGGCGGCGAGCGGTGCGGAGGTCAACGCAGGTGTCCTTCCGGTTGCTTGAACGGGTGATGGTGCGGCGGCGCTGTGCGGGCCGCGGGTGGTGTCGTGCGCGCGGGCGGTCAGGCGTGCACCGCCGGCCGGCCGAGCAGCCGCAGCACGCACGCCGACAGGCACAGGGCCGCGGCGGCGCAGCACAGCGGCAGGACGGCCGGCCCCGGTGGCAGGCGCAGCAGGGTGACCAGGGCGGCGCAGCCCGCGGCGGTCAGGCAGATCAGGGCGGAGGGCCAGGCGACGCCGAACGCCTGGAGCAGCAGGGCGGTCCACAGTGTCGCGGCGAGGAGCAGCAGGGCGGCGGGGTCGGCTCCGGTGAGGAGGGCCGCGGGCGTCAACGGCAGGAGGTAGGCGAGCAGGCAGAGAGCGAGGAGGCCGGCCGACCTCAGGAGGAAGCCGGTGGGCGTCGCGGTCGCCCGCAGCGCCGCGACCGACCGGCTGCGGTAGCGGTACAGCAGCCACTCGGCCGGCCCCATGCTCACGGTCAGCACGATCACGGCGTACGGGTGCTGTCGGCCCTCCAGCAGGACCAGGGACGCCGCGGCGAGGCCGAAGAGTCCGTAGGGCAGGGAGGCCCGCAGGGGTGGCCGGAGCGCACCGGGGGCGGACGGGGTGCCGAGCACACTCCGCAGCGACCGGCCGGCGGCGGCGAGCGTGGCCACCAGCGCCAGCAGGGGCAGACCGAGCCTCAGCACGGGGCCGGGCTCCCACCACGGCAGCGGCACGGCGCCGGCGATCAGCGGTGTCAGGGCTGCCAGCAGCAGCCGTTCCCGGGCGAGGACCAGCAGCACCGAGGCGGCGGCCAGGTACAGCGACTGTGCGGCGGCGGCCAGGGTGGCCGGTCCGCCGCCGGCCACCACGGCCGCGGTCGCCGTGGCCAGGGCCGCGCCGAGGGCGGCCCCGGTCAGCAGGGTGCGGCCCGCCTCGTGGCGCCCCGTCGCCAGGCGCAGGTGGGCGCGGTGCCCCAGGGCCTGGCTCCAGGCCCAGGAGACGACACCGGCCGCGATGAGGGCGGGTGCGTACCGTGCCGCCTGCCCCAGCGGTGCGGCGAGCAGGTAGGCGAGGCCGGGCAGGGCGAACAGCACGCCGCGCAGCAGGCAGCGCACGGTGTCGGGACGCCAGGGGTCGGGGGCGGGGGCGATCTCGGGGAACGTCCTGGGGACGCGCTCGTACAGGGCGGAGGCCAGGGAGAACAGGTTCGGATGGCCGTACCGCTGCCGGACGGCGTCCGTGGGCAGTCCTTCCGCCTCCAGCAGCGCGGCCACCTCGTAGGGGTGGACGGCGGGGCCGATGCGGTCGGCCAGGTGGGCGGCCAGCCGGTCCACCTCCTCCTGGTCCGGTACGGGCCGCGGTAATCGCACGACGAGGGTGGGGTCGTCGGCCGGGAGGACCCGCGGCACCCGGAGGGCGGCGGCCGGCCGGAGGGCGAGGGTGTCCTGTTCGGCTCCGCCCGGCTCCAGTGCCATGGGGCCGCTCATACGGCGACGCTCCTCGTCGCCACGGGTGACGGAACCGGTGTGCGCTCGTCCGGGGGCGGTGCGGCACGGCCGGCCGGCCACTGCGCGTACGTTCCCGTGCCGTCCCGTGTTCCCGCCCCGGTCGGCTGCCGGCGGGTGCCGGACAGTTCGAGGTAGATGGCGCGGAAGGTGTCGACGGTCCGGCGCAGGGTGAACTGTTCGATCACCCGGAGCCGGGCGGCCTCCCCCATGGCCGCGCGCCGTGCGGGATCGCCGAGCAGTTCCAGCGCGGCGGCGGCCATCGCGGCCGGGTCCCGTGGCGGTACGACGAGACCCGTGTCCCCCACGGCCTCGCGGACTCCGCCGACATCGGTGGACACCGTCGCCCGCCCGCAGGACATGGCCTCGATCAGCGTGAAGGGGAAGCCCTCGCTGATGCTGGAGAGCATCACGACGTTGCCGGCGGCGTACGCGTCCCTGATGTCGTCGACGCGGCCCTCGAAGACGACGGCGTCCCCGTGACCGAGTTCGGCGGCGAGGGCCTCGCACCGTTCCCGGTAGGCCTCCCCGCCCCGGGGTGTCCCGCCGAACAACCGCAGCCGGACGCCGGGGCGTTCCGCCCTGACCAGGGCGAGGGCCCGGATGAGGGTCTCCAGGTCCTTGATCGGGTCGACGCGGCCGGCCCAGCTGAGGGTCGGCGCGTCCGGTTCGGGTCCGGCCGGCGGGAAGGCTTCCGGGTCCACCCCGTTGTAGACCGTGCGGATCGACGCCGGGTCGGCCCCGCCCTCCTCCTCCCACAGCCGGTTGTAGCGGTTGCCCGGTGTGATCAGGGCGGCCCTGCGGTAGCTCTCCTCGGCCAGCAGCCGGAAGAAGCCCAGGACGAGCGCCTTGACCGGCCAGCGGTAGGGGCCGGTGCGGTAGCCGAGGTAACGCTCACGGAGGTAGACGCCGTGCTCGGTGAGGAGCAGGGGGACACCGTGCCGTTCCAGGGCGGCCAGTCCGGGCAGGACGGCGACACCTCCGCTGACCGCGTGGGCGACCCCGTCCTTCGGCAGGGGCGCGGCCAGCGGGCGCAGGGCGTGCTCGAGCAGCCCGGTGGCGGTGACCGCGTCGTGCAGCGTGGGGCGGGCCTCACGGACGACCAGGCCCCGGCGGTTCCACACGGCGGTCAGCACGGCGATCGCCCGGTCGCCGCGCAGGAACGGGCCGAGTGTTCCGTCGGCGGCGGCCCGCGCCATGGTGTACAGGGCCGGGGCGAATCCGCTCTCCGCGCACGGGTCGAGCAGCGCCGTCAGGAACTGCTCGTAGGCACCGGTCAGGACTTCGCGCGGACGCCGCCCGGGCGGGCGGCCCGCGGGCGGGGTTCCCCACATCGGGACGGTCAGGACGTTCGAGACGTGTGCGGGCAGGTCCCACACGACGGGTTCGCGGCCGGTGCCGGTGACGGCGAGGACGTCGAAGTCGACGTCGGGCATGCCGCGGACGAGTTGGTCGCACCAGACGCTCACACCGCCGTGACTGTGCGGATAGGTGCCTTCGGTGAGCAGGGTGACGCGCGTCGAGCTGGGGCGTCGCGCGCCGTGGTGAACGTACATCGGTGGGCTCCACGGCCGGGTGCGGGGTGGGGAGGTGGGGTGCGGGGAGGGTCGTGCCGGGCCCCGGCACCCGGTCACGCGTCGGTGACCGGGTGCGGTGCCTCGGGTGGGTCGGTGCGCCGTTCAGCTCCGCGCGGTGTACGGGACGTGGTCCCTCACGCCGGCGGGGACCCGGGTGTCCGGGGCCGGTTCGACGGCCGGGGCCTTCCCGTCCGGGGCCGGTCCGTCGCCGTCGGTGCCGTTTGCGGCAGCGCCGTCCGTGGCGGACGCCGGCAGGGTGAAGGAGAGGGGAGTCCGGCCCGCCGTCCGCGTCCAGCCGGACACCCGGCCCGCGTAGGCCTCGCCGAACGCGTCTCCCGCGAGGGTGGTCCCGGTGGGCGCGGTGACGGTGACAGCCGTGCCGTCCGGCGCCTCGACGGTCACCGAGCCGCCGATGCGGTAGGCGGTGACCCGGCCTTCCCGCAGGGCGTCGGCCCAGGCGGCACGGCGCTGGAGTTCGACACCGATGTCCTTCATCCGCAGGTTCACCACGGGGGTGTCATCGGCGAACAGGGCCTCGTAGCCGTCGAGTACGCCGTCCAGGACCGGGTAGGCGATGCGGTCCTCGGCCAGGTTGGACTGGTGGATGAAGTGCGGCTTGGGGTCGTTGGCGAGGACGTGGCCGAGCGCGATCCGGGTCTCCAGGGGGACGATGTGCTCGGTGTATCCCGTCGCAATGTCCAGTGGAGCCGGCAGGCACGTCGTGCTGGCCGGGTTGTCCTCGCAGATGCCGCTTCCGCCCTGGGCGCGGCTGGTGTAGATCCAGTTGTACTCGTCGACCTGCTCGGCTGTCCGCCCGGCGTTGTAGAAGACGTTCATCGGGTAGCGCGAGACGGTCGTGGCCGGCCCGACCCTGCGCTGTGCGGGATCGCGGGAGTTGTCCGAGGCGAGCCAGGTGATGCCGTTGTCGGCGAGGGCGGGGGCCAGGTTGGGGTTGTCGTCGGGCTGCTGCGGCAGCACCTTGAGTCCGGAGTGTTCGCCGGTCACCAACTCGTCGTTGTGCAGGGGCAGTCCGGCGGTCTCTCCCCAGACTCGGTTGGTGGCGATCTCGTCGGAGACGGTCGTGCGGCTGACCCACTTGGTGCTGCCGTCGGCGTGGGTGGCGCACCGCCACGGCACCACTGTCGTGTCCTGCTCGCAGCCGAGGAAGGCGTGCGTGTAGGTGTGGTTGATCCAGCGGAACCGGTCCCGCTCGGCGATCAGCCTGTCCGCCAGGGGATCGGCTCCGCCGTTGCCCTGGCGCTGGTCGACGCTGCCGGCGCCGTTGTAGGCGAGGTCGAGGGTGAAGTCCTGCTCGCGCTGCCAGGAGGTGGTGTGGTCCACGTCGGCGGGGAGCATGCGGATCGGGTCGGGTGTGCCCTCGCCCTCCGGGCAGTCGACGTCGCCGGGAGTGCAGTTCAGCTCCGTGTCCCAGCGGTCGTCGGCGGCGAGGACGTCGTCGACGTGCACGGCGAAGTAGTTCCTGGAGGCGCCCAGGTGCACGCCGCCGGTCATCCAGTCCACGATGCCTCGGGCCAGCAGTCCGAACTGCTGCTGGTACTGGTTGTAGACGAAGGTGACGACGAGTTCCCGCCGCCCGTCGTGCCGGTACTCCCCCACCAGCGAACCCCGCCCGGTCCCGCCCGGGACCGCGGCCTCGACATAAGGAGTGAAGTCCGCACCGGCCACGGGTGTCGACAGATAGGCGTAACTCTCGCTCACTGCCGACGAGTTGTCCTCGAAGGGGACTTGGCCGTCCAGGTAGCCGAAGGGGCCTGCCCGGCCCTCGGCGGTCACCTCGGCCCGCACCCCGTCGATGCTGCCGGCGTAGCCGCCGTCGACCGGGTACTCCAGGCCCGCCTCCGGACGCGCGTAGGTGTAGGCGTCGACCTGCGGGATGTCGTAGGTCCGCTCGTAGACGGCGAGCGCCGTCATCTCGGGCGAGTTCACCGGGAACGGGTTGTCGTTGGGCAGGACCACCGCCTGGTACTTGGCGCGTGGTCGCCCGTCCACGGTGTCGGCGAGGAAGCCGGAGTCGATGACGGGGCGGTCGGACCGGGTGAGGTCCACTTCGGTGTACGGCGTGCCGGCGGTCTTCAGTGCGGCCGCGATCGCGTCCACGGCCGGGCCTCCGTCGCTGACGACCAGGACGCGCAGGTCGACGCGGGGTGAGCCGTCGGCGGCGTGCGCGGCCGCGCTCGGCACGCCCAGGGCAGCGATGAGTGCGCCCACCGTGAGCACGGCGGTGCGTGTGATCCGCTTCATGCGGTGCAGTCCCCTCCCGCGGACAGGGGTGGACACCGCTCCACCGGAGCCGACGCACCCCCGCGCGTGACGCCGGCGTCCCCCTCAGAAGCCAGTCGTCGACGCATCCGTCGCGTCACATAGTGATGGCTTTGTGTGCTTCTTGTGGGCTGGTTGCGAAAACTGACGGAAAAGCGTGGGTGTCCATCAGGGTGCCTGCGGTTCGGAAGCGACGGGCGCGACACCTCGGGAAGCAGGAGGCCGGAGCGGGCGCGGGGAAGACCTGAGCAGGTCAAGGACGTGAACGGAGCACCGGTGGGCCGAAGCGGCCCGCCGGAGGTCCGGACCTCCCAACCGGTGCGGCGCCGGACCGGATGCGGTCGACGACGCCGGAAACCGGCCGACCGCCGGGGACCTGCCGGGTCCGTCAGGCGCAGGGGATCCGCGTCTCGGACGTGTACACCGGACCGCCGCCGGCGTTCCCGCTGTCGCCGAACCCGGCGTGGTGGTCGGAAGCGGGACCGGTCATCGGATGTCCGGGCTGTCCAGGGCGTCCGAGGCATCCAGGGCGTCCAGGCCGGTGAGGGCGCCGACGGGGTCCTGGTCGGGGGTGCCGCGGGGCCACCAGTCGTCATGGCCCGGTTCGGACTCGTACGCGTACCAGAGGTGGTCCCGGCCGAGGCGGAGCTGGACGTGTCCGCGGGGGTGGGTGAGGTGGTTGCGCCAGGGACGGAAGGCGGGCAGGTCGGCGGCGAGGAGCAGGGGGCGGGCGCGGTCGAAGCGGCCTGCCGGCGGATCCCAGGGGTCCTCCAGGACCTCGAGTCCCGTCGGTCCGCCCTGGCGCCACGCGGCGACCGCGCGCGCCAGTTCGGCCGGGGTGCGGCCGGCCGCTCGGGCGAGCGAGGAGTACAGCGCGCGGGTGGCCGCGGTGAGCCCGGAGCCGGGGCGGGCGGCGGCCAGCCGTACCGCGTCCTGCCACAGCGTGAGCCGGCCGACGGGGTCGCGGCCGGTGGTGAGCAGGGTGTGGGCGCGGGCGGCGGCGTCGGTGGCCAGCTGGTCGAGCGCGAACGGGTCCGGGCCGCCGGGGGACGCGGGGTACCCGGGCGGCTGCTCGGGGTGCGGGGGCGGGGGCAGCGGTGCCGGAAGCGGCGGGAGGCAGCGGGGGGTTACGGCCTCACCGGCCCGCACTCCGGGGAGGGGCTCCTGTTCCCTGCCCCGGGTGGCGCGGGCCGCTCGGGCGGCGCTGCGCCGGGACAGGGCGTCGATCACCTGGCGCTCACCCCGGCCGCGCAGCAGGAGCAGTACGAACGGGTCGGCGTCGAGCAGCCGGGCGGTCTGGTAGCAGAGGGCGGCGGCGTGCTTGCAGGGGTGTCCGAAGTCGGGGCAGCTGCACTGCGGTTCGAGGTCCCCGGGGCTGGGGAGCAGCGGGGCCCCGCAGTCGGCGAGGGACTGGGGCAGCTCTTTTTCCAGGAGGGCCGCGATGTGGCCGGGCCGGTCGGCGGCGGTGTCCAGGAAGCGCTCCCAGTCGGCGTCCCCGAACGTGCGCAGCCGCACCTGCACCCGGTACGGGCGGGGGCGGCTCCCCTGGACATAGGCGAGGACGAGCCCGGGGGTGACGGTGACGGCGTCGACGTGCCCCCGCTGCGCGTACCGGCGTCCGCGTGCCAGCCGCGCGGCGTCCAGCGCGCCCTCCTCCAGCGCCGTGACCCACGCGTTGCCCCACCAGGTCTCGGCGAACCCCGGGCCGTTCGAGGCGCCGGGCGGGAACGCGGGGAAGGTGCGGCGGAGTTCGCCGTCGCGGGCGGGGGCGGCCATGGAGCGGGGGGCGTGCGACGGCGGGGAGGCGGGCGGGGTGGAAGACGCCTGGGGTGCCGGGAGTGTCGGGGATTCGTGGCGGGTTCCGTCGGGCTTCGGGGCCGGTCCGTCCACGTCGGGGGGTGAGGGGAAGGCGTCGGTGAGCAACTCCCGCACCTGGTGCGCTCCTTCGCCCGCCGCTCGCTCACTCGCCCGGGTGTTCTCGGTGCGGTCGCCCCGGGTGGTGCGCGGGACCCGGGAAGCAGTGCCCGACGGTGTGCGCCCGGCGCGCTGTCCGACGCGCCGCACGGCGGTTTCCCGCGCACCGGTTTCCCGCGCACCGGTTTCCCGGTCGGCGGGCTCCCGGTCGGCGGGCTCCGTGCGTGCGCGCAGCGCTTCCTCCCGGGCCGAACGCAGGGCCTCCCGCGCGATGTCACCGGGGCGTCGGCCGGTGCGGTCCGACGGACCCGGTGCGGTCGGCCGGTCCGACGTACTCGGCCGGTCCGACGTACTCGGCCGGTCCGGTGTGCTCGGCCGGTTTCGGGGAGCTTCGGCTGCCGACGGTGCGGTGGTGTCCGCGCCCCCGTCGCCTGCCTCCGCTTCCATGCCCTCCTCCCCCGCCGCGTCCGCGGGCCCGGTCGCTTCGGGGCGTCCCGCTCCCGCCGTGCGTCGGGCGAGTACCGCCCTGCGCAGGGCGTCGCGGGCCACGTCGCCCGGGCGCTGCTCCCGGCTCGCGGGCTGTCCGTGCCCGCCGGTGTCCGGGCCCGGGCCGGGGACGGGGACGGGGACGGGGCCGGGCGCGGGGTGCCGGTCCGGGGTGCCGGTGTCCGCCGGTTCGGCGCTCGCGCGCCGGCGGGCCGCCCGCAGGGCCTCCCGCGCCTGGTCGGACGGGCGGGGGCTCATGGCGTCCTCCGCAGGGAGACCAGGTCGGACAGTTCACGGTCGGACAGTTCCGTGAGCGCCGACTCGCCGGAGCCGAGGATCGCGTCGGCGAGGGCCCGCTTGGCCTCCAGCATCTCGGCGATACGGTCCTCGATCGTGCCCTCGGTGATGAGGCGGTGGACCTGGACCGGCTGGGTCTGGCCGATGCGGTAGGCGCGGTCGGTGGCCTGCTCCTCGACCGCCGGGTTCCACCAGCGGTCGAAGTGGACGACATGGCCCGCGCGGGTGAGGTTCAGGCCGGTGCCGGCCGCCTTCAGGGAGAGGACCAGGACCGGGGTCGTACCGCTCTGGAAACGGTCCACCATGCGCTCCCGCTCCGGTACCGGCGTACTTCCGTGGAGGAGCTCGACCGGGACCGCGCGCCCGGTCAGATGCGCGGTGATCAGCCGGGCCATGCCGACGTACTGCGTGAAGACCAGGGCCGATCCGTCCTCGGCGAGCAGGGTGTCCAGCAGTTCGTCCAGCAGGGCCAGTTTGCCCGAGCGGGCCGCCAGGCGGTCGCCGCCGGCCCGTGCGTGCTCGTCCTTGAGGTAGAGCGCCGGGTGGTCGCAGATCTGTTTGAGCGCGGTCAGCAGCTTCAGCACCAGGCCGCGGCGACCCATGCCCTGGGCGGTCTCGATGGCGAGCATCGACTCGCGCACCACCGCTTCGTAGAGCGCGGCCTGTTCACGGGTGAGCGGAACGGGGTGGTCCGTCTCGGTCTTGGGCGGCAGTTCGGGGACGATGCCCGGGTCGGACTTCCTGCGCCGCAGGAGGAAGGGCCGCACCAGGCGGGAGAGGCGCTCGACGGCCTGGTCGTCCTCGCCGTTCTCCACCGCGCGGGCGTGCCGGGCGCGGAAGGACTTGAGCGGGCCGAGGAGTCCGGGGGTCGTCCAGTCGAGGAGGGCCCACAGCTCGGAGAGGTTGTTCTCGACGGGGGTGCCGGTGAGCGCCACGCGCGCCGGGGACGGGATGGTGCGCAGCGCCTTGGCCGTGGCCGAGTACGGGTTCTTGACGTGCTGCGCCTCGTCGGCGACGACCATGCCCCATCGCTGTGCGGCCAGCGTCGGGGCGGCCGAGCGCATGGTGCCGTAGGTGGTGAGGACGAAGCCCCCGGCCAGGTCCTCCAGGGTGCGGTCCGGGCCGTGGAAGCGGCGCACGGGGACGCCGGGCGCGAACCGGGTGATCTCCCGCTGCCAGTTGCCGAGCAATGAGGCCGGGCAGACGACCAGCGTCGGCTCGCTACGGGCCCGCTTCAGATGCAGCGCGATGAGGGTGATCGTCTTGCCCAGGCCCATGTCGTCGGCGAGGCAGCCACCGAGGCCGAGCGAGGTCATGAGGTCGAGCCAGGCCAGGCCGCGCAGCTGGTAGTCGCGCAGGGTGGCGTCGAGTCCTGGCGGTGGGGCGGCGGGCTGCACACCGGTGGTCAGGCGGTCGCGGAGCACCGCCAGGGCGCCGACCGGGACCGCCTCGACGGTCTCGCCATCGGCCTCCGCGGTCCCGGTGAGCGCGATGGACAGCGCGTCGACGGGATCGAGCAGACCCAGCTCCCGTTTGCGGGCCTTGCGGACGAGGGCCGGGTCGACCAGCACCCACTGGTCGCGCAGCCGGACGACCGGGCGGTGTGCCTCGGCCAGGGCGTCCATCTCGGCCTCGGTGAGCGGATCGCCGCCGAGCGCGAGCTGCCAGCCGAACCGCAGCAGGTCCTCGCTCTCGAAGAAGCCGCTCCCGTCGGTCGCCGAACCGGGTGCCGGCCGGACCACCGCCGTCGCGGTCAGGTCCTGGGCGAGGTCCCTGGGCCAGTGCACGGCGACACCGGCCGCCGCGAGCCGGGTCGCGGCCACCCCGAGCAGGTCGTTCACCTCGTCCTCCGACAGGGCCAGCACGTCGGGTACGTCCTGGTCGGAGAGCCGGTCCAGCGGGGCCCAGA
The DNA here is from genome assembly GCF_054061295.1 of Streptomyces sp. TE5632. Taxonomy (NCBI): domain Bacteria; kingdom Bacillati; phylum Actinomycetota; class Actinomycetes; order Kitasatosporales; family Streptomycetaceae; genus Streptomyces; species Streptomyces sp. TE5632. Next base: position 5,038,586 of record NZ_JBSSEA010000003.1, on the reverse strand, counting down.
CACGGGCCGCCCGTCGGACGGCGAGGGCTGCGTCCACCCGCGCGCGGGGGCCGAACGCACTGTCCGCCGTACCCGCCCACAGGGCCGCCGCGTCGGCGACGAGGGTGGGGTCGGCGAGGCTGTGCACCTGGACGATCGCCGCACCGGCCCCGCGCGCGCCGTCGCCGGCCGCGCTCTCGTCGGCGCCGTCGAACAGGTCGTACGCGCAGAGGTCGAGGCGGAGCGAGACGCGCACCCCGGCGTCCATTCCGGCGGCGACCTCGGCGGCCCAGTCGTGGGCGCCGGGCAGCCGCTGGGCCTTCTGCGCGGCGAACGGCAGCCCCGAGGCGTACGGCGCGGCGGGAGTGCGGGGCAGGGTGTCGGCGACCGCGTCGAGGAAGGCGCGGACGAGTGCCTCCGGCTCCGGCAGCCGCAGCGGGCCGGAGCCGGGAAGCGGGACCGCGTGCCCCTCGAACGGCAGGGCCGCGGCCACCGCGCGCAGGTGCGCCACGTCGTCGGGGTCGAGCGGGCCGGCCCGCCAGGCGTCGTGGCCGGTGGTCGTCAGGCCGGGCAGCAGCCGGCCGCGGGCGGTGAGCCGCAGCGCGTGCAGGGCGGCGGCGCCCCAGCAGGCGGTGGCGGGGTGGGCGGCGGGATCGTGCCGGGCGCGGACCAACAGGGGCAGGGCCTCGTCGAGGGGCAGGAAGTGGGCGCGGACCGTTCGCCGCCGCGCCCCGGCGCCGTGCGGGCGGGTGACGGTGAGCCGGGTACGCGGAGCGGACTCCGGTGCGGGCTCCGGTGCGGGGGCGGTCAAACCCGTGAGATCCGTGGGGTCGATGGGATCCGTGGGATCGGCGGGATCGACGGGATCGCCCTCGGGGTCGTAGAAGGCGATCCGTCCGTCGCGCGGAAGGGGTGCGGGGAGGAACACCGCGGCGAGTCCGACGGAGATCTCCGTCGCCTCTGTCGCCTCCGTCGCCTCTGTGTTCACAGTGGTCCCTGCGTTTTCCGCCCCGGCCGTGCGCCGCTCGGCCGTCACGGTCGTCCCCTCGCTCATCCGTCCTGTCACCTCCCGCCCTCTCCTGTCCGCTCCGCCCGCGTGATCACCTCAGCCGTCCTCGACTCTACGGACGGGCACTGACAATCGGTCCCGGCGTCCCGACCGGGCGGTCGGGGCGAGCGGGAGCGAGGGAGCGGCGCGGGGTCAGGGAACCGTCCGGGAGACGACGTACACCTTGGGAAAGCCCGGCTTGCCGTGGTTGACGACGACATCGTGGGTCGGCGCGGGGTCCTTCTGCTCGTTGACGAGCCCGGACCACAGGCCGGGGCGGTCGAACTTCCAGCCGGTGATCTCCTGGTCGCGGTCGCTGATGGTGATCTCGTCCCGCTTCAGTTCGTCCTGCTGCACCCCAATGCTGGTGAGGAACGCGCTCAGGCCGGCGTCGGTGGTCTCGAACTCGACGTAGAGGCGGCTGGTCTTCCAGTTGTTGGTCTCGTAGTTGGCCACCCACCAGGCGGGGTGCGGGACCGGCACCTGGTAGAGGCGGCGCTGCAGCTTCGACGGCCAGCCCTGGGTCAGGCCGTTGGCCGAGTACCTCGCCTCCTTGTCCTTGCCGCTCGCGCGGCTCTGGTTCGCGGAGATCACCAGGTACCCGGCCGGGACGCCGATGAGCAGCACGATGATCAGCAGGGTGAGCGCCCTGCGGCGGATCATCTGCAGGCGGTCCTCGGGCGGCCGGGGTTTGCCGGGGAAGCGGCCCTGCGGGGAGAGATCGCCCGTCACAGCGTCTCCTGGGGGGTTCGGCGGGCCTCCGCGTACCGCTCGTAGCGCTCGTACCGCTCGACCCGGCGGCGCTTGGCGCGGCGGAAGCGGCGGGCGACCAGGCGGGCGAGGTCGGCGGCGCCCACCATGCCGGCCTCGGGGCCGAGCTGGGCGCGGACGATACGGGCCTCGGGGCGGTAGCCGCGGCCGGTGAGGTGGCGCTTGAAGGCGTCCCGCGCGGGGCCGATCAGCAGGTCGTCGGCGGCCGAGACCCCGCCGCCGATGACGAAGCAGGAGGGGTCGAGGGCGGCGGCGAGGTTGGCGATGCCGACGCCGAGCCACTGGCCGATGTCCTGGAGGAGTTCGATGCACATGGCGTCGCCCTCGCGGGCCAGCTCGGTGATCATCGGGCCGCTGATCTCGGCGATGTTCCCTTTGACGTGCTCGATGATCCCGTAGGCGACCGGCGAGTCGGCGGCGGCCAGTTCGCGCGCCTCCCGGACCAGTGCGTTGCCGGAGCTGTACTGCTCCCAGCAGCCGCGGTTGCCGCAGGGACAGCGGTGGCCGCCGGGGACGACCTGCATATGGCCGAACTCGCCGGCGACGCCGTACTTGCCGCGCTTGACCTGACCGTCCTCGAGGATCGCGCCGCCGATGCCGGTACCCAACGTGATCATCACGAGGTGGTCCTCGCCGCGCCCGGCGCCGAAGCGCCACTCGGCCCAGGCGGCGGAATTGGCGTCGTTGTCGACCAGGACGGGGACGGCGAGGCGTCCGGCGAGCCGGTCGCGCAGCGGCTCGTTGCGCCACGACAGGTGCGGGGCGAACAGCACGCGGTTGCGGTCGGCGTCGACCCAGCCGGCCGCGCCGATGCCGACCGCGTGCACGTCGTGCCGGTCGGACAGGTCCAGCACCAGTTCGACGATGGTGTCCTCGACGACTTTCGGGCTCTTCGACTTGTCCGGGGTTTCGGTGCGGAGCCGTTCCAGAATGTTGCCGTCGGCGTCGACGACGCCCGCCATCACTTTCGTACCGCCGATGTCGATGCCGACGGTCGGCACGCGCGGTGCCGACAGGTGGGAGCGGCGTTCCCTGGCGCCGACCGTGCGGAGCACGGGTGCACGGCGGGAGCCGACGGGGGCTGCGCCCGCCCGAGCGGAACTCAGCGCCCTGGGCAGTGTGAGGTCGCGGTAGGTGCTCATTGCCGCCGATTCTGCCTCACCGTGACCCTGGGTGGCGTACTCGGGAGCAAAGGCGTCGCGTGACGCCTGCCGCTCCCGGGGCGCTCGCGGCGGCCTCCTGTCGCCTGCCGGCGGCCCCATACCCGGAACAACGCCCCCATCTGCACCCCGGCCTCGGAGCCGGTCACGTTGTCCGGACAATGTGATGAAGATCAGCTCACGTCACTCGGCGTTCACCGGGACGTCCATGCCGGCTCGCACCGGCTTCACGGCCGTACCAGCAGTTGGAACTCGAACGAGTAGCGGCCGGGCCGGTAGGTGTGGGTGCCGAATTCCACGGCGCGTCCGGTGTCGTCGAAGGTCACGCGTTGCATGGTGAGCAGCGGGGCACCCGTCTCCTCACCGAGCCGCTCGGCCTCGACGGCACCGGCGGCGCGGGCGCCGATGGTCTGGCGGGCGCTGTGCAGGGTGATCCCGGCGGCCCGCATCAGCCGGTACAGGCCGGTGGCCTCCAGCTGCCCGGTGTCCAGGTCGAGCAGCCCGGGCGGCAGGTAGTTGCACAGGTACGCGATCGGCTCGCCGTGCGCGAGCCGCAGCCGCTCGATCCGGTGCACCTCGCCCGCCTCGGCCACACCGAGGGCCGCGGCGATCTCGGCGGACGCGGGGACGACCGTGTTGACCAGGACCTTCGTGGCCGGGCGCTGGCCCGCCGACTCCAGGTCGTCGTAGAGACTGCTGAGCTCCAGGGGGCGCTTGACCTGGCTGTGCACCACCTGGGTGCCCACCCCCCGCCGCCGCACGAGCAGTCCCTTGTCGACGAGGGACTGGATGGCCTGACGGACCGTCGGCCGGGACAGGCCGAGCCGGCCGGCGAGCTCGATCTCGTTGCCCAGCAGGCTCCCGGGGGTCAGCCTGCCGTGCTCGATGGCGGCCTCCAACTGCTGGGCGAGCTGGAAGTACAGCGGGACCGGGGAGCCGCGGTCCACGCTCAGCTCCAGCCGCACGGTCGGGTCCACTCCTGGTTTCGGCACGGGCCGAGCGTAGTCCCACGCGTGGTTGACGGGAAGTCGTGTAGTCCGATTGTCCGGACATGCGGATTGACAGGGAGGGGCGCGGGCCGCAGTTTGTTCCCATGCGCATCGGGGTCATCGGTACGGGCCGTATCGGCACCATTCACGCCCACACACTCAGCAGGCACCGCGACGTCGGTTCCCTGATCCTCACGGACGCGGAACCGGCTCGGGCCCAGGCACTCGCCCAGCGGCTCGGTGAGACGGCGGCACCCGGGGTGGACGAGATCTACACCTGGGGGGTGGACGCCTTGGTGATCACGACGGCCACGTCCGCCCACGCCGAACTCATCGGCCGGGCAGCCCGTTCGGGGCTGCCGGTGTTCTGTGAGAAGCCCATCGCCCTGGATCTGGCCGGGACGTTACAAGCGGTCACGGAGGTCGAGGCGGCCGGGACCGTGCTCCAGATGGGTTTCCAGCGCCGTTTCGACCCGGGCTACCTGGGCGCGCGTGAGGCGGTGCGCTCGGGACGGCTGGGCCGGCTGCACACCGTACGGGCGATGAGCAGCGACCCGGAGCCGCCGCCTGCCGGGTATCTGCCGCAGTCCGGCGGGCTGTACCGGGACACCCTGATCCACGACTTCGACCTCGTGCGCTGGGTGACCGGCCGGGAGGTCGTGGACGTCTACGCCGCCGGCTCCGACGCCGGTCCGGCCATGTTCCGCGAGGCGGGCGACGTGGACACCGGCGCGGCGCTCCTCACCCTCGACGACGGCACACTCGCGGCCCTCACCGCGACGCGGATGAACGGGGCGGGCTACGACGTGCGCATGGAGCTCGCCGGAGAGCGGGACCAGATCGTGGTCGGCCTCGACGACCGCACACCGATCGCGTCCACCGAGCCGACCGGGCCGCCGGCCGCGGACAAGCCGTGGACCGGGTTCGTGGAGCGTTTCGGGCCCGCGTACGAGGCGGAACTGATCGCGTTCGTCGAGGTGGTGCGGGGTGAGCGGGCCAACCCCTGTGACGGGCGCGAGGCCCTGCAGGCGCTGCGCGTCGCGGAGGCGTGCGAGGTGTCCCGGCGGGAGCGCAGAGCGGTACGGCTGATGGAGATCGCGGGCGGGCCCGCATCGCCCTTCGGATGAGGTCCGGGAGCCCCTGGGTGTGCTGACGCCCCTCCTCGGTGCACCACCGCGGCCCGGAGGACCGGCCCGCCGCGTGCGCACCAGGGGCGTCAGCCGCCCGACGAGTTAGGCAAGGGTCCTTACTAGGATGGACGCACGGCCCCGCCGAAACCGTCCCCGAAGATGCAGAACAGGACCCGTCCATGACCGCGCCCACCGCGTCCGCCGACCACCCCCGCCTGCCCGGTGCGCCGGTCGACATCAGGCTCGTCGTCACCGACATGGACGGCACCCTCCTGGACGACGCCGGGAATCCGCCGCGGCGGCTGCGCCGGACGGTGTCGCTCCTGCGCGAGCGCGGGGTGCTGTTCAGCCCGGCGAGCGGCCGCCAGTACGCCACCCTCGCCCGTCTGTTCGAGGGCTTCGACGACGGCATGGTCTTCATCGCGGAGAACGGCACCCAGGTGGTCCGCGACGGCGTCGAACTGGCCTCCGACCCGCTGGACCCCGCCGTCGCCGCCCGGCTCGTCAGGACGGTGCGCCGGCTCGCGGACGACGGCACGGACGTCGGCGTCGTCGTCTGCGGCAAGCGCCACGCCTACACCGAGCGCACCGACGCGGCCTTCCTCGCCAAGGTCGAGCAGTACTACGTCGCCCACCGGAACGTCGCGGACGCCACCGTCGTCGACGACGAGATCAACAAGATCGCGATATTCGGTTTCGCCCCCGCGGCCCGCACCATCGCACCGGCCCTGACCGAGTTCACCTCCACCCACCAGGTCGTCGTCTCCAGCGAGCACTGGGTCGACGTGATGAACCGGACCGCCGACAAGGGCACCGCCCTGCGCCGCGTCCAGCGGGAGCTGGACATCACCCCCGCCCAGACGCTGGTGTTCGGCGACTACCTCAACGACCTGGAGATGCTCGACGCCGCCGAGTGGTCCTTCGCCATGGCCAACGCGCATCCCGACGTCCTGAACCGCGCCCGCCATGTCGCCCCGTCCAACAACGAGGACGGCGTCCTGCGCACGATCGAACGGCTGCTCGCGCTGCCCCGGGAGTGACGGCACGGCGCATCAGGACCGGGCGTCCCTGGCGGGCAGGAGGAACGCCGCCTCACACCGGGCCGGGCCCCATGCCGCCCTGGAGGCGTTGCAGGTCGGAGGGGCGGACCTGGATCGCCACGACGGCGATCAGCGCGGCGAGCACGGCGAAGATCGCCGCGGTGATGAACGCGGCCGAGATCCCGTGGGCGAGGATCTCGTCGGCCCAGGGCGGTGGGAGTTCCCCGGTGCGCTGGAAACGCAGGCGTTCGGCCACGGTCGCCTGCGCCAGGAAGCGCGGGATCTGTTTCTCCGCTTCGTTGGTGCTCGCCGTACCGAACACCGTGACCAGGATGGACAGGCCGAGCGAGCCGCCGATCTGCTGGGTGGCGTTGAGGAGGCCGGAGGCCGCGCCGCTCTCCGCGGTGCGGACGCCGGAGAGTGCCATCAGGGTCAGCGAGACGAACTCCATGCCCATGCCGAGGCTGAACACCAGCATCGGGCCGAGGATGCTGCCCGCGTAGGTGGAGTGGACGTCGGTCAGGGTCAGCCAGGCCAGGCCCGCCGCCGCCAGGATGCCGCCCCCCACCATGAAGGGCTTGGGCCCGTACACGGGCAGGAACCGGGAGGCCAGCCCGGCGCCGATCGCGATGACCGCGCTGACCGGCAGGAAGGCCAGGCCGGCCCGGAGGGGGCTGAAGCCCAGCACGTCCTGCACGAAGAGGGTCAGGAAGAAGAACATGCCGAACATCGCCGCGGCCAGGCACAGCATGATGCCGTACGTGCCCGCGCGATTGCGGTCGGCGAACATGTGCAGCGGGGTGATCGGCTGCCGGGATCTCCTCTCGACCAGGACGAACGCCCCGAGAGCGAGGACGGCCGCGCCGAACGAGGCCAGGGTGAGGGCGTCCCGCCAGCCGTCCTGCGCGGCCCTGATGAACCCGTAGACCAGGAGCACCATGCCCACGGTCGAGGTGAGCGCGCCGGTGATGTCGAAGTGGCCCGGGTGGCGTTCGGACTCCTTGATCCAGCGCGGGGCGGCGAGGGCGATGAGGAGTCCGATCGGGACGTTGACGAACAGCACCCACCGCCAGTTCAGCCATTCGACGAGGATTCCGCCGGCGAGCAGCCCGATCGCACCGCCGCCCGCCGAGACCGCGGCGAAGACCCCGAAGGCACGGTTGCGGTCCGGCCCCTCGCGGAAGGTCGTGCTGATCAGGGCGAGGGAGGTCGGGGAGGCGATGGCGCCTCCCATGCCCTGCAGGGCGCGGGCGGCGAGGAGCTGGCCGGGGTTCTGGGCCAGCCCGCCGAGCAGGGAGGCGAGCGCGAAGAGCAGGACGCCGAAGACGAAGACGCGCCGTCTGCCGAGGATGTCGCCGGCCCGGCCGCCGAGCAGCAGCAGCCCGCCGAAGGTGAGGGTGTAGGCGCTGACCACCCACGACAGGCTGGTGGTGGAGAAGTCCAGGGAGCGCTGGATGTGCGGCAGGGCGATGTTCACGATGGTGATGTCCAGCACCACCATCAACTGGCACGAGGCGATGACCAGCAGGGCCATCGCACTGCCCCTGCCGGGGGAATCCTGGCCGGTGGTCTGCGGTACGGAACCCGGCCGCGGACTACTGGTCATGCCGACTTTCGGCCATACCGGCTACCGGTCATACCGGGTCGCCCTTTCGGGAGTCCACCGTACGACGGTACGCCCGGGGCCCTGGGGTCACCACTCGATCGGCCCAGCGCAGAACACGGCCGGCCACCACCCCACAGCCGTGACGCGCTGACCCGCCGGGGGTCGGTGGGGCTCGGTGGGTCAGCCGTCCAGTTCCCGGTGGCGGGCGGCCAGGGCGGTCGAGCCCTGTTCGGTCAGCGAGCCGAACAGGCGCAGCCGGGAGATGCCGCCGTCGGGAAAGACGTCCACGCGCGCGTGCGTACCGATCGCCGGGACGGGGAGGACGAAGCGGTGGTTGGCGTCGGGCTGGAGACGGGTACGGGGCAGGATCTCCCGCCAGCCGTCGGCTGTGCCACCTCTGCCTGCCCCCTCGGCGTCCCGCACCGACACCGAGGCCCAGCCGGCGCTGTTGCCCTTCAGGTACGCCGTGTCGATCTCGAGGGCGCGGATCCGGGCCTGGCCGGTGAGCCGGTAGCGGATCCAGTCATGGCCCCGGTCCCGGCGGCGCCGGGTCTCCCAGCCGTCGTCCATCTTGCGGGAGCGGCCGGGCCGGATGGTGTTCGCGGCCGGTGAGTAGAAGCGGTCGGACGCGTCCTCGACCCGGCCGCCGTTCTCCAGGGCGACGACGTCGAAGGTGCCCAGGGCGTCCAGCCACCCGGGGTCCGGGACGACGTCGCCGTACACGCGCAGGCGCGCGATGCCGCCGTCGGGGTGCTGGGACAGGCGCAGGTGGGTGAAGCGCCGCCCGGCCGAGACGGCGAAGCCGTTGGCGGCGTGGCCGCCCACCGGGGTGCGCGGGAGCAGCGTCGTCCACTTCACCCCGCCCGAGAGCAGTTCCTCCGGTGTCGGGGAACCGGCCACCGAGGCGCCCTCGACCGATACGGCCTGGGGATGGTTGCCGCGGAAGTGGGCGGTGTCGACGACGATGCCGCGGACGACTCCGGGCGCGCCGAGGCGGATCAGCGCCCAGTCGTGGTCCTCGGCCGCCGGCCAGGGCTGCTCGGCGGAGGGGCCGCGGCGGCGCCGGGTCTCCCAGCCGTCCATGATCTTGCCCTTGTGACCGAAGTGCTCCGGATCGAACAGGGGGCGCTCGGGCAGCAGCAGGTTCTCGCGCTGGGCGAAGAACTCGTCGTTGGCGGCGAGGACACCGGCGCCGAGCCTGCGGTCGGCGAGATCGGTGAGGTCGGCGAAGGGGAAGTCGGCGGTGCGGTAGTCCGCGTACGGGTCACCACCGCCGTAGGGGGCCGCGTGGCCGCTGAAGCGGGGCAACGGAGAGGAATGCTGCGCCGTCACGGTGGTCCGATCCTGCCTTTCGGGGGTGGGAAGCCGGAATTCGAGGTCGACCGGAATTCGACGCCGAGTGGTGGCCGGCGTCAGGGGATGCGGGTGAGCAGGTGGCCCTTCGGTTCGGTGAACTCGCCCTCGGTCATGACGCGCCGGCCGCGCAGCCAGGTGGACTTCACGACGCCGTACAGGGTCTTGCCCGCGTACGCCGTCACCCGGTTGCGGTGCTGGAGCCCTTCCGGGTCGACGGTGAAGGTCTCGTCGGGGGCGAGGACGGCGAAGTCGGCGTCGTGGCCGGGCGCGATGGCGCCCTTGCGCGTGCCGAGGCCGACCAGTTCCGCCGTGCGCGTCGACATCCAGCGCACGACGTCCTCCAGGCCGTGGCCCCGTCTGCGGGCCTCGGTCCAGACGGCGGACAGGCTGAGCTGGAGGCCGGAGATGCCGCCCCAGGCGGTGGCGAAGTCGGCGGTCTTGAGGTCGGCGGTGGACGGGGAGTGGTCGGTGACCACGCAGTCGATGACGCCGTCCGCCAGAGCCCGCCAGAGCGGGTCCTGGTTGGCGGCTTCGCGGATGGGCGGGCAGCACTTGAACTCGCTGGCGCCGTCCGGGACTTCCTCGGCGGTGAGGGTCAGGTAGTGGGGGCAGGTCTCGACGGTGACGCGTACCCCGTCGGACTTGGCCTCGGCGATCAGCGGCAGCGCGTCGCTCGAGGACAGATGCAGGATGTGCACGCGCGCGTCGAGGCGCTTCGCCTGTGCGAGGAGCAGGGCGACGGCGGTGTCCTCGGCGTCGCGCGGGCGGGAGGCGAGGAAGTCGGCGTACCTCGGGCCGCCGTGCCGCGGGGCGGCGGCGAGGTGGTCCGGGTCCTCGGCGTGCACGATCAGCAGCCCGTCGAAGGCGGCGATCTCCGCCAGGGTGCGGGCCAGTTGCTCCGGACCGAGGTGCGGGAACTCGTCGACGCCGGACGGCGACAGGAACGCCTTGAAGCCGAAGACCCCGGCCTCGTGCAGCGGGCGCAGGTCCGGGACGTTGCCGGGCAGGGCGCCGCCCCAGAAGCCGACGTCGACATGGGCCCGGCTCGCGGCGGCCCGCTGCTTGGCGCGCAGATGACCGGCCGTCGTCGTCGGCGGGAGGGAGTTGAGCGGCATGTCGACGAGCGTGGTGATGCCGCCGGCCGCCGCCGCGCGGGTGGCGGTCCAGAAGCCCTCCCACTCGGTACGGCCCGGGTCGTTGACGTGCACATGGGTGTCGACCAGGCCGGGCAGCAGAACGTCGTCGCCGAGGTCCGTCAGGCGGGCCGCCTTGGGGACGGGTGCCTCGTACGGCAGGACGGCCGTGACGGTGCCGTCGGCGACCGCGACCGACGCGGCCCGCGTCCCCTCGGGAGTGACGACGCGCGTCGAGCGCAGTACCCGCTCGGTGTCGGACACCCGCGCCCTCCTCCCCTCCGCCGGAGCACTTCCCGGGAGTTCAACTTTCTGTTGAAGGAGTCTTCACTCCCCCTCCCGCGCCGTCAAGGGGCACACTGCCCGGACGGCGACCGACGGCCGCTCCCTGGACGTTTCCATGAAGCGGAATTAGAATTCCGACAGGCAGAATCCAGCAACGCGCCATCAGGCAGCCCACCGGCCGCCGGGGAGGCTTCCCCCTTCCCGCAGCCCTGAAAGGAAACGCGCCGTGCCGACGTCCAGCGCCAGCACCAACGGCTCCGTCCGGTCCGCCTCCGGCGGCGGGGTCCAATCCCTCGAGCGCGCCTTCGACCTGCTCGAAAGGATGGCGGACGCGGGCGGCGAGGTCGGTCTCAGCGAGCTGTCGGCGAGCAGCGGACTGCCCCTGCCGACCATCCACCGCCTGATGCGCACCCTCGTCGCATGCGGTTATGTGCGCCAGCAGCCCAACCGCCGTTACGCGCTCGGCCCGCGCCTGATCAGGCTCGGCGAGTCCTCCTCCCGGCTGCTGGGCACCTGGGCACGCCCCTGCCTCGCCCGCCTGGTGGAGGAGACGGGCGAGACGGCGAACATGGCACTGCTCGACGGCGACGAGGTCGTGTACGTCGCGCAGGTGCCGTCCAAACACTCCATGCGGATGTTCACCGAGGTCGGCCGGCGCGTCCTGCCGCACTCCACCGGGGTGGGCAAGGCCCTGCTGGCCGGTTTCCCGCCGGAGGACGTACGGGCCCTGCTCGCCCGTACCGGGATGCCCGCCGCGACGGACAGGACCATCACCACGCCGGAGGGCTTCCTGGCGGCACTCGACGAGGTGCGCCACCAGGGCTACGCCATCGACGACAACGAGCAGGAGATCGGCGTGCGCTGCCTCGCCGTCCCGGTGCCCGACTCCCCCACCGCCGCGGCCATCTCGATCTCCGGCCCCGCGGGACGGGTCACGGAGTCGGCCACGGAGCGGATCGTGCCGGTACTCCAGCAGGTGGCCAGGGAACTCTCCGAGGTGCTCACCACTCCGGGCGGCGGCCCGACGGTCTGACCGACCCGGCCGCCCGATCCGGTTGCCCGCCCCGGTCGGCCACCCCGCAGATCCGCCGCCCCGCGACCTCAGCGCCCGCGCACGCCCCCCTCCAGAGAGCGTTCCGCAAGCCCGTTCGTCAATCTCGGGGTGACGGTCCGAACAGCTCCACCGCGTCCCGCACCTCCCGCAGTCCCGGCCCCAGTGCGCTCACCGAGCCGATCGCGCCGGCGATCAGCAGCAGGGAACGGCGCAACCGCGGGACCTCGGCACCGCCGTCCGCCACCAGGGCGTCCAGGGCGGCCAGCTCCTCCTCCGCGATGCTCCGATCAGGGAACTCCGCCGGATGGGCCGCGAGTTGGCGCCGCAGCCGGGACACGGCGGAACGCAGCTCCGTCACCCGTGGATCGTCCTGACGACTGCCGCCCGTACGCCTTTGCTCTACGCTCCGCAACACAGTCCTCCCCCTCACGCACCACGATGCGCCTCTCCCCACCGGCCCCGCCGCCCCCGTCACCGGTGCGCGCCAGTAAACGCCACCCCACCCCCTCCGCGCCAGTCCGCTGCGTCATCGGTTTGCTCCACAGCGTGACATCGAGCCGTACGGACACCCGGCGGCGGGTGCGGTATGCAGAGTCCGTGACGACACCCACGACACCCACGACACCCACAACACCGATAACACCGACGACACACCGCAGGAGCCCGGACGCCGAACAGGCGGCCCCGGAACGGGTCGTGGGACTGCTGCTCGCGGCGGGCGGCGGGCGACGACTGGGCGGCCGCCCCAAGGCGCTGCTGACGCACCGGGGACGACCGCTCGTGGAGCACGCCGTACGGTCCCTGCGCGAGGGCGGCTGCGAGCACGTCCACGTGGTGCTCGGCGCGGAGGCGGACGAGGTGCGCGCGCGTGCCTCACTGCCGGACTGCGTACTCGTCGACAACCCCGCATGGGAGCAGGGCATGGGCTCGTCCCTGCGGGCCGGGCTCACCTCGCTGACCGGTACGGACGCACGGGCCGCGCTGGTCCTGCTGGTCGACCAGCCCGGGATCGGGCCGGGGGCGGTGGCGCGGGTACTCGGCGCACGCTCGGCGCGAGAGCCGCGGGAGTCGCTCGCCTCGGCCACCTACGCCGGCGTACGCGGTCACCCGGTCCTGTTCGGGTCCGCGCACTGGGCCGGTGTCGCCGCGGCCGCGACCGGCGACCGGGGGGCGCGCGCCTACCTGGAGGAGCACGCGGACCGGATCACGCTCGTCGAGTGCGGGGACGTGGCCGAGCCCTACGACATCGACACGGAGGAGGACCTGACCCGCCTGGAGTGAAAAAGCCGGCACCGAGCTCCACCGTGGCCCGGCCCGCAGCACCTGGACCCGAACCACCTCGACATCAACAAACCATTGAACTTCCACGATGAGGAAACTACTATCCACTGCCCAGAGCGCCCGCCCGAAGGAAGTGACAGCTGATGTCCGCACCAGCGCCGTCCCCGCTGGCCATCGTCGACGCCGAACCCCTGCCCGGGCAGGAGGAGGTCCTCACCGAGGCGGCACTCGCCTTCGTGGCCGAGCTGCACCGGCGGTTCACTCCCCGGCGAGACGAACTCCTCGCCCGCCGCGCGGAGCGCCGTGCCGAGATCGCCCGCACCTCCACGCTCGACTTCCTCCCGGAGACGGCGGCCGTCCGCGCGGACGACTCCTGGAGGGTGGCCCCGGCCCCCGAGGCCCTGAACGACCGACGCGTCGAGATCACCGGCCCCACCGACCGCAAGATGACCATCAACGCCCTCAATTCGGGCGCGAAGGTCTGGCTCGCGGACTTCGAGGACGCCTCGGCTCCCACCTGGGAGAACGTGATCCTCGGCCAGCTCAACCTGATCAACGCCTACACCCGGACCATCGACTTCACCGACGCGGTGTCCGGCAAGTCCTACGCCCTGCGCCCGGCCGAGGAGCTGGCGACGGTCGTCATGCGCCCGCGCGGCTGGCACCTGGACGAGCGACACCTCTCCGCCCCGGACGGCACCCGGGTACCCGGTGCCCTGGTCGACTTCGGGCTGTACTTCTTCCACAACGCCCAGCGTCTCCTCGACCTCGGCAAGGGCCCGTACTTCTACCTCCCGAAGACGGAGTCCCACCTGGAAGCCCGACTGTGGAACGACGTGTTCGTCTTCGCGCAGGACCACCTGGGCATCCCCCGGGGCACCGTCCGCGCCACCGTCCTCATCGAGACGATCACGGCCGCGTACGAGATGGAGGAGATCCTCTACGAACTGCGCGACCACGCCTCGGGGTTGAACGCGGGACGCTGGGACTATCTGTTCTCCATCGTCAAGAACTTCCGTGACGGCGGCGCCAGGTTCGTCCTCCCGGACCGCAACGCGGTCACGATGACGGCCCCGTTCATGCGGGCGTACACCGAACTCCTCGTGCGTACCTGCCACAAGCGGGGCGCGCACGCGATCGGCGGCATGGCGGCCTTCATCCCGTCCCGCCGGGACCCGGAGGTCAACAAGGTCGCGTTCGAGAAGGTCCGCGCCGACAAGGACCGCGAGGCGAACGACGGTTTCGACGGCTCCTGGGTCGCCCACCCGGACCTGGTCCCGATCGCCATGGAGTCCTTCGACCGGGTGCTGGGCGACAAGCCGAACCAGAAGGACCGGCTGCGCGAGGACGTCGACGTCAGCGCCGCCGACCTGCTCGCGATCGACTCCCTGGAGGCCGAGCCGACGTACGCGGGCCTGGTCAACGCCGTCCAGGTCGGTATCCGCTACATCGAGGCCTGGCTGCGCGGCACGGGTGCGGTCGCCATCTTCAACCTGATGGAGGACGCGGCCACCGCCGAGATCTCCCGCTCCCAGATCTGGCAGTGGATCAACGCGGGTGTCGTCCTCGACAACGGCGAGCGGGTCACCGCGGAGCTGGCCCGCAGGGTCGCCGCCGAGGAACTGGCGGACATCCGCACCGAGACCGGCGACGAGGCCTTCGCGGCGGGCCACTGGCAGCAGGCCCACGACCTGCTCCTGAAGGTCTCCCTCGACGAGGACTACGCCGACTTCCTCACCCTGCCGGCGTACGAGCAACTCCAGGGCTGACGCCCGCCGCGCCCGTGGCCCCGGGAGACCCCCGGGGCCACACCATTTGACCGACCTGTCCAGCCTTCTCCGACTTCTCCGATTCCATGGGCGATGTGTTGACATTCACCTGAAGCCATGAAATGCAGACGGCATGGATTTTCGCCAACTCGAATACTTCAGGGCCGTCGTCGAGGCCGGCTCGGTTTCACGGGCCGCCAAGAATCTGAACATGACACAGCCACCGGTGAGTCACGCCATCGCGAAGCTGGAGCGGGAGCTCGGCGTGCGCCTCCTCGAGCGGACCGCGAAGGGCGTCCACCCCACCCCGGCCGGGCTCCACCTGTTGTCCAGGGGTGAGCGTCTGCTCGCCGACCGGAATCGAGTGGTCGAGACGCTGAAGCTGATGGGAGAGGGAGCGGCCGGGGATCTGCGCATCGGCGTGGAACCCATGGTCATCAACGAAATCATCGCCGACGTCCTCGCCGAGTTCCTCGAACAGGCTCCCCGCGCGCGCGTGAGCCTGGCCGACGTCACTCCCGATGTCATCGTGAGGGGAATCCGGCGGGGTGAACTGGACATGGGTTGCGTCCCGTTTCCCCCCGCGCAATTCTCCGGGTTCGTCGCGGACAGCTGCGACTGGTCCACCATTATCGATATCGACATCAAGCTGGCCGTGCCGAAATATCGCGCAAAAGAACAGCACCCCGACGGCAAAGGGTGGGGCCGCTGGATTCTCCCGTCCCCGATTCCCGCTTTCGCGGGAATGCCCGACGCCGCGGAGAAAGCCCTGTCGGCCGACGACTCCTTCGAAGTCATCGAGGTCTCCACACCACAGACCGCGCTCGCTTTCGTCGCCGCGGGACTGGGTGTGGCACCGGTGACCGAGCGCATGGCCGGCAAAAGCGACGCAGTGGCCCTCCTCGATCCTCCGCGATGGCTCAGACCCATGCAGGCGACACTCCTGTGGAAACGCGGGGCCGAGATCACGCCACTGATGGAGCGGTGGCTGCAGGCAACGCGCATCGTCGCCGAGCACCGCCGCACACTCGGACGGTGAGCAAGCCATACACGCGACTTCGCACCCCTCCATGGAGCCCTGTATGGAAAGGGAGGGGAAGTCCAGCAAAAAGCCTTGTGAACCACGATGAATTCCATGTGACGCGCATCACACCAAGGTGTCCTCGGCTTGCCCCCCGGAACCCTCACCGACGCTTGAAATGCCTGGTCAGAGGTGGTTCTCGGATCGCTCTCCAGTCGACGGACAGGCCGTCGGCCGATACCTCCGAGCACCCTTGCCTTCTTCCCGCCTCTCTTGCCCCGCGTTACCGGCCGTGCCAGCCTTCCCGGCAATTCGACGGCGTAGACAGCTTCGGATCGAGAGGGAGAACCTCGCGATCGCTGCTCTCGTCCTGGCTGCACGAACCGAGGGATTGACCCGGTTCCGCGCACGAAAAGAAGGGGCCCGGTCAATGACGACTGGAAACGCGAATCAGTCCGTCCACAGCCCTGCCGGCCGTGAGTATCTCCCCTTTACCGGGGATGAGTACCTCGAGAGCCTCAATGACGGCCGCGAGGTCTGGATCTACGGGGAGCGGGTGGAGAACATCGCGGAGCACCCCGCCTTCCGCAACTCCGCCCGCATGATCGCGCGTATGTACGACGCCCTGCACGACCCGGCGCGCAAGGACGTCCTCACCGCGCCCACGGAGTGGGGAGGCTTCACCCACCGCTTCTACCAGGCACCCAAGAGCGTCGAGGAGCAGGTGGCCTCCCGCGACGCCATCGCCGAGTGGCAGAAGATCGCCTGGGGCTGGATGGGCCGCTCCCCCGACTACAAGGGCTGTTTCCTCGGCACCCTCGGCGCCAACGCCGAGTTCTACCGCGGGTTCGAGGACAACGCGCGCGCCTGGTACCGCAAGGCCCAGGAGAAGACGTGGTACATCAACCACGCCATCATGAACCCGCCGGTGGACCGCGGCCTCGGTGCGGACGCGGGCAAGGACGTGTTCATCCGGGTCACCAAGGAGATCGACGCCGGCTTCTACGTCTCGGGCGCCAAGGTGGTGGCCACCGGATCGGCCCTGACGCACTACACCTTCGTCGGTCACGTCGGCCAGGTCGCCGTCCAGGACCCCGCCTTCTCACCGGTGTTCATCACGCCCACCAGCGCCCCCGGTGTGAAGCTGATCTGCCGTACGTCCAACGAGTACCGCGCGGCGGTGCTGGGCAGCCCCTTCGACTACCCGCTGTCGAGCCGGCTGGACGAGAACGACGCGATCCTGGTCCTCGACAACGTGTTCGTCCCCTGGGAGAACGCGTTCATCCACAACGACCTGGAACAGGCCAACAAGTACAACATCCACTCGGGCTACCTGGAGCGCGCCTCCCTGCACGGCTGCACCCGGTTCGCCGTCAAGATGGACTTCCTGGTCGGCATGCTGTCCCGCGCCCTCGACGTCACCGGAGCGGGCCAGTTCCACGGCGTCATGTCCCAGCTCGGCGAGGTCATCGCCTGGCGCAACACGTTCTGGGCGCTGTCGGACGCGATGGCCAAGAGCGCGGTGCCGTGGAAGGACGGCATGATCCAGCCCGACCCGCAGTTCGCCGGCGCCTACCGGGTGATGAACCAGCTGGCCATGCCGAAGATCAAGAACATCATCGAGCAGGTCGTGGCCAGCGGCCTGATCTACCTCAACTCCCACGCGAACGACTTCAGGACCCCCGAGATCCGCGGCTACCTGGACACCTACCTGCGCGGCACGGGAGGCATCGGCGCCGAGGAGCGCGTCAAGGTCATGAAGATGCTCTGGGACTCCATCGGCACGGAGTTCGGAGCCCGCCACGAGCTGTACGAGATCAACTACATCGGCAGCAACGACGTGACGCGTCAGACCAACCTGTTCGGCGCCCGGGGCAGCGGTCTCCTCGACTACTGCAGGGACTTCGCACAGAGCGCCATGGACGAGTACGACCTGGACGGCTGGACCGTGCCGGACCTGAAGGGCCCTGACGACGTCAGCGTCCTCAAGGCCCTCAAGGGCTGACCGCCTGCGCGGCTCCCGCCCGGAGCGGGAGCCCCGGCTCATCCGGCGGCGCCGGCTCCGTGCGCGCCGCCGCGCTCTCATCCACCACAGGAGGACCCCGTGGCTACGGCAATCGATGCTGCCCAAGTCACCTACGAGGCACCGGATCTCGAGGTGATGGAGAAGTTCCTGACCGCGTTCGGCATGGTGAAGGCCGAGGGCAGCGACGACCGGACCCTGTACATGCGGGGGACGGGCACCCAGCATCACATCCATGTGACCCGCAAGGCCGACAAGCAGCGCTTCATCGGTGCCTCGATCGAGGTGGCCGGCTACGACGACCTCGTCGAGCTCGCCGCGAAGCCGGGGTCCTCCCCGGTCCGGGAGTCGACGGAGCCCGGCGGCGGTCACGAGGTCTCGATGACCATGCCCGACGGCATCGAGATCCGGGCGGTCTGGGGCCGGCGGAAGGCCGAGCCGATCCCGGACCGCGCCCCCTTCACCATGAACAACATCCGCGACAAGAACCGGGTGAACGCCGCCGTCCGCCAGCCCGTGGCGCCGTGCACCGTCGCACGCCTGGGTCACTTCGTGCTCCATGTGAAGGACCACGACGCGTCGGTGGCCTGGCTGAACGAGCGCTTCAACTTCCTTCCCTCGGACTACTTCGTCCCGCCGGGTGAGGAGGGCCCCGTGGTCGGCACCTTCGTCCGGCTGGACCTGGGCGAGCAGCTGGTGGACCACCACTTCATGCTCGTCCTGCAGTCGGACTGGTCGGGCGTCCACCACAGCGCGTTCGAGGTCACCGACATGGACGCGGTGATGTCGTCGCACGACTACCTCCTCCAGCAGGGGTACACCCTCGACGTCGGAGTCGGCCGCCACCTGCTCGGCAGCCAGATCTTCGACTACTGGAAGGACCCGTTCGGCTTCCGCATCGAGCACTACACCGACGGCGACGTCGTCGACCACCGCCACCGGCCGACCAGGTTCAACGGCACGGCCGGCGACACCACCCAGTGGGGGAACCGCCCGCCCCTGGAGTTCTTCCGGTGACCGGCGCAGCGAGCACGGACCTCGCCCAGCCGCTGCCGGAGCGGGTCCGCGCACAACTGGCACAAGCGGGTTCGGCCACCGTGGCCAACATGCTGCTCCGGCGCGGCCTGCGGAACGTGATCATGAACGGCGTGCGGCCGCTGTCGGCCGGCCAGCCGCCGCTGGTGGGGCCTGCCTACACGCTGCGGTTCATCCCCGCACGCGAGGATCTCGACACCCTCGCCAACTACGCGAGCAGCGAGAACCTGCACCGGCGGGCGATGGAGGAGTGCCCGCCCGGCGCGGTCCTCGTGATCGACGCGTTCGGCTGCACGACGGCCGCGTCCATGGGCGACATGATGGCGGCGCGACTGAAGCAGCGCGGTGTGTCGGGCGTGGTCACCGACGGCGGTTACCGGGACTCGGCGGCCGTCAGGGAGACCGGCCTGCCGTGCTACCAGCGGGCCAACGCGCCCCGGGCCACCCCCATCGCCCTGCACCCGGTGGCGCTCGACGAACCCGTCGGCTGCGGCGGGGTGGCGGTCTACCCGGGGGACGTGGTGCTGGGCGACAGCGACGGCGTCGCGGTCATCCCCCGGGAACTGGCCGCCGAGGTCGCCGCGGAGGCCGCCGACGCCGCCGCGTACGAGGAGTTCGCGGCACTGGAGATCCAACGCGGCCGGTCCCTCTTCGGGCTCTTCCCCGCCACGCCCGAAAGCCGCCAGGAATACGACACGTGGGTGGCCGCCGGCCGCCCCGGACGGGAGTGAACCATGAACATCAACCCCGAGACCGTGAAGTCGCTCGAGGTCCTGATCCACGCCGCGGACCTCGAGGCCCTCAGGGACGAGGACTGGATCGACTACCCCGACTACGGGTTCCGTCAGTACTTCCTCCACAAGAACCCGGACACCGGAGCCAGCATCGCCCTGCTCGAGTACGAGAAGGGCGGCACCATCCCGACCAAGCACACGCACGCCTCGAACCAGTTCATGTACTGCCTCGAGGGCGACTACGAGTACACCGACTCCGGCCTCCGGCTGCGTCCGGGCTCCTTCTACATGAACCCGAAGGACCACCCGCACGGCCCGACGCTGGCGCACGAGCGCAGCGTGCTGATCGAGATCTACGACGGCCCGCACTACTACGAGAAGCCCGAGTACCACACGGACGAGACGATCGGGGACTTCCTTGCCAAGGAGTGAGGTATCGGCCCGCCCGACGTGTTTCTGCCGAACCCGCGACGTTGATGGGAAGCGATGATGAGCGAAACCACCAAGACTCTGTTCGACACCGACAAGGTGCTCGCCGAATTCGGCCTGGACCAGGTGCACTCCGGTACCTACGGGGACTCGATCGGCTGGGGCACCACCGAGGGGCGGCCGGTCATCGAGGCGCAGTGTCCCGCCGACGGGGAGGTCGTGGGCCGGATCGCGGCCTCGGACGGACAGGACTACGAGACGCTCGTGGCCGCCGCCGTCGAGACCCAGAAGCGCTGGCGGATGGTGCCGCCGCCGCGGCGTGGTGAATTCGTGCGCCGGATCGGCCAGTTGATCGAGGAGAACCTGGAGGGCCTGGCCGCGGTCGTCTCGCTGGACACCGGCAAGTCGACGATGGAGGCCAAGGGCGAGCTCCGCGAAGCAGTCGACATGTCGACGCTGGCCGCCGGCCAGGCGCGGATGATGTACGGCTTCACCCAGCAGTCCCAGCGGGTCGAGCACCGCATGTACGACCAGTGGCTGCCGCTGGGCGTCGTCGGGCTGATCAGCGCGTACAACTTCCCGGCCGCCGTGTGGGCGCAGAACGGGTTCCTCTCCGCGATCGCCGGCAACACGGTGGTCTGGAAGCCGAGCCCGAAGGTGCCGCTGACCGCGATCGCCGTACAGAAGCTGGTCAACAAGGCGGCGGCGGAGATGGGTTGCGAGGGCGTGTTCTCCCTGTTCATCCCGGACGACAACGCCGTCGCCGAGACGATGGTCGCCGACACCCGTGTGGCCATGATCTCGTTCACCGGTTCGACGACGGTGGGCCGCAAGGTCGCCGACGTCGTCGGCTCGACGCTGGGCCGCCGGTACCAGTTGGAGTGCTCGGGCAACAACGGCTGCATCGTCGACGAGACCGCCGACCTGGAACTCGCCGCCAGGGCACTGACGTTCGGCGTGGTCGGCACGACGGGCCAGCGCTGCACGAGCACCCGCCGGATCATCGCCCACGCGAGCATCGCGGACGAGTTGGTCGAGCTGCTGAAGAAGGCCTTCGACCAGATCACCGTCGGTGACCCGCGCGACCCGGACACCGTGGTCGGCCCGCTGATCGACCGGCAGGCGGTGGAGGACTACCAAAAGGTCCTCGCCGGCGCCGAACGCGAGGGAGCCACCGTGGTGTACGGCGGCAACGTGCTCGACCGCCCCGGTCTGTACGTCGAGCCGGCCATCGTCACGGGTGTCGAGCCGCACTTCGAGATCGCCCAGTCGGAGACCTTCGTGCCGATCGTCTCCGTGCTGACCTACGACGATCTCGAGGAGGCCATCGAGATCCACAACGGCGTCGCCCAGGGTCTCGCCTCGGGCATGCACAGCACGAACCTGACCAACATCGAGACGTTCCTCTCCGCCCGCGGCAGTGACTGCGGCATCGTCCGGATCAACATGGGCACCACGGGCGCCGACGTCGGTTCCGCGTTCGGCGGCGAGAAGGAGACCGGGGGCGGCCGCACCGCCGGCTCGGACGCGTGGAAGGGCTTCATGCGCCGTCAGAGCGTCTGCGTGAACTGGGGCGGGACCTCCGCCTGGGACAACCGGATCGACCTGTGAGGACCACAGCAATGAAGAAGCAGCGTTTCGTCTCCGACGCCGTGCGCGAGCCGGCGGACAAGATGTGGTCGAACTGCCTGCGGGTCGACGACCTGATCATGATCTCCGGAATGACCGCGCGCGGACAGGACGGGGTGAGCGTCCTCGGCGACACCGCCTACGACCAGGCCAAGGTCGTTTTCCAGAAGATCAGGGATCTGGTCGAGGCGGCCGGCGCGGTCATGGACGACATCGTCAAGATGACGATCTTCGTCACGGACATGGGGGACAACGCCGGGGTGTGGAAGGCCCGTCAGGAGTTCTTCTCCGGCGACTTCCCGGCGTGCTCCCTGGTCGAGGTCTCCGCTCTCGCCAAGCCGGAGATCCTGCTCGAGATCGAGGCCGTCGCGGTGGCCGGCTGCAGCGTCGACTGAGCGCCCTCAGCGACTTGAAGCGCGCGTCCCACTGTGGAAAGCCGCCGTGGGCGCCATCTCTCTCATGGGGTAGGCACTGTGTCCTCACAAACCAGAAATCCCAGATCCACCGATTCTGCACTGGCGACCGCTGCGGAAGACCATGCCCTGGTCAGCGTGCCGATGACGGAGCGGAGGAGCGGCTACCAGCTCTCCCTCAGCCCGGTCAGCGTCGCCACCGCCCTCGTCATCTTCGCCATCGCGGGCTTCACCGTCGTCCTGGCCGGCTTCGCCATCGGCATGCTCGTCGGTGTCCTCGTCGCGGCCTTCGCCGTGTTCCTCGGCAAGGCCCTCGGCCGGATGGCCTTCGAAACCGGCATGTCGAGCACCATCACCTCCCGGTTCTTCGGATTCGGTTTCATGGGCTCGTCGATCGGCTCGATCATCTTCGCGTTCATGATCCTCGGCTTCCTGGCCATGGAGTCCGCCCTGCTCTACCAGGGCACGCTGCTGATGTTCGACCTGCCCGACTCCTGGCCGATGCGCATCCTCATCTACGGCCTCATGACGCTGGCGTGGATCGCTCTGGCCATCTTCGGCCTCAAACTCGCACTGCAGGCGTCGGCCGCCCTGACGGTGATCACGCTCCTGGTCACGATCTACATGATCGTGCACATCTACGTGATCCAGGGCGCCAACCCGATGGACGTGTTCACCTACGACGGTGTCGTCCCCGGCGGTTTCTGGCCGAAGGCCGAAGCCGCGATCGGAGTCATGGGCGCCACGGCGGGAACCATCGCCCTGGTCACCACGGACTTCGCCCGGTACTGCCGCACGCGCCGCGACGTGACGGTGCTGGCCGCCTCCGGTCCGATCACCCAGAACGTCATCATGACCGTCCTGGGATCGCTCGTCGTCATCGGCGGCATGCCCGAGGTCATCGACTACCTCATGGCCCACGACGCGGACCTGAGCCAGGAAGCGGCCGCCGCCGCGGGCAGCACGTACGTCATGGAGAACACGGGTGCCTTCTTCGTCGTCTTCGCCGGCTGGATGGGCTTCATCACCATCTACGCCGCCCAGGCGAAGGCGCAGGCCATCAACGCCTACTCGGGCTCGCTGTCGCTGGTCAACCTGATCGACTCCCTCACCGGGTGGAAGCCGGGCCGGGCGGCGATGGTGGTGATCGGAAACGTCATCGCCCTGGTGATGATCGCCGCCGGCATCCTGGAGCAGTTCGCCGCCTACCTGGCGTACCTGGGTTCCATGACGCTCGGCATGTGCGGCGTGATGATCGCGGACTACTACCTGGTGCGGCGCGCGCGATACGACCGGGACACGCACCGGGTGGAGAAGTGGAACTGGGCCGGCGTCATCACGCTGGTGCTGTCCGCCGCGGTCGGCACGGTTCTGATGGCCACCGACGTCTTCGCCCTCGGCTTCCTGGTGTCGTTCGTACTGGCCCTGGCCGCCTACCCGGTCCTGCGGAGCCGGCTGCCCGAAGGCACCGGCACCACGTTCGTCGCGGGTGAGGAAGCCGTCGAAGAGGCCGTCTGACCCCGCCGGCGGCCACGGCCCCACGGCACGTGGCCGCCGGCCCACCCCGGCCCGCACGGGCCGAACCCACGATTTCCAGGAGGTTCGGGATGACCGACATCATGTGGGACTCCGAGATCTATGAGAAAGCCGCCGACGCGAAGACCCTCGCGTCGAGCGTCGCGACCCCATCGCTCGCCGATCCCCGCCTGCTTCGCAACACCCTGGGCAACTTCGCCACGGGCGTCGTCGTGCTCACGTACCGGTCCGGCGACAGCTACTACGGCGTCACCGTGAACTCCTTCACCTCGGTGTCCCTGGATCCGCCACTGGTGCTGATCTCGATGCAGCGGACCTCGCGGGCCCTGACCTATCTGCTCGAGCGGCCCTTCGCGGTCAACGTCCTCGGCGACAACCAGCTCGACACCGCCCTCCACTTCGCGGGCAAGCCGCAGGACGCCCACCTCATCGAGTGGGTCGACGACGACACCGCTCCGCGGATCAACGGTTCGCTGGCGTACTTCCAGTGCACTCCGTGGGCGGGCTACGACGGTGGGGACCATGTCCTGGTCCTCGGGCGCGTGATGTCCTACGGCCAGCAGGACGACACCAACCCCCTGCTCTTCTACCGCGGTCAGTGGAGCGCCCTGGCCCGGGAGACCGAGACCGCCACCGGCGGCGGTGCGCGGTCGGAGAGGAGCCGGTCATGACGGTCCGGACACGGGAGAACGAGGACTTCTCCGGGCTGCTGAAGCAACTGGACGAGATCTACCCCCTGTTGCAGGGCGAGGCCGCGGACAGCGAGCGCCTGCGGCGTCCGACTCCGGTGGTGCAGGACGCGCTTCGCGACAGCGGAGTCTTCAGGTTGATGGTGCCGGCCGAACTCGGCGGTACGGAGGCGTCTCCCCTGCAGATCCTGCAGGTGATGGAGAAGCTGTCGCACGCCGACGCCTCGCTGGGGTGGCTGGTGCGCGCCGTGGCGAGCGAGACGGCGGCCGCGGCCACGTACCTGGGCGACGAGGCGGTGGCCGAACTCTTCACCAAGGACACGTTCCCCCTGGTGGCGGGGCAGTCCACCTCGTTCACCGGCCGGGCCGTACGGGAGGACGGCGGCTACCGGGTGAGCGGGGTCTGGCAGTTCGCGGCCGGGGTGTCCATGGCCACGCACCTCAATCTCGCAGTGACGGTCCAGGGGACGGGAGAGAGGCTGGTCTGCCTGGTCCCCCGCGCCGCCCTGCGGATCAGCGACAACTGGGACATGCTCGGGCTGCGGGCGACGGCGAGCCTCGACTACCGGGCGGAAGACCTGCTGATCAAGGACGCCTACGTCTTCCGTCCCGGTCCAGAGCACGCCCGGCGGAGCCGTTCCCTGCACGGCCTGAGTCCCGCTCTGCTGGCCGGTCTGCATCAGGCGGCCTGGTCCCAGGGGGTCGGGCGGCGCATGCTCGACGAACTGCGCGAGCTGACACAGCGCAAGGACCCCGCGGCGGGGTCCCCGGTCACCAGTGACGAGTTCTTCGCGGAGTACGCACGGCACTTCTCGCACGTCCGGGGCACCATGGCACTGCTGCGCGAGACCTGGCGCGACAACGAGTCGACGCTCGCGGCCGAGGCCCCACTGGACGACGAGCAGGAGACGATGTCGCGGCTCGCGTGCAGCCTCGCCTCCCGGACCGCGGTGGAGATCAGCCAGTTCGTGCACCGTTTCGCGGGTGCGCAGGTCATGCGGGACGGCACGTTGCAGCGCTTCTTCCGCGACAGCCACGCCGGAAGCCAGCACCGGGGCTCCTCGCACATCGTGACGCAGAAGTGCGGCCGGATGCTGTCGGGCACCCTGCCCGCCGGGTCGCACTGGGGATTCTTCGACCTCGTCGTCCCCGAACAGGCGACGGCCTGAGAGGGGACGCGGGGTACGAGGAGGGAGAGGACCCGGCCCTCATCCCGGCCGTGCTCCCAGATGCACCGACCAGTCCTGTGCCGCCTCCGGCTTGCCGTGCAGGTCGGGGACGCGCTTGAGCCAGTCCGGGCGGCCCTGCCGGGTCCGGGCCGCCCGGCGGGCGTTCTCCTCGGCCAGTTCCTCCGCGACGGGGAAGTCGGTCGGCAGCCACGCCGGGGAGGCCCGCACGCGCGCGTGGAGATACGCCACGTACGCCTCGCGGGCCGCGTCGGGCGTGGCGAAGTCCGGGTCGTCGGCCAGCCAGGCGTCGGGCACCTCGGCGGTGATGGCCCGCAGCAGTTCCTCGGTCACCCGGGGAGCCAGTTCGACGTCGGCGGCGCGGACGTCGGGCGCGTAGCCGCCGAGGGCGTGGTGGCGGAAGTCGTACGCCTTCGCCGGGTCGGAGGCGGCCCAGCGGTGGTGGAAGACGAGCGCGGCCCCGTGATCGATGAGCCACAGGCGCGGCGGGGCGACGCCGAGCGTCGGCCAGACCATCAGATTGGAGCTGTGCGTGGTCCGGTCCACGTTCACCGTGAGCGCGTCGAGCCAGACGATCCGCCCGGCCTCCACCGGATCGACGGGGAAGACCTCGGCGACCTCGGGCGTGAAGTCCCGCGCGCCCGGCAGGTAGTCCATGCCGAGGTTGATCCCGGCGCTGACGGAGTGCAGCTCCCGAACCTCCTGGTGGGGCTCGCTGTCGGCGATCGCCGGGTCGAAGTGGACCAGGACCAGCTCCGGAAAACGCAGTCCCAGGGCACGGGCCAGCTCACCGACGATCACCTCGGCGACCAACGCCTTGCGCCCCTGCGCGGATCCCGTGAACTTCACGACGTACGTGCCGAGGTCGTCGGCCTCGAAGATCCCGGGCACGGAGCCACCGGACCGCAGGGGTGCGATGTAACGGGTTGCGGTGACCTCGGTCAGCATTTCGCCAGGCTACGCGATCCCCTGCCCTCGCAATCCATGACCTCCCCAAGATCCCGTGTTCCGGGGAGTCGGCCACGATCAGTCCTGGGGAGGATCTGGGGAGTCTCGGTCGGCGCACTGATCTCCCTGCTCCCCGAACAGTCCGTCGATCACGGTGCGCCCCTTGCTTCCGGCTTGAAGTGAGCGTAGTGACCGAGCGTGATGGCCGGCGAGGAATGCCCGAGCCGTCGCGCCAACGTCACCACGGACTCACCCGCCTCCAGCATGATCGAGGCATAGGTGTGACGCAGTACATGGAAGCCGTCCTTCGGCGCCGCCTCCCACGGGGCCTCCCCCAGGGCCGGGCCCTTCACGTCGAAGACAAACCGCGGTCGAGCAGCCGGCCATCGACGCGACCCGACACGGCTGGCATCTGACGTTCCCCGACCGGCATCCGCACGCCGGCGGCGCGCAGCGCCATGCCGCCTCTCTGGAGAACGACGACGGCTTCGAGATCGAACTCGTCGCGATCAACCCAGCACGACGAAACTGAGACGTTTTCCGCTTGCCTGACGTGAGCTGTCGGTTCGGCCGGTAGAGGCATGAACAGCGCCTGGCGGCGGGAGGGAAGCGGGCGATTCGTTCCACTCTTGTCGCTCGTGGAGGTGCCTGTGCCGTCGGTGATCGGTCTGCTGGAAGCCCGTGAGAAGAAGGTCCGCGAAGAAGTCACGCGACTTCGAAAGGACGCAGAACGCGTGCCGGCCGCGCTGGATGCCGCCGGCCTCGACCAGCGACGACGTCCCGCCCATCTGCCGTGAGGGCCTACTCCGCCTCGACGCCCAGGACCTCACGGGCGGCGAGGATCTGCCCCTCGACATCGCCGTCCAGGTCCGTCACGGGGAGGCGCTGAAGCTCGGTACGGAGCAGCCCGACGTCCTTGAGCAGGAGGTCGTACGCGACATCCTTGATGTTGTCGCTCATCCAGCTCTGCCCTGTGGAAACCGCGAGGACCTCGGCCAGTTTGTCCGCCGGTACACCGTGCGCGTCCGCCAGGTTCAGGATCTGGGCCGTGGCGGTCAGGTTGTAGGTGGCCAGTGCGTTGTTGAGCAGCTTCACCATGGCGGGCTGGCCGTACTCGGGCAGACGGAAGACATGTCCGGCCAGGTCGGCGAGCAGTCCCTCCTCGTCGTCGGTCGGCGCCGGGCCGGCCAGGAAGATGCTCATGGTGCCACCGCGCGCGCCGGCCGGTCCGCCCGAGACGGGGGACTCGAAGATCCGCCAGTTGTCGTTGCCCAGGGCGGCGATCCTCCTGGCGTCGGTCGGGGTCAGCGTCGTGTTGACGAAGATGCTGAGCGTCCTGCCGCCGGTTGCGTCGTTCAAGCCGTGGAACACGGCCTCGACCTGGTGGGCCAGGCGTACGGCGATGTGGACGGACGTGACCTCGCCCCAGGGGACCGCGGCCAGCTCGGATCCGGAGAAGGGCGAGCCCGACTCCTGCGCCCACTCGGCGACGCGCGCGGTGTCGAGGTCGTAGCCGTAGACCTCGCGGCCCTTCTCGGACCCTGCTGGGCCTGTACGGTGCTCAGCGGCCGACCGTCTCCGCGGACACCGTGGTGGACCGCTCGATCAGGCCGTGGATCTTTTGGTCACCGTACGCGTCCATGGGCGTGGAGTAGTCACCGACGGCCCAGAAGGCACCGGAGCTGTCGGCCGGTGCCAGGTCGTAGAAGGTGTAGGACGGCCACCGGGTGTCGCCGTCGGGTGCCAACGCTCCGGCTTCCTTGGTCCAGGTGGTGCCGTCGTAGTGCCAGAAGACCGGCTCCGCACGGGCGGGTTCGACCTTGTCGTTGCCAGTGACCCACAGCCCGCCACGGCCGTCGGGAACGATCGCGTGGAGGTAGAGGTCGGTCAGCTCTCCGGTGACGTCCTCCCACGCGGTGCCGTTCCAGTGGGCGACGCCCGGTACGGGCGGGTTGGCACCGTCGTCGGCCCATCCGGCGACGTAGACGCTGTCCGGTGACACGGCGGCGATCTTGGCGGTGTCCGTACCGGCGCGTACGGGTGGTTCGTCCATCAGCGTCCAAGTGGTGCCGTCCCAGTGGTAGGTCACCGGTTTGCCCCCTTCCACCGGGTACCGCATGCCGGTGGCGTAGGCGTCGTTCGCCGAGAGAGCGTCGATGTCCCTGATGTCCACCAGCGGAGGAAGCTCGAAGGTCTGCCAGGCACCGTCGGAGTAGGTGTAGAGCGCGTTTCCGCCCTTGAAGAGGCGTCCGGGGACGGCATCGATCGGTACCTCGGGCCAGGAGTCGTCGGCGGGGCCGACCGTGGGAACGCTGCTCCAGCGTTCTCCGTCGTAGTGCACGAGCCTCTGATCCCTGCCCACCGTGCCGTAAGCCCAGACATCGTCCGCAGACACCGCGCTGACCGATGACCACTGCCAGACATCGGGAAGCCCCGGCGCGGTGTCCTTGCTCCACTTCGCGCCGTCCCAGCGCATGATGACGCCCCGGCTTCCCTTCCTCCCCACCGCCCATGCCAGATCTTCATCGACGGAGGAGACGGACATGAGGGACTCGGCAGGGCTCTCGCCGGAGAGGGAGATCTCCCAGCCGGTTGCCGGTGCCGCGGTGGCTCCGCCGGCCGTCAGCACCATGGAGGCGAGAGCCAGTGAGGCGACCACAGCGCGTGTGAGGTGCCGTATGAGCATTGATGAGCGTCCTTCGGATCAGAGAGTCGGTCAGCGCCTCCCGGACGGCGCGTGCGGCGCACTTCCGGTCGGCTGCAAGGCCAGACCAACGGCGGCGTCGGATGGTTGTAAGGCCTGCTCAACTGAACTTGGCTTGCTGTCAAGCAAGTTGCACGCTTCTTGCACCACGTACGGAAGGAGGGGTTGCGGCTCCTTCGCCGGTCCCCAGCCATCCGGGTACTCGTGCACCGCGGCACGAACGCGGTGATTTCGCCTTTCTTTCCGGGGACCTGACGCTGGTTCAGCGCGACGTGTTCGCCGTGGGTGACGGCGGCAACCAGGTGCACGGCCCGTCTGGTGACGGTGCGCGAGCCGCACAGGGTCTTGCCGTCGACTGCGACGGCGCACGGGTCGTCCTGCGCGAGATCGGCGTCCCCCGACGGCGCGGCAGGGCTTCTGTGATCCGCCGCCTTGTCCTCCAAGCTCCGACCCCCGTCATCGCGCGGGCCTCGGCCGGTACGGCAAGATCGCCACCCGCCTCGTCACGGAAGCCGGCAGAACCCGGAGCCGATAGGCCCCGGCGACCACACGCGGTGAGTGCGCCCAGGTTCCGGGTTCGGCACTCCGCATGCTCGCAAGGTCAGCCGGCACGTGCGATCTGGCGAGGTGGGCGAGAGCGCCTGGTAGGGCGTGGCCTTGTCGGCCGGGAACAGCCTGCCGGCGCGGATCACGCAGAGCCCGTCCTGCGGGAGTCACCCGCTCGAGGCTCGGGCCGGCCCACCGGCGTCATCGCTTTACGGGGTCGATCCGCCGGGCCCGGGCCCGGCGGAGGGGCCGCCGGGGTGTGCTGCGGGCCTGCCGGACTCATTGCCGGGGTGGCGCGGCCGGTCTCGGAGGTCCGCTGTGCGACGCCGGGTCCGGCACCGGCCGGCATCAGGTGCGGGGTGCTCGGTCGAGGCCGGCGAGCGCGCGTCCCATGCGCGCGAGCGCCTGGCGCAGGATCGCCGGTGAGGTCGCGAAGTTGAGGCGTACGCAGCCGGCGCCGCCGGTGCCGAAGACGTGCCCGGAGCTGAGCGCGACGCGAGCCTCGTCCAGGAACATCCTCGCCGGTCCGGCGAGGTCGCTGACGACGCCCGGACCGTCGGCCGGTTGGTCGTCGTGCAGTGCCAGCCCGGTGCAGTCCAGCCAGGCGAGGTAGGTGGCCTGGGGCGGAACGTACCCCACGCCGGGGAGATGTTCGTCGATCAGCTTGCCCAGCAGGCTCCGGTTGTCGTCGAGTCCGAGCAGGAGTTCGTCGAGCCAGTCGGTGCCGTCGCGGAACGCCGCGGTGTGGGCGAGGACGCCCAGGTGGCTGGGGCCGTGGCCGACCTCTTCGGGCATACGCCGAAGATCGTCCGCGGCTTCGGTGCCGGCGATGGCCACGGCGGCCTTGAGACCGGCCAGGTTCCACGCCTTGGACGCGGAGGTCAGGGCGAACCCGTTCTCGGAGCCGGGAACGCTGAGAAACGGTGTGAAGACGGCTCCCGGCAGCACCAGCGGGGCGTGGATCTCGTCGGATACCACCCGGACACCGTGCCGGCGGGCGAGCGCGGCGATCGCTTCGAGTTCCGCGCGGGTGTGGACGACGCCGGTCGGGTTGTGCGGGTTGCTCATCAGGAATGCCGCGCGGCGGCCGTGGCGCCGTGCGCGTATGAACGCCTCCTCGAGGCCGGCGAGGTCGACCCGCAGGTCGGGGCCGAGGCGGGCCTCGATGACGTCCCGGCCGTCGTGCGCGACGAACGCGTAGAACGGCGGGTAGACGGGTGAGCAGACGACGACCGCGTCGCCGGGGCCGGTGACGAGGCGGAGGATCTCGACGATGCCCAGCATGACGTCGGGCACGATCGCGGTGTTCTCCACCCGCAGGCCGTCCCACTTCCAGCGCCCGGCGGCGAAGCCGGCGAGCGCCTCGGCGTAGGCGGTGCCGTACGGGTATCCGGTGTCTCCCAGCTCGACGGCCCGGTGCAGCGTGTCGGCGACGGCGGGTGCCAGGGGGACGTCCATCTCCGCCACCCAGAGCGGGAGGACGTCCTCGGGGTGCGTGCGCCACTTCATGCTGCTGCGCTGCCGCAACTCCTCCAGGGACAGCCGGACCAGCGGATCGGTGCGGCCGCCGTCCCCGGGCTCGGAGGGTGAGTGGTGCGTGACCTCGCTCATGCGGAGCTCCCCTCGCCCGGGAGAACCGGGCCTGTGTGGTGCCGGTGTGATCGTCCTGCTGGACGGTACCCCGTTTCCACCGTGTACCGGCCAGGAGATCTGACGGGGCGAGTGGTTGCCGGACCGACTGCCCGGTGGACGCCCGGCAGCCGGTGTGGTCGGCTCTCCCGGACCGGTCGGCCGGCGAGCCGGTGCCACCGTGTCCGGCAGCCGCACCCGCGTCCCGGGTCCGCCGGCTCCACGCGGGACGGGTGGCGCGGTCCTCCGGGACCGGAACCGAGGGACAGGACCGAACCGATGACCCGGTCGGGGCCCAGGATGCCGGGGAACTCGCGCAGGTCCGGCTCCGCCGCTTCCCTCCGGCCCGACCAGCAAGGCACCTCGTAAGTGAGATCCTCCCACGGCCCCGCCACGACCTTCGCCGCGTTCGACGATGGGAACCTGCTCACCCACGGCGGGCTGGGTCCGGCGGTCCGCCTGGCCGAGCTGTGCGGCCTGCCCGGTCTGGTCCGGGAGAAGGTCCTCCCGACCGAACGCCGGTCCGGGCAGGACGGCTTCACACGACTTTTCACCGCACTGCATGCGCCACCGCGCCCCGCCTGACGCGCCTTGACCGACTCGCCCGCAAAGGCCCGAGAGCGATGAACATGGTGAAAAGCCGGGCGGACCAGCGGCCGTCACACGCCCGAACCCACGGATCACCCATCGAGCGACTCCGACGCCCTCGGAATGATCACGTCGGAATCAAGCCGGTGGCCCAGGGCTCAGTCACCACCGAAAATGCGCCAGGGCCTGCTCAACGGCAGATCTGCTGATCAAGGAGAGACGCCAGATGAGCGAGACCGTTGTCGGGACCGGGACGGTGGAGGAGCCACCCCCGGTCCGTCGTCATCGCCGACGACGGCTGCCCCTGATCACCTCACCGCCACCGACAGATGCCACCAATAGGCGCCACCGATAGTCGCCACAGACATAACCGGACAGTGCCACATGGGGGCGAGCCACATTGTGGCGTCCAGTTCGTCATCGCCGACGACGGCTGCCCCTGATCACCTCACCGCCACCGACAGATGCCACCAATAGGCGCCACCGATAGTTGCCACAGACATAACCGGACAGTGCCACATGGGGGTGAGCCACATTGTGGCGCCCAGGTGGCGTGAAACACACTGCCCGGACGTCGCTCAGGAATCGAATCCGTGATGGACCCCTGGGGCGTATCCGTCGTCGCATTGAGGAGCCGTACGGCCATGCGTAGATCCGTTCTTCTTCCCGCCACCGTGGCCGCGATCGCCGCCGCGTTCACCGCTGCGTGCTCCAGCCCGGGCAGCAGCACCGCCTCCGAGTCGAAGGAGGTGGAGGTCGCCCTCATCACCTCCACCAGCGGGCCGCTTGCCTCCTACGGCGAGCAGTACCTGCAAGGCTTCGAAGCCGGCCTCGACCACGCCACCGAAGGTACCGGTGCCGTCGACGGCATCAAGGTCACCGTGCTGAAGGACGACGACGCCGGTGATCCGGCCAAGGGCGTCTCCCTGGCCAAGAAGCACATCGGCCAGGGAGTTCCGATCATCGCCGGCACCGCGGCCTCCGGGGTGGCCACCCAGATCGCCCCGGTGGCGGCGCAGAACAAGACGCTGTACATCAGCGGGCCCGCGGCCACCGACGCGGTCACCGGCGTCAACCGCTACACCTTCCGCTCCGGACGTCAGACCTACCAGGACGTGACGACCGCCAAGCACATCCTGGGCGACTCCCAGGGCAAAAAGGTCGTCGTCCTGGCCCAGGACAGCGCCTTCGGGCAGGCCAACGCCGAGGCCGTCAAGTCCGTGCTGGGCACCGACGGCACCACGGTGACCTCGGTGCTGGCGCCGCCCAGCGCCACTGATCTGACCCCCGTGGCAAGCAAGGTCAAGGCGGCCAAGCCGGACATGGTCTTCGTCGCCTGGGCGGGAGACACCGCCCAGGCGATGTGGTCCACCCTGGACCAGCAGGGCGTGCTGGATGCCGCCACCGTCGTCACCGGCCTGGACATCCGGGCCAGTTACCCGGTCTTCGGCAAGGCCCGCGAGAAGGTCACCCTGCTGGCCCACTACGTGCCCGAGGCCACCAGCACGCCGGAGGCCGAGGCCATGCGAGCGTACTTCGCGAAGAAGAAGTGGGACGAGGACCTGTTCTCGCCGGACGGCTTCAACGCCGCCCAGATGGTCGTCGAGGCCATCAAGGCCGGTGGAGCGGACGGGGACACCGACGCCATGATCAAGGCCCTGGAGGGCCTCACCTTCTCCGGGGTCAAGGGGAAGAACACCGTGCGGGCGGGCGACCACGCACTGCTGCAGCCCACCTTCCAGGCGAAGTTCGCCTCGGCCGACCACCCGGAGGTGTCGAAGACCTTCCCCGCCGAACAGGTCGCGCCCGCCGAGAAGAAGATCGGCTGACGCATGACGCCCGTACTGCAACTGGACCGGCTCAGCTGGTCGGTCGGTGGCGCCACCATCATCAACGAGGTGTCCCTCGACGTGAGCGAGGGGGAACTGCTGGCCGTCATCGGCCCCAACGGGGCGGGAAAGACCTCCCTGTTCAATCTCGTCTCCGGCCTGACCACTCCGACCGGCGGCACCATCCGTCTCGACGGTCACGACATCACCGCCCTGCCGCCGCACCGGCGCTCTCGCCGGGGCATCGGGCGGACCTTCCAGTCGTCCTCGGTCTTCTCGACCATGACGGTGGCCGAACACGTGGAGCTGGCCGCCCGGTCCGCCGGGGTGCGCCGCGTGAGCGCGGCCGACGTGACGGGGGTACTGGCCCGGGTTCGCCTGGTCGACCGCGGCGCCGATCTCGCGGCCGGCCTGTCCCACGGCGACAAGCGCAAACTCGAGTTGGCGATGCTTCTCGCGCCCACCCTCGCCGGCGGCTCGGCCGGAGCGCGACTGATGCTGCTCGACGAGCCGATGGCGGGTGTGGCCGCGGAGGAGACCGGAGAGCTCACCGACCTCATCCGTTCGCTGCACCGCGACGAGGGCCGGACCGTGATGCTCGTCGAGCATCACATGGAAGTGGTACTGGGCCTGGCCGACCGGGTCGCCGTCATGCACCACGGGCAGCTGCTCGCCGCCGCGGCGCCGGCCGAGGTCATGGCGAACGCGACCGTCCAGCAGGCCTACCTGGGAGACGAGCTCTGATGTCATCTCCACCGATACTCACCATCAGCGGCCTCGAAGTGAACATCGCCGGGTCGCACATCCTCAAGGGCATCAGTTTCGACGTCCCGGCCTCCGGGGTGACCGCCCTGCTGGGGCGCAACGGCGTCGGCAAGACCACCACGATCCGCGCGGTCCTCGGACTGCTGCCCGACGGCGGACAGGTGACCGCGGGCCGCGTCACTTTCGACGGCCACGACATCACCGCCGAGCCCACCCACCGCACGATACGCCGTGGCATCGGCTACGCCCCCGAGGACCGCGGGATCTTCGCCGGCCTGACCGTCGCCGAGAACCTCGCCCTGGCCGAACGCCCGGGCAGCGCCCACCACTACGACCTCGTGCACGATCTGTTCCCCGAACTCGCCACCCGCAGCGGCCAGCGCGCCGGCACCCTGTCCGGCGGTCAGCAGCAGATGGTCGCCATCGCCCGGACCCTGCTCAACGACAACGTTCTGGTCGTCGTCGACGAACCCACCAAGGGCCTGGCTCCCCGCGTGGTCACCGAGGCCACCGAGGTCCTGGAACGCGCCGCGGAGCGGGTGCCGCTCCTGCTGGTCGAACAGAACCTCGCCGTCGTCCGCCGACTGGCTCGCAGCGCCGTCGTGCTGGACGCCGGGCAGGTGGTGCACACCGGCGACGCGCGCGAACTGCTCGCCGACACGGAGCGGACGACCGCGCTGTTGGGTGTCGGCAGTCACTCGAGTAACGGAGCCGCCTGATGGACACCCTCGTCCTGCTCACCCTGACCGGTCTCGGCCTGGGAGCCCTGTACTTCCTCATCGCTTCCGGTCTCGCCCTGATCTTCGGGCTGATGGACGTGCTGAACTTCGCGCACGGCGCGTTCCTCACCGTCGCCGGCTACACCGCCTGGCGCACCGCCGAGACGGTCGGCGGGGCTCCGGGGCTGCTGCTGGCAGCCGTGGTGGGCACGGTCACCGGCCTCGCCCTGGCGGTGGTGGTGGAGCTGGTTCTCATCCGGCGGCTGTACGGCCGGGCCAGGGAGCAGATCCTGGTCACCGTCGGGCTCTCGCTGGCCATTCCGGCGGCGGTACAGACCGCCTGGGGCGCCGACGCCCGCACCTTCCCGGTACCGGACGCGCTGAGCGGCACCGTCGGGGTGCTCGGCGCCCAGGTGCCCGTCAACCGCTTCCTGCTGATCGCGGTGGCGGTGCTCGTTCTCTTCGGCGTCCAGATGTTCCTGTCCCGTACCCGCTACGGGCTCATCGTCCGCGCCGGAGTCGAGGACCGGGCGATGGTCACGGCGCTGGGCATCGACGTCACCCGGGCCTTCACCCTCGTCTTCGCGCTCGGCGGCGCCCTGGCGGGGCTCGCCGGTGTGCTGGGCGGAATCTACTTCGGCTCACTCTCCCCTCATCAGGGAACCTCACTGCTCATCTTCGCCTTCGTCGTCGTGATCATCGGCGGCCTCGGCTCGATCACCGGCGTCGCGCTGTCCGCACTCAGCGTGGGCCTGGTGCAGCAGTACGCCAACTACTACGCGGGCGGTTACGGCGACCTCGCCGTCATCTTCCTGCTCGCCGCCGTGGTGCTGGCCCGGCCGAAGGCCGGCACCGACTCGCCGCTGCAGCGGCTGCGGCGCGCGCTCACCGCACCCCGGGCACAATCCGCAGGAGGCACGGCATGACCGCCACCCCCACCCCGCGGGTGACCCCCGCCGCCGCACCGGTGAAGCGGTCCGCACCACTGCGGGCCGGGCGACTGCGGCGGGCCCGGTCGGTGACCGTCCCGGCCGCCGTACTGCTGGTGCTCGCGCTGCTGCCGTACTCGGCAGTGGACATCCCCGTACTCCTCGACGGTCCGGTCAACTCCCCGGGATCGCTGCAGCTGTTCGCGCTCTGCCTGGTCTTCGGCGCGCTTGCGCTCGGCTACGACCTGATGTTCGGCCGCACCGGGCTGCTGTCCTTCGGCCACGCCCTGTACATCGCCGGCGGCGCCTACGGGACGCAGCTGGCCATGACCGAACTCGGCCTCGGTCTGCTGCCCGCCGCCCTGCTCACCCTGGTTCTCGGCACTCTGGCCGCCCTCGTCCTCGGCGCCATCTCGTTGCGCACACTCGCCCTTGGCGGCGTCGGCTTCGCCATGGTCACCCTGGCCTTCGCCCAGGCGGGTGCGATCTACGTGGAGCGCAACCCCGGCGGTCTCACCGGTGGCGAGGAGGGCCTGCCACTGCACACCGACGGGGTGCCGGCAGCGCTGGTCGGCGTGCAGAACACCGCCAACATCTACTGGCTCGCCCTCGGCTACCTGGCCCTGGTCGCCACCGTCGTGTGGATCGCCACCGCCCGCCCGGTCGGCCGCCTCTGGCAGGGAATCCGCGACAACGAACAACGCGTCGCGGTCCTCGGTCGCAGCCCGTTCGCCTACAAGCTCGGCGCCTTCACCCTGGCTTCCGCCCTCGCCCTTCTCGGCGGCGTGCTGCACCTCCTGGTCACCGCAGGCGCCACTCCGCACACCTCCACCCCGGAGTTCACGCTCACCCTGCTGGTCATGGTGGTGCTGGGCGGTAGCGGCACCCGCTGGGGGCCGATCGTCGGCGGGGTGCTCTTCACCTACCTCGACCAGCGGCTCGGTGGCTGGAACCTCGGCGTGGAGCCCATGCTGATTCTGGGTGCGCTCTTCATCATCGCCGTCTACGCGGCCCCCGGCGGCATCACCGCCCTGGGCCGGAGGAGGAGTTCATGACCGCGCCCACCCGAGGCATCATGCAGAGTCTCACTGTCCCGGTGGACGGCGGCGAACTCGCCGTCACCCGGTGGCCGGGCGATGGCCCACCGGTCATCGCGCTGCACGGCATCACCGCCAACTCCCTGGCCTTCGCCGCCGTGGCCGAAGCGTTGCCCGACACCGATTTCCACGCTCCCGACCTGCGAGGCCGAGCCGCCAGCGCGGCTCTGCCCGGTCCGTACGGCCTGACCGCCCACGTCCGCGACATCCTCGCGCTACTCGACCACCTCGGCCGGCAGCAGGCGGTGCTCCTCGGCCACTCCATGGGCGCTTTCGTCGCCGCCCTGGCCGCCGCCCGACACCCGAAGCGCTTCCCGCACGTGGTCCTGGTCGACGGCGGCCTGGGCTTTCCCGTCCCCACGGGCGCCGACATCGACGAGCTGCTGCAGGCCGTCATCGGCCCGGCGATGGACCGGCTGTCGATGACCTTCGAAGACCGAGAGGCCTACCTCGAGTTCTTCCGGGCCCACCCCGCGCTCGCCCCGCACTGGAGCCCCCAGCTGGCCGCCTACGTCGACCGCGACCTCACAGGTCGCTCACCCGAGCTGCGCAGCAGCTGCGTACTCGACGCGGTACGCGCGGACGGCGCCGACGTGCTCAGTGACCCCGAAGCCCTGGCCGCCATCCATCAGCCACATGTGCACGGCACCCTGCTGTGGGCCGAACGCGGCCTGCTCAACGAACCGCAGGCCCTCTACGATCCGGGCCGTATCGCCGCGGCTTCCCTTGACCCCGACCGGATGCCCGCCCGGTGTATCGGCGACACCAACCACTACTCGATTCTGTTCCCGCCGGCCGCCGGCGAAGTCGCGACCGCTGTGCGGGCCTCGACGCACACTTCGGGCAGGTGGTGAGGCGCGCCGGATGTGGAAGTCCAGTCAGCGGCCCTGCCTCACTTTCGGTGGTGACAGAGGGTGACACCGGCCGAGGAGGACGCGGTGCGGAGGGGCGGGAAGCCTGCCCGCCCGTCCACGGGCACGTCGGCTCCACGGGCACGTCGGCTACGGCTCGCAGCTGACAGCCGTGCGCACGGCATGACCAGCTCCGGCGCAGGGCATCCTCTCTCCCTGCACTCCTCTCCCCGGCTCGGCCCTACTCTTTCAGGCCCACCGCCCCGACGGCGTGGCCCTGCTCGCGGGTGATGTCCGCGGAGTCGGGGCCCGGGCGCCAGTCGGCGGACCTGACCAAGCCCGGCTCGACCAGACGCAGCCCCTGCAGAAAGCTCCCGATGTGCTCGGGCGAGCGCAGGTGGTACGTATTGACGGACTGTGCGTTGTACGCCTCGACGGCCGCCTCGAGTCGTTCGTTGGTGGCCGTGCCGTCGCTCAGGGCCACATAGCTGCCCCGCGGCAGTGCGTCGATCAGCTCGGCCACGATCCGCTCGGGCTCCTCCTCGTCCGAGACCTGACCCATGATGTTGAGCAGCATCAGGCCGACGGGCCGGTCGAAGTCCAGTGTGTGGGCCGCCTGGGTGAGGATCTTCTGCGGATCGCGCACATCGGCTTCGAGGTAGGCGCACTTTCCTTCCGGCGTACTGCGCAGCAAGGCATCGGCGTGGGCGAGGACGATGGGGTCGTTGTCCACGTAGACGATCCTGCTTTCCGGCGCGATGCCCTGGGCGACCTCGTGGGTGTTGTCGGCGGTGGGCAGTCCGGTGCCGATGTCGAGGAACTGGCGGATCCCGGCGTCGCGCGCCAGGAACCGCACCGCTCGCACCAGGAAGCGCCGTTGCACGCGGGCGACGGCCGCGAATTCGGGGAAGTTCTGGAGGATCAGGTCGCCGGCCTGGCTGTCCACCAGGTAGTGGTTCTTCCCGCCGAGCAGGTAGTCCCACACGCGCGCTG
Organism: Streptomyces sp. TE5632; assembly: GCF_054061295.1. NCBI lineage: Bacteria > Bacillati > Actinomycetota > Actinomycetes > Kitasatosporales > Streptomycetaceae > Streptomyces > Streptomyces sp. TE5632. The sequence goes on along the minus strand of NZ_JBSSEA010000003.1, from coordinate 4,999,691 downwards.
AGTGGGGTCGATCGGTCTGCAGTCCTCTGCCCCGGGCGTCTCGGTCAGTCATGATCGAAGCATGACACACGGCGAGCTCTCAGGTCGCTCAACTTCCTTGCTTTCCACCATCGTTGAGCACAGAACGGTAGGCGGACGTCGGGTTCCGGGCGAGATGGTGCAGGCTCAGGGCGACTTGGATCTCCAGGGCCTTGCCGGGCGTGTTCCAGTCGGGGCCGAGGAGTTGGGCGACCCGGTCGAGGCGCTGGACCACCGTGTTGACGTGGACGTGCAGGGCGTCCTTGGCTCTGGCGAGGCTGGCACCGTGGTCGTAGTAGGCGCTGAGGGTGCGGGCGAGCTCGGTGCCGCGCTGGGCGTCGTAGGCGAGTACGGGGCCCAGGACGCGGTCCACGTATCCGTGGATGTCCGCCCGGTCGCCGAGGAGCACCCCGAGGAAGCCGAGGTCGGCCAGGCCGGCGCCGGTGCCGGTGCGGCCGAGTGCTTCGAGGGCTTCGAGGCAGCGGCGTGCCTCGTCATAGGTGTCGGGGAGGTGTTCGGGGCCCGTGCCGGGGCCGGCTGCCCCGACGGTGATGGGGGTGCCCAGGCCCCGGGAGAGGACCTGGGCGAGTTCCTGGGCGAGGGGGCCCGGAGTCGAGGTGGGTGCGAGCAGGACGGTGTGCCCGTTGCGGGTGCCGGCCAGGCCGCCGAGCGTGCGGGCACGGCGTGCCGCCTCGATCAGCAGGCGTGAGCGCAGGTCCGGGTCGCAGTTGAGGACGAGTACCGCGTGCGGCTGGGCGAGGTTGATGTCCAGCTTTCTGGCACGCAGCGTCAGGCTGCCGATGTTGCGGTGGCTTCCGGGGGATTGGGCGGTGAGCAGGTCGTCGAGGAGTTCGCCGCGCACCCGGTCCTCGGCCTCGGCCACGGACCGGCGCAGGAGCAGCAGGAGGGCGGTGACCATGCCGGCCCGTTCGAACAGACGCCGGTCGGCGTCGGTGAGATCGGCCCGGTCGGTGAGCACCAGGCTGCCGAGGAGTTCCGGGCCCGCCAGGACGGCGCACACCCAGTTGCCACCGACGGGGACGGCCCGTCCGCCTCGGCGGGAGGCTTCGATTCCCTGCTCGGGCGGGCGGACCGGGCCGGTTCCCAGGCGGGCGAGTTCGGTGCCGTCCGCGTCGTGAACGGCCAGGCCGCCGTCGAGGAGGGCGGCGATCTCGCGGGTGACGTCATCGACGTCGCCGCCCCTGAGGACCAGGTCGGTGAGCCGGTCGTGGGCGTCGGCCGCGCGGTGCAGGTCTTCGCTGTGGGCCCGGGCCGTCTCGTTGGCGGCGTTCAGCTCGACCAGCGCGGAACGGGTCTCCTCCAGCAGGCGCGCGCCGTCGATGGCCACGGCGGCGTGGTCGGCCAGGGAGGAGAGCAGGGCGATGGCCTCGGGGGTGAAGTCGCGCGGAGCGCGGTCTCCGGCGAACAGGACGCCGATCACGCGCCGGCCGACGCGCAGGGGCACGCCGAGGATGCCGCGCAGGCCCTCCTCGTCGACTCCCTCGTCGATGGTTCCGGTGTGCTTGAAACGGCGGTCGGTGCGGTAGTCGGGGCTCGCGTAGGGGCGGGCGGTCTGCGCGACCAGACCACCGAGTCCTTCCCCCATGGCGAGGCGCAGTTGCTGGAACTTGGCGGAGACCGAGCCGGCGGTCACCCGCATGAACGTGTCGTCGGCCGCGGGGTCGTTCAGCGTCATGTACGCGGTGTCGGTGCCCAGCAGGGTTCTGGCCCGGTGCACGATGGCCCGCAGTACGGCGTCCAGGTCGCGCAGTGCGGCCAGGTCGCTCGCGGTGTCGAAGAGGGCGGCGAGCTCGGCCTCCCGGCGTCGGCGCTGGGCCAGGGTCCGGTGGATGTCCAGTGCGGTCCGGGTGGCCTCGTCGATGACGGCCTGCTCGCTCGGGTCGGCTCCGGCCGCGCGGGCCCGGGCCGCGGGCTGGGCAAGGCGTTCGACGGGTGCGTCGGCGGCGAGCAGGTCGAGCAGCTGCCGCAGTGCCGCCGTCGCCGTGTGGGAGGGGTCGCTGCCGACGGTCACGGGGCTCACGGGGGGCATGGGGCAGTCCTCCCTCCAGCTGCGCGGCTGGTGTGTGGATGGGCTGTGGTGGCCCGCGCGGCGGGCCCGGTGTCTGCGGACGGGCATGCCGCGGTCCGCCCGTTTCCTCCTTCACGGGGCGGACCGCGACACGGTGGCCTCTGGGCCCTTGGGCCTCTGGATCTCTGGACTTCTGGACCTCTGGACCTCTGGACCTCTGGTCTTCTAGACCCGGTCGGTGCTGGTGAGCGATGCCTCCTGCCGCTGCTGCTTCGACGGCTCGTTCGCGAGCGAGACGGTCAGGTCACGGCCGCGGGTCTCCTTGATGACGAGGACCGTGATGGCGGTGACCACCGAGGCGGCCGCGAGGTAGAAGGCGATGGGCGTCGAAGAACCGAAGCGCCTGAGGAGCTCGACGGCGATGATCGGGGCGAGCGCGCCGGCGAGGATCGAGGCGAGCTGCGAGCCCACGGAGGCCCCGGAGTAGCGGACCTTGGTGTCGAACATCTCGGAGATGAAGGCGGCCTGGGGACCGTACATGGCGCCGTGGAGCAGCATGCCCACGGTGACCGAGAGGGTGATCACGGTGAAGGACTCCGTGTCGACCAGGGAGAAGAAGGCGAACGCCCAGCCGGCCATGCCGACTGCGCCGATCAGCGTCACGGGCCTGCGGCCGATGCGGTCGGAGAGTGCTCCCCACAGCGGGATGGTGACGAAGTGGACCGCCGAGGCGATCAGAACGGCGTTCAGCGCGGTGCTCTTCGGCAGTTCCAGGTGGGTGGTGACGTAGACCAGCAGGAAGGAGGTCACGATGTAGTAGGAGATGTTCTCGCCGAACCGGACGCCGATGGCCCCGAGCACCTCGCGCCAGCTGCGGCGGAAGACCTCGACGACGGGCGGCTCCTCCTTGGCCCCCTGGGCGGCGGCCGCATCGGCCTTGGCCTGGGCGGCGAGGAAGACCGGGGATTCGGACACCGAGACGCGGATCCACAGTCCGATCAGGACCAGGACGCCGGAGAGCAGGAAGGGGACGCGCCAGCCCCAGGACTGGAACGCCGCTTCGGACTGGACGGAGGCCAGCACCGCGAGAACGGCGGTGGCCAGCAGGTTGCCGGCGGGGACGCCGCACTGCGGCCAGGAGGCCCAGAAGCCGCGGTGCTTGTCGCCCCCGTGCTCGGAGACGATCAGCACGGCGCCGCCCCATTCGCCGCCCAGGGCGAAGCCCTGGATCAGGCGCAGGACGGTGAGCAGGATCGGGGCGCCGACGCCGATGCTGCCGTAGGTGGGCAGCAGACCCATGGCGAAGGTGGCGCCGCCCATCATCAGCAGGCTGAGCACGAGCAGTTTCTTACGGCCGATCTTGTCGCCGTAGTGCCCGAAGACCATGCCGCCGATCGGCCGGGCCAGGAACCCGATCGCGTAGGTCATGAAGGCGAGCAGCGTGCCCACCAGCGGGTCGCTGCTGGGGAAGAAGAGGGTGTTGAACACCAGCGCGGCGGCGGAGCCGTAGAGGAAGAAGTCGTACCACTCGACGGTGGTGCCGATCAGGCTCGCCCCGACGATGCGGGCGATGCCGCCGGAGCGGGGCTCGCCCGGCTTGGCGGTTGTGGGCTCGGACATGGGTTCACCGATTCTCGGGTGAGGTGCGGGTGCGGGGACAGGCGTGGGGGGCAGTCATGGGGACGGGGCGGCGCCCGGGGCGGCGGCGGGTCAGTTGGCTCCCCAGCCGCCGTCGAGGGGCAGGGAGGTGCCGGTGATGTAGCTGCTGTGGTCGGCGCACAGCCACAGCGCGGCCGCGGCGACCTCCTCCGCCTCCAGCAGGCGCTTGATGGCCGAGCGGGTCAGCAGCACATCGGTCAGGACGTCGTCGGGGCTGATCCCGTGCGCGGCGGCCTGGTCGCGGATCTGGTTCTCGACCAGAGGGGTGCGGACGTAGCCGGGGTTGATGCAGTTGCTGGTCACACCGTGGGCGGCACCCTCGAGCGCGGCCACCTTGCTCAGGCCCTCCAGCGCGTGTTTGGCGGCCACGTAGGCGGACTTGTAGGCGCTGGCCCGCAGTCCGTGGACGCTGGAGAGGTTGATCAGCCGTCCCCAGCCGCGCGCGTACATGTGCGGCAGGCTGCGGCGCATCAGCAGGAACGGGGCGGTGACCATCACCTGCTGGATGAGGGCGAACCGCTCCGGCGGGAACTCGGTCAGGGGCGCCACGTGCTGCAGGCCGGCGTTGTTGACCAGGATGTCGACCTCGGTCGGCAGCGTCTCGATCGCGGCCGGGTCGGCCAGGTCGACGACGTGCGCCTCGCCCCCGATCCCGGCGGCGACCTCCTTGGCCGAATCGGCGTCCCGGTCGACCACGTGCACGGTGGCACCCGCGGCGGCCAGCGCCGTGGCGCACGCCTTGCCGATGCCGCTGCCGCCACCGGTGACCAGAGCGGCCCGGGACGTCAGGTCCACGCCGGCGCCGGGCGGCGCCGAGTGGGCGGTGGGAGGAGGGAATTCGCTTGTCATGGCCGGAAACAGTACGGACGCCGCCCAGACACACCTATGTATGTGACCCACACAGTAAGAGCTACTTCTATAGCGCCCCCATCCACAAGGCGAGGCGTGACGTGGCGCACTCCGCGGGGTGGGCCCCGTGGCGGCCGTGACGTTTCGTCACGGCCGCCACGGTCCGTCACTTGTCGAGGCGGCAGCTGGTGAGCAGGGCCGCCGGATCGGCGTCCTCGGGCCGGGCGACGGTGTGGCTCGCGGGCGGGCGGTGCCCGGTGGAGAGCCACTTCTCCAGGGCGGTGAAGGACGACCGGTGGCAGGGCAGGAGGGGCCGGAGCCGGTCGGGGAAGGCGTCGACGAGGGAGCCGGTGTGCGTGCCGTCCTCGATGCGGTAGTAACGGTGCAGGCCGCCGCGGCCCGCTTCCTTGATCATTTGGGCGTGGACGTCCGGGCCCTTGCCGATGGGCAGCAGGACGTCGAGGGTGCCGTGCAGGCGGAGCGGCATGCACGGGAATACGCGTGTGCCCAACATGGCGGCGGCCCCTGACAGATGGGCCGCCGCCGTGTTGGGCACGGCCGTAAGTGCCGGGACAGCACCCACGGCCGTGACCGGTCGCGTCAGGAGCAGGTTCCGTCCGCGAGGGTGAAGTGGCCGACGGGTGACTCCTTCAGGGTGTGGCTGACGAACATGTTGTACAGACCCATGTTCTGCTGGGAGCCCTTGGCATAGGTGTAGCCACCGCTGGTCGTGGCGCGTCCCGCCTGTACGTGGGCGTAGTTGGTGGCGGTCCAGCAGGCGGCGGTGGCGCCGGTGGTCCGCGCGGTGACCGTGCTGGAGAGCCGTCCCGTCCTGCCGTCCGCGTCACGGGCGGCGACCGCGTAGGTGTGGGAGGAGCCCGGGGTCAGACCGGTGTCGGTGTAGGACGTGGAGTCCGCCGTGCCGATCAGGACACCGTCGCGGTGGACGGCGTAGCTCCCGGCGCCGTCGACGGCGTCCCAGCTCAGCCCGACGGTGGTGTCCGTGACGCCGGTCGGGGCCAGGCCGGTCGGAGCGGACAGCCCTTCACGCCCGGGGTCGGAGTCGTCCAGGCCGAAGAACCGGGCGATCCAGTGGCTGGAGCAGATCGAGTCCGGGAAGTGTGCGGTGCCGGTGCTGCCGCACTGCTCGGCCCCGCTGCCCGGATCGACCGGCGTGCCGTGTCCGATGCCGGGGACCCGGTTCACCTCGACGGCCACCGAGCCGTCCGCCGCCGCGTACTCCTCGTGCCGGGTGGAGTTCGGGCCGATGGCGGACGTGCGGGTCGGTGTCTGGGACAGTCCGTGCAGCGCCGTCCACTGGTCGCGCAGTTCGTCGGCGTTGCGCGGTACGACCGTGGTGTCCTTGTCGCCGTGCCAGACGGCCACGCGCGGCCAGGGACCGGACCACGAGGGGTGGGCGTCGCGGACCTTCTGGGCCCACTGGGCCGGGGTCCGGTCGACTCCGGGGCTCATGCAGGTGAAGGCGGCGCTGACGTCGTCGGCACAGCCGTGGGGCAGCCCCGCGACGACCGCGCCGGCCTGGAAGACGTCCGGGTAGGTCGCGAGCATCACCGACGTCATGGCACCGCCGGCGGACAGGCCGGTGACGTAGGTCCGTCCGGCGTCGGCGCCGTAGGCGGAGACGCTGTGCGCTGCCATCTGCCGGATCGACGCGGCTTCGCCCTGGCCCCGGCGGTTGTCGGTGGTCTGGAACCAGTTGAAGCACTTGTTCAGGTTGTTCGAACTCGTGGTCTCGGCGAACACCACGAGGAATCCGTGCCGGTCGGCGAGTTCCGGCAGACCGGAGTTGTCGGCGTACGTCTGGGCGTTCTGGGTGCAGCCGTGCAGGGCGAACACCACCGCCGGTTCGGCGGACAGGGACGCGGGCCGGTAGACGTACATGTTCAACTGGCCCGGGTTGGCGCCGAAGCCGGTGACCTTGGTCAGGCCGACCGCGGCGTGGGCCGTGGGCGCCGGACCGGCCAGGGCCGCCGCGAGGGCGAGTGCCACGACGGTCAGGACGGACAGGACGGACACGAGCGGAGACAGCGGCCCGCGCCGCCCGCGCCCCGCCGTGCGCGGCAGGGGATCGGCGGGCGGTGCGGACGGGGTGCGGGACAGCCGGGCGGTGGTTCCCCGGAAACGCGGCAGTTGCATGGCGGCTCCTCGGTGCTGTGGGGGACGCCGGGCCGCTCCGAGGGCGTGGGTCGGCCGGAGCGGCCCGGTGCTCGGCACCGTAGGGTCTGTTCAACACGCAACGATATGGCAGGGAGCACCACAGCCTGCCTGACAGCATGTGGACCCGAACAGGTTGTGCCGCCGGGTGACATCTGCTAATCAGACGCCTGCCACCGTCTCCAACCGCGCGGGAACCCGCAGCTCGGCCCCGGTCGCGGCGCGCACCTCCTCCACGCCGACGCCGGGAGCGAGTTCGGCCAGCGAGAAACCCTCCGGCGTGATGTCGATGACGGCGAGATCGGTGATGACGCGCTGGACGACCCCGGTGCCGGTCAGCGGCAGATCGCACCGCTCGACGAGCTTGGGACTGCCGTCCTTGGCGGTGTGCTCCATCAGCACGATGACCCGGCGCGCCCCGTGCACCAGGTCCATGGCACCGCCCATGCCCTTGACCATCTTCCCCGGGATCATCCAGTTCGCCAGGTCCCCGGAGGACGACACCTGCATGGCGCCCAGCACCGCGGCGTCGATGTGCCCGCCGCGGATCATGCCGAAGGACAGCGCGGAGTCGAAGAACGACGCCCCGGGCAGGGTGGTCACCGTCTCCTTGCCCGCGTTGATCAGGTCCGCGTCGAGTTCCTCCTCGAGCGGGTAGGGGCCGACGCCGAGGATCCCGTTCTCGGACTGCAGCACCACCTCGACTCCCGGCGGGAGGTGGTTCGGGATCAGTGTGGGCAGCCCGATGCCGAGGTTGACGTAGGTGCCGTCCACCAGTTCACGGGCCGCCCGGGCCGCCATCTGCTCGCGAGTGAGCGCCATGTCAGGCACCGCCTTCCTGTTCGGTCCGCACGCACCGTCGTTCGATCCGCCGGGTGGCGGTCGGGTCGTCGGGGAGGACCCGGACCACCCGCTGCACGAACACCCCCGGCAGGTGCACCTCGTCCGGGTCCAGTTCACCCGGCTCCACCAGGTGCTCGACCTCGGCAATGGTGACCCGCCCGGCCATCGCTGCCAGCGGGTTGAAGTTGCGGGCCGAGGAGCGGAACACCAGGTTGCCGTGACGGTCCCCGACGGCCGCCCGCACCAGGGCGTAATCGGTCCTGATGCCTTCCTCCAACAGGTACTCACGCCCGTCGAAGACCCGCGTCTCCTTCGGCGGCGACGCCACCGCGACCTGTCCGTCCGCGCCGTACCGCCAGGGCAGCCCGCCCTGCTCGATCTGCGTCCCGGCCCCGGCCGGTGTGTAGAACGCCGGGATGCCCGCCCCGCCGGCCCGCAGGCGTTCGGCCAGCGTGCCCTGCGGCACCAGCTCCACTTCCAGTTCCCCGCTGAGGTACTGGCGGGCGAACTCCTTGTTCTCGCCCACGTACGAACTGGTCATGCGCGCGATCCGGCCGGCCCGCAGCAGGAGCCCCAGCCCCCAGTCGTCCACCCCGCAGTTGTTGGAGACGACCTTGAACCCGCCCGCCTCCCGCTGCAGCAGTGCGGCGATCAGGGCACTCGGTATGCCACACAGGCCGAACCCGCCGACGGCCAGCGACGCCCCCTCGGGGATGTCCGCCACTGCCTCGTCCACGCTGCCGACCGTCTTGTCCAGCCCCATACGGCCCCTCTCCATCAAGGGGCGCGTCCCGCCCCGAGCAGCCGGGGCACGCAGAGGGTGTGCCCTTCGCGCGCCCCGGCATCCATCGACGTGACGACCCTAAGGACGCACGGGAGCCGACCGATATGGCTGCCTCCGACACCTACCGCACGGTCAGTGTGTGGCTCGCGACCAGGCACGGAAGCCCGACATGCACGCGAGCACCCCAGCCGCACACCCGGCCGATATGGCATCGGCAACCACACCCGCAGCCGCCATCCACGCCCTCACCGTGCCCGCTCGACAGCCACCCTCAGACCGTTCGCAGAGCACGCCCCTTCCCGAGCAGCCCGTCCTCCACGCCGGCCCACCACTTGCGTCGCCCCACGGCCCTCCAGCCTGCGGCATGAAACAGACCGAGCGACTTTCACACCGGGGAAGCCACTCAACCGCCATACGCCCACGCACCAGACGGCGACTCTGGCGAAATTCACCCATGCCGACAAAGCTCGCCAACAGCCAAGGAACGGCAAAGCCCTCTTAACGTCCCAGGTCACGAAGTCCCCGCGCAGGCTGGGGTGTTCCGTGGGCGGGGATCGCGCACACCCTGTCGTGGAAGTGGTCCTCGCGCAGGCGGGGAACGCAGGACGCGTGTCACCGGTCCGGGCCGTCGAGCGGGCGCGCCCTCTCAAGGGGAGGCCAACTGCCTGGTGCGCGATGTCCGGCGACTCCGTCGGACGGTATGACCTGGAATCGGCCCGTCGACTTCGACAGCCCGTGCCGTTTCCTCACGGGCCACTGCGCCCGGCGCAACCGGACAGCCACCCGGGACGCCTCGCACTGGTGATGCACGCCCCGGGCTCGCCGAACGCTTCCGTTGCACCCGACCGGTACCGGGCCGTGGCGTGTTCGCGCCACGGCCCGGTGCCCCTGCGGGTGGTGCAGGGGATCTCCGCGGTCCCGAGGCTGCGGGGCCGGAGACGGATGCCGTGCGGAAAAGCGTGAGCAGTCGGCGGCCATGTGTCCCTCAAGCGCTCAGATGAGCAGCATCAGGACAGATGCGGCCGAAGTGCTCACGCCTTGGGACGGTGTGTCGTTCCCGGGGCGTGGGTGAGTGTCCCGGCATCGCACACGCTGAGGCCGCCGTCCCGCCGCGCGGTCGGGGAAAACCGTCAGCACGAGCAGCTGACCGCCCCCCGGCAAGACCCCGATGCACCGTCGCTCGATCTCACGCCCGTCGGGCAGCACCACCGTCCCCGACCCGCGACGCCGCCTTCAGGTCCCTTGCGCCACCCGCAGGGACACCATCCGCAGGGACACCATCCGCTACGGGCGAGAGGGCGGGGGCGGGGGCGGGGGCGGTCATGGCCGGGTGTCCGCCAGCGGGTTGGGGACCGGGCGGTAGCGGGCGGCGGCGCCGTCGGCGTTGGTCCAGCGGAGGAGGAGGTTGGTTTTGGCGGGGAGGGTGGGGCCGGTGAGGAGGGCGGGCATCTCGGGGAGGTCGTGGCGGGCCAGTTCTCGGCGAACGGCGGGCCAGGGGTCGAGGCCGGGGTGGTGTTCGGCGAGGGCGGCGGCGATCTCGGTCAGGTGGTTGACGATCAGGCAGTACACCAGGCGTTCCCAGCCCGCCTCCCTGGGCACCTCCGGCAGGAGTTTCACGCCCTCGGCGTCCCGGTACAGGGCCTGTACGGGCGTGCCGCCGGTGTCGACGGCGATCACGGTGTTCTGCAGGTGTGCCTCCAGGACGACTCCGCGCCGGGCGAAGGCGGCCAGGGCCGGGGGGACGACCTGGGCCAGGTAGGCCTCCCACCAGGCGGCGGGGGTGGTGGTCGTGACGAGCGGGTTGCCGTCGTACTCCTCGGCCAGGGCGGCGGCCAGGTGGGGGGTCGCGCCGGACAGGAGGCGGTCGCGCAGGCCGTCACGGACGACGACGGCCAGTTCCTCGAAGGCGAAGTCCGCGGTGCGGTGGCCGCGGTCGCTGAGCCAGGCCGCCGGGCCGTCGAAGGCGGCGAACGCCTCGCGTACGGCCGTGTCGGTCCTGCGGAGCTTCAGCAGGTCGTGGCGCCACAGGCGGCGGATGTCGTTGGTGATGCGTACGTCGAGGCTGAACTTCAGGAACAGGTCGCGTGCGGGTGCGTACACGGTGCGGATCGCGGCCGTGGGCCAGGCCGGGAACGGGGTCGCGCCCAGCCTGATCAGACGGCCGTCGGCGAAGGCGGGGGCGAGGTCCCGGGCCGTCAGCTCCAGTTGCCAGGGGTGGGCCGGCAGCAGGCGGTATCCGGGCGGGGCGGTGCCGAGCCGGTCGAGGGCCGAGGTGTCGCCCTCCTCGAGGACCGTGTCCTCGCGCAGTCCGAGCAGCGTCAGCGGGAAGCGGGCGTACGCCTCCGGCGCGTACGGCAGCCAGTTCGCCGCGGGGCCGCCGCCGCGCGCCTTGGGGGCGGGGTGGTGGGTGTGGCCGGTGAGCAGGGACTGTTCGGAGCGGAGGTAGGGGTCGACGGGCGGGGCCGTCCGGGCCCGTGCCGCGAGCAGCGCGGCCACCGCGTCCCTGCTGTCGATCATCTCGGCGGGCAGTTCGTGGTTCGGCAGGCCGGTGTGCCGGCGCAGTTCCTCCGCGACGAGTTTCACCAGTTCGGTGTGGTTCACGCGGTGCCAGGCGCCGTCCACGCGCACCTCGGGTGCGGCGGGGCGCCGGGTGCCGCGGACCCGCAGCAGGCGGTCGACGCCGGGCAGGCGGTACGTCCGGACGTCCCCCTCCCCGTCGCCATTCACGTCCGTGGCCGGCACGGGTTGTGCCACCTCGCGCAGCAGGCAGTTCAGCAGCGGTACGGCCGCGTACGCGTCGGCGCGGGCGGTGAGTCCGGCCAAGTGGTGGGCGCGGGTCGCCGCGTCGTCGTCTGCGGGCGGGGGCATGAGGTCCACGCGTTCCACTGTTTCCCAACGGTCTGTCCGGGCGAGGACGATCAGTATGTCCGTCGCGGGCCGCCTGTTCGTCCCGCAACGCTGTGCGTCGTACCCGAGGAGCCCGCCCGTGCACCGTCCCCCCACCGCCGAGACCGAGATCGCCGACGAGCTGGCCGCCGTACGGCCGGCTCTGGCGCCCCGGTACGCGGCAGCGCTGCCAGGGGCCCGTGCGGCTGTGCTGACCCGGCTGTGGCGTGGCCTCGCGCACGATCCGCTGCCGTGGATCACCGGCCGGGAGCCGGACCGGGACGGGCTCACCCTGCGGCTGGCGGACGGGCGGCGGCTGCACGGCCCGCGACCGGACCCGTATGCGACCGCCGCGTACGTCACCGTCGTCCACCTGGACGAGGTGGCGTACGACGATCCGGCGCGGTTGATGACGCGGCTCGCCGTGCCGCGCTCGGCGGCCTTCGCCGTCGAACTCGCGCACAGTGTCGCCTCGTTGGCCCTGTCCCGGGCGGGCGAGCCGGAGGGTGGCCCGGACCGGTGGCCCCGGTGGGACTGGGAGTGGGAACAGCGGGTGGTCGACGGGCATCCGTTCCATCCCAACTGCCGTTCCCGGCCAGGTTTCTCGGTCGCCGAGCAGTTGGCGTACGGGCCCGAGCACCGACCGGTCGTGGAGTTGGGGCTGGTGCCGGTACCGGCCGACGACTGTCTGGTGACGGGAGTCTGGCCAAAGTGGCTGCGGGACGGGAGGCGGACGCTGATCCCCGTGCACCCGTGGCAGGCGGCGCATGTGCTCAAGCGGGGAGAACCCGGAGAAGAGGGGTGGGGAGGCCCTGTCCGGCGGATCGCCGCGCATCCGCTGATGGCGCTGCGCACCCTCGCCCTGCCCGAAGGCCCTCATGTCAAAACGGCGTTGAGTACGCGGCTGACGTCCTCGGTGCGGGACATCTCGCTCGGTTCGGTCGCCGCGTCCGCGGTGCTGTCCGACTTCGGGGAGTCGGTGGCCTCGCGGACCGGCGGACTGCTGCACATCACCCGCACCCTGGGTGCCGCGGCGGCCGGCTCCCCCGATCTGGCGGCCGTGGTGCGCGAGTCGCCGCAGGAGTACGTGTCTGCCGGGGAGCGGGTGGTCCCGGTGGCGGCGCTGGCGACCACCGAGGTGCTCCGCTCCCCCGCCCGGGCGGCCCGGTTCGCGCGGCTCGCCCTCACGGTCGGGCTGCGACTGCTCGATCTGGGCGTGGCTCTGGAGGCGCACGGTCAGAACCTCCTGGTGGTGCTGGAGCCGGACGGGGAGCCGGTGCGGCTGGTCTACCGCGATCTGGCCGATCTGCGGGTCAGCCCCGAGCGGCTGGCGCGACACGGCGTCCCGGTGCCCGAGTTGCCCGCCCGTATGGTCACGGACGATGAACGCGCCCTGCGACGGAAGCTGTTCGGGTCGCTGGTCGCGGGTGCGCTGGCCGGTACGACGGGTTCGGGCCCGGCGCTTCGGGCCGCGCTGGAGACGGCCGTACGGGATCTGCCGCGCACCCCGGACCTTGCCGCCCTGCTCGGCGGACCACTGCCCGCGAAGGCCCTGACGCTGATGCGGCTGGCACCGCGCCCGGCCGGGGACGAATGGGCGGAACTGCCCAATCCCCTGCGGGTCTAGGGGCCTTGTGGGCCCCGCTTCGGAGCGGGCCGTCCCCGATCAATAGGATCCCTTGATGATCAGAAGAAAATGGCCGGCAGCGGGCGTCGGTGTCCTGCTCGCCGCCCTGACGGCCGGGCTCACCTTCCCGACCGCGGCGGCCGCCGGCGAACCCACGGGCCAGGACGCGCCACAGGTCGATCTCGTCCTCGATGTGAGCGGTTCGATGCGGACCAAGGACATCGACGGCCAGTCCCGGATGGCGGCGGCGAAGCAGGCGTTCAACGAGGTGCTGGACGCGACGCCGGAGGAGGTCGAGCTGGGGATCCGGACCCTCGGCGCCGACTACCCCGGCGACGACCGCAAGGAGGGCTGCAAGGACACCGCGCAGCTCTACCCGGTCGGCCCGCTGGACCGTACGGAGGCCAAGACGGCGGTGGCCACGCTCAGCCCGACCGGCTGGACCCCCATCGGCCCCGCCCTGTTGCAGGCGGCCGGCGACTTCAAGGACGGCAACGGTTCCAAGCGCATCGTGCTGATCAGCGACGGTGAGGACACCTGTGCCCCGCTCGATCCGTGCGAGGTGGCCCGGGAGATCGCGGCCAAGGGCATCGGCCTGACCATCGACACCCTGGGCCTGGTGCCGAACGCCAAGCTGAGCCGGCAGCTCAGCTGCATCGCCGAGGCGACCGGCGGCACCTACACCTCGGTCCAGCACCAGGACGAACTCACCGACCGGGTCAATGAGTTGGTGGACCGCGCGGCCGAACCGGTGGTGACGCCGGTCGCGACCGAGGGTGCCGCGTCCTGTGCCAAGGCGCCGACGCTGAAGTCCGGTCTCTACACGGACCGCGAGGAGTTCGGGCAGCAGCGCTGGTACCGCGTGGACGTGCAGGCCGGTCAGGAACTGCGCGCGTCGGTGAGCGTGGCGGCCGACCGGGCGGTGAACCCGGACTACGGCGTGCTGCTGCGGGCCGTCACGGTGCACGACCGGGAGATCGTCCGCGGCGAGGCCACGGGCAACGGCCGTACGGACGTCCTGTCCACCGGCCTGCGCTACCCGAAGCCCGAATCGGACGACGACGGCGACGACGGCGACAAGCCGGCCACCGAGACGGTGTGCCTGGCGGTGACCAACTCGTTCTCGCCGGGCTCCGGCGTGAAGACCACGCCCGGTCTGCCGCTGGAACTGACCATCGACGTCGTCGAGGGTCCGGGCGAATCGAGTGACGTGGCCTCCTTCGGCCTGGGCCGGGGCTGGTGGCTGCTCGGCGCGCTGGTCCTCACCGGCTTCCTCGCCGGTCTCGTCTGGGGCTGGCTGTCCCGCTGGCGGCTCGCGGTCTGGAGGACCCACTGATGCGTATCACCCGCTTGCCGGTCGCCGCCCTGCTCACGCTCGGGCTGGCCGCGGCTGCCGTGGCCCCCGCGGCGGCCGACTCCAGCCCCTCCCCCGGCGCGTCCGAGGACGCCGCCGGACCGACCCGCGCGGGCACCTCGTTCCGTACCGCGACGGAGTTCGAGCAGGGGCAGACCGCCACGGCACGTGCCTCCGTCGGCGACTACCTGTACTGGTCGTTCCCGGCGGACGCGGGGCAACGCCCCACCGTGCGGGCGACGGTGAAGCTGCCCGAGACGCACGCCGCCGAGACCTGGCGGGTCGACGTGTACGACGGTCTGCGCCGCCGCCAGGCCTGCCAGTACGGCGCCCAGACCCGCACGGCACCGGCGGACGCGGCCTCCGTGGAGCTCGCCTGCGTGCTGCGCACGGTCCGCGCCTGGTCGGAGCCGTGGGCCAACGACCCACTGCCGGGCACGTATTACATCCGGCTCACCGCGGTGAACCTCTCGGCGTCCGACCTGGGCCAGTCGGTGGACGTCGAAGTCCGGGCCGACTCCAAGGACATGGGTGGCGCCGCGGCGGTGGACGGCTCACTCGCCGAGCCGCTGGTGCCGGGCATCGCGCTGCGGACGGAGACGGACGGCGAGGGCGACGGGGACGGCGAGGAGAAGTCGTCCTCGGCCGTACTCGCCGCTCTCGAGCCCGAGGACGGCTGGACCTCCGGCTGGTGGTCCGACCGCTGGGTGTGGACCGCGGTGGGCGGTGCGCTGGCCTCGCTGGCGGGTGTCGCCGGCTACCGGTTGACCCGCGGGTCGGGACGGCCGTCCCGGGTGCCGCCGGGCGCGTGACGGTCGGCAGGTGACCATCGGCAGCGCGTGACGTCTGCCCAGGAGGCCCGCCTTGTGCGGGCCTCCTTTCGTTGCCGCCGCCCCTCCCCGTCATGCCTCCCGGAGCGCTTTGGCGAGTGGGCCGTCGCCGCCCACCTCGATCCGCCCGTCCCGCACCGCGTCGGCCACGGCCGACTCGCCGCGGCTGATCGCCGTACAGGTGTCGGCGTCGAGGGCCAGGGTGGCGTCGGGCTCACCGGGGGCGGGCCCGTCGCCGTAGACGGCCCCGCCCCCGGCTCCGACGTGCAGGTGGAACCGCCCCTCGTCCAGCCGGACTTCGACCAGTCCCCCACCCTGCCCCTCGCCCTCAAGGACGCGCAGCAGCGGCAGCGCGAACCAGTGCGCCCGTACCGCGTCGGTGGGCCGCCGCTCCCCCAGCGCGCCCTGTCCCCAGGCGCCGAGGGCCTGGAGTACCGGCAGCAACTCACGCCCTCGATCGGTGAGTTCGTACACGAAGGCCGCGCCGGGCGGGGGCAGCCGCCGACGACTGGTCAACCCGTCGCGTTCCATGCCCTTCAGCCGCGAGGCCAGTACGTCCGTGCTGACGCCGGGGAGGTCCGCGTGCAGGTCGGTGTAGCGCCTCGGGCCGGCGAGCAACTCCCGGACGATCAGCAGGGTCCAGCGGTCGCCGACGGCGTCGAGCGCGCGGGCGGCGGAACAGTACTGGTCGTAGCTTCGGCGAGGTGACATGCGACGCAGTGTAGACAAGTTGTTGGACTTTCCAAGTGGTCACTTGGTAAAACCAAGCAAGCAACACCGGACACTTGAGGGGAAGCGGCGCATGGAGTTCCGGCAGTCGAGCAAGCTCAGCGAGGTCTGTTACGAGATCCGCGGCCCGGTCATCGAGCACGCGAACGCGCTGGAGGAGGCGGGGCACAGTGTGCTGCGCCTGAACACCGGCAACCCGGCCCTGTTCGGCTTCGAGGCGCCGGAGGAGATCGTCCAGGACATGATCAGGATGCTGCCGCAGGCGCACGGCTACACCGACTCGCGGGGCGTCCTCTCCGCCCGCCGCGCGGTGGCCCAGCGCTACCAGACCCTGGGCCTGGAGGTCGACGTCGACGACGTCTTCCTCGGCAACGGCGTCTCCGAGCTGATCTCGATGGCCGTCCAGGCGCTCTTGGAGGACGGCGACGAAGTGCTCGTCCCCGCTCCGGACTTCCCCCTCTGGACGGCGGTGACCACCCTCGCGGGCGGCAAGGCGGTGCACTACCTGTGCGACGAGCAGGCCGACTGGTACCCGGACCTGGACGACATGGCGTCGAAGATCACGGACCGTACGAAGGCCGTGGTCATCATCAACCCCAACAACCCCACCGGCGCGGTCTATCCGAAGGAGGTCGTCGAGGGCATCCTCGACCTGGCCCGCCGGCACGGTCTGATGGTCCTCGCCGACGAGATCTACGACCAGATCCTCTACGACGACGCCGTGCACCACTCGGCCGCCGCGCTCGCCCCCGACCTGGTGGTCCTCACCTTCTGCGGGCTGTCGAAGACCCACCGCGTGGCGGGCTTCCGCTCCGGCTGGCTGGTGGTCACCGGCCCCAAGCAGCACGCGAGGGACTACCTGGAGGGCCTGACCATGCTGGCCTCCATGCGCCTGTGTGCCAACGCGCCCGCCCAGTACGCCATCCAGGCCGCGCTCGGCGGCCGCCAGTCCATCCGCGAACTGACCGCGCCCGGCGGGCGGCTGCACGAGCAGCGGAACGTGGCCTGGGAGAAGCTGAACGAGATCCCCGGCGTGAGCTGCGTGAAGCCGAAGGGAGCGCTGTACGCGTTCCCCGTCTGGACCCCAAGGTGCACAGGATCCACGACGACGAGAAGTTCGTCCTGGACCTGCTGCTCCGGGAGAAGATCCAGGTCGTCCAGGGCACGGGCTTCAGCTGGCCCTCCCCCGACCACTTCCGCATCCTCACCCTCCCCCACGCGGAGGACCTGGAGGCGGCGATCGGCCGCATCGGCCGCTTCCTGAGCGGCTACCGGCAGTAGCGCGGCCGGTCGGCCGTGCTCGGGCCGTGCACGGCTTCCCGTACGGTCCGGCCGGGTCGCCGTCGGTGAGACTCCTCCCACCTGACGAGGACGCCCCGCCTCCTGCTGGAGACGGGGCGTCGCGGCGCTTCACGGCGGGGCGTCAGGCCCGGCGGTGGGGGATGGCGAGGAGGGCCGCGGCGCTCAGGGCGGCGGCTGCGGCGAAGACGTAGAAGACCGTGGTCGGGCCGAGAGAGGCCGTCAGGATCCAGCCGCCGAGCAGCGGCGCCACGATCGCGCCGCCGCGCCCGAAGCCCGAGACGTAGCCGAGTGCCGTGGCCCGGATCGAGGCCGGGTAGCTGGACGCCACCCAGTCGTTGAGCACGGTCAGGGCCGAATGGGCACCGACACCGGCGAGCGCGGTCAGACAGAGGACGACTACGGTGTTGCCGCCCCACGTCAGGCCGACGACGGCGACCGCGGAGAGCGCCGCACTGCCGATGGTGACGAAGCGCGGGCCGACCCGGTCGGCGACGGCGGCGATGGCGAACGAGCCGATCACGGCACCCAGATTGAGCACGAGCGTGAACTGCAGCGCCGAGCCGAGCGGGTAGTCCATCTCGCGCATCAGCTGGGTCAGCCAGGTGTTCAGGCCGTACCAGGACAGGAGCACCGCGAAGTTGGCGACGACGAACAGCACGGTGGTGCGGGCGCGGCCGTCCGACAGCACGGAACGGGCCGGCGAGAGGTTCTTCCCCTCGGCCGCGAGGCCGCCGGACGCGAGGCCGCCGCCGGACTCGGGGCCATTGACGGACGCCGTCGAGGGGGTGGCTCCGGGGCCGGGGGCGTCGGCCGCTCCGGGCCGCGAGTCCGGCAGCAGGGCGTACACGCCGGCGAACACCAGCGTCGACAGTGCCGCGCCGACACCGAACAGGCCGCGCCAACCGAGGGTCTCGCCCCAGGCGGCGGCGGTGAGCGCGGCGAGCACACCGCCGACCGGAACGCCCGCGAGGACGATGGTCGCCACCAGCGCGGAGCGGCCGCGCGGCGCGTACTCCTTCGCCAGGGCCACGCAGGACGGCATCACACCGCCCATGCCGATGCCGGCGAGCAGCCGGAAGAGACCGAACTGCCAGGGCGCGGCGGCGACGGCACAGCCGACGGTGAACAGGGTGAAGATCACTCCCGACGCCAGCACGAGCCGACGCCTGCCGAAACGGTCGGCGAGGGGCCCGCAGACGATGGCGCCGATGAGCATGCCCAGATAGACGAGGCTGCCGAGAGTTCCGGCGAGGGACTTGTCGAGGCCCAGATTCGAGTCGGCGAGCATCGACGGCATCGCCACGCCGTAGACGATGAGGTCGAAACCCTCGACCGTGATCGCCGCCGTACACAGGGCGACGACCGCACGGGTCAGGGCGCGGGTACGCCGGTCCGTCGGGGCTGGAGCGGGGACTCGGGCGGAGGCGGGAGCTTGAACATCGGTGGTCATGCGGCCACGTCCTGTCGCGGAGAGGTGGGGGGGGAAGGGAGCCGGGCGGGCCGCGAGGCGGAGCACCGACACGGTGGGCGGCTCCGCAGACCCCGGTGTCCTTCCGGCGACAAGCGAATGACCCATCGGTGACCAGAATGGAAGCAGCTCTGTTACGCAGAGAGCAATAAAACTGTCCAGTAATTCCGCTCTGCGGCACAGGGGAGAGCGCCCCTTTGCACCACGGGCCTGCCGCCGTACCATGCTCCCCCGCTCCGGCCGTGTGCGTACGCGGACACCGGCCGCCGGCTCAGAGTGCCGCCTCCATGCGGCGCACCGCCTCCCCGAGCACAGCGGCCGCGTCACCGAGGCGGGCGCGGGTGAAGCGCAGTGAAGGGGCCGAGACGATCATCGCCGCCACGGCGCGGCCGCCCGGCTCCCGCACGGCGGCGCCCACCGCGGAGATGCCGCGCTCGGTGCCCCCGATATTGACGGCGTAGCCCCGCCTGCGGACGGTCGCGAGCATGCGGTGCAGTGTCTCGGGGTCGGTGTCCGCCTGCGCCGCGTGCCGGGTGCCGTAGATGTCGGCGAGCTCGGAGACGCCCAGGTCGGCGAGGAGCGCCTTGCCGCCGGCGGAGAGGTGCGCGGGCAGATTCACGCCGACGCGGCTGCCGACACGCAGTGCGTGCGTCCCCTCGATGCTGTGCAGGACGCGCGACTCGGCCCCGGCCCGGACCGCCAGGTGCACCGTCTCACCGAGCTGTCCGTTGAGCCACAGCATGTGCGGCCGGGCGGTTTCCACGAGGTCGTACTCGGAGCGCTGGGAGACCCCCAGACGGTAGAGCGTGGGGCCGGGCCGGTACACCTTGTCGGCGCCCTGCACCGCGAAGCCGCGCCCGCGCAGGGTGGAGAGCAGCCGATGGGCCGTGGAACGGGCCACACCCAGCTCGCCGGCGGCCTCGCTCAGCCGCACGCGCCCCTGCTTGCGGAGCAGGAGCAGCAGGGAGAGGGCGTTCTCCACGGATTCCAGGCCCTGCGCGGGCTTGCCGCCCGCGCTCCGCGGTTCCGCTCCGGACTGCGACGTACGATCTGAGTTCTCCACAGCGGAATCCTACGACCGGCTCATGGAGCGGCACGCATCGCGCCGAGGCTCCGGACGCCGGGAGTGTCAGTGCTCGGTCGTACTCTTCGAGAGATCGCAAAGGGATGGTCGGGGATCGGGGGGGGCTGTGGTGACGAGAGCGTTGAGTGCGGGGCTGCGGCGGGTCATCGAGGGTGCCGATCCGGTGACCGGGCGCCTGAAGGGGACGGAGGCGCAGTTTGCCGCGCTGGTGAGGCGTGGGCTTGCCTTCCGGCACCCGCGGGCGCCGCACCACCACTTCCTGACGCCCGCGGGGCATCGGACACGGGACACGGAGGCGCAGGCCGAGCCCGCACCCGAGCCCGCCGCCACCGGGGTGTTCGCGGCACGGGTCGGTGGTGAGCACACGGCTCCCGGGACCGGGCCGGCTCGGCTCCGGGAGGTGCGCGGTGCCTGGCAGGGCATGCTGGAGCTGCGCAGGATGACCAACCCCGACGGTGCCACCGACCGGCCGTGCGGCTGGGAGCGCGCACATCTGGTGCAGGCCGCCGCGCTCGCCCTGGAGGCCGCCGGACACGATCCGGCCGTCGGGGACACCGAGGGCGGCTACCGGGTGCGGGAGACCCCGCAGCCGGAGGCGGTCGCCGTGTACGAGCCGGACGGCGCGGCGCTGCGGGCCTGCGCCGGCACGCTCGAGCGGGCCGGCTGGCAGGTCGGGGAGTACACGGAGCCGAGGACGCGGGCACGGTACCTGCTGGCCTCCCCGCGCCGGGTGTGAGGGGCGTGCCAGGATCGGTGGTCAGGGCAACGAGTCGAGCAGGTCTGAAGGGGATGCAGTGAGCGAGCCGTTTTCCGTCCGGGTGACCGTGCGCGGATACGAGACCGATGTGCAGGGCCACCTCAACCAGGCCGTGTAC
Source organism: Streptomyces sp. TE5632 (assembly GCF_054061295.1). Classification (NCBI taxonomy): domain Bacteria; kingdom Bacillati; phylum Actinomycetota; class Actinomycetes; order Kitasatosporales; family Streptomycetaceae; genus Streptomyces; species Streptomyces sp. TE5632. The sequence goes on along the minus strand of NZ_JBSSEA010000003.1, from coordinate 4,979,179 downwards.
CTCAACTACGCGGAGCACGCGCGCTGGTCGCTGCTCCAGGAGGCCGGGATCACGCAGTCCGGTCTCATCGGACAGGGTGTGGGACCGGTCGCCCTGGAGACCACCATCCGCTACAAGCGGGAGCTGCTCGCCGGTGACGAGGTCGACGTGAGCTGCGCCTTCACCTGGGGCACCGGCAAGACGTTCCGCATCGAGCAGACCATCACCAAGGCGGACGGCACGGTCGCCGCCGAGATCACGGCGGTCGGCGGCGTACTGGACCTCAAGCAGCGCAAACTGGTGCCGAGCCCGCAGGACATCTTCCGGAAACTGGCCGAGGATCCGGGCGTGTTCGGGCTGTAGGGCAGCGTCGGCGCACGGGGCGGTACCCCGCTCGCCCCGTGCATCCGGCCGCCACGCCCAGGCCGCTTTCGCTCTCACCGCGTTTTCACGGCATGAAAGTTTCCGCCGTCAGGACGGCGATCCCCCAGGCCACCCGAACCTCCAGTGGACCAGACCTCCAGAGGCGGCCGTGAGGGCTTTACACGCGTAGAACCCCCGTGCCTAACTGATGACGCGCGCACGTCAAAACACGGAACAGCACGGCTCTGCCCAGGTGGCACCGGCCGACGCCACCTCCTCCTCTCATCCCCACATGCGTACCGGAGGCAGTCATGTTCTCGTTCCCCAGCCGTTCGACCGGCACCCGCAGACGGGCGACCACGGCGCTCGGCGTCCTCGTCTCGGCTCTCGCACTGACGGCGACCACCGCGGCCGGCGCCGCCGCCGCGCCCCAGCCCGACAAGGACCGCGTCAAGGTCAAGCCGGGCCAGGCGTACATGGGCGTGGGCGCCCAGGTCCACGACGACGTCCCCGCGGAACCGCCGTCGATGGGCACCATGGCCCCGACCGACGGCGTCCAGGGCATCGACGTCTCGCACTGGCAGGGCGCCATCACCTGGACCTCGGTGCGCAACGCCGGCATCCAGTTCGCCTGGATCAAGGCGACCGAGGGCACCAGTTACAAGGACGCTCGGTTCAACACCAACTACCCGGCCGCACACGGTGCCGGCGTGATCCGCGGCGCGTACCACTTCGCACGCCCCGACATCTCCAACGGTGCGATCCAGGCGAACTACTTCGCCTCCAACGGCGGCGGCTGGTCGCGGGACAACCTGACCCTGCCGGGTGTACTGGACATCGAGCACAACCCCTACGGGGCCATGTGCTACGGCCTGTCCACCACACAGATGCGCACCTGGATCAACGACTTCTACACCACCTACAAGTCCCGCACCGGCCGTGACGCGGTGATCTACACGACGTCCGGGTGGTGGAACACCTGCACCGGCAACTGGACCGGCATGTCCGGCAAGAGCCCGCTGTGGGTGGCCCACTGGACCTCGGCGTCGTCCCCGACCATCCCGAGCGGTTTCCCGACCTGGACGGTGTGGCAGTACACCAGCACCGGCTCGGTCAGCGGTGTCTCGGGCAACGTGGACCGCAACCAGTTCAACGGTTCACGCGACCGGCTCCTGGCCCTCGCCAACAACACTTGATCGGCACCCGCTTCGGCACCGGCAGGGGACACCCCCTCGCCGCTCCCCCAGCACGCGATCACGCGGTGGAGCCGACGGCCGACCCCGTCGGCTCCTCCGTTTCCCCCCACCGTCTCCCCCGAGGAGCGATCGTGAACGCCGAGAACGCGCTCCGGCGCCGCCTCCTGCTCGCCGGTGCGGCCGGCCTGGCCGCCGCCACCGCCACCCTGCCGGGCATCGCCCACGCACAGAGCACCGGCGCCGCCCGGGCGCGGGGCGCCGGTGGCGCGAAGGCCGCCGACGCCGTCGAGCCGGACATCGACAACACCCGTGCCTGGGGCGCCCGCTCACCGCGCGGAAGCATCAGCCGGCTGGCGTACCGGCCGAGCCGGATCATCGTCCACCACACGGTGAGCGCCAACACCTCCGACTTCTCCCGCGCCCAGGCCCACTCCCACGCCCACTGGGTCCAGGACCTGCACATGGACAAGAACGGATGGGTCGACACCGGTTACCACTTCCTGGTCAGCCGGGGCGGCTGGATCACCGAGGGGCGGCACGGCAGCCTCCAGGCCCTCACCGGCGGGAGCGGTTTCGTCCTCGGCGCCCACACCTCCGGGCAGAACGACCAGGCCGTCGGGATCGCCAACGAGGGCGCCTACCACGCGGGCGCCACACCTCCGCAGGCGCAGTGGGAGGTCCTGGTCGCCCTGTGCGCGTACACCTGCGCGCGCTACGGCATCCCCGCCACGCGGCTCTACGGTCACAAGGACTACGGCGACACCCTCTGCCCCGGGGTGTTCCACGACATGCTGCCCCGGTTGCGCGACGAGGTCGGGACGGCTCTGGCGTAGCCGTCCGGCCCGTGCTCAGGCTTGAGCGGTGATCCGGGCCAGTCGCCGGGCCTGTGCGCGGGTGGAGCGGGCGATCTCGTCCTCGTCGGCCGTGCGGAGCCGGCCGTCCTCCACGACCTGACGGCCGTTCACGAACGACGCGGTGACCGGGGCCGCCGCGCCGAGGACCAGCGCGGCCACCGGGTCGGCGATGGAGGAGTGGGCGAGGGTGTCCATCCGCCACAGCACCAGGTCGGCGAGCTTGCCCGGCTCCAGCGAGCCGATCTCGGTGGCACGACCCAGTACTCGGGCGCCTCCGTAGGTGCCCAGACGCAGCGCCTGACGGGCCGTCAGGGCCGCTTCGCGGTGCGGGCCGAGGCGGCCCACGAGCAGGGCGTTGCGCAGTTCGGTGTGCAGTTCGCCGGACTCGTTGGACGCCGTGCCGTCCACGCCGAGGCCGACCGGGACGCCGGCTGCCAGCAGGTCGGGGACGCGCGCGATGCCCGCGGCGAGGCGGGCGTTGGAGGAGGGGCAGTGGGCGACGCCCGTGCCCGTACGGGCGAAGGCGGCGATGTCGGAGTCGTTCATGTGGACGCAGTGCGCCATCCACACGTCCTCGCCGAGCCAGCCGGTGGACTCGAAGTAGTCGGTCGGGCCCGTGCCGAACCGTTCGTGGCAGAACTTCTCCTCCTCCACCGTCTCCGAGCCGTGGGTGTGCAGACGTACGCCGAGTCCGCGGGCCGACTCCGCTGACCGCCGCATCAGTTCGGTGGAGACGGAGAACGGTGAGCAGGGCGCGACGGCGACCTGGGTCATGGCGCCGAAGGAGGTGTCGTGGTGCCGGCGGACGGTGTCCTCGGTCGCGGCGAGGGCGTCCTCCAGGGTCTCCACGGCGAAGTCCGGGGGCAGTCCGCCGTCCTTCTCACCGAGGTCCATGGAGCCGCGGGCGAGGGTGAAGCGCACCCCCATGTCGCGGGCGGCGCGGATGAGGGTGCCGGACAGGTCGCCGGTGCCCCGCGGGAAGACGTAGTGGTGGTCCATGGCGGTGGTGACGCCGCCGCGGACCATCATCGCGAGGGACCCCCGGGCCGCCGCGTCCACCATCGGCTCGTCGATGCGCGCCCAGGTCGGGTAGAGCGCGACGAGCCAGTCGAACAGGTTGTGGTCGGTGGCCAGGCCCCGGGTGAGCCACTGGTAGAAGTGGTGGTGGGTGTTGACCAGGCCGGGGGTCGCCAGATGCCCGGTGGCGTCGATACGGCGGACGACGTTCTCCAGGCCGTCGGGCGCCCTGCCCGCGCCGAGGGACTCGATGCGGTGGCCGGCGAGGACGAGGTGTCCGGAGGCGTACTCGGTGTCCTGCGCGTCGACGGTCGCGATCGCGCAGTTCTCGATGACGACGCGTTCGGTGACGACACGTGCGGTGGCGACGCGTTCGGTGGCGGTGTGCTGGTCCGGTGTCATGATGCGTCCGTTCGTCCCTTCTTCCCTCAGAGGTTGGTGAGGTCCGCCGGTATCAGCGCCTCACAGCCGTTCCGCAGGATCGTGGCCTCTATCAGACCGTAGGGGCGGTCGGCGGCGAGGTAGACGGCGCCGTCCTCGCTGCCGTTCTCGAGGCCGAAGGGTTCCAGGTCCACCTGGAAGTGGTGGCTGTTGGGGAGGGAGAAGCGGACCTCGTCTATCTCGTCGCGGTGGTCGATGATCCGCGCGCCCATCTGGTACATCGTCTGCTGCAGGGACAGGGAGTAGGTCTCGGCGAAGGCCTGGAGCATGTGCTGCTTCGTCCGCTCGTAGGACGTCTCCCAGTCGGGCGTCGGCTGCTCGTCGTCGGTCCAGTTGAACCGCCAGCGGGCGGCGACCGAGGTGGCGAGGACACGGTCGTGGGTCTCCTTCAGCGTCGTGTACTCGTCCTTGACGTAGCCCCAGAACTCGGAGTCTGTGGAGTTCAGCACCGTCAGGTCCTTCAGACCCGAGACGATCTCCCACCGCTCGCCGTCGTAGGTGACCTGTGCCAGCCGCGTCTCCTGGCCCTTGCGGACGAAGGAGTGCTCGCCCTCGTGGGCGTCGGAGGTGACGATCCGTTCCCAGGCGTACTCCTCGACGCGGATGCGGGCCCGGTGGATGGGCTCCTGCGAGGTGACGAAGTGCCGGGCGAGGTGGATGCCGAACTGCTCGGCGGACTCGATGCCGTGCTCCTTGGCGAACGCGAACACGGTGTTCTTGGTGGTGTCGGTCGGCAGGACGTTGGCGTTGGAGCCGGAGTAGTGGACCTCCTCCATGTCGCCGGACAGGGCGACGGAGACGTTCAGGTCCTTGATGTGGTGGGTGGCGCCGTTCCGCGTGATCCTGACGACCCGGTTCTCGGCCTTGCCGTACTGGTTCTGGCCCAAAACCGCGGGGCGGGCGGGGCGGGAGGTGTCGGGCATCTCGCTAGCTCCCTCGGTATACGGAGTAGCCGAACGGGTTGAGCAGCAGCGGTACGTGGTAGTGCTCGCCCGGTACGACGGCGAACGTGATCGCCACCTCCGGGAAGAACACCCCGGCGCCGCCGTCCCGGTTCGCGGGGACGTCCTGCCGCGCCTCGGCCCGCCGGTCGGTGAAGTACGGTTCCACGGCGAAGTCGAGCCGTACGTGGGTGGTTCCCTCCGGCGGCGCCGGGAGGTCCTTGCACCGCCCGTCCGCGTCGGTCGCGGAGCCGCCGAGCTCCTGCCAGGGCGCCTGACGGCCGGAGCGGGCAAAGAGGTGGACGGCGACGCCCCGGGCGGGGCGGCCGACGCTGGTGTCCAGGATGTGCGTGGACACGGAGGCGGTGGACACGGAGGCGGTGGTGTCGGTGCTCATCCCTGCGTCAGTCCTCAGTCCTCGTCGACGAGTCGGGCCAGACGGATGCGGTTGATCTTCCCCAGTTCGGTGCGGACGATCTCGCGCTCCCGCTCCGGCGTGTTGCCCATGCGCTCGGTCAGCGCGTCGCGCAGCTGCTCGCCGGTCCGGCCGGTGGCGCAGATGAGGAACACCTGGCCGAACCTCTCCTGATAGGCCAGGTTCAGTTCGAGCATCTCCGCCTTGAGCCGGTCCGTCGCGGCGGTCATGCCGCTCTGCTCCCGCGCCGAGGCCGGGTCGCCGGGCTCGGGCCTGCCGATCGGCGGGTGCCCGGCCATCGCCTCCTGGAGGTCCGCCGCGCTCAGCCCGCTCATGGCGGCGTCGGAGGCGGCGTACAGGTCGTCGGCGGTGGCGTAGGGCCGGTCGGCGAGCAGTCTGCGGGCCCACGCCGTGGAGGCACACGCCTCATGGAGGGCGGCGAGGGCCGCCGGCTCCTCCAACGCGTTGAAGCGGGCCAGGCCCGGCGGCGTGGCAGTGGACGTCACGGTGGCCTCCCCGGCCGCGAGCGGCCTCGGTGCTGAACGGGCGTGCCGACAGCTAACGCCGCCGCGGACCGTCACGTCAACAGTTTGTTGAAAACTGGCGGACGGCCACCACGCCACGCAGCACCGGAAGCGGTTCGTACGCCCTGGTCAGGGCTCAGGAGCCCTTCTCGCGGTTGAGGTAGTTGTAGACGGTGAACCGGCTGACGCCGAGCGCGCTCGCCACGGTCTCCACGCCGTGCCGTACGGCGAAGGCACCGCGCGCCTCCAGGCTCCGTACGATCTCCTGCTTGGCCCTGCGGTCCAGATCGGCGAGGGGCCCGCCCTGCCGGCGTTCCAGGGCGGCGAGGATGTGGTCGAGGGAGTCGGCGAACTGGGGCAGGCGCACGGCGACGGCGTCGACCCCCTCCCAGACGAGTACGACGTCGTCGGGACCGGCCTCGTCGGGCGGGAGCAGCCGCCCGCCCATGGCGTCGACGAGTGGCTTGACGGCCGCGATGAACGACTCGTCCGCCGCGCCGCTCATTGCTCGCCCTCCGCGATCACGTTGACCTGGAGCGAGATCCGGGTGGCACCCGCCTCCAGGGACCGGCGCAGCAGGGCGTCGACGGCGGTGAGCACCGCGTCCGCACCACCCTCCGCGGTGTTCCCGAACGGCCCGACGTCCACCGAGTCCAGCTCGGCCGCCTCCACGACCTCCCGGGCCGCCACCGCGTGCGCGGGCGCCTCGTCCAGGTCGAAGGGCTCGGTCGTGAACTCCACTCTCAATCGCACTGCGCCCCCATGACATCGTCTCCGACCTGCTCGTTCCCTCAGTCCCCCGGCTGAGAGAGCCCCTTCGGGGCGCATTCTCCCGTCAGGGCACCGAACGCCTGGTCCACCGCCACCCTGATCCGTTCCTCCGGCTCGGGGAAGAGGTGGCCGTAGACGTTCAGGGTCATCGCAGCGCCGGTGCGCCCCAGTCGCTCCGGCACGACCTTAACGGACTCCCCTGCGGCGATCAGCAGGGACGCGTAGGCATGCCGTGGGGCATGGGACCCGGTGTGAGCCGTACTGGGATTCATGGCGTCCGCAGCGTCGGACACGGCCTGGACCCGTGCATGCTGCACGGGCTGCCACGGCACGCCTGCCGATGACGAAGGACCGGCTCCTGCTGCCTTCCGTTCCAGTGCTCGTCGCAACACCCCAGCCCAGGGGATGCGATGGACTTCAGGATCCGGGAGCTCCGGACGGTGGTTCAAGGGCCCAGCTCAACGACGCCCGAAGGCGTGAGCTGAACTCTCGCCGGCGCGATGTGGGCCAGAACCCGAAGCCGTGGGCACGGTCCTGACTCCGATTGCAGTACGCCGAGGAATCACTCACCGGCCTGCCGGGCAGGCAAGACGTTGTTCACAGCAGAAAGCCTCAGGGGGAGCCCTCGTGTCCACAGCCGGAAGCGATGCCGCGGTTTCACCGGGGAGGGGGGACGACACCCCGCTGCGGCGTGCCATCGGCCCCCGGCTGCTGATCCTGTTCGTGATCGGCGACATCCTCGGTACCGGCATCTACGCCACCACCGGTCAGGTCGCCGGCAAGGTCGGCGGGGCGCTGTGGCTGCCGTTCGTCATCGGGTTCGTCGTGGCCATCCTGACCGCGGCCTCGTACGTCGAACTCGTCACCAAGTACCCGAAGGCGGCCGGCGCCGCGCTCTACACCCAGAAGGCGTTCAAGGTCCCGTTCCTCACCTTCATCATCGCCTTCATGGTCATGTGCTCGGGCCTTTCCTCCGCCAGTGCGGCGGCCCGCGCCTTCAGCGGCGACTACCTCGCCGAGTTCACGGACTTCCTCCCGCCCACCCTCGTCGCGATCCTGTTCATCCTCGCCCTGGCGGCCCTGAACCTGCGGGGCGTGTCGGAGTCCGTGAAGACCAATGTGGTCCTCACCCTGGTCGAGCTGACCGGCCTGCTCGTCATCCTCACGATCGGCGCCTGGGCGGTCCTGACCGGTGACGGCGAACCCTCCCGGCTCGGCGAGTTCCAGGCGGAGGGCACCGGTTACGCACTGATCACCAGCGTGCTGGGGGCGACGGCCCTCGGCTTCTTCGCCTTCGTGGGCTTCGAGGACTCCGTCAACATGGCCGAGGAGACCAAGGACCCGGTGCGTACGTTCCCGCGCGCCATCTTCACCGGCGTCGCCGTCACCGGCACCGTCTACGTCCTGGTCGCCCTGGTCACCTCGCTGCTCGTCGACTACCGCGTGCTGGAGGACTCCAGTGGCCCGCTGCTGGAGGTCGTCAAGGCCGGCGGCATCGACTTCCCACCCAAGCTGTTCGCGCTGATCGCCCTGTTCGCCGTCACCAACTCGGCCCTGATCAACATCATGATGGCGTCCCGCCTCTGCTACGGCATGGCCAACGAACGCGTCCTGCCCCGCGGCATGGGCCGTGTCCTCCCCCGGCGCCGCACCCCGGTCGCCGGCATCGTCTTCGTCTCGCTCCTCGCCATCGGCCTGGTCTCCACCGGGGAGATCGCGGGTCTCGGCGACACCACGGCCTTCCTGCTCCTGTGTGTCTTCGCCGTCGTCAACATCGCGGTCCTCGTCCTGCGCCGCGACCGCGTCGAGCACGAGCACTTCCGCACACCGACCGCCCTGCCGGTGCTCGGCGCGATCACCGCCCTGGTCCTGGCCAGCCCGCTGTCCGACCGGCCCGCCGACGTCTACATCAGGGCGGGCGTGCTGCTGGCCATCGGAATCGGGCTGTGGGCGCTCAACAAGACGGTGATGAAAGTACGTGGCGAGACGGGAGCCGCACCGTCTCCCTGACGAGGTGGAACATCCGAGCAGCCGGGGCAAGCCCAGGAAAGCCCCTCCTCGGCGGCCGGCCTCGTCTCCCGGGCCTTCCACCCCTCGCCCTCCTCCCACCGGGCACCGCACCCGCCGCACGCAGTCTCACCTTCACCACCAGCGGCCTGCACGACCCCCTCGACGCCACCGGACGCTGTTGGTCGATTCGGAGGCCGGCCCTTCTCGGCCCTGCCAGGCTTCGGCTCGGCGGGGCCGAGTGCTGCGTCAGCGGTGCTCGACGTACGAGCGCCCGGTTCGCTTCCGGCGCGCGAGTCGCCCGGTGCGACGGAATGCCGGAAACTCCTGTATGAGGGTCTGCGTATCGGCGCGGGCCGCGAAGAGGGTGACCGACGTGCTCGAGGTCCCGCTCTGGTTGTGGGGAGCGTTCGCCGCGACCGTGGTGGTGTCGCTGACGGTGGACCTGCTGGCTCATCGCACCGCGCACGTCATCGGCGTCAAGGAGGCCGCCGCCTGGAGCGCCGTGTGGGTGGGTCTCGCTCTGGTCTTCGCCGCTGTCGTCTTCCTCGTCCTCGGCACGACGGCCGGCACCGAGTACACCACCGCGTGGTTGCTGGAGAAGAGCCTGTCGGTGGACAACCTGTTCGTCTTCGCGGTGATCTTCGCCTACTTCAAGGTGCCCCGTGCCTACCAGCACCGGGTCCTGTTCTTCGGCGTGATGGGCGCCCTGGTCTTCCGCGGGATCTTCCTCTCCCTCGGTGTCGCCGTGGTCAGTCGCTTCACCGCGGTGCTGTTCGCCTTCGCCGCGGTTCTCTTCTACAGCACCTACAAGCTCCTCAAGGACGAGGAGGACAGCTTCGACCCCGGCAAGAGCCTCGCCCTGCGGATGCTCCGCAAGGTCATCCCGGTGCGGGACGAGTACGCCGGCGCAAGGTTCTTCGTCAAGGAGGCCGGCAAACGCGTGGCCACCCCACTCCTCGCGGTGGTCGCCGCGATCGAGGCGGCCGACCTGATCTTCGCCGTCGACAGCGTTCCCGCCGTCCTCGCCGTCAGCGACGACGCCTTCATCGTCTACACCAGCAACGCGTTCGCCATCCTGGGCCTGCGCGCACTGTACTTCCTGCTCGCGGACCTGCTGGACCGCTTCCACTACCTGCACATGGGGCTCGCGGTCATCCTGGCCTTCATCGGCGTCAAGCTGATTCTCCAGGCGTCCCACAAGTTGATCAGTCCGAGCATTCCGGAGATCCCCTCACCGATCAGCCTCGCGGTCATCGTGGTCGTCCTGGCCGCCTCCGTCGCCCTCAGCCTGCTGCGACCCGCTCCACCCCGTCCGGCTCCCGCCGTCCAGGAGGAGAAGGCGGCCCCAGGACCAGACACGGCTGCCAGGAATCCGGGGCCCGTCAGCCCTCCGCACGCAGGGCCGGAGCAGCGGGACGATCCCCCCGACGGACGCACCGGTCACACCGGACAGTGACTGAGCACCGTCTTCGTCGAGGCGTGACAGGGGCGGCCGGGCAGCAGCAGATCCTCGATGCCCTGCCACCCGCGCCACGTCCTTGGCTTCGACGACCTGTACGGCATCGACATCTCGCCGGACATCCTGATCGCCGCCGAGAAAACCCTCGTCGAACCCGGGCTCCAGGAAAAGCTGCCGCACCTGACGCTCACCGGCGACCTCACCCTGGACTTCCTGCCCGGCGACCACTTCGACGTCGTGCACGCGCACAGCGTCTTCTCCCACTCGCCGCTGGAGGTGATCGAGGAGTGCCTCGCCCACGTCAACCGCGTCCTGACCGTCGATGCCTGTGCGTCAGCGGTGAAGGAAGAAGGGGCGCGCTCAGCCAGGTTGCGCGTCGGACGGACCGGTGTGGCGCGGGGGCCGGGTGGCGTCGGTGACGCGATCGATCCGGTAGTAGTCGGCGACGCACCCTCCGGGCCAGTAGGAGCGTCCCTGCCGACTGAACGGCTCCAGCATCTGGCTGACCACGAGTCGCTCGTACGGGAGAACCCTGGCACCGGAACTCGCACCCGCGCGCAGCCGCCGGTCCTGGGCATCCCACTTCTCCGCCCGCGCGCGCATGTTCGCGTCGAGGTCGAGCAGGGAGACCGCCGGGCCGAAGCAGACCAGGACGCAGAGCACCGCGCACGCGGCCTGCAGGGGGCCGGTCTGCCGCGCACGCTGCCGGGCCGCCATGCTCAGCAGCGCCCCGGCTCCGACGAGCAGGGCCACGTACACCAAGAGGTAGTCGTTCCAGAGCCGGTTGGCACTGGGATCACTTACCCGATCCCGGAAGACCGGGTAGGTGATGACCGTGCAGAGGTAGCCGGACACGAGGAGCGCCGCCACTCCGGCACAGGCCGTCACAGGCCAGTGGGTGGGCGGGCCTGGCGGGCTCCCGTCCGGGCGTCGGCACAACAGGCCCAGGAGCACTCCCACCGCGACCGCCCCGACGTACTGCCAGGTGGTGACGACGGTGTGGGCGATCTCCGCGAACCCGCGCAGCGAGGCGGCGAGCGACTCCGGCGCGACCAAGGACGTCGTCCCCGCACCGAACCGGTCCCGCCGGGCGTTCGAGCCGGGTGAGGTGATCAGGACAAGAACCCCAGCCGCGATCCCGGCGATGCCCGTTGCGCACCAGAGGCGGAGGAAGTGCCGGGAGGGACCGGCGGCGGCACGGCCGCTGAGAAGGAGGACGGTGACCAGCAGCACCGTCACGACGATCGCGGTCTCCTCCGACAGAGTACCGATGGCCGGACCGGCGAACAGGGCGACGGCGAGGGCCGCGCCCCTGCCCCGGCGCGAGCGCCCCATCAGGAACGGGAGCAGCGCGGCGCAGGCCACCACCGGCGGCATCGTGTGCGAGACCGACGCTGCGGGCCAGTAGAACGTCTTGTACGTGTTGGGTGTGACGAACAGGAAGAGGGCGGTCGCCATGGCCGCGACCAGCAGCGGCAGCCCGCGCGGCACTGCGATCCCGGCCCGCCGCAGCGCGAGGACCGTCACCGCCCACAGCACTGCGAGCGTCAGCACGCCGCTGACCAGACCGAACCATTGGTGGCCCGCGACCTGGAACTTCGCGTAGGCACCGACCAGCACCGCGTTGGCGACCCGCCCGTTGTCGTCGAAGTAGAACCGGCTGATGAGGCCCGTGATGCCGTCGTCCCGCACTGCCGGCAGGAAGCACCAGTCGTCCGCGCCCGGCCGGACCGACCGCCCGAACCACGCGGCCGCGGCGAGCAGGGCGAGGGGCGGGAGGGAGAGGGCGGTCACCCAGAGCGAGGTCCGCGCGCGCGGCCGGGAGCCGTGCTCCGGCCGTCCCGGCATGCCCCGCGGGTCGTGCGGGTCGTGCGGGTCGTGCTGCCGCGTGGCGTCCGGCCGGTCCGGGGCCGCGGATTCCGGTGCGCTGTCGGACATCCGTGCTCACCGGTCCACGGAGGACTGGAGAGGGCGGTCGGCGACCGGCTTGCCCACCGGCCGTTCCGGCGGCCGGGCGATCGCCCCGGCCGGAGCGGAGGCTTCGCGGCGGCCCGACATGATCGCCCACCGGGCCAGCAGGAAGGAGACGGGGGTGACGAGGACACCGGCGACGAGGGCAGCCAGGTTCTTGTCCATGCCGAGACCGCTGACCGCCCCGTAGAGCAGCGCTCCCGATGCCACGAGATTGGCGAGGCTCGACACGGGATAGCGCACGAACGCGTGCCACGTCGGCCTCGTCCGGCAGGTGACGTACGAGTTGAGCAGGAACGAGCACACGATGCTGACCGCATATCCGAAGCCATGGGCGACCAGGTAGAAAACCCATGGGTTCAGGACGGCGTAGACACCGAGATAGACGGCTGTGTTCACACACCCCACCAGGACGAAACTGCCGAACTGGTGCGCGGTGCGGACCCGGGCGGAGACAAACCCGATCCGGGGGGAGACAAGCTCGATCAGTTCCGATGTGACCGGATGCGGAGGGCGGTTCGGCAGCACCGGACAGTTCTCGTCGGTCTCCCGCACCACGTACAGCGGACGGCGCTTCGCCTCGTGATAGATGCGCCCCACGTATTCGCCGATGACCCCGAGGGTGACCAGTTGGATACCGCTGAGGGCCACCACCGCGGTGAGCAGGGTGGCGTAGCCCGGCGTGTCGGCGCCGTGCAGCACGACGGTCACGACGGTCCACACCGCGTAGGCCAGTGCCGACAGGAAGACCCAGAGTCCTGTGTAGATGGCCAGGCGGAGCGGACGGTTGTTGAAGGAGAGGAGCCCGTCGATGCCGTAGTTCAACAGCCGCCTGCTCCCCCATTTCGACCGGCCGGCGACGCGTTCGCTGTTCCGGTAGCGGAAGCTGACCGTGTCGAAGCCGATCCAGGAGAAGATCCCCTTCGAGAAGCGGTTGCTCTCCGGCAGGGACAGGACGCTCTCCACCGCCCGCCGGGACAGCAGCCGGAAGTCACCCGATCCGTCGAGGAGCTCCACGTCCACGCACCGGCGCACGACCGCGTAGTAGGCGTGGCTGAGTATGCTGCGGACCACGCCCTCGCCCGAGCGGTCGCGACGCGGGATGACCTGGTCGTATCCGTGCCGGTGCAGTTCGAGCATGCGGGGGATGAGCCCGGGCGGGTGCTGGAGGTCGGCGTCCATGATCACCACAGCGGCGCCCCGCGCCATGCGGAGACCGGCGAGCATGGCGGCCTCCTTGCCGAAGTTCCGGCTGAACGCCGTGTAGTGGATCCGCTCGTCCTGCGCGGCGAAGGCGTTGAGCAGCAGCCGGGTGCGGTCGAGACTGCCGTCGTCCACGTAACAGATCTCGAAGGTTTCTCCGAGCCCTTCCAGGACGGCGATCAGAGCCGCGTGGAAAGACCCGATGCCCTCGGCCTCGTTGAAGCAGGGCACGACGACCGACAGCTGAAGGCCGGTCACGCGACACCTCCGGTACATCCTCGGACTCGGACCTGCGATCTCGTATCGCTCCGTTTCACAACAGTGGCCCATCCAACGGTGAGGTCCTCCTCTTGGCGCTCCGACGCGCGAGCCGCCGCCCCCTTTCACACGAACGGTGCACGGGCAGTGCCCAGGATCGGCAGAGTGCCGGCGCGACGAGCCTCGGTCAGGTACGGCACCGGCCACATGCTGCGTGAGGGCGCCCAGCAGATCTGGGGCCCCTGCCGTCACAAGGCCGGTGACGAGTGCACCGTCGGCCGCGAGGTCGAGCACGTCGGGAACAGCTCGATCACCTGCACCTGGGCCGTCATCGGCCCGACCGGCACCGGTCCCCCAGGCACTGCGGGAACGTCTCGCTCCGGCCGCGGGGGTGGCGTGATGGACAAGGTCGTGGCCGCGGTCGCCGACATCCACTCCGGCAGCACCCCCGCGGTGGGCGGCTTCGGGCTGTGCGGCATCCCGGCGGTGCTGATCCGAGCCCTGCTGGAAGCCGGCGTCGACGAGCGAGGAGGTCAGGGCCAGACCGAACCCACGGTACTCGAGGCTGCGCCGGCAGGCTGAACACCGCTTGAACCGCCCCGCCGTTGGGGGGTGGCCTGGATCAGGGCCGCGCGCCCCCTCTTGACAGCCCTCCAGATCCACCGGCAATCTTTCATTGAGCAGAAAACGGTTTCCACTATACGGAAAGGAGCGCGACCCCGATGCCAGGTGTCGAGTGGAGTACAGCCACAGCGCAGCGCTTCGACGTCAACCTGTCGATCCTCTTCACCGAACTCCCGCTCCTGGAGCGCCCCGCGGCCGCCGCCGCGGCCGGCTTCACCGCGGTCGAGCTGTGGTGGCCCTGGGTCGACTCGCCCGCACCCGAGCGGTCCGAACTGGACGGTCTGCGGAAGGCGATCGAGGACGCGGGTGTCCGGCTCACGGGCCTGAACCTCTACGCCGGGCAGCTGCCCGGCCCGGACCGCGGCGCCCTGTCGATCCCGGGCGAGGAGTCGGAGCGGTTCCGTACCAACGTCGAGGTCGCCGCGGGCTTCGCCGAGTCCCTCGGCTGCACGGCCCTCAACGCGCTGTACGGCAACCGCGTCGACGGCGTGGATCCCGCCGAACAGGACGCGCTCGCCCTGGAGAACCTCGCCCTCGCCGCCCGCGCGGCCCACCGGATCGGCGCGATCCTGCTGATCGAGGCGCTGAACCGGCCCGAGTCGCCGCGGTACCCGCTGGTGTCGGCGGCGGCGGCGGTGCAGGTCGTCGACGCGGTGAACGCGGCCACGGGGCTGGGCAACGCCCGGTTCCTGATGGACCTGTACCACCTGTCCATGAACGGTGAGGACCTGCCCGCGGTGATCGAGCGGTATGCCGCGCGGACCGGTCATGTGCAGATCGCCGACAGCCCCGGCCGTGGTGCCCCCGGCACCGGCTCGCTCCCGCTGGCGGACCTCCTCGGACGGCTGCGGAAGGCGGGCTACGCGGGCTGGGTCGGCCTGGAGTACAAACCCGGCGACCGGCCGAGCGCCGAGGCCTTCGACTGGCTGCCGGCCGAGGCCCGCGCTCCCCGCTGAGCGGCGGGTAGCCCCGCTGAGCAGTGGACGCCCGCAGACACCGCAGAGCGAAAGAGAGGCCCCCGCATGAGCACCGACCTTCCCAAGGTTTCCTGGATCGGCCTCGGCATCATGGGCTCCCCCATGTCCGAGAACCTGATCAAGGCGGGCTACGACGTCACCGGCCACACCCTGGAGCAGGAGAAGCTGGACCGGTTGGCCGCCGCGGGCGGCACCGCCGCCTCCTCCGTCGCCGAGGCGGTCCGCGACGCGGACGTGATCATCACCATGGTGCCCGCGTCCCCCCAGGTGGAGGCTGTCGCCTACGGACCCGACGGCATCCTGGAGAACGCCCGGCCCGGTGCCCTGCTGATCGACATGTCCTCGATCACCCCGCAGACCTCGGTCGACCTGGCCGCCGCCGCGAGGGGCAAGGACATCCGGGTGCTCGACGCCCCGGTGTCCGGCGGCGAGGCGGGCGCCGTCGAGGCGGTGCTGTCCATCATGGTCGGCGGTGAACAGGCCGACTTCGACCGGGCGAAGCCGCTCTTCGACGTACTCGGCAGGACGGTCGTGCGGTGCGGACCGCACGGTTCCGGTCAGACCGTGAAGGCCGCCAACCAGCTGATCGTCGCCGTCAACATCCAGGCGTGCGCCGAGGCCGTGGTCTTCCTGGAGAAGTCCGGCGTGGACCTGACGGCCGCGCTGGACGTCCTGAACGGCGGTCTCGCGGGCTCCACCGTACTGACCCGCAAGAAGGACAACCTCCTCGCCCGTGACTTCACGCCCGGCTTCCGCATCGACCTGCACCACAAGGACATGGGCATCGTCACCGACGCCGCCCGCACCGTCGGGGCGGCCCTGCCCGTCGGCGCGGTGGTCGCCCAACTGGTCGCGAGCCTGCGCGCGCAGGGCGACGGCGGCCTGGACCACTCCGCGCTGCTGCGCGCGGTGGAGCGGCTGTCCGGTGCCCAGGTCTGAGGTCTGACCCGCGTACGGCCGCCGACGGGGGTGAGGCCGTACGCGCGGCCCGCGGGGTCTTCCCCGCGGGCGGGCGAGGGCGCCGCGGCGGCGTGCGCGCCGGTGCGGTGGTGAAGGCCGCCGGGACACCTCCTTCGACCTGAGCGGAGGGGCGCCCGGCGCCGTCGCACCCGCCGCGGTCCCGAGCCCGACCCACCGACCCCGTCCGGCGGCGCGAACACACCGTCGCGCCCGGTCTCGCGCCGCCGGACGGCCACGCCTCCCGGCGTCCGGGGTGCGGATCCGCCCGGCGGGCAGGAGCCTGGGAGCATGGCACCTCCCACGGAGCAACCGCACATCGTGGTCCATGCGCCGGCCCTGGACGGCTCGCGGCGGGTCACCTCGGGCGACGAGACGCTGGGCGTCGCCTCGCACGTCGACGACGTCGGCGAGATCCTGCGGCTGGCGGACCTCTATGTCACCGATGTCGAGGAGGCCGACCTCATCGAGTGGCAGGGCGGCGGCCCCGACGACTGGCCGGGCCTGTCGGAGCACCACGAGGCCTGAGCGGGGGCGTACAGCCGTTCCCGGTACACCGGTTCTACGGCAGCGGCCGTAGCCCGCCTACGGCACCCTCAAATCAAGCTCTGAACCGGGCTTCGGACGCTTCGAGCACCCCCGCCGACGGGCACACACCTCGTACGCGGGACCCGCCGACACGGGGGCGGCGGGCCCCGCTCAGGGGAAGTCCCGGGCGACGGCAGCGACAGCGACAGCGACAACACCGACGTCCGCCGACGCCGTACGACACCTGTCAGACCTTCAGCGTCCTGATCGACGTCGGGGCGTGCCACGGCTCCGTCGCGATTTCCTCGAACTCGACGACGTCGCTTATGTCGTTGGTGGTCGACATGGAGATGTCGGTGACGCGCTCCAGGATCGCCTCGACGACCACCGGGACCCTGAATTCCGCGGCGAGCTTCTTGGCCTCCTCCAGTGCCGGTCCCAGTCCGTCGGGTTCGGTCACCCGGATCGCCTTGCAGCCGAGTCCCTCGGCGACCCGTACGTGGTCGACGCCGTAGACGCCCAGTTCGGGCGCGTTGACGTTCTCGAACTCCAGGTTGACCTGGAAGTCGATGTCGAACGCCCGCTGTGCCTGGCGGATGAGGCCCAAGTAGGAGTTGTTGACCAGGACATGGACGTAGGGGATCTTGTGCTGCGCCCCGACGGCCAGCTCTTCGAGCATGAACTGGAAGTCGTAGTCGCCGGACAGGGCGACGACCTGCGCTCCGGGGTCGGCCTTGGCCACGCCCAGCGCCGCCGGGACGGTCCAGCCGAGGGGGCCGGCCTGACCGCAGTTGATCCAGTGCCGGGGCCGGTGGACGTGCAGCATCTGGGCGCCGGCGATCTGCGAGAGGCCGATCGTCGAGACGTACCGCGTCTCCGGGCCGAAGGCCCGGTTCATCTCCTCGTAGACGCGCTGCGGCTTGATCGGGACGTCGTCGAAGTGCGTACGGCGCTGGAGCGTGGCCCGCTTCTCCTGTGCCGCGGCCGCCCAGGCGGAACGGTCGGGCAGCCCTCCCTCGGCCCTGAGTTCCTTCGCGACCTCGACGAACAGCTCCAGCGCGGCGCGCGCGTCGGAGGCGATGCCGTAGTCGGGGGCGAAGATCCGGCCGATCTGGGTGGGGTCGACGTCGACGTGGACGAAGGTCCGGCCGGCCGTGTAGACGTCGAGCCTGCCGGTGTGGCGGTTGGCCCAGCGGTTGCCGATGCCGAGGACGAAGTCGGACTCCAGGAAGGTCGCGTTGCCGTAGCGGTGCGAGGTCTGCAGGCCGACCATACCGGCGTTCAGTTCGTGGTCGTCGGGCAGGACGCCCCAGCCCATCAGGGTCGGCACGACCGGCGTACCGGTCAACTCGGCGAACTGGACGAGGAGTTCGGCGGCGTCGGCATTGAGGATGCCGCCGCCCGCGACGATCAGGGGGCGCTCGGCGGCGTTCAGCATGCCGAGCGCCTTCTCGATCTGGGCGCGACTCGCGGCGGGCTTGTGGACGGGGAGCGGCTCGTACGTCCCGGGGTCGAACTCGATCTCCGTCCGCTGCACGTCGATCGGCAGGTCGATGAGGACCGGGCCCGGCCGGCCGGAGCGCATGAGGTGGAAGGCCTGCTGGAAGACGCCGGGGACCTGCGCGGCCTCCAGGACGGTCACCGCCATCTTGGTGACCGGCCTCGCGATGGCGGCGATGTCGACGGCCTGGAAGTCCTCCTTGTGGAGCACCGCGGTCGGGGCCTGGCCGGTGACGCACAGGATCGGAATGGAGTCGCCGGTCGCGGAGTACAGGCCGGTGATCATGTCGGTGCCGGCCGGACCGGAGGTCCCGACGCAGACCCCGATGTTGCCCGGTCGGGTGCGGGTGTAGCCCTCGGCCATGTGCGAGGCGCCCTCGACATGGCGGGCGAGGGTGTGGGTGATGCCGCCGGATGCCTTGAGCGCCGCGTAGAAGGGGTTGATCGCCGCGCCGGGGACACCGAACGCGTCGGTGACGCCCTCGCGCTTGAGGATTTCGACTGCCGCGCGGGCAGCGGTCATTCGAGCCATGGAGTACTCCTGCTTCAGCTGTCGGATTCGCACTCCCGTCGCGCCCCGCGGTGCGTTTATTCCGGATTGCGGAAAACAACTTCTGCTATCTGGAATTAATGTAGGCAGGGTGGGCGAAGGCCGTCAAGAGAGCGGAACGACGGCGCCAAGAGACGGCACGAGCGCCGTCCGGGAGTGGCAACCGCCGGACAGGGCGGGCCTGCGGGAGGACGATGGGGACGCCGGTCTGAGGCCGAGTCGTCCAGGAACGGAAGTGGTGGGGCCATGCCCGAGAGCGTGTCCGTGTCCGTGCGCTGTCCGGCCTGCCGCGGCGCGCACCGTTACACGGCGCCGTCGTACCCCTGTGTGTGCGGCGCGCCCGTCGCCCTGCCGCTGGACGGGAACACGGCGCCCACCCCGGTCGTCCACCGCGTCTGGCAGGACGACTGGGTCACCGTGCGCTGCGGGGACTGCGGGCGGCCCGGCGAGTGGCCGCGGCCTGAACTCGGTTGCCCGTGCGGGACACTACTGCGGATCCCGTTGGCCGACCCGGACACCCCGCCCGGCCCCGACGCCACACCCGCGCCGGACGACATGCCCCGCCCGGACGCCACGCCCGCACCCGGCCCCCGGGAGACCGGCGCCGCTGCGCGCCCCGCCTTCCGTTCCGTGCCGATCCACAGCGCCCGCGACGCGGTCACCGCCACCGTGCTCTATCTGCGGCAGCTCGGCCACGGGGACATCCGCCGCGCCGACCGGCGTCCCCCGTCCGGCATCGGGCTGGCCGGCCGGGGTGTCGTCGTCCTCCTGGACCCGTCCGCGCGTCGGGCGACCCCGCGGGACGTGGAGTGCCTGTGGCTGACCGCCATGACGGAGTCCGCCCAGTGCCTGTACTTCTCCCTCACCGGGTACGCCCCGGACGCCCGGGACCGCGCCGACCGTCTCGGCGTCCCGCTGTTCCTGCTCGACCTCACCGGCACCCCGCAGCCGGTGAACGCCCCGGCCGACGCCCTGGACGCCACCCGGACCTGAGAGCCGGCCCCGGAAAACCGGCGACGCGCCCGCCGCCACCGTCCGATACTCGGCTACTCGGCTACTCGGCTACTCGGCTACTCGGCATATGCGCATCCGCCCCGCCGCCCCCGACGAGCCGCCCGCCCTCCAGGACGTCGAACGGGCCGCCGGCGCCCCCCTTCCGTGCCCTGGGCATGGCGGAGATCGCCGACGACGAACCGCCCGCCCTGGACACCCTCCAGCACCACCGGCGGGCGGGGTACTGCTGGGTCGCGGCCGACGCACGGGACCGGCCCGCCGCGTACCTGATCGCCGAGCCGGCCGACAGTGCCGACAGTGGGTACAGGCACTGGTGCCGTCGACGAGGAGACGTCGTGCCTCGTCGGTCTGATGCGGTGTGCCGGTTCGCGTGGGTACGCTTGCCCGTGGGGCCCGTGTGCAGCCGGTGGGGTGCTTGCCGCGTTGCCATCGTGGCGCCGGGCCACACGGTCGTGATGCCTCTCCTCGAAGGACATGGGCGCGGCGGCCGGTGCGGGCGAGAGCCTGAGGCCGGTGTGCACCCGGGCGAGGCCGCAGGTGTTCCCCGGCGGAGTTCCCGAAGCAGCTCCCCGCAAGGGAGGTGGCAGGGTGGCCACATTGAGAGCCTTGAGCGTCGGGATGCCGAAGGACGTCCCCTGGCACGGCAAGACCGTGCACACCGGCGTCTACAAGAGGCCCGTGTCCGGGCCGCGGATGGCGCGGCGGCTGAACATCGACGGTGACGGCCAGGGCGATCAGGGCGGTCACGGAGGCGAGCAGCGGGCAGTGCTCGTGTACCAGACCGATTCCTACCGTTTCTGGGCTCGCGAACTCGGCCGCGACGATCTCCGACCAGGGCAGTTCGGGGAGAATTTCACCGTCGACGGCCTGCCGGACAACGAGGTCTGTATCGGTGACCGCTACCGCATCGGCGACGCTCTCTTCGAGGTCACCCAGCCGCGGGTGACCTGCTACCGGGTCGGCCTGCGGATGGGCGAGCCGCGGATGGCGGCCCTGTTGGTGGCACACCACCGGCCCGGCTTCTATCTGCGTGTGCTCGAGGAAGGCGAGGTCGAAGCCGGGCAGGAGATCGTCAAGGTCTCCACCGGACCCGAGGCGATGACCGTCGAGGAGATCGACCGGGTGCTCTACCTGCCCGGGCACACCCGCCGACAGGTCGAACGCGCGCTGCGGATCCCCGCGCTCAGCCCCGGCTGGCAGGCGTCCATGAAGGCCCTGCTGGACCAGGGGGACGGCGAGGCCGCCAAGACGTCCGGCAGCGCCGGGCTGAATGCCGCGGCCACCGCCCCGCGCCCGGCCTGGCCGGGCTTCCGCCCGCTGGTCGTCACCCGCATCCGGCCCGAGAGCCGTAGCGTGTTCTCCCTGTCGCTGGCCGCCCCCGACGGTTCGGATCTGCCGACGGCACTGCCGGGGCAGTTCGTCACGGTCAAGGTCCCGCCCGAGGGGGACGCGCCGCCGCTGATCCGCAGTTACTCACTGTCCGGCGAGCCGGGCACCGGAACGTACCGGATCAGCGTGAAGGCCGAAATCCACGGCGCGGCCGGCAACCGCCTGCGCAGCCACGTATCCACCGGCGACCACCTCGACGTCGCGGCACCCCGCGGTACCTTCTGCCTGACCGCCGGGGACAATCCGGTGGTCCTGCTGTCGGCCGGCGTCGGGGTCACTCCCGTGCTGGCGATGCTGCACGCACTCGCCCGCGACCGCTCCAGCCGCCAGGTGTGGTGGCTGCACGGGGCCCATGACGGCACGGAGCACCCCTTCGCCCGGGAGAGCCGGGAACTGGTCGGCATGCTTCCGCGTGCCCGGGCGAGGATCTACTACAGCAAACCGACCGCCGAAGACTGCCGGGACGTCGACTACACGGACACCGGCCACCTGTCGGGCGACCGTATTCCCGGCCTGGGGCTGCCCATCGACGCCGACGCCTACCTGTGCGGCCCCGGAGCCTTCATGGACAGCATCACCACCGCCCTCGTCGACGCGGGCCTGGATGCCTCCCGCGTCCATACCGAGATCTTCGGCGCGGGTCCGTCCCTCACTCCCGGGATCGACGGTGCGGCGACAGCCGCACCCCACCAGCCCGCCGGGCGGGCGGGCACCGGTCCCCCGGTCTCCTTCGCCCGCAGCGGTCTCGAGGTCCCCTGGAGCGACGCCCGGGAGTCCCTGCTCGAACTCGCCGAAGCCTGCGATGTCCCCGTCAGATGGTCGTGCCGAACCGGCGTCTGCCACACCTGCGAACTCGCCCTCATGTCCGGGGCAGTGCGGTACGCTCCCGACCCGGTCGAGCCCCCCGCCGACGGCAACATCCTCATCTGCTGCTCCAAGCCCACCGAGGGGGTCGTCCTGGACCTGTGAGGAGCGGCGCCTCACCCTGGCACGCGGGCACTACTTGCCCGGCGGCCCGTGGCCTGTGGGAGTTCTGCCATCACCGCGTGCCGTCGGTGGCCCGACCGGGGTCGTTGGGGTGGGGTTCGAGCGGGGTGACGGTGAGAGTCATCCAGGGACGCAGCGGCAGTGTGCCGAGCACCTTCTCCCGGAGCTCCTTTTCGTCCGCGGCCCGCCAGACCCCGATACTGCGCAACTCGCCGACGGGACGCCACAATCGGGCCAGGTTGCCGGTCGTCGAGAGCTCCCCCGCGCGGACCGCCTCGGCCGCCCTCCGCCGGTCGACCTCGTCCTGGCTGGTCCCCTCAGGGATCGTCGTGGTGATTTCGACGAGGAACTCCTGCATCGGTTCCGCTCCGTTCGGTGAAGGTCCCGGGGACGGCGGGAAGGGCGAGTTCGCTGGTGGTCGTCTGTCTCCCCCGAGCGGGGCCGCGATCAGGGTCGGACGCCGCCTCACCTCATCAGAGCTCTCACACGAGGGTTTTCAGCAGCCGTTCCGCGAGCACTTCGGCGGAGTGGGGATTCTGCCCGGTGATCAGGTTGCGGTCCTCGACCACGTACGGCTTCCACATCTCGCCCCGGCTGTACTCGACGCCGACCTTCTCCTTGAGCTCGTCCTCGAGCAGCCACTGCGTCTTGTCGGCCAGCCCGACAGCCTCCTCCTCTTCATTGGTGAAGCCCGTGACCCGGTAGCCCCTGAAGGGCGACTCGCCGTGGATCCTGGTGGCCAGCATCGAGGCAGGGGCGTGGCACACGATTGCGAGCGGTTTGCCCGAGGCGAGTTGTTCGGTCAGTATCCGTCCCGCGTCGGCGTCCACCGACAGGTCCTGCATCGGGCCGTGGCCTCCGGGCAGGTACACCGCGTCGTAGTCCTGCAGCCGCACGTCCGAGAGTTTGATCGGCCGGCGCATGACCTCCGCGGAACGGATGATGGATTCCAGTTCGAGCGCTCCCTCCTCACCGCCGGCCATGGCCGGGCGCAGACTCATCATGTCGACGGTCGGCGTCACGCCGTTGGGCGTCGCGACGACGACCTCGTGGCCTGCCTCCGTGATCGCCTTGTACGGCTGCGCGAACTCCTCCGCCCAGTAGCCGGTGGCGTACCTCGTGCCGTCCTTCAGGACCAGGTACGCAGCTCCGGTGACCACGAAAAGTACCTTCGCCATCACACATCACCTCCTCAGCCCCGTCTGGCCGAATTGAGGGGATTTGCACTGAAGGCCAGTCTAGGCACAGGAGCCATCAGGCACCTGCGGACAGCGGTTCGTCGCCCAAGGCCCGGAGTGCAGCGTGCTGTTGACCGTCCCCGTGAACATGAGCCGCCCGTTCTCCTGAGCAGAGCCGGGCGGCAAGGTCCGGGGGAAGCAGCGCCCGCCGCTCGGCATGGCCGGTGGCGGCCTGCGCGGGTGGGGTGCTTTCAGCGGCGACCCGGACGCCGGCGGCCACAGCCGCTACTCGATCAGGGCGTTGGCCACGATGACCATCAGGCCGACCAGCATGTCGCCGGTTCCGGCCCGGAGCGAAGCAGCCGATCCACGGCCCACGCCGCGCGCGCTCCACACTCCCCACCCGGCGAGCAGCAAGGCGTTGAGCGCCAGTGCGGTGTCCACCGCCTCGGCCTCCGTCCACCACGAGGGCACCGCGGTCAGCAGCAGCACGACGGTGGGGACAGCCGCCGCGACGACCGGCCACTCGGCGAGCATCGCGCGCAGCCCGACCCCGGCACCGCCGCGGTCCGCCGACATCCGATGCGCCACAACGTGGGCATAGCCGCGGGCGGGCGCGGAGGCGAGGGCGGTGAGCAGGACCCACAGCGCGTCCGACCCGGGGTCGGACGCCTCACCGGGGGAGTCGAGTGCGGGCTGCCGGCACGCTGGCCAGGACGAGCCCGCAGACGCCGCTGAACGGCGTTGTTTCTGGCGGTCGCCGACCCGGCGCCCGCTGCGGGGCAGTCGACCGGGGAAACGACGGGCACGGTGGCACATCTCTGCACTCTCCGCCGAAATGGCATGGAACACAGCAATGTTGCACGACCCGGGAGATCAGTGCCGGGTTGCGTACGCGCGGTGTACCGCCTGCTCCGACTGCGGTAGAGTGGATCTTGTACACGCCGCCGGCTTCGCCGGTGGCGGGTGATGCGTCGGTGGTCCAAGGAAAGACGCCCCGCTTCCTGCGGGGAGATGCAGGTGCAAGGCCTGCCCGGCGCTCGGCGAAGAAGACCTCCGGCCCCGCTGTCCAGGGCCGGAGGTCTTCTCGTATCCGGTCGACGGCACGGTACCGGCACTGGCCGCCGTTGCGGGCGGTCTCACGGGAGACGGTCGACGCCGATCCCCCTGACCACCGGGGTCACCCCCGGATGACGCGACGCGTGGTCCGGCGTCGACGCGGCCGGAGCCGCCTGCGAGGGGGGTGCGGGGAAGGAGTCAAAGGCGTCACCGGAAGTCCTCCTCGCGGTACTCGGCGCCGGAGCCCGCCGCCGTGGCCTCGCGCAGCTCGATGCGGCGGATCTTGCCGGAGACGGTCTTGGGCAGCTCGCCGAACTCCAGCCTGCGGATCCGCTTGTAGGGGGCGAGCACCTTGCGGGAGTGCTCGAAGAGCTCCTTCGCGGTGTCCGGGCCGGGCTGCCTGCCCTCCGCGAGCACGATGTACGCCTTGGGCACGGCCAGGCGCAGCTCGTCCGGGGCGGGCACCACGGCCGCCTCGACGACCGCCTCGTGCTCCAGCAGGGCGCTCTCCAGCTCGAAGGGACTGATCTTGTAGTCACTCGCCTTGAAGACGTCGTCCGCGCGCCCGACATACGTGATGTATCCGTCTTCGTCCCGCGCACCGATGTCGCCCGTCCGGTAGTAGCCGCCGGCCATGGCCTCCGCGGTGCGGTCGGGGTCGCCGTGGTAGCCGGTCATCAGGCCCACCGGACGGTGCGACAGGTCGAGCGCGATCTCGCCCTCGGCGGCGGGCTCGCCGGAGACCGGGTCGAGGAGTGCGACGCGGTAGCCGGGGCTGGGGCGGCCCATGGAGCCCGTCTTGAGGGGCTGGCCCGGGCTGTTGGAGATTTGGACGGCGGTCTCGGTCTGGCCGAAGCCGTCGCGGATCGTCACGTTCCAGGCGCGCCGGATCTGCTCGATGACCTCGGGGTTGAGCGGCTCACCGGCGGCGACGACCTCGCGCGGCGGGGTGCGCAACCGGGTGAGGTCGGCCTGGATGAGCATGCGCCACACGGTCGGCGGCGCGCAGAAGGTGGTGACGCCGGCGCGGTCCATCTCGGCCATCAGCCGGACGGCGTCGAAACGTGCGTAGTTGTGCAGGAAGACGGTCGCCTCGGCGTTCCACGGGGCGAAGAGATTGGACCAGGCGTGCTTGGCCCAGCCGGGTGAGGAGATGTTCAGGTGCACGTCGCCGGGCTTCAGCCCGATCCAGTACATGGTGGCCAGGTGCCCGACGGGGTACGTGGTGTGGGTGTGCTCGACGAGCTTGGGCCGGGCCGTGGTGCCCGAGGTGAAGTACAGCATCAGCGGGTCGTCGGCGAGGGTGGGCCCGTCGGGTGCGAAGTGCTCGGCGGCGCCGTAGACGTCCTCGTACGGCAGCCAGGCGTCGCCCGCTCCCGCGCCGACCGCGACCCGGGTGTAGTCGCCGGGTACCTCGGCGAACTTCGCCGTGTCGGCGGCGCGGGCGATCACGTGCCGGACGCGGCCCCGGTCGACGCGGTCGCGCAGATCGGCGGGGCCGAGCAGCGGGGTGGCGGGGATGACCACGGCGCGCAGTTTCATCGCGGCGAGCGCGGTCTCCCAGAGTTCGGCCTGGTTGCCGAGCATGACCAGCACCCGGTCCTCGGCGCGTACGCCCTGCTGGCGCAGCCAGTTCGCGGCCTGGTCGGAGCGGCGGGCCAGTTCGGCGAAGGACAGTCCGGTCTGCTCGCCGTCCTCCTCGACGAGGTGCAGCGCGGTGCGGTCGTTGCCGTCCGCGATCACGTCGAACCAGTCGAGCGCCCAGTTGAACCGCTCGGGGCGCGGCCAGCGGAACCCCTCGTAGGCGGTGGCGTAGTCGTCGCGGTGTTCCAGCAGGAAGTCCCGGGCCCTGCGGAACTCCTCCGTCGCCGTCGTCATCTGTCCTCCTCGGTGCCGAACCTTGCCGGGCGGCTCTCCCCCATCGTGTAATCCGTGACGCAGGTCCCACTACCCCCGAACGGGGGGTGGGCACGCGGGAGCCGCGACGAAGGGGCGAACAGGTGACGGCCGGCCCGACGGGAGCACTCGGCGCGGTCGGGCTCGGTGGTCGCGGCCCGCCGGGCGGGGTGGTTGCCGTAGGTGGCAGGTGTGCTGCGGTCTCGTACGGCCGCCTTTACCGCTGTCCCGGGGCTTTGGATTTCATCCGCGCGGCACGCTGTTATTTCCCTCACCACGCCGTCTCTCCGAAATGAAAGGGCCTGTTGCCTAATATTGGCCAGGACACGACACAGAAGGGGAGCGGTGACCGTGCGAGGGGACTTCAAGGAGCCTGCCAGGTGCCGCCCCGACCTGGTCATCGGCCGGGAGGAACCGTTCGCCGAGGCGCGCGAACAGCTCGCCCGAGGGGGCAGTGTGCTGCTCCACGGGCCCGCCGGAATAGGAAAGTCGACCGTGCTGCGGGCACTTGCGGCGGAAAACGCCGGCGCGGCGCCCACGGTGTTGCGCTGCTCGGCCACCGAGTCCGAATCCCATCTCCCGTTCCTGGCGCTGGCCGATCTGTTCGGTCTGGTCCTGGACCGGGTCTCCGGTGCGCTGCCCGCCGCGCAACGCACCGCCCTGGAGTCGGCGCTCACCGGCCGCGGCGAGTCGACCCTCCAGCGGGACGGTCTCGCGCTGCGCCTGGCGGTGCTGTCCACCCTGCGGGCGCTCGCCGCCGAGGGGCCCGTCCTGGTCGTCGCCGACGATCTGCAGTGGCTGGACCCGGCCAGCGCGGAGCTTCTCGGGTTCGCCGCGCGGCGCCTCGGCGACACCCCCGTGCAGATGCTGTGCGCGGTGCGTACGGAGGGCCTGGAGGAGTACGACCGTCATCTGCGGGCCTGCCCGCCGGACACGCGCGTGGTGCGGCTGGGCCCGTTCTCCCGTGTCCAGGTGTCCACGCTGCTCGACCACCGCGGCTACACGGGCCTGTCCCGTTCCACCGTCCGTGACATCCACCGCACCAGCGGCGGCAACCCGCTCTTCGCGCTCGAACTGGGCCGCGCCCTGGCCGAGAGCCCGACCCGCCCCCGCCCCGGTGAGCCGCTGCCGGTGCCGACCTCGTTGCGGGCCCTGGTGCTCAACCGGCTGGAGATGCTGTCGGACGAGGCGCGCCGCACCCTGCTGGTGGCCAGCGTCGGCGCCCGCCCCACGCCGGCGCTGCTGCACGCGGCCGGCCGGGACCACGCCGAGGAGGAGACGGCCCAGGCCGCCGCGCTGGGGCTGCTGGCGACGGACCCGGAGGAGCCGGCCCTGCGTTTCGCGCATCCGCTGATCTCGGCCGCGCTGTACGCGGAGGCCCCGGCGCACGAGCGGCGGGCCGCGCACGCCGCGCTGTCCACGGCGGCCTCCGACCCCATCGAGCGGGCCCGGCATCTGGCCCTGGCCACGACCGGCACCGATCCGGAGGTGGCGGCCCGGCTCGCCGAGGCCGCCGCACTGGCCCGGGACCGGGGGGCGCCCTCGGTCGCGGCCTCGCTGGGGCTGCTGGCCGCCCGCCACACGCCGGCGGCCCCGTCGGCCGACGGCACGCAGGCGGACACGGTGCCGGCCGGCGGTGAGCCGGGCCGCAGCGTGCCGAGTCCGGACGAGCGGCGGCTGCAGGCCGCCGAGGACGCCATCACCGCCGGTGAGGTGGATCTCGCCCGGGACATCGCGCGCGAGGTGCTGACCCGGGCCACGGTGCCCGCGGAGCGGGTGCGGGCGTGGATGGTGGTCATCGAGGCGGCCGGGCAGGCGCTCGGTGAGGTCGACGCGGTCTACCCGCAGGTGCTGGCGGACGCCGGCGACGACCCGCGGCTGCTCGCCCTGGTCCACTACCAGCTGGCCTGGCGGGAGGTGGTGGTGGACGGCGACTTCGCCAAGGCCCGGCTGGAGACCGCGCACGCGGCGGAACTGGCCGCACGCGGCGGGGACCGGCGTACGGAGCTGATGGCGCTCGCCTTCCAGTCCTCCACCGAGACCCTGATGGGCCACCCGGACGCGCCCGCCACCATCGAGCGGGCCCTGCAGGAACCCCAGGACCCCGATGTGGCCTGCCACCACAACGGCGCCGCGTCGGCCAGGTTCCGCTGGCTGCTGATGAGCGACCAGCTGCCCGAGGCCCGGAGGAGCATCACCGGGCTGCTGCGGGAGGCCCGGCGGCGCGGCATGGTCGAGAGCGAGATGCACTTCCTGCGGCTGCTCGCCGACACCGAACTGCGTTCCGGACACTGCGGCCGGGCCCTGGACCTGACCCGCGAGAGCCTGCGGCTGGCCCGGGACTCCGGGATCGGCGAGAGCGCCTCGGCCATGCTCGCCTCCCTCGCGGAGGCCTCCGGCGGGGACGTGGACCGGGCGCTCGCGCTGGCCCGGGAGGCCGCGGACCACGCCGAGGTGGACGGCGACCAGTTGTATCTCTCCCTCGCCCTGGCCGCCCTGGGCTACGCCCGGTTGGTCGCCGGGGACGCCGCGGCCGCGGTCCGTTCGCTGCGCCGGGTGCGGGAGTTGGAGCACGGCATGGGCATCAACGACCCGGCGCGGGGCCGCTGGCACGGCGATCTCGCCGAGGCGCTGGTGCGGATCGGTGAACCCGGCGAGGCGCAGGAACTCATCAACGTCACACGGGTGCACGCGCGGCGTCTGAACCGCTTGAGCGTGCTGGCCGTACTCGACCGCGCCGAGGCGCTGGTACGCGCGGCGCGTGGCGAACACGAGGCCGCCCGGGTGCAGTTGACGTCGGCACAGGGCCGGCTCGCCGCACTGGGCCTCGGCCTGGAGGAGGCGCGGGCCGCGTTCGCGCTGGCCCGGCTGCGTGCCCGGGGCCCGGGTCCGGCCCCGTACGACGAGGCCGCACGGCTGTTCCGGCGCTGCCGCGCGCTGCCCTGGCTGCGCCAGGTGGACGCGGCCGTGGCCGCCGGTCCGGTGGCACCGGAGACCGCGCCCGCCGCCCCGGCGACCCCGGCCGCGCTGGACGGTCTCGCCTCGATGGAACGGCAGGTCGCCTCACTGGTGATGGAGGGGGCCACCAACCGGGAGATCGCCGGTCGGCTGTTCATCAGCGTGAAGACCGTCGAGGCGACCCTCACCCGGGTGTACCGGAAGCTGGGTATCCGGTCACGGGTGGACATCGTCCGACTGGCGGCGGGCCGCCGTACGAAGTAACCGGGGCGGAGGGGGAGTTCGGGGTGCCGACAACCGAGGGTTTTCCCTGTCCGGCTCCCGTAGGGGCTTCCCTCATTGGGGGCTGGCGCTCCGGCTCGTAGCGTAATCCGTGCCGCTCGCCGGGCACACGGAGACCGGTGGCCCGGTCCCCGTGCTGAACCCCCCACCCCGTGCGACCCCCCACCGGCAACCGACGAGGAGACCGATGTCCGGGCTCACCCGCGCCAAGAAGGCCGCCGCGCTCGTCGCGGCGACCGCAGCCGCCGCCGCGACCGCACTGCTCACCGCCCCCTCCGCCGCCGCCGCTCCCCAGCCGATCGTCGGCGGCACCACGACCACGACGTCCGCGTACCCGTTCGTCATGCAGATCACCGACGCCGCACAGAACCAGTTCTGCGGCGGCACCCTGGTCACGCCCACGAAGGTGGTCACGGCCGCCCACTGCATGGTCGGCGAGACCACCGGCAGTGTGCGCGTGGTCGGCGGGCGCACCTACCTGAACGGCACCAACGGTACGGTGGCGCGCGTCAGCAGGATCTGGATCAGCCCGGACTACCGCAGCGTCACCCGCGGCGACGACGTCGCGGTGCTGACCCTGTCGACGTCGATGCCGTACTCCACGGCGGGCTACGTCTCCTCCTCGGACACCTCGGTGTACGCGGCCGGCACCACCGCCCGCATCCTGGGCTGGGGCACCACCTCCTCGGGCGGCAGCTCCTCCAACCAGTTGCGCACCGCGACCGTCCCGACGGTGTCCGACGCGAGCTGCGGCAGTTCGTACGGTTCCCGGTTCGTCCGGAGCGACATGGTGTGCGCCGGCCACTCCTCCGGCGGCGTGGACAGCTGCCAGGGCGACAGCGGCGGACCGCTGCTCATAGGCGGCCGGCTCGCGGGCATCACCTCCTGGGGCGACGGCTGCGCGGCGGCCGGATCCCCGGGCGTGTACACCCGGCTGACCACCTTCTCCGGGGAGGTCACGGCCCAGATCAACTCGTAGTTCCACGGGTTGATGTGAGGCACCGGATTTCCTGAGCACCCCTCAGGTGATTGCCAGGGGGCGTTGCGAGCTTCCACGAGCAGCCCGCAACGCCCCCTTTCCATGCCTGGGAGGCGGCCCTTCCCATCAAGGCCCATTCAGGACATTTCCTCGAGACGTGTAACACCGTGGCGGCCACCGGACGCTGATCCGTACGGGACGCGAGAAGCGGCCCTTTTTCATGCAGTCGGGCACCACCCCGGAACAACCCCACAACGAAGGGCCGCCCCCAGTGAATCCCCACCCCACCGAGAACGGTGGAACCACACAGACCGCGCAGACCCCTCAGGAGCACCAGAGCGCCCAGAGCCCTCGAACCAACGCCGGCAGCTTCGGGGGAACCGAAGGTCTCCCGGTCTACGAGGGCCTGGTGCGCGAACGGGGTGACGTCGTGGCGGAGGCCCGCGAGGTGGCCGAGCGCACGGAGTTCGAGCTGCGTCAGGTGCCGGCCTTCCGCCTCCGCGCCCAGCCGGCCCCGGCCCCCCGGTGATGTCGCGCCCCGGTTGGGCCAGGCGGGTGAGCCCTTCCCGCCCGGGCGACCGGGCGGGCGGGATTCCCTAGGATCCTTCCGTGGCCACCTTCCAGCTCCAGCGCACGGCGCCCCTCCCGATCGACGAGGCCTGGCGTCGGCTCACGGAGTGGCACCGCCACGGAGCGGCGGTCCCGCTCACCCGGATCACCGTGACCCCTCCCCCGCCCACCGGCGAGGGCACGGTCGTCGTCGCCCGCTCGGGTCTCGGCCCGTTCACCTTCGACGACCCGATGGAGGTGACGGTGTGGCAGCCTCCCGGCCCCGGTTCCCCGGGCCTGTGCCGCCTGGAGAAGCGGGGCCGTGTGGTCCGGGGCTGGGCGGAGATCGAGGTCCGCCCGGGGCCGGGCGGCCGCACCCGCGTCCTGTGGCGCGAGGACCTGCGGGTCCGCTTCCTCCCCGCCTTCTGCGACCCCGCACTGCGGTCGGTCTCCCGCCAGGTGTTCGGACGAGCGGTGAACACCCTGCTGCGGCAGCCCTGACGGCCGAAGCGGCGGGTGATCACCGCGTCGGCGGCACCACCGTCACGCCCTCGAGCCGGTCCTGCCCGCGGGCTCGGGTGCGGCTGCGGGTGCGACTGCGGGCGGCGTGGGTTCGACGTCGCGGTGGATCGGGGTGTGGGCGCCGGTGAGGGGGACGCCGGTGCCGCCCCGACGGACGGCGACGATCTCGGCGGCGATGGACAGAGCCGTCTCCTCCGGGGTGCGGGCGCCGAGGTCGAGGCCGATCGGGGAGCGCAGGCGGGACAGTTCCGGGTCGGTGACGCCGGCCTCGCGCAGGCGGGCCTCGCGGTCCAGGTGGGTGCGGCGGGAGCCCATCGCCCCGACGTAGGCGACCGGGAGGCGCAGGGCGAGCCGGAGCAGGGGGACGTCGAACTTCGTGTCGTGGGTGAGGACGCACAGGACCGTACGGGCGTCGACGTCGGTGCGTTCCAGGTACCGGTGCGGCCAGTCGACGACGATCTCGTCGGCGTCCGGGAAGCGTGCCCGGGTGGCGAACACGGGGCGCGCGTCGCACACCGTGACCCGGTAGCCGAGGAACGCGCCGGCCCGGACCAGTGCCGACGCGAAGTCGATCGCGCCGAAGACGATCATCCGGGGCGGCGGGACCGCCGACTCGACCAGCAGGGTCACCGGGGCTCCGCAGCGTGAACCCTCCGCGCCGATCTCCAGGGTGCCGGTGCGGCCCGCGTCCAGGAACGCGCCCGCCTCCCCCGCCACGGTGCGGTCGAGCCCCGGACGGTCGCCGAAACCGCCCTCGTACGAGCCGTCGGGGCGCACCGTGAGCGCGCGGCCCATCAGGTCGGCGGGACCGCTCACGATCCGCGCCACGGCCGCCGCCTCGCCTCGCGCGGCGGCGGCGAGCGCGGTGGTCAGCGCCGGGCGGACGGGGTCCGCGGCCCGTACCGGTGTGATCAGGATGTCGATGACGCCGCCGCAGGTCAGACCGGAGGCGAAGGCGTCCTCGTCGCTGTAGCCGAAGCGTTCCAGGACGGTTTCGCCGTCCCGGAGCGCCTGCTCGCACAGCGCGTACACCGCGCCCTCCACGCAGCCGCCGGAGACCGAGCCGATCGCCGTGCCGTCGGTGTCCACCGCCAGCGCGGCGCCGGGCCCGCGGGGCCCGCTGCCGGCGACCGCCACCACGGTGGCGACCGCGAAGTCGCGGCCCTGCTCGGCCCACCGGTGCAGTTCCTCGGCGATGTCCAGCATCTCTCGGCCTCCTGAGCCGGGTGCTCCGGGCGGCGCGTGCTGTGGCCGTTCGTGCGCCGCCCGGAGGGTCTGTCATGCGGTGCCGGTCAGGTGCTCCGGTCGTACCGGCGTGCGGTTCAGCTCCAGCCCGGTCGCGTTCCGGACGGCCGCGAGGACCGCCGGGGTGGACGACAGGGTGGGGGCCTCGCCGACGCCACGCAGCCCGTACGGCGCGTGGTGGTCGGCGAGTTCGAGCACGTCGACGGGGATGGTCGGCGTGTCGAGGATGGTGGGGATGAGGTAGTCGGTGAAGGAGGGGTTGCGGACCTTCGCGGTCTTCGGGTCGACGAGGATCTCCTCCATGACCGCCACGCCCAGGCCCTGGGTGGTACCGCCCTGGATCTGGCCGATGACGGACAGCGGGTTGAGCGCCTTGCCGACGTCCTGCGCGCAGGCCAGTTCGATCACCTTGACCAGGCCGAGTTCGGTGTCGACCTCGACGACGGCGCGGTGCGCGGCGAACGTGTACTGGACGTGCCCGTTGCCCTGGCCGGTGCGCAGGTCGAAGGGTTCGGTCGGCCGGTGCCGCCACTCCTCCTCCACCTCGACGGCCTCGTCGCCGAGGACGTCCACCAGGTCGGCGAGGACTTCGCCGCCGTCGGTGACGACCTTGCCGCCCTCCAGCAGGAGTTCGGCCGTCGCCCACGCCGGGTGGTACGAGCCGAGCCGGCGCCGGCCGAGTTCGAGCACCCGCTCGCGGACGAGTTCGCAGGCGTGGCGCACGGCGCCTCCGGTGACATAGGTCTGCCGGGAGGCGGAGGTCGAACCGGCCGAGCCCACCCGGGTGTCGGCCGGTTGGATGGTCACCTGGGCGACACCGAGCTCGGTGCGGGCGATCTGGGCGTGGACGGTGACACCGCCCTGTCCGACCTCCGCCATCGCGGTGTGCACGGTGGCCACGGGCTGCCCGCCGACCACCTCCATCCGCACGCGCGCGGTGGAGTAGTCGTCGAAGCCCTCGGAGAAGCCGACGTTCTTGATGCCGACCGCGTAGCCGACGCCGCGGACGACGCCCTCGCCGTGGGTGGTGTTGGACAGGCCGCCCGGCAGCTGGCGTACGTCGGCGCCCTCGCTGCTCTCCCACTGCCGCTCGGGCGGCATCGGCATCGCCTTGACGCGGCGCAGGAGTTCGGCGACCGGCGCCGGGGAGTCGACCCGCTGTCCGGTGGGCATGACCGTGCCCTGCTCCATGGCGTTGAGCTGTCTGAACTCCACCGGGTCCATGCCGAGTTCCCGCGCCAGCCTGTCCATCTGCGCCTCGTAGGCGAAGCACGCCTGGACCGCGCCGAAGCCGCGCATGGCGCCGCAGGGCGGGTTGTTGGTGTAGAGGGCGAGGCCCTCGATCTCGACGTCGTCGACCCGGTAGGGGCCGATGCCGAGGGAGGTGGCGTTGCCGACCACGGCCGGGGAGGCGGAGGCGTACGCGCCGCCGTCGAGCACGATGCGGCACTTCACATGGGTCAGTCTGCCGTCGCGGGTGGCGCCGTGCTCGTAGAAGAGCTTGGCCGGGTGGCGGTGGACGTGGCCGAAGAAGGACTCGAAGCGGTTGTAGACGATCTTGACGGGCTTGCCGGTGCGCAGGGCGAGCAGGCAGGCGTGGATCTGCATGGACAGGTCCTCGCGGCCCCCGAACGCGCCGCCGACGCCGGACAGGGTCATCCGTACCTTGTCCTCGGGCAGGCCGAGGACGGGCGCGATCTGGCGCAGGTCGGAGTGGAGCCACTGGGTGGCGATGTAGAGGTGGACGCCCCCGTCCTCCTCGGGGACGGCGAGTCCCGACTCGGGGCCGAGGAACGCCTGGTCCTGCATGCCGAAGGTGTACTCGCCCTCGACGACGACGTCCGCCCGTTCGCGGGCCCGTGCCACGTCGCCGCGCACGATCGGCTGGCGGTGGACGATGTTGGGGTGGGGGACGTGGCCCGCGTGGTGGTCCTGCCGGTTCTCGTGGACGAGGGGCGCGTCGGGGGCGAGCGCGGAGGCCTCGTCGGTGACGACCGGGAGTTCGCGGTACTCGACCTTGATCCTGGCGGCGGCGCGGCGCGCGGTCTCCGGATGGTCGGCGGCGACCATGGCGACGGGCTCGCCGTGGTGGCGGACCTTGCCGTGGGCGAGGACGGGGGTGTCCTGGATCTCCAGGCCGTAGTTCTTCACCTCGGTCGGCAGGTCGTCGTGGGTCAGGACGGCGTACACGCCCGGCAGCGCGAGGGCCTCGGAGGTGTCGATCGACACGATCTCGGCGTGCGCGACCGTGGAGCGCAGGATCTGGCCCCATAGCATGTCCTCGTGCCACATGTCGGAGGAGTACGCGAACTCACCGGTGACCTTGAGGATGCCGTCGGGGCGGAGGGTGGACTCTCCGATGCCGCCCCTGGTCTGCGCGCCCTGGGTGAGGGTGGCGGGCGCGCCGAGGGGGGTGCCGGCCGGTCCGGGCGCCGTGGGAGGCTCGTGGGTGGTCATGCGCGGGCCCCCTCGGACTGGCGGGCGGCGGCGAGGCGGACCGCGTCCATGATCTTCTCGTAACCCGTGCAGCGGCACAGGTTGCCCGACAGCGCCTCGCGGATGTCCGCGTCGCTCGGGCTGGGGTTGCGCTCCAGCATCTCGTCGGCGGCGACCAGCAGGCCCGGGGTGCAGAAGCCGCACTGGACGGCGCCGGCGTCGATGAACGCCTGCTGGATCGGGGCGAGTTCGGCGCCCTCGCCGGTCTGCGAGTCGGCGCCCTGGGCCGCCTGCCACCGGTGGGCCTCGTTCAAGGAGGTGCCGCTTTCCGCGGGAGTGGCACCGTGTCCGGTACCGGCACCGCGGGAACGCTGCCGGGCGAAGTCCGCCAGCCCTTCGACCGTGACGACGTCACGGCCCTCGACCTGGCCGGCCGCGACGAGGCAGGAGCACACCGGGACGCCGTCCAGGCGCACCGTGCAGGAGCCGCACTCGCCCTGTTCGCAGGCGTTCTTGGAGCCGGGCAGGCCGAGCCGCTCGCGCAGCACGTACAGCAGGGACTCGCCCTCCCACACGTCGTCGGCCTGCTGGGGCCGTCCGTTGACGGTGAAGTCGATACGCATCACGCGGCTCCCTCGGTGCTACGGCGGGCGCCGCGGTACGACTCCCAGGTCCAGGTCAGCGTGCGGCGGGCCATGACGCCGACGGCGTGCCGGCGGTAACCCGCGGTGCCCCGGACGTCGTCGATCGGGTTGCAGGCGGCGGCACACAGGTCCGCGAACTGCTTGGCCACGGACGGTGTGACGATCTTCCCGTTGTCCCAGAAGCCGCCCTCGTCGAGCGCCGCGTTCAGGAACTCCTCGGCGGCCGTGGCGCGTACGGGCGTGGGTGCCGCGGAGCCGATGCCGGTGCGGACCGTACGGGTCCCGGGGTGCAGTGCCAGGCCGAACGCGCACACGGCGATGACCATCGCGTTGCGGGTGCCGACCTTGGAGAACTGCTGGGGACCGTCGGCCTTCTTGATGTGCACGGCGCGGATCAGCTCGTCCGGCGCCAGCGCGTTGCGCTTCACCCCGGTGTAGAAGGCGTCGATCGGGATGCGGCGGGACCCGCGCACCGACTCGGCCTCGACCTCGGCACCGGCGGCGAGCAGCGCCGGGTGGGCGTCGCCCGCCGGGGAGGCGGTGCCGAGGTTGCCGCCGACCCCGCCGCGGTTGCGGATCTGCGGGGAGGCGACCGTGTGGGAGGCGAGGGCGAGACCCGGCAGCTCGGCCCGCAGGTGCTCCATGATCCTCGAGTACGGGACGGAGGCGCCGAGCCGTACGGTGTCCTCGCCGACCTCCCATTCGGCGAGGTCGCCGATGCGGTTGAGGTCCATGAGGTACTCGGGTCTGCGGTGGTCGAAGTTGATCTCGACCATCACATCGGTGCCGCCCGCGATCGGTACGGCGGTGGGGTGCTCGGCCTTCGCGGCGAGCGCCTCCTCCCAGCTGGCTGGGCGAAGGAAGTCCATGACCGACTCTCTTCTTCGTCTCGTGTCGTGCGCGTCGGGTTGTTCCTCCCGTGAGTCGTACGGGATCGAGCCGATCCGTGTCCGGCGGGCCCGGCTCGTCCATGGGGGATTCACTCGGAGTGCGCCTCAGTACACCGTCCGTTGCTCCACCCGGGTCAGTCACGGAAGCCATGAAGGAGTTGGCTGGCCAGCGCGGTCATCTTGTAGATTCATATGAAGGGAGGGCTTCAGCGACCTCGACGACTTCGGCGATCTCAGTGATTCCCATGTCTTCCTCCAGGAACAACGGATCCGGAGGACACGGAGAGCGCTCTTCTGGTAACCGGCCGACCGCAACCGATCAGCCGGATGCCGGACGCTGCACCGAAACCGCGGAACCCTCCCCACGGCCCATCGTAGGCATCGACGCACATATCGACGTACATATCGACAAAAGGAACGGCGGCGACGAGAATGCGGCTGCGCGCACTGCTGGAGACCGACGCGCTGGGCCTCAGGCTGCTCGGCGGCGAGGACGAGCTGGACCGCACCGTGCACGGGGTGATGACCACCGACCTCAAGGACCCCA
The DNA here is from genome assembly GCF_054061295.1 of Streptomyces sp. TE5632. Classification (NCBI taxonomy): domain Bacteria; kingdom Bacillati; phylum Actinomycetota; class Actinomycetes; order Kitasatosporales; family Streptomycetaceae; genus Streptomyces; species Streptomyces sp. TE5632. The sequence goes on along the minus strand of NZ_JBSSEA010000003.1, from coordinate 4,942,066 downwards.
GCCGCTATCTCTCGGGCGGGGAACTGGTGCTCACGGGCCTGGCCTGGCGCCGGGACCCCGCCGACTCGGAACCGTTCGTACGGCGCATGGTGCGGGCGGGGATCGCCGCCCTGGCGGCCGGTGAGGCCGAGCTGGGCGACATCCCGGACGACCTGATCGCGGCCTGTGCGCGGCACCGGCTGCCGCTGTTCGCGGTGCACGAGTCGGTGGCCTTCGCGACCGTCACCGAGCACGTCGTGCGGAAGGTGTCCGGCGAGCGGGCCGGGGACCTCGCGGCCGTGGTGGACCGGCACCGGCGGATGATGACGTCGGGCCCGGCGGGCGGCGGTCCGGACGTGGTGCTCGATCTGCTCGGCACCGACCTGGACCTGCGGGCGTGGGTGCTCTCGCCCACCGGGCGGCTGATCGCCGGTTCGAAGGCGGCGGGGCCGGGGCTGCCCGCGGACGTGGGCGCACGGCTCGCGGCGGAGCAGCTGGCGGCCGCGCGCTCCGGCCGGCCCGGACCGCACCGGGTGACGCTGGACGACCGGACCACGTACAGCCTCTTCCCGGTGCGCGGCGGCGGGCACTCCGCGCGGACCCCGCGGGACGGGCGGGACGCCCCCGGGGCCCAGGACGGCCCGGACGGCCGGGGGGCGGTGCTGTCGGACTGGCTGCTGGCGGTCGAGGCGGACGCCGGGGACTGGGCCGAGGAACGGCTGGACCTGCTGTACGGCGTCACCCAGCTGATCGCGGTCGAGCGGGACCGCCGGGACGCGGCGCGCACGGTGCGCCGCCGGCTCGCGCACGAGGTGCTGGAGCTGGTGCAGGCGGGAGCCGCGCCGGCCGAGGTCGCGGCCCGACTGCGGGTGGCGGCGCCGGTGCTGCTGCCCGGACTCGGGGCCGCGCCGCACTGGCAGGTGGTCGTGGCCCGCGTCGACTGGGACGGCGGCGGGATCGAGGGCGGCCCGGCCGCGCAGGCGCTGCTCGAGGAGATCCTGGTCGACCCGGCGTCGACGGGGCCCGAGCAGTCCGACCGGCTCGCGGTGGCACACACCGGGGAGGAGGCGATCGCGCTCGTCCCGCTGCCGGCGGTGGCGGGCGAGCACGAGGGCTCCGACGAGAGCGGGATCCTCGCGGAGACCCTGCTGGAGTCCGTACGGGACCCGCTGACGGCCGGTCTGGACGGCGACGGGCGGCTCACGCTCGGGGTCAGCGCGGCCGTGCACTCGGCGGAGGGGCTGCGCGGGGCACTGGAGGAGGCGCGGCACGCGCGGCGCGTGGCCGCGGCCCGTCCGGGCCGGGTCTGCGCGGCCGGCCACCACGAGCTGGCCTCGCACGTCCTGCTGCTCCCCTTCGTCCCCGACGACGTACGACGGGCCTTCACCGCCCGCCTCCTGGACCCGCTGCGGGAGTACGACCGGCGCCACCGCGCCGAGTTGATCCCCACCCTGGAAGCCTTCCTGGACTGCGACGGCTCCTGGACCCGCTGCGCCTCCCGGCTGCATCTGCACGTCAACACCCTGCGGTACCGGGTGGGCCGCATCGAGCAGCTGACGGGCCGCGACCTGTCCCGCCTGGAGGACAAGCTGGACTTCTTCCTGGCCCTCCGCATGAGCTGACGGCGGGCCGCCGGCGGGAGCCGGGGCCGCCCGGGGCGGGGGTGGCGTGCGGTGGAGTCGCGCGCCGGTCGGGACTCGCGGGCGCCGTCAGGGAGTTGACCGTTCGTGCCCGTTGATCCATGACTTTGTGAAATCCTTCACCCACCCTCTTGGCCCGGCCCCGTTGTTCGTGCTGAGATGCGGCCACCACTCAACAGCTCGAAGGCGTGCTCGGGGAGGGCAACGTGGCGCATACCGCCATGTCTGGTAACGGAACGACCGCTGGTGACGATCCTCTCCAGACCGCGGTATGGCGGCTGCGCTCACGCGCCTGTTGGGTCGACGCCGCCGCCCTGCTCACGCCGGTGACCCCGGCCACCGCGCTGCAGCGGGCGTCGCTCCTGGTGGAGCGGTGCCTGTACACCGAGGCGGGGTGGGAGGAGGCCGAGGACGCGCTGCGTACGGCCGAGGCGCTGGCCGACAGCGACGAGGAGCGGGGCGCCGCCGCTTGTGAACGCGGGTACTTGGCCTACGCCGCCACCCTGTTCGGCGTGCGGGACCGCGCCGACGAGGCACGGGCCGCGCTCGGACGCGCGGCGGCGCTGATCCCGCCGGGGGCCGCGGCGCGGGCGCTGCTGGACTTCCGGCGCGGGCTGATCGCCGAGAACCTGACCCGGTCCCCGCAGTCGGCGCGCGCCGCGTACCACCGCGCCCACGCGGCCGCCACCGCGCACGCCGATCCGCTGCTGCTCTCCGGCACCTGGCGTCACCTCGCCGGACTCGCCCTGAGAGAAGGCGAGTTGGCGGAGGCCCGGCACGGCTTCGCCGAATCACTGCGGATCCGCGAGGAGCTGGGCTATCTGGTCGGCACGGCCCCGGCCCTGGTCTCCCTCGCCGACGCGGAGACCGACCCGGAGGCGTCCCGCCTGCGGGAGGAGGCCCGCCGCCTGTTGCGCCTGCTCGGCGGGGTCCCCACCTGGCTGTCCCGCCAACTGGCCCCGCCGGCGCCGGGAGTGGCCCCGGCGTAGTGGCGCCCCGACGTTCTCAGACCACCCCGGTGAAGTGCTCCTCCACCAGTGACCGCACCGTGTCCGGGTCATCCGCGATCAACGCGTCCAGCAGGGCGGTGTGTTCGTGGGCGTCGGCCACCAGTCGTGCCGCTCCGCCCCCGGCCCCGGGGGCGGAGCCGATCAGGGGCCACTGTGCACGGCGGTGCAGGTCCTCGGCGATCCGGAGCAACTGTTCGTTGCCGGCCAGGGCGAGCACCGCGCGGTGGAAGGCGCGGTCGGACTCGGCGTACGTGGCACGGCAGCCGGAGGAGGCGGCGCGGATCGTGGCCTCGGCTAGGGGGCGCAGTTCGGCCCAGCGTTCGGCGGGCACCGTACGGGACAGCCGCAGCACCACCGGGATCTCGATCAGCGCCCGGACCTCGGCCAGTTCGGCCAGCTCCCGGTCGCCCCGCTCCACGACCCGGAACCCCCGGTTCGGCACCACCTCGACCGCGCCCTCCAGCGTGAGTTGCTGCATGGCCTCGCGGACCGGTGTCGCGGAGACCCCGAACCGCTCGGCCAGCACCGGCGCGGAGTACACCGCACCGGGCCGCAGATCACCTCTCACCAGGGCGGTGCGCAGCGCGGCGAGGATCTGCCCGCGTACGGAGGACCGCTGGACGGGCCGTCGGGGCAGGGGCAGGGGAAGGGCCGGTTCGCTGTGCGTGTGCTCACCGCGCACGCCGTCGACCCCGGTCCCGCCGGGTGCGGCGGCGCCGGTCCCCGCACCTCGCGGCCGGTTCCGTCGCCGGTCCACGTCCTCCGCGCCGGGCTGGGCGGGCACCCTGGCCCTGCCCGCGCCTCCCTGCCCGGCCCCCGCGTCGTCCACCCCGACAAAGCCCTTCGTGCCCTGCTTCACCGGGTCCTCCTCCGGATGTATCGGTACTTGGGGTCATTACGGCGGCTTGTCACTCGCTCGTCAAGCACCTTAAGGGCACCGGGCCCTCCGGTTCACATCCCGGCGATCTTGGGTAAGGTGAGGCTTACCTTTATTGGCCCGGTGTCGGGCGGGCGTCCGTCCGGCTCGACGAGACGTGGAGGGGTGGTCCCATGGCAGTGCCCGGTTCGGCCGTCGCGGACGCGTACGCCCGCTTGGCAGAGGTCTTCCCGGCACTCGCCGTCACCGAACTCGCCCCCGGCGAGGAGACTCCCCGGGACGGCGCCTGGGTCACCGCCGACGCCCTGGCCGAAGGGGACGGCGGGAGCGCGCTGGACGCCTTCCTGGACTGGGACGAGAACCAGATACTGCGGGACTACGAGCAGCGGGCCCGCCCGGACGTGGTCGCCAGTTTCGGCCTGCACCGCTACGCCTGGCCCGCCTGCCTGCTGATCACCGTGCCGTGGTTCCTGCACCGCCGCGTGCCGCGCTACCCCGTGACGCACGTCTCCTTCGACCGCACCGCCGCCGGACTCGCCGTGGGCCGCATGGCCGTACGGCCGGACACCTTCGCCTGCCTTCCCGACGACCCGGCGGCCTCGCTGCCCGGCGCCCGCGTGGTCCCGCACGAGGAGGCGCTGCGGGCCGAGGTGCGAACCGCCGTCGCCGAGCACCTCGGACCCGTCCTGACGGGCTTCGGCCCGCGGATGCGGCGGCGCGGCCGCGCCCTGTGGGGCATGGCGACCGACGAGATCGTGGAGAGCCTGCGGTACATCGGCCAACTGCTCGGCGAGGAGGAGCGGGCCCTGCGGGAGCTGGAACTCCTGCTGCCCGGCGCGACCAAGCCGTACGTCGGCGCGGCGGGGTTCCGCCGGGTGAGCGGGCCGGAGGGCGAACCGACGCACACCCGGGACCGGATCAGCTGCTGCATGTTCTACACCCTGCGCCCCGAGGACATCTGCGCCACCTGTCCGCGCACCTGCGGGGGCGCGAAGGCCGTCACCAGGCAGCTGGCAAAGGCGAGTTGACGCCCGAAGGTCACAGGCGATTCACAATTCCCTCACTCATCGCGGGAACCCTCCACGGAACCACTCGTACGGGTAGTCTCACTCGAACCCAACTCCCATGACTCAAGCGTCAGTTCGAGCAGAATGACGCCCTGGGTGTCCCCTCGCGCTTCGATGGCCGCCACTTGCTCCGAAATCCCCTGAGGGACGGCGGGATTGGGCCACTATGGCGGGCGTTACGCCCTATCCCAATGCAAGGGACCCCTAGATGAGACTGACCGATATATCGCTGAATTGGCTGCTTCCGGGCGCCGTGCTGCTCCTGGGCATGTTGGCGGCGGTGGCGGTGCTCGCACGCGGCAAGCGCTCCTCGGTCAAGGACACGAGTGCGGACGACTCCTGGGAGCGCAGCGAGGAGCGCCGCAGGCGCAAGGAGGCCGTCTACGGCACCGTCTCCTACGTCCTGCTGTTCTGCTGTGCGGCGGTGGCGGCGGCGCTCTCCTTCCACGGCCTGGTCGGCTTCGGTGAGCAGAACCTCGGCCTGTCCGGCGGCTGGCAGTACCTCGTCCCCTTCGGTCTGGACGGCGCGGCGATGTTCTGCTCGGTGCTCGCCGTGCGCGAGGCGAGCCACGGTGACGCGGCGCTCGGCTCCCGCATACTCGTGTGGACGTTCGCGTTCGCCGCGGCCTGGTTCAACTGGGTGCACGCTCCCCGGGGCATCGGACACGCGGGCGCCCCGCACTTCTTCGCGGGCATGTCCCTGTCGGCGGCCGTGCTGTTCGACCGCGCGCTGAAGCAGACCCGCCGGGCCGCCCTGCGCGAACAGGGCCTGGTGCCGCGCCCGTTGCCGCAGATCCGTATCGTCCGCTGGCTGCGGGCCCCCCGCGAGACGTACCGTGCCTGGTCGCTGATGCTCCTGGAGGGCGTGCGCAGCCTGGACGAGGCGGTCGAGGAGGTGCGCGAGGACCAGCGTCAGAAGGACGAGACGCGACGGCGCAGGCGCGAGCACGAGCGGGTGGAGCGGGCACGGCTGAAGGCGATCAGCCGCGGCCACCGCGGCGTGCTGGGCCGGGGCGCCGGCCACCCGGTGGAGGCTCCGACGGTGGAGCGGGCCGACGACATGGTTCCCGCGGAGCCCGTCATACCGGCGCCGGAGGCCCTGCCGATGCGCGCGCGTCCCTCCCTCCAGCCGGTACGCGGCGGTTCCGACCCGGTGACCGTCGACCTCACCGCGGAGGACGACACCCAGGCACTGCCGCGCCTGGACTCCCTGGAGCGCAAGCTCAAGGACCTGGAGCAGCAGTTCGGCTGACGGGCGACGGCGTGTCAGGCGGCGTCCGCGTCGAGTTCGAACCAGACCGCCTTGCCCACCGCGTGCGCCCTGACCCCCCACGCGTCGGCGAGGGACTCGACCAGCACCAGCCCCCGGCCGTGCGTACCGTCACCTGCGTCCGGTACCCGCGGCCGGGGCTCGTGGTTCACGAAGTCCCGCACCTCGACCCGTAGTCCACGGAGTCCGACGGTGGCGGTGAGGACCGCCGCCCGGTCGGTGTGGACCAGCGCGTTGGTGACGAGCTCGGTGGTGAGCAGCTCGGCCGTCTCCGACTGTCCGGGCCTGCCCCAGTGCCTGAGCAGTTCTCGCAGGTCGTGGCGGGACTCGGGCACCGCCCGCAGGTCCGCGCGTCCCAGTCGGCGTCTCAGCTGTGCCACCGGGGCCCGCTCCCCGTCGCCGTCGGCCGTCTCCTCCACGGTCATCACCCGGGTCGTCCCGGCCATGCCGGGGCCACCCCCTCGTGCCTGCCTTCTCATGGCCCCCGCCCGCGTTCCGGTGTCGATTCCTCCTGCGGCTCGAACATGTCCATGGGAATCCATGCCCCGTCACCCGCGCGCCAAGTCATGTGGCATGGTCAAGGCCGGTTATTGGCCGAACTTCAACGGCCACACACGTGTGCGGGGCCGTCCTCCCGACATCCGTGGTGAGAGGACGGTCGTTCCTGTGGACGCCCCGGGCCGGCTGAATCCCGTTACGGCCGGGGCACGTTGCGCAGGTTGGAACGCGCCATCTGGAGCATCCGGCCGACCCCGCCGTCCAGCACCATCTTCGACGCGGACAGCGCGAAGCCGCTCACCATCTCGGCGCTGATCTTCGGCGGGATGGACAGCGCGTTGGGGTCGGTGACGACGTCGACGAGGGCCGGCCCCTTGTGCTTGAACGCCGACTTGAGGGCCCCGGCGAGGTCCTTCGGCTTCTCCACCCGCACCCCGTGCGCGCCGCACGCGCGGGCGACGGCGGCGAAGTCGGGGTTCTTCATGGCGGTTCCGTGCGAGGGCAGCCCGGCGACCAGCATCTCCAACTCGACCATGCTGAGCGAGGAGTTGTTGAAGAGTACGACCTTCACCGGAAGGTCGTACTGGACGAGGGTGAGGAAGTCACCCATGAGCATGGTGAATCCGCCGTCCCCGGACATCGACACGACCTGTCGGCCCCGGTCGACGAACTGCGCCCCGATCGCCATCGGCAGCGCGTTCGCCATCGAGCCGTGGGAGAACGAACCGATGACCCGACGGCGGCCGTTGGGCGAGATGTAGCGGGCCGCCCAGACGTTGCACATCCCGGTGTCCACGGTGAACACCGCGTCGTCGTCGGCGAGTTCGTCCAGCACGGAGGCCACGTACTCGGGGTGGATCGGCACGTGCTTCTCGACCTTCCGCGTGTACGCCTTCACCACTCCCTCCAGCGCGTCCGCGTGCTTCTTCAGCATCCGGTCGAGGAACCTGCGGTCGTCCTTGGCCTTGACCCTCGGGGTCAGACAGCGCAGCGTCTCCCGTACGTCGCCCCACACCGCGAGGTCCAGTTTCGAGCGGCGGCCGAGGTTCTCGGGCCGCACATCGACCTGGACGATCTTCACGTCGTCGGGGAGGAAGGCGTTGTACGGGAAGTCGGTGCCGAGCAGGATCAGCAGATCGCACTCGTGGGTGGCCTCGTAGGCGGCGCCGTATCCGAGCATCCCGCTCATGCCGACGTCGTACGGGTTGTCGTACTGGATCCACTCCTTGCCGCGCAGGGCGTGCCCGACCGGGGACTTGATCTTCTGGGCGAACTCCATGACCTCGGCGTGCGCGCCCTGCGTGCCGGCACCGCAGAAGAGGGTGACCTTTCCGGCCGCGTCGATCATGTCGACGAGCCGGTCGATCTCGGCGTCGCCGGGCCGGACCGTGGGCCGGGAGGTGACCAGGGCGGTCTCGACGGCCTTCTCCGGGGCGGCGTGGTCGGCGATGTCACCGGGCAGGGTGACGACGCTGACCCCGGAGCGGCCCACCGCGTTCTGGATGGCGGTGTGCAGCAGCCGGGGCATCTGCTGGGGGCTGGAGATCATCTCGCTGTAGTGGCTGCACTCGCGGAACAGCTGGTCGGGGTGGGTCTCCTGGAAGTAGCCGAGGCCGATCTCGCTGGACGGGATGTGCGAGGCGAGGGCGAGGACCGGGGCCATGGACCGGTGGGCGTCGTACAGCCCGTTGATGAGGTGGAGGTTGCCGGGCCCGCAGGAGCCGGCACAGGCGGCGAGCCGGCCGGTGATCTGGGCCTCGGCACCGGCGGCGAAGGCGGCGGTCTCCTCGTGCCGGACGTGGACCCAGTCGATGGCGGAGTTGCGGCGCACGGCGTCGACCACGGGGTTGAGGCTGTCGCCGACGACGCCGTAGAGGCGCTTGACTCCCGCGCGGGTCAGGATGTCGACGAACTGTTCCGCGACGTTCTGTTTGGCCATGACTCTCGTGTGCCCCTTCGGTGTCCGTGAATCCCCTGGGCTTGCGGGCTTCTGGATCTCCCTCCGGGTTCCATGAATTCACACCCGTCGCGCTCACGCCTCCCAGACGGCGACGGCCGTACGGTCGTCCGCGTACCCCTTGACCCGTACCTGGGTGTCGGCGAGGAACGCGGCGAGACCCGGCGGTTCGGGGCGGGACCACCGCTCGGCCAGGTGGGTCCGGAGTTCTCGCTCTCCGCGCAGCGGATCGGCGAGGCCCGTACTGCACAGCAGGAGGGTGTCACCCTCCCGGGCTATGGAAGTACGGAAGCGGAAGGGTTCGCGCGGGGGGCCGGGGGCGGGCTCGTAGGGGCTCGGGGGCGTCGGGATGCCGAGGTCCATGGTGAGCCGGTCGCCCTCGGGGGTCTCGGAGGGCGGCGAGCCGAAACCCATCACGGCCCCTCCCCTGGCCTCGCCGGCCTCCGGCTCGATGTCCTGCCACGCGCCGTCCCGCAGCCGGAACAGGCCGCCGGTGCCGACGCCGAAGAACACCCGGGTACGGCATTCGGGGTCGGCGGGCAGCAGGAGGCAGCGCAGGGTGGCCCCGTACGCCTCGGGTTCGAGGCCCTGCTCGGCGGCGCCCGCGCGGAGCCTGCCGAGGGTGCGGTCGGTGAGGCGGTGCAGTCCGGACTTGAGTTCGCCGCGCCGGGCGGCCCTGATGTCCTCGGCGAGGCGGGAATGGCTGAGGCCCACCGCCTTGCCCATCCACCGGCAGGCCTCGGCGGCCGCGCGGTGCGCGCCGGGGGTGGTCCGTGCGCCGGTCGCGACCGCCACCAGCACCAGTGCCCGGTCCCCGCTGCCGAACCGGGCGGTCAGCAGGGCGTCCCGCCGCGGTTCGCCCCGGTACCGCGCGGAGTCGCCCCGTACGGACGCGGCCCGCAGGGTGCAGGCCCCGTACCGGGCGCCGTCCAACACGGTGTCCGGGACCAGGTCGTCCAGTTCGTGGGGGTCGGCGGCGGGCAGCGCGGTGGGTTCGGCGTCGTAGGTGGGCGGCCGGGGGCCCACATGGCCGCGCGGCACCGGCGGCGCTTCGGCGGGGCGGACGCGACGCGGGACACGGGGGTCGGCGAGGGTGGGCGTGGCTTCGGCAGCGGGCGCGGTCGGCCTCTCGTTCACCGTGCCGGCCGCGGAGTCGAAGCGGTCGTCGAGGGAGTCGGCCGCGGTCGCGGAGCCCGTGTCGCCGGCATCGTCGTCGGCGCCGTACAACTGCCCCCACCAGTCGTCCTGGTGACCGGCGGACCCGCCCCCCTGCTCACTCATACCCTCAATTCTCCACCGTGAGGGCCCGAGGGAAACGGGGCATCAGGAAATCCGTCCCCGGTGCCGGGCGGCGACGGCACGCCACCCACCGCTGGGAACCTCCGTTCGACAGGAGTGGTCGGTGCGGGCCCGGCGCACCTGGTCTGCGTCTTTTGCCGTCCTCCGGCACCCTGGACAGATGGGAGTGTGGGACCTCCTGCTGGCCGGACTGGTGATCCTGCTCGGCCTGTGCGGAGTACTGCTGCCCGGGGTGCCGGGGTCGTGGCTGGTGTGGGCCGGGATCCTCTGGTGGGCCCTGAAGGACCCGCGGCCCGCGGCGTGGTGGGTGCTCGTCGGGTCGACCGTCGCCCTGCTCCTCTCCCAGGTGGTCCGCTGGACGCTGCCGCCCCGCCGGCTACGGGCCGACGGGATCGAGGGGCGAGTGCGGGCGTACGCCGGCGCGGGCTCGTTCCTCGGCTTCGTCCTGGTGCCCGTGCTGGGCGCCGTCCCGGGCTTCGTGGCCGGGATCTACGTCGGCGAGCGGATCCGCCTGGGCCGCCACGGCGAAGCGGCCGCGGCGACGCGTACGGCGATGCGCGCGGGCGGCTGGAGCCTGCTGACCGAACTGTTCACCTGCCAACTGATCGCGGCGGCCTGGCTCGGCGCGGTGTTCTGGGGCTGAACGCCCCGAACAAAACGGCCCCCGGCTACGGGCGAAGCACTCCTTCGTGGGTGAGCAGCCGCACCTTGCGGTCCAGGCCGCCCGCGTATCCGGTCAGCGCCCCGTCGGCGCCGATCACCCGATGGCAGGGGCGCACGATCAGCAGAGGATTGGCACCGATCGCGCCGCCGACGGCCCGTACGGCGGCCCGGGAGGCACCGATCCGGGCGGCGATCTCGCCGTACGACACGGTCGACCCGTAGGGGACGTCGTCGAGCGCGGCCCAGACCTTCTCCCGGAAGGGGGTGCCGGCGGTGTGCAGGGGCAGCCGGAAATCCCTCAGCTCACCGGCGAAGTACGCGGCGAGCTGTTCCTCCGCCGCGCGGAACGGCCCCGGGTCCTGCCGCCCGCCTTCCGGCACACCGCGACCGCCCTTCTGACCGGGCACGGAGAGCGAGGTCAGCTCCCCGGCCGGTCCGGCGGTGAGGAGCAACGGCCCGAGCGGGCTCTGCACGCTCGTCCAGTACGTGTGCGGGGCGCTCGGCGTCGTGTTCGCCTTGTCCGCCTTGTTCGTCGCGGTCATCGCGTTCGTCGCGGTCATCGCGTTCATCGCGTTCATCGCGTTCGTCGTGGTCGTCGCGTTCGTCGTGGTCATCGGTACTCCAACTCCCCTGCCGCGCGCAGGTGGTTCAGTGCGTATGAGCGCCAGGGGCGCCAGCTGTCGGGCAGCTCCGGACCGGGCGGGGCCACGTCCGGGTCGCCGAGGGCACGGGTGCGGATCTCGGCGATGGTACGGGCGTCCAGGCCGGGAACGGCGCGCAGGGCGTCCGCTGTGTCGTCCCGGTCGGCGCCGGGGTCGAGGCGCACGGTGCCGTCCGCGAGGGCGGCGGTGAGCGCGCCCAGGGTGCCGCCGGGTTCGGCCTCGGCGAGGACGGCCGGTTCGGGGAAGAGGTGGGTGAGGCCGCCGCAGGGGGCGTCGAGCCTCTTGCCGTACCGCTGGACCAGCCGCGCGGCCTCCTCGCGGCCCACCAGGGCCCGTACCGCGGGTTCCTCCGGGTCGGCGGTGCCCGGCGAGCGCAGTCCGGGCCGGGCGGCGACCAGCGGGGCGAGCCGCGCGTCGGCGCCGAGCCGTTCGTCCACGGCGTACGGGTCCGCGTCCAGGTCGAAGAGGCGGCGCAGCCGCTGTACGGCGGTGGTCAGGTCCCGGAGGTCGGTCAGGTGGACACGGGCGTCGAGCCAGCCGCCGGGGCGGGCGGCGGATCCGGTGCGCGTGGTCCCGGGACGTTCGTCGACGGCGGTGACGCCGATGCCGTACGGGAGGCGCAGGGTGCGCCGGTAGGTGCGGGTGCCCGGGGTTCCGGTGACGTCCTCGACCCCTGGGACGGCCTCGCGTTCCAGCAGGTCGAAGACGGGGCGGGGCTGGTACGGACCGCGGTGGGCGAGCCGCACGGGGATGCCCGCCGTGGGGGTGGCCGTACGGCGGGTGGCGGCCCGGCCTCCGCCGGGTGCGGCGGCGCGCAGTGCGGTGGGGGTCATCGCGTACACGGACCGGACGGTGTCGTTGAACTGCCGCACGCTGGCGAACCCGGCGGCGAAGGCGATCTCGGTGATCGGGAGCCCGGTGGTCTGCAGCAGCACGCGCGCGGTGTGCGCGCGCTGCGCGCGGGCGAGGGCGACGGGCCCGGCGCCCAGTTCGCCGGTGAGCTGGCGCTGCACCTGGCGGGCGCTGTAGCCGAGCCGGGCGGCCAGTCCGGCGACGCCCTCGCGGTCGACCACGCCGTCGGCGATCAGCCGCATGGCCCGGCCCACCACGTCGGCGCGCACGTTCCACTCGGCGGAGCCGGGGACGGCGTCCGGACGGCACCGCCGGCAGGCCCGGAATCCGGCGCCCTGCGCGGCGGCGGCGGTCGCGAAGAACCGCACGTTGCGTCGTTTCGGTGTGACGGCGGGGCAGCTGGGACGGCAGTAGATCCCGGTCGTCCCGACGGCGAAGAAGAACGCGCCGTCGAACCGTCCGTCCCGGCTGCGCACCGCCTCGTACCTGCTGTCCTCGTCCATCACACCGTCCAGTCTCCGCCGGCCGGGGGAGGTCGGCTGGCGGAAATCGGACAGGGAGGTGCCGTGGGGCGAGGGGTGCGCCGACGGGTCAGCGCAGGCGGCCCCGCTTCGCCTCCATCGCCGCCTTGCCCACCGCCCCCTTCCGCTTCCACTCCTTGCGAATCTCCGCGCGCAGCCGCGCGTCGGTCTTGGCGACGATGCGCTGGTTCTCCCGCAGCAGCTTGCGGTAGCTCTCGAGGCGGCGTTCCGGCAGGGCGCCCGTCTCGATGGCCTCGAGGACCGCGCACCCCGGTTCGCTCTCGTGCGCGCAGTCGTGGAAGCGGCAGCCCCCGGCGAGCTCCTCGATCTCCGAGAACACCTGGCTGACGCCGCTGCCGGCGTCCCAGAGCCCGACGCCCCGCAGGCCCGGGGTGTCGATGAGGACTCCCCCGCCGGGCAGGGCGAGCAGGTTGCGGGTGGTGGTGGTGTGGCGGCCCTTGCCGTCGACCTCCCGGGCCGCCCGGACGTCCATCACGTCCTCGCCGAGGAGCACGTTGGCCAGGGTGGACTTGCCCGCGCCCGACACGCCGATCAGTACCGACGTACCGCCGGAGACGACCGCGGCGAGGACGTCCAGCCCTCCCCCAAGCTCTCGGCCTCTCCCCCGAGTTCTCGGCTCTGCTCGAACAGGGGGGACCCCCATGAGCAGGGAGGTGCTCCCGGCCTCCTGGGCGCTGACGGCGAGCACCGGCACGCCGGGCGCGGTGGTCTCCACGTCCTGGACCAGATGGGCCCGGGTCACCGCGTCCGGCACGAGGTCGGCCTTGGTGAGCACGATCACCGGCTGCGCCCCGGACTCCCAGGCGAGGGCGAGGAACCGTTCGATCCGTGCCAGGTCCAGCTCGTCGGCGAGCGAGACGGCGATGACGGCGTGGTCGACGTTGGCGGCGAGGATCTGCCCCTCGGACCGCTCGGAGGAGGTGGAGCGCACGAAGGCGGTACGCCGCGGCAGGTACGCCCGTACGTAGCGCGGGGTGTGGCCCTCCGGTTCGACGGCGACCCAGTCCCCGGTGCACACGACCCGCAGGGGGTCGCGCGGGGTGACGAACGCGGTGTCGGCCCGTACGGTCCCGTCGGCGGTGACCACGTCGCACTGCCCGCGGTCGACCCGCACCACGCGCCCGGCCAGCAACCCTTCGGCCTCGTACGGGGCGAACGCGTCGGCCCACGTCCCGTCCCAGCCGTAGGCGGCCAGCGCGGAGGACCGCGACGCGGAGAGGGAGACGGAAGAGGTGGAGAAGGAAGAGGTGGAACTCAAGGGGTGACCCTTCGCGAGGGTGGCCCCGGCGGCCGCGCGAAGACGCGCGGAACGGAAAGGTGAGGTCAGCCGGTGGCCACGGAGATGAAACGGATGGATTCCTGGATGCGGGCAGCGCCCATCACGAAGACAGCCATCGGTCACACCTCCCATCCCTCGTTCGATCCGGCGGCAGCGGACCACGGCGCATGCGCGCGCCGCTTGTGTGCTGCGGCCCTCACTGTAGGGAACCGTCGGCCCGGGGCGCCACCGATTTAACGGGCGCCCCGGATGCCCGGGGGTTTCGGGCCGGGTCGCGTCACGCGGTCGTGCAGGAGTGGCCGTTGAGGGTGATGTCGGAGGGCGGGGAGTTCGTGTCGTTCCAGGAGGCGATGAAGCCGAAGGCGAGCTTCCCGCCGGCGGGGACGGTCTTGTTGTAGTCGGTGGCGGCGGCGGTGACGCGGGACCCGTTCTGGCTGACGTCGGCGTCCCACATCTGGGTGACGCGCTGGCCGTCCTCGAAGGTGAAGGCCACGCGCCAGGAGTCGAGGGGATCCGTCGTGACGACGGTGACGGTGGCCTGGAAGCCGACGGGCCACTGGTTGACCAGGTCGTACGCGGCGTGGCAGACGGCCGGCCTGCTGGGCGCGGTGGTCCGGGGCGCGGTGGGGGCGGTGGCGGTGGTGCTGCCCTGGGGTTCGGGGTCGGGGTCGGGTTTCGCCGGGTCCGGGGCGCCTTCGGAGGGCGGCCGCGGGGTGTCGGAGGGGGCGAGGCCATTGGCAGTGGCAGTGGCAGTGGCAGCGGCGGAGGCGGTGGGGGCGGGGGCCGTGGGCGGGTACAGGCCCGGGTCGGCCACCGGTCCGGGCTCGGCACCGGTGCGGATCGCGCTGTCGGCGTCCGTGCCGCCGAACGGCATCAGGGAGACGGCGAGGGCTAGACCGGACACCAGGACGGCGGCGACCAGCAGCCCGTTGCGGGTGGCGCGTGCCCGTCCGGTTCCGTCAGCCGGGTCGCCGCCCGCGTCGGGGTCGTCGGGGCGGCCGGGGCCGAGCCGCGCCTCGGCCGCGCGGCGGCGGCGCTCCAGATAGGCCAGACCGCCCCAGCCGAGGACCCCGCCGGTGAGGGCGCCGGACAGCCCGCCGTCGTGCAGCCGAAGACAGGCCGCGGCCTCGGCGCACCGCACACAGGTGGCGAGGTGTTTGGACAGGTCGCCGGGGGTGTCGGCGGCGGGCGAGCGGGTGACGGCGTCCAGCAGCCGGGCGTAGCTGCGGCACTCCGCGTCCATCGGGGAGTCGAGGTGGTTGCGGTGGCACCGGTCCCGGAAGAAGCCGCGGACCTGGGCGAGTTCGTCGGCGGCGGTGGCGGCGTCGAGGCCCAGCCGGCGGGCCACCAGGGGCAGTGGGAGGGACTCCGCCTCGGCCAGCCACAGCAGTTCGGCGTCGGCCTGCTGCAGATCGCGCAGTCCGCGCAGGGCGACCGGGCGCGACAGCGGCGGGCCGGTGAAGCGGGCGGCGTTCTCGGAGTGGAGCCACAGCCGCAGGTCGGGATCGAGCCGGTGTCCCTGTCCGCTCTCCTCCCAGGCCGCCGCGGTGGTGCGAACGGCGGTCAGCAGCAGGGGTATTCGGGGCAGCCTGGACGAGCGGCGGCCGGCCGCGCGTACGGTGGTCGCCTCCGCTTCGCGCACCTCGCGTATGCCCTGGGCGAACGCCTCGCGCGCCAGTTGCGCGGCGGCGGTGGAGCCGGCCGTGCACAGGTCGGCGTAGGAGAGCACCGCGTCCCAGCACTCGGAGAACAGTGCCGCCTCGGTGGCGTCCTGGGGGGCCGGCAGGTCGGGCATGAGTCTCCTGCATCCACGAACGAGGTCAACTCGTGACATTGACAACGCAGTTGGGGGAAACCGCGGGGGCGATGGACGAGCTTTTCACGCTGTCGACACAACTGACAAGCGCTGTCTCCGCTTCGCGCGCCACGGCGCCCGCGCACGCCCGTGCACGCCCCCTCGGGCACCATACGCAAGAAGGGCCGGAACCGTCTCGGTTCCGGCCCTCTCAGCCCTGCTCAAGAGCCCCCGGGGGCCCGGGAGTTCTCACGCCTCGACGGGCTCCTGCTCCGGGAGGCTGTCCATGAAGGAGCTGACGGAGAACACCGCGCGGCCGGGTCCGGGCGGGCCGTAGCCGGGGGGCGAGGCGAGACCGAACTCGTCCATCGTGGCGCGGTACGCCTCGAGCAGCCGGATGTGGTACTCCAGCGGCGCTCCCTGCGGGTTGGCCTTGCCGAGCGGGGTCGTCGGTTCGGGGCACCAGGTGGTGAAGCGGGGCGTGATGCCGTGCGACATGAAGAAGCGCAGGCCCTCGGTGGTCGAGGCGATGGCCTCGTCGACGGTGGTGAAGCCGAACGGCTCGGACATCTCCACGCCCGCCACGAAGTTGGGGATGACGTTGCGCGCGCCGAAGACGTCCGCGGAGTCCAGGATGCGCTTGTGCCACTCGTCGCGGCCGACGTAGCGCTCCTTGCCCGGGCAGTACAGCTCGAACAGACGGCGGTCCCACACCTCGTAGTTGGGGTGGTAGATCTGCACGCCGTAGTCCTTGAAGCGCTGCACGTCGTCCTTGGGCAGCGCCTGGGCGACGACCTTGCCGATCCAGCGGCCGGGGAATCGCTCCTCGATGGCCTTGGCGTAGTGCCCGTAGAAGTCGGCCTCGTCACGGCCGGCGACCGTCTTGGTGATCGCGCCGCCGGTGAGGGTGTAGGCGGTGGACGCCTTCGCCGTGTCGTACCGGTCGATGATCTCCAGGGCCTCGAGGACCTCCTCGACGTCCTTGACCCCGGTGTAGGGGCGGCCGGCCGCCTTGTGCTGGCGCCAGTTGTGATTGATGTCGCAGTACTGGCACTCCTCCTTGGCGCCGAAGTACTGGCAGACCCGGAAGACGGTCAGGTAGATCAGGTAGCCCCACTGGATGGTCGGGGCCACCTCCATGACGGACTTCCCGTTGGCGAGGGTGTGCCGGTAGTACTCGGGCATCGGCGGCACGCCGACGTCGGCGATGCGCTTCCCGTCGAGGTAGAGGCCGAGCACGCCGTCCTCGTTCGCGGCGACCCGGTACGGGGACGCCGGGTTCACCCGGACGGAGACGACCGTCCGGCGCAGGTCGTAGGGGCCGCCGGTGAGGATGATCTCCTCGGGCGGGCGCCGCAGCGCGGCCTCGCCCAGCTCGGGCAGCGTGCCGTGGTCGAAGGAGAAGATGAAGTACGACTTCGGCTTGACCTCGCCCTTCTCGTTGTCGCTGAGCGCGGACGAGTCGAAGGCGACCCCGCCCCGGAGCAGGTCCTCCTTGAAAACGGCCTCGCGCGGCACATGCGGGAACCGCTCCATCAGATCCTCGACCAGCGCGGTACGGCTGCCGCTGCCCATCCCGTGTCTCCTTCCGGCTCGGACGTACGACTCCCGGCTCGGACGTACGACTCCTCACGGTATGCCCCCGCCCCCCTCGGGTGTGCAACCGGGTCCGGCGAACGGACCGGCGGCCCCTGGCATCGGCGCCGGTCGGCGCGGTGATGTGATGTCCCCGACACGCTCGACGACTCGGGGAGGGGCCGCCGCATGACCGGGACCGTGACCAACTGGGCCGGCAACATCACGTACGCCGCCGAGGAGCTGCACCGCCCGCCCACCCTGGACGCGCTGCGCGCGCTGGTCGCCGGGAACTCCCGGGTGCGGGTCCTGGGCAGCGGGCACTCCTTCAACGAGATCGCCGAGGCCGGTGCGGACGGCGTCCTGGTCTCCCTCGACGCGCTGCCCCCGCAGATCGACGTGGACACGACTACCGGGACGGTCCGGGTCGGCGGCGGCGTGCGGTACGCCGAGCTGGCCCGGCGGGTGCACCGGCACGGGCTGGCGCTGGCGAACATGGCGTCGCTCCCGCACATCTCGGTGGCCGGCTCGGTCGCCACCGGCACGCACGGCTCCGGCGTCGGCAACGGCCCGCTCGCCTCGTCCGTGCGTACGGTGGAACTGGTCACGGCGGACGGTTCGACGGCACGGATCGACCGCGGGGACGAGGCGCGGTTCGGCGGGGCGGTCACCTCGCTCGGGGCGCTCGGCGTGGTCACCGCCCTCACCCTGGACCTGACGCCCTCCTACGACGTCGAGCAGCATCTGTTCACCGAGCTCCCGCAGGCCGGGCTGGATGCCGCCACCTTCGAGAAGGTGATGTCGGCCGCGTACAGCGTGAGCCTGTTCACCGACTGGGGCGCACCGGGCTTCCGGCAGGTGTGGGTGAAGCGGCGTACGGACCAGCCGCTGCCGGACTTCCCCTGGGCGGCGCCCGCGACCGAGAAACTGCACCCCGTGCCCGGCATGCCGGCGGTGAACTGCACGGAGCAGTTCGGGGTACCGGGGCCCTGGCACGAGCGGCTGCCGCACTTCCGCGCGGAGTTCACCCCGAGCAGCGGGTCGGAGCTGCAGTCGGAGTATCTGCTGCCGCGCCGGTTCGCCCTCGACATGCTGCACGCGATCGACGGGATCCGGGAGACCCTCGTCCCCGTGCTGCAGACCTGCGAGGTGCGGACGGTGGCCGCCGACAGCCAGTGGCTCAGCCCCTGCTACGGCCGGGACACCGTGGCCGCCCACTTCACCTGGGTGGAGGACACCTCGGCCGTGCTGCCCGTGGTGCGGCGGCTGGAGGAGGCGCTGGCGCCCTTCGAGGCACGACCGCACTGGGGGAAGGTGTTCACCACTCCGGCGGCCGACCTGCGCGCCCGCTACCCGCGGCTGGACGACTTCCGGACCCTGGCCCGGTCCCTGGACCCCGGAGGGAAGTTCACCAACACGTTCGTCCGGGACGTCCTGGGCGACTGAAACGGACGTGCGGCCGGGGCCCCGAGCGCCGAGCGGCCCGGGCCGGCCCGGCAGCGCAGTACGTTCCACGGCTGCTGCGCACTGGCGGCCTCGCGCGGCCCCGGCGCCCCGCGCGACGTCGACGCCTCCTGGGACAAGGCGGTCGAGGCCCCGCACATCACCCTGACGAACCGGCCCCGGGAAGGCAGGAGACGAAACCGGAAGGGGGCGTGTGTGCCACGGTCACGCATCGGACGGCGGTGCCGGGTGTGAGACGGCGAAAACAGCGGTACGGACGTTGAGTCGGAGCCGTTTTCCTAAGATGGCGTGAACGCGGACGTCATACGCCGCCCAACGGGAGGGGATGAAGCGCGCCTTGTCCCCACAGCAGCTCGGCCGCGGCCCCTTGCGCCCCACCCGTCCGGACGACCGCACCCTCACCGGAGGGGACGACGCGGCCTCCCGGCCGACCCGTTTCGTGGGCTGGCTGGGCGGGTTCGGTTGCGTGGCCGCCGGATACGCCGTGTTCCAGTTCCTCTTCGAGGTGCTGCCCGACTCCGTCGACGGGGAGGCCGCGAAGTACCTGATCGCGTCGGTGAGCGGCCTCGGCACGGCGCTCGCCGCCTGGCTCGCCGCAGCCCTGGTACGGGCCCGCGCCACGGCCGTGGACCAGCGGCCCCTGCCGCCTCCCGCGCCCACCGCCGGCCCGGCGCCCGGCCCGCTCCCTCGCCTGTTCGCGGCCACCCACGACACCCTCGTCGACGAGGTGTCCGTCGTCGACGACCCGGAGCGCGGACGGCTCGTCGGCTGGTCGCACGCCCTGGGTGAGAGCACCCCGTCCCGCCCCACCTCGGTCGGTACGGCGTACGGGTTGCAGATCATGCTCGACCTGGGCATGCCCGACGGGCGCCTCACGCCGGGCGAACTGGCCGACACGCTGTGGCGGTTGCGGCTGCCCGACGGCGGCTGGTCGGCGCGGTCGCAGGGCGCGCGGGCCCGTCCCGAGGTGACCGCGCTGGTGCTGGGCGCCCTGGCCCGCGCGGGCTCGACCCGGGGCGGGCAGCTGGCGCGGGAGGTGGACCTCTGCACGGCGGCCTTCACCCGTGAGGCCGACCGGGCCGGACGCGAGTCGACCCATGTGATGACGACGGTGCTGCGCGGGCTGCTGCGCGCCGCGCCCGGCTGCGACGCCCTGCCGGTGCTGCGGGAGGCCCTCGTCGACGGTTCGATCAGCGATCCGGGCCGGGACCATCTGCGCTGCTGGGGCTACCGGCTCGATGCGCCGTACGGACCGCCGTCCCCGGTGCACACCGCGCAGGCGGTGCTCGCCCTCGACCGCGCGGCCCGTGTCCTGGGCGAGAGCGCGGCGGTGCGGGCCGCCCGCGAGGACGGGGTGCGCTGGCTGCTGTCCTGCCCCGACGCGCCGCACCACGCCTGCCTGGACCTGGAGTACCGGCGCGAGGAGGTACGGCGCCCGCGCCCCGACGACCCCGCACACCACGAGGTGCTGAACGTACGGCACTTCACCGCGTCCTGGATCGTGCGCGCCCTGCTGTCCCCGGGCGCGCTGGAGGTGGCCCGGCAGGACGGCCTGGAGGACACCTGGCGGGAGCTGCTGGACGGTGCGGCCGCCTCGGTGCGGGCAGGGCAGCAGGACGGCATCTGGTCCTGGGAGCGGGGCGACAGCACGGAGCTGCGGCGCCCGATGTGGATGACGTACCAGGGTGTGACGGCGCTGCGCGCCCACGCGGTGTGGACCTATCGGCCCGACGAGGCGGCGCCCGCGCGGTGAGCGGGCGCCGGAGGACGGAGGACGGAGCGCATGGGCGGTCAGCGGGTTCTGGCGGCGCGGCGGCTGCTGGTGAGGACCCTGGACGGCACGTTGTCCGAACGGGACCAGGTGGCCGCGGCTCATGCGGCCG
The DNA here is from genome assembly GCF_054061295.1 of Streptomyces sp. TE5632. NCBI lineage: Bacteria > Bacillati > Actinomycetota > Actinomycetes > Kitasatosporales > Streptomycetaceae > Streptomyces > Streptomyces sp. TE5632. The sequence continues at coordinate 4,921,754 of NZ_JBSSEA010000003.1, read as the reverse complement.
TCGCCGAACTCGGAACCCCGGCAGCCCTGTTGGAGCTGGTCGCCGAACTCGCCTCCGGAGCGGGTGATCCGGAGGCCTGCGCCAGGCTGTCGTACCGGCACGTCCTCGGTTTCGACAAGCTGCTGCTGGTCGACGCGGGCCCGCTGCACATGCTGCGCGTACACGTGTGGCACGCGGGTGCGGACGGCACCGGCCGGGAGGACATCCACAACCACCGCTCGGCGCTGGCCTCCCACGTCGTCCGGGGGCGCCTGTGCACGGAGTTGTACGAGGAGATGCCCGAGACGGGGCCCGGGGCACGGGGCGGCGCCGGGATCAGGACGACCCGGTTCGAGGAGACGCTGGCCGAGGGATCGGCCGACTGGCTGCTGGCACCGGCGGGTCCGGCGCGGCTGCGCCTGACACACCTGGGCCGGTACGCGGCGGGCAGCACATACGCCCTGCCGGCGCACACCCTGCACCGCGCCTGGTGCGACACGGACGCGCCGACGGTGACGCTGTTCCTGGAGACGGGCGGGCGACGACGGCGGCACACCGATGTGTTCACGGCGGCGGGCCCGCGTCCGGCGGCGATGCCGAAGGTACCGCTGAACGTGCCGGCCTACCTGGACGCGCTGGGCACGCTGGCGGAGCTGCTCAGGAGTCCGTGAGCGCCTGCCGTACGACGTCCAGGTTGTAGGCGTCGATGTCGACACCGGTCAGCTCGGACGGACGGAGCCAGGCGTGGTCCTGATCCGGACTGGGCAGCGTGACCTCCCAAGACAGCGGGCGGACCAGGAAGTTCTCCTGCCAGTTCTTGACCTCGTGCCCCGCGTACTCGCTGAGGAAGGACGACTCGCCGACCTTGCGCACGATCTCGCCGAGCAGGCCGGTCTCCTCCTTCAGCTCGCGCAACGCACCGTCCCGGGCGCTCTCCCCGGGATCGAGCTTGCCGCACGGCACGCCCCACACCCGGGGCAGGAACCTCTCGGTCTCGCTGCGACGCACCAGGAGCACACGCCCCTCGTCGTCCATCACGACCGCTGCCGCCAGCCGTTTGTCGCCGGGGATGTCCATGTCCATGGATGGTTCCTCGGTTCCTCGCCGGAGATGAGTCCAAAGGTTCTGATACCCGCGAAAGCCGCCACCGTACCAGGGTCACCCGAAGGAAGCCGTGGCGTCGGCCGCACCGCCGGTGTCCCGGCTCAGTGCCCGGATCTCCTCGTACGTGGGTGCCGGGCCGCCGGGCGCACGGCCCGCCCGGATGCCGGTCGCCGCCTCCACCGCCGCCCCCAGCGCCCTCCGGTACAGCAGCGAGCCGAGGCTGATCCGGCGTACGCCGAGGTCGGCGAGATGAGGGACGGAAGGACCGGTCGGCGAATAGAGGACGTTGAGGGGAACCTCGCCCAAGTGCCGTACCAGGGCGGCGATCTCCCGGGCGTCGGTGAGTCCGGGAACGAACACGCCGTGCGCGCCCGCCTGTCGGTAGGCGTCGAGCCGCTGGATCGTGCCCTCGCCGCCACCGAGCCAGTGGGTGTCGGTGCGGGCGTTGACGAAGAGGCCGGGAGCCGCGGCCCGGACGGCGGCGATCTTCGCGGCGTGCCGGTCGACGGGCCCGAGCCCGTCCTCCAGGTTGATGCCGACGGCGCCCGCGGCGTGCAGTTCGCGGGCGAACTCGGCCACCCCGTCCGGGTCGTCACTGAATCCGCCCTCCGCGTCCACGGACAGGTGGAACGGCTCGGAGCCGAGGGTGAGGGCGAGTCGCAGGGTCTGTTCCCGGGTCGCCGCCGCCCCGTCGGGCAGCCCGACCGCCGCCGCGACGGCCAGGCTGGTGGTGCCGATCGCCCGGAACCCCTGGGCGGCGAGAGCGGTCGCTGAGGCGTGGTCCCAGGCGTTGGGCAGCAGAAGGGGCTCGTCGGCGTGGTGGAGATCGGCGAAGGTCCTCTGGGGCATGGGGCAACGCTAGAGGCGGAACACTTCGGTACCGGCCGAAACGTCCGCGCCCCCGCTGCCCCGGCCCGGCAGGACGAAGTCGCCCGCCCCTCTCACCGAGGACTCGCCCCTACACCGGCTGAGGGGTGAAGCGAGCCATCTCGTCCCCCTCGGGCTGGACGACGCCGTAACTGCCCTCGGGGACCTCGTTCCACATGCCGGGCAGGTCCCCGAGGGGCTCCGACACGATGAGGCGGGTATCGTCGGACGCCTCACGCAGGAACGCCATGTCCGGGTGGAGAGAGCGCAGCGTCTCGACCCTCGTGCTGTAGAAGAGCGAACGGGACGCCTTCTGCGTCGAGTAGCGGAACGCCCACAGCCGTCGCCCGTCGGTCACCGCCACCGTCATCTGCAGTGGGTACTCCACACCGTGCTCGCGCCCGACCCGCTCCACCAGGCCCGCCATCCGCGCGACCGCGCCGGGCGGATCCTGCTCCAGGCCGAAGGTGAGCGCCAGGTAGAACATCAGCTCGGAATCCGTCGACCCCTCGACGGAGAGAAAGAGTCCCGGGTCGACGGTCAGGGCGAGATCGCGCCGCATGCGGTGGAAACCCTCGATCGCACCGTTGTGCATCCACATCCAGCGGCCGTGACGGAACGGGTGGCAGTTGGTCTCCTGCACCGCTGATCCGGTCGAGGCCCGGATATGGGCGAAGAACAGGGAGGAGCGGACGTGACGGGCGATCTCGTGCAGATTGCGGCTGCTCCAGGCCGGGCCGATCTCCCGGACGACCGCCGGGGTGTCGGTGTGGGACCCGTACCAGCCGACGCCGAACCCGTCACCGTTGGTCGTCTCGACGCCCAGCTTGGCGTGCAGGCTCTGATCGATCAGTGAGGGATTCGGCTTGTAAAGGATGCTGTCGAGCAGGATGGGGGTACCTGAGTAGGCCAGCCAACGACACATCGTCCACCGCCTTCCCGACCGCGGGGTCGTCTCCCCCTCAGGATCCCAGCCCTGCCGCAGGGGCGCGCTGTGAGGCCGCGAGGCAGGTCGGAGGCCGCCTCGACTACCGTCGGGGGGTATGAGCACCGCCGCCGTCCCCGCTCTCACCGACGCCCTCGCGGGCGGCACGGTCGTCCTCGACGGCGGCATGTCCAACCAGCTCGCGGCGGCCGGGCACGACCTGAGCGACGAACTGTGGTCGGCGCGGCTGCTCGCCGAGGCCCCCGGGGCGGTCACCGAGGCGCACCTCGGCTACTTCGAGGCCGGCGCGGACGTGGCGATCACCGCCAGCTACCAGGCGACGTTCGAGGGCTTCGCCCGGCGCGGTATCGGACGGGAGGAGGCGGCCGGCCTGCTCGCTCTGAGCGTCAGGTGTGCCCGCGAGGCGGCCCGCCGGGCCCGGACGCCCCGCCCCCTCTGGGTGGCGGCCTCCGTCGGCCCGTACGGCGCGATGCTCGCCGACGGGTCCGAGTACCGGGGCCGGTACGGGCTCGCCGTGTCCGAGCTGGAACGCTTCCACCGCCCCCGCATGGAGGTCCTGGCCGCCGCCGGCCCCGACGTGCTCGCCCTGGAGACGATCCCGGACACCGACGAGGCGAAGGCCCTGCTCCGGGCGCTGCGGGGGCTCGGCGTCCCGGCCTGGCTGTCGTACTCGGCGGCCGGTGACCGCACCCGCGCAGGCCAGCCCCTGTCGGACGCCTTCGCGCTCGCCGCGCGGGCGGACGAGGTGATCGCCGTCGGCGTCAACTGCTGCACCCCCGAGGACGCCGACCACGCCGTCGCCCTCGCGGCCCGCGTCACCGGCAAACCCGTCGTCGTCTACCCCAACAGCGGCGAGACCTGGGACGCCGGGGCACGGGCATGGACCGGTCGGCCGACCTTCACGGCCGGGCAGGTCACGGGCTGGCGGGAGTCCGGGGCGCGGCTGATCGGGGGGTGCTGCCGGGTGGGACCGGAGACGATCGCGGCGGTCGCCCGTGTGGTGCGGGAGCCCTAGCGAACTCGCACCACACGACCTTCCCCGGGCCCCGCTCCCCCACGCCCCACTTGTCCGCCGACTCCCCCACCAGCAACAGCCCGCGCCCGCCCTCCCCCGGCTCCCGTACTTCCGTCTGCGGTACGGCCGGCACACCGCCCCCGCTGTCGTGCACCTCGACCCGTACGCCACCGTCGCCGTACGGCAGCATCCTCAGCAGAAACCCACGGCCGGGCGGCACACCGTGCACCAGCGCGTTGGTGGCGAGTTCGCTGACGCACGGCGGCACATCGTCCTCACGCCCGCACGCACCCCACTCCGCGAGCACCCGCCGCGCGAACGCCCGCGCGTCCGGCACGGATCGCCGTTCACGCCGGAAGAACCGCTCACGTGGGGCTTGGCCTTGGGACAGGGGTGAAGTTTCCTGATCCACAGGAAGAGAGTGACGCTCCGTACCCATGATGAAACAGTCCGCGCACCCATACGTCCCGAATGTACGCATGCGCGACGGTGAACGTACACGCGCGGGTGGGGAGTTCGACCCTATGAGCACCACGGCAAGACCACGGTCCCGGTCACGCAGGAACGCGTCCGCGATGAAGATGGTGGGCGCCCTGCCCGCCGCCTTCCGGGAGGCGGCGGGGCACACCCAACGCTCCTTGGGCGAACAGTCCGTCGTGAGCGAGCAGCAGATCGCCTCCATCGAACAGGGCAGGCGCCCCCTGAAACCGGACCTCGCCGACCAACTGGACGACCTCCTGGACACCAAAGGCGCGCTGACGGCTGCGCTGGCTCATATGCCGGAGGTGGACCTGGTCCCGCTGTGGGCGGAGGAGTATCTGGACCGGGAGCGGGAGGCCATTGTGATCTCTTGGTATGAGGGTTTCGCGGTGCCCGGTCTACTCCAAACCGAGGCGTATGCACGTGCTGTCTTCCACAGCCGCGTGCCGGTGTACGACGATGACGAAACCGAGCAGTTGGTGACTGCCCGCGTCGAACGTCAGGAGATCCTTCACCGCAGGCTGCCACCCACCACAAGCTTCGTCATCTGGGAGGCTGCGCTACGCGACCAGCTGGGCGGGACAGCCGTACAGGTAGAGCAGTTGCAGAAGCTGCGCGAGACGCCGATGTCCCAGCAGTCACCCTGCAGATCCTGCCGCTCGGCCGCACTTCACATGCCGGGCTCGACGGTCCGTTCATTCTCCTGGAGACCCCCGAGCACCAGCGGTTGGCTTACATGGAGACTCAGCGTGGCAGCCAACTGATCGCCGATCCCGAGGGGGTGGGGATCCTGACCCAGAAATATGCGATGCCGCGAACGCAGGCCCTCAACACTGAGGACATGAGGGCCATGTTGGACCGTCTCCCGGGAGAGCAATGAGCGGCACCGCACTTGAATGGTTCAAGTCCAGCTACAGCGGCAGCAAGGGCGGCGCCTGCCTCGAAGCCGCCGCCCACCCCACCGCCATCCACATCCGCGACTCCAAGACCCCCGACGCCTCCCACCTCACCGTCACCCCGAAGACCTGGGCCGCGTTCCTGTCCGGGGGAGAACTGACTGCGGCTGGACCGCGCCCGTAAGGGGCCTCGTGGTCGATCGCCGAGCGTATCGCCGGGCCCGGATGAGGATGGCGGCGAGGTGGAGTGCGGCCTGGTGGGCGATGGCGAGTTTGTCGGTTCGCATGGCCAGGCCGGATGGTGTCCCTGCGGGTGGTGCAAGGGATCTGAAGGTGGCGTCGCGGGTCGGGGCCGGTCGTGCTGCCCGGTGGGCGGGAATCGAGTGACGGCGCATCGGGCCTTGCCAGGGCGGTCGGCTGCTCGTGCGGGGTGTTCCGCGACCGCCCGGTGGGACGACGGCCTCGACGTGGCGGTGCCCGGACACCCGCCCACGGCCCCGGGGAGGACATCTTGTCCCAAAGTCGTGAGCACTTCGGCCGCCACTGTCCTGATGCCGCTCGTTTGAGCGCTTGAGTGACACATGCCCGCCGACTGCTCACGGTTTTCGGCACAGCACCCGTCTCCGGTCCCGCAGCGCAGGGACCGCGGAGATCCCCCTGCGCCACCTTGCGGGGCACCATCGTGATCCGTCGTCGTCTCGACGGTTCAAGAGCGGCGGAGTGCAGGGGGCTCGTACGATCCCCGGCGGGATGGGGATCGTAGCGCAGGGGGTGTCGCGCCTTCACCGCATGGGGGAGGACGCCGGTTCGAATCCGGCCGGCCCCGTCCCACCCCGGCAGTCACGGCCACCGGCCGTTCTGGTTCTGGTGATCAGGACGTGAGCGGCTCGTCCAGTCGCTTCGACAGGCGCCGCCGGAGCGCCCGAAGCCGACGGGCCGAACCAGTGGGGTAAGAGGCGGCGCAGACGGCAGCCGCATGCGTGACTCACGACCGGAGTTCTGAGTGGACCCCACCGGGCCCGACATCACGCCGGCAGAACTCGCTTCCGCAGAAGGGCGAAGCCTGCGCAAACAAGTCCTGCTCGCCTCATAGTCGTGTTGTCGGTGCCTGATGCGAGGATCCCGCCGAAGCAACGCAAGGAGATCAGCATGGGCACCTGGGACACCGGCCCCTTCGACAACGACACAGCTGCGGACTTCGCCAACACTCTCGACGACGCCGAACCCGGTGCACGCGAAGCCCTGATCCGAGGCGTCCTCATCCGGACGATCGACGCCACGGGCTACCTCGCGGAAGCGGAAGAAGCGGTGGCCGCCGCCGCACTGATCGCGGCGCAATGCCCCGGAGGCGACCCCGTCGACACGCCCTACGGCCCGGAAACACCCATGCCCGCGCTTCCCACCGACCTTCGGACGCTCGCTGACGAAGCCCTCGCCCGCATCGCCGACGACGAGGCGGGGCCGGCCTCGAACTGGGTCGATCCGCAGGACTGGAAGCGATGGCGGACGATGCTCAGCCGCCTTCGCGCAGTACTCGCCCCGCCCCCACCTTCCTTCGCTCTCTTCGATGTCCAGGCTTGACAGAGCGTCACCCTGCACAGAAGTCGAGCCAGAACCCGAGAAATGACGGCGGCTTCGCGTCGGAGTGCTTTGCCGGCGATTCACAGCAGGACGACGCACCCGCGTTCCTCCAGCCCCGTCAGCACGCGGCGGGGGAGCGTGCAGGTGTTCCAACGAAGATCCAGCTTCTCCAGGGCGGGCATCTGCACCACCCAGTCCGGAATCTGGACGATGTGGTTGCTGCGGAGGTCGAGTTGCCGAAGCCGGGGAAGGCCGACCAGGGACTCGGGCAGTTCGGTGAGGTCGTTCTCCCGGAGGTCCAGGTGCCGTAGTTCATGCAGATCAGTCATCGTGGAGGGCAGAGTTCTGAGTCCGTTCCCCCGCAGCCAGAGCTCGCGCAACTTGCGGAGGTGGCCGATGCTGCCGGGCAATCCGGTCAGCCGGTTGTGCTGGGCTCGCAGCTCGATCAGTTCCGTCATCCGGCCGACGGTTTCGGGCAAGGCGGTGAGAGGGTTCTCGCCGACGTTGAGGTAGCGCAGCCGCGTCAGGTTGCCCAGTGTGTCCGGGAGTCGGGACAAGTTGTTGTCGTGGAGGTAGAGGCAGTCGCTGAGCTCGACCAGGTCGCCCAGAGCGTCGGGAAGCGACGTGAGCTTGTTGTGGCCGAGGTCCAAAGTGGTCAGACGGCCCAGTTGTCCGATCTTCGGTGAGAGGGCCGTGAGGCCGTTGTCTGCCAGGATCAGCACTCGAAGCTCGGTGCACTGCCAGACAGACTCGGGCACCTCCCCGAGCTGCCGGCGCCAGAGATTGAGGGTGGGCTGCACGGCCTCATCCTTTTCCGTTGACGATCCGGATCGAGATTCTCACGTGGAACTTGAGGCCGTGCAGCAACGTCGGAGAAGATCAGCCGGCTGCCGCGTGCTGGGCCTGGGATCGGGTGCCGGCGAGCCGGGTGGGGGCCGCGGGCATCGACGTGGCAGGCGCAGGGTCGTGGGCTGAGGGTGGGTAGGGTCAGCGCAGTGACTTCGCTTCCCTACCTCCAGCTGCTGCGCCAGGAGTCCACTGCGTTCAGCGCCTGCCTCGGGCACGACCTCAGCACACCCGTCCCCCACTGCGGGGAATGGACGCTGCGCGACCTTGCCGAGCACATGGGCCGGGGTAACCGCTGGGCCGCCGCTGCGATCACCGACAAACGTGGCGACTACGAGGCACCGCCCGCACCGCAGGCGGGCGCCGAGGTGCAGGGCTGGTTCGACGCCTCGGTGGACGAGTTGCTGGCCGTGCTGGACACTGATCCGGCCATCGAGGCGTGGACCTTCTCCCCGCCGCACACCGTGGGCTTCTGGCAGCGGCGGCGCGCCCAGGAGACGCTGATCCACCGCTGGGACGCGCAGAACGCGCTCGGGCGTGCTCTCCCCTTCGGCCCGGAGTTCGCGGCGGACGGCGTGGCGGAGGTCTTCGACACGATGGCACCGCGTCAGATTGCGCGCGGACGGGCCGAACCGCCACGCCATGCGCTCCGGCTGCGGGTCACGGACATCGGCCAGTCCTGGACTTACGGTCCAGGCGAGCCTGTGGCCGAGATCTCCGGAACGGCGGAGCGACTACTGCTCATGCTCTGGGGTCGGCTGCCCACTGACGCTGCGTCGATCTCGTGGTCGGGGGACCGCGCGGCGGGCGCAGCAGTTCTCGCCGGCCCGCTGACGCCCTGACCGCCACGGGTGCCGGTGGGACGGGTCGGATATCAACGGTCACTGTGTGGTGGCCTGGGGTGTAGTGGTGCCAGGTCTCTCCGGTCTCGGCGGCGAGACGGGCGGTGGTGTCATCGTGGTAGCGGGCGAAGTGCTCACGCTTTGCGGGTGGATGCTTCTCCTCTGGGGCGCAGGCGCTCGCGGTGATCCGGCAGGGTCGGGACGGTTTCATGGGCGGCCGGGGCGCGGCATGACCCGGGCGTGCCCCTCACCGCGCGGCAGCTCGCCCCGGCCCCCGGACCGTCAGCTTCTGCTCGAACACCGGCCCCTCACATGCCGCGGTCAGGGCCTTCCCAGCTGACCACGGGGTCCGTTTCGCTCATCGGCATGCTCTCGAAGACGATCGGACCGGGGTAGAAGACGCCACTGCCCGGACCGAACATGTCCTCACCGACCAGATACCGGTGGAGCCACTCGGCGAACGGCATTCGGTACTCGTGATACAGCGCCTCCTCGCCGTTACAGGCGAACAGCCGCCATTCCCCCGTATCCGCCTCGACCGCCCCGAACAGATCCTCCCCACGATCGGTGTTGAGCAGCGGGATGAGGCCAGAAGGAGCCCCGAAGGGCGGGTCGGTGAAGCCCTGGCGCTCTACGTCCGTCAGGTCACTGTGAGACATGAACGCCTGGACCGTCTCCTGCATCCATCGCCCCAGGTTCCACCGGTCGGTGGACGGATGCTTCAGAAAAGGATGACAGTTCAGCTGAACCGGGGCGTACCTGCCGACAATCTCCTTGTAGTCGTCGAGCAGCCGAACACCCAGTTCCCTTTCCAGGTCGTCCCATGCCGCAGCGGAAGCGGGAGCATTCCCGGCCTCCCCCAGCATGCGGATCACGGATTCGGTGAAGTCGCGCGACATCGGCATCCTCGGAAATCATTTCGAACGATTCGCGGACCCCACGGTCCGGCCGGAGCGTGTCCGCCGGGGCTCCTCGAGGAGCTGCGACGCCGTCATCAGGGAGAGCCCGACCAGAACGAGCGGCATGTTGCCCCCGAAAGGCATGCGGCGCGTGGCCGCGAGCCCTCCGGCCAGCAGGAGCGCGCCGACACCCCACAGTCCGGGACGGCTCACACTGCCCTGGAACCAGGGCAGTACGATCCGGCCGGTCACCAGCGCCACCGCCCCCGCCGTCCCGAGCACCAACGCCATCACCGAACCGACCACCAGAAAGAACGTGGACACGCGCCCCCCTTGATCACTCCAGCGATGATCATCTCAGAGGCCCGGGGGCCGCATTGAAGGACGCGTCTTCCCTGACCGCCCGACCCCCTGGTCCTGCCCGGCGCCCGGCTTCTCAGGAGGAGGTGACAGCGCCTTCCAAGGGCACAGCGGAGATGCAGGACCGGTTACGCGGCGGCCTGGCGGCGGGCGGTGTCGGCGGTCGCCGGCGGGACCGAGGACACGCTCATCAGCAGCACGCGGCACAGCAACTGGTCGGCGGGCAGGCCGGAACCGCCGGTGGTGCACGCGAGGTCGGTGTCGGTACTGGAGCAGCCCGGCGAAGCCAGGAACGACGTACAGTCGCTCGGCGTCGCGCCGGCGGACGGCTCGGCCGCGCACGCCGGGGCCGGGTCTGTACGGGACCTGCGCAACGGAGGATGGCCGACGCCTCGGTAAAAAGCGTGAACAGCGTGAACAGTCAGCAGGCGAATGTCACTTGAGCGCTCGAATGAGCAGCGTACGGACAGTGGTGGGCGAAGTGCTCACGGTTTTTCGGGTAGGTGTGTCACCTCTGGGACCCAGGTGCTCGTGGCGATCCGGCAGGACCGGCTTCCTGGACGGCCTGGGGCGCGGCATGATCCGGGTGTGACCCTCACCCCGCGGCAGCTCGTCCTGGCCACTCTGGACCGTCAGCTCCTGCTCGAACGCCGGCGTCTCGATGTGGCGGAGGCGGTCCGGCGGGTCTGCGCCATCCAGGCGCAGACGCCGGCGTCACCGTACCTTGCGCTGTGGAACCGCCTGCAGGACTTCGCGCCCGAGGATCTCGACGCGGCGTTCGCGGACCGCCGGATCGTCAAGGCGACCCTCATGCGGATCACGCTGCACGCCGTCCACGCCGAGGACTACGCGCACCACCACGCCGCCATGCTGAGCACTCTGCGGGCGTCGCGGCTGTACGACCGCCGCTTCACCTCGACAGCGCTGACCCCCGCCGGCGCCGACGCTCTGCTGCCGGAACTTGCCGGGTTCCTGGCACGGCCCCGCACCGGCGCCGAGGTGGAGGAGGAGGTCACGGGGCGGTTCGGCGAGCACGCGCACCGTGTGTGGTGGGCGCTGCGGACGTACGCTCCGATACACCATGCGCCGACCGGCGGCCCGTGGTCGTTCACCCAGCGGAACGCCTACCTCGCGGCCTCCGGGTACGCGCCCCAGGACGCGGTGGCCGGGGTGCGGCGGCTGTTGCTCGCCCACCTACGGGCGTTCGGGCCCGCGTCGGCCCAGGACTTCGCCCGGTTCACCCTGCTGGGGCGCCCCGTGGTCACCCAGGCGCTGCGGGAGCTCGGCGACCGGGTGGTGCGGGTGGCGGGTCCGGGCCGCGCCCCGCTGTTCGACCTGGCGGACGCCACCGTGCCCGCCGAGGACACCCCGGCACCGCCGAGACTGCTGCCGATGTGGGACAGCACGATGCTGGCCCACGCCGTCCCCGGGCGGCTCCTGCCGCAGGAGTACCGGCCGTCGGTCGTGCGGCGCAACGGCGACATGCTGCCCTGCCTGCTCGTTGACGGGCAGGTCGCCGGAGTGTGGCGCGCAACTGACGGCGGGCTGGAACTGACCGCCTTCCGCACCCTCACGAAGGCCGCGTGGCACGGTCTGACCGAGGAGGCGGAGAAGCTGTCCGTACTGCTCGCCGACCGTGATCCCGCCGTCTACCGGCGTTACGGGCACTGGTGGGACAAGGGGATTCCCGGTGTCGAGAGCAGGATCGTCAAGAGCTGACCGTCCGGCCCGCTCTGCCCCTCCCGCAGCGCAGGTCCTCCGCGTCAGGTCCTCCGCGTATCGCGTGTCAGAGGAACCCGGCTCGGGGAGCCGTGACCTCGATGGTGTCCTTCACCAGGGCGAGCGCGGCGCCCAGGGGACTCGAGCGTCCCCCGCTGACGATCACGTCGCCGGCATCGGGGCAGCCGAACACCACAGCCTTCTCCGGTCCGACGAGCGCGTGCAGGGGGTCACCGGGCTCCGTCTCCTCCAGTCGGACGCGGACCAGGCGGGGTGTGTCCACGGATACGCTTGCCACGGCCCGCAGGCGGCGTGCTCGGGAGACCGCGTCCAGTGCCGCCCGGGAGGTGCTCTCGTCCACCGGCTCCGCCCGCACCTGTACGGATGCCGGGTCCCATCCCCAGGCCAGCGCCGCCAGCAGCCGCACCTTCGTGGCGGCGTCCTCACCGGACAGGTCGGACGAGGGATCCGCTTCCGCGGTCCCGCGGCGCTGAGCCTCCCGAACCGCCTCACCCAGCGAGTCGCCCGCGGCGAGGCGGTCGAGGACGAAAGTGGCGGTGCCGTTCGGGCAGGCCCGAATCGTCGTGCAGCCCAAGCCTCGCAACGAGGTCCTGGACAGGTCCCCCGCCGGCAGAGCGGCTCCCGTCGCCCCGGAGATCCTGATCATGACGGCGGCTGCACGGGCCGCTTCGTCGAGGTCCCGCCAGTGGCTGAGCAGGTGGCTCTTGGTGGCCGTGACCACATGGACCCCTCTGCGCAGGGCGATCATGGCCTCCTCCGCGGCGTGCCGGCGGAGTCGGGGTGAGGACGGGATCGCCTGGACGAACACGCGGGCAGCGGTCCGGTCGAGCGTCTCCTCCAACGAGACCAGCGGGCTCCACGCCGAGCGGGGCGGCACGGGTTCGCCCTCGCGGAGTCGGCACTGTCCGGAACTCGCCCGGACGGCACCGACGTTCACCCGGACACCGTGCCGACGGGCAAGCTCGTCCCGCTGCCGGGCCAGGTACTCGACGAAGGCCTGGCCGACCGGACCGTATCCGGAGAGCACCACATCGGCCCGGCTCACTTCACGCATGGTTCTCTGCTCCTCCTCGGCACGCCGTGCGGGAGGTCAAGCCTCGCATTCCCTCGTGATGCCACCGGGGAAGAACCGGCCTCGTGCAGGAACGGAGCCGAGGCCGGAGCGCCGTGACCGGCAGGCAAGTGCTCCTGAGCCCCGTTCGTCGGGATCCCGCCCCCTCAGTGCCGTCGGAGCACACCACCGCGGCGCAGGCGGCTGATGACCGAGCGGAGTTCCGCAGGGGTGGGGGCGGAGGTGTGGTCCACAGGGCCAGTTCGCGGTCCCGGGGGCCGTACACGGTGGCCGGAGGGGCCTCGTCGAAGACGCGGACCGGGTGGCTCGCGTCCCAGCGTTCCCATCCCGGCTCCCCGTCGGAGACGAAGCGCGCCCAGACGCCGTGCACCGCGTCGGACAGGGCCCGGGGCGCGCCCTCGCCCGCGAGTCCGCGTGCGTCGGGCTCGTCGCCGCCGTCGAAGACGAAGCCGAGTTCCAGGGCGTGGCAGGCGCCCACGCCGGGGCGGTTGGATGGCCAGGCGAACCCGTAGACGTACGAGGGGCTTCGCGGCCGTCGGCGAAGTCCTGTGTGCGGGATCCGGCGGATTGCCCGGCATGCACCCTCCCGCATGCGTGCCGCCCTCTCCGGCGATCTCCACGCCCTTCCCGCCGCGTTGCCCCGCACCTAGGATAGGAAGCGCTTTCTATCCGGTCGTGTCCCGGACTGCCGGAGAGCAGCGCTGGTCGGAACTTTCCAGGGCCCTCGGGCGGGCCGGAGAGGTGGGGTCCCGATGGTCCGTACGGGGAGTGCGGGAAGTGCGGGAAGTGCGGGCGTGGCGGCCGGGCCGACGCTGGCGGTCGTGGCCCGCGAGGCGGGGGTGTCGGTGCCGACCGCGTCCAAGGTGGTCAACGGCCGCGAGGACGTGGCTCCCGAGACCCGCCGCCGGGTCACGGAGGCCCTGGACCGGCTCGGCTATGTGAGAAGGCCCCGGTTCGACGGGGCGAGGGCGCCGCGCCTGGTGGATCTCGTGGTGCACTCGCTGGAGGGTTCCGGCTCGGGCGCGGTCCTGCACGGCGCGGAGGAGGCGGCGCACGACGCGGGTCTGGAGGTCGTGGTCTCGGCGGCCCTGACCCGAGGCCGCTGTGGCCGCGCGGAGCGGGGCTGGCTGGACAAGCTGGTGACCCGTGGGTCGTCGGGGGTCCTGTTCAACCTGGCCGAACTGGGCATGTCCCAGTACGCCTGGCTGGAGCAGCACCGCATCCCCTTCGTGATGATCGACCCGGTGAGCGAACCCCCGCCGGGCGTCGTGTCGGTGGGCGCGGCGAACTGGCAGGGCGGGGTGACGGCCACCGAGCATCTGCTGTCCCTGGGGCACGAACGCATCGCCGTGGTCGCGGGCCACCGGCACACCGTGTCCAGCGGTGCCCGGGTCGCCGGCTACCGCTCGGCCCTGGCCTCGGCGGGCGTCCGGCACCGCGCCGAGTACGTGCGCCACGCCGGTTCCGACGAGGCGGCGGCCCACCGGCGCATGCGCGAACTCCTCGATCTGCCCGAGCCGCCCACGGCCGTCTTCGTCTGCTCGGACCGGATGGCGCTCGGGGTGTACGAGGCCCTGGCCGCACGGGGCCTGCGGGTGCCGGAGGACATGAGCGTGGTCGGCTTCGACGACCTCCCCGAGGCCCGCTGGCTCACCCCGGCGCTGACCACCGTCCGCCAGCCCCTGTCCGAGATGGCGGCGACGGCCCTGCGCCTCCTGCTGCGCATCATGGACGGCCACCGCCCGGAGAGCACCCGCACCGAGCTGTCCACCCGCCTGGTGGAACGCGCGAGCACGGCACCGCCATGCGGTTGACCCCCACACGAGCGCGTCCGTTTTCTTCAAGACCGGCCGACCGGGCCGACCTACGGTGGCCGTATGAGTGCACGATTTGATGCCATCGGGTTGGTCGTCTCCGACATGGGCGCCTCCGTCGCCTTCTATCGGCGGCTCGGGTTCGCGTTCCCCGAAGGCGCCGAGGAACAGGGGCACGCCGAGGCCGGGTTGCCGGGCGGGCTGCGGTTGTTGCTGGACACCGAGGAGGTGGTCCGGTCGTTCCACGCCGGATGGGAGCCGCCTTCGGGCGGAGGGCGGGCCTCGCTCGCGCTGCGCTGCGACAGTCCGGAGGAAGTGGACTCCCTGTACGAGGAGTTGGTCGCGAGTGGGTGCGGCAGCGAGCTGAAACCGTGGGACGCCGTGTGGGGGCAGCGGTACGCCGTGGTGCTCGACCCGGACGGCAACGGCGTCGACCTGTTCGCCCCGCTGGACGAATGAGCCCGGCCTGGGCACCGCCGCGTTCACGGCGCTCGCACCCAGGCGACCCACCGCCTTGGCAGCCGCACCTCGGGGGTCCCGCCGACGGCGCCGTTGACCTCGGCGAAGCCGTGACCCCTGGTGCGGTGCGGTCACGCGGGCTTCACTCTGCATCCACCTTCTGATTGACGCACCATCACACATCCCCTAGCTTGATCTCTCACAAATGATCAAGGACGCTGCACGCCACGGGGGAGGATGCGTGAAGTTCGGGCTCGGCAAAAGGCGCAGGGGCGCCGTTGCCGGTCTTGCGGCAACGGCGATGTCGGCGTCCGGCACCGACTCTTCGACTGACTAGCGGAGTTGCATCGCGCCCTGGAACGACGGACAGGCGTCCCGCTCCCGGGACGACGAGAGCCGCACCGAGTGGACACCACCAAGGCCGACAGCCGAGCAGCGGCCGCCACCGATCGGGCAGAGCTCCCTCACAGCCGCTCCGCCCTCGCCACCCCCTCACTCCGAGGTCCACACTTGAGACTCCGCACCTCCCTGCGCAGCAGCAGCGCCCGATGGGCTCTGCCGTTCGTCATCGCGCTCACCGTCCTGTACTACGTGATCTTCACGCGTGTCGTCATCGGTGACGGCGCCTACGGCTACGCGCCGGCACTGGTCAGCAGCGCCCTGCGGCCGATCTACGCATTCACCTACGCCACGGCGGCGTGCCTCGGCGCGTGGGAGGCCGGCCGGCTGCGGCAGGCAGCCGTGTGGGAACTGGCCCCCGCGCGCTCCCGCTTCCGGATCGCAGCGCTGGCACTCACCCCCGTACTGGGCACCGTGTGGCTGATGCTGCTGCTCCCCGTCACTGTCGCACTCGTACGCGGCGCCGCGTTGCCGACCGCGGCAAGCCTGCTCCCTCTTGTCATGAGCCTGCCCGTGAGCGCGGCATACACGGTGATCGGGTTCGCGGTGGGACAGCTGCTGCGGCCACTGTTCGCCGCACCGCTGACCGCCCTCGGCGTCTACCTGCTGGTCGGGTTCTCCGCCTCCACCGACAGCTTCTGGGTCCGGCACATCCTCGGCCAGTACCCGGAGATGATGATGTACGGGGAGCAGATCGTGCCCAGCACGCTGATTCCTCATCTACTGCCCGCCTGCGGTGTGGCTCTGGCACTGGCGCTGCTCTGGGCCTCATGGGGACACTGGACGCTGCGGTCGCTCGTGGCCTGCGTCCTGGTGGCGGCGACCACGGGCAGTGCCCACCACTGGGTGAAGGACTGGAACTACAACCCGCCCATCTCCACCGGCAACGTGGCCTGGAACTGCCAGGGTGAGTCGCCGAAGGTGTGCATGCCCGCCGACACGGCGAGCAGACTGCCGGCGGTCAGACGTGACATGACGGCCGCTTTCGCAGCCCTGGAGTCGGCCGACGTCATCGCCACGCCCCGCACCGTCGTCGACAGCATCGCCGACGGCCGCTACGGCCACCGCTCCACCGACAGCACCTGGCGGGTCCCCCTGACGAAGGGCGCGGACCACGGAAAAATCACGTACCTCATCACGCGCGCAGCCGTCCGCCACCCCTGTGCGGAACCCAACACCACGATCTCCCGGCAGGTCTACTACTGGGCCGCGACGAAGACCGGCACGGAGGACGCCTACATACGACGTCTGGAGACCGAGGGCGGCTTCACCGGCCGCAAGAAGAAGCAGTTGCGGAGCCAGGTCGGCGAGATCCTCACCAGGAGCACGAGCGCCCAGAAGGACTGGTACGAACAGAACCTCGTGGCGGCCTGTGCGGGGCGGACATGAGCTGGTGGTTCAAGGCGAGGCAGGCTCACACCTGTCTCCCGGTCGCCGTGTTCGCGCTGCTCGTCCTGGTCACCGTTGTTCAGGACCTGCACGTCGTCCTGCCCAGTTTCAGTCTGACCGGTGAGAACAAGCTGCCCCTCATGCTGTTCGTACCGATACCGCTGCTGGCGGGTCTGATGGTGTGTCTGGAGTCCCGGCTCATGGAAGCCGAACTGACCGGAACGCGCAGGATCGCTGTCCTCGACCTCGCCCTCAGCGTGGGCACCGTGGCTGTGGCACAGGCCGTCGGCTCGTCCGTCGGCCACTGGTACGGCACGGTGCATCCCGAACAGCTCGGCCGCAACACCGCCTTCCTCGTCGGCCTGATGCTGTGCGGCCGGGCCCTGTGGGGCCAGCCTGCGGCCATGCTCCCCGTCCTGTGGGCCGCGGCCGTCACCATGGTCGGCTTCAGAAGCCCCCGGGACCCGTACCCCTGGACCGTCATCCCCGAAGCCTCCGGCACCTGGTACGCCACGACCGGTGCCGCTCTGCTGTTCCTCGTCGGCCTTGCCGCCCAGTTCTTCACCGCACGGAGAGTTTCATGACCCTGGAGCTGGTCTCCTGTACCTACGGCTACGGCCGCCGCAGGCCCCCCATCCTGAAAGACTTCAGCTACCGCCTGCCGGACGGCCTGACCGTCCTGCTCGGCCCCAACGGAGCAGGCAAGTCGACGCTGCTGAAGCTGGCGGCGTCGGTGACACGGCCCCGCAGGGGCACGGTGGCCTTCGACGGACTGGACGCGGGCAGCACGCAGTACCGGCAGGCCGTGGCCTGGATGCCGCAGAACATCACCCCCATGCGCTCGCTCACCGCCCGCGAGTACGTCGCCTACGTCGGCTGGCTCAAGGGCATGAACCGGCGTGACGCCTGGGAGCAAGCGCCGCAGGCCCTCGCCAAGGTCGAACTGTCCGGCCAGGCCGATACGAAGACGAGCCGGCTCTCCGGCGGACAGCTGCGCCGGGTCGGCGTCGCCTGCGCCCTCGTCCACGGAGCACGCGTCCTGCTCCTGGACGAGCCGACCGCGGGCATGGACCCGCGCCAACGCCGCGTCTTCCGGGACATCCTCGCCGAACTCACCCCGACGGTCAGGGTGCTGATGTCCACCCATGACGTCGCCGACCTCGCCGAGGAGGCGGACCAGGTCACCGTGCTGTACGACGGTCGCATCCTCCACACCGGCGAGACCCGGGCCTTCCTGGCTCACACCCCGCACGGCGCCGCCCCCGGCCGCGCTGCCGAGGCCGCCTACACCGCGATCCTGGAAGGCAGCCCGGCATCCCGACTCGACGGATGAACGTCGTTGTCGAAACCGTCACATGCGACCTCTTCGCGTGTGGGCGGCACACAGGGCCTGCTCTGACTGCGGGCGGCCAGTAGCTCGGTGAGGGGCAGGCCCGCCAAGTTCCGTACGTCGCGGGAGAGGTGGGCCTGGTCGGCGTAGCCGGTGCGGGTGGCGGTTTCCGCGAAGGGGGTGCCCGTGCGGGCCAGGGCGAGGGCTCGGTGGAGGCGGAGGATGCGGGCCAGGGTCTTGGGGCCGTAGCCGAACGCGGTGAGCGAGCGGCGGTGCAACTGACGTGCGCTCAGGCCGAGTTCGTCGGCGGTCGTGGCGACCGGACGGCCCGCGTCCAGGGCGGCCACGAGCCGCAGCAGCACCGGGTCGGGGGGCGCGGCCTCGGCGGCCCGTCGCAGGGCCAGGTCCTCCAGGCCGCGTGCCGGGTCGGCCGCCGCGTTCACCCGGGCGGTCAGGCGGCGTACCCGCGCCGCCGGCCACAGGTCCGCCAGGTCGGGGCGCCGGTCGCGCAGTTCGTGCGCGGGGACGCCCAGCAGGGCGGGGGCGGTGCCGGGGTGGAAGCGGATGCCCGCCCAGGGGCGGGTCGCGTCGCCCTCGGTGAGGTGGGCGTGGGTGTCGGGGCCCGCGACCAGCAGGCGGCCGTCGTGCCAGAGCAGGTCCATGCAGCCGTCGGGCAGTACCCGGCCCGCTCCGGTGCCGACCGGGGTGTTGGTCCACACGACCGCGCCCGGCAGCCGTGACGCACGCTCGCTGTACACGTCACCCACGCTACGCGGCCCGCGTCCGCCATTCCTGCGGGCTGACCCCGTACTCCCGTTTGAAGGCGGTCGACAGCGCGAAGGCACTGCCGTAGCCGATGTGGCGGGCGATCGCGCCGATCGTGTCGTCGGTGTCGCGGAGGCGGTCCGCGGCGAGGGCGAGGCGCCAGCCGGTGAGGTACGTCATCGGGGGTTCGCCGACGCGTTCGGTGAAGCGGCGGGCCAGCGCGGCGCGCGAGACGCCGGCCTCCGCGGCGAGCGCGGCGACCGTCCAGGGGTGGGCGGGGTCGTCCTGGAGGAGGCGCAGCACCGGGCCGACGACGGGGTCCCCGAGGGCCTCGTACCAGGCGGGCGGCGCCGCCTCGGGGCGGGCGAACCAGGCCCGCAGGGCGGCGATGGCCAACAGGTCGAGCAGCCGGTCGAGGACGACCTCCTGGCCGGGTCCGTCCCGCACGATCTCCGCCGTGAGGAGCGGGGTGAGCGGGCAGTGCCAGTCGTCGGTGGTGAGGAAGAGCAGCGGCGGCAGCGCGTCGAGGAGTCGGCCGCCGGTCTCGCCCCGCATCCGACAGGTGCCGATCAGCATGACCGTCTCACCGTCGGGCCGGTCGCCCCAGGTGCGGACGCCGAGGCCCATGACACCGTTCAGGGGGCGTCCGTCGGGGTGGTGGCACTCGCCGCCCGGCAGGATCAGCGCCTGCGGCGCGGTGCCGGGGTCGTCGGCGCAGGTGTACGGGTCGGGGCCGCGCGCGATGGCGAGATCGCCGGGGCGCAGCCGCAGCCGTTCGCCGCGGTCCGGCACGATCCAGGCGTCACCGCGGACGAGCAGCATCACGGTCAGCGGGGCGCGGTCCTCGATCCGGACCGACCAGGGCGGGTCGAAGCACGCCCCGATCATGAACGCCCCACGGGCGCGGGGGCCTTCCAGCAGGCCGGTGAGAGCGTCCATGGGGCCAGCGTAGGCGCGGGGCGGGCGTGCCCCCGCGCACCGCTCGACCTCCCGCGCCGGTCAGGCGGTGGCCGCGGGGCTGTACTCGTCCGCCACGCACTCGTTGCCGTCCCGCCGGGGGAGGTGGAGGGTCGCCGTGCCGGTGACGGCCGGGCTCACCGGATCGCCGGGGCGGTGAGCGACCGGCCCGGGAACACGGACGTGCACCGGTGAGTCCAGTCCGGTCACCGCCACCGTCACCAGGGTGTCCGGTCCGTGGAAGGAGACGTCCGCCACCGTGCCGTGGGGGGCCTGGTCGGACAGGGCGCCGAGGGTGAGCTGTTCGGGGCGCAGCACGACCGTTCCGGCACCGTCCTCCACCGGGGTCGCCAACGGGATGCGCCCCAGGGCGGTGTCCGCGGTCCTGCCCCTGGCGGTGCCCGGAAGCAGGACGACGCCCCCGACGAAAGCAGCCACCCAGGGGTCCTCCGGCCTGTGGTAGACGTCCTGCGGGGTTCCGCACTGGGCCACCCTGCCCGCTCTGACGACCGCCACGAGGTCTGCCGTGGAGAGTGCCTCCTGCTGGTCGTGGGTGATGAGGACGCCCGTCGCCCCGGTGGACCTGAGCGCCGCGCGCACATCGGCCCGTACGCCTGCCCGCAGTCCGCTGTCGAGCGCGTTGAACGGTTCGTCGAGCAGGACGATCGCGGGTTCGGGGGCGAGCGCCCGCGCCAGCGAGACGCGTTGCTGCTGGCCGCCGGAGAGTTCGTGGGGCATCCGGTCGCCGTGGCCGGGCAGGCCGACGAGGTCGAGCATGTCCCCGGTGCGCCGACGGCGTTCGGCCGGGGAGGAGCCCGCCAGCCCGAAGGCGACGTTGCGCGCCACGCTCAGGTGCGGGAACAAGGCGCCCTCCTGCGGCACGATGCCGATGCGCCGTCGTTCCGGGGGCAGGTGGGTGCCGGGTCCGGTGACGGTCCGCCCGCCGATCTCGACCGTTCCCGCGTCCGCCCGCAGAAAGCCGGCCACGATGCGCAGCATGGTCGTCTTGCCGCAGCCCGAGGGCCCGAGGACGGCGGCCAGCCGCCCCGCGGGGACGGAGAGGTCGATCCCGTTCAGGACGGGGGCGCCGGGCCCGTAGGACTTGGTGAGCCCGGTGATCCGCAGGTCGGTCATGCGCGGTGCCTTCCGAGGAGGTACGAGGGAACGGCGGCGATCAGGATGAGGACGGCCGCGTACGGAGCGGCGGCGGCGTACGAGCCGGTTCCGGTCTCGGTCCACAGGCGGGTCGCGAGGGTGTCCATGCCGGTGGGCCGGAGCAGCAGGGTCGCCGGGAGTTCCTTCATGCAGACCACGAAGGTCAGGGCGGCGCCCGCGGCGATACCGGGAGCGGCGAGCGGGACCGTCACCTCACGCAGAACGCCCAGAGGCCCCCGCCCGAGAGAACGGGCGACGTCCTCCAGCACGGGTGGCGACTGGAGGACCGCTGCCCGGGTGGCGCCCACGGCGACCGGGAGGAACAGCACCGCGTAGGCGGCGACGAGCAGGGGCAGCTCCTGGTACAGCGGATAGGCGAACCGCACCGCGAGGAAGACCATCGCGAGGCCCACGGTGATCCCGGGCACGGCATGGCCCGCGTACGCGGCCTGCTCCAGCAGATGCGCGGCGCGGCCCCGATGACGGGCGGCGAGCACGCCGACGGGGAGGGCCAGACACGTGGTGAGCACGGCGCCGAGGGCCGCCACGAGCAGTGTGATCCCCCCGGTCTCCAGCAGTCCCCGCGGATCCCAGGTGCGGGAGTTGCCGACCGCCAGCCAGTACCCGAGGGTCCCGGCCGGGAAGGCGACCCCGGCCGCGGCGACGGCCGAGCACCAGCCGAGTGCGGGCCACCTCAGCCGGCCGAGCGGGATCGGGGGCGCGGGCCTGGCCGTGCCCCCGCCGGTCCGGGCATGGCCCGCACGGCCGCGGGTGCGCGCCTCGGCGGCGACCAGCAGCACCGTCATCAGGACGAGCACCACACTGAGGGCGGCTGCGGGCGTACGGTCGAAGCTCGCCTTGTACGACGTGTGGACGGCCCGGGTGAAGGTCTCGTACCGCATGATCGACACGGCCCCGAAGTCGGAGAGGACGTACAGCGCCACGAGCAGCCCGCCACCGGCCGCGGCCGGGCGGAGCTGCGGCAGGGTGACCCGGCGGAACGTGCTCCAGGGCCCGTGCCCCAGGGCGCGCGAGGCTTCCTCCTGGGCGGGGTCGATACCGCGCAGCGCGGCGGCCACCGGCAGATACACGTACGGGTAGCTGACCAGGGTGAGCGCGAAGGCGGCACCGCTGAACCCGGCGAGATCGGGGCGCGCCGAGATCCAGGCGAAGGCCGCGACATAGCTGGGCACGGCGAGCGGCAGCGTGGCCAGCACCGACCACGCGCGCCGGCCGGGCAGCGCGGTGCGGACGGTCAGCCAGGCGAGGGAGACGCCCAGGACGAGGCAGGCGGTCACCACCACGGCGGCCAGACCTACGCTCCGGGCGAGCAGTTCCAGCGTGCGGTCGGTCGCGACGACGTTCCACGCGTACGCGGGGCCTCGCTCCATGGCCCGTACGGCCAGGTAGACCAGCGGGAGCAGGGCCAGGGCCGCGGCTGCCGAAGCCAGGGCCAGCAGGAGGACCGGCGGTCTGCGCCCGGCGCGCCCGGGCCCGGACGGCGCGGGGGCGTCGTCCGGGCCCGGGGCGGAACGGGCGGGTGCCGGCGGGGCCTGGTGGCCCTGGGTACCCGAACTCCTCATGCCGCTCAGACCATCCCGGCTTCCTGGAGCATCTCCAGCGTGACCTGGAGGGACTCCAGCCGGCTCAGGTCGATCTCCGGCGCGTCGATGGAGTCGAGCGGCGGAAGGTCGTCCCCGCCGGTGACTCCGGCGGCCAGCGGGTACTCGTGGGTCTCGTCGGCGAAGTAGGTCTGCGCCTCCTTCGCCAGGAAGAAGTCGACGGCCTTCTGCGCGGCGGCGCTCTGGTCGCTGCCCTTGACGATCCCGACGCCCGCGACGTTGACGAGCGCGCCCGGGTCGCCCTTCGTCGGGAAGTGCAGCTTGGCCTTGAGCTTGTCCGCGCCCACCTCGGCGGCCTTCTCGTACCAGTAGTAGTGGTTGATCAGACCGAGTTCGGCCTTGCCGTCGTCGACGGCGTCGAGGACCGCGCCGTTCTTCTCGTACACCTGGGGGTCGTTGGCCTGGAAGTCCTTCAGCCACTTGCGCGTGGCGTCGTCGCCCTCGAGGACCCGCATGCCGGTCACGAAGGCCTGGAACGAGGCGTTGGTGGGCGCGTAGCCGACCTTCCCCTTCCATTCCGGCTCGGTCAGCTCGTGCACGCTGTCCGGTGCCTCGGCGACCTTGTCGCCGTGGTAGGCGATGACGCGGACCCGCCCCGACACACCGACCCAGTCGCCGTTCTCCGCGCGGAACGCCTTGTCGACGGTGTCGAGGGACTTCTGCGGCAGCGCCGCGAGACGGCCCTCCTTGCCCAGGGCGCCGAGTGCGCCGGCGTCCTGCGAGAAGAAGAGGTCCGCGTCGGTCCTGTCGCCCTCCTCGAGGAGCTGGGCGGCGAGTTCGGCACTGTCCCCGTAGCGCACCTCGACCTTGGAGCCGGTGGCCTTCTCCAGCTTCTCGATGAGCGGCGCGACGAGATCTTCGTTGCGGCCGGAGTAGACGACGAGCGTCCCTCCCTCGCTCTTCCCCCCGGCTTCGGTACCGGAGCCTGCTCCCTTGTCGTCCGAGTTGCCCGAACCGCAGGCGGTCGCCAGGGGGACGAGCAGGGCTGAGGCGGCGAGGGTTCCGATCGCGCGGAGGGAGGGACGTCTCATGACAAAGCCTTTCCAAGGTGAGGGTCAGGCCTATTTAAGGTTTGCCTTACCTAAGAAGCAACTCTGTCCGTTCTCCGTGACCAAACCGGGATCTGGGGATTCCTGGTGGGATTCGTCGCCGCCGGACGTTCGGCCTCACTTCTCGTCGTCCGACGGCCCCGTCTGCTCCTCGCCGTTTTTCGGGTGGTGGCTGTTCTTCATGTGGGTGCGCAGGCGGGCCGTGACGTCCTCGGGGGGCAGGAAGCGGGACCAGCGTTCGGGGAACTCGGCGGGCATGTCCGGGTCGGCGTCGTCGTCGGTGGCGGCCGCGGCGGAGGTGCGGGCGACGTACTCGGCGACCTGCTCCTGCCGCAGCCGCTCGTTGGCCTCGCGGGCGGCGGCCGTCGCGGCGGCCGGCCAGACCCGGTCGATGGCGGCGTTGACCGCGGCCCCCACGAGCACGGCGAAGGCGGACACGCCGATCCACAGCAGGACGGCGACGGGGGCCGCGAGGGAGCCGTAGATGGTGGGGCCCTCGACGGTGTTGGTCAGGTAGATCCTCAGCAGGATGCTGCCGATCACCCACATGGCGAGGGCGACCAGCGCGCCGGGCACGTCCTCGATCCACGGGGACCGCACGGGTACGGAGACGTGGTAGAGCGTGGTCAGGAAGGCGACCGACAGCAGGATCACCACCGGCCAGTACAGGATCTGCACGAGCGTCGTCGACCAGGGGACGACGCGGACGACGGCGTCCGGGCCCGCCACCATCAGGGGCAGTGCGACCGAGCCGATCAGCAGGGCCGCGATGAACAGCAGGAAGGCCACCAGGCGGGTCTTGACGATGCCGCGCACCCCGTCGAGGCCGTACATCACGGTGATGGTGTCGATGAAGACGTTCACCGCGCGGGAGCCCGACCACACGGCGAACAGGAAGCCGATGGAGATGACGTCGGGTCTGCCGCCTTTCGTGACGTCGTGCAGGATCGGCTCGGCGATCTGCTTCACTCCCCGGTCGGACAGCACGGT
The DNA here is from genome assembly GCF_054061295.1 of Streptomyces sp. TE5632. Taxonomy (NCBI): domain Bacteria; kingdom Bacillati; phylum Actinomycetota; class Actinomycetes; order Kitasatosporales; family Streptomycetaceae; genus Streptomyces; species Streptomyces sp. TE5632. Next base: position 4,897,198 of record NZ_JBSSEA010000003.1, on the reverse strand, counting down.
GCGGGACGCCTCGAGGAGGTTGGTCTGCAGGCTCTGGATGGTGTCGGCGCCGGTCCAGGAGTCGACGTAGCCGAGCAGACCGATGATGCTGAGCAGCAGCGGGGGCACCGACAGCAGGGTGAAGAAGGCCGCCTCGGCGGCCAGGCCCAGGATGCGGTACTCCATGCAGGAGTTGACGGTGTCCTTGAGCAGCAGCCAGACGGTCTTGCGTTTGGAGACATTGCGATACAGGGCGCGGGCCCTGTGAAGTCGACCGGAGGGCGCGTCGGGGGGTTCGCTTGCTGGCTGCACGACCCAAAGGTATCCGCCGTGTCTGGCCGTCCTCACCCGAAGGGTCACGAGGTGAGACGGTGGCGGGGGCGGCGGGTAGGTTCGTCGTCATGGCAGGGAGCACCCACACCGTGACCAACCAGGCACCGCCGCTGACGCAGTACGACGTGTTCGCCGCCGACCGGGCGCTGACGGAGGCGGTCGAGCGGCATCTGGACCCGGCGGTGCTGGACGAGGGCCGGTCCGAACTGTCGGCGCTCGGCCGGACCTCCGGTTCCGCGCAGGTGCAGGAGTGGGGGGTGCTGGCCGACGAGAACCCGCCGCGGCTGCGCAGCCACGACCGGTACGGGCACCGGATCGACGAGGTCGACTTCCATCCGGCCTGGCACCGGCTGCTCGGCAAGGGGGTCTCGGCGGGGCTGACGGGCGCGTGGGGGCAGCCGGGCGGGCATGTGCGGCGGGCGGCGGCGTTCGTGGTGTGGACGCAGGTCGAGGCCGGCACCTGCTGCCCGCTGTCGATGACGCACGCGGCCGTGCCCGCCCTGCGCGCGGACCCGGCGCTGGCCGCCGAGTGGGAGCCGCGGCTGGCGTCGCCGGTGTACGACCGGGGCCTGCGGCCGGCCCACGAGAAGGCCGGCGTGCTCTTCGGGATGGGCATGACGGAGAAGCAGGGCGGCAGCGACGTCCGCGCGAACACGACGTCCGCGCGGCCGCTGGCCGAGGACGGCGCGTACGAACTGACCGGGCACAAGTGGTTCTGCTCGGCGCCCATGTCGGACGCGTTCCTGGTGCTGGCGCAGGCACCCGGCGGCCTCACGTGCTTCCTGGTGCCGCGCGTGCTCGCGGACGGCTCGCGCAACGTGTTCCTCCTCCAGCGGCTCAAGGACAAGCTGGGCAACCGGTCCAACGCGTCCGCCGAGGTCGAGTTCGCGGGGACCTGGGCGCGGCGGGTCGGGGACGAGGGGCGCGGAGTGCACACCATCATCGGGATGGTGGCGGCGACCCGGCTGGACTGCGTGCTGGGCTCGGCGGGGCTGATGCGGCAGGCCGTCGCGCAGGCGGTGCACCACTGCGCGCACCGGGAGGCGTTCGGCGGAAAGCTGGTCGACCAGCCGCTGATGCGCAACGTGCTGGCCGATCTCGCCCTGGAGTCGGAGGCGGCCACCACGCTGGCGCTGCGGCTGGCCGCGGCCTGTGACGACGGGGGCGAGCAGGAGCGGGCACTGCTGCGGATCGCGGTGCCGGCGGCCAAGTACTGGGTGACGAAGCGGTGCGCGCCCCTCGTCGTGGAGGCGGCGGAGTGCCTGGGCGGCAACGGGTACGTGGAGGAGTCGGGGATGCCCCGGCTGGTGCGCGAGTCGCCGCTGAACTCGGTGTGGGAGGGCGCGGGCAACGTCCAGGCGCTGGACGTGCTGCGGGCGCTGCGCCGGGAGCCGGGGGCGCTGGACGCGTATCTGCGGGAGGTCGGGCAGGCGCGCGGGGCCGATCACCGGTTGGACGGCGCGATCCGGGGCCTGCTGACCGAGCTGGCCGATCTGGAGGGTGTCGAGGGGCGGGCGCGGCGGCTGGTGGAGCGGCTCGCGCTGGTGCTCCAGGGCTCGCTGCTGGTGCGGTACGCGCCGCCGCAGGTCGCCGACGCGTTCTGCGCGGCCCGGCTGGGCGGTGACGGGGGCGCGTCGTTCGGGACGCTGCCGCACACCCTCGACCTCGCGGCGGTCGTGGCACGGGCCCGGCCGGAGCCGGCGTGACGCGGGGGTGGTGCTGCGCCGACACGGCACCACCCCCGCCGCACAGGCCCCGTGGAGCCGTGGACGCCGCTCGGGACGGCGTCGCTCAAGTTTCAAACAGTGCGGGGCGCTTCACCAGGGTTGCAGAGGGTTGCAACTTGCCGCTGTCCGTGCCGGTACTGCAGCCCTCGCCGGGGGCACACGGCACTATGGGACGGACAGTCAGAACGGATCTCGGGGGCGCGGCCGCGGGCCGTGGGTGCGGCTGCCCTCCGAGCCCTTGCCCGGGAGGATTAGTGGTGCTCTCGCCGACGGACGTGACGCAACTGACCGGCGTCGACACGACGCTCACGGCCCGGATGCTGAACGAGGTCCGCAGCGCGACGCTCGCCGGGCGGCGCGCACCCATGGCGCCCCGCCCGGTGATCGCCCGGTCCTGGGAGCGGATGCTGCGCAGCGGCGTCGACCCGGACCACGACGCCCGGGCCGGGCTGCTGTCCCGCGCCGAGGTGCAGCGGCGGCGGGAGGGTTCGGCGCTGCGGCATGTGCTGCCGGTGCTGCGGGAGGGGCTGCTGCCGTTCACGGACGTCGCCTGCCACATCATGGTGGTGGCCGACGCGGACGGCCGGGTGCTGTGGCGGGAGGGCAGTCCGACGGTGCTGCGCAAGGCGGACGGCATCGGTCTGGCGGTGGGCGCGGACTGGCGTGAGGACGTCGTCGGCACCAACGGTGTGGGCACCCCCGCGGTGGCCGGGCGGCCGGTGCAGGTCTCCGCCGCCGAGCATTTCGCCCGGTCGCAGGCCTCCTGGACGTGTGCGGGGGCGCCCCTGACCGATCCCCGGGACGGGCGGCCGATCGGTGTGGTGGATGTGAGCGGGCCGCTGGAGACGATGCATCCGGCCACGCTGGCCTGGGTCGAGGCGGTGGCCAAGCTCGCCGAGGCCCGGCTGCGGGAGCACCATCTGCTGTCGCTGGAGCGGCTGCGGGCGATCGCGGCGCCGGTACTGGCCCGGGTCGGCGGGCGGGCCCTGGTGGTGGACCGGTACGGGTGGACGGCCGCGGTGACCGGGATGCCGTACGAGAGACGGCTGACGCTGCCCGGACCGGTGTCGGCCGGGACGCGGTGGCTGCCGGCGCTGGGCCGGTGCTCGCTGGAGCCGCTGGCCGGGGGCTGGCTGGTGCGGGTGGCGGACGAGCCGGTGACCCGCGCGGCGAGCCGGATCGTGCTGGACCTCCGGGGGCCGCGCGGCGGGTCGGTGGAGGTGTCCGGCGGGGCGGGCTCCTGGTCCCGGAGGCTGAGCCCCCGCCACGCCGAGCTGCTGTATCTGCTGGCCGTGCGGCGGACCGGCCGCAGCGCCGCGGGTCTGGCCGAGGACCTGTTCGGGGACCCGGGCCGTACGGTGACGGTGCGCGCGGAGATGTCCCGGGTACGGCGCTATCTCGGCGGTCTGCTGGAACACCGCCCGTACCGGTTCGTGGAGGATGCCGAGGTGGACGTCCTCCTTCCGGACGACCCGCGTGACCTCCTCCCGCACTCGACGGCTCCGGCGCTGGGCGGGCGCCGGCACCCGGAGTCCTGAAGCCTGTGCTCTGAGACCTGAGACCTGAGTGGTGTTGCCGGCCCGTCACCCCGTCCCGGGGGCGGCTCCGGGGCGTGTCCGGGCCGCCGGGGTCACGTGTTCCGCGTATTTGCAGGGTCTTCGTCCCTCGGCGGGTCCCCCTGCCGTAGCATCCCTCTACGGGCCACCCCACCTGCTCCACGGTCAACGGTCGGACCACCGGACGCAGTTGGCTTGCCTCGGGAGGACGTTATGAAGCATCGCGGCAGACATCGCCGTCGCAGGCGGGGCAGGGCGCTGCGGGCCACGCTGGCCGGGACCGCGCTCGCGCTCACCGCGGCGGCCACCATGATCAGCACGTCACAGGCCACCGATGCCGACGACCCCGGGGCGTTGAAGCCGCTGACCGCGTCCGCCGAGACCGCGCCGCTGCGGCTGACCGAGGGCAGTGTGCCCCCGGAGTGGCTCGACCGGCTCTCCGCGGAGATGGGCCGGCCCGTCGGCGTCCGGGCCGTGCTCGACGACTCCGACGGTTTCCTGCGGGACGCGGCGGCCTGTCCGGAGGACGACAGGCGGGCGCTGCCCGTCGAACCGGCCGCCACGCGCGCGTACTGCTGGGACGGCGCCGACGTCGAGGGCTGGCGTTCCGGCGCCGTCACCACGTCCGGGGACGCCGACGACGACGGCCGCTGGGGTCCGAGCCGTGTGGTGCTCTCCGGCTGGAGTCAGGGCGGCACCTCGGCGGACGGCACCCCGGAGGAGGGCCCCGCGGCCGCCGGCCCGGGTCAGGGTCTCGCGCGCGTCGCGTTCATCGACGCCGGCGACCCCGACGACCTCCGCTACACCTGGGCGCAGCTCGCCGTCCCGGTGGACGACGGCCACGACTACCGGGGGCTGGTCTCCCCCGTGTCCGGCATGGTCTGGTACCAGGACAAGCTGCTGGTCACCGCCGGCCGGGGGGACGGCAGCGCGCTGTACGTGTACGACGTGGACCGCGTCCAGCGGGCCACCGTGGACGGTGCGACGGTCGGGCGGGTGCCCGGCGGCTGGTCGGCGGCCGGGGCGCGGTACGTACTGCCGGCCGTCGCCTCGTACCGGACGGCCGACGTGAACGCCCCGCAGCCGGGCGGTATCTCGCTGGACCGCAGCACGGCGCCGGACAGCCTGGTCGCGCACGAGGCGGTGCCGAAGGAGCACGACGGGCCGACCCGGCTGTGGCGGTACGCGTTCGACGACGACCGTTCCCGCGGGGGTCTGCTGGCCACGGACTCGGTGGGGCAGGCGGACGTGGTCGCGGCGTACGAGACGGAACTGACGGATGTGCGCAGCGTGCTGTCGTACGGGTCGGGCTGGTATCTGGGCCGGATGACCGGGACTCCGGAGGAGCGCGGGACGCTGTGGCGGCAGGACGGGAAGGGGGCGCGGCCCACCCGGTGCGGGGCGGACGAGACGCACCGCTGCTGGAGCGGGCCGGCGGCGTCCCTCTCCTACTGGCAGGAGACCGGCGAGGTGTGGTCCCAGTCCGGCCGCATGCTCTTCGCACTGCCCCTGGACTCCGTCGACCGCTCCCTCGACTAGGGCCCGGTCCGGCCCGACCACTCCCTTGGGCCCTCCACCTCGTCCATCAGGCGTTCGACAGATGTCCGTGCCGGATGGTTCCCTTTCCGGCATGACGACCATCGCCGTGACCACCTGGTCCCTGGAGCAGACCGCGCCCACCGATCTCCTGCCGGCCGCCGTGCCCGAGGGGGATGTGCGGATCGCCCGTTCCGAGGTGCCCTCCCCCGAGTTCAGCCGCTTCCTGTACGCCTCGGTCGGCGGTGACATCCGCTGGACCGACCGGCTGGGGTGGACGTACGCGCAGTGGCTGGAGCACCTGGACCGGCCCGGCGTGGAGACCTGGGTGGCCTACGACCGGGGGACGCCCGCGGGGTACGTGGAGCTGGAGGCACAGGACGACGGGGTCGTGGAGATCGTCTACTTCGGGCTGATCTCCGCCTTCCGGGGCCGGCGCATCGGCGGGCACCTGCTGTCGTACGGCGTCGCGCGGGCCTGGGACCTGGCGGAGCGCCGGCCCGGTCTGAAGCCCACCAGGCGGGTCTGGCTGCACACGTGCAGCAAGGACGGCGAGTACGCCATGGACAACTACCGGCGCCGGGGCTTCAGGCTGTTCGACACCAAGGTCGAGGAAGAGCCCGAGGTCGCCACACCGGGCCCGTGGCCGGGAGCCCACCCCGCCTGAGCAGCACGTTCATCCCCCTCGACGGCGCGCCCGCCCCACCCGGGCGGCGCCGCCCACCCCACGTGGACCGCGTGGACGAGAGCGCCCGGGCCTCCTGGGACCAAGGACACCCGCGTCTCTCATTCCGAGACAGGCACGTCCGCATCATGGATGAAGCTGGACTGTGTCCAGATCTCCGTGCCACGCTTCCGTCATGCCTGGAACGGAAATCGCCTTGGTGAGTCGGCGTCACGTCGACCTCGGCCGTATGTCCAGCGCCATCTGTCCGGCGCGCTGAGAGCACGTTCAGCAGTACCCGACAGCCCTTCCTCCCTCCGTTCCACCCCGCTTCTCCTCGACTGAACTCCCGCGTGATGACGCGCACTTGTGCCTGTGTCGTCATGCGCAGGTCAGAGCCGTCTCCCGCCTGTCCCGAAGGACGTATCAGCCATGGCCGCCAGCCCGCAGAATCCTGCCGCCGCGACCCCCCGCCGCAAGGTGAGCCGTCACCGCGGAGAGGGTCAGTGGGCCGCGGGTCACTTCACCCCGCTCAACGGCAACGAGCAGTTCAAGAAGGACGACGACGGTCTCAACGTTCGGACACGTGTTGAGACGATCTACTCCAAGCGGGGCTTCGACTCGATCGACCCCAACGACCTGCGCGGCCGCCTGCGCTGGTGGGGCCTGTACACGCAGCGCCGCCCCGGGATCGACGGCGGCCGTACCGGCGTGCTGGAGCCCGAGGAACTCGAGGACAAGTACTTCATGATGCGGGTCCGCATCACCGGCGGACGGCTCACCACGGAGCAGCTGCGCGTGATCGGTGAGATCGCCGAGACCTACGCCCGCGGCACCGCCGACATCACCGACCGGCAGAACATCCAGTACCACTGGATCCGCATCGAGGACGTGCCCGCGATCTGGGAGCGGCTCGAGGCGGTCGGCCTGTCCACCACGGAGGCCTGCGGCGACACCCCGCGCGGCATGCTCGGCTCCCCCGTCGCCGGTGTCGCCGAGGACGAGATCATCGACGGCTCGGCGGCGCTGGACGAGATCGCCCGCCGCTACATCGGCGACCCGCGCTTCTCCAACCTGCCGCGCAAGTTCAAGACGGCCGTCTCCGGCTCCCCGCTGCTGGACGTCGCCCACGAGATCAACGACGTGTCCTTCGTCGGCGTCGTCCATCCCGAGCACGGTCCCGGCTTCGACCTGTGGGTCGGCGGCGGTCTGTCGACCAACCCCAAGTTCGGGGTGCGGCTGGGCGCCTGGGTGCCCGAGGCGGACGTGCCCGACGTGTGGGAAGGCGTCATCTCCATCTTCCGCGACCACGGCTACCGGCGGCTGCGCAACCGGGCGCGACTGAAGTTCCTGGTCGCCGACTGGGGGCCGGAGAAGTTCCGCCAGGTGCTGGAGGACGACTACCTGGGCCGCAGGCTGATCGACGGTCCGGCGCCCGAGATGCCCGCGCAGCAGTGGCGCGACCACATCGGGGTGCACCGCCAGAAGGACGGCCGGTTCTACGTCGGCTTCGCACCGCGGGTGGGCCGGATGGACGGCTCGCTGCTCACCAAGGTCGCCGCGCTGGCCGAGGAGCACGGCTCGGGGCGGGTCTCCACCACGGCCGAGCAGAAGATGATCGTCCTGGACGTGCCGCAGGACCGGGTGGACTCGCTCGTGGACGCCCTGGAGTCGCTGGACCTGCGGGTCGAGCCGTCGCCCTTCCGGCGCGGCACGATGGCCTGCACGGGCATCGAGTTCTGCAAGCTCGCCATCGTGGAGACCAAGGAACGCGGCAGCGAGCTCATCGACGAGCTGGAGCGCCGGCTGCCCGACTTCGGCGAGCCGCTCACCATCAACATCAACGGCTGCCCGAACGCCTGCGCCCGTATCCAGACCGCGGACATCGGCCTCAAGGGGCAGCTGGTCACCGACGCCGAGGGCCGGCAGGTCAGCGGCTACCAGGTGCACCTGGGCGGCGCCCTCGGCCTGGACCCCGCGTTCGGCCGCAAGGTGCGCGGTCTGAAGGTCACCTCGGACGAGCTGCCGGACTACATCGAGCGGGTGCTGAAGCGCTTCCAGGCGGAGCGCGAGGAGGGCGAACGGTTCGCCGTCTGGGCGGCCCGCGCCGATGCGGAGGCGCTGTCGTGAGTGAGCGGGCCGCGCCCTTCTACTGCCCCTACTGCGGTGACGAGGACCTGCGTCCCGGCGAGGAGGGACCGGGGGCCTGGGAGTGCGGGGCGTGCAATCGGGGCTTTCGGCTGAAGTTCCTCGGGCTGCTCGCCCGCGGACTCGAGCGACCCGACACAGGACCCGACACAGGAGGGGACCGGATATGACGGTGGCTCAGGAAGAGTGCTCCGCCGACGACTTGAGGGCGCTGGCCGAGCAGGCGGGCCGCGACCTGGAGGACGCCTCCGCACTGGAGATCCTGACGTGGGCCGCCGAGACCTTCGGTCCGCGGTTCTGCGTGACCTCCTCGATGGAGGACGCGGTGGTCGCCCATCTCGCCTCCCGCGCCCTGCCCGGCGTCGACGTGGTGTTCCTCGACACCGGCTACCACTTCGAGGAGACCATCGGCACCCGGGACGCGGTGGAGGCCGTGATGGACGTCAACGTCATCACGCTCACCCCGCGGCAGACGGTCGCGGAGCAGGACGCCGAGTACGGGCCGAAGCTGCACGACCGCGACCCCGACCTGTGCTGCGCGCTGCGCAAGGTGCGGCCGCTGGAGGAGGGTCTGCGGGACTACCTGTCCTGGGCGACCGGGCTGCGCCGCGACGAGTCCCCGTCCCGGGCGGACACCCCGGTCGTCGGCTGGGACGAGAAGCGGCGGAAGGTCAAGATCTCCCCCATCGCCCGCTGGACCCAGGACGACGTGGACGCCTACGTCGCCGAGCACGGCGTGCTCACCAACCCGCTGCTGACGGACGGCTACGCCTCGGTGGGCTGCGCCCCCTGCACCCGCCGCGTGCTGGAGGGCGAGGACGCCCGCGCCGGACGCTGGGCGGGCCGCGCCAAGACCGAGTGCGGACTGCACGGCTGACCATGACCACGCCCTCAGCGCCCCCGACGTCCCTCACGACCGCCACGAACCAGGAGACCGACGTGACGACCGGAGCCACCGTCTGGCTCACTGGTCTGCCGAGCGCAGGCAAGACCACCATCGCCCACGAACTGGCCGGACGGCTGCGCGCGGAGGGCCGACGTGTCGAACTGCTCGACGGCGACGAGATCCGCGAGTTCCTCTCCGCGGGCCTCGGCTTCAGCCGCGAGGACCGGCACACCAACGTGCAGCGCATCGGCTTCGTCGCCGAACTGCTCGCCCGCAACGGCGTCACCGCGCTGGTCCCGGTGATCGCGCCGTACGCCGACAGCCGGGACTCGGTCCGGAAGCGTCACGAGACGAACGGCACGTCGTACCTCGAGGTGCATGTGGCGACCCCGGTCGAGGTGTGCTCCGCACGCGACGTGAAGGGTCTGTACGCCAAGCAGGCCGCGGGTGAGCTCACTGGGCTGACCGGGGTGGACGACCCGTACGAGGCTCCCGTCTCGCCCGATCTGCGCATCGAGTCGCAGCACCAGACCGTCCAGGAATCCGCCGCGGCGGTGCACGCCCTGCTGAGCGAAAGGGGACTGGCATGACAACCGTGGCCACGGTCGAGACGGGCGGCGAGGGCACCGGCGGTGCGGCCGAGCCGTACACCCTCTCCCACCTCGACGCCCTCGAGTCGGAGGCGGTGCACATCTTCCGCGAGGTCGCGGGCGAGTTCGAGAACCCGGTGATCCTCTTCTCCGGCGGCAAGGACTCCATCCTGATGCTGCACCTGGCGCTGAAGGCCTTCGCTCCGGCGCCCATCCCCTTCTCGCTGCTGCACGTCGACACCGGGCACAACTTCCCCGAGGTCCTCGACTACCGCGACCGCACGGTCGCGCGGCACGGGCTGCGGCTGCACGTCGCCTCCGTGCAGGACTACATCGACCGCGGAGTGCTGCGCGAACGCCCCGACGGCACCCGCAACCCGCTCCAGACGCTGCCGCTCACCGAGAAGATCGCCGCCGAGAAGTTCGACGCCGTGTTCGGCGGTGGCCGCCGCGACGAGGAGAAGGCCCGCGCCAAGGAGCGGGTGTTCTCCCTGCGTGACGAGTTCTCCCAGTGGGACCCCCGCCGCCAGCGGCCCGAACTGTGGAACCTCTACAACGGCCGGCACGCGCCCGGGGAGCACGTCCGGGTGTTCCCGCTGTCCAACTGGACCGAGCTGGACGTGTGGCAGTACATCGCCCGCGAGGGGATCGAACTCCCGCAGATCTACTACGCCCACCAGCGCGAGGTGTTCCGGCGGGGCGGCATGTGGCTGACCGCCGGCGACTGGGGCGGCCCGAAGGACGGCGAGCATGTCGAGAAGCGGCTCGTCCGCTACCGGACGGTGGGCGACATGTCCTGCACCGGCGCGGTCGACTCCGGGGCCGACACCATCGAGAAGGTCATCACCGAGATCGCCGCCTCGCGCCTCACCGAGCGCGGGGCCACCCGCGCCGACGACAAGCTCTCCGAGGCAGCGATGGAAGACCGCAAGCGCGAGGGGTACTTCTAAACATGAGCACGATCACGAGTGAGGCGCTCACGGAGACGACCCTGCTGCGGTTCGCCACCGCCGGTTCCGTGGACGACGGCAAGTCCACCCTGGTGGGCCGGCTGCTGCACGACTCCAAGTCGGTCCTCACCGACCAGCTGGAGGCCGTGGAGCGGGTATCGGTGAGCCGGGGCCAGGAGGCCCCCGACCTCGCCCTGCTCACCGACGGGCTGCGGGCCGAGCGGGAACAGGGCATCACCATCGACGTGGCGTACCGTTACTTCGCCACGCCGCGGCGCCGGTTCATCCTCGCCGACACCCCGGGCCATGTGCAGTACACCCGCAACATGGTCACCGGTGCCTCCACCGCGGAGCTGACCGTCATCCTGGTCGACGCCCGCAACGGCGTCGTCGAGCAGACCCGGCGGCACGCCGCCATCGCCGCCCTGCTGCGCGTGCCCCATGTCGTCCTCGCCGTCAACAAGATGGACCTGACCGGCTACGAGGAGGCGGTGTTCGCGCGGATCGCCGAGGAGTTCACGGCGTACGCGACCGAGCTGGGCGTGCCGGAGGTCACCGCGATCCCGATCTCGGCGCTCGTCGGCGACAACGTCGTGGAGCCGTCGGCGCACATGGACTGGTACGGCGGCCCGACGGTGCTGGAGCACCTGGAGACGGTGCCGGTCAGCCACGACCTGGCGCACTGCCACGCCCGGCTGCCCGTGCAGTACGTGATCCGGCCGCAGAGCGCCGAGCACCCGGACTACCGGGGGTACGCCGGTCAGATCGCCGCGGGGACGTTCCGCACCGGCGACGAGGTGACCGTGCTGCCGTCCGGCCGGACGACGACGATCACCGGGATCGACCTGCTGGGCAAGCCCGTCGAGGCGGCCTGGACACCGCAGTCGGTGACGCTGCTGCTGGCGGACGACATCGACATCTCCCGCGGTGACCTGCTGGTCCCGAGCAAGGACGCGCCGGCCACCACCCAGGACGTCGAGGCCACCGTGTGCCATGTCGCCGACCAGCCGCTGACCGTCGGCCACCGGGTGCTGCTCAAGCACGGCACCCGCACGGTCAAGGCGATCGTGAAGGACATCCCGGCCCGGCTGACGCTGGACGACCTGTCCCTGCACCCGCACCCCGGGCAGCTCGTCGCCAACGACATCGGCCGGGTGAAGATCCGTACCGCCGAGCCGCTGCCGGCCGACTCGTACGCGAACTCGCGGCGCACCGGTTCGTTCATCCTCATCGATCCGAACGACGGCACCACGCTCACCGCGGGCATGGCCGGCGAGTCCTTCGCCGCTCCCGAGCCCGTCAAGGGCGCGGACGAGGACGAGGGATGGGACTTCTGAACATGAACTCCACCGGTTTCCACGTCACGTTCGCCAAGGAGGGCGGACGTGTCGGGAGTGGGGCTCCGGGGAGCGGGCAGGGCGGGGTGGCCCGATGTGCGCGATGACGTGCGCGCACCGCCCCCGCGCCCTCAGCACCCGTCGCCGTAGGCGAAAACCCGCCGACCGCCCGGCCGCGACCTGAGAGTCCGTGACCGCCGGGCCTCCGAGAGGAACACCTGTCGTGCCTGCCACATCCGCCCCGCGCCGCGCGTTCGCCGTGACGGCCACGCTGGTACTGCTCGCCCTCACCGGGTGCGGCTACGGCTCCCAGGCCAAGGACAAGGGCGCGGCCGACATCGCCGCCGGGGCGCGGAAGACCGACGGCCTCGACTCGGTCAGGATCGGCTACTTCGGCAACCTCACCCACGGGACCGCGCTGGTGGGCAACCGGAAGGGCTTCTTCCAGAAGGAGCTCGGTGCCACCGAGGCCCGGTACGCGGTCTTCAACGCGGGGCCGTCCGAGATCGAGGCGCTCAACTCCGGTTCCATCGACATCGGTTGGATCGGCCCCTCCCCGGCGATCAACGGCTATGTCAAGTCGCGCGGCAAGAACCTGCGGATCATCGGCGGTTCGGCGTCCGGCGGGGTGAAGCTGGTGGTGAACCCGGACCGGGTGAAGTCCCTCGAGGAGGTCGAGGGCAAGCGGATCGCGACACCGCAGCTCGGCAACACGCAGGACGTGGCGTTCCTCAACTGGGCCTCCGAACAGGGCTGGACGGTCGATCCGCAGAGCGGCAAAGGCGATGTGACGGTCGTCCGCAGCGACAACAAGGTGACCCCGGACGCCTTCGCGGCCGGGTCGGTCGACGGGGCGTGGGTGCCGGAGCCCACCGCGTCGAAACTGGTCGCCGAGGGCGGGAAGGTGCTGCTGGACGAGGCCTCGCTGTGGCCCGGGGAGGAGTTCGTCATCACGAACATCGTCGTGCGCCAGGAGTTCCTGGAGAAGCACCCGAAGGCCGTCGAGGCGGTGCTCAGGGCGTCGGTCGAGACCAACCGGTGGATCAACGCCCACCCGGACGAGGCCAGGGCCGCCGCCAACGAGCAGCTGGCGGCCGACTCCGGCAAGGCCCTGCCCGCCGACGTACTGGACCCGGCGTGGAAGTCGATCCGGTTCACCGACGACCCGCTGGCCGCCACCCTCGAGGCCCAGGCGGAACACGCCGTCGCGGCGGGCCTGTTGGAGAAGCCCGGCCTGAACGGCGTCTACGACCTCACGCTCCTCAACAAGGTCCTCGCGGCCGAGGGCGCACCCGCCTTCGACGACGCCGGTCTCGGCGCCGGCTGACCCCTGATCCCGAAGAAACGTCCCAGGAGGTGACGACCATGGCCACGACCCTCGCCAAGGCCGCCGACGGCACCGAGACGGCAGCCACCCACGCCGCCCGGATCGAGCACGTCTCGAAGTCCTTCCCAGCGCCGGGCACGCCCGGCGGACAGCAGCTCGTGCTGGACGACATCAGCCTCGATGTCGCACCCGGCGAGTTCGTCACCCTGCTGGGCGCCTCGGGCTGCGGCAAGTCCACGCTGCTCAACCTGGTCGCGGGCCTCGACCGGCCCAGCGCCGGCACGATCAGCACGGACGGCCGCCCGGCGCTGATGTTCCAGGAGCACGCGTTGTTCCCCTGGCTGACCGCGGGCAAGAACATCGAACTCGCCCTGAAGCTGAGGGGCGTGCCGAAGTCCGAGCGCCGCGGCCGGGTCGAGGAGCTGCTGGAACTGGTCCGGCTGGGGGGCTCCCACGGCAAGCGGGTGCACGAGCTGTCCGGCGGTATGCGCCAGCGGGTGGCGCTGGCGCGGGCGCTCGCCCAGGAGAGCAGGCTGCTGCTGATGGACGAGCCGTTCGCGGCGCTGGACGCCATCACGCGGGACGTGCTGCACGACGAGCTGACCCGGGTCTGGCGCACTGCGAACACCAGCGGCTCCGCCGCGGGCGGGCTGTCCGTCCTGTTCGTCACGCACAACGTGCGCGAGGCCGTCCGGCTCGCCGGGCGGGTGGTGCTGCTGTCGTCCCGGCCGGGCCGGATCGCCCGCCAGTGGACGGTGGACATCGAGCACCCGCGCCGTATCGAGGACACCGCGGTGGCGGAACTGTCCGTCGAGATCACCGAAGAACTCCGTGGGGAGATCCGCCGTCATGGCAAGCACTGAGACGACCACCAAGGACGGCGGCGACCTCGCCGGTCTGGAGGCGGGGCTCGACGCACTGGAGACGGTGCAGCGGGGCCGCACACCGTGGCGTCGGACGTTCGTCGAGAAGATCCTGCCGCCGGTCCTCGCCGTCGCCCTGGTGCTGGCGGTGTGGCAGGCGCTGGTCTCGTTCAGGATCGTCGACGATCCCACCAAGCTGCCCTCGCCGGGCGCCGTGTGGGACGTCCTGCGGCAGGCGTGGCTCGAGGGCGAACTGCTCGGCTACATCTGGACCAGCGTCTCGCGCGGACTGCTCGGCTTCTTCTTCGCGCTGCTGATCGGCACCCCGCTGGGCCTGCTGGTGGCGCGGGTGAAATTCGTGCGCGCGGCGCTCGGCCCGATCCTGTCCGGGCTGCAGTCCCTGCCGTCGGTGGCGTGGGTGCCGCCGGCCGTGATCTGGCTGGGCCTGAACAACCAGATGATGTACGCGGTGATCCTGCTCGGCGCGGTCCCCTCCATCGCCAACGGCCTGGTCTCCGGCGTCGACCAGGTGTCCCCCCTGTTCGTGCGGGCCGGCCGCACGCTCGGCGCGACGGGGCTGAAGGGCACCTGGCACATCGTGCTGCCGGCCGCGCTGCCCGGCTATGTGGCGGGCCTGAAGCAGGGCTGGGCGTTCTCCTGGCGCTCGCTGATGGCCGCGGAGATCATCGCGTCGTTCCCGGACCTCGGCATCGGCCTCGGGCAGCTGCTGGAGAACGGCCGCAACGCCAGCGACATGGCCATGGTGTTCGAGGCGATCCTGCTGATCCTGACCGTGGGGATCGCCATCGACCTGCTGATCTTCAGCCCGTTGGAGCGGTGGGTCCTGCGCAGCCGCGGCCTGCTGGCGAAGGACTGAGCCGACCATGCGCCGACCGGTACTTCTCGTCATCGCCCACGGCAGCCGCGATCCGCGGCATGCCGCGACCGTGCACGCCCTGGTACGGCGGGTGCGGTCGCTGCGGCCGGGGCTGCGGGTGGAGACCGGCTTCCTCGACTTCAACATCCCCTCCGTGCCGGGGGTGCTGGAGTCCCTCGCGGCGGAGGGGGTGCGCGACGTGGTGGCCCTCCCCCTGCTGCTGACCCGCGCCTTCCACGCCAAGACGGACATCCCGGCGGTCCTCGCGGAGGCGCCCGCCCGGCTGCGCGTCCGTCAGGCGGACGTCCTGGGCCCGTCCCCCCTGCTCCTCGCCGCGCTGGAACGCCGGCTGTACGAGGCGGGTCTCAACCCCGCCGACAAGTCCTCGACCGGGGTCGTCCTGGCCTCGGCGGGGTCCACCGACCCGGAGGCGATCGCGGTGATCGCAGCAATCGCGCGGGAGTGGCGGCACACCGGTTGGTGCGCCGTGCGGCCCGCGTTCGCCTCCGCCGGTTCTCCCGCGGGCTTCCCCCGCACCGAGGACGCGGTGCGGGAGCTGCACGCCCTCGGCTGTGAGCGCGTCGCCGTCGCCCCGTACGTGCTCGCCCCGGGCTTCCTCCCGGACCGCATCGCGCGGGGCGCGGCGGCGGCGGACGTGCTGGCGGACGTGCTGGGCCCGGCCCCCGAGGTGGCGCGGGTCCTGCTGGAGCGGTACGACGCGGCGCGGACTCCGGCGCTGGCGGCGGTGGGGCTGGGGGCCTGAGGGCGCGGGCTCAAGGGTGTGCGGTCCCGGGCCCGCACCGGCCGGTCACTCCTCGTCCGGGTCGAACAGCGTCCCCTGGTGGAAGTAGAGAAGCCAGTCCTGACCGGTGTGACGCCACAGCGAACTGCGGCGTGCGCGGCGGCCGTTGTGGTCCGTTTCGAAGGTGAGATGGACGACGTCGGGGGCGAGCTGCGTGGCCTTGATGTCGGAGACGGTGCCGGCCAGGTCCCCCGACACGTGTTCGCCGGCGAGCAGGGCGATGATCGAGTCACGGTCCCAGATCCGTCCGGAGGCGCCGAACTCGACGAACTCCGGATGCAGCAGCGCCCCGACCCGCTCGGGCGAGCGGCGCACCTCGGGGTCCAGGAGTTTCAGTTCGCCCTCGATGGCGGCGTCCACGGCCATGTTCTCCTCATGCACGGGTGAGCTCCACGAGCTTGACGACGGTGTTCCAGTTGCGGGTGGTGGCGATGACGCCCCTGGTGATCCGGGGCTTGGCCAGTTGCTCCGCGAGTTTGGAGCGGCCGAGGCCGTCCGGTGCGTACAGGTAGAGGGCGCGGTCGCCTAGGCGGAACTCCTCGGGCAGGTGGGCCGCCCCGTCGATCCGCGCGAAGCGGTCGGCGTCGACGGCGGCGGAGAAGTAGGTGACGTGGAGCTGCCTGGGGGCCAGTTCGGCGGCCGGGAACGGGCAGGCGTCGGCGACGCCCCGTAAGTAGGCGTGGTCGCGCACGATCACGTCGACGGCGAAGCCGAAGTGCCGCTCGATCGCCTCCGCGAGTCCGGCGGCCAGCGACTCCTCGTCGCCGCGCGGGGAGGTGAACACGGCCTGGCCGCTCTGGAGATGGGTGCGCACCGCTTCGTGGCCGAGGCTTTCCATCAAGGTGCGCAGTTCGGCCATCGGGACTCTTCTGCTGCCGCCCACATTGATCCCGCGCAGCAGCGCCGCGTATGTCGTCGCCATGCCCACACGATAGGGCGGCCGTCGCGCCCCGCGGGGCCGGGCACGGCGGCCGTGCCCGCGCGGGACGGAGCCGGGCGGGGCGGCGCGGACTGCGTGAAACGGCTACCGCCGCTTCGGCAGCTCCGCCTCGATGAGGTCGGCCGCCCTGGGGGTGCCGCCCTCCTGGGCCATCCCCGCCTGGAGCTCCTTCAGCCGACGGGCGACCTCCGGATCGCCGACGAGGTCGAGGGCCGCCGCGCGCAGGGCCTCGGCGGTCGCCTCCCCGGCCGGGACGTGCCGGGCGACGCCGAGCGCCTGGAGCATGTCCGCGTTGCCGAACTGGTCCACCGCCTGGGGTACGGCGATCATCGGTGTGGCCGTGGCCAGCCCCTCCTGGCTGCCGCCGGCACCCGCGTGGGTGAGGAACAGGTCGGCCTGTCTCAGGATCGCGAGCTGCGGCACCCAGGACCGCACCTCGACGTTCGCCGGCACCTCGCCCAGTTCGGCGGGGTCGACGTGCTTGCCGATCTGGAGCACCAGATGCCAGCCGGGCAGGTCGCCGAAGGCCTTGAGGCACTCCCGGTAGAGGTCCGGCTGCTTGGTGAACGAGGACCCGAGCGACACCAGGACGACCTGCTCCGCGCCGGAGGGCCGCTGCCACCGCCCCTCGGCACTCCGGTCGCCCTGGCAGGCCCCGACGAAGGTGTGCACGCTCTCGTCGACCCGGTCGGCACGGGGCTGCAGCGCCCTTCGGGATCAGGACGAGGGAGCGGGCGGGGCGGCCCACGAACGGGTCGGGGTGCTCGGTGATCCCGTTCTCCTCCAGCCAGGCGCGGAAGCGGGCGTAGTAGGCCTGGCCGCGCTCGGTCCTCAGCGGCTCCTCCCACATAGGCTCGCCGACCTCCTTCTCGTATCCCTCCCAGGCGACGAGGTTCGGTGAGAGGGAGACCACGGGCACGCCCCAGCGGTGGCCGAGCACGCGCGCCGGATAGGAGGTGATGTCGTGCAGCACCAGGTCGGGGGTGTCCCCCTCGTAGGCCTCGATCAGCTGCGGGAGCGCCTGGATCGCGTCGTCGAGGAACGGCTCCACGTTGTCCAGCAGGGTGCTCCCCCACGCCTCCGGGTCGTCGTCGGGCGAGGGCAGCGTGGAGTTCCAGAGCTTCACCTCGGCTCCGGTCTCGGCGACCTTGTCCGCGAAGACCGGCGGGATCGCGTACGTCACCCAGTGGCCGCGCGCCACGAGTTCGCGGATCACCTCGAGGCTCGGGTTCACGTGGCCGTGGGCGGCGATGGAGAACATGGCGATGTGAGCGGGGCGGGTCATGCCCCGACCTTAGACGAGACGATACGTCTCGTGCAACCGGATTCAGGGTGCCGACGCCGCACCTCCGGAATCCGTCGCCTTCCCACTCGCCGGCCCGCCGCGCCGGGTACCGGGACACGCCGCACTCGGCCGACCTGTGCGAATGCGAGACTTACCGACGGTGCGGACACGGTCGGACGACCGGATGCGGGCACAGGAACAGGCACGGAGGCGGACGGATGGACGAGGCACGGGCACGGGACGTCCTGGCGGCGGCGGGCGTACTGTCGGGGCGCGCGGCCGCCCGGGACGCGCGGCTGCTCGCCCTGGGCGAGAACGCGGTGTTCGCCGCCGGTGACCTGGTCGTCAAGGTCGGCCGCGACGGCGGCCTGCTGGAGCGGGCCCGCCGGGAGCTGGCCGTCGCACTGTGGCTCGCCGAGGCCGACGTACCCGCGGTGCGGGCGGCGGAATCCCGGGCGCTGCTGGTCGAGGGGCACCCGGTGACGGTGTGGCACCGGCTGCCCGCGCCGGTACGGCCCGCCGAACCCCGTGACCTGGCCGCACTGCTGCGGGTGGTGCACGCCCTGCCCACCCCCTCCTTCGGGCTGCCGCCCCGCGAGCTGCTGGGCGGTGTGGAACGCTGGCTGCGGCTCGCGGGCGAGGCGATCGACCCCGAGGACGCCGCGTACCTGCGCGAACGGCGCGACGGTTTCGCGGCGGCCGCCGCGGCGCTGACGCCCCGTCTGCCGCCGGGACCCGTCCACGGGGACGCGCTGCCCCGGAACGTGCACGTCGGGCCGGACGGGCCGGTCCTGGTCGATCTGGAGACCTTCTCGGCCGATCTGCGCGAGCACGATCTGGTGGTCATGGCCCTGTCCCACGACCGCTACGGGCTGTCGGACGAGGCGTACGCGTCCTTCACCGAGACGTACGGCTGGGACGTGCGCGCCTGGGAGGGCTGCGCGGTGCTGCGCGGCGCGCGGGAGACGGCCAGTTGCGCCTGGGTCTCCCAGCACGCGCCGAGCAACCCGAAGGCCCTGGCCGAGTTCAAGCGCCGCGTGGCGTCCCTCCGGGACGGCGACCCGACCGTCCGCTGGTACCCGTTCTGATTCCTGGCACCCCGACGGCGAGCGCCTCCCTGAGGTCCGCCCTGAGGTCCGCCACGCTCCGCCGGGGCTTCCCGGGGCCGCCGGGTCAGACCCGTGCGCCGGCCGGCTCGCGCAGCGGCCAGGTCCCGTCGACGGTCGCGGTGGCGTCGCCCTTGCGGCGCAGGAAGCTCTGGAAGTCCGCCGCCCATTCGGCGTACCACTCGATCTGGCGGAGGTGCAGCTCCGCCGGGCCGAGGGCCGCGACCTTCGGGTGGCGGCCGGCTATCGCGCCGGCCAGCCGGGCCGCGGCGAGCGCGTCGGCCGCCGCGTCGTGCGCGGAGTCGAGCGCGACGCCGTACTCCGCGCAGACCGCTTCGAGGTTCCGCTTGCCACGGCGATAACGGTCGACACTGCGGTCGATCGTGTAAGGATCGATGACCGGGGCGGGGTCGACGCCCCCCAGCCGGTCGCGCAGCGACGGCAGCCCGTGCCGGCGCAGCTCGGCGGAGAGCAGCGTCAGATCGAACGTGGCGTTGTAGGCGACGACCGGGACGCCCGCGCTCCAGTGGGCGGTGAGGACGTCGGCGATCGCGTCGGCCACCTGGTCGGCGGGGCTTCCCTCGGCCGCCGCCCGCTCACCGCTGATGCCGTGCACGGCCACCGCCTCCGCCGGAATGGGCACCCCGGGGTCGGCCAGCCACTCCCGGCGCCCCAGCGGCTCCCCGTCCCTGACCTCGATCACGGCCCCCGTGACGATCCGCGCCTCGTGCGGGTCGGTGCCGGTCGTCTCCAGGTCGAAGCCGATCAGCAGCTCTCGGTGCCAGCCCATGGGCCGTCCCCCTTCTGTGTGGTGCGTTCCCCCAGTGGTTCCCACCTTCGCACGCGCCACTGACAACCCGAAGGTCGCCTTCCGTTCACCGATCGGGAGGGTTCATGACGGGCGACCGCAAGGCGGGCATTCACGACACCGGGCGTGAATCCATCCACATCTGCTCGAACTCCTCGCGGTACGTGGGGAACAGCCCGCCCTCCTCGGCCTCACCCGGTTTGACCACCTTGCTGCCGTTGCGCAGCACCAGCACCGGTGCCTCCATCCCCCGGGCCCGGCGCAGATGGTTCTGCACCACGCCGACGCCGTCGGCGCCGTCCCCGTCCACGAGGTACGCCGTGCAGCGGGGCGTCTCGTCGTAGACCTGGATCTCGAAGGCTCCCGGGTCGCGCAGCCGGGACCGCACCCGGCGCATGTGGAGGATGTTCATCTCGACCGCGCGGCCGAGTTCCCCCCGTTTGAGGCCGAGTTCGCGCTCGCGGCGCTTGACCGCGCTGGAGGCGGGGTTGAGGAACAGCAGCCGCACCCGGCAGCCGGATTCGGCGAGCCGCACCAGACGGCGCCCGGAGAAGTTCTGCACCAGCAGGTTGAGGCCTATGCCGATGGCGTCCAGACGGCGGGCGCCGCCGAAGATGTCCTCGGCCGGGAACTGGCGGAGCAGCCGCACCCGGTCGGGGTGGACGGCGACCACGTCCGCGTACCGGTCGCCGACCAGGTCCTCCACCGCGTCGACGGGCAGCCGGCGCGCGGACGGCACGTCGCCGTCGGCGCCGAGCATCTCCAGCAGCCGCGCCGAGGCCCGCTCGGCCTGGTTCAGCACCGCCTCGGACAGCGCCCGGTTGCGGGAGACGACGTTACGGGTGACCTCCAGCTCGTCCAGGGCCAGTTCGACGTCCCGTCGGTCGTCGAAGTACGGCTCGAAGCACGGCCAGTGCTGGACCATCAGCTCCCGAAGCTGAGGGAGCGTGAGGAAGGAGAGCACGTTGTCGTCGGCCGGGTCGAGCAGATAGCCCTTGCGGCGGCTGACCTCGCGCACCGCGACCGCGCGCTGCACCCACTCCTGTCCGGCGGGTCCGGCGGCGGCGACCACCCAGTCGTCGCCGTGCATCGGCTCGTAGATCGGACGCAGCACGGCGGCGACGACCGAGCGCAGCCGCTGTTCGACGAGGTTCAGCCAGATGTAGGCGCGGCCGGCCCGCTGGGCACGGGTCCGCACCTCGCGCCAGTCGTCGGCGCCCCAGTCCAGGTCCGGCCCGATCGAACCCGCGTCCATCGGCCGCGCCAACGACACCGCACCGGGCGGGACGTCCGTGGAGTTTCCCTCGTGACCCTCGTCACCAGGGGGCAGCTCCAGCCCTCCCGAACCCACCCGCGCACCGCCTTCCGCTCCCCCGAGCACTCCCAGCCCCAACGATCAAGGAGAGTACTCCGCATGCGGTGCGCGATGCAGCCCGATGGCGGGGTCGTTTCTCAACTTCCGCCTTCCACACGAATGTTCTGCCATTACCGCTCCCCATGAGTGGTCGGATTCACTCCTGCAGCAGCACCACCGCGGACTCGCCGGGCAGGCGCAGCACCCCGTCGGTGCCCGGTACGTCGACCGGCTCCCAGGCGGCGAGCACGCGCGCGTGCTGGACGCCCAGCGCGATCGGGACCGGTTCGCCGCCCAGGTTCACGGCCACCAGCACGTCCCCGCGCCGGAAGGCCAGCCAGCGCCGCTCCTCGTCGTGCACCACCTTGGTGTCGGCGAGGTCGGGGTCGGTGAGGTCCGGCTGAGCGTGCCGCAGGGCGATCAGCCGCCGGTACCAGGCCAGCACGCGCGCGTGGGGCTCGCGCTCCGGCTCCGACCAGTCGAGGCAGGAGCGGTCACGGGTGGCGGGGTCCTGCGGATCGGGCACGTCCTCCTCGGCCCAGCCGTGCGCCGCGAACTCCCGGCGTCTGCCGTCGCGCACCGCCTTGGCGAGCTCGGCGTCGGTGTGGTCGGTGAAGAACTGCCAGGGCGTGTCGGCCGCCCACTCCTCGCCCATGAACAGCATCGGCGTGAACGGGGCCGTCAGGGTCAGGGCCGCCGCGCAGGCCAGCAGGCCCGGGGGGACCAGCGCGGCCAGCCGGTCCCCCCGGGCCCGGTTGCCGACCTGGTCGTGGGTCTGGCTGTAGCCGAGAAGCCGGTGCCCGGCGACCCGCGTGCGGTCCAGGGGCCGGCCGTGACGCCGCCCGCGGAACGTGGAGTACGTGCCGTCGTGGAAGAAACCGCCGCGGAGCGTCTTGGCGAGGGCCGCGAACGGGGCGCGCGCGAAGTCGGCGTAGTAGCCCTGCGACTCACCGGTCAGCGCGGTGTGCAGGGCGTGGTGGAAGTCGTCGTTCCACTGCGCGTGCAGCCCGTGGCCGCCCTCCGCACGCGGGGTGATCTCCCGGGGGTCGTTCCGGTCCGACTCGGCGATCAGGAACAGCGGCCGGCCGGTGTCGGCGGCCAGCGCGTCCACGGCCGCCGACAGCTCCTCGAGGAAGTGGTACGCGCGCGTGTCCGCCCAGCGCGTGCACGGCGTCCAGGCGCAGCCCGTCGATCCGGTAGTCCCGCAGCCACGCCAGTGCGCTCTCCACGAGATACGCCCGCACCTCGTCGGAGCCGGGCGCGTCCAGGTTGACGGCGGCGCCCCACGGGGTGTGGTGGGTGTCGGTGAAGTACGGGCCGAACCGCGGGAGGTGATTCCCCGACGGTCCCAGATGGTTGTGCACCACGTCGAGGACGACGCCCAGCCCCAGACCGTGCGCGCGGTCGACGAACCGTTTCAGTGCCTCCGGTCCGCCGTACGGCTCGTGCACCGCCCACAGCGAGACCCCTTCGTACCCCCAGCCGTGGCGGCCCGGGAAGGGGCACACCGGCATCAGCTGCACATGGGTGACGCCCAGTCCGGCGAGGTGCTCCAGCCGCTCGGCGGCGGCGTCGAAGGTGCCCTCGCGCGTGTACGTGCCCACATGCAGCTCGTACAGGACGGCGCCGGGCAGCGGGCGCCCGTCCCATGCCGCGCGCCAGGCGTACGCCTCGTGGTCGACGACCGCGCTCGGCCCGTCGGGCCCCTCCGGCTGCCGTCGCGAGCGCGGATCGGGCAGCACGGGCCCGTCGTCCAGAGAGAAGCCGTACCGGGAGCCGTCGCGCGCGTCGGCCTCCCCGCGCCACCACCCCTCTCGTTCCGGATCGCGCGCCAACGCGCTCGTGACGCCGTCGCACTGGAGCGTCACTCTGCCGGCCTGCGGTGCCCACACCTCGAACTGCACGGACGGTTCCCCTTCGTCTGCTCACCGTGATGTAGCCCGTCCATCGTGCTGCATGAAAGACCGATCCGCCGGAGAATGATCCTTTTGCGGTGGGTGTCGCTGCCGGAGGTGAGGGAACCGTGGGGGACGGCCGGGACGGCTCTTCTCCGGTCTCCTGGACAGTCCGCCCCGCGCTGGCCGACAATCAGCAGCGTGACGTCGTCCTTCGAGTTCAACACGTACCCCGCGCGGATCTCCGACGTGGAGCGGGACAAGGCGCTGAAGGTGCTGCGGGACGGCGCCGCCGTGGGACGGCTGTCCCACGACACGTTCATCCGGCGCATGGAACTCGCCCTCGCCGCCCGGTCTCCCGAGGAACTCGCCCCGCTCACCGCCGACCTGCCCACCGGGGGCCGCTTCTCGCGCGTGCTGTTCTCCTCCGTGGAGGCGGTCTCCGGGTTCACGGTACGGCTGCGCGGGGCATGGCGGGCCGAGCGGCTGCCGAAGCTGCTGCTGCCCCATCCGGCGACCGACCACCCGCTGCGCATAGGGCGCGATCCCGCCAACGGGCTGCGGCTCAACCACGAGACGGTCTCCCGGGTGCACGCGGAGCTCCACCGGCAGGGCGGCCTGTGGGTGCTGCGGGACCTCGGGTCGACCAACGGCACGACGGTGAACGGGCGTCGGGTCGTCGGCGCGGCAGTCGTCCGCGAGGGCGACCAGGTCGGCTTCGGGCGGATGACGTACCGGCTCGCGGTGAACTGAGCGCGGCGCGGCGCGACATGGTGGTTTCCGGTCGCACGTTCCCGTTCGGGTGAGCCGGGCTGGGGTTCCGGCACCGCCGTGCCGATGCATCTGGAATGACGTACACCATGTACACCACGTGCACCTCAGTGAAAGCGGTACGGGGCGCGCTGCTCGCGGTGATCGCCCTCCTCGTCTGCACCGCGCCCGCGCCCGCGCAGGCGGACACCCGGGGCGCGGCCGCCCCCGACACCTGGCTGGCCGTCGGCGTCGACCGGGGCGAGACCCGGGCCGGCACGAAGTCCGGCAGTATGCTCCTCTGCGACCCGCCCCAGGGCCACCCGCGCGCCGCCGACGCCTGCGCGGAACTCGCCGCGGCGAACGGCCGGATCTCCGAAATCCCGGCGCGGGACACCATCTGCACGATGGTCCACGCCCCGGTGACCGCCCACGCGCGCGGGCAGTGGCGGGGGCAGCCGGTCGAGTACACGGAGACCTTCCCGAACGCGTGCGTGATGAGGGCCCGGACCGGCTCCGTGTTCGCCCTGGACGAGGCGTAGGCAAGCAGGCAAGGGGGAGCGGGAAGCCGGGGCGGTCCGCTCCGGCTTCCCGCTCCTCGCCGGTGCGCGCCGCCCGGTCACGCGCGGGCGTGCAGTGCCGCCGCCACGACCGTGCGGGCCTGGTGCTCCACCTGGTGCTCCACGGGCACCCAGCGGGCCCGGAAGTGCACGGCGAAGGCGTCGCTCCACAAGGCGACCAGCCGGTCGAGACGCGCCGCCGCGTGCGCGTCGGTCTCCCGCAGTTCCCGCAGCAGCATCGCCGCCGCCCGCAGCGGCACCCGCCGCGTGAACGCGTCCACACTGCTCACGTACGCCCTCGTGCCGTCCGCGGGCGGGGTGTGGATCAGGTCGCCGGCCAGTCCCGGTACCAGCTCCAGCCCCCACGTGGCCGCCCGCAGCAGCGGACCGCCGGCGGCCCCGGCGCCCGTCATGGCCCCGGGCCGCGCCTCCTCGAGCACCTGCCGCACCTTCCGCGCGTCCCGCTGCAGCCGGTCCGCGAGACACCGCAGCGCCGCCGCCGGTGCCGGATGCGGGCCCGGATCGTCCACCAGGGCCGCGGCCCACATCGGCACCTCGACGACCGCTGTCAGACCGCCGTACCGGTGGGCGCGGTACCAGGTGCTGTGCCGCGCGTCGTCCGGCAGGCTCGGATACGCCGGCCCGGCCCCCGGGGCGGGCATCACCCGCACCCCGGGGCCGGACACCGGCCAGCCGGCCGCGTCCGAGGCGCCGGTCTCCACCGGAATGTGCAGCTCCGCGGCCGACTTGGCGAACGGCTCGGCGAGTCCCGGCACGTCCCTCGTCAACTGGACCCAGCTGCCGCCCAGATCGGTCCCGTGCAGCGACACCTGGAGGTAGGGCCGCAGCTCGTCGATGACCCCGGTCAGGGCCCGGGTCTCGGGCGGCAGCCGGCCGGGCGGCAGCACCGACGGCGCCCACTCCGGCTGTTCCGATCCCTGGGGACGGAAGAAGCCCAGGTGGTAGTCGTACAGGCTGTGCGGCGGCGACGTCCTGTGGAGGCTCGCCCCGTCGGGGTCCGCGCACAGCAGGAAGTGCCAGGACGTTCCGTTGCGCAGCTCGCTCTCCACCAGGACCCGCCGGGCCAGCGCGAGCAGGGTGCCCCCGCCCGCCGGTTCGTTGGCATGGGCGCCGGCGACCACCAGCACGGCACGCCGGGCGTGGCCCACGGACAGCAGGTGCAGCGGCCGCCCCGCACGGGAGGCCCCCACCTGCCGCAGGACGCTCAGACCGGGCCGTTGGACCGTCAGCGCACGGGCGGAGGACACCAGTTCGGCCACCGTCGGATAGCGCAGCTCCGGCAGGAGACCCACCCCCCGTCATCCCCCGTGGTCCCCGGTCATCCACCCCATGTCGCACTGCGCAGTACCCCACGGCCACGGAACGGTGTCAAGGGTTCGACGGGGGAGGCCCCGGGGGGTGTGCGGCGTGCTCCAGCAGCGCCACCGGCGACCGCTCGAACAGCTCCGCCACACGCGCGTGCCCCGTGAACTCCCGGCCGGGCTCCAGTACGTCGGCCCACCGGCCGGGTGGCAGCGCCAGCCGGGTCTCCCGCCAGCCGCCCGCCTCCGCCAGCCGCAGCGACAGCCGGGTCACGGCGGTCAGCACCGCACCGGAACGCACGAACGCCACACAGTGCGCGGCTCCGGGCCCCTCGGCGGCCAGCGGCTCGTACGACGCCGTGTCGCCGAACGCCTCGGGCCGCCGCGCCCGCAGCCGCAGCGCGGCCCGCGTCACCGCGTTTTTGCCGACGCCGACGCCGACGCCGTTGCCGTTGCCGTCGCCCGTGCCCGGGCCGGACGGCTCGCCGGCCGGGAAGTCCACCGCGCGCCGGTTGTCGGGGTCCACCAGGGCCCGGTACTCGAACTCGGTGCCCTGGTAGACGTCGGGCACGCCCGGCATCGTCAGGTGGACCAGGGCGGTGCCCAGCACGTTGGCGTGGATGTGCGGCTCGAGCGAGGCCCGCAGCGCCGTCACCCGTTCGCCCGGCGCCCCGCACGGCCCCGCCGCCACGAACCGGGCCACCGCCTCCTCGTACGGCGGTTCCTGCTCCGTCCAGCTGGTGTGGAGCCCCGCCTCGCGCACATGCTTGAGCAGTGCCCCCGCCACCCGCTCCGGGTCCGCCGGGCCCAGCCCGAACACCGTCTGCCAGGCCGCCCACGCCAGCTGTGCGTCCGGCACGCCCTCGCCGGTGCGGGTCACCTCCGTCAGGACGTCCGCCCAGCGCCGCGGGCACTCGGTGAGCACATGGAGCGCGGCCCGCACGTCGGCGCTGCGCTTGGTGTCGTGCGTCGACACCACCGTTCCCGTCGCCGGCCAGTCGCGCTGCATGCGCGCGCAGTACGCGTGGAACCGCTCCGGGGACACCGCCGGGTCGCCGGGTTCCTGGCCCACCTCCGTCGCCGACAGCAGCGGCACATAACGGTAGAACGCCGTGTCCTCCACCGACTTGGCCCGCAGCGCCGACGCCGTCTGCGCGAACCGCGTACGGAACTCCACCTGCTCCGGCCCGTCGCCGTACCGCCCGAGCACCAGATCCCGTACGACGTCCACCGCCCCGGCCTCCTCGGGCACGGCGAACGCGAGCCGTGCCGCGGCCGCCGCCTCCTCGGTGACCACGCCGGCCGGGTCCACGGAGGTGTAGGGCCGGTACACCTCGAGCCGGACCAGCAGCTCCTGGAGCGCGGTGCGCAGCGCCCAGGGCGCGCGGTCGCGCAGCGCGGGCGCGGGCGAGCCGGCGCACAGGCGGTGTGCCACCCGGGTCAGCCGGTCCACCTCGGCGGCCAGCTCGTGCGTGAGCACCTTGTACGCGGCCCGCCGCACCGTCGCCGCCCACTCGCCGCCCCGGTCCGTCTGCGGCGCCGCGAACCGCCGGTACTGGCCGAGCAGCTCCCCGAACCCCGCCGGGTCGGTGAACAGGCCGTCCACCTGCCGCAGGGCGTCGTAGCCGGTGGTGCCGGCGACCGGCCAGGAGGCGGGCAACGGCTCACCGTCGGACAGGATCTTCTCCACCACGGTCCAGCGGCCCTCGGTCGCCGCGTGCAGCCGCCGCAGATACCCGTCCGGGTCGGCGAGCCCGTCCGGGTGGTCGACGCGCAGCCCGTCGACCACGCCCTCGCGCAGCAGCTGGAGGATCTTGGCGTGGGTGGCCTCGAACACCTCCGGGTCCTCGACCCGTACCCCGATCAGCTCGGAGATGCTGAAGAACCGCCGGTAGTTGAGTTCCGTACGGGCCAGACGCCACCACACCGGGCGGTACCACTGGGCGTCCAGCAACTGCGGCAGCGGCAGGTGGGCCGTGCCCTCGCGCAGCGGGAACGCGTGGTCGTGGTAGCGCAGCACGTCGCCGTCGGCCTTCAGCCGGTCGGTCTCCGCGCCGAGCGGCCCGCCCAGCACCGGCAGCAGCACCTGGCCGCCCTGGGCCTCCCAGTCGATGTCGAACCACCGCGCGTGGCGCGACGCGGGCCCTTCGCGCAGCACCTCCCACAGGGCGCGGTTGTGGCGCGGGGACATCGCCATGTGGTTCGGGACGATGTCCACGACCAGGCCGAGCCCGTGCTCCCGCGCGGTGCGCGACAGGGCCCGCAGCCCCTGCTCGCCGCCCAGCTCCGCACGCACGCGCGCGTGGTCCACCACGTCGTAGCCGTGCGGTGAGCCCGGCACCGCCTCCAGGACGGGGGACAGGTGCAGATGCGACACCCCGAGCGAGGCCAGGTACGGCACCGCGGCCACCGCGGCCGCGAACGGGAAGTCGGGCCGCAGCTGCAGCCGGTAGGTGGCGGTGGGGACCGCGGGGTCGGGTCGCTCAGGGGTCATGCAGACGTACGTACCCGCCCTGCCGCCCTTCCTGTCATCAGTGACCCGGCTGCCGCTGGACCGGCCGCCGGACCGGCCGCCGGACCGGCCGCCGGACCGGCCTAAGCGGGCCGCTGAAGCACCGTCAGGCTGCGGTCGGTCAGCGTCAGCCGGGCACCGGCCCGCACCTTCGGGCCGGTGCCCGGCGGCACGCAGTCCTCGCGGGCGGTGTCGACCACGACCTGCCACTGCCGGCCGTGGTCGACCGGTACCACGAACTCCATCGGATGGGGGGAGGCGTTGAACATCAGCAGGAACGAGTCGTCCGTGACGCGTTCGCCGCGCCGGCCGGGTTCCGAGATCGCGTTGCCGTTGAGGAACACCGTCAGCGCCGAGGCCCGCGCCGAGTCCCAGTCCCGCTGGGTCATCTCCGCCCCCTCCGGAGTGAACCAGGCGATGTCGGACAGGTCGTCGTGAGTGCCCTCCACCGGCCGTCCGTGGAAGAAGCGGCGCCTGCGGAAGACCGGATGGTTCTTGCGCAGCCGCACCATCGCACGGGTGAAGGCCAGCAACCGGTCCCGCTGGTCCCGCTGGTCCCGCTGGTCCCGCTGGTCCCGCTGGTCCCGCTGGTCCCGCTCCGCGGGCCAGTCGATCCAGGCCAGCTCGTTGTCCTGGCAGTAGGCGTTGTTGTTGCCGTGCTGGGTGCGGGCGACCTCGTCGCCGTGACTGATCATCGGCACGCCCTGGGAGAGCATCAGCGTCGCGATGAAGTTCCGCATCTGCCGGGTTCGCAGCCGCAGCACGTCCGGGTCGTCGGTCTCGCCCTCGGCGCCGCAGTTCCAGGACCTGTTGTGACTCTCGCCGTCCCGGTCGTCCTCGCCGTTGGCCGCGTTGTGCTTGTCGTCGTACGAGACGAGGTCGTGCAGGGTGAAGCCGTCGTGGCAGGTCACGAAGTTGATCGAGGCCAGCGGGCGCCGTCCGTCATCCTGGTACAGGTCGGAGGAGCCGGTCAGCCGGGAGGCGAACTCCGCGAGCGTGCGCGGCTCGCCCCGCCACAAATCCCGCACGGTGTCCCGGTACTTGCCGTTCCACTCGGTCCACAGCGGCGGGAAGTTGCCCACCTGGTAGCCGCCCTCGCCCACGTCCCACGGTTCGGCGATCAGCTTCACCTGGGAGACCACCGGGTCCTGCTGCACCAGGTCGAAGAACGACGAGAGCCGGTCCACCTCGTGGAACTGCCGCGCCAGGGTCGCCGCGAGGTCGAAGCGGAACCCGTCGACGTGCATCTCGGTGACCCAGTACCGCAGCGAATCCATGATCATCTGCAGTACGTGCGGGGACCGCATGAGCAGGGAGTTCCCCGTCCCCGTCGTGTCGGTGTAGTGGCGCCTGTCGTGCCCCAGCCGGTAGTAGCTCGGGTTGTCGATGCCCTTGAAGGACAGCGTCGGGCCCAGATGGTTGCCCTCGGCGGTGTGGTTGTAGACGACGTCGAGGATGACCTCGATACCGGCCTCGTGCAGCGCCTTCACCGCCGACTTGAACTCCAGCACCTGCTGACCGCGGTCGCCCCAGGACGCGTAGGCGTTGTGCGGGGCGAAGAAACCGATGGTGTTGTAGCCCCAGTAGTTGTTCAGGCCCATGTCCACCAGCCGGTGGTCGTTCACGAACTGGTGAACCGGCATCAGCTCCAGTGCCGTCACGCCGAGTTCGGTCAGATGCTCGATCAGCGCCGGGTGCGCGAGGCCCGCGTAGGTGCCGCGCAGCTCCTCCGGCAGTCCCGGATGGCGCATGGTGAGACCCTTGACGTGCGCCTCGTAGATCACCGTGCGGTGGTACTCCGTCCGGGGCGGCCGGTCGTCGCCCCAGTCGAAGTACGGGTTGACCACGACCGACGTCATCGTGTGCGGCGCCGAGTCCAGGTCGTTGCGCCGTTCGGGCGCGTCGAAGTGGTAGCCGTACACCTCCTCGCCCCAGCGGATCGACCCGCCGATCGCACGCGCGTACGGATCGAGCAGCAGCTTCGCCGAGTTGCAGCGCAGCCCCCGTTCGGGGGCGTACGGCCCGTGCACACGGAAGCCGTAGCGCTGTCCGGGCATGATGCCGGGCAGGTACGCGTGCCGCACGAACGCGTCGCTCTCGCGCAGTTCGACCGCCGTCTCGGAGCCGTCGTCGTGCAGCAGACACAGCTCTACTCGGTCCGCGGCCTCCGTGAAGACCGCGAAATTCGTGCCGGCGCCGTCGTACGTGGCACCGAGGGGATACGCCTCGCCAGGCCAGACCTGCATGGACACGACTCTTTCAGGTGGACGGCCTCGGTGGGGGCGCCTTGTCCCGAGTGTTTGCCGTGTCGTCCCACTCGGTACCGGTTCCCCGAGCCGGGCCTTCCTGTCGGTGAGCGCCGGGCCCCGGCGGCTGGGCGTCCCCCAGGGCATGTCTTCAGGGCATGTCTTCAGGGCATGTCGTCGGTGCCGCGGAGGTCCGTCACCCGCTCCAGGAGGATCGCCTCCCAGGCCCGGCGCAGCCGGACCCGCAGCAGCGGCAGCGGGTCGGTGCCCCTGCCGCCGAGCGCCTCGGCGAGGTGCAGGACGCTGTCGCAACGGGCCAGCCAGAGCCCGCGCAGACAGGGGCGGGCGCCGTAGCCGGCGAGGGTGGCGGCGCGTACGGCGGCCGGGGAGCCCACGGCGCACGCCAGACCGGCGATGTCCTCGGCGGGGTCGCCGATCACCGCTTCCGCCCAGCCGAGGACACCGCGTACCCGGCCTTCGGCACTGACCACGAGATGCGCGCCGGTGAGGGCATGGTGGACGAGGACCGCCGAGGCGGGCTGGGCGATGAGCTGGACGGCGGCGGACGGGGTGAGCTGCCGCAGCCGGCCGGAGGCGAACTCGTCGGCCTCGGCGAGCCGTTCGGCGGCCTGTCCGGCGGCCCGGCGCAGGGACTCCAGGGAGCGCGGGGAAACCCGCGGCACGCCCAGCGTCTCCGCCTGCCGCACCGGCACCTCGCGCAGCCCGGCGAGCAGTGCGGCCAGGTCGGCCTCGCCCCCGGCGGACACCCGGTGCTCCTCCGCCGACCCGCCGGACAGCCTGGTGTCCAGGGTGCAGACCAGGCCGGGCGCCCACTCGCCGTGCGCCGCGCTCGACGGCACCGCGACCGGGACGTGCGGCCGGACGATCTCGCGCAGCCGCAGCTCGCGGCGCCTGCGTGTGCTCGCCGCCCGGTCGGGGGCCAGCCGCAGCACATGGCGGGTGCCGACCCACCAGGTGGCGGGTTCGGCGCCCTCGCCGACGGGCCGCACGTCCACTCCGTCCGGTCCGGCGGCGGTGTCCGCGCCTCCCCCCTCGTGCTTCAGGAGGGTCCGGACCAGTCGGCGGACGGTGTCCGCGGTGGGTGTCGGTGCCTGGGTCATGGTCGCGCCTGGGGTCGTTCGATGGACGTTGTGGGACGTCTGGGGCCACTCAGTCCACTATGACCGCTTTCCGTACGCCCTCCATGCGGGCGGCGAAGCCTTCGGCGGTGAAGGGGGCGAGCGTACTGCCGGTCATCCGGGCCTCCCGGGGCGTACCTGTGGGCTACGTGCGGCTACATGTGGTCATGGGCAGCATCCTGCCCGGCGGACGGGGGCCGCGCGAGCCGGTCCGCCGCGTTCAGCCGGTCGTGTCGTCTTCTCCATCCCGGACCGGGCCCGCCGAGTACGCCGAGCCCGGCGACGACGGGCGCGGCCGCCGGGGAGGGGCGGGAACCCCGCCCGGCGTTGCGGCTGGGACCGGCTCCCCTCAGGAGAGGGAAAGCACGGGCAGCGGGGGTGTGCGGTCCGGCAGGAACCCGTGGGCCCGGCCCGAGAGCCACTCGTCCTTGTAGCGGTCCACGCTCCGGTGCCAGTTGAGGATGCCCGCCAGCCAGTTCCGCAGGTCCAGCACATAGTCCCGCATGATCGCGCGGGCCTCCGCAGAGAGCTCGAAGTCCTCGTACAGCACGGGTAGTTCGTGCTCCACGACATGCTCGAACTGGTCCAGACGACGGCTCATCAGATCGTGGACGATGCCGAGGGCCCTCGGGTAGTCGCAGCCGAAGAAGGTCTGCACGACGAGGATCGCGTTGTGGATCTCGCCCTCGTACTCGATCTCCTTCTGGTACGAGAAGACGTCGTTCAGCAGGCAGGCGTAGTCGATGGCCGCGTTCTCCAGGGAGCGGACCGGGCCGCTGCGGTAGACCTCGGGCGGGACGGCGGGGCCGTGGCCCATCCGGCACAGACCGAGCGTGAGGTCGGAACCGAAGGTCTGCCGGCGCATCTCCAGATAGTCGACCGGGTCGGGCACGCGGTGCAGCATCTGGTTGGCCAGTTCCCACAACCAGCTCTCGGTCATGTCGTTCACGGCCTTCTTCAGGACGGCCCGCTCCTCGGGCGTCATGGCCGCCGTGGTGCGTGCCCACAGGTCGGTCAGGGCCCGCTCCATGGCGTTGGCCGCCGGGGGCACCGGCTCGCCGTCGACGGGCATGCAGTCCGACAGGCGTGCCGTGGTCAGCCGCGCGGTGGCCAGGTCACGGCGGTGTCCGTAGACCAGTGGGTAGTAGTCGTCGCCGTACGTGCCCCAGGCGAGCCACTGGGCGCTGAGGTCGAGCGCCTCGGGAGTGGCGTCCGGGTCGAGTCCGGCCGAGCACAGCGCGAGATCGTAGGCGGCGAGCTTGTCCTCGTCCCACACGCCTTCGGCGAGGATGCCCGTCCGCCGGCACCAGTCGGCGAGGGCGCTCCGGGAGGCGTCGAGGTGCGGGCTGAGTTCCAGCGGGAACGGCATCCGGATGTCGGGGATCAGGGACGGGCCGACCTTCCGGTACGGCACATGGGTGTGGGCCCGCAGCCTCGTCGTACCCACGGCGAGCAGCCCCCGCACGTCGGCGGCCGAGGTGCCGGGCCCGGTCGGGCCCGCCCACGGGCCGGTCCGCCGCGCGCCCTCGTTCATGTAGCGGCTGGAGCGCAGGTGCCATTCGTGACCGCCGGACTGCCAGTCCTGCAGCCCCTTCGCGTACGCCGTCACGGCCGCGACCTCGTGCGGGGCGAGGCCCTGCTCCAGGGCGACCGCGGGCACTTCGGTGAACGCGGTGTGCTCGAACTGGTGCAGCCGCGAGGTGAGGATGTCGTTGACGGTGTCGGCGGCCTCCTGCGTGGTGCAGCCGAAGAAGGTCTCCAGGACGAGCACGCCGTTGCTGTTCTCGCCCTCGTCCTCGACCTCGCGCTGGTAGGAGAACAGGTCGTTGCGCAGGTGCACGGCGTCGGAGAACGTCTCCATCAGCACCCGCAGCGGCCTGGTTCCGGCGACGGCGGCGGGCACTTCGGCCGTCGCGTACTCGACGAGCCCCGCCGACCAGGGGGCGCCGCCCACCTTGCGGCGCATCTCGATGTACTCGACGGGGTTGGCGATCCGCCCCTCGTTGATGTTGGACAGCTCCCACAGCGACTCGTTGAGGAGGTGCTCCGTGGCGAGGGCGAACCGGGCCCGCCAGTCCTGGGACATCGCGGGTACCGTGCGCGCCCACAGGTCGGCGAGGCCCGCCTCGACCGGGTTCCGTGGCTCGGGGACCGGGGCCGCGGGGTCCAGCGGCATGAACAGCGGCAGCCGGTCCAGGTGGGCCTTGCCGCCCTCACGGTCCTGGCTGCGTTTGAACAGTTCCAGGAAGTGGTCGTCGAAGAAGAAGACCCACACGTACCAGTCGGTGATGAGGGAGAGGGCGGGCCCGTCGCAGTCGGGATGGGTGTAGGCGCAGAGCAGGCCATAGTCGTGCGCGTCGAGGTCGGCCTGGTTCCAGACCCCGGATCCCTCCAGCATGCCCATCTCGCGCGCCCACACCGACGAGTGGGCGCGGGCCTGGTCGAGGTGCGGGTTCAGCCGCGCGGGGTGCGGCAGGTAGAAGTGCGGAAGTTCGAACGGCTGACTCGCCGAAGACGCTGAGGACATGGCCGGGCACTACCCGTGGGCGCGGGACGGCATCCACCGGCCCGACCATGATCACACCATCGCGTGAAACCTCGCCGATGCGTCGAAAACGGGCCGGGGCGTGCTATGGCCGCACCTGGATCAGCGCGTGGGTGCCGCTGGTGCGCCAGCGTTGCTCCTCGGCCGCGACCAGCGCCTCCTCCGTACCGGGTGCCAGGCCGGTGACGACGTCGGACTTCAGGGTGCGCAGGGCGGCGACCGGCCCCGGGAAGTACCCGGTGGCCTCCGCGAACGGCGTGGTCGGCGGCCACTGCCGATCGCCCACCAGACGACGGTAGTTGAGGTCTCCCTTGACGATGGTGACGGCGGCCCGGGCGAAGTCGGCGCGGAGGTCGTCCGGCATCTCCTCGTAGGGCAGCGGGGAGCAGGAGAAGGGGTGCGCGCGCAGCGCGAGCCGTCCGTCGGCGAGGGCGTCCCGGAGCCGGCGCCCGTGACCGGCCGCCGCCGCCCCTGCGTCGGTCAGCCGGCGCAGCGCGTCGACGACGTCGGCGGTGGTGGCGTCGGAGACGTAGTACGGGTACGGCTTGACGTGCAGCACCACCCGGCCGATGTGCCCGTGGGCCAGCAGGTGGTCGATGAGCAGCAGATCGGGGACGAGTTCGCGGCCGGCGTTGTCGGCGACCAGCACCAGGGTGCTCGTCGGGCCCGCGCGGGAGGGGTCCAGCAGCGACCACAGGCGCTCGCTGTCGTCGGCCACCAGCGCGGGAACGGCCGCCGCGAGGTCGGTTCCCTCGGCGGACAGCCGGAAGCCGAGGTCGGCGCGGTTTCCCCAGAGGGAGCCGTGCAGCAGGGCCCGGCCCCGTTCGTCCGCGGGCCGTCCGGCGAGGTCGTCGAGCGCGGCGAGTTCCTCGTCGGTCTCGGGCGAGTCGAGTTCGGCGAGCTTGGAGGGGCGGAAGGGATCGATGCCCTGCCAGGGGCCGGGGCCGAAGTACCCCACTGCTCGCAGCAGTTGGCGATAGAACCAGCTCTCGGACCACAGCCAGGGCACGTCGTACCAGGACTGTCCGGTGTACGTGTCCATCCCCCAGGCCGTCCAGCGGTCCCGGTCGTGGGCGTCGGCGGGGAGGGCCTCGATCGCGCCTTCGGTGCAGTTGGCCAGCAGCGCGTCGAGCGCGTGCCGCTGCGCGGGCTCGTAGGGGAAGGCGTCGCGCACCTGCCGGATGATCGCGGGGTGCCGCTCGGCGAGCACGCCGTACGGGAACGAGCCGGGCCGGTTGCCGAGGAGCACGGGAGCGGTGGAGGTGTCGGGCATGCGGCTCACCGTAACGCGCGGCGCCGGCCGGCGTGACCGGCCGCACCGGCAGGAACGGCCGCACCGGCGGCAGGGCGGCCGGGCGGGTCACACCGGGGCGATCTCCCGCTCCAGCCGTGCGGCCAGGCTGAGATAGCGCGCCCTGCGGGTCACCGGCACCAGGCCCCTGATGAGGATCTGCCACATCTCCGCGGTGCGGCGGGGCTGCCGGGCGACGGGTTCCCGGGACCGGCCCACGACCCGGGTGCCGATGAAGAAGCAGACGAGGGAGTGGGCCACGACCTCGATGTCGACCTCCGGGTTGACGTCGGCCTCCTTGACCGCGCCGAGGAGCCGGGCGGTGACGATGTCCATCCACTCGGCGAAGGGGTGACTGAGCGGAGGGCGCGGCCGGGTGCCCCCGGTGGCGAGCCGGAGGCCCGCCCGCAGCACGGGATCCTCGGCCGACAGGCGGGCTATGCAGAAGGTGAGACGCATCAGCGCCTCCAGGGAGGTGTGGCCGCGGGTCTCGGTGTCCCTGGCCAGCCGGCGGCAGGTGGCGGACTGGAGCTCCAGGATCGCGTGGGCCAGGTCCTCCTTCGCGGCGAAGTGGAAGTACAGGGCTCCCTTGGTGACGCGGGCGTGCCCGACGATGTCGCTGAGACTCGTCGATTCGTACCCCTGCCGGTCGAACAGATCGGCGGCGGCCGTGATGATCGTCGCGCGGGTCTGCTCGGCGCGTACCTGCCTCGCCATCGACTGAACTCCTGAGCCGGAAAGGAACGGGTCGTGCCGTTTGTTTTTACCCCGCGTACACGATAACTCACCTTGTGGCGGCGTTCGTTCCAGCGGTTCGTCCCGTGATGCGGTGCACATCCGGCAATTCAAGTTCGGACGCCGAAAGAAAACAGCGCGTCCGGTATCTGAGTGTGGCAGCCGCGTCGGCGAAAGAGAACGGCGGGCGGATCCGGGCGGAACTCGTCGCGATGTGTCACCGTGTCCCGCCAACGCCCCGGAAACCCTTCGGGGTTGATCCGGAGCAAGCCCGTCCGCGCCTGTCGGGCGGACCCGTTCGGGTTCCGTACCGGCCGCGCGGTTAGAGGGGAGAAGGGGGGCGGTCACCCCTGTCACCTCGGAACTCACCGTTCATCACAATGCGGCAGCGGCGTCTCACTTCACGTGGCCCCTCACTTGACTACCGGTGGTGCGACGCGATTGGCTCCGGCCAGCGAGAGTCACCCGGTCGGCGTAACACCCGCGACTCCGCACCTGCTTCCGTCTCCTCACTTGCTCGGCCGTACAGCGAGGTCCGCTCCCTCATGAACACTCGTCCCCCGTCCCACGGTTTCCCGAGACGGCCCGTCCGTCCGGCCGTGCTCGCGGCAGCCGTCGGTCTGCTGGTGACCGGCTGCTCCGTCTTCGACGTGGCCGGCGACTCCCCGGACTCCAGGAGCGCGGGTGCGGCCGGTGACGGGATGAGGGTCGTGATGGTGACGCACGGCGGTGAGGGGGACGCCTTCTGGGACAGGGTGCGCAAGGGCGCCGAGGCCGCCGCGGCGAAGGACGGCATCGACCTCACCTATGTGAGCGACGCGGACCCGGACGGCCAGGCCGAACTGGTGCGCGACGCGGTCCGCGACAAGGTGGACGGCATCGCCCTCACACTGGCCAAACCGCAGGCGATGAAGGGCGCGGTGAAGGAGGCACGCAAGGCGGGCATCCCCGTGGTCGGGCTCAACTCCGGTATCGGCGCCTGGAAGTCGACGGGGCTGCTGGAGTACTTCGGTCAGGACGACGGCGTCGCGGGCCAGGCCGTCGGCAACAAGCTGAACGAACTGAAGGCCGAGCACGCCCTCTGCGTCATCCACGAGCGGGGCAACGTCGGGCTGGAGGCGCGCTGCGCCGGCGTGCGGAAGACGTTCGACGGGGAGACCGAGAACCTCTACGTGGACGGTACCGACGAACGCGCCGTCTCCGGCATCGTCACCGCCCGGCTGCGCCAGGACCCGACCATCGACGAGGTGGTGGCCAACGGCGCGCAGCAGGCCCTCACCATGGCCGAAGCCGCCAAGAAGGCGGACACCGGGGCACGCGTCGCCACCTTCGACCTCAACAAGGACCTGGTGGACGCCGTCCGCCGGGGTGACATCCGGTTCGCCGTCGACCAGCAGCCCTACCTCCAGGGCTATCTCGCCGTGGACGCGCTGTGGTTGTACCGGACCAACGGCAACATCAGCGGCGGCGGGGTGTCTCCCGTGCTCACCGGACCGGCGTTCGTCACGAAGACCAACGCCGCCTCGGTCGCCGAGTTCGCCGCCAACGGAACCCGGTGACGGTCGCATCCGGTGAGGACGTACCCAAGGACTCGGTTACGCACGGACTGTACGGTCACGTGTGCGGACAACCTCCCGCGCATCACCCCGGAGTGACCGGGCGTGCGTCCGGCCCACCCGTCCGCAGCCCGTTCCCCGACTGCTCCGCACCCGCAATCCCCGCTGATCCGACCGCTCTAGGACGACGATGTCTCCACGGACAGGTGCCCGGCGCCGTCTCGGCTCCATACGTCTCTCGCTGGTCCTCCTGGCTCTGGTGCCCAGCGTCACCCTCGCCGCCATGTGGGGCGTGACGACGATCCAGATGTTCTCGGAGGGGCTTCAGCTCCGTGCACAGACGGAGTTGAGCCGGGCGACCGGTGCGATGGGCACCGAGGCGACCCTCGCGTTGCAGCAGGAGCGGAGACTGTC
Source organism: Streptomyces sp. TE5632 (assembly GCF_054061295.1). Taxonomy (NCBI): domain Bacteria; kingdom Bacillati; phylum Actinomycetota; class Actinomycetes; order Kitasatosporales; family Streptomycetaceae; genus Streptomyces; species Streptomyces sp. TE5632. The sequence goes on along the minus strand of NZ_JBSSEA010000003.1, from coordinate 4,859,165 downwards.
TGCGGCCTGGCTGGTCTCGCCGGAGACGTCCCGGGCCGCCCTCGACGCGCAGCGCGAGAAGACGGACGCGGCGGTGGCGAAGCTGGTCGGGCAGGCCGACGCGATCGCCGAGGCGCCGGCCCGTGTGTCGGAGCGGCTGTACTCGGTGCTCGGTTCGGTGGGCAGCCTCGAGTACTACCGGGGTCAGGTGGACAAACCGAGCGACATCACCGCCGAGCAGGCGCTCGACCAGTACACCTCGATCATCGACGACCAGATCCACGCCTTCCAGGAACTGTCGCAGGTCGACGACGGCGACCTGACCTCACAGGCCAGGCCGTTGGTCTCACTGGAGCACGCGGCGGAACTGGTGTCCCAGGAGGACGCGCGGCTCACCCTGGCCTGGCCGTCCGGGGAACTCGACGAGCCGTCCTGGTCCGCCTTCGCCGGGTCGGTCGCCACCCGCCGCTGGCTGATCGAGGACCAGATCGTGCCGTCCCTGCGCGGCGAGACCAAGACGCAGACCGAGCGGATCCTGCACAGCCCGCAATGGCACACCCTGCAGGAGGTCGAGAACGAGGTGCTCGCCGTCCACCCCACCGCAAAGGGCGCGGCCGACCTGCCGAACGCGCAGAAGCGGTGGGAGGCGGCTCTGACCGAGGTCACACCGCAGTACGCCGCTCTGATCCGGCAGCAGACCGACGCGCTGCTCACCCGCAGCGCCGACGAGGCCCGCGGTCTGCTGCTGACCGCGGCGGCGCTCAGCGCCGGCGGGCTGCTCGCCCTGCTGCTGTGCGTCGGCGTGTCGTGGCGGATCACCCGCTCGCTGTCCCGCCGGCTGCACGGCCTGCGGATGGCCACCCTCAGCCTCGCCGAGGAACGGCTGCCCGACGTGGTGGCCCGGCTGGAGCGGGGCGAGAAGGTCGACGCCGAGTCGGCGACCACTCCCCTGGACTACGGCCACGACGAACTCGGGCAGGTCGCCCAGGCGTTCAACACCGCGCAGCGCACCGCGGTGCACACGGCGGTCGAACTCGCCGACACCAGACGTGGGTTCCAGAAGATCATCCTGGGCATCGCACGGCAGAGCCAGAACCTCGTCAACCTCCAGCTCAGCAAGCTCGACGCGCTGGAACGCCGGCACACCGACCCCGAGGTCCTCAAGGGGCTGTACGAACTGGACTCCACGGCAAGTCAGTTGCGCCGCTACGAGGAGAACCTGGTCATCGTCAGCGGTGAGCGGCCCGGCCGTTCGTGGAGCGAACCGGTCGCACTGATCGACATCCTGCGCAGCGCCGTCGGTGAAGTCGCCGAGTACCAGCGGGTGGAGGTGCACACCGACGAGGAGGTGGCGCTGGCTCCGCCCGCGGTGGCCGACGTCATCCACCTGCTGGCCGAGCTGATCGACAACGCGACGGTGTACTCGCCCGCGCCGAGCCCCGTCGGGGTGCGTGCCGCGTTGGTGGCCAAGGGCCTCGCCGTCGAGGTCGAGGACCGGGGACTCGGCATGTCCGAGGACGACTACGCCTCGATGAACGCCCAGTTGGCCAAGCCCCCGCAGTTCGACGTGGTGGCCCTCGCCGACGACCTGCGGCTCGGCATGTTCGTGATCTCCCAGCTGGCCCACCGGCACGGCATCACCGTCACCCTGCGCCCGTCGCCGTACGGCGGGACGACGGCGATCGTGCTGCTCCCGCACACGATCGTGGTGTGCGACGCGGCCGACGCGCCGCACGGGACCGAGGCCACCCCCGCCGTCGGGGTGAACGGGCACCGCACGGCGGCCGGCCCGGACCGGGCGGCCACCACCGGCACCACGGACACGGCGGACGTGTCGGACACGGCGGACGCCGAGGAGCCCGAGGACGCTGCGGACGCCCCGCTCCCCGCGACCGATGCGGCTGACACGACCGACACGGCCGCGGGTACGGCGCCGTCCCGGCCCGGGGCCGCCGTACGGACCGCTCCCCGCCCGGCCACGGCCGCGCCCGGGCACAGCGGGCTCACCCCGCTCCCCCGCCGGGTGCCGCAGACCAGCCTGGCCGCCGAACTGCGGGAGGAGGTGGCGGTGTCCGCCACCGAGCACGACTCCGGGGACTTCACGGCGGAAGACGCGGCCTCCTCCCTGGCCGGCTTCCAGCGCGGCACGTCCCGGGCACGTGCGGACAGCGACGACGCCCGTGCCGACGACGATGCCGTGCCACCGTCCGCCACCACCGACACGACGGCCTCCTCCGGGGCCCCCGCCGGCTCCCGAGAGCTCCCGAACCCCCCGAATCCGCCCTCCGACCGCTGAACGTCGACGAAGGAACACAGAAATGACACGCCCCGTACCCGCCACTCACACCCAGCTCGATCAGTTGCTCACCGGACTCGTGGAGCGGGTCGCCGAGGTGAACCAGGCCGTGGTGCTGTCCGAGGACGGTCTGGTGGTCAGTAAGTCCACCGGGTTCCTGCGCGACGACGCGGAGCGTCTGGCGGCCACCGCGTCCGGGCTGATGAGCCTCAGCAAGGGCGTCAGCATGGACTTCCGCGGCGGTCCGGTGCGCCAGGCGCTCATCGAGATGGCCAACAGCTATCTGATCCTCACCTCGGCCGGGCCGGGCGCCCATCTCGTGGTGCTGACCGGACCGGGCGCGGACGTCGGTGTGGTCGCCTACCAGATGAACATGCTGGTGAAGAAGATCGGCGAACATCTCAGCGCGGCGCCCCGGGGGCACGGCAGGCCCCACCGTCGACTCCGGCGCGTGAGGTGGGCGGAGGCGATGTCGCGGGCCGGCTCGTCCGACCGTTCACCCTGACCGGTGGCCGGACGCGGCCCAGCCGCGCCGACTTCACGCTCATCACGACGGTGACGGCGGTCGATCCGCAGCCCGAGGCGGCCGCCCGGCCGCAGCCCGAGCACACCCGCATCCTGCGGCTGTGCGCGGAGCCCGTCGCGGTGGCGGAAATCGCCGCCCGCCTCGACCTCCCGATGAGCGTGATCGTCATCATGCTCTGCGACCTGCTGGAGGCGGGCAGGATCACGGTCCGCCCGCCGCACCACGTCACCCGCACCACCCCGGACCTGGATCTGCTGCAGAAAGTGAGGGACGGACTTGGCCGGCTCTGACACCACCGCTCAGGCACCCACCGAGCGTTCGGCACCCGACACGGTCAAGATCCTGATCGCCGGAGGCTTCGGCGTGGGCAAGACCACCATGGTCGGCTCGGTCAGCGAGATCGCCCCGCTGCGCACCGAGGAGCCGCTGACCATGGCGGGCCTGGACGTCGACGACCTCGAGGGCATCGAGGAAAAACGTGACACCACGGTGGCGATGGACTTCGGCCGGATCACCGTCTCCGACGACCTGGTGCTGTACCTCTTCGGTACGCCGGGCCAGCAGCGGTTCTGGTTCATGTGGAACGACCTGGCCCTCGGCGCGCTCGGCGCGGTGGTCCTGATCGATGTGCGCAGACCCGAGTCCAGTTTCGCCGCGATCGACTTCTTCGAGAGCCGGGGCATCCCGTTCGTCGTCGCCGCGAACGGCTTCCACGGGAAGCACCCCTACCCGGTCGAGGACATCCGGGAGTCGCTGACCCTGCCGGAGGGCGTGCCGGTGCTGCTCTGCGACGCGCGGGAGCGCGAGTCGTCCAGGGACGTCCTGACCACCCTGCTCGACCGGCTGATCGCGGAGGCGGCCCAGCCACGGTGAACGGCGCAGGGGGTGCGGTCCGTTCACCGCACCCCGCGCGGGGTCAGTCCAGTCCGGCCGACTTCAGCCAGGCCTTCGCCACGTCCAGCGGGTCCTTCTTCTCCAACTGGACCTGGGTGTCGAGGTCGAGCAGGGTCTGGGTGTCCAGCGCGGCGGAGACCGCGTTGAGCGCGTCGACGCCCTCCTGGGGGAGTGCGTCCTTGTGGACCAGCGGGGTCACGTTGGCGAAACCGAAGAGGTTCTCCGGGTCCTTCAGGACGACGAACTTCTCCTTGACGATGGTCGGGTCCGTGGTGAAGACGTCCGCGGCCTGGACCTCGTTCCCGGTGAGCGCGGCCTGGGTGAGCGGGCCGCCCGCGTCGAGCGCCTTGAAGGACTTGAACTTCAGGCCGTAGACGGACTCCAGGCCCTTCAGTCCCTGTTGCCGGGTCTGGAATTCGGGCGAGCCGCCGATCACCATCTCCGGTGCGGCGTCCTTGAGTTCGGCGAGGGTGGACGACGCCGTGAGACCGTACTTCTTCGCCGTCCGGGCGTTGACGCTGACCGAGTCCTTGTTCTCGGCCGGCGACGGGTCCAGCAGCGTCAGCTTCTTGTCGAGCTCGGCCTTGACGGCGGCGTTGACGGCGTCGGCGGACTCCTGTTCGGCCTCGGGGTCGAGGTAGGCGAGCAGGGAGCCGTTGTACTCGGGCAGGACGGTGACGGAACCGTTCTTCAGCAGGCCGTAGCTCGTCTCCCGGCTGCCGATGTTGTGCTTGTAGGTGACCTTGAGGCCCTTGGCCCTCAGCGCCTCGCCGTAGATGTCGGCGAGCAGGGTGCTCTCGGCGAAGTTGTTGGAGCCGACGACCACGGTGCCGGCCTTCGCCTTCTCCTCCTCGAGGGGGTTGTCGGAGGTGTCGCCGGACGAACAGCCCGCGAGCAGCGCCGTCGCGGCGCTGAGCGCGACGAGCGCCGCGCCGGTGTGCCTCGTCCTGGACCTGCTGCTCTTCGCGGTAGAAGTCATCCACCGATCCAATCCAGCCGGTCGACGGCCGTCAAGCGCGGCCGGATCACGGTTGTCACTCGGCCGCCCGTGCGCCCGGGGCCGGTTCAGCGCCGTCGTACGCCCGGTGACACCACCAGCCGTCCCGCCGCCCAGAACAGCGCGAGCGTGACGAGGGCCAGGACCGCCACCAGGGTGGCCCCGCCGACCACCTTCTCGTAGTCGCGCTGGTAGAGCCCGTCGATGATGTACCGGCCGAGCCCGCCCAGGCTGACGTACGCGGCGATGGTGGCTGTCGACACGATCTGGATGGCCGCCGAGCGCAGCCCGCTCAGGATCAGTGGGAGCGCCACCGGTACCTCGACCCGGAACAGGATGTGCGACTCGCGCATGCCCATGCCGCGGGCGGCGTCCACCGGGGAGGGGTCCACCGTGCGGACGGCCTCGTAGGTGGTCACCAGGATCGGCGGAACGGCCAGCACGACCAGCGGGATCATGACGGGCAACAGGCCGAAGCCGATCAGCAGCACCACCAGCACCAGCAGGCCGAAACTGGGCAGGGCGCGGGCGGCGTTGGCGATGAAGGCGAGTGCGTTCCCGCCGCGGCCGGTGTGCCCGGTCAGCAGGCCGACGGGCAGGCCGATCGCGGCGGCGATCGCGAGGGCCAGCAGCGAGTACCGGACGTGTTCGAGGAAGCGCTGCGGGATGCCGTCGTAGCCGTGCCAGTGGGCACTGTCGCTGAAGAAGGCGTTCATGAAGTCGAGGATGTTCACCGGGCCGCGCCCCCGGCTGCGTACGGCTCGGGACGTGCGGCGGGCTTCGGCCGTGTGCCGCGCGGCATCCACGGCGTGAGCAGGACTCTGAGCAGGACCAGCAGCGCGTCGCACAGGATCGCCAGCACGGCCATAGTGACCACGGAGTTCACCGCGAGTTCGGGCCGGTCGTACTTCTGCGCGGCCGCGAGCAGGTTGCCGAGGGCGCCCTGATTGCCGATCAGGGCGCCGACACTGACCAGGGAGATGCTGGACGCGGTGGCCACCCGCAGGCCGGCGATGATGGCGGGCGCGGCGATCGGCAACTGCACCTGGGTGTACCGGCGCATGGGGCCGAAGCCCATGGCGGTGGCCGCGGCCAGCGTCTCCGGTGGCACCGCGCGCACCCCGTCGACGATCGCCGGGATCAGCACCACCAGGCTGTACAGGGCCAGCGGGATCATCACGGTGAGTTCGGTCTGGCCGGTGTAGTCGATGAGGACGACGAAGAACGCCAGCGACGGGACGGCGTACAGCACGGTCGTCATGCCCAGCACCGGCGGGTACAGCCAGCGGAAGCGTCCGCACAGCTGGGCGATGGGCAGTGCGAGCAGCAGCCCGGCCGCGACCGGGATCAACGCCTCCCTCAGGTGCAGTCCGATCAGGCCCGCCCAGCTGTGCTGGAGGTCGCTGGGGATGTCGAAGAAGCCGCTCATCCGGCGACCTTCTCGTCGCCGGTGCGGCCGTCCCGGTGGGCGGTGCGGATGGCGTCCCCGATGGTCTGCTGGGAGACGACGCCCCGCACCCGGCCGACGTCGTCCACGGCGACGGCCCAGCCGGTGGGGGAGAGCACGGCGCAGTCGAGCGCGACCCGCAGCGAGTCCACGCCGGGCACGAACGGCCGCCCGTACGGCAGCAGCCGGTCCGGTCCGATGTCCCCGGCGGTCAGCCGCCGGGGCTCGGACCAGCCGAGCGGGCGCCCCTCCTCGTCGGTCACCAGGAGGTGGGGGGCGTTCGACGCGCCGATCCGCTCGGCGGTGGCGTCCGGCGGGATCACCGCGTCGGTGGCCAGTTCCAGCGCGGCGGTGGTGAGGAAGGAGAGCCGCCGGATGCCCCGGTCGGCGCCGAGGAAGTCCTCGACGAACGCGTCCGCGGGGTCGGACAGCAGCTCGGCGGGCGGCGCGTACTGGGCGAGCCGGCCGCCTTCGCGCAGTACGGCGACCATGGTGCCGAGTTTGACCGCCTCGTCGATGTCATGCGTGACGAAGACGATGGTCTTGCCCAACTCTTCCTGAATCCGGAGGAGTTCGTCCTGCAGGCCCTTGCGGACCACCGGGTCGACGGCCGAGAACGGCTCGTCCATCAACAGCACCGGCGGGTCCGCGGCGAGTGCGCGTGCCACTCCGACGCGCTGCTGCTGGCCGCCGGAGAGCTGGTACGGGTACCGCTTGGCCAGGGCGGTGTCCAGGCCCACCCGCTCCATCAGCTCCGCCGCCCGCTCCCGGGCCCGCTGCTTGCCCCAGCCGAGCATGCGCGGCACGGTGGCGATGTTGTCGACGATCGTGCGGTGCTGGAAGAGTCCGGCGTTCTGGATGACGTACCCCATGGACCGGCGCAGGGTGGTGACCGGTTGCCGCTGGATGTCCGCACCGTCGAGCAGGATCGTTCCCTCGGTGGGTTCGACCATGCGGTTGATCATGCGCAGGGTGGTCGTCTTGCCACAGCCCGACGGTCCGACCAGAACGGTGATCGAGCGGTCGGGGATCTCCAGGGAGAGCCGGTCGACCGCCACCGTGCCGTCCGGGTAGCGCTTCGTCACTGAGTCGATCCGTATCAAGACGCCGAACACCCTTCGGGTGGCTGGAAGTTTCCGGCCGAGCCGGCCGCACGGTCTGCCGCCGGTCGAGTGTAGACGGCACCTCCGACAGCGCCCGGGGAACACGCCCCGCGCTACGCGGCCACCTGCCCCGCCCCGACCTCGGGAAACCACCTGCCGGGGGAGGCCGCCGGAAATCCCGGCGGCCTCCCCCGGCAGCACGGCGCGACTCGGCGCGCGTCCGTGCGGATCAGCCTTCGGCGGGCCGCAGCTTCAGCGAGATGCTGTTGATGCAGTACCGCTGGTCCGTGGGCGTCGCGTACCCCTCGCCCTCGAAGACGTGCCCGAGGTGGGAGCCGCAGCGGGAGCAGCGCACCTCGGTGCGCACCATGCCGTGCGACCGGTCCTCGACCAGCTCGACCGCCTCGGAGTCCCGCGGGTCGTAGAAGGAGGGCCAGCCGCAGTGCGACTCGAACTTGGTCTTCGAGGTGAACAGTTCGGCGCCGCAGGCACGGCACGCGTAGACGCCCTCGGTCTTCGTGTCGGTGTACTCACCGGTGAAGGCCGGCTCCGTGCCCGCCTGGCGCAGGACGGCGTACTCGGACGGCGACAGCTCCGCGCGCCACTGCTCGTCCGGCTTCTCCACGTCGTACGACATGAGCCTTCAGCCCCTTCGCTTCTGCTGCTGCGTGCTTCTTCCGCGTCTCACTTCGAGAGACGGTCCAGGATCAGCGGGCCGAGGTCGGTGACGTCGCCCGCTCCCATGGTGAGAACGAGATCGCCGGGCTTCGCCATTCCCGCGACCGCGTCCGGGATCTCCGCCTTGTCGTGCACCGGCGTCACGTCCGCGCCGGCCGCCCGCGCCGCCTCGATGATCAGTTCGCTGGTGACGCCCGGGATCGGGTCCTCGCGGGCCGGGTAGATGTCCAGCACGACCGAGGAGTCGGCCAGGGCCAGGGCCTGGCCCATCTCCTTGCCCAGCTCCCGGGTGCGGGAGAACAGGTGCGGCTGGAAGACGACCAGAATGCGGGCGTCGCCCGCGGCGGCGCGCATCGCCTCCAGGTCGGCGGTCATCTCGGTCGGGTGGTGCGCGTAGGAGTCGATGACCTGGACGCCCGCCGCCTCGCCCTTGAGCTGCAGGCGCCGCTTCACGCCGGTGTACGCGGCCAGCGCCGGAGCCAGTTCGGTGGCCGGGATGCCGAGCGCGACGCCGGCGGCGAGCGCGGCCACCGCGTTGTGCGCGTAGTGGCGGCCCGGGACGGACACCGTGAAGGTGAGCGGGACGCCCTCGAACTCGACGGTCACCTCGCTCTTCAGCCCCTGCGGGACCACCGAGGTCACCCGTACGTCGGCGTCGGGCGCCTCCCCGTACGTCACCGTCCGGACGGAGCCGGCCGAACCTTCAGGACCTTCCGTACCCGCCGAGGTGCGCAGGCGCCGGGTCAGTTCCCGCGCGCCCTCGTGGTCCGACGAGATCACCAGCGTGCCGCCGGGCACGATCCGGCCGACGAACGTCTCGAAGGACTCGTGGATCTCCTCCATGGAGGCGTAGTTGGCGTGGTGGTCCAGTTCCACGTTGAGGATGATCGCGACCTCGGGGGCGTACTTGTGGAAACTGCGGTCCGATTCGTCCGCCTCGGCGACGAAGATCTCGCCCTCTCCGTGCAGCGCGTTGGAGCCGGGCACGTCCAGGTCGCCGCCGATCGCGTACGACGGGCGGCGGCCCAGCTCGGTCAGGGAGACGGCCAGCATCGAGGTGGTCGTGGTCTTGCCGTGGGTGCCGGCCACCGCGATCGGGCGCAGGCCGTCCATGAGGGCGGCCAGCGCGTCGGAACGGTGGACCACGGGAATGCCCAGTTCGGCCGCGCGGACGAGTTCCGGGTTGTCCTCACGGATCGCCGACGACACGACCACGCAGCTCGCGTCGTCGGCCAGGTGCCCGGCGGCGTGCCCGATGTGGACCGTGGCGCCCAGCGCGCGCAGCGCCCCGGCGGTGGCCGACTCCTTGGCGTCGCTGCCGGCCACCTCGGCGCCGCGCTGCGCGAGGATCTTCGCGATGCCCGACATCCCGGCGCCGCCGATGCCGATGAAGTGCGGTCGGTCCATGGCGGTAGGAAGGCCGGGTGCCATGCGTTTTTCTCCCCAGTGGTGACGAGTGCGGGTCGTACGAGCGGTGCGGGCCGTACGGGTGGTGCGACGAGTGGGACGACGGTCCCCGCGCCCTCGTGCGAAAGGCGCCGCCCCAGCCTATGCCTTGCTGTGCGAGAACAGTTTCAGCACCGGCACGCCCACCTTGTGCCGGGCCCGGGAGGCCCAGTCCCGGTGGAAGAACTCCTCCACGTAGTGCGGGTCGGTGAGCACGATCACCTCGTCCGCCCCGGCCTCCTGGACCATCGTTCTCAGCGCGTCCAGGGGGTGGTCCTCGATCAGCCGGCCGTCGGCCCCGTGCCCGGCGGCGCGCAGGGCCTGCAGGGACACCTCGAGCGCCCGCTCCCCCATCGTCCTGGCATCCTCGCCCTCAGGCGTCTCCGCCTCCCGGACGGCGTCGTCGAGCTCGCCGAGGGCCACGTCGTCGATGGCCCTCAGCAGCCGGTCCGCCTGTTCGCCGCGCGGCTGGAGCAGCACCTGGAAGGCGACCTCCTCGTCGCCGTGCAAGGTGGTGACGAACTCCACGTCGGCGGACGTCAGGGCCTTCTCGATCATCAGTACGCTTGTGAACACCAGGCGCCCCTTCTCCTCGGAGGGCCGTGGGCCCTCTCTCCCCGTGGGCCGAGCCAGGCCCTGCGGAATCCGTCCTGCCCGTGCCCGTACGGGCACCACCGGGTTCAGTGTGCCCGTCGCGACATCAAGCGGAACGGAACATTCCGCCGATTACCGGACCAGCGGTAACCATTGAACGCGCATCCGGGTGCTCCTGGACTCTCCCGGACACCGTCGGAGGGTTCGGGTCCGCCCGTCCGGTCAGGACCGCGCGTACCGCGTGAAAAGAAAACCGTCCTCCTCCAACATCGATTTCAGCGTGAAACGACTCGGAAGTGTCACAGACGGTCCACCGGCGATACGCTGAGCGTCACCCGCGACGAGCATCGGGGCCACGGTCAGACAGAGCTCGTCCAGCACTCCGGCCGCCACCAGCTGCCCCAGCAACCGCGGCCCGCCCTCGGTCAGCAGCCGGGTGTGGCCCAGTTCCGCGAGGGTCCGCACCACGCGAGCCGGATCCACTCCGGTGCCGTCCCCCGCGATCACCACACGGGTCCCGGAGGCCGCCTCGGCGGCGGCGATCCGGTCGGGGGACGCGGCGGCACCGGTCAGGATCAGGGTGTCCACCAGCGGGGTGGTGAACAGCGGCAGGGAGAGGTCCAGGTCCAGGCCGGCCGAGACCACGGCGATCACCGGCGCGGGGCCCTGTCCGGCCGCCTCGCGCGCCGCCGCGAACTCCGCACGGGCGCGGGCCGGGCGGTAGCCTTCCTGCCGAACCGTTTCCGCGCCGACGAGCACGACGTCCGCGAGGGCCCGCAGCGTGCCGAAGACGCGCATGTCGGCCGGGCTGGAGATGGGCTGCGAGCGGCCCTCGTGCTGGGCGGCTCCGTCGAGCGTGGACACCATGTTGGCCCGCAGCCACGGCTGCCGGTCCCCACCGGGCTCCGGCTCCGGGTAGGCGTACGCGGCGGCCAGTTCGGCCAGGCTCCACTCCCGGCCCTCCGTGCCCTCTCCCGCGCGGGAGACACCGGTCGTCTCCCCGGCGGGAGCTGCTGTTTCGTCGATCACAGGGAAGAGGCGTCGCATGCCGTGCAGTGTTCCACGCCCCGTAGTATGAGTAAGCGTGTCGTCCTCCTCCCCCGCCTCCCGGCTCGCTCCCCCGGCCGATGCGGCCCCGCTGTCCCTGTGCGCCCGTGAGCCGCACGTCCCCGCGGACCGGCTCGTCGCCGAGATGGTGCCCCCGCCCCGGTTCGACGCGGTCCGTTTCGACACCTACATACCCGACCCGAACCAGCCCAGCCAGACCGAGGCCGTGCGCGTCCTCGAAGGCTTCGCGACGGGTCTCGGCGGAGCGCCGGGCGGCAATTCCGGCAGGCGCCGGCTGTTCGGCTTCGGGAAGCCGGCGAAGCCCGTCCCGGCCGGCCCGCGCGGTGTCTACCTCGACGGCGGCTACGGCGTCGGCAAGACCCACCTGCTGGCCTCCCTGTGGCACGCCACCCCGGCCGAGCCCGCGCTCAAGGCGTTCGGCACCTTCGTGGAGCTGACCAACCTGGTCGGCGCCCTCGGCTTCCAGCAGACGGTACGGACGCTCTCCGGGCACCGGCTGCTGTGCATCGACGAGTTCGAACTGGACGACCCCGGCGACACCGTGCTCGTCTCCACCCTGCTCGGCAAGCTGGTCGAGGCGGGGGTCGCGCTCGCCGCCACCTCCAACACGCTGCCCGGCAAGCTCGGCGAGGGCCGGTTCGCCGCGGCCGACTTCCTGCGCGAGATCCAGGGCCTGTCGGCCCACTTCCGCGCCCTGCGCATCGACGGCGAGGACTACCGCCACCGCGGTCTGCCCCAGGCACCGCCGCCGTACACCGACGAACTGGTGACCAAGACGGCGTACGCCACCGAGGGCGCCTCGCTGGACGGCTTCGCGGATCTGCTGGAGCACCTCGCGAAGGTGCACCCCAGCCGCTACGGCGCCCTCACCGACGGGCTCACCGCCGTGTGCCTCACCGCCGTGCGGCCGGTACCGGACCAGTCGACGGCCCTGCGGCTGGTCGTCCTCGCCGACCGGCTCTACGACCGCGAGGTGCCCGTACTCGCCTCGGGACTGCCCTTCGACCAGCTGTTCAGCGAGGAGATGCTGAAGGGCGGCTACCGCAAGAAGTACTTCCGGGCGATCTCCCGGCTCACCGCGCTGGCCCGGGACGCCGGTCGGCTCGCCGGGACGCCGTAGCCCCGGGGCCCGGTGCCCCGAGCCCTCGACCTCGGGCCATGGCCGCGGACCGGATACCGGGCATATCGTGGCAGAAGCGAGCACAAAAGCGGGAAGCAGGCCTCTGAACGGGAGGTCGTCATGGTCGAGGAGCTGATCACCGCGGTCGTCGCCACCGGCGCCGCGGGCGTCGTCTATCTCACCGCGGCGGCGCGGGTCGTCAAGCAGTACGAGCGCGGTGTGGTCTTCAGGCTCGGCCGGCTGCGCGGCGTGGAGCGCCAGCCCGGGTTCACGATGATCCTTCCCGGGGTGGACCGGCTGCACAAGGTCAATCTGCAGATCGTCACGATGCCGATCCCCGCACAGGAGGGCATCACCCGGGACAACGTCACCGTACGGGTGGACGCGGTCGTCTACTTCAAGGTCGTCAACGCCTCCGCCGCGCTCATCAACGTGGAGGACTACCGGTTCGCGGTCTCCCAGATGGCGCAGACCTCACTGCGCTCGATCATCGGCAAGAGCGACCTCGACGACCTGCTGTCCAACCGGGAGAAGCTCAACGAGGGCCTGGAGCTGATGATCGACAGCCCGGCGGTCGGCTGGGGCGTGCAGATCGACCGGGTCGAGATCAAGGACGTCTCGCTGCCCGAGACGATGAAGCGGTCCATGGCCCGGCAGGCGGAGGCCGACCGTGAGCGGCGGGCCCGGGTCATCAACGCCGACGCCGAACTCCAGGCGTCGAAGAAACTGGCCGAGGCCGCCCAGCAGATGGCGGACACCCCCTCCGCGCTGCAGCTGCGGCTGCTGCAGACCATCGTGGCGGTGTCCGCCGAGAAGAACTCCACGCTGGTGCTGCCCTTCCCGGTGGAGCTGCTGCGCTTCCTGGAACGGTCCGCCCAGCAGCCGGCGCCGACGGAGCGCGCCCTGGAGGAACCGGGGCCGCCCCCCGCCGCACCGGGGCCACCCCACGAACCGGGGCCGCCGCCCGACCGGTTCCCGGACCCGTGACACGTGCGCCACGCGTGGTTCCCGTGACTCACGGCAGGTGATAGACACGGCGGGTCACAGTTCCTGTCCGCCAGCAGGAAGGTTCCCCCACCATGACCGAATCAGGGACTCCCGGGGCCCCCGGGATCACGGAGTCCACCGGGTCCGTGGAGTCCACCGGATCCGCCACCGGCTCCTCCTCCACGACACGACGTCAACTGCTCGCCCGTTCCGGCGCCCTGGGAATCGGCATCGCGTTCTCCGGCTCCCTCTCCGAGCTGTTCACCCCCACTGCCGCCGCCGCGCAGAACCTCGGCCACCACGGCTACGGCCCCCTCGTCCCCGACCCCGACGGGCTGCTCGACCTGCCGAAGGGTTTCCGCTACCGGGTGCTCTCCCGCGAGGGCGACGAACTGCGCTCCGGCGAGGGCCCCGTCCCCTCCAACCATGACGGCATGGCCGCCTTAGCGGGCCGACACGGCCGCGTCCATCTCGTCCGCAACCACGAGAACCGCGCCAACGGCAGGGTCCCGGTCCCGGTGATCGACGGGCTGACGTACGACCCGCAGGGCAAGGGCGGCTGTACGTCGCTGACCCTGGACTCCCGCGACCGGGTGCTGTCGGAACGGGTCGCGATCGCCGGCACCGCCGTCAACTGCGCCGGCGGGCCGACACCTTGGGGCACCTGGCTGACCTGCGAGGAGACCGAGGACAAGGCGGGCACCAACGGCTACACCAAGGATCACGGCTTCGTCTTCGAGGTCGACGGGGCCGACCCGCGCCGCACGGGTGCCGTGCCGCTCACCGCGATGGGCCGCTTCCAGCACGAGGCGGTCGCGGTCGACCCGAAGCGGGGCGTCGTCTACGAGACGGAGGACGCGTTCGAACGGCCCTTCGGGCTCTTCTACCGCTTCCTGCCGGACAAGCCGCTCGGCGGCACCGGTTCGCTGCGCGCGGGCGGCCGGCTCCAGGCGATGCGGGTGCCCGGGGTGCCCGACCTGTCCTCGGTCCGGGAGACGGGCGCGCGCTTCGACCGCATCGAGTGGGTGGACGTACCGGATCCGCAGGCCGCCGAAACCCCCATCCGTTTCCAGGACTTCGGCTCCGGGGGCATCACGCACGCACAGAAGCTGGAGGGCTGCTACTGGGGCGGCCGGTCGGTGTACTTCGTGTCCTCCTTCGCCCGCAGCGCCGAGGGTTCGGCCGGTGACCACTACGGGCAGATCTGGCGCTACGACCCGGACCGGCGGCGGCTGACGCTGGTGATCGTCTTCGGGCCGGACACCGACGTACAACTGCCCGGCGAGTCGCCGGACAACATCTGCCTCGCCCCCAGCGGCGGCCTGATGGTCTGCGAGGACGGCGGCGGCGCGCAGCACGTCTACGGCGTCACCCGGCGCGGCGAGGTGTACGCGATGGCGCGCAACCGGCAGAACGTCGGAACGCCCGAGAAACCGGAGTGGGGCGAGTTCGCCGGGGTCACCTTCTCCCCCGACGGCCGGACGATGTACGTCAACTGCTATTCCCCCGGAACGACGTTCGCAGTCACCGGCCCCTGGCGGCGGTGACGCACGCGGGGGCGGCCGGGGAGAGCCCCGGCCGCCCCCGCGGTCCGTACGCGGGTCAGGCCGCCAGCAGGTCGTCCATCTGGCCGATCGACTGCTTCAGCCCCTCGACCATGCCCATCTCCGCGAGCTGGTCCATCTGCTCACGGCTGTCGAAGACCGAGCGCAGTTCCATCCGGGTACCGCCCTCGCGCTCGCTGAGCGTCATCCGTACCGTCGTGGTCGGCATCTCGGGGTTCGGCTTGCCGTCCTGGTCGGAGAAGCCGTCGGTGAACTCCAGGGCGGTGGGCGGGGTGACAGAGGTGATCCGCCACCAGCCGCCGAACTTCTCGCCCTCCGGGCCGGTCATGAAGTACTTGACCTCCCCGCCGAGGCTCAGGTCGTGCTCCTCCACGGTCGCCGGGTAGGTCGGCGGCCCCCACCAGCGTTCCAGCTGCCGCGGGTCCGCCCACAGCTGCCACACCTTCTCGACCGGTGCGGTGAAGTCCGCGATCACGGTGAGGGTCAGGTTGTCGAGATCCTTGTCCACGCTCGTGACGGTCATGTGTCCTGTCCTTTCGTCGAGTCCTCGTCGGGCCCGGCGTCGTCCGCGAGCAGACCGGACATCCGGTCCACGCGCGCCCGCCAGGCCGCCTCCAGTTCGTCGAGGGCCTGCCGCGCCCGGCCCACCGCGTCCGGATCGGTACGCACGAGTTGCTCCCGCCCGCGCCGCTGCTTGGTGACCAGCCCGGCGCGCTCCAGCACCGTGACGTGTTTCTGCACCGCGGCGAAGCTCATCGGGTACGCCTCGGCCAGACGCGACACGGACAGCTCGCCCCGCACACAACGACGGAGTATGTCGCGACGCGTCGCGTCGGCCAGGGCCTGGAACAGCCGGTCCACGGCCTCGTCACTCAACTTATCTACAACCATTTGATTGTACGTTAACCCCCCACACCCCGCCCCGCAACCGGAAACCGCGTACGGACCGAGCCGGGAACCGCCACCCGGGTGACACGGCGCCACGTCAGCCCGTAAAGCAGAGGAAAGCTCGTACATCACTCATACCTTCATACGGTGATCACACTTGTACGCCGGGCGCGCCGAGCCCGCCGAGCGGCAGCCGTATGCGTCGCCCTGGGCGCCGTCCTCACCGCCTGCGGCACCTCCCACCCCTCACGGCTGCCGCGCCCCGCGCCCTCCGCCACACCCGTGGCACCGTCCTCGCGGCCGCCCACCCTGGCTCCGGGGCCGGCGGGTCTGATCCCGGTCTTCGAGCACGGCCCGCGCACCGACGGGAAGACCGTCGCCCTCACCTTCGACGCCGACATGACCGCCGACCAGGGCCCGCGGGCCGCGGCGGGCGAGCACTTCGACCACCCGCAGCTGATCGCCACGCTGCGCACGCTGCAGGTGCCGGCCACCGTGTTCATGACGGGACGCTGGGCCGAGGAGTACCCGGACCAGGCCCGCTCCATCGGCCGGGACCCGCTCTTCGAGGTCGCCAACCACTCCTACAGCCACTACGCGTTCACAGACGACTGCTACGGCCTGCCGACCGTCTCCGCGGACCGGATGCGCGCGGACGTGGAGCGGGCGTACGCGGCCTTCCGCGAGGTGGGGGTGCCGGACCCGATGCCGTACTTCCGCTTCCCCGGCGGGTGCTACGACCGTGCGGCGCTCAGGGCACTCACCCCGGCCGGTGTCACCGCCGTGCAGTGGGACGTGGTCGGCGGCGACGCCTTCGCCACGGACGCCGACGCGGTGGCCCGGCAGGTGCTGGACGGGGTGCGCCCGGGTTCCGTCGTCGTGCTGCACTGCACCCGCAGCGCGGCCCCGGCAACCGAGCGGGCCCTGCGGACGATCGTCCCGGAGCTGCGCGAGCAGGGCTACCACTTCGTGAAGGTCTCCGACCTGATCGCGACGTCGAACGGACGAAACCGACCGTCCTAGGGTGGGGGTATGAGCATCGGCGACAACGACTACTGCCTGATCGAAGCGTCCAGGCCGCCCAAGGCCGACGGGCCCCCGTACGCGGAGTGCGTGCTGTGCCGGGAGCCGACCGAGTACCCGGAGTCGTACAAGGGCATGACGCTGTGTCCCGTATGCGAGTGGCGGGAGGCCGAGCGCACGTCCTGCTCGGGGTGACGGTCGCCGGTGCCCGGCGGCTTGGCAGACTGGACCGGTGAACAACGACCGGACGCTCGCCGCCGACAGCCCCTTCCGCCATGAGTCCAGCGCCCGCGACGCGGCACCCCAGTTCGTGCTGCCCCTGGTGGCGCGCATCGAGCGAGCCGCGCCCCCGGCCCGTACGGACGCACTGGAGACGGCGGCCCGCGCGGTGCTGACGATGCTGGCCGACGAGCGGTCGACGGGCGAGGGCGAGTGGGCGCAGGCGATCCGCGACTGGCAGGACGCCCGCATCCGCAAGGTGGTGCGCCGGGCCCGCGGTGCGGAGTGGCGCCGCGCGGAGGCGCTTGACGGCATCACGGTCACCGGCACGTCGGCGGAGGTCCGCGTCTTCCCGCCGGTCCCGCTGGACGGCTGGCCCAAGGACCTGGCCCGCCTCCAGGTCTCCGGAACCGACCTGGAGGACCAGGAGCCCGTGCCCCCGGCGGATCCCGCCGTCCCCGTCCTCTGGCTCAACCCCGACCTCGACATGTCGGCCGGCAAGGCCATGGCCCAGGCGGGCCACGCCGCCCAGCTGGCCTGGTGGGAGCTGACCGACGAGGACCGCACCGCCTGGCACGACGCCGGCTTCCCCCTCTCCGTCCGCCCCGCCGCCCCCTCCCACTGGCCGGCCCTGATCACCAGCGGCCTCCCCCTGGTCCGCGACGCGGGCTTCACCGAGATCGCCCCCGGCTCCAGCACCGTGGTGGCGGACCACCCGTCCCTGCGCTGACGTCCCTGCCCGGTGTGGCGGGAGCGGCGCCGCCCCCGGACCTTCCGGAGAACCGGCCACTGCCATGATTCGGCCATGGCCGGTACCACCTCACCCGTTTACCAGGCGCACTACGGCTGGGACCTCAGGACCACGGGAGTCGTGGCCGTCTGCGCCGCCTTCACCGCGGTCCTGCTTTTCTCGGACGTGCCGCTGTACGCGCGCGTACTCGGTCTGCCGCTCTTCGGCGCGGGCGGGCTGCTCATGGCGTACACGGCGCTCAGCGGCAAGGTCGCGTTCCGGGTGGACGAGACGGGTGTGCTGCTCGGCGGGAGCCCCGCCCGGTACCGGGCCACCACCGCCCGTGTGCCCTGGAGCGACATCACCGGTGTGGTGCTCTGGCGGCAGGCCGCGGGCCGCTCCTCCGTGCCCTGGGTGGGGGTCGTCCGGCGGGAGGGCGCTCCGGTCCTGTCCGGTGACGGACCGAAGGCCCGTACCGTCCTGGAGCACCTCGTGCCGGTGCCGGTCCCGGTCGCGACGGCCTCCCGGTCAGTGACCGGGTGGCGCCTCGACCGGGACCGGCTGATCGCCGCCGTCGCCCATTTCGCGCCCGGCATTCCCGTGAGCGACCACCGCTAGTACGCCCACGTCCGGCCGGACCTGACTGACGGGTCCCCACCGCGCGTCCTCACCGGCCCCCGCCCGGCAGTTTCCTCCCGAAAGCTCAAATGTTCCTCTGAAGGTGGCCGCGACGCGGTTCGGGCGCGGGCTTCGGGGCCATACCCCCTTCATGTCCGACCGGGAGTCAGGCGGGAGCCGACGGGGTGGCCGGTGGAGGAGGGGGACAGCGACATGGTGCGACTGGGGACGGGGATCGGGTGGCGGCCGGAGATCGCCGAGGCCGTGGAGGGGATGGCGGGGATCGACTGGGTCGAGGTGGTGGCCGAGAACGTGTGTCCCGGGCATCTCCCCGAGTCGCTGCTGCGGCTGCGCGAGCGCGGGGTGACCGTCGTGCCGCACGGGGTCGGGCTCGGGCTCGGCGGGGCGGAGCGGCCGGACGCGGGGCGGCTGGCGGCGCTCGCCGAGCGGGCCACGGCACTGGGGGCGCCGCTGGTCACCGAACACATCGCGTTCGTCCGGGCGGGTGGGCCGCTCAGCGCCTCCCGGCGGCTCGAGGCGGGGCACCTGCTGCCGGTGCCGCGGACCCGGGACGCGCTCGACGTGCTGTGCGAGAACGTCCGGATCGCCCAGGACGCGCTGCCCGTGCCGCTCGCCGTGGAGAACATCGCGGCGCTGTTCTCGTGGCCCGGTGAGGAGATGACCGAGGGCCAGTTCCTGTACGAGCTGGCCGACCGCACCGGGGTGCGGCTGCTCGTCGACGTGGCCAATCTGCACACCAACCACGTCAACCGCGGCGAGGACCCCGCGCGGGCGCTCGCCGAACTGCCCCTGGAGGCCGTCGCGTACGTCCATGTCGCGGGCGGCGTCGAGCGGGACGGGGTCTGGCACGACAGCCACGCCCATCCCGTGCCCCGGCCGGTGCTGGACATCCTCACCGATCTCGCCTCCCGCGTGTCCCCGCCGGGGGTGCTGCTGGAGCGGGACGAGAACTTCCCGGAACCGGCCGAGTTGCGGGACGAGTTGGGCGCCGTCCGGGCGGCGGTGGCGAAGGGCGCGGCGGAGGCGCGGGCGGCGGCTGCTCCCGCCGCCCGCGCCGCTCACGCCGAGCCGGAGGAGGGGTGTCCCGAACCCGCGCGGCAGCGCCTCGCGCTCGCGCAGACCTCGGTGTTGTCCGCGCTGGTCGCCGGGACGCCCGTGCCCGAGGGGTTCGACCGGGGACGGATGGCGGTGCAGGCACGGGCGCTGGCCGCGAAACGGGCGGACGTCGTCGCCAAGGTGGCGCCCGAGTTGCCGGTGCTGCTCGGCGAGGGGTACCGGGCCGCCTTCCTCTCGTATGCGCAGAGCCGGCCGATGACCGGGGGGTACCGGCGGGACGCGCTGGACTTCGTGGAGCAACTGCTGCTCGCCGGGCGGCCGGAGGACGGGCGGACGCGGCGGGAGCTGCGGGAGTGGTGGCTGGAGCGGTCGGGGCCGAAGCCGCGGTCGCACCGGCCGGCGGTGCGACTGGCCCGGGCCACCCGGCGGGTGCTGCTGCGGCGTTGAGCCGCCGTGGCCCCGAAATCCTCCCGGAACCAGACGGGAAGCCGAGCGGAACATCACATCACCACAACACTCCGTCCGGATGGTGGAAAGGGCATGGTGTTTCCGCGTCCGTGTCCCTTACAAACAATCCATGTTCTGGGTTCTCCTCCTGCTGTTGGCCTGGGCCGTCGCCGGTGTGGCGTGCGCCCGGCTGTGCCTGGCCGCCGTCCGCGCGGCGGCCGTCGGTACCACCGGTGCGGCCACCGACGACGGGCATGAACTGACGTTGTACGAGGCGGCGTTCCTGTGCGGCGGGCCCCGGCGGGTCGTTGATGTCACCCTGGTCTCCATGGCGCGCCGGCGCCGACTGCTGCTGGCCCGCACCGGCTGGGCGACCGTGGTCGACCCGCGGGGGCGGGACGCCATGGAGCGGTCGGTGATAGGGGCCATCGGTCCGGAGGGGCAGGCCCTCATCGCGCCCGTACGGGCCGCAGCGGCGACCGCGGACCCCGTGCGCGGCCTGGCCGACCGGCTGGTCCGTGCGGGACTGGCCGTGCCTGACGACGGCACCGGCACGACGATCCTCGACGGGGTGCGTCAGGTGCGGTTCGCCGCGCTGGCCGTGGTCGGGCTGGGGGCCGCCGCCCTGCTGCTGCCGGCCTCGTCGGAACTGCCGCACCATCTGGTCGCCCTGTGGTTCGCGCTGCCGCTGACCCTGACCCTGAGCTGCCTGGTCATAGCACGGATCGAGGTCCACCCGTACGCGCGCCGGGCCTCTCCCGCCGGTCAACGGCTGCTGGGCGCCCTGCCCCGCGGTACCCACGGCGCCGGTGACGACCGTACGTATCTCACCTCCGTCGCCGTACGCGGCGTCCGCGCGGTCGGTGAACCGGATCTGCGTGCGGCCTTCGCACACCGCGAGCACCCGCACCCGCGGCAGGGCCAGGGCCCCGGAGGCACACGGGGGCATTGACTCCGACACCGGCGAACGGTGCTTGCCTTCCCCAACCACCGAACGAAACATCCCTTTTGTCGCCGCCGTGCACCGAAGGGAACACGCGATGAGAACTGCCGTCGTCCACGCGGCCGCCGGGTCCTTGCTGTTCACCACCCTGGCCGTCGCGCCGACCGGCAGCGCCACCGCCGCCCCGGGTCCCGCCGCCCCGGCCGCTGTCGCGGCCCCGGACGCCCCCGGCGCGGCCGAGCTGCGCGGCACCGCGGTGGCCGCCGCGCGCGCCGCGGCCGAGGGCGTCGAGTTCGGCGCCTGCCCGGACGCGCAGGACCTGCCCGGCACCATCGAGTGCGGCACGGTCACCGTCCCGCTCGACTACGCCCGTCCGCACGGCAGGCAGATCGAACTCGCCGTCAGCCGCGTCCGGGCCACCGGGAAGGACCCGGACAACGGAAAGCGCAAGGTGCCCCGGCAGGGCGCCCTGGTCCACAACCCGGGCGGGCCGGGCGCCGACGGCACGTACTTCCCGCTCATCGGCCTGCTCCCCGAGTGGAAGCGGATCGCGGGGGCCTACGACCTCGTCGGCTACGCCCCGCGCGGGGTGGGCCGGTCCGCGCCGCTGTCCTGCGAGGACCCGGAGAAGTCAGTCCAGGGCCCCACACAGGCGCCGGCGCACCCCTCGGAGTCGTACAAGCGCAAGCGCATCGCACAGGCCAAGGCGTACGCGCGCGGCTGCGCGGAGCGGGTCGGCGGCGCGCTCCGGCACTACCACTCCCTGAACAACGCGCGCGATCTGGACGTGCTGCGCGCCGCGCTGAAGGAGCCCCGGCTGACGTTCATGGGGGCGTCGTACGGGACCTACTTCGGGGCGCTGTACGCCACGATGTTCCCCTCGCACGTCCGGCGGATGGTGTTCGACTCGGCGGTGCACCCGGCCCCGGAGCGGATCTGGTACCGCAACAACCTCGACCAGTCGGCGGCGTTCGAGGACCGCTGGGCGGACTTCCGGACGTGGGCGGCCCGGCACCACCACGTGTACGGGCTCGGCGACACGCCCGCGAAGGTGCACCGCAGCTACGAGGAGGTGAACGCGCGGCTCGCGCGGGAACCGGCGGGCGGAAAGGTGGGGCCGGGGCAGTTGCAGGCGGCGTTCCTGCAGACCGGGTACTACGACGACCACTGGCCGCATCGCGCGCACGCCCTGTCGGCCTATCTGAAGGGCGATCCGGGGCCGCTGGTCGAGCAGGCGGAGCCGCAGCCCGAGGCGGCGGTGGAGACGGAGAACGCGCGCTCGGTCTATGTCGCCGTGGAGTGCAACGACGCACCCTGGCCGACGGACTGGGCGGTGTGGGACCGGGACAACACCCGGCTCGCCCGCCGGGCCCCGTTCGAGACCTGGGCCAATGTGTGGACGAATCTGCCGTGCGCCTTCTGGCCGGCGCCCCGGCAGCGGCCGCTGGACGTCCGGGCCGGCGCGGGTGAGCTGCCGCCGACGCTGATCCTGGCGGCCGAGCGGGACGCGGCGACCCCGTACGACGGGGCGCTGGAGCTGCACCGGCGGCTCGCGGGTTCGGCGCTGGTGACCGAGCGGGACACCGGTACCCATGGTGTCGCGGGCGGCCCCAACGCCTGTGTGAACGGCCACCTGGAGGCGTACCTGCTGACCGGCCGGGTCCCGGGGCGGCGCGCGTCCTGCGCGCCGCGCCCGGAACCGGAGTCGCGGGCGGAGCCTGAGCCGCGGGCGAAGCCGGAGCCCCGGCCCGCCGCCTGATCAGGCGAGGCCGGCGACCAGTTCGGCGATGTCCTTGCGGCGGCCCGTGTAGAACGGGACCTCCTCACGGACGTGCATCCGGGCCTCGGAGCCGCGCAGGTGCCGCATGAGGTCGACGATGCGGTACAGCTCGTCGGCCTCGAAGGCGAGGACCCACTCGTAGTCGCCGAGGGAGAACGAGGGGACCGTGTTGGCGCGCACGTCGGGGAAGCCGCGGGCCATCTTGCCGTGGTCGGCGAGCATACGGCGGCGGTCCTCGTCGGGCAGCAGGTACCAGTCGTAGGAGCGCACGAAGGGGTACACGCTCACGTACGCGCGGGGCTCCTCGTCGGCGAGGAACGCCGGGATGTGCGAGCGGTTGAACTCGGCGGGGCGGTGCAGTGCCATGTTCGACCACACCGGCTCGAGGGCCCGGCCCAGCTTGGTGCGGCGGAACAGGTTGTACGCCTCCTGGAGCTGGTCGCTGCTCTCGGAGTGCCACCAGATCATGAGATCGGCGTCGGCACGCAGACCGGAGACGTCGTACGTCCCGCGGACGACGACGTCCTTGGCGGCGAGCTGGTCGAACAGCTCCTGGACCTCGTCGGCGTACCCGGCGCGGTCCTCGGGCAGCACGTCCTTCAGCTTGAAGACGGACCAGAGGGTGTAGCGGATGACCTCGTTGAGGTCCTTGGCCAGCTTGCCCTTGTTCGGGATCCGTGCGGGGTCGGGGGTGGTGGTGGCGTCGCTCATGTCCCTTATTCTCCTGCTCCGCCGTGGCGGCTCTGCATCGGGTCGGCGGTGGCCTGCCGCACGGCGTGCGGGAGGTCACCGTGGATCTGGTCGACGGCGGCGTACGCGCTCGCGATGCACGCGGGGATGCCGACGCCGTCGTAGGCCGCGCCGCACACGGCCAGCCCGGGAAGGGCGGCGAGGTGCTCGCGGACGCGCGCCACGCGCGCGTGGTGGCCGACGGGGTACTGGGGCAGTCCGTCGTGCCAGCGGGTGACGCGGGTGGCCACGGGGGTGGCGTCCAGGCCGGTGGCGGCCTTCAGGTCGTGTCGGGAGACCTCGACGAGGTCGGCGTCGTCGCGGCGGAGGATCTCCGTCTCGCCGTGTCGGCCGACGGAGGTGCGCAGGACGGTGAGGCCGGGGTCCTCCTCGGCGATCCAGCCCCATTTGTGCGAGGCGAACGTGGACGCCTTGATGGTGCGGCCGTCGACCGGTGGCACCAGGAATCCGCTGCCTGCGGGAAGGCCGGTCTCCGCGCGGCGGTATGCGAGCGTGATGAGCGCCATGGAGGCGTATTCGACGCCGGTGAGCTCGGCGGAGGCCCCCGGGGCCTCGGCACGCAGCAGGCGCGCGGCGTCCGGGGCGGGCACGGCGACGACGACCGCGTCGGCGTGCAGTTCCCGCTCCCCGGCGACGACCCGCCAGCCGCCGGCCGGCTCCCGGCGCAGTTCGGTGACCGGGGTGCCGGTGTGGATCTCCCCGCCGCGTGCCCGCACCGACTCGGCGACGGCGAGCGGGAGGGTGCCCACTCCGCCCTCGATGCCCATGAACACCGGGCCGGTCTGCTGCGCGGCGGCGGCCCGGGCCTGGATCTCCCGTACCCCTTCGGTCAGGGAGGCGTGGGCGCGCGCGGCCTCGAACAGCTGGGGGACCGCCGCGCGCATCGAGATGCGGTACGCGTCGCCCGCGTACACCCCGCCCAGCAGGGGCTCGACCAGTCGGTCGACGACCTCGCGGCCCAGCCGGGCCGCCACGTACTCCCCGACGGCGATGTCGTCGCCGACCTCGGTACGGGGCAGTTCGGCATCGCGCTCGATCCGGGCGAGGCCCTCGTCGGAGAGCACACCGGCCAGGGCGGCGGCCGTGCCGGGGACGCCCATGACATGGCCCTTGGGCATGGGGCGCAGGGCGCCGCGGGTCCACAACGAGGCCGTCGCGGTGGCCGGGGGCCGGAGCCGGTCGGTGAGGCCCACCTCGCGTGCGAGGGTCACCGCCTCCGGGCGGCGGGCCAGCATCGACTCGGCGCCGAGGTCCACCCGCGCGCCCGCGATCTCACCGGGCAGCAGCTTGCCGCCGACCCGGTCCGAGGCCTCCAGTACGGTCACCCGCGCCCCGCGTCCGAGCAGCCGGTGCGCGGCGGCCAGGCCGGCGATGCCGGCTCCCACGACGACGACCTGCTGTTCCGCGCCCGCACGTGATCCGCTCATGGCTCCACCCTCTCAGACTCGGCCCGCGTTCCCGCCAGGGCCATCCGGCCCTCTCGTGTCCCTACCGTGACCGCTTCGGGACCGTTTCGCGCCAACGTTCGGCCCGCCCCCGGCGTCGAAGGAACGTCAGTGGTCACGACCCCTGGGGGGAACCCGCATGCGCATACGACGATCCGCACGACCCGCACGCCCCGGACGAGCCGGCCGGCCGGTCCACGCGATGGCCGGTCTGCTGCTGGCCGCCGCTCTCGTCCTGACCGGATGCGGTGGCTCGGACTCCGACTCCGGCGGGGCCTCGGCCGCCGACCAGAAGGCCGCCGCCCCGCAGGCGGACGCCCAGGCGGGCACGGAGGAAGCGGCGGGAGCGGCGGCGAAGGACGGGGCGCCCGGCGGCTCGTCGGCGGACGGCTCGCGGGCCACCGCGCCGCCCTCGAACAGGGGCGTCACGGCCCACATCATCCGCACCGCCTCGCTGACCGTGCAGGTCGAGGACGCGCCGAAGGCCCTGGACGAGGCCCGCACGGCCACCGAGAACGCGGGCGGCTACATCGGCGACGAGACCACCCGCCGGGACGGGAAGGGCCACGAGCGCACGCGCGTGGTGCTGCGCGTACCCGTGGAGAAGTACGACGCGGTGCTCACGGAGCTCGAGGGCGCCGGAAAGCTCGTCGAACGCCGCGCGAAGGCGGAGGACGTCACCGACCAGGTCGTCGACGTGGAGAGCCGGATCAAGACGCAGCGCGCCAGCGTGGCCCGGATCCGCGAACTGATGGACCGGGCCACCCGGCTCAGTGACGTGGTCACCCTGGAGGGCGAACTCAGCACCCGCCAGGCCGACCTGGAGGCGCTGCTCGCCCGGCAGGAGTCCCTGAAGGACCGCACCAGCCTCGCCACCATCACCCTGACCCTGTCCGAGAAGCCGGTGGAACGGCCCGCGAAGGACGACGACCCCGGGTTCCTGGACGCGCTCGCCGGCGGCTGGGAGGCGTTCGTGACGATGCTGCGCTGGATCGCGGTG
This sequence comes from Streptomyces sp. TE5632, assembly GCF_054061295.1. Lineage (NCBI taxonomy): Bacteria > Bacillati > Actinomycetota > Actinomycetes > Kitasatosporales > Streptomycetaceae > Streptomyces > Streptomyces sp. TE5632. The sequence continues at coordinate 4,833,545 of NZ_JBSSEA010000003.1, read as the reverse complement.
GCGCTGGGTGCGGTGCTGCCGTTCGCGGCGGTGGCGGCGCTGCTCGCCCTCCTGTGGCTGAAGGCCGTACGCCCCAGGCTGCCCCGCCGCACGCGGCCCGCGCCGATGTCCGCGCCCGCGTCGGCGCCGACTCGGGCGCCGGAGGAGACGCCGTAGGGCCGGATCCGAAGTGCGCGGCCCCCGTAGCGTGTTCGTATGAGCACGAGCGAGCACACGAGCCGGAGCACGGGTGAGAAGAGTACGGACACGCGCACGTCAGCGGCCCCGGGCGCGCGGGAGCGCCTGGTGGTGATCGGCGGGGACGCCGCGGGGATGGCCGCGGCGTCCCAGGCGCGCCGGCTGAAGGGGCCGGACGAGCTGGAGATCGTGGCGTTCGAGCGCGGTCGTTTCACCTCGTTCTCGGCCTGCGGCATCCCCTACTGGGTGGGCGGTGACATCACCGACCGGGACACCCTGATCGCCCGTACGCCCGAGGAGCACCGCGCGCGGGACATCGACCTGCGGCTGCGCACCGAGGTCACGGAGATCGACCCGGACCGGGGGCGGGTACGCGCGCGGGACGTCGAGTCCGGGGCCGAGTCCTGGACGTCGTACGACAAGCTCGTGATCGCGACCGGCGCGCGGCCGATCCGTCCGGAACTGCCCGGCATGGACGCCCCCGGGGTGCACGGCGTGCAGACCCTGGACGACGGCCAGGCGCTGCTGGACACGCTGGCCCGTACCGACGGCCGCCGCGCGGTGGTCGTCGGCGCGGGGTACATCGGCGTGGAGATGGCCGAGGCGATGATCAACCGCGGCTACGAGGTGACGGTCGTCAACCGGGGCCGGGAACCCATGGCGACCCTGGACCCCGACATGGGGCTCCTGGTGCACAAGGCGATGGAGGGCCTGGGCATCACCATGGTGAACGACGCCGAGGTCACCGGGCTGCTCACCGGGGACGACGGCAGGGTGCGGGCCGTGGCCACCGCGGACGCCCGGTACCCGGCGGACGTGGTGGTGCTCGGTATCGGGGTGCGGCCCGAGACCGGCCTGGCGCGGGCGGCGGGGCTGCCCCTGGGGGAACACGGCGGGCTGCTCACCGACCGGTCGATGCGGGTGCGCGGGCACGAGAACGTCTGGGCGGGCGGTGACTGCGTGGAGGTGCTCGACCTGATCTCCGGACAGGAGCGGCACATCCCGCTGGGCACACACGCCAACAAGCACGGCCAGATCATCGGCTCGAACGTCGGCGGCGACTACGCCACCTTCCCGGGCGTGGTCGGTACGGCGGTCAGCAAGGTCTGCGACCTGGAGATCGCGCGCACGGGTCTGCGGGAGAAGGACGCCCACCGCGCGGGGCTGCGGTTCGAGACGGTCACCATCGAGTCGACCAGCCGCGCCGGCTACTACCCGAACGCCTCCCCCATGACGGTGAAGATGCTCGCCGAGCTGCGCACGGGCCGCCTCCTCGGTGTCCAGATCGTCGGCCGGGAGGGAGCGGGCAAGCGCGTCGACATCGCGGCGGTCGCCCTCACCGCCGGGATGACGGTGGAGCAGATGACGATGCTGGACCTGGGCTACGCACCGCCCTTCTCCCCCACCTGGGACCCGGTGCTGGTGGCGGCCCGCAAGGCGACGGCGAGAATCCGCGCCACGGCGGGAGGCCCGACGCGCCCTGCCGGTGCTACGCGGTCCCGTTGATCCGTTCGATCGCCTGCCGCGCCTGTTCGGCCGGAGGCCGCGCCTGGTCGGTGGCGGGCCGGGGCGGCAGGGACGACACGGAGGCGCTGGAACCGCCTGAGACGCTCGCGGCGGCGGAGGTTCCGGACGTGCCGACGGCGCCGGACGTACCGGAGGTCACGGCCGGCGGCTGCTCCCCGGCCGGCCGTGCGTGCGCCGCGGCGGGCCGCGTGGAGCGCAGGCGGTGGCTCACCGCCTCGTCCAGCGTCACCGGCCGCTGCTTCTGGGCGGCGAGCCGTCCCGCCTCCTGGCCGAGCCGGGCGACGTCCTCCCAGGGAAGCCGCACCACGAGAGTGAGTTCCGCCTCGCCGTCGGGCAGCGCCTGCATCGCAGCGGTCCCTCGGTCGTTCATCACTTGTGTTTTCCTCACGTCGGCCCCGCGGCCCCTTCCCCGCGCCGCGGGCGGTTGGGAAGGGATACGCACGGCCGGACGGCGGCGTTCAGCACGGCCGCTGATTCCACCGGTGGCCGGGCGGGCACACGTGGGATGTGGTCATCCCGGTCCATGACGTGAATCCGGCGCGGCGCACCCCCTGGGTGACGTACGCGCTGCTCGCCGCGGACTTCGTCGCCTTCCTGTTCCTCACACCCGGTGTCGCCGGTTCGCTGACGGGCAGCGGGGGCAGCCTGGCGGAGTTCTGTCATCTGCAGGCGTTCCTGGACCAGTACGCGGCCGTGCCGCGGGAGCTGATCCACCACCAGCTGCCGCGCCTGGTGCCCACCGGCGGCACGGGGGTGGGCCCGCAGGGACCGGGCTGTCTGGTGGGGCCGCCCGGCTACGACAAGTCGCCCGAGCTGAGCGTGCTGACGGCGATGTTCCTGCACGGCGGCTGGCTGCACCTGCTGGGCAACATGCTCTTCCTGTGGATCTTCGGCAACAACATCGAGGACCGCATGGGGCATCTGCGGTACCTGCTGTTCTACCTGGTCTGCGGCTACGCGGCCGCATACGGATTCGCCCTCACGAACCCGAACGCCACCACTCCCCTGATCGGCGCCTCGGGAGCCATCGCCGGCGTCCTCGGCGCCTACCTGGTCCTCTACCCGAAGGCACGGGTCTGGGTCCTCGTCCCCTTCCTGATCTTCCTGCCCCTGCGCCTGCCCGCCTGGACCGTGCTGGGCCTGTGGTTCCTGCTGCAGGCGGTGTACTCCTCCGGCGCGGGCGTCTCCGGCGCCGGAACGGTGGCCTACGCGGCCCACGTGGTCGGCTTCGTCGTCGGCATGCTGATCGCCTGGCCCCTCAAACCGGGCACTCCCCCACCACCCGAACCGGGCGGCATCCTCTTCGGACGGCAGACGCGAGGGGACTGGTAGGGCCGCACGCCCGGGGACGGGCAACACAAGGAAACCCGGAACCGCTTTAGAGGTCATCTCATTTGGCTCGGTAGGCTGTCGGCCGTGGCAGGGATCGTTGAGCGGCTGGTGCCGGATGAGTTGTGGGAGCTGTTCCAGCGCGTGGTGCCGGAGGCACCGACGCGGCCCCAGGGCGGCGGTCGGCGCCGGCACGGCGACCGCGAGGTGCTGGCCGCGATCGTGTTCGTCGCGACCTCCGGCTGCACGTGGCAGCAGCTGCCGGCAGAGTCGTTCGGGCCGTCCGGCGCCACGGCGCACCGCCGGTTCACCGAGTGGACCAAGGCCCGGGTCTGGGCCAAACTGCACCGCCTGGTCCTGGACGAACTCGGAGCCCGCGGCGAGCTGGACTGGTCACGGTGCGCGATCGACTCGGTGAACATGCGGGCCCTGAAAAGGGGGAGCTGACGGGTCCGAATCCTGTCGATCGGGGCAAGTACGGGTCGAAGATCCATCTGATCACGGAGCGGACCGGTCTGCCCATCTCCGTGGGGATCTCCGGCGCCAACGTCCACGACAGCCAGGCCCTGATCCCGCTGGTGCAGGGCATCCCGCCGATCCGCTCCCGGCGGGGACCCCGTCGGCGCAAGCCGGGAAAGCTGCACGCCGACAAGGGATACGACTACCGCCACCTGCGGCGATGGCTCCGCGGACGCGGCATCACCCATCGCATCGCCCGGAAAGGCATCGAGACCTCGCAGCGGCTGGGACGGCACCGCTGGACCATCGAACGCACCATGGCCTGGCTGGCCGGCTGCCGCCGTCTGCACCGCCGGTACGAGCGTAAGGCCGAGCACTTCCTGGCCTTCACCAGCATCGCCTGCACCCTGATCTGCTACCGCCGACTCGCCAATTGAGATGACTTCTTACATAAGATACGTTTGCATTCCCGGGTCGGCCGACGATTGTTGAATGATTCAACCACCTGCCTGTTTTGCCAGATCTTTGAGCCTCTGGCAGGACTCACGCTGACCCATTGCCGACTTTCCTGACGCCCCGTCAGGCGGGAAGCGCCCCGCAGGGATCACTCCGAGCCCAGCCATCACGGCTCGGAGTGGAGGCCCCCAGGGGCTCACAGCCGAGTCCGACAGGGCCCCCGAACACCCCCCGTCGAAGGTGCCGCATCACGAGGCGGCGCGGAACATAGCCGGAGTTCCCCGGTCAGCCGAACCGGCGATACTCCGCATCACTCTCCTACCTCGACCAAGCCGGTCGTCCTTCTTGATGAATGACCCTCGGGCTTTGATGAGTACCTCACCGAATGGAGAAGAGATGCCGATACACGCGGGACGAAACCGCTCCGAGAAAACCCCCCGGCCTCATTCTGCTGAGGGCAGCAGCTCCCTCGTGGAGCCCATACTCATGGATACTTCCGAGCTCGCAGTCATGACCAACATGTCCGAGAGCTGGGTATACAGAGAAGACCCGAAAGCTGGGGCTCAAGGGCTGCAAGCCTGGTCGGGGCAGAAATGCGAAGGTCCAGTACAAGAGGTCCGATGTCTTCAGAAGGCTGGAACAGCAAAATCTGCACTGATGTACTGAGCTCTTTCCAACCTGTCCGGTTGGAGGGCCAGTTGAGGTGACAGACAGGTGAAGCCCCTGGTAGATGGGTTTTCGACCAAGAAATCCGTCTCCACCAGAGGCTCCGTGTGCCTGTCCACCCTTCCCCGAGCTCTCGGCTTCTCCCCCGGCTACCGCTGGGAGGTGCCCCCAGAGCAGGGGAGGCCCCATCGCGTCGACGTGTCCAGTTCCGCCCTGCGTTTCCTGTCCGCCAAGCTCCGCCGGCGCCGCCAAGAGCTCGGCACCCGCTGGCGGCGCCTGAGCGTCGGCCGTCAGGCCCTGCCCACTCTTGCCCATCTCCGCAACGGCCACCCGCATGCCCAGCTCGCGGCCGGGTTCGGCATCGGGATCACGACCGCGTACCGGTACATCACCGGGGCCGTCGAGGTCCTGGCCGCTCTCGCGCCGACCCTTGCGGAGGCGGTCCGGAAAGCATCCTTGAAGGCGTTCGTGCTGCTGGACGGGACCCTGCTGCCGATCGACCGGGGGCACCTCCCGGCCGAAGGCTGGGGGAGATCGCCGCGGACCGGCCCTAATAACTCGGGGAAGCACAAGAGGCACGGGGTGAACGTTCAGGTCCCTGCCGATCCCCTCGGCCGGCTGCTGTGGGCCTCACCGGCCTTGCCCGGCGCCGTCCACGACATCCGCGCGGCTCGCGAACACGGCATCGTCGACGCCCTCGCCGAGGCCGACATCACGTGCTGGGCCGACAAGGGCTACCGGGGTGCCGGCGGCACGGTCCGCACCCCGTGTCGGGGACGGTGGGAGACCCTGTCCACCGGTCAGCAGGCGGTGAACCGGTCCCACGCGAAGATCCGCGCACTCGTCGAGCAGGCCATGGCCACCCTCAAGTCCTGGCGGCTCCTCCGCAAGCTCCGGTGCTCGACCACCCGGATCACCAGCCTCGCCCAAGCCGCCCTCTGCTTTCATCCGGCCGGCTCAGACCGATGACGGAAAACCCTCCTTCACTCGGACAAGACGGAGAACCAGATTACGGATCCGCTTCTTTCTGCATCTCGGAGGAATGAGATTGCGCAGACCGGGAAGGAGTTGTGGTCGAGCACATTTCCGCCAGGGCGCCATCCACCCTTTCCGCTGCGTTGCCGATGTGAAGTTCAAGGGTGAAGACATGCAGGGCGACGACCTTCGCGGCCAGCCCGGCGGGCGACCCCGTCACACCCGACGAGGTGACGAATCTGCAGTTCATCCGCCGAGAGTGGGGCTTGATGTCGACCTGCAGCCGCACGGCCGGACCGGCTGTCGCGGCCCGCACCTCCGACGGGTTGACGCCATTGATTGCGACAGCAAATTAGCGCAACTGAGCCAATCCTGCTACGGTCAAAAGAAATCCGTCTCTCTGGACCGGTCGATACGTGCGGACTCTGGCGACCGGATGGCTCCGCCCTGCCCGTGAGGGTGGGTACGGAGCCGCATGGCGAAAATAAAGGGACATACGTGACGAACAGAAAAAGAGTAGCGATTGTCGGTGCCGGCCCCTCGGGCATGGCTCAGCTGCGGGCCTTTGAGACCGCAGCGCGCGCGGGGGCGGACATCCCCGAGATTGTCTGTTTTGAGAAACAGGCTGACTGGGGTGGCCAGTGGAACTTCACCTGGCGCACCGGACTCGACGAGTACGGCGAGCCCGTGCACTCGAGCATGTACCGCAATCTTTGGTCGAATGGGCCGAAGGAAGCGCTGGAGTTCGCTGATTACACCTTCGACGAGCACTTCGGTCGCGCCGTCTCCTCATACCCGCCGCGCCCGGTTCTGTGGGACTACATCGCCGCCCGGCTGAAGAAGACGAACGTGCGCGATTTCATCCGTTTCCAGACCGTCGTGCGCTGGACGGAATACGACGCCGAGCGTGAGGTCTTCACGCTCACGGTCGAGAATCTCCCCACCGGAGAATCGACGACCGAGGAGTTCGACCATGTGGTCGTCGCCAGCGGCCACTTCGCTTTCCCCAACGTGCCGCACTTCCCTGGCATCGAGACCTTCCCCGGGCACATCGCCCACGCGCACGACTTCCGCGGCGCGGAAGCCTTCAAGGGGCAGGACGTCCTCGTCATCGGCTCCAGCTACTCGGCCGAGGACATCGGCAGCCAGGCGTTCAAGATGGGCGCACGCTCGGTGACGGCGAGCTATCGTTCCGCGCCGATGGGCTACGACTGGCCCGAGGGCTTCGAGGAACGCCCCGTCATCAAGCGCATCGAGGGCAACACGGTCCACTTCGCCGACGACACCTCGAAGCACATCGACGCCGTCATCCTGTGCACCGGCTACCTGCACAAGTACCCGTTCCTGCCCGACGAGCTCGCGCTGGCCTCCCCGAACAACGTGTACCCGGACGGCCTTTACCGCGGTGTCGTGTGGCAGGACAACCCGCGTCTGGCCTACCTCGGCGCGCAGGACCAGTGGTTCACCTTCAACATGTTCGACGCGCAGGCCTGGTACGTACGCGACCTCATCCTGGGCCGCGCCGAGCTGCCGTCGGAGACCGAACGCTCCGCCTCCATCGCCGAGTGGCGGGAACGTTTCGAGAAGCTTTCCTCGGACGCCGAAGAGGTCCGCTTCCAGGCCGACTACGTGCGTGATCTGCTGCGGCAGACGGACTACCCCGAGTTCGACCTCGACCGGGTCGTCGAGATCTTCCTCGCGTGGAAGCGCGACAAGAAGGCCGACATCATGGGCTACCGCGACCGTGCCTACCGCTCGGTCATGACGGGAACCCTGGCCGCCGAGCACCACACACCGTGGCTCGAAGAGCTCGACGACTCGATCGAGCGCTACCTCGCCGAGGACCCCGCCAAGACCCCGCAGAACGCTGAGCGCAGCCTGGCGGCGTAACTCCCCGAGGTCGGGGGCGGACCCCACTACGGGTCAGGGGCCCAGCAGCTCTCGCTGCGGGCCCCTGACCCGTATCCATGGGGTGGGCACAGCTGGGGGATGTCGGTTGCCGGTTGCCGGGGCCAGGGGGAGTGCGCCGTGGGTCGTGGGAGCGTGCCGTGGGCCGTGCCGGATGGCTTGCGTGTGAGGGGTGGGGATCGAGCCGCAGCCCTGTGAAGACCCTCCGCAATCGCCTCGGCATCGGCGCGGCCCGCTCAAGAACCCTGGCCTCCGTGATCCGCGCAGAACGCAACGACCACTTCCAAGTGGCAGCCCTGGTCGAATACGGTGAGCAACTTGGGGCCTTCGAAAGACAGCGGACGGTAGGCATCTCGGCCGAGGGCTGCCGTGTGTCAGGCGGGCGATGCTGTCCGCGAGGTAGTGGGCAAGTAGCCAGGGCTTCGGCGTAGTCGCTTGACGCCCGGTTCGTGGTGATCTGCCGGCTCGGTGAGGGTCCGGGGACGTGACGCACGGGTTTCCAAGATCATGGAGTTCTCGACGCCCCGTGATCCGAGTGGAAGACCGTGCCTGCCGACGCAGCATCGCTGATCCCGCCTGCCTTGACCAACTCCGCCAGCATCCCGAGGCCGTGCCCGAGGAGATCTTGGGCCTGCTGGAGCGACTGCATGAGGTGCCCGAGCCACGAGATCCGCCCGGTGTGCGGCACGCTCCGGTCGTCGTACTCGCGCTGACCGCGTGCGCGGTGCCGGCCGGAGCCACCTCCCTGCTCGCGGTCGGCGAGTGGATCGCTGATGCCCCGCCATCTGTCCTGGAACGTCTTGGCATACGGCCCGATCCGCTGTTCCCGAAGCGGTGCCTGCCTGCGGAAACGACAGTGCGGCGGCTACTGGGCCGCGCATCGACGGCGACGCGCTGGACCGGGCGGTGGGCCACTGGCTGGCCGACCGGCGCTCCAGCACCGGCAGCCGGCTGCGCGGCCTGGCGGTCGACGGCAAGAGCCTGCGCGGCGCGGCCAGAGCCAAGGGCCGGAAGATCCACCTGCTCGCCGCATGCGACCACGCCGGCGGCCTGGTCCTGGCCCAGCTCGACGTGGGCGAGAAGACCAACGAGATCACCTGCTTCCAGCCGCTGCTGGACACCGTCGCCGACCTGACGGACGTGGTCGTGACCAGCGATGCGATACACACCCGGCGCGAGCACGCTCAGTACCTGCTCGGCCGGGCCGCGCACTACGTCGTGATCGTGAAAGGGAACCAGAAGAAGCTCCGCAAGCAGCTCAAGTCCCTTCCGTGGAAGCAGATTCCGCTGCAGTCACGCACCCGCGACGCCGGGCACGGCCGAGGCGGAATCCGCCGGATCAAGGTGTGCACGGTAAACAACCTGCTCTTCCCCGGGGCCCGCCGGGCCGGCCAGCTCAAGCGCCGCCGAGCGGACCGCAAGACCGGCAGGATCAGCACCAAGACCGTCTACGCGGTCACCAGCCTCACCGCCGAACAGGCCACACCCGCCGAACTCGCGAGATTGATCCGCGACCACTGGAAGGTCGAGGCCCTGCACCACGTCAGAGATGTGACGTTCGCCGAGGATGCCTCCCAGCTGCGGACCGGCGCCGCTCCCCGCGCCATGGCCACCTGGCGCAGCCTCGCCGTCGGCGCCCTCCGCCTCGCAGGGAGCACCGACATCGCCGCCGGCCTGCGACACAACGCCCGCGACGCACGACGCCCACTCGTCCTCCTGGGACTCACGTGATCACAAACCGGACATCATGCGACTACGCCGAAGCCCTGGTCGCTGACCTCCCACTGCTTCCGCCGCGTCATGGTCACCCCACGAAGCACGGGATCACGTACATCTCCACCGTGTCACAACAAGATCTTTCTGCAAGGAGCCCTGAGAGGGTCTGAACAGGACCGAAGTCTCGAGGTACCGCAGGTGCGATCCCGGCGGTCAGGGTTTCGGCGAGAGCGCCGGTCCGATGGGAGGCGGTTCGGGACGGCCTTCTTCGTATGTCATTCCCGAAGGTTCCCGAAATTCAGTGCGGTTTCTCGGGCCGCCGGACCAGCGACCAGGGCCCTTCCGAGGCCAGCACGACGCAGGCGCCCTGGTCTCCGCAACCGAGAACCGAGCGACGGCGCGTATCGGCTGGGGCGGACGAGCAGGTGGCGATGTCGGCGGGGAGGGTCGGATCGGGGGCGCAGACCGCGCGGCCGGGTCGATCAGTTCGCCCTGGAGATGGAAGACGGAACCCTGCTCCAGGCCACTGCCCATCTTGTGGATGCTGGTGACACACACGTCCGCCCCCCGCGTCCATGGCCCACTTGAGCAGGTCGGGATGGAAGGGCAGATGGGCACCCCGTGCTCTCCATGATGGACATCATCCCTCCGAGGCCGAAGCCCTTGATCAGGAGTGTCCGTCAAAGCGGATCAAGCCCATCCCCGAGGCTCTGTAAGCGGCGCTCTCTCTGGGGGTGACCGGCCTGGGGGTGACCGGCACACCCGTCACACATGACCCCATGCAGTCCGTGGCTCCTGCCCGCCTGCGTGTCTGTGTTCTCTCACCCCAGGGGGGCGCCCGCCTCCGGGTGCGCCTGTTGGTCGTCACTGCGGAGGCGGCGCCCGGCGCCCGTCACGGCCCGTACCCCAAGGTCTTGGGGCACTCGAGTACTGCTCACGACCTACGCTTGCGCCTGCACGGGAGTGCGATGCCCCCACGTGAAGACCGGGTCCGACCCGTCGCGCTGCGAGGCGACCCATGCGGGGTCGAGGGCGTCGGTCATGCGGACGACCCGGGACTCGTCGAACACGACCACCCGGTCGGCGATGCCCCAGGAGCCGTCGCGCCGCTCGAACCGGTCGACGTACCGGCAGCGGATGATCGCCAAGTCCTGCTCCCCGCCGGGCTCGGCGGGGGCCTGCCGCAGGAAGCACAGGCAGTACGACTCGACGTCGGCGCTGTTCTCGCCGGTGAACTCCACCAGCACGTTGGAGATGAAGTGCTGGGAGGAGTCGATGGTGCGGTGGCGGCCACGGATGTCCTCGACGAGGCCCGAAGCGTCACCGGTGTAGGCACCATGGACGTCGATGGCGTCGTCGAAGTAGCAGGCCGCGATGGCGTCGTGGTCCAGCCGGTCCACCGCCCGGGCGTAGCGGAACAGGACGTCCTGGATCTCGAAACGGTCGTCGGCGCGACTCATGCGGAAATCTCCTCGACTCGGGGTGACAGTGCGGCGGCATGTGCGGCCGCCTCTCGGCCGGCGACTCGGCCCAGGACCAGTGCGTGGGCGACGGAGTTGCCGCCGCCCACGTAGCGCTCGCCGAGGATGCCCCCGGCGGCCTCGCCGGCCGCATACAGCCCCGGGACCGCCCGGCCCTCGGCGCTGAGGACCCTCGTCCTGGTGTCGATCTCGAGTCCGGTGTGGGTGCAGACCAGCTCTGCGGGCAGCATCCTCACCGCGAAGAAGGGTCCGGTGGCGATCGGCGCGAGGTGCGGGTCGGCGCCCTTGGCGGCCAGGGACTCGTGGCGCAGGAAGTCCTCGTCGCGCCCCTGGGCGAACAGCTCGTTGAACCGGTCGACGCTCGCGACCAGGTGGTCCGCCGGTACGTCCATCAGGTCGGCGAGCTGCTCCAGAGTGTCGGCGCGCAGCACGACGCCCTTGGCGACCTCCTCCAGGATCCGGTCCGCGGTCCAGTCTGCGTAGCCGCCCGGCAGTCCGGTACGGGCCGCGTCGTCGAACACCGACCAGACCCAGCCGCCGTGGTCCTTGAGGATGCCCGGGCTGACCGCGTAGGGGGCGTCCTCGTCCATGCAACGCCGCCCGTCGAGGCCGACGTTGATGCGCGAGGCGGGCGGGAAACCGCTCTGCCAGTGGTGGTAGCGCTGGAACTCGGCGGTCACCAGGAGGAGGCCCCAGCCCTGCCCGAACAGCGCCAGGTCGTGCCGTTCGGCGAGGCCGATGTGGTCGCCCCGCGAGCCCGGCGCGGCGACCACGAACAGCGCGTCGCCGGCGATCTCGGCGTCGGGGAGGAATCGGCGGACGAGTTCCGGGTCGGCCGCCAGGCCGCCACTGGCGATGACGACGGCGGCTGCGGTGGCCTCCTCGCCGTCCAGGACGACGCCGCGGACGACACCATCGCGGATCACCAGGTCCTCGACCCGGCTGCCGAGGGCGAGGTCCACGGCGAGCCGGGCGCGGGCCCTGTCGAGCACCTGCACCAGGCCGTAGCCCTGGTCCTTGGGCACGTGGCCGCGCCAGACGTCCTCCACTCCGGCACGGGTCAGCCCCGGTTCATGGGCGCTGCGCGAGACCTGTGCGGGTATCTCGACGCCCAGGTCGAGCAGCCAGTCGACGACCGCGCTGGACTCCTCGCAGAACATCCGGACCGGGCCGGGCCGGAGACGCCAGCCGTTGAGGTCCATGTAGTGCTGGAACATGCGCAGTGGCGAGTCCTCGACCCCGAGGCTCTGCTGGACGCTGGTGGCCGAGGCCGTCAGCAGCCCGGCGGACAGCTGGGTGGAGCCGCCGATCTCGTCCTCGGACTCGAGGAGCAGCACCCGTGCGCCCGCCTGGGCGGCCGAGACCGAGGCCGCCAGACCGGCGCCGCCCGCGCCGACGACGATGACGTCGTAGTCGTAGGTGTAGGCGATGGTGTCGGACTCAGACATGCTGCGAACCGCCGTCCACGGGAATGTTGGCGCCGGTGACGTACCGGGCGCTGTCGGAGAGCAGGAAGTACAGGGCGCCGAAGACCTCCATGGGCGCGCCGAGGCGGCGCAGCGGGACGGTGGTGAGCGCCCGGTTCATGGCAGCCTGGTCGTCGCGGACCCAGCGGGTCATCTCGGTGTCGATGAAGCCCGGCGCGATCGAGTTGACGCGGATGTTGTCGGGGCCGAGCTCGACGGCCATGCACGTGGTGAGGTGCTTCACCGCGGCCTTCGAGGAGTTGTACGAGGCCCGGGTCGGCCGGGCGCGTACGGCGGCGACCGAGGCCATGTTCACGATCACGCCGCCGTCGACGGTGCGGAAGTGGCGGGCGGCCGCCTGGCCGCCGTAGACGACACCGTTGACGTTCACGCCGTAGGTGAGCGATAGCTGCTGCGGCGTGATGTCGGTGAACTCCGCCTGCGGGAAGACACCGGCGTTGTTGACCCACAGGTCGAGCCGGCCGAACTCGCGCAGGGCGGTGGCGACCAGTTCGTCGCCGGCGGCGGGGTCGGTGACGTCGGCGCCCACGCCGACCACGCGGCCTGCGCCGTCGACGCCGGCCAGGTTGGCGTTGATCTTGTCGGCGACGGATGCCATCGCCTCCTGGTCGAGGTCGCCGCCGACGCCGTTGACACCGCGACGGGCCAGTTCCTCCAGGAAGAGCGCGCCCATGCCACGGCCGGCTCCGGTCACGACGACGGTGCGGCCGACCAGCTCGGGGTTGAGGGCGGGCAGGGCGTCGTGGTTGACGCGGCCCGGATTGTCTTCGGGGGTCTGGGTGCTCACGGGTGCTCCTTCAGGCGGGATGCGGATGGTTCGGGCGCGGCGCCGTCGCGGGTCACGCGGCGGTGTACGAGCCTCAGTTCGGCGGGGTTGTCGGGGGTGCGGCGCAGCCGGTCGTCGATCGTGGTGATGCGGTCGATCCGGGCCGCCCCGGAGGCGAGGTCGTGGGTGGTGACGATGAGGAGGTTGGCGCGTACGTCGTACTCGCCAGGCTCGGCCGCGGGCCGGACCAGCACGTTGGTGATGGCGTGGTGCAGGTGCGGCGCCGCGGCGTGCAGGTCGCGGGCGAAGTCGACGAGTGCGTCGCGGCCCGTGACCGGCTTGTCGTATGTCGGGGAGTCGAAGACCCCGTCGGCGACGAACGTGTCGGCCCATGCCTCGGCGTCACCGGTGTCGATGGCATGCGACTGGGCGGCGTAGAGGTGCTGGACCTCGAGGAGTGTTTCGAGCAGGGGGGTCACGGCTTTTCCTCCAGACCCGCGAGGATGCGGTGGTAGAGCCCGCCGGACGTCAGTCCGCCGTCGACGACCATCTCCTCGCCAGTGATGTACGTGGCGTCGTCGGACAGCAGGAACGCGACCACGCGCGCCATCTCCTCGGGGGTCGCGAGCCTGCCGACCGGGACCGACCGCAGGCTCTCGTCCACGAAGGTGGTGTCGGCGGCCTGGTGCAGCAGTGGCGTGCTGGTGAGGCCCGGGTGCAGCGAGTTGACGCGGATACCGAGAGCGGCGAGTTCGAGCGCGCCGACCTTCGACAGCCCGCGTACGCCCCACTTACTGGTGCCGTACGTGGCGGAGAAGTAGCCGACCATGCCGGCGATGGAGGAGATGTTCACGACGGCCGCGCCGCCGTCCTGCGCGCCCCGCGCCAGAGCGGGGGTGAGCGTCTTGAGGCCGTAGAAGACGCTGGACAGGTTGACGTCCATGACGCGGCGCCACTGCTCGACGGTGGTGTCGGCGATGCCGGCGCGCAGGCTGACACCGGCGTTGTTGACCAAGCCGTGCAGCGGCCCTGCGGCCTCCACCTCGCCCGCGAGCATGCCCCACGAGTCAGCGTCGGCGACGTCAAGTTGGACGGCCCGCCCTGACCCACCGGCCGCTGTGAGTTCGGGGACGAGCGCCTCGGCAGCGGTCACGTCGAGGTCGGCGGCCCAGACGTGCGCCCCCTCGGAGGCGAGCGCCAGGCAGTCGGCCCGGCCCAGGCCGCCGGCGGCGCCGGTGACCACGACCGAACGGCCCTCGAAGCGTCGTCGGTCGGTCGGCACGGGGCTCACAGCTGCAGCTCCGTCCCGCGGGTCTCCTTGAGGAAGAAGGTGGCGCCGAAGGTCATGAGCGCGGTCGCGATGATGTAGCCCGCCGGCGCGAGGTTGTTTCCGGTGACATTGATCAGAAGCGTGGCGATGAACGGCGCGGTACCGCCGAGCACCATGTTGGTGACGTTGTTGCTCATCGCGATACCGCTGTAGCGGTATCGCGCCCGGAAGATCTCGGCGTACGTCGCGAACGAGACACCGTTGACGAGCCCGATGAAGAAGGTCAGAGAGCACTGGGCGAGGACGGCGGAAACCGGGCTGCCGTCGCGCATCAGCATGAAGGCCGGCAGCGCGATGACCGCGGTGACGCCGCTGCCCAGGAAGAACACGGGCCGGCGGCCGATACGGTCACCCGCGTACCCGGCGACCGGGAGGCTGATGACGGCGGCGACCATGGCGAGGCACGTCGACGTGAACGCGAAGTCGGCCGAGTGACCGCCTTCGGTCTGCAGATAGCTGGCGGCGTACACGCCGGCCACGTAGTAGCCGCCGACGATCAGCGCCCCGAGGAAGATGACGAGCACGATCTGGCGCCACGCCTGCGCGAACACCTCGGCGATGGGGTACTTCGCGACCTCGACCGTCTCGCTGTCCTGGATGGCCTCGAACTGTTCGGTCTCGGGCAGCTGGCTGCGGATGTAGAGGCCGATCACGCCGATGAACAGGCTGAGGAGGAACGGGATGCGCCAGGCCCAGGCGCGCACGATCTCCTCGCTGACGCTGACGGTGAGCACCAGCGCGACGAGCGAGGCGAACAGCGAGCCGAGATAGGTGCCGGTGTTGACGAACGAGGTGTGGAAGGCCCGTCGGTGCGCCGGCGCGTGCTCGGACACGAAGGCGTTCGCGCCGCTGAGCTCACCACCGGCCGCGAAGCCCTGGAGGCAGCGGCACAGCACCAGCAGGCAGGTCGCCCAGAGGCCGAGTGTGGCGTACGAGGGGATCAGGCCGATCGCGGCGGTGGCGACGGACATCAGCAGGATGGTCCAGGTGAGCGCCTTCTTACGGCCGTACTTGTCGCCCACGTGGCCGAAGAGGACGCCGCCGGGCGCCCGGAGGAAGAACGCCACCGCGAACGCGGCGAAGGTCGAAAGGAGCGCCGCGTTCGGGTCGCTCTCGACGAAGAAGTGCGTCGCGATGAGGGTGGCCATGTAGCCGTAGATGCCGAAGTCGTAGTACTCGACGATGGTGCCGAGGACCGCCGCTCGGATGACCTTGAATGTGGAATGGGGGCTCGCGGCGGCCGGGGGCGACAGAGCCGCCGACTCGCTGGACGGCGTCGGTTCGGTGGCCAGGTTTTTCATGGATCGGTCCTTTGGAAGGCGCTTTACGGTTGGTTGATCGCTTGTCGGGCGCGGCAGTTGGCGGCTCACGCCTGCCGGCCTGCCCAGACCCACGCGTACTGCTGGTCGTCAACGGCCTGTCCGCCCTCGCCCAGTTCGAGCGGGCGGAAGGTGTCGACCATGACCGCGGACTCCTCGAAGTGCTCCGCTCCGAGGGACGCCTCGATCGCCGCCGGCTGCGGGCCGTGGGCGTGTCCGCCCGGGTGCAGCGAGACCGAGCCGATGCCGATGCCGGAGCCCTTGCGTGCCTCGTAGGCACCGCCGACGTAGAACATGACCTCGTCGCTGTCGACGTTGGAGTGGTAGTACGGCACCGGGACGGCCAGCGGGTGGTAGTCCACCTTGCGTGGCACGAAGTTGCAGATGACGAAGTTGTCGCCCTCGAAGACCTGGTGGACGGGCGGCGGCTGGTGGACCCGCCCGGTGATCGGCTCGAAGTCCTCGATGTTGAAGGTGTACGGGTACAGGCAGCCGTCCCAGCCCACGACGTCGAAGGGGTGCGTGTCGTAGACGAACCGGGTGCCGACCACTCCGTGCCGACCACCGCGGTGCTTGACCAGCACCGCCACGTCGCGTCCCTCGGCCAGGTGGATCCCGGTCGGCCCGTGCAGGTCCCGTTCGCAGTAGGGCGCGTGTTCGAGCAGTTGGCCGTACTTCGACAGGTAGCGCTTGGGCGGCGCGATGTGGCTGTTCGCCTCGATCGGGTACAGCCGGCTCGGTCCGTCGGTGACGTCGGGGACCCAGCGGTGCGTGGTGGCGCGGGGCAGCAGCACGTAGTCGCCGGCTCGGTAGGGCAGCACGCCGAACACCGTCTCGACCACGCCGGTGCCGGCCTCGACGTAGACGCACTCGTCGCCGATCGCGTTGCGATAGAGCGGCGAAGCCTCGTTGGCCACGACGTAGGAGATGCACACGTCGCCGTTGCCGAGCACGAGCCTGCGCCCGGTCACGGCGTCGATGGTCTTCGCCTCATCCGCGTCGAACAGGTCGTGCAGCTTGAGATGGCGGGGCTTGAGCGGATGGTTGACGACCGTCGACTGGTCGGGCAGTTCCCAGATCTCGCTCGCGACGATCGCCGACGGGACGCTCCGGTGGTACAGCAGCGACGAGTCGGAGGAGAACCCCTCCTCCCCCATCAGTTCCTCGTAGTAGAGCTTTCCCGCGTCATCACGGAACTGCGTGTGCCGCTTCGGCGGCACCGTGCCGACTCGACGGTAGTACGCCATGACCCCTCCGGCGTGTTGACCGATGAAATGAGTGACCGAAAATCGAGTGACCGATAAAAGAACACCGCGTGTTCGCATTTCGAAGATCTTCAGTTAGGGTGCGGCCCGTGTCAATACCTCTCGTCTTCCGACATCTCGTGGACGACGCCGCGGTCTTCCCTCCCGGCCTGGCGCCGCTGCCGCGCGCCGTGGCCGAGCACGCCGGGCACCTGACGTCCACCCACACCGATCTGGTCGGCCCCTTCGTCGTCGCCGCGGCCGACCTCGACGACCTGGCCCGGCTCGCCACGCCGCAGCTGTTCCCAGCGGGTCTGCGGGTGAGCGTCGTGGCCGGGCAAGCAGCCGTCCCGGCCGCGCTCGACGCCGTCGCCGCGACCGACCGCCTCGTGCTCGCCGCCCTGGAGGTCAAGCCGAATCCCGCGCTGCCCGTGCCCGCTCAGGTCGACGAGCTGGCCGCGCTCGGCCTCTCCGGCACCGTGTACGTCGAGGTGCCGCGCCCCGGCGGCCCCGCATGGGAGCAGACCCTCGCCGCGGTCACCCGACACGGCTTCCGGCTGAAGTTCCGTACCGGGGGCACCGAGGCCGCTGCCTTCCCCACCGAGAGCGAGGTGGCCGCGTGGATCCACGACGCCGT
Source organism: Streptomyces sp. TE5632 (assembly GCF_054061295.1). Taxonomy (NCBI): domain Bacteria; kingdom Bacillati; phylum Actinomycetota; class Actinomycetes; order Kitasatosporales; family Streptomycetaceae; genus Streptomyces; species Streptomyces sp. TE5632. The sequence goes on along the minus strand of NZ_JBSSEA010000003.1, from coordinate 4,816,068 downwards.
CGCCGCAGGCGCCGCCTTCAAGTGCACGGCCGGGCTCCACAAAGCGGTCCGGCACACGGGGCGCGAGACCGGGTTCGAGCACCACGGCTACCTCAACGTGCTGCTGGCCACCGCGTGGGCCCGCGCCGGAGCCCCGCTGTCCGACGTCCGCGCCGCTCTCGCCGAGCGCGACCCGGGCACGCTGGCCCGGGCGGTCACCGCACTCCCCGCGGTCGACGCCGCCGCCGCGCGGTCGACGTTCACTTCGTACGGGTCCTGCAGCGTTCTCGAACCGCTCGAGGACCTGGTCGTCCTGTGCATGCTCGATCCGGCCACCGCCTGACCGTCACTTCGTCACCCGGAACACCGATACCGAAGGGCTCTCCACATGAGTACTCCTCCCGTCACCTGGGTCAAGGTTGCGGCCGGCAGCGCGTACGACGTCGACAACCTCCCGTACGCCGTCTTTTCCACCGCGGAGTCCGGCCCGCGCATCGGTGTCCGGATCGGGGACCACGTACTCGACCTGGGCGCCGCGGCCACCGCTCTGCGCCCCGACTGGACGGTGCTGCTCGACACCGCCGCGCTGAACCCGCTCATGGCCGACGGTCCGGCGACCTGGGCAGCGGTCCGCTCCTGGGCCGTCGAGCTGCTCACCGACACCGCGTACCGCGACCGTGTACGGCTCGTGCCGCTGGCCGATGCCACCCTGCACCTGCCGTTCGAGGTCGCCGACTACGTCGACTACTACGCCTCCGTCGACCACGCCACCAATGTCGGTCGGATCTTCCGCCCCGACGGCGATGCCCTGATGCCCAACTGGCGCCATCTTCCGGTCGGTTACCACGGCCGTGCCGGATCCATCGTCGTCTCCGGGACACCGGTGCGCCGTCCCGCCGGTCAGCGCAAGGCCCCGACCGACCCCGCGCCTGTCTACGGGCCGTCGCTGCGCCTGGACATCGAGGCCGAACTCGGCTTCGTCGTGGGCCGTTCGGTCCCGCTCGGCCAGCGGGTCGCCACCTCGGAGTTCGCCGAGACCGTCTTCGGTGTCACCGGCGTCAACGACTGGTCCTCCCGCGACATCCAGGCCTGGGAGTACGTCCCGCTCGGCCCGAACCTCGGTAAGTCCTTCGCCACCACCGTCAGCGCGTGGGTCACCCCGCTCGCCGCGCTCGAGCACGCCCGCGTCGACCTTCCCGGCCAGGACCCGGCCGTTCTGCCGTATCTGCAGGAGAAGGGCCCCTCGGGATACGACATCGATGTGGAGGTCGAGGTCAACGGCACGGTCGTGGCACGCCCGCCGTACTCCTGCATGTACTGGTCGCCCGCGCAGATGCTGGCCCACCTCACCGTCAACGGCGCCTCACTGCGGGTCGGCGACTTCTACGCCTCGGGCACCATCTCCGGCCCGGAGAGGCGCCAGTGCGGCTCGTTCCTCGAACTGTCCTGGGGAGGCAAGGAGACATGGACCGCCGGCGGGCAGGAGCGCACCTTCCTCGAGGACGGCGACGAGGTGGTCCTGCGCTACTCCGCGCCCGGCGCCCGAGGCCGTATCGGCCTCGGAGAGGTCCGTGGCAAGATCCTTCCCACGGTCTAGCCCCTGATTCCCGGAGAGGTGTCATGACGCCGTCGAACGAGCCCGAAGGCGGTGGCTCGCAGACCCTGGAGCGCGGCCTTGCGATTCTGATCGAACTCAGCCGCCACTCCGGGGGGCTGAACACCAGTCAGGTCGCGACCGCGACCGGGTTCCACCGCTCCATCGCGCACCGACTCCTCGTCTCCCTGCACCGGACGGGGTTCGCCGCGCGCGACGACGACGGCCGCTACGTCGTGGGCCCGACCGTGGCCGGGCTCCTCGGCGACGCCGGCCCCAGCCTGCGCACCATCGCCGAGCCCGTCCTCCAGCGCCTGGCGCAGAAGCTGGACGCCACCGCGAGCCTCGTCGAGGCCATCGGCACGGCGGCGGTCACCACGGTCGTGGCCGAACCCCCCACCGACGGTCCGCTGTTCTGGTACCGCAAGGGAAGCCGCGACCCGCTCGACCACGGCTCCGGGGGCCTGGCCTGTCTCGCCGCCGGCCCCCCGCGCGCCTCCGAGCCGGAGCGTGTACAGGGGATCCGTGACGCCGGTTACATCGTCACCCACGGAGAGGTGAACGTCGGCGCGCACGGCATCGCGGCACCGTTGCCCGGCTGGCCGGTCCGGGCGGCGATCAACGTGGTCACCTCGGATCCGCAGCTCGCCGACCGAGCGATCCCGCACGTGCTGGACGCGGTCGCAGCCATCGGCGTCCCGAGCGATCACCTCTGAGAACCCGGCGCCGGGCTTCGTCAGGACACCAGCGAGGCGAGTTGGGCTGCGGCGCGTTTTGGTAACTGGACCGGTTCAGGTCCAAGACCTCGTAAAGCCGCTTCACCCCGTAGGCGTCCCGGTGGTCGGCGACGATGTTCTTGTACGTCGCCCCGGGCGTGGACCCGTACAGGGCCACGGCATCGGTCTTGAACTCGTCCGAGCAGTCCTTCATCGCCATCGGCGGTCTTCTCGCTTCCTCCGGATCAAGCAGATCCAGGCGCACTGGTCGGAGGTTCAGCCACTACTGGGGCGGCGACAACCACCCGGCCGCCCTCGGCGGGCGGCCGGGGCGCGACGTCGTACACCCGCCGCGCCGAAGCGGCGGCGAACCGGTCCGCGCCGGTCGGGGGCGCGGACACCACCCTGCCTCAAGTGGGCCCTGTGGGGACTCCGGAACGAGCGTGACGGGCCAACTCCCACAAACCGTCCGGCATAACCCATCCCCACCCACTCCCCATATCCGGAACAATCGCCAACTGGCCATGTGAGAAACGGCTTTGGGCGACAGGTCCGGGCCTCACCCACTGACGAACGGGCCGTCCCGATGTCCCGGGGCGGCCCGTTCGGTGGCTGCGGACGCGGGTCAGACGGCGGCGGGGGCGAGCACCGGCGCGCCCGTCCTGTCGCGGAGTTCCTCCTCGGTGACTCCCGGGGCGAGCTCGACGAGCCGGAAGCCCTCATCGGTGACGTCGAGGACGCCGAGGTCGGTGACCACGCGATGGACGCAGCCCCGGCCGGTGAGCGGCAACGTGCAGGACTCGACCAGCTTGGCGCTGCCGTCCTTCGCCACGTGTTCCATCAGGACGATGACGCGGCGGGCACCGTGCACGAGGTCCATCGCGCCGCCCATGCCCTTGATCATTTTCCCGGGGACCGCCCAGTTGGCGAGGTCGCCGCGCGCAGAGACCTGCATGCCGCCGAGGACGGCGACGTCCAGGTGGCGGCCACGGATCATGGCGAAGGACAGCGCCGAGTCGAAGAAGGCGGCGCCCGCGACCACGGTCACCGTCTCCTTGCCCGCGTTGATGAGGTCGGGGTCGACGGCGTCCGGGGTGGGGTAGGGACCGGTGCCGAGGATCCCGTTCTCCGAGTGGAGGACGACATGGACGTCATCGGGCAGGTGATCGGGAACGAGGGTGGGCAGGCCGATGCCCAGGTTCACGTACTGGCCGTCGGCCAGTTCGCGGGCGGCGCGGGCCGCCATCTCGGTGCGGGTCCAGGCCATCAGACGGCGCTCCCTTCGCGGACGGTTCGCTTCTCGACGGGCTTGGCGCCCCGCTCTCGCACCTCGACCACGCGCTGCACGAAGATGCCGGGCAGGTGGACGTGTTCGGGGGCGATCTCACCGGGCTCGACGAGTTCCTCGACCTCGGCGACGGTCACCCGGCCGGCCGTCGCGCACAGCGGATTGAAGTTGGCCGTGGTCCTGTCGAAGACGAGGTTGCCGTGCCGGTCGCCCTTCGAGGCCCGCACCAGGGCGAAGTCCGTGGTGATGGACCGCTCCAGAACATACGTCTCGCCGTCGAGGACACGGGTCTCCTTCGTCGGGGACTCGACCGCGACCGAGCCGTCGGCCGCGTACCTCCACGGCACGCCGCCCTCGGCGACGGCGGTGCCCACGCCGGCCGGGGTGTAGAAGGCCGGGATGCCGGCGCCGCCCGCGCGCAGCCGTTCGGCGAGCGTGCCCTGGGGGACGAGTTCCAGCTCCAGTTCGCCGGCCAGGTACTGGCGGGCGAACTCCTTGTTCTCGCCGACGTAGGAGCCGGTGACCCGGCTGATCCGCCCGGCCCGGAGCAGGATGCCGAGGCCGTGGTCGTCGGTGCCGCAGTTGTTGGAGACCACCCTCAGGTCGCCGGCACCCTGCTCGTGGAGGGCGTCGATCAGCTCCTGCGGCACGCCGCAGACGCCGAAACCGCCGACGGCGAGGGTGGCACCGGAGGGGATGTCCGCGATCGCCTCGGCCGCGGACGCCACTGTCTTGTCCATGTTCACGCCTCCACGGCCGGCTCGATGCGGCCGGTCACGGCGCCGAATCCGATGGTGGTGCCGTCGGCGCCCGGGGCGGTGGCGGTGATGGTGATCTCGTCGCCGTCCTCGAGGAAGGTACGGATCGAGCCGTCGGGCAGTGTCACCGGGGTCTCGCCGCCCCAGGCGAGCTCCATGAGGGAGCCCCGCTGGTTCTCCTCGGGGCCCGAGACGGTCCCGGAGGCGTAGAAGTCGCCGGTGCGCAGCGAGGCGCCGTTGACCGTCATGTGGGCGAGCATCTGGGCGGGTGTCCAGTACATGGCGGAGAACGGCGGGGTGGCCACCAGGTGGCCGTTGAGGCGGACCTCGAGGGTGAGGTCGAGGCCCCAGTTCTCCTTCTCGGTCAGGTACGGGCGGAGTTCGTGCTCACGCGCCGGCGGGGCGACCCGTGCGGCCTCCAGGGCGTCGAGCGGAACCACCCAGCAGCTGACGGAGGTTGCGAATGACTTGCCGAGGAACGGGCCGAGCGGCACGTACTCCCAGCTCTGGACGTCGCGCGCGGACCAGTCGTTGACCAGCGTCACGCCGAAGACGTGCTCGCGGAAGGCATCGACGGCGACGGGCCTGCCCAGCTCCGACGGGGTGCCGACGACGAAACCGACCTCGGCCTCGATGTCGAGGCGCGAGGACGGGCCGAAGCCGGGCAGTCCGCCGTCGGCGGGCCGCTTCTGCCCGTTGGGTCGCACCACCGGTGTCCCGGACGGCACGATGGTGCCGGCCCGGCCGTGGTAGCCGATGGGGAGGTGCTTCCACTGCGGGGTCAGCGGGTCGCTGCCCGGCCGGAACATGCGGCCGATGTTGGCGGCGTGGTGCTCGGAGGCGTAGAAGTCGACGTAGTCGGCGACCTCGAACGGCATGCCGAGACCGACGTCGGCGAGCGCGTGCAGGTGTGGCTCGACGGCGGGGCGGGCCGTGGCGTCGGTCAGCAGCCGGGTGATGTCGGCACGGACCTGTTGCCAGCGGGCACGGCCCTGGGCCATGAAGGCGTTCAGGGAGCCCCGCGCGAAGGTGTCGTCGCCGAGGGCTGCGGCCAGGTCGAGGACCTGCTCGCCGATGGCGACGCCCACGCGTGCCCCACCGCCGGACTTCGGGGTGAAGACGCCGTAGGGGAGGTTCTGGATCGGGAAGGGTGAGCCGTCGGGGACGGTGACCCAGGTGGTGGTCATTCGTGTTCCTTCACAGGGGTGTTGAGCAGGGCCCGCGCCTCGCTGACGGGACGGGCGGTGGAGCAGGAGCCGTACGAGACGAGCGCGTGGCGCGCCGCGACGGCCTGTTCCCCGGTCAGCGTGTCGGCGCGGCGGGCGAGTTCGCCGCCGTCCTCGATCTCCAGGACGGCTCGTACGGCAGCCTCGTCCCCACCGTCGGCAGCGGTGGCCGTGGCGAGGAGCAGGTTGAGGTAGCCGTGGTGGGTGAAACCCGTCTCCGGCGCGGTGTGGCGGACCGCCTCGTGCAGTCCGGCGGTCGCCTTGAACGGCACCCCGGCCGCGACGCAGGCGCACACGAACGCGGCGACCTGCTCCACCGACGGGAACAGTTCGGCGCGGACCCCGCCGCAGCGGAGCTTGGCGCCGAGGGGACGGGTTCCGGCGTGCGCGGCGAGCGCGGTGAGCAGTGGCTCGGGGTGTGCCTGCACGACCGGCTCCGCGTACAGGGGCACCTCGCCGGGCACGTCCTGCAACGTGGCCGACACCGCGTCCAGGGCGGTGTGCTCGTCCTCGCCGAAGGCCTTGAGGGGCACTTCGAGGAGGGCGAGCCGCAGCCGTGGGTCGGCGAGGATCTGCGCGCAGGCCGTGGCGAGGGTCTCGGCGTCCTGGTCCGCGATCAGACCGAGCTCGAAGACCTCGCCGTCGCGCAGCAGGGAGCGCAGCTCGCCGAGCCGGGACGCGGGAACGAGGAAGCGGTGGGTGTGCATTGCCTCCCCGGCCGCCGCGTCTGCGCGGTGCCGCTCGACCGCCCGGTCCATGGGCAGCGCGGTGGGCGGGAACAGGCCCGCGTCGTCGACCAGCGCGTCCAGTAGTGCGTGCGGGACCGTCATGCTCGCCGCCCCGCCCAGCTCCAGGCGTATACGCCGTCGTCGCACGCCTGCCCGCCCTCGCCGAGCTCCAGCGGGCGGAACGTGTCCACCATGACGGCGAGTTCGTCGAAGAACTCGGCGCCGATGGAGCGCTCGTAGGCGCCGGGCTGCGGGCCGTGGCTGTGGCCTCCCGGGTGCAGCGAGACGGAGCCCTGGCCGATGCCGGAGCCCTTACGGGCCTCGTAGTCGCCGCCGCAGTAGAACATGACCTCGTCGGAGTCCACGTTCGAGTGGTAGTACGGCACCGGGATGGCCAGCGAATGGTAATCCACCTTGCGGGGCACGAAGTTGCAGACGACGAACCCCTCCCCTTCGAAGACCTGATGGACCGGCGGCGGCTGGTGGATCCGGCCGGTGATCGGCTCGAAGTCCTCGATGTTGAAGGTGTACGGGTACAGGCACCCGTCCCAGCCGATCACGTCGAACGGGTGGTGGGCCTGCAGGAACCGGGTGCCGACGATCGCGCCGCCCGCCCCGCGGTGCTTGACCAGGACCTCGACGTCGGTGCCTGCGCCTTCGACCAGCTCGGTCGGCCCGTGCAGGTCGCGCTCGCAGTACGGGGAGTGCTCGAGGAACTGGCCGTAGCGGGACAGGTAGCGCTTGGGCGGCGCGATGTGGCTGTTGGCCTCGATGCAGTAGGTGCGCAGCGGTTCGTCCCCCTGGGGGATCCAGCGGTGGGTGGTGGCGCGCGGGATCACCACGTAGTCCCCGGCGCGGGCGTTCAGAACGCCGAAGACCGTCTCGACGCGGGCGGCGCCGGACTCGACGTACACGCACTCGTCCCCGACGCCGTTGCGGTACAGCGGCGAGGCCCGGCCGGACACTGCGTAGGAGATGCGCACGTCACCGTTGCCGAGCACCAGACGACGCCCCGTGACCACGTCGGTGTCCTGCCAGGCGTCGTCCTTGAACAGCTCGTGCAGCCTCAAGTGACGTGGCTTCATGGGGTGATTGGGGACCGTCGCCGTGTCGGGAAGCTCCCAGACGGTGGAGTCGGTGATCGCGGACGGGATGTGCCGGTGGTAGAGCAGGGAGGAGTCGGAGGAGAATCCCTCCTCCCCCATCAGCTCCTCGAAGGCGAGGGTGTCGCCTTCGGGACGGAACTGGGTGTGTCTCTTCGGGGGAATGCTGCCGAGGCTGCGGTAGTGGACCATGACCCGGCCTCCTTTCGTAGTAGGGCCTGTCAGCGTGTGCCGCGAGGCGGTGCCGGTGTGGTCGGCGCACCGGAGTGCAGAAGCCGCCCCCGGTCCGGAGTGGTCCGGGCGGACGTCAGGCAGTCTCCTCGGCCTCCGAAACCAGGGCGGCGAACCGCTCGGGCGTGCCGTGGTCGAGGGCGGCCAGCAGCGACAGCCGGACCAGGAAGGGCACCCGGCCCTCCTCTCCGACCCGGTCGATCGCCTCGCTCAGGGCCCGCCAGACGGCTTCGGCATGGGCGATCGCGCGGGCCTCGTCGTCCTGAACGGGAGCCACGGACTGCAGGGACTGCGGGGTGGGCTCGGTGGTCATGGCGGTCATCGCGCTCCTCCTGCGGCGAGTTGGTCGGTGAGGTGCCGGATCAGCGGGGCCGTCGACGCGTCGGTGCGCATCCGGGCGAGCACCAGGCCGTCGGGGCGGACGAGCAGTGCCTCTCCGGGCGCCAGGCCGAGGCGGGTGGCAGTCTCGGCGCCCAGGACCGGAACGCCGTCGGCCGGCCCACCCTCGGTGGCAAGCGCGGTGACCGGCAGCACACCGGCCAGCTCGCCCACAACCCGGGCCGCCTCCTCGGCGGTGGCAGCGGCGATCAGCGAGAACTTCGCGCCCCGCAGAGCGTGCAGGCCGGTCTTCGCTCCGCCGACCGGGGTGACCTTGAGGTCGGGCAGCGGATCACCGGGGAACGGGCCGCTCGTCGCCGACGTGGTGGTGAAGGTGAGTGCGGAGTTCCGGCTGTGGGTGGCGCTGGACTGGCGCGGATTGATCAGGTGCCGCAGCACGGGCCGCTTCAGGGTGAGCTGCAGGACGGCGTCCCGGGTGAGCCGGTAGCCGTCGGTGCCGGGCGTCATGAAGAGCGTGGACTTCTCGGCCTGCTCGACGTTCTGCCGCCAGGCGTCCCGCCGCTCGTCGGCGACGGTGCGCAGGATCCGCTCGTCCGCTTCACCCTTCACCACGGCGGCCAGCGCCCAGGCGTAGACGTCGGCGTCCTCCAGACCGGAGTTGAGGCCACGCACGCCGAAGATCGGCACCAGGTGGGCGGCATCGCCGGCGAACAGGACCCGGCCGTGCAGGAAGGAGCCCAGGGCGCGGGCGTGAGCGCGGTACAGGCTGGACCACTCCAGGGTCCACGACTTCCTGGTGCCGAGCCACTCGAGGTGACGGGTGATCACGGCGCGGACGTTCTCCTCGCGGATCGCCTCCTCGGGGTCCTCGTCGGCGTCGATCTGGTAGTCGATGCGCCAGATGTCGTCGGGCTGGCGGTGCAGCAGGATCGTCTGGCCCGGGTTGGACGGCGGATCGAACCAGGCCTGCCGTTCGGTGGGCAGTTCGCTTTCCCAGTGGATGTCCGCGATGACGTACCGGCCCTCGTAGCTGGTGCCCTCGAGGTGGACGTCGAGCGCCTTGCGGACCGCGCTGTGCGCGCCGTCGCAGGCGACGAGGTGGCGGGCGCGCAGGACACGCGGTCCGGCCGGGGTCTCAGCCTCGACGGTGACCTGGCCGTCGTCCTGGGTGACGCCGGTGACCCTGCTCTTCCAGCGCAGCTTGATCCGCGGCTCGGCAAGGGCGGCGTCGAGCAGGATCTGCTCGGCGACCGATTGGGAGATGTTCGCCATCGGCTCACGGACGTCCGTCTCGTCGTGCGGCATGGCGAAGGCGAGCACCTCGGTGTCGCGGTAGTTGCTGCGGCCCGTGGTCCACGACAGGGACCGCCGGGTGAACTCCCCGCCCACGCCGATGCGGTCCAGGACCTCCATGGAGTGGCGGGAGAGGCAGATGGCCCTGCTGCCGTGGCAGACCGAGTCACCGGCCTCCAGCACGGTGACGGCGACTCCGCGGCGGGCCAGGCCCAGGGCGACGGCCAGGCCGACGGGGCCCGCTCCGGCCACCACGACCTGCTCGGGGTCGGCGCCGGGCGCTGCAGAGGCGAAGTCCACGAAGTCGTGACGGTGCGGCTCGAAGTACACGAGGACACACTCCCCAGTTGTTGCAAATATCGAAACAGCGCGTTACGAATGTTGCAACACCTTCGTCGCGATAATGTCCCTACGTCAAGGGGTCAAGGGGAGAAAGTTCCTCTTGCGCACGGAGAAGGGCCTGTTGGAAGGGGTACGGGGTGGCTGCCGAGGGTTCACAGACGCTGGAGCGGGGGCTCATGGCGCTGCGCATGATCGCCGAGGAGCCGCAGGGGGTGACGGCCAGCGACATCGCGGCCCGGCTGGGCGTTCACCGGTCCATCGCGTACCGGCTGCTGACGGCACTGGTGCGGCAGAACTTCGCGGCCAAGGACGAGGCCAACCGGTACCGCATCGGCGTCGCCTTCTTCACCCTGGCCCAGCAGTCCCGCCCCCCGATGCTCGACACGGCTCAGCCCGTGCTACGTGACCTCGCCGCGGAACTGGGCGCCACCGCCTGCCTCGTCGTCCGTGACGGCATGGAGGCGGTGGCCGTCGCGGTCGTCGAGCCGCCCGGCTCCGGCGCCCGGCTTTCGTACCGCATCGGGAACCGGGACCCCCTCGACCGGGGCGCCGGCGGCCTCGCCCTGCTGGCCGCCGCGGACCCCACACCCGATGAGCCCGAGCGGATCGCCGACGTCCGCTTCCGCGGGTACGCGGTCACCAGTGAGGAAGTCCTGCCCGGTATCTTCGGCGTCGCCTCACCCGTGGGCGCCCGGTCCGACGAGCAGCCCGCCGCGGTGACCGTCCTGACTCATCATCAGGACTTGGCGGAGGCAGCCGCCCCCGCCGTCGTCGCCGCCGCGGAGCGCCTCACCGCGGCGCTGAGCCCGTCCGCCTGACCGGCCAGGGTCCACCTCCCGGGCACTCGCCCTCCTGCCCGCAACCTGGGCACCCGCCGTTCACGATGGCCTGGAACCCTGCCGAGTAAGACCGTGTCCTACGTGGTGAGGCGTCGTTGGGCTCATCATGGGGCGGGATACGTGGAGTTGGATTGCTCCGGACTGGCTGTGGGAGATCGCGGAGCCGCTGATCCCGCCGTCGAGGGTGCGGCCGCAGGGCGGCGGGACACCGGACACGCCTGATGAGACGCTGTTCGCCGCGATCATCTACGTGCTGGTGTCCGGCTGTGCCTGGCGGGCGTTGCCGCCGTGCTTCGGGATCTCGAAGTCGACCGCCCACCGCCGGTTCCAGATCTGGTCGCGGGCCGGTGTGTGGGGTCGGCTGCACGAGGAGATCCCGCACCGCCCGGACGACGCCGGCCTGCTCGACCTGTCGCGGGCCGTGCTCGACTCCGCCCACGTGAGGGCTGAAAAGGGGGCGAACTCACCGGTCCGAGCCCCGTGGACCGGGGCAGGCCGGGTTCCACGATGCACGTTCTGTCGGATGCGAACGGACTGCCTCTTCTCGTCGGCCTCTCCGCGGCGAACACCCACGACAGCCTCGCGCTGAAGCCGATGGTCGCCGGTCACCAAACGAGACACGACCCGCGTAGAGGCCGCTACTTCAAGCCCCAGCGGCTGCACGCCGACAAGGCGTACGACGTTCCTCACCTGCGGAAATGGCTATGGGGCAAGCACATCGGCGTGCGCATCGCGCGCAGGGGCGTCGAGTCCGGCGAACGGCCGGGACGCCGCAGGTGGGTGGTCGAGCGGACGATGTCGTGGCTGTCCGGCTACCGCCGACTCAGCCCCCGCTACGAACGGAATCCCCGCAACTACCTGGCCTTTCTCGGACTCGCCGCCGCGCTGTGCTGCTACAAACGCCTCGTCCGCCTCACCACGTAGGACACGGTCTAAGGCCATGAATGCGGCTGCACCAGCCTGGCGCCTGACTTCGTCAATCATTGATTCTGAAGCCCAAGGAAGTGCCCCACTCCTGCGATCGATGACTTCACCGCCCGCGAGTCCATCGAACTTCGCAGTAATGTCTCCATTCAAGCCAGGCACTGAAAGCCGCAGCGCCATTACCCTTCCGGCGGCGACATCCGAATGCGCCGCCGGCACTCCCGACTCGTATTCACAAGCGTGCTGTTGCGCAGGCCTCGCCCGCGGACCCAAGCGTATGTCCGGCCCCTCGGCGACCCACTGAAAATGATCTTCAGCATTCGGGCTTGGATTACCGCAGTTGTGAACGAGGATCGGGGTGGGCCTCGCCGGGGATGCCCAATATTCCAGTGCGCGCTGTCGTTGCGCTCCGTCACGACCTCGGCGAAGTGGTCCTGAAGCTCGTAGGTCAGCGGGACGCTGGGTTGCCTGGTCCTGGCCGACACCCGAGACTTGAACGCCTGCCACGGAGCCCTGGACCTGCTCGAAGCCCAGAAGACCCCGTACGCCGTCGCGATCAACACCTTCCCCGACGCCCCGGCCTACGAGGCGAGCGAACTACGCCAAGACCTCGCACTCGACGCACGGATCCCGCTGACCACCTGCGATGCCCGCGACCGCACCTCCTCGCCCTACGCACTCATCACCCTCACCGAGTACCTCACCGCGCCCCGCACAGCCGCATCCCTGGAGTCCCGGCCATGACCTCCACCAACACCGGATCCCCGCGAACCCGCGCGTGTGGCAGCAGCAGGCGCCGGCGCCCCGGCCCCTTCCACCGCGCCCTGGAAGCCCTGCCCGTCCTCGTCCCGGCCACCCGATGAAGGAGCCCTCCGTGCCCGAGCAGCCGATACTCGTCCTCGACCCCGCAGCGTCCGACCACCACGCCGAGCACCGGGCCCTGCGCGCCCGCGGCCCGGCCACCCGGGTGGACATCCTCGGCGTGACCGCCTGGTCGGTCACCGACCCCGCTCTCCTCAAGCAGTTACTCACCAGCCCGCGGGTCTCCAAGGACGGCCACGCCCACTGGCCGCCCTTCGCCGACACCGTCCCCACCTGGCCCCTCGCCCTGTGGATCGCGGTGAGCAACATGTTCACCGCCTACGGCGCCGACCACCGCAGGCTGCGCCGGATGGTCGCACCGGCCTTCGGCGCCCGCCGCATCCAGGCCATGCGACCGGCCGTGGAAGCGATCGTCACCGGCCTCCTCGACGCCCTCGAGACCCTGCCCGCCGAAGAGAACGTCGACCTGCGCGAACAGCTCGCCTACCCGCTGCCGATCGCGGTGATCGGCCAGCTCATGGGCGTCCCCGAGAACCAGCGCCAAGGCTTTCGCTCCATGGTCGACGGTGTCTTCGCCACGACCCTCACCACCGAGCAGGCCGCTGCGAACACCGCCGCCCTGTACGGGGCCCTCGACCAGCTGATCGCGGCCAAACGCGCCCGGCCCGGCGACGACCTGACCTCCCTGCTCATCGCGGCCCGCGACGACGAGGGCGACGGCGGCGGCTTCACGGACGGAGAACTGCGCGACACGCTCCTGCTGATGATCAGCGCCGGGTACGAGACCACCGTCAACGTCATCGACCAGGCCGTCACCGCCCTGCTGACCGACCCGGAGCAGCTCGGCCACCTCCGCGCCGGCCGTGCCCACTGGAGCGACCTCGTCGAGGAGACCCTGCGGCACGAACCCGCCGTCAAGCACCTGCCCCTGCGCTACGCCCTCACGGACCTCCCCCTGCCCGACGGACAGACCATCGCCGCAGGCGAGGCGATCCTCGCCTCCTACGCCGCCGCCAACCGCCACCCCGACTGGCACGGCGAGTCCGCCGACCGCTTCGACCTCACCCGGCCCACGAAGGACCACCTGGCCTTCGGCCACGGCGTGCACTTCTGCCTCGGCGCCCCACTCGCCCGCCTCGAAGTCGCCACCGCCCTGCAGCAGCTGTTCGACCGGTTCCCCGAGATCCGCCTCGCCGTCCCCGCGGCCGAACTGAAGCCGCTGCCTTCGCTGATCAGCAACGGACACCAGACCCTGCCCGTGCACCTGCGCCCGGCCTCACCCTGAGGCCGAACCAACCAGGAAAACCGTCATGGCCACCACCCCGAACACCGTCTCCGCCCACCTCCACACGATTCGGGCAAAGCTGCACTGCCCGACCCGCGGCGCGCCGCACGTCCTGGTGCGTCATCTGCTCAACTCGGGGCAGGCCACCCCGCCACCCTCGACCCGCCCCGCCCCGCCCCGCCAGGACCCGAGTTTGCTCGGCCTCCACCTTCCAGACGGCGGAGAGGCAGCAGATTCATTGGTTGCTCGGGCGGTGCCGGCATCCGTCGCCTTCGGGTGGTCGGCCGCTCGAGACCTCATTCGTCACAGGGGTTTCAAGCGTCGGCGATTCGGCCATTCCGGACCGCCGCCCAGGGGCGACATAGCGGGCCCAGGGCCGTACAGACCGTGCGGCGCAAGGGGTCCACGCCGTCCGGAATCGAGCGCGTTCGAATCCCGATCAGCGTCGTTGAGCCGTGCACCGCCGAGCCATCCAGGTACGGCACCGACCCCATGGAGGGACCAGGTGACTGTGACTGCCGCCTCGACCGAAACCCCGAAGACGCCTCCCCCTCCACCGCCGGCCACCATCAGCTTCGAGGGCAAGTTCGGCCAGAACCCGCTGGAGGACGCCGGCTTCGGGACGATGTGCCGACGCCTGCCCTCCGTACTGGCCCACACCGCACGCAAGGCGTGGGCCGTCGACAGGACCGGCTCCGTACTCCTCCTCGTGTGCCAGGTACTCACCGGCATCGCCGCCGCTGTCGTCCTGGCCTCCACCGCCCGCGCCATGACGCACGTCCTCGGCAGCGGCACCGTTTCCGAACGTCTGCACGGCGCGGTCCCCGCCTTGATCGTGGTGACCCTGGCCGCGGGCACCGGCCGGATCTGCGGCCTCCTGTCCTCGTACGCGGACGGACGCATCACGCCGCTGTTGACCACCGAAGCCGACGTCGCGCTCGTCTCCGCCGTGCTGCGTGTGGAGTCGTCCGCCTACGGGAGGGACGGTTTCTCCGACCAGCAGGAGGCGGCCGAGATCGGGGTCACCCGCACCCGCCTGATGGTGCAGGACGCGCAGCGGTTCATGTCCGCCCTGGTCCGCATGATCGCCGCCGGCGGGGTCATCACCGCACTGCATCCGCTGATGCTGCCGGTGCTTCTCCTGGCCGTGCTGCCCGCCGGCGTGGGGGCCGTGCTGTCGGCCCGTGTCGACTACCGCACGCACTTCCTCAACCTCGGCGACCGCAACGTACGGGCCATGATGCGCAGCTGGGCCACTCACTCCCGTTTCGGCGACGAGGTCCGCGCCAACGGCATGACCGGCTACCAGATCTACTGGTACCAGGCCCTGTCCGACCGCATCGACCGGCGCACCCTCGAAGCGGCGCCGCAGATGCTGCGCATCCAGTTGTCCGCCGGCGCCTTGGGCGGCTTCTTCCTGATGTGCACCTGGGCCACCCTCGCCGGTCTCTCCGTCACCGGCCGCATCGCCCTGCCCGTAGCGGCCACCGCGGTGGTCGCCGTCCAGACCGCGCTCGCCGCGCTCGCCCAGGTCGTCATCAACGGCGCCGCCCTGTTCCACACCTCGCTCTACCTCGCCGACATGCGGGCGTTCCTCGGCCTCGCTCACGAACGCGCCCCGAAGCGGGGTGAGCTGACGATCCCGGAGCGGGTCGACGAGATCCGTATCGAGGAGGCCGTCTACCACTACCCCGGCAAGGAGGATCCGGCCGTCGCAGGGATCTCCCTGACCCTGCGCCGCGGCGAGATCCTGGCCGTCGTCGGCGCGAACGGTTCCGGCAAGTCCACCCTGACCAGACTCATCACCGGGATCGTGCTCGCCGACAAGGGGCGCGTCCTGTGGGACGGCGTCGATCTCGCCGACGCCGACCCCGACGCCGTGTGGAGCCGCACCTCACTCGTTCCGCAGAACTTCGCGTGCTGGCCGTTGCGGGCCCGCGAGAACATCACCCTGGGCCGGCCCCGCACCCACGACGACGAGCCGGTGTGGGACGCCATCGACGCCGTCGGCATGCGCGAGGAGATCGAGAAGCTGCCCCGTCGACTCGACACCCTCCTGGCCCGAGAGCTGTTCGGCGGCGCCGAACTGTCGGGCGGTCAGTGGCAGCGGCTCGTGTGTGGCCGCGCGCTGTACCGGCAGACACCGCTCATGATCCTGGACGAGCCCACCTCGCAGATGGACGCCCGCGGCGAGCACGCGATCTTCACGCAGATCAAGCGCCTCGCACCCCAGCGCATGACGATCGTCGTCACGCACCAGCTGGAGAACACCCGGCTCGCCGACCGCATCCTCGTGATGGACAAAGGCCGCGTCGTCGAACAGGGCACGTACGACGACCTGGTGAACGCCGGCGGCCAGTTCGCCGACCTCGTCGCCCTGGCCAAGGACCGCTGACCCACTCACGGAATCGAGACCCACATGACCGACACCTGGCAGACGATCACGGACCTCGCCGGCCGCCTCGACGACCATTCCACACTCCCCCACGAGCAGCGAGTCCTCTTCCAACTCCTCAAGATCCAGGAGGAGGCCGGCGAAGTCGCCGAAGCCGCCATCGGCGCAGCCGGGCAGAACCCCCGCAAGGGCCGTTCCCACACCTGGCAGGACGTCGAATCCGAGGTCTGCGACGTCATCGTCACCGGCATGGTCGCCCTGATGCGCATGAACCCCGACGCGGAGGCGGTCTTCGCCCAGCACATGCGGCGCATCGCGGACCGCGATCTGAGCCGGCCCGGGAGGACAGCCGCCGGCCACTCCTCGCACGCGCAGTCCGCGCCCCTGAGCAGCGGACCGAACGCGCCCGAACCCGCTTGACACCGCACGGGAGGAACGCAGTGGTCGACACTCCGCACCGCACCCGAGCGCGCGGACCCGTCAAGGCGGGCGAGGCCGGCGCGTACTGGAAGCCGCTGTGGCAATCCGGCCGCCGCTACCGGAGCATCGACGCGCCGGAGCGAGAAGCCCTGAACCGGCAGGTAGGCATCGGTCGTGGGAGACCCGCCCTCGACATCGGCTCCGGAGACGGGGCACTCGTGCGGGCGCTTGCCGAACTCGGCTACCGGCCGACCGGGATCGACTGCGCACCCAGCGCGCTCTCCGCCGCCCGCCACGAGCACCCCGGCCTTGACTTCAGGCACTTCGACTTCGACACCGACGACCTGGCCGACCTGCCCGAACCGGCGTTCGCGCTCATCACCTGCCGACTGGTCTACCGCTGGGTCCAGGACAAGCACGCGTTCCTGTCCCGGGTGCGTCAACTCCTCGCCCCGGGAGGTATTTTCCGGGTGGCCACTTCCGTGCACAGTCCCCGGCGCGGCGAGGCCGAACCATGGGAGGTCAACGCCGCGGAGGCGGAACTCCTCACCGCCGGCTGGGCCCGGGCGGACGTGACGCAGCTCGACGAGTCGTACCACTGCTTCGCCCTGCGCCCCTGGCCTTCGCCCGTCTCGACGCCATCGAACGAGCCCGGCGCGGCGAAGGCCCGGCCTACCTCATCACGCATACCTGATCCGCGTCACGCTGCCCACCGAGGAGACACCGTGCCCGTCGAGAACATCAACACCCGAGCCTGGAAGATCTACGGCCGGCGCCAGCTGGCTCGCGGCTACACGCCGCCCGTCCCCGACCACCTGTCCTGGACGCCCTGGGAGGGGGTCGGACCGGGTGTTGAAGTCCTCGGCGACATCACCGGCCGGCGTGTCCTGGACATCGGCTCAGGGGCCGGCCACCACGCCGTGCATCTCGCCCGGGCCCACGGCGCTCGCGTCACCGGGATCGAACTGTCGCCGACCCAGCACGAGCGCGCCGTCTCCACGCACGCGGATGTGCAGGGCGTGGAGTTCACGCACGGAGATGTGGTCGAACACCTCGCCCGGTCCGAACCGTTCGACGCCGCGTACGCCATCGGCACCCTGGCCTTCATCGACCCGCACCGCGTGCTGCCCGCACTGCGCGACGGTCTGCGCCCTGGCGCGCCGCTGATCCTTTCGCTCCTGCACACCGACCTGCACGGCCGCGGCCCGTCCACGGAACCGGCACCGCGCGAGCAGATGATCCTGTTGCACGAAGATCCCCCCTTGCCGACTCGGATGTGGGTCCTCGCGCCGCAACTGTGGGGGGACCTGCTCACCGAGTACGGCTTCCGCGTCGAGGCCGTCGACCTGCTGCACCACCCCGAGGAAAGTGCCCCGGTCATCCAGCAGCTCATCCGGGCCCGACGCCTGCCCGACCGGCCGGCGCGGGTTTCCAGCCGCCCCCGCAGTGCCAAGCCACCGCAGGCGCACGCGGCCGTGGGTGTCGGCGCGATCCTCCTTGGCGCGCAGGGACTGCTCCTGGGCCGCCATCGGCGCGGCACCCTCGAACTGCCCGGCGGAACCGTCGAGGCCGGGGAATCCCTCGAAGCCGCGGTGGTCCGCGAACTCCGCGAGGAGACCGGCCTGATCGCCCGCCCTGCCGACGTCAGGCTCCTGGGAACGCTCGTCGACCACGTCGAAGACGTCCTGCGGGTCACGGTGGGTGCCCTCGTTCACGCCTGGCGGGGACAGCCGGCCACGCAGCCGGACGAGAGCGTCGGCGACTGGGCCTGGCATCCCCTGGACCAGCTTCCCGACGGCCTGTTCGTGTGCAGTGCACACATCCTGACGGCCTGGCGTCCCGACCTGCCCATCGACCACACCCCCGCGCACTTCACGCCCTTCGCCCACGGCCCATCACCCTCGATGCCGATGGGCGGCGTGGCATGACGTCCACCCGCGAGCCCGGGTTGTTCCGGCCCCCGTGACAGCTCCAACAGCGCACCGCGAGCAAGACGGGCAGCACCACGTAACCCGAGCCCGGGGGGGGCGGCAGTGCGAAGGTCACGCTCTTGAGCTCGTGGTGAAACGGACTGGGCAGCGACCGGGCGTGCCGGCGCCGTGCACCCTGGAAGAGGGGCGCCATCGCACGGATGAGCGGAGATCGATCCCGGGCTCAGGTGGTGTAGTCGGCGTTGATCTTCACGTAGCCCTCGGTGAGATCGCAGCCGTACACGGTGAACGCGCCCTCGCCGATGCCGAGGTCCACCCGGATGACCACCTCGTCGCCGGTCAGGCACCGCGCGGCCTGCTCCAGCAGCGCGTCGGTCGGCTCCTCCGGGTGCATGGGAAGGTCGCCGAACCGGATCCGCACCCGGTGCGGCTCGATGTCGGTCTCGTCCTCGAGCTTGCCGACGGCCATCGCGACCCGGCCCCAGTTGGGGTCGGCCCCGTGCACGGCCGTCTTGACCAGGGGCGAGTTGACCACGCTCTTGCCGACCCGCTTGGCCTGCGCGTCGTCGCGGGCCCCGGTGACCCGGACCTCGATGAGCCTGCTCGCCCCCTCGCCGTCCGAGGCGATGTCGCGTACGAGGCGCAGTGCGACGGTGTGCAGCGCCTGCTCGAACTCGGCGGCGTTGGCCGCGCCCGCGCTGCCGGTGGCGACATTCGCGTTCCGCTACAGCACGGCCGTGCCGCGGCTCTGCTGCCGGGGTGCCGCCTCACGGCTGAGGACGACGCTCGGTCCCGCGAAGCGCGAACGCGTGAACACGGCGGCGGAACGGGCGGGCACCTCGGAGACGACGACCGCGAACGCCTCCACCGGGCCTGCTTCGCCGATCTCCTCCGGGAGTTCCAGGAGGCGGAGAAGCAGACGCCCGGTGCCGCTGCGGACGCGGGTGCCGCTGTGAACGGACTCCAGGTGGGGCCGGTCAGCGGGTGGTGAGGGTGTGGACGTGGTCCACCAGGCGGGTCAGGGCGTCCGCGTCGGTGTTCGGCATGACGCCGTGGCCGAGGTTGAAGATGTGGCCCTCGAGGCCCTCCGCCTGGGCCAGGACCTCGCGGGTCTTCGCCTCGACGGCCTCGGTGCCGGCGAACAGCACGGTCGGGTCGAGGTTGCCCTGGAGCGCCTTGCCGGGGCCGACGCGACGGGCGGCCTCGTCCATGGGGACGCGCCAGTCGACGCCCACGACGTCCGCGCCGGCCTCGCCCATCAGGCCGAGGAGTTCGCCGGTGCCGACACCGAAGTGGATGCGGGGGACGCCGTGACCGGACACCGCGTCGAGGACCTTGGCCGAGGCGGACATCACCGAGCGCCGGTAGTCGGCGGGGGCGAGCGCGCCGGCCCAGGAGTCGAAGAGCTGGACCGCGGAGGCGCCGGCCTCGATCTGCACGGTGAGGAAGGCGGCGGTGATGTCCGCGAGGCGGTCGAGGAGGTCGGCCCAGAGCTCCGGGTCGCCGTACATCATCGCCTTGGCGTTCTCGTAGGTGCGGGACGGGCCGCCCTCGATGAGGTAGCTGGCGAGGGTGAACGGGGCGCCCGCGAAGCCGATCAGCGGGGTGGAGCCCAGCTCGGCGGTCAGCAGACCGTACGCCTCGGTGACGTAGGAGACGTCCTCCGGGGTGAGGTCGCGCAGCCGGGCGAGGTCGGCGCGGGTGCGGAAGGGCTCCTCGACGACGGGGCCGATGCCGGGCTTGATGTCGAGGTCGATACCGATGGCCTTGAGGGGGACGACGATGTCGCTGAAGTAGATCGCCGCGTCGACGTTGTGCCGGCGGACCGGCTGGAGCGTGATCTCGGCGACGAGGTCGGGGCGCATGCAGGAGTCGAGCATCGCGATGCCCTCGCGCACCTTGCGGTACTCCGGCAGTGAGCGGCCCGCCTGCCGCATGAACCACACCGGAGTGTGCGGAACCGGCTCACGCCGGCACGCCTTGAGGAAGGCACTGTCGTACGTCTGGGTCGGCTGCTTGCCCCGGGGGCTGACATTGGCACTCACACCGGCCAGTCTCGCATGGTCCGCCGGTGACCCCGCACCGCAGGCCACCCGGCGCACGGCGCCCGTGCGCCGCGCCCGGGACGAACACGATCCGGACACCGTGCTGCGCCGTGGGTGTCCTTCCCCGCGCCGAGGCCGCGTTCCCCTTAATCTTCCCCGCATGGCTGCGGCTCAAGGACGATTGTCGGACGGCAAGGGTGGTATGGACGAAGCGAAGGACACCGGGGAGAACCTCGGGCAGGGGGGCGCGGCGCCCCCGTTGCCCTTTCGGACGGCCGTCGACGCGATGCGGGGCGCGCGGCTGCGACCACAGATCGAGGTGGAGGCCACGCCCGCGCCCACCCGGCTCGCCCCCTACGCGCACGCGCTGGAGGCGACGGTCGTGGACGGCGAGCAGGAGCTGGCGGACGGCCGGCTGGTGCTGCTGCACGACCCGGCCGGACACGACGCCTGGCAAGGCGCCTTTCGGCTGGTGACGCTGGTGCGCGCGGAACTGGAGCCGGAGATGGCGGCGGATCCGCTGCTGCCGGAGGTGTGCTGGTCCTGGCTGACCGGCGCGCTCTCGGCACGCGGCCTGTCGTACGGCGAGCCCAGCGGCACGGTCACGCGGGCGAGTTCGCACTACTTCGGCGGGCTGTCCGAGCGCCCCGCCGCCTCGCAGATCGAGATCCGTGCCTCATGGACGCCGCGGGAGGGCCTGGGCGGGGCGCCGGACACCGCCACCCATCTGGTCGCCTGGTGCGATCTGCTGGCCCAGGTCGCCGGGCTGCCCCCGGCGGCTCCGGGGGACGCGTCGGTGGTGACGCTCCCCCAGCGGAGGGGGCCGCAGTCGCGCTGAGCTTCCCCACCGGAGCCCCCGGCAATCACACATGCCGATCTCTTTGTCGATACGGCCACTTTCGGAAGTGTTGCGACGCCGACCGAAACCGTTCGGTCTTCGAATGATCGACCGCGTGTCCGAATTGCGCATATTGTTACTCACCAGATCGTGATCACTCTCTAAAGGAGACCGGGTTTGGTGCCGAAGACGACTGTGACCTTGAAAGCACGGTTGAGCCCGGCTCCACCCCCACGAGCCGGCCCCGTCCCGCCACCCCAGGAGGCCTGGTGTCCGTTCTCCTCGAGCAGCCCGCAAGCCTGGTCGCCTACCGCCCGAACAAGCCGACCGCCATGGTGGTCGTGGCCGACCCCCGCGTCCGTTCCACCGTCACCCGCCATCTGTGGGCGCTCGGCGTGCGCGACGTGATCGAGGCCTCGTCCGTCGCGGAGGCTCGTCCCCGCATCGGCAACCCCCGCGACATCTGCGTCGCCGACGTCCATCTGCCGGACGGTTCCGGCCTCACCCTCCTCTCCGAGACCCGAGCGGCGGGCTGGCCCAACGGCCTCGCCCTGTCCGCCGCCGACGACATCGGCGCCGTGCGCAACGCCCTCGCGGGCGGAGTGAAGGGCTACGTCGTCACCGGGACCCGCACCAACCTCGGGCTCCCCTCCCGCCCCGGAGCCGCTCCCATCGGCGCCGGCGCCCGTCTGCACCGCCGCCCCCCGGGTGCTCCGAGCCACCCGGGCGGCTACCGCGAACTGTCCGGCCGTGAGGTCGAGGTGCTGCGGCTGGTGGCGGAGGGCCAGTCCAACAAGGCCATCGGCGTCTCGATGGGCCTGTCCGCGCTGACCGTCAAGAGCCACCTCGCCCGCATCGCCCGCAAGCTCGGTACGGGCGACCGCGCGGGAATGGTGGCGGTGGCCCTGCGCACGGGCATCATCCACTGACCTCGACGCCCCGCCGCGCTCCCCGGCAGCCCCCGCCGTTCCCCTTCGCTCCGCTCCCCCTCCGCCGAACATTCACCGACCTGACTGGTTTACGACCCCCCGGCGCCTGCCGACGGAACGTTCCGTCGGCAGGCGCCTTCACGGCATGGCTACTCTTGACAGGTGACCGACGCCCACGACACCGCAGCAGACAGTTCCCTGCGAACCACCGGAGGCGCCCCTCCGGACGACAACGGATCACCTGCTACGGAGGCGCCGACCCCCTTGCTCGAACCGCGTGAGGGCATCCCGCCCGTGATCGCGGGCGAGGCCGCCCTCGACGAGGTGATCGCCGCCTTCGCCGCGGGCACCGGCCCGGTCGCCGTAGACGCCGAGCGCGCCTCCGGCTACCGCTACGGCCAGCGCGCCTACCTCGTCCAGCTGCGCCGTGCGGGCGCCGGGTCCGCCCTGATCGACCCCGTCGCCTGCCCGGACCTGTCCGCCCTGGGCGAGGCGCTGTCCGGCGCCGAGTGGGTGCTGCACGCCGCCACCCAGGACCTGCCCTGCCTGCGCGAGATAGGGATGCTGCCCGGCCGCCTCTTCGACACCGAACTGGCCGGACGCCTGGCCGGCTTCCCCCGGGTCGGCCTCGGCGCGATGGTCGAGAACGTGCTCGGCTTCGTCCTGGAGAAGGGCCACTCCGCCGTCGACTGGTCCACCCGCCCGCTGCCCGAGCCCTGGCTGCGCTACGCCGCCCTCGACGTCGAGCTCCTGGTCGACCTGCGGTACGCCCTGGAGAAGGAACTGGACCGGCAGGGCAAGCTGGAGTGGGCACTGCAGGAGTTCGAGGCGATCGCGTCGGCACCGCCGCCGGAGCCCCGCAAGGACCCCTGGCGGCGCACCTCCGGCATGCACAAGGTGCGCAGGCGCCGGCAGATGGCCGTCGTCAAGGAGCTGTGGCAGGCCCGGGACCGGATCGCGCAGCGCCGGGACGTCTCCCCGGGCAAGGTGCTCTCCGACGCCGCCATCGTCGAGGCCGCGCTCGCCGTGCCGGCCAACGCCCACGCCCTGGCCGCGCTGAACGGGTTCGGGGCGCGGGTGGGACGGCGCCAGCTGGAGCAGTGGCAGGCGGCCGTCGACCGGGCGAGGGCACTGCCCGAGTCGCAGCTGCCGCAGCCCGGACAGCCGGTGACCGGTCCGCCGCCGCCGCGCGCCTGGGCGGAGAAGGACCCGGTGGCCGCCGCCCGGCTCTCCGCGGCCCGCGCGGGGGTGAGCGCGCTCGCCGAGCGGCTGAACATGCCGCAGGAGAACCTGATCACCCCGGACACGGTGCGCAGGGTGTGCTGGGAGCCCCCGCAGCCCGCCGACAGGGAGTCCGTCGCGGCGGTGCTGGCCGGGTACGGGGCGCGGCCGTGGCAGGTGGAGCAGGTGACCCCGGTACTGGTCGCCGCATTGGTCTCCGGCGGTTCGGGAGGGGTCTGAGCGCCGTCGGCGGCGCCTGCCGCGGGGCGGGTACGGGGAGAGGACGGCCGGGATCGCGCCCGCCGAGACGGTTTCCCGTGCGCCCGGAAGGGCTCTTGAAACAGAACAGCGACGTCGAGATCACGCCAAGATCCTCAGAGCGGGTTCACGTCCGTACCGACCGCGGTCCTGACACCGCGTGGTGCGACGACTCCGCCAGGAGTGTGAGCTTCACCGCTCGGTTCCGTGGGGCTGGGCAGCTACATTACCCACAAGTAGCATAGGCTCTGAGCGCGCGCTCAGCGCAACGCAGCAGTGCCATCCCGCACCCTGGAGGAGAGCCATCGTGCCTCGTACCGTCAGGGACGTCGTCTTCGTCGACGGCGTCCGCACCCCGTTCGGCAAGGCGGGCCCCAAGGGCATCTACCACGAGACCCGTGCCGACGACCTCGTCGTGAAGGCGATCCGGGAGCTGCTGCGCCGCAACCCCGGACTCGACCCGAAGAAGATCGACGAGGTCGCGGTCGCCGCGACCACGCAGATCGGCGACCAGGGCCTGACCATCGGCCGCACCGCCGGCATCCTCGCGGGCCTGCCCACCTCGGTTCCGGGCTACTCCATCGACCGCATGTGCGCGGGCGCCCTGACCGCCGTGACCGCGGTGGCCGGCTCCGTCGCCTTCGGCGCGTACGACGTGGCCATCGCGGGCGGTGTCGAGCACATGGGCCGCCACCCGATGGGCGAGGGCGTGGACCCCAACCCGCGTTTCGTCTCCGAGAAGCTGGTCGACGAGTCCGCCCTGTTCATGGGCATGACTGCGGAGAACCTGCACGACCGCTACCCCACGATCACCAAGCAGCGCGCCGACGAGTACGCGGTCCGCTCACAGGAGAAGGCCGCCAAGGCGTACGCCGACGGCAAGATCCAGGCCGACCTGGTACCGGTCTCGGTGCGCCGCACCGCTGTGCCCGACAGCGGCTCCGCCGCGGGGTCAGCCGGCGAGACGGGCTGGGGCCTGGTCACCGCCGACGAGCCGATGCGTCCGGGCACCACCCTGGAGAACCTGGCCGGACTGAAGACGCCGTTCCGCGTCCACGGCCGGGTCACCGCCGGTAACGCGGCCGGTCTCAACGACGGCGCCACCGCCTCGCTCATCGCCTCCGAGGACTTCGCCCGCGAGAACGGCCTCCCGGTGAAGATGCGTCTGGTCTCGTACGCCTTCGCGGGCGTCGAGCCGGAGGTCATGGGCTACGGTCCGATCCCGGCCACGGAGAAGGCGCTCGCCCAGGCGGGGCTGTCCATCTCCGACATCGGCCTGTTCGAGATCAACGAGGCCTTCGCCGTCCAGGTGCTGGCCTTCCTGGAGCACTACGGCATCGCCGACGACGACGCGCGCGTCAACCAGTACGGCGGCGCCATCGCCTTCGGCCACCCGCTGGCCTCCTCCGGTGTCCGGCTGATGACGCAGCTGGCCCGCCAGTTCGAGGAGCAGCCGCACGTCCGCTACGGCCTGACCACCATGTGCGTCGGCTTCGGCATGGGCGCGACGGTCATCTGGGAGAACCCGAACTTCGAGGGGGACAAGTGAGCACCACCGCAGAACTGTTGAAGGGCGCCGCCGCGCTGTTCCCGGACGAGGTCGTCACGACCTCCCATGTACGCCACTTCGAACTGCCCCTGGGCGCGGGCCGCTTCGCGCTCATCACCCTCGACAACGGGCTGGACCACACCAAGCCGACCACCTTCGGCCCCCAGTCGCTGGCGAATCTGGACGCCGCCGTCGACCAGGTCGAGAAGGAGGCCGCGGACGGCGAGATCGTCGGCGTCGGCATCACCGGCAAGCCGTTCATCTTCGCCGTCGGCGCCGACCTCAAGGGCGTCGAGCTGCTCAAGCGGCACGAGGACGCGCTCGCCATCGGCAAGGGCGGCCACGACGTCTTCAAGCGGCTGTCGAAGCTCGCCGTGCCCACCTTCGCGTACTACAACGGCGCGGCCATGGGCGGCGGCGTCGAGGTCGGCCTGCACTGCTCCTACCGCACGGTGTCCGCGGCCATCCCCGCCTTCTCCCTGCCCGAGGTCTTCCTCGGCCTGGTCCCCGGCTGGGGCGGCTGCGCGCTGCTGCCGAACCTGATCGGCGCGGACAAGGCCGTCTCGGTCATCATCGAGAACAGCCTCAACCAGAACAAGCAGCTCAAGGGCGTGCAGGTCCACGAACTCGGCATCGCGGACGCGATCTTCGAGGGCGCGGACTTCCTGGAGCAGTCGCTGATCTGGACGGCGGCCGTCCTCAAGGGCGAGATCGTCGTCGACCGTCCGGTGATCGACCGCGGCGAGGCCTGGGACCAGGCCGTCGCCAAGGGGCGCTTCATCGCCGACTCCAAGGTGCACGGCGCGGCCCCGGCCGCCTACCGCGCCCTGGACATCATCGCCGCCGCCAAGAACGGCGATCTCCAGCAGGGCTACGACGCCGAGGACCAGGCGCTCGCCGACCTGATCATGGGCGGTGAACTGCGGTCCGGCCTCTACGCGTTCAACCTGGTGCAGAAGCGCGGCAAGCGCCCGGCCGGCGCACCGGACAAGAACCTGGCGCGTCCGGTCACCAAGGTCGGTGTCGTCGGCGCCGGTCTGATGGCCTCGCAGCTCGCGCTGCTGTTCCTGCGCCGCCTGGAGGTGCCGGTCGTGCTGACCGACATCGACCAGGAGCGCGTCGACAAGGGTGTGGGCTACGTCCACGCCGAGATCGACAAGCTGCTCGGCAAGGGCCGGATCAACCAGGACAAGGCCAACCGCCTCAAGGCGCTGGTCTCCGGTGTGCTGGACAAGGCCGAGGGCTTCGCGGACGCCGACTTCATCATCGAAGCGGTCTTCGAGGAGATGGGCGTCAAGCAGAAGGTGTTCGCCGAGGTCGAGGCGGTCGCCCCGGCGCACGCGATCCTCGCCACCAACACCTCCTCGCTCTCCGTGACGGAGATGGCGTCGAAGCTGAAGCACCCCGAGCGGGTCGTCGGCTTCCACTTCTTCAACCCGGTCGCGATCCTGCCGCTCCTTGAGATCGTCCGCGGCGAGCAGACCGACGACGCCTCGCTGGCCACGGCGTTCGGTGTCGCCAAGAAGCTGAAGAAGACCGCGGTGCTCGTCAAGGACGCCCCGGCGTTCGTGGTGAACCGCATCCTGACCCGCTTCATGGGCGAGATCCAGAACGTCATCGACGAGGGCACCCCGGTCGAGGTCGCCGAGAAGGCGGTCGAGCCGCTCGGTCTGCCGATGTCCCCGCTGGTGCTGCTGGAGCTGGTCGGCCCGGCGATCGGGCTGCACGTGTCCGAGACGCTCAACCGGTCCTTCCCGGAGCGCTTCACGGTCTCGCCGAACCTCAAGAAGGTCGTCGAGGCGGGCAAGCGCGGCTTCTACGTCTACGACAGCGGGAAGCCGGAGCTGGACCCGGAGGTCGCCGCGCTGCTCGAGCAGGGCGACACCGTCCTCACCGAGGAGCAGGTGCGGGCGCGGGTGCTCGACGCGGTGGCGCAGGAGATCGGGCTGATGCTCGACGAGGGTGTCGTCGCCGAGGCGCAGGACATCGACCTGTGCCTGATCACGGGTGCCGGCTGGCCCTTCCACCTGGGCGGCATCACGCCGTACCTGGACCGCGAGGGTGTCTCCGAGCGCGTCAACGGCAAGAGGTTCCTGGCCCCGGGCGTGGCAAGCGTCCCGGCGTGACCGGCCGGCCCTGAAAGGGGGGCGGGCCGCACGGTGACGATCCGTGCGGCCCGCCCCCCTTTCGTCACGGGTTGCCGTCACGGGTTGCCGTCACGGGCTTTCGTCACGGGCTTTCGTCACGGGGGCAGCCAGCGGATCGCCGCACGGTCCGACCGCGTGGGCGCCCGGGTCACACCTCGCGCCATGCCGTCAGGGCCAGGCCCGGCTCGTCCTTGCGGCGGGCGAGCCGGAGGGAGCCGGTGGAGCGGGAGACGGTGGCGGCGACGATCTCCTCGTGCTCGTCGAGGGCGAGGGCCACCTTGGCGTCGGCCGGCGACGGAGGGCCGGACTCGGTCCACCGGGCGCCGGACGGCTCCGCCTGCGTGGGGTACGCGGCGAAGGCGATCCTGCCGCTCGCCGAACGCTGGGCGAGCACCGTGCAGTCGTGACCCGCCGTGGCACGGCGCACGGCGCGGACCGGGCCGGGGCCGGCCGCGGTGAACAGCGGCACCGGTGTGCCGCCGGGACGCCAGGCGCACAGTTCGCCGGACGTGTCGGTGCAGAACAGGGTGGTGTGCTCGGCGGAGGTGGCGAGCGCGCACAGGGTGTCCGGACGGACCGGTACGTCGGTCTCCTCCGCCCGCACAAGCTGCCCGCCGGGTGTCTCCTGACGCCAGTGCAGAAGGGCGTCCAAGGTCGCCGCGTACAGCTCGATCCGACCCGACTCGCCGGTCACGGCCGCGAGTTCGCCCTGGACGTCGGCTCCGCCGAGGTCGTGCCAGGGGTCCCAGCCGCCCTTCTCCTTCTGCGCCCGCATGCTCACCCCGCCGCCCTGGTTGCGGACGAAGACGTGTGCGCGTCCCTGGGCGTCGACCGCGACGGCCGGTGTTCCGGTGTGGTCGCCCTTCTGGTCGGGGTGGCCGACGGGGTTCCAGTCGAGGGCGGCGAGCCGGGGCCGGAAGTGGGTGGAGTGCACCAGGCCCGACCGGCCGGGCCCGGTGGGCCGCCAGGCGACCAGATGGGCGTAGCCGTCGGTGCCCTGGCCGATCGCCGCTCCCGGGCGCAGCTTCTGGTCGCCGCCGACGGTACGGGGCGCCCGCCAGGGACCGCCGGGGGCGAGTTCCGCACGGCACAGGACGGCGTCGTCCGACGGCAGATAGACGCTGAGGCGGCCGTCGCGGCCGCGGAGGAGCCAGTCGCCGTTCACCTTTTCACCCTAGGGCTTGTCCGGCGGAGCCGGTCCGCGGGCGCCTCGGGCGGGGTGCCGTTCCGTGGGATTCTGGCCGCATGGACCACAGCGTCGCCGCCCCGCTCGTGATCGTCGACTCCGCGAACGTCGTCGGGTCGGTGCCCGACGGGTGGTGGCGGGACCGCCGGGGTGCCGCGGAGCGGTTGCGGGACCGGCTGGCCTCACGGGGGCTGCCCGACCGTCCGGGGCCGGTGGAGATCGTCCTGGTGGTGGAGGGCGCGGCGCGGGGTGTGGAGTCGGTGCCCGGGGTGCGGGTGGAGGCGGCACCGGGCAGCGGCGACGACCGCGTGGTCGACCTGGTGGCCGAGGCGGGTGAGCGCCCGGTCCTGGTCGTCACCGCCGACCGCGAACTGCGCCGCCGGGTGACCGCCCTGGGCGCCACCGTGACCGGTCCCCGAGCCGTCCACCCCTGACCCGCCACCGCCGGGAGAGGGCAGGGGGCGGGGCGGCGGCCGGGGGCCGTACGGGTTACCGGAAGGCCGGGCCCGGCGGCTTGCCGGGCCGGCCGGAGTCGGCCTTCTCCTCCTGGCCCAGACGGCTGTGGCTCCGGCTGTAGAGGAAGTAGAAGATGAAGCCGAGCACCATCCAGAGGCCGAACCGGAGCCAGGTCTCGGCGGGCAGGTTCAGCATCAGCCACAGCGAGGCGGCGACCGACAGGATCGGCAGGAACGGCACCCACGGGGTGCGGAAGGCCCGGGGCAGGTCGGGGCGGGTGCGGCGCAGGATGATCACACTGAGCGCGACGATCACGAAGGCGAACAGCGTGCCGATGTTCACCAGCTCGGCGAGCTCCGACAGCGGGGTGAAGCCCGCGACGATCGCGATGATCACACCGAGCAGGATGGTCGGCCGGTGCGGGGTCTTGAAGCGGGGGTGGACGCGGGAGAAGAAGCGGGGCAGCAGCCCGTCCCGGCTCATCGCGAAGAACACCCGGGTCTGGCCGAGCAGCAGGATCATGCAGACGACCGTCAGGCCGACGGCGGCGCCGAAGCTGATGAAGCCGGCGAACCAGGGATGGCCGGTGGCCTTGAAGGCGTCCGCGAGCGGGGCGTCCACGGACAGCTCGGTGTAGCGCTGCATTCCGGTGACGACGATCGACACGGCGACGTACAGCACGGTGCAGATGAGCAGGGAGCCGAGGATGCCGCGCGGCATGTCCCGCTGCGGGTTCCTGGTCTCCTCGGCGGCCGTGGCGACGATGTCGAAGCCGATGAAGGCGAAGAAGACCACCGAGGCCGCCGTGAAGATGCCCATCACGCCGAAGTTGGACGGTGCCCAGCCGAACATCAGCTGGATGAGCGGCGAGTCGAGGCCGGCGCCGGCCGGGACGGCCTGCGCCTTCGGGATGAACGGGTCGTAGTTGTCGGCGGTCACGAAGAAGGCACCGGCGATGATGACGACGAGGACGACGGTCACCTTGATGGCGACGACGACCGAGGTCACCCGGGCGGACAGCTTCATGCCGAGCACGAGGATGCCGGTGAGGACCAGCACCAGTACGGCGGCGAGGATGTCGAAGCCGAAGCCCTCGGCGCCGTCCCGGGTGCCGAGCGCCGCGGGCAGCTGCCAGCCCGCGTTGTCCAGCAGCGAGTGGATGTAGCCGGACCAGCCGACGGCCACCACCGCCGTGCCGAGCGCGAACTCCAGGACCAGGTCCCAGCCGATGATCCAAGCGGGCAGTTCGCCGAGGGAGGCGTACGAGAAGGTGTAGGCGGAGCCCGCCACCGGGACGGTGGAGGCGAATTCGGCGTAGCAGAGGGCGGCGAGCGCGCAGACGACGCCGGCCACCACGAAGGCCAGCGCGACCGCGGGTCCGGCGTTGTTCTTGGCGACCGTGCCGGTGAGCACGAAGATGCCGGTGCCGATGATGACGCCGACGCCGAAGACGGTCAGGTCCAGCGCGGAGAGGGACTTCCTGAGCGCGTGCTCCGGTTCCTCGGTGTCACGGATGGACTGCTCGACCTTCTTCGTCCGGAAGAGGGTGTTGCTCACAGGTACCTCCCACGCTGTGTCGTCCTCGACATGATCGAGAGGGGGCGTGGTTCGTATGCCCCGGCGCGGGCGCCCTCACGCGAACGGGTCGCCCTCACCACTCTTCACAGTGGCACGGGCGACCCGTTCGGGCGCATCGGCGGAGGGATCAGTCGCGGGCCGATTCCACCGAGTCGGCGGCGGCACGTGCGGCGCGTACGCCTGGGTTCGCGTCGTGCGTGCCGTTCGAGCGGATCCGGGAGGGCGGGAGGCCGCCGTCCAGCTTCGCCACCAGGCCGGTGACCTGACGGGCGATGTCGGGAGCGGTGAGCCCGATCTCCGCCAGGACCTCGGCGCGGGAGGCGTGGTCGAGGAAGCGCGGCGGGATGCCGAAGTCGCGCAGCGGTACGTCGACGCCGGCGTCGCGCAGGGCCTGCGCGATCGTCGAGCCGACTCCGCCGACGCGGGAGTTGTCCTCGACGGTGACGACGACCCGGTGCTTCTCGGCGAGCGGGGCCATGGCCTCGTCGACGGGCTTGACCCAGCGCGGGTCGACGACGGTGGTGGAGATGCCCTGCTTCTCGAGCAGACCGGCGATCTCCAGGCACATCGGGGCGAGGGCGCCCACGGAGACCAGCAGCACGTCCGGGGTGTCGGTGCCGGGCTCGCGCAGGACGTCCATGCCGCCGACGCGTCCCACGGCCGGTACGGCGGGCCCGACCGCGCCCTTGGAGAAGCGGACCACGGTCGGCGCGTCGGTGACCTCGACGGCCTCGCGCAGCTGGGCGCGGACCTGGTCGGCGTCGCGCGGGGCGGCCAGCCGCAGCCCGGGGACGACCTGGAGGATCGACATGTCCCACATGCCGTTGTGGGAGGCGCCGTCGGTGCCGGTGACACCGGCCCGGTCCAGGACGAAGGTGACGCCGCACTTGTGCAGGGCCACGTCCATCAGCACCTGGTCGAAGGCGCGGTTGAGGAAGGTGGCGTACACGGCGAAGACGGGGTGCACCCCGCCGTGGGCCAGGCCCGCCGCGGAGACCGCGCCGTGCTGCTCGGCGATGCCGACGTCGTAGACCCGGTCCGGGAACCGCTTGGCGAACCGGTCCAGGCCGACCGGCTGGAGCATGGCCGCGGTGATGGCGACGACGTCCTCGCGCTCCTCGCCGAGCTTGACCATCTCCTCCCCGAAGACCGACGTCCAGTCGGCACCGGAGCTGGCGATGGGCAGGCCCGTGTCGGGGTGGATCTTGCCGACGGCGTGGAAGCGGTCGGCCTCGTCCGCCAGGGCGGGCTGGTAGCCGCGGCCCTTCTCGGTGAGGCAGTGCACGATCACCGGGCCGCCGAAGCGCTTGGCGCGGGTGAGGGCGGACTCCAGGGCCTCGATGTCGTGGCCGTCGATGGGGCCGACGTACTTCAGCCCGAGGTCCTCGAACATGCCCTGGGGGGCGATGAAGTCCTTCAGGCCCTTCTTGGCGCCGTGCAGGGTGTCGTAGAGGGCCTGGCCGACGACCGGGGTGCGCTCCAGGACCTCCTTGGTGCGGGCCAGGAAGCGCTCGTAGCCGTCGGTGGTGCGCAGGGTCGCCAGGTGGTTGGCGAGGCCGCCGATGGTGGGCGCGTAGGAGCGCTCGTTGTCGTTGACGACGATGACGAGCGGCCGGTCCCTGGCGTCGGCGATGTTGTTCAGCGCCTCCCAGGCCATGCCGCCGGTGAGCGCGCCGTCCCCGATGACGGCGACGACGTGGTCGCCGGTCCGCCTGAGCTGGTTGGCCTTGGCCAGGCCGTCGGCCCAGCCGAGGACGGTGGAGGCGTGGCTGTTCTCGATGACGTCGTGCTCGGACTCGGCCTGCGAGGGGTAGCCGGAGAGGCCGCCCTTCATCTTCAGCCGGGAGAAGTCCTGTCGGCCGGTCAGCAGTTTGTGCACGTAGGACTGGTGGCCGGTGTCCCAGAGCACCTTGTCCCTGGGGGATTCGAAGACGCGGTGCAGGGCGATGGTGAGCTCCACCACACCCAGGTTGGGGCCGAGATGGCCACCGGTCTTGGAGACCGCGTCGACCAGGAAGGTCCGGATCTCCTCGGCCAGCTGGCTCAGCTCCTCCGCGGTGAGCCGGTCCAGATCGCGCGGTCCCCTGATACGGGTCAGCAGCGGCACCCGTGCCTCCTTGCAGTAGAGCTGATCGAGCTGTTGCCGGGCTCGACGAGTCTAATGTTCCCCTCCGGCGGGCGGCGTCCGGGCCGTGCGTCATGCCTCACCCGGTCCGGCTCCGCCCGAGCCCGGACCGCCCTGCGCCAGGCCGTGGGACACGGCTGTGCCCGGTACCGCCACGGGTACCGGGCACAGCACGGCGGAAACAGTGCGCCTGACGGCTAGGCGCGGCCCGCGGTCTTCTGCGTCTTGCGGGTGATCGCGTCGATGACGACGGTCGCCAGCAGCACGCCACCGGTGATCATGTACTGCACCGGCGAGGCGATGCCCTCGAGGGCGAGGCCGTACTGGATGGAGACGATCACCAGGACACCGAGGAGCGCGTTCCAGGTGCGGCCACGGCCACCGAAGAGGGACGTACCGCCGATCACGGCTGCGGCGATGACGTTCATCAGGAACTCACCGGTGCCCGCGCCCTGGTTGGCGGAGGCGATCTTCGAGGCGACGAAGAGGCCGCCGACCGCGGCGAAGGTGCCCGCGATCGCGAACACCGAGATCCGGACCATCTCCACGTTGATACCGGCGCGGCGGGACGCCTCGACGCTGCCGCCGAGCGCGAAGACCTTGCGGCCGTAGGCGGTGCGGCGGAGCAGGAAGTCGGTGAACACCAGCACCGCGAGGAAGATCACCACGGCGAGCGGCAGGCCCTTGTGCTGGTTGTAGACGATCGCCACCGCGAAGGAGACGACGGCCAGCAGCACCGTGCGCACGATGATGTCGTTCAGCGGGCGCGAGGGGATACCGGCGGCCTCGCGGCGGCGGTTGCCCAGGAACGCGGTGAGGAAGTACCCGACGACGGCCACGAGGGCGAGGCCGTAGGCGGCCGCGACGTCGGTGAAGTAGTAGCTGGTGAACTTGCCGACGATGCCTTCGCTGTCCAGGTTGATGGTGCCGTTGCTGCCGAGTATCTGCAGCATGAAGCCCTGCCAGAACAGCAGACCGGCCAGCGTCACGGCGAAGGCGGGGACGCCGATGCGGGCGAAGACGAAGCCGTGGATGGCGCCGGCCGCCGTGCCGGTGAGGATGGCCAGCACCAGGGCCAGCCACTCGTTCATCCCGTGGGTGACGCTCAGCACCGCGAAGGCGGCGCCCGCGACACCGCTGACCGAGCCGACCGACAGGTCGATCTCGCCGAGCAGCAGGACGAAGACGATACCGACGGCGATCATGCCCGTGCCGACCATGGCGACGGACATGTCGGAGAAGTTGCCGGCGGTGAGGAAGTTGGAGTTCAGGCCGGTGAAGATGGCCCAGATGATCACCAGGCCGATGATGACGGGAACGGACCCGAGGTCACCGGCCTTCATCTTCCGCTTGAACTCGCCGATGTAGCCGGCGAAGCCCTGTTCGCGGACCAGCAGCCGGGGGTCGACGGCGGTGACCGCCGCGGCGGCCGCCTCGGTGTTCTCGACCGTGTCGGCGGTGGGCGTCGAGGTCTTTTCGGTGCTCACTTGCTGACCTCCCCATTGGTACGCGCCGCACGGCGGGTCACGGCGTTCTCCGTGGCTCCGGTGATGGCGGAGATGATCTCTTCCTGAGAGGTCGACTTGACCTCGAAGGTGCCGTTGTTGCGCCCGAGGCGCAGCACGGCGACCTTGTCCGCGACGGCCTTGACGTCGGCCATGTTGTGGCTGATGAGGATGACCGCGTGGCCCCGCTCGCGCAGCCGCTCGACCAGGTCGAGGACCTGCGCGGTCTGCTCGACGCCGAGGGCGGCGGTGGGCTCGTCGAGGATCACCAGCTTGGGCTCGCCGAGCATGGACCGGGCGATGGCCACGACCTGGCGCTGACCGCCGGAGAGCGAGGCGATCGGGATCCGGACGCTGGGGATGCGGATCGACAGGGTGTCGAGGAGCTCGCGGGAGCGGCGCTCCATCTCCACCTCGTCCAGGACGCCGCGCTTGCGGATCTCCCGGCCCAGGTAGAGGTTGCCGACGACATCGATGTTGTCGCACAGCGCGAGGTCCTGGTAGACCGTCGCGATGCCCAGGTTCTGGGCGTCGTGCGGCTTGTTGATCTGGACGGCCTTGCCGTCCCACTCGATGACGCCCTCATCGATGGGGTGCACGCCGGCAATCGTCTTGACCAGCGTGGACTTACCGGCGCCGTTGTCGCCGACCAGGGCGACCACCTCACCGGCGCGGACCTCAAGCTCTACGTCGGTGAGCGCCTGGACGGCACCGAAACGCTTGGAGACCCCGCGCAACGCCAGCACGGGCGTAGCGGACACGTGAACCATCTCCTTCGCCGCCTGACCCGGCGGGAGGTTGTGCAGAAGTTTTTTGGGGGGGTGTTCCGACCGGCGCCCCGCGTAGCTTGCGGGGCTGGTGTGTGCGGGGCGCCGGCGGAGTTCGCGGCAGTCCGTCCCGTACGGGAGCCCGGTGCGGACTCCCGTACATCTCATGGGACTTCGGGACTGCTTACTTCAGACCGAGCTTGTCGCAGGCGGCCTTGTACTTGCCCGTGCAGATCTCCTCGACGGTGTAGACGCCGTCCTTGATCACGGTGTCGTTGATGTTCTCCTGGGTCAGCGACACGACCGGGACGAGCACGGAGGGAACACCCTTGGTGGTGGGGCTGTCGACCGTGTCCTTGGCGACGGAGTCGAGCGACTTGCCCTGGGCGAGCGCGACGGCCATCTCGGCGGCGGCCTCGGCCTCCGGGGCGTACGGCTTGTAGACGCTCATGAACTGCTCACCCGTCACGATGCGCTGCACACCCGCGAGTTCGGCGTCCTGGCCGGTGACCGGAACCTTGATGCCGGCGGCCTTCAGGGCGGTGATGATGCCGCCCGCCATGCCGTCGTTGGCGGAGTAGACGCCGACGATCTTGTCCTTGCCGAGGGCGGAGATGGCGCCCTCCATGTTGGCGTTGGCGTTCTCCGGCTTCCACTCCTTGGTGTCGTACTCGCGGCCGACCTTGACCTTGCCGTCGAGGGCGGCGTGCGCGCCCTCCTTGAACTGGGCGGCGTTCGGGTCGGTGGAGGAGCCGTTCATCATGACGATCTGGCCCTTCTTGGCCTTGTCGCCCAGCGCCTCGAGCAGGGCCTCGCCCTGCGTCTTGCCGACGGTCACGTTGTCGAACGAGGTGTAGGCGTCGATCGGACCCTCGGCCAGGCGGTCGTAGGCCACGACCGGGATACCGGCCTCCTTGGCCTTCTTCACCGAGCCGGCGATGGCCTTGGCGTCCACCGCGTCCACGATCAGCACGTCGACCTTGTTGGTCACCATCGTGTCGACCTGCTGGTTCTGCAGGCTGGCGTCCTGCTTGGCGTTGGCGTAGACGACCTCGGCCTTGTTGTTCGTGAGCTCCTTGATCTTCTTCTCGATCAAGGGCTTGTCGAACTTCTCGTACCGCGCGGTCTGGTTCTCCGGCAGGAGCAGACCGACCTTGATGTCGTCGCCCTTCTTGGCGGCGGATTCGCTCGAGCCGCCCTTGTCGCCGGACTCGGCGGCGCTGCCGCAAGCGGCGAGAGAGACGGCCATCGCGCCGGCGGCGATGGCGACGGCGGTACGACGCATACGGGTGTTCACTTCAGAAACCTCCCTGACGAGGCCGCGACGGTGCGGCCGAGGTGGCTGGAAGTCAACTCGGCCACGCGTGCGACGTCAAGAAGTAAATCCTTAACGAGATGGCAACGGTGCCATCCGTTCTCTAAGTGAAGGCAGGAGAAGCCGCGGTGAGGGTTCCGGTGGCGGTGCCGTCCAACAGGGCGGAATCGCCCATTTCACCCAACGCGAGGGCGAGCGCGCCGAGTACCTCCGCACGGCCCCCGAGTGCTCCGGGGAGAACGGAGAGTTGACGCGCCGCACTGGGGATCGCGTAGCGGCCGACGGACTCCCTTATCGGCGCGAGCACCAACTCACCGGCCTCGGCGAGGTCACCGCCCAGCACGACCCTGCTCGGGTTCAACAGGTTGCAGAGGTTGGCGACTCCACTGCCGATGTGACGACCGACGTCGGCGATCACCCTACGGCAGCCGGGATCGCCCTCGCGCGCCAACCGCACGACGCCCTCCATGGTCAAGTCCGTGCCGTGGCTGGGCTGGAGCAGCGGAAGCACATAGCGGGCCGCCGCGAACGTCTCCAGGCAGCCGCGGTTGCCGCAACGGCAGACCGGGCCCGACTCGTCGAGCGTGATGTGCCCGATCTCACCCGCCGTGCCGCCGGGTCCGCGGTAGATCCTCCCGCCGATCACCAGTCCGGCGCCGACACCGCTGGCGACCTTGATGTACGCGAGGTCGCGCACGCCCCGGCCGCTGCCCCAGACCATCTCGCCGAGAGCGCCGAGGTTCGCGTCGTTGTCCACGTGCACGGGCACGCCGAGCCGCCCCCGCAGCTCCTCGGCGGGCTTGGTGCCGGTCCAGCCGGGCAGGATCGCGGTCGAGCCCAGGGTGCCGGACTCCACGTCGATCGGACCGGGCACGCCGAGGCCGATCCCGGCGACCTTGGCACGGTCCACCCCGGTCGCCTCGATCAGCCGGCTGACCAGCTGCTCCGCCCGGTCGAAGCCCTGCGTCGAGGAGGCGTCCACGTCCAGCGGCTCGGACTCCTCGGCCAGCACCTGGTGGGCGAGGTTCCCGATGGCCACCCGCAGATGGGCGTGCCCGAAGTCCACCCCTATGACGATCCCGGCGTCCCCGCTGAGCGAGACGCTGCGGGCCCGGCGGCCGCCCGCCGAAGTGGGCGTGACCTCGACCGTCCCGCCTTCCTTCAGTTCCCGGACGATATTGGACACCGTCGCCGCGGACAGGCCCGTCGTCCGCGCGATCTCGGCCTGGGTGAGGGAGCCGGCCAGCCGTACCGCTCGAACGACCCGCTCCAGATTGGCTCGGTGCAGCGACGACTGCGACCCCGGAGTCTCCACGACGACCTCCTGCGCGCGGGGCCGCTTCGATGAGGCCCCATCCCGTGTCCAACTAGTGAACTCTAAGATGAGCTGTTCCGGTCGCCTCCCGTCAAGAGGTTGAACCGTTTCCGAGTACTTGCACACGTCGGCACCCGCCGCTCCCAGGGACGGGTACGGTGGGTGCACGAGCAAACCCAGAGGGTGACTTCAGGGGATCCCGGGGGCCGCTCCCCAAGGCGGCCGCGGGGCTGCCCCGGGACGGCCGCCGGGCTGCCCGGGGAGGCCCCGGGACGTCATTTCAGGGCGCCCGCGGTGAGGCCCTGCACGACCTGGCGCTGGAAGACGATGTACGCGGCGAGCACCGGGAGCATCGCCATCACGAGGCCGGCGAAGAGGCCGGACCAGTCCCCCTTGTAGCCCTGGCTGACGGCCAGCTGCACCAGGCCCTGGGTGAGGACGTGCTTGTCCTCGTCGGTGTTGAGCACGGTGGGCAGCATGTACTGGTTCCACTGGCCCAGGAAGTTGAAGATGCCCACGCTGATCAGGCCCGGCTTGGCCATCGGGAGCATGATCTGGAAGAACGTCCTGGTGTGCGAGGCCCCGTCCACGAACGCGGCCTCCGCCACGGTGCCGGGCAGGGTCCGGAAGAACGCGGTCAGGAAGAACACCGTGAACGGCAGCGAGTAGGCGATGTAGACCAGGATCAGCCCGTGGATCGTGTTCAGCAGGCCCATGTTGTTGACGACGTAGAACAGCGGGACCAGGGCGAGCATGATCGGGAAGCTCATGCCGCCGATGAACAGGTAGTAGATGAACCGGTTGCCCGGGAACTCGAAGCGGGCCAGCACATAGGCGGCCATCGAGCCGAGCACCAGCGTGCCGATGAGTGAACCGCCCACCACCAGGACGGTGTTGAGGAAGTAGTCGCTCATATGGGCCTGGGTCCAGGCCCGCGACCAGTTCTCGAAGTGGAGCTTGTCCGGCAGCGACCAGGGCGAGCCGAAGATGGCGGCGTCGTCCTTGAAGGACGTCATCACCGCCCACACCAGCGGCAGGGCCACCATGATCGCCCAGATCACGAGAATGCCGTGGGAGAAGACGTTGAGGACGCCGCCCGTCTTCTCCTCCCTGGGGGGCGCGCCGCCGGCGCTGTCGGTCTTGGTGACGGTGACACCGGAATCGGCCGGTACCGGGGCGGGGGTCTCGGTCGTCTTCATCTGATCAGTACTCCAGCCGCTCGCGCCGCCCCAGCTTCATCACGACGGCGGCGAAGGCCAGCGTGACGACGAGCAGGGCGACACCGATGGTGGTGGCGTAGGCGGCCTGACCGTCACGGAACGCCTTCTGGTACACGTACAGGACCATGACGGTGGTCGAGTAGTCGGGGCCGCCGGGACCGGTCGTCATGATGTGCACGACCGCGAACGATTCGGCACCCAGGGCGAGGATGCCCATGTAGACCCAGCCGGACTGCACGGTGTCCCACAGCAGCGGCAGGGTGATGCGGAAGAAGGTGGTGATCCGGTTGGCGCCGTCGAGCAGCGCCGCCTCGTAGAGGTCCATCGGGATGGACGCCATACCGGCGGAGAAGAGGACCACGAAGAAGCCGACCGTGGACCAGACGATCACCGCCATGACGGCCCACAGGGCGAGGTCCGGATCGCCCAGCCAGAGCGGCTGGACGTCGTCGAGCCCGACCGCCCGCAGGAACGAGTTGATCGCACCGCTGTCCGGGTTGTACGCGAAAGCGAACAGCAGGGCGACGATCGCGATCGACAGGACCTGCGGGAAGAAGTAGACGATCTTGTAGAACGCGGAGCCGCGGACCCCGGAGATCACCGGTCCGCCGCGGCGCCGCCGGCCGCCCACGTTGATCATGAAGGAGAGGAACAGCGCCAGACCGATCGTCACCACCGGTACCAGCAGGGCGAACAGCAGACTGTGCCGCAACGACTTCCAGAAGATGTCGTCGTCCAGCATGCGTGCGTAGTTGTCGAGCCCCACCATCGTGAAATCGGGGCTCAGACCGGTCCAGTCCGTGAACGAGTAGTAGATCGACTGGATGAACGGCCAGACGACGAAGAGCGCGTACAGTCCCAGGGGGACCGCCAGGAACCCCACGATGAACCGGTACTTGCCGTGCTGCATTGCTGGTGACCCCGTTCTGCGCGCGGGCGCCGCCAGGGCCGGCCCGGCACGGGTGTGCCGGACGGGCCCTGGTGACGGATTCTCACTGGTGCTTGTAGTGCTTGATCGACGAGTCCTTGGCCGCCTCGTCGGCGAAGCCCTGGATCTTCTTGATGGTCTCGGCCGGGGTCGCGCGGCCGGCCATCATCTCGCCGAGCCCGGAGACGCCGATCTTCTCCTTCTGGAGCTGCACGTACCAGTCCTGGATGCGCGGGTTCACCACGTTCTCGCCGGCCTTGTCGAGCGCGGCGACGCCGGCCTTCAGGCCCGGGGTGAGTTCGATGCCGTCGGTGCCGCCGTTGTACGCGGTCAGCGACTTCACCTTGCTGGTGAAGTTCTTCGAGGACGCCTCGCTGAGCATGATGCGCAGCTGCTCCATGCCGCCGGGGCCGTTCTTCGCCTTGGCGGGGACGACGAAGGGTTCGCCGCCGGAGGCCCAGATGGTGCCGAAGGGCAGCTTGTCGGAGGAGTCCAGACCGGTGGGCGCGGAGACGGCCAGGTCGAAGTCGGCGGGGATGACCTTCGCCGACTCGTTCTCCACCCAGGAGCCGTTCGGGATGAACAGCGCCTTGCCCTGGGCCCAGGCGGTCTGGGACTGGACGTGGTCCAGGCCCGGGGTGCCCTTGAGGACGTAGCCCTTCTGCTGGAGCTCGTAGTAGGCCTCGAAGCACGCCTTGACGGCGGGGTGCTTCCAGGCGTTCGGCTCCAGGTTGTCGATGGCGTCGAGCACCTCTCGCCCGCCGACCTTGCCGATCATCGGGTAGAGCGAGAAGGGGAGGTAGTACGGGTACTTGCCCGCGTACGTCCAGCCCGCCATGCCCTTCTTCTTGGCCTTCGCGCAGACCGCGAGCATCTGGTCCCAGGTCTCGGGGTACTGCTCGTCGAGCGAGTCCAGGGCCTTCTGCGAGTACCAGACGCCGTAGACGGTGTAGGCGTAGTACAGGATCCAGACCTGCTCGCCGTCGAACTGGCCCATCTCCACGATGCCGGGGCGCAGCGTGTCGCGGACCTTCTTGGCCGGGTCGTCGTAGGAGGGGGCGTCCAGCAGCGGGGTGAGGTCGGCGAGCTGCTTCTTGCCGACCAGGACGCCCATGTCCATCTGTTCGGCACCGGAGTTGTCGATGAGGTCGGGCGGGGTGCCCTGGTTGAACCGCGGCTGCAGGGTGGACTGGATCTTCTGGGTGGCGGAGAACTCGACCGTCGCCCCGGAGAACGCCTTCTCGTAGATCTTGACCGCGTCCTCGGCGTACTCCTTGCCGAAACCGCCGTCGAACAGGACGAATTCCATCTGCGCGGTGTCATTGACGCCGAGCGGGTTCTGCTCGGTCTTCTTGCCCGCCTTGGCCTTGTCCTGGTCCTCCCCGCCGCCGCTGGCGCACGCGGACAGGAAACCCATCGCGGGTACGGAGATCAGGCCGAGCGCCGCGGACCGCTTGATCAGGTCGCGGCGGCCGACTCCGGTGGTGCTGTGGCCGAAAATGCCGTGGGTACGCGTGCCGTGGTCACGGGTGCCGTCGTTCTCGGCGGAAGTGGATCCCATGCTCAAGTCCTCGCCTTCTCCAGGACTCAGGCGGTGAACCGGATCCTTCCCGGCACCGCGTTCGGGTCAAGCTGGGTCGTGCAGGAAGTGCGGCCGGTGCCGGCGGCACCAGTGGTACGGGACGTCTGCTGTTCGAGGTGCTGTGAGAATGCCCCGGAGTGCCGACAGGTATAGTCCACTTCCCTCCGACGGAGCAAGATCGAACACAAGGTTCACCACCGGTCTTTTCCGAGTTGAGACCTGGCGGAAAAATGATCGGTCACCGCGTTTCGCAGCGGAAGAATCCCTGCCCCCGGACGCGAGCGCCGCAGCCAACACCCTTGACACCACTCGCCACTTGGCCCACTACTGGTGCTTGCGCAGCAATTTTGACAACGTTGTCCAGCGCAGGGAGGGTGCTCGCGCATGCAGCACGGAGTTCGGCACAGAGTTCGACTCAGATGGGGTCCGGCGGTCGTCGCGACGACCGCCTTCGCCGTAGCAGCGGCCTCGCCGGGCGTCGCGGTCGCCCTGCCCGGGGCCCCGGCCAAGGCCGACCGGGAGTTCGCTTCGTCGTTCGAGCCGGGGGAGCCCGCCCCCGACTGGCTGAACACGGTCGACACCGCAC
The DNA here is from genome assembly GCF_054061295.1 of Streptomyces sp. TE5632. Taxonomy (NCBI): domain Bacteria; kingdom Bacillati; phylum Actinomycetota; class Actinomycetes; order Kitasatosporales; family Streptomycetaceae; genus Streptomyces; species Streptomyces sp. TE5632. The sequence continues at coordinate 4,774,305 of NZ_JBSSEA010000003.1, read as the reverse complement.
CGGGCGGCAAGAAGCGCGCCTCCGGCGTCGACGGCGGCTACAGCAGCGGTATACCGGGCAACGTCACCGACCACGTCACGGACGTGCGCGCCAGCTCGGAGCACACGGGCGCCGGGGAGGTGAAGGAGAACCTCGCCGACGGCGAGCCCAGCAGCAAGTGGCTGGCCTTCACGTCCACCGGCTGGGCCGAGTTCGACCTGGACGCCCCGGCCGAGATCGTCCGGTACGCGCTCACCTCGGCCAACGACCACGCCGAACGCGACCCCCGGGACTGGACCCTGAAGGGGTCGGCCGACGGCGAGAACTGGAAGACCCTCGACACCCGTTCGGGCGAGTCGTTCGCCGAGCGGTTCCAGACCAAGGTCTACGACCTCGACGCGTCGGCCGTCGCCGAGTACCGGCACTTCCGGCTGGAGATCACGAAGAACGGCGGGGCGGACGCGCTCCAGCTCGCCGACGTCCAGTTCTCCACCGGCGGCAGCGACGGTCCCGTCCCGCAGGACATGCTCTCGCTGGTCGACCGCGGCCCGAGCGGCTCCCCGACGGCGAAGTCGGGCGCCGGATTCACCGGCAAGCGTGCACTGCGCTACGCCGGACGGCACACCGCCGACGGGCGGGCGTACTCGTACAACAAGGTCTTCGACGTCGATGTGGCGGTCGGCCGGAACACCCAACTGGCCTACCGCGTCTTCCCCTCCATGGCGGACGGCGACCTCGACTACGACGCCACCCACGTCTCCGTGGACCTGGTCTTCACCGACGGCTCCCGTCTGAGCGACCTGCGCGCCACCGACCAGCACGGCTTCCCGCTGACCCCGCGCGGACAGGGCTCCTCGAAGGTCCTGTACGTCAACCAGTGGAACAACGTGACCTCCCGGATCGGCTCGGTCGCGGCCGGCAGGACCGTCGACCGGATCCTGGTGGCGTACGACTCCCCCAAGGGTCCCGCCAAGTTCCGCGGCTGGCTGGACGACATCTCGCTGACGACGGTGAAACCCGAACGGCCCGAGGCCCACCTGTCCGACTACGCGGTGACGACCCGGGGCACCAACTCCAGCGGCGGTTTCTCCCGCGGCAACAACTTCCCGGCGACGGCCGTGCCGCACGGCTTCAACTTCTGGACCCCGGTGACCAACGCCGGTTCGCTGAGCTGGCTGTACGACTACGCGCGCGGCAACAACGCGGACAACCTGCCGACGATCCAGGCGTTCAGCGCGAGCCATGAGCCGAGCCCCTGGATGGGCGACCGGCAGACCTTCCAGGTGCTGCCCTCCGCCGCGTCCGGCACCCCGGCCCTCGGCCGGGAGGAACGCGAGCTGGCCTTCCGGCACGAGAACGAGACCGCGCGGCCGTACTACTACGGGGTGCGGTTCGAGAACGGCCAGAAGGCCGAGATCGCGCCGGCCGACCACGCGGCGGTCATGCGTTTCACCTACCCCGGCGACGACGCGAGCGTCCTGTTCGACAACGTCACCGACCAGGCCGGCCTGACCCTCGACAAGGAGAACGGCACCTTCACCGGCTACTCGGACGTCAAGTCCGGGCTGTCCACGGGCGCCACCCGGCTGTTCGTGTACGGCGAGTTCGACAAGAAGGTCACCGGCGGCGACGCGAGCGGCGTCAAGGGCCATCTGCGGTTCGACGCAGGCAGGGACCGTACGGTCACCCTGCGCCTGGCCACCTCCCTGATCAGCGTCGACCAGGCGAAGGACAACCTGCGCCAGGAGGTCCCCGAGGGCCGGTCCTTCGAGGCGGTCAAGAAGAGCGCCCAGCGGCAGTGGGACCGGATCCTCGGCAAGGTCGAGGTCGAGGGCGCCACCCCGGACCAGCTGACCACGCTCTACTCCAGCCTGTACCGGCTGTACCTGTACCCGAACTCCGGCTTCGAGAAGGTCGACGGCACCTACAAGTACGCCTCGCCGTTCTCGAAGATGCCCGGGCCCGACACCCCGACGCACACCGGCGCGAAGATCGTCGAGGGCAAGGTGTACGTCAACAACGGCTTCTGGGACACCTACCGGACCACCTGGCCCGCCTACTCCTTCCTGACCCCCTCCAAGGCGGGTGAGCTGGTCGACGGGTTCGTACAGCACTACAAGGACGGCGGCTGGACCTCCCGTTGGTCCTCCCCCGGCTACGCCGACCTGATGACCGGCACCTCCTCGGACGTGGCGTTCGCGGACGCCTACGTCAAGGGCGTCGACTTCGACGCGGAAGCGGCGTACGACGCGGCGGTGAAGAACGCCACCGTGGTGCCCCCGTCGTCCGGTGTGGGCCGCAAGGGCATGGCGACCTCGCCGTTCCTCGGCTACACCGGCACCGAGACGCACGAGGGCCTGTCGTGGGCGCTGGAGGGCTACCTCAACGACTACGGCATCGCGAAGATGGGCGAGGCCCTGTACGAGAAGACCGGCGACAAGCGCTACCGGGAGGAGTCCGCGTACTTCCTGAACCGCGCCCGGGACTACGTCAACCTCTTCGACCCCGAGGCCGGCTTCTTCCAGGGCCGCGATCTCAAGGGCGGCTGGCGCGTGGAGTCCTCGAAGTACGACCCGCGCGTGTGGGGTTACGACTACACCGAGACCAACGGCTGGGGCTACGCCTTCACCGCGCCCCAGGACAGCCGCGGCCTGGCCAACCTCTACGGCGGGCGGCGCGGCCTCGCGGACAAGCTCGACGAGTACCTGGCCACCCCGGAGACGGCCTCCCCGGAGTTCAAGGGCTCCTACGGCGGAGTCATCCACGAGATGACCGAGGCGCGGGACGTCCGGATGGGCATGTACGGGCACTCCAACCAGGTCGCCCACCACGCCCTGTACATGTACGACGCCGCCGGGCAGCCCTGGAAGACCCAGAAGAACGTCCGTGAGGTGCTGTCCCGGCTCTACACCGGCAGCGAGATCGGGCAGGGATACCACGGCGACGAGGACAACGGCGAGCAGTCCGCCTGGTACCTGTTCTCCTCGCTCGGCTTCTACCCGCTGGTGATGGGCAGCGGCGAGTACGCCATCGGCTCCCCGCTGTTCACGAAGGCGACCGTGCACCTGGAGAACGGCCGCGAACTGGTCGTCAAGGCGCCGAAGAACAGCGCGAAGAACGTCTACGTGCAGGGTCTGAAGGTCAACGGCAAGCGCTGGAACTCCACTTCGCTCCCCCACTCGCTGATCGCGAAGGGCGGCGTCCTGGAGTTCGACATGGGCCCGCGTCCGTCGACGTGGGGCACCGGCAAGGACGCGGCGCCGGTGTCGATCACCCAGGACGACAAGGTGCCCACGCCCCGCGAGGACGCGCTGAAGGGCGAGGGCGCCCTGTTCGACGACACGTCGGCGACCGGCGCCACGGTGTCCGCGGTCGACCTGCCGGTGACCGGGGAGACGAAGGCGGTGCAGTACACGCTGACGTCCTCGGACGCCGCCAAGGCGCCCACGGGCTGGGTACTGCAGGGGTCGGCCGACGGCACGACGTGGACGGACCTGGACAGGCGGACGGACGAGTCCTTCCGCTGGGACCGGCAGACGCGGGCCTTCTCGGTGGCCGAGCCGAAGGCCTACGGCCACTACCGGCTGGTCCTCACCGGTGAGGCGGCGCTGACGGAGGTGGAGCTCCTGAGCTGAGCCGAGCCGACCGCGCACGGGAAGCGGGTCCGGGCCGTGGTGGCCCGGACCCGCTTCGTCGTGCATCGGGTTCAGCCGACCCGGCAGGGCAGGCTCGTCGTGCTGTCGCCGCCGGAGCCGGAGACGACGTAGCCGAAGGTGGCGCTCTTCCCCGGGTCCAGCGCGCCGTTGTAGTCGGCGTTGTGGACCATGACGTTCTGGCCCTGGTAGGTGGCGTTGCCGCTCCACAGACTGTCGATCCGCTGACCGGCCGGGAGGGTCCAGTCGACCATCCAGCCGAGCATGGGGACGTTCCCGCTGTTGGTGACGGTCACCTGGGACTGGTAGCCGCCGTTCCAACTGCCCGTCGTGCTGCGGGTGGCGGTGCACTGGCCGGGAACGGGATCGGTCGGGGGGTTGCCGGGCTCCTTGATGCCGGTCACCTCGCCGTTGCCGCCGTCGAAGACGACGTCGGAGCAGGAGTAGAAGGTCTCCGCGCTGTCCGACCGCTGCCAGACCATGTAGACGATGTGGCGGCCCGACTTGCCCTCCGGAAGCTGCCCGGTCCAGGAGTAGTTGGCCTCGACGGTGCCCGGGGACCCGTTGAGCGGCGGGTGGTCGACGGAGAGGAAGGGCTGCTCCTCCATGTCGTCCCAGGTGAGGGTCTGCTTCGGGTCGAAGCCGTCCTTGGTGATGTAGACGTAGAACCAACCCGGGTGCGCGGCCCAGGCGTTGTAGGAGAAGTCGACGGTCGCACCCGAGGTGAGGTGGGTGAGCGGCCAGTCGTCGCGCGGCTGGTTGAAGCCGGTGAAGCTGGTGTTGCCGCCGCTGCACAGCTGCCCGTCCGGCACGAAGCCGTCGGTGCGGCCGGCGCCGTCGGAGCGCAGTACGGAGAACCAGTTGTAGAACGGCGTGGTGCCGCTGACCTGTGCGGCGGCCTTGCACGCCGGGTTGACCGGTTTGATCTCACCGGTGTCGGTCAGTCCGTCCTGCCAGCACAGGAAGGTCCGACTGGCGGGCTTCATGGGAGTGCCGTGCGCCTCCGCCTCGCCGCCCGCCGTCATGACCAGGCCGACGGCCGGGATGGTGGCGAGCAGGGAGACCAGGACGAGGAAGAGGGCTCTGGTGCGGGTGGGGAGGGGGGATCGGGGAGCGGCAGCGCGCCCCGTGATTGTCGGGATCATGACACACCTGTCCGTCGCTGCGGTTACGGGTCGTGCGCATGTGTGCGTGGGGCCGAGCGGGACGGGAGCGCACCTGCGGCGGGTTCCGGTCCGCCGAAGGAATGGGAGCGCTCCCATCCCACTCGTCAGGGAAGGTAGCGCCGTACGCTCCGGTTGTAAACGGCTGACGCAGCGAGGGCCGCATCCCCGACGGACGGGGATGCGGCCCTCGACTGCCTTGCGGTACCGCTTACTCGCTGATCAGGTCACTCGCTGACCAAGTCACTTGCTGATCAGGCTGCGCAGCACGTACTGCAGGATGCCGCCGTTGCGGTAGTAGTCCGCCTCGCCGGGGGTGTCGATGCGGACGACCGCGTCGAACTCGACGCCGGTGTCGGTGGTGACCTTCACCGTGCTCGGGATGGTGCCGTCGTTCAGCTCGGTGACGCCGGTGAAGGAGAAGGTCTCCTCGCCGGTGAGGCCGAGCGTCTCGGCGGTGTGGCCCTCGGGGAACTGGAGCGGCAGCACGCCCATGCCGATGAGGTTCGAGCGGTGGATGCGCTCGTACGACTCGGCGATGACGGCCTTGACGCCGAGCAGCGCGGTGCCCTTGGCGGCCCAGTCGCGGGACGAGCCGGAGCCGTACTCCTTGCCCGCCAGGACGACCAGCGGGATGCCCTGGTCGATGTAGTTGCGCGAGGCGTCGTAGATGAACGACACCGGCCCGCCGTCCTGCGTGAAGTCGCGCGTGTAGCCGCCCTCGGTGCCCGGCGCGATCTGGTTGCGCAGGCGGATGTTGGCGAACGTGCCGCGGATCATGACCTCGTGGTTGCCGCGGCGGGAGCCGTAGCTGTTGAAGTCGCGGCGCTCGACGCCGTGCTCCGTGAGGTACTTGCCGGCCGGGGTGTCCGCCTTGATGGCACCGGCCGGGGAGATGTGGTCGGTGGTGACCGAGTCGCCCAGCTTGGCGAGGACGCGGGCGCCGGCGATGTCCTCGACCGGGGCCGGCTCCATGCCCATGCCCTCGAAGTACGGGGGCTTGCGGACGTAGGTGGACTCGGCGTCCCACTCGAAGGTGTTGCCGGTCGGGATCGGCAGCGCCTGCCACTGGGCGTCGCCGGCGAAGACGTCGGCGTAGGACTTGGAGAACATGTCCTCGCCGATGGTGTTGGCGACGACGTCGTTGACCTCGGCCTCGGTCGGCCAGATGTCCTTGAGGAAGACCGGGTTGCCGTCCTGGTCCAGGCCCAGGGACTCGCGGGTGATGTCCACCTTCATCGAACCGGCGATGGCGTAGGCCACGACCAGCGGCGGGGACGCCAGGTAGTTCATCTTGACGTCGGGGTTGATCCGGCCCTCGAAGTTGCGGTTGCCGGAGAGCACCGAGGTGACGGCGAGGTCGTGCTCGTTGACCGCCTTGGAGACCTCGTCCGGCAGCGGGCCGGAGTTGCCGATGCAGGTGGTGCAGCCGTAGCCGACCAGGTTGAAGCCGACCTTGTCGAGGTACGGGGTCAGGCCCGCCTTGTCGAAGTAGTCGGTGACGACCTTGGAGCCCGGGGCGAGGGTGGTCTTGACCCACGGCTTGCGGGTCAGGCCCTTCTCGACCGCCTTCTTGGCCACCAGGGCGGCGGCGACCATGACGTACGGGTTGGAGGTGTTGGTGCAGGAGGTGATCGCGGCGACGGTGACGTGGCCGTGGTCGAGCTCGTACTCCGTGCCGTCGGCGGCGGTGACCTTCACCTTGTGGCTGGGGGCGCCGTTGGAGATGGCCGGCGCGTCGGAGGCCGGGAAGGACTCCTTGCTGGCCTCGTCGACGTCGCCGCCGTCCTTGACGTAGTTGCGCACGTCCTGGGCGAACTGGGCCTTGGCGTCGGCGAGGACGATGCGGTCCTGCGGGCGCTTCGGACCGGCGATGGAGGGCACGACCGTGGCCAGGTCGAGCTCCAGCTTCTCGGAGAAGTCCGGCTCGGCCTTCGGGTCCAGCCAGAGGCCCTGCTCCTTGGCGTACGCCTCGACGAGCGCGACCTGCTGCTCGCTGCGGCCGGTCAGGCGCAGGTAGTTCAGCGTCTCGCCGTCGATCGGGAAGATGGCGGCGGTGGAGCCGAACTCCGGCGACATGTTGCCGATGGTGGCGCGGTTGGCCAGGCTCGTCGCGGCGACGCCCTCGCCGTAGAACTCGACGAACTTGCCGACGACGCCGTGCTTGCGCAGCATCTCGGTGATGGTCAGCACGAGGTCGGTGGCGGTGGTGCCGGGCTTGAGCTCACCGGTCAGCTTGAAGCCGACGACGCGCGGGATCAGCATGGAGACCGGCTGGCCGAGCATGGCGGCCTCGGCCTCGATGCCGCCGACGCCCCAGCCGAGGACGCCGAGGCCGTTGACCATGGTGGTGTGCGAGTCGGTGCCGACCAGGGTGTCGGGGTAGGCCTTGCCGTCACGGGTCATGACGACACGGGCCAGGTGCTCGATGTTCACCTGGTGGACGATGCCGGTGCCGGGCGGGACGACCTTGAACTCGTCGAAGGCGGTCTGGCCCCAGCGCAGGAACTGGTAGCGCTCCTTGTTGCGGCCGTACTCCAGGTCGACGTTCTGCTTGAAGGCGTCGTTGGTGCCGAACTTGTCGGCGATGACGGAGTGGTCGATGACCAGCTCGGCCGGGGCCAGCGGGTTGATCTTCGCCGGGTCGCCGCCGAGCTCCTTGACGGCCTCGCGCATGGTGGCGAGGTCCACGACACAGGGGACGCCGGTGAAGTCCTGCATGATCACACGGGCCGGGGTGAACTGGATCTCCTGCGACGGCTGGGCCTGGGAGTCCCAGGAGCCGAGCGCTCGGATGTGGTCGGCGGTGATGTTCGCGCCGTCCTCGGTGCGGAGCAGGTTCTCCAGCAGCACCTTCAGGCTGTAGGGAAGGCGTGCGGAGCCCTCGACCTTGTCCAGCCGGAAGATCTCGTACGACTCGTCGCCCACCTGCAGCGTGCTGCGGGCGTCGAAGCTGTTCGCCGACACGACAGTCTCCTTCATTGATGTACGCGTACCACCACACCGCAAACCGTGTGCGGCTACCGCCGCGTGGTGCCGCCACCCACGTCTCGACCGATCCGCTAAGGTAAGGCTAAGTTAGGTACCCCTTACCAGGGTGGCGGCTGCGGTGCACCTCGGCAGATATCTCGATGTCGAGATAACTCTAGTACACCGCGGCCGAATGGTCATGCGTGGGCCCGCTCGCGGCACCCGGATACCGCCCTTCCGGGTACCCCGTTCCCGGCCCTCTCCCCATTCCCGGCCCTCCCCTCCCCGATCCCGTCATCACCGGGCCCGGACGGGGTATGCGCACCGGAACGACGTCGCGAACCCGGCGTCACGAACCCAGGGAGGGAGACAGGGATGCCGTTCACGTTCCGCAAGAGCTTCAGGATCCTTCCGGGAGTGCGCCTGAACATCAACAAGCGCTCCTGGTCCGTCACCACCGGCGGGAGGCGCGGCCCGCGCCACACCACGAGCAGTACGGGACGTCGTACGACATCGATTGATTTGCCCGGACCTTTCGGATGGCGGCGCACGCGCAGCACTCGCCGCACCAGGTAATATTGACGTCTTATCACCCGAATGGACCCACGCAAGGGGCCCCCGGAAGGCGCCATCTCATATCTGAGATAGCCTCAGCCTCATGTCAGACGACTACCTCGTACGCATCGGCAAGCTCATCCGCGACGCCCGGCAGCACCGCGGCTGGACACAGGCGCAACTGGCGGAGGCTCTCGGTACCAGCCAGAGCGCCGTCAACCGCATCGAGCGCGGCAACCAGAACATCAGCCTTGAGATGATCGCCCGCATCGGCGAAGCACTCGACAGTGAGATCGTCTCCCTGGGCTACGCCGGCCCCATGCATCTGCGGGTCGTCGGCGGCCGCCGCCTCTCGGGCGCCATCGATGTGAAGACGAGCAAGAACGCGTGCGTGGCACTGCTGTGCGCCTCCCTGCTCAACAAGGGCCGCACGGTGCTGCGCCGCGTCGCCCGCATCGAGGAGGTGTACCGCCTCCTCGAGGTGCTGGGCTCCATCGGCGTCCGTACCCGGTGGATCAACGACGGCGTCGACCTGGAGATCGTGCCGCCCGCCACGCTGGACCTGGACTCCATCGACGCGGACGCGGCCCGCCGCACCCGCTCGATCATCATGTTCCTCGGCCCGCTGCTGCACCGCCAGGACCGCTTCATGCTGCCGTACGCGGGCGGCTGCGACCTCGGCACCCGCACCGTCGAGCCGCACATGATCGCGCTGCGCCGGTTCGGCCTGGAGATCGCCGCGACCGAGGGTCAGTACCACGCGGTGGTGGACCGCTCCGTGCGCCCGGACCGGCCGATCGTGCTGACCGAACGCGGGGACACGGTCACCGAGAACGCGCTGCTGGCCGCCGCCCGGCACGACGGCGTCACCGTCATCCGCAACGCCTCCTCCAACTACATGGTCCAGGACCTGTGTTTCTTCCTGGAGGCGCTGGGCGTCAGGGTCGAGGGCATCGGCACCACCACGCTCACCGTGCACGGCATGCACACCATCGACGTCGACGTGGACTACTCCCCCTCCGAGGACCCGGTCGAGGCGATGAGCCTGCTCGCCGCGGCCGTCGTCACCGAGTCCGAGCTGACGGTGCGCCGGGTGCCGATCGAGTTCCTGGAGATCGAGCTCGCGGTCCTGGAGGAGATGGGCCTCGACCACGACCGCAGCCCCGAGTACGTCGCCGACAACGGCCGCACCCGGCTGGTCGACCTCACGGTCCGGCCCTCCAAGCTGGAGGCGCCGATCGACAAGATCCACCCGATGCCCTTCCCGGGCCTGAACATCGACAACGTCCCGTTCTTCGCGGCGATCGCGGCGGTCGCGCAGGGCCAGACCCTCATCCACGACTGGGTCTACGACAACCGCGCCATCTACCTGACCGACCTCAACCGCCTCGGCGGCCGCCTCCAACTCCTGGACCCCCACCGCGTCCTGGTCGAGGGCCCCACCCGCTGGCGCGCCGCCGAAATGATGTGCCCCCCGGCCCTGCGCCCCGCCGTGGTCGTCCTCCTGGCGATGATGGCCGCCGAGGGCACGTCGGTGCTCCGCAACGTCTATGTCATCAACCGGGGTTACGAGGACCTGGCGGAACGGCTGAACTCGGTCGGGGCCCAGATCGAGACCTTCCGGGACATCTGAAAGCTGTAAGAAAAGGTAACGCGAATCCCCCCCTGACCTGCACGTATGCAAGCCAGGAGGGGATTCGGCTTCGCCTGTGGGACTTCTCAGGGACTTTTGGGCCGAGCCGGGAGACTGTCGGTCTCAGGGGCTGAGGGACGGATTGCCCGGCACTACAGGTGATGGGTCACCGGACGGGCATCGGCCTGAACGACTCATGGACGAGGACAGGTCGGGCCGGGTTCTCCACTCACTGCCTTACTGTCACGCTCAGACACCCTCCACGAGCCCGTCCCGCTCACTGCGAACGCAAGCTCACGCATCATGACCCTTACCGCTTCCCTGCGGTCATAATGGAGGCATGTCCTCGACCCCACAGCGCCCCGCACCCGCGCCGAGCCGCCTCTCGGACGCGGTCGCCGAGGATCTCGCGTTGTACCGGGAGAAGTTCCGACGGCGTCTGCCGGAGTCGCTGGACGAGTTGCACGGCCCGACCCAGGGAGTTGTGGAGCTGCCATTGCACATGGCCTGGTCGGGCATGACCTCGTACGACCTGGGCAAGCCGCGGCAGCGCATGGGCCTGTACCGCACCGTCCTGCACGAGGGCCTGCACGACGACCTGCCCCGCTACCTCAACCAGGACCTGCTCCTTGAGCTGTGGCCGGTGCTGCGCACCCTCGTCGGCCGCACCGTGCGCGCCGTATGGGAAGACGCCTTCCCCCAGCTCGCCTCCCGCACCCGGGCAGCCGCGTGACGGACATGCCGGAGCTGCACACGCGGCTCCTGGCGGATGTGATCGCACTCGGCTCCCCATACCCCCTCGTTCTCACCGGTGGATATGCCGTGCGGGCACACCGTCTCGTGAACCGTCCCAGCCAGGACCTCGACGTCGCCACCGAGAACCCGGCGCCCATGGCCGACATCGCCGCCACGCTCCGTGCCGGCCTGGAAGCCCGCGGCTGGACGGTGCACGCGCTGGAGACCGCCCCGCTGTCCGCCCGCTTCACCGTGACCGACCCGGCCACCGGGCAGGAGTGCGAAGTCGACATCCTCAAGGAGATCTTCTGGCGGCCGGTCGCCCAGAGCCCCTACGGGCCCGTCCTCGCGGAGGAGGACGTGATCGGGACGAAGGTCCGCGCCCTGGCCGACCGCGGAGCGCCCCGCGACCTGATCGACGTGTTCGCAGCCTCCCGCCGCTGGCCCAACGCCGAGCTCGAGGAGTTCGGCCGCCGCCACGCCCGCGGCCGCTTCGAGCGCGAGGACCTGCAGGCCAACCTCACGGGCGCCGAGTGGACCGACGACGAAGCCTTCGCCGCCTACGGGCTCGATCACGCCACGATCAACGCTCTCCGCGCCTGGGCCTTGGAATGGGCCGACGAACTTGCGGCCCGTCTCATCGAAGAAGCCGATGATCCGGACACCGACTGAACGTGTCGGGACAAGACCCGCTTCTTGGTCACGGTCCGAGGTGCACGTACGCCGCCCACACCTCTACGGCTTCCGGTCGTTCGCGGCGACGCTCCCGCACCGCTGCATAGAGGGCATGTGCCGCGTCGCGGGCTGTCGGGACAAGTGCCACCCGCCCGCGCGCGCCGGAGCTTTCCAGCAGCTTCTCGTAAAAGCTGGTGGCGACGTGCCGGGCCCGGAGGCTGTTCATCTGCCACTGTGCGGCGACGACGTGCCGGAAGCCGGCGAGCTGAAGCGCTCCGGCAAGACTGACAGGCTCGTCGGAGTGGGCCCGCGGCGCCAGGTGGGTCTGGCAGGCCGAGAGGAACGCGAGCTCCGCCTTGTCGAGGCGGAGACCGGCGATGTCCCGGATACGCAGGGAGTCGCTCGTGGCGTGGTCCCACAGATAGAGAAGCCCATCGGGTTCCTCGGGGTTCTGCTCACCGTGGCCCGCGAAGTGGAACCAGCCGCTGGCCCGGAGTCGCCGCAGGACGGTCTCCCGTAGCGCGTCCTCGTCTCGCAACGGCTCGGCCGTCGGAAATAGCCGTGCGACAGCGTCGATCTCCACGGCCACGTGGCGCAGCTCGGCCAGGTCCGTCCCGGGCGGAGTCCTGCCGACCCCGACGAGCAGCATCGACGGCTCAGCCCGGGGCGCGGCCCGATCGGCCACACGGGCGGCCTTGAGAGCACGGAGCGTCGGGGTGTGGCTGGAGACGAACCGGTCGGTGAGGCTGTCGTCGGCCAGGCTGTTCCGGTCGAACGGGTCCTTGATCCGGGTGGCCGCATGGACCGGAAGGTGGTTGAACACGCCGGTGGGGCACCACCAGACCCGGGAGGGCGGCACGTTCTCGTCCGCGTGCGGCGCGGCGGGCACGACCCTCAGCACGGGCTCCGCGACCGTCGTCCACAGCCAGTCCAACAGGTCGGTCAGATACGGGCGCAACTCGATGTGCTGCTCGTCGTCCGCGCCGTCCCCTTCCTCGAAGGGATGCGCAAGCCGTGACAGGGCCTGAGCGCGGAGCACTGCCTTGCTGTGCCTGAACCCGGGCAGGGGGACGACCGTGAGGGCGTTGTCATGGAGGACGAGCGCGTCCGATCGGAAGGGGCTGGAGTTGAGGACGATGACTGGTCCGTCCTGCGCGGCCGAGAGGAGGTCTCGGTACGGCAAAGGCTTGAGGAAGTCGGCCAGACCCGGAAGTTGTCGTACCTGCTGGACGAGATGCTCCCAGTGGTGCTGACGCTGCCTTCGATACGTTCCCACAAGCTCAGGTTCGCCGCTGCGGGCTGGGTCCTGGTCGTTGCGGAGCAGCTCCAGCTCAGTCGCCAGTCGGGGGTTCTGGCAACGTACGGCCTCCAGGTCGGCGCGCATGTCCAGGGCATGGGAGAGCAGTTGGCCGCGGCCGTGTTCGAGGATCTCCAGCGCCCTTTCGGGGGCATCGGCGTGGAGGGCGATGGCGGCCGCGTCGGAGACCATCTGGGAGGTGTCGCTCAGGGCGTGCAGCCGGTCGTCAAAAGCGAGGCCACCCCAGGCCAGCCACGGCAGGACGGCGATGGCGGCGGTGCAGGCGTCGAGGGCCCCCGTCCAGTCGCCCCGCCCCGCCAGGAGTTCGGCGCCCTTGACAGCCGCGTTCCATCGGGTCGTCGCAGTCGCCGACGGCTGCCGGGCGGCCCGCAGGCACAGACCCGCGGCCTCTGTCACCTCCTCGGCCGACGGTGCCTCGACGCTGACGAGCGTGGTGGCGAGGAGCAGCGCGGACAGCGCCCAGGACGGATCGTCCGCATCAAGCGAATTCACGGTCTGACGGTGGACGGCCAGCGCCTCCTCCCAGCCCCGCCGATCACCGGTGACCTGCCCGAGAGCCTTCAGGGCTTCACCGTACTGGTTCTCGACGGCCGGACGGGTGGTGTACCCGGGCGGCAGCGCACGCAGGGCTTGCCGCAACACCTCCACCGCACGCTCCACATCGCGGCGGCCGCGCTCCACGTCGTTCCGCTCGGCGTGGTGGACACCGCGGCTCACCAGGCAGCCGCCCAGATCGCACAGCAGCAGGGGGTGGTCCGGTGCTTCGGTGGGAGCCTCGTCAAGTGCGGCCTCGACCACTTCCAGTGCTTCGTCGAGCAGAGCGGGATCCTCGTCGATCAGCCACCAGGAGTGCAGCGTCGCAGCCAAGTTGTGGCGGGCGAGTCTGCCGAGGGCTTCGTTCGCCGTGCTGGCGGCCACCGTCACTCTCAGGTGCCCGACGCCGTGCCGGAGCTGCTCCCGGTCATGCGTGACCTCACCGGCCTGCCGCAGGATCGTCCCGAGGTTGTGGTGCAGGACGGGCTTGTCCTGCGGAAGGAGGTTCTCGCTGTCGAGGGCGTCGCGCAGCAGCCGCTCCGCGGCGCGGTAGTCCTCGGGGCGGCCCGGGAGGGCGAGAACCAGCGCATGGTTGGAGAGGCGTTGTGCCCACTGGGGCGCGGTTCCCGGGAACCGCGCGAGGGCGATGCCCTGGCCCGTGTGCTCCCGTGCCCGCTCGTGGTCGCGCCGGTCGCCGGAGCGTTCGTACCGCAGGCGCAGCAGGTCGCCAAGCACGGTGTGCGCGACCGGGAGCTGTTGCGGTGCTTCGCGTGGTGGGCAGAGGCGTAGGGCCTGTTCCGCGTGGCTGATTCCGGTCGACAGCTGCTCCGGGTCTCCGGTGGCCCGGTAGAAGTCTCCGTTGAGCAGGGCGAGCCGGTTGTGGATGAGCCAGGCGTGATCAGTGCCGCTCAGCTCGGTGAGAGCCCGCTCGTACAGCACCGCCGTCTCCCGCATGTAGGCGATGCCGGCCTCGGACGGGAACTGGTAGCGGACATCGGCCAGCAGACGCATGTGCGCCGCGTGATCCGCCGAACCGGGCGTGACCGCTGCCAGGGATTCGATGGCGAGGCGGTGGGTCAGGGCGATGTCCGCAGGCGCGAGTTGCTCGTGCTGGGAGGTCAGCAGGAGCAGCATGGCCAGTCGCCACTGCACGTCGGCGCGCCATTGTGCCGTGGCGGGGTCGGCGAGGCGCAGGGCGGCCTCGCAGTCGAGGCGGGCGCCCTGGGCGTCCTGCCGCTGTCCCAGGAGCCGGTAGCGGGTGAAGAGAAGACGGCCGCGCAGCTCGAACAGCGCTGGATCGCCCAGCCGTTCACCGAACGCGCCGATGCCGCAGGAGCACAGGGCGACCGCCTCCTGGCAGAGCTGGTGGTCATGAGTGCTCTCGTAGCGTTCCAGCAGGAAGCGGATGCGTCGCCGGAGCAGGAGGGACCAGGTCTCGACCCCCGGGCCCAGGGTCGGGACCAGAGAGCCGCCTAAGGTCTGCCGGGCCTGTCCCAGCCAGGAGGCGCCGGCCGTATCGTCCCCTCGTAGCGCGGCGAGCTGAGCTGCGGTGAGGCACACCACCGCACGTTGGTCAGGCGCCCACGGCTGCCCGTGCGACGCGTCGAGCATCGGTGCCAGCGACCGGTGGCAGTCTTCGGCGAGTCGGGCGTCGGACGGGTCCCTTGTCATGCCGAAGCGCAGGACGTGCAAGAGCATCAGCATCCAGCGGCGGCCGATCCAGTTCTCGGCGTCGCCCGTCGGCGTGCGGCCGGCGGACGCCACCATGAGGTCGATCGACTGGTGCAGGGCGTCCGGGACGCCTGTCGCGATCCAGTAGAAGCCCTGGCAGGCACCCAGTTGCTCTTCCAAGGCGGCTCGTTGCGGGTGGTCCGGCGTGGTGTTCTTCAGAGCGGTTCGATAGAAGGAGATGGCGCTCTGGAGGGCCTGCACGTCGCTCGGATCGTCGTACCAGCGCTGAAGGTCCTGGACGGCGTACCGGCCCATGTCGGCGGCGACGAGATGTGCATCCTTGACGAACAGCAGCCGTCCCAGGAAACGTCCGAAACCGTTCAGACCGTTCGCGCGGCTCATCCGCCCCCCATAGCCATCTCGTCCGATCCCTTAACCTGGGCACAACGGTCGGAGAGTAGCAAGGGGGCGGTGTGCGAGCCGAGTTGAGCGGCCTTCGTCAGTTGGCCGAGGAGATCCTTGAAGCCGCGGTCCACAGTCGGCTCACTCCGGAGGGCTGGAAGCAAGTAGAGGGCTTCCTGGTCACTATGTCCGACGCTTTGGACCGGGGCGACCACGACGGGTTCCGCCGAGCACTTTTCCGTCTCGAGGACACCGTGACGGTGATGCGTGCACCCAGGAAGTTGACGGGCGAAGGGCCCTCGGAGCGAGTCCTCGAGCGGAAGGCGCTGATCCAGGACCGGCTGGGTGGGGACGAGCACGAGCGGGAGCGCACCGAGGACCAGGATGAGCGGTGAACCGCGCCTTGCGCGCGAGGCACTGCAGCTGCACTACTTCTTCGCGTCCCAGCGGTTCGGTAGCTCGGGAGGACGCCTGCTGGGTCTCCTCTGGGAGACGTGTGCGCGGGCCGGCATGGAGACGGCCCTCCAGCCCGGCGGTGAGCTGTCCCTTCCCGTCGGCTTGAAGGGTGGGGCCGGATTCCACTCCCTGCGGCAAAGGTCCGACGCCACCGGGACGAGACAGGCGATGCTCTACCGGTTGCACGACGTGGTCGGCCTCACCGTCATGCTGGCAGCGGACGAGGGGCCTGGCCGCACCGCCGAGGAGAGCGCACAGGTGCTGCGTGCGCTCGAGCGCTCCTGGGAAGAGACCCGTGCCCGAGCAGCGGCAGCGAGGGGCGACGCCAACACCGACACGTCACTCATCGGATCGGTCCGCGTTCACCGGTCACTCAGCGTTCCCGACGGCACGTCGTGCCCGGACCCGACGCTCGTGGGGGAAGGGCTGTGCCGGGAACTGGCGCCGCAGTCCCGGCTCTCGCGCCCGGTGGAGACGGACACCGGTCTGACTCTGTGGGAGATCACCCGATCGAGGGAGATGCTTTCCGGCCACCGCGATCTCCTCGTCACCACTGTGGCGACCGACCAGCAGGAAGGTCTGCTGGACGACTGGAGCTGGTATTCCGAGCATGGTCTCGTACCGCTGACGCGGTATCTCATCGGCGCCGCCCTCATGCGCGAGAACTATCGGCTACGCCTCGACAGCGACGCCACCTTGAATGAACGTCTTGATCGGATGAAGCGGGTCGGCGAGGAACTGACCCGGCAGTGGCATGAGCTGACGGCGACTTCGGCGGCACAGCCCGCCATCGGCCGAGGGACCCTCGCGCGTTGGGAGCGCATCGCAGAGCAGGCCCAGCAAGCTCTTACCGAGGAACGGCTGGCGAGCGCGTCCAACCATGGCCTGCGCTACATGACACGATCCTTGGATGTCGCCTCAGCCGGCCTGCGCGTGCTGGGGGCGAACGCGGACGGTCAGCCGAGAGTCCTCGACAACGACGAGGAACTGCGCGTGCAACTGGCTGCGGTGCTCGATGACGACGTGACGTACATGGACATCGCCCGGGAGCAGGTGGCCGAGGCTGCTCGGGTCGCCACGGAGTCCGCCGCGCAGCGACTGCAGAGTCACCAGCAGTACCTGTCTCTCGTCCAAGCCACGGTCATCGGTTCCGTTCTGCTCGCGCTGACCGCCATCCAGGCCCTGGCGTACAAGGTCCCCGTGCCAGTCCGTCTCCACGCTCCCCTGATCGCCCTGCTCGGCTCGTCGGGGCTCGTCCTTCCGCTGCTGGTCGTGCGCCGCTGGCGGGGCGGGACCGGCGGACGAATCGGTGGCGTCCTGGAGATCGGGTCCCTCGCGGTGGCCGGGGCGGCTGCGGGCTGGCTGGTGGGCAGGTCCCTCGGCCACACCGCAGAGAGCGTGCTGACCGGCATGGTCCTCGTGGCCGTTCTGGGCAGCTGGCTGACGCGGAGGTCGTCACCCTGACAGCACCCCGGGCCGCAGGGACCCGGGCACACACCTATTGGACCGATCGAGAACGGGCGCTTCATGACCCCACCACCTCCCCAGCCGCCTGCACCGCCAGGGTCGTCGTGGTGGCACAAAGCGATGGCCCTGCTGGTCCCCGCCATCGTCTCCGGCTTGGTGGGGACATGGGCAGCGGGCTGGTTCGGCGACGACCGTGATCGTCCCTCCGACGTCGCCGAACGGCCAATCGTGGAGACGCCCGTGAGCGGCAGGCCGGGGGCGGTCACCGGTTCGGTCCCCCTGCCGACCGACCCCGACACCCACTGCGCCACCCGCCCGCAGGCCGTGGGGTCCGTGGTGTGGACGCCCTGCGCACGCGTCACCGAGGACTCGGTCCAGTTCGGTGTCATGGCAAGCAATGCCGGCGGACACCAGGTACTGCGGCTACGTCTCGGATACGTGCGCACCCAGCAATTCGCGCCGTGCGGAGCCGTGGACAGCTACGTCACCGCGACGGTGGAAGCCGGGAAGACCATGTGGCTGACCACCAAGGGGTGCTCTGTACCCCGCGTCCACGCTGCGGTGCAGGCTCAGGTCGAAGTGGCTCCGAGCGAAGGCTCCTTCTCCGGGGCATCGCGCTCGCCAACCTTGCACATCCAGCCCGACGGCTCGGTGAAGACCTCGTAGCCGAACTGAGCGCTGTCAGGCTCCCTCAGCACCTTCACACTGGTCCACCACTCTTGCTGACCGTCAGCAGGCCACGGTCGCAGGCACGGGCCGAGCGCCATTCCCCGGACCACCGAGGCAGGGGCCTCTGCTCTGGGACTTTTCTGGGACTTCCAACCGCATCAACGGGCGTCAGTATGAAAGAGCAAGAAGAGCATTCGTACAGGTCAGCGATGCATGACTGTTCATCGCTGCAGGTCAGAGCCCTGGCCGGTCTCTTCCGGGACATCTGAGCAACGGATGCCGCCGCACCCTATGTGACCTGCACGAATGCGGGTCTGGAAGGGGTGCGGCGGCGCCTCTGGGACTTCTCTGGGACTTTGGGCCGGGGCCGGGCTGTTCCCAATCGCTCGGGAGCTACCCGAAAACGGCGTCTACGGCGGCGCTGCCACGTGCGCCCGCGCGGGGCAGGAAGTGGGCGTACTTCCGGAGCGTGAACCCGGGATCCGAGTGGCCGAGCCACCGCGCCAGGGACACCACCGACTCACCGGCCTCCAACTGCTCGGAAGCGCAGAAGTGACGCAGGGCGTGGTAGCCGTGCTCTCGCGAGGACTCCCACGCGCGGGCTCCGTCCGGAGCGCTCTCCTCCAGCCGGGCGATCACGCCGTCCTCAGGGCCCGCGGGATCACCACACTCGGCGGCATCGACCAACTCCGCCGCGGCCACGCAGACCTGGCCGGCAAGCTCAGGACGCCGGGCGCCGACATCTGCGAGGTGCCCCCGTGACGGGCGGCCGCAGACTGCGCCAGATCGTAGCGACCACCGACGTCCACTCAGCCTTCGACAACGCCGTACC
This sequence comes from Streptomyces sp. TE5632, assembly GCF_054061295.1. Classification (NCBI taxonomy): domain Bacteria; kingdom Bacillati; phylum Actinomycetota; class Actinomycetes; order Kitasatosporales; family Streptomycetaceae; genus Streptomyces; species Streptomyces sp. TE5632. The sequence goes on along the minus strand of NZ_JBSSEA010000003.1, from coordinate 4,755,593 downwards.
CGTCATGGCACACCTCCACGCCCTCCGCCCGACCTCGCTCGTTGTGGACTGCTGGGCGTCGGCGCCTCGACGTACGCGGTGAAGAGCGGAGATGGCCCTCACCGGCGCTGCGGGATTCCGGCGCCCTGGGCGGGCGGCGCGTGGTCCCGCACAAACGGCCGCAGGCCGACCAGGCCGCCGGTGTCGGCGGTTTCCGGTCGGCCAGGAGAGCGGCGACGGGCCGGTTCAGACGACGGCTCGCCGGGAGCGGGACAGCGCCAGCGCGCCGAGGACCACACCGACCAGCCCCACCACGAGGGCGACGACGGCGCCGCCTCGGCCGGAGCCGGTACCCACACCGCCGTCCGCGGCGGCCAGGGCGATGCCGGCGATGATCACACCGACCAGCCCCCCCGCCACTGCGGCGATGGCGCCGCCCCGCGCGTTGTCGGCGCCACGGCCGGCGGCACGCAGGGCCCGTACCCCGAGCACCACGCCGATCACCGCCACGACCAGGGCCGCGAGGGACGGACCTCGCCCGGAGCCACCGTCGTCGCCGTCGGCGGCGACCATGACGTTGGCGGCCGCCGGCGCGGCAAGCAGGAATCCCGTGGTCACGGCGGCTGCGGCAGCGGCAGCGGCAGCGGTGAGCAAACGACGGACGGACATGGAGGTTCCCTTCGGTTTTCCTGACGGGGGGACGGGTTTCAGCGTAGGTACCGGCTCGTCTCAGGTCGTCATGCCGCAGTAGCCGTTTCGCCTACCGTCGCAGCGGTATCGGTCCGGGGCGGAGTCTGCCGTCACAGCAGTCCACTACCGCGTCCGCAGCAATCTCGCGCGACCCTCACCCGCTGTTCGGTGTTCCCGCTCCGGCGCCGTCCGCGCCTCTCGCGGACGACTCGGGTTATTCGAGGCGGCGATTCCGGATACGTTCAAAGCTTGATTATTGACCCGCTTAATCATTACGGGCTATCGTCCAGGCAGCCAGTTGCCCGGCCAACCCAATTGCCAAGAGAACTTGGGGACTTCGATGAGCGAGCGGGAAACTTCACCGGGTTACAGAGCGGGCCGTGCCGTGGACATCACCATATGGGCGTGTCAAGCGGTTCTGGTGCTCGTATTCCTGGCCGCCGGCTCCGCGAAGCTCGCCGGGGCCGAGGAGATGGTGAAAGCCTTCGACGACATCGGAGCCGGTCAGTGGCTCAGGTACTTCGTCGGAGTCGTCGAAGTCATCGGCGCGATCGGACTGCTCGTGCCACGTCTGGTCGGACTTGCCGCGCTGGGGCTGGCCGGTTTGATGACCGGGGCGGTGATCACCAACCTCGTCATCGACGCCTTCTCGCTGCTGGCGGTGATCCTTCTCCTGCTCAGCGTCCTGGTCGCCTGGGGGCGACGGGACCGTGTCGGCACACTGATCCGTCCCGCCACCGTCGGCTGAGCCGCCGGACCGACCCGGTCGCGGCCCGGCCGGCCACGGCGATGACGCCGTGGCCGGGCGCTCAGATCCAGCCGACCCTCGACGCGGCCCGCACGGCCCCCGCCCTGTTCCTCGCCTTCAGTTTGCGGATGGCGGAGTGAATGTGGTTGCGGACCGTGCCCGGGCTCAGATGCAACTGGGACGCGATGACGCTGAGCGGGCGGCCGTCCTCGGCCGCCTTCAGGATCTCCGCTTCGCGGGCCGTGAGCGGACTTTCCCCCACGGCCAGCATTTCGGCGATGAATTCGGGCGGTAAATGGCGTCCGCCCGCGTGCACTTCACGGATCACCCGGCTCAACTCACGAATCGAGGTCTCCTTCGTGAGGATGCCGCGCACTCCGGCCTTCAGCGCCCGCTGCAGATGCCCGGGCCGGACTTCGCAGGTGAGGATCACGAGGGGAAATCCGGGCCGCTCCCGGTGCAATTGCTCGGCAACCTCGATTCCGCTCATGCCAGGCATGTACACATCAAGTACGGCGAGTTCCGCGCCGTACTCCTCCAGCAGCCCGATCACCCTGTCGCCCCGCCCGGTGTGGGCGACCACCTCGATGCCGCCGGACAGTTGGAAAAGTTCAGTGAGGGCTTCCCTGGTGAGGGCTTCGTCCTCAGCCAGGACCAGCTTGATCGCCATCTTCCCTCCAGCAGTCGCTCCGACTCATGGGCGCGGTCACTTCGACGCGATAGCTGGACTGGGGTCCCGGGCCGTGAGTGAGCGTGCCGCCCACGGCCCGCAGCCGCGTCATCAGACCGAAGAGCCCGCTTCCGGAGGCCGAGACCCGCTGCCGGGCGCCGTCGTTGGAGATCCGCAGACGTGCCGTCCGGTCGCTGATCCAGACCTCGATCGAGCAGTGCGCGGCTTCGCTGTGCCGGATGACATTCGCGGCCGCCTCCCGCACCACCCAGCCGAACGCCTCCTGGATCAGCCGGGGCAGTGCGGCCTGGGTACGGGTGACCTCCACCCGCGTGCCCAGGGCCTCCAGGTCGGAGCGCACCCCCTCGATCTCGGTGGCCAGATCACCGAGGCGATAGCCGCCGACCAGGGCACGGACCTCGGTCATGGACCGACGGGCGAGCACCAGTACGGTCTCCAGCTCGGTCCGCGCCCGGTCCGGCTGGGTGGCGAGCAGCCGGGCGACCAGCTCGCCCTTGCGGTTGATCGCGGCGAGGGTGCGGCCGAGCACGTCGTGCACGTCCCGCGCGAGCAGCCGGTCGTCCGCCGTGACCACCCTGCGCGCCGACTCCCGCCCGGGCCGCGACCACACCGTCACCGGGCCCGCGGGCAAGGCCGACGGTGCGTCGCTGCGGGCGCCCCTCCCCGTCGCCTGGGCGGCGAAGGCCGGGGCCATGAGCACGTATCCCGCAACGACCGCAGAGATGGCACACAGCAGATCCTTGGCCGGCGCGCCCCGCAGGAGCAGCCCGGAGGCCCCGGCCCGGAGCGCCTCGCGACAGTGCTCCTGATGTCCGGGTACGGCCAGGATGATCACCTTGGGCGGGCCGGCGGCGGCGAGCAGGCGCCTGGTCACGGTGACCAGGTTCGGGCCGGCCGCCCCGGCGCCCAGCAGCACCAGGTCCGGGCGGGTCCGCGCGGCCCGCGTCAGCGTCTCCTCCGCGTCGGCCGCCTCACCCACCACGTCCAGTCCGGGAGCGGCTCCGATCACCGCCGACAGGTCCGCTCGGACGGACACGTCGGGATCGGACACGAGCACGGAATACGTCTTCGCCGCCGCACGAAACGGAAAGACGACTGTCATCGGAGTGTCCCCCCTAAGGAATGCCTGAGTGCGAGAGCTGGTCCGGCCGGTCAGGTGTGCAGGCCGGTGTCCGGACAGGGACGCGTGGACGTCCCGACCATCGACCTCCGCGGTCACGGCCGCCGGGGCCGCAGGGGCCCGGCCGGTGACCGACGGGCAGGTTCCGGTCACTCGCCGTGGACGGGCGTCCACGGGCCGAAGCGGAGGCCGCCGGTCGACCGAGACCGTGTCAGGGGGATGCCCCGGGACCCGGCTCGCGCACCACGCCCGACGGTGGGGGCCGGGCGCCGGCGAGTCCCTCGCGCGCCGCGAGCGGAACCCGGGCCCGCACCTCCGGGACCGATGCCGGGTGCCACCGAAACAGGTAAGCGCGAACTTACTGGAAGTGCGTGACAGTTCATTGAGATCGAATCCCCCGCCATGCGTTCGAGTCGCAGCCGTGACCTTAACCCGACCGGCCTCGACTCCTCTACCCTCGAACCCGCCGACAGGGCGTCCGGCGAGTGGTTGTCCGAAGGTGCTGGCCGGCAGCAGACTGCCGCCGGCGTCCTGGGGACGCCGGCGGCAGTCTGGTTCGGTGCGCGGGCGGATCAGCCGCCGTTCACCTTGCGCTGAACGTACTCGTAGCTCATGTCGCCGATCTTCGGTGCGTACTGCTTCGCGGCGTCGACCGCGGCGGGGAAGTTCTCACCGCCCCAGATCCTGCTCTGGCCGCAGTCCCGGGCGAAGTCCGTCCAGTTGTCCCAGTGCAGCGTCATGTCGTTGGCCGGGGTGACGTCCGGCTCGATGAGCGAGGCGCCCTTCGCGACCGGGTGGTTGATGTTGGCCTTGTCGGTGCCCGTGAAGCGCCGCACCTGCTGGGTGAAGGCGAGGCAGAGGGCGGAGCTGACCGACGGGTACTCGGGGGAGTCGGCGGAACGCCCGCTCAGGTAGCCCTGCCACTCGTTTCCGGTGATGTCGTCGACCGTGCCCGTGCCGGGTCCGCCCCAGCTGGTGATCTCCTTGTCGCCGTACACATGCCGGACGGCGCTGAACGGCCGTACGGAGTCGAATGCGCGCTTGAAGTGCCAGGTGGCGATGGTGGAATCGATGAAGGCCACATCGGAGGAGGTGATGTAGTGCACCATCTTCTCGATGTCGTAATTGCCGTGCGTGACCACCGGAGTTCCGGCGACGGTCCCGAAGGTCACCACCTTGTCGTTGAAGAGTTCGGCGGTCATCTTCTTCCGGTCGTCCAGGCCCGCCGACGCCTTCAGCACCTCGTCGGCCTGGCGCTTGTAGGACTTGCGGTTGTGGTGGTTGCTGGCGGCCGGCGGAGCGACCTTGAACCGGCTCGGGTCGTCGAACGTGAACGGCTTGACCCTGCCGTAATAGGGCGTCGCGAACTGCTGGACCTTGTGGACACCGTTCGTCGAGGTCACGTTCGGCTGCCAGCGGGACGGATTGCGCAGCTGCTCCGCGGTGTTGGCCGGCCGGTACCCGGTGTAGTCGCTGTACGGCTTCCGGTTGTACTGACGGCCGCCTTCGTCACCGTACCGGTTGGAACCGTCGTCCAGACGTGCCTTCATGGCGTTCTTGGCGGCCAGAACGCCAATGCCGCTCGGCGTCGTGGGGTCTTCCGCGGTGTTGTGGGGATCAAGGCCCGCCGACTCCATCATCTCGATCCAGCGGGTCTTGTACTGCGGGAGGACCGTGTTGAGCGACGTGTACGCCGCGTAGATCACGGCTATGTTCCTGTTGCGCGTCGTGTGCTCTTCCTTCGGACGGCGGCCGAGGTCCGAGAAGATGCCCTTCGCGGTCGGATGGTACGGCGCGATGGCGTCGAACCACGGCATCTCGATGAGGATGGCGTGGTCGACGGTCAGTGACACGGAACGGCCGGAGCTCTCGTCGCGCGACACGCGCTGGAACTTTGGGTAGACCACCTGGACCAGGGCGTTCCCGTGATCGAGGTCGACACCGGGTGCCGCCTGTCGCGGGGCCGCCGGCGCGGCACCGGTCAGCGAACCCACCAAGGCCGCCGCGGTGGCGATGGTCACCATGTATCCCAGGCGTCGGCTCCGCGGCCGCCTCAATTTCGTCACCGGAAATTCTCCTTTCGATCGGACTTCGTATCGTGAAAAGATCGCCAGCGGGAGGAATCAGGCCAGAGTCGTGCTGCTCTGTGAATTGCCCGAGATTTAACTGGAACGCTATCCGACCCCACTTCGGCACGTCCACTGCTCGATCGAGTAGTGGAGACTACCGATGCGGGATCCTCAGGGGTGTTGCCCGCCGACCGGGACCGTGCCTTTCGCCCAGGCCTCGATGAGTTCCACGGCCTGGTCGGCATTGAGTCGCGGATCGCACAGCGAGGTGTAATGGCGGGAAATTTGGCCCTCGTTCTCCACCGAGCCGCCGATGCATTCCGTCACGCCCTCCGCCGCGACCTCTATGTGGAGTCCGGCGGCGTGCTGGCGGTGATTCTGGAGAATGTCCCGGAATCGCACCGCCTCGGTGATGACATCGGTGAGGTGACGTGTTTTCAGGCCGGAGCGGGATTTCACCGTGTTGCCGTGCATCGGGTCGCACAGCCAGATCACCGGGTGTCCCGCGTTCGCCACCCGGCGGACGATCGGCGGCAGGGCCTCCCGGATCCCGTCCCGGCCCATCCGCGGGATGAGAACCAGGCGGCCGGGCTCACGACGCGGATCGAGCACCTCGCACACCCGCAGTACGTCGTCCGGGTCCGCGGCCGGCCCGATCTTGCAGCCCACCGGATTGACCACGGAGGAGAGCAACGAGACGTGCGCGTCACCGGGTTGACGGGTCCGCTCCCCCACCCAGGGCAGGTGGGCGGAGGACAGATACAGCCCGTCCGTCTCCGGGTCGCGGCGGACCAGCCGGGACTCGTAGTCGATGACCAGGGCCTCATGGCTGGACCAGGGCCCCTCCCCGGTCGGTATGCGGCCGTTGTCCCGGCGGTACGTCCGCATCGTCCGCTGCACCTCGGCACTGGCCTCATAGGCCCACACCATGCGGCGCGGATCGGGCTGCCGGGTCAGCGGTGCGGAGATCTCCGAGTTGATCATGTGCCCTCGGAAGGAGGCCATGCTCACCGCACCGTGCGACTCGGTCGCCTGCGACCTCGGTTTGGCGAACTGCCCGCCCATGCGGCCCACCCGGACGACACTGCTGCCGGTGAGTTCGCCGAAGCGGTCCGCAAGCCGGTCGACGACCCGCAGCTTCTGCTCCACATGTCGGGGCGTGCATTCGTAGAAGCTCTCCGCGCAGTCGCCCAGCTGGAGCAGGAGCGCTTCGGTCATCGTCAGCCGCGACAGGGTCTGCCGCAGGTGCCGGATCTCGCCGACCGTCACCAGGGGCGGAGCCGACTCCAGCCGCGCGCAGGCCTCGGGGTGGGCGGCGTGGTCGCGCCAGTCCGGTTGCTGGGCCGCCGGCATCTCCTCCCACGGTCCGGGTCGGGCGATGTCCGCCATAGAGCTGGATTGCGTCATGAGTGCTCCCGTCGAGAGATCAGCGAGGCGTGCCCCCGGGGACCGCGGAACGACCGCCGGCCGGTCGCCGGATGAGCGGGTGCCAGGTGCCCGGCCGGGCCCGACCGCGCCGGAGCCTCCCATCCGATCGAGACGTATGCGCTTAGCGTGACCTGCCGGGCCAGGCGCGCACATCACGTCTTCGCGCTGCTCCGGGCCCGCCCGGTACCGGATTTCCGGTACGGCGCCGGGCGCGGTCCGGCCGTCGGTCCGGTGTCACCTCACCGGATGTCTCAGACCGCGCCGCGTACCCGCCGGATCACGGCGGCCGGGTCCGAGGGGGCGTCGTTGCCGCGCCAGGCCACGTGCTGGTCGGGCCTGAGCAGCACGAGGTCGCGTTCCCAGGCCCGCCGGGCCAGGGCGTCGGTCACCACGGTGTGGCCGACCGGCAGTCCCTGGGTGGCCGCTGCTTCGAGCAGCGCCTCGCCCCGGCCGTCACCGGCGAAGTCCACGAGGGTGAAGGACGGGGCGAAGAGGTCGTAGATCGGTCTTCCGTCCTTGAGGAGAAGGCTCGGCGGGCGGCCGCCGAGCCAGGTCGTCGGTGTGTACGCGCGGGGTGTGTACGGGGGTTCGGGCTCGTCGTCGGAACAGACGACGGGTGAGTCGTGGTAGCGGTAGCCCAGCTCGATCCCCCGGTACTCGTTCTCGCCCCGCTCGTCCTGCAGATAGGCGGCGACGGCCTGCGGCGAGGCGCCGCCGCGCAGCAGTTCCCCGGCCTTGAGGTGCACGCCGAGGTGCCGGTGGGAGGTGTGCATGGCGCGCAGCCCCACCGGGCGGCGTTCGGCCTCGTAGCTGTCGAGCAGCGCGGGGCCGCCGAAGCCCTTGACGAGGGCGGCGATCTTCCAGGCCGCGTCGGCCGCGTCTCCGATGCCGGTGTTCATGCCATAGGCGCCGGTCGGGAACATGCGGTGCGCGGAGTCGCCGGCGAGGAGGACCCGGCCGTCGCGGTAACGGTCGGCGATCAGGAAGCCGGGGCGCCAGCGCGAGGTCAGCAGCACCTTGTCGATCTTCAGATCGGTCTGCGTCGTGTCGCGCAGGAAGGCGGCCGGATCGGTCGGCGGCGTGTCGAACTCGTTCGGGTGCAGGCCGTTGACGTGCGCGGTCCAGGTGTCGACCTCGTCCTGGGCGATGATGACGTACCGGAAGGCGAAGTAGTGCCAGAACCGGCCGTGCCGGTGCAGGGTGTCCAGGTCGCGGCTCTTGAAGTGCACCATGAAGGCGCCCGGGAGCCCGGGGACGTCGAAGCTCTCCTCGCCGATGCCCAGCGCCGCGCGGACTTGGCTCGACGCGCCGTCGCACCCGATCACGTACCGGGAGCGCAGCCGGACCTCGTCGTCGGTCAGCACGTCGACGAAGTGGCTGGTGACCCCCTCGTCGTCCTGGGTGAGGAAGTCGAAGCGCAGCCCGCGGCGCAGCTCGATGAGCGGATTGCGCCGGCAGTGGGCCCGCAGGACCGGCTCCAGGTCGATCTGGGAGATGCGCTGGCCGGGTTCGGTGGGCTGGGTGCCGTCGTTGAGTTCGGCGATGCGCTGCCGCTCCTCGGCCACCGAGGGGAGTTCCCATGAGGTGATCGGCTCGCCGGCGAGGCCGGTGGACCAGATCACGTCGGCCCGGTGCTCGGGCGCGACCCCGGCTGCGCGGATGTCGTCGGTGATGCCCAGGCGCCGGAAGAACTCCATGCTGCGCGGGTTGACGTAGTCGAGCTTGGGATGAACGGATGTCTCGAATTCGCGGTCGACGAGAACGCAGGAGACGCCTTGGCGGGCGAGCTCCAGAGCGACGACCATGCCGACTGGGCCGGCGCCCACGACCAGAACCGGTACCGGATCCACGATTGCCCCTTCGCAGGGGTGTGGGGCGGGTCGTCCGCCCCACACCGTTCACGACGTCTCAGAGCGCCTTACTGGGCGCCGGGCTCTTACGGCCGGCCGGCTCTTCCGGCCGCTCCCGCCGAGCGGGGACGACGCCTCCCGTCAGAGCGCGGACCTGCATCTCGGCGAAGGCGGCGTCATTGCGCTCGCGGCTGGTGAGGGTGCCGATCCAGCCGAGCAGGAAGCCGGCCGGCACCGAGATCAGACCGGGTTCGATGTCGATGAACTTGAAGTCGGAACCGGCGAAGATGGCGTCGTCCGGACCCGACACTCCGTTGGAGAACACGACCATGAGCAGGGTCAGGGCGATCCCGCCGTATACGGTCCACTTCAGTCCGGCGGTGTTGAAGCGCCGCCAGAACAGCGCGTAGACGACCGCCGGCAGGATGGCGGCGCCGGCCACGTCGATCGACGTCGGGATGAAGATGTGCGTCCGCACCGGAAGCATGGCGACGGCCGCCACGACGGAGGCGACGCCGATCACCGCCACGTTGCGCCGTACGTCCTTCAGTTCGTCGGCCGGGGCCACCTGCCGGCCCCGCACCACGTTGAGGTCCTTGGTGACACAGGTGACCGCGTTGATCAGCAGTGCGGCGAAGACCGAGGCGATGGTGAGCACGGCGACCGCCCCGAGCACGCCGACCAGCACCGGCCCGCCGAGTTCGTCCACGAGCTTGGGCAGGCTGATGTCCCGGTGGGCCTTGATCACGCCGATGTTGTCCGCGCCGAGGACCGCGACGGCGCCGAAGCCGACGACGATCATGCACGCGTACACACCGACGATGATCATCGAGGCCCAGCCGGCGGACCGTCGCGCGTCCCGTCCGCTGGTCGCGGTGAAGCTGCGCATGAACAGGAACGGCATCGCGGCGACCCCGACGGCGATGCAGAAGAGCTTCGACAGGTGCACCCACCGTCCGGCGCCTTCACCGAAGAGGCGGCCGGGGCCCAGCAGGTCGTAACCGCCCGGTGCCGGGGCCGCGTTGGCCTCCGCCTTCTCGAGCAGGCTGATGACGTTCAGGTTGAACTCGGCCAGGACCAGAGCGGTCAGCACGGCCACGACGCCGAGCACCAGCACGACCTTGGCCACCAGGATCCGGGTGACGCCCGGCATCCCGCCGATGTACACGAACAGCACGGTGACCAGGCCGACGACGGCGACCACCAGGGCCAGCCCAGCGAGGGAGTCGAGGCCGAACCAGCGGTTGAAAATGAAGGCGATCGCGGCCATCTGGATGATCGTGAACATGGCGTAGATCAGCATGGTGACGACCGCCGCCGCGAGCCGTGCCTCGCGTTCGCGCAGGCGCAGGGCGAAGAGGTCGCCCAGCGTGGCGACGCCGAGGTTGCGCAGGTGGGAGGCGAAGACCAGCAGCCCGAGCATCATGGAGATCGTGAACGCCGTCACGAGGAGGGCGGCGTCGTACCCGCTCAGTGCAATGTGCCCGGTGATGATGAACAGCGTCGAGTACATCAGGGGCGCCGAGGACAGGGCGAGCGCGTTGCGCACGGGGCCGACCCTGCGGCCCGCGAGCAGGAAGTCGTCCTGGTCGCGTATGCCGCCGCGGGCCGCCTTCACGAGGAAGTACAGCAGCACGGTGACGGCGATGGTGACGGGGATGGCGATCACGGGCGCCGCCCAGGTGTTGTCGACCGGGGGCGGCGGGTCGGCGAGGATCATGCTCGTCGAGGATCGGGGGTCGGCGAAAGCAATGTTCATCGGGGGTCTCCTTCCAGGTCCGCCCGGATGCGTTCACTGAGGGGGTCCAGCCGGGTCCTGGCGTGGCGCAGGTACACCCCCGAGGTCGTCACCACGAGCACCATCGACAGGACCAGGAACAGCACACCCACGTTCACGGGGCCGCTGACCCCCTGCCGGAAGAAGTCCGGGACGAAGGTGGCGAGCGCGCTGCCGAGGAACCACCACCCGAAGAAGATGACGCTCGTCCAGGTGTTGAAGGTGCTCGAGCGGCGCCGCAGTTCCTTGAACTGGGTGCTGTCGTGCACGGCGACATAGCGGTCACCGTCCACGGGCGGATCCATCGTGCTCATGACACTCCCTGTTGAGGACGTCGCAGCGAGGACGTCTTTTGATGTGGCAGTCGGTACCGAAGTCTCGGCCGACGCTCCCGCGGGGACATGACCCGTTCACGGGAACTCGTCGTGCCGTGGCGCGTTGGCGTGCCGCCTCGTCCGAACAGCGCGAACGGGTGATGTCCGGGTGAGGCGACGGCCCGGAAGGTGGCCCCATGACGTCAGTACCGAAGACAGACACGTGGACGTACGACGACTTCACGAGCGGCGAACTCGACCCCGCCCGCTGGACCGTCATGTCGATCGAGGGCGCCGACGGCGAACGCCACCGGTACCGGGATCGCAACGCACACGTGCGCACCGGTGACGGCCGGCTGGAGCTGACCGTCCATCCGTTCACCCGCTTCCACGACTTCGACCCGAGGCAGAACAACGCCAAGCAGATGTACCGGTCCGTGCGGCGCTTTCCCGTGCCGGCCACGGGACGGGTGGCTTTCGAGGTCGGCATGGGGGTGCGGACCTACGGCCAGACCCCCTACGACCTGCTCGACGCCTTCGGCACGGTGAACCTGTTCGACCTGGACACCGGAGTCGTGCTGAACACTGCGGCGACCAACGACACGGTGTACGCGGTCGTCGAGCGACTGGTGCTCCCCGGCGTGAGCCGGCCCGACGACCACTACATCCACCGCGTGGTCCTGGACGTGCCGACGGAACCGGGTCAGGAGCACCGCTACGCCCTTGCCTACCGGCCCGAGACACGGCGGGCGGAATGGTACGTCGACGGCCGGCTCCTGTACTGGGCGCGGCTCCCGGTGCCGGTTTCCGGGTTCACCGCGGGCATGGCCCTGTTCTCCGCCCGCGACCTGACCCGCTACCCCCGCGCGGAGCGGGAGCACGGGCAGGGCGCGAGCGGCTGGTGGGGGCCCTGGCGGGTGACGACGAGCGTCAGATGAGCACGTCCCCGCCGTCGATGTTCAGATTGACACCGTTGATCGACCGGTTCCGCAACAGGAACGTGATCGCGTCGGTGCAGTCCTCCGTCGTCACCGGCCGCCTGGTCAGCGCCCGCGTCTGGGCGGCCTCCCGGGCGGCGGGCTTGTCGCTCCAGAACGGCGTGTCGGCGACGATGCTCGGATGCAGGGCGTTGACCCGGATCGGCGACAGTTCCACCGCGAGGGTCCTGACCAGTGCGCTGATACCGCCGTTGGCGGTCGTCACGGTGGTGGAACCGGGGTAGGGCCGGTGGCTGGCCAGACCGCCGAGCAGAACGGCCGCGCTGTCGTCGGACATCCGCGGGGCGAGCGCGTGCAGCACCGCGGTGTAGCCGGTGAGCTTCACCGTCAGCAGGCGTGTCGCGGCGGCCGGCCGGTAGTCGCGCACCGTGTTGAAGTCCCGGTCGAGCGCCGAGATCACCAGCCAGTCGACACGTTCGACGTCGGCCAGCGCCTCCGCGACCCGCTCCGGCTCGGCCAGGTCCAGCGCGAGCCCACGGGTCCGCCCGCCGATCTCGTGGGCCACCCCCTTCGTCCGCTCCTCCGTGCGGCCGGTGATGACCACGTCGTGGCCCCGGTCAGCGCACGTCTGGGCGAAGTGCCGCCCTATTCCCGACGTTCCGCCGATGACGACGACCTGGGTGCGATCGGACATGGAGGATGTTCCTTTCGTTTGACTCTGCTCGTGTGATCAGGTGAACGCGGGCGGGTCGTCCGTGGCGTGTGGCCGGACCGGCCGGTCACGGCGTCAGCTCGGCCAGCACGTCGTCCGTGGTCAGCGGCACCGCGCAGCGGTCCGCGGCGTAGCGGAGGGCCATGAGATGGTCGTCGAGCGTCAGGTCGGCCAGCGCGTCCGCCACCAGGAACGGCTGGATGTCGCGGCTGAAGGCGTCGCAGGCGGTGATGAGGCAGCCCATGTGCGCGTACACGCCGCAGACGACGAGCTGGTCCCGTCCCGACTCCCGCAGCCGGTCTTCCAGGTCGCTCCGGTGGAACGCGCTGTAGCGCCACTTGGTCAGCACCGTGTCGCCCGGCTCGGGTGCGATCTCGTCGACGATGCCGCGGTCGGACTCCCCGGCTGCCATGCCGGGGCCCCAGAAGTCGTACAGCAGTCCGCGGTCCCGGCGCTGCATGCCGCCCGGCTGGGCCGTGTACATCACCGGTACCCCGGCCGTACGCGCCACCGCGAGCAGTTTCGCCACGTTGGCGACCAGCTCGGCCAGCGGGGACTGCCCGGCCGCGAACGCGCGCAGGAAGTAGCGCTGCATGTCGTGCACCAGCACGACGGACCGGTCCGGATGCGGGCGCCAGGGCACCGCCGCGCTCGGCAGATCGCCGGCGCCTGGCATGCGGTACGGCTGGATCGGGGTCATGGCCATGGTTCGTCTCCTGTTTCGTCCGGGGGCGTCATACGTGCAGGGCGGCGCCGCCGTCCACGTACAGGTCGTGCAGGGTCACGTGACCGGCCTGGTCGGACACGAGATAGGCGACCGCCTCGGCCACGTCCCGCGGCTGGGCCAGCTTCCGCAACGGGATGCCGACCCGGTAGGCGGCGGGCGAGCCCTCGATCACCCGCCGGGCGTCGGCGTCGCCGAGCATCGCGCGCAGCATCGGGGTGTCGGTCGAACCGGGCGAGACGATGTTGCACCGGATGCCGTACTCGGCGAGTTCCAGTCCGAGACACCGGGTGAACTGGGCGGCCGCGGCCTTCGAGGCGGCGTAGGCCGCCATCTCCGTACGCGGCACGCCGGCCGCGTTGGAGGCCACGGTCACGATCGCGCCGCGGCGACGGCCCGTCATCCGCCGGGCCACCGCGCGGGAGACGTGGAACACGCCGTCCGCGTTGACCGAGAAGGTCTCCCGCCACTGCCGGTCCGACAGGTCGACCACCCGGCCGGTGCGCAGCACGCCGGCCGCGTTGACCAGGATGCCGATGGGCCCCAGCTCGTCCTCCACCCGCCGTACGAGCGCGTCCACCGCCTCGCTGTCGCAGACATCGGCGCGGTAGCCGCGGGCCGACCGGTCCTCGGCCTGGAGCTTCGACACGGCGGTGGCGAGCGCCTCGGCGTTGCGGTCCACGGCGGCGACCTGCGCTCCCGCGCCCGCCAGGGTGGCCGCCACGGCCGCGCCGATGCCCTGCGCCGCACCGGTGACCAGTGCGACCGTCGACTCGATTCCGGTCAGTTCCATCATGCGCTCCTGCTGGTCAGGGCCTGCTCGGCGTCGTAGGCGAACAGCCACTCGTGCCGGTCCAGACCCGAGGAGGACTGCGCGGTGCCGTCCCGGTGGCGCTGCGCGTCACCGTCGGCCAGGTGGAAGGTCTTGGCGTTGTCGCGGGACTGGCGCTGGATCCGCGCGGTGCGGGGAAGGCGGACCCGCTCGTAGCGGCGCAGGGCCGCGTCGATCCGGTCCGGGCGCACGTCGGCCAGACAGGCCGCGAGCACGACGGCGTCCTCGATCGCCTGGTTCGCGCCCTGCGCCTGGAACGGCAGCATCGGATGCGCGGCGTCGCCGATCACGGTCACCCGCCCCGAGCTGAGCCGGTCGAGGGCGTCGCGATCGTGCAGCGCCCATCGGCCGACCGTCTCCGCCGCCCCGATCAACCGGGTGACGTCCTCGTGCCAGCCCGCGTACGCGGCCGCCAGTTCGGCCACGTCGCCCCGCGCCGACCAGGACTCCTCCCGCCAGCCCGAGGCGGGGACGGTCGCCCCGAAGCTCACCTGCCGGCCGGACGACACCGGGTAGCACACACAGTGCTGGTCCGGTCCGAACCACAGCCGCACCCGGTGATCGGAGAGCAGCTGGGGCACCCGTTCGGCGGGCACCAGACCCCGGTAGATGGTCTGCCCGGAGTACCGCGGCCGGTCGACCACGATCTGCTCCCGGGCGACCGAGTGGAGGCCGTCGGCGCCCACCACCAGGTCCGCCGCGACCGTCGTGCCGTCGGACAGGTGCAGCCGGGCCTCGCCGGCGTCCTGCGTGACGGCCACGCAGCGGGCACCGAGGTGCAGCTGTCCGGGCGGGATGAGCGAGAGCAGGCTGCTGTGAAGGTCGGCGCGGTGCACGGTGTAGTAGGGCGCCCCGAAGCGGCGGTGGCACGCGTCGCCCAGCGCGGTGCGCTGCAGCAGTGTGCCGTCGTCCCAGCGGCGCATCTCGATCACCTGCGGTGTGATCGCCACACTGCGCAGCCGGTCCCGCAGTCCCAGCCGGCGCAGCAACCGGGTGGCGTTCGGGGCGAGCTGGACACCCGCCCCGACTTCGGCCAGCCGGCCCGCCTGCTCGTAGACGTGGCAGTCGATGCCGGTGCGGCGCAGGGCGGCGGCGAAGGCGAGGCCGGCGATTCCGGCACCGGCCACGACCACCCTCATCTGCGACATGTCGTCCCCATCAGTAGTAGAGGAGCGCTTTGCCCCAGTCCTCGTCGGACCCGAAGAGGCTGCGCGGCTTGACCACGTCGGGCATGGCGGTCAGCGCGTGGTGCGGTATCAGCGTCCCCGCGGCCAGTCCGGTGACCTCGCTGTCGACACCGAACGCGGCCCGCACCGAGGCCGCCAGTTCCGCCTCGGCGGCCGCCCGGTGCTCCTCGGGCACCTCGATCTCGATACGCAGCGCGGTCGGCTCCGCCCTCGCCCGCCAGAACACCACCTGGTAGGCCTCCGGGAGGGAGAAGACGAGTTCCTCCAGCCGGTGCTGGGTGATGGTCGCGGCACCGACACGATGGCCGAACGAGGCCCTGCCGAGCACCTGGATCGTGGGCAGGTTCCAGCCGCACGCGCAGTCGTCGTAGGAGACCGACACGTTGTCCTCGAGGTTGTAGCGCAGCAGGGGCATCGCCTCGCGGTACAGGGGGGTGACCACGAGCTGGCCCTCGCCCTCCGCGCGGACGGTACCGGTGCGCGGGTCGTACACCTCGAACAGCGCCCGGTCGGCCCACAGGTGCATCCGCCCGTGCGGGCACTCGCCGGCAAGGCTGCCGGTCTCCGTGGAGCCGTACTCCTCGATCACCGGCACGCCCCACAGCCGGCTGATCCGGCGGCGGCGGGCGGCGGTGAGCGGCTCGCCGCCGACGAACAGGGCGCGCAGCGCGGGGAAGTCCGTGGCGGGCCGGTGCCCGGCCGCGGTCGCCGCGGCGGCCCAGATGAGGCATTCGGTCGGCACCGACCAGGTCAGCGTGACCCCCAGGTCGTGCATGACCCGGACCACCCGGGCGTACGGCATGGCCAGCGACCGGTTGTCGCCGGGCACGACGGTGGCCCCGCGCAGCCGGCCGGCGGTGTGCGCGAGATGCCCCGTCAGCAGCAGCGCGTACGGGGTGCGCACCAGGAAGACGTCCTCGGCGGAGATACCGATCCACTTGCGGGCGAAGCGCTCGGCCAGGTCGACCCAGTCCTCCGCCGTGTAGTACGAGGGGGTGGGCCGGCCCGCGGTCCCGCTCGACTCGTGATAGGTGGCCAGCCGCTCCTTCGGGACCGCCAGCATTCCGAACGGGTAGTTGTCCCGCAGGTCCTGCTTGGTGGTCAGCGGCAGGGAGGCGAGGTCGGCGGCGGTCGTGGGCAGGGCCGCCGCGTTCAGCCGCTCGCGGTAGAAGGGTGAGCGGGCCGCCCAGGCGACGGTCTGCTGAAGTTGCTTCTCCTGCAGGGAAAGCAGGTCCTCCGGTCCGTTCCACTGGCCGAGTCGAGGCAGACTCGAAGGTGGCTGGTTCACTGCTCTTCCTCTCCTAGCAGTCGATGGGCGTTGTCCCAGGCGATCTGCCGCCACTGCCCGGGCGGCAGGTCCATCGCCTGGAACTTGGCCAGCTCCACGGCCGGATGCTGCAGCGGGTACTCGGAGCCGAACACGACCCGCCCCGCGCCGAGGCGGCTCAGTGCCACCTCGGCCACGCAGGTGTAGCCGCCGGAGGTCTCCAGCAGGATGTTGGGTTCGTCCCGGATCAGGGTGAGGGCGTAGAAGTCGATGTTGCCGATGCCGCTGTGCCCGAGTACGAAGCTCACCTGCCGGAACCGGCGGGCGAGGGTGACGAGGTCCGTCACGCCCGCTCCCGGACGATCCAGACACACCACGTACACCGGGTGGCCGAACTCGGCGGCGACGCCGACGAGTTCGGCCACCTGGGCGTCGGTCAGACCGACGCCGTGCACTGCGGGCGAGATCTCCAGGCCGCGGAACTCGGCGGCCCTGACCCGGTAGACCTCGGGTGGGCGGTGCGGGTTGGCGAAGAAGAACGGCACCAGGCGCCCTCCGCTGCCCGCGCAGACCTCGAGCACCGCGTCGTTGTCGGCGTCGGTCTCCACGTGCCCGCCCTCGACGAGCTGGCGGGAGAGGCGGTCGAGGTCGATGGTGCCGCCCGCACAGACCACCGCTCGGGCCAGCCGGCAGTCGTCCATCGCCGCCAGGAGCCGCTCGCCGGCCCCCGGTCTGGGGGCCAGCCGGACGTGGAAGTCCAGCACGGGTTGCGCGCTCATCGCGGCATCACTCACTTCTCGATGCAGAACTCGTCGATCGGGTAGCCGACGTGCCGCTTCTCGACCGGCAGGCAGCCGAGCACCTTCGTCCCCGGCGTCAGCTCGGTGACGTTCAGCACCGTGCCGCCCGGGCCGAGCACCCGCACGTGCCAGTCGTCCTGGACGATGAGGTTGACCTTCACACCGGAGGGCGACACCGCGTCGACGGCGAGCAGCGGACGCGTCTCGATCTTGACCCGACCCACCGTGACGGCCCGCGACCTGCCCTTCGAGTCGACGGCGAGGACGCGACCGCCGGAGACGAGTTCGCTCAGGTAGTTGGTCCGCCCGTTGGCCGACAGCGTGTACGAGTGCAGGGCACCGGCGTTGACCCGGAACGGCCGGGTGGGCATGTACGGCAGCGGGTGAGTCTCACTGCAGCACAGGATCATGCCGGTGGAGTG
The DNA here is from genome assembly GCF_054061295.1 of Streptomyces sp. TE5632. Lineage (NCBI taxonomy): Bacteria > Bacillati > Actinomycetota > Actinomycetes > Kitasatosporales > Streptomycetaceae > Streptomyces > Streptomyces sp. TE5632. The sequence goes on along the minus strand of NZ_JBSSEA010000003.1, from coordinate 4,738,045 downwards.
CGAGCCGACGAGAATGCCCTCGTCGAGGCCGAAGTTGGTGCAGGTGTCGACGCAGGCGCGCTCGCCCATGCCGACCCGCCGTATGCCGGTGATCTCCAACTCCACCAGCGGCAGGTCCGCGGCCTTGCTGACCGCGGCGGTCTTCAGCTCGGTGGCGTCGCCCGGGACGCGGGGGGCGAGCATCACCCCGTCGGAGCCGTGTTCGAGGACACCGAAGACGATCTCGGCCTCCTCGACATCGGCGACCTGGGTGATGACGCTGCCGTTCGCGCCGGCCGCGGCGGCCAGCACGATCTCCAGCGGGATCTTGGTGGGGTCCCGGAAGTACAGCAGGCTCCAGCTGTCCAGGCGCGCCGCCCGGCAGGCGTCCTCCAGACTGTCGGCGTCCTTGATCTCCACGTACCGGCCGAACTCCACGTCGGGGTACTCCAGCGCCAGCTCGGCGGGCTCTCCGTGGCGGGCCGGGTCGACGATGACCAGGTCGGCGAACTCCAGCTTTTCCGGCAGCGGCAGGTCCTTGGGGAACAGCACCTTCTTCACCGTCGGAGGAAGCGGCTCCAGGTCGGCCGGGTCGGCCGCGACGATGGCGTCCACCCGCTGGTGAACGGCTTCCTCGATGATGGCTTCCTTGGCTCCGTCGACGTTGCGGACGTCCAGCCAGCACAGCTTCACAAGCATCTCCTCAGCAGGGGCGATGGGTCTCGGGGTGACCGGGAGGGTCAGGTCAGGAGGGCGAGGCCGTCGTTCACGCCGTTCGGGACCGGGGCATACGGCGCGTCGTGCACCAGCCGCGCGACGGCGGCCGCCATCCAGCCGGGACGGTCGGCCTGGAAGACGTTGCGCCCCATGGCCACACCGACCGCGCCACCGCGCAGCGCGTCGGACACATAGGCCAGGACGGTGTCGGTCTCGGCCGAGCGGGCGCCGCCAGCCACGATGAGCGGGATGGGACAGGCGCGGACCACGTCGGCCAGTTGCTCGGGCGTGCCCACATAGTCGGTCTTGACGATGTCCGCGCCGAGATCGGCGGCCAGCGTCGCGGCGTGCGCCACCAGTTCCGGCGCACGTGAGTCGCTGATCTGCGGTCCGCGGGCGTACACCATGGCGAGCAGCGGAACGTTCCAGCGGTCGCACTCCTCCGCGACGGCCGCGAGGTCGGCGACCTGCCGGGCCTCCTGCCGCGACCCGAGGTTGACGTGGACGCTGACCGCGTCGGCGCCCATCCGCAGCGCCTCCTCGACATGGGCGACCAAGTACTTCGCGTCCGGGTCCGGGGCGAGCCGGGTACTCGCGTTGAGGTGCAGGATCAGCGACATGCCGCCGAACCAGTCGGGGTCGACATGGCGGAGACTGCCCTTGTGCAGGACCACGGCGTCGACGCCGGTGCCGGCCAGCTCGCCGACCAGGGAGTCGAGGTCGCCGGGCCGCAGCGGCCCGTCGGTGACGGAGTGATCCAGCGGAACGACGAGCAGGCGCCCGTCGCCGTGCCGGAACAGCCGTCGCAAGCGGAGGCTTCGAGCGAACGAAGCGTTGTGTACTGCCACTGTGTCCTGCCTCTCTCAAACGGTGGCGGAAGGGCCGGAGGCCGCGGACGTGACGTCGAGCGGCTCGTGCCGGTCGAGGTGGAACTCGCGGTGCAGGACCTCGACGGCGTCGACCGTGCGCTCACGCGGCACGATCACGGACAACCGCATCTGGGAGGTGGAGATCCAGCTCGTCGGGATGCCGGCCGTGGCCAGCGCCGCCATGAGCCGGGCGGTGTACTCGGGCCGGCTGAGCAGGCCCATCCCGACGACCGAGACCTTGCCGACGTTCTCGTCGAAGTGCACTCCGCCGCCGTAGGCGGCCGTCACCTCGTGCAGTGCGCTCCGCACGGAGTCGGCCTGGCTGCGGCGGATGGTGAATCCCATGCGGAACTCGCTCTCATGGGGACCGGACCTGGCCACCAGGTCCACTACCGTCCCCTGGGCGGCCAGCACCTCGAACACGTCGGGAGCCAGGTCCCGGCGGCTGTCGCGGCAGTGCACGAGCACCCGAGCGACGTCGGTGTCGTGCGTCACCGCCACGACGGCCCGCCGGGTCTCCAGCGGCCGGTCCTCCGGCAGTTCGGCGACGATGGTTCCGGGCGCCTGCGATGACACGTTCCGGACGTGCACTTCGACCCCTTCCATGGCGGCCAGTTCGATGCACCGGGTGTGCAGCACCTTCGCGCCCGCGAACGCCATCTCCGCCATCACGCCGGGTTCGACCCAGGGCAGACACCGCGCCGCGGGCAGGATGCGGGGATCGGCGCTGAAGACGCCGTCCACGTCGGTGTAGATCTCGCAGGCCGATGCGCGAAGTCGCGCGGCCAGCGCCACCGCGGTGGTGTCGGAGCCGCCACGCCCGAGCGTGGCGACGTCCCCGGTGCGGTCGACTCCCTGGAATCCGGTGACCACGGCCACCTGGCCGGCTTCCACGGACGCCCGCACCCGGGCGGCTCCGATGCGCGAGATGAGCGCTTCGCCGTGCCGGTCGGTGGTCTCGATCCCGGCCTGCTGGCCGGTCAGCGAGATCGCGGGCACGTCCAGCCTGTTCAGCGTGAGGGCCATGAGCGCCGCCGACTCCTGTTCGCCCACGGCCAGCAGCTGATCCAGCTCGCGGGACGCGGAGGTGGCGCCGATGTCCGCCGCCAGGCGCAGCAGGTCGTCGGTCCTGCCGCCGCGGGCGGAGACGACCACGGCCACCGCCGCGCCGCGCCGCCGCGCCGCCGCGACCCGGAGGGCGGCGTGCCGAACACAGGCGAGCGTCTGCAAAGAGGTACCGCCATATTTCTGGACCAGCACATCCACAGTCGTTTTCACCGCTCTCGTCGAACTGGTATGCCTCGACAGTAATCGCGTCGCACGGCCCCGCCCACTACCCGCCCGAGTAGTGCCACACCCTTCAGTTGTTCACGCCATACGGGTACGCCATGAGGACGCCATTAGCTGAAACACGGGATAGCGGCTTCACGTCATGTGCGGCGACTTTCTCCTCCGCAATATCGAGAGGGGTCATCCGATCTCACGCGAAGGGAAGCAATATGTATGGGACGGATTCGAGCATGGCCGGCCCTCCGGACGCTCTGGCCGCCCTCGGCCGCGACGGGCGTGCCTTCGCCCTGCTGTACCGGCCCGGCTCGGCGGAGAACGCGCCCGTGGAGATCCTGACCGGCGACGTCTGCGAGGTCCCCGGTCTCGCCGAGCTGCCGCTGACCGACGGGCCGGTGCGCGAAGCGCGGCACGACCTGCTCGTGGCGGTTCCCTACCGGCAGATCACCGAGCGCGGCTTCGCCTGTCGCGACGACCACGCGCCCCTGCTCGCCCTGCGCGTGCGGGAACAGGCCCAGGTCAGCCGCGTGCAGGCCCTGGCCGGCCTGCCCGAGATGGACGTGCCGGTGTCCGGCGCCGGATTCGACATCGGCGACGAGGAGTACGCGGCGCTCGTCGAGCGGGTGCTGCGCGACGAGATCGGGCAGGGCGCCGGCTCCAACTTCGTCATCCGGCGGTCCTTCGTCGCGCGGCTGGACGACTACTCGGTGGACACGGCGCTGGCCGTCTTCCGGCGGCTGCTGACCGGCGAGCTGGGGTCGTACTGGACGTTCCTGTTCCACACCGGGGCGGGCACCTTCGTCGGCGCGTCGCCGGAACGGCACGTCAGCATGGCCGACGGCACCGTCTCCATGAACCCGATCAGCGGGACGTACCGGCATCCTCCGACCGGCCCGGACATTTCCGGGGTCCTGGAGTTCCTGAACGACCGGAAAGAGGCCAACGAACTCTATATGGTCGTCGACGAGGAACTGAAAATGATGGCCCGTATGTGCACATTCGGCGGCCGGGTGCACGGACCGTTCCTCAAGGAAATGACACGGCTGACGCATTCCGAATACATCCTGACCGGGCACAGCGAACTCGATGTCCGCGACGTGCTGCGCGAGACCCTGCTCGCGCCGACCGTCACCGGCTCTCCGCTGGAGAACGCCTTCCGGGTCATCGGCCGCCATGAGACGACGGGCCGCGGATACTACGGCGGTGTCCTCGCGCTGATCGGCCAGGACGCGGCGGGCAGCCGCACCCTGGACTCGGCGATCATGATCCGCACCGCCGAGATCGACGACGGCGGCCGGCTGCGACTGGGCGTCGGCGCCACCCTCGTCCGGGACTCCGACCCGGCTTCCGAGGTGGCCGAGACCCGGGCCAAGGCCGCGGGCGTGCTGCAAGCGCTCGGCCTCGCCCCGGAGGGCGACGGCGCCGGGGGCACCGCGTCCGCCCCGGTGGCCGCACGCCCGTCACCGGCCGACGATCCCCGGGTGCGCCAGGCGCTCCGGTCCCGCAACACCTCGCTGTCCCCCTTCTGGCTCGACGGAGCCCAGCGCAGCGCGCCGGACCCGGTGCTGACCGGCCGGCATGTGCTGATCGTCGACAACGAGGACACCTTCATGGGGATGCTCGGCCATCAACTGCGCGCCCTGGGCCTGCACACCACACTCACCCGCTTCGACCGCCCGGTGCCGGTCGACGAGTTCGACCTCGTCATCGTCGGCCCCGGCCCTGGCGACCCGCGTGACGCGACGGACCCGCGCATCGGCTCGCTGCGCGCGCTCACCCGCGAGTTGCTGGCGGGCACCGTCCCCTTCCTGTCCATCTGTCTGGGGCACCAGGTGCTCGCCTCCGAACTGGGCCTGGAACTCATGCGCCGCCCGGTGCCCAATCAGGGCGTGCAGCGGCAGGTCAACCTCTTCGGCCGCGGCGAACTCGTGGGCTTCTACAACACCTACGCCGCCCGCGCCGGACAGGACTTCATCCCCGGCACCGCACAGCGGAAGCCGATAGAGGTGAGCCGGCATCCCGGGACCGGTGAAGTGCACGCCCTGCGGGGGGCGGGATTCCGTTCCGTGCAGTTCCATCTGGAATCCATCCTCACCCAGCGCGGTCCGCGGATCCTCGGCGAACTGCTCACCTCGCTGCTGAGGGAGGTGGGAAGTACCGGCGTTCCGGAGGTGCGCGTGGGGGCGCGCCGCCGGTGAGCATCCCTTGTCGCAGCCCTGGAAAGCAACACCGGCCAGGGCCCCGACGTGGGTAGTTTCCACTACTCGTTCGCACAGTGGCCGAGACGCCGGATTTCACTAGGCTCGTGGCCACAGAGTTCAACTCCCTTGCGGTTCCTATGAGAAGAAGACACGATCCGTGACGCCTTCCAGACGTTCCCCGGTCTCAGGATTCTCCCCGCGACGCAGGTCGGTGCTGCTCGGCGGGCTCAGCGGCGCCTCGGCCGTGACGCTGGCCGGCGTCGGTCTCAGCGGCACGGCCGCCGCCCGGCCCTCCGACGCGGCCGCGGCGTCCCCCGCCGACTTCGACTTCGAGACCGGCAACTTCGTCTGGGACCTGATCTACCGGTACAGCCCGCTCGAAAGCAGCACCGCTCCCATGGACGTGACCGTGCTGCACCGGTTCGCCCACCTGTCGACGACCGCGTAATCCAACGCGGTGGCGCCCTACCACCCGACCACGGTGGGTGTGCACTCCCGGCTCGGCCGTCGTCCCTCCGGCGAGGCCGCCACCAAAAAGAACAAGAACATCGCCGGCATGTACGCCTCGTACCGAGTAATACAGGGCGTGGAGCCGGGGCGGGTGGCGGCGTTCCGGGAGCCGATGGTCGCGATCGGCCTGGACCCCGACGACCATTCGGAGGGCCGGACCAGTCCGGTCGGCATCGGCAACCTGGCCGGCAAGGCCGTCGTCGCGGGCACCGAGCGGGACGGCATGAACCGGCTGGGTGACATGGACCGCCGCCACCACGGCAAGCCGTACGAGGACTACACCGGCTACGGCCGGTGAACACCGCCTACGAGCTGGTCAACCCCTCGCGCCGGCAGCCGGGGCGGGGCCCGCACGGCCGCCGTCCCGGCGGGGGGCGGGTGGCAAGGACATTCTCATCGTGCAGCACTTCGCCACCCCGTAGATGGCACGGACCAAGGCCCCCACCTTCCAGGACCCGAGCCGGTTCAAGCTCGCCCCGCCCCGGCGCACCGACCACACCCGGGTACGCAAGTACAAGCGCTCGGTGGACGAGATCCTGGAGGCGTCGGCCTCGCTCACCGGCGAGAAGAAGATGGCGGCGGAGTTCTTCGACGACAAGCTGCTGGGCATCGGCAGGTCGGTGGGCGCCGCGGGCCGGACCCACGCCGACCAGATGAACCTGGACCGCTGGATCCATCTGTTCTTCACGAACACGGTGTCGCTGTTCGACCCGCTGGTCGCCTGCTGGTACCAGAAGGTCAAGTACGACTCCGTAAGGCCGTTCAGCGCCATCCGCCATGTGTACGGCAGCACTGAGGTGACCGTCTGGGGCGGCCCCGGCAAGGGGACGGTCCACGACATCCCCGCCGACGAGTGCACCGGCTACCTGAACGTGGGAGACCACCCCGAGTACCCGCCCGGATCCACGACGCCCTGTGCCGCCCAGGCGCAGGCGGTGCGCCGCTTCTTCGGCGACGACGTCCTGGATCTGAAGCACACCACCGCCGCCGGCAAGTCGCGGGTGGAGCCGGGCATCCCCCACCGCGACACCGAGCTGCACCACGCCACCTGGACCGACCTCGTCCGGGACTGTGCCGGCAGCCGGGTACGGGGCGGGGTGCACTCCCAGAAGACGGTCGAGAACTCCATCGGCTACGGCACGCAGTTCGGCGGCCTGGCCTACGAGTTCGCGCAGCGCCACATCAACGGCGATGTCGCTTCCTGAGGCGGCTCGAAACCGATCCGCGGCGGGCCGACCCGGGATGCACCACCCCGGTTCGGCCCCCGCGACGTTGAGGGAGTACCGCGTGGGCAGTACCCAACTGCTCCTCCACAAGTAGTACTTAAAGCATGCGAGTCGCGGCTAAGGTTCACTTATGAGCACAGGACTGTCCCGCATCTGGGCCCACGTCAGGGACTGGGGCATCGGGGCCGGTATGGCGGCGGTGTTGCTGGCCAACGCACTGTCCGGGGAACACGCCGCCACGGACCTGGAACCACTCGGCTACGCACTGGTGGTGGCGAGCGGCTTGGCCCTGGCCGTCGGCCGCCGGGCTCCCGTGCCCGTCCTGGTCTTCATCGGGCTGTGCGTGGTGGGCTACAACCTGATCGGCTTCGACGTGGCCGCCGTCGCCTACCTGTTCGCGGTCTACACCGCCGTGCGGTCGGGACACGGCCTCGCCACCGTGGTGGTGTGCTCGGTGATGCTCCTCGGCCTGCCCTTCGCGGTCATGGCCTCCCCCTCGGGAGGCGCGTACGGGGACGCGTTCCAGCAGGCCCGTGGCGTCCTGGAACTGGCCTGGCTGATCGCCGCCGGTGCCGCCGGTGAGGCGCTGCGGCAGGCCGAACGCCGGGCGGACGAGGCCGAACGCACCCGCGAGGAGACCGCGCGGCTGCGCGCGACCGAGGAACGGCTGCACATCGCGCGGGAGCTGCACGACTCGCTCACCCACCAGATCTCGATCATCAAGGTGCAGTCCGAGGTCGCCGTCCACCTCGCGCGCAAGCGGGGCGAGGAAGTGCCGGAGACGCTGCTCGCGATCCAGGAGGCCGGCCGTGAGGCGACCCGCGAGCTGCGCGCGACCCTGGAGACGCTGCGCGACGAGACCAAGTCCCCGTCGTACGGCCTCGACCGTGTCCCGGAGCTGGTACAGCGCGCCCACGGGATCGGGCTGCGGACCACGCTGACGATCGAGGGGCAGCGTCAGGACGTGCCGGACGCGGTCGACCGGACCGCCTACCGGATCGTGCAGGAGTCGCTCACCAACGTGGCCCGCCATGCCGCGGCCGCCACCGCGTCCATCCGCATCGACTACCTTCCGGACGCCCTCGCCATCCGCGTCGACGACGACGGCAGAGCCGAGCCGGGCAACGCCCCGGTGCCCGGCGTCGGGCTGCTGGGGATGCGCGAGCGCGTCGCCGCCCTCGGCGGCCGTCTGCTGGCGGAACCGCGCAAGGAGGGTGGTTTCACGGTCCAGGCCGAGATTCCGGTGGCTCGCATTTCATGATTCGGGTACTGCTGCTTCCGTGATTCGTGATCTGCTGCTGCCATGATTCGTGTTCTGCTGCTCGACGACCAGCCGCTCCTGCGCAGCGGGTTCCGCGCGCTTCTCGACGCCGAGGACGACATCGAGGTGGTGGCCGAGGCCGCCGACGGCAAGGAGGGCCTCGCCCTCGCCAGGAAACTCCTGCCCGACATCGCACTGGTCGACATCCAGATGCCCGTCATGGACGGCATCGAGACGACCCGGCAGATCGCGGCGGACCCGTCCCTGGCCGGGGTGCACGTGGTCATCCTGACCAACTACGGCGTCGATGAGTACGTGTTCAACGCCCTGCGCGCCGGCGCGGCCGGGTTCCTGGTCAAGGACATCGAGCCGGACGACCTGCTGCACTCCGTCCGTGTCGCCGCGCGCGGTGACGCCCTGCTCGCGCCGTCGATCACCAAGATGCTGATCGGCCGGTACGTCGCCCAGCCACCCCACCTGGAGGTCGGCACCGGCCTGGACGAGCTGACCAACCGCGAACGCGAGGCCGTCGCCCTGGCCGCGCAGGGCCTGTCCAACGACGAGATCGCCGACCGCATGGTGATCAGCCCGCTGACCGCGAAGACCCACATCAACCGGGCGATGATCAAGCTCCAGGCCCGCGACCGCGCCCAGCTCGTCGTGTTCGCCTACGAGTCGGGCCTGGTCACTCCGCAAGGCCGCTGAAAACGCCGACGGATCCGGACAGGTGCCCCGGATTCGCCGGCGTGGTAGGAGGGCGCTCGATCACCGAGATCCCTAGATGAAGTCCATGACCCCGGGCGTCCACTTGTAGTGCGTCTCAAGCTTGTAGTACTCACCCTCGGGGGCGAGCGCGACGCCGTAGACGAACTTCCGGTCGGCACCGCTGTGGGGGACGCTGGTGACGAACTTCTCGATCTCCGGGTCGATGCGCACCGGGAGGGTCTGCAGGTCCGTCGTGGTCACGGCGTAGCAGATCCGCTCGATTCTCGGAGAGTCCCAGCTCAGCGTGACATACAGCCCGAAGGCCGCCTGGCCGAGCTTGAGCATCTGTTCGCTCGGCTCCACGAAGCCGGATTCAGCCAGCATCGCGCGGATCGCGCTCGTTTCGAAGCACTCCGCAGGCACGTCGTTGAAGTACACGTTCATGGTGCGGTGCGGGTAGTCGATCCCGATCACCCCGACTCGGTCGTCCAGGCCGTAGCGGGCGAAGAAGCCCCCGTTCTCGGCCAGAGCGCGCGGCATGGACGGAACGTCGACGAGTGACGACACCTTCTGGAGGCCGTCCGGGGTGAAGAACGAGTAGACCTTCTTGAAGCCGCCCACGACGCCGAAGTCGACCCCGTAGCTGTCGATGGGCAGCCGTCCCTGCAGGTTGAACAGGAGCGAGCCGACGGGATGGCCGGTCTTCGGCGTGAGGCCGTTCGACACGGCGGAGGCGTAGGGGTCGCGGTGTGTGGGATGGGTCGTGAAGCGGCAGTCGAGTTCACCGATGTGGCGCTTGGCGGTCGCGACCCGGAAGGCGGACGACGGTGGCATCGTGCTCGAACGCGTCCCCGTACGTGGACAGGATGGGCGCGACCGTGTCGCGCGAGCAGGTGACGCCCAGCAGCCGAGCCGATTCCTCGATGGCCGCGTAGAGTTCTGCCGCCCCGGCAGTTTCAAACATATCTCCTCCAATTGGTCCCCGGCGGGCGAGAGCCGGTTGCGGGCACGCGTACGCCCGTCGGCGTACGCGTACGACTCGTCCTGACAGCCGCCCTAGCGCGGCTCGTAGACGCGCTTGTGACCGGAGAGCGCGGCCAGCCGGTAGGGACCGGTCGTCTCCGTCGGCACGGGGTGGTCACCGCCGTCGACCGGGAAGGAGTACTCGTGCAGCTCCCGGTACCTGGCGTAGTCGATGGGCTGCCGCCGGCTGATCGCGTCGCGGTGCGTCGTCGTCCGCAGACGCTCTCGATAGCCCGGTACGACGGTGCCGCCGAAGAACTCGGCGACGCTGCCGGACCCGTAGCTGAGGAAGCCGACGGTCTGGCCGGTCAGATCGTCGGCCTGGTCGAGCAGAGCGGCCAGACCGAGGTACACCGACGCGGTGTAGCTGTTGCCGATGTCGGCGTTGTAGGTGGTGGTGAGGCCGATGGCACGGGCCACGCGCTCCTCGTCGATCTCGTGCCCGCAGTTCTGCAGCAGGTGCCGGTGCGCCTTGTAGGCCATCTTCGTGAACGGCTGGTGGTAGCAGAAGGCGCTGAACTCGTCGAGCGCGCGGCCGCCCTGCTCGGCGTAGTCCTTCCACGCGCCCGCCACCGCCTCCAGGTACGCGGAGATGGACTCGTGCCCGTCGACCAGCGCGGTGGCCCGGTAGTTGGGCCGCCAGAAGTCCATGATGTCGGCGGTGAAAAGACCGGACGGTTCCTCGATGCGCAGCAGCGCGGGGTCGGCGCTGACCAGCATGGCCACCGCGGCGGCGCCCTGGGTGGCCTCGCCCGGGTTGTCCAGGTCGTACTTCGAGACATCGCTGGCGATCACCAGGACCTGCTGCGAGGGGTCGCGGTGGATCAGGCCGATGGCGAACTGCAGGGCCGCCGTGCCGCCGTAGCAGGCCTGCTTCAGCTCGACGACGCGGGTGGCCGAGGGCATGCCCAGCAGGGAGTGGACATGTATGCCAGCCGCCTTGGCCTGGTCGACGGAGGACTCGGTTGCGAAGACGATCGTCCGGATCCGGTCGGCGTCGTGCCGCTCCACGATGGGCGCGGCAGCGGCGGCGGCCATCGTCACGATGTCCTCGTCGGCGGCGGGCACGCTCATCCCGCGCTGGCCGATGCCCGCGTGGTACTTGCCGATGTCGGTGCCGTTGTGGGCGGCCAGGGTGGCGTGCGTCAGGACGAACTGGGTCGTCGAGAAGGAGATGTCGTGAATCCCTACGGCGAGATCTGCGGACATCGTCAGCCTCCGACCTTCGTGGTCACGTTCTTGCGTTCCAACCGGACGTGGGCGCGCATGAGTTCGCCCGGGTTCGTCTGTGCCGCCATGAGGGAGAGTTCGCCGCACAGCACGGTCGCGGCCGCGATCACCGCGAGCCGGCGCGCGTTGTCGCCGGGTTCGCGGTCTTCCCGGCAGCCGAGGCGGGTCAGGTTCTCCTCGACGAAGTCGAGGCCCTTTCCGTTGCCGACCGTGCCCACGATCAGGTTCGGCAGCGTGCAGGAGAAGTACAGGTCGCCGTCCCGGTCCTCGGCCACGGTCACGCCCTGTGAGCCTTCGACGATGTTGGCGGCGTCCTGGCCCGTCGCCAGGTAGAACCCGAGCAGCATGTTGGCGTAGTGCGCGTTGGCCGAGCGGATGCCACCGGCGAGCAGCGTGCCGATCATGTTCTTGCGCAGGTTCAGCTGGGCGATCGCGGCGGCCGTGGTGTGCAGCGCGCTGTGCACGATGTCGCGCGGCACCAACAGCTCGGTGACCACGTTCTTGCCGCGGCCGAGGATGCCGTTGACGGCGGTCGCCTTCTTGTCGGTGCAGTAGTTGCCCGAGATGGAGCCGTAGGCGATCCCCGGTATGGATTTCAGGATGTGCGTCAGGAGGGCGTCCGCGGCCAGCGTCGCCATGTTGTGGCCGGAGGCGTCTCCGGTCGTGAACTCGAACCGGAGGAAGAGCAGGTTGGCCGCGATCTCGTGGCGGAACCCGATCAGCTCGGTGAACCGTCCGCAGCCGCGCGCGACCTCGCGCAGCTCCTCGAACCGGGCGTCGACCTCCAAGGCCGCCAGGTGCGCGGTCTGCGCGTCCTCGGCTGTGACGAGCACCGAGCGCGTCATCCGCTCGTCGACGAGCGTGGCGGAGATGCCCTGCTCGACCAACATGGAAATCTTGGCGCCCCGGCCGACGGAGGGCCACAAGGGCGACTCGTACGTGGCGAGCGGAACCCGCGTCTCGGTGACGGTCACGTTCCCCGAGATTTTCAGGGGTCCCACCCACCTCATCGGTACACCGGCGATCGCCTGGGTGTCGTTCATCGAATGCCTCCCACCGTCTCGTGAGTGCTGTCGTAAGAGCTGGAGCGTGTGGCAAGCCGACCGGTGTCGATTCCCCGGTCGGCGCAGAACGCGCGCAGGTCGCCATGGACGAGCACGTCGCACCGGGTCAGTTCGGACGGGGTCCGCGCGCCCAGCGCGGTCATCAGGGCCTGAAGATGGTCGAGCCAGGTGGTGATCCGGGCGACCAGCGCGGACACCCCGCCGTCGAGAACGGTCCTGAGGAATCCTCCGGAGACCCCGACGGCGGCGGCGCCGAGCGCCAGGGCGCGCGCCACGTCGAGCGGATGGCGCACGCCGCCGGAGGCCAGCAGTGGGATACCGACGCCCTGGGCGTCCAGCAGACAGGCCGGAGCGGACTGCCCCCAGCCGCCCAGGTAGCCGTAGTCGGCGTCCCGGCGCCGGTCGTTCTCGATGCGCGCGAAGTCGGTACCGCCGCGGCCGGCGACATCGGCCACCGACACGCCCGTGTCCCGCAGCATCAGCACGGTTTCGCGGCTCAGCCCGAAGCCGACCTCCTTCACGATCACCGGGACGTCGACGCCCCCCACGATCTTCTCGATCTGCGGTGCCCAGGCGGAGAACGACCGGTCGCCCTCCGGCATGACCGTTTCCTGGATGACGTTGAGGTGGATCTGCAGGGCGTCCGCCCGCAGCAGGTCGACGGCTTGGCGTGCCTTGTCGACCGTGGCGTTCGCGTTGATGTTCGCCATGACGAACCCGTCGGGGTTCTCCCGGCGTATCACGCCGAAGGTGTCGGCCACGGACGCGTCGGCGAAGTACGCGCTCATGGAGCCGGTGGCGATGGGGACACCGGTCTCGCGGGCGGCGATCGCCAGGTCCCGGTTGATCGCGCCGGTCCGCTCGCTGCCGCCGGTCATCGCGTTGATGTACAGCGGCACCCGCCAGTCGATGTCGCCGAACCGGGTGGCCAGCGAGACATCGGACCGGTCGATGCCGACCAGGGCGTGGTGGACGAACGACACCTCGTCGAACTGGTTGGTCCCGCCCAGGCGGCGCTGCTGCTCGGCGGCGAACCGCACATGGTCGTCCTTGCGCTCAGCAATCACTCCGCGCTCCCTTTCGTCGATGTGATCCGGATCGGTACAGGGAGCAGCCCCGCCGCGATCCACCCCTCCCGCAGTCGCGAGATCTCCACTTCGGCCGTGGCGTCCAGCAGCGCGATGCCGCAGTCGCCGCCGCCGGCGCCGGAGGGTTTGGCCGCACCGCCCACGGCCTCGGCGGTGTCGCACAGCGCTGTCAGGCCGGTGGTGAAGATGCCGAGGCCGACCTCGTCGTCCAGTCCGGCGAGCAGGCGGCGGGCGGCACGGATCTGCCGCAGCACCACCTGGTCGTCTCCCTGTTCGAGCGCGTAGACCGCGGTGCGCACGCACTGGTCGCTGCGGGCCAGAAAGCTCCGCTGTGAGGTGCTGCCCTGCCACGCGCGCCGGCCGAGACGCCCCGTCAGGGACGTGGTGCGGGCCGGCCGGCCGGTCCAGCCCACTTCAAGCACCAGTCCCCGGGGCGGCGGCAGCGGCCGTACCGCGAAACCGGGCCATGGCGCCCGGAGGGTCTCCTCGACGCCCCGGCGCCGCGCCAGGTCGAGCACGGCGGCCCGGTCGGGCGCGTGGTACTCGATCCAGCCGCCCCAGACGCCGGCGGCGAGGTCGCCGCCGGAGGACCCGGCCTCGATCCGCGCCGTCGCGAGCATCGCGAGCCGGAACCGGGTGCCGGGCGACAGTTCCAGGCCGCAGTACGCGGCCACCGCGTCCACCGTGGCGACCGTGACCGCGCCGCTCGAACCCAGGCCGAGCTTGGTCCCGTTCCGGTGCAGGCGACTGCTGATCGACACACGGACGGGGGGCACGCCCAGCCCGCGCTCGGCCAGCAGCGCGCCGACCACGTCGATCGCCGACACCACATGGGTGAGCCCGTCGGGCGCCGGTGCCCCGTCGTCCGCGGCGAGCCCGCCGGCCCGCCGCCGCAGTCGCGCCGGAGCGGGCCGCAGATCAGACTCGATCACGACGTCGGCGCCCTCGGCCGCCGACACGGTCACGCGCACATGGCGGTCGACCGCGACCAGGATCGCCGGGTGGCCCGGCTCCACGACCGCGTACTCACCGGCGACGAACAGCTTGCCCGGCGCCTGCCGGCTCACCGCCTGCCGGCTCACCGCCGGCCGGCGCCTCACGGCTCGTCCCCCGTCCGCAGGCGGGCCCCGGGCCCGCGCCGCGCGGTGAGCACCGAGCATCCCGGCGCGGCGGCGAGCACCCTCTCGGCCACCCGGGCGGCGTCCGCGGGGTGGCAGAGCACCTTGACGTTCGGTCCGGCGTCCATGGTGGCGTAGGCCGGGGTCCCCTCGCGGCGCAGTTGCAGGACGCCGTCGAGGACGGCCACCGTGGCCGGGGACAAGTAGCGCACTGCGGGCCGGGCGGCCAGCATGGTCGCGTGCATGCCGAGGGCGTTGCGCTCGGAGATCTCCCCCACCGCGTCGAGGTCGCCCCGGTCCAGGGCCGCCCGCATGTCGGCCAGATCGCCCTTGCTCGACATCGCCCACGCCGGGTAGAGCGGCGAGGTCTCGACGGTGCGCCGCATGGCCGCCCGGCTGGACACGGCTTTGGGACCCGCGTTGACCAGCGCGATCACCAGCGCGGGGTCGAAGTCCGGGACGGGCACCGGCTCGGCGTAGGAGCTGAGGTCCGCGGCGGCGCCGGCGCCCTGGCCCGCGTGGCACAGCGCGAAGCCACCGAAGATCGACCGGGAGGCCGAGGCGGACCCGCGCCGGGCGAGCCGGGACAGCGCGGTGTCGTCGGGAGCGAGGCCGTACGCGGCGGCGGCGGCAACGGCCAGGGCCGCGAACCCGCTCGCCGAGGAGGCCAGTCCCGCCCCGGTGGGCACGGCGTTGCGGGTGTCGACGGCGGCCGGTTCGCCGCGCCCGGCCAGCTCCCGTACCAGGTCCAGGAAGGCGATGACGCGCCGCCGGGGTTCGCCCTGTGCGGGCGCGCCGTCGAGCGTGACGGCGTCACCGCCCGCCCCGGGGGTGAGCCGGACGGTGGTGGTGGTCGGGAAGACGTCCAGCGTCATCGACAGGCTGTCGACGTAGGGGATGACGAGTTCCTCGTCGCGCTTGCCCCAGTACTTGATCAGCGCGATGTTCGGATGGGCGACGGCGGTCGAGCCGCGGTCGAGCACGCTGTGCCGCGGCCTGGCCGTCTCCCGCGCGTGGTCAGTCGGCATGGCGGGCGAACCTCCCCACCGGCACCACCCAGGTACGGACGGCGCCCGCTTCCCGCAGGCTCCGTACGACCTCCTCGGCCCGGTCCGGCTCTCCGGCCAGCGCGATCATGCAGCCTCCCAGTCCGCCGCCACTGATCTTGGCGCCCAGTCCGCCGGCCGCGAGCGCGCTGTCGACCAGCGCGTCGATCCGGTCGGTGCTGAGCCCCACGTCACGGAGCAGTTCGTGGTTCTCGGTCATCCGCGCGCCGAACTCGTCCGGCCGGCCGTGGGCGAGGGCGCTCGCGGCGGCGTGGGTCAGGTCCGACACCCGGCTGATGAATTCCGTCCGCGTTCCCGCGTCGCGCTCGAACCTCTGTCGCAACAGCTCCACCGCTTCCTTGGTGCTGCCGCTGACACCGCTGTCCGCGATGACGAACAACCCGCCGAAGTCGCCGGTGTGGCCCTCGGTCCGCTCCACCGGGCGTACCCGGCCGCCTCCCACCCACGGGACGGGTAGTTCCTGGACGGTGCCGGAGCGGAAGAGCAGGAGTGAGGCCGATCCGGTGGCGACCGCGTCGATGCCGCTCGCCCTGCCGTGCGCCACCTTCTCCGACACCTGGACGAGATCGAAGACCGTTCCGGCGTCGAGCCGGCGCTCGTGGAGATCCGCGAAGGCCAGCACGGCCGCCCGGGCGCACGCGGCGCTGGAGCCGAGCCCGCGGCCCTGCGGGATCGCGCAGTCGATGAGCACATCGACGCACATCCGTCCGGCCACGCCGGTCCGCGCCTTGAACTCCGCCACCAGGCGCCGCAGGCCCTCCGTGGCCAGCGGTGTCACCGACGCGGAGCCCGGTCCCGTCACCGCGAAGGAGACCTTGTCCTCGCCCTCGAGCGCACCGTGGTGGCGGGTGGCGTTCGCCGTGACCGGCAGTTGCGGAACCGGCAGGGCCAGTGCCGGAGCGCCGTACACCACGGCGTGCTCGCCGAGCAGGACGGCCTTGCCGTGGGCGCGTCCGACCCCGATCCGGTCTCCTCGGGCACTCGCGTCGTCCGCCGGGCCGCCCCGGTCGGCGAAGGTGCTCTGATTCGTCGCCGCCATCATCGGGACCGCTGCGTCGCCTTGATCGCCATCGCGGCGAGCTGGACCTTCGCGGGCTCGGTCGCTCCGCTCGCCTCCAGCGCGGCGAGGGCCCGGTCGGTGCGCAGCGAGATCTGCCGCTCGACGTGGGCCACCGCGCCGACCTCGACGAGGATCCGCCGTGCCGTGGCGAGTTCGTCGTCGCACAGGTCGGTGCCGGTCGTGGCCCGGAGGAACCCCGCCGCGTCCGGATCGCGTTCGTCCGCGCGCTCCAGCGCCGTCGCGAGCAGAACCGTCCGCTTGCCCTCGCGAAGGTCGTCGCCCGACGGCTTGCCCGTCACCACCGGGTCGCCGAACACGCCCAGCAGGTCGTCGCGGAGCTGGAAGGCGATCCCGATGTCGGCGCCGAACGCCCGGTAGGCCGCGTCGAGTTCCGCCGTCGCGTCGGCGATCGCGGCACCGAACTGCAGCGGGCGTTCCACCGTGTACGAGGCCGTCTTGTACTGGTTGACGCGCAGCGCCGAGGCGATGTCCTCGGCGCCGCTCGCCTGGTTGACCAGGTCGAGCAGCTGACCGTAGAGCACCTCCGAGCGCACAGCGGACCACACCGGCCCGATCCGGGTCTGCGCGTCCGCCGCCAGCCCGGACGCGCGGACCACGGCGTCGGCCCAAGTCTGGGCGAGGTCCCCGACCAGCAGGGCGGTGCCGGTGCCGAAGGCGTCCGGGTCGCCGAGGAAGCGCCGCGTTCGATGCCGTTCGGCGAAAGCGACATGTGCGGCGGGACGGCCGCGGCGGGTGCGGGACGCGTCGATGATGTCGTCGTGGATCAGGGCCGAGGCGTGCAGCAGTTCCAGCCCGGCGCAGGCCCTCACCACCGCCGCGGCGGCCGGGCCGTCCGGGTCGCCGCCGGCACCGATCCAGCCCAGCCAGGCGAAGACCGGCCGCACCCGCTTGCCGCCGCTCAGTACATAGCTCTCCAGCTCGGCGACCATCGCCACGACGTCCTGGCCGAGCGCGTCGGCCTCGGCCCGGCGCTCGGCGAAGAAGTCCCCGAGCGCGGCGTCGACGGCGAACGTGTCCGTGACTGCCCCGAGATAGCTGACGGTCATGCTCTCAACTCCCGATGGAGGCGACGATCACTCTCATTGGCATGCATCTCGTACTCCCAGGAATTCGCTGGGATCACGTCACTTCGAGCGCGGCTTACCAATCTCTTCAGAACGCACACTCGCCGCCGCACCTCCATGACAGGGAAGGCGGTGTGATGAACGCTGTCGAGCGTCTTCAGGAAAATGGCGCCGATTCCTGGAGAAGCGCATCCACTGCCCTGCGCCACTCAACACAGAATCGGCATGACCCGATATTAGCCACGGCGTGACGCCCTGCCCACTACTCGTGTGAGTAGTACCGACCACTCGTCTGAACAAGGGATTTCGGCGGCCACCGGCCGTAGATTACCCCGCACATTACCTGTGCGGCCGTGGTTGCTCGGGGGTGTTCAACCCGCCGGAACGAACCGTTGAACACCCCCGTTTGTTGCGAGGCCATAGCAGGCGTTGGACGATCGTCCGGAGCGACACGGGGTAATCATGAATCATTTGATAGGGCGTGAACACGTGCTGTCCGTGGCGGACAGTCATATGGAAGCCGTCTCGCGGGGTTTCGGCGGCTGCCTCGTCGTCGAGGGGCCGTTCGGGACGGGAAAGACTCAGCTGTTGCGGACGCTGGCCCTGGAGGCGTCGGAACGCGGCCTGACGGTGGTCGCCGGGCAGGCGAGCGGAACCGATCAACCGGCCCCCCTGCACTTACTGATCAATCTCTTGCGGCATCTCATGCCGGGGGAGGCCGACTTCGACGATCTGGCCCGTCCGGACAGCAATCCGTTCTGGCTGACGGACCGAGTCGGCGAACTGGCCGAGAGCGCGGCGCGCAGGCGCCCCCTCGTGCTCGTGCTGGACGACGTCCAGCGGATCGACGACATCAGTGGTCTGGCCCTGCGCGGCCTGGTGCAGTCCCTGGCCTCCTCACCGGTGCTGTGGCTGCTCGCCCGCCGGCCGGCGCCCGCCCGGTCGCTCGCCCAGCACGCCCTGGGCTGGCTGACCGACCACGCCGCGCTGCGGCTCCCGCTGGGAGCGCTGGACGACGGGGCGGTGGCAGCGCTGTGCACCGACGTCCTCGGCGCCCAACCGGACGCGTCGGTGCTGCGCTGGGCGGACCGCTGCGGCGGCAACCCGTGGCTGGTGGAGAGCCTGCTGGGCGCGTTTCGCCGAGCGGGGCAGGTGGTGGTCGTGGACGGCACGGCGTCAGTGGTGGCCGAGCGGCTGCCCGAAGGCGTTCTCACGGCCGTCGCCCGTCTGCTGGACGGGATGTCCCCCGCGGTACGGCGCCTGCTCGTGTCCGGCAGAAGGCTCGGCCGGGTGTTCACGGCCGAGGACGCGGCAGCGGCGCTCGGCGAGTCGGCCCCGGAACTGTCCGGGTCCGTCGAGGAGGCCGTGTACGCGGGCCTGGTCCGCGAAGACGGCGGCGGGCTGGCCTTCACGCACGAGGTGGTCGAGGAAGCGCTGGTGCGTCTGCTTCCCTCGTTCCCGCAGGAGCGGGAGCCCGTCGCGGTCGTGCCGTCCGCCGTGGCGGCGATCGGTGCCCGGGCCTGGGGCGGGCCACGGCCCGCTGTCCTCCCGCGGGCCGCGCACGGCGCGGATCACCGGTCCCCGGCGGGTGCGACGCCTTCCCCGGCCCGGCGGCCGGGCTCGGCGGCACCGGCTCTCGCGCCCGCCGCAGCGGCCCTCACGCCCGCCGCACCGGCGGCACCGGCACCGCAGCCGTCCGGGTGCGGCTGCGACGATCTGGCGGCTCGCACCATGGCGTCCCTGGGGGACGTGTTCGACGAGGTGCCGCGGACGCTGGCCGCCGCCCTGCGGCTGCTCGCCGGAGCGGGCAGGGGCGCCGAGGCCGCCCGCCTCGCGAAAATCGCCCTGCGCCCCGGTGTGGAGGCGTCGGCCGAGACGCAGTTGGTGCTCGAACTGAGCCGGGGACTGCGGGACGCCGACTGCCCCGGCATGGCGGCGGAGCTGCTGCGGCGGACGCTGACGCGCCAGGACGTCGGTGAGCCGGAGCGGGCCGCGCTGCACGGGGTGCTCGCCGATGTCGCCCGGCTCTCGAACGGCCCGCCCGAGGCGGTCACGTCACCACGGGGCGGACAGCCCGCCGGCGCCGACGGGCTGTCCGCCCGGGCGCCGCGGCAGGCGGTGTCACCGGCGTACTGCGGCGCGTGCGAGCGCCCGCTGTGGACCTGGTTGGTCCGCGCCCTCGTCGCGGCCGACCGGTTCGACGGGGCGACGGCCGTCTGCGAGGCGGCCAGGCAGGAGGCGGAAAGGTACGGCGAGGACTGGCCGGAGACCCTCTGGTACGGCCACCACGCCGAACTTCTGGCAGCGGCGGGCCGGCTCCAGGAGGCGCGGGGCGAGGCCGAGGCCGCGCTGCGGCTGGCGGACCGGTCGGCACCGGAGGATTCCGTCCCCGCGCGCCTCGTGCTGGCCCGGCTCAGCCTGCACCGGGGCGATCTCGCCACCGCCAGCGACCAGTTGCGCATGACCGAGCGGTTGACGCCCGCCGACGGCGGGGCCGACAAAGTCCGCCTGGACTGGGCGCTTGCGCAGTTCCACGCGGCCAGTGGACGTCCGGCGATGATGGTCCGGACGCTGATCAACGTCGAGGGCCGGGTCGAACCCGACCCCCTGCTCTTCTCCGAGGCTCCGGCGGCCGCGGCCATGCTCGTACGGCTGGCCGGGCAGGCGGGGCTCGGCGCGGAGGCCGGACAGGCGGCCGCGTTCGCCCGGCGCATCGCCGAGCGCAACCCGACCGTGCAGTCGCTCGCGGGAGGCGCCGAACACGCCGAGGGCGTCCTGCGCAACGACATGGTGGCGCTGCACCGCGCCGTGGAACTGCACCGGCACTCTGCCCGCCCGCTGGCGGCGGGCAGCGCGCTGGAGGACGCGGCCATGGTCGAGCAGAGCATGGGCAACAAGACCCGCACCGTCCGGCTCCTGGAGTCCGCCATGGATCTCTATCTGGACTGCGGGGCGCAGCGGGACACGGTCCGGGTGCAGAAGAAGCTGCGTCGGCTCGGCGTGCGCCACGAGCGCGGGCAGGGCGTCGACCGGCCCAAGTCGGGCTGGGAGAGCCTCACGAGCGCGGAGCTGCGCGTCGTACGGGCGATCGTGGACGGCATGACCAACCGGGAGGCCGCGAGCAGCCTGTTCCTGTCGCCGCACACCGTCGACAGCCATCTGCGGCGCGTGTTCTCCAAGCTCAACATCAACAGCCGTGTCGAACTGACCAGGCACTTCCTCGTCCATGAGGCCGTCTCCTCCGGCCTGGCCGCCTCCCGCCGGCCGGGGTCGGCGGGCTGAACGCACACAACGAGGCCCTCGGAGGGCCGAGTCGAGACTCCCGGTCTCGACTCGGCCCTCCGAGGGCCTCGTCCTTACGCGGTCCGGCCGTCACACCGCGGCAGGCCAAACGGCCGCACGGCAGATCAGACGGCCGCACCGCCGAAACGCCCGATGCCAGGGTTTTTCTCGTCCTCGGTGGAATAGATCGCCGCCCTGCTCGAATAGGTGGCGGCGCCGCTCGCCAGTTCGACGCGGGTGTTGATTCCCAGCTTCCGGTAGATCTTCCGGAGGTGGTAGTTCACCGTGTGCGCCGAGAGGTGAACCCTTTTGGCGATCTGGCGATTCGTCATTCCCACGCTCACCAGATACGAGATACGCCGTTCCATGTCGGAAAGACCGGCCCAGCACGCGGTATTCAGCTGAGAGGCGGTGACTTCCTCGGAGCCGACCGGAGACGGCCCGGCGGGAAGCGACGTCGTGTTTCTCCTCTTGGCCGGAGCCTTGATTCCGTAGAGCTTGGCGAGTTCCTCGGTCGCCAGGGCGACGGATATCGGGTCCGGCGACTGCGCGATGATGCGCGACAGGGCGGCGGAATCCCCGTTCGCCACCGCGTTGGCGTGCAGGGCGCCGAGACTGACGACGGAGATCCCGAGGTTGTCCGCCACCAGACCGTCCACGGTTTCGAGAACGCTCTGCCGCAGGACGGTGTCGCCCACGTCGAGCGCGAGGCGAACCAGGAATGCGGCGGCGGACGGGTCCTCGATGTACAGACTCCGCTGCGTGGGAAGGTGACCGTACTTGTCCGCGAAAAGGTCGACAGCCGCCCGGGGACCGTCCCTCTTCACCGCGATACGCACGTCCGTCCAGGCGTACTGCACGGAGTGGAGCGCCGCTTGGTCGGTCGCCAGCTCGCGCTGCGCCCGCTTCAGGTGCTCGGCCGCGGTGGGCAGGTCCCCCACGTAGAGGGAAACGGTGCTGAGCACGGAGTACGCCAGTGGCCGAAGGATGGGCACGGCGTCCGGCTCCGCCGCGGCAGTTGCCAGTTCCGCCTCCCGGCGGGCGTCGCCGAATCGTCCCGCCTGAAGGAACAGCCGGGATCTCATGGCCGCGGGCGCGGCGTCCCAGACCCGGGTGGGCAGTGCGTGCAGGCCGGCTTCGGCGTCGTTGATCAGCGACTCGGCCTTCTCGAACTCGCGGAGATTCGCCAGCTTCCCGGCGAGCGCCAGCTGGAAATGCATGCGCCAGACCGGGTCGGCGCTGCCGCCGTAGCGCACCGCGGTACGTCCCAGACTGATGCCCTCGCCCAGCTCCCCGGCACGCCAGCGCGCGTTGGAGAGTGCCGTCAACGCCATCAACGCGACGACATCGCCTTGGCCGACCCTGCGCTCCCGCAGAATCCGCTCCGCGTATCTCTCGGCTTCTTCGGCGCCCAGCAGCGAGTGCCCGAGAATCACCGACGCTTCGGCGTCGAGCCGGGTGGAAGCCGAGCTTCCGGGGGTGGCGAGAGTACGTTCCGCCGCCCGGATTCCGGCTGTCGCCTGTCCACCCATGATCAGAGCGTGGGCGCGTGAGCAGACCTTACCGGGGTCCTTTTCCGCCCCGGTGGACGACTCCGTCCGGTGTCCGGTCGCCCATATCGGACGCTCGGTCGCCCAGAACGGCTGATCGTAGTTCTCGGTCTGCCTCCTGGAATGCCCCACCGCCTCGCGCTGCAACGCATCGCGCGCCGGCGCCGGAATGGATTCGATGATTCCTTGCAGCAGAAATTCACCTGGGAAGACTAGTCGCAATTCGTCCGCCACGACGAAGCCGGAGGCGATCGCCTCGTCCAGCGGCGACAGCAGGCTGGCGGAGGAACGATCCAGCATCCTGGACACATCCTCCAGCATGAAGGACCCGCCCAACACGGCCGCGACCTTCAGAAAGTGCCGGCAGTTGGTGCTCACATCGTCCAGCCGGCGCTTGACGAACGCCGGAACACGACGTGGAATCCGTCGTTCAATCAACTGCACGGCGTCGTCGTGTTCCTCGACGAGTTCTTCTTCGACTAATCCGAGTGCGAATTCGACCAGCAGCAGCTTATTCCCTCCGGCGCCGGTTGCGAAGTCGAGCAGTTCACGATCGGGGTCACCCCCGAGAATGCTGCGCAGGACCTGTTCGTCGGTAGCGCCCTCGTTCAGCGAACTCAGAACCATCCGCCTGAATCTCGGATCGTTGCGCTTGACCTTCGGTTTGCGGCTCCCCATCGTCGGTCCAGATACCATAACTCCGACTTACCCCCGTCTACCATCCGGTGCACTGCGAGACCGCGCACTTCTTCTATTCACTTGCCGACGAAGCAGACGAGAGGGCGCCGACGACCCGTCGGCGGGCGCAGCTCGCCCCTCATGCAAGAATCCTACCGAATGTTTTCAGTCACCATAAGAGGCAAGCATATAAACCTCAGGCCCAGGATGCCACATATATTCACAACCGCCCGAGCCAGGCGTAGGGCGGCGCGAATCATAAGGGAAATCCGGCCGCATTCCCATATAACTTTTGTCATGGCTTGAGTGTGCACTTCCCACCCTTTCGGCATGACATTCGCTGACGGCGGACCATGACATACGTCATGGAGTGCGGAGCCGGCTGTCGTCGGGCCACAGCGGAAACGGACAGTCGTCACTCGCCCACCACGTACGAGAGCCCCCGTCCACCGTGGGACGGGGGCTCTCGAGCGAGCTGCGGGAGAGACGACGAGAGGTGCGGGACCCCCAGGGGGTTCCCGCACCTCGATCCGAGGCAGGGTCAGACCCTGGCCTCTTCCTCAACCCCGGCCGGGGGAACCGGGGTCGGCTTCGTTGCCCGGCTTCCGGGCATCCACCAGTTGGCCTTGCCGCACAGCTCCATCACCGCGGGGACGAGGACCATCCGGATGACGGTGGCGTCGATGAGCACGGCGACGGCCATGCCCAGACCGATCTGCTTGATCGCGACGTCGGGGCCCAGCAGCGAGGTCGTGAACACGGCGATCATAATGGCGGCCGCGGCGGTGATGACCTTGGCGGTCCTCGCCAGACCCCGGGTGACGGCCGTTCGCGTGTCACCGCTGCGCTCGTACTCCTCGCGGACCCGCGAGATCAGGAAGACCTCGTAGTCCATCGACAGACCGAACAGGACCGGGAACATCATCATCGGCACCCATGTGGTGACCGGCATCTCGGTCGGGAACCCGAGGGCCGAGCCGAGCCAGCCCCACTGCACGACCGCCACCAGCACACCGTAGGCGGCGCCGATCGAGAGCAGGTTCATCACCGCGGCCTGCAGGGCGATCGTGACCGACCGGACCAGCGCGACCAGCAGCAACAGGGACAGCAGGATGACGACCGCGACCATCCAGGGCAGACGCGTGCTGGTCTCCTCGGCGAAGTCGATCGCGCCGGCGTTCGGGCCGCCGATCTGGACCTTCTCGCCGCCGGACGCCTGGGGCAGCACGTCGTCGCGCAGCTCGTGCACGAGGTCGGTGGTCGCCTGCTCCTGGAATCCGGTCTCGGGGAAGGCCATGAAGGTGGCGGCCTGCTGGTCCTCGCTGACCCGCGGCTCCGTGGCGTAGGCGATGCCCTCCGTCTTCCTGACCGCCTCGATCACCGGGCTCAGACCGGCGCCCTGGGAGTCGACCTCGGTGGCGAAGATCAGCGGCGCGCCGTAACCGGGGCCGAAGCCCTCGGAGAGGATCTCGTACGAGGTGTAGCTGCTGCGGTCACGCGGCTGAACGCTCGCGTCCGGCAGGCTCAGCCGCATGGACAGCACGGGGGCGGCCAGCACCAGCAGGCCCGCGCTGGCCAGCACCGCGGCGATCAGCGGCTTGCGCTGCACCACACCGGCCCAGCGCTCGGCGGGGGTACGACGCTCCCGCGGCGGGACACCATCGGTGCGCTGCCTGCGGGTACGACGGGGCAGCCGCAGCGAGTTGATCTTGTACCCGGTGAAGCCCAGGAACGCAGGCAGCAGTGTCACCGCGGCGATCATCGTCACCAGCACGGTGACGGACGCGCCGATCGCGACACCGGTCATCAGCCGCTGCCCCATGGCGATCAGGCCGAGCAGCGCGATCACGACGGTCGTGCCGGCGAACAGCACCGCGTGACCGGCGGTGGTGATGGCCTTGACTGTGGCGGCCTCCGGCTCGTCGCCCTCCGCCAGGCTCTCCCGGTACCGCGTCACGATGAACAGCGCGTAGTCGATGCCGACGCCGAGTCCGATCAGCGCGGCGACGAGCACGGTGAAGTCCGGCGAAGGGACGAGGTGCCCGACCAGCTTGATCAGGGCGATACCGCCGAGGATCGCCATCAGCGCGGTCACGATCGGCAGGCCCATCGCCACCAACGACCCGAAGGCGATGAACAGGATGACCGCCGCCGCCAGGACGCCCACGCTCTCGGCGGGGCCCTGCGGAGGCGTCTCGGCCTTCTCGGCCTTGTCGCCGCCCAGGCCCAGCACCACACCGTCGCCGGAGGCGTCCTTGACCGCGGTCACCAGGGGCTTGACCTCGGTCTTCTTCACGTCCTGATCGGTCAGCGGAATCGTCGTACGCGCGATCCGGCGGTCCTCGGTCACCAGCTGCTCGTCGTCGTACGGCGAGGTCACCGGTCCGGTGACCGAGAAGGCGTCCAGTTCGGCGATGACCTTCTCGATCTTCTCCCGCGCGGCGGGGTCGTCGATCCCCTTCTCCGCCTTGATCGCGAGGGTCAGGGTGTCCCCCTGCTGCTCGGGGAAGTGCTTCTCGATCAGAGCCTGAGCCTTGGCCGACCCGGAGTCACCACCGGTGAAGTCGTTGTCCGTGGCGGCACCGAAGCGGAATCCCACGAATGCCAGGGCGATCACGCCGATGATCCAGGTCATGAGGACCAAGCGGCGGCGCCGGTAACAGAACCGGGCTAGTCCCGCCAGAGCTCCGTCCGTGCGGGGAGTCTCCGTTGGCATCGTCTCTCCTCGAGTCGTTGAGCGTTGCGCTCAATACTCACGAGCAGGCGGCCCCACGTCGATGTGCGTATGCAGGCACTATGCCGTCGGCGCTACCGCAGTTGCGGTACTCCCCGCGCAGTACTGCCCGGACGGATCCACCGTCCCGGACACGCGAGGGAGCGGTGAAAACACTTCTCCCGCCGAACAGCGTCCGGCGGGAGAAGAGACCACGTTCCGGTACTACGGCCGGACTCCGCCGAACGCCCGCCGGTTGAAGTGGGTCAGCTCGTGCCGCACCCGCAGTTCCTCGAGCCCTCGCAGGGCGGGCGCACCGTAGAACGTCTGCAGCAGCTCCTCGTCGAGGGTGTGGGCGCCGTAGAGATACGGCCGGCCTCCGACCTCCGCGCAGATCTCCAGGAGCTGCCGCTGCACCTGCCTGGTCTCGGAGACCGCGCGGCTGTCGGAGCTGGCCGCCGAGGCGAACACGCCGATCCCGTACTGGACGGGCGCGTCCAGTACGGGTGCGAAGACGAAGGGGATCGCGGGCTCAGGACGCCGCACCACCAGGAAGTACAGGCTGATCAGGGTTTCGGTCAGCGGGGGCTCGGATATCAGGCCCTCCAGCGTCGCCGCGAACCTCTCCAACCCCGCTTCGTCCAGAACGTAGTCGGCCCACAGGTTGGCGTGGGTTTCCCCTTGGAGCAGCGGGGACAGGTGCTGATCCACCTCCCGGTGCAGCAGCAACGCGTAGTCGGGCGCGGGGTGCGCCTGCCCCGGAGCCGCGGACTCGGCTGCGTCGGCAGCCCAGGACACCTGCGAGTACCAGGAGGTCCGGTCGTACATGCCGAAATACCCGCGGACCCCTGGCTCCCGGGCGACGCTCGGCAGGTACTTCACGAGGTCGAGAAGGCCGCTGTGCTCGACCCGGGAGACATGGCCGGCAGCCTCGCGCGAAATCGTCCGCAGCACCGCTGTCCTGATGAATCCCGCCTGCCCCACACCGCCGAGGGCGAAGCGGAACAGTTCGGAGTTCTCGCGGCCGGAACACCGATGCGTACGCCCTGTTCCGTCGACGATCTCGATCTCCCGCACCTGATCGATCTGAAGACCGGACCGTATCGACCCGAGACCGAAGCCTCCGATGGACAGCGTTCCCCCGACCGTGAGGTGGAGATAGCTGGGGAGCACCGGGTTGGCACGGCCGTGCTGGTTGAGCCATTTCTCCAGCTCCAGCCAGGTGATACCGCTTGGAACCTCCACCAGACGGTCTTCGCCCGTGAAGCGCGGCGTGGCACCGTCACGGAAGTTGTCCAGTACGGTCCCGCGGGTGAGCGTCTGGGTGTTGCACGATCGGCCCGCGCCGCGCACGGCCATGTCCTGACCGGCGGCGGCAGCCTCTCGCATGATGTCCTCGATGGTCCCGTCCTCTCCTTCCCGGACCACCTTCTCGGGAGAAATAAAGCTGGAGCGCCCGAAGTCGCTGCTGAATTCACGCATCGTGTGACACCTCCCCGTACGTTCTGTGACCGAGTCTCGTGTGGGCATTACGGCCTGACACCGCCGAAGGCCCGTGTGTTGAAGTGGGTCAGCGCGTGCCGCACGCGCAGTTCCTCCAGGCGCTCGAGTGCCGAGGCTCCGTAGAAACGTTCCAGCCGGTCCGCGTCGAAGTCGTGCGTGCCGTAGAGATACGGACGCCCCTTGCCTTCCGCACAGGCATCCAGCAGGTCGCGCAGCACTCGCCTGGTCTCGGAGATCCCGCGTACGTCCGACCTCTCGGCGGCGGTGAAGATGCCGATCAGATACTGGACCGGGGCGTCCACCACCGGGGCGAGCGGGAAGTGGGTGGCCGGCTGGGGGCGCCGGATCACCAGGAAGTACAGGGCGACGAGCGTGCCGGACAGCGGATACTCACCGACCCGGTCCTCCACCGTCCTCGCGAACCCGCGAAACCCGGCCTCGTCGAAGACGTGGTCCACCCACATGTTGGCGTGGGAGTCCTCTTCCAGCAGGTGGTGCAGCTGCTTCTCCGTCTCGCGATGGCTGAACAGCATGTAGTCGGGAACCGACAGCACCTGTCCCAGGTCCGCGGGCTCGGGGGCGTCGGCGGTGAGCGACACATACGAGTACCAGGAGTCCCGCTCGTACATGCCGAAATAGCTGGACACCGCTGGATCCTGTGCGCCGTTCATCATGAATTCCATGAGATCGCGGAGGCCGCCGTGCTGGATCCTGGCCGCCCGGGTGACGGGCTGGTACGGAACCGTCTGCAACACCACGTTCTTGATGAATCCCACCTGCCCCAGCCCACCCAGAGCGAATCGGAACAGCTCGGAGTTCTCCCGGCGGGAACAGCGAAGAGACTGCCCTCTTCCGTCGACGAGTTCGAGCTCGACCACCTGATCGCTTTGCAGTCCGGACCGGACGGACGCGAGGCCGAATCCTCCGACGGAAAGGTTGCCCCCCACCGTGATGTTGAGATAGCTGGGAAGAACCGGGTTGGAGCGGCCGTGCCGGTTCAGCCATTTCTCCAGTTCGAGCCATGTGATGCCGCTCGGGGCTTCCACCAGGTGCTCTTCTCCGGTGAACCACGGCATGCGGTCAGGGCGGTAGTTGTCGAGCACGATCCCGGGGGACAGCGTCTGGGTGTTGCATGAGCGGCCGGCTCCGCGCACCGCCATTTCCTGGCCGGCCGCGGCCGCCTGTCTCATGATGTGCTCGACGGATCCGTCGTCACCGTCCCGTACCACTCTCTCCGGATAAATGACAGAAGTGCGCCCGAAGTCCCGGCTGAATATGTTCACCTGACTCCCCCCCCTTTTCGCGCCGTCAGTTTTCCGAATCGGCTTGTGGCTGTGTGGCAGTAAGAGGTCGCGCCTGTCACGATGTGGGCACCGGCCGAAGTCGGCCCAAGCGGATGCACATGAGAGATCAACTGCCGCTATTTTCACGCGTTATGACGCTGCGTCAGATCGACTCGACAGTCGTGGCCGTCACCGTAGACCACGACCAGGATCGGGCGCAGCAGGTCGGAGAAACTCGCGATGGATCATGACAATCTCTTGTTCTTTCCATGCTCAACTATTGCGCGACAGCGCCCCGCTTCCTAATGTGGTCCACAGCTCGCACGGTCACCTGTGCGAACCAACGGGGAAGGGGGCATCGGTGAACGTCGTCTCCGGACGTGCACTGAGGAGCGGACGGTCGGCGGACCCAGCCGTCCGCGGCGCAGCCCGATTCATGGAGAACTAGGACGGACCGCCACGCACCCGCTCGGATTCGAGTGGGTGGGTCTTCCGCATTCCCGCATCTCGTACGCTTCAGTAATTCCCCTCTGCGCTCCAGCCGGGCAGGAACGTCCCCTGGCTGACGCGACGCATGGGGTTTCAAGATCGCCAACACCGGGCCTGCCTCTTTCACGGGCGAGCCCGGGACTCGTGTGTGCGCCGATCGACAAGGCCGCGGCCAAAGACTGCATGAAGGGGGTAGGCCGATGCTTGGGCGCAAAGGAGACGTGTCAGGGATCAGGAAGGACTTCATCTCCGACTACGACGGACTCGCCGACCAATGGTGGGATCCGCGCGGGGCGCTGGCACCGCTGGGCTGGATCGCGCGCGCTCGCGCCGACTTCGTCCCCGCCGCCGGCCACGAGCAGGCTCGGCTGCTCGACATCGCCTGCGGCGGAGGCCTGTTCGGCCCGCACGCGGTCGGCAAGGGGTATCGCACGGTGGGCGTCGACCTGTCGGAGATGTCGCTCCGCGAGGCGCTCCGGCACGGCTTCGACGAGGTCGTCCGGGCCGATGTCGCCGACCTGCCGTTCGGCGACGCGTCGTTCGACGTGGTCACCGCGGGGCAGTGCCTGGAGCACATCCCGGACCCGCTTCACGGTGGTGGCGGAGGCGTGCCGGGTGCTGCGCCCCGGAGGCACGCTCGTCGTCGACACCATCGCCGACACCAGGGCGGCCCGGTTCGTCTCCATCACGCTGGCCGAGAACGTCCCGATCGCCGGCCGCCCGCCGCGCGGAACTCACGATCACCGCCTCTTCGTCAACCGGGAGCGGCTGACCCGGTTCGCGCGGGAACACGGCGTGGAACTGCGCCTCCTCGGCCTGCGTCCGCGCATGCGCGAGATGGCCCGCTACGCGGTCGGACGGCTCGATGAGGTCCGCATGGTGCGCACACGGTCCACATCAGTCCTCTATCTGGGCGTGGGAACCAAGAAGTGACTCTGCAACAGGAACCCGTACGCGGCGCTGTGCGCAACTGGGTGATCGGTGCACGGCTCAAGACACTGCCCGTCACCTACGCGCCGCTGGCCGTCGGCCTCGCCATCGCCCACGCCTCCGGCACCGTCGACTGGTGGAGCGCGGCCCTGACCGTGGTCTTCGTGCTCGGCTTCGTCCTCGGCACGAACTTCTTCAACGACTACAGCGACGGAATCCGCGGGGTGGACGACCATCGCGAAGGCCCCACCCGGGTGGTCGGCTCGGGACGCGCCACACCGCGGCAGGTCTTCCGTCACGGAGCGGTCCTGTACGGCATCGGCGCCCTGGCCGGCGTGGTGCTGGCCGTGACGGTCTCCTGGTGGCTCCTCCCGGTGACCCTGCTGGTCGGTCTCGGCGGCTGGTTCTACACCGGCGGCTCCCGGCCCTACGGGTACCGCGGCCTCGGCGAGATCAGCATCTTCCTCCACCACGGCGTCGTCTTCGTCTGCACGCCCGTCTACGTCCAGACCGGCGATGTCCCCGGGCCGGCCCTGGCCGCCTCCGTACCCATGGGCCTGCTCGCGTGCGCGTTGCTGACCACCAACAACCTCCGCGACCTCCCCACCGACGCCGCCGCCGGGAAGATCACCCTCGCGGTTCGGATGGGCGCCGGATGGACGCGCCGGTTCTACGTGTTCTGCGTGGCCGGCGCCTTCGTGTCCGCGCTGCTCACGGCCTTCACCCGTCCCTGGGCACTGCTCGTCCTCGGGTCCGTGCCGTTCGCCGTCTTCCCGATGCGCAGGGTGGTCAGCAAAGCGGGCGGCCGTGAACTGATTCCGGCGCTGGAGCACACCTGTCTGCTGCTCCTCGTGTTCGGGACCCTGCAAGCGATCGGTCTGGCCCTGTGAAGCCGAGGAGTGAAACGATGGACCCGGATCATGAGGTGCTGGTGATCGGTGCGGGATTCTCCGGCATAGGGACCGCCATCGGTCTCCGGCGGGCCGGCATCGACGACTTCGTGCTCCTGGAGGAGCGGGACGACGTCGGAGGCAGCTGGCACGCCAACCGGTACCCCGGCATCGCCGTGGACATCTCGGCCTTCTCCTACTCCTTCGCCTCCGATCCCTTCCCGTCGTGGTCCCGGCTGTTCCCGCCGGGAGAGGAGCTGAAGGCGTACGCGGACCACTGTGTCGACAAGTACGGCCTCCGACCGCATCTGCGCTTCAACTCCACGGTGATACACGCCAGTTATGACGAGTCGGCGCACGTGTGGGAGGTGTTCCTGGACGATGGGACCTCCCTGTCGGCGCGTTTCGTGGTCTGCGCCACCGGGTGGCTCACCAAGCCCAAGAAGCCCGCCATCCCGGGCCTCGACCGGTTCAAGGGCGACATCGTGCACACGGCGGAGTGGGATCCGTCGCTGGAAGTGGACGGCCGGCGCGTGGCGGTGATCGGTACCGGCGCCTCGGGCGTGCAGGTGGTGCCGGAGATCGCGCCGCGGGTGGAGCACCTCCACATCTACCAGCGCACGCCCATCTGGCTCCTTCCCAAGCCCGACCTCGCGGTTCCGCAGGCCGTCCGCCGGATGTTCGCGACGGCTCCGTGGACGCAGCGGACGGTCCGGCTGCTCACGGATGTGGCGACGGAGATCAGCTTCGTCATCGCCATGGTCCACTACCGCCGCTTCCCGTTCCTCGTGAAGGCCGGTGAGGCCGCCTCCCGGCTCTACCTGCGCCGTCAGGTCAAGGGTGACCCCGGGCTGATGCGCAAGCTCACGCCTTCCTACCGGGTGGGGTGCAAGCGGCCGTCCCTGGCCAAGGGGTACTGGCGTGCCTTCACCCGGGAGAACGTCAACCTCGTCACCGAGCCCATCGCGGAGATCACCGAGACGGGCATCCGCACCGCGGACGGCGAGACGCAGGACTTCGACGTGCTGATCCTGGCCACCGGCTTCCACGTCCTGGACAACCTGCCCCCGTTCCCGACGCACGGCAAGGGCGGCCGGGACCTCAGGGAGTTCTGGCGGACGGAGCGCTTCCAGGCGTACGAAGGAACGTCCATCAAGGGGTACCCGAATCTGTGGTTCATCGTCGGCCCCTACTCCTTCACCGGGGGGTCGTGGTTCGGGATGATCGACTACCAGGTGACCCACGCCATGCGCGTGATCAGGGAAGCGCGGCGGCGGCGTGCCACGGAAGTGGTCATTCGCACCGCGAAGCACGACGAATCGTTCCGCAGGACGCTGCGCCGGCAGGAGCACACGGTGTTCCTCGACCCCAGTTGTCAGGGGTCGAACACCTACTACCTCGACGAACACGGGGACGCTCCCGCCGTCCGCCCGGCCTTCACCTTCGAGGCGGCCTGGCGCGCCAGGCACTTCGACCTGGACGACTACCGGTACGAACGATGATCCCGCGACCTGTCGACCGCTCGACGACCACTGCTAGGGGGACGAAGCGATGCGTTTTCTTGAGGTACGAGGCAGGGACCGCTCCCTGTGCGTTCTGTACGGGGTGTCCGCCCTCATAGGCGCCGCCGTCATGGGCACGCTGGCCGTGATGTTCGTCGTGCAGAACGCGGACGCCGGTCCCGGCGGAGTCGTCACCAACTTCCTCCGGGACGCGACCTCCAACCTGGCCTCCCAGTTCATCTACGCCGACCTGGTACTGACCTGGGCGGCACTCGGCGCCTACATGATCGTCGAAGGGCGGCGGTTTGGGATCCGGCACGTGTGGGCGTACATCGTCGGCGCTCCGCTCCTGGCCCTGATCGCCAGCTACGGCCTGTTCATGCTGGTGCGCCAGCTGAAGATCGCGGCCGCTCGCGACGCGGACGACCTGCCTGCCCCTGAGGCTCCGCGTCGAGCGGCGACCGGGACGGCGAGCCGCTGACCGCCATGGCCGTCACAGCCTGAGAGAGCGACGATATGGCACACGCGCTCATTTCCGGTGGCGGCATCGGTGGTCTCGCGACCGCGCTGTCCCTGACGCGACGGGGTCACGGTGTCACCGTTCTCGAGCGCCGGGACGCCTTCACCGAGATGGGCGCCGGGATCCAGCTGGGCCCGAACGCGTTCCACGCCCTCGATCTGCTGGGGCTGAGCGAGCGGGTGCGGGACCGCGCGGTGTTCACCGACGAACTGTGCTTCATGGACGGCGTCACGGGCG
Source organism: Streptomyces sp. TE5632 (assembly GCF_054061295.1). Taxonomy (NCBI): domain Bacteria; kingdom Bacillati; phylum Actinomycetota; class Actinomycetes; order Kitasatosporales; family Streptomycetaceae; genus Streptomyces; species Streptomyces sp. TE5632. Next base: position 4,704,978 of record NZ_JBSSEA010000003.1, on the reverse strand, counting down.
AGACGGTCGTCACCATGCCTCTCACCGAGCGGTACCGCGCGCGGTTCAGGAACCCGTACGCCGTGGTGCAGCGTGTCGATCTCTACGAGCCGCTGCTCTCGGCCTGCCGCGCGGTCGACGGCGTCGAGCTGGTCACCGGCGCGTCCGTCGAGTCGTACACCCAGCACCCGGCAGGCGTCACGGTGAGCGCGGTGGACGGCCGGACGTTCACCGGGGACCTGCTCGTCGGAGCCGACGGCATCCGGTCGACGGTGCGCGCGCGGCTGGTGGGCGACGGCCCGCCCACGATCTCCGGCCACACCATCTACCGCTCGGTCATCCCCATCGAGAGGGTGCCGCCAGAGTTGCGGTGGAATGCCGTGACGCTGTGGGCGGGACCGAAGTGGCACTTCGTCCACTACATCATCGGCAACGGCCGCTACCTCAACCTTGCCGCGACCCTGGACGACGGCGCCCGCGAGCCGGTCGCCGGGCGCCGCGTGCCCCGGGACCTCGTACTGCACCGCTTCCGGCAACTCGGGCACAGCGCCCGGCAGCTCCTCGAACTGGGCGAGGACTGGCACGAATGGGTGCTGTGCGACCGCGATCCCGTGGACGTCTGGTCCGACGGCCGCGTGACGCTGATGGGCGACGCCGCCCACGCCATGCTCCAGTACGCCGCCCAAGGAGCCTGCCAGGCGCTGGAAGACGCCGTCGTCCTCGGAGATGTGCTCGCGGGCGCCACCGACGATGTGCCGCAGCGCCTGGAAAAGTACAACGCCGCACGACGTGAGCGGACCGCACGCATCCAGCTGCTCGCCCGGGAGATGGGCGAGCGGCTCTACCACCTCGCCGGCGAGGAGGCCCTGGCCCGCAACGCGATGCTGCGGTCCCTCAGCGAGGACGACCTCTACGAGTACGTCGCCTGGCTGCACGGCGCCCGGAACTTCGCCCTGCCGCAAACCGGCTGAGGACGGGCCCGCAGCGCACTCCCCGCTGTCAGGCCACGCCCCGTCCCGCCTCGGGGCCGCGAAGCCGGGCGCCGTCACGCGGTCCACGGCCGGAGCTTCTCCGGGTTCAGCACGCCCCAGATGTACGTGATGCGCCCGCCGACGATGTCGAACGCGTACACCGCCACGGTGGCACCGACGCGCTCGGTCACGAGACCGGGGCGGCCGTTCACGGTCCGCTCGGCAAACGTCAGCCCGGTTGCCTTGGCAGCGATTTCCACCAGGAAGCGCGCCACCTGCTCGCCGCCTTCGATCGGATGCCGGAGGGCGGTGGCCCGGCCGCCTCCGTCACCGACCGCCGTCGCGGCGGGGTCGAGGAGGCCGATGAGGGCACCGATGTCCTCGACTTCCCAGGCCTGCTTGAAATTCCTGACGATGCCGGCGGTCTCGCCGACCGGCACCGGGTGGGAGGGCGACCGCTCGTCGCGGAGCCGGCGGCGGGCCGAGGAGGTCAGCTGGCGGCAAATGGCCCGGCTGCGGCCCACGGTCTCGGCGACTTCGGTGAAGGAGGAGCGGAAGACGTCGTGCAGGATGAACACGACGCGTTCGGCCGGAGTCACGGGCTCATAGCGGCAGGTCACGGCGTTCGCCGGTCCCTTCCAGGACATATTTGATATGACGGTGCCACCGCACTCTGCCTGACCTGCGTAAACGTGGAGTCGGCCTGCTGGAATGCGCCCGCCGGCCAAGTCTGTCGTTGAACACTGTCAAGCGCTACGACCGTGTCACCGAGCCAAAGCACCTCATCCGTGCCCCCAGGTACCGGCCCACTCTCGTGGACCCCTACCGTGATCACCTACAGCGGCGACGCGTGGAAGACCCGGCCGTGCCCATCCTGCACCTGTTGCGGGAGATCAAAGAACTCGGCTGTCGCGGAAGCTCCAACCTGCTCCACAAGTACATCAACCAGGGACGCGTCGAAGTCGATCGCCCCGCGCCGTCCCCGCGTCGACTCGCCCGCTACCTCCTCATCCACCCCGATCACCGCAAGGAACACCAGCGGGAACGGATCGAGGCCACCACCGCCTGCCCGGAGATGTCCGCCCTCGCCAAGCTGATCAGCGCCTTTGCCGCACTGCTGAGACCCACCGAAGAGAACGCCGGGCAACTCAGCGCGTGGATCACCGCAGCGCAGGCTGAGGACCTCCCCCATCTGCACGCCTTTGCCCGCGGCCTCGAGCGAGACCGCGCCGCCGTGACCGCCGTGACCGCCGCCCTGACCAGGGCGTATCACAACGGCGGCACCGGAGGCGTCAATAACAAAACGAAACTGATCAAACGACAGATGTACGGCCGGGCCGGCTTCCCCCTCCTCCGCCACCACGTCCTCCTGGGATGACTTCACTTTCCGCCACCACCGCAAGTGAGACAGATCCGCTCGTTTGACAGACCCACTGCTGCGGACCGCGATGGCGGACGCGAGCAGCACGCAAGCGGGGACCGATCCGGACCGGGCCGGCTTCTCCATCGCCTGGCAGGCCGCCCGCGACCTGGTCATCCTGGCCGCGGGCGTCATCGCCGACACCGTCATCGACCGGGCCGGCACCATCGGCCGGCACGTCCTGGCCGGCCTGCTGCCCGCACGGCGGCTACGCGTCAGCCCACGCGTCGTCAAACGCGCCGTCTCCAAGAACCAGACCCGAGGCTCCCGCATCGACCGCACCAGCTACAAGGCCACCACCAGCATCAACATCCTCGCGTCCCCAAGCCCTCGACGACCTGCCCCAGACCCCGAACTTCACGGCCTTGACCCTAGCCCCGCAAGAGGGAGCAGTCGTGCGGTCCTGGCCGGTGGGGGGCAGCGGCGTCCTCGCGGCTCACCTCATGGTGAGTGCCGTCGGGGCGGGGAAGGGGCTTGAGGGTGACCTCGATGCGGTGCGTGGAGTCATGGCTGACCGAGCCGCCCAGACGTGCCTCGACCACGCCCAGGCGCAGACCCGCCCCGCCCTCGCCGGCCCGGTGGAACTGCACCGAGAACTCCAGGCTGACCTGCTCCACGTTGAACCGCCAGTCGCTCTCCGCTCCTTCTGCCTGGGCTCGCGCCAGCTCCGCACGAACCGAGCCGATGGCCTCCGCAAGACCGATCGGTTCCATATCCCCCATGTCAACACACCCCCGTCTTCAGTCGGTTGACCTATCCACTCTGCTCGCAAGTCTAGGGACGCACCACGCTTTGCGCGTAGTGTGAGGCAGTATGGGGGAACTGCGTGCGGACTGGAGGCTCAGGCTGCGGCGCGAGGACGCGCACGGCCCCATCTGTGGTGCCGGCGTGCTCGTCGACCAGTACACCGCACTGACCTGCGCACACGTCGTGCGCCACCCGGACGCCGTCATGTGGCTGGAGTTCGCCGAGAACAGCGGGCTCGAACCGGTCTCCGCACGCGTCCTGCCCGGCGGCTGGCTGCCGGAGGGCGAGAGCGGCGAGGACGTCGCCGTGCTGCGCCTGGACAGTCCTCGCCCGCAGGCGCGTCGCGCCCTGCTGGAACCCAGGCTGTGGGGCGGGATGGAGGTGTACGCGACCGGTTACGCGGAGGGCTTCGACGACGGCATGAGCCTGTGGGGGCGCATCGGCGGCGCCAGCGGTGAGCGGGTGCAGCTCGACGCCGTCACCAAGTCGGAGGTGGTGCGCGCCGGCTTCAGCGGCGCGGCCGTGTGCACCCGGCCGCAGGAAGGTCGTCCCGCCCGTGTGGTCGGCCTCGTCGTCAGCTGGCGCGGCGACCTGGGCGAACTGCTGCCCGAAGCCAACCGGATCTCCTTCTCGTACCTGATCCCCATTGACCGCATCGCCGAACTCTCGCCGATCATAAAGGAGTTGAGCAGCCCGCATGCCTGGGATCACGGCTTCGAGGAGCGGTTGACCCGGTGGTTCGACGACCCGGACGAGGACCCGGTGAAGATCACCGTGGTGCCTCCGGGCAGCGGAAAGGACCGCTCGCTGCGCCATCTGCTGCACCGCGCCCACGTCGTCCATCGCGGCGGCGCCAGCAGGCCGGACCTCGTCGACCACGCCTTGGACCAGGTCACCTTCCCGGCCGGCGAGTACCTGACGTACTGGGACTGGCTGCGCGGCGCCAAGCCCCCGCCCGCGCAGGCGGCCGACCGCGCGCCCGTCCGGCCGGTCACGGTCCTCGTCGACGGTCTCGACGAGGAGCCCCAGCCGGGTCCCCTGATCGAACTTCTGGTCCGGCTGCGGGTGTTCGGCTTCCGGCTGCTGCTCGTCTTCCGCCACGAGGGCGGCCCCGGCTGGACCGCGTCCCGCGACCGGCTCCTGCGGCCCGCGCTCCTTTGCCACGCGGACACACTGCTCGACCGTCTGCAGCGCGTGGAGTTCAGCCGGGCGATCCGCCGCGACATCGTCGACAGCGCCTCCCTCGGCTCCGTGACCGAGACGGCCGACCGGCACCGGGCCGCGCGCCGCCTGATCGACGAGGTGCGGGACCCGCAGCAGCAACTGACCCGGCTGCGCGCACTGATCAGGACCCTGCGCGCCGACCTGAGCCGCCATGGAGACCGGTGATGCGGTGCTCCACCAGACCCGGGCGAGGGAGGAGGACCACGGGAAGATGACGACCTGCCCGCACCGGCGCTTCACCGGAACCCCCTGCGGCGGCACCGTGCTGCCCACCGGCCACTGCGCCGCATGCGGCCGCGCGGAGAACGGCCCCGGGCTGCCCGCCCTTCCCGAGGACCCCCGGGAACGCGGCCCCCGCGAGCTTTTCTCACTCCCCGAGCGAGAGCCACGCCCCGCCGAGGAACGCCTCGTCCGTCCCGAGGCGCCACTGCGCATCCGCATGGACTGCTCGTCCACCGGCTGCGGCATCACCTTCGCCCCGCCCTACACCGAGGGCCCGGTACCGATCAAGGGATTCTGCCCGGTCTGCGGCGAGCGCTACTCGTACCAGCCCGAACTCGCCAAGGGCGACATGCTGCGCGACCAGTACAGAATCATGGGACCCATCGCGCACGGCGGACAGGGCTGGGTCTACCTCGCCGAGGACACCCATCTCGGTGACGTCGTCGCCGTCAAGGGACTGCTCAACCGGTACGAGCACGACGGCGCCCGGCTCGCCGACGTCGAACGCCGCAACCTCGTCGCCATCCGCCACCCCCGCATCGTGCAGATCCGCGACTTCGTCGCCCGGAGGGACGACACCGGCCAGGTCACCGGCGGATACATCGTCATGGACGACGTCGGTGACGGCACCCTTGCGAAAGTCGTCGAGGACGTCCGGCGCGGTGAATCCGTCCTCGACATCGAGCACGTCGCGGCGTACGGCTGCCAGATCCTCGAAGCCTTCGTCCACCTGCACGCCGACGGCGAACGGGTCTTCGTGTACGGGGACATGAAGCCCTCCAACGTCGTGCACCACAGGGACGGCATCAAGGTCATCGATCTCGGCGGCATGCGCGAACAGGGCCAGAGCCAGCCGTCCGCCCATGTCACGGCCAACTACACGGCACCTGAGACCGAAACGTCGGCCATGCCCACCGTCGCCCACGACCTGCACACCGTCGGCGCCACCCTGCGGGAACTCGCCCGCTGGGCCGTCGCCGAGGTGCCCGGCCTCGGTACCGCCTCCTTCCAGCGGGTCGTCGACCGTGCCGTCCGGCCCTCCCCGTACCGGCGCTTCGCCGACGCCCGTGAGATGGCCGGCCAACTGCGCGGCGCCCTGCGGGAGATCCGCGCGCTGCGCGGCAAGAGCGACCCGCCCGAGCCCTCCGACTACTTCCGGCCGTCCACCCGGTTGCTCGGCGCCCGGCTCGGCACGGTGCCGGGCATCGAACACTGGCTGGACCGCCCCCGCCGCGACCGGTACGAACCGCCCGTGGCACCGGCCCTCGACCTCGGCGCCCCCACACCCACCGAGATCGCCGCCTGTCTGCCGGTGCCGAGGCCGTATCCGGGCGATCCGCAGACCGCGCGGTTCGAGGTGAGCAGCGGCTACGCCCCGGGCCAGCTCCTCGAGCAGGAGGACGAGAAGCCGCGCTCGGTGGAGATCTGCCTGCACAACGTGCGCGTTCTGCTGGACCGGAACACCGGGGAGGACCTGGAGCAGGCCCAGGAGGAGCTCGACACGGCCGACTCCATTCCCGGGCCGCCCGCCGTGCGCCGGTGGCGGCTGGAGTGGCATCGCGCCCTGCTCGCGCTGCGCAGCGCCGACCTCGACGACGACCCGCGGCAGGTCGTCGAGGCCAGGAGACACTTCACGCAGGTCCACCTCGAACTGCCCGGCGAGTACGCGCCCAAACTGGCCCTCGCCTACTGCGCGGAGCGGCTCGGCGACGACACGGCCGAGCCCACGGCCAAGGAGCTGTACGAGGTGGTGTTCGCCCGCAACCCCGCGCACGGCGGCGCCGCCCTCGGCCTGGCCAGGCTCGCGCTCCGCGCGCGCGACCGCCGGGCGGCCATCGATGTGCTCGGCCGGGTCCGGCAGGGCACTCTGGACCACACCGTCGCCCGGATCGCCTCCCTGCGCATCCGCGCGGCCCGGCTGCCCGGAGACGGCGATCCGCTGCCCGCGCCCGCCGAGGTCGACGCGGCGCTGGCCGAACTGCGCGGGCTCGAGGGCGGGAGTCCGGGCGCCGGGGAGCCTCGCCTGTCGGAGGACGAGGCGCTGCGCCTGGGCACCGAACTCCACGAATGGAAACTGGACGCGGTGCACAGCCTCAGCGACCGGCCCGGTTCACCGGGAAGGGATGCCGGACGGCTCAACGCCCGCAGTCTGAGACGTCTGAGCACGCCGGAGCGCGAGTCGCGCAAGCAGCTGGAGGCGCACTACCGGCGACTGGCGGCCCGCCACCATGAGCCGGCCGCCCATGAACACCTCGTGGACCTCATGCACGCGGTACGGCCCCAGACCGTGTTCTGACCGCACGGCACGACAGACCGATTCGGCACCCGGCACCCGGTGTGCCGCGGCGACGAAGGCGAAGGAGCGGTGACCTACGACATGAGCAGCCACACCCGGCCGCCGCAGCCGGGCATCCGACTGCACGTCGACCTCGGCGACGATCTGCGCCCGCACCGGAGCGCGAAGATAGAGGCCCATCTGCGGGTGGACGTGGCCGCCGACGGCGCTCCCACCGATCTGCCCGCGGTCCAGCTCGCCGTGATCATCGCGGTGGACGTCGCCGAATCCAACCGGGCGGTCGTCCGGCACGCCCTGCCGTCGGCGCTGCGTGCCCTGCCCGACCGTATCTCCTTCGCCGTGCTCGGCAGCGGCCCCGAGCCGGTCCGGTGCTATCCGCGGGGCGCCGACGAGTGGACCGTCGCCGACCGGGAGGAAAGGCGCCGGGCCGCCTTCGTCGCGGGATCGCTCCCGCTGCACCGGGAGGGGCCGCGTCCTGCCGGGTACGCCGCCTGGGTGGCCGGAGCACGCGCCCTGCTCTTCGGACGGCCGGTGTCCGTACGCCATCTGGTGCTGATCACCGATGGCAGCAGCGCCGTCGGGGAGACCCGTCTGGAAGAGGAACTGGACTCCTGTGCAGGGCAGTTCACCTGCGATGTGTTCGCCGTGGGCGCGGACTGGATTCCCGACCCCCTGCTGACCCTCGCCGAACGGCTGCACGGTACCGCCGAGTTCGTGGACGACGGACTCGGTCATGCGGTCACTGCCGCCATCCAGCGGCTGCGCCGGGTGCACACGCCCCAGCTGCCGATCGAAGTGACCGTGCGGCCCTCCGTGCGCCAGGTCTCGCTCAGCGAGAAGGCGCCCCGGCCGCACCGCCTCGGCGGGCTGCTCCAGCCCGGCCGGCCGCACCGCTGGACATTCCCGACCTACCAGTGGGAGCAGGGCAGACGCGACTACCTGCTCACCCTGGTCGCCGACTCCGACGCCGACCCGCTGGAGACCGAGCTGCAGTTCGCCATGGTCTCCATCGGTGATGTCCACGCGCCCGTCATCGCCCGCTGGCACCTCCCCGAGCAGTCCCCGCCCCACGCCCCGACGGGCACCGGCAGCGTGCGTGACCTCAACGCCACCGCCAGGATGCGGAAGTTTCTCCGCCAGGGCCTCAGCGCTCTTCAGGAACACCGACCGGACATCGCCAAGGACCGCCTGGGACAGGCTGCCCGGCTGGCGGCGCGGTTGGGCACGGACTGGGTGCTGGACGAGATCCGCACGGTCGCCGACATCGAGGACGCGGCCGCGGGGCTGGTCCGGCTGCGCGCCGTCGACGCCGGTGCCCTCGGCCCGATGATCCTGCGCGCCGGGTCCCGTCCCGGCGGGCCCCTGGCCGACGCCGTCGGGGCGCGGCCGGGCCCGCGCTGCGGCGGCTGCGGCACCCCGGCCGGGAGCGAGGCCCGTTACTGCATCGCATGCGGGGAGAAGCTGCTGTGACGACCAAACGCGCCGCCTCCTGGCATCGGTTCTCCCTCGCCGCTTTCTGGCGCCGGCGTCTGAGCCCCTGGCGGACCCGTCGGCTGCTGGAGGTGCACCTGCTGGTTCTGTTCCTGCTCACGGCCGTGGCGTCGACCGCCCTGTTCCTCTCCTGCCGTCAGGTCCAGCACAGCGCCGAAGCGCTCGCGTCCCGCGAGGCGCCGGCCGTGCAGGGGCTCGCCGCCACCCGGCTCGCGGCCCTGCGGGCCGACCAGGAGGCCCAGGCCCTGGTGCACATGAAGCTCATCGACGTCACGGGCTCGGGCGAGGCCTACCGGTCCCAGCTCTCGGCCGCCGACCAGGGCCTGTCCCGGATCGCCGACCGCACGGACCAGGACCTCGGCACGGTCAAGGGCCTGCTCGCCACCTACAGCAACTCGCTCGGCCTCGGCACGTCCCCTTACCTTGACCAGCCCCTCATGCGGAAGCAGAAACTCAAAGAAGCGGACTCGCTGCTCAACCGCGATTCGGTGGGGCTCGTACCCCGCCTGGAGGCACTGCAGCAAGTCCAGCTGAAGCACGCCGAAGCCACAGCCACCATGGGGAAGTGGCAGCGCGGCGGGTGGTGGCTCGCCGAACTCGCCCTGGCCCTGGTGGGACTGACCCTGCTCTCGGCGCTGTTCGTGCTGCGCGACCGCTGCGGCCGTGACTGGAATCCGTACCTGCTCGCGGCCTTCGTCCTCACCGTGCTGCTCGCGGTGTTTCCACTGACGGCGATGTCCTCCACCCAGGACGACCTCGACGGGGCGATCAAGGATCTGCGGCAGATCACCGACGTGCCCCGGAAAAGCGGCACGGAGCCGGCCGCCGCACAGCAGTACGTCACGAAGAGGTCGGAGGAGGTCCGGCAGAAGACGACCGATGACGCCTGGACCGCCCCGGTGTACCAGGGCACTTTCGTCGGCAGCCTGCTGGCCATCGTCCTGCCCGCGCTGGGGCTCGGCCTTCGGCTCGACAACGACTACTGGAGGCGACGGTGACCCGGCGGTTCAAGATGCTGATCTTCGTCATGGTCATGCTGCTGATCACCGCCTGCGGCATGGTGGTGGTCTGGGCGCAGCACGACGACGAGGAGCCGGTGACCATCCTCGGAACGTGGACGGCCAAGCAGGCGGAGCAGTTCGAAACCCTGCTGCACGGCTTCGGCATCCCCTTCCGCTACCAGGGCACCGCGGCCCAACGGGATGTGCTGCTCTCCAAGGTGCAGTCGGGGGAGCCCCCGGACATCGTGATCATGCCGGGCCTCGGCGAACTCGCCGAATACGCGGATCAGGAACTCCTCAAACCACTGAACCGTCTCTACGAGCCGCAGGAGTACGGCGCCCCCTGGAAGCCGACCGGCTCGCCCTCCGAACACGTCTACTGGGTCCCGGTCAAGGCGGACCTGAAGAGCATCGTCTGGTACCGCCGGGGTCACCAGCCCGCCCACAGGCCTGCTCCGCTGAAAAGTTGGTGCATCGGCATGGGGGACGACGGCGCCTCCGGCTGGCCCGGCACCGACTGGATCGAGGACCTCGTGCTGCAACGGGAGGGCCCGGACGTCTACGAGAAGTGGGCGCTGGGCACGGGCGAGGTGGAGTGGTGGCGCAGTGATCCGGTGCACACGGCCTGGGAGGCGTGGGCCGATCTGCTCCGGCAGAACAGGGGCGCGGCCGAGAACGCTCTGCTCACCGACCATCGCGGCGACCCGGACGACAACGGGCTGCTGTTCGACGACCAGCGCGGGTGCACCCTGGAGCATCAGGGCTCCTTCGCGCTCTCCTTCTACAGGAACGACGCGAAGCACGCAGACCTGATGGACTCCGCTCCGCTCCTGCCCGAAGGCGGCAGCCGGGTCCGGGCCCACGAGGTGACCGGCGACTTCGCGGCGCTGTTCAGCGACCGCCCCCAGGCCCGTGAACTGATCCGTCGGCTGGCCTCCGAGGAGGGCCAGCAGAGGTGGGCCGATCTGGCGGACGTCTTCTCGGCGAATCGTCAGGTGAAGCCGGAAGGCAAAGCGGTCAAACAAAAGATCGCACAACGGCTCCGTGAAGGCCCCCGCTGCCTGGACGCCTCGGACGTCATGGCACCTGCCGTGCGGGACGCCTTCTACGAGGCCGTCCTGCTGACCATCGCGAGGGTCGCCAACGGCCAGGACCCCGACATCACGAGTGTCCTCCACGATGTGCAGAGGATGCAGGACGCGCAGTCCGCACAAGGCGCCGACAGCAGAGCGGCTCCGAAGACGGTGTGCAGCACACGGTGAGCGATCGGGCGGCGCCTGTGCCGGCCTCAGCGACTTCCCCGCCGGCGCCCCCGCCATTCTTGCCGACCGTCAACGGGCCACGGCCGCCCAGGGTACGGGCCGAGTGCCATTCTCCGACGCCCGGACCCCAGGTTCCCCACCGGCCACGAGCCGCCCCAGAAGCGCGCTGCCGTTCGTCCGGACCGGACGCGTGCCCCGCTGCGGCGAGTACGGACACGCATGCCGCTGCGAGGTGAAAGCCCTGGCCGGAACCGGGGTCAAGGCCCGGCTTCCGAGGCCGGGCGAGGCACCGGTACGGGTCGGGGTCCACCGGCCGTCGGCGTCGAAGGGATGTTGATCCGGTGTTCGGTGCTGTGCCGGCGGGGCGGCCTGTTACGCCCGAGGCGTTCGTGAGCGTCGGCGAAGTGCCCGGAAACGGCCGCGGAGACTGTCGAGAGGTCCAGGGCCAGGGCGAAGCCGGCGATGATCTCCGCCAGCCGGACGGCGCTTCCCCGGCCGGTACACCCCATCGCTTTCAAGAGCTCGTGCTGCGTGGGCAGGTGGGTGCCGCCCCCGACCGTGCCGACTGCCAGGCCGGGCAGGGTCATACTCGCGTAGACGCCGTCCCGCGTGCGTTCGAGGATGAACTGCCCCACACTCGACTCGTGGACGCAGGCGATGTCCTGGCCCGTCGCCGTGAAGATCGCCGCCACGATGTTGGCGGTGTTCGCGTTGGACCCCAGGACCCCGCTGTGGACTGCTCCGGCCGTGATGTGCTGGTACCCCGTGACCAGCTCGTCGGGGGTGGTCCTCAGGACCCGTTGGACGATCCCGGCCGGCAGGAGGCAGTCAGCGGCCACCCTGATCCCGCGGCCTTCTGCCACGGTCTGGGCCGACGCCTTCTTGTCTCCGGATGTGTTCCCTTCGATGATGAAGGATTCGAGCTCCTCGTCTGCGACCAGGTGCGGCTGTCGCAGGATCCACTGACACGCGTGCCAGGTGCAGGCGGTCGTCATGTTCTGCCCTGCCGCGTCCCCGGTGGTGTACCTGAACCTCAGGTGAACGGTCCTGCCCAGGACCACGGGCTCGATCGAGATGAGCGCGGCGTGGTCGGACACCTGCCGGATGATCGTGCGGAGGTCGCCGAGGTGCCGGAGGATCGCCGAGGCGAAGCGGCCGGCGCCGGACAGTCGGGAGAACGCGAAGACAGGAGCACGCGTCATCGCCTGCAGGGCGGCGCGTGTGCTGACGCCGCCCGCCATGGTGACGGCCAGGGCTCCTCGCGTCGCCGACGAGACCAGGGCGCCTTCCGTCGTGGCCATGGGGGCGTAGACCTCACCCTGGACGTTCGTCCCGCAGAACAGCAGGGGTCCGGCCACGCCGACCGGGATCTCGACGGTGCCGACGAGTCCCTCGATATTGCCGGTCAGCTTGTCGGCGTCGAGCCGTGTGTGCTGCAGGGAGTCCAGCGCCGACCCGGTCATGGAGCGGAGCCAGTCCAGCCGCTGAAGCCGCGCCGCCTCCGTGTAGAGCCCCCGGGCAGGCACGTACCGTCCCGGGGACCGTGACGGACGGGGCAGGCCCGGGCTTTCTCCAGAGCTCATACGACATCGCTTTCCTCTGTGGCGGGCGTCGGCCCGACGGGTTGCTTCGGGGATGACGGTCCCCGGTCGTGCCGGGGGACGAGCACGACCGCAGTGGCGGTCGGCAGGACGGCCGAGACGACTGCGTCGGCGACCGGACCGGCCCGGGCCGACCCGGTCCGTTGTCCGCAGGTGTCGTTGCGGTACGCAGGGGCACCGGTTCGACGTGGTCACCGGCCCCACGACGCTTGGTACACGTGGTCCCGCAGCCGGGCCTGCGGACGATGTGCCGAGTCGGCCCTGCGATGACGGCCCCCTCCCCGGCCACGACGGGCACCCCACTGACGACCCTTGCCCGGTGCCTTGTCCCGGCCACGTTCGAACCACTCCCCCCTTCCCACCCCGACGCGCGACGGCAGCCCCGGCACCAGCCCAACGACACCTCGGCCCCGCTGGTTACGCACGCAGAACGGCGCCGAAGTGACCCGGTTCCCGTCGAGTTCCCGCACCACGGAGCCGAGTTGGCCGGTCAGGCGGTCGGTCCGGCACTGGCAGCGTTCCACGACGCCGGGAACCTACTCACGGAACGTCTGCCGCGGGCAGCCGAGCACCGGGCACCCCGGCCGCCGCGACCTCACCGGGACGACGACCCGCCGTCCGTCCACCGGCACGTCCGCGGCCCTCCGCCCGTGGAAACCGTGCACCCGCCCTGTCGGCGTCCCACACTCGGGGCACGGCACCGGATCGTCCCGGGTCCGCGCCGCCACCCGGATCAGACTGCCCTCGTCCGCCACACCCTCGATGACCAGCGCCGACAACCTCGAAAACACCACGCTCACCAGCTCGTTGACATCTCGCACACCATGTCGGCGAAGCTCGTCACCCGTCGTCACCGCCGATGACGGGCCAGAGCCGAATCAACCGTGCCGCCCTCGGCCACACCCCCGCTGACGAGGCATGGAGCAGGGCAGGTACCGCACACACCGGGCTGAGCCGTCCGGGCGTATCGCGCGTGGCCATAATGCGCGGGTGAGCAGAGATCCCGTGCTGCTGCCCGCCGCACGCATACCGCCGGCACCGCCGGCTGGCGGACTGGGGTTGATGTCAGAGGGATCCGGTTGGATGAGCGCGTGACTGTCCATGGCGTAGCCCGGCAGCTTCCCGCCATCGGTGACCTGCGGGACTTGTGCCGCTCGCTTGCGATGCTCGACGCGATCCTGAGCCCGGACTGGGAAGGCCGGTACTACTCCTTCAACGCCACTTGGGCTGAAGGCGAGGAGATGGCTTCGATGCGCAACGGGTTAGGAGACGAGTACTCCATCGTGTTCTCGGCGGCCGGGGTCTATGTCCGCGGCTTCGGCCACGAATCGCCGATGAGCCCATACGGCCAGGATGGCGAGCCTTGGCCGGGAGTGATCGACGACGTTCCCGATGTCTTCAAGACCTTCGTCGAGGAGCCGGCGTTCACCGACGAGGACGGCGTGCCCGTCGTGACGGTCTGCTTGTGGCGGGAGGCGATGGATGATCAGTGGCACCACGGCACGATCGACTTCCCCTCGAACCGCGCCGACCCTGATGGGGCGACGGGTCTGTTCCAACTACTGGTCGACCGCTCACCCGAAGCGTTCCAGCGCTTCGCCGAGGACTATTACGAGGCCTCTGTGGATCTAGGGCGTGTATCGAAAGTGGATCTTCAGCGTGAGATGATCTTGGTTCGTGGCGCGTGGAGATCTGACGGACGTGCAGTGGGCGGTGCTGGAGCCGCTGCTGCCGAAAGGCAAGAAGTCTGGCCGGCCGCCGATATGGACCCGGCGGCAGCTGATCGACGGCATACGGTGGCGGACCCGGACCGGGACGCCGTGGCGAGATGTTCCGGAGCGATACGGGCCCTGGGGCCGGGTGTATGACCTGTTCCGCCGCTGGCAGCGGGACGGCACCTGGCAGCGGATCTTCACCGAGTTGCAGGCCCGGGCCGACGCCAAGGGGGCGATCACATGGGACCTCAACGTCGACTCCACCATCTGCCGGGCCCACCAGCACGCCGCCGGGACGCGGAAAAGGGGGACCTGCAGAAGGAACCGCCCGGCGGCGTCGCCACCGAGCCGGACGACCACGGCCTCGGGCGCTCCCGCGGCGGCCTGACCACCAAGCTGCACCTGGCCGTCGAGCAGGGGCAGAAGCCGATGTCCATCGTGATTACGGCCGGGCAGCGCGGGGACTCCCCCCAGTTCGAGCCTGTACTGACGAAGGTACGCGTGCCCCGCCACGGACCGGGCAGGCCCCGCACACGGCCCGACCGCGTACGCGCCGACAAGGCGTACGCCTCCCGGAAGAACCGCGCCTACCTGCGTCGGCGCGGCATCTGCTGCACTATCCCGGACAATGCCGATCAGGCCCGCAACCGCAAGAAGCTCGGCTCCCGCGGCGGGCGGCCGCCGAAGTTCGACCCGGAGGACTACAAGGCTCGCCACGCGGTCGAGTGCGGCATCAATCGCCTCAAAAGGCACCGTGCCGTGGCCACGAGGTATGACAAGCTCGCGGTCCGCTACGAGGCGACCGTCCTCGTAGCAGCCATCAACGAGTGGCTGTGACCAGCACGATCCCGACATGCACTGGCATGTCTCAGCCTTCGTCCAGCACCGCCCGGATCACATGCCGGGCGTTGTGTGCCATCGCAGGGTTCGTCCTCCGGTAGTACGGCAGCGCGATCAGCGCCTGGGAGAGTGTCCGCCCCCGGCCACGGATCCAGGTCGCGTCGTCCACGGCCAGCGCCTCGCGGAAGACCTCCCGTGCATCAGCCGGCAGCAGATTCCACGCCGGGAACAGATCGCAGGCTGGATCTCCCACCCCCGTGCACCCGAAGTCAATCACCGAGGCCAGCCTGCCGCCGTCGACCAGCAAGTTGCCCGGCATCAGATCAGCGTGCAGCCACACCGGCGGCCCGTCCCAGTCCGGGGCTCGCAGCGCCTCCTCCCATACGGTGGCCGCGGCATCGCAGTCGACGTCCTCCTGTGGGATCCCACGCAATTCCTTGATTGCCGCCCGGGTCTCCGCGTCAAGCGAGGCGACCGGTCCGCCCCGGTGCGCCTTCGGCGCAGCCGGCAGCGTGATGCTCCGCATCGCCGCCACGAATGCAGCCAGGTCCGCGGCCAGCAGCACAGGCTCACTCAGCGCCCTCGCTTCGGGAAGTTCCCCCGCCAGCCACCGGTACACCGACCACGGCCACGGATACCCCTGGGCTGGCTCCCCGGCCCCGAGCACCTCGGGGATGCGCGTGGGCAGGTGGGGCGCGAGGCGCGGCAGCCACTCCTGCTCCATCGACACGTCCGCGGCCCCGCCCTGCACCAGCGGCAGCCTTACGACCAGGTCATCGCCGAGCCGGTACATGGCATTGACCGTGCCACCGGACGGCCACCGCTCCACCGCCAGCCCTGCCCACTGAGGGAACTGTCCGGCAATCAACCGGCGTACAAGGCCGTCGTCGATGGGGTGCATACCGGGATGCATCTGCCCTGTGCTCATGGACGTGCATCCGACCATCGGACGCCGGCGGGCGTCAAACGCCTTTCCAGCTGCCACTTTCGCAACACGCCCTAGAAGTGGTGAGTGACCTGTATGCCTTGCCGCCGCTGAACCAGGAACGCGTGTCGTCGTTGAACGTAGAGGTCACCCTGGCGGACCTGGCCCAGGACATCTCCGAAATCGGCTATCCGCAGGCCCACTGAGAGGAGAGCCGATCCATCTGCCCACCGGTACGTCCTTGCTGGTGGGCCTGCGTATTCAGCGGTCGCCGGCTCCCCGAGGAGCCCAGCCCACTGGCGATCTTGCGTGATCTCCCGGGGCGTATCGGCTCCATGTCCCGCCGGTCTCGTTGCGGAGTCGGGTGGTGGTCCTGTCGTGGTAGCCGAGGGCGTCCGCAACGACGGGTGCGGGCAGTTCGAGGAGCTGCTGGCCAATGGCCGCGCCGCGGGCAGCGGCGGACGGGACCCCGACCTCGTTCAGAAGCGCGGACAGGTGGTCGGGGCGGGACGGCCGGCCCGCCCGGCGCCCCGGGAAGAGCCGGCAGGCTGCCGGGTCGGTGGCGGTGTTCATGTTGTCGCGGTTCGCGATGTGCTCCAGCAGTAGGTC
Source organism: Streptomyces sp. TE5632 (assembly GCF_054061295.1). NCBI lineage: Bacteria > Bacillati > Actinomycetota > Actinomycetes > Kitasatosporales > Streptomycetaceae > Streptomyces > Streptomyces sp. TE5632. The sequence continues at coordinate 4,688,675 of NZ_JBSSEA010000003.1, read as the reverse complement.
GACGACCGGTGCGGGAACGGGTGAGGCGGGTTCCCCGAGTCGTAGCAGCACGGTGTCGCCGTCGCGGATCACGTCGTCGACGGTGAACCGGACGATACGGCTCACGGGCTGTGCGTGGAGGAGCACGATGCCTCCGGCGACACGGAGACGCATCAGTGTTTCCGTGTCGGTCAGCAGGATGAAGACTGCGAAGTCGACCGCGACGATCCGGTCCGGGCCGACTTCGGCGTCGGCGTCGGCTCGGGCTGGCAGGGTGGTGAAGACCTTCTTTCAAGTACCGTCGACGGCCCACTTCCGCAGCCGGTCGTAGTCCCGCGTCGAGGCGTGGGGCGACGCCGCGCGACGGTGTCTCCGGCGGATCGGCGCGCAGCCATGCCGTTGGGCCGGGACCGGCGCTTCACGACGGCCGAACCGGTGCTCGGCCCGCACCGTCACACCCCCGTCATACGCTGCCCGCCATGAGCGTCTCCCTCTACTACAGCGCGCACCGCACGACACCACTGACCGAGGCCGAGTCGGCCTCCATCGCGCGCGTCGTCGCCGCACACATGGCGTTGTTTCCCTACAGCGACGAGGAAAGCCTGTACGTGTACGACCGGCGTGCGGCCGGGCCTCAGGAGATCGTCGCCGGGTCCACCAAGATGCCGCTCGATCCCGGTCGCCTGATGCCGGTGATCGCCCATGTGCTGGATTCCGTCACGGAGTTGCGCCGGGCCATGCCGGATGCCGAATGGCGCGTGCACATGGACGACCTCGACGTCCCGTGGGACGAGGCCGAGGGGTACGCCCTGCCCGGGATGCGCGACGCGGACCTGATCGCGGAGCTCGCCGCGGTCCCGGACGGGGCGGCGGAATGAGGGAGGAGAGCGCGGGGAAGTCCGCAGACGCCTTGCCGCCCACGCCGGAGCAGCGGCGCCTCATCGAGTTCGGCGAGGCGCTGTACCGCCGCATCGCTCCGGACGCCGATACCGGTCACGTGCTGCTGCCCGGGGACGGTGCGGTGGCTGTCGTGCACCGTGTGCGGGGTGGTGGGACGATCCTCGTGGCGGCCGACCGGTCGGTGCTCTTCTTCGGCTCGGCGCTCGACATCGGTGCCGCCCTGATCGACTTCCGGGCCGGTCGGCGCACGCCTGTGGAGAAGTTCCAGTAGCGGAAGACGCAGGGCAGGGACGGCCCGCCGAGGGCTCCGCTTCTGCTCAGGCCCGGTAGCCGATCGACGCGATGGTGTCACCGAGCTGCTCCAGCGTCACATTGGGGTTCAGGGCAACGACCAGCTCCGACGTGAGAGGCCGCAGTTCGCACACATCGATGACTGCGTCCAGGTCCACCGGAGTGCGGTAGTACCTCTGGGCCCATGCCTGGTACGTCTCGGGCGTCCCCTCGACCAGGCGGCGAAAGAGCCAGTCGGACCCGTCCGGGACCAAACGGCCGCCGTCGAAGTCGACCTCTCCCGTCCGCCGCTGCCCGTCAGTGTTCTCCCGCCACAGGCAGACGGTGATGTGCACAATGCCCTCCAGATGGAAGGCAGGTTCCTCGGCGCAGGACCGGAAGACCCCCGGGACGGTGTCGACCACGCCGGGCCACGGCGTCCCGTCGCCCGCGTACGGGCTCATCGGGGGCTCGTGGTCGAACCCGCGGATGTACGCTCCGGCCGCCGAGAAGACGATGGAGTACGCATCTCCCCCGCCGTTACTGACTTCGGCTTGTCAGGGTGACACTGGGTCGTCGAGGGACAGGCCGGTGCCGGCTATGAAGCCGTCGAGGGTGTCGGGCCGGTACTGAAGTCGTTTGAGCCGGTTGCGGACGAGCGCCTCGAGCCGGTCGAGGGCGGCCACGGCGAGGTTGGCCAGGCTGCGTTTGACGTGCGCCCAGACCCACTCGACCGGGTTGAGGTCGGGCGCGTAGGCGGGCAGCAGGAACACCGTCAGCCATGCACGCTCGGCGGTCACCTCCCGCACGGCGTGAAAGACGTGGGTGTTCAACCGGTCCCAGACCAGCACGATCGGCGCCTTGACGAGCTGGTGGACGCCGTCCAGGAGAGCGATGAAGTCGCGCTCGCCCATGCTGCGACGCGTGTCCTTACCGACTCCCGGCGCCGACGTTTCGCAGCGGTCAGCCCGCCCCCATCCACATACCTCACACGCCATGGAATACAGCCACCACACCGGGCCCATCAGGGACTTCACGAAAATTCACCCTGACGAGCCGAAGTCAGTACCTCCTCAGCCGGGCCCGAGCCCTCGTCGAAGCCCTTCCGGCTTCACAGACCGTGCAGGAAATCCAGCAACTCTCCGAAACACGAAAGGAGTTCGCAGCAGGCAGGCGCTTCCCCGGAGCGGCAAGAAACCCAAGGCGAAGCCAAAGCCCGCCCGAATCCGGGTCTTCGAACTTGAGCGGTGCGGCGTCCTGAATGGGCTGACTGTCTGTCACATTGCGTGAGGGCCAGGGGCAGTGGGGGTGGTCCCGGCAGCAGGACACCCGTGGCCATGAGTGATCATTTCTGTTCTCGACGCAGAACGATCATCCAGAAACCACGGGCTTGGACAACGATACGACGTTGCTGCTCGACCTGGACGGCCTGGCCGGCGCGCGGATCACCACACGGCTGCGGACCTGGGCCGGGCGCCGGATACGCGACGCCGGCTCCACCGTCGTCCGGGCCGCCCGGGACCTGCACCTGTCCTGGCCGACCGTGATGCATGCCTTCCGCGACCAGGCCTGCGAGGTCGTCGACGCGCCCCCACCCGTGAACGCACCCTCCTCACCTGACCCACGCCTATCCGGCTTGATCCCCCCGGGCCGGGGCGCACGGCGATCACCCTGCTCCGTGCCTCTGAACTCCCTTTCCTTACCAGTCGCTGCCGGATAGCCTGCTCTCGCCCGGGCACAGCGACACAGGGGGAGCGAGCATGTCCATCCGGCCGCAGTACCGGCGGGTGTCAGCCCTGCAGCGGCAGTTCTTCAACCGGGAAGGCACGCTCGCTGCGTACGACGAGGAACTGCGGACCCTCGGGGAGGGCCCCCGCATCCTGAACATTGTCGGCATCGGCGGAATCGGAAAATCACGGCTGCTGCAGGAGTTACGCAACCGCAGTCCGAAAAACTACCGAACCGCCCGCCTCGACCTGCAGCTGCCGACCATGCGCCAGCAAGAGGACGCCCTCGCCGTGCTGCGCATGGAATTCGGCGCGCAGGGCGCAAAGTTCGACCGGTTCGACATTGCCTATGCCGTGCTCTGGCAGAGGGTGCACCCACAACTACAGCTGAACCGGCGGAACACCCCCTTCGCAGAGGAAAGCGACATCCTCACGCGGATCCTCGACGATGCGATGGGCATCCCGGTCTTTGGGACTGCGGCCGGCCTAGTGCGGCTGACCGGCCGTGCGGTCAAGAACCGCCAGCGCCGTCAGCGGATCGAAGCCGACCTCACCTTGAACGAGCTCGACGGCCTCAGCAACGCCGAGCTGGGGCATGCGGTTTCGTACCTCTTCGCCGATGAGCTGAGGGCCTCCGCGGAAGAGGCACCCTACGTCGTGTACGTCGACGCCTACGAGGCGCTCGTGCCCACACCCCTGCCCGGCGGCCGCAGCTTCAGCACGGACGCCTGGCTGCGCGACCTGCTCGGTCAGCTCCACGGCGGGCTGACCGTGCTGGCCAGCCGCGAGCCCCTGCCCTGGGCGGCGTACGACCCCGAATGGGAGTCGGTGATCTGCAGGGCCGACATCGACGGCCTTCCCATGCCCGCCCGGCTGGAACTGCTCGCCCAGGCAGGCATCACAGAGATCCCCCGGCAGCGCTCGATCGCCGAGGCCAGTGAAGGCGTTCCTTTCTACCTTCATCTGGCCGTCGACACCCACCTGCAAAACCCCACACGACTGGAGCACGCCGCCACGTCCGAGGAGATCGTCCAGAGGTTCCTGCACCACGTCCCCGCCGACGAGGTGCGGATCCTGGAGCTGCTGAGCGTGGCCCGGTCCTTCGACTTCGGGGTGTTCCGGGGCATCTCTCGCGCCTTCGACCTGCCCGCGAACCTCCTGATCTGGGAATCGCTCACCGCCTACTCCTTCGCCTACCCCCTGCCCGACGGCTGGTACCGGCTGCACCAGCTCATGATCGGTGCGCTGCAGCGCCGCCTTTCGCCCGCGGTCCAGCGGCAGGTGCACAGCGTGCTCCGCGCCCACTGGGAGGGCCTCGCGGACCGGATGGAGCGAGGCCAGGGGCCGGGCGGAGGCAGAGCCCGCCTCTCGCCGCTCCGGGAGGCCGTCTACCACGGGCTGCGCGCCGCCGACATCACCCCGGAAGAGATCCAGAGGCATGCCGACCGGGCCATCGTGCTGAGCGGCAGGCAGGCCGTCGACGGCATCGTGAAGGACCTCAGGCACCATCTGGCGGAGAGGAGGGCGGACCGGGTCGAGGATCAGGACGTCGAGGCGATGGCCGGTCTCCATGACGCCGCGGACTGCCTAGAAGCGGAATCGAAACTGGAGCTGGGTGATGCCGCCGGTGCGATAGCGCTCACTCCGCACCTGGACCGGCCAGTACGCGAGCTGGTGTCCGCGAGGCTCTCGCTCGCGGGGGCCAACGCCCGCCGCATCGCTGGTGAGAGTACCCTGGCCGCCACGATCTTCGAACGGGTCTGGGCGGAGCACGAAGGCGAGGCGCGTCCCGCCGCCGGCTTCTGCGTCGCCGACATCCGCATGTGGCAGGGCGACTTCGCCGGGGCGTTCTCGCTGGCCGAGGAAGTGCACGGGATCTGTGCCACCGACCAAGCGATCATCCGGGGCGACCTGAAACGGCTCATGCACCTCGGATACCGCTTCCTGATGGACTTCGACAGCTCGGCGCAGCTCCTCGCCGAGGCCCAGGCCGAGTACCAGGCGTCGAACGCACTGGGGGGCCTTGCGAACATCAGGACGAACTGGGCCGAGCTGTACGCCTTCACCGATCCGGAAGCGGCGGTGGAGGCCGCCTCCTCGGCGCTGGAGGTGCAGCGCGATCTGGGGGCGCAGCACGAGATCGGCAAGGCGTACACCGCCATGGCCATGGCACAGACCAGACTGGGGCAGTACGAGAGGGCCTCGTCGTCGTTCCTCAACGCCAATGCGGCCCTCGACCAGGCGGGCTACCGCTCCGGCAGGGCCAGGGCCGACATGTTCCGGGCGTTCCTCATGCTGCGGCAGGGCGACCGGCAAGGCGCCCGGGAACTGTTGGTGCATGCGGCCCGGGAGTTCGTGGCTTGCCAGGTCTATCCGTCGCTGATCCTGACGATCCACCGGGCCGCCGAGCAGAGCGGCGTCGACGAACCCGAGCTGGCGGCACTCGCCAGGCGGGCCCGTCCCGCCGTACGCCCGCTCGGTTCCCTCGACGAACTCCAGCGTCGCGCCGATTCCGTCCTGTCGATGTTCCTCGAGGTGGGCGCATGAACTGGCTGGCGCTGTACAGAGAGGCCCTGAGAGAGGGCGAAGCCGCAGCCGGGTACTACAACCGTAACGTCGGTGTGCCGACGCCCGAAGGGAAGGTGAACGTCCGCATTCCCCTCGAAGCCGCAGACGTCATGGACGTACGCGTGTGGCACGAGGAGGACGTGCTCGCCTGTATCCGGCCCTACGTTCCGAGAGCACCCGAACTGCGTCATGTGTCGCGGTCTCCCCGGTTCCAGGTCCACCACTTCATCGAGGGGCGGGTACTGGACAGTTTCTCCCCCCGGGGGAGCGCGGTACCCGATCACGTCATGGGCGACGTGGTGGAAGTAATGGACGCGCTCGCCCGCATCCCGTGGGAAAAGACGCCGCCCCTGCCGGCCGACTGGCCGGCCTCGGGCGACAGCGGCGGGTTCGCCCGCCTGCTGGCCCGCCTCACCCAACAGGTCTACGACAGTCACCGGGACGAGTACGGCACTGTGTTCGCCGACTTCGGGATCCCGGACGAGCCGCTCGCGGTGGTCGAGCCGCTGTGGGACGGACTCGCTTCCCGCCCGTTCGCGGTGCTGCACTCCGACCTCCACCGCAAGAACATGATCGTCTCCAGTGGGTCGACCTGGTTCCTCGATTGGGAGCTGGCGCTGTGGGGTGATCCCATGTACGAGATCGGAATCCACTTCCACAAGATGGATTACCCCGACCACCAGCGTGCCGAGGTCTTCCGACAGTGGCGTACCCGTCTGCCGAAGAGATCCACCGCCGGACCGGCGGCGAATTTGGATCTGTACCTGGCACACGAACGCATCAAGTCGGCGATCATCGACACGATCCGCTACTCCAAGCAGCTCGCGAGGGCCGACGAACCGCAACGGGAGTTCCTCATCGAGCGACTGGCGAGGAAGCTGAACGTGGCCCGGGCGGTGTGGGGCGAGGAACCAACGATGACTCCGGAGCGGGTCGCTCGGGCACTGGCGCCGTGGGTACAGAGATAGTCATGGACGCCATGGCGCTGTACGAAGAGGCATGCGCGCACGAGGACGCGCTGTCAGGGTTCTACAACCGCAATGTACGGCTGGAGGGCGACTCCGGGCCCGTACTGGTGCGGATTCCGGGCCCCGTTGCAGAGCCGATGGACCTCACTCTCTGGCCGGAGCCCGAAGTGCTCGAGGCGATCCGCCCGTTCGTGTCCCGGGCACCACGACTCGTCCATGCCGGGGTCCGCCCGGAATTCCAGATCCATGAGTTCATCGCGGGACGTCGGGTCGATGAGATCGCGCAGGACGGCAAGCCGTTGCCGAACGTTGTCCTCGACGGTGTGGAAGAGTTCTTCAGCGAGGTCCTGCGGGTGCCGGCTGCCGCTCTCGCCGCGGTGCCGGCCGACTGGCCGGACGACGGGGACACACCCGGCTTCGCCGGGCGCCTCCTGGACTTCGCGCGCCATGTGCGGGAGCGGGCGGACGCTTCGGTGGACGCCCTGTACCAGGCGCTAGGAGTGCCCGCGAACCCATGCGGCCCGCTCTCCGAGCGGGCGGACCGGGAGCTCGCGCAGCGGCCCTTTCGGTTGCTGCACGGCGACATCCATCGGAAGAACATGATCCTTTCCGATCGGGCCAAGCTAGTCGTTCTGGACTGGGAACTCGCCCTGTGGGGGGATCCTCTCTACGACCTGGCCGATCACCTGCACAAGACCGTGTACACGGCGGCGGACCACCAAAGGATCATCGCGGGCTGGGAACGGGCGGCCCCGGCCGACTGCCGTGTGGGCTCGTCGGCTGGCCTCGACTTCTACCTCGCCTACGAGGAGATGAAGTCCGCCCTGGTGGACACCGTCCGCTGGGGCCGTCGCATCGTAGCGGCCCCAACGGGACGCGAACGCCGGGCGCTGGCCAAGGAGCTCCGGGCGAAGCTCCTCGCGGCGAGCCCGCACTGGGACGCCGGGCTTCCGCCCGAGGCAGCGGAGATCGAGGACTCCACGCTGCGCCTGTTGGGGTGACACGCCGCACCGACCCATCGGCGGTTGGGCGGCGGCCCGCAGGTGGGGCGGGAGCCCGAAACAGGAGCCGAGGACCAGAAGGCCGTCGCCGGCCGGTTCGAAGGCGTTCATCGCCACCGGTCACAGCAAAGCGGGTCTTCGAAGTTGAGCGGTGCGGAGGTGTCCGCGGGCTCGGCGGGTGGTGACGCAGCGTGTCCGCAGGCGCTGGTGGTCGGCGTTGCGGAAGCCGAAGGCGTTACGGGCGACAAGCTTGATCACTCGGTTGATGCCTTCGCTCTTGGCGTTGCTGTGTCCGGTGTCGATGAACACTTCGATTTCCGGCCACCAGCGGTCGATGGTGGTGGCGAGCTGCCGCACCTCGGGGAGGTCGGAGTCCGCGCACCAGGTGAGGAACTTCCAGCGTGCGTGGACGACTTGGTGGCGGTCAGCACCGGTGCGCGCACGCGAGGAGGATGCGGAGGTTCTCCTTGGCGATCCATGCCGTCAGCAGGGTCTGGCCGATCTTTCCCTCGCCCAACAGCGCGTTCCACATCGTGGCGAACTGTTCGTCGGTGAGGTCTTCGCGGTTGCGCAGCAGGCGCCGCCTGGCTTTCCATTCTGGGTCACTGACTTGTCCGCGCCGGCCGCAGGGCTCGGCGGTGGTGCGGCGCCTGACCATGGACAGCATCTTGTTGGCGAGCTGGACGACGTGGAAGTGGTCGACCACGACGGTGGCGTGCGGGAGACCGGTGCGGATGGCAGCGTGGTAGGTGGCCACGTACTCGATGTTCTTTCTCCAGGTCAGCGGGGTGGTGGCGAGCCAGGCGAGCACATCGGCGACGATGCGGCCCTCGACCTGGCCGAGCAGGCCGCCGGTGCCGAGCGCGTCGACGAACCCCGTATGTCACCGATCGCGCGTCAGCGTCCACTTGCCCGTGGCGGGGTCCTGTTCCCAGCGCGGCCGTCCGTGCCGGGTCTCGTCGATGCCCAGCACTCGAACCTGGGGCAGCGGTGCCTCGGTGACCTCGCGTGCGGCGGCACGAAAGGCGTCCATCACGGTGGGCCAGGACACGTGCAGATCACGGGCGGCCTGGATGACAGTGGATGTGGCGTCGCGTATCCGCCGCCCGGCGGCATCGCGCAGCCGCATGGTGATCCGCGTGCCGGCCGGCAGTTGCTCGATCTGCTCGGTGAAGGACCGGCGCGGGCAGCCGGGCTTCCGGCACAGCCGGCGGCGCTTGTACCAGCGGAACTCCAGTCCGCTCTCGCCGTACGGCAGATCGCGGGGCCGGGTGGTCGCGGAGCCCTTCACCCGGATAGCGAAGATCCCGCAGGCTGGACAAGCCCGGGCCCTCTCATCGGCCGTGACCAAGTGGACTCGGCGTGTCCCATCCGTCAGCAGCTCGACCCGGGCGACGGAGACCCCGTCGAGGCCGAGCAGCACCGTCGTATTGTTGAGCAAGCCCGTGGCTCCTGCATGATTGTTCTGCGTAGAGAACAGAAATGATCACGCAGGACCACGGGTACCTTGTGCCCAGGGCCAAGTCGCCCGCAGCGAAAAGGAATATGACGCCGCGTCAACAAGCCGAACCAGCGCACCGCTCGACTTTGAAGACCCCATCAGGCGCGTTACGCGCTCAGCCGGGCTCGGGCCCTCGTCAACGCCCTCCCGCCGACCGGACCGTCCAGGAATGCGAGCGGCTCTCAGAACTCCGTAAGAAGTACGCGGCGCGTGACACGCCTGCCGCGAGGAACGCCAATCAATCGAAGCTGACACCAGCCAAGCGTGCCGACGGAAAGAAACCTGCCCCTAAGAGGGCGTTAAGTCCCGTTCCTGGTGATGTGGTGTCGCCCGTTCGTGGGTGATGGGTCGGTTCCTCCCTCACGTCATGTCGTGTGCATGATGGGGTCGTGGGCATGGAACGGATGCCGTACGCAACCGACTTGTCCGACGAGCAGTGGGCGTTGATCGAGCCGCTGGTCACCGCGTGGAAGCAGGAGCGGGTGGCGCGGTCGGCGACCGGGGCCCCAGGTTCCTGCGACCTGCGCGAGGCCGTGAACGCGCTGCTCTACCAGAACCGGACGGGCTGTCAGTGGCGGCTCCTGCCCCACGACCTCCCGGCCTGGTCGGCGGTGTTCTACTACTTCACCCTGTGGCGCCAGGACGGCCTCGACCAGCGGATCCAGGAGATCCTGCGCTGCCAGGTGCGGGAGCGGGCCAGACGATTAGAGGACCCGTCCCTGGTGATCATCGACACCCAGTCCGTCCGCGTGGCGGCCGGGGTGCCGAAGGAGACCACGGGACTGGACGCGAACAAGAAGACGCCTGGCCGCAAGCGTGGGCTCGCCGTGGACGTCATGGGCCTGATCATCGGCGTGGTGGTCCTGGCCGCGAGCGCGCACGACAACGAGGCCGGCATCGCCCTGCTGGACCAGGCGGCCGAACGATGCGGGATGCGCCTGGAGAAAGCCCTGGTCGACCAGGGCTTCAAGGACGCCGTGATCATCCACGGAGCGGTGAAGGACATCACCGTCGAGGTGGTCCGGCGCAACCCCGACAACCAGGGCAAAGGCTTCGTCCCGCAACCGAAACGGTGGGTGGTCGAGCAGGTCAACGGCACCCTCATGCTCCACCGCCGCCTCGCCCGCGACTATGACCACCGGCCCGACAACGCGGCCTCCCGCGTCTACTGGGCCTCCACCGCCGGCATGCTCCGCCGCCTCACCACCCCCACCCCCCACCTGGCGTGACGACGTGGAGCTGGCCGCGTGAACGTCTCCGAACTCCTGCGGCTGCTGCAGGCCGAACACGACGAGACCACCGCACGCGCCGACAACCTGCGCGAGCAGATCGCGCAGCTCACCACCGCCCTCGCCGAGACCGAGGCCCGCCTGGCCGAGCTCGCCGCCACCCGCAAGGTCATCGACGGCCTCACCCCTCCCAACCACGCAACGGCCCCCGCGGAGACCGCCACCGTCTACCAGCGCATCGTGGTTGCCTTCAACGAACACCCCGAGAGGGTGTTCCGCGTCCGCGACCTGCACGAACACCTCGGCCTGCCCACCGACGAGCCCTCGATCAACGTCACCCGCTCCCGCCTGGGACGACTCGTCCGCCAGGGACTCCTCGAACAACCCGGACGCGGCCGCTACAAGAAACGGACTTAACGCCCTCTAATAGGGCTTTGTTAGGTGCCCCAACCGCTGAGCACCGGGTGAGGTGTGGTCTTCTGCCAGGGTGACACCTGAGGAGATGGAGACGGTCCGCCCGCGTCTGGAGGCGTTCGCCGCCCAGATGCTGGATTCGCTGCCGCGCCGGGATCAGCGGGCCAAGGGCGAGTTGTACCTGCGCGGACTGATGCTGGACGGCAAGCGCAAGTCCATGCAGCCGATGGCCGAGCGCCTGGGGGTGGACCACCAGCAGCTCCAGCAGTTCGTGTCCTCCTCCACCTGGGACTGGACCACGGTCCGGGAGCGGCTGGCCCGTTGGGCCGCCGCCCACATCGGCCCGGAGGCGTACGCCATCGACGACGTGGGCTTCCCCAAGGACGGCTACGACTCCCCGGGGGTGGCGCGGATGTACTGCGGCGCCTTGGGCAAGCGTGGCAACTGCCAGATCGGCGTGAGTGTCAACCTGGTGTCCGACCGTGCCTCGGCGGCTGTCGACTGGCGCCTGTTCATGCCCGACAGCTGGGACGATGCCACGGTCGGCGACGACAAGCTGCTGGCCGAGGCGATCCGCCGCCGCAGGCAGCGAGCCGGCATTCCCGAGGCCGAGCGGCACCGGGAGAAGTGGCGCCTGGCCCTGGACATGCTCGACGAGGCCCGCCAGGACTGGGAACTGCCCGATCTGCCGGTGGTCGCCGACGCCGGCTACGGCGACGCCACCGGCTTTCGCGAGGGCCTGACCGAGCGCGGTCTGACCTATGCGGTCGCGGTCAAGGGCACCACCACCGCTTACCCGGGCGACGCGGTCCCCCAGCGCCCGCCCTACGCAGGCCGAGGGCGCCCGCCCGTCCCGGCCTACCCGCAGCCGCACACCACTCTGCGTCAACTCGCCCTGGATGCAGGAAGGTCGGTGGCGCGGACGGTGACCTGGCGCCGGGGCAGCAAGGCCACCAGGGGCAACCCCCGCGCCGCGATGCGCTCGCGCTTTTTGGCGCTGCGGGTCCGCCCGGCCAACCGCACCATCCGCCGAGCCGCCGACGGCTCGCTGCCCGAGTGCTGGCTGCTGGCCGAGTGGCCGCCCGGTGCCGCGGAGCCCACCGACTACTGGCTCTCGACGCTGCCCGCCGACACCCCGCTGCGCGACCTGGTCCGCACCGCCAAGATCCGCTGGAGAGTCGAGCACGACTACCGCGAGCTCAAGGACGGCCTGGGCCTGGACCACTTCGAGGGCCGCAACTATCCCGGCTGGCACCGGCACGTCACCCTCGCCTCCCTCGCCCAGGCCTTCTGCACCCTGCTGCGGCTCGACCCAAAAGTCCCTGCGCCGGCCTGACCCTCTACGCGGTCCTCCGCGCACTCCAGGCCCTCCTGGCCACCTGGACCGGCGCCTGCTCGATATGCGGCCAACCCGCACCGACCCCGGAACCACACCACAGGACCTAACAAAGCCCTACTAAGAAGTCCACGGTAAAAAGCACGGCGCAGAAGCCGAAGCCCACGCCTGTTCGCGACCTCGGCGACCGTTTCATCAATCGTGCGGCCCTCAGCTTCGCCCCCGTTGACGAAACCAAGAGACCTCAAAAGAGGTGAGGGCGTGCCGTCCGCCGCTCCAGCACTCGGCACGGCGGACGGCACGCCCTCAAGTCACTCAGCGCTCCGACGCGAACCGTACGAACCGCCCCCAGCCTTCACGGCCGACGGCGAAGGCCGGGCGGGTCACGTCCTTGGAGTCCCTGACGTGGACGGCCTGTTCCGCGATCGCGACCTCCACGCAGCTGTCGCCCTGGGTGCCGCTGTAGCTGGACTTGAACCAGGCGAGTTCCGACATACCGCTGCTCATAGCTCTCCTCGCAGTCGCTCCAGCAGGTCCCGGGATTCCTTGGGGTTGAGGGCCTGCGAGCGCAGTGTGTCATAGCGTCGGCAGAGCAGGCTCACCTCTTTCGCGTCGGAGATCAGCCGCCCGTTCTGCTGGCCCTCGGAGTACCCGAGCCGCCGCCCCTCCGAGGTCTCCACCAACTGGACAGGCCCGTCCAGGCACCCGTGGAACTCCAACTCCAGCGGCACCACTTGAAGCGTCACGTTGCGCGGCGTGGTGAGCTCAAGCACATGGTCCAGCATGTTCGCCTGGACCTGCGCCCCACCCAACCCGCGTCGGAAAACCGACTCCTCCACGATGAAGCCGAACGGCACGGTCGGCCGCTCCCGCATCATCGTCTGCCGCTCCATCCGTGCGACGACCTGGGCCTCTCGTTGCTCATCAGTCAGCAACGGGATGCTGTTGTCGAACACCGCCCGCGCATACGCCTCCGACTGCAACAACCCCGGCACCAGCCGGCACTCGTACGTGCACAGGCTCACCGCCTCCCGCTCCAGCCGCGCCCACCGCCGGAACCACGCCGCGAGCCCCGCCTCCCCCCGCGTGAGATGCCGCGCCGCCTTCCGCAGCGCACCCGTGTTGCCCAGCGCCTCCTCCGCCCGCTCCACGAACGCCTCGTCCGGCATCCTGCGGCCCAACTCAACCGACTCCACCGTGTGCTTGAAGTACTGGACTCGGGCGCCGAGGTCGACCCGGCTGAGCCCCGCGTGCTCGCGCAGTGCCTGGACGAACGCCCCGAACGTGCGCAGGCTGTCCGACGGATGCGGTTCCCGCTCCCACTCCCCCGCCGGAACCGCCCGCGCACCGGCGCCGCCTCCGGCCGCCTCCCCCTCGACTCCGACGATGTCCATGCGCCGCCCCTTTCCTCCGTGCCGCACCGCGACGGCTCCTCACGCCGGCCCGCGTTCACCGTCCAGCGTGACGGAAAATCAGACGTACCGTCTACTCTTCGTGTCCGTACGCTGACTCAGCGTACGGGCTGCCACACTCGTCCCCGCCCCGTCCGACCGCCACTCTGAGGTCACGGAGAGCGAGGAGAAACCGTCCGCGTCCGCCGGTCACCTGCGGAAACACCCGGGCGGCCGCCTCCCCTCCCGTGAACTCCCGCCCAGAGCGGGCGGCGGCGGCCGGACCCGGCCGCGTTCAGACGAGCTGGAAGGTGCAGTCATGCAGAACGGAACCACCCTGTACGCGCTCGACATCAGCGGGGCCTCGTTCGTGAAGGCGTGCGGCGGCCCCTGCACCGAGGGGTGCGTGACCCTGGCCCGGATCGGTGAGGACGCCTGGGCCCTGGGCGACAGCAAGCGGCCGGACGCGCAGCCGCTGCGGTTCACCACGGAGGAGCTGGACGCGGCCGGTATCGACCCGGCGCGCTTCGGCCTCGGCGTCTGATCCCCACCCCCTCCCTACCGCCGGCCGGACCGGGTCCCTCCCCGTGTCCGGCCGGCCCTTCTCGAAACGGGAACGGCTCGTGCACCACCACGGCTATCTGTGGACCGGCCCGAAGGCACGCTTCGACGACGAGGCCCTGCGGCGGCCCCCGCATCCCGAGCCGCCCCCGGCCGGAAGCAGACCGGAACTGATCGAGCGCTACCGCCAGGTGGCCGCGGAGTTCTCCACGTCGGACCTCCCGCCCCTGGAGACGGCGTACTGGCTCGTCAAGCCCCGTTCATCGGTTCGGGGCACGTGGGACGAGGCGAAGGAGGCGGCGGTCTGGCTCGGCGAGCGGCTGGCCGAGTACGCCCCTCGGTTCGCGTCGGAGAGCGACCGGGACACCACCCGCCTGGCCCGGCTGGTGAACGCCGCCGCCGGACGGCTGCACGCGGGTGCCGACGTGTCGTACGGCTGCTACCTCGAACGCCCCTCGTACCTCTCCCTGGCCGTGGTGACGTGCTCCCCGAACCGCACGCTTCCCGAACTGGCCTGCCCGTGCGCGTGGTCGAGCGGTCAGGGGGCGACCTGATCCTCCCCATCGACGAGCGCAGGGGCCGGGCGCCCGGCGTCGTCGGCGTCTCACGCGCACTCGGCCGCACTCCTGGCCGTGCGACCGCCGGCCTCCCCATCAGGCCGAACGTCACTGGTCGCCGGAGCGGCGCGGTGCTGTCATGGGGAGGGAGGACGGCGTGGACGAGCCGGCAAGGGCGCGGCCGCCCCGTCGCACAGCGGAGGAGGCCGATGCCCATGCTGTACCGCCGCACGGTCGGTGACGTGATGACCGAGGAGGTCGTCACCTTCCGCCCCACCACACCGCTCCAGGAGGTCGCCGCCCTGCTGGACGCGAACGACATCGTCGCGGCCCCGGTCGTCGACGAGGACGGCGCCCTCGTCGGCGTCGTGTCCGCGTCCGACGTGCTGCGACACGAGACCGGCATGCCCGATCCGCAGGGTCAGGACGGGAACGACGAGCGCTCCTGGGGCAAGGCCCGGGCCCGGACCGCGGGCGCGCTCATGAGCAGCCCCGTCTTCACCGCCCGCGCCGACTGGACGATCCCCCGGGCCGCGCGGGAACTCCGCAGGCGGCACGTCAAGCAGCTGCCGGTGGTCGACGACGACGGGCTCCTCATCGGCATCGTCACCCGCAGCGACCTGCTCGACGCCTTCATCCGCTCCGACGTCGAGATCCGCGGCGAGGTCGAACAGGACGTCCTGGGGCGCCTCCTCGGCCTGGACGAGGGCACCGTCGCGGTCGAGGTCCGGGACGGGGTCGTCACCCTTCGGGGGCACGTCCCGGAACCGCGGCTCGTTCCGGTGATCGTGGGCCTCTGCCAGGGCGTCGACGGTGTCGCCGCCGTGGACGCCCACCTCGCCGCCGGCCGGCGTGCGGGGTGAGGCGACAGGTCTGCGGTCCTCGGCGCAGAGTGCGGGTTTCGCGCTCGGATCCCCGATCGTCGGGATGGCGATCGACGTCTCCGTGCCGGCGGGCGGCTTCGCGGCGGCCGGGCTGGCCGGCCTCGCCGCCGCGCTGACCGGATGCCTGCTGTCCCGCCGCTGTCCGTTGCCTCGGCCGGCTGCTCCCGCCCGCACAGCCGTCCCGCTGCACGGCCCGCAACGACGAGCTACGCCGAGAGGGCTGCCGGCGCCGAGGACTGCCGCAGGGCACAGGAAGCAGTCGCGCAGTGTGGGGAGTCGAGCGCGCGTCCGACAGGTCCAGCGTGAGCGGCCGCTCCCTCAACGCTCCGTCCTGTTTTACGCCGACCACTCGTCGAACGCTGCGCCAAATGTCCTCTCCTGCCGCTCACTTCGGTTGCCCGATCGGGCAGTGCAACCTTGTGGGCCGGTTGTGAGTCTTCTGATCGATCACTTTCGTGATCGGACCCACGAGGAGACCATCATCAGCGCCATACGCAAGACCCTCACCGCGACCGCCGTCGTCGGTGCCGTACTCGCGGGCTCCGCTGCCTGCGGAACGGCGGAGCAGCTTTCCGCCGGCCAGAAGCTCGACCAGGCCTTCGAGCAGCTCGGCAAGAAGAAGACGCTCTCCTTCGAGCTCGACCTGGACACCGACATCACGTCCCTGAAGGCGCTGGACGCCAAGTCCGACCCCGCGCCCGGCGACGAGATCCCGGATGAGGCCGCCGAGTTGATGAGCGACACGACGATCACGGTTACCGTGCAGTCGAAGAAGCCGCTCGACGAGTCCGGCGAGAAGGATCTCGTCGGCATGGCCATGAAGATCAGCAATCCGGAGGGCGATCTCGCCGAGTACCGGTTGATCGGCGACTACGTCTACGTCCGTGCCGACGTCGACACCATCGGCAAGATGATGGGCAGCCCTCTACCGGCCGCGGAAGACCTGCCTCCGCAGGCTCAGTCCTTCAAGAACGTCCTTGAGGGCAAGTGGGTGAAGTTCAACGCCAAGAAGATGGAGGAGCTCGCCGCCGAGGGCCAGGAGGACCAGGGCGGTCCCGCGCCCGCCCCGTCCCTCGACGCCAAGACGCAGAAGAAGCTCGTAAAATCCCTCCGGACGGTCGTCGCCCGTGAGGTGAGCTTCAAGACGGCCGGCGGAGAGAACGGCACCGAGCACGTCACCGCCACGGCTCCCTTCCGCACGCTGATCACCGAGCTGCTCGGCGAGATCCGCCCGTTGGCGAAGGACCTGCCGCCGGGCATGGAGCTGCCGACGGACAAGGACCTCAAGGACGCGCCCGACACCAAGGTGACGGCGGACTTCACGCTGAAGAACGACGAGCTGACCGAGGTGAATGTGGACCTCGCCGCGTTGGCCGAGGACGCCAAGGTCAAGAAGCTCGGCCTGACCGTGCGGATGAGCGACGGCACCAAGCCCACCGCTCCCGCCGGTGCCACCGAGCTGGATCTGCAGGAACTCATGGAGGGCTTCTTCGCCGGCCCGGCGATGGACGACGCCGAGTGGGACGAAAGCGACTACGCCGACCCGGACTTCCCGGAGGACGAGTTCTGATCGCGCCGAGCGCTGACGGGCCCGGACGCCGCACTCGCACGGTGAGTGACCGCACGGGTGCTTTCTGTCCGCCCGTGGCTCCCGGGTTCCGCACCCTGGCGGTACGCGCGTGCGCCCCACTGTGAGTCGGCCCCCTGCCGAGGACCTGCCGCCGGGCACCACGGATCTCGAGCCGGTCGTCGATGTGCTGAGCACCGGCGGTGTGCCGGTGCTCAGCGGGTCGGGCATCTCCACGGAGTCGGGCATCCCCGACTACCGGGGCGAGGGCGGGAGCCTGAGCCGGCACACCCCGATGACCTACCAGGACTTCACCGCCGGCGCCCGGGCTCGGCGCCTCCTCCGCGCGCTCCACGAACGCCTCGTCCGGCATCCGGCGCCCCGACTCCACCGACTCCACCGTGTGTGGGGAGTACTGGACCCGGGCGCCGAGGTCGACCCGGCTGAGCCCCGCGTGCTCGCGCAGCGCCTGGACGAACGCCCCTCCTACCCCTCCCTGGCCGTGGTGACGTGCTCCCCGAACCGCACGCTTCCCGAACTGGCCTGCCCGGTGGCGTAGTCGGCGGGACGGGTGCGCTGTTCAGGCTCGTCCGGCGCGGGCCCGGTCACGGTTCTCGCGCACGACGGTGAACCCGGCCGACCGGTGGAGCGCCACCGCGGCCTCGTTGGTGGACGGTGTCACGACGGCGACCGCGCTCGCACCTCGACGGGCGAGAGCCGCGCACGCGCCCGGCACTGCATCGCGCCCGCGGTCGTGCCCGCGGTGGTCCGGACGCGTCACTGGATTCCGGTGGCTCCGGTCACCATGCGCTGATGACCGGCGCGTCGGGTTCGTGCTGCCGCCAGGCCTCGTTGAGGCGCCCGAGCCGGTCCGCGGCGGCGATGCCGCGCAAGGACGCGACCTTGCCTTCGCCGACTTCGAACGCCACGGCGCCCACGACCCGGCCGTCGACCACGGCGAGGACGGCCGGGGAGCCGTTGACCAGCGCGATGTGGATCGCGGGCGAGCCGCCGGCCAGCCGCCGCTTCGCCGACGTGGGCTTGAAGCCGGCCCGCACGAAGGAGGCGACCCGCTCGCGCGTCGTGTACCGCAGCAGCCGCCTGCCCAGTCCGGCCCCGTCCGAGACCGCCGTCACGTCTTCGGTGAGCAGCGCCACCAGCCGTTCGGTGCGCCCCGACGTGGCGGCGGCGAGGAACTCCTCGACGACCCGGCGCGCGGACGCGGGGTCCACCTCGTCTCTGCCGCGGCGGCGCTCTGCGGTGACCCGGCGTCGGGCGCGGTGGACGTGCTGCTGGCTCGCGGACTCGGTGATGTCGAGGATCTGGGCGATCTCGGCGTGGCTGTAGGAGAAGGCCTCGCGCAGGACGTAGACGGCCCGCTCGACCGGTGAGAGGCGCTCCATGAGGATCAGTACGGCCAGGGACACCGATTCGCGCTGCTCGAAGGTGTCGGCCGGGCCGAGCATCGGGTCGCCCTCGAGGAGCGGCTCGGGCAGCCAGTCTCCGACAGCGCGCTCGTGGCGCCCCTGCGCCGAGCGGAGCCGGTCGAGGCAGAGGTGGGTGACGACCTTGGTCAGCCACGCCTCCGGCACCTCGATGCGTTCGCGGTCCGCGGCCTGCCAGCGCAGGAACGCGTCCTGCACGGCGTCCTCGGCGTCGGCCGCCGAGCCGAGCAGACGGTACGCGAGCGAGGCCAGCCGGCCCCGGCCGGCCTCGAAGCGATCGATGGCTGCGCTGTCCATGCGGAGCAGCCTATGCGGCGGCCCTCACACCGGCCCGATCCGGTGCGGTGGCCAGGCGGCGCTTGCGCTTCGGCATGCCGAAGGTCGGGTGGACGATGCCCCACTCGGCCCCCTTGAGCACGCCCGCCTTGAACCACGCGGCGGTCCGGCCGCCCAGGTACCAGGACTTCGACCGGACCTCCCCGTCCACCATCTGGACGATCGCGTCCCGCCGCCCGAGGCTGATGTGGTTGCCGTAGTACTTCAGCCCGGTGGCCGGAACCCCGCTGCCCGTCAGGCGCGCGATGATCGCGGCGGTCGCCCGCATGTTGGTGAGGCCGGCCGAGGCGCAGGACATCGGCAGCGGCCGGCCGTTCTCGCCGATCGCGTAGGCGCAGTCACCGGCGGCGTAGACGTCCGGGTGCGAGACCGAGCGCATGGTGCGGTCGACGACGATCTGGCCGGTCTCGGCGACCGCCAGGCCGCCGGCGGCGGCAATGGGGTGTACGGCGAACCCGGCCGACCACACGGTCACGTCGGCCGGGAGGGACCTGCCGTCGGCGGCGATCGCCCGCGTCGGCTCGACGGCTTCGATGCCGGTGTGCTCGTGGACGGTGATGCCGAGCCGGTCGAAGGCCTGGCGCAGGTGGCGGCGGGCCTTCGGGGAGAGCCAGGCGCCCGGCTCGCCGCGGGCGGCGAGCACGACCGAGAGGTCGGGCCGGGACTCGGCGAACTCGGTGGCGGTCTCGATGCCGGTCAGCCCCTCGCCGACGACCAGCACGGTGCCGCCCCCGCCCAGGCCGGCCATGCGCTCACGCAGACGCAGCGCCGAGGACCGGCCGGTCACGTCGAAGGCGTACTCGGCCACGCCGGGGACGCCGTGGTGGGCGACGGAGCTGCCGAGAGCGTAGAGAAGGGTGTCGTACACGAGCTGGCCGTCGCCGTCCTCGCCGGTTACGGCGACGGTCCCGCGCTCGGGGTCGACGCCGGTGACGCGCGCCAGGCGCAGCCGCACCCCGGTACCGGCGAACACGTCGGCGAGCTTGCGGACCGCGAGGTCCTGGCCGACCGCGAGCTGGTGGAGCCGCATCCGCTCGACGAAGTCGGGCGCGGCGTTGACGACGGTGATCTCGGTGTCGGCGGGGGAGAGCCGGCGGGCCAGGTTTCCGGCGGCGAAGGTCCCGGCGTATCCGGCGCCGAGGACGACGATGCGGTGCTTCATGGCGATGCTCCTGTCTCGTTCGCGTGCCCCTTGAACGAGACGGCGCCCCGATTGCTGACAGGGGCCGGGTGTGACGCGGGCCACTTCCCCAGGGTGGGCGGCTGAGCCTCCGGCGGACACCCGGGCCCGTCCCGGGCGGTCGAAGCGGGGCTGTGGCCGTCCACTGATCGAAAGGGCCGGCCATCGGTCGACTCACGCCCGCGCCCACCGCACGACGTGACGGAGGACCGGCACGCCGCCCACTCTCCGCGTCCGCACGATGACTCGGCATACGGGGTGCCGCACTCGTTCCCACCCGCGCCCGACCGGCACTCCGACGTCATGAACCACGCGACTCCCCAAGCCGGCGCCCCCACCGCCACCTTCACACAACCGCTGTCGTCCACGCGGCGCGGCGCCCGGCTCGCCCGGCTCCCCACCGTGACGGAACTGCGATCCTGGGGTGCTCCGCAGGGCCGCACGGAGCGTGCCGAACCGGTCGTCGCGGAGCCGGCCGCCGACGCCGTCCCCCATGGCCGCGCGCGCCCGGCCGCTGCTCCCGGCTGCCGCTCACCTTCGACCCGGCGGCCGGCCGCCTCCGTGTCGAGGTCAGCGACGCCCGCGGGGACCTGATCCCGCGGCCCCTCCCGGCGGACACCGAACCCGACGCACTCCGCACCGGCGGACGCGGACCGACCCTCGTCGCCGCCCTCACCGACCACTGGGACACCGCCCCCACCCGCCCAGCGGCAGGACCGTCCGGGCCGACCGGCCCAAGCGGCGTGACAGGCGGTTACGCGACGAGCAGGAGCACGCTGATCGCCAGCATCACCACGGCGGTGGCCCCGTGGATGCCGTAGACGGCCGCCCTGGGTCCGTTGCTACGCAGCACGATCAGCGCGTCGCCGACGGGTATGCCGGTGGCGGCCAGCATGAACCAGCCCAGCAGGTGGGGTGTCGCTCCGGCCAGCAGGATGAAGATGAAGAGCCCCGAAGCCATGTCGCGCACGGCCTTGACGGACAGCCAGGCCTGGAAGTTCCGGTCCTCGGTCGGCGTGCCGGGGATGCCGAAGCCAGCCGCGGCCTGCGGCGCCCAGAAGGCGCGTGCGCCGATGAAGATGATGCCTGCGCCGATCAGTCCGGCGAGCACGGTGGCGACGTTGGTGAGCATGGGTTGCTTCCCCTCTCGGTGGCAGCGCCCGCAGCGATTCCTAGCGGCGCTAGCAGTGATAGCGACGATAGACCTAGCCTCGGCAGGATGTCTAGCATTGCTAGGGTGTCGTCATGTCCGCCATCAACGAGCGCCGTGAACGTGAACGCGCCCACCGTCATCAGCTGATCATCACAGCCGCGCGCGAACTCGCGGAGGCCGAAGGCTGGGAGGCGGTGACCACACGACGGCTGGCCGAACGCGTCGAGTACAGCCAGCCGGTGCTGTACAGCCACTTCGACGGCAAGGACGCCATCGTGCGCGCCGTCGCCGTCGACGGCTTCAGCGAACTCGCCGCCCACCTGAGCCACGCGCGGCAGGCCGCCCCCGAGCCGGGGCAGGCCCTGCGCGCCGTCTGCCGCGCCTATCTGGAGTTCGCGACCGAGCGGCCCGCCCTGTACCAGGCCATGTTCGTCCTGCCCACCGACGTGAAGTTCGCGAGCACCGAGACACCGCCCCCGCTACGGGCCGCTTTCGGCGAGTTCGTCAACTGCTTCCGCCCGGACGACGAGCGACGCGAACTGTTCGCCGAAGTCACCTGGAGCGCATTGCACGGCATGGCCGTCCTGTCCGACAGCGGCCGCATCCCCCCGGACGGCCAGGAGGAACGGCTCGATTTCCTCGTCACTCAGATCGCCGACACCCCAACGGGCTGACCACGCGACAAAGGGCAATCGAAAGACCGAGGACCTGAGCCGAGCCACTAGCCGGCCAGGGTTGCGCCTTGGAGCAGGGAGCGCACAGACCCGGAACCGGGTTCACGCGGCGGTCGCGTCGGCCGATCGCGGCGCGCTACGCGGGCACTCCGGGTTCCAGGAGGTCCAGTGCCTCCGTCCAGCGGAAGCCGTCGGCGCCTCCCCCGGCCTTCGGCCGGTGCGGTTCGTACGAGCGGCCGAACAGGACGCCCATCCCGGTCAGCCGTTCCAGGCTCTGCCGGTAGGCCGGGTGGGCGGCCTGGGCCGCGTTGAGGTACGGCAGGACGGCGATGGGGACGCCCATGCCGTACGCCTCGCACAGGATGCCCAGGGCCAGGGTGTCGGAGATGCCGGCGGCCCACTTGTTGACCGTGTTGAACGTGGCCGGGGCCACGGCGATCGCGTCCGCGGGAGGAAGGGGGCGGGCCTCGCCGGGTTTGCGCCAGGCGGACCGGATCGGATAGCCGGTCTGCGCCTCGACCGCTTCCACGTCGAGGAACCCCAGTCCCTGCGGGGTGGCCACGACCCCGACGTCCCAGCCCCGTTGCTGCGCGGCGGTGATCAGCGTGCCGACGTCACCCGCTATTCCGCTCGCGCAGACGACGACATAGAGGAAGGGCCTCTTGCCCGAGGCGGACGGGACGGGCGGGATGAACGGGGCGGTCGGCTCGGTCACGCGGGAACTCCCGGTCGGCGGCTGAAGCGGTGCAGTCCGGGGCAGGATACGGCGGCGGGCGCGGGCGCTGAGGTCGGCGGCGGATCGGTGCTGAGCACCCGACCGCCCGGCAGGACCCCCGGACAGCGCGGGTCCGGGGGTGTCCGGGTGAGCCGGGGCCGTCAGTCGACTTCGAGGGGCAGGGCCGGGTCGGCGGCCCACTCGGTGAGGGAGCCGTCGTAGATCGCGACGTCGGGGCGGCCGAGGAGGGCCAGCTGGAAGGCCAGGCCGGTGGCGGCGATGCCGCTGCCGCAGTACGTGATGACCTTCTTGGACCCGTCCAGGGCGCCGGCCTCGTCGAAGAGCCCGCGGACTTCGTCCGGACCGCGGAAGAGACCGTCGGAGTCGGCGAGTTCGGGGAACGGCACGTTCGTGCTGGACGGGATACGGCCCGGGCGTGCGTAGGTCTGGCGGGTGCCCGCGAAGGTCGGCCGGTCGAGGGAGTTCACCAGCCGGGTGCCGGGGTCCTCGATCGCGGCGAGGACGGCGTCCTTGTCGGCGTACAGCTCGGGACGGCGGTTCGCGGTGAACACGGCGGGTTCGTTGGACTCCACGCCGCTCTTGACCTCGTGGCCCGCCCGGATCCAGGCGGGGAGGCCGCCGTTCAGCACCGAGACGTCGTCGAAGCCCTCGTAGCGCAGGTTCCACCACAGCCGGGTGGCCCAGATGTTCGGGCCCTGGTCGTAGACGACCACGTGCGCGCCGGGGCCGACGCCGAGAGCGCCGAGCCGGGCGGCGAACGTCTCGCTGTCGAGCGCGGTGAACGTGTTGGCCGCGTCGGGGTCGGCGAGGTCGTTCAGCAGGTCGGCGAAGACGGCGCCGGGTATGTGGGCCTTCTCGTACGCCTGGCGGCCCGACTCGACGTCGTAGTAGCCGTCGCCTTCGGGCTGGGTGAGGAAGGTGGTCGCGTCGAGGATCCGGATCGCGGGGTCCCCGAGGCGCTCGTGCAGCCAGGCCGGGTCCACCAGCAGGGGGTGGGACATACGTGTTTCCTTTTCTCGCATTTCCTACGACCCCCGGCAAAACGCCGAGGTGTCCTGCAAACGTACCTGTCTGAGATGCATGTCCCAGTAGGCGGACATCCGGGTGGTTCGGGGGCCTCGCAGGCCGAGGCCTCGACGGCGGCCTTCACTCGACCGGACCAGCTCGCAGTGCCGTACCGGCCGGTGGAACGCAGTGTCGTCGTGCAGTCGTTCCCCTCAGAGAAAGAGTGGTCATGACGCACATACGGCACGCCGCCCGGCGGGCACTCCCCCTGACCGTCCTCCTCCCCGCCGCGGCCCTGATGGCCGCCGGCCCGTCCCTGGCCTCCGAGAGCGGCGGTGGTGCCGGCCCTCACGAGGGCGCCAAGCCGACCGTCGTGCTGGTGCACGGCGCCTGGGCGGACGCCTCGGGCTGGAACGAGGTCGTTCGGAGCCTCCAGGCCCAGGGCTATCCGGTGGTCGCCACCGCGAACCCGCTGCGCAACCTCTCCGGCGACTCCGACTACCTCGCCGCCCGACTGAAGTCGATCAAGGGCCCCCTCGTTCTCGTCGGTCACTCCTACGGCGGTTCGGTGATCACCAACGCGGCGGCCGGCAACCCGAACGTCAAGTCCCTCGTGTACGTCGCGGGGTTCGCCCCGGACAAGGGCGAGACGGCTCTGCAGCTGGTCGCCAAGCACCCCGGCAGTCATCTGACGGACGACCCCCGGGCCCCCGTCCCCACCGCGCTGGACGCCGTGCCGCTCGGCGGCGGCCCCGACGATGTCGACCTGTACATCAAGCCGGACAAATTCAGCGACGTCTTCCTGAGCAACCGGCTCGACGCGGCTCGGGCGAACGCCCTGGCCGCCTCACAGCGGCCCGCGAACGTGGCCACGAACACCCAGCCGAGTGAGGGGGCCGCCTGGAAGACGATCCCCTCGTGGTACCTCGTGGCCACCGACGACCGCACGATCGGCACCGAGAACCTGCGGTTCATGGCGAAGCGGGCCGGCTCGACCACCGTCGAGGTCGACGCCCCGCACGCCGTACTGGAGACCAACCCGGGCGACGTCACCGATCTGATCCTGCAGGCCGCGCACGGCTCGCGCCCCGGTCTCGCCAAGACCGGCGCGAGTGAGCGGGCCGCGGTCCTCGGCGGTGCGGCGGTCCTCGCGGTGGCCCTCGGCGCGACCCTGGTCGTGCGGTCCCGCCGCACCTGAGGCGGCCGCTGAAGATCTCCCCGGAGCTTGCGGAGGACGAAGAGTTCTCGACGTCCACGCTTCTCCGGCCGGTGTCCCGCTCCCGTCCGCCGGGTGTCGCGGTGCCCGACCATGCGCTGATGGCCTGCCCGCGGTCCGCGGGCAGGCCATCAGCGCATGGTCGGGCGGGTCGTCGGCCCGGGGGTCACGCCTCGGCGGGGAGCAGGGGGACGTCGAGGCGGTCGGCGAGTTCGTCCAGGGTGGTGCCGAAGGTCTGGGTGACCCTCAGGCCCTGGGGGGTGACGTCGAAGACCGCGAGGTCCGTGTAGACGCGGTCGACGCAGCGCAGCCCGGTGAGCGGGTAGGTGCACTCGGGCACCAGCTTGGGGGCGCCGGTCTTCGTGAAGAGCGTCATCATCACGTAGACCTTCTTGGCGCCGATCGCCAGGTCCATGGCCCCGCCGACGGCGGGGATGGCGTCGGGTGCCCCCGTGTGCCAGTTGGCCAGGTCGCCGGTGGCCGAGACCTGGAACGCGCCCATGACGCAGATGTCCAGGTGGCCGCCGCGCATCATCGCGAACGAGTCGGCGTGGTGGAAGTAGGCGGCTCCCGGCAGTTCGGTCACCGGGATCTTGCCCGCGTTCGTCAGGTCGGGATCGACCTCGCCCTCCTTCGCCGCGGGCCCCATGTTGAGCATGCCGTTCTCGGTGTGGAGGACCACCCCGGAGTCGGCGGGCAGGTGGTCGGCGACGAGGGTCGGCTGCCCGATGCCCAGGTTGACGAAGGCGCCCTGGGGGATGTCGCGCGCCACGAGGGCGGCCATCTCGTTCTTGCTCAGCGGACCCCGGTCGTTCAGCGGGCCCCGGTCGTTCAGCGGGCCCCGGTCGTTCATCGCTCGGCTGGTCGCGTTCATGCGGTGGCTGCCTCCTTGACCACGCGGTCGACGTAGATGCCGGGGGTCACGACGGTTTCGGGGTCGATGGCGCCGGTCTCGACGATCTCGCGGACCTGCGCGATCACCGTGGTCGCGGCGGTGGCCATGACCGGACCGAAGTTGCGGGCGGTCTTGCGGTAGACGAGGTTGCCCATGCGGTCGGCGCGGTGGGCGCCGATCAGCGCGACGTCGCCCTTGATCGGGTACTCCAGCACGTAGGTGCGGCCGTCGATCTCGCGGGTCTCCTTGCCCTCCGTGAGGAGCGTGCCGACCCCGGTGGGGCAGAAGAAGGCGCCGATGCCGGCCCCGGCCGCCCTCATCCGTTCCGCGAGGTTGCCCTGGGGGACGACCTCCAGTTCGATCCGGCCCGCCCGGTAGAGCTCGTCGAACACCCAGGAGTCCGCCTGGCGCGGGAAGGAGCAGATCACCTTGCGGACCCGCCCCTTGGCCAGCAGTGCGGCCAGTCCGGTGTCGCCGTTGCCGGCGTTGTTGGACACGACGGTGAGGTCCTTGGCGCCCTGGCGTATGAGGGCGTCGATCAGGTCGACCGGCATGCCGGCCATGCCGAACCCTCCGACGAGCACGGTCGAGCCGTCCTCGATCCCGGCCACCGCCTCGTCGGCGTGGTCGCACAGTTGTGTGTTCATCGGTTGCCTTCCGAGACGTTCTCCAGGACCACGGCGAGCGCCTGGCCGACTCCGATACAGATGGCGGCGACGCCCCAGCGCTGCCCCGACTCCTTCAGCCGGTGGGCCAGGGTGCCCAGGAGCCTGCCGCCGGAGGCGCCCAGGGGGTGGCCGAGCGCGATCGCGCCGCCCTTGGCGTTGACGATCTCCGGGTCGACGCCCCAGGCGTCCACGCAGGCCAGCGACTGGACGGCGAAGGCTTCGTTGAGTTCGACGGCGGCGACGTCGGACCAGGTGATCCCGGCGCCCTTCATCGCCCGGTTCGCCGCCTCCACGGGGGCGTACCCGAACAGCTGCGGGTCCAGCGCGGACACGCCCCGGCCGGCGATGCGGGCGAGGGGGTCGGTGCCGATGCGGGCGGCGGCCTCGCCCGAGCCGAGCAGGACCGCGGAGGCGCCGTCGCTCAGCGGGGAGGCGTTGCCCGCGGTGATGACGCCGTCGGTGCGGAAGACGGGCTTGAGCCCGGCGAGCTTCTCGGCGCTCGAGCCGGGGCGGATCCCCTCGTCCCGGGTGACGGTGGTGCCCTTGCGGTCCGTGACGACGGGCACCACCAGGTCGTCGTAGAAGCCCGCGTTCCAGGCGTCGTCGGCGAGGTTGTGGGAGCGGGCGGCGAACTCGTCCTGCCGCTCGCGGGCGATGGTGAAGCGGTCTCCCAGCTGCTCGTTCGCCTCGCCCAGGGAGACGGTCCACTCCTTGGGCATGCGCTGGTTGACCAGCCGCCAGCCGAGCGTGGTGGACACGGCCGTCACGTCCCCGGCGGGGAACGCGCGCGAGGGCTTGGGCAGGACCCAGGGCGCCCTGGTCATCGACTCGACGCCGCCGGTGAGCACGATGTCCACGTCGCCGGTCTCGATGGCGCGGGAGGCGATGACGGCGGCGTCCAGGGAGGACCCGCACAGCCGGTTGACGGTCGTGGCGGGGACCGAGGTGGGCAGTCCCGCCAGCAGGACGGCCATCCTGCCGACGTTGCGGTTGTCCTCGCCGGCACCGTTGGCGTTGCCCCAGACGACGTCGTCGATCTCGGCCGGGTCGAGTGCGGGGGTCTTGGCCAGGGCCCCGGTGACAGCCACCGCGGCAAGGTCGTCGGGCCGGACCTCGGCGAGGGCACCCGAGAATTTACCGAAAGGTGTTCTTGCTGCTGCGTAAAGGTAACTGTCGCTCACGCCCCCACAGTACGAGGAGCCCTTTCATCATGTCCAAGACCTAGTCTGCATGGATTCATAAGCAGCACTTATAAAATGGGGGTATGGAACTCCGTCAGCTCCGCTCCTTCCTCGCCCTGGCCGAGGAGTGCCACTTCGGGCGCGCGGCCGCCCGCCTGCACGTGGCGCAGCCGGCCCTGTCCCAACAGGTCAAGCAGTTGGAGCGGGAGCTGGGCGTCACGCTGTTCAACCGGTCCACCCGGCGCGTCGAACTGACCGAGGCCGGCCGTCATCTCACCGACTACGCGCGCACCCTCGTCACGGAGGAGGAACGCGCGCGGATCCACCTGCGGGAACTCGCCACCGGTCACGCGGGCCGGGTCTCGGTCGGCTTCATCGGCACGGCCACCTACGACGTCCTGCCGAGGGTCGCCCGCACCGTACGGGCGAAGCTGCCGGGCATCACTCTGGACCTGCGGGGTGAGGTCCTCACCCCGCGGCTCGTCGAGGGCCTGCTCTCCGGCACGTTCGACCTCGCCGTCCTGCGGGGCGCGGTGTCAGAGGAGAACATCCGCACCACGCCGTTGCGGTCCGAGCCGCTGGTGGCCGTACTGCCGGCCCACCACCGGCTGGCGGACCGGCCGAGCATCCCGCTGAAGGCCCTGGCCGACGAGCCGTTCGTCATCCACCCCTCGCAGTCCCGGTCCTCGATGTACGACCGGGTCCTGTCCGCCTGCCGGCGGGCCGGTTTCCGGCCCGACCCACTCATCGAGATCGGCGAGACGGCCACCCTGGTCGTCCTCGTCGCGGCGGGACACGGCGTGGCCCTGGTGCCGCAGTCGGTGCAGAGCCTGAGCCTCGAGGGCGTGACCTACGTACCGCTCACCGGCTCCGAGTCCGTCGAGCTGATGCTGGCCCGGCGCACGCACCGCGTCTCGGCCGCGACCGAGCAGGTCGCCTCGGTGATCGAGGACTGCGTCCGCGGCTGAGGCGCGTGCGTGGAGCCGCCCGTCGGATGGGGCTACTGGCTACTGGCTACTGGCTACTGGAGGATGAAGCGGCTCCCGGCGCGGAGCCTGTCGACGAGCGCTGCGGGGGCCTTTCGGGGTGAGCCCGCGTCGTAGGGCGGCTGGGGGTCGTACTCGGTCCCGAGCTGGACGGCCTGCGCGTGTGCGGCGCCGGCGATCCTGCCGACCAGGGTGAGGGCCATGTCGATTCCGGAGGAGACTCCGGCCGCGGTGACGAACTTGCCGTCCGTGACGACGCGTTCACCGGTCGGTTCGGCGCCGAACGCGGCGAGGCTGTCGAGCGCCAGCCAGTGCGAGGTGGCCCGGCGGCCGGCGAGCAGCCCGGCCGCCGCGAGCAGGAGCGAGCCCGTGCACACCGAGGTCGTCCAGGTGCTGGTGGCGTCGGCGGTGCGCAGCCAGTCGAGGAGCGTCTCGTTCTCCATCTGCGCGCTCTGCCCCGGGCCGCCGGGCACCACGACGATGTCGGGGGCCGGCACGTCGTCGAGGCTGCGGTCCGCGACGAGTGCGAGGTCGCCGCGGTCGTTGCGCACCGGGCCCGGTCGCTGCGCGACGAAGACCGTCTCGGCGCCGGGTGTGCGGCAGAGCATCTCGTACGGGCCGACCGCGTCCAGCGCGGTGAAGCGGTCGAAGAGGACCATCGCGATCTGCATCGTCTGCCTTTCAGCGGGCGGATTCAGTTTGGGTCAGTTTGGGTCAGGTTGAGTCAGGCGGATTCAGGTGATGTGGACGGGCGGAAGCGCCGGCGGTACTCGGCCGGAGCGGTGCCCAGGGCTTTCACGAAGGCGCGGCGCATCGCCTCGGGTGTGCCGTAGCCGCTGGCGCGGGAGACCTGCCCGACGCCGTCGGCCGTGTCCTCGAGGAGCCGCCGGGCGTGCTCCAGGCGGACGCGCTCGACGTACCGGCCGGGTGTCGTACCGGTCTCCGAGTGGAAGGTGCGGGCGAAGTGCCGGGGGGAGAGGTTGGCGCGCCCCGCCAGGCTCTCGACGGAGAGGTCCCCGTCCGGATGCTCGGTGATCCACTGCTGGACCTTCCGCAGTGGTTCGCGCCGCGCGGTCTGGACGGCGAGTTGGGCGCTGAACTGCGCCTGGTCGCCCGGACGCCGGAGGAAGACGACGAGATGGCGGGCGACGGCGAGCGCGGTGTCCCTGCCGTGGTCCTCCTCGACCAGGGCGAGCGCGAGGTCGATGCCCGCGGTGACTCCGGCCGAGGTGGCGATCCGGCCGTCACGTACGAAGATCGGATCGGGGTCGACGTCCACGGCCGGATAGGTCCTGGCCATGTGGTCGCAGACCGACCAGTGGGTCGTCGCCCGACGGCCGTCGAGCAGCCCGGCCTCGGCCAGCAGCAGCGCACCGCTGCACACGGAGACGATGCGCTCGGCGCCCCGGGCGTGCTCCCGGAGCCAGTCGATCAGCCGGGGAGCCGGGTGACGGGTGCCGTCGCCACCCGGGACGAGCAGGGTGTGCGGCACTTCGGCCTCGCCCAGTGCGCGGTCCGGAACGACGGTGAGACCGCTCGAGGTACGGACCGGAGCACCGTCGAGCGAGGCGGTGCGGATCTCGTACGGGTTCCCGCTGTGGCGTCCCGCCCCCGTGAACACCTCCAGGGGGCCGGTCACATCGAGACTCTGCACGTCGTCGAAGACGACCACCAGCACCGATCTCCTCGTCATGGCGTTCATCCTCGGCGGGGAGCCGGGTGGCCGCAATGACGAGCAGCCCACCTTTCCTGCCGTCCCGGGGCCGCTGCCGGGGAGCCGTGGAACCGGTGCCGGGGTTGTCTTCGTTTCCGCTCAGCGGAAGGATGCCGGGCATGGCAGGCAATTCCGCAGAGCCCGGGCGTTCCGTGACCAGTCGTGCGCTGGCGATCCTGGGGGCCTTCGACGGGCGGCACCGGCGGCTCAGCCTCACCGAACTCGCCGCCCGCGCCGGTCTCCCGGTCCCGACCGCGCACCGGCTGGTCGGCGAGCTCGTCGCGTGGGGTGCGCTGAGCCGTACCGCGTCCGGGGAGTACGTCGTCGGGCGCCGGCTGTGGGACATCGGCCTGCTCGCGCCCGTGCACACCGGGCTGCAGCAGATCGCTTCCCCGTACCTCCACGACCTCTACGGCGCGACCCTCGCCACCGTGCACCTCGCGGTGCGCGACGGCCTGCAGGCGCTGTACGTCGACCGGCTCTCCGGGCACGCCTCGGTGCCGGTGGTCAGCGCGATCGGCTCCCGTCTGCCGCTGCACGCGACGGGGGTCGGCAAGGTGCTGCTCGCGCACGCTCCGGCCGACGTCCAGGAGGAGGTGCTCGCCGACCTCCCCCGGATCACCCCCTACACGGTGAGCCGGCCGGGACCGCTGCGCGGCCAGCTCAAGAAGGTGCGCGAGGACGACTACGCCACGACGGTGGAGGAGATGAGCCTGGGCGCGTGCACGGTGGCCGTACCGATCCGGTCGGACGGCGCGGTGGTGGCGGCGCTCGGCATCGTCGCCCCCGGTCTCAAACGCGACCGGGCACGGCTGGTCAGCGCCCTGCAGGTGGCGGCCCGGGGGATCGGGCGGAGCCTCACCGGGCAGGTCGCCGACTGAGCCCCTGGTCAGAGGCCCCCGAGGGCGTTCCGGCGGGCCGCTTCGGCCTTGCGGTTGAGCCGGTCGGTCATCCGTACGGCGGTGACGGTGAACGCGATGCCGACGCCGACGAGCAGGACCTGGGTGACGACGCCGACGACGCGGATGTCCTGGGTGGCGAGGGCGGCGGCCAGCATGACGGAACCGCCGGACGCCCAGGCGGACCAGATCCGCGCCTTCTCGACTCTGACCGCTGTCTGGAACTTTCGATGGCCGGCCATGGCTTTCCCCCCCTGCGGTGGTGTCGCTCCTGAGCCGCATTGTGGCGTGTGGCGCCCTGCGCGCGCAGCGGTTCCGCAACCGGACCGGGGATGAACGGGTACCGTTGACTCGTTCGCGAAGAATACGAAGAATGTCCGGGCCGGTGGTCCCGGTGTCCGCTCGCCGGACGCGACGCCGCGGAGGCCACGCACCGCCGGCCTTCCCCGCCGGCCGGCCGGCGGACGGGTGACCATGGACGGCCGGGGCACCGCTGCCGAGGAGGCGAACGATGCAGTGACCGCACATCCCCGTCGTCCTCCCCTCGTGTCACCCCGCCTGTTCGGGGGCCGGACCGCACGCGCCGGGTCGGCCCGGCGGCGAAACCGGCGCGGCGAGGGTTCCCGGCCGGTGCGGCCCCCCGGGCGGCTGCGTTCCCTGCTCCGGGTCCGCAGCGTGGCCGGTCAGGTGTTCGTGCTTCAGGCCCTGGTCGTGACCCTGATCATCACCGCCGCACTGGTCGCCCTCGTGTTCCAGGCCCGGCGTGACAGCACCCACGAGGCCCAGACCCGGTCCCTGGCCGTCGCCACGACGTTCGCGAACTCCCCGCAGACGCTGACGGCGTTGACCGGTCCCGACCCCACCAAGGTCCTGCAGCCGCTCTCCGAGCAGATCCAGCGGGCGACCGACGTGGACCTCGTCGTCGTGTACTCGAAGGACGGGGTTCGCTACTCGCACCCCGACCCCTCGCTGGTCGGGAAGGCCGTCACCGGCCCGATCGACCCGCCGACCTCCCCCCGGACGCAGACCATCGAGACGGCCAAGGGGCGCGCGGTTGTCGCGTACGCCCCTGCCACCGAGCCCGACGGGACGCCGGTCGGCTCGGTGGGGGTCGGGATCACGGTCCACAAGGTGGCGGGCATGGCGGCCCAGCAGTTCCCGGTGATCCTGGGGGCCGCGGGCGTGGCCCTGGCCATCTGTGCGGGCGGCACCGCCCTGGTGAGCCGGCGGCTGCTGCGTCAGACCCACGGTCTCGGTCCGGTGGAGATGACCCGGATGTACGACCACCACGACGCGGTGCTGCACGCGGTGCGGGAGGGAGTGCTGATCGTGGAGGGTGACGGGCAGCTGGTGCTGGCCAACGACGAGGCGCGGCGGCTGCTGGATCTGCCGCCGGATGCGGAGGGCCGGAAGGTCACCGACCTGGGTCTGAACCCGGGCGTCGTCGAACTGCTGGCCTCGGAGCGGACGGCCACCGACGAGGTGCTCCTCTCGGCCGACCGGTTGCTGGCGGTCAACAAGCGGCGCACAGTGCCCGGCAACGGGAGTTCCGGGAGCGTGGTGACGCTCAGGGACACCACGGAGCTGCGGGCTCTGTCCGGTCGCGCCGAGGCCTCCCGGGAGCGCCTGAGCCTGCTCTACGACGCGGGGGCACGGATCGGCTCCTCCCTGAACGTGGAGCGCACCGCCCACGAACTGGCCGGGGTGGCGGTTCCGCGCTTCGCCGACCTGGTCACCGTCGACCTGGCCGAGGAGGTGCTGCGCGGCGAGGAGCCGACCGGGCGGCACACCGTCATGCGGCGGGCCGGGCTGAGCACCATCCACGACGGCCTGCCGCTGATGGCGGTGGGCGAAACGGTTCGCTTCCCCGACGCCACACCGCAGGCACGCTGTGTGAAGAGCGGCCGCGCGGTGCTGGAGGAGGATCTGAGCACCTCCGAGGGATGGCGGACACTGGCCCCCGACCGCGCGGAGGAACTCCTGGGACACGGTTTCCACTCCCTGATCGCGGTACCGCTGCGGGCCCGCGGCACGGTGCTGGGCTCGGTGGACTTCTGGCGCTCGGAGCGGGCGGAGCCGTACGACGAGAGCGATGTGCTGTTCGCCGAGGAGCTGTCCGCCTGGGCCGCCGTGGCGCTCGACAACGCCCGCCGGTACACCCGCGAGCACGCGCTGGCGGTCACCCTGCAACGCAGTCTGCTGCCCCGTGACCTGCCGGACCTGAGCGCGCTGGAGGCGGCCCACCGCTATCTGCCGGCCCAGTCCGGGGTGGGCGGGGACTGGTTCGACGTCATCGAGCTGTCCGGCGCCCGGGTGGCACTGGTGGTCGGGGACGTGGTGGGGCACGGTCTGCACGCGGCGGCCACCATGGGGCGGCTGCGTACCGCGGTGCACAACTTCGCCACCCTCGACCTCCCGCCGGACGAGCTGCTGGCCCGGGTGGACGACCTGGTGGCCCGGCTCGACCGGGAGCGGGCGGACCAGGGTGACGACGAGGGAGTCATCGGGGCCACCTGTCTGTACGTCGTCTACGACCCGGCCTCCGGCACGTGCAGCGCGGCCCGGGCCGGCCACCCGCCGCCCGCCCTCGTCCGTCCGGACGGCACCGTGACCTTCCCCGACCTGCCCGCCGGTCCGCTGCTGGGCCTGGGCGACCTGCCCTTCGAGAGCACGGAGTTCGAGGTGCCCGAGGGAAGCCAGCTCGTCCTCTACACCGACGGGCTCATCGAGAGCCGCGACCGGGACATCGACGTCGGTATGGAGATCCTGCGCGACGCGCTGTCCCACCCCGACCGGACTCCCGAGCAGACCTGCGACGCGGTGCTCGACGCCCTCCTGCCGAACCGCGGGAACGACGACGTCGCCCTGCTGGTCGCGCGCACCCGGGTGCTCGACCCCGAGCGGGTCGCCGGCTGGGACGTGCCCCCCGAAGCGGCCGCCGTGTCCGGCATCCGCGCCGACGTCACCCGGCAGCTGGAGGCGTGGGACCTGACGGAGGCGGGCTTCACGACCGAACTCATCCTCAGCGAACTGGTCACCAACGCCATCCGCCACGGCACCGTCCCCATCCACGTCCGTCTGCTGCGGGACCGCCGCCTGATCTGCGAGGTCTCCGACGGCAGCAGCACCTCGCCCCACCTGCGCCAGGCGGCGGCCACGGACGAGGGCGGACGCGGCCTGTTCCTCGTCGCCCGCTACGCCGAGCGCTGGGGCACCCGGTACACGCCCACCGGCAAGGTGATCTGGGCCGAGCAGCAACTGGACGGCGGGGCGAGCGAACCCGGCGCCGCCCTGACCGGCGACGACATCCTCGACCAGTGGTCCGACGCGACCCTGTGACTCCTGCCCGGTTTGTATCACCGTGTATCACCGCCGGTTCCGGGGCCTCGATGTGTCGCGCCACCGCGCCCTGCTGTCGCGGACGGAAGCGACCCCGGCGAGTGCGTGGCGGGCCTCAGCGGTGCCTCTGCTTCGAGTTCGGGCCGGGCCCCGAGGCCGACTGATGACGGCGGTACGGGCGGTGCCGGTCAGGGGTGCCCGCGAAATCGTGGACACTTCGGGCGCTGGTGTCCTCACCGGCCTCGGATGAGCGGGGCTTGAGCACTTTCCGGGAATGTGCTCACGCCCCGCGAGGGACCGGGGCGGCGTGGGCCACCCGACGGCGATGCGAACCGGGCCGCCGGTGGGTGAGACGTCGTCGAGTACGTCGGAGGGGATGCGGAAGACGCGGCCGGGGCGGGCCAGACCGCGGTGATCCACCGTCCGGCGGACGCCCCGGCCGCCGGACGGTGGACGCCCCGGCCGCCGGACGGTGGACGCCCCGGCCGCCGGACCGCACGGCTGGGAGAAGATCTGATCGTGAGCTCCCCGCTGGCGGAGGCCGTCTCCGTCGTTCTGCTCCTGACGGTGCTGGCGTGCGCCGTCGTCCGCCCGTTCGGCTGGCCGGAGGCGGTCGTCGCCGTCCGGCCGCGGGCGTGGTCATCGCCACCGGAGCGATCTCGCTGGACCACGCCCGTGAGGAGGCCGCGCGGCTCGGACCGGTGATCGGCTTCCTCGCCGCCGTCCTGGTCCTGGCCCAGCTCTGCGACGACGAGGGCCTGTTCCACGCGTGCGGAGCGTGGATGGCCCGTACCGCGGCAGGCCGCCCGCGCCGCCTGCTGGTCCAGGTGTTCGCAGCCGCGTCGGTGATCACCGCGGTGCTCAGCCTGGACGCCACCGTCGTGCTCCTCACCCCGGTGGTCTTCGCCACCGCCGCCCGGCTCGGCGCCCGGCCCAAGCCGCACGTCTACGCCTGCACCCACCTGTCGAACACCGCCTCGCTGCTGCTGCCGGTCTCCAACCTCACCAATCTGCTCGCGTTCGCCGCCAGCGGACTGAGCTTCACCCGCTTCGCCGCCCTGATGGCCCTGCCCTGGCTGGTCGCCGTCACCACCGAATACGTGGTCTTCCGCCGGTTCTTCGCCACCGAACTGGACGCCGGAGCCCAGGCTCCCCCCACCGCGGAACCCCGCGAGCTGCCGGTCTTCGCCCTGGCCACCGTGGCCTGCACCCTGGCCGGGTTCGTCCTGACCTCCGCCCTCGGAGTCAACCCCGCCTGGGCGGCCTTCGCCGGAGCCGTCGTGCTGGCCGTGCGCGCTCTGGCGCAGCGCCGCACCGGGCCCACCGCCCTCGTGCGCGCCGCCGCGGTCCCGTTCCTCGCCTTCGTCCTGGCCCTGGGCATCGTGGTCCGCGCGGTCGTCGACAACGGCCTCGCCACCGGCCTGGGCCGTCTGGTCCCGGGCGGAACCGGCTTCGCGGCCCTGCTCGCCGTCGCGGTGCTGGCCGCGGTGCTGGCGAACCTCATCAACAACCTGCCCGCCGTGTTGGTGCTGCTGCCACTGACCGCACCGTCCGGGCCCGGTGCCGTCCTCGCGATGCTGCTCGGGGTGAACATCGGACCCAACCTCACCTACGCCGGTTCCCTGGCCACCCTGCTGTGGCGGCGCATCGTGCGCGAACACGACAGTGACGTCGAGCTCGGTGAGTTCACCCGGCTCGGCCTGTGCACCGTGCCCGCCACCCTGCTGCTCGCGGTGGTGGCCCTGTGGACCTCACTCACCGTCATCGGAGGCTGATCATCGTGAGAGTCGTCGCCTGGATCACCGAGGGCACCTGGCCCTCCTGCATCGACGCCACCCGCAACCACGCACCCGAGGCCGCCGACATCGTGCTGCTGCACGTCACCGGCCCCGAAGCCCCCGGCGCCGCACACGGTGCCTTCGCCGGGCTGCTCGGCCGCGGCCGTCCCGAACGCGACCCCGGTACGGCGGTCGAGCACCTGGCCACCGCCTCCGCCGAACGGCTCCTGGCCGAAGCCGCGCAGCGCCTGGCGCGTCCCTGTGACCGTGTCGAGCGCACCGGCCGTGTCGAACGGGAGGTCGTGGCCGCCGCCGAGGGCGCCGACCTGCTCGTCCTCGCCCGCGACGGCGACCGCACCCATCTCGGACCTCGCAGTCTCGGCCCCGCCGGCCGCTTCGTCGTCGACCACGCCCCCTGCCCCGTCCTGCTCGTCTGGCCCGAGACCGCCCCCGGCGTCGCCACGATCCCGCCGCCCCCGCCGCCCCACCCACCCCATCACCGTTAGCCGCAAGCACTCGGCGCTGGACCGCTCGCCGCACCGAAGGGGCATCCGCGGCGAAACGGGACGGCCGCCTTGGCTCGATGCCGCTCACACAGCCGCTGCTGATCCCTACGGCTCAGGGGCGTTGGTGGTGTCGCCCGCTGCCGTTCGGGCCGGGGCGGGTCCGCGAGCGAAAGGTGCGGCGGTAGGTGTCGGGAGGCACGCCGACCGTGCGGCTGAAGTGTCGGCGCAGCGTTGTGGCGGTGCCCATGCCGGTGGCCGCCGCAATGGCGTCGACGCTGTGGTCGGTGGTCTCCAGCAACTCCTGGGCGTGGCGTATCCGCTGGGCGAGCAGCCACTGCAGCGGGGTGGTACCGGTCACCGACCTGAAGTGGCGTCCCAGGTGGCGTGAGCTCATCCGCGCCCGGCGGGCCAGGTCCTCCACGGTCAGCGGGAGTTCAGTCAGGCTCCGCTCGACTCCCTGAGGTGATCGGCTTGGCGACCACACCTGCGGAAGCGTCCCTTCGGCAGGCGCACATGTGCGCCGCGTCCTCGGCCGAGGTACGAGAGCCACTGAGCTCTTTTCGACCTCACCAGGCTGCCGACGGGCCCCCGGCTGCGCCGGGCGGAGGCGCGAGGGGCAGGATGCGCGCCGTGCCCACCATGGTTGTCGAGATCCACGTGCCGCTGCTGCCGACTCCGGAACTGCCGGAAGGCGCCTACCCGTTTCCGTGGATCGAGGAGATCGAGGACTTCCTGTCCGACCTCGAAGACCGAGGTGACGTGGAGGTCTTCGACGACGGGGAGGAGGACGAGGACGCCTACGTCTTCTTCGTCGCCGGAGCCGGTGAACAGGAACTGCTGGCGGCGGCCTCCCGGGTGGCCACGCTGCCCGGGGTCCCCGCGGGCGCTTTCGCGGTCGTCAGTGACGACGAGGCCGAGGAGTTCGGACTGGGGCGACACGTGGCGCTTCCGCTGCCCGCGGCCTGAGGCCCGGTGCGGGCCTCGGCCACCTCCCGGGGGCCTGGTCGGACCGGTTGGGACACCGCGGGCGTGACGAAGTGAAGCCCCGGCAGACGGGGTGTCGGCCAAGAGCGACCTGTCCGCCCGGAGCTTCGTGTGCCTGTCTCCCCATCGGGACTCGATCTGTCCGGTTCCATCCTGCGGTTCCTGTCCGGTCTGCCGAGCGCCCGGCGCCGCGAACGCGGCACGCGGTGGCGTCGGCTTCCGGCCGGCAGGCCCTGCTCGTGCCGGCCCATCCGCGCTGTGGACACACATGCCCCCGGCTCGCAGCGGGTTCCGTCGTCGGGACTGCCACGGTGTACCGCTACGTGGCGGAGGCCGTCGAGGTCCTCGCAGCGCTCGCCCCGGACCTGGCCGCTGCCACCCGGACAGCGGCGCGCAGAGCGTTCGTGGTCCTCGACGGCACGCTGCTGCCCATCGGCCGCATCAGGTCAGCGAGCCGTCAACGTCTCCCACGCGGGGATCCGCGCGCTCGGCGAGCAGGCCACGGCCGCCCTCAAGACCTGGCGGCCCCTGCGCAAGCTGCGGTGCAGCACCACCCGCATCACCGCCCTCGTCCAGGCCGTCCTCACCCTCCACCTCAACGCCTCAAAACGGGGCTGGAAACAGCTCATCGTGCGCGCAATCGGCTACCACCCGTAACTTCACCATCACGAGAGCCGAGCTGCGCGCTGCTTGTAAAGCCGGGAGATCCCCGCTCAGCTGCCTGGAAGCTCCGGCCGCTGGATGAATCACGAGAGGTGAAGAGATATCAGAACACTGGCCATGAAGGTGATCATCCACAGGAAGGATGTAAGACGCATCGACGACCCATGAGGACTGCTCCGAAAACGGTTCGACAGCAG
The DNA here is from genome assembly GCF_054061295.1 of Streptomyces sp. TE5632. NCBI lineage: Bacteria > Bacillati > Actinomycetota > Actinomycetes > Kitasatosporales > Streptomycetaceae > Streptomyces > Streptomyces sp. TE5632. Next base: position 4,650,267 of record NZ_JBSSEA010000003.1, on the reverse strand, counting down.
GAAGGGAAAAGCCTTGCGCATCAACCGACTTGCCGGAATCGCCCTCGGCGCCGCGCCGTCAATGGCCACCGCGGTGCCGATGGCATCGGCCGACACCGAAACCGTCTCGTCGGCGGCCGAGTTCTTGGTACTCCAGCTGTAGTTCGCGATGACCCGCGAGGGGGCAAAGTGGGGGCATGACCACGTACGAGACGATGCCGTTCCACCTTGAGACCGAGCGGCTGATACTGCGGCCGTGGGCCGAGTCGGACGCCGCCGAGTTCTGCGCCCTCCTCTCCGAACGCGGCAAGGGAACCCCCACGGTTGAGCACATCCGGACGTCCATCACGGAGCTGCTCACCGCGACGGCGACTACGGGGATCGCCCTGTTGCCCATCCAGCGCCGTGACGAAGGCGACTTCATCGGCTACTGCGGGCTGATCATCGGCCGCTCCACCCTGGAGGAGCCTGAAATCGCGTATGAGCTGTTCCAGCGCGTGCATGGGCGTGGCTACGCCACCGAGGCGGCCAGGGCGGTGCTCGATGCCGCTGTCGCGACCGGGCGGAAACGGCTCTGGTCGACCGTCGGTGCGTGGAACACACCGTCGCTCCGTGTCCTTGAGAAGCTCGGGTTCGAGCGGGATCACGTTTCCACGGAAGTCAACGGTGAAGTGGTCTGGCTCACAGGCTCGTTGCCGTGACGCGAGAGCACGCTCCCGGGGCTTCATGCGCACATGCTCGAGTGCGCTCCGGCGGAGCGCCAGGCATGCCGAGATCGGTCAGTGAACCTCTTTCATCCTGTCCTGGCGGGTGAAATGCGCCCCGTTTCCGGTGGCCAGGCCGCCCTGCTTCGGACCGCCTGGTCACGGACCTCCGTCACCTGCTTCAGGTGGTGCCCCTGGCGGTGACGACGAAGCAGCTGGCGCGCCCTCCGCCCTGTTCCCATTCCTCCTGATTCGACCACATGTACCAGTAGTTTCCGGCCCGGCCCGACTCGGAGACCCATGGCCCGGGGGCGGTGTCATAGGCGGCGCGGCAGGCGGCGTCGGCCTTCTCCCGGGCGGCCGTGCTACCCGGGTAGGGGCCCGTGCCGAGTGTTCTCTGGGCGAAGATCCTGCCGTCGTGCGCGCCCGAGCACGGCACGTCCACGACGGTGTCCACGACCCGCTGGCCCGTGCTGAAGTCGACGCAGCCACCGGGCTCCACCGAGTCGACGGAACGGACCGCCTCGCGGGCCGGTCGGACGGATCCGTCGGGCTTCGCGGCGGGCTTCGACACGCCGTGTCCGGAGAGCCGGAGGTCGATGGTCAGGGAGGTCATGTCCTCGAACGCGCTGCCCTTCTTCCCCAGGGTCGTCGAGAGGTCGGCTCGCACGTGTGTGACGCGTCCCCGGCCGTCCACGGAGACGGTCGTCGGCAGCGGGGCGCTCTTGCCGGAGGATCCGGTGGGGTAGGGGGTGGACAGCTCGCGCCTGAGGTCCTCGGGGAACAGTTGCCAGGCGGCGCTGTTGGGCATGTCCGCCTCATAGGTGCGCTGGGAGCCGTCGGTCCGCCGGGACGTCGCCTCCGCGGCACCGAGTCCTTCGAGGAGGGTGCCGCCCACCGGTCCTTCGGATCCGCGCAGGTGGTCGATGCGGTCGATGCCGAGGTCCGGACCGGTGTCGCCCGTCGTGTACCGGAGCCAGTAGGCCGCCGACCCGGCGCGGTAGTGGATGTGCTGGGGGTCGACGAGGACGCGTGCCGAGGAGGCGGCGTTGCCCTTGCCCGGGGTGGCGCCCAGGAGCGTGTCCTTCGTTTCTCGGGGGAGATCCTTCGGCAGTCGCCATTTCGTGGTCGCCTCGCCCGTTCGCTTCGCGAAGTCCATCCGCCCGCTGACGGTCTGCACCGCCCGGCCCTTCTTCGATTCGAAGGTCATGGTCTGGACGAAGTCGGCACCGTCCGCCTTCTGCGTCTGGCGCAGGGCGAGGTAGACCTGGAGGTCGAGCTTCTGGTCGAAGACGGGGTGTTCGGCGGGGGGCTCGGCGGGGCGCTCGGCGGGGGCGTCCTGGTCACCGGAGCAGGCGGTCAGGAGCAGAGACGCGATGGTGAGCACCGCACCTGTACGGGCAAGGTGTCTGATCATGCCCGTAAGACCCGGCCGGGTCGTCGGGGGTTGCCTCCGCACGGGTCAGGGCTTGACCGCCCTCGACGGGACGGGGGTCGAGGACCGCCGCTGGACGCCGTGCTTCGGCTGTGGGGTGGGTCCTCGGACGGACACGGCCGTACACGTCGGCCCGACCGGGAGGAAGCCGCTGCCCCCCGACGGTCGGGGACGCGGCGCCGGCGCCGAGCGGCAGTGCACCCTCGGCCTCCAAAGAGCTCAGCTCGTCGCTCACTTCACCGACGAGTCGGCCTCCAACTCATCGAAATAACGGTCGATGACATCGCTGTTGTCAGCGAAATCATCGAGAGGTTCACCAACGATCCGGCTCGCCAGTTCGACTGCGAGCCGGCGCACACTCTCGTTGAGCGCGGCGGCTGCCAAGGCCCGGTCGACTTCAAGCTGGGCGCTCCTGGGCTCGCTGCTGGCCGCCCGCCTGCCGAGCCGGTTCGGACACGGCGCCGTGCTCGTGTCCGCGGCGGCACTCGGCGACGGCGTGTTCCTGCTCGTCCCCGCACTGCACGGTTCCTCCGTGGTGACGGTTCCCGCGCTCCTTGCGATCAGCTTCGTGTTCGGGGCCTTCGGTCAGCTGGTGAACGTCACGCTCATGGCCGTCCGGCAGACCCTCACCCCGGACGGGATGCAGGGCCGCGCGGCCGCGACGATCAACTTCGTCGGCATGGGGCTGACCCCGCTCGGTTCGCTGCTCGGCGGCTTCCTCGCGGAAGCGTGGAGGACGCGCACCAGCCTCCTGGTGACAGCCGCAGGCATGCTGCTGTCACCGGCACTGATGGCCCTGTCCCCACTCGCCCGCCTGGGACGGACACTCCCCGCCCCGCCGGAGGCTCCGGCCCCGGCTGCGTGACGTCCCCTGCCGCCGCGAACAGCCGGCACGACTCCGGCGACGACGGCGGATGTCACCAGCGTGGATCACGAGCTGCGGGTCCGTTCAGCCGAAGGGAACGGCGTCCGCCGGGGCGGTGTGCCAGTTGGTGACGATCGGGTCTTCGACGGTGATGGTGCCGACCTTGAGGGAGACCGGGTTGGGGTCCTCGTCACCGACGCCGACGATGATGGAGTCCAGTTCCTTGCCACCGTTTCCGTTGGTGGTCTTCGGGTTCACCCCGGCGTAGGCGGCGGTGCTCCCGCTCAGCTTGATCTGCTCGCCGACGGCCTGCTCCGCGGGACCCGCCTGGGTGCCGTCGGACCCGAACGCCACGGTCGGAAGCGCGGCGGGCAGGTAGCAGGTGATCCCCGGCTTAGCCTTGGCGATGATCAGGATGTATCCGCCGGCCTGGGTCTCGGACCTGGTGCTCCAGGAGATGTCGTTGGCGCCGCAGCTCTGCTCGACCGGCACCCGCTTGCCGTCGCCGGTGTCGACGCCGGAGCCGTCTGCGTCCTCGGTCCCCTCGCCCATCGTGTCGGAGCCCTTGTCGGTGCCCTGGTCACTGCCCGCAGTCGACGAGCCGGACGGGGTGACCGCATCGCCGGCCGGAGTTGCGGACGGAGAGCTCTGCGCGGCGCCGGTGTCCGTGGCCGCGTCCGAGTCCGAGCCCTGACACGCGGTCATCAGCATGGCGCCGCCCACGATGGCTGTGGAGACGAGTAAGGCCCTGCGACGGTTGCCAGACATGAAATCCCCCTGGTGATCAGTGGTTGAGGCCGAAGCGGTTTCGGCTTCTCGGTGCTTGCCTATTCACTATGAGGGGACTGTGAGCCGAGGAGATCCCGGCGTCTTCGTTCCAGGACACCGCTGTCGCAGACCGGTGACATGACCACGAAGTGAAAGAACCGGGGTCAGCCCAGTGCGCCTTGTCCGCTGGTCCTGGTGACAACACGCCTGCCTCGATGAAAGTCATCACACTTCGGCTCAGTACCCCGCACAGAGACTGAGCGCCACTGCGGCCACCTACGGCACTCAGCCACAGCAACACCACGGACAACCTGTCGTGCTCGACCGGCGGACGCTCACGGTCCAGGTAGTCACCGACCGCGGTCAACTACCCGTCGCTAAAGCGACGGGCTTGCACAACGGGCACCACTGGCTGTGATGCTGCGTCTGCGTCCAGCCCCGTCCCGCGGGCGCGGGAGCGGGGCAGGGGCCGTTGACGGGACCCCGCATCGCCACAACTCCCACGCCCGGGCGCGGATGTTGCGGGAGCCGTTCCGGTCCGCGTGATCAACGAATCCGCAGGACCGGCGCGCGAACCGGGCCTGGGAAACCCGGTTCGCCTGATCGAGGTGCCCGCACTCGGCGCAGGTACGGGAGGTGTACGCCGGATCGACATACACCACCGGCACCCCCGCCCGGCGGGCCTTGTACGCGATGAACTGCCCGAGCTGATGGAACGCCCAGGAGTGCAGGGTGGCCCGTTGGGGCCTGCGAAGCCGTACCCGCGCACGGATGCCCGTCAGGTCTTCCAGGGCGATACCGCGACCGGTGCTCCCCCACTGCCTGAACGGCGTGGGAGGTACCCCCATGCCTCGGCCACCACATGCTTCGCGATCTTGTGGTTGATGTCCCTCGCCCGCCGGGCCTCCTTGCCCCGGCGCCTCTTCAGCCGCCGCCTCGCGGACGAGGTGTTCTTCCGCCGCAGCTTGCTGCGGAGCGTGCGTTCCCGGGTGCGGATCCGGTTGAGTTCCCGTCCGGCCATGATCTCGCCGTCCGAGGTGGTGGCGATGTTGACGATGCCCAGGTCGACGCCGAGGAAGTCCACCGGCTCCGCATTCGGCGGCGCCTCGGGCACCTCACGGGTGGCCAGCAGGAACCACCTGCCGTCCCGCACCAGCAGATCGGACTCGCCCCTGCGGTACAGCGCGAGCGTGGCCGGCTGCTCCGGCCCGGCGGTGAACGCCACGTCCTTCACCCGCCCGGAAGTCGTCCAGATCGACACCCGGCGCCGGTCGGTCTGCCAGGACAGCATCCGGTCGTTGTAGGGCTGCCCGCCCTGCGGCCGGAAGACGACCGGCTTCTCCACCCGCCCCGCGGTAGCGTTTCGAACCCGGCCGGCCCAGATTCCCGGCCTTCAGGTTCGCCTGCGGCGTCGCGTACGCATCGCAGGTCTTCCTGATCACGTGCTGGGCGGCCTGGGCGCCCAGGTTCCACCGCGCCTTGATCTGGTGGTAGGTGTGCTTGCGCAGCGCGAAGTTGTTCTTCACACCCCTTTCGAAGGCGACGTCACTGGCCCAGGTGGCGGCCTCGTTGCAGGCGCGCAGGGTTGCCTCCAGGGCCGCCGCCTGCAGGGGCGTCGGCAGCAGCTTCACCTGCACCACCAGCTTCACGATCACCGATCGTGGACACCCGCACGACGCCGCACCACACGTTCCCCACCGGCCACCCCATCGAGTGAAACCCGGCATGACCGGGTCCGCCTCACCGCGCCCGTGGGCGAGCCCCGGCCACTCCACGGCCGGACGGACACAGCGATACCGCAACGCTGCACGCCGCGATACACGAGGATGCGATTCCTCCCGGGGCTGAAGCCCCGGGGTTCCTCGCAAGAACAAGCTGAAAAACGAGCAATGCTCAAGACCTGTGGATCGGCCTCGGGTTGGGACGTGAAAGGGCGTACCTTCCCGAGTGATCGACTGATGGTCATCGAGTAGGCCGGTGTTCGCAGCACCGGCCGGGAAGGCACGCCCGTGCTCAGCGTAGTCAACGACGACGGCACCACCGCCAACGGCTTCCTGATCGACGAGATCGTCCGCGAGGGAGCGAGGAGGATGCTCGCCGCCGCCCTGGAGGCCGAGGTCGATCAGTACATAGCCGATCTCGCCGCCGAGAAGGACGAGGCCGGGCGGCGCCTGGTGGTCCGCAACGGCCGCCACCGGCCGCGCACCGCGACCACGGCCGCCGGGCCGGTGGAAGTCACCGCGCCGCGGGTGAACGACCGCCGGGTGGACGAGGCTACCGGCGAGCGGGCACGGTTCTCCTCGAAGATCTCCCCCAGCCTTCGGCCGGGAGGTGCCCCCAGCCGCCCTGGTGCCGCAAATCGCCGAAGATCAGCGAGGTGCCGCCCCCTGCTCTACCTGCACGGACTGTCCTCCGGGGACTTCGTGCCGGCGCTGGAGCAGTTCCTGGGCGGCTCGGCCGGGCTGTCGTCGACGACGGTGACGCGGCTGACCAAGCAGTGGCAGGCTGACCACACCGCCTTCCAGGAACGCGACCTCTCGGCGTCCGACTACGTCTATGTGTGGGCCGACGGCGTGCACCCCAAGGTCCGCCTCGGTCAGGCCCGCTCCTGCGTGCTGGTCCTGATGGGTGTGCGCGTGGACGGCACCAAGGAACTGATCGCGCTCGCGGAGGGGCTGCGGGAGTCCACCGAGTCCTGGGCCGACCTGTTGCGCGACTGCCGCCGTCGCGGCATGCGCGATCCCGAACTGGTCGTCGGGGACGGCGCGATGGGCCTGTGGAGGGCCCTCGCGGAGGTGTTTCCCCAGGCCAGGCACCAGAGGTGTTGGGTTCACAAGATCCGTAACGTGGTCAACGCCCTGCCGGAGTCCGCGCAGCCCGGGGCAAAGAAGGCCCTGCAGGAGATCTACAACGCCGAGGACCGCGACCACGCCGAGAAGGCGGTACGCGAGTTCGCCCGGACCTACGAGGCGAGGTGGCCGAAGGCGGTGAAGAAGATCACCGACGAGACCGAGGAACTGCTGGCCTTCTACGGCTTCCCCGCCCAGCACTGGATCCATCTCAGAACGACGAATCCGATCGAATCCACTTTCAGTTCGGTGAAGCTCCGGACCAAGGTCACCCGGGGTGCGGGCAGCCCGGCCGCGGCCCTGGCGATGGTGTTCAAGCTCGTGGAGTCCGCGCAGGAGCGTTGGCGGGCGGTCACCGCACCCCAACTCGTCGCCCTCGTCCGCGCCGGCGCAGTGTTCAAGAACGGCGAGCTGGTCGAGCGCCCCGAGGCGGCCGCGGCGTGAGCATCATGACGGCCCGGACCATCAGCACCCGCCGGCTGGACCTGCTGCCGCTGCACGTCGAGCACGCCGAGGAGATGGCCGCGGTGCTGTCCGATCCCGCCCTGCACACCTTCATCGGCGGCACCCCGGACACTGCCCAGGTCCTGCGGTCGCGCTACCAGCGCATGACCGCAGGCTCCCCCGACCCGGCCGTGGCCTGGCTGAACTGGGTGATCCGGCTGCGTGACGAGTCCTGCCTGACGGGCACCGTCCAGGCGACGATCAGCCCCGGCGTCCGCGGCGCCGTCGCGGAGATCGCCTGGGTGGTGGGAACCCCGTGGCAGGGAAGAGGCATCGCCACCGAAGCGGCCCAAGGGCTCGCCGGCTGGCTCAGCCGGCCCTCGGTGCACGCCATCATCGCGCACGTCCACCCTGAACACCGAACCTCCGCTGCCGTCGCCGCAGCCGCCGGGCTCACGCCCACCAACGAATGGCATGACGGCGAGATCCGATGGCACCGGAGCGTCAGGCCGTAACTTCAGCGATCCACAAATCTTGACAATTGCTCGGCCGGCTTCGGCCACCTCGGCCAGAACGCCGCTACCTGACCGCGGTAAGTGCTGGTGCCGCGCCGCTGGCGCGGCCGAGGCGGCCATGACAGAGCGGCCTGGCTCCATGAGTCAGGAGGCGAGGGCGAATGACTTGCTGACCTGCTTGAACGCCCTGGTGACCCCTGACATTCCCTTTCTCCGCGTCTTCTGCGACACGAACGGCAACCACGGCAATGTCTTGGGCGTAGTGCACGACGGCCGTGCCTTCCCCGACGAGGAGTCCAGACAGGTCCTGGCCCGGGAACTGAGGCTTGGCGAAACAGTATTCATGGACGACGCCCATCGGGGCATCGTGGACATCTATACGCCAGGGGTGCGACTCCCGTTTGCCGGGTACCCGCTCGTCGGTGTGGCCTGGCTCCTCGGTCTGGAGAGGTTGGAGCTTCCTGTGGGGAGCATCCCTGTCCGCCGTGCCGACGGCTTCACGTGGATCAGTGCGCGAGCAGAGCGGGTGCCGCCGCGCACGCTGCGGCAGTACGGCAGCACGCAGGAGGTAGAGGCGCTGGCGGTGCCGGAACCCGGAGAGTGGGTGTACGCCCGGGCCTGGCAGGACGAGGCCGCCGACCGAGTCCGAGCCCGGGGATTCCTGGCCCGTGGCGACGGCATCGACGAGGACGAAGCCACCGGCGCGGCAGCGCTCCTGCTCGCCGACCGGTTGGGGCGGGCTGTTGCGGTCACCCAGGGCAGCGGGTCGCAGATCATGGCGGCCCCCGGCTCTGACGGGACGCCGCATATCGGCGGACCGGTCTGCGCGGTTGAGAATCCTGCGTGCTGAGCTCCAGGTCATGGCCAACCGGGTGCCTGAAGGCGCCCGGTTGGTAGCGTCACCGGCATGAGTCAAGACCGTGTGCTCGAGGCGTTTCGTCGGGAATCCGGGGCGTTCACTGATGCCGTGTCAGGACTGTCCGAAGCTGAGTGGAGCCTCGCGACACGCTGCACCCCGTGGACCGTACGCGACCTGCTCGGGCACGTGTGCGTCGTGATCGATTGGCTTCCGGGCATGCTGGACGCGCCAGCCCCGGGGGCGGCCACGATTTCCGCTGCGGATTACTACCGTCCGGACGACCGCTTTTCACCCCAGACCAACAGTGCCCGGATCGCTCTGGCTCAGGACCGGGCAGCAGAGCCTGCTGATGGTGCCGCCTTCGCCGAGGATTTCACCGCGACCTGGCGGCGGGTCGACCGGCTGTGCCGGGTCCAGCCGACCAGCCGTACCGTCTGGACGCGTCATGGTGACGCCATGCTCTTGTCGGAGTTCCTGCTCACCCGAGTCGTCGAAGTCGCTGTCCACGGCCTCGACCTGGCTGATGCACTCCGACGCGAACCCTGGCTCACCTCGTCAGCCGGTGACGCCGTGCTGGAGCTGCTTCTCGGCGCAGAGCAGATGGCGGCCGCCGAAAAATTGGGTTGGAGCCAGCCGCATTTCCTGCGTAAAGCTACCGGCCGCGAGCCGTTGGACGAATCGGAGGCCGCGCAGATCGAACAGCTCGGCATCCGATGGCTCGCCCTGGGCTGACACCTGCGCTCCGCTGCAACAAGATCATCGCTCGACAGAGCTCGGAATGATTGCTGCCGACGTTCGACAAACCTTCGCCGTTCTTGCTCTGGTTCCTTCACCAGCTCACGATCATCCTGTTCCCGCCGGGACCAGCACGCTCGTCAGCTCAGCTGGACGGCATGACCGGGGACCGCGGGCCGAGCTGGACCTGGCCCCCGCCTCCGTCGACGGCTCCCACCTGCGGGCCCTGAAGGGCGGAGACGCCACCGGGCCCTCGCCAGTGGACCGGGGCAAGACGGGCAGCAAGCACCACGTCATTGTCGACGTCCACGGCATGCCCCTGGCCGCCACCGTGACCGGTGGCAACCGCAACGACGTCACCCAGCGCCTGCCCCTGATCCACGCCGTACCGCCCATCCGCGGCAATCGTGGACGATCCCGTCAGCGCCCCGACGTCCTCTACGCCGACCGCGGTTACGACCACAACGTCTACCGCCGCCAGGTCCATGAGCTGGGCATCCGCCCGCTCATCGCCCGGCGCGGCACCGAGCACGGAAGCGGCCTGGGCAAGAACCGCTGGGTCGTCGAAGCGGCCTTCGCGCTTCTGCGCTGGTTCCGCCGACTGCGTATCCGCTGGGAAATCCGCGCCGACATCCACCAGGCCTTCCTCACCCTCGGCTGCGCGATCATCTGCTGGCGGCGCCTCAAAAAACAGTGCTGATCTGAGCCCTCAGCCCGAACCGGCGACCAGTGCCTCGCCGAGCGGGGTGCGCCGGTAGAGCACCGACCGTCCGGACCGGGCGCGGACGAGCAGCCCCGCGCCTCGCAGGATGGCGAGGTGGTCTCCTACCGCGCCGGGTGCCATGGCGAGGCTTCGGGCGAGGTGGCTGGTGCTGGCCGGGGCGTCCAGCGCCAACAGCAGCCGGGCTCGGGACCGGCCGACCAGAGCGGTCAGGGCATCCGGTCGGGGGACGCTCTCCTGTTCGCCCCACAGGGCGGCGGTGCCGCGGGCGCGATAGATCAAGGTCCGGGGCCAGGGGTCTTCCGTGTGGGCGGCGATATTCGCGACGAAGACCGAAGGGATCAGCAGGAGCCCGTCGCCGGCGAGGCGGACTGTTCCGACTTGAGGGAAGTGGCCGATCTCGATGCCGCCGGCTTGCCAGGTGATGCTCGGGTGCAGGCTCTCGATGGTCGTGGCCCATCCGCGTTCGCCGATCACACCCACCCGGTGCACGATGTCGCGCTCACAGATCGCGCGCAGTTGCGGCCAGTCCGGGGCGAGCAGTTCGTGCCACGCCTGGTCCATCGCCTCGGCGATCCTGGAGACGGCGTCCGTCGAGTCCAGCACTGCACGTACGCGGGGATCACGGGCGGACGGGCCGGTCGCGTTGGTGGCGATTTCGTGGCGGGCCGCTACCAGCGGTGTGGCCCGGATCACGGCCAGGTCGTCCGCCCAGGTCTGGTTGAGGCCGCGCGGGGGCGGGGCGACGAAGTTCGGTCCGCCTTGCGGGGTGTGCAGGGCGAGGGCGGCGTTCAGTTCGCTCTCGCGGCGAAGCCGTTCAAAGGCCGGCAGGAGCCGGGTGGCCCAGGCTCGCGGCAGCGGCCTGTCTCGGTCGGCGAGCGAGCCCAGCAGGAAGCACAGGTCCAGCGCGGGCGACAGTGCGAAGCGGCTGCGCAGCAGGTCCTCGACGGAGACTTCGAAGCGGAGCACCGCGCCATGCTACCGAAGGACGTCTGTTCCGATTCGTCCAGCGACGAATCATTGGTGAGTGACGTGGGCGCACGGCGAGGCTGGGCGTCATGGCCCCAACCGCCGAACCCGCGCAGGGCAACCACCGTGCCACCTACCGGGAGGTGCTGGCCGAGCCACGATTCCGGCTGCTCTTCTCAACCCGCACCGTCGCGATCACTGCGGACGCGCTGCGGATCACCACGTTCTCGGTGCTGGTCTTCGCGGCCACCGGCTCCGCGCTGCTGAGCGCAGTGGCCTTCGGCATCGGCTTCATCCCGCAACTGTTCGGCTCGCTGCTGTTGGGCTCACTGGCCGACCGACTGCCGCCCCGCGCGCTCATCACCGGCGGCTACGCCTTGACGTGCGCCGCCGCCCTGCTGCTCGCCCTGGTGCGGATGCCGATCGCGGCAAGCCTCGGTGTCGTGGCGCTGGTCGCCCTCGCCACACCGGTGTTTCACGGCGCGTCGAGTCGGCTGGTCGCGCAGTCGCTGGAGGGCGACGCCTATGTACTGGGCCGGTCACTGAACAACATCGCCGGCGCCGGCGCGCAATTGTTCGGCCTGGCGCTGGGAGGTGCGGTCGTCGCGGCACTCGGCCCACGCCGGGCGCTCGCGGTCAGCGCCGGCCTTTACCTCGGCTGCGCGCTTGCTATCCGCATCCGGCTACCCCGGCTGCAGCCGGGAGAGTTCGGCGGCACACCCGGCAGCGCTGGGGGCGATAACGGGGCCGTCCGTGCAAGCCTGCAGGGTGCAGGCCTGCTGCTGCGCGGACGCACGGTGCGACGACTGATGCTGGCCCAGTGGCTACCCGTCGCGTTCGTAGCGGGCGCGGAAGGCCTCATCGTCGCCTACGCGGGAGAACGCCACTTCGCGCCCGGCTGGTACGCGGTGCTGATGGGCTGTCTGCCGGTCGGCATGCTTGTCGGTGACCTGCTGGTGGGTCGACTGCTACGGCCGCCCACCCGGGAGCGACTGGTAGTCCCGTTGATTGCGCTGATGGGACTGCCGCTGGTCGGCTTCGCTGCCGAGCCCGGAGTGGGCGTCTCGTCCTGTCTGCTGCTGCTCTGCGGATTGGGATTCGCCTACGGTCTCGGCCTGCAACGGCCGTTCCTGGACGCCCTGCCGCAGGATGGCCAGGGCCAGGCCTTCGGTCTGCTCGGCTCCGGCAGCATGACGCTGCAGGGCGTCGGGCCGGCCTGCAGCGGCGCGGTGGCCGCAGGCATCGGAACAGGCGGCGCAATCGCCCTGACAGGCGGTGCGGCGGCGCTTACCGCCGGCTGGATTCTCACCTGGCACCCGCCCACCTCCCCGGTCCCCGTCCCGAACTGCTCAACGGGATCGGAGAACGGCACCGAGCAGCATGCGTGTAGTTCTCCTGCGCAGTAACCGTCGCCGGTCGGGTCGGCCGCGAGCCGTCACGCACCCCACCCCCACCCCACGTCTCTCTGACAGAGAGTCATTCCCGGTAGCTCATTGTGTCAGGAGTCCTAAGCCTTGATTGGTGCGGCCGACCTGGCGGCCTGCTCGATCTTCGAGCTCTGCTCCTCGGCTCCCGCCCGCCGCCAGCACCTCCCTGGCGTAGCCCGGCGTCTGCAGCAGCCCCGGCAGGACGCTCACCGCGAAGTGCCACAGGCTCACCGCCTCGGCCTCCAGCGCCATGTACCGGCGATACCGCTCACGGAACTGGGTATGGTCACCGGCGGCCAGCTCCCAGAGGGCGAGCAGGAGCCCCGGCGTCCCGTAGTACTGGTCCAGCGCCTGGACGACCTCGGGGCCGCCCAGGGTGTCGCCCTTCTCCATCTTTCCGAACAGGGACCAGTCCCAGCCCATCCGCTCCCCGAGCTGCCGCAGGCTGTCGCCCCTTGCCGTCCTCAACTGCCTTAACTCCTCGGCGAACCGCTGGCGCGGTTCCTGACTGCGGCCTGTGACGATGCGGCGCTGCGGCAAGGTGACTCACCTCCGTGGAACGTGTGGCACGTGCGTTTCCGGGAGGGGAACCCGACCGCGCCCACGGCGCGTCGCGCCTCACCCCGGCCGCATTCTCGTAACGCGCCGACTACGCAAAGTAATACGTGGTGCTGGGCGGTGGTGGCCGAATCGCGAATCTGCCCGGCCACACCCGCTCCTCACCCGTTCCGAACGGAAGGCCCCTCATGGCAACACGCCGTCCCGCCCCCAAGCTCCAGGAAGCCACCGCCGCTCGCGACGCCCTTGCCGCCGCCCTCACCCAGGCCGGTATCCAGCTCCCCGCGATGGACGTCCGTACGCCCTGGGGTGACGTGCTGCCCGACGGCGCGGAGGTGCGGACGGCGGACGTGGCCGAGGAGCTCCACGTTCCCGCCAGTGCCCGTTATGCCCTCGTGCACCTCGGTGTCTGCTCGGCGCCGGTCGCCCTGGCCCTCGCCGCTGTCATCGCGAGGGGGGCCGCCCGGTGAGCGGGCCGGGTTCCGGCGTCCCCGAGCCCGTTCCTCCCCCCGCCCGGCACCGCCGTCCGGGACACCGAGCGTGATCGTGTCGGTGTCGTCATGGGGCATGCGGGACCGTACCTCCAGCTCCGCCCGCTGTCCGGCGGGCGGGAGTGGGACGCCTCCCCGGAGCGCGTCCGGCCGCTCACCTCGGAGGAGCTGCTCCGGGCCCGGCTGGCCGAGACGAACGCGCGCAGCCGGACGGGGCTCGGAGCCGGCACCCCCCATCAGCCCGACCCGTTGACGGGCGAGTTTCCGGCTAGGAGCGTGGGTCGGGCTGATGGGGGGCACCGAGGCCTGTGCAGTCGTAGGAGCGATTGCTGCACGGGCCGTCGGTCTCACGCCGTGTCTGTGTTCGGCATGCGACGCCCTCGTCACCGGCACACCGTTCCCGGCCGAGCTGCACACCGCCCTGAGCCGGGCCGGCACCGACGTCATCACGGCCTGGTCCCGGGAGGCCCGGCGGGACGGTCCGTATGCCCTCGAAGGAGGTCCGCCGCCCTCAGAGGAGGTCCTCGATCGTGATCGGCAGCTTGCGCACCCGGCGCCCGGTGGCGTGATGCACGGCGTTGGCGATCGCCGCCGCCACGCCGACCTGGCCGATCTCGCCGACGCCCTTCACGCCCAACGGGTTGACGATGGCGTCCTCGACCTCGATGAGCTCGACGTCCACGTCCGGAGCGTCCGCGTTGACGGCGACGAGGTACTCGCCGAGGCTCGAGTTGACCCAGCGGCCGGTGTCCGGCTCCGTGTGGTTGGCTTCCAGCAGCGCCTGCCCCAGCCCCCACAGCATGCCCCCCATCAGCTGGCTGCGGGCCGTCTTGGCGTTGAGCACCCGGCCCGGCGCGAAGGCACCGGTCATGCGCCGCACCCGGACCAGGCCCAGTTCCGCGTCCACCGCGACCTCGGCGAACTGGGCGCCGAAGGTCATCATCCCGTAGGGGATGTCGTGGGCGGGCGGGTTCCACTGGCCCAGGGCTTCGGCGTCCGGCTGGAAGTTGCGCCGCAGCAGATCGGTGTACGCCTCGGACGCGGTTCCGGCGGTCATGACGCCGTCCCGGACCACGACGTCGACCGGGTTCGCGCCGTGCAGAGGTGAACCGGCGTCGGCCACGGCCTTGTTGACGAGCTGACCGCGCAGGGCGGTGGCGGCACTGTGCACGGCCGCGCTGATCATGCCGGCACCCGCCGAGCCCACCGCGGCGGCGATGTTGGGCAGGTCGGTGTCCCCGCTCTCGAAGCGGCAGCGTTCCACGCTCATGCCGAGTCCGTCGGCGGCGACCTGGGTCATGACCGTGGCGACGCCGGTGCCGAAGTCGGGGGTGGCGGCCTGGACGACCGCCGTCCCGTCGGCGTAGAGGCGTGCGCGGGCGCGCTGCGGGTTGGCGAGCGGCGCGACGGGATACGTCGCGGTGGCCATGCCGGTGCCGATCAGCCAGTCGCCCTCACGGCGCACGGCCGGCCGGGGATCGCGGCCGGACCAGCCGAACCGCCGGGCTCCGCGCTCGTAGCACTCCCGCAGCCCGCTGCTGGACCAGGGGAAGCCCGACATGGCGTCGACGTCGGTGTGGTTGCGCAGCCGCAGTTCGACGGGGTCCACACCGAGTTCGTGGGCGAGCTCGTCCATCGCGCACTCGAGCGCGAACATACCGCTCGCTTCACCCGGCGCCCGCATGAACGTCGGGGTCATGGTGTTCGCCCGGAACAGCCGGTAGACGCCCTCGTAGTGGGGGCACGCGTAGATCTGCGACGAGGTGCCGAGGGAGGGTTCGGCCCAGTCGTCGAAGGGGGAGGTCGGGGAGAGTTTGTGGTGCCGAACGGCGGTCAGCCGACCGTCGCGCGTCGCGCCGAGCGTCACGTGCTGCTCCTGCTCCTCCCGATGGCCGACGGAGGTGAACATCTGCTCCCGGGTGAGGGCGAGCTTGACGGGTCGGCCGACTTCCCGGGCCGCCATGGCGGCGAGCGTCGGGTGGGCGTGGATCATCGCCTTGCAGCCGAAGCTGCCACCGGCGTAGTGGCCGATGACCCGGATCCTCGACATCGGAACGCCGAGCAGCCGTGACACGGTCATCTGTGTGGCGTTGACTCCCTGGGTGGAGTCGTACAGCAGCAGGACGCCACCGTCCCAGTGGGCCGTGGTGCTGGACGGTTCGATCGGGTTGTGGTTGTTCGCCGCGTAGGTGTACGTCGCCTCCACCTGCACGTCCGCGTCCCTCAGCCCGGCCTCCACGTCGCCGCGCTCGATGCGCCCCGGTATCCATCCTCCGAAGATCCTCTCGGGCACGTACGCCCGGTCCCGGCCCTGGTCGAGGGTGGTGACCGGGGCGGTCTCCTCGTACGAGACACGCAGCAGGTGCGCCGCGTGCTGGGCGCGTTCCCAGGTGTCGGCGACGACGAGCGCGATCTGCTGGCCGGCGTAGTGGACGATGTCGTCCTGCATCGGGAAGTACGTCTGTCCGGGCGCCGCCGTGCCGGCGAGCGAGGGCACGAGCGGCGGCTGCTCCGCGATCCTCGGCAGATTCTCGTGGGTGAGGACCGCGAGTACGCCTTCCTCGGCCGTCGCGGCACTCGCGTCGATCCCCGAAACCCGTCCGGCGGCGATGCGGGAGCCGACCACGTAGGCGTACGCCATGTCCGGGAGGGGGATCTCGGCGGAGTAGTGCGCGCTCCCGGTGACCTTGGGGCGGCCGTCGACGCGGTCGAGGGGCTGTCCGATGGCGGGCGGTGTCGTCGTGGGCATGGTGGTCATGACGGGCTCCCGGCCCCGGGGCCGGGTCCGGGCTCGGACCCGTCTCCCGTTCCGTCGCTGAGCAGGTCGAGGACGCGGACGATCGCGCGCTGCGCAAGTTCGACCTTGAAGGCGTTCATGGGGGTCGGCCGGGCGTCGGCCATCTCGACGCGGGCAGCCATGGCGAAGTCGTCCCGCCGGGCGGGCGCGCCGATCAGGAAGTCCTCGGCCCGCCTGGCCCGCCAGGGCTTGGTGGCCACCCCGCCCAGTGCCATCCGTACGTCGGCGATCACGCCGTCCACGACGGAGAGCGCGGCCGCGACCGAGACGAGCGCGAACTCGTACGAGGCCCGGTCCCGGACCTTCAGGTAGTGGGAGTGCCGGGCGACGGGCGTGGCGGGCACCTCGATCCCGGTGATCAGCTCACCGTGCTCCAGGGGGTGCTCCCGATGCGGGGAGTCACCGGGGAGGAGGAAGAAGTCGTCGATGGCGTAGGTGCGTTCGCCGTGCGGGCCCGTCGTGCGCACCTGGGCGTCCAGCGCGACAAGGGCCACGGCCACGTCCGAGGGGTGCGTGGCGATGCAGTGCTCGCTGGTGCCGAGCACCGCGTGCCCCCGGCTGAAGCCCTCGACGGCCGAGCAACCGGTGCCGGGCTCGCGCTTGTTGCAGGGGGACTCCGCGTCGCGGAAGTAAGAACAGCGCACGCGCTGCAGCAGGTTGCCTCCCATGGACGCCATGTTGCGCAGCTGCGCGGACGCTCCCAGCTCCAGCGCCTGGGTGATCAGCGGGAAACGCTCACGGACGACGGGAGCGGCGGCGACGTCGCTCATCCGGGCCAGCGCGCCGATCCGCACCCCTCCCGCCGGGGCGCCCTCGACGTCGGTCAGCGGGAGATCGTTGATGTCGACGAGGCGGCGCGGGTTCAGCACGTTCTGGCGCAGCAGATCGACCTCGGTGGTACCACCGGCGAGGAAGTCGCTGGTGGGGTCGGTGCTCACGGCGGTGACGGCGCTCGCCGTGTCGGTCGCGCGGAGGTAGGTGATGGGGCGCACCGGGTGCCTCCCTACATGCGGTCTACATGCGGTCGCGGGCAGCGCGTATCGCAGCCCGTATGTGGGGATAGGCGGCGCAGCGGCAGATGTTGCCGCTCATCCACTCCTTGATCTCGTCGTCGTCCCCGTCGTGCCCCTCGTGGACCAACGCCACGGCGGACATGATCTGGCCGGGAGTGCAGTAGCCGCACTGGAAGGCGTCCTCGGCGATGAAGGCCCGTTGCATCTCGTGCAGTTCACCGTTCTCGGACAGCCCTTCCACGGTGGTGATCTCGTGGCCTTCGCAGGTCATGGCGAGGGTGAGGCAGGCCAGCGCGCGCCGCCCGTCGACCCACACGGTGCACGCCCCGCAGGTTCCCTGGTCACACCCCTTCTTGGCGCCCGTCAGGTGCAGGTGTTCACGCAGCGCGTCGAGCAGGCTGACGCGTGGCTCGATGTCCAGAGTGCGCTCGGTGCCGTTCACCGACAGTCTGACCCGGACTGGGCCGGGGCCTTGTTCCAGCAGGGCTGCGCCTCGCTCGGTGAGGGCCGGGCCGCGTGCGGACATGACACACCTCCCAAAGAGCCATCCCTTCATTCTCATGGACACCCAAAAATGCCGCAAACGTAAGATCTGGAACATGGACCAGCGTGCAACTGAAGCCCGAGAAGCGGTGACAGTGGTCTACACCTGGGAGGTGACGCCCGGCGGGGGAGACCGAATTCGAGCAGTGGGCCCACGGGGTCGAGGCGGAGGCTGCCGCCTTCACAGGACACCGGGGCGTCACCTGGCTCCGCCCCGAGGACGACAGCCACCGCTACCACGCGATCGTCCGCTTCGCGGACACCGAGAGTCTGGACCGCTGGATGACGTCACCCCAGCGAGCCGCATGGCAGGACCGGGTGAAACCCTACGGCCACCCGGCCCACCCGAAGCTGACCACCACCGGCTTGGAGACGTGGTTCAACATCCCCAACGGCGCCGCCCGGCCGCCGGCGCGCTGGAAGATGTCACTGGTGACGATCCTCGCCGTCTACCCCTTCGCGCTGCTCTACGACGGCCTGGTCGCGGAGTTCTTCCACACCTGGCCCCTGGCGGCACGCACCCTCGTCTTCCCGATCGTCCTCGCGCCTCTCCTCACCTACGCGGTCATGCCGTTCATGAGCCGCCTGCTGCGACGGTGGCTGTACCCGGGGCACCCGACATCCTGAACGGGACGCACCCGCACGTCGTCCTGGGTCAGGTGCCCGGCTCACCGCTCCTCACGGCGGTCACGAACAAGGTCCGGCCCGCCGTGACGAGATCCGGACCGTGCTCGGCTTCATGGCGCCGGCCGCCGCGGCCCGGGTCGCCGACGCATCCCGCATCGACGACGTCCTCGCCCTCCACCCCTGAACCCCGCGCGCCCACCTCACGCCGACTTCCCCAGCGGGCCGTGGTCTCCCCGGGCGCCGCTCCCGCCCGCTCGGCTCGTGCCCGGCGCAACGCGAAGATCCGCGGCGCCTGTCCGAAGGACTCGGTGACGGGCCGCGGCTGCGGTCCGCTCAGGACAGGGCGGTCGGTCTGCGGGGCGGCGGGACGGCCCGCAGCAGCTCCCACAAGGGACGTGAGCCGGACGCCCAGACTCCGAGGGTGTGGCGGTCGACCACGTGGAGGCGCTGCTGCTCGGCGAAGGCCACGGCCGGTGCGGTGACCCGACCGTTCGTCACGATCACCGCGACGTCGGCGCCGTGGACCTGGCGGGCGGTGCCGTTGAGGACCTGAAGGTCCGGCGTGCCCACGGCGGACCCGGCAAGGCCGCTGCGCCTGTGTTTGCACTGGATCACCCAGCGCCGCCCGTAGGGGTCGGTGGCCTTCACATCAGCGCCCAGATCTCCGCCGCCCCCGACGCGGACCGCGTCCCCACAGCCGTCACGACG
The DNA here is from genome assembly GCF_054061295.1 of Streptomyces sp. TE5632. Taxonomy (NCBI): domain Bacteria; kingdom Bacillati; phylum Actinomycetota; class Actinomycetes; order Kitasatosporales; family Streptomycetaceae; genus Streptomyces; species Streptomyces sp. TE5632. The sequence goes on along the minus strand of NZ_JBSSEA010000003.1, from coordinate 4,631,260 downwards.
CATCAGGTCCCGCACCGCGTCCTCGAACCGGGAGTGGTGCAGGACGTCCAGCTGTGACAGTCCGTAGCGCAGGCCCTGCGCGCGGACCGCTTCCCACCGCGCCTGCTGCTGCCTCCGGTAGAGCCGGCTGCCACCGGCCAGCACCGCGAGCACGCTGATGACGACCATGACCCACCAGTGGACCAGCAGCCAGTTGATGACGGCCACCACCAGGGCGACGGCCAGGCCCACGGCCACAAGGAGACCGATCAGCCGGTCGTCCGCGCGCTGCCGCCGCCTGCCCGGTCGGCGGGTGCGCCGTCGCGCCGACGGGCGCCTGGTGGCCGCCGCCCGGCCCCTGCGCGCGCGGGGGCTCATCGGTCGGCCTGCGTGACGCCGCTCGCGAGCTGCCCCAGGACGTCCTGGATCCCCTGGCCTACCGGGGTGGGTGCGATCAGGACCCCCAGCGCCAGAACCATGACGACGGTCAGTTTCTCGTCGAAGCGGCTGCGGGCCTCCGTACGCCGCCGCAGCCGCCAGACGGCGACAGCTGCGAGCAGCACCGCCACGTTGATGGTCAGCAACCGTCCAACCCCCCTCACCGTCCGGCCGACACCCCACGGGGACGGCAGTACGCCGCCCCGGCCTTCTTGTTTAGCCGCGCCTCGGTGATGTGGGAGGCAGTTGCCGACGAATGACACAAAGCGATCGGACCTGGCCGAATTGAACCGCCGACTTGTCTGGGGGTAACGGGACGTGGTCGGGTCGGCCGCTCGTAGCGTGCTGTAGGTCCAGTGTCTTTGAGCCACTGTGGTGCGCTGTCGGATGTGTGCCGCACACATCGCCAGTGCTCTCGCGTCGCTCCTACAGTGCCGCTACCGCACAAACCGGCGACTTGACCGGACCGCGAGCCCCAGGGAGCAGGTGCACATGATGCGAGCCCGTCAACGCGTCCTCCGGTGGTCCCCCGTCTTGATCCTCTCCGTCCTGGTGGCCCTGCTGACGCCGACAGGTACCGCCCAGGCCGCCACGCTCCACACGGTGCCCCCGGTGGCGGGCAGCCTCACCGGCCACAACATCTCCGGCGTGTACGTGTCCGGAATCTCCTCCGGGGGCTACATGGCCGGTCAGCTGCACGTCGCCCACTCGAAGAAGGTCAAGGGCGCGGCGATCTTCGGGGCGGGACCGTACTACTGCGCCCAGAACAACGTCTACCAGGCCCTGTACGGCTGCGGGGACGACATCTACCCCACCTATCTGAGCACTCTGACCTCGCGGGCCTCCACCTGGTCCTCCTACGGCTGGATCGACCCGGTCGGCAACCTGTCCGGCAGCCCCGTGTACCTCTACCAGGGCAGGAACGACACCACGGTGAAGCCCTCGGTCGGCGATGCCGGGAAGGCCTTCTACCAGCACTTCGGCGCGGACGTGACCTACGACGACACCTCCGCGGCGGGGCATTCCTGGGTCACCCCGTACGGGCCGAACAACTGCACCGCGAACAGCGCGCCGTACATGAACGACTGCGGCACCGACCCCCAAAAAGCACTGCTGCAGAAGCTCTTCGGCTCGGTCTCCTCCCCCAACACCGGGCCGCTGACGGGCAGGCTCATCAAGTTCGGGCAGAGCACCCACGCCGTCAACGGAATGGCGAGCACCCTGAGCATGGGCAGCTCCGGGTTCGCCTACGTCCCCACGGCCTGTGAGGCGGGATCGAGCTGCCGCCTGATGGTCTCCCTGCACGGCTGCAAGCAGGGCTACGACAAGATCGGTACGACCTTCGTCGACCGCGCCAACCTCAACCAGTACGCCGACCACAACAAGATGATCGTCCTGTACCCGCAGGCCACGTCGTCCTACGTGAACCCCAACGGGTGCTGGGACTGGTGGGGCTACCTCGGCGCCACCAACTACCCCATCAAGGGCGGCGCCCAGGTCCAGACCATCATGAACATGGTCACCGCCCTCGGCGGCTGAGCCTCCCGCGCCGGGGAACGCGAACCCGAGTCGGCGGCGGAAGGCTACGGAGGCGGCCATGCCGGAGACGACCATCCCGATGGCACAGGCGCCGGCGATCGGCGTCCGGTTGGATGGGCACATGATCCGTACCGTGCGCCCACTGCTGCCGCTGCTGCTCGTTCCTCTGCTGCTCACCGCTTGTGGTAGTGAACCGGGGCAGACGCGGGACACCGACGCCCCCGCCGCCGAACTCATCACCCGGTCCAGGGCGTTGGGCATCGCCCCGGAGCTCGTCTACGTCATCGAGGCACCCGGGTTCGCGCTCGCCCGGCAGTCCGTCGGGGTGTACGGCGGGGACGGTTTCTCCGCCACGTACGTCTCGCGGCAGGGGGGCGAGCAGCTGCGGCTGTACGTCGACCGGGGCACGATGTCCGCCTCCGACTGCGCCGAGGGGCAGCAGACATGCGAGTCGGACGAGGAGGGAATCTGGTACCGCTCCGGACAGGGGGCACACGAGTACGCCGTGGTGAAGAAGGGCCACGTCGTACGGCTCGAGGGCGATGCGGGCGTCCCCCGCGACGTCCTGCGCAAGGCGGCGCGGGACGCCCGCCGGCCGTCCGGTGAGGAGGCCGCCGAGCTGCTGCCGTCCGCGCCCGTCGGCGGCGCGGCGCCGTCCGAACCCGTCGAGCGCGGCGATCTGCCGCCGGCCGGGGACGGAGCGCCCCGCAACGACGTGGACGCCGGCGGTTGAGGGGAGGGCGGACCGGTCGGCACAGGCTCGGGAGCATGTCGGTCCCCGCGCTCCTCGTCCACACCTGCACCACCGGCTATGCGAAACCGGCCATGATGGCGCGTGAGCGTCAGGAACTCATCGCGGCTCGGTCGGAATCGCTGCGCAGAACGCAGAATTCGTTGCCTTCGGGATCAGCGAGGATTGCCCAACCGGAGCCATCGGGATTCCGGTGATCGGCGACAAAGGTGGCACCGATCCCCAGCAGCCGTTCCACCTCCTGCTCGCGCGAGGTCTCGGGGCGCAGACACAGATGGATCCGGTTCTTGGTCGTCTTGGCCTCGGGCACCTGGTTGAAGTGCAGCACCGGACCCTCCGCCAGCAGCACCTGAATCTCCCGGTCGCCCGGTCTGTCCTCCGGATGCAGTGGGCGGCCGGTCACCCCGCTCCAGAACCGGGCCAGCCCGTAGGCATCCGCACAGTCGATCGCCACGTTCTGCACTACCGAAACCATGCGCGCAAGCCTTCCTGACTTCCACTCCGGACGCCACCGAGTTGCGCTCAGCCTTCGTACACACAGCTCAGGCGCACGGCAGCACTTTCGATCGACGGAACAGCCCTGTAGTCCAGGCGGTGCCGACCCAGGACTCTGCGGTCACCATGCGTCCTCGGTGCCCAAGCGACCGGTCGAGCCGCCCCGCCCTCGTGCCCCGGCGCGAACAGCCGGGCTCCTCCCGCCGTCTGCCCGGTCCTTAATTGCCTTTCGGGCCCTGCCGAGCGGGAGTTAGTGTTCGCGCAGCGAGTGACTCACAAGGAGCGAAGACATGGTCGGTCGTCCGAGCACGCGTTGACGTCTGAGGCCGCGAGCGGCCCGTCATCGCGTGCTGCCCTCACGGCGCGGCACAGCGAGCCTTCCCTTCCCGCTGCCTGAAACCGTCGGTGCACCTGGCGTGCGCCGGTTGGCAGCTCTCGTCTTCGGTCATCCGAGGGGTCCCTGTGCTGTCCTCTTCCTCCGCTTCCTCCGCTTCCTCCGCTGTATCCGATTCAGGCCGACCTGTTCCGTCACGCCTGGGGCGGGACGGTGACTTCCGCAGGCTCTGGGTGGGCCAGACCGCCTCCCAACTGGGCGAACACGCGTGTCTGGTGGTCCTGCCGCTCTTCGCCGTCCTGACGCTCGACGCCGGTGCCGGCCAGTTGGGTGCCCTGCGCGCGGTGGGGCAGGCGCCGATTCTGCTGCTCTCGCTCTTCGTCGGCGCGTGGGTGGACAGGTGGCGGACCCGCACGGTGATGGTGCTGGCGGACGCCGGCCGGGCCCTGGCGCTGGGCGCCGCCGCCGTGGCCGGTCTCCTCGGCTGGCTCGGCCTGCCGGTGCTGCTCGTGGTCGCCTTCGCCGTCGGGGCCCTGTCCGTGTTCTTCGACGTGGCGTACCAGGCGTCCTTGGTACGGCTGGTGAAACGTGATCAGCTGGTGCAAGCCAACAGCGCGCTCGAGGGCAGTCGGTCCGCTGCGCAGATCGGTGGTCCCGCCCTCGGTGGTGCGTTGGTGTCCGTGCTGTCGGCGCCGGTCGCCGCCGCCTCCAGCGCGCTGTTCTTCGCGCTGTCGTTCCTGTCGATCCGACAGATCGGTCGCCACGAATCCGTCCCGGAGCGCTCGGAACGTCCTCCGCGGGTCTGGCGGCGGATCCACGAGGGCCTCCGCTTCGTCGCCGGCGACACCTCGCTGCGGGCCGTGTGCCTCGCCTCAGCCGCCTTCCAGTTCTTCTTCGCCGCCGTGATGACCCTCCACCTGCTGTTCCTGCCACGGGACCTGCACCTGTCGGGCACCGCCGTCGGGCTGGTACTCGCGGCGACGGGGCCCGGGGCGCTCCTGGGTTCGCTGCTGGCCGCCCGCCTGCCGAGCCGGTTCGGACACGGCGCCGTGCTCGTGTCCGCGGCGGCACTCGGCGACGGCGTGTTCCTGCTCGTCCCCGCACTGCACGGTTCCTCCGTGGTGACGGTTCCCGCGCTCCTTGCGATCAGCTTCGTGTTCGGGGCCTTCGGTCAGCTGGTGAACGTCACGCTCATGGCCGTCCGGCAGACCCTCACCCCGGACGGGATGCAGGGCCGCGCGGCCGCGACGATCAACTTCGTCGGCATGGGGCTGACCCCGCTCGGTTCGCTGCTCGGCGGCTTCCTCGCGGAAGCGTGGAGGACGCGCACCAGCCTCCTGGTGACAGCCGCAGGCATGCTGCTGTCACCGGCACTGATGGCCCTGTCCCCACTCGCCCGCCTGGGACGGACACTCCCCGCCCCGCCGGAGGCTCCGGCCCCGGCTGCGTGACGTCCCCTGCCGCCGCGAACAGCCGGCACGACTCCGTCAGCGGTCGCAGCCACCAGGCAAGCGCGGTCACCACCGCGCAGTCGGCCGGTCCGGCCGACTGCGCGGCTCGCCTCGATACGAGTACTGCGCACCAGCCGGTGCGCCTGCCCTTCTCACCGGGTGAGCACGTACCACTCGGGCGCGTCCGTGTCTCCGAGCTGGTAGTTCAGCTTGGGGCTGCCGCCCGTGCCGCTCAGTGTCCACTCCCCCGACCAGCAATCGCCGACATCGACGGTGACGCTCTGGAGCCAGGGGTCGTCGTCCGGTGCGAACCTCCACGTGCCCGAGCCCTCACATCGCCCGTCCGGCGAGTCCACTCCGCCTCCGCTCCAGGTGCCGGTGGCCACCGCACGCCCTTCTTCGTCCAGCCGCAGCGTGCCGCCGTGGCCGTCGTTCCACGTGCCGACCAGCTCCGAGGCGTGGACCCGGGGCGGTGCGTACTCGTCCACCAGCCCGGTCCCGTAGGCCGAGGACCCCACGGCGACCACGGCGACCGCCGACAGCAGGCCGACCCCGACGACCGTCCCGTACGGGCGTCCACGGGTGAGGGCCCACCGTGTCAGCAGCGTCACCGCCGACAGCGCCGCCGTACCGGACAGCCACACCCACAGCCAGGTCTCCAGGCCGTCCCCCACCACCGCCGGCCACAGCGCCACCGCAGCCGCCCAACAACCGGCCACCACCGGAATCCACCCTCCCACGTGCCGCCCTGCACACCGTCGCCCCGCCCACACGGCGACCGACAGCGTCGGCAACACCCCGAACAACGTACCCAGGAACGCCACGGGAAGACCGAAGCAGAACAGGAAAGGAAGCGTCAGCAACCCGATGCCGGGACCATCGCCGCGCATCGGAGACTCCCCCGCCATCTCCACGAAGCCCACGATCTCCACGGCGGCCGGAGCCATCGCCAGCACCGCCACCATCGAAACGGAGATCGGCTGCGGCCCCCGCAAGCCGTGCGGGCGCCCCGGCTCCTCCACCCGCAGCCCCGGCAGCCGCTTCACCCCGTCGTTCACATGCCCCTCCCCCATCCGGTGTCATCATTCGTTGCCTTCGGTGCAGCTTCTACGACGCGGGCCGCGGTGATGCTGCCCGTGTTGGAACTACTCACGGGTCAGGTCGAGTCCGGTTACCGGACCCACCTCCTGCACCGGGAACCGGCCCCTCGGGTGCGGGGAGCAGTTTCCGGGCTGGTACTACAGCGGTGGTCGGGCTGCGTGCGTGCGGAAGTTCCGGAGATTCGATCAGGACGGTGCCGACCCCCGCACGGCCTGCTCCCAGAGATCCAGCCCCGCGCGGAGGAATTCGCGCACGGCCGCGGTCTCCTCGCCCGTCCGGGCTCCCTCACCAGCGGTCGGTTCGAGAGCGTCACCGCCGAAGATCTTTTCGTAGGCGCTGTCGTGGATCGGCCCTTGGGAGGGGATGGCTTTGTTCATGAGAACGGGTTCGGGCTCAGCTTGTGTGGTGTGGCCACGCTGGGTGATCAGCGGATGGTTGGGGGGCTCTGCGGGTCAGAGTCAAAATGGCGGGTCTTCGGTGTAGCCACCTGTCCAGTCGCCTGCCCAGGAGGCGCGTTCGGCCATGAGACGGGCGTGACGTTCCCGGGCTGCGATGTCGGCTGCGTTCTCCAGGTCGCTGGTGTCGTAACGCCATGACTTCAGCGCGTCCAGGACGCGGTCTCTGTTGTGGCGGTCAGTGCTGGTGGCCAGCAGATGGCGGGCGTGGTCGACCAGCTCGCCCCGGTGCGTGGTGAGGGCGGGGTGCTCTGCGAGGGGGATGGCGGCGACCAAGGCCGCGTCACGTACGTCCGCGTTGTCGTGGCTGAGGAGAGGACGGACAGCGGAGAAGATCGCCGGGCGCAGGTCTCGAAACGCGCGCATCTCCCCGTACTCGTGGAGAAACCCCTCGCCGTAATGACGTTCGCCAAGGGCGACGCACTCGTCGTCGGCGTCGTAGGCGGTGTCGCTGAGCCAGTTAAGTAGCCTCACGAGGGTCGGGTGACGCGGTGGCATGTCCGCATCGTGGCCGAAGTCGCCCGCCGTGATGGCCGGGTGGTCGAGAATGGCCGCGGCGTAGAGCGCTACGGGCACGGTGGCTTCGTAAATGGTGTTCTGGTGGGTTACTCCCCCGAACGCGTTCTTGGCGGCGTCTGCCCTGACGACCGGGTCGGGGTCGAGGAGGCGTGCCAGCGCCGCCGGCAGGGATTCACCTGTCCCGCACGCAGTGGCGAGCGACGCCCAATCTGTACCGTCCAGAAGCGTTTGATAGTCAGGTAGCCCGTCGAGGCGAGGATTCTCGGTCTGCCTGCGGCTGTTGGTCACAGGCGGAGGCTATGGCGTCGTCGAGCCGGCATGGTGCGTGGTGTCATGCGTAGAGCAGGACGCGCTTTCGTAGGAGATTGAACCCGGCGCGGCCGAACATCTGGCGCTTGAGCATCTTGGTCCGGTTGACGTGTCCTTCGACGGCACCCGAGTTCCAGGGCAGGGTAAGACCGGCGATGACGGCGTCGCGGTCACGGTCGATGCCTGCGGCGAGGCTGTGGAGGCTGGGCAGGTCGTCCTGCCGGACGGCTTCGAGCCAGAGAAGGAGACTCTCGCCCTGGCGCTCGGTGAGCATGGTCGCGAAGGAACGGACATGGCGGGTGAGGGCGTCCAGTTCCGGGCAGCGGGCCCGGACGGTCTTGAGCTGGAGCTGTTCGGTCTCGGTGAGGGTTTCCGGGCGGCGGAGGATCCATCCGGCGACCGTCCGGGGAGAGGGCGGCCGTGCGGTCACCGGCCGAGGTGAGGTGCGCTTCTTGTGCAGGTAGGCCCGGACGCGCTGGTAGCTGCCCGTGTAGCCGAGCGGGACGATCTCCTCCCAGAGCTTCCAAGCGTTGGTGCAGCCCTCGTTCCACCGGTCGTCGAGGTAGGTCTTGTATTCGTCCAGGATGGAGGCCCTGTTCTGCCACTGGCCGGTGAAGAGGTCTTCCGGCGTGGCGGCGTCCGCGTAGCGCTTGACGGTGCGGCTGGTCATGCTCAGCTGCCGCTGGACCGAGCGGCGGCTGTGCCCGGCTTCCAGCAGCGCGTGGACGATCGCGTGGGTGGTCCGGGTGCGGTCGGCGAAACGGTGGCCGGTTGGCCATGGCGCGCCGGACGTCTCTTCCTCCGGGGCCTGCTGGGGCTCGGGCTCAGGCGCCTTGGGGACCAGGACATGCAGGCAGCGGCGGTGCTGTGCGACGGTCCGCTCGGCGGCCTCGCTCAGGTTGTTCCACAAGTGCCACCGGTCCGCGACCTGGACGGCCTGCGGCGCCCCGGCGGCGGCGCCTTCGGCGAAGAACGGGGCACGGTCACGGCAGACGACTTCGACACCGGGCCGCCGGGCCAGCCACGCGGCCGGCGTCGGCGCCTCCCGATCGGGTAACAGGTCGACGGGGCGCCGCGTCTCGATGTCGACGAGGACGGTGCCGTAGTGGCGGCCCTTGCGCGTGGCGTACTCGTCGACGCCGACCACCCGCGGGGCGGGAGGCTCCGGATCGGGAAGCGCCGCGACCAGCCGCAGGACCGTACTGCGGCTGACGGGCACCCCGAAGGCGCGGGCCGGCCGGGCGCCGGCCCGGCCGGCCAGGGCGAGACCGACCGCGGCCAGGGTGGCACGCAGCCGCTCGGTCTTCTGACCATGCCGGCGAGTCAGGCCGGGTATCTGCTCGACGAAGGTGCGTCGCGCGCACGAGTCGTTCCCGCAGATGAACCGGCGAACCCGTAACTGGAGTACGACGCTTCGCCCGCCGCTGGGCACATCAGCGGGAAACCGCAGATAGGACCCGTGAACGCGGCTGGACCGAGTCCGGCACTCCGGACACACAGCTCCTGTCGCGGTGCACCGCGCATCCACGCGCACCACCTCGATGTTCACGTCCACCGACAGCACCACGACGTCCGCGATCGACGGGAGCAACAGCTTCTTGAAGGGGAGCACAACCTCTTCCACGGTCCCGAACTGTCAGTCACGACGGGTCGGTCACCGATCTCCTTCGGGCGACTTCACGGAGTCCTGTGTAACGCTCATCCGTCACTCAGCGTGCAGGGCCCACAAAACCTGAGCCAGAACCCGTTCTCGTGGACAAAGCCATCCGACATCACCGGCGACCTGACCACCTCGTTCATCAACGAGATCGCCGAGACCCACTTCGGCTCCCTCCTGCACCCGGCGGACGACACCACGGAGGAGGTCGAGGAGTTCCCGGAGGAGACGGTCGTCGAGGAGGACGACACGCCCCCCCCCGGCCACGTCGAGGAGGAGGACACCGAGGCCGAGGAGACCGAGGACTCCGCCGGGGCCGACGCGATCGCCCAGCTCCCGGACGCCGCGAACAGCTCCATCGTGGGCACCGGCCCCGACGGCGCCACCCAGACCCTGGTCAACCTGCCCCCGGCGGTGGCCTCCCCGGCCGAGCTGAGCGAGACCGGTCTGGTGGTCTACCCCCACACCCAGCAGGACGCCGACACCGTCGCCGTCCGCAACAGCACCAGCGCGGTCGAGGTCTTCCACCTGCTGCGCAGCCCGAACGCGCCGCAGTCGTTCACCTACACGGCCAACATCCAGCCGGGCCACGAGATCACCGCGGTCAGCGAGAGCACCCTGATGATCTCCGACGCGGAGGGTGACGCGACCGCCTTCATCTCCGCCCCGCTCGCCCTGGACGCCAAGGGCGAGACCGCGCCGGTCTCCATGCGGCTCTCCGGCAACGACTTCATCGTCTCCCTCGCCCCCGCGCCGGACCGGACGGTCACCTTCCCGGTCCTGCCCGACCCGGGCGCCGGGTACGGCGATCTGACCCCCGCGGAACGGAGTTACTGCCGCACCAACGCGTACGACTGCAACAAGGCCCGCAAGGATGCCGACAAGGCGTTCGGCGAGGCCGCGAAGCGCTACCCCAGGGCGTCTCTGTACCAGGGCACCGGCGACGCGTTCCGCCACTGCTACTGGAACGCCCGTATGGAGATCAACATCGACCATGAAACCGCCTACGAGGTCGCGACCCGTCATGAGTCGGAGTCCCGCGGTGTCGACAAGGAGATGGATCTCCGCAACAACAAGATCGGCCGCAAGATCGGCCGTGACTACCGTGGCAAGAGCAAGTCGAACCCCAAGGCCCGCGACCAGTGCATCAGTTACGTCAAGAACGGAAAGCTGTGGATCATCAAGAGCAAGAAGCTTGTGAAGAGCAACGCATGATCCGTTTCCTTGCGCGCCGCGTCGCTCCCGCGATACTGCTGCTCCAGGTCGCCTACGAGGGTCTGCTCCAGATCGCCTTTCTGACGCTCTGGCCGGACACCGCGGAACTCGACCACACCGATCCCTCCGGCTTCAGCCCGCTGAACGCCGCCCTGGTGGCGCTCACGCTGGTGGGCCTGACCGGCGGTGCGGCCCTGCTGGGCCTGGAGCGCGTACGGTCCCGGGCGCCGCGTGTGCTGACGGTGACCTGGCTGGCCCTGCTGGGCCTCGGCCAGACGGTGCTCGCCGTGGTGGCCCTGGCCACCACCGGCAGCCCGGCGGGCCTCACCCTGCCGACCGCCCTGCTGTTCGCAGCGGCCTGCGCCACGGTGGCCGTCGCCTGTGCACTGACCATCCGCACGGGCTCCGGAGCGGTCCGGCTGAACACGGCCGACTGAGGCGACAAGCCGACGGCCGCTACGGAGGCGGCTCCCCGGAAGGTGCGGGGGGCCGCCTTCGGCGTGCTCCGCCGTCCTCTGGACCGGATGCCCCTGTCGTCCGTCGCCATGGCCCTGCCCGCCATCGCCGTCCCGACGCGTTCTTGCCGCTCGGCGCGGAAGCTGCTCCCACCGTCGTTCGACGAGGCCCACCGCGACCGGGTGCTGAACGCACGGACTCCCTGTTTGGCCGGGTCCGTAGGGGCGCTGACCGGTGAGCGCGCCGAGTCCCGGGGTCCCCGAGCGCGAGCCCACTCCTCCCCCGCCCGGCACCGCCGTCCTGGACACCGAGCACGATCGCGTCGGTGTCGTCATGGGGCAGGCGGGCCCGTACCTCCAGCTCCGCCCGCTCTCCGGCTGCCGGGAGTGGGACGCGTCACCGGATCGGGTTCAGCCGCTCACCGCAGAGGATCTGCTCCGTGCTCGTCCGGCCGAGACGAACTCTCGCAGCCGGACTGGGCTCGGTGTCCGACAGTTCGGAAAGCCGAGGTGTTCTGGACAGGTTGTTCCGGGGCTGACCCAAGTTCCGTGGGGCGGTCGCTGACCTCGTTCTCAGCGGTGTGTGATGAGATGGCCAGCCCCTGTTCGCCGCCTCGCCGCCTCGCCGCCTCGCCGGGAGATCGTCTCAGTGCCTGCTGCATACCCCTCCCTGACCCGCGCCCTGGCCGAGGCCCTGGTTGACGCCCTCTGGTTCGTCGAGGGCTGTGAAGACGATCAAATGGACCCGGACGATGCCGTCAAGGTCCTGGAGGGCGTCGCCCACGTCGTGAGCAAACTGTCGCGTGAGCAGCAGGAAGAGTTCCTCGACCTGCTCGGCACCATGGCCGCCGAAGAGGCCGACGCGTCACGGCGGGCGTTCCTGGAAGAGTTTCCGGACAACTTCGGGCTCGTCGAGGACGCTGCCTGACAGGATCTTCAGGTGAACCGCTGAGTTGCATGGCGGCAGTGGCGTGTGGGCGGGTCGGCTGCCCGCGGGTCTCAAGGCGGCCGGGCCGGCCGCCTTGAGACCCGCGGGGCGGTGGTCAGGCGGCGCGGATTGCGGAGACGTCGAACTCCAGCTTCACCTTCTCGCCGACCAGCACGCCGCCGGTCTCCAGCACGCTGTTCCAGGTCAGGCCCCAGTCGGTGCGGTCGACCGTGGTGGAGCCCTCGAAACCGGCGCGCTCGTTGCCGAAGGGATCGGTCGCCGTGCCGGTGTGGGTCAGGTCCAGGACGACCGGGCGGGTGACGCCCTTGATGCTCAGGTCGCCGGTCAGGTGGTAGGCGTCCGCGGAGAGCTGCCGCACGGAGGTGCTGCGGAAGGACAACGTGGGGTGGGCCTCGGCGTGGAAGAAGTCGGCGCTGCGCAGGTGCCGGTCGCGCTGCTCCTGGCGAGTGTGGAGACTGGCGGCCTTGATGGTCACGTCGGCGGTGGAGCGCCCGGGCCGCTCGCCGTCCAGGTACAGGCGGCCGTCGAAGTCTTCGAAGGTGCCGCGGACCCTGGTGATCATGGCATACCGGGCGACGAAGGCGATGCTGCTGTGTGCGGGGTCGATGGTCCAGATGCCGGTCAACCGGGCGGCGTTCGGCACGGAGGCCGAGTCGGCGGCCGGGGTGGGCGCGGTGGCGCGGCGACGGTTGAGCAGGCCCATGGGGTCGTCCTTCAAGGAGGGGAGGTTTTCCACCCTCCCCAACATGTTTCATCTTGAATCAATTCCGGGTGATCTCCGCATTCCCGACGGTCCGGCAGCCTGAGCACAGCAGCCGTGAGAATCCGCCGACACCACGGCCGGGAAGGTCGCCGACACGGTTGCCGTGCCGGAGGAGGCGGGCCGCCGCTCCTGGGCGGTCCGGCGGAAGCCCGCACGCGCTGCGCGCTTCCGCCGGCCGGTCTTCGGCCCTGAGGCGGGGATCCGCTGAACCGGCCGCACCGCGGAAACTTTCGTCAGGTTTTGCCTTGCGCTCAAGCGGGTACTGCGATGTGTCGGGTTCGTGTCAGTGGAGTGGTCGGCAGTCGTCGTCGAACGCTGTCAGCCGTTTTCCTGCCAGCCGCGGTGGGGCGCATGAAGGTCCGCCGCTGACGCCGGGGTGGCACGGGCACCGGATTTCACTGTCATGAGGCGGTGCATCCCCGGGTGGTTCGCTGACATGAAGCCGAGAGGTCGCAGGCGACATCATCCGCTTCCGTATCAGAGGAACCGGCGAGACCCGTGAGACCAAAAACAAGCGAGTCACCGAACACCCTGATCCCGGGGCCCTGTTCGACGGCTGGTGGCGGGGTGGCGCGCCGGCCTGGGGCAGGGATTGCGCCAGGCCGGCGCTTTGCAGAAAAGCGTCGAGCGAGAACGGCTGCGTGGCGAGGGCACCCTCGTGCAGCACGAGGAGCTGGGTGGCGAGGAGGTCCTGGCGATGGGTGTGCCCGAGTCCATGCGCGCGGTGCGTATCACAGGACACGGAGGGCCGGAGGTTCTTGAGCTGACGGAAGTGGCCGTGCCCGCCCCCCAGGCGGGAGAGGTACTGGTCCGGGTCGGCGCGGTGGCGCTGAACAACACCGACCTGTGGACCCGGGAGGGCGCCTACGGCCGCCCGGGAGACCCGAGGGCCCTGTCGGGCTGGCGGGGCCCGATCGACTTTCCGCGCATCCAGGGCGCCGACGTGGCCGGTCGGGTCGTGGCGGTCGGCCCCGACGTGGGCGGAAGCCTCGTCGGGCGCCGGGTGGTCGTCGACCCGGCGATCTACGACACCGAAGGGCCGGACGCGAACCCGGTGGGCCTGATGGGGAGCGAGCGCGACGGTGGTTACGCCCAGTACGTGACCGCGCCGGCGGAGCGTGTGCACGATGTGACGCAATCCCCGCTCACGGACGACCAGCTCGCGACACTGCCGACCGCCTACGGCACGGCGCTGGGCATGATCGAGCGGGGTCGGCTGCGGGAGGGGGAAACCGTCCTGGTCTCGGGGGCGTCCGGCGGCGTCGGCCTCGCGCTGGTGCAGATCGCCCGCGCGCGCGGCGCGAGGGTGCTCGCCATCAGTAGTGGGCCCAAGATCGATGCGGTGCGCGAGACAGGTGCGCACGAAGTCGTCGACCGCGCAGGAAACGTTGCAGAGCAGATCCGCGCCGCCGCCCCGGAGGGCATCGACGTCGCACTCGACGTCGTGGCCGGCGAACTGGTGAGTGAGGGGCTGCCGCTGCTGCGCGAAGGAGGCCGGTGGGTGATCGCCGGCGCACTGGGCGGGTACGACGTGACCTTCGACGTGCGCCGCCTCTACCTGCACAACGCGCAGGTCATCGGCTCCGCGATGCACACGCCCACGCACTTCGGCCTCCTCATGGACCTGGCTCGCCGGGCCGAGGTCCAGCCCGTTGTCGCCGCGACGTTCCCGCTGGACCGGGCCGCTCAGGCGCAGGAGGAACTCTCCCGCAGAAAGCACGTGGGAAAGATCGTCATGCACCCCTGAGTTCCACCCGACGGATCACGGCCGGAGTCATGAGGGGAGTTCCGCTGACCCGCCTTGACCGCCGGCGCGCCGGATGCCACCACCGTGTCCCAGTGGGCCGTGCGGTCGCACCAGCGGTCGAGGAGGGTGCGGTCGTGACCCACGGCGAGCAGGCCGGCGCCTGTTGCGGTGCGGTAGTCCTCGACGGCCTTGACCAGTGCGGCCGTTGTCGAGGCGTCGAGCATCGCGGTCATCTCGTCGCAGATCAGCCGGCGGGGACGCAGCACCAACGCGCGTGCGAGGCAGGCGCGTTGGGGTTGGTCGTCGCCGACCTCGTTCCGCGTACACGTGGGGATGGTCCCAGGTCCGACGACCGCCGTGGGAACACCTGCCCTCGCCGAACACGGCCCCCGAAGCAGACCGCGTGGGTCGACGCCCCAGGACCGACCGCGTGCGTCGCGGCTGGGCCTGTGTTCATCGGTCCCGCGTTCGGTCAGCGCGGTCCTCGGATGCCGTCGATGATGCGGGTCCAGTTGTCGCCGCCGTGTCCATCCTCGATCGCGCGCCGGTAGTGGGCCTGCACGGCCAGGGGGAGCGCGAGGTCGAGGCCGAGTGACGTGCTGGTCTCGACGATGTGGTCGGACGTGGCGCCCATCATGGTGACCGTGCTGAGGTCGCCGGGGTGCTCTCCGGCGTCAAGCGCGGCGCCGGGGTTCTCTTCACCAGCCCTCAGGATGTCGCCTATCGAGTCCGTGAAGGAGAGCAACTCCGGCAGCGCTTCCCTGGCCTTGGTTCCTGCGGTGCCCAGCATCGCGGTGGCGTGCATCAGTCCGGACAAGGTGGTGAGGAACACCGTGAGTTGGGCTTGGTACATCATCTGGGCGAGGCCCGGGTCCTCGCCCAGATGCTTTGGTTTTCCCAGCAGGGCCAACGTCGCCAGGTGGCGCTGCATCGCGTCGTCGGGGCCGCTGTAGTAGACATGGGCTGCCTCCGTGCCGACCATCGGCGCGGGGACCATGACACCTCCGGTGAGGAAGGTGGCGTCGTGGCCCGCTGCCCAGGTTGCTGCCTCGCGTGTGGTGTCGGGAGTGTCGGAGCTCAGGTTGACCAGCGTCCGGCCGGCGAGCGATTCGGTGGCGCTGTCGAGGACGTCGTACATCACCTGGTAGTCGGTGAGGCTCAGGATCACGAGGTCACTCGCTTCGACCGCCTCGCTGGGTGTCGCCGCGAGCGTCGCTCCGTCGGTGACGACGCCGTCGGCCCGACTGGCGGTGCGGTTCCAGACGGTGACCGGGTGGCCGGCGGTGAGGAGGACGCGCGTCATCGCCTGGCCCATCGGGCCGAGTCCGATCACGGTGACAGCGCTGTTCTGCTGGGTCGTGAGGTTCCGTTGTTCGTTCACTCCTCCATCCTCGAAGAGCGCCACTACTCTCGGAAGTACCCACTATTTTCTGCGGTACTTACCTTTTAGTAAGGGGACCAGTGATGGCCAAGGCGCCGAGACGCGGGCCTTACATCTGCGGCATCGACGCTGCGCTCGATGTAGTGAGCGGCAAGTGGAAGGGACTGATCCTCTGGGAACTCGATACCCGTCACGTCTGCCGCTTCGCTGAGCTCCGTCGCGGTCTGCCGGGAGTGAGCGAGAAGATGCTGACGCAGCACCTGCGCGAGATGGAGGCGGACGGTCTCGTGCGCCGGGAGGTTTATGCCGAGGTGCCGCCGCGGGTGGAGTACTCCCTGACCGAGCACGGGCGCACGCTCAATCAAGCGCTCGGGCCGCTCGGCGCCTGGGGGAGTGAGCGGATGCGTCGCGAAGGCTTCGAGGTGGTCGACGTGGCCGAGACCTCACACGGCTGAGCATCCCGGCCACCCATCCCGTGCGCGCTCCACCCTCCTGAGAGCTGAATCCCGTGGAGCACCGCGAGATCGATGGCGGTGCCCCGCGGGCGATGCCGACAGGGCCGAGGTGGCTTCGGCGCGCGGCAGCGCGGGCGCGCGGACTGCGTCGCCCAGGGCAACCGGACGGCGAGGTCGTCACCGAGCCGCCACACCTGGTTGTCCCAGCCGAGCGCTCCGAGCTTCAGGGGACGGTCCGCCAGGTCGGGGTGCTGCTCGCACAGCAGATCCCGGATCAGGTCCTCGGTGATGTCCCTTGCGGTGGCCGTCATGCGGAGCAACGGGAGTCGGGAAGCGGCCTGCCTCGGCTCCGGTTCCGGCGTGCGGGTGGTCTCGCCGTGGTCTTGCGCTCCGTCACAGGGTGCCCTGGTCGGGGTGCCGTTGCCAAGGACGGGCGGCTGACCAAGCATGGTGGCGATTTCGTCTTCGGTGACCCGGCGACCTGAGGGCATCGAGCAGGCCGTGGCGGTCACGGACCGGCGGCTCCACGGAAGGCGACCGCGCAGGCGTGGGACCGTCTGCATCCCCGGCTGACCCGCTGCGGAGAAATTCCGCGACGGCTCTCGCGGGTCGTGCCAGGGTGAGAGCGTGGCAAAGATCGAGAGGGCAGATGTGTTCGCGACCGGACAGCGCGGTGGGGGTGGCAGTCTCTATGCGTACCGGGTGCGAGGGCTCGGCCGCAGCGGGGTAGTTCTGTGGATCGGTGGCAGGGGCGACGACCCTGATCAGGTGCTGGCGTTGCCAGGAGCTGATCACTGTCGGGTGCCGGTGTTCACGACTGTTCGGCAGGTGCGGGTGTATGCGAGCCGGAGAGGGCGGAGGCTGGCCACTTCTGAGACCGACACGCTGGAGCTCGTCCGTGTCCAGCATTGGTTGAAGGACCCGTCGCGCCGACGCGTCCCCTCGGGTGCGGTGCTGGACGCGTGGAACTTCTTCGAGGATCTGGCCCGAGGACTTGGTGAGGTCCACCGGCTGCCCCAGCAGGGCGCGGTGCATAACAGCGCCTACGAGAAGCTGTTCGGGGACGAGTGCGCCGCATGGACTCCCGACGAGCAACGCGCGGTGCTGGAACTGCTCACGGCCGGGGTGGAGCTGTGGAACTCCTGTCCAGTGCTCGTAAGGGGCGTCGACCTGGCTCCGACGGGTGGGTCGTCTAGTGCTGTGACCGCATAGGTTCGCCGGGGTGGCGCTCGAAGCGGTTGGATGGGCGGTGACGTCCGTTCCGACCGCTGGAGGTGTGGTGGCCGAGCCTGTGCGGGTGCGCCGACTGACCGACCAGGAAGGGCAGAAGCTGCAGCAGATTGTGCGCCGGGGCAGTACCAGCTCGGTGCGCTATCGCCGGGCGATGATGCTGCTGGCCTCGGCCGGCGGGAACCGCGTCCCGGTGATCGCCCGGCTGGTCCAGGCGGACGAGGACACGGTGCGGGAGGTGATCCATCGGTTCAACGAGATCGACCTGGCCTGCCTGGACCCTCAATGGGCGGGAGGCCGTCCTCCCCCAGGGCTCCGCCCGGGGGTACCCCCAGCCTGCTCAGCGATGACGACGAGGACTTCGTCGTCCAGACGGCCACCACCCGCCCCACCAAGCTCGGCCAGCCCGTCACCCGCTGGTCGATCCGTAAACTCGCCGCCTACCTGCGCCGGGTGCACGGAGGCGGCGGCCGTGAAGCCTTACGGTGCCTGCTGATGCGCCGCGGCATCGTCTTCCAGCGCACCAAGGCCTGGAAGGAGTCCCCGGACACCGAGCGTGATACCAAGCTCGACCGGATCGAGGAGGTGCTGGACCGCTTCCCCGACCGGGTCTTCGCCTTCGACGAGTTCGGGCCCCTCGGCATCCGGCCCACCGCGGGCTCCTGCTGGGCGAAGCAGGGCAGGCCCGACCGCCTGCCCGCGACCTACCGCCGCACCCACGGCGTCACCTACTTCCACGGCTGCTACCCCGTCGGTGACGACCGGCTGTGGGGCGTCAACCGCCGCCGCAAGGGCACCGCCAACACCCTGGCCTCGCTGAAGTCGATCCGTGCCGCCCGCCCCGACGGCGCCCCGATCTACATCATCCTGGACAATCTCTCCGCCCCACCGGCGCGGACATCCGGCGCTGGGCGGAGAGGAACAAGGTCGAGCTGTGCTTCACCCCGGCCTACGCTTCCTGGGCCAACCCGAGCGAGGCCCGCTTCGGCCCGCTGCGGCAGTTCACCCTGGTCAACTCCCACCACCCCAACCACACGGTGCAAACTCGGGTCCTGCACCGCTACCTGCGCCGGCGCAACGCTCACGCTCGTCACCCCGACGTGCTGGCCTCCCAACGCAAGGAACGCGCCCGCATCCGCGGCGAGAAGGGCATCCGCTGGGGCGGACGCCCCCTCGGCATTGCAGCTTGAGCAGCCCGCCCGACGTTCTGCGTGGTCACACACTCATGCCGTAGCCCAGCTCCTCAGCCCCGATGTGCCAGAAGGAGTTCTCGTCGGCAACGGCCTCGGCGTCAAGCATCTCGAATCGTTCCAGCAGCGCTTCAGTGAGCGCGTCGGCGGCCTGCTCGGCCAGGTCCACGGCCTCGTCGTCACCCAGACCGTCACCGGACCCCTCGTATGCAGCGGCCTCGGCAGCGGCCTCCTCATAAGCGCGGTTGAAGGCGACGAACGCCTCAATGTTGGAGTTCACCAGTTGGGGAGCACCGCCTTCCGGCAGACACCACAGCGAGCCGTCATCACGCCGCAGAGCGAACGCGCTCAGCCCTGGGTCGACCGCGACCAGGGCATACCGCGCACCTCCGACCGTGCGTTCCGCAAAAGGGGAGGCCTGCCACATCCCGGGGTACGGGCAGTGAGAACATCCGGCCAAGAGTGAGGCGACTTCCGCGTCGATCATGCCGAGAACGTAGTCCGCCCCGCCGGCGCTTCACCAACCCGGTGAAGCTATGCGGTCAGAGCACTAGTGTCCTGCGCCGGAGATCCGTCGGCAGAAGCGGGCGAGGGATTCGAGGATCTCCTCGGCGGTCTTCGCCCAGACGAACGGCCTGGGATCTGAGTTCCAGTCCTTGACCCAGGCGCGGATGTCAGCTTCGAGGCTCTGGACACTTTTGTGTGCGCCGCGGCGGATCTTCTGGTCGGCCAGGAAGCCGAACCACCGCTCGACCTGGTTGATCCACGAGGAGCCGGTCGGGGTGAAGTGCATATGAAACCGAGGGTGTTTGGCCAGCCACGTCCTGATCGCGGGTGTCTTGTGGGTGCCGTAGTTGTCGCAGATCAGGTGGATCTGCAGGTGCGCGGGCACCTCTTTGTCGATCTTGATCAGGAACTTCTTGAACTCCGCCGCCCGGTGCCGGCGGTGCAGGGAGCTGATGACCTCGCCGGTGGCGACGTCGAACGCGGCGAACAGCGTGGTCAGGCCGTTGCGGACATAGTCGTGGGTGCGCCGCTCGGGCATCCCCGGCATCATCGGCAGCACCGGCTGGGACCGGTCCAGGGCCTGGATCTGGGACTTCTCGTCCACGGACAGGACCACCGCGCCCTCGGGCGGGTTGAAGTACAGCCCGACGACGTCGTAGACCTTCTCCACAAAGAACGGGTCCGTGGACAGCTTGAAGGTGTCCGTCAGGTGCGGCTTGAGCTGGAACCTGCGCCAGATCCGGCCGACGGTGGATTTCGACAGACCGCTGTGCTCCGCCATCGACTTCCGCGACCAGTGGGTGGCGTTCTTCGGGATCTCCTCCAAGGTGGCGACCACGACCGCCTCCACCTGATCCACGCTGATGGTGGGCGGCCGGCCCGGCCGGGGCTCGTCGGCCAGGCCGTCCAGCCGCTCGGCCAGGAACCGCCGCCGCCACTTGCGGACCGTGTCCGCGGAAATCCGCAGCTCCCGGGCCACCTCGACGATGGGCGGCACGTCAGGGCCCGCACAGGCCAGCACGATCCGCGCCCGCAACGCCAGCGCCTGGGCGGAGTTCGCCCGCCTCGTCCAGCGTTCCAGCACGGCACGCTCGTCATCGCCCAGCAGCAGCGGTTCCAGCTTCGGACCACGACGCGGCACCGGCACCCCGGCAGGAGAACTCATACACGATCTAACGACGGACTACCGGCGCAGGACACTAGTAGTACTTCGTTAGGTTGGCTGGCGTGGGTGGTGTTCTGGCGGAGCTGAAGCGGGGATGCCGCGGTGGCAGGTGGGGCATGTGCCGGTCCATGCGCGTATGAGGTCCTGGAGCGTGTCGAGGACCTGGTAGAAGGTCAGGCCGGCGCTGTTGCTTTTGGGTCGAGACGGCGGAGGGTGAGGAAGGCGTGGGCCGCAGTGACGAGGGTGGCGTGGTGGTGCCAGCCCCGCCAGGTGCGGCCTTCGAAGTGGTCCAGGCCCAGGCCGTGCTTCATCTCGCGGTAGTCGTGCTCGATCCGCCAGCGCATCTTCGCCAGGCGGGCCAGGTGCCGCAGGGGGGTGTCGGCGGGCAGGCTGGTCAGCCAGTACTCGGTGGGTGCCTTCTCGCCGGCGGGCCATTCACTCAGCAGTGTCGCCGGGGGCAGAACGCCGTCCCAGGCGGTGGGGCCGCCCGCCCAGGCCATCGCGTGTCTGCGGGCCGCGACACCGGCCGGACGCACGATCCGCACCCGGAATCTCGAGCGCATCGGCCCCTTGGACCCAGTGCGCCAGGTCGCCTGCCGGTAGGCCTTGCGGCCGGTTTCGGCGGCCAGGTCCTTCAACGAGAACGCTCCGGTGCGGTAGCGCAGGGCGGGCCTGCGGCCGGTCCCGCTCCAGGCCGGTGCGGTGGGCACGGCGTCATGCGGATGAGCGGATTCGTCCGCCCGCACCGCGACGACGAAGTCCAGTCCGCGGTCAGCCAGAGCCTGCCGGAACGCGGTGTTCTGCCCGTACCCGGCATCCGCGACGATCACCTGCGGGACAAGGCCCCAGCCGCTCGCCTCGTCGATCAATTCCAGGGCCAGCCGCCACTTCTCCCGGTGCCCCACCTCCTCGGGCACCCCCGCCCTGGCCCGGCGCCCGGCGTCGTCCTGCCACTCCTGCGGCAGGAACAGCCGCCACGAGATCGGCACGGACGCGGTGTCGGACGCGGCATGCAGGCTGACCGCGACCTGGCAGTTGGACTGCTTGCCCAGCGCCCCACACCACTGCCGGGCCACCCCCACCGACATCTTCCCGTCCTTGGGGAACGACACGTCGTCGATCACCCACACCATGGGATCGACGACGGGGACCGTCTTGACGGCCACCGCCCGCAACACCGCGGCGTGGTCCCACGGCGACTGGTTCACGAACTGCTGCAACGCCTGCATATCGCCGTCCGGCAGCCGCTCGGCCATCGGCTGGATCGACTTCCTGCGACCGTCCAGCATCAACCCGCGCAGGTAGCAGTCGCCCTTCGCCCGCTGATCCCGGCGCGGCACCGACGCGAACACCTCGGCCACGAACGCGGCCAACTCACCCCGGAGTTGCTCGATCTCCCCCAAGTCCACACGGGCAGCCTGCCGGACTCGGCACCCAAGATCAAACCAACCTAACGAAGTACTACTAGGGGCTGCGCCGGAGATCCGTCGGCAGAACCGGACGAGGGATCTCCGGCGCAGCACACTAGCGGGGTTGGGGGCCGGGCGCCGGGCGGACACCGAGGTGGACGACGGAGGCGGGCATCGGCTCGGTCGGTGGAGAACGTCCGGCTGGGCGAAGCTGTGGCCGACCCGTCACGGCGTATCAGCCGCCGTCTCGCCTCCGCCTCAGCCGCGACTGTCAGAGGTGCGCAGTACGGTCCTGCCATGACAGCCAGAATCGATCTGACCCTTGATTGCGCAGACGCGAAGCTTCTTGCCGAGTTCTGGAAGACGGCCCTGGGGTATGTGGACGAGCCGCCGCCCGCTCCCTTCAAGACCCGCGAGGAGTGGCTCGCGCAGTTCGACCTTCCGGAGGACGACTCCGCGGACGACGGCGCGTGGCTCTGCGATCCTGACGGCGTCGGGCCCCGGCTCTGCATCCTCAAGGTCCCTGAACCGAAGACCGCGAAGAACCGACTCCATATCGACGTCCGGGTGCCGGGACACGGCAGTCACGATGAACGGTGGGCGCGGATCAGGGCGGAGTCCGAGCGGCTGGTGAAAGCGGGCGGGAGCGTCCTGGAGGAATGCGACGAGCACCATGTCGTGATGGCCGACCCGGAGGGCAATGAGTTCTGCATTGCCGCGGCCTCGGCGTGAGGTTGACCGGGGCAGGATCCCTTACCCCACCACGAGGGGCGTCGCGGAATGTCAGGGGTGGCTGTAAGCCATCGCGGAGCGACGCTCGAAGAGCCCCTCGACCGGCCGTGGCGCTCCCACGCCCTCCGGAGGCCGGGCGGGCCCCCTTCTGTGACTGAGCGCTCCGGCTGCCCGACTGGTCAACCAGAGCGCCCGAAGCAAGTGCCGGCCGGAGCGGTCGCCGGAGGCGGGGTACCGCCCCGGCGTCCGGTCAGCGGGTGGCGAGGAGCTCGAGCGTGTCGATCACGCGGTTCGAGAAGCCCCACTCGTTGTCGTACCAGGCGACCACCTTGACGTGGCGGCCGTCGACGCGGGTGAGGGCCGAGTCGAAGATGGAAGAGGCGGGGTTTCCCGTGATGTCGGACGACACGAGCGGGTCGTCCGAGTACTCGAGGACGCCGGCGAGCGGCCCCTGTGCCGCGGCGCGGTACGCCTCCAGCACGTCGTCGCGCGTCACGTCGCGGGCGACGGTCGTGTTGAGTTCGACGATCGAGCCCACCGGCACCGGTACGCGGATCGAGTCGCCCGACAGCTTGCCGTCGAGGTTCGGCAGCACCAGGCCGATCGCCTTGGCGGCACCGGTCGTGGTCGGCACGATGTTGACGCCGGCGGCCCTGGCGCGACGGGCGTCGCGGTGCGGACCGTCCTGCAGGTTCTGCTCCTGCGTGTAGGCGTGCACCGTCGTCATGAACCCGTGCTCGATACCGGCGAGTTCGTCGAGGACCACGGCCAGCGGCGCGAGCGCGTTGGTGGTGCAGGAGGCGTTCGAGACGACCGTGTGCACGGCCGGGTCGTAGGCGTCGGTGTTGACCCCGAAGGCGAGCGTGACGTCGGCGCCGTCCGACGGCGCGCTGACGAGCACCTTCTTCGCGCCCGCGTCGAGGTGGGCGCGGGCCGCCTTGGCCGAGGTGAAGCGGCCGGTGGCTTCCAGGACGATGTCGACGCCGAGTTCGGCCCACGGCAGCTGCGCCGGTTCACGCTCGGCCAGCACCGTGATCCGGCGGCCGTCGACGACGAGGGCGTTCCCGTCGACGGTCACCGGGCGCCCGAGCCGGCCGGCCGTGCTGTCGTAGGCGAGCAGCCGGGCGAGCGTGGCGGGCTCGGTCAGGTCGTTGACGGCGACGACCTCGAGGGCGCTGTCGCGCTCCAGCAGTGCGCGCAGCACATTGCGTCCGATGCGGCCGAATCCGTTGATGGCGATGCGAGTCATGAGTGGTGTCCCTTCCCTTCGCCACCAGGCTCGCCCGCGGCTCGCGCCGCTGACAGTGGCGGGGTCGCCATGGTTCGAAAGGATCTCGCCACGCGGTGCCGGGCGGGTTACTCGCCCAGGGTGAAGGTGCGCCGGTACTCGCTCGGGGTGGTGCCGAGGATGCGCTGGAAGTGCAGCCGCAGATTCGCGCCGGTGCCGAGGCCGACGTCGGCGGCGATCTGCTCGACGCTGCGCTGCGACCGCTCCAGCAGTTCGCGGGCCACGTCGACGCGGGCGCGCATCACCCACTGCATCGGCGTGTAGCCGGTCTCCTCGACGAAGCGCCGGGAGAACGTGCGCGGCGAGACCCCCGCCTGCCGCGCCAGTACGTCGAGGGTGAGGGGATCGCCGAGCCGGTGCAGCGCCCACTCACGGGTGGCGGCGAACCGCTCGCCGAGCGGTTCGGGGACGCTGCGCGGCACGTACTGGGCCTGACCGCCGCTGCGGTAGGGGGCCGCGACCAGACGCCGGGCCGCGTGGTTGGACGCGGCCACCCCCAGGTCGCCGCGCAGGATGTGCAGGCACAGGTCGATGCCGGAGGCGGCGCCGGCCGAGGTGAGCACGCTGCCCTCGTCGACGAAGAGCACGTTCTCGTCGACCTGGACGAGCGGATGCCTGGCCACGAGTGCCCGCGTGTAGTGCCAGTGCGTCGTGGCGCGCCTGCCGTCGAGCAGGCCCGTGGCGGCGAGCGCGAAGGCGCCCGTCGAGATGGCGGCGAGCCGCGCGCCCCGGTCGTGGGCGGCGATCAGTGCGGCGACGACGGCCTGCGGCGGGTCGTCGCGGTCCGGGAACCGGTAGCCGGGGACGAAGACGATGTCGGCCCACGCAAGGGCGTCGAGGCCGTGGGCGACGTAGTACGCGAGGCCGTCGCCGCCGGTCACGAGACCGGGTGTCGCCCCGCACACCCGCACCTCGTACGGCATGCTCGCGCGGGTCGTGAAAACCTGCGCGGGAATTCCGACATCGAGCGGCTTCGCGCCCTCGAGCACGAGGACGGCGACGCGATGCAGGCGGGGGGCTGGCACAGGAAGAGGTTACGTGGGGCGTGACGTCGATACGCTCACTGCGCGGACCGGGCAGACGACACCGGCCGGGCTGTCTTTCACGTTGCAGTCCACGCCCGTCCCGCCCGTCGCCCCGCCGCCAGTCGTTCTGAGACCAAAACCGCGCTCAGGCGGATACGACGTGAAATGTGATGTGCGCCGTTTCTACCTGCACAACGCGCAGGTCATCGGCTCCTCGACGCACACGCCCACGCACTTCGGCCTCCTCATGGACCTGGCCCGTCAGGCCGAGGTCCAGCCCGTCATCGCCGCGGCCTTCCCACTGGACCGGGCCGCTCAGGCGCAGGAGGAACTCGCCCGCAGGGGGCACGTGGGAAAGATCGTCATGCACCCCTGAGTTCCATCCGGCGGATCACGGTCGGAGGTGTCGGCGTACTCGCTCATGCGCGGAGCCGGGTACGGATGAACGTGCGGAGCAAGCAGCCTCTTGACGGGCACGCGCCGCTACTCCGCCGTGACCGGCCGGGCCGTCACCGTGTCCCAGTGGACCGTGCGGTCGCACCAGCGGTCGAGGAGGGTGCGGTCGTGGCCGACGGCGAGCAGGCCGGCGCCTGTTGCGGTGCGGTAGTCCTCGACCACCGCCACCAGGGCGGCCGTGGTCGAGGCGTCGAGCATCGCGGTCATCTCGTCGCAGATCAGCCAACGGGGGCGCAGCACCAACGCGCGGGCGAGGCAGGCGCGTTGGAGTTGGCCGTCGCTGACCTCGTGGGGGCGGCGGGTGAGCAGGTCGGGGGTGAGGCCGACGGTGGAGGCCAGTTCGGCGACCCGGTCGGGGGCTTCGGCGCGGCGGCCCGTGGCGCGCAGGGGTTCGGCTATCAGGTCGGCGAGGGTCAGACGGGGGTCGGCGGAGAGGCGGGGCTGCTGGAAGACGACGCCGAAGGCGGTGCGCAGCGCGCGGGGGGCGCGGTGGCGCCAGTGGCGTACGGGGGTGCCGTCGAGGGTGAGGGTGCCGGCGTCGGGGCGGTGCAGGAGGGCGGCGACCCTGGCGAGGGTGGATTTGCCGCAGCCGCTGGGGCCGAGCAGGCCGACGGCCTCGCCGGGGGCGACGGTGAGGGAGGCGTTCCGGACGGCGGGGGCCGACCGTCGGTCGTAGCCGGCGGTGATGTCGCGGAGTTCAAGCACGGACGACGTCCTCCGGGGTCAGGGCCTCGACCGGGACCGGGTGGTGGCAGGCGACCGACGCGGTGAGGGGCGGGAGGGTCGCGCAGGTGGTGGTGGCTCGGTCGCAGCGGGGGGCGAAGGCGCAGCCGTCGGGGAGGGCGCCGAGTTCGGGGGGCATGCCGGGGATGGGGGTGAAGGCGCGGTCGGGGAGGGCGTTCAGGAGGCCGCGGCTGTAGGGGTGGCGGGGGCCGGGGGTGCCGAAGAAGGTGTCGGCTTCGGTGAGTTCGACGATGCGGCCCGCGTACATGACGGCGACCCGGTCGGCGATGCGTTCGGCTGCCGTCAGGTCGTGGGTGATCATCAGGAGGGCTCGGGCGTGGTCGGTGCCGTCGCCGGGGGCGTCGACGTGCCGGCGTAGTTCGTCGACGGTGTGGTCCACCAGGTCGCGGTCGAGGCCGGTGGTGGGTTCGTCGGCGAGGAGGAGGGGTGCGTCGCCGATGAGGGCGAGGGCGGTGGCGGCGCGTTGGGCGAGGCCGCCGGAGAGTTCGTGGGGGTGGCGGTCGAGGTGGTCGGCGGGGAAGGCGGCGCGGGCGGCGGCCTTCTCGGCGGCGGTGCGCAGGGCCGTGCGGCCCCGGAGGCCGGTGAGTTCGGCGACCGTCTCCTCCATCTGGGAGCGGATGGTGCGGACGGGGGTGAGATGGGCGGCCGGGCTCTGGGGGATGAGGCCGATGCGGCGGCCGCGTACGGTGCGGGCGAGGGTGCGTTCGTCGGCGGTGAGCAGGTCGAGTTCGCCGAGGTGGGCGTGGCCGGCGGTCTGGGCGTTGGCGGGGAGCAGGCCGAGCAGGGCGGAGGCGAGGACGGACTTGCCGCAGCCGCTCTCGCCGATCAGGGCGAGGCATTCGCCGGGCGCCACGTCGAAGTGGGCGTCGGTGACTGCGGCGATGCGGCCTCCGCCGGGTACCAGGAAGCGCACCGACAGTCCGCGGACCGACAGCACGGGAGGTCGCTCGGTCACAGCGTCAGCTCCGATCGGCGGCGGGGGTTGATCCGCTCCCGCCAGACTCCGGCGAGTCCGGCGATGGCGAGGGTGGGGATGATCAGGAACAGGCCGGGGAAGAGGGTGGGCCACCAGTGGCCGGCGAGCAGGGAGCCGCGGGCGCCCTGGATGAGGGTGCCGAGGCTGGCGGTGTGGGCGGGCAGGCCGAGGCCGAGGAAGGACAGCGCCGACTCGTGCCACATGGCGTGCGGGATCATCAGGACGGCGGCGAGGCCGGCCTGGGGCAGTACGCCGGGCAGCAGGTGCCGTAGCACCACCCGCCGGCGGGAGGCGCCGCCGGAGACGGCGGCGTCGATGTAGGGGCGGGAGCGCAGGGAGAGGACCTCGGCGCGGACGATGCGGGCGGTGGACAGCCAGTGGGTGAGGGCGACCGAGATCACCACGGGCCAGACGCCGGGGCGGAACATGGCGACGATGAAGATGCCGAGCAGCAGGTGCGGGACGGAGGAGATGGTGTCGACCAGGCGCATGACGAGGCGGTCGACCCAGCCGCCGAGGGCTCCGGCGGTGGCTCCGACGGCGGTGCCGATGACGGTGGCGGTGAGCGCGGCCACGACGCCGACGAGCAGGGAGACGCGGAGGCCGTAGACGCAGCGCAGCAGGAGGTCGCGGCCGACGTCGTCGGTGCCGAAGGGGTGGTCCCAGCTGGGTGGGAGGAGTTTCGAGGCGAGGTCGACGGCCTGCTGGTCGAGTTGGACCAGTGGGGGGACGAGCAGTACCGCGAGGGCGGTGAGGCCGACCAGGGTGGCGGAGACGCGCAGCCGCAGGGTGTGGGTGGAGCGGCGGGTGGTGCCGTGCGAGCGCCAGGCGGTCGCGGCCGTGGGGGTGGTCGCGTCGGCCTTCTCGACGGTGGTGTCAGCCATGGGGATCACATCTCATTGAGCTTCACCCTCGGGTCGATCAGTCCGTACAGGAGGTCGGCGAGGAGGTTTCCGGCGAGGACGGCGGCGGTGGCGAGGGTGGTCAGGGCGGCCAGGAGGGGGAAGTCGACGGCGGTGGCCGCCTCGACGGTGGCGGCGGCGATGCCGGGCCAGCTGAAGACGGTCTCCACGAGGAGGGCGCCGGTGATGAGTTCGGGGACGCGGGAGCCGATGAGGGTGAGCACCGGCAGCAGTCCGGAGCGCAGGGCGTGGCCGAGCAGGACGGTGCGTTCGGCGAGGCCGCGGGCGCGGGCGCCGCGCACGGGGTCCTCGGCGAGGGCGTCGCCGACGCCCTGGCGGACGTAGAGGGTGAACCAGGGCAGTTGGGAGACGGCGAGGACGCCGGCGGGCAGGATCAGGTGGCTGGTGACCTGGCCGGCGGTGACGTGTTCGCTGCCGGTGTCGGTGAGGCCGCCGGCCGGGAGGACGTCGAGGTGGAGGGCGAACAGCCAGACGGCGAGCAGGGCGATCCAGAAGACCGGCGCGGCTTCCAGGGAGTAGGCGAGGGAGGTGACCGTGCGGTCGACGAGCGAGCCGGGGCGGCGGGCCGCGAGGACGCCGAGCAGGGTGCCGAGGAGGACGGCGACGGCGAACGCGACGGTGCACAGCAGGGTCGACCAGACCAGTCGTTCGCCGATCGCCTCGGCCACCGGCTGTCGCATCACGCTGGAGTGGCCGAGGTCGCCGGTGAGCGCGGAGGTCAGCCACTCCCACCAGCGGACGGTGAAGGGCTGGTCCACGCCGAGGTTGTCGCGGAGCCGGTCCAGGGTTTCCTGGTCGGCGCCGAGGGCGGCGGTTCCGGCGTAGGCCTTGACGGGGTCGAACGGGGAGGCGGCGGCGAGGGCGAAGGCGCCGAAGGTGACGACGAGGAGGACGGGCACGGCGAGCAGGGCCCGCCGTGCCACGAGGTGTCCCATCGCCGCCCAGGGCAGGGTCTTCACTTCTTGGGCTGCCAGTCCTCGGCGTTCCACCAGGGGCCGCTGGCGAAGCCGTGCTCGTGCGGTTCGACCTGGGTGGTGAGGTCGCCCCAGCGGTCGGCGAGGACGTAGAGGTGGTCGATGTGGGTGAGGAAGGTGTAGCCGGGGTCCTTGACGAGTGCGCGCTGGAGGTCGTCGTAGGCGGCCTTGCGGTCGTCGGGGTCCTGGGCGCGGCGGCCGGTTTCGAGGGCCTTGTCGACGGCGGGGTTGTCGTAGTGGGGCATGTTGTTGAAGCCGTCGCCGGCGAGGGAGGAGTGCAGCAGGGTGTAGAGGCCGAAGTCGGGGTCTCCGGTGCTGCCGAAGCCGGCGAGGACGGCGTCCTTGCCCATCCGGGGTTCGATGACCTCCCAGGTGGCGCCCTCGACCTTGACGTCGATGCCGGCCTTCTTGGCGTCGGAGGCGTAGGCGAGGGCGTGGTCCTGGCGGACCTTGTCGCCGGAGGGGTAGAAGAGGGTGAAGGCGGCGCGGGCGCCGTCCTTGGCGCGGATGCCGTCCTGGCCGGCCTTCCAGCCGTCGCGGTCGAGGATCTTCTTGGCCTCGGCGAGGTCCTGGGGGCGTTCGACGTCCTTGGCGTACCAGGGGTCGTCGAGGGGCAGCGGGCCGTAGGCGGGGCGGCCGGCGCCGTCGAGGATCTTGTCGACCATGGCCTGGCGGTCGACGGCGAGGTCGAGGGCGCGGCGGATCGTGGTGTCGCCGGTGATCTTGTTCCCGGTGGGGAGGGTGACGGCGCGGAAGTCGTAGGTGGTGGCCCGGTAGGTCTTGCGGGCGTCGTCGTTCTTGAAGGTGGCGGCGAGGTTGGGCGGGAGGGTCGCGCCGTCGAGGTCGCCGGAGCGCAGCCGGGTGGCGCGGACGTCGTCGTCGGCGATGATCGCCATGGTGAGCTTCTTCACCTTCGGTGCGCCGCCCCAGTAGTCGGGGTTCGCCTTGAAGGTGAGCTTCTCGCCCTTGCTCCAGCCGGTGAGGACGTACGGTCCGGTGCCGATCGGCTCGGTGTTGAAGGCGCCGGTGTTGGGGTCCTGCTCGCCCGCGACGTGTTCGGGGACGATGGGCAGGACGGTGCGGGCCGGGAAGGCCGCGTAGGGGTACTTGAGGGTGAAGACGACCTTGTCGTCGCCGTCCGCCCGGACCTCCTTGACGGCGTCCAGTTCGCTCTTGGCGGTGTTGTTGGTCTTGTCGTCGAGGACCGTTTCGTACGTGTAGACGACGTCCTCGGCGGTGAGGGGTTCGCCGTCACTGAACTTCACGCCCGGGCGCAGGGTGTAGGTGTAGGTGCGGCCGTCGTCGGTGACCTCGGGGAGCGCCTTCGCCAGGGCGGGCTCGAGTTCCAGGCCGGCGTCCCGGGCGAGCAGCCCGTCGAAGATCTTGGAGTTGCCGTCCTTGCCGTAGCCGAGCAGCGGGCTCAGGGTGTCCGGCTCGGAGGCGACCCCGATCACCACGGACTCGGCGGACCCGCTGCCGCCCGCGGCGCCGTCCGTGCCGCCGCCGGGCGCCGAGCAGGCGGCGACCGCGGCGGCCATGGTCGCCGCGACGGCGGCACCCTTTATTCGTCGGGTCGTCATCGAATTCCACACCTTTGCTGCCCGGATCTCGTTGTTGCATATTAGTTGCAGCAGGGTTCTGCCCAGGACCCCCTCCCCTCATTCCCGCACTTCGGCGTGGTGGGCCCGTCGGGGTGCGAGCTGCGGGGCGCCGTCCGTGCGCCCCCCGGGACTGCTTGTCAGCGGCCCGGGACAGGGTCTAGTGTCGCCACGCCTTGGTGAACGGGAAATCCGGTGTGATACCGGTGCGGCCCTCGCCACTGTGATCGGGAAGTCCGGCTCCGGCCCCAGGTCCTGTCCCCCGACAGGACCGAACGGCAGCCACTGGGTCCCCCTCGGACCCGGGAAGGCGGAGCACGGGCGGTGGTACCCGTCAGCCAGGAGACCGGCCAAGGCGCGTCAACCATCCACGAGGTGCTGGAGAGGGTCTGCTGAGCCATGCACATAGCCGAGGGTTTTCTACCGCCGGCGCACGCGGTCGCCTGGGGCGTCGCGTCGGCGCCGTTCGTCGTCCACGGAGCCCGGTCGCTCACCCGTGAAGTCAGGGAGCATCCCGAGAGCACGCTGCTGCTGGGCGCGTCGGGAGCGTTCACCTTCGTCCTGTCCGCGCTGAAACTGCCCTCGGTGACCGGGAGTTGTTCCCATCCCACCGGCACCGGGCTGGGCGCCATCCTGTTCCGGCCGCCGGTGATGGCGGTGCTGGGCACCATCACCCTGCTGTTCCAGGCCCTGTTGCTCGCCCACGGCGGGCTGACCACGCTCGGCGCCAACGTCTTCTCGATGGCGGTCGTCGGACCGTGGGCGGGGTACGGGGTCTACCGGCTGCTGCGGCGGTACGGGGCGCCGCTGATGGTCGCGGTGTTCTGCGGCGCGTTCGTCGCCGACCTGTCGACGTACTGCGTGACGAGTGTGCAGCTGGCGCTCGCCTTCCCCGACCCGGGCAGCGGATTCGCGGGCGCGCTCGGCAAGTTCGGCTCCATCTTCGCCGTCACGCAGATCCCGCTCGCGGTGAGCGAGGGGCTGCTGACGGTGCTGGTGATGCGCATGCTGGTGCAGTCCAGCAAGGGCGAACTGACCCGGCTCGGGGTGCTGGTGGCCGGGCTCGGGAAGAAGTCGGCGGGCGCGGGAGCGGGCGCGGGCGAGGCGGTGGCCCGATGAGCCGTAACGCGAAGATCAACTCCCTGCTGCTGCTCCTTGTCGCCGTGCTCGCCGTGGTGCCGCTGGTCCTCGGGCTCGGCGATCACAAGGAGGAGCCGTTCGCGGGCGCCGACGCGGAGGCGGAGACCGCGATCACCGAGATCGCCCCGGACTACGAGCCGTGGTTCTCGCCGCTGTACGAACCACCGTCCGGGGAGATCGAGTCGGCGCTGTTCGCCCTCCAGGCGGCGATCGGCGCGGGCGTGCTCGCGTACTACTTCGGGCTGCGGCGGGGGCGCCGGCAGGGGGCGGAACGGGCGCAAGGGGTCGACACCGAGGCGGACGTCGACGACGCGGCCCCCGCGGGACCCGGGACCTGATCCCCCGTGCTGCCGATCGACGCGGCGGCGCACAGCAGTCGCTGGCGCCGCCGTCATCCCGTGGACAAGGCCGTGCTCGGGCTGGGGCTCACCGTGCTGGCGGTCTCGCTGCCGCCCTGGCCGGGCTCGGCCCTGGTGCTGCTGACCGCGCTCGCGGTGCTGCTGGGCCCTGCGGGGGTGCCGGGGCGGCGGTTGTGGCGTGCCTACCGGGTGCCGCTGGGCTTCTGCGTGACCGGGGCGCTGACGCTGCTGGTGCAGGTGGGCGGGCCGGGCGGGTTCGTGGCCTGGGCGGATGACGGGCCCCTGCGCGCCGGTGAGTTGATGCTGCGCACCTCGGCGGCCTCCCTCGGGGTGCTGCTGTTCGCCTTCACCACGCCGATGTCCGATCTGCTGCCGCGTCTGGTACGGGCCGGGCTGCCCGCTCCCCTCGTCGATGTGGCGCTGGTGACGTACCGGATGAGTTTCCTGCTGCTCGACTCGGTGCGCCGGGTCCGGGAGGCGCAGGCGGCCCGGCTCGGGCACACCACCCGGGCGGCGACCTGGCGTTCGCTGGGCGGGCTCGGCGCGACCGCGTTCGTCCGGTCCTTCGACCGGGCCGCGCGGCTGCAGACGGGGCTCGCCGGACGCGGCTACGACGGCACGCTGCGCGTGCTGGTGCCGGAGGCCCGGGTCTCGGTGCGCTTCACGGTCATGAGCCTGGCCCTACTCGTCGCACTGGCCGCCCTCGCCCTCCTCCTGGAAAGGCCGCTGTCTTGAGCGAGCCCGCACTGGTCGCCCTGCGGGGCGCGTCCTTCGCGTACGAGGACGGCCCGGCCGTGCTCACCGGCCTCGACTTCGAGGTGCGGGAGGGGCGCGCGCTCGCCCTGCTGGGCCGCAACGGCAGCGGCAAGACGACGCTGATGCGGTTGCTGAGCGGTGGACTGCGGCCGAGCGAGGGCGAGTTGACCGTTTCTGGTCGGCCCGCCCGGTACGACCGCAAGGGGCTGACCCGGCTGCGGACGACAGTGCAGCTGGTGGTGCAGGACCCGGACGACCAGTTGTTCGCGGCATCCGTCAGCCAGGACGTGTCGTTCGGACCACTGAACCTCGGGCTGCCCGACGCGGAGGTTCGGGCGCGGGTGACGGAGGCGCTGGCCGCGCTGGACATCACCGCTCTCGCCAACCGTCCCACGCACCTGCTCTCCTACGGGCAGCGCAAGCGGACGGCGATCGCGGGGGCGGTCGCCATGCGGCCCCGGGTCCTGATCCTGGACGAGCCGACGGCGGGGCTCGACCCCGACGGTCAGGAGCGGCTGCTCGCCACCCTCGACGGGCTGCGCGCGAACGGCACCACGGTCGTCATGGCCACCCACGACGTGGACCTCGCCCTGCGCTGGGCCGACGACGCCGCCCTGCTCACCCCGTCCGGCGCCCGGACCGGCCCGGCGCCCACGATGCTGGCCCGCACGGACCTCCTCGCGGCGGCGGGGTTGCGGTTGCCGTGGGGCGTGGCGGCCGCGCGCCTGCTCCGCGCCCAGGGCCTGCTGCCCGACACGGCCGCCGGGCCCCGGACACCGGAGGAACTGGCCGCGCTCATCGCAGTGTCCCCGGAGCCCGCGGAGCACGCCGACGGCAGATGACCCCCGGCTCGGGCAGCCTGCGCGGAAAGCCGGTTCACAAGCCCCACGTCGCCGGGCCCCGCCTCGCCGGGTACGGCCACCGTGGTGTGGCAGAAGGTGACCGGCTCAAGGCAAGGGCCTCAGAATTCCCCGGCGCTGCAGTTCCCGGATGTGT
The DNA here is from genome assembly GCF_054061295.1 of Streptomyces sp. TE5632. Classification (NCBI taxonomy): domain Bacteria; kingdom Bacillati; phylum Actinomycetota; class Actinomycetes; order Kitasatosporales; family Streptomycetaceae; genus Streptomyces; species Streptomyces sp. TE5632. Next base: position 4,597,799 of record NZ_JBSSEA010000003.1, on the reverse strand, counting down.
TCGGCGGTTCTCTGCGGAGCGGCACCGCCGATGACGAACACGCCGGCTTCCGGGTTTCTGCGCACTCTGGATTCGGTGAGTTCACGACAGTCCTCAAGGTCGGCCGACACGACGGGCCACATCCTCGCCACACCGCGCATCCCATCGGAATCCGTACTAGAATCTGTACAGAATCAAGCCTCTCTATGGGTACGGTGACAGCGTGGAGATCCCCGAGGTCGTGACCGTCAGCGACGCGCGCGCGAGACTGTCGCGGATCCTGACCGACCTGTCGGAGTCCGGCGCGGATGCTGACCCGGTCCTGATCGGCGCCCACCGCAAGCCCCAGGGCGTCCTTCTGTCCGTCGAGGCCTTCGAGGCGCTGAGCGGCCGAGCGGCACGGCGTGCGGCTGCCGCCTCGGCCACCGGCTCCATCCAGGCCGAGGGGCTCTACGCCTCCGAGGCCTCCGACCGGGACACCGAGGAGTACGTAAAGGGTGACCTCGACGCGGACACCCTTGTCGCTCGCGCGATCGCCCGCCACCGACCGACTTCGCAGCGGCGGGCAGGGTGAACGATCCGTACGCCATGCCCAACGGCGTGCTGCGCAACAAGCTCGGCATCACCGACCCTCGGCTGCTCGCGGCAGCGGAGGCGGACATCACCCGGGCGCGCCTCGTCATGCTCGCCGAACGCCCCCTACCCGGCGCGTACGACCTCGGCCATCTCCAGGCTTCCATGCCACGGTCTTCGGCGACATCTGTCCATGGGCAGGCGAGTTACGCACCGTGAACATCGCCAAGCGCACGCCGCTCTGCCCGGCGAGAAATCTCGTGCCCTACGCCGGAGAGGTCTTCGGCCGTCTCGCTTCCTCCGGCCATCTGCGGGATCTTCCCCGCCAGGAATTCGTCATCCGACTGGCCGAACTGTACGGCGATTTGAACGTCCTCCACCCGTTCCGCGAGGGCAACGGCCGTGCCCAGCGGGCGTTCCTGACGCAGCTCAGCGCCGACGCGGGATACGACCTGAACTGGTCGGGCATGAACCCCCAGCGCAACGAGGACGCCTCGGTGAAGAGCTTCCTTGGTGACAACGACCTGTTGGAGCGGTTGCTTGACGAGCTCGTGACCACGAACTGACGCCCTTGCGCAGCCAGCCCTGGCCGCGTGGTTACGTCAGGGTGGCAGTACGAGCAGGTCCGGGGAAGCACGGCTCAGAACGTACCAGCAAGGTTGGACGCCGCTTCGAGGCTCACTTGCAGCAGGCCTTCCGCAGTGGCCAGAGCCAGCTCCCCATCGACAACGGCGGCATCGTGCACATGAAGCCCCAGGGGAATCGCCAGCGCCTCGGTCCCCGAGTCGCAGTGCCAGAACCGGACCGTTTCGTCATCACCACCCGTGATGAGCATGGCCTCCAGGTCGGAGAGGGGGTATGCCGCTACCGCACTCACTCCGCCGCAATGACGGAACGGTCTTCCCAGTCGGCGTCGGTCAGTAAAGTGATCGTGATTCATGGAGAGGCCGGTCGGAGGGGGCGTGTATGGCGACGCTGGGAATGCACCGGGACTTTCTGATGGAGTTCGCCGCGCTGGAGAAACCCGTCCAGAAACGCGTCTTCGAGGTGTTCGAGAAGTTCGCCGCGGCCACGCACGCGGGACTGCACCTGGAGAAGCTCACGCACCAGAAGGATCCGCGGCTGCGGACCATCCGGATCACCGGCTTCTGGCGCGGTGTCGTCCTCAAGGCGGAGTCCGGCGACAGCTATCTGCTGTTGAAGGTGCTCCCGCACGACAAGGCCAACGACTGGGCGACCAAGCACCGTGCCTCGGTGAACGAGGCCACCCAGGGCATCGAGATACGCAACGACGTGGCGCTGGAGCGGGCCACGGCCGGACTGCGCGCGCTGGCCGCCGACGAGCCGTCCCGCCTGTTCCCCGCCTCCGCGTATCCGGACAAGGTGCTGCGCAGCCTCGGCGTGGACGAGGAGATCCTGCCGATCATCCGGCTGGTCCCCGACGAGGCCCACCTGGAGGCGCTGCACAAGGTGCTTCCCGAGCAGCAGTACGACGTGCTGCTCGGGCTCGCCACCGGTATGAAGCCCGAGGAGATCGACCGCGAACTCGTGCAGGCGTACGCCCGGACCGTCCCGCAGAGCGCCCGCCCCTCCGAGGGTGACGAGCTGGGTACCGCCATGGCCCGCTCGCGCGGCCGTATCGCCCTCGTCTCCGGAGCCGACGAACTGCTGGAGATCCTTCAGCGCCCCTTCGACGCCTGGCGGGTCTTCCTGCACCCGAGCCAGTACCGGGTGGCCTACCAGGAAAGCTATGCCGGTTCGGCGCGGGTCACCGGCGGGCCCGGCACCGGCAAGACCGTCGTCGCGCTGCACCGGGCGTACCACCTCGCGCGGCACCTGCCCGCCGACGCACCCGACGGCTGCGTGCTGCTGACGACCTACACGAAGGACCTGGCCGCCGAACTGCAGCGCTGCGTGGAGCTACTGATCACGGAGGATGCCGTCCGCGCGAAGATCCGGGTGGTGAACGTCGACGCCCTGGCCAACGAGATCGTACGGGCGGACCGCGGCGGCGGACCGCTCAAGCTGGTCTTCGACCAGAAGGAGATCACCGCACGGTGGGCGCGGATCGCGCGGCGGTTGAACCTCGACCTCACGGACGTCTTCCTCGACCAGGAGTGGCGGCACGTCATTCTCGCGCACACCATCGCCACGCCCGAGGAGTACCTGAAAGTGCTGCGGACGGGCCGCGGCAGCGGGCTCGGGCCGCTGAAACGGTTGCAGGTGTGGCGTGCGGTCTCCGCTTTCGAGGAGCAGTTGCGTCAGGCCGGGGAGTGGACCTTCCTGCAGGTGTGCGCCGCGGCGGCGCGTGTCCTGGAGGGGCGCGACGAGCGGCCCTTCCGGCACGTCGTGGTCGACGAGGCGCAGGATCTGCACCCCGCCCAATGGCGGTTCCTGCGGGCCCTCGTCGACCCCGGCGCCGACGACCTTTTCCTCGCCGGGGACACCCACCAGCGCATCTACGGCAACCGGGTCTCGCTTCGCTCGCTCGGCATCGAGGTCGTCGGACGCTCGTACCGGCTGCGGGTCAACTACCGCACCACACAGGAGATTCTCACCTGGTCCACGGCGCTGCTGATCGGGGAGAAACCGGACGACATGGACGATGGGAAGGAGACTCTGGCCGGCTACCGCTCCACGATGCACGGCGAACGGCCCAAGACCGCGGGCCACGCGACGAAGCCTGAGGAGATGGCGGCGCTGGTGGCCCAGGTGGAGAAGTGGGCAGCCTCGGGTGTGGAGGCGGAACACATCGGCATCGCGGTGCGGTTCATCCAGTTCGGGCGGGACATCGCCCAGGCCCTGGAGCGCGCCGGCATTTCCGCCGTTGTGCTGGGAGCCGGGCGCAGTGGTGCGGGGGTGCGGATCGGGACCATGCACCGGATGAAGGGGCTGGAGTTCCGCTGCGTCGCCGTGGCCGGGGTGATGGACGGCACGGTTCCGATGAAGTTCGCCGTGACTCCGGTGGACGTCGACGCCCAGCAGCATCAGGAGGACGTGAACAGCGAGCTGAGCGTGCTGTTCGTGGCGTGCACGCGGGCGCGGGAGGCGCTGCGGGTGTCCTGGCACGGGGCGCCGAGCCCGTTCCTGGCGCCTGTCATCGGCGGCCCGGGCCAATAGCACCTCGTGTTCGACGTGCGTGGGACCCGGGAAACCGTGGGCCCCACGCGCCTGAGGGGAACGTCGAGCGTCAGAACGTGTCCGGGCCCTCGTCCACCATGCGGCGGGCCTCGGCCAGCGCGGCGGTATGCGCGAACCACTCCAGCACCCCGCGGATCTCCTCACCGTGCCCGGAGAAGACCTCCAGCGGGAAGGACGGACGCAGGTCCAGTTTGGCCTCGGCCAGGTCGACGCCCTCGATGCCGTTCAGCCGGGTCATCAGCTCACGGCGCAGGGGCTCGTCGTCGAACGGGGGACGCCGCTTCAAGTGCTGGAAGACCACTTCGACGGTGCCCGCGACCGGATAGATCGCCAGCGGCCAGAGCGCGCGGGCGGTATCACGCGTGTCGCCGAACCGCACCATCGGGAAGCAACTGGTCTCGTCGGCCCGGCCGTAAGCAAGGTGGCCCCCCTGCTGCTCCCAGGAACGCAGCACGCCGAGGACGCCATGCACGGTCTCCTCGGTCTGATTGTCGCGCAGTTGCGCCTCGAACCGGTCTGCCCTCGGCTGCTGTTCGTCTTCAGCCTGCTCGGACGGCACGGTCTCATCAGCGGTGTCCTTGCCGACCAGGGCCGCCAGGTCGGCGGTGGTCAGCCGGTGGGATCGGCGGGCCCGGCCCGCGTCGTTGAAGGGAACGCCCTCCGCTTCCAGGCGGGTTCGCGCATCGCCGGACTCCTTGCCGTCCGGCCACCGGAAGCCCGCCGAGACACGGCCGTCCGCCGTCAGCACGCGGTAGGCGCCGTGCAGGCCGACCTTGGTCGCCAGGTGCTGGCCCACGGGGACGGCATGGGTGCCGATGAGTGCGGCCACATCGCCGTACGTCGTCCACGTACCGGCCGGCATGGCGAGGAGCACGGCCCGGAGCTCCTTCCAGCCGGCCCACTCGTCCTCTGCCTGGACGACTTCCTCGGCGGGACCGGGCCACAACCGCACTGCCCTGTCCGCCAGTTCGTCGGCGCGGGCGAGAATCTCCGTCCTCCCCCACCGTTCCTCGGCGGCGATCCGCTGGTTCATGCGCAGGGCGCTGGCGTCGAGGATTTCCTGCTTGCGGCGGAAAGGGTGGTTCGACAGGCGCGCGTTGTCCGCGGAGAGGGTGATGTTGCCCAGGGTGTGGACGAGCAGGGCGTGAAGTTCGGTCGGACTCTGGCCGTCCTCGGCATCCTCGGCGAGAAGGTCGTACCACTGCTGGGCCGGGCTCTGCGGCAGCACGTGCTCGACGGTGAGGGATGCCTTGGCATAGTCGACGGGCTCACTGCCGCCGTAGCTCTCCTCCAATCGGCGCAGCACCTGGAAACGCTGGTTGCTGCGGCCCGCCTTGTAGAAGGGGCGGGTGCGGACCGCCTCGCGCAGCGCTTCGTCGCCGGGCCAGACGCGTGCCCCCGTCCTGTTCCGCGACAGGAAGCGGCGTACGGCGTCCGCCGGGTCGTCGTCCTTCTCCACTTCCTTGGGCATCTCCATGAAGACCCGGTTGCTACCCGTGGTGGACAGACCCGCCAAGAGGCGTCGCACCATGTAGCTTTCGGCATAGGCCAGCGCTCGGGCCGCCTGTTGGGGCGTGGCCCGTCCGTCGTCGACGCGGTCGAGGAGCTGGAGCGCCAGCGGGTAGTGGGTCTGGCCGCCCCAACGGGACAGCCGCTCCAGCACCTCGCGCAGCTCCGGGTCCGGTTCCCGCCGGGGCTCCAGGATGTGCATCAGCCGTTCGGCCCGCCGGGCGAGGGAGGCGATCTCGGCCTCCAGTGCCGCCTCGTCGGTACTCAGCGGCTCCAGGCGCTTCTTCTGGTCGCGGTAGATCTCGCTCTGCTTGGCCCGGCTGTTACCGGCCACGACCAGGTCGAGCCAGACGAGCAGTTCGAGGTTGTCGGGCCCGAGGAGTTCCTGCATGGGCAGCCAGTGGTTGCGGTAGACGGACTCGCCCCGGGTCTGCAGGCACATGAAGAGGTAGTTGCGCAGCAGGTCGCTCTGTCGGAGGCCGACACCGGTGTTGTTGATCGATTCGAAGATGCGGTAGACGTTGTCGCCTTCGGCCGCGGTGATCTCGACGATGGACAGCAGACTGCTCAGGACGGTTTCCACCGCGCCCGTCCACGCTTCGCCGCCGTTCTCCTCGCCGTCGGTGAAGGCGGCCAGGAAGAAGCGGTAGGCGGCGCCCACATTGCCGGGGCCGCCGGCCTTGGGGGTGTTCTCGACACACGCGGTGAAGGCTTCGCGGTCCGCCTGCGTCGGCAGGAGGCGGTAGTGGTCGTCGCCGTTGCGGTACCTGTTGACGAGCACGAGGTCGTGAATGCGGTCGGCGTCCCGCTCGGAGCCGCGCTCACGGTAACGGTCTCGCAGGGCGGTGAGGGCCAGCATGAGAGTGGTGAGCCGCTGCTGTCCGTCGACGACGAGCCAGCGCTGCATGCCTCCCGCGGTGATCCTTCCCGGGGCCAGCACCACGGAGCCGAGGAAATGGGTCGCGGGAGCCCTGCCCTCCAGCTGCTCCTCGACCAGCTCCAGCACGTCGTCCCAGAGTTGCTTGAGTTCCTCTCGCTCCCAGCTGTAGGTGCGCTGGTAGAGCGGCACCTGGAACTGCTTCTCGCCCTGGACGAGCTCCTTGAACGTGGTTTCCTGAGCGTGCACGCGCCTCTCCCCCACCATGTGCCGGACCAGCTCCGCTCCCCCCATCGGCGTGGGATGCGCCCTCTGCCCTCGGCTCGATCAACAGCGTTGACACTATCGGCCGAGCCGCTCCAGTACGCAACAAAGCCCGGCCACCGAGCGTTCCTGCACCCGCCCATGGACTCAATGACCAGGTCCAACCTGTGGACAAAGTCAATGGTCGCAGTAGCCTGACAAGCCCAAGAGGGAAAGGGTGGCCTGATCACGCACCCGTTGTCGGAGGACAAGTCCTCGTTCGGCCGGAAACACCCTGGGAGTGCAGATGTCCGCGCCGCGGGCCGATCTGGGGGGGGCGTCGCGCGCGGGGTGGGAGGAGAGCGGGTCTGCTCGGGGGCTCGGTTCGGGTGGTGCCGGACCCTGCACGCCCGGCACCGTTCGATTGTCGGGCCCCGCCTAGACCGAAGTGCGGAAGGCGGGCAGGTAGCCGCTCGACTGGCCGACGGCCTTCGGGTGGTAGGAGTCGTCGATCGGGACCGTCACGCTGTGGAGCCAGGCGTCGCCCGAGCAGAGCTCGTGTCCGGTGAACTCGTCCACCACGCTGGAGAAGGTGAACCCGGCGTTGGCCGCCCGCTTGGCGATCACCCCGTTCATCACGTCCGAGGCGTTGTTGATCGCGCCGCGCTCGGTCTCGGTGAGTCCGGCGATGCAGCTGCCCGAGAGCTTGTAGAAGCGCGGGTACCCCAGGACCACCACACGGGCCTGCGGGGCGCGCGAGCGGATGTTGGCGTACATCGTGTCGAGCTTGCCCGGGAGGGAGTTGTTCATGAGGGAGATGGCCGAGTTGACGCGGCTGACGCAGGTCGCCTCGCTCTGCAGCACGCAGGCCTGCATGACGTCCGCGAACCCCATGTCGTTCCCGCCCGCGGTGACGCTGACGAGCGTGGTCGATGTGTTCAGCGCGCCCAGCTGGCCGCTGGAGACGCTGCTCGTGGTCGCGCCACTGCAGGCGACGAACTTGAACGAGGACGGGGCGTTCGCGGCGGCCCAAAGCTGGGGGTAGGCCTTGGTGCTGCGTTTACAGGTGCCGCTCTCGGACGTGTAGCTTCCGGCGCCCACGCCGGAGGAGTAGGAGTCGCCGAGAGCGACGTAGTTGTGGCCGGCCGCCGAGGCCGGCTGCGCCATGCCGAGGACGGCTGCGGCACCCATGACGAAGGCCAGCACGGAGGCCCGGAGAGAACGCACTGACATAGCGGTCAGCCCTTCGAAGTGCGGGGAAAGAGCGGTTGGTTGATGAAGCAACCACTCTTTTAGCAGGGCTGAAACTCGTCAGTAACACCTCGGCGAAAAGCCGCCCGTAATGCCTGAATGATCATTCAGGCGGGCCGGCTTCACGCGTGGATAAACCCCTGTCATCTAAGTGAATTCACAGTCCTTTCAGATGACGTTCTGATCTCCCGAGGGGCCCCGGCCGGCGCTCCGGGGGCCGGCCGCGCGGGTGATGGCCGACTCGACGGCGGCGATGCGGTCGCCGAGGAGGGCGAGGGCGGCGACCGCGCGGGTGAGGGCGTCGTCGTCGGGGCCGCCGAGGGTGCGGGTGCGGAGGTGGGCGGCCTTCACCTCGTCCCAGCGGTCGGCCTGCGCGGGGGTGAGGGTGCCGCGCAGTTCGGCGAGTTTGAGCAGGCTCGCCTCCGCGCCGGTGGTGAGGGTCTGCGCCTCGGCCGTGTAGTGGTCGTCGATGACGGCGGTGAGTTCGGCGTCGTTCATGACCGGCTGGATCCGCTGGGCGATCTTGTTCATGTTGCGGTAGGAGCCCTGGAGGCGGAACGGCGGCTCGGTGCGGGCGTCGTCGGACTGGGCGGCGGAGGCGATGTAGGCCGCGTTGACCGCGAGGACCGTGCGGCGGGCGGTGAGCAGGTGGCGCAGCACGGCCAGGACGCGGTCCAGTTCGGTGGGTGCGTAGGGGTGGGTGAGCCGGTCGGCGTGGGCCGTGGGGTCGCCCTCGGCGAGGCGGAGCAGCAGGTCGAGGTCGGCGTGGTCGCGCCCGGCGAGCGGTGCGAGCACCGGGTTGGCGGTGAGGGCGTTCTCCACGAAGCTGGCCGCGAAGGCCTCTTCCTTGCCGGTGAGGACGTCGCCGAGGTTCCACACGTCGGCGCGGTTGGCCAGCATGTCGGGTACCCGGAAGAGTTCGCCGGACTCGGTGTACGGGTTGCCGGCCATGCAGACGGCGAACCGCTTGCCCCGCAGGTCGTAGGTGCGCGGCTCGCCCTCCCACACGCCTTCCACGCGGCGGGTGGCGTCGCAGAGCGGGATGAACTTCTGGAGGAGTTCGGGCGAGGTGTGCTGGATGTCGTCGAGGTGGAGGAGGGTGTTGTTGCCGGCGGCCAGCGCGAAGTTGATCTTCTGGATCTCCTGGCGTGCGGTGGCGTTCGGTGCCTCGGCCGGGTCGAGGGAGGTGACCGTGTGGCCGAGCGCGGGGCCGCTGATCTTCACCAGGACGAGGCCGAGCCGGTCGGCGACGTACTCCATGAGGGTGGTCTTGCCGTAGCCGGGCGGGGAGACCAGGAGCAGCAGTCCGCCGGTGCCGGTGCGTGCGGACTCGCCGGTGGTGCCGAGCTGTTTGGCGAGGCTGTCCCCGATGAGGGGGAGGTAGACCTCGTCGACCAGGCGGTTGCGGACGAAGGTCGACATCACGCGCGGGCGGTGGTCGTCCAGGCGCAGCCGGGTGCGTTCGGCGTCGACCAGGGCGGTGCGGCGGCGCTGGAAGGCGCGGAAGGCGGGGGTGTCGTGCTCCCTGAACTCCTGGGTGCGGGCGAGGAATTCGTCCAGGCGGAGGACCAGGCGCCGGTCGGTGATGCGGGGGTGGGTGCCGAGCAGGCCCTCCACGGTGGTGGTGAGGGGTGCGTCGGACTCGTGGCGGAGTTGGTCGGGGCAGAGTTCGGCGGCGACGGCCTCGGCGAGGTCGCCGGGGGTGAGGTGGGTGCCGGTGGCGGTGGCGTACGCGGACAGCCAGGCCTCGACGAGTTGGCGGCGGGCGGTGAGGGCGGTGAGGGCGGGCAGGTCCTCGTCGTAGGCCTCGGTCGCGACGGTGCGGCGGAACTTGTCGAGCAGGGTGCGGGCCTGTGCGCTGATGACGAACCCGTCGGGTCCGGTGGTGAGTTCGTCGAAGAGGTAGGCGGCGCAGGCTTGTGGGCCGGCGATCGCGTCGGGGTGCCGGTCGGCGATCGTGCGGGCGAGTTCGGTGTGCAGTTCGGCGAGCGCCGGGGGCGGGCCGAAGGCGTCGCGGACCCGGGCCAGGGAGCGGGCCCGGCGGGTGAGGTCGGCGCGCTCCTCGGCGGTGGTGGCGTGGGTCCAGTGCAGCAGGGCGAGGGCGCGGGCGGCGGGCTCGTGGCGCAGGACTCCGGCCCCCTCGTGCAGGCGCAGCACGGCGGTGAGGATCGCGGTGGCGTCGTGGTCGTGGACGCCGCGCTCGTACCCCTCGTCGTAGGCCTCTTCTGCGGCCCGGCGCACCAGGGCGTCGAGGTCGTCGGCGTCGTTCAGGGCGCCGGGGCCGTGCTCGTCCAGGAGGCGGGCGGCGAGGTGTTCGGCGCGGTAGACCTCGGGCGACTCGGAGGGCAGGTGCCGCTCCCAGTGGCGGCGGCCGTCGATGAGGGCGGGGTCGGTGACGGGACTGCGGTAGTCGGTGCCGGTGAGGGCGAAGGCGAGGGTGTCGCCGTGCGGGACGACGGTGAGGTCGAGGGGCTGGGTGGTGACGGCGAAGCGGTGGCCGCCCAGGCGGATGGCGCGGCCGCCGTCGGCGTAGAGGTCGGTGCGGTCGCGCAGGGCGCGGGCGGCTTCCTGCCGGGCGGAGCGGAGACGTCCGTCGAGTTCCTCGGCCCGGACCCGGTCGCCGAGTTCGCGCAGTTCACCGGCGGTGCGGCGGACCTTGGCGACCAGGGGGTCGGAGGCGAAGTAGGTGCTCACCTCGTCGGTGTCGGCGAGGGTGGTGGAGCGGCGGGCGATCGTCGCGAGGACCCGGTCGGCGGCGGAGGCGAGCTGTTCGGCGCGGCGGGCGCGGGCGTCGGTGAGGCTCTGTTTGCGGGCGGCGAACGCCTCGTAGATCTCGGTGCGCTGGTCGGCGAGTTCGCCGAGGACGTCGTCGAACTCCGCGAAACGGGACTCCAGGGTCTCCAACTGGGCCAGTACGCGGGTCAGTTGTTCGTCACAGGACTCGGGGTCGGTGGCGGTGGCGAGGGCACCGGTGACCGTCTGGCCGAGCAGGGCGATCTCGGCGGCGAATCCGGCGCGTGCTTCCCGGTCGCGCAGGCCGCGTCGGCGGGCGTCGAGGGTGGCGCGGGCGCGGTTGACACCGCCGAGGGCCTCGGCGACGCGTTCCAGTACGGCGGTGCGGACGGTCGCGTCGCCGATGTCGAGGCCGGCGACGACCTCGGTCACCGTCCGCAGTCCGTCGGCGAGTTCGTCCAGGCGGGCGGCGACGGGGGCCGCCTCGGCGGCGGTGCCGATCGCCTCCGCGTCGGCGACGAGGCGTTCGACGTCGGCGTGGTGGGCGGCGAAGGCGTCCTCGCGGGCGAGGTGGGTGACCGCACGCTGTCCGAAGGAGGCGAGGTCGTGCCCGGCGTCGGCGGCGAGTTCGTCGATGCGGGTGTGGTCGGCGTACCGCATCTCCTTCAGGGTCAGCAGGTGGCCCTGGGCGTGGCGGAGTTCGGTGAGTCCTGCGACCCAGGCGGTGGCCTCTCGGGGCTGTTCTCCGCGCAGCCGGCGTACCACGGAGGCGATGCGGGCGGCCGCCTCGTCGAGTGCTTCGGCGGCTCGGCGGGAGAGGTCGCGTACGGTCTCGAACTCGGCCAGGACCTGTTCGGCGGTGCCGCGCACCTGCTCCAACGGGGCGTACAGGTCGCCGAGTTCAGGGTCGGCCAGCCAGTGGTGGGCGTCCGCGGTGCGGACGCAGGCGGCGACCAGGGCCTCGTAGACCTCGGTGGTCGGGGTGGTCTCGGTGACGGAGCGGACCAGGGAGAGGCAGTCGGAGACGCCGCGTACGAGGTCGGCGTTGCCGACCCGGTCCAGGGGGCCGTCGCCGACGGGCCGGCCGGCGGCGTGGGTGTCGGAGACGTAGGGCGAGTGCCACAGCTGGAGCGGGTGGACGCGGGCCGGGTCGTCGCCGTCGGGCCGCAGCAGGGTGAGCGCGCCGTCGTCGAACAGGGCCCAGCCGTGGCAGGTCAGCGGGGTGGCGACCTCTTCGCGGATCACGTTGTACGACAGCAGCAGGGCGCGGCCGCGGCCGGGCGCGTGGAAGGCGTACAGCACGTCCTCGCCGTTGGGTGAGCGCACCTCGCGCTCGAACTCCATGCCGGTCGTGTCGAGTTCGTACGTCTTGTGAGGGCCGGCGGCCAGGCAGTAGCCGCCGGGGAACACGATGCCCTGGTCCTCGGGCAGGCGGCGGCAGCCCTGTCCGACGCCGTCGAGGCGGACGACGGTCCGGGTGAGGGTGTTGAAGACGAGGTGGCGGTGCGCGGTCTCCTTGTAGGGCAGGACGCGCAGCAGGATCAGGGCGCCGACGCGGGCGTAGGAGATCTCCGCGTCGGCAAGGGACTGGAGCGGTTCGTCGACCGGTTCGCCGTGGATGCCGTCGGGGGTTTCGGGGTCGCTCTCCGTCCTGACGGTGAGCGTGCCGCCGAGGGTGTCGACGAAGACCTCGCCCTGGACGGAGACGTGCGGGTGCCGGCCGAGGACGTGGTCCTCGCGGGTGGTGCGGATCCATTCGATGTCCGGGGCCGGGGTGCGCGCGTGGTCGCGGTCGCCGCGCGCGTCGAGGAAGGCGGCCCGGCCGTCCTCGGTCACCGACCAGCGCAGGACGCGGATGTCGCCGGCCTTCTCGCCGGTCTGGAAGACGGCGAGCAGTTTTCCGTCCACGCGGCGCAGCCGCAGCAGGCGTGCCTGGCGGTAGTAGCGGTGCAGGGCGGCGAACTCCCGTACGAAGGCGGGGTCGTCGAGGAGTCCGGGCACGGCGTCGTCGGACAGCCGGCCCAGGTCGCGGTCGTGTGCGGCGAGGACGTCACCGATGGCGGTGTCCGTGTCCGGGCGGGGCTGGGCGCCGTAGCCGAAGAGGAGCACGTCGCCCACGGCGACGATGTCGCGGGGCACGCTCGTGCGGTCGGTGCGCAGCCGTTCGGTGCCGGTGAGGCGCAGTTCGGTGGAGCCGAACGCCTCGATCCTCTGCCGGTTCAACGCCTCGGTGCGGCGGGCCAGTTCGGCGGCCTGTGCGGACAGCCGGTCGCGCAGCACCTGGTAGGTGCCGCCGTCGACCGACTCGTGGAAGCCGGCGGCGGGGCCGCTGTCGGGGCCGGCCGGGGCGTGGGCGCGGGCGTCGGGCGTCTCGTGGGTGCCGGTGCTCATGGCTGCCTCTCGGGAGGGAGCGGTCGGGAGCCGCCGTCCCCTGTGCGGCGGCTCCCGAGGGGGGTGGTCGGGCGCGTCAGGCCCTCGCGTGGCCGTTCAGTGCGGCCAGCGGGGTGTCCGCCAGTCCCAACTCCCCAGCTTTTTCGATCAGTTGCTGAAGCTGTCCGGTGTTCTCGCCGCCCGCCTTCATCAGCTGCATCAGCAGCGCGGACACCGTCAGGTGCTGTACGTCGGCGCTGGAGACGGAGCCCAGCATCCGGCTCAGGTCGTCGGTGAAGCTCGCCGTGCCGTCCAGCCAGGGCCCGGCGAGGGCCTGGGCGGTCCGGGAGTGCTGGACGAACCCGTCGACGCTCTTGCCGAGGGAGATCGACGACATCAGCCGGTCGAAGAACACGGACTCCCCGCCGACGATGTTGATGTCGGCGCTCTCCAGGCCGGTCGCGAGGACCGTGGCCTGCGCCTCGGCGACCTGCCGCTGCACCTCCAGGCCGGCGAGCCGTATGTCCTTCTCCGCCTCCAGCCGCAGCCGGTACTCCTCGTGACCGCGGGACGCCTCGTCCAGCGCGGCCATCGCCGCCGCCTTCTCGGTGAGGCCGGCCGCCTCCGCCCTGAGCTTCCCGCTGATGGCCTCCGCGTCCGCGAGCGCCTTGGCCCGCGCGCCCTCGGCCTCGGCACGCATCCGGGCCTCGGCCGCCTCGGCCTCGGCACGGCCGGCCTTCTCGATGACCTCGGCCTCCTTGTCGCGGACCTGCACGGCGGCGAGCCCCTCGGCGGCGGCCTCCGCCTGGACGGCCTCGGCCATCCGCAGCTTCGCCTGCGCGTCCAGGTCGGCGGTCTTCAACCGGGCCTCAGCCAGGGTCAGTTCCTCGGCGGCGCGGTGCGTGGCGGCCTGCTCGGCGGCCTCGGCGGCCTTGATGTCCTTGACCAGCTTCTCCTGCGCCTCGGCCTCGGCGGCGATGATCACGGCCTGGCGCTGCCGCTCCGCCTCCTCCACGGCCCGCAGCTTCAGAATCGACTCCTCCTGCTCGGCGACCGTACGGTCCACCGCGACCCGCTCCCGGACGACCTCGGCGATCTCCCGCTTCTCCGCCTCGACCTCCTTGTCGGCGGCGATCCGGGTCAGCGAGGTCTCCCGCTCGCGGGCGATGACCTCCAGCATCCGGTCCTTCTCGATGCGCTCGCTCTCCACCGCGATGACCCGCTCGCGGTTCTTGGCGGCGACGGCGACCTCGCGGGCCTGGTTCTCGCGCTGCACGCCGAGTTGTTCCTCGGTGCGCAGGAAGGCGCTCTGCGCGCGGAGCCGCTCCTCCTCCACCACCCGTGCCGTCTCGGCCTCCTCCCGGGCCCGTACGGTCTCGATCTCCCGGCGCTGCTTGATCTCCGCGTCGGCCTGGCGGCGCTCCAGCTCCAGGATCGCCTCCCGCGCGTCGACGTCCTGCCGGGTGATCTCCTTCTGCTCGTTGCGCTGGGCCTCGTTGGTGCGGACGTGCTCGATGGCCGTCAGCTCGGTGATCTTGCGGATGCCCTGTGCGTCGAGCACGTTGCCCGGGTCGAGCTGGGCGAGCGGCGTCTGCTCCAGGTAGTCGATCGCCGCGTCCTCGAGGTGGTAACCGTTGAGGTCGACGCCGATGACCTCGATGATCCGGTACCGCAGTTCCTCACGCTTGGTGTAGAGGTCGGTGAAGTCCATCTGCTTGCCGACGGTCTTCAGCGCCTCGGAGAACTTCGCGTGGAACAGCTCCTGCAGGGTGTTGCGGTCGCTGGCCCGCGCGGTGCCGACCGCCTGGGCGACCTTGATGACGTCCTGCACGGTCTTGTTGACCTTGACGAAGAACGTGATGCGGATGTCGGCGCGGATGTTGTCCTGGCAGATCAGGCCTTCCTTGCCGGCCCGGGTGATCTCGATGGTCTTCACCGAGATGTCCATCACCTCGGCCTTGTGCAGCACCGGCAGCACGACCTGCCCGGTGAAGGTCACGTCGACCTTGCGCATCTTGGAGACGATGAGCGCCTTGCCCTGCTCCACCTTGCGGAACAGCTTGGTCATGACGAACAGGGCGGCGAACACGAGGAGCAGGCAGACGCCGACGAGCGCGGCGACACCCACGGTGGCAGCATCCATGGGACACGTCCTTCAGGGCTTTGTGACGGACAGAAGTGACAGGTCGACGCCGGGCGTCGAGAAGTGGAGCGGGCGGAGCCTCCCCCGGTGCGGCCCTGCTCGGAGAACCCAGAGAACCCAGAGAGCTCGTACGGCTCGTACGGCGTGGTCGCGCGGCACGCTCGGCCTGCGCGGGAGCCGTGGAGCGGCTCCGTCACGAGACACGTGCGGCGCACCGCCCCGGTTCCCTCCGAGCCCGCGGAACTACCGGGACGGCTTGGGTTCGTCGGGCAGGAGCCGGTGCAACGGGCGTACGAAGAAGCGGGTCAGCCGCCAGGCGGCGAGCAACGCGGCGAACACGACCGGCAGACGCAGCGACCTCGCGGCGGACCCGTCGGGCACGTGGACGGCCAGCAGCACGGTCGCGCCGGTGGCCAGCAGCCAGGCGAACAGAGCCAGCAGGGAGAGCGCGAGAGCGACCGGCACCCCGCCCATCCCCCAGGCGTCGAGATCCGCGTCCGAGTCGAAGGCATGGGGGGTGGTGACACCCACGGCCACCAACAGCCAGAAGCAGGCCGCCACGACGAGGGCCGCGGTGAACAGGAGGGTGGGCAGGCCCGTGGCGGCCTCTGCGATCATGTACATTCCCGTCCCCCTCCCCGTTCGCGGCTCGTACCGGCGGCAGCACCGATCCTCTCGGGTTCGGTGCCCGACGCCTGCCGGTGCCGGGCACCGGAACCATCCGCGGTGCTCCCCGCGGACCATGTTGCCCGCTCCGAGTTCGTCCGCGCATTGCCGGAACCCGGCAATGTTCACTAGGGTCTTCATGCCGGGTAGGGCATCAACGACGCATCAAGACGGCGTCAAGGGTGCGTCAAAAACGAAGGGGCGATGTGGCGGAGCGGGAGATTCCGGAGGAGCATCTCGAAGGTTATGCCCAGATCCTGGAGGAGGTCGCGACCACCGGCCGACGCCTCTCCCGGGACGAGCTGGCCTCCCGGAAAGCGCTGGGGGAACGCGCCGCGGAGGCGGGCTTCGGACTGCGTGCCCTGGTGCGCACCCATCTGACCGCCGCACGCGACGCCTGGCCGCGCGGCCACACCGACTCGGCCGAGGCGGCGCTCTCCGCCGTCCAACAGGCCGTGGACGCCTTCGCCGAGGGCTACGAGCGGGCGCAGCGGCTGGCGGTCCGTCGGGAGGAGGCGGCCCGGCGGGAGTTCATCGACGATCTGCTCCACGGACGCAGCGACCTGGGCCGGCTCGCCGAACGCGCCGACCGCTTCGGGCTGCGGCTGTCCCAGGAGCACGCCGTCGCCGTCGCCCGGGGCCCCGTCGCCTACGACGAGGGGGACGCCGTGCCGCGGCAGGTGGAACAGGCCCTCGTCGCCCGGTTCGGTGACCGCAGCATCCTGCTCACCACCAAGGACGGGCGGCTGCTGTGCGTCGCGCCGGGTCACCACGGCGAGGTGCTCATCCACTTCGCCAAGCAGGCGCACGCCGCCACCGACGGCGGCCAGATCGCCATCGGCCGCCCGCAGCCCGGGCCCGGCGGCGTCGTCCACTCCTACGAAGAGGCCCTGCGCACCCTGGAGATAGCCGAACGGCTGGGGCTCGACGAGCCGTTGCTGCACGCCGCCGATCTGCTCGTCTACCCCGTCCTGGCCCGCGACCGCCAGGCCATGGCCGATCTGGTCCACAACACCCTCGGTCCGCTCACCACGGCCCGGGGCGGTGCCGAGCCCCTCCTCGACACGCTCACCGCGTACTTCGACTCCGGTTGTGTCGCGGCGGAGGCGGCCCGCCGGCTCTCGCTGAGCGTGCGGGCACTGACGTACCGTCTGGAACGCATCCACAAACTCACCGGCGCCGACCCGTCGGACCCGGCGCACCGCTACATGCTCCAGACGGCGGTCATCGGCGCCCGCCTGCTGGCCTGGCCGGCCAACGAACTGTGACTCCTGTGGGGTTCGTGGTTCCGGCTGGTCCGGGTCGCGGGGCGGCCAGGTCCGCTCGTCTCAGAGGGTGGGCAGGATCTCCCGGCGGATGTCGTCGCGGCCCATCGCCGTGAGACGGGGCACCTCGGCGTTCCAGTGCGTGGCCAGGTCCTCCAGGGCGTCGGTCAGGGCCCGTTGCAGTCGTCGCCGGCCCAAGCGCAGGGCGAGGGCCGCCACCGGGCGGAACAGGCGGCGCCCCCGTATCCGTACGGTGACCGCCACCTCCCAGGCGTCGTCGACGGGGTCCGGCCGCGGTACCGCCCGCAGTTCCGCCCGCGCGGCGCCGCACTCCAGCCGGGCCCGGAGCGGTGCGGAGCGCGGGGCCCGTCCGGTGTCCGTGGCGGTCCACCAGTCGTCGAGCCGCAGCCGGGCCCGGCCCGTCGGCCGGGACAGCACGGACCACACGCCGTCGACCCGTGCCCTCCCCTTGATCTCGGCCTCGCGCGGCCGGTCCGGGCTGCGCAGGGTCCCCTCCCCCACCAGGACGGCGTCCGCGCCGGACACGGCGATCCCCAGCCGCAGCGCACGGCGCCGGTCCCACTCCCGCACGGTGATCCGAAGCGAGTCCCCGGGGTCCCCCGGCGTCCTCTTCTCCTCCGCGACCCCGGCCTCGTCCCCGTTCCCGGCCCCGGCCCCGGCCTCGTTCTCGTCGAGCACCACGTCGTACACCGCACCGGGCCGCAGATGACGCCCCTCGGTCAGCCGCACGTCCGGCAGCGTGCGTCCGTCCGGCAGCAGTACCCGCCCCTCCTCCGCGCGGCTGTTCTCCGCCGACTCCACCAGAACGGCGAGGGCGTCGACGAACCAGGCGCGCGGAACGGGGGCGAGCACCACCGTGTGGCTGAGTGAGACCATGCCGCCAGGATGACGGGCTTCCCGCACCCGGGACCAGGCCCGCCCGCGGCAGAAACGGCGCCGGTGGCCTTCCGGGACCCGGCAGCACGGAGCGTGGGAGCGCTTGCTCAGTCCTGGACCAGCTTGACGGTCTGCCGCTCGACCGCGTGGAAGTTCGGCAGCTGGAGGCCGTCGACGGAGCGCAGCTCGATGAGGGTGGTCTCGACGTCGGCGGCACCGGCCTTCAGGGCGTCGGAGGGGACGCGTCCGGTGTTCTCCCAGCGGTGTGTCTCACCGTCGCACACCGCCCGGGTGCCGCCGACGCCGTACCGCGTGGTGGCGGGCTCCTGGTGGACGGAGGAGCCGACGAAGACCGGCCCGGTGGCGTCCAGGCAGCGGTACGTTCCGGAGAGGGCGACGCTGCCGTCGGCGGCGATCCGCCCCTCGGAGTCCACCGTCACGATCTCCTGGGGAGCGACGGCGGACACCGCCGGCGGTGCGGCCACGAGGGCGCCGAGCAGCAGCGCCCCGCCGACCGCCGCGCCGGCGAGGACGGAACGCGCGGACACGGGTGAGGCGAGGGCAGGGGGTGCAGGGGGCACGGACACGGGGGACCTCCCGGAGGCGAGGAATGGGGGCAACCACCAGTACCGGCAGAGCGGGCCGGGAGCGGTGACCCTCACCCCTTCGGTGGCGAGTTGATACCGGCCGTCGGGGGACCGCCCGCCTCACCGTGGAGTCGGGGACCGCAGGGGGCTCAGGGCAGCAGGGCGAAGCCGTCGAGTTCCACCATCGCCTGCTCGTCCCACAGGCGGGCGACCCCGACCACCGCCATCGCGGGGTAGTCGGTGCCGGCCAACCGCCGCCAGACGCGGCCGAGCTCGCGGGCGTGGACGCGGTACGCGGCGACGTCGGTGGCGTAGACGGTGACACGGGCCAGGTCGGCCGGGGTGCCGCCGGCCGCGCGCAGGGCGGTGAGGAGGTTGGTGAGGGCCCGGGTGAACTGCTCGGGCAGGGTGCCGCCGACGACCTTGCCGTCGCCGTCGAGGGCGGTCTGGCCGGCCAGGAACACCACCCTGGAGCCGGTCGCGACGACGGCGTGCGAGAAGCCTGCCGGGGGACACAGGTCGGGCGGGTTGACGCGCTCGGCGGTCATCGGTCCTCCAGGCTCTTGTACAACTCCTTGGCGATGATGTCCCGTTGGACCTCGCTGGCCCCCTCGTAGACACGGGGGGCGCGGACCTCGCGGTAGAGGTGTTCGAGCAGGTGCCCGCGTTGCAGCGCCCGCGCGCCGTGCAGCTGGACGGCCCGGTCGACGACGTACTGCGCGGTCTCGGTGGCCAGCAGCTTGGCCATGGCGGCGCGGCGGGGGACGTCGGGGGCGCCCGCGTCGTACGCCGTGGCGGCCGCGTACACCATCAGGCGGGCCGCCTCCGTGCGCAGGGCCATCTCGGCCACCTGGTGGGACACCGCCTGCAGATCGCTCAGCCGGCCGCCGAACGCCTCGCGTCCGGCGGTGTGTTCGAGGGTGGCGTCCAGCGCCGCCCGCGCCATGCCGACCGCGAACGCGCCGACGCTGGGCCGGAACAGGTTGAGGGTTCCCATGGCGACCCGGAAGCCGCGGTCCACCTCGCCGAGCAGGTCGTCGGCTCTCACCGGTACGGCGTCGAGGGCGAGGGCCCCGATGGGGTGCGGGGAGAGCATGTCGAGGGCGGTGCCGGTGAGGCCCGGGCGGTCGGCGGGCACCAGGAAGGCGGTCACGCCGCGGGCACCGGCGCCGGGGGTGGTGCGGGCGAAGACGGTGTAGAAGTCGGCCTCGGGTGCGTTGGAGATCCAGCGTTTCTCGCCGGTGAGCCGCCAGCGGCCGGGGCCGTCCGGGTCGGCGGTCAGGGAGAGCGCCGCCGCGTCCGAGCCGGCCCCCGGCTCGCTGAGCGCGAACGCCGCGACCGCCGTGCCGTCCGCCACCCGGGGCAGCCAGCGGGCCCGCAGCTCCTCGGTGCCGTGGGCGTGCACGGGGTGGGCGCCCAGGCCCTGGAGCGCGAGGGCGGTCTCCGCCTCGGTGCAGCCGTGGGCCAGGGACTCGCGCATCAGGCACAGGTCGAGCGCGCCGGAGGTGAACAGGCGGGGCAGCAGGCCGAGGGTGCCGAGTTCGGCGACGAGGGGCCGGTTGACCCGGCCCGGTTCGCCCTTCTCGGCGAGCGGGCGCAGGCGCTCGGCGGCCAGGGCTCGCAGCCGTTCGCACCAGGCGAGTTGTTCCGGTTCGAGCGAGAATGCGGTCATCGCCGGTTCCTTCCCTCCCCGCGCCCGATGCGGCCCGCCATGAGGCTCGTCCGAGTGGACCCCGTCAGGCTATCGCGAACCGTTGACTGTCGTCATCAACGCGATACGCTCCTGAGGCGAGCCCACCACGCCGAGGGGGCGAACCGTCATGAATCCACGGGCCACCGGGCACCCGCACACCACCGGGCACCTCGACACCTTCGCCCGCGACCACCTCCCGCCACCCGGCCAGTGGCCCGAACTCCGCTTCGACCTGCCGGGGCTGGACTACCCCGAACGGCTGAACTGCGCCGCCGAGCTGCTGCACGACCCGCCGGGCGGCCGTCCGGCGTTCCGCACCCCCGACGGCGGCATCTGGACGTACGGCGAGCTGCGCGCCCGCGTGGACCGGCTCGCGCACGTCCTCACCGGCGACCTCGGCGTCGTCCCCGGCAACCGGGTGCTGCTGCGCGGCCCCACCACGCCCTGGCTGGCCGCCTGCTGGCTGGCGGTGCTCAAGGCGGGCGCGATCGCCGTCACCGTGCTGGCCCAGCAGCGTCCGCACGAGCTGAGCACGATCTGCGAGATCGCCGACGTACGGCACGCGCTGTGCGACGTCCGGTCCGTCGACGACCTCGCCAAGGCGGAGGTCCCGGGCCTGCGGATCACCCCGTACGGCGGTGACGCGCCGGAGGACCTGCTGAACCGTCCGGCGCCCGGCACGCCGTACGAGGCCGTGGACACCACGGCGGACGACGTGGCGCTGATCGCCTTCACCTCGGGCACCACCGGCCGTCCCAAGGGCTGCATGCACTTCCACCGGGACGTGCTCGCGATCGCGGACACCTTCTCCCGGCACGTCCTGCGGCCGGAGGCGGACGACGTGTTCGCCGGCAGTCCGCCGCTCGGCTTCACCTTCGGCCTGGGCGGTCTCGTGGTCTTCCCGCTGCGGGCGGGCGCCAGCGCGCTGCTGCTCGAACAGGCCCATCCCGCACAGTTGCTGACCGCGATCGCCGAGCACCGGGTGTCGGTGCTGTTCACCGCGCCCACGGCCTACCGGGCGATGCTCGAGACCCTCGACGGGCACGGCGGACCCGACGGGCACACCGGTCCCGACATCTCGTCGCTGCGGCGCTGCGTCTCGGCGGGCGAGAACCTGCCGGCGGCGACCTGGCGGGCCTGGCACGAGCGCACCGGGCTGCGGGTCATCAACGGCATCGGCGCCACCGAACTGCTGCACATCTTCATCTCCGCCGCCGACGAGGGGATCAGACCCGGGACCACGGGAGTTCCGGTCCCCGGGTGGCAGGCGCGCGTGCAGGACGCCCACGGCACTCCCGTGCCCGACGGCGAGCCGGGGCTGCTCGCCGTGTGCGGGCCCGTCGGCTGCCGCTATCTCGCCGATCCGCGCCAGCGGGAGTACGTGCGCGGCGGCTGGAACGTCACCGGCGACACCTATGTCCGCGAGCCCGACGGCTACTTCCGCTATGTCGCCCGCGCCGACGACATGATCATCTCGGCCGGGTACAACATCGCGGGCCCCGAGGTCGAGGACGCCCTGCTGCGCCATGCGGACGTCCTGGAGGCGGCGGTGGTCGGGCGGCCCGACGAGACGCGCGGCCAGGTCGTGGTGGCGTACACGGTCCTCAAGGAGGGCGCCGAGCGGGACGCCGAGGCCCTGCGCGCCTTCGTGAAGTCGGAGCTCGCTCCGTACAAGTGCCCGCGCGAGATCGTCTTCCTGGACGCGCTGCCGCGCACCGCGACCGGCAAACTCCAGCGGTTCCGCCTGCGCACCGCCGCCGGTACGGGAGCTGACCAGGGATGACACCGGTCCCGGGGGCCGGAGTGGATCAAGACGACCTAAGATGATCAACGTGTCCGACCAGTCCGCGCAGCACGCTCCTAGGTCTCTCATCGTCACGCTCTACGGCGCCTACGGCCGCTTCGTGCCGGGCCCCGTACCCGTCGCCGAGCTGATCCGGCTGCTGGCCGCGGTCGGCGTCGACGCCCCCTCCGTGCGTTCCTCGGTGTCCCGGCTCAAGCGGCGCGGGCTGCTCCTCCCGGCCCGCACCGCGCAGGGCGCGGCCGGCTACGAACTGTCACCGGAAGCCCGCCAGTTGCTGGACGACGGCGACCGCCGCATCTACGCGACCGCCGCACCCGGTGACGAGGGCTGGGTGCTCGCGGTGTTCTCCGTGCCGGAGTCCGAGCGCCAGAAGCGGCACCTCCTGCGCTCCCGCCTGTCCGGCCTCGGTTTCGGCACCGCCGCGCCCGGTGTGTGGATCGCGCCCGCCCGGCTGTACGAGGAGACCCGGCACACCCTTCAGCGGCTGCGGCTGGACGGTTACGTCGACTTCTTCCGCGGTGAGCACCTCGGTTACGCGCCCACCGCCGAGGCGGTCGCCCGCTGGTGGGACCTCGAGAGGATCGCGAAGGAGCACGAGGCGTTCCTGGAGCGCCACGCGCGTGTGCTGGACGCCTGGCGGGAGCGTGCGGACACCCCGCCCGAGGAGGCCTACCGCGACTATCTCCTCGCCCTCGACTCCTGGCGCCACCTCCCCTACACCGACCCGGGCCTGCCCGCCGGCCTGCTGCCCGCGGACTGGCCGGGGGCCCGCTCGGCGAGCGTCTTCCACGGCCTGCACGAACGCCTGCGGGACGCGGGGGCCGGCTTCGCCGGACTGTGACCCCGGGGGCCGGCCGTCTCCTCAGCTCCCCAGGGTCAGCCGGGGCCTCGGGGCGTCCGTGCGGCCGGTCCGCGGGGGCCTGCGGCCGGCCAGGTAGGGCGCGGGCCAGACGACGCCCTCCCCCTCGTAGCCCTGCTCGGCCGCCGCGTGCAGGGTCCAGTGCGGGTCGTAGAGGTGGGGGCGGGCCAGCGCGCACAGGTCCGCGCGTCCGGCCAGGATCAGCGAGTTGACGTCGTCCCAGGAGGAGATCGCACCGACGGCGATCACGGGGACACCGGTGCGGTGGCGGATGCGGTCGGCGAACGGCGTCTGGTAGGAACGGCCGAACTCCGGCTTCTCGTCGGACACGACCTGCCCGGTGGACACGTCGATCGCGTCGGCGCCGTGCGCGGCGAAGGCGCGGGCGATGGCGACGGCGTCCTCGGCCGTGGTGCCGCCGTCGGCCCAGTCGGTGGCGGAGATGCGGACGGTCATGGGCCGGTCCCTCGGCCACACCGCGCGGACGGCGTCGAAGACCTCCAGCGGGAAGCGGAGCCGGTGCCCGAGCGGGCCGCCGTAGGCGTCGGTGCGGCGGTTGGTCAGCGGGGAGAGGAAGCCGGAGAGCAGATAGCCGTGGGCGCAGTGCAGTTCGAGCAGGTCGAACCCGGCGTGCGCGGCCCGTACGGCCGCCGAGGTGAACTGCTCGCGAATGCGGCCGAGTTGCGCGACGGTCAGCTCGTGCGGGGTCTGGCTGTCCGGCCGGTAGGGCAGGGGGGAGGCGGCGACGAGGGGCCAGTTGCCGGTGTCCAGCGGCTCGTCCATGCCCTCCCACATCAGCTTGGTCGAGCCCTTGCGGCCGCTGTGGCCGAGCTGTACGCCGACCGCGGTGCCGGGTGCCGCCGTGTGCGCGAAGTCGGTGATCCGCCGCCATGCCGCGGTCTGGCTTTCGGTGTAGAGACCGGCACAGCCGGGCGTGATGCGCCCCTCGGCGCTCACGCACACCATCTCCGTCATGACCAGCCCGGCTCCGCCCAGCGCACGGGCGCCCAGATGGACGAGGTGGAAGTCGCCGGGGACGCCGTCGGCGGCCGAGTACATGTCCATGGGTGAGACGACGACCCGGTTGCGCAGGGTCAGTTCGCGCAGCCGCAGCGGGGTGAACATCGGGGGCGTGCCGGGCGGGCAGCCGAACTCTCGCTCCACGGCCCCGGTGAAGCGGGCGTCGCGCAGGCGCAGGTTGTCGTGGGTGACGCGGCGGCTGCGGGTGAGCAGGTTGAAGGCGAACCGCCGGGGCGGCTCCGCGAGATACAGCTCCAGGTCCTCGAACCACTCCAGGCTGGCCCGTGCCGCCCGCTGGGTGGAGGTGACCACGGGCCGCCGTTCCGTCTCGTAAGCGTGCAACGCGGCGTGCAGTGTGGGGTGTTCGCTCAGGCAGGTGGCCAGGGCCAGGGCGTCCTCGACGGCGAGCTTGGTGCCGGAGCCGATGGAGAAGTGGGCGGTGTGGGCGGCGTCGCCGAGGAGCACGACGTTGCCGTGCGACCAGCGGTAGTTGACGACCGTGCGGAAGGTCGTCCACGTCGACTTGTTGGACCGCAGCGGGCGGCCGCCGAGGGCGTCGGCGAAGATCTTGGCGCAGCGCTCGATCGACTGTTCCTCGTCGAGTTCACCGAACCCGGCCGCCCGCCACACCTCCTCGCGCATCTCGACGATCACCGTGGAGGCGTCGGTGGAGAAGGGGTAGCCGTGCAGTTGCATCACGCCGTGCGGGGTCTCGGCGATCTCGAAGCGGAAGGCGTCGAAGGCGAAGTCCGCGGCCAGCCAGATGTAGCGGCAGCGGTGCTCGGTGATCCGGGGGCGGAAGGCGTCCGCGAAGGCGGTGCGGGTGCCGCTGTGCACCCCGTCGGCGGCCACCACCAGGTCGTGCGTCCGGGCCAGGTGTGCGGGGTCCGGCGCCTCGGCGCGAAAGCGCAGGTCGACGCCGAGGGAGCGGCAGCGTTCGTGGAGGATCTCCAGCAGCAGGCGCCGGCCGAGGGCGGCGAAGCCGTGACCGCCGGAGGTGTGGCGCACCCCGCGGTGGACGATGTCGATGTCGTCCCAGCGGACGAAGTCCGACCGGAGCGCCGCGTGGACCACCGGGTCGGCGTGCTCGATGCCGCCGAGGGTCTCGTCGGACAGGACGACGCCGAAGCCGAAGGTGTCGTCGGGGGCGTTGCGCTCCCAGACGGTGACCTCGCGCGCGGGGTCGAGGCGTTTGAGCAGCGCCGCCGTGTACAGGCCGCCGGGCCCGCCCCCGATCACCGCGACCCTCCGGGCTCCGGTGTCCGTCCCGGCTCCGGACTCCGCCCCGGCTCCGGTGTCCGTCACGGCTACCGCCCCCGCCATTTCGGGGGGCGCTTCTCGGTGAAGGCCGCGTGGAACTCGGCGTAGTCCTCGCCGTTCATGAGCAGGGCCTGGGTGGCGGCGTCCAGCTCGACGGCGGCGGCCAGGGGCATGTCCAGTTCGGCCGTGAGCAGTGCCTTGGTCTGGGCGTACGCCAGCGCCGGGCCGTCGGCCAGGCGGCGGGCGAGGGCCTGGGCGTCCTCGCCGGCACCGCCGTCGTCGGCGAGGACGCTGATCAGGCCGATCCGCTCGGCCTCGGGCGCCCGGACCGGTTCGCCGAGCATCAGCAGCCGGGTCGCGTGGCCGAGGCCGACCACCCGGGGCAGCAGGTAGGCGGCGCCCATGTCGCCGCCGGACAGGCCGACCCGGGTGAAGAGGAAGGCGAAGCGGGCGGTGGGGTCGGCGACCCGGAAGTCCGCGGCCAGGGCGAGGACGGCACCGGCACCCGCCGCGACACCGTGCACCGCGGCGATCACCGGGAACGGGCACTCCCGGATCGCCCGTACGGTCTGCCCGGTCATCCGGTTGAAGTCGAGGAGCCGGGCGGTGTCCATGCCGAGGGTCGCGCCGATGATCTCGTCGACGTCACCGCCGGAGCAGAAGCCGCGCCCCTCCCCGGCCAGCACCAGGGCCCGCACCGCCCGCTCCCGGGACAGCTCGGCGAGCAGGTCGCGCAGGTCGGCGTAGGCACCGAAGGTGAGCGCGTTGAGTTTGTCGGGGCGGGCGAGGGTGACGGTGGCGACGCCGTCGGCGAGGTCGACGCGCAGATGCTCCCAGCGGGGGGTGCGGGCGGCGGAGCCGGTGAAGGGACTCATGAGGGCGGCCTCCTCGGGCGGGCGCGCCGCGCGGTCTCGCACTGCGGCTGCTGCCCTGCTCACTGAGCTCTACCCCGCGAAGCTATCATTCATCTATGACTGTCGTCACGAGTGCGCGACAACTGGATCCGGGTACCCCTGAAAGGGCTCGTACGGCGCCCCGTACGATTGAGTGATTGAAAGCAGGGCCGCCTGCCTGCTCTCCCCGATCGGATCCATGTGTACGAATCCCTGACCTCCCCTTCCTGGCGCGTCGCGCTGCCGCACACCACCGCGGCCGTGCCTGTCGCCCGTGCACTGGTCCGTACGGCACTGGCCGAACGGCAGCACGCCGCGGACAGCGACACGGCGGAGCTGCTCACCGCCGAACTGGTGGCCAACGCGGTGGAGCACACCTCGGGGAACACACCGATCGAGCTGGTGGTGGAGCTGCTGCCGACCGGCTGCCGGGTCGAGGTGCACGACGGCGACTCGGCTCCGCCCGGCGACCTGACCCGTCCCACCCTCGACGCGCCGGACCCCTGGCAGGAGCACGGACGGGGGCTGCTGCTGATCCGCGCCCTGAGCTCGTCGTGCGGTCACCGCCTCACCGAGTCCGGCAAGGCGGTGTGGTTCCGGTTGTCGGCGCTGCCGCGCCAGCGCCGGCCCGCCTGAATCAGCGCCGACCCGCCGGAACCTCAGGCCAGGGTCGCCACCAGGACCGCCTTGATCGTGTGCATCCGGTTCTCCGCCTCGTCGAAGACGACCGAGTGGTCCGACTCGAACACCTCGTCGGTCACCTCCAGCGACTCCAGACCGTGCTTCTCGTACACCTCGCGCCCGACCAGGGTGCCCAGGTCGTGGAAGGCCGGCAGGCAGTGCAGGAAGCGGACGTCGGGGTTGCCGGTGGCGCGCAGGACGTCCATGGTCACCGCGTACGGCGCGAGGGCGGCGATCCGCTCGCCCCAGACCTCCTGGGGCTCCCCCATGGAGACCCAGACGTCGGTGGCGACGAAGTCGACGCCCGCGACCCCCTCGGCGATCTCCTCGGTGAGCGTGATCCGGGCCCCGCTGGACTCCGCGAGCACCCGCGCCCGGTCGACGACCTCCTGGGCGGGCCAGTACGTCTTCGGGGCGACGATCCGCACGTCCATGCCCAGCAGGGCCGCGGTGACGAGGTAGGAGTTGCCCATGTTGAAGCGGGCGTCGCCGAGGTAGGCGAAGGAGATCTCCGTGACCGGCTTTCCGCCGCCGTGCTCGGTCATGGTGAGCACGTCGGCGAGCATCTGGGTGGGGTGCCAGTCGTCGGTCAGGCCGTTGTAGACGGGCACGCCCGCGTGCTCGGCGAGGGTCTCCACGGTGGACTGGGAGTCGCCCCGGAACTCGATCGCGTCGAACATCCGGCCGAGCACCCGCGCGGTGTCCTTCGCGGACTCCTTCTTCCCGATGTGCGAGCCGCTCGGGTCGATGTACGTCGTGGCGGCGCCCTGGTCGGCGGCGGCCACCTCGAAGGCGCAGCGGGTGCGCGTCGAGGGCTTCTCGAAGATCAGCGCGATGTTCCTGCCCCGGAGGTGCCGGATCTCGGTCCCGGCCTTCTTGGCGGCCTTCAGCTCCGCGGCCAGGTCGAGCAGGCCGAGGAACTCCTGCGCGGTGAAGTCCACCTCCTTGAGGAAGTGGCGGCCGGCGAGGGCGGTCGGGACTGTCGCCATGGGGCGCTCCAGAGGTACAGGTGCAGGGGACATCTGGAACTCTATACGAATCTCAGCATTTATATGCAAGCACCCGTCGGCACCCCTACACCGCGTCCCGCTCGACCGGACAGCTCATGCAGCGCGGTCCGCCCCTCCCCCGGCCGAGCTCGCTGCCGGGGATCTCGATCACCTCGATGCCCTGCTTGCGCAGATGCGTGTTGGTGGTGGCGTTGCGCTCGTAGGCGACGACGACGCCCGGTTCCACGGCCAGGACGTTGCAGCCGTCGTCCCACTGCTCGCGCTCGGCGGCGTGGACGTCCTGGGTCGCGGTCAGCACCCGGATCTCGCTGAGCCCGAGCGCGGCGGCGATGGCGCGGTGCATGTGCTCCGGCGGATGGTCGGTGACCTTGAGTTCCTTGTCCTCGGAACCGGGTTCGATGGTGTACGAACGGAGCATGCCGAGGCCGGCGTACTGGGTGAAGGTGTCGCCGTCGATCATCGTCATCACCGTGTCCAGGTGCATGACGGCGCGCCTCTTCGGCATGTCGAGGGCGACGATGGTCTCGGCGGAACCGGCGGCGAACAGCTTGTGCGCGAGCATCTCCACGGCCTGCGGGGTGGTCCGCTCGCTCATGCCGATCAGCACCGCGCCGTTGCCGATGACCAGGACGTCCCCTCCCTCGATGGTGGACGGGTAGTCGGCCTGTCCCTCGGACCAGACGTGGAAGTCCTCCTCGCGGAACAGCGGGTGGTGTCGGTAGATCGCCTCGAAGTGCACGGTCTCGCGCTGCCGGGCCGGCCACCGCATGGCGTTGATGGAGACACCGTCGTAGATCCAGGCGGAGGTGTCCCGGGTGAAGAGGTGATTGGGCAGCGGGCGGAGCAGGAAGTCGTCGAGTTCCATGGCGTGGAAGCGCACGGACGTCGGTTCGGGGTGAACGTCCAGGAACTCCCGCTTGGTCATCCCGCCGACCAGCGCCTCGGTGAGCTCGGCCGCGGGCAGCGTCTCGAACGCCGCGCGGAGGTGGTCGGTGGCCAGCGGGCCGTACTCCTTCTCGTCGAAGACACGGCCCAGGACGAGCTCGCGGGCCGCCGGGATGTCCAGCGTCGAGGCGAGCAGATCACCGAAGAGGTGGACGGTGACTCCCCGGTCGCGCAGGACGTCGGCGAACCCGTCGTGCTCGGCGCGCGCCCGGCGCACCCAGAGCACGTCGTCGAAGAGCAGGGCGTCCTTGTTGCTGGGGGTGAGCCTTTTGAGCTCGAGATCGGGCCGGTGCAGGATGACACGGCGCAGCCGTCCGGCCTCGGAGTCGACGTGGTAGGTCATGCCTCCATCCTGACCACCCAGGCGGAGATTCACCCCTCCGCGGAGGGGACGGAAATCGGCCTCCCCCGGCCGGTGCGCGGCGGCCCGAGCGGACCGGAGCAGGCCGGAGTGAACCGGGAGCCACCGGGGCGGACCGGGGGACCGCCGGGTGGCGGGCCCCCGGTCGAGGGCGGCAGCCGGACGGCTGACGGCGAGGAGCGCGACGGGGGCCGCTACAGCCTCGGGTCCACCGGTTCCGACTCCAGTGCCAGTACGCCGAAGACCGCCTCGTGCACCCGCCACAGCGGCTCGCCCTCGGCGAGCCGGTCCAGGGCCTCCAGGCCGAGCGCGTACTCGCGGACGGCCAGCGACCGCTTGTGGCCCAGGGACCGGCCGCGCAGCCGGGCCAGGTTCTCCGGGCGCGTGTACTCGGGGCCGTAGATGATCCGCAGGTACTCGCGGCCCCGGCACTTGATTCCGGGCTGCACCAGGCGACCCCTCGGATCGCGGACCAGGGCGGTGACCGGCTTGACGACCATGCCCTCGCCGCCGCGCCCGGTCATCTCCAGCCACCAGTCGACGCCGGACCGCACCGACTCCGGGTCGGCGGGGTCGACGTACAGGCGGCGGGTGGTCCGCAGCAGGCCGGTGGCGTCGTGTTCGACCATGCGGTCGAGCAGGGCGAGCTGCTCGTCGTGCGGCAGGGCGGCGAGGCTGCGGCCCTGGACGGCGAGGATCTGGAACGGGGCGAGGCGTACGCCGTCCAGTCCGTCGGTGGGCCAGCAGTAGCGCCGGTAGGCGTCGGTGAACGCGGCGGCGTCGTCGGCGCGTTCACGCTGGCGGTCCAGGAGCTCCTTCACCTCCACGCCCCGGGCGGCGACCTTCTCCAGGGCCACCAGCGCGCCCGGGAACACCGCGCCGGAGGCGGCGCCCACGGCGGCGTACTGCGAGCGCAGCAGCCCGGCCGCCTTCAGCGACCACGGCATCAACTCGGCGTCCAGCAGCAGCCATTCCGTCTCGAGCGTGTCCCAGAGTCCGGCCTCGGTGATCGCCGTGCGCAGTCGGCCGAGGATCTCCTCGGTGACCGCGGCGTCGTCGAAGAACGGGCGGCCGGTACGGGTGTAGAGCGATCCGGCCGGGCCGTCCTCGACGCCGAAGTGCCTGGCGGCCGCGTCCGCGTCCCGGCAGACCAGGGCGACCGCCCGCGAACCCATGTGCTTCTCCTCGCACACGACACGCTCGACC
Organism: Streptomyces sp. TE5632; assembly: GCF_054061295.1. Taxonomy (NCBI): domain Bacteria; kingdom Bacillati; phylum Actinomycetota; class Actinomycetes; order Kitasatosporales; family Streptomycetaceae; genus Streptomyces; species Streptomyces sp. TE5632. The sequence goes on along the minus strand of NZ_JBSSEA010000003.1, from coordinate 4,567,833 downwards.
CCGTCCTCCCGGTACTGGGCGAAGGCCTCGACCGGGTGCTCCAGGTAGCCGTCCAGGTGGGAGGTGGCCGTGGGGGCCATGGTCGGCGGGAGGTAGGGCAGCAGGCGCGGGTCGATCGCGAAACGGCTCATGACCTCCAGCGCGGCGGCGGCGTTCTCCTCGCGCACGGCCACCCGGCCGGCGTGCCGGGTCTCCACGGCCCGGCGGCCGTGCACGTCGGCGAGGTCCAGCGGGCGGCCGTCGTGGCCGCCGGGGGCCTCGGTGCGCAGCGGGCGGACCGGCTCGTACCAGACCCGCTCGGCCGGTACGTCGACCAGTTCCCGCTCCGGCCAGCGCAGCGCGGTGAGCTTGCCGCCGAAGACTGCGCCGGTGTCCAAACAGATGGTGTTGTTGAGCCAGGTGGCCTCCGGGACCGGGGTGTGGCCGTAGACGACGGCGGCCCGGCCCCGGTAGTCCTCGGCCCACGGGTAGCGCACGGGCAGGCCGAACTCGTCGGTCTCGCCGGTGGTGTCGCCGTACAGGGCGTGGCTGCGGACCCGGCCGGAGGTACGGCCGTGGTACCTCTCCGGCAGCCCGGCGTGGCAGACGACCAGTCTGCCGCCGTCGAGGACGTAGTGACTGACCAGGCCGTCGACGAACTCCCGCACCTCGGCCCGGAACTCCTCGCTCTCCCGGTCCATCTGCTCGACGGTCTCGGCGAGTCCGTGGGTGTGCTGGACCTTGCGGCCCTTCAGGTACCGGCCGAACTTGTTCTCGTGGTTGCCGGGCACGCACAGCGCGTTGCCCGACTTCACCATGGACATCACCCGGCGCAGCACGCCCGGACTGTCCGGGCCGCGGTCGACGAGGTCACCGACGAAGACCGCGGTGCGGCCCTCGGGGTGCACGCCGTCGGTGTAGCCCAACGCGTCGAGCAGCGACTCCAGTTCGGTGGCGCAGCCGTGGACGTCGCCGATGATGTCGAAGGGGCCGGTGAGGTGGGTGAGGTCGTTGTACCGCTTCTCGGTGACGACGGTGGCGTTCTCGACCTCGGCGACACCGCGCAGGACGTGCACCTTGCGGAAGCCCTCGCGCTCCAGGCTCCTCAGGGAGCGGCGGAGTTCGCGGATGTGCCGCTGGACGACCCGGCGGGGCATGTCGGCGCGGTCGGCGCGGGCCGCGTTGCGCTCGGCGCACACCTCCTCGGGCACGTCGAGCACGACGGCTATCGGCAGCACGTCGTACTGCCTGGCCAGATCGATCAGTTGGCGCCTGGAGTCCTGCTGGACGCTGGTGGCGTCGACGACGGTGCGGCGGCCCGCGGCGAGCCGCTTGCCCGCGATGTAGTGCAGGACGTCGAAGGCGTCCCCGGACGCGCTCTGGTCGTTCTCGTCGTCGGCGACCAGGCCGCGGCAGAAGTCGGAGGAGAGGACCTCGGTGGGCTTGAAGTGCCGGCGGGCGAAGGTGGACTTGCCCGACCCGGAGGCCCCGACGAGAACGACGAGGGAAAGGTCGGTGACGGGCAGGACCCGGCCCCCGGCGCTGCCGGCTCCAACGGTGCTCTCGCTGCTCACGCCGCCTCCGCCTCCTTCTTCTCGTCCACGGTCTTCTTGTCCACGGTCTTCTTGTCCACGGTCACGAACACGGCCATCTGGGTGGGCGGTCCGACCTCCGGGTCGTCCGGCCCCACGGGTACGAACTCGACCTCGTAGCCGTGCCGTTCGGCGACCCCGGCCGCCCAGCCGCGGAACTCCTCACGGGTCCACTCGAAGCGGTGGTCGCCGTGCCGGACGTGCCCGGCGGGCAGGCTCTCCCAGCGCACGTTGTACTCGACGTTCGGTGTGGTCACGAGGACCGTACGGGGGCGGGCCGCGCCGAACACGGCGTACTCCAGGGCGGGCAGCCTCGGCAGGTCGAGGTGCTCGATCACCTCGCTGAGCACGGCCGCGTCGTACCCCTTGAGGCGCTTGTCTGTGTACGACAGCGAGCCCTGCAGCAGCTTCACCCGCGCCGCCTGCCGCTCTCCCATACGGTCCAGCTTGAGCCGCCGAGAGGCGATGGTGAGCGCGCGCATCGACACGTCGAGGCCCACGATCTCGGTGAAGGCCGGGTTCCGCAGCAGCTCCTGCACCAACTGGCCCTGCCCGCACCCGAGGTCGAGCACCCGGGCCGCCCCGGACGCGCGCAGCGCGGCGACGATCGCGTCCCGGCGCTGCACGGCGAGCGGGGTCGGCTTCTCCTCGCTCTCACTGTCCTCCCCCACGGCGTTGTCGATCTCCTCGACCTCACTGTCGTCCGCCTCGGCCAGCCGGACCAGCTCGAGCCGTTCCATCGCCTCCCTCGTCAGCGACCAGCGCCGGGTGAGGTAACGGCTGGTGATCAGCTTCTGCTCCGGGTGGCCGGGCAGCCAGCCCTCACCGGCGCGCAGCAGCTTGTCCACCTCGTCGGACGCCACCCAGTAGTGCTTGGCGTCGTCGAGGACGGGGAGCAGGACGTAGAGGTGCCGCAGGGCCTCGGCGAGGGTGAGGGTGTCCGCCTCCAGGACCAGGCGTACGTACCGCGAGTCGCCCCACTGCGGGAACTCGGTGTCCAGGGGCACCGGCTCGGCCGTGACCGTCCAGCCGAGCGGCTCGAAGAGCCGGCCGACCAGTGCGGGGCCGCCGCGCGCGGGCAGCGCGGGTATCTCGATGCGCAGCGGCAGCGGCTGCCCCGGCAGCTCCGGGCGGGCCTTGCACACACCGCGCATCGCGCTGGAGAAGACCGCGCTCAGCGCGACGGCGAGCAGCGAGGACGCCGCGTACGGGCGGTCGTTGACGTACTGCGCGAGCGCGGCGTCGGGCGCGCCGCCCCGCCCCTTGCCCCTGCCCCGCCGGACCAGCGCCACCGCGTCCACCTCCAGCAGCAGCGCCGCCGTGCAGCGCTCGGCGTCCGCCTCGGGGTAGAGGACGTGCGCGGTGCCGTAGGAGGTGGAGAACGCCTGCGCCTTCCCGGGATGCTTGTGCAGCAGAAAGCCCAGGTCGGTCGCGGGGCGCTCGGGGGCGCCGGTGGTACTGATCGTCAGGAACACGTGACCGAGTATGGGCGGCGTCGGGCCCACACCGACACTCAATTACCGCGCGAACAACAGCGCCCCCCACCAGGCCGGCAGACAGCCGGCCACAGAGGGCACCGGGCCGGTCAGAACAAACGAAGCGCCGATCCTCGTCCCAGCACGCACCACTGCCACCGTACAAGTCAACGGTGAACCGCCCTCGAACTGAGAACATAAGTTTGATTCCCGTCACCCACTCCATGAAAAAGGCCCAGGTCAGCAACCTGGACCTTCTTCACTGCTGATGGCTTTCCTACCCACGCAGGTGCTTCCACTGGTTCTGGAGCTCGCCGAAGAGGCGCCCGTGCCGAGCGGCAAGAGTGGCAGCCTGTTCAGGCTACGGTGTACTCCGCGTCTCCGAAGTCCGCAACCACGCGCAACCGGCCTCCGAGTGCTTCCACATAGGCCCTGAGAGTGGCCACCTCGGCCCGATCCAACTCGCCGTGCTCGATCGCGGAGACGCGAGGAGCAGAGACCCCCATGGATGCGGCGACCTGGCGCTGGGTCAGCGCCTGTTCGCGCCGGAGCTCTGCAAGCTTGTGGGCACGCACCTCAGCGATCAGCCTGTCCATGGCTGCCTGCTTCTCCGGAGCAGAACGCACCGGCAGCCCGGCAGCCTCGCGCCGCTCGCGCGCCTTGCGTCTGGTCTCCTCCCAGCTGACCGTGCTCATTCGTACTCCCTGGTCTCAAGATCGATCACATGCGCTCGGTAGCGCTCCTCTGCGATCGGGATGTTGGTGTTGTACCAACCTTGCCAGTTTCCAGCCTTGTCACCGGCCACCAGCAGCACCGCCCTACGCACCGGGTCGAAGGGCAAAGAGGATCCGGATCTCGCCGCTCCCGGACGAACCCGGTGTCAGCTCCTTCAAGTGATGACTGTCGGCACCCTTGATCCGGTCGACCAGCGGACGACCCAGCGTCGGGCCTGTGGCCGCCAGTATGTCGATGGCATCTTCCACCTGCTCGGCACTGTCCCAGTCCTCCTCGGCCAGCGCTTCGAACCATGCCGCGAACTCCGCGACAAGAACCACTTCCCATTGAGCCACGAGCCCTATGTTAATGCAAGCGTTAACATGGACTGAGCTGAAGAGATCGGTGCCCCGAGTGGTTCACCGCTTCCCGAACTGAGAGCGAGAGTTCGATTCTCGTCACCCGCTTCATGACAAAGAACCCCCAGGTCTTTGACCTGGGGGTTCTTTGTCATCTGGACCAGTGAGCGGCTGGCACACCGCAGCGAGGGGCGCCAGGGAAGGGCTTCGCCCGTACGTCCGCACCAGGCGGGCCTGGTCTCAGCTGCGGGGAACCCACTGACCGGGAGAGAGGTCCACTCCGGGCAGCCCCTCGGGAAGCAGTTGCCGGGTGCCTGTCGCCGCCTCACGGGACCCCGGGGCCCCGCAGAGCGCCTGGAAGATGTGTTTGTTGATGGCGCCGTCGATCGCGCTCGGCTCCAGCGCTGTGCCGTCCTCGTTGAGGCGCTGATACTTCATGAGGTTCCAGCCCATGGCGAGTTGGCGCTTGCCGTCGCGGCTGGACAACGCGATCGTGCCGGCACCGAAGACCGCTCCGTCGTGGCCCCAGAAGCGGCCGCAGCCGGGCAGGTCGAGCACGTAGATGCCGAGGCCGTAGTCGATGGTGCCGCCGGCGGCGACGGGGACCGTGCTCAGCATCTCTTCCAGGGCGGCCGGTCCGATCAACTTGCCCGTCAGCAGGGCGCGGTAGAAGCGGTTCAGGTCGTCGGTGGTCGAGACGATCGAACCCGCGGTGGACGCCCAGGACATGTCGTAGACGCTGTAGTCACGAGGCGGGTCGATCAGGCCGTAGAACGACTCGTACATCCGGGAGTGCGGGCCCTTGATGTAGGGGGTGCGCGGGTAGGAGGTTGCGTGCAGCCCGACCCGGTCTATGACGCGGAGGCGGCGGCATGGACATCGTCTTCGGAGCCGCCCGCGAACTGCGCCCCTGGCGACAGGCCCCCCCTCGTCGCAGAGGTCCACGACAGACTGCTCGGCCTGATGACGGCAGCGCAGAAGAGAGAAGGAGACACCGGTGGCAGCCAACTCCCTGGACCGCGCCAAGCAGGCGGTACGCACGCAGGTCTGGGACACCCTGACCGCCGCGGACGCCGTCCACGACCCCTCCGTCCACGGCCGCATCCCCCACTTCAAGGGCGCCGGACAAGCCGCGGTCCGATTCGCGACAGTCCCGGCCTGGCAGCGTGCGAGCGTCGTCAAAGCCGTACCGGACAAGGCCCAACTCCCGGTCCGTGCACGAGCCCTGGAGGAGGGCAAAACCGTCTACACGGCGGTGCCGAAGTTGGCCACCCACAAGCCCTTCTACCTCCTCGGCCCGGCCGGCCTCACCGTCCCGCCCACCGAGGCCGCAGCCGGCCGCACCGCCGCCGCCATCGCCCCCACCGTCGAGGTCGACGCCCTCCGACCGCTGGACCTGATCATCCTCGGCAGCGTCGCCGTCCACCGCGACGGCGCCCGCATCGGCAAGGGCGCCGGCTACTCCGACATCGAGTTCGCCCTGCTCACCGAGGCCGGCCTGGTGACGCCGGAGACCCTCGTCGTCACCACCGTCCACGCCCTCCAGGTGACCGACACCCCGATCCCCACCACCGAGCACGACGTCGGTGTCGACCTGATCGTGACCCCCGACGAGACCATCGCCTGCCCGAACCCCCACCGCCCCTCAGGAGTCGACTGGTCGGCCCTCACCGCAGAGAAGATCGCCGCGATCCCGGCACTCGCGGCTCGACAGGGCGCCCGACCACCGAAGCATCAAACGTCTCCCAGGACCGGACAAGACATCCGGATCCCACTGAGTTACAACCTTCTCTACGGGTTTCCACGGGTTTCAAGCCCCGGCTGCGCTCCGCTCCGCCGGGCGCGCTTACCGGCTCCGCTGCGGGCGCCGCTCCTGCCTTCGACCCGCTCCGCCCGCGCTGCACCGACGCGCGCCCACACGTGGACAGGGCCGTAAGCCATGGGCCGAGCACCGCACAGAGCGGCCCGCGGTCAAGGCAATGCCTCCGGCGGGGGATCGGCCGGCACCGGGATGGAGGGGGCGCCGTCACCGGCTGATGGCAGACTTCCGATCTGCCGCACCGGCACGAGGGGCGTCCGGGGGGCAGGGAGGTGTGGCCTGTGCGAGGGCGGGTGCATGACGTGGTGTGGGGGACGGTGCGGGTGGTGCTGGCCGTCGTGCTGCTGGGGGCGGCGTGGCAGCTGGCGCGGAGCGCGGAGCGTGATCGCTCTGTCGACCTCGACTTCCCACGCCTGGAGATACACGACGCTCAGGGGCGGGACACGGGCAGTCTGAAGGTGTGCGGGGACCGGTACCAGGAGCCGTTCTGCCTGCGGGCGGAGCATGTGTCAGTGGACGAGGTACTGCTGAAGCTGAACAAGAAGAGCGGGGCCCGCTACCAGTTCGAGTTCGGCCGGTCCGGCGGGCGCACGCTGACCCTCAAGCTGGACGTCGACTACGCGGACCAGGACCTTGTCGAAGCCGCCGGCAGGCACGGAAAGGCAACTCTGTACTGGTGGCGCGATTCGGTGCGGCTGCTGGAGGTGTCGGCGGGCAGTGAACAGCGGACGCTGCACACAGCGCACTACCCGGGCCGGGAGTTCGTACCCTCCGCCGCCTTCGGGGCGGTCCTCGCCGGGCTGAGCGCGGCGTTCCTGTGGTCGGGGCTGTGGCGGATCGTGCGTGGGGGCGCGTCCCGGTTGAACTGGCCGTGGCAGACGACGGTGCCAGGGGTGACCTTCACCCTGGCAGGGCTGGGTGGGGCTCTCGGCGCGATGTTCGCGGTGCATTCGCCCTGGAGGATGGTGTGGACCGCGGGTGTCGTGGGTGCGATGAGCGCGGTGGGCATGGCCTGCTGGGCTTACCGGTTGGTGCGGCGCAGGCTGCCGGCACTGGAGCGGATGGAGCCCGTCGCGCCGGTGGCCGAACGCCGCTTCCTGGGCACCGTGTGGGGACCGGGCCCGTGGCAGATGCTGTCGATGGGGTGGCTGCGGACCGGCCCGCAGGGACTTGCCGCCGTACCCGGACCGGCCACGGGTACCGGCAGCTTCGGGACGCGGCCTTTTCCCGGGGCTCTGCGCCTGGTCCGGGTGCGGCCACCGCACCGGGACGACCCGCTGCGGCTGCGGTTCGGCCGCTACCGGCGTACGGACGGGGCGGAGGAGGCGCAACTCGCGCTCGTCGCCGAGTGCGAGGCCCTGGGCGGACCGGTGCCCGGCGCACGAGTACTGATCGGCGCGGGCAGCGAGGACCTGCCTTACGTGCTCGGCGCACTGTCTGCTGCCACGCCGTCCCCGCTTCCCCCGCCTTCCGTGCCCTCCGCCCCCGGCCAGGACAGCTAGGACGGCCAGGCGCGTCGTAGGCGGCAGTGAACGTGGGGCCGACTCCTATCGGGGCTGGGAGAAATCCGGGAGAAGATCTTCTCCCGGATGCCCGCAGGGACTGAGCTGGACCGAGTCGGTCGGCTGACATCAACGGCTGACACCAACCGGTGCGGACAGCGCCGACCATCGCCGAATGACAACGGACGATCAGCCAAGGAGGCCGGCCGGTTGGCCGACGTTGCCGACTCCCCGTGATCGGCCTGATAAGGATGAGGCTCGAACCTGCCCCAGGCGGGCGCCTGAGGTTCCCCCGTTGGCTTCGGCCAGGTTCGCGTCGGGGTAGCCGACTCAAGGTCCTGCGGCCAACCTATGCACTGCGCTCGCAGATCACTCAAGATGCGCCCCAAAGAGTGAAGTGCCAACCTGATACAGGACCCGGTGAGGAAAGGACAGGAATTCCCCCTGAACCGTCTGCGCGCTACAAGCCATGGCACACGCGGAGTGATCGGCCAGGCCGCACAACCTTCATCTGACAGCAGAGGCACTCCAGTTCCGGAGCCGGGCCCTGCTTGCATGTCGCACCTCGATGAGGCTGGCCCCGTCACGGTCTTCTCAAGTCAGTACACCCTTCGAGACAGACAAGGCCCGCAATCCCACGAAGGAGTGTGAAAACATGGCAAGCATCCTCGAGCGTTCTCGCAGGATCACCGTCGTGTCGGCTGTTCTGGTCGCAGTGGCAGGGGGCATGGGGCTGTCGACTGCGGCGGGGGCGGCTCCGGAGCTGCCCGCATTGTCGCTCAAGTGCAAGTCAGGGTTCGTGTGGCGTGAGGTCACCTCCAACGACCTGGTCTGCGTCACCCCTGGTACGCGCGCCCAGGTCAAGGACGACAACGCTCACGCCGCAGAGCGACGGATCAGCGAGGACGACCCCACGTGCAAGCCGGGGTTCGTGTGGCGTGAGGCTCAACCCAGTGACCTCGTCTGCGTCACCCCCGGTACGCGCGCCCAGGCGAAGGACGACAACGCTCACGCCGCGGAGCGCCGCGTGGGCGGCTGAACCACATATCGCCTGAGCAATCCCTGCCCAGCTCGTACACGGCACAGAACTGTCGGTGCGCATGGGAACCAAGAGATCCCGTTCGGTCATGCCGATCGAACGGGATTTCCCTAATGCGATCTGCACTATTGCACGTTGATTGTGTGTCTGATCAATGTGCGCTTGAACATGATCCGGTTTCAGGTACGCGGATAGGCCGGATCGCAGCGCCCTACGGAGTGGGGACGCCAGCCATGACGCTTGCGCGGCACTCACCCAGCCCCGTGGCCATCCTCTGGCCAAGATAGGCCAGTTAGGGCAGAGCCCGCGACGTCTGCGAAGCCCTCGACCACGAACTGCTGCCCAAGAACATCGAAGGCACCCGCGCCAAACTGAAACGCCTCGTCAAACTCGGCATCCTCACCGAGATCGACACCGGCAACTTCGCCCGGCAGTAATAGCCGACCAAGACCCGCGACCAGCAGAGGCTCGGAAAAACCTGCCTGGGACCAAAGCCAAAAGCCGCGGCGTCAGGGCTCGTCGATCAGCTCGATCGCGCGAATCACTGCGGTGAGGGCATCGGGGCGGCCTGTGCGTTGGTGAACGTCCAGGCAGGTGTCGGCGAGCTTGATGACGTGTTCGTCCTGGTGGCGGACGGCAAGGGCGAAGGTCTCTTCCGCTGACTGGTGGGCGGTGGGGAGGGCGTGCCGAGGTGTGGGTGCGGCGGGGGTGTAGGCCGCGGTCACGGCCGCGCTGGCCGCCCAGGCCGCGTGCAGGCTCATGGCCCACTGGGTGCTGGGGAGTGCGGGCAAGGTACGCAGGACGGCCATGGGTGCGGTTGCGGCGTGAACCAGCATGACGGGCGAGCCGTGCGCGTTCGGGAGGTAGTGCACGGCGGCAGCCGTCGTCAGATCGGCCAGCAGGTCCCGGGCCTGCCCGGCGTCCGCGGCAGGTCTCAGCGCGGCCAGCGCGATTGGCCAGTCGGTCAGGTCGGTGAGCTGGTCGAGCCGGTGGTTGATGCCCGCGGTCTGGTCGGGAACGCGCGGAACGCCTGCGAGAGCGGACGCCGGGTCGGCGGTTCCGGAAGGGGTGGCGGAGGGCACCCGCTGCCAGCGCGCCGCCCAGTAGCCAAGCGCTTGGCCGAGCTCGACCAAGCGCGGTCCGTCCTCGTGGTCCAGCAGGGCGTGGACGGCGTGGCCAGTACGGATCACCCCGTGGGTGGCGCCGGCCGCGATGCCGGGCAGAAGCCGTGGCCACCACGTCTCCAGTACCGCGCGCCAGGGCTGTTCGGTCACCTCGCGTTCGAAGAACGCAAGCCAGTCACCGAGACGGTGAGGGTCCCCGGGGCTTTCCCCCTGAGCGTGGACACCTTGGACACTGGACCTTGAGGGTCCAGAGGAAGAGATGTCACAGATGGTGATGAAGGTGTACTCGGCGGAGTTCAAGGCGGACGCTGTCGCGCTGTACCTGTCGGACCCGAAGAACACGTTCGAGGGCGTCGGCAAGGATCTGGGGATCAGCCGGGAGACGCTGCGGAACTGGGTACGGGCCGCGCGGGCCCGGCAGGGCCGCGCGGCGGGGGCCGGCGGCTCGCCGCGGACGGCACAGGCTGCCGAGGTAGCCTCCGACGATGTGCTGAAGGAAGAGAACAAGCAGCTCAGGGCCCGGATCAGGGAGCTGGAGACGGAGCGGGAGATCCTGCGGAGGGCCGCGAAGTATTTCGCCGGCGAGACCAACTGGTGAGCCGTTTCCAGTTCGTCGAGGATCATCGCGGCGCGTTCGGCGTCAAGCGGCTGTGCCGGGTTCTGGAGGTCTCCCGGTCCGGGTTCTACCGGTGGCTGAAGGGCGCCCCGGCCCGCATCGAGCGGGCGCGGTCCGATGCCCGGCTGGCGAGGCGGATCCGGGAGATCCACAAGGAGTCCGACGGCACGTACGGGATCCCGCGCGTCACGGCCGAGCTGAAGGCCGCCGGGATAGACGTCAACCACAAGCGCGTCGAGCGGGTGATGCGCCGGATCGGCGTCCAGGGCGTGCACCTGCGCAAGAAGGTCCGCACCACGGTGCCCGAGCCGGAAGCATCCCCGGTGCCGGACCTGCTGCAACGCAACTTCACCGCGAGCGAGCCGAACACCAAATACGTCGGTGACATCACGTATCTCCCCATCGGGGACGGTCAATTCCTCTATCTCGCAACGGTGTTGGACCTGCATTCCAGACGGCTCGTGGGCTGGTCGATCGCCGACCACATGCGCACCGGGCTGGTCACCGACGCCCTCGAAGCCGCCGCCCGCACCCGTGGCGGCAGCCTTCACGGGGCGATCTTCCACAGCGACAACGGGGCGCAGGGCGGATTCAATCGGTCGTTGCAACACCTCGTCCTCGGAGGTGTTGATGGGCAGGCCAGCAGGGTGGATGGCGGCGTTGACTGGACGGTCGCCGATGAAGTCCCCGGGTGCGCCGGTGCTTCGGCGGGAAGTGGCACGTCAGTTCTGGCGGGAGATCGCGAAGGGGTTGCTCGCCGAGGAGGCGGCAGCTGCGGTTGGCGTATCCCAGGCGGCGGGTTGCAGGTGGTTCCGTCACGGTGGCGGCATGCCACCAATGGATCTTGCTCCGCAGTCCGGCCGGTACCTGTCCTTTCACGAGCGTGAAGAGATCGCGATCCTCAAAGCGCAGGGCATCGGAGTCCGGGAGGCCGCGCGACGTCTCGGCCGCGATCCATCGACGGTATCCCGGGAGCTGCGGCGCAACGCCGCGACCCGTGGCGGCCGGCTGGACTACCGGGCTTCGGTCGCGCAGTGGAAGGCCGACCTCGTGGCCCGGCGCCCGAAGACAGCGAAGCTGGCCGCGAACGACCGGCTGCGGGACTACGTGCAGGAAAGGCTGTCCGGCCAGGTCAGCCGGCCGGACGGGACAGAACTGGGGCCGAAGGGCCCGCGGTGGAAGGGGAAGAACAAGCCGCACCGCGGCGACCGCAAATGGGTCATGGCGTGGAGTCCGGAGCAGATCGCGAACCGGCTGAAGGTCGACTTCCCCGATGATGAGTCCATGCGGATCAGCCATGAGGCGATCTACCAGGCCCTGTTCATCGAAGGCCGTGGAGCGCTCAAGCGTGAGCTCGTTGCCTGCCTGCGCACCGGCAGAGCCCTGCGGGTGCCTCGTGCCCGGTCCAAGCGGAAGGCGTGGGCCCACGTCACGCCCGAGGTGTTGATCAGCGAACGGCCGGCCGAAGCCGACGACCGCGCCGTACCGGGACACTGGGAGGGCGACCTCCTGATCGGACTTGAACGATCGGCAATCGGCACGCTGGTCGAGCGCACGACCCGGTACACGGTGCTTGTCCACCTGCCCCGCCAGGACGGCTACGGCATCGTTCCCCGTACCAAGAACGGGCCGCCGTTGGCCGGTTACGGCGCGGTGACGATGAAAGATGCGCTTGCGGCGACGATCGGCACCCTGCCCGAGCAACTATGGCGGTCGCTTACCTGGGACCGGGGCAAGGAGCTCTCGGCGCACGCCCAGTTCACGATCGAGACCGGCGTCCCGGTCTACTTCGCCGATCCGCACAGCCCCTGGCAGCGCGGCACGAATGAGAACACGAACGGCCTGCTGCGCCAGTACTTCCCGAAGGGAACCGACCTTTCTCGATGGGCGGCGGAGGATATCGAGGCGGTCGCAGCCACGCTCAACAGTCGCCCCCGCAAGAGCCTCGGTTGGAAGACACCCGCCGAAGCCCTCAACGACCGTCTACTATCGATGAAATAAGCCGGTGTTGCATCCACTGGTTGAACCTGGTCAGTACGCGTCGAAGGAGTTCGCGAAGGTGTGCCGTCGGCTCGGCGTGACCCGCTCGCGCGGCGCGGTCGGCACCAGCGCCGACAACGCCGCCGCAGAGAGCTTCAACGCAACCTTGAAAAGGGAGACCTTGCAGGGAAAGAAACGCTGGTCAGGGGCACGGGAGGCCCGTCTCGCGGTGTTCCGGTGGGTCACCCGCTACAACACCAGACGCAGGCACTCAGGGCTCGGCTACATCAGCCCGATCGCCTTTGAACAGCGATCAGTTACGCTGGCCGCTGCCGCATAGCAAACGGTGTCCACGCTTCAGGGGAAGCCCCCCCCAAGTGCCGTGCGCCATTCGGCGGCGGTGATGGGCGAGGCGCCGCGGGGCCGATCGTCCAGCCGACTCATGTAGAGGTCCAACCAGCGGTGGACCTGTCGCGCGTGTCCGCGTCTGACCATGGATTCCACCGCCATGGGACCGTGATTGGTCAGCCAGCCTTCGAATTCCGGTCCGGTCCGATGCAGCCGTTCGTAGGCCTCGTCGAGCGTGCTGTCGATTTTCATGTGATCTGACTCTAGTCACGCGATGATGCGCCACCATCGGTCCAGGGATCTAGACACGCCCCTACACCGGACTTAGGACCTTCAGACGGACACCCACATCCAGATCGGCCCGACCGGCAAGAAGCTGCTGCCTCTCGAAGGTATCCGGGCCAAGCTGAAACGCCAGGTCAGCCGCGGCGTCCTCACCGAACCCGAGCACGGACTCTTCACCCTGCCGCGGTCTACTCAACCCGCACCACAGCCCGCCTCAACCTAGGACCCGACGAAAGCTCACAGAACGCCCCCTGAGAGGGCGTTTACGTAGGCTTATTCCCGAATGCGGCTTCTATCTCCACACCCCTTTGAGGATTTTCATCTGTTAGATGATGAATGCCCTCCCTCCGGCCACAAGGTCGAGTGCCCGCCTCATCCGCTTTCGCCTTCGGAAGTCCGTCTGGTTTGAAAATGATGCAGAACCGCCCGGCAGCCGGCGGAACCGAATCCTCCGGCATGCTCGTGCTCGCGTTGGACGGTGAGCGAGCGGAAGCCGTACCCCAGCGACCTGTCCGACGCCCGGTGGGCCCTGATCGAGCCGACGCTGACGGCCTGGAGAAAGGCCCGGCTCGACCGCAGACCGACCGGACAGCCGGCCAAGGTCGACCTGCGCGAGGTGTTCAACGCGCTCCGCTACGTCAACCGCACGGGAATCTTCTGGAAATACCTCCCGCACGACTTCCCGAACCACGGCACCGTCCATGCCTACTACGCCGCGTGGCGTGATGAGGGAATCTTCGCCCAGCTCAACTATGACCTCACCGGCCTGGCCCGGGTGAAGGAGGGGCGCAAGCCCGAACCGACCGCCTCCGTGATCGACACCCAGAGCGTGGAGACCTCCACCAACGCGCCCCTGACCAGCCAGGGAACGGACGCCGCCAAGAGGATCGTCGGGAGGAAGCGCGGCATCCTCACCGACACGCTCGGGCTCCTCCTCGTCGCGATCGTCACCACCGCGAGCCTCTCCGAAAACGTCGTGGGAACACGCCTCCTCGACCAGGCCAAGGAAACGTACCCGACCATCACGAAAAGCTGGGTCGACGCCGGCTTCAAGAACGCCGTGGTCGAGCACGGAGCGCGGCTCGGAATCGATGTCGAAGTCGTCAACAGAAATCCCGGAGTCCGCGGCTTCCATGTCGTCAAAAGGCGCTGGGTGGTGGAGCGGAGTATCGGTTGGATCATGATGCACCGGCGCCTCGCCCGCGACTACGAGACCCTCGCCGCCAGCTCCGAAGCCATGATCCACATCGCCTCGATCGACAACCTCGCCAAGCGCATGACGGATGAGACGACACCAACCTGGCGAGGAACCTACTAGGTCATAAGCGGCAATCCGTCCACGCTAAACGCCCTCTCAGATGCCGTGAATGCTTGGCTAGATGATGCTGAGTGACAGTGATGTCGCGTAGCATCGGAACCTCCTGGGGAGGCTGTCTAAGGGCTTGCCGATCATCAAGGTGTTGCTTTCGGGGCTGGGGCTCGTTGATGTCGTATGCGCATCCCGGACGAGACTCGTGACCAGCTTGCTGTGAAGCTCGCGGTGCTGTTCCCGCATCTGGACGAGCGGCAGCGGCTGCTGATGGCCGCGGAGGCCCGGGGGCTGGGGCATGGCGGTGTCCGGGCCGTGGCCCGGGCGGCCCAGGTGAGCGAGACGACAATCCGCAAGGGTGTGTCCGACCTGGAAGCGGGCGAGTCCCTGCTCGGGCGGGTGCGGCGGCCGGGCGGCGGACGCAAACGCGTCGCGGACCTCGACCCCGGACTGCGGACCGCGCTGCTGGCGCTGGTCGAGCCGGACGAGCGCGGGGATCCGATGTCGCCGTTGCGGTGGACGACCAGGTCGACCCGCACGCTGGCGGCCGAGCTGACCCGCCGGGGGCACCGGGTCGGTGCCGACACCGTCGCCGGTCTGCTGCGCGATGAGGGTTTCCGTCTGCAGGCCAACGCCAAGACGCTCGAGGGCAGTCAGCATGCGGACCGGGATGCCCAGTTCCGTTATCTCAACGAGCGAGCACGCGACCACCGGGATGCCGGCCAGCCGGTGATCAGCGTGAACACCAAGAAGAAGGAACTGGTCGGCGACTTCAAAAACCCCGGCCCTTCCTGGCGGCCGACGGGCGGTCCGGTGCCGGTGCGCGTCCATGACTTCGCCGACCCGCAGCTGGGCAAGGCCATCCCCTACGGAATCTACGACCTGGGCGGCCAACACCGGCTGGGTCAACGTCGGCACCGACCACGATACCGCCGCGTTCGCGGTGGAGTCGATCCGCCGCTGGTGGCACGCCCAGGGCCACGACACCTACCCGCAGGCTTCCCGGTTGTTGATCACTGCCGATGCGGGCGGCTCCAACGGCTACCGCACCCGGGCCTGGAAACTCCACCTCGCCCGACTGGCCGCCGAAACCGGCCTGACCATCACGGTCTGCCATCTACCGCCGGGCACATCGAAGTGGAACAAGATCGAGCACCGGCTCTTCTCCCACATCACGACGAACTGGCGCGGCCGCCCACTGACCAGCCACGAAGTCATCCTCGAGTCCCTCGCCGCGACCACCACTTGCACCGGACTGCGCGTGAAAGCCGCGCTGGACACCCACACCTACCCCACCGGAGTCAGGGTCGACGACGCGGAGATGGCGGCCCTGCCGCTGACCCGTCACGCCTTCCACGGCGACTGGAACTATGTTCTGCACCCCCACCCCGTCCCGGCCGCTGCGGAACCTGACACCTCCCCCACACCGGCAACGCAGTGGGAGCGTGCGCTGCTGTCCGACCCCGCACTGACCGGGATGTCCGGCCGTCAACTGGACCGTCTCATCCAGACCCTGGCCCCGACGGGAGATACCCGGCGCGGCCGCCCGCCCCGGCTCGCCTTCCCCGACCAGGTCCTGGCCACCGTGCTCCACCTGCACGTCAACCTGGCCGCGGAACCCCTCGCCGTGCTCTTCGACAGCAGCCGCACCGCCATGCACCGCACCCTGCTGAAGGTCAGGCGACTGCTCGAGGCGCAGGGCATCGTCATCCCGCCGGCCACCACCCCGCCCGCCGCTCTCACGGCCCTTCACGCCCGGGTCACCGCCCAAAGCAGCAGCCCCAACTGCAAGATCAAGACGACACGTTAATGATCGGCAAGCCCTTAGACATGACGACTGGAACGCTTCCACAGCGACCGGCAGGTTCGCCGGCCGCCGTCCTCCCGCCTGGAGAGCATGAAGCCGCCGGAATTCATGGGATGGCTGCACTTGGGACATGGTGGGGCTTCGTCGGACATGCAACGCACCTGCTCGGAGGCGTGACCACGTTCCAGCTGACCGGTTGGCGTTTTGGGGTAGGGCGTAACACCTGGGTGTTACAGCCCATCGGTAGAGGAGGCTCTTCCTACCGCTTATTCGAGGATGCTGTCAGTGCTCGACTGAGGAGCCTGGAGGATCCGCCGGACCCGGCTCGCCATGCCCCGAACTGGGAGGTAAATCCGAGTGCCGCTGGAGCGGGCGGAAGCAATAAGCCCAGCACCAGTAAGCTTTTGCACAGCCTCCGGGACAAGCTCCCGGTGCTTAGTGTCTAGGCCCCGGAAGAGTGCGGATTCCTTTCGCCCCGTGCCGCGTTGGGCGTAGATCTTCTTCAATATGGTGAGGAGGACCTTGTTCATCGGTGTCGTCTTCAGGGCGAGGATGCCCTTGGCCGTCGACATCTGAGCGTCGAACTGGGCAACTTCGCAGTCGGCGAAGCGATCTGGCTGGAGCGCCGACCACCCCGCTACTCCTGTCATATGCCCGATGAGGCAGTCCTGAAAGTGTGGGAGCGCGTATCCGCTATGGTCGGTGAGGTCCAGTTCCTGGATCACGCAATCATGGAAGCTTAGCCAATCGTAGCTCTTGACATCGGCGGTCAGCGAGAAGCTGTGAAGCTCGATCTCGTGCAGGGAGATCGATGTGCGAGGCTCGTCCTCGGGCCAGAGGCGCGCGGCAACCCGAATGATGTCCGCGATAACGGCATCCGAGACTCCCTGGCGTTGGAAGGCGGTAGCGGACGAGTAAGACCCCCCCGAACTCGCGATGCCTTCCCTCTCAAGCCGCACTGCGGCAACGTCAAGGCCGACCTCATCCAGGCAGGTGATGCTGCCCGTCAGCTCCAACAACGGACTTGCCGTATTCGGATTGAGAATGCATGCCGCGACATCGCCGGCTCGGGCTGCGTCGGCGAGAGAGATGTCGACGAAGCGCCGTGAGCCGTCGACGCTGTCCATGGCTCCGAGGCCGGGAAGCCGCTGCAAGAGTTGGTACGAGCCCTCGTCTGGGGCGTAGCCGCACACCGACTGGAAGACGGACGTTAGCTCGTCTTGTGAGATGGGCCCCAGGCCGTCAGTGGAGCGTCGCGCCTGCGTAGCGAGCCGCTCCAGTACCTTCCGGACGGTGAATCCATCAACCCCCACTTCCATGCTGGCTTCCCGCTCGGCGATGCGGTCCAGCATCATGTGCCAGCCTTCACCCGCCGAGCGGCCGAACGTTCCCTCGATCGATCCGTGGAGCACGCTCGATGAACCCAGGTAGCTTAGAAGGAGGGGACGCGAGGGCAGCCAGTCCGGGAGCGCGTCGTGCCATCCGTAGGCGCTGAGGATCTCCTTCGCCTGCTCCTCCGTCGGTTCGCCCGCCATCAAGAACAGGGAGTTTTTACGGGCGCCGAGCGCGCTGCGCATCTCGCGCTCGCTGTCGAAGAAATGGGCTCGCCCCGCGAGGACGACGGAGGTCGTGGCGCGTGACTCGTCGCAAAACCGGCGCACAAGCTCTACAGATCGACGGCGGATGTCGCGCATCGCCGATGTTTTGCCGATCCATCCGGGCGTTGCGATCTCGTCGAAGCCGTCCAGGATGAGCGTCACATCGCCCGAGCGCCATGCGCGGACCAACTGGGAGGGTGCGGGAAATCCGATGGCACGGGCATGGCGCTCCAAGGCCTCGACGGGCAGGACTTGGCCTTGGTGATCGCGCAGGTTGAGGAGGATGGGAAAGGGCCGAACCGGGTTCCTGCGGTGGTCCTTGGCCAAGCGCTGGTACAGCTCGCGAAGGAACACGCTCTTGCCAGCGCCGTAGTCGCCATACAGGAGAACGGACCTGCCGTCCGTAAGTTGCTGGGCAACGCGATTGATTGAGAACGGTTCGCTGGTTCCGTTTTCCACAGGGTCGACCGCTACGTAAGGCTTGAGGTCGCTATAGTCGCCGCTGCTCGGCTCGCGCGCGCTGCCGAAGGGGTAGGCAGCACGCAGCTCCAGGTACCGCAAAGAGTCGACGAGCTGGCCTCGAAGCTGGGCGAAGCTGCACGCGAGGAGGGGCGGGCCAAAACCCTTGATAACCGTGCGTTGGTCGGCGGTGGGTTCGTCGCGCGTGACAAAGAAGCCCTTGATGGACTTGAACGGGTGCTGGCGGGCCATAGCCAGACACGCCTCTTGGAGCTTTTTTCCATCCTTCTCCGCCTTGTCCTTGCGACGGGAGACTGTGCACTCGATGATGGTGACCGAGTCCGGCCCTATGAAGACGCCGTCACGTTCGGCAGTGCCGATGTAGGTGGAACCCTGAAACTCGTTCTCCGGGGCGAAGAGCGCGCGGGATATGCGCAAGACCTCGGCCTCGAATTCGGACTCTTCCTGCTGCTTCTCGTCCGCTGGCACTAAGACCCCCTCCAGGTTGCGTGTCTGCATCACATCGTATGCGCAGGTTATGGATCTGATCGCTGTTTCGCAGCTGGGTCACCCGGACGTCTGCCTTGTCTGGCTCATCAGCTTGGGAAGCTGCGATCAGCCTCCGCGCGTCTCAAAGGTGTTGTTTGCCTGCACTGACAAGTCGGCTGACGTCCTCACGGGTCCGCACTCTGAGTGGCTGACTATCGTCGGCAGAGGTACAGAAGGCGCCGCACCAGCCCACTGATCAGGTGTCAGCCCAACGCTCAGCCGAGTTTGCCGAAGCTCCACAGAGTAGCGAGGGAGAAGATCACGAAGCCGAGAAGGATGCCGCCCATGAGCTTCCTGTTGAACTGCCGCTCCCATCGAGCTTCTGCGGCCCTTCGCTCCTTCTCGTACTGGTGCAGTCCCCGAGCCACCGCACGCGCCGTCTCTTCTTCGTTCATCGCACCCCCAACAGTTGAGGTTCGTAGCCTGCCACAGCGCCACGGATCCGGGCCGTCTCTGGGCCGTCCGAGGCTGCTCGACAGTGGCCCATGACGACCAACGAAGACCACCAGACGCACGGGCCCCACGGCTGTCAGAGCCTGGGCTTACGGTCCTGGACATGGCGGTCAGACCATCAGCACGCTGGCGTGCGCGCGTGGACGAAGAGGCAACGGAGGTCGCGGTCGGGACACGGGCCCTGAGTGATGTCTTTCTGTCGGAGCTCTTCCCTCAGTCACTGCTGGCGGCGACGGATGAGGCACTCTGCTCGTTCGAGTCGGATGTGGAGGCGCTTCGGAGCCAGGGCGACGAGCAGGTCTTCGCAGCTATCAAGCGCATCGTTCTGTTGCTGAACCAGATCAACGAGGATCACGACGGCGCGGGCTACGAGACGGAAGAGCGTGAAGAGCTGTGCCTCTACATCGATCAGACCTTGACGGAGCACGGCATCGACGTCCCTGCTCTGGCAGCGAGGCGAGGCATCAGCCGCACCGAGATCACGGACGATTGGCGGGACTGGTAGTCGTTGCCGTACAGCAACCCCAGCAACCCGAGATCACGAGCGAGGACGGCGAGACTCCGTCCGCAGGCCTGCCATGAGTACGTGCAGGCCTGCGGGTGTGAGTCGTGCGGGTGGTCTGCCCGCACGGCCGGAGAGGCTATGCCAGCTGGGACTGGACCTGGGAGGAGATCAGTTCCAGGTGGTCGAGGTCGGAGAGGTCGAGGATCTGGAGGTAGACGCGGCGGGAGCCGATCTCGGCGTAGCGGCCGATCTTGTCGACGACCTCGGCGGGCGAGCCCGCCAGGCCGTTGGCCTTGAGCTCGTCGACCTCGCGGCCGATCGCGGCGGCGCGGCGGGCGATCTCCTGGTCGTCCTTGCCGACGCAGACGACCAGGGCGTTGGAGTACACGAGGTCGTCGGGGGCGCGGCCGGCTTCCTGGGCGGCGGCGCGTACCCGGCCGAACTGGCGCTCGCTGTCCTCGAGGGAGGCGAAGGGCATGTTGAACTCGTCGGCGTAGCGCGCGGCGATCCGTGGGGTGCGGACGGCGCCGTGGCCGCCGATGAGCACCGGGACCTTCGACTGGGCGGGCTTGGGGAGCGCCGGGGAGTTCGTGAGGTCGTAGTACGTGCCGTGGAAGTCGTAGGTCTGGCCGGGCTCGGTGGCCCACAGCCCGGTGACGATCTCCAGCTGCTCCTCCAGACGGGCGAGCTTCTCCTTGGGGAAGGGGATGCCGTACGCCGTGTGCTCCTCCTCGAACCAGCCCGCGCCCAGGCCGAGTTCGATGCGGCCGCCGGACATCTGGTCCACCTGGGCGACCTGGATGGCGAGGACGCCGGGGAGGCGGAAGGTACCGGCGGTCATCAGGGTGCCGAGCCGGATGCGCTTGGTCTCGCGGGCGAGGCCGGCCAGGGTGATCCAGGCGTCGGTGGGGCCGGGCAGGCCGTCGCCGGAGCCCATCTTGAGGTAGTGGTCGGAGCGGAAGAAGGCGTCGAAACCGAGGTCCTCGGTGGCCTTGGCTACGGTGAGCAAGGTGCCGTAGGTCGCCCCCTGCTGGGGCTCGGTGAAGATACGGAGATCCATGTCTTCATCCTGCCTGGTCGGACCCGGTACGGGCGGGCCGGTCCCATCGGGGCCGATGCCTACGGCATGCCGGGCAGCCGGACCGTGGCGAGGAGACCGCCGGCGGGGCGGGGGGCGAGGTCGAGGGTCCCGGCGTGGGCGCGGACGACGCTGTGCACGATGGCGAGGCCGAGGCCGACGCTGGCGTGTTCGTCGGTGCGTACGCGTTCCGTTCCGCGTTGGAAGGGTTCGGTGAGGGTCGGCACCAGTTCCGGTGGGAGCGGATGACCCGTGTTCTCGACCCGCACCACGCTCGCGTCGCCCTGCGCCTCGGTGTGGACCGTCATGGTGCCGCCGGCGGGGAGGTTGTGGACGACGGCGTTCTGGACGAGGTTCGTCACCATCCGCAGCAGGAGCTCCGCGGAGCCGCCGGTCCGTGTCGCTCCGCCGGTGACGTCGAGCGTGATCCCGCGTCGTTCGGCGAGGGGGAGCAGGGTCTCGGCGGCCTCTTCGGCGACGAGGGAGGGGTCGACGCTCTCGCGGGTGAAGTTCCCGCGGTCGCTGCGGCTGAGCAGCAGGAAGGCCTTGGTGAGGCCGATCGCGCGGAGCGGGGCAGGAGGAGCCGCATCGCCTACGGGGCGATGCGGCGTCCCGGAAGAGGACGGTGGCGGGCTTGGTCATGGGAGGGGAGTGATGGTACGTGGCCGGGGGCGGGGGCCGGTCGCTCGTTCGGGTGAGCCCGGCCGGATGCGAAGAGGCGAGCGAGGGGCGGGACTACGTTGGGCGGCATGTCACGTTTCCGGATGTACCCGACCACCGCGCAGGCGGAGCGGATGCTGCTGCACTGCGCGCACGCCCGGTACGTGTGGAACCTGGCCGTCGAGCAGCACGCGCACCGGCGGCCGGGCGGCAGGTCCGCGCCCGGGTTCGCCGAGCAGTGCCGTCAGCTCACCGAGGCCCGGCGGGACAACGCCTGGCTGCGGGCAGGGAACGCGGACGTGCAGCAGCAGGCCCTGAAGGACTTCGCCAGGGCCAAGAACGCCCGGTTCACCTCCGGGTTCGGCGAGCCGACCTGGCGCAGAAAGCATGTGCACGAGGGCTTCCGCGTGATCGGCACCGACCGGGTCCCGGAGTCCGGGCCAGACGGCACCCCGAGGCTGAACACCACGGGCCGGCAGGTCATGGGCCGCTCGGTGGTGGTGCAGAAACTCAACCGACGCTGGGCGCGGGTGAAGGTGCCCGGCTGCGGCTGGGTGCGCTTTCGCCTCACCCGCGCCGGGCTGCCGGTGGCGAAGACGTTCCGGGTCACCTTCCACAACAACCAGTGGCACATCGCCTTCGCGGTCATCCCCGAACCGGTCGACGCGCCCGGCACGGGGGAGGTCATCGGCATCGACCGGGGCATCAAGATCACTGCCGCCCTGTCCGACGGGCGGAGGCTGAACTGCCCCCAGCTCACCACCCGGGAACGGGCCCGGGTCCGCAAGCACCAGCGCCGCGCGGCCCGCGCCCCCAAAGGCAGCGACCATAAGCGGGAGGAGCATGCGAAGGTGGCCAGGCTCAAGGCCCGGGAGGCGGCCCGGCGCAAGGACTGGTGCGAGAAGACCTCCACCATGCTCGCCCGCACCTACCGGCTGATCCGGTTCGAGAAGCTGCACATCACGACCATGACCCGCTCGGCAAAAGGGACCGTCGCGCAGCCCGGCACCCGGGTGCGGCAGAAGGCCGGGCTGAACCGGGCGATCCTCGCCCGGGGCTGGGGCCTGCTGCGCCGCCGGACCGGGGAGAAGGCCCCGGGCCGGGTGGAGGACGTGCCCGCCCCCTACACGTCGTTGCGGTGCAGTGCCTGCGGATGGATCGAGAAGGACTCGCGCAAGAGCCACGCCGAGTTCGTCTGCGTCTCCTGCGGGTTCAGCTGCAACGCGGATGAGAACGCGGCGGTCAACGTCGCGGCAGGACAGGGCGGGATCCCCCGCCCCCGGCGCACAGCCGGTGCCGGAGGGGTGACAGCGGCCGCCGGCCGCTCGAGCGCCCGTGAACCTCGACCCACCCGGGTCGGAATCCCCCTCTCTTAAGAGAAGGGGGAGGATGTCAAGATCAGTACGCGCATGTACGAAGCCTAAGCAGCACGGCATATCGCCGACGTATACGAGGACGTGTGCACACAGGACACGCGACTCAGCCCGCCGGTACGGGCGCGGGGCGTGGCCGGTCCGACGGCGCTTCGGCCGTGGTGCGCCACCAGCGGCGCGACGCCAGCGCGGCCAGCGCGGCGCCGACTGCGTTGACCAGGACGTCGTCCACGGAGGACACCCGGTCCAGCCGCAGGACGTACTGTGCGGTTTCGACCAGAACCGAGCAGCCCGCCCCGAGCGCCAGGATCCGCGGCACGGACGCCAGCGTCGCGTACCGTATCGGGGCGAAGAACCCCAGCGATGCGAAGACCAGCAGGTTGCCGAGGATTCCGAGCGTCCCCATCGTGAGCAGGTCCCGCAGCGGTACCAGGCTGACCCGGCCGGGGACGATGCCGGCGCCGGCGCCCGGCATCATGGTCATCCAGAGGAACGGCACCGTCCCGTGGACCATGCCCACCTCGGCCAGCGACATCCGCCACGCCGATGTGACGCCGGCGGCCCGCCGACGGCGCGCCAGAGCCCACACCACCAGTGCGGCCAACGGCAGCGTGACCAGCGTGATGAGCACCACACCGTTGAACGTGCCGAAGCAGCCGTGCCACCGCCCGGCCATGCACGCCGGAGCGGCCATCATGAGCGGCCGCCGCACGGCGAACAGGGCGCTCGCCAGGCCGAGAGCCGCCAGGCCGAGGAGCACGATCCTGCGCGTGCGGCGGGGTGGTGCCGACAGGGGTGTGTCGTGGTTCATGCCCTCATGGAAGACGGAGGGCCGTTGCGGTGGCGTATGCGATTTTCGATACGCCCGCGATACTTCGACCCGCCCGCGACACCGGGACGGCCTTCACGTGCGTTCCGCCTCGCGCTCCGACAGGGCGCGGTCGCGGTCCGCCAGTTTGCGGAGCATCTCCAGGACGCGGTCGCGGGACTCGTCCGCCGCGTCGATGGCCTCCACGCACTGCCAGTACGCGGACTCGTCGTCCGCGGAGCAGGCGAGGCCGACCAGCGCGATACCGACCTCGCCGAGCAGTCCGCCGAGGTGTGTCAGCGTCTGCCGGGCGTCGCCCAGTTCGCTGAGCCGGGCCGCGCGCAGGTCGGCGGGAGCGAGGGGCGGGGTGTCCAGGACACCGCAGCCGCGGCCCGCCAGTTCGGTCAGACCCAGTGCCTCGCCCCGCAGTTCGGGTGGGCCGGCGACCGCGAGGCGGCTCCCTATCGCCTGGGCGAGGGCCTGGGCCTGCCACACCTCCGTCGAGAGCTCCGGCACATCGCCGGCGGCGGTCAGGGCCCGTCTGCTCTCCGCTATCAGCCGCACAGCGTCCATGTGCGCTGCCCCTGTCTGTCCGACGCGCTGCCCACGCGTCCACCCAACTTCCTTGTCAACTACCCAGAGTGAGTCTCTTTCAGTCAGAAAGCCACGGAGAAGGCGGAAATCTGGGGACAACAATTCAAAAACGGTCGACATATCGACTACTGAACGTGACGAGGGGAGTTCGTCTCCGGGCGGGGGCGGCTCAGACCGGGAAGCGGCGCTCGTTGCGGTCGATCTTGGCGTCCAGTGCGGTCAGCGGGTCGACGCCGAGCACCTCGCACAGTTGGAGGAGGTACGCGAGCACGTCGGCCACCTCGTCGGTGACGCGGTGCGCGGTGTCCGGGTCGTCCATGACCCGGGCCGACTCCTCGGGCGTCAACCATTGGAAGATCTCGACCAGTTCGGACGCCTCCACGCTGAGCGCCGTGACGAGGTTCTTCGGCGTGTGGTACGGCTGCCAGTTCCGCGCGGCGGCGAACTCGGCGAGCCTGCGCTGGAGTCCGGCGACGTCGAGCGGGGCGCGCGAGGCGCGCGAGCCGGCGGGGTGGTCCGAGTCGGTCGGGTCGGTCGAGTCAGTCACGGTCCAGGTGTACCACCGTCACTCCGCCCACCCCCACGGCCCAGGACGCGTCGCTCACCGCGCCGACCAGCCGGATGTGTCCGCGCTCGCACATCCGCGCCGCCAGCCGCAGCAGTTCCGCGCGCTGGAGCGGGTCCAGCCCCCGGTCGAGTCCGTCGGCGAGCACGGTGAGGGTCTGCAGCGCGGCGGGCACCTCGCCGGGCGCGTCGACCTCCAGCACCCCGGGCCCGGTGAGCAGCACCAACGCGAGGGCGGTGTACCGCAGCTCTCCGTCCCCCAGCCGGCCGAGCTCGGTGCGGATGCCGTCGCCCCGGTCGAGCAGGGCGCGGACCAGTCCCGCGCCGTACGGTTCGGCGCGCAGAGCGGCGACCGGGCCGGCGCATCCCGCGCGCACGGCGGACACCAGGAGCCCGTAGCGGATCGCGCACTCGGCCTGGGTGCGCCACAGCACGTCGGCGAGGTTGCCGCAGCCTCCGAGCAGGCGCCCGCTGCCGAGCGACACCGGGTCGCGCATGCGGTCGGGGCGGGGGTCGCAGGCGAAGACGGAGCGCAGGGCGACCACCATCTGTTCGGCTGCGGCCAGCACCCTGCGCTGTCCGGGCGTCTTGCCCGCGACGCGCAGCGGGAGCAGCGCGGTGCCGAGCCGGTCGTCGGGCAGCGGGCCCCGGGTGACCGGGGTCGACCCGGCCGTGTGCCACGCGGCCTGCACGGTGCGCCGGCCGGGGTCGCGCAGCGCGGTCTCCAGCAGGACCACCCCGTCCGCCGTCAGCCGCTCCCCCACGATCCGCAGCTCCGGTTCGGCCTGCACGGCGACCTCCAGCCGGACCGGGCCCTCGGGGCCGTCGGCGGTGCAGCCGATCCGGAAGCCCCGGCGGTGCTGCGCGTCGGCACGGGCCCGCTCCGGCACGCACGCGTCCGGCTCGGGGAACGCCTCCCACAGCTCGGCCCCGCCGCCGAGCCGGGCGAGCGCCTCGTAGGCCCGCAGCGCGCTGGTCTTGCCGCTGCCGCTGGCCCCGGCGAGCAGGGTGAGCGGGCCGAGCGGGAGCCCGACGTTGCGATGCCCGGCGAACGCGGACAGCAGCAGCTCGGTGACGCGCGGCCGGTCGGGGTGCCCCTGGGCGGTGTCCGTGCCGGAAGGCGCGGCGGACGCGGTGGGCAGGGAAGCCGAGGACGGCGGCGGGGGAAACGGCGCGGGCCTGGGTGAAGGGACGGAGGACGGCGACGGGAGCGGCGGGGTCATGTGCGGAAGGTAAGGGGTCCGGTGCGGGGCGAACCGTTCCGCTTGTGTGGTCTTCCCCCGATCGGACGACACCCCGGCCGACTCCCGGCAGCCCCGGCCGGCTCCCGGCGGCTCACCCCTGCCGGGAGCCCTGCCCGTTCCCGGGAATCCCCATGCCCTGCATCAGTCCGGTCACCTCGGTGCCGGCCGGGGTCAGCAGGAACACGTTGCGGTCGACGCGGTGCATTCCGCTCGCCAGGCCGAAGACGACGCCCGTGCTGAAGTCCAGTACCCGCTTGGCGACCTCGCCCTCCGCGCTGGTCAGGTCGAGCAGGACCGGGATCCCGGCCATCAGGGTCTCCGCGACGTCGCGGGCGTCCGCGAACACGTTCACCCGCAGGACGACGAGGCGGCGGCGCGTCTCGGTCTCGGCCTCCGGCATGGAGCGGTGGCCCACGGAGGACGGCCAGGCGTCCCGGCCCCGCAGCGGAACGACCTGGGCCAGTCCCTCCCACTGTTCGTCGGTGACGTCGTGGCTGTTCACCGGCATGCTCCGTCCCGGGTCGCGCTGATGGTCTGCATCGGGCAATTCTTACGCATGGTCACCCGTTCGGCCCAATGCGACACACTCCGCCACCTGGGGCCGTCCGAGGTGGGGCCTCCTGCCCCGGGAACGGATCCGCTAACTTCTACACTGCTGTAGATACTTACTGTCGACACCGTCCGGGGCCCGGCAGGCCGCACGGCGTGAAGCCGACGCCCCGCACCCGAACACCTGGAGTAACGCATGGCCCTGTGGGACCGCATCAAGGAGTCCGCGTCGCAGATGCAGACTCAGCTCGACGCGAAGAAGAACGACCTGAAGAGCGGCGCGTTCCGTGACGCGAGCATGGCCATGTGCGCCCTGGTCGCCGCTGCCGACGGTTCGGTCGACCCCTCCGAGCGGCAGCGGGTGGCTCAGCTCATCGGCACCAACGACGTCCTGCGGAACTTCCCCGCGGACGATCTGCGCCGCCGTTTCGAGGAGAACCTCGACAAGCTGATCGCGGACTTCGCCTTCGGCAAGGTGAGCGTGCTGCAGGAGGTCGCGAAGGCGAAGAAGAAGCCCGCCGAGGCGCGTGCCGTGATCCAGATCGGCATCGTCATCGGCGGTGCCGACGGCGACTTCGACCAGAACGAGCAGGCGGTCGTCCGCGAGGCGTGCTTCGCGCTGGGGCTGCCGCCCCACGAGTTCGACCTGTGAGCCGCAGGCCGGACCGCGCCCGGAGGGGTGCGGTCCGGCCCGTCGCGGGAACATGGCTCCCGTCAGAATCGTTGGACCGCCGACAGACCCGACCCGCAGGAACACGAGGAGCCACGTACGTGTCCGGCAGATCGACGGACCCCCCGGGACACAGTCCCGGACCGCCCCGTCACGAAATCGTTGAAATCGGCGCCCGGCGGGGTGGTGCTGGATGAGTGCCGTGGAGGCCCTTTGGGGCCTGTTCGCCGTGTTCGTGCTGACCGCCGGCACCGGCTACTTCGTCGCCCAGGAGTTCGCCTACGTCTCCGTGGACCGGCTCGCGCTCGCCCGCGAGGCCGAGGCCGGGGACCGCAGGGCCGCCCGCGCGCTGAAGGTGCTGGAGCGGCTGTCCTTCATGCTGTCGGGCGCCCAGCTCGGCATCACCGTCACCGGTCTAGTCGTCGGCTTCATCGCCGAGCCGTCGGTGTCCGCGCTGCTCAGGCCGGCGCTGTCCGGCCTCGGGCTGCCGGACTCGGCCGTGAGCGGCATCTCCGTCGTGCTCGCCTTCGTGCTGGCCACGATCGTCCAGATGGTGCTCGGCGAGCTGGCCCCGAAGAACCTCGCCATCGCCGTGCCCGAGCGGCTGGCGAAGGCGCTGGCCGGCTCGACCCTGGCGTATCTGAAGGTCGTCGGACCGGTGGTGCGGATCTTCGACGACGCGGCCTCCCGGCTGCTGCGCCGCATCGGCATCGAGCCGGTCGAGGAGCTGCACCACGGCGCCACGCTGGAGGAGCTCGGTCATCTGATCGGCGAGTCCCACGAGCACGGGGCGCTGCCCGAGGACACCGCCACCCTGCTGGACCACGCGCTGGAGTTCTCCGAGCGCACCCTGCACGCGGTGATGGTGCCGCGCGCGGACGCCGTCTTCGTGCGCGGGGAGGCGAACGCCGACGAGGCGGTCGCCCTGATCGCCGCGCACGGCCACTCCAACTACCCCGTGCTCGGCGATCACCCCGACGACGTCGCGGGGGTGCTGGGCGTGCGCGAGCTGATGGCGGTGCCCGCCGGGCGGCTCGCGGGCGCCACGGCCGGGGCGATGGCCAGGCTGCCCCTGCTGCTGCCGGACACGCTTCCGCTGCCGGACGCGGTCGCGCGGATGCGCGAGCAGGACGACGAGTTCGCGGTCGTCCTCGACGAGCACGGCGGGGTGGCCGGCATCGTCACCTACGAGGACATCGCCGAGGAGCTGGTCGGTGACATCGCCGACGAGTCCGACAAGGTCACCGAGCTCGCGGTGGCCGACGGCGAGGGCTGGCTCGTGGACGCGGGCCGCCGGCTGGACGAGGTGGCCGAGGCGACCGGCGTCCGGCTGCCCGAGGAGGACGACTACGAAACGGTGGCCGGGCTGGTCGTGGACCGGTTGGGCCGTTTCCCCACCGTGGGTGACCGGGTCACCGTCGGGCTGCCCGGGGGCGGCCGTGCGGTGATCGACGTACGCACCCTGGACCGGCATGTCGCCGAGCGGGTGCGGATCACGCCCCTGGCCCGGGAAGAGCACAGGACGGAGGAGCCGGTATGAGTTTCCCGATGGCTCTCTTCGTGACCGTGCTGCTGCTGATCGGCAGCGGGTTCTTCGTGGCGGCCGAGTTCGCGCTGGTCGCCGCCAGACGGCACCGGATGGAGAAGGCGGCGGCCGAGGGACGGCGCGGCGCCGGTGCCGCGCTGGCCGGAATGCGCGAGCTGTCGCTCATGCTGGCCGGTGCCCAGCTGGGCATCACGGTGTGCACGCTGGGTCTGGGTTCGGTGTCCAAGCCCGCGATCTCGCACCAGCTGGACCCGCTGCTGCACTCCCTGGGTCTGCCCAGCGCGGTCAGCTACGGTGTGGCGTTCGCCGTCGCGATGACCGTGGTGGTGTTCCTGCACATGGTGGTCGGCGAGATGGCGCCCAAGTCATGGGCGATCGCCCACCCGGAGCGTTCCGCGATGCTGCTCGCCCCGTCGTTCCGTGCGGTGGTGAAGGTGGTCCGGCCGCTGATCCACGTGCTGAACGTGGTGAGCAACGCCCTGGTACGGCTGTGCCGGGTGAGCCCGCGCGACGAGCTGGCCTCGGTCCACGACCGGGAACAGCTCACCCGTCTGGTGGTGGAGTCGGAGCGGCTCGGCCTGATCAGCAAGACGGACTCGCAACTGCTCACCCGCTCGCTGACCGAGCCCGACACCCCAGTCGCCGCTCTGCGGATCCCGGCCGAGAAGATCACCTCCGTCGAGGGCGACGCGGGTGTGGACGAGGTGCTGCGGGTGGCCACCGCGCACGACCGCACCCGGCTGCTCGTCCGCGAGGGCGGCACCGTCCTCGGCTCGGTCCACGCTCGCGACGCCCTGGTCGCCCGTGCCCGCGGTCGCGCCACCAGCGCCCGTGAGCTGGCCCGCCCGGTGCCCGAGCTGACGGACACCACGACGGTCGCCGACGCGATCGACGTGCTGCGCCGGCGCCGGGGCACGCTGGCGGTCGTCCGCGACGACGCGGGCCGGCTCACCGGTCTGGTCACCCTGGACGACCTGCTGGCCCGGCTGATGCAGCCGACCGGGGGCTGACCGCACGCCGCCGGGTGTGAGCACGACAGAGCGCCGGCCGGTCCGCGACATGCGGACCGGCCGGCGCTCTGTCGTGCTCGGCTCCCGTCGTCAGCGGGCCGTGCCACCCGCGAGCGCGGCTGCGCCGGCTTCCGTGGCCCAGGCCGCGGCGTCGGTCACCACCGGGGCGCTCTCCTCGATACGGGCCGACGCCAGCGGGATGGGGGTGAACATGGCGGGTTCCTCGTCCGGGAACAGCGCGGTGGGTCCGTACACCCAGTCGGTGAAGGCCCACTCGGCGGGGTCGATCCCACGCATGATCGCGTTGCGCTGCAGCCGGGGCGTGCCGTCGAGGTGCCACAGCTCGCCCCAGGCGCGGGCAGTCGTCAGCACCCGGCGGCAGTGCTCGACACGGACCGCCTCGTACGCGGCCAGCGCGGCGTCCCAGTCGACGGCCGACCCGGCGGCGCCCTCGGCGCGCAGCCGGGCGACGTGCCGGGCGAGGACCCAGCCGTCCTCGATCGCCATGATCGCGCCCTGTGCCATGTACTGCAGCGGCGGGTGGGCGGCGTCGCCGAGCAGGGCGATGCGGCCGTGCACCCAGGTGTCGATCGGGTCGCGGTCCATCATCTGCCACCAGCGGTCCCGCCACATCAGCGGGATGCCCTTGCCCACGGTCTCGCAGGTCCCCTCGAAGGCCGCGTCGAGCTCGTCGGGGGTGCCCCAGTCCTCCTGCCCGGCGAGGGCCTTGGGCGACTGGAACACGGCGACCTGGTTGAACATCTCGCCGCCGCGCAGCGCGTACTGGACGAAGTGGCAGCGGGGGCCGACGTAGACGGTGACGTCCTTCTCGGCGATGCCGTTGTCCCGGACCTGCTCGATCGGGACGGCCGCCCGGTAGGCCACGTAGTCGGAGCTGACCACGTCGTCGCCAACCAGCTTCTGCCGGGCCACGGAACGCAGTCCGTCGGCGGCGATGACGAGCGGCGCCTCCTCGGTGTGGCCGTCGGCCAGGGTGATGCGGGCGCCGCCTGCCGTGTTCTCGAGGTTCTCGTAGTCGACGACCGTCTGGTCGGTGACCAGGTCCACGCCGGCCCGGCGGCAGGCACGCAGGAAGATCGCGTGCAGGTCGCTGCGGTGGATGACCATGTACGGGAAGCCGTAGCGGCGCTCGAGCTCGCCCAGGTCGAGGCGGACCAGCTCGCTGGAGTCGAGCGCGTCGCGCATGACCATGCTCTCGGGGACCACCCCGAGTTCCTTGGCCTCGTCGAGCAGGCCGTACTCGTCGAGGATGCGGGTGCAGTTGGGCGCGATCTGGAGGCCGGCGCCGACCTCGCCGAACTCCTTGGCCCGTTCGAGAACGCGGACGCGCAGCCCCTCCCGGGCGAGGGCGAAGGCGGTGCTGAGGCCACCGATGCCACCGCCGACGATGATGACGTCGGGTCGGCCTTCGGTGGGAGGGGTTGCTGGGGTCATCGTTTTTCCTGTCTGAGCAGGGGACCCTGCTCTGCCTGGCCGCGCCGGGATCCGGCGCTGTCGGTCAGAGCCAGGGACCCAGAGTGGGTGCCGGGCCGCCGTCGGGGGCGGTGAGGGCGTGCCTGCGCCCGGTGAGGTAGGCCGTGATCTCGGCGAGCGGACCGGTGAGCACGGTCGGCTCGCCGTCGCCGGGGAGTTCCCGGACCTCTCCGGTGTCGGTCTCCGTCAGGCGCAGCGCCGGGCCGGGGGCCTTGGCGCGCTTGGCGATGACGTCGTCGCAGAGCGCGGCGAGGAAGTCGGCCGGCAGGTCGGCGAAGGTGATGCCGGTGTCCAGGTCGACGGCGTGGACGCACACCTCGCGGGAGCGCATCCAGGGCAGTTCGGTGGCGGGCACCGTGCGGCCCTGTGCCGTCACGACCGGGTTCTGCCACTGGCCGTCACTGAGTTCCGCCGTCGACGCGGCGAGTTCGGCGGCGGACCGGCGGAGCCATCCGGTGAGTTCGGCGGCGGGCATCCCGACGCCGCGCTCGATGCCGGCGGCCCGCTCCTCGGGGGAGGCGTACATCGGGGTCTCTTCGCCGGTGGCGGCCCAGTGCACGAGGTTGCCGAGGGCGTCCGCGTTGGCGGCGACGTGGGCGACGAGTTGCCTGCGCCGCCAGCCGGGCAGGCCGCTGGGCGCGTCGTAGGCCTCGTCGTCGAAGCCGGCGGTGGCCTCGAGCACCAGGTTCGTGCCGAGCTCCGCCCAGCGGCGGGCGTCGTCGAACGTGC
The DNA here is from genome assembly GCF_054061295.1 of Streptomyces sp. TE5632. Classification (NCBI taxonomy): domain Bacteria; kingdom Bacillati; phylum Actinomycetota; class Actinomycetes; order Kitasatosporales; family Streptomycetaceae; genus Streptomyces; species Streptomyces sp. TE5632. The sequence goes on along the minus strand of NZ_JBSSEA010000003.1, from coordinate 4,536,002 downwards.
GGGGCATCAGGCCTGCTTCTCCTCGACGACCTTGTTCTCCAGCCGGCCGATGCCCTGGATCTCGGTGACCACGGTCTCGCCGCCGAGCAGGTAGCGGGCGGGCTTGCGGGCGTGGCCGACGCCGCCGGGGGTGCCGGTGGCGATGATGTCGCCGGGGTTGAGGCGGATGATCGTGGAGACGTACTCGACCAGGGCGACCGGGTCGAAGAGCAGGTCACCGGTGTTGTCGGACTGCATGACCTCGCCGTCCACGGTGAGCTTGACGTCGAGCGCGGGGCGGACGCCGCCGGGCAGCTCGTCGGGGGTCACCAGGTACGGGCCGACGGGGGTGGTGGAGTCCCAGGTCTTGCCCTGGAGCCACTCGCGGGTGCGGAACTGCCAGTCACGCGTGGTGATGTCGTTCAGCACGGTGAAGCCGGCGATGGCCTGCTCGGCCTGCTCGCCCTTGGCGCGGCGGACCTGCTTGCCGACGACGACGGCGAGTTCGACCTCCCAGTCGAACTGGTCGGTCTCCTCGGGGCGGACGATGTCGTCGCCCGCGCCGATCAGGGAGTCGGCGAACTTCGCGAACAGGGTGGGGTGTTCGGGCAGGTCCCGGCCCATCTCCTGGATGTGGTTGCGGTAGTTGAGGCCGACGCACACGACCTTGGAGGGCTGCGGGACCACGGGGGCGAGGTCGGCGCCCTCGGCGGGGTAGGTCGTCGCGTCGCCGGCGGCGGGGGCGGCGGCGCGCTCGGCCCAGTCGTCCTGCGCGAGCAGGGTGCCCACGTCGGGGAAGCCGAGGTCGACCAGGACGTCGCCGTCGAGCCGGACGGCCTTGGTGGTGCCGTCGGTACGGAGGGTGGCGAGCTTCATGAGCGGGTGGTTCCTTCCACGTGGGTGCGGTCGAGCCGGAGGGCTTCGAAGATCGGGGAGTCGCTGAACCGGAACAGGTCCAGGGCGCCCGAGTCGGAGTCGGTGGCACCGGCCTCGGAGCGTACGGAGAGCGGCTGCCAGGACGGGACGACGAACAGGTCGCCGCGCGTCACGGACCAGGACACGTCGCCGACGGTGACGGTGCCGGAGCCGTCGAAGACCTGGTAGACGGACGAGCCGGTCTCCCGCACCGGGGCGGTCTCGGCGCCGCGGGCCACGCGGTGCACCTCGGCGCGGATGGTGGGCAGCACGTCGGCGCCGGTCGACGGGTCGGTGAACCGGACGGCGGCGTGGCCGGGCTCGACGGTGCCGTCGAAGCCTTCCTTCTCCAGGGCGAGCTGGTCGGTGAGCGCCCGGTCGGTGTGCTCCCAGCGGTACGCCAGCAGGGGCGTGCCGGGGGCGGCCGAGCCGGCGGCGACCGGGCGCAGCCCCGGGTGGCCCCACAGGCGCTCGGAGCGGGACCGGTCCGGGGTGATCCGCTCGGCGTCGCTGATCTCGTCGCGGCCGAACTCGAAGAACTGGGACTCGCTGGTGTACTGGAACGGGATGTCCAGACCGTCGATCCAGGCCATCGGCTCGGTGGTGGCGTTGTGGTGGGCGTGCATGTTCCACCCGGCCTGCGGGAGGAAGTCGCCGCGCCGCATGGCCACCGGGTCGCGGCCGACGACCGTCCACACGCCCTCGCCCTCGACGACGAAGCGGAAGGCGTGCTGGGTGTGCCGGTGCTCGGGGGCGTCCTCGCCGGGCATCAGGTACTGGATGGCCGCCCACAGGGTGGGCGTGGCGAAGGGGCGGCCGCCGAGGGCGGGGTTGGCCAGTGCGATGGCGCGCCGCTCGCCGCCCCGGCCGACCGGGACGATCTCACCGGCCTGGGCGGCCAGTTCCCGCAGCTTCTCCCAGCGCCACAGGTGCGGTACGGCGCGGGAGCGCGGGTGGGCCGGCATGAGGTCGCCGATCTCGGTCCACAGCGGGACGAGCAGTTCGCTTTCGAAGCCCCGGTACAGCTCCTCGAGCGCCGGGGTGACGTCGGGCTGGTCCGCGGCGCTGACAGCGCTCAGGCGGACGGGAGAGCCCGTGGCAGGGGGGGTGCTGAAGGAGGTGGTCACGGATCCCACTGTCCTCCACGTCCACGGAACGGACGTGTAAATTCTGGAGAGCAGAACACCTACGAGAGGTGCAACAGACAGCGCAGGCAGTAAGGCAGCATCGGGAGGTTCGCCGTGGACAAGCCGCTCAAGACGCCGCCGCCGTACGCCATCGCCAGCGTCGACCACGCGCTGCGGGCCGCGACGATGCTCCAGATGGAGGGCTCGCTGACCGTCACGCAGGTCGCCGAGCGGCTCGGGGTGGCCCGGTCGACCGCGCACCGGCTGCTGGCCATGCTGGTCTACCGGGACTTCGCGGTCCGGGACGAGAACCGGGTCTACCACGCGGGTCCGGTGCTGGAGCTGGCGACGCACTCGCGTTCCCTGGTGTCCCGGCTGCGGACGGCGGCCCTGCCCCACCTGCACCGGGTGGTGGACCTGCTGAACGAGACCACGAACCTCACCATCCGCACGGGGGACACGGCCCGGTTCATCGCCAGCGTGGAGTGCGACCGGGCGCTGCGGGTCGGGTCCCGGGAGGGGATGGTCTTCCCGGCCCACCGGACGACGGGCGGCCTGCTGCTGCTCGCGGAACTGAGCGAGGAGGAGCTGGCTGAGGTGTACGCGAGCGAGCACTACCGCGACCGGCCCCAGGAGCGCCCGGATCTCGGCTCCTTGTCCGCGGAGCTGAAGGACATCGCCCGCGGGGGCTTCGCCGTGAACCGGAACCGCTCCGAGCGGGGCCTGGTGGCCGTCGGGGTCCCGGTCCGTGACGTCGAGGGCACGGTCCAGGCGGGCCTGTCGATCTCCATGCCGGGCACCCGCTACGACCCTCTCAACCTGCAGTTCCTGGTCAGCACCCTGCAAGCGGCGGCCCAGGCCCTGAGCACGGACCTGGCCGGGACGGCCTGAGAGCCCGACCGCCCCTCCCGCGCCCCGCGGTCAGCCGCGCCGCGCTTCCGGCACGTCCGGGGCGCCGGTGCTCAGCAGGCCGGTCCAGCTCTCGGCCAGGACGTCGACCACGGACGCGCGGTCGGCGCCCCAGCGGCCGGGGGTCCAGGTGCGGGCCACGTGGTCGAGCTGGGCCATCGCGAGCACACCGCGCAGGTGGCGGCTCTCGGGAGGGAAGCGGTCGGCCTGGTCGAGGCCCTCCTCGATGTCGCTGACGGCCTCCTCCAGCCACGCGTTCACCAGACCGCGCAGTTCCGGATCGACCGCCGCCGCCTCGAAGGCGGCCACCGTGTAGGGGCGGATCGACTCCCAGCGGCCGGAGATGCCGTACAGCCACTCGGTGATCGCCTCGCGGCTGCCGTCGTGGACGACCTCGACCAGGCGCCGGGCGGTCGAGCCGTGGACGGGTGAGTCGATGCGCTCGAGCTTCTCGTTCAGCTCGCCGATGAGCGCCCGCATCAGGTCGCTGCGGGACGGGAAGTACGCGTAGAACGTCACCCGGGTGGTGCCCGCCGCTGCCGCGATGTCGTCCACGGTGGTGGCGGCGTAGCCCTTGGTGCGGAACAGCTCCAGTGCCGAGTCCAGCAGGAGCTTGCGGGTCATCTGCTTCTGCGCCTCGCGCAGCCCGGCCATCTCAGCGCCCCCGCTTCCTGGCGTCGGACGGCTTGGGGGACGGGTCGGCCGTGGGGGCGGTCATGGCGCTCATCCTATCGCCGGCCTCCCGGCCGACGGCTTCTCCCTTACTTCACGATCATTTCTCGTACGCGACATACATTTCCTTGACGTGACGTAAAGCTAATGCCATTCTCGCCGTCACCGCGCTTCGTTCGCCACCTCCCGGAAGCCCGGTCTGCGTCCCTCCCCCCACTCCACACCACGTCACCACGTGGTCCGACGGGTCGCGCCCACCCCGTCACACCCACCGGAACCGGCCACAAGGGGCCGGGCCGTCTCACCATCCCAGTCAGGGAGACTGCAGTGACGCTCAACAACGGGACGACGACGTCCCCCGGCCCTTCCGCGGGGGCCGCCCGGAAGCCGGGCTACGCGGGCACGCTTGCTGCCGCGAGCGCCGCGGTGTTCGTGGCCCAGTTGGCCAACGCCCTGCCGGCCTCGCTCAACGGACTCTTCCAGCAGGATCTCGGCACGCACGGATCCCAGCTGACCTGGATCACGGCGTCCTTCATGATCGCCGTGGTCGTCTTCGAGTTCACCTTCGGTGTCCTCGGCGACCTGTTCGGACGCCGCAGGCTCATCGCCTCGGGTGCGGCGCTCGTCGTCGCCGGAAGCATCGTCTCGGCCGTCTCACCCAGCGTGCAGTGGCTGTGGGTCGGCGCCGCGCTGAACGGTCTCGGCGCCGGCGCCATGTTCCCCGGATCGCTCACCATGATCGCCGACGTCGCCCGCAGCGCCCTGGAGCGGGCCCGCGCCATCGCGCTGTGGAGCGGCTTCCTGTCGGCCGGTGCGGCGCTCTCCCCCCTGATCGGCGGGGCGTTCGCCAAGGTCGGGTCGTGGCGGGGCTCGTTCCTGGTCCTCGTCGCGCTGGCCTTCGTCAGCATGGTGCTCTCGCTGGTCCTGGCCACCGAGTCGAAGGCCGCCGAGGGACGCCGTCTTGACGTCCCGGGCCAGATCACCTTCGCGATCGGTCTCATCCTGGTGCTGTACGCGGCCGTGGAGGGACCCGAGAAGGGCTGGGGCGCGCCGGACATCGTGGGCGCGTTCGCCGTCGGCGCGGGCTTCCTGATCGCCTTCCTGCTGATCGAGCGCCGTGCCGAGTCCCCGATCCTCAACCTCTCCCTGTTCAAGGACCGCGCCTTCGCGGTGGGGTCGGTCGTGGCGGTCATCGGCATGATCGCCTTCCTCGGCGCGTGCTTCGCGACGAGCATGTGGCTCGGCCCGGTGCAGCACCAGGACCCGCTGCGCGTCGCCCTTCCCTTCCTGCTGCTCCAGGGACCGGCGTTCGTCCTGATCCCGGTCGTCTCCCGGCTGCTCCACCGGGTCTCCCCGAACTGGCTGCTGACCTCCGGCTTCAGCCTGATGGCCGTCGGGTCGTTCCTGTGCGCCCGGCTGGACGTCACCGACCGGAGCCTGACCCCGTTCCTCGTGCCCACCCTGCTCATCGGCATCGGCTTCGCGCTGGCCGTCAGCTCGATCACGGCCGTCGCGCTGAACAGCGTGCCGGGCCGGCTGGCCGGCATGGCGAGCGCCACCACCAACATGCTGCGCGACCTCGGCTTCGCCCTGGGCCCGGTGGTCGTCGGCGCGGTCGCCCTCAGCCACGCGGGCGAGACCTTCGCCTCGAAGCTGGCCGGTGCGAACCTGCCGCCCGACCAGCTGGGCGCCGCCACGGAGATCGGCCGGGCCGCCGGACCGATCGCCGTCAACAGTCTGCCGCCGGACGCCCCCGGAGCGGCCGCGCAGGGCATCGCCCTCGACGCGCTGGGCAGCGGCTTCGGCCTCGCGTACACCGTGTGCGGGGTCGCCGCCGCGGTGGCCGCGGCCGTGACCGTGACCGGCATGGCCGGCATCCGCGCCCCCCGCACCCTGGACACGGAGCACCCGGCCGAGCAGGACCCGGCGGACCGGTCCCAGGCCCCGACCACCGCTCCGGCGTAGTCGACCGCCGCACCGGCGGGGTCCGTGTCGTTGACCCCGCAGACGCGACCGGGTTCCCTGTGTGCCATGGCTGACGAAGCGCACACGGGGGACCCGGTTCTCGTCTTCGAGACGCAGGACGACTGGGAGAAGTGGCTGGAGGAGCACCACGACGAGGTGCCCGGAGTCTGGTTGCGGATCCCGAGGAAGGACTCCGGGCTGCCCGGCCCCGACTACGCCGCTGCTCTGGAGTCGGCGCTGTGCTACGGCTGGATCGACGGGCACAAGAAGAAGCTGGACGACACTCACTGGCTCCAGCGGTTCACTCCCCGGCGGCCGCGCAGCAAGTGGTCGAAGATCAACCGGCAGAAGGCCACCGCGCTCATCGAGGCGGGCCGGATGCGGGAGTCCGGACTGCGCGAGGTGGAGCGGGCCAGGGCCGACGGCCGCTGGGAGGCGGCGTACGCGAGCCAGAGCACCGCGACCGTCCCCGACGACCTGCGCGCCGCGCTGGACGCGGTTCCGGCGGCCCGCGACTTCTTCGGCACCCTCGACAGCCGCAACCGGTACGCGATCCTCTACCGCGTGCAGGACGCCAAGCGCCCGCAGACCAGGGCGGCCCGTATCGAGAAGTTCGTCGCCATGCTCGCTGAGGGTAAGACGCTCCATCCGTGACGCGGTGCCACGTGACGGCCTGACAGGAGCCTGCTCCTGGCAAGCGGAGAGGCGGTCCGGGCCCCGGGGCCCGGACCGCCTCTCCGGGTCAGCCCGCGAGGATCGCCTCGGCCGCCGCCACACCGCAGACGCGGGCCGCGCCGTGCGTGGCGATGTGCGGGGTGCCGCGCGGTGCGGACTGCGGGACGCCCATCTCCACGACGACGGTGTCCGGTGCGGCGGCGAGCAGGGTGTCCAGGGCGGTGCGCATCCACGGGTGCCGGTGCTCGTCGCGGACCACGGCGACCACGCGCCGGCCGGCCGCGGCCTCGAACACCCGCGCACCGGTGCCGGTGTCGGTGAAGAAGCCGGTGGTGGTGCCGGGCAGCAGCCGCTCCAGCTCCGCGCCGACGCCCCAGGGCGTCTCGTCGCCGACGGCGATGTTGGCCTCGGGGCTGAAGGTGGCCACGTACACCGGTGCGGTGACCGGTGCCGGAGGTCCGGTGCGGGTGACGGTCACCGCGCGGCGGGCCGCCGTGAGGCCGATCTCCGGCTCCGGTGCGGCCGCCGGTGCCGGGGATCGCCGCGCTTCCGCGGCCCAGCGGGCCAGCGCGCGGCCCCGCTCCGCCGCGTCGGCCAGGCGTTCCTCGGGCAACTCGCCCGAGCGGACGGCCTCGACCAGGGTGTCGCACAGCCGCCGTACGGTCTCCTCGTCGGCCAGACCGCCGCCCACACAGATCGCGTCGGCGCCGGCCGCGAGGGCCAGCACACTGCCGCGTTCGATGCCGTAGCGGCCGGCGATGGCCTGCATCTCCATGCCGTCGGTGACGATCAGGCCGTCGTAGCCCAGTTCGCCGCGCAGCAGGTCGGTCAGTGTCCGCCGGGACAGCGTTGCCGGACGGTCCGGGTCCAGCGCGGGGACCAGGATGTGCGCGCTCATCACGGCGCGCGAGCCGGCCGCGATGGCCGCGCGGAACGGTGCCAGTTCGCGTTCGGCCAGCACGGCGGCGTCCGCGTCGATGCGGGGCAGGGCGAGGTGGGAGTCGACGGCCGTGTCACCGTGCCCCGGGAAGTGCTTGGTGCACGCCGCCACCCCCGCCGACTGCAGGCCTGCGACGTAGGCGGCGGTGTGCCGGGCGGCCAGGCCGGTGTCGGCGCCGAAGGAGCGCACGCCGATGACCGGGTTGTCCGGGTTGGAGTTCACGTCGGCGGAGGGGGCCCAGTTGAAGTTCACCCCGCAGGCCGCGAGCCGACGGCCCAGCTCCGCGGCCACCGCCCTGGTCAGGTCGGTGTCGTCCACCGCGCCCAGGGCGTGGTTGCCGGGGAAGGAGGAGCCGGTGCGCACCTCCAGACGGGTGACGTCGCCGCCCTCCTCGTCGATCGCGACCAGCACGTCCGGGCGTTCGGCGCGCAGTTGCCCGGTCAGGGCGGCCAGTTGCTCGGGCGAGGCGATGTTGCGCCCGAAGAGGCCGACGGAGGTGAGGCCCTCGCCGAGGCGGCGCAGCACCCAGTCGGGCGCGGTGGTGCCGGCGAAGCCCGGTTGCAGGACGGCCAGGGCGTCCCGGGTGAGGGTGTCGGTGCCGGTGGTGAATGTCGTCATGGGGTGGCGTTATCCCTTCACGGCGCCCGCGGTGAGGCCGCTGACGGCCTTGCGCTGCAGGTGGACGAAGAGGATCAGGATCGGGAGGGCGAAGAGTGAGGAGGCGGCCATGGTCGCGCCCCAGTCGTCGCCGAACTGGGTCTGGAAGCTGGACAGCCACAGCGGCAGGGTCCGTGCCTCGGCGTCCTTGTTGAGCACCAGGACCAGCGCGAACTCGTTCCAGGCGGTGATGAAGCCGAACAGCGAGGTGGCCATCAGGCCCGGGGCGAGCAGCGGCAGGATGACCCGGCGGAACGCCTGGGCGCGGGTGCAGCCGTCGACCATCGCCGACTCCTCCAGTTCCTTCGGCACGGCGGCGACGAAGCCGCGCAGCGTCAGGATGGTGAAGGGCAGGATCATCATCGTGTAGAAGAGCGTCAGCGGCACGAGGCTGTTCAGCATCGAGGCATCCCGCACGATCATGTAGATCGCAATGATCATGACTTCCCAGGGCGCCATCTGGGCCAGCATGAAGCCGATGATGAAGCCGCGCCGCCCCTTGAACCGCATCCGCGCCAGGGCGAATGAGCCGGCCAGCGCGATGACCAGCGAGAAGACGACGGCCAGGACGGTGACGGTCAGCGAGTTGCGGACGTACGTCCAGAAGTGGTCGACGCCGGTCGCGGTCCTGAAGTGCTCGAAGGTGACGTCGGTCGGGAACCAGACCGGGTTCTCCGAGATGATGTCACCGGTCGGCTTGAAGGCCGTGGCGAACATCCAGTACACGGGGAAGACGCAGCCGATGAACAGGACGACGGCCGTGGCGTTGGGCCAGACCCGGGCAAAGAGCGAGCGTTTCACAGCCCGGCCTCCTCTTCGTTCTCCTGCTTGAGCACGATCCTGAGGTAGTAGGCGGTCAGCCCGAGCAGGATCGCGATGGTCAGGACGGCGATCGCCGCGCCCATGCCGTAGTGCTGGTTGCCCATGCCCTCGACGTAGGCGTAGACGGGCAGGATCTCGGTGAGCCGGTCGGGGCCGCCGCTGTTGAGGAGATAGACCTGGACGAACGCCTTGAAGACCCAGATGATCTCCAGGAAGGTCGTCGCGTAGAGGAACGGCCGCAGGAACGGCAGGGTGACCGTGGTGAAGCTCCGCCAGGCGCCGGCGCCGTCGAGGGACGCGGCCTCGTAGAGCTCGTTCGGGATGGTGGTGGTCGCCGCGTACAGGTTGATCGCGACGAACGGGACGGACATCCACACGATCAGCACAGTGACGACGAAGAACGTCGACATCTGGCTGCTGGTCCAGCTGTAGTCGGCCATGGAGTGCCAGCCGAGTCCGTCCAGGACCCAGTTGACGACGCCGAAACGCTGGGCGAACAGCCACTGGTAGACGGTGGTGGCCGCCACGATGGGCATGGCCCAGGCCAGTACCAGACCGAGCAGCAGGGTGACCCGCATACGCCTGCCGAGGCGGGCGAGCAGCAGGCCGGTCAGGGTGCCCAGGACCATGATCAGGACGACGTTGACCGCCGTGAACAGGATCGAGCGGAGGGTGACCCGCCAGAAGTCCCCACTGGTGAGGGTCTCCTTGTAGTTGTCGACGCCGTTCCACTCGGTGACGCGCTGGATCAGCTGCCCCATGTTGAGGTTCTGGAACGACAGCAGCACGTCCTTCAGCAGCGGCCAGCCGAGCAGCAGCACGGTGGCCGCGCAGGCGGGCAGCAGCAACAGGTACGGGGCGAGCGCGCCGGCTCGCGAGGGGGGCCTGCCGGGTGCCGCCCCGTCGTCCGCCTTGCGGAGGTCCGCCGGGCCGGAGGGCGGCCGTTCGGTCTGCACGGTCATGCTCGCGATCTCTCTTCTCGACGTACCCGGACGCGGTGCGGGGGCCGTCGCGTGGCCGGCCCCCGCACCGGTCGGAGCGCGTGCGCTTCTACTGCTGCTGCGCCAGACGCTTGTTGAACTCGCCCTCGACCTGCTTGGCCGCCTCGGCCGGGGACTTGCCCCTCAGGACGGCGGTCAGGTACGTCTTGATCGGGTTGGGCGCGTTCTCGACCGCGGCCCACTCCGGGATCAGCGGGGTGGTTCCGCCGACGGCGGCGGCGGGTGCGGCGGCCTCGGCGGGGGCGTTGCCCTTCAGGTTGCTCTGCAGCGACTCCTTGTTGGGGATGACGCCGTTGGCCTTGGCCAGCCCGCCCTCGAACTTGTCGGACAGGGCGAGCTTCAGGAACTCCCGGGCGAGGTCCTGCTTCTTGCTGCCCGCGGCGACGGCGAGGTTGGAGCCGCCGAGGAAGACGCCCTCGGGCTTGTCGGCCGTGGCACCCGGGATGGTGAAGTAGCCGATGTCCTGCTCGATCTTCGGGTTGGCCTCGATGGCGATGCCGGCTTCCCAGCCCATGCCGATGAAGGCGCCGACGTTGCCCTTGGCGAAGACCTGGCCCTGCTGCGGGGTGGCCTCGTCCTTGTCCTTGGGCGCCTTCGACAGGGCCTGGAACTTCTTGTAGGTCTCCGCGGCGGCGGCGACCTTCGGGTCACCGAGGTTGGAGACGTACTTGTCGCCGTCCTTCTTGACGAGCTCGCCGCCCTCGCCGATCACCAGGCCGACGAAGTGGTACCAGTTCTGGCCCGGCAGGTAGATCGGTTCGGCGTCGGTCTTGTCACCGATGGTCTTGAGCGCGTCGTAGAACTCGTCGCGGGTCTTGGGGGTGTCCTTGAGGCCGGCGTCCGCCCAGACCTTCTTGTTGTAGAGGACGACGCGGTTGGCGAAGTACCACGGTGCCGCGTACTGCTTGCCGTCGTAGACCGACGACTCGTTGAGGGACTCGGTCCAGTCGGCGCCGATCTCGGACTTGAGGTCGGCGAGGTCGGCGAGGCCGCCGGTCTTGGCGTAGGCCGGGGTCTGGGTGTTGCCGATCTCGAAGACGTCCGGCGGGTTCTCCTCGGACAGGGAGGTGGTCAGCTTCTGCTGGATGCCGTTCCACTGCTGGACCTCGAACTCGACCTTCGCCTTGGTCTTCGCCTCGAACTCCGTGGCCAGGTCCTTCTGCCACCCGTCCGGCGAGGAGCCGTCCATCACCCACACGGTGAGCGTCTGGCCCTCGTACCCGTTCGCCCCGGTGCTCTTGCCGTCACCGTCGTCTCCCCCGCACGCGGCGACGGAGAACAACATGCCCGCGACCCCGATCGCGGCTATCAGCTTGCGCTTCACGCGCCACCCCTCCTCAGGAACGCCTTCCACACCCACGCCTTCGGCGGTGACCCTCGCAACGGCGCGACACTCGGCGGGCTGGGACCCGGCTTCCTCTAAATGGTTTAGACCAGCAGGGGGAGCTTGGCCTAGACCTATGGCCCTGTCAAGGGTCGCGCCGCCGACAGCCCGGACCACTTCCGAGGCCCCCGCGCGGACCTGCAAGTCCCCCCAAACGCGGACGTGTCGAAGGTTGGACTAGACCAAAGAGGGACGTGCGGTTATAACGGGACCGCCGAGTGTGCGGCGCCGAACCCGGCCGTCCGCCGACGTGCACCGCGGTCGGCGCCTGCCGCCCGCGCGCCGGACACCGCAGCCGGAAGGCAGGCCATGAGCACCGATCTCAGCAGCGCCCGGACCGTCACGGGGGCGCCGGACCGCACCGACCGCGTACCGAAGTACTACCGCGTCAAGCAGCGGTTACTGCGGATGACCGAGGCGCGTGCGCCGGGATCGCCCTTGCCGGCCGAGCGCTTCCTCGCCCTCGAGTTCCGCACCTCCCGCACCACCGTGCGCAAGGCGCTGCAGGAGCTGGTGAGCGAGGGCCGACTGGTCCGCATCCAGGGCAAGGGCACCTTCGTCGCCCGCCCGAAGATCTACCGGACCCTCCAACTGACCTCGTACACCGAGGACATGCGCAACCAGGGGCTCACCGCCGCCTCCCGGGTCCTGAACATCGACCACATCGCGGCCGGCGAGGAGCTGGCGGCCCTGCTCGAGGTGGAACGAGGTGAGCGCGTCCTGCGCGTGGAGCGGCTGCGGCTGGCCGGGGGCGAGCCCATGGCGATCGAGGCGACCCATCTGTCCGCACGCCGCTTCCCCGGCCTGCGCCGGAACCTGGCCCGCCGCACCTCGCTCTACGCGACGCTCGCCGAGGTGTACGGGGTACGTCTGGCGGAGGCCGACGAGACCATCGAGACCTCGCCCGCCACACCGCGGGAGGCCGGCCTGCTCCACACGGACGTGGGCCTGCCGATGCTGTTGTTGTCCCGCCACTCACGGGACGAGCGGGGGACACCGGTCGAGTGGGTCCGCGCGGTGTACCGCGGCTCGCGCTACCGGTTCACGGCGACCCTGACGCCGCCGACACCGCCGCCGACGCCGTGAACCGGCCCGATCAGGGCCCGTGCGGCACAGGGGTCAGGACTGTGCCGCACGGGCGGCTGGAGGGGACCGGCCGGGGGCGGCGACGCTCAGGGCTCCCGGCGGTCCGTCGTGGTGATGCGGGCGATCGCCTCGCGGGTCAGGGACCGGTCGTGCGGTTCCCGCGACAGGGCGCGATGGAGTGTCAGTCCCTCGATGAGGGCGTCGAGTTGGCGGGCGGTGTCCGGGTCGAAGTGCTTCTCGAGGTGGCTGCGGCTGCGGCGCATCCACTCATGGGTGAGCTCCCGGTAGGCTGGCCGGCGGGCGGCGAGGGAGTACAGCTCCTGGGTGAGCACCAGGTCGCGCGAGCTGCCCTCGGACAGGGCGTGGACGAGGTCGGCCACGGCCGTACGGGCTTCCTCACGGCCGGTCGGCGCCGCGAGATACGTGTCGAACACGGCGACGATGTGGCCGGTGAAGTCGCTGAACGCCTCCCGCAGCAACTCGTCGATCCCGCTGAAGTGGTACGTCATCGACCCCAGCGGCACCCCGGCCCGCTTGGCGATCTTGCGGTGGGAGACCGCCGCGAGCCCCTCCTCGGCGATGAGGTCGAGGGTGGCGGCGATGATGCGTGCGCGCCGCTGCGGGTCGGTGTGTCCGGTGGCCATGGGCGTCGCGCCTCAGAGGGTGCGGACCGGGCGGGCGGGGCTGCCGACGGCGACCACGTTCGGCGGCACGTCCTTGGTGACGACCGAACCGGCCCCGATCACGGAGTTGTCCCCGATGGTCACGCCGGGCAGGACGATCGCTCCCCCGCCGATCCAGACGTTGTCGCCGATGGTGATCGGCTGCGCGGCCTCCAGCTTGTCGCGCCGGGGCCGCGGTTCCAGGGGGTGCGTGGGGGTGAGGAGCTGGACGCCGGGACCGATCTGGCAGTCCTCGCCGATGACGATGGCGGCGACGTCCAGCGCGGTCAGGTTGTAGTTGACGAAGGTGCGCGCCCCGATGGTGATGTTGCTGCCGTAGTCGACGTACAGGGGCGGGCGCACATGCGCCTGTTCGCCCACCGCACCGAGCAGCTCGGCGAGGATCGATCCCGCCGCCCCGGCGTCCTCGGCATAGGCCGCCTGGTAGCGGGCGGCCAGGCGTACGGCCTGCTGCTGCCGGCGGGCGATCTCGGGGTCGTCGGCGATGTAGAGGTCGCCCGCCTGCATCCGTTCCAGGTTGGTGCGGGGGTCCTGTGCGAAGTGGTCCGTCGCCATGGGAATGACGGTACACCCGGAGCGTACGAACGTACACTCCCCACGCCGAGGACTACCGCTTGACGCCGCCGGCCCGCAGCACCCCCGCGCACACGACCACGAGCACGCCCGCGAGGGGCACCACCGTCAGCCCCAGCCGAAGGCCGGCCTCGTCGGCGACGAGCCCGACGACCGGCGGGGAGAGCAGGAACCCCAGCCGCATCAGCCAGGAGACGATCGTCAGCCCCGATCCGGGCTTGAGGCCGGGCAGCTCGTCGGCCTCGAGCATGGCCGCGGGCACCAGCGTCGCCACGCCGAACCCGGCCGCGGCGAAGCCGAGGATCGTCCCGGGCACCGTGGGCACGGCCAGCGCCAGCCCCATGCCGACCGCGGTGATGAGGCCGCCGGCGCGGGCCACCGCACGCTGGCCGAACCGGTCGACGAGCCGGTCGCCGAGGATCCGGCCGACGAACTGGGCGCCCACCAGGGCGATGAAGCCGGATGCCGCCAGCGCCGCCGACGCGTTCAGCGAGTCGGAGAGGTAGAGCGCGGCCCAGGAGTTGCCCGCGTCCTCGACGAGCGTGCCGGCCGTCGCGATGAGGACGAGCGCGATCATCACGTAGCGGACGCGCGAGGCCATGGCCGGACGCCCGTTCCGCTGCGGCGCCCCGCTCCCGGCGCCCGTTCTCGTCCGCGTCCCCGGCCGGTTCGGCGTCGGGCCCGGGCAGGGCGAACCGCAGGGCGACACAGGCGGCGAGGCCGAACACCACCCCCGAGATCGTCAGGTGCGCCCCGCGCGCGAGGTCGAGCGCTATGGCGGCGGCGGCCATGGAGCCGCCGGTGACGGCGCCGATGGACCAGATGGCGTGGAAGGAGTTGATGATGGAGCGCCCGTAGCGGCGCTGCACCCGCAGGCCGTGGGCGTTCTGCGCGACATCGGTGATCGCGTCCATCGCTCCGGCCAGGAACAGCGCTCCCGCGAACAGCACCACCGAGTGCGCCATGCCCGCGACGAGGATCCCCGCCCCGGTCAGCAGGGTGCTCGCCACCGCCACCCGCGCCGACCCCAGGCGACGGATGAGGACCCCCGCCGCCATACCGGCGACGATGGCCCCCGTCGGGAACGCCGCGACGGCCAGCCCGTAAGCGGCGTTGCCGATGCCGAGATCCGCCTTGATCTGCGGATAGCGGGGCAGGAGGTTCGCGAACAGGGCCCCGTTGGTGAAGAAGAGGACGGCAACGGCTGCGCGAGCCTGCCGCTCGGCCAGGGCGGGCCGACGCAGTACGTCAGTGGTCATGCGCCTGACCTTATCCAGGGAGCGTACGAACGTACACTCCTTTCGGGCGGCACTGTCCGAAAACACGGGCCATCGGGTGCCGAGCCGATGCACGGCACCCGATGGGTGGGACGACGACTCACCCGTCCCTATCCGTTGTAGGTCTCGAACTCGGCGATCCGCGGCGTGCCGCTCGAGCCGGTGATCTCGAAGGTGATCTTGCGCAGCGAGGTCCGCGCGAAGGAGACGACGCCCGCACTGCTGCCGGAGGCCAGGACGGCACCGGTGTCGTGGTTGAGGAGCCGCCAGGAGCGGACGGCGCCCACGGAGCCCGACGCCTCCCGGATGTTGACCTTCGACACCGTGGCGTCGGACGACCACTTGACCGAGACGGAACCGGTCGAGCCGCTCGGCGACCAGGAGGTGCCGAGGTTGCCGTCGATCACGTTGCCGTAGCTCGTGCCACTGGCCTTGCTGGAGCCGTCAGCTCCGGCACCGAGGCTGAGGTTGGTCCCGGTGGGGGGATCGGTCGGGTCCGTCGGGTCGGTGGGGTCCGTGGGGTCGGTCGGGGCCGGGTTCTGCGGCGTGCAGTTGCCGTCCGACACCTTCAGGCCCTTGTTGGCGCCCGCCGTCCGGTTCACCACGTCCGGCACGCAGTTGGCGGCGTCGAGCTTGTAGGAGTAGGGGATGCCGACCGAGGTGTTGGACGTCGGGTTGGGACCGGCGGGCTGGTTGTCGCCGCTGCGGCTGGACCAGGTCACGTTGTCGAAGATGTTGCCGCCGACCTGCCAGTAGCCGGCTTCGCTGGTGTAGAAGGTGCCGAGGACGTCCTTGGAGTCCTCGAAGTAGTTGTTGTCCACCTTGGCGCGCGCCCCGGCCCGGGAGTTGATGCCGGATTCGTTGAGGCGCTTGTAGTGGTTGTTGTACATGTGGGCGATGCCGCCACGCAGCAGCGGCGCACGGGAGTCGATGTTCTCGTACAGGTTGTGGTGGAACGTGATGTTGCCGTTGGAGCGGTCGCTCTCGCTGGATCCGATGAGGCCACCGCGGCCGGAGTTGCGCAGGGTGCTGTACGACAGGGTCACGTACTGGGTGTTGTCCTTCATGTCGAAAAGGCCGTCGTAGCCCTCCGACTCCCCGCCGGACGCCTCCAGGGTGACGTGGTCGACCCAGACGTTGCGGACGTCGGTCTCCATGCCGATGGCGTCGCCGCCGTTGGAGGTGGGCGAGCCGGACTTCTTGACGTTCCGGACGGTCACGTTCTGGATGACGATGTTGCGGGCCTCCCGGATGTGGATGCCCAGCTGGTCGAAGACGGCACCGCTGCCGACCCCGACGATCGTGACGTTGCTGACCTGCTTGAGCTCGATCACACCGGCGGCGGTGTTGCAGCTGCTGCCCGACACCTTGCTGGTGTTGCCGTGATTGATGGTGCCCTGGACCTCGATGGTGATCGGGGTGCTGCTGCTGGCGCGGTTGCACAGGGCGGTGTGGATCGCGGTGCCCGTGGTGGCCCGGACCGTCTGCCCGCCCGCGCCGCCGGTGGTCCCGCCGTTCTGGGTCGCGTAGCCGGTGGCGCTGCCGGTCGCGGCCGACGCCGAGGGCATCGCCACCACCAGTCCGGTCGCGGCCGCGAGGGCCGCCGTGGCCAGCGTCGCGTGGAACCGCAGTGCTGCTGATCTCTTCATACGGGGGCTCTCCCTGTTCACTTAACGTCATGGGCATGTCATGCAGAGTGCCGTCGAACGCCGTCGACTCGATGGAAAGCGCTTTCTCGCCGCGAGAATAGGGTGCCCCCGTCCGGGCTGACAAGGCTCCGGACGCCATGAGTGCGCCCTTTCGTATCTCATACACCAGACGCCGCCCATTTCCCTTTCGAAGCCGCACATGCAGCCCTGATGTGCGATCTCAACAGCAAGTGCGCACCAAGAAGGGATTTCACCCTTGCATTTGCGGCAGTATGATCAGCGGACGCGTTCCCCTGGATCGGTCCATGAGAAGCAAGCAGTAGGCAGAGGGAGAAGCCCTGTGACGTCCCGTCCCGCTCCCCGGACCCGTCGGACGAGGCGGGTGGCCGGTGCGGGCACCGCCGCGCTGCTGCTCCTGGGCGCCGTGACCGCCTGCTCCTCGTCCTCCGAGGCCCCCTCCTCGAAGTCCTCGTCCGGCAAGCTGTCCGGCACGGTGACCGTCTTCGCCGCCGCCTCCCTCACGGAGAGCTTCACGACGCTGGGCGAGGAGTTCGAGAAGGACCACCCCGGCACCGAGGTCACGTTCAACTTCGGCGGCAGCGACAGCCTCGCCGCCGGGATCACCAGTGGCGCCCCCGCCGACGTCTTCGCCTCCGCCAGCCCCAGGACGATGAAGACCGTCACGGACGCGGGGGGCGTTTCCGGCACCCCGGCCACCTTCGTCCGCAACCGGCTGGAGATCGCCACCCTGCCGGGCAACCCGGAGGGCGTCTCCTCACTGAAGGACCTGACCGGCTCGAAGCTGAAGGTCGTCCTGTGCGACAAGGCGGTGCCGTGCGGGGCCGCCGCGCAGAAGGCGCTGGACGCCGGCGGTCTGGAGCTCACCCCGGTGTCGTACGAGCAGGACGTCAAGAGCGCCCTGACGAAGGTCGAGCTGAAGGAGGCGGACGCCGCCCTCGTGTACCGGACCGATGTGCTCGCGGCGGGTGACAAGGTGGAGGGCGTGGACTTCCCCGAGGCCGCCGAGGCCGTCAACGACTACCCGATCGCCCTGCTCGAGGACGCGCCCAACGCCGCGGCGGCCGAGGCGTTCATCGCGCTGGTGCGATCCGAGGAGGGCCAGAAGGTCCTGGCCGACGCAGGGTTCCTCACCTCGTGACCCCCGCGGGCACCCCAGGCGCCTCGGCCGCCGCCCGCAGGGGCGCCGGTCCGCGGCTCCGCCGCACACCGGCGGGCGGCGCCCGAGGTGTACCGCTTCCCCTGCTGCTGCCCGCGCTGCTCGGTCTGGCGTTCCTGCTGGTGCCGTTGCTCGGCCTGCTGGTCCGGGCCCCGTGGCGGAGCCTGCCCGAGCAGCTGACCAGCCCCGAGGTGTGGCAGGCCCTGCGGCTCTCCCTGGTGTGCGCCACCGCGGCGACGGCGGTGAGCCTGGTCGTCGGCGTACCGCTGGCCTGGCTGCTGGCCCGTACGGAATTCCGCGGCCGCGGCCTGGTCCGGGCCCTGGTGACGCTGCCCCTGGTCCTGCCCCCGGTGGTGGGCGGTGTGGCCCTGCTCATGGCACTCGGCCGCAACGGCGTCGTCGGGAAGTGGCTGGACGCCTGGTTCGGCATCACCCTGCCCTTCACGACCGCCGGTGTCGTGCTCGCGGAGGCGTTCGTGGCGATGCCGTTCCTGGTCATCAGCGTCGAAGGCACCCTGCGCGCCGCCGACCGCCGCTACGAGGAGGCCGCGGCCACCCTGGGCGCCTCCCGCTTCACCGCGTTCCGCCGGGTCACGCTGCCGCTGATCGCGCCGGGCGTCGCCGCGGGCTCCGTGCTGGCCTGGGCGCGGGCGCTGGGCGAGTTCGGGGCGACGATCACCTTCGCCGGCAACTTTCCCGGCCGCACCCAGACCATGCCCCTCGCGGTCTACCTCGCCCTGCAGAGCGACCCGGAGGCGGCCATCGCCCTCAGCCTGGTCCTGCTCGCCGTCTCGATCGCGGTGCTGGCCGGCCTGCGCGACCGCTGGCTGACCGCGTCATGACCCGCACCGGCGAGCCCCGGCACGACCTCACCGGTGACGGCCCCGGCACCCCCGGACCCGAGGGCCTCGACGCCCGGCTCGTCGTCGACCACGGCACCTTCCGCCTGGACATCGCGCTCACCGCCGCCCCGGGCGAGGTCGTCGCCCTGCTCGGTCCGAACGGCGCCGGCAAGAGCACGGCGCTGCGCGCCCTCGCGGGCCTCGCGCCCCTCACCGCCGGCCATCTGCACCTGGACGGTGCACGGTTGGACCGTACGCCACCCGAGTCCCGCCCCGTCGGCGTCGTCTTCCAGGACTACCTTCTCTTCCCCCACCTGACCGCGCTGGACAACGTGGCCTTCGGCCCCCGCTGCCAGGGCGCCACGAAGGCTCAGGCACGGGCGACGGCCGCCGAGTGGCTGGAGCGCATGGGTCTGGCGGACCACACCGGTGCCAAGCCCCGCCGCCTCTCCGGCGGCCAGGCCCAGCGCGTCGCGCTCGCCCGCGCCCTGGCCACCGGTCCCCGGCTGCTCCTCCTCGACGAGCCCCTCGCCGCCCTGGACGCCCGCACCCGCCTTGACGTACGCGCCCAGCTCCGGCGCCACCTGGCCGCGTTCGAAGCCGTCGCCGTCCTGGTCACGCATGATCCGCTGGACGCGATGGTGCTGGCCGACCGCCTGGTGGTCGTCGAGCACGGCAGGGTCGTCCAGGAGGGAACGCCCCAGGACATCGCCCGCCGCCCGCGCACCGACTACATCGCCCGACTGGTCGGCCTGAACCTCTACACCGGCCGGGCCCGGAGCCACACCGTGCGGTTGGAGTCCGGTCCGACGCTCACCACCACCGAGGACCTCACCGGCCAGGTCTTCGTCGCGTTCCCGCCCGGCGCCGTGACCCTCCACCGCGACCGCCCCACCGGCTCCAGCGCCCGCAACCTCTGGCACGGCGAGGTCACCGGCATGGAAACCCACGGCGACCAGATCCGCGTCGCCCTCGCCGGAGAGCTGCCCCTGACCGCCGACCTCACCACGGTCGCCGCCGCCGAACTCGGCCTGCACCCCGGCGCGGACGTCTGGGCCACGGTGAAGGCGACCCAGACCCACGCCTATCCGGTCTGACCGGCCACAAGCAACACGCCCGGCGCGGTTTCCTCGCCGCCCCGGCCGGATCACCTCGAGCCGAGAACGGAAAGGCGCCATTACTCCATGGGAGGGAATTCCGGCGCCGCGCAGGCGGGATGCCCCCGACAGCCATAAGCTTCCGGTAATGGGGAGGGCAAGACTGCGCCATTCCAGCCGAGGAGAACCGATGGCTGAACGAATTGCCCGTCGACGCGGCTATCGAGAAGGCCTCGCCGGCGAGATGATCGCAGAATTCCTGGGAACGTTCGTCCTGATTCTCCTGGGCACCGGGTCGGTGGCCGTCGCCGTTGTCGGCCTGCCCGGATCGGGGCGAGAAACGGTGGCCTTCGGTCCCGCCAACTGGCTCATCATCTCGTGGGGCTGGGGTCTCGCCGTGGTGTTCGGCGTCTATGTGGCCGGCGGCATCAGCGGCGCCCACATCAATCCCGCGGTGACGCTGAGTTTCGCCGTCCGGCGGGACTTCCCCTGGCGGAAGGTCCTGCCCTACTGGCTGGCGCAGTTCGTGGGGGCGTTCGTCGGCGCCGCGCTCGTCTACGCGTCCTACCGATGGGCGATCGACATGGCCGACGCCAAGGCGGGGAATCCCGCGGGACGAATCGCTGGCGACATATTCGATCTTCGCAACATTCCCCGCCGAATACTTCGGAGATTCCTGGTGGGGCCCCCTGCTCGACCAAATCATCGGCACCGGAATTCTGCTGCTGCTGATCTGCGCGCTCATCGACACCCGAAATCTGGCTCCCGGGTCCAATCTCGGCCCTTTCCTCATCGGCCTGATCGTCGTCGGGATCGGTTTCACATTCGGCACCAACGCCGGATATGCGATCAATCCCGCCCGGGACTTCGGCCCCAGGCTGTTCACCTATTTCGAAGGCTGGGGCTCCATCGCCCTACCCGGAACTTTCGGATGGTTCAGCGGGTACTGGTGGATCCCCATTGTCGGCCCCCTCATCGGCGGAGTCATCGGGACCCTCGTGTACGACCTGCTCATCAGCCCGGTACTCAAGGCCCGGCTCAGTGCGGCCGAGGAAGGCCCGGCCACCGAGGAGCCCTCCTAGGGTCCTGCCACGGGCGGACCCGCCCGCACCCCTTCCCGCCCGCACCCCTTCCCGCACGACCACGAGGAGAGTGGCCACGATGCCCGAATTCGTCGGCGCGGTGGACCAGGGCACCACCAGTTCCCGCTTCATGATCTTCGACCACGACGGAAACGAGGTGGCGAAGCACCAGCTCGAGCACCGCCAGATCCTGCCGCGGTCGGGATGGGTCGAGCACGACCCGGTGGAGATCTGGGAGCGCACCAACACGGTGATCCAGAACGCCCTCCGTGCCGGGAACCTGTCGGCCACCGACCTGAAGGCCATCGGCATCACCAACCAGCGCGAGACCACCGTGGTCTGGGACCCGCGCACCGGCCGCCCGTACTACAACGCCATCGTCTGGCAGGACACCCGCACCGACAGCATCGCCGCCGCCCTCGAACGTGAGGGCCACGGCGAGGTCATCCGCCACAAGGCCGGCCTGCCGCCGGCCACCTACTTCTCCGGCGGAAAGATCAAGTGGCTGCTGGAGAACGTCGACGGACTGCGCGAGGCCGCCGAGGCGGGCCACGCCCTGTTCGGCAACACGGACGCCTGGGTGCTGTGGAACCTCACCGGCGGACCGAACGGTGGTGTGCACGCCACCGACGTGACCAACGCCAGCCGCACCATGCTGATGAATCTGGAGACCCTGGACTGGGACGACGAGCTGCTGGGCATCTTCGGCGTCCCGCGCGCGATGCTGCCGGCCATCAACCCCTCGTCCCATCCCGAGGCGTACGGCCAGGCCCGCACCTCACGGCCGCTGAGTGCCGCCGTTCCGATCACCGGCGTACTCGGCGATCAGCAGGCGGCGACCGTCGGCCAGGTCTGCTTCTCCCCCGGCGAGGCCAAGAACACCTACGGCACCGGCAACTTCCTGGTGCTCAACACCGGTACCGAGCTGGTGCGTTCGCAGCACGGGCTGCTGACGACGGTGGCGTACCAGTTCGCCGGCAGCCCGGCGGTCTACGCGCTGGAGGGCTCCATCGCCGTCACCGGCGCGGCCGTGCAGTGGCTGCGCGACCAGTTGAAGATCATCACAAGTGCCCCGGAGAGCGAGCAGCTGGCGCGTTCGGTGGACGACAACGGCGGGATGTACTTCGTTCCGGCCTTCTCCGGTCTGTTCGCCCCGTACTGGCGCTCCGACGCCCGCGGCGCCATGGTCGGCCTGGCCCGGTACAACACCGGGGGGCACATCGCACGGGCCACGCTGGAAGCCATCTGCTACCAGAGCCGTGACGTGGTCGACGCCATGGAGCAGGACTCGGGCGTGCACCTGGACGTGCTCAAGGTCGACGGCGGCGTGACCGCGAACGACCTGTGCATGCAGATCCAGGCAGACGTGCTGGGTGTGCCGGTCAGCCGTCCGGTGGTCGCCGAGACCACCGCGCTGGGCGCCGCCTACGCCGCCGGGCTCGCCACCGGATTCTGGCACGACACCGACGAGCTGCGCTCGCACTGGCAGGAGTCGAAGCGCTGGAGCCCGGCGTGGAGCGAGGAGCAGCGCCAGGACGGCTACCGGGGCTGGAAGCGCGCCGTGGAACGCACCCTGGACTGGGTCAAGGTCACCTGACCTGACCACCGGCAGCCGACTCGGCCGTCAGCGGTCGGCGATGTCCTCGCGGAGGCCGTCGGAGAACTCCCACCATGACAAAGGGAGCCAGTCGCCATTGACGAAGGCGTCCACTGTCGCGCCGCGACCACGGACCGTCACGGTCGTTCCTGGCGGGTACGTGGTGCCGGACAACCCCGGCACGGGGACGAGCAGGGTTCCCAGCCTCTGTGCTGCCATGTTCCACCACTCCCTTCTGGGGTACGGCGCCGAAAAGTTATATCCGGAGAGTACCGGTTTGCCCGATCGAGCAGACCGGAGAATCATGAGACATGAGTCACGCGGACAGCGGGCGGGGGCGTGGCAGTCGCACACGCATGCCATCGAGTGGAGGTCTCAGCCATGAAGGCCGTCGTGTACAAAGAGCCGTTCAGCGTCGCGGTCGAGGACGTTGAAAAGCCCAGCATCCAGCATCCGAACGATGTGATCGTACGGGTCACCTCCACCGCGATATGCGGCTCCGATCTGCACATGTACGAGGGCCGCACCGCTGCCGAACCCGGCATCGTCTTCGGCCACGAGAACATGGGAATCATCGAGGAAGCCGGCCAGGGCGTCACCTCGCTCAAGGAGGGCGACCGCGTGGTCATGCCCTTCAACGTCGCCTGCGGCTTCTGCACCAACTGCGTCGAGGGGTTCACCGGATACTGCCTGACCGTCAACCCGGGCTTCCCGGGCGGCGCGTACGGCTACGTGGCCATGGGGCCCTGGAAGGGTGGCCAGGCCGAGTACCTGCGCGTTCCCTACGCCGACTTCAACTGCCTGAAGCTGCCGGCGGGACAGGAGAACGAGACCGACTTCATCCTGCTCGCGGACATCTTCCCCACGGGCTACCACGGCTGTGAACTCGCCCAGGTCCGCCCCGGCGAGAGCGTCGCGGTGTACGGCGCGGGGCCGGTCGGCCTGATGGCCGCCTACTCGGCCCTGCTGCGCGGTGCGAGGAAGGTGTTCTCCGTGGACCGGGTCCCCGAGCGGCTGCAGAAGGCCGAGGAGATAGGCGCGATTCCGATCAACTTCGCCGAGGGCGACCCGGCGGAGCAGATCAAGGACCAGACCGAGGGCATCGGCACGGACAAGGGCGTCGACGCGGTCGGCTACCAGGCGTCGGCGCACGGCGCGGACCACGAGGAACCGGCGACCGTCCTGAACTCGCTCGTCGGTACGGTCCGGGCCACCGGAGCGCTCGGCGTGCCCGGCCTCTACGTCCCGTCCGACCCCGGAGGCCCGGACGAGCAGGCCAAGCGCGGCATGCTCCTCGTAGCGATCGGCAAGCTCTTCGAGAAGGGCCTGCGGATGGGCACGGGGCAGTGCAACGTGAAGCGCTACAACCGGCAGCTGCGCGACATGATCATCGAGGGCAGGGCGAAGCCCAGCTTCGTCGTCTCCCACGAACTGCCCCTGGACCAGGCGGCGTCGGCCTACGACAAGTTCGACAAGCGCATCGAGGGCTACACCAAGGTGGTGCTGCACCCGTAACACCACGACGCTCCGGCCCGGGAAGCGGAAAGCGTGAGCACCGAACCACTCGCGTGCTCACGCTTTCCCCTGCCGGCCGACGACCGGTGCCGACCGAGCCGTTCACCACACACCCACAGGCTTGTCCCGGTCGGCCGAACTGACGGCCGACCCGTTCCGCTTCGAGCGGGACGGGAGCGAACGTGTCGACATCGCCGTGTGGCGGGCCGCCAAGAGCCTTCGCCGCCGCTTCCGCACCGAGTGGGAACGGTGCCCTGACGAACGCGGGCCGGAGTCCGGTCCGCGGCGTTCCTTCTCATCATTGCTCCCTTCGCGGCCGATCAGGGCCGAGGTGTGCGCGGGCGTGTACCCGGGGGTGTGCAACCGGCGGTGGTGACTGCTCCCTGTTCAAGGGACGGCCACCGCGCAACTCTCTCTGGCGAACTGCGAATTCGCCCCCGGGAGGCACACGGTGAAGAGGTTCTTCGGGAAAGTCCAGCCGGCCGAGCCGGAGGTGTCCGAAGCAGAGCGCGAACTGTTCGGCGGCCCGCTGCGCTACGACATGGGCTGGTCCCAACACGAAAACGCTCAACTGGACTTGACCCTGGTGTCCGCGCTCCGATCGATGCCGACTCTGGTCGGCGCGACCCTGCGCATGGCGTGGAAGGCCGATCGTCGGGCGCTCATCGCCGTCGGGATCAGCGAGGTCGGGCAAGGCATCGCCGCTGCCGTCGGACTGCTTGCCGTCAACGCCGTCATGCACGCCCTCCTCGGCTCCGGCAGCGCCGTGGAACGGCTGCACGCCCTGCTGCCCGGTCTGCTCGCCATCGCCGCGATCGCCGTCGTCAACTCGGTTCTCGCCGGGTGGTCCACGTCCCGGGCGGGCCGTCTGGAACCGCTCGTCGAGCGGATCGCCACCACCCAGTACCTGGCTGCCGCCGTCTCCGTCGAACTGGAGGCCATCGACGACCCGGACTTCCGCCGCCTGATCGACATCGCCCAGTACGGCCCGGCTTCCGCCCGCCGCATGATCAGCGCCTGTGTCGCCGCGCTGAACAGCACCATCTCCCTGGTGGCCACGGCCGGCGTGCTCACCGTCCTGCACCCGGCGCTGCTGCCCATGCTGATCCTCATCGCCGCACCGCGCGGCTGGGGTGCCATGCGCGTGGCCCAGGAGCGCTATGTGTCGGTGATGAGCTGGGTCGAGCACGTGCGGGCCAGTCGCCTCATCGGCAATCTCCTGACCGAGCGCACCGCCGCCCAGGAGGTGCGCATCCACGGTGTCGGTCCTTTTCTGCTGAGCCGGTACAAGCGCATGGCCCGAAGCGCCGAGGCCGAGCAGGAGCGGCTGGCCTCCAGCAAGGCGGTCACCGAGTGGGTGGCCGCCGCGCTGTCCGGGGTCGCGATGGCGGCCACCTACGGAACCATGATCTGGCTGATCATGAGCGGGCACATGAGCCTGGCGGTGGCCGGTACCGCGGTGATCGCCGTCCGCTCCGGCTCGGCGAGCCTGGGCGCCCTGGTGATGAACATCAACACGCTGCACGAGGAGTCCCTCTACGTCCGCGATCACGGACGCTTCCTGACCGAGGCCGCCCGACACGCCCTCCCCCAGACCGGCGATCCGGTCCCGAAACAGGTCGAGCAGGTCTCTCTCGACCGGGTCACCTACCACTACCCCGACCGCGAGGCTCCCGCGTTGGACCAGGTGTCGCTCACCCTGCCCATGGGCTCGGTCACGGCCGTGGTGGGCGAGAACGGTTCCGGCAAGAGCACCCTCATGAAGATCCTGTCGGGTCTGCTGCTGCCCCAGGAAGGAACCGTGCGGTGGGGCGACTCGGACATCGCCGGCCTGGAACGCTCCCAGGTCTTCGACCGCGTCGCACTGCTCACCCAGGACTTCCAACGCTGGCCGGTGACGGCCGCGATGAACATCCGCATCGGGCGCCCCGGCCACGACGCCTCCTCGAAGGACCTGCAGGCGTCCGTCGACTACGCGAGGGCCGACTCGGTCGTCGCCAGACTCCCCGACGGGCTGCAGAGCCTGCTGGCCCGCGTGTTCCGCGGAGCCGTCGAACTGTCCGGCGGCGAATGGCAGAAGATCGGCCTGGCCCGCACCCACTGGCGCAGCTCCACCTCGCCGGCGGACAGCGTCCT
Source organism: Streptomyces sp. TE5632 (assembly GCF_054061295.1). NCBI lineage: Bacteria > Bacillati > Actinomycetota > Actinomycetes > Kitasatosporales > Streptomycetaceae > Streptomyces > Streptomyces sp. TE5632. The sequence goes on along the minus strand of NZ_JBSSEA010000003.1, from coordinate 4,510,242 downwards.
CATCGTGGACGAACCCACCTCCGCCCTCGATCCGGAAGCCGAGATCGAGGCGTTCGACCGCATCCGCCGGCTCGCCGCACCGAACCGCGCCGTCGTCCTCGTCACGCACCGCATGTCCGGCGTCCGCCACGCCGACCGCATCTACGTCCTGCACCAGGGGCGTCTGGCCGAGCACGGCAGCCACGACGAACTCATGGCCGCCCGAGGACGCTACGCCGCGATGTTCGACGCCCAGGCCGCCCAGTACGTCCCCGCCGGCGCCATCCCGCGCCCCGCCGCACCCACCGTCGCGGACCCCGCCTGAAACCTCCGCCCGAAAGACCCGCTCACCGCGGCGGCCCCTCCTCCCGCCACCCGGCGGCTCCGAGGCCAAGGCCCGAACCGCCCCGTGACCGGCACCCGGCCCGTGAACCGAGCAGCCGCCCCGGCCCCGGTGGGGACGCACCCGCGGGCGCTGCGTGCCGTGCGGGAGCGGCAACCCACCCACGTCCGGTGCGGGGGTCTGCGACGACGATCGGCCGGCGTCGCCGGTCCGTCCCCTCCGCTGTCCGGTGAACGCGGCATCAGACCCGGCCAAGGCGCTGCCGGCGCCTCAGCGCGGCACGTCCGCGTCGAGCTGCGCCAGCCCTTGCTCCCACCGCTGACGGCGGTCGCTCCCGGACTGCTCCCACCACGGCGTACCCCGCTCCCCCAGCGCCACCTTCGCCCGGTGGACGCGGGCGCGTGCGGAGCGTTCGGCTCGGGCGTCGCCCGCGGCCGTCGCGGCACGCACCGCGCGCCGGGCCGCCATGAGGTGACGGCGCAGACGGGCCGCGGTCTCCTCCGGAACGGAGGGATCCGTCGCCCGCCATCTCCGTCCCCGGACAACGACGAAGTGCCCGTCGGGGGTCTTCTCCGGAGCCCGGCCCGCGTCCATGGCGTCCCTTCCGCCCCTCGCCGCCTCGCTCGGCTGTCCCGATCACCCGGTCGAAGCGACGAGGACGCCGTGCAAGGCATTCGACCGGAACCGCCCGCCGCCGGAGCTCCTACTCCCGTCCCGGAGCGGTCCCGGAGCGGGTGGTGGACAGGAACGTCTCCCAGTCGGCGCGGCCGCCCGCGCCCAGTACTCCGACATCGGCCCCGAGCTCGCCGGTGGACGACTCCCGCAGTTCACGGCGGGCGACGCGGGCGACCAGGGACGGGAAGAGCGGTCGCAGAGGCTGGCACCAGCGCAGCCACGGCGGGGCGTAGACGTGCCGGGCGCGGTGTGCGATGCCGGCGGCGAGCCAGTCGGCCACCTGGTCGGGGCTGTGCACTCGGCGTGCGAACCACGGCTGATTCCGGCGCAGGGCCCGCAGGACCGGGTGGTCGTCGATGCCGACGACCATGTCGGTGCCGGTCCAGTGGAGGTAGGCGATGCCGACGGTGACCCCGTCGGGCTCCACCTCACCCCGCAGGGCCTGGGCGAAGGACTCCGCGCCCGCCTTGGACGCGCAGTACGCGCTCATCATGGGCGCGGACCCGAAGGCGGCGGTCGAGGCGATCTGCAGGAAGTAGCCGCGGGCGCGGGTGAGCTGCGGCAGGAAGGCCCTGGCCGTGTTCGCCGACCCGACGAGGTTGACGTCGACGACGCGCCGCCACAGGTCGGCCGCCGTACGGATGAAGGGGCCGCCTGCGGCGATGCCCGCGTTGGCCACGACGACGGCGGCCGGCCCGAGCCGCTCCTCGACCTGCCGTGCGGCCTCGTCGAGCGCGGCCTGGTCGGTCACGTCCGTCTCGACGCAGATGCTCGGAGAGGTCAGTGCGGCCGCCGCTCGGGAGAGGGTCTTCTCCTCGCGGCCCAGCAGGGCGATGCGCATGCCGTCCGCGGACAGGCGCCGGGCGAGGGCTTCGCCGACACCGCGGGCCGCCCCGGTCACCACGGCGACGCGCCCGTGCAAGGGGCTGTCGTGAGCTGCGGTGTGTACGCGTGTGCCGGTGAAGGTACGCATGCGTTCCTCTTCTCTGTCACCGGGCCGAGGCCGGCAGGGGGCCGCCGACCGGGCAGCGCTCACCCGCGTGGCCGTCACGATTCCGCGAGAGGGCCGCCGGCCCGCCGGCAGCGTGTCCGCTCCTGCGGCCGCGCAGGTGCCGATCACCGATTCCGCCGACCAGCCGTCCAGCCGTCCGAGCGTCGGCGGGCCCGAAGGACCCGTATCCAGTGTCCTGTGGGGGAGCCGTACGCGCATCACCGGCACGAGGCCGCGGACCGGACCGGGCCGGACCGGATGCCGTCCTGACGGAGCGTGCGGATGCGCCCCGCGCGATCCGGGGCATCTCCGCCGACGCGGGACCCGTGCCGTCCTTCCCCAGCCGTCCGACCGGCTCGGTCACCGTCTGCGGCGAGGTCGCGCCGACGGCCGACCACCCGCTGCGGAGGCGGTTCCCGGTCACCGAGGAGCCGGCTGTACGCCTTCTGATCCGGGACGAGCCGGCCGTCTCCTGGGAGTTGGCGCTGAGCGAGGACGAAGACCCCCATCTGCTGCGTCCGCGGGCGGGACGCATGGCACCGGGACCCCCCGGCGAACATGGCTTCCGCCGACTCCGCGGCAGGTGGCTACCCGACCCCGTAGAGAGTCGCCAGGTCGACCAGGAGCAGATCGTCACGGTCGGCCGCGGACTCGACCAGGTCCGGGTGGAAGCCGTGCAGGGAGAACAGGGCCAGGGTGGTGCCCGTGGTGTCGTGGCCCTGGTCGGCGAGCAGGGTGCGGATGCGCTCCAGGCGCTGCAGGTCGCCGGTGCCGCGACGGGCGGCGGTGGCCTTGGCCTCGCCGAGGAGGGCGATCCTGGCACGTGGAGCCTGCGGGCGCTCGCCCAGGGCCAGGGCGATGACGTCCACCTCGTGCTTGGTGCGGGCCGCCGGGTCCGCCACCTCGGTGGTGCCGACCGGACCGGGCAGGCCGCCGGGAAGCAGGGTGTGGGCGTAGCGGCGGGTGAAGGCGCGGGCGAGGTCCTCGAAGTGCGGGCCGAGGATCTTGGAGTTGAAGGTCGGCGCGGCGGCCTGCCACGCCTCTTCGGCGAAGCCCTGTTCGACGGTGGCCGCCTGCGGCAGGGTGATCAGCTGATTGAAGCGGATGACGGGGTCGGTCAGGGTGATGACGGGGTGGCGGGGGCGCAGGATGTCCTGCTCGCGCTGGATGTAGCCGGTGGACTCCAGGACGTCGAGCGGGTGGGTGACGGCGTTGCGCTGCCGTTCCAGGGCCGCGCCGATCTTGGTGGGGGTGGTGGCGCCCCGGGCGATCGCGGTGAGGATGTCGTAGTAGAGGGTGTGCTGGGTGATCCGCGGATCCTCACGCAGCAGATACTCCGTCTCCGTGCGCGAGTACACCGCCCGACCCGGGTCCAGCAGCGTCCGCGCCAGCCAGGCGGCGAAGCCGTCGCTCGGGTGCGGGCGGGCCGCCACCGGCCGGTAACCGGGAGCGCCACCGAGGACGGCGTGCACCTGCAGGGCGGTCAGCGGGTCCTCGATCTGCCAGAACACACGGCTGGCCCGGTAGTCGAAGGCCCCCAGCCGCAGATCGATCACCGCACGGCCGCGCAACGGCTTGGTTCCCGACAGTAGTTCGTGCATGACGCTCATCGCGGACCCACACAGGATCAGCCGGGGCCCTGGATCCGAACCGGTGCCGCGCTGACGCTCGTCGTAGAGCTGTTGAAGCAAACCGGGGATCTCCGGAGAGTGCTGGAGGAGATACGGCAACTCGTCGATCACCAGCAGCGGAGTCCGCGAACGCGCGGTGACGTCAAGGGCGTTGGACAGGACCTCACGCCAGTCGGTCAACCGCAGCGTGCCGGGCTGCAGACCGGCGTGAGCCGCGATGGCATCACTGAACCGCTGAATCGCCGGCAGCCGTCCTTCCTCCCGCACCGCGGTGACGTACAGACCCCCGACCCGCTCCGACAGCGCCTGCAGAAGATACGACTTCCCGTGCCGCCTGCGCCCCGACACGATCCCCAGGCGCATCGCCGGATCCGGGTCCGTGACGAACTCGGTGAGCAGGCCCCACTCACGATCACGGTCGACCACGTCCTCGGGCTTGGCAAGCACGCTCTCGTTCACCGGAACTCCCCATCAGCCTGGATCGACCATGATTCCGTCTAAGTCTACTTAGACAGAATCCGTCCATCCCGACTTTCCTGCCGTCTGGCAGCAGGGGTCACTCGCGGTGATCGCCTCAGAGCCACGTCAGCGACTCCCCGACAAGGCTGTTACGGGCGTCATGATCCCCAGGACGACAGAGCTCCGGTCGCCATCGGCTCGGTACGCGTAGGATTCCGTGCCCGCCACACGTGGGGGACGCACCTCAACGGGACCCTGACCCGAGGTCCGCGAGCAGGTCGTCCAGCACCGCTTCCTCCTCGACCCGGACACCGTGCTCGACGAGAGCGACGGCCAGGTCAGGGTCCCAGGGAGTCTCGGCGGGCGGGCCCGTCAGGTCCGGGGCTTCGGCCACCGCGGCCACTGCTGCCCGGTAGTGGACGGCCTCGTAGCGCCACGGCCGCCAAGGGACGTTTCCCGCCAGCGCTGCGGCGATGCGTACCCCGCCCCAGTCGAAATCGCCGTGGTAGAGAAGGCCGGCTCCCCGCATGGACAGGTCGCGCAACAAGGTGAGAGCGGCGGCCGACGGTTGCCCCTGGAGGCACACCATGGGCGGGCATGCCGGGCCGAGGGTGTCGGCGGCGGCGGACAGCACAGCCGGGTTCTCGCAGATGTGGACGGTTCCCGTCACCGGAACGGCGACAACCGGTGCGCCACGGGTGAGGGAGCGGAGCGTCAGCACCGCCGGCTCCCCCGCGTCGGCCGTCCAGTCGAGGGCTGGAGTACCGCGCAGGTTGAGGGTGAGAACGGTCGATGACACGTCGTCCTTGAGCAGCCCCGCCGAGGCCCATGCCTCCCGCAGCCACTGCGCACCGGAGCCGTCGGGGAAGCCGGTGAGAGAACGGATGCCGGACAGGACGAGAGTGGCGAGCGGCCTCCCCTCATCCAGTGCGTGAGCGCCCGAAAGGTTCCGTGCCGCGAACGTCGCTCGCGAGATCGGGGGTGACGCAGGCAGCGCGCGCAACGCGCGCACTGCAGCCTGCACCAGGGAGCCCGCGGCTTGCGGTGTACGGGCGAGGCGCCGTACGAGACCGTCCCCGCGGACCCGCTCGGCCCAGGGCACCAGTCCGGCACCGAGGGTGTCGAGCGGGGCGTACGCCTCCGCCCAGGCCCGTTCTTCCCTGTCCCGTGTCTCCGCACGGAGGGGGACGGGGCCGGTGAGGACCACCACGGCGGCCGCCAGTCCGTCGGGGCTGACACCGGAGCGGCGCAGGACCGCGTCCACGGTGTCGAGGCGGACGCTCAGAGAACCGCCTGCTCGTGGCGCCCGACCCAACAGGCGCTCGACGGCCTGACGTTGGGACGCGTCGGGGTCGGACAGGGTGACGGAGCCGGTGAGCGGCCGCCCACGGGTCATCCGCTGCCGGGCGCGGTCCACGAGCCAGGCGAGGCCGGGGTCCCCGAGCAGACGGCCGAGACGCCCGATGTCGATGCCGGCCCGGTCCCCGGCCTCCGGCGGCACGGCCGGCGCCGTGTCCGCGACGGTGCCGTCCACCGGGGTCTCCCGTACGGCCGCCGCACGGACCGGGGGAACACGACCGTCGCGGGCGGACGGATTCGCCGCAGGGTTCACGTCCACCAGGACTCCTGACTTCCGGCGCTTCCGGCGCTTCCGGCGCCGGTCCCCCCGGGCTCACCGGGGAAACCCACCGGTCCCTCGGCCGCCTCGCCTAGGCCGTCGGCGAGGGGAGCCGGCCTCGACGCGTCCGCCCGTGCGCCGGGCTCCGTGCCGCGCCGCCGTTCGCCGCCGTCCCACTCCCACCGCGTCACCAGCACGGCGTCGATGTCGTCGACGCGGGAGAGCTGGGCGATGGCGATGCCCGGTACCTGGGGGTAGCAGGCCCATTCGCGCTCGCTGGTCATGACGACGTCGAGGTCGAAGGCGCGCAGCAGACCGAGGCACTTGGCGCGCGAGTCGTCGTCGACGCCGGCGAACGCCTCGTCCAGGGTGACCAGGCGCGGGGCGTGCGCGCCGCCCGCGCTCGCGTAGTGGGAGGACGCGGCGGCGAACAGGGGCACGGACGCGGCCAGGACCCGCTCCCCGCCCGAGGCGGGCCCGGTGGCCGGCACCCACTTGCCGTGCTGGTGGCGTTCGACGCCGAACTCGTGCCAGGCCCGGTAGTCGAGGGCGGCGGTGAGGTCCTCCAGCCAGCTGCCGGCGCTGTCGTCGGCCTGCCGGCGGGCGATCTGTTCCTGGAGGAACGCGCCGACCGCGGCCCGGTCCTCGGGTGACCAGGCGTCGGCGGACTGGCGCAGCCGCTCACGGGCCCGGGCCAGCCCCTGCGGGGCCCGGCGGGACGCCCTCCACACCAGCCGCAGCCTCATCCCCGTGGAGGTCGGGCGCTCCTCCAACTCCCTGTTCATGGCGGCCACCTGCCGTTCGGCCGCCCCGATCAGTTCCTGGAGCGTGCCGGCGACCTCGGTGATCAGATGGGTCTGGAGGATCTCGCGCTCGTGTGCGGACAGGATGCGGGTCAGTTCCGCGACCTCCACCGCCAGTGCCTCGGCGAGTTCGGGCACGGCCCGTTCCCGGCCCTGGTAGACGATGTCGACCCGCATGCCGTCCTCGCTCGGGCGGGCGGTGGCGGTGTGGCCGTGCCGCGAGAGTGCGTCCTGGAGCCTGCCGAACTCCTCGCTCAGCCGTTTCTGCACGCGCTCCCAGGCCGCGTCGGTGTCGTCGACCGAGGAGAGTTGGGACTCCAAGGACCGTGCGAGGGCGATGGCGGGGGTCGCCGCCCACGGCCCTCCGCCGTCGTCCGGTACGGCGAGGTCGGGCAGCGCGACGGCGAGCAGTCCCGTCGCGGCGAACCGCTGGAGCGCCGCGACGGCTTCCTCACGTGCGGCGGTCGCCTCGGTGACGTCCTCGGCGAGCCGCTCGATGCGTCCCTCGGCGCGGCTGGCCCGCCGGTCGGCGTCCCCGTACTCCGCCCGGGCCTGATCCTGTTCGTGCGCGCAGACCCGGACCGCCTCGGCCGTCTCCTCCAGGTGCCGCTGGAGTTCGGCGACGGCCGCTCCGACGGTGGAGCGGAGCGTCGTGAGGTGTTCGTCCGCCGCGGCGGCCACCCGGGCCGCCTGTGTCGTACGCTCCGCGAGTTCGAAGACGAGGAGTTCGGCCCGGCTGGTCTCCTCCTGCTCGCCGGTCACCGCGCGTTCGGCCTCCGTGCGTTCGCGCAGTGCGGGCCACAGGGCCGCCAGGAGGGCGGTGTGGTCGGCGAGCGCCTGGCGCACGGCGCCCAGTGCCGTGCGGTCGGTGGGGAGGTTCAGGGCGGCCGCGGTGTCGGCGAGTTCGGCCGTCGCACGGTCGGCCCGGTCCGCCGCCGGAGCCAGTTCCGCGGCCCGTTCGTCCCGCCGGGCGCGGGCACGGCGGGCCGTGTCGGTCGCGGCGGTGACGCCTGCGTGGGCGTGCCGCAGATCGTCGTCGCCCGGCAGCGCGGCGAGTTCGGCGTCCAGCACGGCACGGCGCCCGGCCACGGCGCGGGCCTCCTCGGTCAGTCGTTCGCGCTCCGCCGCCAGGTCGTCGATCTCGGTGCGCACTTCCGCGATCCGGACGCGACGTGCCTGTTCCCGGGCGCCCTCCCCCACGTACTGGGCGCTGTCCTTGGCCCAGCTTCCGGTGAGCGCCCCGACGCGGAAGCGCCCGTCCGCGCAGACCCAGGTGTCGTGGCCGCCGGCCTCCCAGGAGGTCTCCCCGGGCCCGTCGCCGCCGCCCGCGGCCAGCCCGATCGAGGCGAGCAGACGCGCGACCGTCTCCTCCCCCACCGCGGCGGCCCCCGTGTCCGCGGGGTCGACCGCCGGGCACAGCACGCGGTCGAGGCCGGCCCCGCCGAGTAGCCCGACCGGGTCGAGCCGCACGTCGTGGCCGTCCGCCAGGACCGCGGAGCCGTCCGGACGCACCCAGGCGTCGAGGAGCCCCGACGCCTCCAACGCGGCTTCCAGTCCCGCGCGTTCGGTCTCGGGGACGTGCGGGCGGAAGTCGACGAGCCGCCACAGCGGAGCGCCGGGGCCCCGGTCCCGTACCCCGGGGGTGCGGGTGTGAGGAGCCGCCGGGCCTCGCTCCCCGCCCCTTTCGAGGGCGGTCAGTTCCTCGGTCGCCAGCCGTTGCCGCTCCGCCGCCGCCTCCTCGCGGTGGGCCAGCAGGGCCGCCCGGTCGGCCAGGCGGGAGGCGGCGGTGCGATGTGCCTCGGTCGCCGCCGTACGGGCCGGCAGCGGGCCGTCCAGGGAGGTCGCCCAGTCCTGTATCGCGTCCAGGATCCCCGGCAGTCCGGGCACCCGCAGTTCCCCGCACCCGGCAAGGTGCTCCCGTACGGCCGTGACCAGCGCCCGCCCCGCCCGGGCGACGCTCTCCTCCGCCTCGGCCAGCCGCTCCTCGGCGTGCACGGCCTCCTCGTCGGCCTCGTCGGCGCGCAGCCGAGCGGCCCGGTGCTGTTCCTCCGCCCGCTCGGCCTGCGCGGCGAGCTGCGCCACGTACTCGACGGCGCGCCGCCTGCTCGCCGTCGCCTCGTCCGCCTCCTTCCGCAGGACCGCGTCGGGGGCTCCCCCCGTCCTGGGGACGTCGAGCCGGGCGGCTGCGGCGCTCTCGGCCACCCGGTCCAGGATGTCGTCCAGTGCTTCCCGGGCGGCCGTGAGCCGGTTGTCCGCGGTGGCGAGCCGGCCAAGGGCCCGGGTGTGCGCCTCGGCTGCCGTACGCCGGTCCGCCTCGGCCCGCTTCAGCTCCCCGGCCGTGCGGGAGGCGTCGTCCGCCGCCCGGTCGAGCGCGCGGGCGTCGCGCATCTCGGGCCGGGAGCGGAGCGTGGCTTCCTGGGCGGCCAGCCGCGCGGCCCGCTCGTCGAGGGCGGCGCCCCTCGCCCGGGCCTCCTCCCGGTCCGCCGCGGCCCGGTCCCGGTCCGCCTGCGCCTTGGAGAGTTCCCGCTGCAGGTTCTCGTACCGGGCGTGTTCGCGGCGGGGCAGGCGGGCTCGGCGCCGGGAGGCGAGGCGGGCGTAGCGCCGGTAGTGGTCGAGGAACACCGAGGAGGCCTGTTCGGCCTCGCGGGCCGCCCGCAGTTCCTCCTTCTCCTCGTCCAGCGACCGGAACGCCTCCGCCGCGTCGGCGACGACCGCCTGGTCCATCGGCGGCAGCGCCTCGGTCAGCGCCCGGGACAGGGCGGCCTCGCTCGGGCGCTTGGACAGCTGGGGCTGGCGCAGCTGGATCAGGAGGTCGACGAGGGCACCGTAGCGCCGCTCCCCGAGCCCGAAGAGCGCTTCGTCGACGGCTCTGCGGTACGTCTTCGCCGTGTCGTACACCATGCCGTGGCTGCCGACGGCCTCCGCGAGCCGGTCCCGGGACAGCGCCGTCCGGGTGGCGTCCAGCAGGTCGAGACCGGCGCCGATCCGCTGGTCCGTCACCGCGAACCAGTGGCGGGCTATGCCGCGTCCGGCGACTGCCTTCAGCCCGCACAGCAGGGTGCGGAAATGCGCCTCACCCGTGTTCTCGTCGGACCGTCCGAACTCGATCCAGGTGTAGCCGAGGCGTTCCGGGTGCGGGTGCGCGCCGCCCAGGAGCAGGTTCCACTCCATGCGCTTGCCCGGGTCGCCGTCGGGCTCGACGCGGCGGGCGGAGAGGTCGCCGTCCAGGAGGAACGGCAGGGTGAGGGCGAGCACCTTCGACTTGCCGGTGCCGTTGTTGCCGCGCAGCAGCAGCCGGCCGTCGCGGAACCAGAACTCCTCGACGTCGTAGTGGAAGAGATCGACGAGTCCGATGCGCAGGGGGCGCCACCGGCCGGGGGCGGGGTTCGGGAGCGCGGTCACGGGGTGGTTCACCGGGTACCTCCGAGGATGCCCCGGACTTCAGGCCGGGGAGGAATCGGACCCCTGCGGAGCAGGGTGGGGAAAGGTGAATCGCCGTCAGGGTGACGGGTCGTCTCCACCCGTGTTGGTGAGGGCGACCTCAAGCAGGTGGATGATCTCGGAGTTGAGGGACCGCCGGTCCGCACGAGCCTGTTCAACCAGCCGTGCGTGCAGGTCGGTGGGGAGTCGGAGGGAGATTCTTTTCTCATCGGCCATGCTAAAATGATGCCATGACGATGCCACGGATGGCCAAGGATGCCGGGCACGCCCGGTACACCTATCGGCTTCGCGTGTCGTCGACCGCCCGCACCGCGCTCCTTGCCGAGTGGGGCCGCTGCCGATGGGTGTGGAACGAATGCGTCGCCAAGTCCCGGCAGGTGCAAGCCCACAACAAGGCCCACCCCGGCGACAGGCTGACGTGCGGTCCGGCGCAGCTCGACAGGATGCTGACCAAGGCTCGCAGCAAGCAGCCGTGGCTGCGGGGTGGCGCGAGCGTCCCGCAGCAGCAGACGATCCGGGACTTCGCCACGTCCCGCTCCAAGGCCCTGAAGGACATCGAACGCCGTCTGCCGGTCAGGCAGTGCGCGGGCATGCCCCGACACAAGCGCAAGCGTGACGCTGAGCCGACGCTGAACTACACCACCCGCGGGTTCCGCCTCAAGGGCGGCCGTCTGCACCTCGCGGGCGGCATCGCCGTGACGGTGGTGTGGTCGCGGGAACTGCCGTCCGCGCCGTCGTCGGTGCGGGTGTACCGGGACAGCCTCGGCCACTGGTACGCGTCGTTCGTCGTCACCGCCCAGGTGCAACCGCTCCCCGCCACCGGCGCCGTGCTCGGCATCGACTGGGGCGTCAGGGAGACCGCCACCACCACCTCGGACGCGCACGACCTCCCGCACGCCGAACACGGCAAGCGGGCCGCGCAGCGTCTCGCCCGCTATCAGCGGATGATGGCCCGCCGCCGCCCCGCCAGGGGGCAGGCCGCGTCCAAGGGCTACCGGAAGGCACAACGGCAGGCCGCGCAGGTCTCCAAGAAGGTCGCCCGGCAGCGAGCGGACACCGCCCGTAAGTGGGCCAAGCAAGTGGTGCGCGATCACGACGCCATCGCGGTGGAGGACTTCCGGCCGAAGTTCCTCGCCAAGACCACCATGGCCCGCAAGGCGGCCGACGCCGCCATCGGCGCCACCAAGCAGGCCCTGCTCGAGATGGGCCGCAAGCACGGGCGGGACATCCGCCTCGTGCACCCCGCGCACACCACCATGGACTGCGCATCGTGCGGAGCGAGAACCAAGCACGCACCTCCTCTTTCGGAACGTACCTACACCTGCACCACATGTGGAGCCGTGTCCCCCAGGGACAAGAACTCCGCCCGCGTGATGCTGGTCCGGGCAGGTCTCAACCCGGCTGGTGTCGAGGGCGTAAGACCTTCGGGAGCGCTGCTCCCGGAGGCGGCCTGAGCCAGGAATCCCCTCCCTCCAGGGAGGGGAGGATGTCAACTTTCGTCCTGCATGGTCGTGAAAGGCCGGCGGGCCCGTCCGAGTTCCCTCACGACGGGCTCACCGACCGCGTACCGCGCGAGGGCCGGCCGCGGGACGACGCCCCGCTCCGTGCGCTCGGCGAGTCCCAGCGCCACCAGCTTGGTCAGCGCCTTCTCGACGAGTTCGGGTTCCGCTCCCGGCTCCCGCGCCGACTTGGACCAGAACCCGCCGTGTTCCACGGCCAGTTCCCGCACCCTGGCCTCCAGTTCCGCCGGTTCGACCGGCCTGCCCGCCCGTGCCAGGTGCCCGGCCAGCAGCAGGGTGATGTGGCCGTGGGTGCCCTGCTCCGGCATGCGCACGTCCGTGAGGTCGTCCAGGGGGTCGACCATGGCGACGCCCTCGGCCCGGACCTCCGGTACCAGTCCGGTCAGTTCGTTGATGCGCGCGGTGATGAAGCCACGCTGCCGGGTGAGGTAGGCCAGTTCGTCGTCGGCGAGGTCGTCGTAGTAGAGCACCGGGTCGTCCAGGAGGACGCGGGTCAGCTTCCAGCGGATCGCCCGGAACCTGAGCTCGTCGCTGTCGAGCGCGGTCCGCGCGGTCATCTCCGTCAGACGTTCCTCGAAGCCCTCGGCCTCGACCATGGAGGGGCCCCGCAGGGACGCCGGCATCCCGGCCAGCACGCGCCGCCGCACGTCGTACAGCACGTCGCCCGATCCGCTGACGTAGGCGTCCTCATCGCCGGCCACCCGCCGCAGCACCCCGAGCCGCAGCAGCAGGCGGACGACGGCCGCGAGGTCGAGGCGCTCGTCGCGCCGCTCCAGAGTGAACGTGATGCCGGCGGCCACGAGTTCGGGATCGGCGGCGGCCAGCACGACCTGTTCGGCGAGGCGCCCGAGCGCCACCTGCGACTCGCCCCGTTCCAGCGCGGCCAGGGCCAGACAGAGCAGGACGTAGCGGCGACGGGTGAAGGGCAGGGCGCTGCGGGCGGCCTCGCGCGCCGGGTGCGTGGCGTCGGTGAGGGTGCCAGGCGTCTTGCGCAGCCGGGCGGCGTCGGCGTCCGTGCGCAGCGTCCAGCCGACGTTGCGCTCGAACCACTCCCGCAGCTCGGCGGCGTGCCGGCGCACCAGCCGGAACGCGTCGGCGTACGGCCCGTCGGCGGTGAGCAGCGGCTCCTTCAGCAGGGCGCGTGCGGCCTTCTGCAGGTCGGCCTGGCGCTGGCCGTCCAGGACCTCGGCGAGGGGGCCGCTGCTCATCGGTCCTCCGTGAGCCGGGGGGAGGTGTCCTCCCGTGGGGCGGGTATGGGAACGGGGACGAGGCCGGGTGCGGCGCGGTCGCCGTGCCCCACCGTGAGGTCGACGATGTCGATCAGGTGGTCGGGACCGCTGAACACCCCGTCCGGTGTGCGTACTTCGGCCCTCGCTTCGTCGTCGAGCGCGGTCAGCCGGATCTCCATCGAACCGTCCCCGCTGGTGGCCGCGGTGGTGATCGTGTCCGGCCGCCAGGTGGCGAGCGCGTCACCGAGCAACCGCAGGAACAACTGGAAAGCGAGCGGGTCGAGTTCGCCGAGCCGGGACAGCCGCACCGGCCCGCCCGTCACGAGCCGGTCCCGTGCCCGCCGGGTCTCCTCCGTCTGCCGGGCGGCGATCTCGGCGAGCCTGCGCTTCGCCTCGCCCCGGTCGGCCACCTTGCGCGGTTTGCCGCGCCGTTCGTAGCTGCCGGTGCGGCGCAGCTGAGGGCTGATCCGCAGCGGTCGCGCCTCGCCCCACGGAGTGGAGGCCGGCTCCGGGGAGGCCGTCCGTTCGGCCAGGGTGTCGGCGTCGACGGTGAGGTGCCGCGAGGAGTGCAGCCCGAACGCCACCCGCCACAGTCGGTGCCGCGCCGCGTCGTCCGGCGCCTGGGCGAACCAGCGCGCCAGGGTGCGGAAGTCGGCCGAGCGGTCCGAACGCCCGGCCCGCCGCTCGTTGAGCTGCCGTACGACGGCCAGGAGCTGCGGGATCGCACCGAGCGCCCGCCCGCGCAGCAGCCGGGCCTGCGACTCCCGCCCCTCCCCCGACACGAACCACTCGGCGAGCCCGGACCACCGGGCGGCCCACCGCTCGTACGCCACCGCCTGAGCGCGCCCGGCGTCCTCCGGGGTGGCGTCTACGGCTTCGCGGGCGGCGGCGAGCGAGAGCAGCGGCTTCACGCTCCCCCGCTCCTCCAGCTCCCCGATCAGCAGGGCGATCCGCCCGCCGAGGGTGATGAGGTCCTGGATGAACCGCTCCAGGTACTGGATCAGCCGGTCCTTGTACGCGAGGAACGCCTCGACCTCGATGTCGTGCAGGTCGATGGTGCGCTGGAGAGATCCCATGAAGGCGCGGGCGTTGTCCGCGAGGTCGGTGAAGCGCGCCGTCAGCACGGACAGGGCGACGTACGTCTTGGCCGGGTCGGGCTCGTCCTCCGCGGCGATCACCAGGAGCGCCCGCAGCTGCGTGACGATGTCGTGCAGCGCGACCGCCTGGAGCTCGCCGCGCCGCCCCAGCACCTCGTCGTACGTCCCCAGCGCCGCCTCGGCGGCCTCACCGGCCCGGGTGAGCTGGTAGATGAACCGCCGGCGGTAGAAGTCCTCCACCGCCGTCACCCGCGCGTGGTCCGGGTCGGCCCGCAGATTGCCCCACTCCACGAGCTTGTCCAGCGCCTGCGTCACCGCCTCGACGTCGGCGGGCCGGCTCCCCGCGTCCAGGGCGGCGTACACGTCCTCCGGCCGCAGATGCACCGCGAACCGCTCCTTGGCGGCGAGGAAGGCGCGCATCAACTGACGGTAGAGGGGTGCGTTGGGGACGGTGAGGTGAGCGAAGGGGGCGTAGTCGGCGGGGGTCATCTCGGCACATTCTTCCATCCCCTTCACGACCTCACATGAGAGTCGTGAACACGCGCCAGAAAGCGGCTCGGCTCGCCGTGCCAGGTGATGGCGAATGCGTCACGGGCGCGGGTCGCCGCGACGAAGAGCAGCGATCGCGCCCGGTGCAGTTATCGCCGGTGGCTACTCGGCGGGCTAGCGCGAGCCGCTCCACGGGGCGGGGACGAACGTCCAGAGCACCTCGGCGACCGAGTCGCCGCTGTTGCGCCAGTTGTGGGGTTCGCGGCCGGAGAAGGTGAGGGTGTCACCGGCCGTCAGAGTCTCGGTGCGGCCCGTGAAGAGCACGGTGACCTCTCCCTCGATGACGTGTATGACCTCCACGTCGCAGTTGATCGTGTAGAGGTCGTCTCCGCCGTTCGCGCCGGCGTCGAGGCGCGAGCGCAGCACCTGGACCTTCGACTGGCCGCGCGGGGTGACCATGCGGTCGAGGACCCCGCGGCCACCCATGTTGATCTGGGGCGCGTCGCCCAGGCGTATCACCTCGGTGTCGGCGTCCTCGAAGAGTGACCCCACCGGCAGCGACAGGACCTGGCAGAGCGTGACCAGGGTGGCGACGCTCGGTGAGGTCTCGTCCCGCTCGACGCGGCTGATGAATCCCCTGGTCAGGCTGGTGGCCGCCGCGACCTGTTCGATGGTGAGGCCCTGCGCCTTGCGGCAGGCCCGCAGGCGCGCGCCGACGCGGACCGGGAGCGCGGACGGCTTCGGATGCAGCGCCTTCATGGAGTCCTCGCAGTGAACGATCGACCTGTCGGCGGACCTTGACAGTGGGGTGGGCGCAGGTCAGACTACCGGGACTTACAGGTTGCCTAATATGCATCATCTGTTTCGTATAGGTGACTTTTCCGAGTGGAGAACCGGAGGGTTCCGATGAACCCCGTCGAAGCCCCCTTGGGCCCTCCCGACACCGGCATCAGCCCCGCAGCCCGCTTGCCCTGAGAGGATCGCCATGTCTTCGCCCGAGACCGCGACCCGTCGCGAAGGTGTGATCGAGCAGCACTCGATCGACTACGTCCCCGCATCCGAGCGCCACGGCAAGGTGTGGCATCAGGGGCCGTTCTGGTTCACCGGCAACTTCGTGCTGCCGACCATGGTCACCGGCTTCGTCGGACCCGCCATGGGGCTGAGTCTCGGATTCAGCGTGCTCGCCGTGGTGCTCGGCGTCGGTTTCGGCACCTTCTTCATGGCGTTCCACGCCAACCAGGGGCCCCGGATGGGCCTGCCGCAGATGATCCAGTCGCGTGCGCAGTTCGGCAGCCGCGGTGCCGTCGTGCCGTTCGCGGCGACCGTCTTCGTCTACGTCGGCTTCCTCGTCTTCGACACGATCCTGGCGGCGCAGGGCATCGGACTCGTCCTGCCCGACGCCAAGCTGTTCTGGTACCCCGTACTCATCGCCGCGTCGATCGTCATCGCGGTGGTCGGGCACGATCTGCTGCACTTCGTGCAGCGGTGGCTGACGTATCTGCTCATCGTCGTGTTCGCGATCATCACGGTCGTGGCCATCGTGCACTTCTCCTCGACGCCGCTCGCGGTGGACGCACCGGCGGCCACGGCGGGCTGGGACACCACGGCCTTCCTGGTGCAGATCTCGCTCGCCGCCGGGTACAACATCAGCTACTCGGTGTACGTCTCCGACTACACCCGCTACCTTCCGGCGAACGCGCCCGCGAAGAAGCTGATCGGCTCGGTCTACGCCGGCGCCACGTGCTCCGCCGTATGGCTGATGTCGCTCGGCGCGATCCTGGCCAGCTATCTGCCGGACCCCGACCCGATCCTGGCGGTGCAGCAGATCGGTGACCTGGTCTTCCCCGGGTTCGGCACCATAGCCGTGATCGTTTCGGTGCTCGCGCTGGTCTCCATCATGGGGGTCAACGCCTACGGAGCGATGCTGACCGGAACGAGCGCCGTCGACGGCTTCAAGAAGGTCCGCCCGACGGTCCGGCTGCGCGTCGTCGGACTCACCGCGGTCGGCCTCGGCTCGCTCCTCGTCGCACTGCTGATCCCCGACAACTACATCGGCAGCTTCACCACCTTCGTACTGCTGATGCTCTACTTCCTGGTGCCGTGGACCTCGGTCAACCTCGTCGACTTCTACTTCGTGCGCCGCGGCCGGTACGCGATCGGGGAGATCCTGAAGCCGAACGGCGTCTACGGGCGCTGGGCATGGCGGGGTGTGCTCGCGTACCTCCTCGGGTTCCTCTCGATGATCCCGTTCTTCTCGACCAGCTTCTACGTGGGACCGGTCGCGGAGCTGCTCGGCGGGGCCGACTTCTCGTTCGTCGTCGGGCTCTTCGTCTCCGGCATCCTCTATCTGGTCTTCTCGCGCAACCTCGACCACGGTGCCGAGACCGACGCCCGCGTGGAGGGCGAAGCCGAACTGGAGGGATCGAACCGATGACCCCGACCCCATCGCAGCCGTCACCGGCCATGACCGAGGCATCTGCCGTCACGGTCGCCTGCTGCCAGCTCGCGCCGCAGGTCGGCCGCGTACCGGAGAACCGGAAGCAGATCCGCGAGGCGGTCCTGTCCGCGGCGGACCGGGGCGCGAACGTCGTGGTCCTGCCGGAGCTGGCCAACTCGGGGTACGTCTTCGACGACCTCGAGGAGCTGCGGTCGACGGCCGAGCCGGTCGACGGCGAGACGATCAGGGAGTGGGAGGCCCTGGCGTCCCGGCTGCGGCTGGTGATCGTGAGCGGCTTCGCGGAACTCGGCACCGACGGCCAGGTACACAACGCGAGTGTCCTGATCGACGAGACCGGACTCCGTGCCGTGTACCGCAAGGCACATCTGTGGAACGCCGAGAAGACCCGGGGCTTCACGCCGGGTGCGGCGCCGCCGCCGGTGGTCGACACCCCGTACGGCCGTATCGGGATGATGGTCTGCTACGACCTCGAATTCCCCGAGTGGGTGCGCAGGGCGGCGCTCGAGGGGGCCGAACTGCTGTGCGGACCGGTGAACTGGCCGCTGTACCCGCGACCGGAGGGCGAGCGCCCCGGCGAGATCGTCCGGGTACAGGCGGACGCCTCGGTCAACCGCATGTTCGTCGCGGTCGCCGACCGCACCGGTGTCGAACGAGGACAGGAGTGGCTCGGCGGCAGTGTGATCGTCGACGCCGACGGGTACCCGGTGACGGCGCTGCGCCTGGGCGAGGCGACGATCGTCACCGCGACGCTCGACCTCGCCGAAGCGCGCGACAAGTCCATCAGCGAACTCAACGACGTGCACGCGGACCGGCGTCCCGGACTGTACGCGGGTGTCGGACCGAAGCAGCCGTAACCCGGCCGCGGGTGGCTGTCGTCCAGCAGCCGCCCGCGCCGGCTCGCAGCGCGGGCGGGCGGTGGTGCGGCACGCACCCGATCCACCGGGAACGCCCCGCTTCGCGGAACGTTCCCGAAAAACAGGGTCAACCCCTACAAGCCGACCCCGCCGGGGTTGACGAAACAGATAGGGGCACCCCCTCTCCGAGTCATCGGCAGTTCAAGACACCGGGATGTCCTTTTCGCCCCGGTGCGAACGGCCCGTAGTGCCCATGACGGGGGAACCGGGCGCGCCCGACGCCCCAGCCAGGTCAGCCAGCGCCGCGCGGATGGTGGCGATCGTGGCCTCCGGCCGGAGGAAGACCTCCGCTGCGGTGAAGCGCAACACCCGCCTGACACCCACACATGTGGCCAGCTCGTTGAAGCGCCGGGCGTCCCGCGCGTGGGCTTCACGTGTGCCGTGGAAGGCGTAACCCTCGATCTCGACCACCAGGCCCTCCGCGAGGAAGAGGAAGTCCGGGCGGAGGCTGCGGCCTGCCTGAGTGCGCAGTTCCACCTGGGAAGCCGGATACAGCCCGGCGTCGTGCATCCGCAGGCGCGCGTACGTCTCGGCCGGTGACCCGGCGGCCGGGTCCGTGAGGCGCAGCCAGCGCCGCGCCTGCTGCGCCCCGTGCAGGGACGGGACGAGTTCGGCCGCGAGACCGGCCCGGGTCACCAGGGCCGGGCGGGTCACGCCCGCCACTCGGCGGGGCGAGAGGGCGGAGTCTGCGGCGACGACGGCGTCGTCGTCGCGAGGTCCGGCGCGCAGGAGGTCGGCGATCGTCCGCGTGGGCGTGGTCACGGCGAGCCCTTTCCGTACGGTCCGGTCATCGTCGGCAAGGCACGCCGCCACCCGCACGCGGACGCCCGCGGGCTGGTCGGTCGAGCCGCGGTACGTCGTACTGAACTCCAGTGGCGCGGAACCGGGGCCCTTCCCTAGCAGTTCGATGCGGTGCAGCGCGGCGGCGGTGCTGTGACTGCAGACGAGGTGGGGGCGCAGTATCTGCATCCCGCGGACACGCAGCAGCCAGTCCACTGTCACGCCCGGCGCCGACCACGCACCTCTGTGCAACGGAAGCCAGCCGTCGCGGCGCAGTCGCCGGGTGAGCCTGCGAGCGGGCCAGCCGGCGGCCAGGGCGTGGGCGGTCAGCAGCACGCCGTCGCGGGTGAGTCGTGTCAGATCCTGCACGAGGGAAGTGTCCGGCGCCGCCCGGCAAACACGCATCCCCTGTGGATAACCGGCGTCGGCCGCCGGTACTCCGGCCGGGGCAGCGGAGTCCGCGGGCAGTACGCGGGTCCGGAACGACTGCCGGGAGCGGGCGGTCGGCCGCCGCGGGCAGGAGGCAGGCGGCACGGTCCGATCGGCCTGACGTCGCGCCAGGCAGAGCCCGCAGGCGGCGTCGCCACCTGGCAGCGCGACTGCCCGGGGCGCGGGCAGTGCGGTCAGCGCGGCACGGGCAGGTCCAGTTCGGCGACGACCGTCTTGCCGACAGGAAAGCGGTCCAGGACCTCCCACCGGTCGGCAAGCGACGCCACGAGGACCATGCCCCGACCGGTCTCCGCTAGTGGCGAGGGCGCGGTGCGGGCCGAGCCGGGAGCGGGGGGCCGGTGCTCGCCCCGGGTGTCGAAGACCTCGATGCGCAGGGTCCGGCCGGGGAGTTTGACGGTGACCTCGAAGTCCCGGCCGGGGACGCGGCCGTGCGTGACGGCGGCGGCCGCCGGCTCGGCGACCAGCAGGGCTGCGGTGTCGGACGCCTCGCTGCCGCGTGGGACACCCCAGAGGCTGAGTTGGTGCAGCACGAGCCAGCAGGCGAGACGGGCGCCGCGCGGGGTGGAACTGAACCGCTGGGTGAACGCACGCACGGTGACCGGGTTTTGTCCGGTTGTGGGGGTGGACCGTGGTGCCATGCGCCCAATCTGACGGAGCATCAGACCCGTCCACCAGGACCACCCCGCGTACGCAGAGTCAGGGTACGCACACACGCGGAGAGCGGAACCCGCGCTGAAAGGTGTGCACTCGGCGGGAAACCCTCCGTGTTCCTGCGCATGCCGGTCACGTACCGATCGTCCTGCGTCGCGCGCACGAGAGCCTCAGACGCTCTGCTCAAGCCGTGGTGCGCTCCGTATCCTGGGGCCCGCCCGGCCCATGACCATCCGTTGCGTACCGGAGGCATCCCCCGTTGAACACGGACCTCAGTTTCGTCACCGGCGTCCGACAGACATTGGCCGTCGTACTGCCTGTCCGATTCACCGTAATCGCCGGCTGGCCGACCGGTCCCCTGCCCTTCGAACTCGGCGGCCGTCGTACCGATGCCGCCACCCGGCAGACGTACTTCACCCCGGCCGCCGCCCGTGCCCTCTACGGCACACCTGAAAGGCCCTGCCGCTGGCACCGGTTCATGGACGTGCGGCACGGGGCCCTGCATCTCAGGGGGATCGAGTTACTGCGCACAGCCACCGCCCGCTGTCCGGACCACGGTCTGGCGGTGCTGCACTTCGACGTCGAGGGCCCCGCCCTCCTGGAGACGCTGCGCGCCATCGGCCATCGCAGCCCCGCCGCCTCCGACCCGTTCGACGGTCCGCTCTCCCCCGGGGTGCTGCTGGCCGGGATCGCCGAGCCGCGCAGCGCCGCTGCCCCGTTCGCGCTCGCCCGCCTGTACACAGTCGCGTTCCTCACACCTGGCACACAGCACACCCCCGCGCTGCGGCAGGACGGCCGGCTTCCGGAGACGGCCGACCGCTGGCTCTGGTACCTCGCCTCGAAGTCCACGGAGGCCGACTTCCCCACCCCGCTCGAGCACTGGCCCGACCGGACGGAACAAGCGCTGCGCATATCCGCCGACTGGAGCGCTCTGGTGCTGCGCCACGGCGCGGCCTTCCTCGGGCACCGCGCCGACCCGGGCGGGGATGACTTCTACGCCTTCGCACAGTTGCACGGCCGCACCGTCTACCTCGACGCCCTGCTGCTCGGCAGCGTCCAGCGCGACCACATCGACGAACTGACCGACGGTCTCTCCGGTGTCTTCGACGGCCCGAAGCTCGCCCGCCGGGTGTCCGCCCTCGAACGGCACATCGCCACGTTCCGCAGCACCTACTGGCGCCAGCATCTCACCGCCCACGGCCCGGCCAACGAACTGCTGCTGAGTTTCCAAACCCAGTACCGCCTCGCGGAGCGCTTCGACGAGATCCTCGCCGAAGCGGCGGACTACGCACGGCTGGTGCAGACCCAGGAGAGTCAGCAGATCGCGGGCGCACTCGGCGTCCTGACCATTCTCGGTCTGCCTGTCGGTACAGCTCTGAGCATCCTCCAGGTACTCGGCGCCGAGGGAGCCGTCCCCGTCGTCGTCGCGCTCGTCATCGCACTGGCCGCCACAGCCCTGGTCCTCACCACACGCTACGGCCGCCTCGTCCTGTCCTCACTGCGCGGCAGGGACCCCGGCAACAGTCGATGACACCCGTGCCTGCCCCGTCGAGGGACGGGCACAATGACCGGATACCGCCTGTACCCGTCCTTGACCACGCGCTAGCTTGCTCTGCGCGGACCTGGGCGAAGAGGATGCGGGACACGGGGTGACGGTCAACGAGGGGGAGCCGCTCCGACTGTACAGAAAAGCTCTGAGGTACGCGGAATCGGACCCCGAGGTCTTCCTCGGCACAGCGAGGAGAGCGGCGGAGTCGATCCTGTTGGACATCGCCATGCGAGAGGCGGTCGGCTCGAAGCCGACACTCGAGTCCCTGCTGACCGTGCTCACCTCGAAGAACCTGGTGCCGCCCAAGGTCGTGCTCGCCGTGCGCACGATCCAGAACTACGGCAACTACGGCAGTCACGCTCAGGACGGGTCGGCCGAGGAGATCTCCGCCGAGGACGTCAGGCCGTGCCTCAACGCCTTGACCCAGTTGGCCGTCTGGTACGGGCAGACGAGCAGATCGCTCGCCGAGGAGGCCGTCCGGCACGAGCTTTCCGACCACCGGCGCAGTACGGGCACGACCCGGCTCGCGGACTCCACACTGATCGTGGTGAAGGCCGTCCTGCTGGGCTGCGGCTTGGAGAAGGCGCTGGCACGACGGAACCACCGTGTGGTGTCGTTGCAGCTTCCCTGGTCCGACAATCTCGTGCGGGACGTGTCGGCCCGGCTCCTCGACGCGGCGGTCTACAACGAGCAGCGCATCCTTCGCCTGCTCGAGACGGATGAGGCCGTTCAGGACCAGGTGGTGCCCATCGGACGGGTCGGCTACTCGATGGGCGGCCGCAATTTCTACCTGCTCGCCGCCCGTGGTGGCCGGTGGGGCGGAGTGACGGCCCAGGAGTTCCTCGCGGATCCGGCCGGTGCTCAGATCGCGGTGCCCAAGCACAGCGACATGTTCGACAACCTGCTCTCGGCGCTGTCGACCGACGAGGCGGGCCTCGCGGACAGGGGGATCAGTGTCCTCGACGTACCGCACCATCTCGGGCTGGAGTTGTTCCATCTGAACCGGGACGTGTTGGCGGTGGGCGGCCAGAACCTGCGCATGCACGCTCGGGAGGACGATGCCTACTTCGAACTCCTCAACTCCGACATGCTGCCGGCACCGACCCAGGCACGGCTGCGTTCAGCTGCCGCCAACGTGCTCATCGCGAACCGGGCGTGGCTGGAGGAGCTGGATCTGCATCCCGGGGAGCTGCGCCGTGAGCTGATGCGGTCGTTCCACGAGTGCGGGTCCGACGACGAGATGTTCGAGCGTCTGGTCCGCGACCTGGTGGCCCACGCCTCGTTCCCGCCGGAAACGCTGCCTGACAGTCGTGAACGGCTGGTGCGCCACGTGCTGTTCGAGAGCTACCGCTGGGGCCGTCCGTGAGCGCACCGAAGCGCGTGCTGGTCGTGGGCGGTGTCAACTTCGACGTCATCGCACAGGCCGACCGGTTTCCCTCGGAACACGAGAAGCTGCGGGGCAGGGAATGCTCCGTGCTGCCGGGCGGCGCCGCGTCGAACACCGCCGTGGGACTGGTGCGGCAGGGCTGCTCCGTCCGGCTGGTGTCCGCCGTGGGCGATGACACGGCGGGCGCGATGTGCCTGGAGGTGTTGGACGCGAGCGGCGTCGACACCTCGCTGGTTCAGGTACAGGCCGGGGCTCGTACGAGCATGGCCGTCGTCCTGTCGTCGGGCGTCGGGAAGCGGATGCTGACGTTCGCGGGCGCGGACCGCGGTCTGGCGTTCGATGCCGTCACGGAGGAGGACGTACGCACGGCGGATCACGTCCATGTCATCGGGGAGCCCACTCCCGCACTCGGACGCGTCGTCGAACTCGCGCACCTGACCGGGCGAAGCGTCTCCATCGAGTGGAACGGCAGGGACATGGGCCCGCTCGCGCACGGAGCGTCGCTCAACTTCATGAACGCCGATGAGGCGGCGCGTCTACCGCTGACTTACGGAGCGTCCGACGTCATCGGGACCGCGCGGCGCACGGCGGAGGTGGTGTCCGGTGATGTGATAGTGACGTTGGGCGCCGAGGGCGCCATGTGGGCCACTGCCGCCGGGCAACTGTTCCATGAACCCACCGTGCCGGTGGAACCGTTGGACAGAACGGGCGGCGGCGACGCGTTCGACGCGGGCGTCATCGCCGGCTGGCTGGGCGGCGAGCCGCCGACGGCCTCCATGCGGCGAGGCCTCGACGCGGCACGTCATGTGATCACAAGAATTGGAGCTCACCCGTGACGAGATGGCTCGGTGTTGCACTGCTTCCGCGAGCGGACCACCTGCGTGCCGCCGTCAGACTTCAGGCAGACATCGGCGGTGAGGTGCGTCTGCAGCCCCCGCTGCATCCGGACGGCAACCTCCCTCATGTCACGCTCTTCCAGGGTCCGTTCGAGGACACTCTCGCTCCGGCGGAGGCACTGGAGCTGATCGGCACGGCGGCGGTCGAGAGTGGTCTGCACGGCGAGGTGTCCCTGTCCACCACGGGTGTGGTCTACCAGCCCACCGGCTGGCTGTTCCTCGCCCTGGAGCGTCCGCCGCTGCTCGAAGCGCTGCAGGAGGCCGCGCTCGCCGCGCTGGACCGGCATCTCGACCGGGCGGCCTTCGACGGCAGCAAGGACATCTCCCGGTTCACCGCCGCCGAGCGGGTCAGCTACGAGCGCTACGGCTACCGGTACACCGGCGAGGCGTACGCACCGCACGTGACACTGGGCCGTACCGAGGAGGAGACCGCCCTGGACCTGGTCCGCACCGCGCGGGACCGGACCGACCTCCCCAAGGAGTGGGTGTTCGACCGACTCAGCTTCTACGTCATGGGTGAGCACGGTGCCCACGCGGAGACCTTGCTGGAGCGACCGCTGAGCCGGACGTGACGGGCCCACGGGAGTTGCTGACGGTCGCCGAGGCGGCCGTGGACGAGGCTGCCGCCTGGTTGGCGACGGCCGGAGGGAGCTACTGGTCGACTGCGCGGTTCAAGGCTTCCGGTGAGGAGGTCACCGCCGCCGACATCGAGGTGGAGTCCCGGGTGACGCGGGTGCTGGCCGCCCGGACACCGCGTATCCCGGTCGTCGGCGAGGAGTCGTCGGCTCCCGGAGCCCCACTGCCCGCGCGCTGCTGGGTGCTCGACCCGATCGACGGGACGATGAACTTCGCCCGGGGCGCGCCAATGCATGCCGTGTCGCTCGCCTACGTGCAGAACGGCGTTCCGCTGGTGGGCGTGGTGGAGGCACCTGCCCTCGGCCGGCGGTGGACGACGCCGAGCCGCCCGGAGGACGCACGTCCGGTGGCCGAGGACGTGGGCCGCGCGGTCGTGGGTGTCTCCGGCACCGGCTCGGGGCGCAGCGGCGCGCGACGCCTCCTCGACCGCGTCCAGGACGAGGCCTACCGGGTCCGCATGCAGGGCTCGATGGCGCTGGACCTGGTGGGCGTGGCGGAGGGCTGGCTGGACGCCTGCGTGTGCATCGCCCCCAAGCCGTGGGACGTCGCGGCCGGGGTGGCGTTGTGCCGCGAACGAGGGCGGACGGTCCTCGGCGCCGACGGCACGGCGTTCTCCTTCGACTCTCCGGTTCTGCTGGCGGGGGCGCCCGGGGTGGCCCGGTGGCTCGCCGAGCTGTGGTGCAGTAGCTGAGCGGGCGGCTCTGGGGCGTCCTGCTGCGGCGGTGCTCCCTTTCGCGAGCCGCGGGGTGAAGACACGTACGGTGACAACCACTCGACCCGGCTACAGCGGTGAACGATGGCGCCATATGCCCCGGTTGACAGGCATTCGCACCGGTCGACCGGCAATGCCCAGCGTACGCAGTGTCAGCGTACGCGCACATTCCGTGGACGGTACGCCTCACTCCGGGTGACGATGGAGCCCAGTCAGAAGCAGTACGGCGTGGTACGTGCGCGGGAAGGTGGCCGACAGTGGCCTATGAGAACACGGACGGCGGGGCGGGCACGGGGAGTTGTGGCGAGCCCGGGGTCTCGGACAGCATGCGCACCTTCGGCGCGGTCGTCCAGGCCCTACGGGAGCACGCGGGCCTCAGCCGGGAGGAGTTCGCCACTCTGGTCTGCTTCTCGAAGCACACGGTGGCCTCGGTGGAGCTGGGCCGCCGCATGCCGGACCGGGGCTTCGTGGAGCGTGCGGAGGAGGCGACCGGCAACACCGGCGCGCTGCGGAGGGCCGCGCCCCATCTGTCGCGGCAGGCGGGGCTGGCGAGTTGGTTCCGGCAGTGGGCGCGGCTGGAGACCCAGTCGGTGACGCTGTGGACCTACGACTGCCGGGTGGTTCCCGGCCTGTTGCAGACGGAACGCTACGCGCGGGCGGTGACGGAGAGCGTCCCGCCTGTCAAGGACGAGGACCAGGTGACCCAGCAGGTCACGGCCCGGCTGGAGCGTCAGCAACTGTTCGACCGCAGGCCGGCGATCACGTTCAGCTTCATCGTCGAGCAGGCTCTGCTGGAGCGCGGCACCGGAGGCCCGGACGTGACACGGGAGTTGCTCGACAGCCTCCTGGAACGGTCGTCGCAGTTCAACGTCGAGTTGCAGATCATGCCGAGCCATCAGCCGGACCATGCCGGGTTCGACGGGCCGTTGAGGCTCCTGGAGTCCCCGGACAACAAGTGGTTCGGCTATGCGGAGGGGCAGCGTGGCGGGATGCTGGTCATGGCCCCGAAAGAGGTCAGCATCATGCTCCAGCGGTATGCGAGACTGCGCTCGCAGGCTCTCACCTCCGACGACTCCAGGAGCCTGCTGAAGCGACTGCGAGGAGCGCCATGAGCAGCATCGACGAACGGGTCTGGTTCAAGAGCAGCTACAGCGGTTCCGACGGCGACGACTGCGTCGAGGTGGCAAAGGGCACGCAAACGATCCATGTCCGGGACTCCAAGGACCAGCGGAGCCCCGAACTCGCCCTTTCCCTCACCGTGTGGAGCGACTTCATCACCTACGCCGCGCAGGGCTGACCCTCACACTGCAAGATCAGTGCCCCGGGCCGGATACGTCCGGCCCGGGGCACTGATCTTGCAGTGAGGCACTGATGGACGGCACAGCGCGACATCGACCGCACAGTCGCCGACCGTCTCACCGAGCGCTGGCGAGCGGCCGGCACCGACGGACAGGCCCAGCCACGCGTACAGACTGTCCCAGCCACCCAGCCGCGCGTACGGCACGACCAGGCTCGCACCGGCGAGGAGAACGCCCAGCGAACTCATCAACGCGCCGAAGGGATCCACATCGCCGCCCGCAAAGGAACGGAAGAGCAGGGCGGTGCCGACGGACTGCCGACCTGCAAGGGATACGTCACCGCCTGGAAACGCCCCGCACCCCCGAACTGAACCCCTGGGCTGAGCCCCCGGGCTGAGCCCCCGCGCCTAGCCCTTCCCCACCCGGGTCCGCAGTGTGGTCACGCCGTGGGGGGCCGTCACAGCCGGGATCCGCCCGAGGCGTCGATGCACTGGCCGGTGATCCACCGCGACGACTCGGAGGCCAGGAAGGCGACGATGTCGGCCACATCGGACGGCTGCCCCAGCCGCCCGAAGACGGACAAGGACGCCAGCTCCGCCGCCGCTTCCCCCGTACGCCGCTTCTCCGCGTTCATGTCCGTCTCGACGAATCCGGGCCGGACACAGTTCACCGTGATGGCGCGCGCCCCGACTTCCTTGGCAAGCGCCAGGGTGAAGGTGTCGACCGCCCCCTTGCTCATGGAGTACACGAGGGACTCCGGATAGGCGACGCGGGTCACCGCCGACGAGATGTTGATGACGCGGCCCCCGTCCGGCATGCGTTTCAGGGCCTGCTGCGTCGTGAACACCAGGGATCTGGTGTTCACCGCGAAGATCCGGTCGAAGAGTTCGGGCGTCACCTCGCCGATGCGGGCGGACCCGCTGACGCCGGCGTTGTTGACGAGTACGTCCAGGCCCGGACCCGTGCCGTACCGTGCCACTCCGGCGTCGAACCGGTCGTACAGACTCTCCACTCCCCCCGGCTCGCCGAGGTCCGCCTGTACCGCGAAAGCGCGTCCGCCGCTGTCCCGGATCGCCTCGAGGGTTTCCTCGGCCGCGCTCTCGTTCTCGCGGAAGTGCACCGCCACCAGGGCGCCGTCCTGCGCCAGCCGCTGCGCGATACCCCGCCCCATCCCCCTGCTCGCACCCGTCACCAGTGCCGTCTTGCCTGCCAACACGCCTGTGTGCCTTCCCCTTTGAGACTGCTCGGACCGCAGCCGGGGCACGTGGGAGCACACACCCGTGACGTGAGGTGTACCCCGGAGCAACGAGGATGAGTCGTCAAGGGCCGGCGCTGAGAAGAGGGAAGTGACGGTCGCGAGGAAGTGGTCGCCGTCTCCGGTCCCACGGCTGCACACCGGAGGGACAGGGTGCCGCAGCGCCTCGGCCACGCGTCTTCAGGAATCCTCGTCATCTCCTCGGTCTTCGGAGGACCGCTCGTCGAGAACCGTGACGAAGGCCGAGGCGACGAGGGCGACGGCGGGGTCGTCGTCGCGGGCCAGCTGACGCAGGACCTCCCGCACGGCGGTCCCCGGCAGCTCGACCAGCGCCTGGGCCAGACGTATCCGCGTCGCGGAGTCCGCGGTGGGCGCGGCGAGCTCGTCGACCAGGGCGGTCATGATCCGGCCCGCGCACCCGGGGTCCCGGGACAGCGTTCCCAGGACCTCCGCCGCGTCGACGTCGTGGGACCCCTCGACCACCATGCCGACGAGTGTCGGCACGGTCGCGGTCGCCCCCCGCCTGCCCAGAGCCAGAGCGGCGTGCCTGCGCACCGTCGTGTCCGGGTCCCCGAGGGCGTCCGCGAGCACCGCGGCCGCCCCCGGCGCCTCGGCCATCTCGGCGATCGCCAGCACCGCGCGCCGCCGGACGTCCGCGTCCTGCGAGTACACGCCGTCGGCCAGTGCCGCCACGCCCTCGCCGCCCGATCGGGCGAGCGCCCAGCGCAGGGCTCCGGCGACGTGGGGGTCGGCTTCGGCCAGGACCGCCCCGGCCAGCAGCTCGGCGGGGACCGGCGAGCTCCCCGGCCGGGCCAGGACGGCCTGCTGTCTGCGCGCGGCGCTGGTCGAGTCGAGCCCCTGCATGAGGTCGACGATGCGCAGGACGTCCTGCCAGCCGGTGGGCGCCGACGCGTCGACGGCGCGGAGCCGCTCGAGCAGCTCCTGTTCCCGCTCCAGGCGGTCTTCCGTCCACCGGATGAGATCGCTGACCAGGTCGGACGGTGTGAAGGCGGGGTCCTCCAGCGCGCGCCCGATCTGCTTGAGCGAGAGCCCGAGGGACCGCAGGCTCTCCACATGGAAGATCCTGCGGACGTCCTCGGCGGAGTACTCGCGGTAGCCGCCGACGGTGCGACCGGTGGGCCGCACCAGCCCGAGGGCGTCGTAGTGCCGGAGCATCCGGGTACTCACCCCCGAGCGGCGGGCCACCTCGCCGATCAGCATTCCGCGGTCTCCGCAGCGGCGGCAGCGGCGGCAGTGGCGGCTCGTTCCGGGCCGAGTGCGACGACCCGCTTCGCCTCCTCGACGGCCGCGTCGAAACCGGTCTCCGGGTTCTGCCGGAGCAGCCCGGTGGCACGGGCGTGCGTGGCCACCGCCGGGTCGGAGCTCGCCGCGGCCTTCTCCAGGGCGGGCTCGGTCACGTCGCCGAGGTCGACGAGGGCCCGGCTCAGGCTCAGCCGCACGTCACGGTCACCGCGGCCGAGCTGCCTGACCAGTTCGTCGGCCAGCTCCCCCTTCTCGTCCTCGGGCACGAGGGCGACCGCGACCCGCCACGCGGTCCGTGCGACCTCCTCGTCGGCGTCGCGCAGCAGGTCGCGCGTGATCCAGGCCCACGCTCTCCTGTCGCCGATCTTGGAGAGCGTGTGCAACGCCTGGCTGCGGGCCTGAGCCCGCTCGGAGGCGAGTTCCCGGCGGATCCGGGGCAGCGTGGTCTCCGGCGGGAGGCGGATCAGCGCCCAGGACAGCATGTCCCGCACGAAGAAGTCCGGCTCGACCGCGCACCGCTCGACGAGCGCCTCCAGGAAGCCGGCGTCGGGGGTCGAGCCGGCCGCCAGGGCCGCCTGCAGCCGGACCGACGCGTCCTCGGCGCTCAGGGCGCCGACCACACGGGTGTTCTGCGGGGTTCCGTTACTCGGGTTGATCGAAACCACCTCCTGCACCCAGGGGACACCTTGCCACCGTGTCAAGGTCAACCCCGTGACCGGAGGACCAAAAGAACCCGCAGGTCAGGCGCCGAACGAGCGTCGAGTCTTATGTCGATTCATGCGGGGCTGCGCGGGACGAAGACGCGGCGAGCAGAGGGGGCCGAGGAGTACGGCTGCGACCAGCAAGGCTTGGGTCGGCCGCCGTACCCGCTGTGCATCACTCTCCGTGGTAAATGCGGTGCAGGTCGACCAGCTCGACATCACCGCGCCGGTCGGCCTCGTGCCTCAGATCGCCGGTGAAGCCGGAGCGGGCGAAAAGCAGGAGCTTCGGCAGGGCCCCCACTCCGGCGCTGGGCAGCAGCCCTCGCAGGTGCTCCAGCCGCTCCAACTGCGGCAGGCCGACAGGCGTGAGCGTCCCCTTGGCCTCACCGATCGCGGTGATCCGCTCCGCTCCGAACGCCGGCGACTCCGCGACCACCAGGTCCAGTTCGTGACCGCGCCGATGTTCCCGGCAGGCGATCTCGGTCGGGCGCACCCACCTCGCCCGGCCCCCGAGACTCTCCGGCGCGGCATGTTCGAAACACCATTGGCGGGCCAGTTCCTCGAAATGCGGGCCGTAGATCTTCCCGGCGACAGTGTCCGCATTCTCCTCCCACACCCGGTCGGCCCGGCCCACGACCAGTTCCGGCTCGTGCCGCTGGATCAGCAACTGGTGCAGTCGTACCACCGGCTCGGCGACCCGGAAAACGCTGCGCTTGTCCCGTATGGCGTCCTCGACCTGCTCCAGCAGCCCGATGTCCTGAAGTCCTGAGAGCAGGTGTGCCAGGGCGCTGCTCGGCCGTCCCAGTGCTCCCGCGATCTCCGACCGCCGGTGGTGTCCCGCGCTCACCGCCGCCAGGACCGCCGCGTACGAGGTCGGATCCGAGATCGAGGGTTCTTCACGCAACAGCAGCCCGCCCTCGCGGAACATGGCCGAGGCCGGATTCAGCAGCCGGCGCACCACCCACCGGTCGAAGTCCGCCAGGCTCTCCGGCCCCGCTCCCCCGCACATCTCCTTGTAGGCCGGGGTCCCGCCCACCAGCGCATGCAACCGGAACGCCAGCTCCGGGTCGTCCTCCACCCCCCAGAAGGCGGCCGCCTCCCTGAACCTGAAGGGCCGCACCACCAACTCCATGCTCGCCCGCCCTCGCAACGGGGCTCCTCCGCCGAGCAACTGCGCCATGGTAGTCAGGGCGCTGCCGCAGAGGATCAGCCGAGTGCGCGTGTGCTCCTTGGCGTGACTCATCGGACTGAGTGCCAGCTGGAGGTAGGAGGGCAGCGCGGGCGTCACCGACACCAGGTAGGGAAACTCGTCGATCACCACCGGCACCGGAGCGTCCTCACCGATCCG
Organism: Streptomyces sp. TE5632; assembly: GCF_054061295.1. Classification (NCBI taxonomy): domain Bacteria; kingdom Bacillati; phylum Actinomycetota; class Actinomycetes; order Kitasatosporales; family Streptomycetaceae; genus Streptomyces; species Streptomyces sp. TE5632. The sequence continues at coordinate 4,479,669 of NZ_JBSSEA010000003.1, read as the reverse complement.
CAGCAACTCGTCCAGCGCCTCCCGCCAGTCGCCGAACATCACCGGCCGCCGCAACCCCCGGAACGCCGCGTACGCCGCACCGAGGTCCGCCAGATTCTGCGCCTCACTCTGCTGGGTCGCCGCGAACAGAAACCCGCCCGTTCGGCGTGCCAGCAGCTCGAGCATCAGCGTCTTCCCCTGCCGCCGCCGCCCATACACGAGTCCGAGCGACGCACCGTCCTGCTCCGACGCCGCGAACTCACCCAGCTCCCGCCACTCGGTGTCCCGCGCGAACAGCCGCTCCGGCTTGACCATCAACAAACACCTCACAGCTATGATAGACGCAGCTATCATAGCTGTAGAAACAATTGTCGACCCTCCCGAACCGGGGCTCGCTCATACCTGGCTCCTCGGGAGCCTTTGGCGCATGGCGCCGGGAAGCATCGCGGTCGAGCCGCCGGGCTCGGTCGCCGTGCAGCACTCCACGACCGGGAGGGGTGCGATCTGCACTCGGTTGTTGAGCTCCAGCAGGGTCCACAGGCAGCAGAACCCACATGGGGCACTCGCCACCGTCGGCCAGGGGTGAACCCAGCGTTCACCGGTCAGGTCCTGGCGGGTCGGTACGGCCCGACCGGCGAGGGGCTGGGCGACCAGTACGCAGATCTCGACCAGGTCTTCGCCGGGGAGGGCTTCTCCGCACCGCCTGGTACGGGGAGCCGGACCGGGTCGGGATTGTGGCGAGCGCGAGGTCGGCGCCCCCTGGAGACGAGGTCCGTGCACCGCTCGTCCGTGGCGCACCGCATACAGCAGACGACCCCTCCTCCGGACAGGAAGGGCTGCCTGCTCGTGGGCGTTCCCGCGTACGCCGGCGGCTACGCGGGGTCCAGCACGGGCCGCTCGGGGAGCCCGCCGTTCTTCTCGCAGCGCAGTTCCTTGGCCATGGCCAGCGAGACGGAGTGGGCCACGGTCGCGTAGGCGTCCTTCAACGCCTTTACGTCGCCCTCGGGCTCCGTCGGCACGGCCCAATGCCGCACGCCGATGACGATGTGGGTTAACCCCAACGAGTCGGGCAACCTGGTGCCCCGGCACGCGAAAAAGACGTACGCCTTGTCCGCCGCCGCCACGGCCCGCTCCCCCATCTTCAGCCTGGTGAAATTCGGGGCCGAGGGACCCGTCGGGGCGCCGTCGGCCAGCCTCCAGGTGATTCTGAGGTCAAAATCCGGCGTGCCGATGGGCGTGTAGACACGGCAGACGTCCTCGGTCACGGTGGTGTCCGGGTACGCCTCGACAATGTCCGTCGCGGCCTGTGCGACGGTGTACTCCTCCGCCGACGCCTCGAACCGCGACGTCCCGGTGATCACCTTCAGCGCCTTGGACGCATCGGCGGACATCGCCTTGCCACCGCAGAGTTGCGTCCCCGCGACGATCTTGTAGTCCTTCGGAGTCTTCGGAGTTCCGTCCACCTCTCCATCCCCTCCACACCCCGTGACCCCGAAAAACAACGAGCCGGCCACGGCCGCGGCAAGGAATCCTCTACGTACCGACCTACGACTGATCACTGTCCGCATCCTCACGTGTCCTCGGCCGGTCTCCGGCCTCAGCCGGTCTCCGGGCCGTTGCCCTGCTGCTTCGCCCGGTCGTTGCCGACCCCGTATCCGAGCAGCATCGACTCGATCAGGTCCTGCCCGAACCCGCTTTCCTCGGGGTTCAGGCCGTGGTACTTCAGGAACTCCTCCGTCGGGGACTCGGCCATGCGCTCACCGGCGGAGTAGACCTCCTTCTTCTCCTCATCGTTGAGGTCCTCCATCTTCTCCTTGTGCTCATCCACCGAGTTGTCGGAGATGTCGCCGACCACCTGGCTGATGACCTGTTCGGCAGCGCCGCTGGCGGTGTCGGTCGCCAGCGGGATGAGCACCGCGGCCGTGCCCACGGCCGCGGTCGCGGGCAGGAAGGCGACGCCCGCTGCGACGCCCGCCGTGGCCCCGAACTCGACCCAGCCCGCCCGCTTGGCGACCGCCTTCTCGTAGTCCTCGTGGGTCTTGAGGTTCGTCGCCTCCACCTGGTCGGCCCGGGCCTGGTCGAGCATGCCTTGCACCTCGGCGCCCACGCGCACGGTCGCCCTGGCAGGGCCCTCTTTGATTGTTCCGTCCGGGCCCACTGCCTTCTCTTCCAGCACGCTGCGGGTGTAGACCTGTTCCGCGGTCGACACCGTCGCGTAGGCGTCCGGGTGCTGGCCCAGGGTGCTGAGGAAGCCCCGGACGACGCTCCGCCCGTCCCCGTCCGCGGTGTCCGCGAAGTCGATGTGTCCGTCCGGGTTCTTGCCCGGCGCGAACACACTGTCCGGATCGTTCTTGGCCAACGCCCAGTTGATGTCGTCGATGTAGCCGACGCCCATGACGCCCAGGCTGTCGGCCATCGTCTCGTGCTTCTTGAGCAGACCCGGGTCGTCACCGTACTTCTCCATGACCTGCTGCATGACCGCGGCGTTGTCCGCGTCCCGCACCACACCGGGGTCCGGGTGCCCGGCCGGGTAGCCGAGGGTCGCCGCCTCCAGGGCGTGGCCGAGGGCGTCGGGCATGTGGCCGAGCGACTCCTTGAACTCTTTCTGGCCGAACGAGTTGACGTCGCCGAAGGACTCCCACTCCTCGTTGCCGAAGAAGTCGAGGTAGTTGTCGATCGCCTCGCCGTCCTTGTCCTTGCCGAGGTCGGCCGTGGCGCCGCGGTTGACCGTACCGTCCTCGTTGTACGCGGTCGGGGGGTCGGCGAAGAACTTCTTCGCCGCTTCCGGACTGTTGCCGAGCGCTTCCAGCATGGCGGTGGCCGGGTCGTAGCCGGCCCCGTTCACGCCGGAGGGGTTGAACGGGTTCTTGACCGGACCGTTCACCATCTTGGTCCCGGCGAACATGTCCGGGTCCTTCTGGTGCAGCTGCGCCACGTGTTCGGCGATCGGGTTGAGGAACTTCGCGTCGTAGTTCCCGTACCGCATGATCCCGCCGAGCAGCTGGTATCCGAACGGCCCGCCGTAGTCGTGCTTGCTCAGCGGAATGTGCTCCGTACCCAACTTGCGGAGCTCCGGACCCCACTTGTCGGTGAACCCCTTGTCGTGGGAGGCGGTGGCCAGGTTGAGGCCCAGGTTCTTCTGGAGCTCCTGGACGTCCTTGAGGCGTTCCGGGTCGACCTTGCCGTACTCGTACGTGTCGGTGGAGAGTTGACCGAAGAACGCGAGCGACTTCTCGGGGCCGAGCTTCTCGTAGAAGCCCTTGGAGAACTCGACCGACGAACTGTTGTCCTTCAGCAGCTCGTTGAGCTGCTGAAGTTCGGCGTGTGTGATGTCCTGGCCCTTGGCCGCCAGGGCGGCGGCGCGGGCGGCTTCCTCCTGGTCCAGCTTCGTGTACGTCGGAGCGCTGAAGTCCTTGCGGTCGGTGACGTTGGCCTCGAGGGTGTTCTTGAGGGCGAGGTCGGTGTCGTTGCAGTTGTCGACAATGAGGTCGATCTTCTTCTGCCACGCCGCGGCGTTCCGCTTCTCCTGCCGCAGGAGCTCGCTGTAGTCGGGGTCGTGCCGCGCTGCCTCGTTCTCGGACAACGGGTGCTTCACAGTGACCTTGCCGTTGCCGTCCACGCGGATGTTGGCCGCGGGCCCCTCGTGGTCCCGGATGTCGACCAGGTCGTCCCTGGCCTTCTTGATGGCCGCGTACCCCTCTTCCAGGATCCGCTTCACACCCTTGGCCTCGGCCGCGGCGTCCGTGAACTCCTTGGCCGTCTTACCGATGAACGCCTTGGTGACCCCTGCGTTGACGCCCTCCCAGGCCGCTCTGTCCGCCTTCGTCTTCATCCCGTCGGCGGCGGCGGTGGCGAGCTTGTCCAGCTTCCCCGCCATCTCCGACCAGTCGTCGACGGCGGCCTTCAGCTTCGCCACCGGGGCGTCGACGATGTCCTCGTACTTCAGCATGCTGAGCGCTCCCCCGAGCCCTAGTTCATGTACTCCGTGAGCACGGAGATCCGCGTCAGCTCTCCCTCGATCTTCGCCTCGTCCTTGGCGTGCTGGGCCTTGCTGTAATCGAGGTGATTCGAGATCCGCGCGCAGGCGTCCAGCAGCGTCTTCAGGTGGGTCTGCCATAAGTCGTGCACCTTCAGCACGGCCGAACCACTCACGAAGTTCCCGTTGGTCAGCGCCGTCGCCGCCTCGAACGTGGAGGCACGGGCGATGTCGCCCTCCTTCGCCAGCCGACCCAGCAGGTCGTACGCGTCATTGCCGATAGCGCCGAGGTCGTCCCGATTGACCACCAGGTCGGCCCCGCCACCACCGCCTTTGCCGCCGTCGGCCGGAATGCTGTTGGTCTGCATGGCAGTCCGCTTGGCCGCCGCCGCGCGCAGTTCGGCCCACTCTTGCTCGAACGTGATGAATTTCCCCCAGTCCATCCGGGCAGGCCACTCCCCCGTACTCGCACGGCCACCGACCTGACCACCTGTCACTTGCATCATCACCCGCCCACGGGGCGGCCGGCAGTTGATTCCCCGAAACCCGGCCGACAACGATCGAATCCCGACAGAATCATGCCCCGTGGAGCCGACCTCCCCCGCCTGCCCGAAGAGGACAGATGCGGCCCCAGATGGTGTCCCGCCGGGGGGTGCAGGGTCATCCGTCCCCGGCGCCGACTCTGCGGGGCCGGGGACGGATGCCGTGCGGAAAAGCGTGAGCAGTCGGCGGACAGGTGTCATCAGAGCTCTCGAATGAGCCTCATCAGAACAGTGGCGGCCAAAGTGCTCACGCTTTTAAAATGGTGTGTCACGCCCGGGGTGCGGGCGCCTGTCCCGGCGTCGCACACGTACGAGGCCGCGTGTCCGACCCGGGCGGTAGCGGAAAAGCGCCCGCCCGACCAGTAGGCCGGCACGTCGCCACTTGTCACGTGCCCGGAAAGCCCTGACGTCGACGGGGGCCTGCGGATTCGCGCCTTGTGCTCCTGCACCACTCGGCGGGAGGCCATCCCGATCGCTGTGTGGAGGTGTTGGTTGTCGAACCGGTCGGCCCGCCCCCAGCCTTCGGCCGGGGGCACCTCCACCGCGGTGGCGAGTTCGCCACGGCTGCGGGGCCCGCTACGAGGACGGGGCCCGCAGCCGGTTGTTCGCCGGACAGAGGTCAGCCGCTGACCGTGATGTTCGAGCTTCCGCTGCTCTGGTAACCCTCGGTGGCCATGATCATGTAGTACCTGAACTGGCCCATGTTCATGCCCGCGCGCGCCCAGGCGTCGAAGTGGTTGCCGGTGGTGATGGTGCCGGAGCCGCTGGTCACCTTCGACTGCCGGACGCTCCAGTACTGGTCGAAGGTGCGGGTGCCCTCGACGGAGGGGGCGTTGTACCGGGTCGTCTTGTAGATGTCGTACGTGCCGCCGTCGCTGTGGACGGTGCCCCTGTACTCGCCGGTGGGCCGGTAGCTGCCCCAGTTGTCGACGATGTAGTACTCCACCAGCGGGTTCGACGTCCAGCCGTAGAGACAGCCGTAGCCGTTGCCCGACGGGTTGAAGTAGCCGGTGTAGCGGACCGTCCTGCGCCCGCCCGTGCCCCAGCCCTTGCCGGCGACGAAGTTGCCGCAGTTGGTCCACCGGGTGCTGTAGCTGCCGCCGCCGTTGAGCGTCATGGAGACGGAGCCGCCGCCGTCGGTCCAGAACGAGTAGTACATGCCGTCGTAGCCGGTCTGGTTGGTGGTGATGGTGGTGGCGGCGTGGGCGGTGCCGGGCAGCAGCAGTCCGGACACGGTGGCGAGCGCGACGGTGCCGGCGCCGCCGAGGAAGCCTCGTCGGCTCAAGCCGCTGAAGGGAGCGGGGTTCTGCTGGATCTGGTTCTGCTGGATCTGGTCCTGCTGCGTGCCGTCCTGCTGCATGCGTCCTCCCGATGAAGGCTGGTGGGGGCGGGCGGCTCCTGCCGCCCGCGGCCTTGCATGGAACACGGCGGGGGCCGCCCGTCGTCGTGCCGCAACGACCGACCGCCGTCCCCGGTCACATGACGCGAGGGGAACGACGTTCTCCTGCCGTTCGGTGGCCACAGTTTTCGTAGAACGCCATGACCCTGTCAACACTTTCGGCAGCCTTTCGGAAAGAATTCTTCAACCAAGAGCGGTCTTGGTGAGTGTGCCTTCGCTGGTCAAGTCACCTCTCATGCGAACCATTGCAAGGGATGGAATGAGATGAGGGAGAGACACAACGCAAGCATGTGTGCGACATTCGAAACTTTCGAACGGGCGTGGACGCGACTGCGGCGGCCGACCGGGAACGACTGCGCGAACGGCCTGGCCTGGGTCACCGCGTACGACGCGGCGAGATCCGCGACGGTCGCCCACCTCGAGGGCGGTGCCACGCGCGGACCCTCGAATCCGTCAGCCTCACTCTGACGAACGCCTCGGTTCCCTCGACCGCGGGGCGGCCGGGACGAGCGAGCACACCACCCGTCGCCGGCTTCAGCGGATGACCCGGGAACAGTGTCATCACCTTCCGCTGCGACCTGGCCCACGCCCACAGCAGCCTGTACCCGCTCCCGCTCCTCACGGCCGCCGGCCCCGTCGAAGGCCCGACCAGCCGAGTACAGGGCGGACTGAATCGAGGTATCGGCATCCGGCAGACCAGCAGCACCCACCCATCTGATGCCCGGTCAGGTCGAGCGTCAAATGAGCGTCGAGACGATGCACTCCCGTCCATGCGGAATCGGGCCCTTGCATCCGTGATCCCCCACACAAGCCTAGGAAACAGCAGGTCATAGGCCCTTTGCTGCAGGCTCCAGGATCGCCACGCACTCCACGTGGTGCGTCATCGGGAACATGTCACCATGCCAGGAAGCCGAGAGAGCAGCAGGTCAACGACTGTTTCCGACCCGACTGGAAGTCCTTTCGGACACCCGGAGCGTCAAACGAGCGTCACGGCCCGGGTCATCATGTCGACCGAATCACATGTGGCCTCATCCCCTGGCACCGGACGTACTGGCTCGGCACCGGTCGGCAGGGCGCGGAGCGGGCGGCGGCGCGGCGGTCATCGCGGTCGACCGGACGCACTCGCTGCCGACGAGCGGGATTCGGTTTCCCGAACCCCTGCATCGGGGGCCGACAGGTCCCTTCCTGCCGGCCGGGGCCCGTGACAACGGCGCTCGTGGACGGCCTGTCGGGACCGTATCGTTTCGGCGGGTCAGGTCAGGTGTTGCTCCGGTCCGTGCCCGGAAGGCCGTCTACGGACGGCTCCAGTCAGTCGTGCGGCGACGGAACGCCTCCCAGGTCGCGCACACGGCGCTCCGGAGTCCTGCGTCGTCGAGGTCACCGGGTTCCGCGAGGTCGGGGTCGACCGAGTACTCCTCGAGGATCATGAACACTTCGTCCAGGAGATCACCGAGCGCGCCTCGGACCCGCTCCCCGTTCGTCTGGGAGGCCCGCCGAGCGTCCCACCAGCCGTGGGCGAAGTCCGGTGCGCCGCACGTTCCGGCCTCGGTGAACGCCTCCAGTAGTGCCAGTTGTTGTGCTGTGGCGCTGGCCGGGTCGACATCGCCGAGCCTGGACCAGGCGCGATCACCGGGCGGATAGGAGGCAGCCACGGGTGCGAGCGAGGGATGACGTTCCCTGAGCGAGCGTGCGTGACGGCCGAAGCGTGCGCGGGCCGAGTCCGTGCCCTCGCTGACGGCCGAGGCCATGAAGGCGGTGGTCCCCGCGATGAGCGCGTAGCCCTCCTCGGGGAAGAGGACGGCTCCCCGCGCGTCGGGCGTGCGCAGCAGGAGGGGCGGGCGCAAGCCCGTGAAGTCCGCGTCCGCGGGAAGCCGGGACGTCGCCGCGGTCGCGTCGGCGAGGCCCGTGGCGAGGAGGTGCGAGGCCCCCACAGCACGACAGCCGGCCTGAATCCTGCGGGTCAACGCCGCGTCGATGTTCGCTCCTACGGGCATCGGGGCCACCGACTTCGCACGCAGCCAGTCCGACGCGAAGGCGCCGTCCGGATCGAGCACCCTGCTCGGGTCCGATGACTCCCCGCCTTCTGGACCGGTCACCGCAAGAACCCGTTGTCGATGATTCCCTGGAACCTTCCCCCCACTCACCAGTTCCCGTAGTCCTCCACGTAGGTGGCGATCAACTCCAGCAGGGCGTCGGCCCGGTGCCGGTCCTCGCGTTGCACGCGCAGGGCCTCGTCGGCGGCCTGGAGACGGGCCAGCGCGGCCGGTTCGCCGTCGACCAGGCCGTCGACCACCGGCACCGCGGTGACCAGGTCCAGGCATTCAGTGAGCAGGCGGCGGGTGGCCGGGACGGGGGGAGCGGGGTCGGGGGCGGCGAAGCCGGTGGTCAGGTAGCGCGCGGGGTCTGTGAGGCTCCAGCCGACGACAGTGCCGTGCTGGACGAGGAGCGCCACGTCGGGGGCGATTCCGATGCGGGCGTCGAGTGGTTGGTCGAGGACGTCGAGGTCGCGCAGGCAGGTCAGCACGGCATCACCGGGAGCGCGGCACAGCACCGTGCACATCTCGTGCCGGAAGTCCTTGACCTCGTCCGCCTGCAGACCGCCCGGGCGTACTTCGGGCATGACGGGAACGCGGGCCGAGTCCTCGGCCGAGGCTGACTCCTCCGGAATTCGGAACTCGGCTCCGACCAGCTTCCGGTCGCCCGGGGCGAAGCGGAAGACGTCGGGGAGGTCCCACAGCACGTCCTGGCTGCCGAACGTGTCCGCGAAGAACCTCTCCCGTTCCACCCGGTCCGCATAAGGGGACACGATCAGGGACGTGCCGATGAGACGGGGAACGAGGTCGAGCGGCTCGCCCGTCACCGCCGCGGACCAGCCGCCGTCGAACTTCAGTTTCGTCGTCATCACTGCCTCATCTGATTTGTACCGCCGGAGGCTGGAAGCGGCCGTCCTTGGCGGGAATCCTGCCGTTCACGATGTCCTCGTGCGTCACCGGGGCGCCGGGGTCAGTGGGTTTCCCGCCGAGCGCCGTGGCCCCGGAGTCGCCCTTGACGCCTGAGGGACCGTACGCCGTGATGGCCTGGCCCTGGGTCTGGCCCGGGCCGTCGATCACCACGATGTCGTTACCCTGCCGGAAGGTGAACGTCCCGGCCGTGCCCGTCGAGTGGTACACGGCGTCCGGGTTCTTGAGGATTTCGACGACCCGTTCGTCACTGAAGTCGTGCCGGGTGTCTCCGTGGTAGTCGTGGCGCTTCCTGAACCCGCCGTCTTGTGCTTCCTCCACGATGGCGTCCAGTACCTTGTTGATCCGTTTCTGGGCCCGTTCCTCCTTCGTGTACTTGGGCATGAGGCCCAGCGGGTCGCACCCGCTGTACGGGTTGTCCACGTACGCGACGGGGTTCGGGGCGGGAGCGAGGCCGAGGGGGTCGGGGGAGGTGTAGCGGCCGGTCTCGGGGTCGTAGTGGCGGAAGTAGTTGTAGTGGAGGCCGGTCTCGGGGTCGTAGTACTGGCCGGGGAAGCGGAGCGGCGTGTAGGCACTGCTGTCACGGGCCCAGGCCGTGGTGCCCCAGAGCGTGCTCCGGGTGCGCCAGGCGAGGTCGCCCGTCTCGTCGATGAGCTCGGTCGGCGTGCCGATCAGGTCGGTGGCGATGGCGAAGAACCGCCGGTCGATCTCCTCCTGGCGGTCGTCGGCCGTGAGGATGCGCTCGGTCTGGGCGAGGGGCACGTCGGCGCGATGGTCCCAGGTGAGGGCGACCGTGTGCGGTACGTCCGGCTGGTGGCTGGTCTGTTCGCACAGAGTGAGGCCGTCCCAGGTGAACCGGGTCTCCTCGACCACGCTGGTGCCGTCGGCCGCCAGACGCTGTTTCGTGATGCGGCGGCCGAGCGGGTCGTAGCGGTAGGTCCAGCGGGTGCCGTCGGGGGTGGTGACGGAGGTGAGGCGGTTCTCCGTGTCCCACGCGTAGCGCCATGTGTCGGGCTTGCGGGAGAGGCGGGTCTTCTGCCGCAGGGTGACCCGGCCGAGGGCGTCGTACTCGAAGCGGACGTCTCCGGCGCGGGTGATACGGGTGCCGCTGTAGGTCCGCTCCCCGGTCGCCTCACCGCCCGGATGCCGGTCCGGCCAGGTCGCCGAGGTCTGGTTGCCGGCGTCGTCGTAGGCATACCGCTCCGTCCAGCCCTGGGCGTGGACGGCGGTGACCCGGCCCACCCGGTCGAGGTCGAAGGTGCGGGTGCCCGACAGCCGGTCCATGACGGAGGTGGGATGCCCGTCGGCGCGGTAGGAGTAGGCACGCTGGTTGACGACGCGAACTCCGGCGGTGATGTGTTGCGCGGCGAGCCGTCCTGCCTCGTCCCAGGCAGAGGTCATGGTGATCGTGTCGCCGAAGACGCGGGTGACTTCCCTGCCGGCGGCGTCGTGGGCGAATGCGATGCGGTGACCGCCGCTGGTCAGGCGGTGGGGCCGTCCGTCAGCGCCGTAGGCGTAGGAGGTGACGTGGCCGGTGGGCGTGGTGCGGCGCATGCGGCGGCCCAGCGCGTCGTAGGAGTAGGAGACGTGGCGGCCGTCCACCAGTTCGGTCTTGACCTTCCCCCGGCGGTCGTACTGATAGCGGAGTTCGCTGTCCGGTCCGGCCGCCTCCAGCAGGCGGCCCGCCCTGTCGTAGGCGTAGCTCGTCACCTGGCCGTCGACGTCCTTGCGGACCACCTGGCCGAGCTGGTCGCGCTCGAAGGAGATGGTCCCGCCGAGCGCGTCGGTGCGGGCGGCGAGCCGGCCCGCGGCGTCCACCCGGTAGGTGAGTACGCGGTCGTCGAAGTCGGTCTCGGAGACGATGTCGCCGGCGGCGTTGTACTCGTAGGTCCAGGTCAGTCCCTGCGGGTTGATGACGCGGGTGAGACGCAGCTCGGCGTCGTGCTCGAACTCGTAGCGGGCGCCGTCGGGTCGGGTGCGACCGACCAAGAGGTCGAAGTGGGTGTACTCGAAGCGGGAGACACCACCGGACGCATCCGTGTGGGTGAGCAGGTTGCCCTCGCCGTCGTAGGTCCACGAATCCGTGGCTCCATCGGGGCCGATGCGTCGGGCGAGTTGCCCGTCGGCGTGCCACTCGAGGCGGGTGACGCCGCCCACCGGGTCGGTGATGCGGACCGGCCTGCCGAGGGCGTCCCGTTGCGTGCGCGTGCCGGCGCCGCCGGGACCGGTCACCTCCACGGGCAGCCCCGCCGCGTCGCACACCACGCGCGTCACGGCTCCGAGTGCGTCCGTGACTGAGGTGAGGCGACCGGCGTGGTCGTAGGTGTAGCGGGTGGTGGCGCCGGCCTGGTCGGTGACCGCCGTGCGGTTTCCCCGCTCGTCGAACTCATGGACCATACGGGCGCCGTCCGGCCCGACGACCTCCACCGGCAGACCGAACTGGCCGCGAACGGTACGCAGTTCGCTTCCGTCAGGACGGGTGGCGGAGACGACCCGGCCGTCCTCGTCGTAGGAGAACGCGGTGGTGAGGCCCAGCGGGTCGGTGCGCGTCCGCAGGTTGCCGCGTGTGTCGTAGGTGAACCGGGTGGTGTGGCCGAGCGGATCGGTGACGGCGAGGAGACGGCAGCCGGGGCCGAACACGTGGCGGGTCGCGTGTCCGGCGGCGGTGGTGAGGGTGGTGGTGCGGTGGCCGGTGTCCGGGTCGGGTTCGGTGTAGGCCAGGGTGATCTGGACGTGGCCGGCTTCGCCGCCCTCCGCCACGACACGGTCGCGGTCGTCGTAGACGTAGTCGTAGCGGCTGCCGTTGGAGTCGATCCAGGCGGTGACGCGGCGGCGGTCGTCGTAGACGAAGGTGGTGGTCGCGCCGGAGGGTTTGGTGACGGCGGTGAGGTTGCCGTCCTGGTCGTAGCCGTAGGACATCAGCGGCAGGCCGGCGCCGTCCTCGCCCCCGTCGACCAGGTGGAGTGCGGTGATCAGGCCGTCGGTGGTGGTCAGCTTCAGCTGATGGCCGGCGGAGTGGACCAGGGCCGTGGGCAGGCCGTCGTCGGCGCGGTCGACGGTGATCGTGTGGCCGTTGCGTTCGGTGACGCAGGCCAGCCAGGCGGTTCCGTCGCCGGCGGGTTCGGCGCCGGCCGGGGCGGCGAAGTGGCGGACCAGGCCGGTGTCGGGGTCGGTGAGCGTGTAGTCGCCGTCCGCGTCACGGGCCAGCTGGCTGCGGGCGGGGCCGGATGCGGGGCGGGTGGGGGTTCCGGGGGCGGGGTGCGGATAGGTGATCAGCAGGCCGTCGGGGGTGACGTGGACGACGCCGACCGGGTCGATCTCCAGGCGTTCGTCGACGGTGGAGGTCCAGGACGATCCCAGGAAGCGGCCGGCCGTGCAGCCGGACTCGGTGCGGCGGGTGAAGACCAGCGGCAGGATGCCGGGGATCTCCACATCCGTCTGCGGCAGGAACATCCGGCCTGAGGCGAGGTCGACGGGGTCGGTGCCGTCGGTGGTGCGGCTGTCATCGGGCCGGTTGTGGGTGCCGTCGGGCGCGTCGTCGACGAGGCGGCGCACGCGGGCGGCGTCGGCGGCGTCGGCGGCGATGCGCACGCCCTTGACGGCGGCGCCTCCCCCGCCGGTGGCCACGGTCAGCGCGACGTCGGGCAGCAGACGGCCGAAGCCCTCATAGGGGTCCTTCATGAAGTCGCTGACCATCTGCTTGCCGGTGCCGACCGGGTCGTTGGCGGCCAGCACCAGGCCCGACGCGAGACTGTTGAGGCTGGTGGCGTACTCGGCGGGGTGGGTCAGGTTGTACGGGTCGAGGGGGTTGATGCCGCGCACGAAGTTGACCAGCCCGGCGGTGCCCTTGATGATGCCGCCGCCGACGTGGTCCCCCATGATCTGCAACTCCTGGAGGCCGTCGCCGAGTTGCTCCGTGTACGACGGCTTCTGAGGCGCCATGTCCCGGGCCGCGCGCACCGCCGTGCGGGCCGTCTCGGCCGCGGTGTTGCGCTGCTTGCGCGCCTCGGCCAGGATCTCCTGCGCCTCCTTCATCAGCTTCTTGCCCGGGTCGTCGAACGTCGGAGCCGGGCAAGGGGGAAGCGTGGAGGGGTCGCGTTCGTCGGCGGGCAGGGCGTTGTAGCGGTCGACGGCCTTGTTGTACGTGTCGACCTTCTTGCGGTGGGCGTCGGCGGCGTCCTCGGACGCCTTCACGCCGTCCTTCCACTTGTCGATCGCCGTCTGCGCCTGCCCCTGCGCCCAGGTCACGGTGGAGGCGAACGACTCCAGAGCGGCGGCCGCCTTCTCGCAGGCGTCGGCGCCCTCGAACCACTTCGGCGGCTGGGTGCTCACCGCCTTGCGCAGCGCCTCGGCCGTCTCCCCCTTCAGCCGTGCCGGGTCCAGTCCCTTCAGTCCGCCGCCCGCGTCGTCGAACGCCTTCTGGAAGCCGCGGAGTTTCTCCGCGGTGGAGCGGATCTTGTCCGGACTTCCGTAGACCAGTTTCGTCTTGTCCTCGGTGTCCCCGAGGTCCATCTCGTCGACCTCGGCGCCCATCCGGTTCGCGACCGAACGGGACTGCTCGCGCACCCAGTCCGCGCCGGACTCCCAGCCGGCCTCGTCCAGCCGGTCCGCGGTCCAGTTCCCCGCGCCCTCGACCCGGTCGCCGAGCCACTCGACACCGTCCTCGACCGCCTCCTCGACCGAGTCGGGAGTGATGTCCTTGATGAAGTCGCCTATGCCCACGTTCAGTTGCCCCCGCCGTCACCCGGACCGCCCTGCTGCTGCGCCTGTCGGGCGCGTTCCTCGGGCGACGGACCGAACGTCTCGTCCAACGCCCGGTTCCACTCGTTCTCGTCGATGCCCAGCCGCTCGTTGAGCCATTCGGCCTGCTGACCGCCCCGCCCCTCCGTCAACAGCGAACGGCCGGTGTCCTTCCAGGTCTGCTCGATGTCCTCACCGGCCTGCTCGAACGACTCCCGGCTCCAGTCCGGGTCGAAGGCGTCCGGCGTGAACACCTCACCCCACCCCTGCTGGGTGATCTCCTCCTCCGAGGCGTGCGGATTGCCGCCCATCAGGGCGTTCACCCCCACCTTCAACGACCCCGCCACGTACTGGTCGTGCTCCCACAGCGTGCCCGCCGCCAGACCGAGCCGGTTCGCGATCTGGCTGGCGTCGTTGACCAAGGCACGCACGCCCCACTCCCACCGCTCACAGAAGTCCTCGAAGTCCACCGACAAACCGTGGTGCCCGGCCTCCATCCCCGTCATCGACAACCCGGAGAAGCCCTTGCCCATGACAGAACCGGTGGCACCACCCAACTCCCCCAGCCCGTCGATGGTGGCGCCCACCCCCTTGGTGAACTTCGCCACCGACGCCGCATCGAGATTCAGGTCCACGTCCTCAGCGGCCACGCCCGTCCCCCTTCCCGTCCGAGCCGGCGTCGACGGTGTCGACGGCAGCTTGGTCGGGCACGACCCCCGCGACCGGCGGGAAGAACATCGACCCGTCCTCGGTCGCGATGTCCACCGCCAGCCCGGCCGGCTCCCCCAACCCCGGCACGATCTCGTCCACGATCCACGCCCCCAGCAGCGCCGCGTAGTCCATCGACCGGTCCCCCGGCCCGTGATGCACGGCGAACCGGGCCAGCGCCGTCTCGTCCGTGAAGGCACACACCCACCGCACCCCACCCGAATGCGCGCTCCACAACCGCCCGTCCACCGACGGCACCAGAAGCACCGACCGCCGCATCTCACCGATCAGCGCCCGAGGATCGCCAAGCCCCGCCCTCTGCTCGGCTATTCGCTCGGCCAACGCCGTCCTCGCCTGCTCCACGCAACCCTCCCCGCTCCGGTGCCCTGCGCGACCGATGGCACCGTAGAGCACGACGCGCGCGAAGGGGCCGGTGGTTCTCGTGAAACTCGACCGGGCCCCGCCAGGCTCCCTTGATCCGGGCACCGAGGTTCACGGGATCTGAACCGCACCGACGGCCACGGCGCCCCTGCGAACGGAGGCCGGTGCGCCGGACGCAGGGGGCTCACCCCGGTGTGTCCCACACGGCACGCCGGACGAACGGCGAGGCCCGCGCCGCCACGTGGGTCGAGCGCGAGCCGCGTGCCGGTTCCCGGAACGGGTCCTCGGAGCTCAACCGTTGGACACCTTCTCCTCCTCGGCCTCGTCGGCCGCTCAGCACCTTCGAGGGCCTCCGCGTCCGACGGCCGTCAGCCGAGCAGGATGCGCCGACGGGGGTAGCGCATGGCCGGGAAGCATCCGCGTGTGCCCCGCTTGCCGCCCGGCGTGAAGTGCTACTGCCGCAGTCACCGCGTCCGCGCATGGTCAGCCTTCTCCATGCCGAGCGGGCCTCGAAGCGCGCCGGCCGAACCGGCTGCACAGCAGTACCCCACTGGGTTGCTTCCCGCGTCGTGGTGCGGGGGACCCAGCGTTACGCGTTCCGGCACACGGCCCCAGACCGATCTCCGTAGAGGCGGCAGTCCACAAGACGCCCCGCCGTGACGAGTTGAACCCTCGGGTTGGCGGATACGCCATCCGACCTGCGGATTCCGACGTCTTGATCGGTCACACCACCCAGCGGGACGCCGGCCGCGTGAGCACCGCCCAGCTCGAAGCGGATGCCCGGTTTCACATCTGCCTCGTGGGGGGGGATCCGCCGCGGCTGCGACGGAAGGTCGAACACTTCCTCGCTCCCTCGTCGACGTCGACACACGGGCGGCACGTGAATCCCACGTCATCCGTCCTCCCGCGTCATCCGTCCGCCGTCGGCATCGACAAGGACGGGCCGGTTACCGACCTCATCAGCCCGGCGTTCAGCGTCGGCTCCCGGTTGCCGCCGGAGTCCAGATCCGGGACCGGCCAGTGTGCCGGTGGAAGAACTTGCTGAAGTGGGTGGGGCTGGGGAAGTCGAGCCGGTCGGCGATACGGGCGACGAGTTCGGCCGCAGCGTCTGGGCCACCCGCCCCGCCCCTGACAGCCGCCCGTGTTTTCTGCGCACCACCCCACCTGAAAGCCCGTCAGAACGGGCGTCTTCCCAGCGTCAGGACTTCCAGGACGCCCCGTCCGCAGACCAGGCACCCATCCGCCACCGCACCGGAAAAGCCCAGGCCAGAGCCCATAGGGCCACGCCCTCACACCTCGAACTGTTTCCACCGGGGAAACACGCCGAGCACAACGGGCCGCGCCTGAGGAACCCAAGAAAACCGTAGGTCAGAGCCCCTTTGCAGCGGGTTCAAGAATCGCCACACACTCAACATGCGACGTCACCGGAAAGATGTCGGCCTGAGCGAGTCTCGGAAAAGGCCAGGTCAATGAGGTTCCCCCGCTGTGCGGGAGGTGCTGACTAGCTGGTCAGGAGGGGTTGACGGGGATCCAGGTTCACTTGTTCGGCCGTTGCCTGGTTGGCGTAGTACTTCTCCTCGAACTCGACGGGACTGAGCCAGCCGAGCTTCCCCTGGATGCGGCGACTGTTATAGAAGCCGTCGATGTACTCGAAGAGCGCGAGGTTTGCCTCGGGTCATGTCCCTTGTCGTGGTGTAGCCGATCAATCAGACGTTGTGTTGGTGGTGTTGGGTAGCGCGGGGGCGCTTTCGGGGCGCTCGGTGGGGTAGATCTGGTCCATGCTTCCCTCGGGCAGGTAGCGGCGGGGGAAGGCGATCCACTCGTCGTGCAGCTCGAAGAGCACGGCGGTGACCAGCCGCAGGAGCGCGTCGTCGTTGGGGAAGACCTGGACGACGTCGGTGCGGCGCTTGATCTCGCGGTTGATCCGCTCCAGCGGGTTGGTGGACTGGATCTTCTTCCAATGTCGCTCCGGAAAGACCGCGAAGGCGGTCAGGTCGTCCTTCGCTTCCAGCAGCATCGCCTTGACCTTCGGGAACTGTGTGCCGAGCATGTCGGCGACGGTGTCGAGCTGGGTGCGGACCGCGTCGGCGGTGGGCTGGGCGAAGATCGTGCGGATGGTCGCGGCGACCATCTCCGCGGCATCCTTGTTGATCACGCCGAACACGTTGCGCAGGAAGTGGACCCGGCAGCGCTGGTAGGCCGCACCGAGCATGACCTTCCGGATGGCCTTGACCAGCCCGGAGTGGTGGTCACCGATCACGAGCCGGACCCCGGTCAGACCGCGTTCACGCAGGGAGCGCAGGAACTGGGTCCAGAACACCTCGGTCTCGCTGTCGCCGACCATCACCCCCAGCACCTCCCGGCCGCCGTCCTCGGTGATCCCGGTGGCGATGACCACGGCGCGGGAGACGATCTGGTGCTCGACCCGCGCCTTGCAGTAGGTCGCGTCCAGGTACACGTACGGGAAGCGGACGTGATCCAGGGGCCGGCTGCGGAACACGGTCAGCTGGCCGTCCAGGTCCTGGCAGATCCGCGAGACCTCACTCTTGGATATCCCGGTGTCCGCGCCGCGGGCCTTGACCAGGTCGTCGACCGACCGCGTGGACACGCCGTGGACGTAAGCCTCCATGATGACCGCGTACAGCGCCTGGCCGATCCGGCGACGGCGCTCCAGCAGTGCGGGGAAGAAGCTCCCCGACCGCAGCTTGGGGATGGCCAGGTCCAGGTCGCCGGCCTGGGTGGTCAGCGTCTTGTCCCGGTGGCCGTTGCGAAAAGCAGTGCGGGTGTCGGTGTGCTCGTTCCACTCCGCGCCGATCCGGGCAGTGGTCTCGGCCTCGATCAACTCCTGCAGCATCCGCTCGGCCACACCGCGGACGAGTTCGAGCCCATCCGCCGAACGTAGTGACTCCAGCAGCCGGAGTAAGTCATGCTGGGACAGGGCCACCGTGCACCTCCTGGGTTGAACTGCCCGTTTGCCAAGGAGAGTTGCATGGTGGCCCGCCTCATGGGCAGGGAGCGGAAGCTCCCCGCCCCGTGCACCCCGGCGCACGCCCCCCACTTGATCGGCTACACCACAACAAGAGACGCCATCAAGGCGCGAGCCTCACCCGGACGCAGAGCCTGCTCGGCGACGGTAAGCATGAAGGGGTACACCGAGCGATTGGCACCCGCGTACCCACGTATCCACTTGAGCAGCGATCGAACCTGCTCCGCGGAAAGCAACCATTTTTCGTCCATTACGTCGACAGACACAGCTCTGAACTCCGAACTCTTCGGGGAAATATCTCAATGACCCACACGAAGAACCGCGTGACAGGTTCAATGGTCTGTGGAATCGCCGGTTTGGCTAACCGGCGGTCGTCGGCTATGTTGCCCCCGCCCGCACGCTCCCGGCATCCAGGTGCATGCAGGAACAGTTGGGCATCGACGCGCTCCTCCGGACCGTTCTAGGTTTGCTTGCTTCGCCGTGCTATTCCAGTCCGTTGCGGACTCGATGTGTCTGCCGTCGGCGAATCACCACACCCCCAGCGTCACAGAGGAGACCCCCCTACCAGCACGCTCGCCCGCCTGCCGATGCCGAGGAACAGAGCAGGCGCCTTCTAAGCACCTGCTCTATCGCGTCGCCTCAGCGCCCTGCGCGATGCCCTCGACATTCCGCCCGAGAGTGCATGAAAGCCCGGCAGCGAGCCTCAGGAATCAAGCGTCGAACAGATCGGCTTGCTCCCAGCGGGCTGACATCGGCTCACCGGATTCAAGTAGATTCTCAAGTTGTGCCGCTTCCTCAGCATTCAAGCCCAGGAATAGCCGAAGTGTAGTACCCAGCAATTCAACGAAGGGAACGAGCGCCCTTGCTCCCGGCGGGCTGGCAATCCTACTGACGAAGTTGCATCGCAGGGGAATGCGGGTAGATGTCAAAGCCCGCGCTTCGATCACGCCCTCTTCCTGTCCCAACGCAGCGCTAATACCGTCGAGTTGCGGGTCATGAGTGACGTCTTCACCCGGTGCGTCATAGCCGATACTGCGGTTGGTCATCAGCATGCGGATAGATGTCAACGGGATGGCAAACCTGGCGGCGCGTTCCCGAACCTCCGCCAGTAGGGGTGCGTCAAACTCTTCGGGAACGTGGAGATCCTTACGACTGGAAGCCACGTAGGCCACGAATCCGGGACCGTGCAGGCCAAGATGCCCATCCTCGATGGCCCAGCGCCACGCGCCGCCGGTTCTCGCGGGCTCCGGTTCCACCACCATGCAGACGTGCCCCTTCCACGTCTGCACCGCGCTGCGCATCAAGTGCTGGAGGTTGGGGGTGTCCGTGATGTCTGTCCGCAGGAGAGTCCTGGCGTCCACGAGCGGTCGGATACGTCGCCAGAATCCCGCATCCGCGATCTCCGGAGAGGCCAGCAGCAGGTTCAGCGAGGTCTCGTCGAGAGACGCCAGGTGGGGCACACTGGCCGGAAACTCCGACAGTGACCGGCCACTTCCCTGCCACATAGCCGCCATCAACGTGGACATACGGCGCGAGATGTCGGGCACCGTGTGCCTGGAGACCTGGGAGAGGGCCAGGCGAGTGGGTTCTGTTCGGCCTTCGCGGGCTGCCTCCACGCCTGTGCCGACCGCGTACAGGAAGCGGTCGACTTGGCCCGCTCCCATGACGCCGCGGCCACCCTCGACGATCGCGTCGGATGCCAGAGCCGTCGGTGTCCTCGTGGGGGTGCGGGCCGGCAGTGCCCCGAGCCCGGAGGGATCGAGCACAAGGGTGTGACGTTCCTCGGCAACGGCTTCCAGTTGCTCCCGTGCGGGCCCAGTCCCCAAGTGGGCGAGGGGCACGACCAGCGGTTGTTGCTCGCGCTCGAGAAGCTGGACATCCGAAGCCAGAAGTCCAGGATCGCCGGAGGCACGAAGGTAGACCCGCCGTTCGGAGCGGTGAGCGCCGGAGCTCCATGTCATCAACAGATCTGGCACGTAGGTGTGGTTGAAGAAGTCCGTCCGCACGATCCGGGCTGTGGGATAGACGTCCAGGAGACGTCGTTGCACCACATCCTTGACGCGCTCGACCGCTTGCCGAGGATCGGGGTGGTCGAGCGCGCTGTTGATCTCCGGCGCCATCAGCGTCACCATGCCGACCTCCCCTGGCTGTTGTAGAAGTTGGCCACGACTCCGCGCCAGTCGTCCAACGGAACCAGCTTCTCTTGCTTCTCCGACATCACGACCAGCCAGAGTCGCTCTGACAAGTCCACCAGCAGCTCATCTTTGATCGACTCTGCAGCCGTTTCGGGATCCTCGATACCGAAGATGCGCAGCGACTCTGCGAGTACGGCCTCTCGGATCGCCTGGGGGCTGGTGAGCTGGTCCCAGTCGTTGGCGCGGAAGGGTGCCCAACTGATCCACATGTAGTGGTCTCCGAGCATGTACCCCTGGCTCAGCGCCACGTAGCACTTGGCCAGGAAGCTTTTGCAGGCGGGGCCTTGGTCGCTCGCGTTCCGCCGCCACTTCACCTCGGCGCAGAACATCTGGCCGTCCCAGTCGCCGCCCCGCATGACCCCACCAAGGTCGTACGAGAAGGGCTTCTCGTTCCCGTTCGGCCACCGCAGGGTGAGCTTCCGCGCCCACACGCCCTCGAGGTTGGTGTAGGACTGGGACACACGCATGGTGCCTTCGAGCCAGCGCTTGACCCGTTGCACCGCCTCGGCGCCCTTTACGTGCTCTTCTTCACCCGGCACAGCGCAAGAGTATCTTTACGTACCATCTCCGATACAGAGTGCGAGGAACCTGGCGACCACTCGCGCGTGGGCGCCGGCCACGCTGCGGCAGCGACGCCTCTCGTCGCCGCCGAGCGGCAAGGCGCTCGCCCACCTGCGCGCCGGCGCGATCGAACCCCGCGTTCTACGGTTCAGCCTGGCGTTTGGGCTCGTACGCACTCCAGCCCTTCAGGTACGGCCGCAGCTCATCCGGCGTCGGTTCACGCAGCGTCGGCATACCCGGAGGCCGCCGCAGCGGGTCGATGTCCCGTGCGTACCGGCGTGCCCACTCCAGCCAACGACGCTGCGATCCCGTGGGCTGTTCGTCACCGTCCGCCTCCAGCGCTCCAAGACGTCGCTCCAGGGCATCGCAGTACTCCCCGATCAGGGCAGCCTCACGCCATCGTCCGACCTCCTCGCGCAGCACCGCAGCGAGTTGCTCCCGGAGCGCGAGTTCCTTCGCCTCCTCCACGGCTGCCCGCCAGCGGGTCTCACGCTCCCGTCGCTTACGTTCATCGTTCGCTCTGTGCTTCGCGTCCTCGACCGCACGCTCTTCGATCTCTGCGAGGATCACGCCCAGGGCCTGCTCAAGCGACCTGTTCTTCCGGTCACGCCAGCGTCCCGACCGTCTGGTCAGTCCGTGCGCGACCTCCACAACGAGGCGCGCGGAACGCTCCGGATTCGTGGACTGCGGGGACTCCTGCCTGACGGTGACGGTGTAGGCAAAGCCGTCAACGACGACGTCCACCCCGCCCTCACGCCTGTAGAACGGGGACCGGACCTTTCTGACTTCGTAACCTCGCCGCTTCGCTTCAGCCGCCAGCCCTTGGAGCAGCAGGAGCGACCTGCGGCGCAACGCCGACGGCATCACCAGGTGCTGGTCGTCGTCCCTGAGCGCAGCCACAGCCGGATGAAGGCGCACCAGCCGCGCGGGCACGGGAACCGGACCGCTCGCCGTCGGCCGCTGACTGCGCGCGTTGGGATGCGGGCCCTCCGCAAGGAAGAACTCCAGGCCGAGCCCACCGTACGGAACCTTCTCGATACGGCGGCCTTCCGGCTCCATGCCGTGCCGCTTCGCGTAATTGACGACGCGCCGCCACTCCGCGACCTCGTCGTCGCTCGGGTGCGTGAATCGAACGCGCCCTTCGGCCACGAGCCGCTCGACCAACTCCCGCGCCTTCGCCCTCCGCGCTTGAGCGACGGGACGCTCGCTGTACGGCGACGGTGAATCGCTCGGCACCGCGGCATCGCCACCCTTTCTCGAACGGCGCAGGTACACGGTCATACGTGGCACACACCGTACGCGCCGACAAGCGAACCCACCCGACGATCCGACGCGCGCGCTACCCCTCGGGCAGGACCGTGGCCGCCCACGCACGTTCCTCAGCCCACGCTGCAGCTCAGGTCACGGCATCCCGAGATTCACCTGACACGCGATCAGAACGAGCGTCAAATGAGCGTCAAGATACCTCGGAGAGCGTCATTTGAGCGTCAAGATATCGCCCGTAACGCCCATAGCGCACATCATGCGCATCGACTAAAGTCGCAGGTCAGCGGCCTTTTTCGGCAGGCTCCAGGATCGCCACGCACTCCACATGGTGCGTCATCGGGAACAGGTCGAACACGCGCAGCATCCGTACCCGGTACCCGCCGTCCCGGAAGTACGCCAGGTCGCGGGCGAGGGCGGCCGGGTCGCAGGCGACGTAGGCGATGCGGCGGGCGCCCAGGGAGGTCAGGTGGGCCACGGTCTTGCGGCCGGCGCCCGCGCGGGGCGGGTCGAGGACGACGAGGTCGACCTCGGTGATGCCGGTGCGGGGCAGGACGGAGTCGACCTTGCCCTGCTCGATGCGGACACGGGGGAAGTCGGCGAGGTTGTGCCGGGCGTCCTCGACCGCGCGCTTGCCGGACTCGATGCCGAGGACCGCGCCCTGCTCGCCGACCCGGTCGGCCAGGGCACCCGCGAAGAGGCCGACGCCGCAGTACAGGTCGAGGGCCGTGTCGCCCTTGCGGGGCAGCAGTCCCTGCATGACCGCGGTGATCAGGGTGTCCGCCGCCTTCGGGTGGACCTGCCAGAAGCCGCCGCCTGCGACCCGGTGGGTGCGGCCGTCCGCCCGCTCGCGGACGAAGGGGCGGCCGTGGACGCGGTGGACCTGGCCGTTGCGTTCGTCGATGCGCAGGACGGAGACGGGGCGGTCCAGTTCGACCAGGGGCAGGCGTGCGCCCGGTTTCGGGGTCAGGACGACCTGGCGGTCCTGCGAGCCCGTCGCGGCGATCGCCTCGACGGAGTCCATGCCCGTCCAGTCCCGCTTCTCGATGCCCAGCTCGCTGACGCCCTCCGCGGCGATCATGCAGTGGTCGATGGGCTCGACCTCGTGCGAGCGGTGCCGGCGCAGTCCCGCGCGGCCGTCGGCGGTCACCGCGTACTGCACGCGCGTGCGCCACGCCGGGACCTGGCCGGCGGGGAGTTTGTCGCCCTCGGCGGGGACCACCGTGCCGTCCCAGCCGACCTCCTCGGGCGTGAGTCCGGCGAGCCGTTGCAGCTGCTCGGCGACGACCTCGCCCTTCAGCCGCCGCTGCGCTCCCGGCTTGGCGTGCTGCCAGTCGCAGCCGCCGCAGCGGCCGGGCCCGGCGTACGGGCAGGGGGCGTCGATCCGGTCCTTGGAGGCGTCGAGCACCGTCACCGCGTCCGCGCGCAGGAAGCGGGCCCCCTCCTCGCCCTCGGTCACCCGCGCGACGACCCGCTCGCCGGGCAGCGTGTGCCGGACGAACAGCACCTGTCCCTCGGACGTACGGGCGATGCAGTGTCCGCCGTGGGCGACGGGGCCGACCTCGACCTCGTACTCCTCCCCCACCAGCGATTTCCTCGGTTCTGCCTGCATGGCGGGGTGACTCCACAACATCGGGGGCGAAGATGCGGGCGGTGGCCCGCGACAACAGCCGTCCAGTCTACGTGTGCGGGGAGGAGTCCTTCGACCGCTCCGCCGGACCGCGCCGCACCGAACCCGGCGCCGACCAGTCCGCCCGCTTGCGGGCGCGCCGCCTGGCCGCCTCGGAGGACTCCAGCTGGTACGGCACCGAGGTCACCATCACGCCCGGCGTGAACAGCAGCCGGCCCTTGAGCCGCAGCGCGCTCTGGTTGTGCAGCAGCTGCTCGTACCAGTGGCCGACCACGTACTCGGGGATGAACACGGACACCACGTCCCGCGGCGACTCCCTGCGCAGGTTCTTGACGTACTCGATGACCGGCCGAGTGACCTCGCGGTACGGGGAGTCCAGCACCTTCAGGGGCACATCGATGCCGCGCCGCTCCCACTCCTCGTGCAGCGCCCGGGTCTCCGCCGCGTCGACGTTGACGCTGAGCGCCTCGAGGCTGTCCGAGCGCATCAGCTTGGCGTAGGCGAGGGCGCGCAGGGTGGGGCGGTGGATCCTGGAGACCAGGACGACCGAGTGGACCCGGGACGGGCGCACCATGTCGTCGCTCGGCTCTTCCGGTGCGGCGACCTCCTCGGCGACGCGGTCGTAGTGCCGGCGGATCATCGTCATGGTCACGTAGAAGACGCACATGCCGAGCAGCGCGACCCAGGCGCCGTGGGTGAACTTGGAGATGAGCACGACGACCAGGACCAGGCCGGTGAAGAAGGCGCCGAAGGCGTTGATGGCCCGGGAGCGGATCATGTGACGGCGCTTGGCCTGCTCCTTCTCGGTGGCCAGCAGGCGGTTCCAGTGCCGGACCATGCCGATCTGGCTGAGGGTGAAGGACACGAACACGCCGACGATGTAGAGCTGGATCAGGCGTGTCGTGCTGGCGCCGTACGCCCACACCAGCACGCTGGCGGCGCCGGCGAGCAGCACGATGCCGTTGGAGAAGGCGAGCCGGTCGCCGCGGGTGTGCAGCTGACGCGGGAGGTAGCGGTCCTGGGCGAGGATCGAGCCGAGCAGCGGGAATCCGTTGTAGGCGGTGTTCGCGGCGAGGAACAGCACCAGTGCGGTGGCGGCGGCCAGGAGGAGGAACAGCAGGCTGCCCTGGCCGAACACGGCTTCGGCCACCTGCGAGATCACCGGGTGCTGTACGTAGTCCGGACCCAGCGGTACGCCGTTGTGGAAGAGGTCCGTGGCCGGGTTCTCGGCCATGCGCACACGGGTCGTGCCGGCCAGGGCGATGATGCCGCAGAACATGGTGACGGCGAGCAGTCCCATCAGCGCGAGCGTGGTCGCCGCGTTCTTGGACTTGGGCCTGCGGAAGGCCGGGACACCGTTGGAGATCGCCTCGACGCCGGTGAGCGCGGCGCAGCCGGAGGAGAAGGCGCGCAGCAGGAGGAAGAACAGGGCGAAGCCCGCCAGGCCGGGGTGTTCGGGTTTGATCTCGAAGTCCGCCGTCGACGCCCGCATCTCGTCGCCGAGCACCACGCCGCGGAACGCGCCCCACGCGATCATGGTGAAGACGCCGGTGACGAAGACGTACGTCGGGATGGCGAAGAGCGTGCCCGATTCCCGGACGCCGCGCAGGTTCATCAGCGTCAGCAGCACGATCACGGCGATGGCGCAGGCCACCTTGTTCTCGACGACGAACGGGATCGCCGAACCCAGGTTCTCGACGCCGGCGGAGATCGACACGGCGACGGTGAGGACGTAGTCGACCAGCAGGGCGCTCGCGACGGTCCGGCCGGCCTTGGGGCCCAGGTTGGTGGTCACCACCTCGTAGCCACCGCCACCGCTGGGGTAGGCGTGCACGTTCTGCCGGTAGGAGGCGACCACGGTGACCATCAGGGCGACGATCGCGATCGCGATCCAGGGGCTGAAGTGGTACGCCGACAGACCGGCGACGGAGAGGACGAGCAGGACCTCACCGGGCGCGTACGCCACGGACGACAGCGGGTCGGAGGCGAAGACGGGGAGTGCGACGCGCTTGGGCAGAAGCGTTTCGCCCAAGCGGTCGCTGCGCAACGCGCGCCCGATGAGAATGCGTTTGGGCACGTCGGTCAGTTTGGACACAACTGAGGATCGTATGCCTTCGAACACGGGGACACCCGCCCGCCGCTCACATCCATACGGCTTCCGTACGGGTTCCGAACGGGTTCCGAACGGGTTCTGAACGGGACCCGTGCCGCGGGACGCGGCACGGGCGGGCGCCTCTGCTCTCCGGGTGAAAACACGGGGTGGTGGCGCTGCGGGTTCCGCGGGAGGCGCTGGTTCCATGCCTATATGACTGGGCCCCGTCCGCTGCCCCTCCGTGGAGGTTCCATGCACACGTCCGCCGAACTGATCGGTGCCGTGGCCGCGCTTCTCGGCCTGGGGATTCTGACCCTGGCGAGCGTACGCAGCATCACCCGCCGCTGATCGCCCCGCCGTGCCGATACGTTGGACTCAGGCGGCCCGGACGCGGCCCCGCGCGGCCCCCGCACGCTGCTGCCGGAGCCCCGGAGGGCATCGGAAGCGCGCCACCCCGGCATGATGTTGCCCGGCGGTCCGCACTCAGGCCGCCACAGGTTGCCCGGCGAGCCGAAAGAGAGACATGAGCACGATGGTCATGAAGATCGACGGGCCTGCAGGAAGCGCGGTGTGAGGCGATGCATATTGTCATCATGGGTTGCGGAAGGGTGGGTTCCGCCCTGGCCCAGACCCTGGAGGAGCAGGGGCACACGATCGCCGTGATCGACCGGGACCCGACCTCCTTCCGCCGTCTGGGCTCCGCGTTCAACGGCCGCCGGATCACCGGGATCGGCTTCGACCAGGACACCCTGCGCGAGGCGGGCACCGAGGAGGCCGGCGCCTTCGCCGCCGTCTCCAGTGGGGACAACTCCAACATCATCGCCGCGCGGGTGGCCCGTGAGATGTTCGGCGTCGAGAACGTCGCCGCCCGCATCTACGACCCCCGCCGCGCGGAGGTCTACCAGCGCCTGGGCATCCCCACGGTCGCGACGGTCCGCTGGACCGCCGACCAGATGCTGCGCCGGCTGCTCCCCTCGGGCGCGGAGCCGCTGTGGCGCGACCCCACCGGCGGGGTCCAGCTCGCCGAGGTGCACACCTCCCCGGCCTGGGTGGGGCACAAGATCAGCAAACTGCAGGACCGGACCGGCGTCCGCGTGGCCTTCCTCACCCGGCTCGGCGAGGCGATCCTGCCCAGCTCCCAGACGGTGTTGCAGGAGGGGGACCTGGTTCACGTGATGATGCGCACCGACGAGATCGACCGGGTCGAGGCGGCGTTCGCCAAGGGTCCCGAAGAGGAGGGCGGTCACTGATGAGGGTCGCCATTGCCGGAGCCGGCGCCGTCGGCCGCTCGATCGCGGGCGAGCTGCTGGAGAACGGCCACGAGGTCCTGCTCATCGACAAGGCACCGACCGCCATCTCGGTCGAGCGCGTTCCGCAGGCCGAGTGGCTGCTCGCCGACGCCTGCGAGATCACCTCCCTGGACGAGGCGGCGATCCAGCGCTGCAACGTCGTCATCGCCGCGACCGGCGACGACAAGGTCAACCTGGTCGTGTCCCTGCTGGCGAAGACGGAGTACGGCGTCCCGCGCGTCGTCTCCCGGGTGAACAACCCCAAGAACGAGTGGCTGTTCAACGAGTCCTGGGGCGTGGACGTCGCCGTCTCCACCCCGCGCCTGATGTCGGCCCTGGTGGAGGAGGCGGTCAGCGTCGGCGACCTGGTCCGGCTGCTGCGCTTCAGCCATGGTGACGCCAACCTGGTCGAGCTGACCCTGCCCGAGGAGTCGGCGCTGGCGGGCACCCGGGTCGGCGACGTCCAGTGGCCCCAGGACACCTCACTGGTCACGATCATCCGTGGGACGCGCGTTCTCACGCCGACCCGGGAGGACTCCCTGGAGGCGGGCGACGAGCTGCTCTTCGTGGCCGCCCAGTCCCGCGAGGAGCAACTGGAGGACCTGCTGTCGGTACGCCGGAACGACGCCGCGCGCTAGCCGACGGCTGTACGTGAGTGGGGGCGCCCGGTGTTCTCCGGGCGCCCCCACTCACGTGTTCGGCTGCGGAACTCAGGGGCGGCGGTGCCGGCCGGTCGTCGTCGCCCCGCCGTTCTCGGTCTCCGCCTCACGGGCGGCCTTGCGCTCCTCCTCGGCCCGCTCCTCCGCCTCCATCTCCGCGAACACGTCGATCGGCGGCGGCGCCTTCGCCAGGAACACCCACGTCAGGTACACGGCGAGCAGGAACGGCGGGATCTTCAGGGCGACCAGGACCCAGCCCAGCTGCGTCGTGTCCGCCCACCAGTACAGCGGGAACAGGATCGCGCTCTTGCCGAGCAGGATCAGGCCCCAGGCCCAACTGGCCTTGGTGTACGCCTTCTTGCGGCCCGGATTACGGGTGCGCCAGGAGAGGTTCTCCCGGAAGACGGGGCCCAGCATCAGACCGATCAGCGGGACACCGGCCATCGCGGTGATGATGTACGCCAGGGCCAGGCCCAGGGTGTAGAGCATGCCCGGCAGGTAGAAGTCCTTGGCGTTGCCGGTCATCATCGCGAAGACCACACCGAAGCCGACGCCGAAGACGCCGCTGAAGGCGTGCTTGACGGTGTCCTTCATCGCCAGCCGGACCACGACCATCACCAGCGACACGGCGAGCGCCGCGATCGCCGACATGTGCAGGTCCTTGTTGATCGTGTAGATGCTGACGAAGAGGAGTCCGGGCAGCACCGTCTCGACCATGCCCCGCACTCCGCCGAACGCCTCGAACAGGGCGGCCTCGGTCACCGCCTTGGCGTCGTTGGCGGATGTGTCTTCGGTTGTCGGCTTGTCGAGCGACGTCACCGGCTACTCCCGTCCGAGGGGTCTCAGTTCGTATTTCGGATTGAACAGCACCCGGCGACCCCTGCTCATGGCGATGCGGCCCGATGCGATCAGCTTGCGCCCCGGTTCGATCCCGACGATGGAGCGCCGACCGAGCCACACCACGTCCAGCGCGGCGGAACCGTCGAACAGTTCGGCCTCCAGTGCCGGGACTCCCGCGCGCGGCCTCAGCGTGACCGTGCGCAAGGTACCAGTAACCGTGACGATCTGCCGGTCCTGACAGTCGTCTATCCGCGTGCAGCCCGCGGTCTCCGTGTCCTCGCGCAGCTCCTCGGACTCCAGGTCCTCCTGCGACGAGGAGAGCCGATCGAGCATACGCCGGAACCGGCCCGCCGGTTTGTCCGAGCGAGGAACAGCACTCATGTCTGAAAGCGTACCGGGGTGCTCCGACGGTTACGTACCCCCTGGTGACCCGGCTCGAACCGCCGGGTCGTGCGTTCACCGGGTCGTGCGTTCACCGGAGCGTGCGTTCACCGGAGCGTGCGTTCACCGCTCGAAGCGGTAGCCCATGCCCGGCTCGGTGATGAAGTGCTTCGGGTGGGACGGATCGGCCTCCAGCTTGCGGCGCAGCTGCGCCATGTACACGCGCAGGTAGTTGGTCTCCGTCCCGTACGAGGGTCCCCAGACCTCCTTCAGCAGCTGCTTCTGCGCGACCAGGCGGCCGCCGTTGCGCACCAGCACCTCCAGCAGATGCCATTCGGTGGGGGTCAGCCGTACGTCCTTGCCGTCCCGGTGCACCTTCTTCGCGGCCAGGTCGACGGTGAACCCGTCGGTCTCCACTCTCAGGTCCTCCTCGCCGGAGGGCTCGGCCCGGCGCACGGCGGCGCGGAGCCTGGCCAGCAGCTCGTCCATGCCGAAGGGCTTGGTGACGTAGTCGTCGGCTCCCGCGTCGAGCGCCTGCACCTTCTCGTCGGAGGCCTGCCGGGCGGAGAGCACCAGGATCGGCACCCGGGTCCAGCCGCGCAGTCCCCTGATCACCTCGACGCCGTCCATGTCGGGCAGGCCCAGGTCGAGGACGACCACGTCGGGGTGGCGGGCGGCGGCCAGGCGGAGGGCCTCGGCACCGTCCTGGGCGGCGTCGACCTCGTACGAGCGGGCCTTGAGGTTGATCACGAGGGCGCGCACGATCGCCGGCTCGTCGTCGACCACCAGCACACGGGTCATGAGGACTGCCTTTCAGGTCTTTCCGGTTCTGCGGGACGGGCCGGCTCCGCGGGGCGGCCGGGTTCCGTTTCGGCGGGGCGGTCGGGTTCCGGTGGTGTTCCCGCCGCTCGGAGGGTCAGCGTCATGGTGAGGCCGCCCCCGGGGGTGTCGTCGGCGTTCAGCGAGCCGCCCATGGCCTCCACGAAGCCGCGCGCCACCGCCAGGCCGAGGCCGACACCGGCACCGCGCGGGGCGTCACCATAACGCTGGAAGGGCTCGAAGATGCGTTCCTTCGCGTCGTCGGGGACGCCGGGACCCCGGTCGACCACCCGCACCTCGACCCGGTCGGCGAGCGCGCTCGCCGCGACC
Source organism: Streptomyces sp. TE5632 (assembly GCF_054061295.1). Classification (NCBI taxonomy): domain Bacteria; kingdom Bacillati; phylum Actinomycetota; class Actinomycetes; order Kitasatosporales; family Streptomycetaceae; genus Streptomyces; species Streptomyces sp. TE5632. The sequence continues at coordinate 4,449,939 of NZ_JBSSEA010000003.1, read as the reverse complement.
AGGACGGTGGTACCGGCCGGAGCGTACTTGACGGCGTTCTCGACCAGGTTGGCCACCGCCCGCTCCAGCAGGCCGGGGTCGACGGCGACCATGGGCAGCGTCTCCGGGATGTCCAGGGCGACGCTTCCCTCGGGGACACCGCCGAGGGCCATGGGCACCACCTCGTCGAGGTCGAGTTCGCGGATCAGCGGGGTGACCGTGCCGGTGTTCAGCCGGGACATGTCGAGCAGGTTGCCCACCAGGTGGTCCAGCCGGTCGGCGCCGCCCTCGATGCCCTCCAGCAGCTCGGCCCGGTCCTCGGGCGACCAGTCGACGTCCTCGGAGCGCAGTGAGGAGACCGCCGCCTTGATCCCGGCGAGCGGGGTGCGCAGGTCGTGGCTGACGGCGGCCAGCAGGGCGGTGCGGATGCGGTTGCCCTCGGCGAGGGTGCGCGCCCGGTCGGCCTCGGCGCGCAGCCGTCGGCGGTCCAGGGCGGCGGCGGCCTGGGCCGCGAAGGCGCCCAGGACCCTGCGGTCCTCGGCGGGCAGGACCCGGCCGGTCAGTACGAGCGCCATGTGGTCCCCGGCCGGAACGTCCACGTCCGCGTCGTCGGGTCGTTCGAGGACCGGTCCCGTACCGGCCCGCCCGGCGCAGGTCCAGGGCTCGACGTCGCCGGCGCGTTCCAGCAGCGCCGCCGACTCCATGCCGAAGGTCTCGCGGACCCGTTCCAGCAGCGCCTCCAGGCCGGTCTCGCCGCGCAGCACGTTGCCCGCCAGGAAGGAGAGGATCTCCGACTCGGCGCGCAGCCGGGCCGCCTGATGGGTACGGCGGGCGGCGAGGTCGACCACGGACGCCACCGCCGCACCGACGGCGACGAAGATCACGATGGCGACGATGTTCTTCAGGTCGGAGATCGTCCAGCGGTGCAGGGGCGGGGTGTAGAAGTAGTTCAGCAGCAGCGAGCCGAAGGCCGCCGAGGCCAGGGCCGGCCGCAGGCCGCCGAGCAGGGCCGCCGCCACGGTCAGCGCCAGGAACAGCAGCATGTCGTTGGCCAGGCCCGGGTCGAAGGCGTTGAGCAGCAGGGCCAGCGCCGCGGGGCCCGCCACCCCGACCGCCCAGCCCCACACCACCCGTGACCTCCCGAGCCGGGCGCCCCGGGCCACCGGCAGTCCGCGCCCCTTGGCGATCGCCTCGTGGGTGACGATGTGCACGTCCAGGTCGGGGCCGGAGTCCCGCGCGACGGTCGCGCCGACGCCGGGGCCGAAGACGTACTGCCACGCCTTGCGGCGCGAGGAGCCCAGCACGATCTGGGTGGCGTTCGCCGCGCGCGCGAAGGCGAGCAGGGCGGCCGGGATGTCGTCCCCGACGACGTGGTGGAAGGTGCCGCCCAGGTTCTCCACCAGGGTCCGCTGTTCGGCCAGCTCCCCCGGCGAGGCGGCGGTGAGCCCGTCGCCGCGGGCGATGTAGACCGCGAGCACCTCACCCCCGGCGCCCTTCTCCGCGAGCCGCGCGGCACGGCGGATCAGGGTGCGGCCCTCGGGCCCGCCGGTCAGGCCGACCATGATCCGTTCGCGTGAGCCCCAGATGGCCGAGACGTCGTGCTCGCTGCGGTACCGCTGCAGGTACTCGTCGACCCGGTCGGCCACCCACAGCAGCGCGAGCTCTCTCAGCGCGGTGAGGTTGCCGGGGCGGAAGTAGTTCGACAGGGCCGCGTCGACCTTGTCCGGCTGGTAGACGTTGCCGTGCGCCATGCGGCGGCGCAGCGCCTCGGGCGTCATGTCGACCAGCTCTATCTGTTCGGCCCGCCGTACCACCTCGTCCGGTACGGTCTCCCGCTGCCGTACGCCGGTGATCGACTCCACGACGTCGCCGAGGGACTCCAGGTGCTGGATGTTGAGGGTCGACAGCACGTCGATCCCGGCGGCCAGCAGCTCCTCCACGTCCTGCCAGCGCTTGGCGTTGCGCACCCCGGGCACATTGGTGTGGGCGAGTTCGTCGACGAGGACCACCTGGGGGCGGCGGGCGAGGACGGCGTCGAGGTCCATCTCGGGGAGGACGGCGCCGCGGTGCTCCAGTTCCCTGCGCGGTATCTGTTCGAGGCCGTCCAGCAGCGCCTTGGTGCGCGGCCGGTCGTAGTGTTCGACGAACCCCACCACGCAGTCGGTGCCCCGTTCGACACGGCGCTGCGCCTCGGACAGCATCGCGTACGTCTTGCCGACGCCCGGTGCCGCGCCGAGGTGGATCCGAAGTCTGCCGCGTCCCATCGGACCTCTTTCGAGGGAACCACCGGCTTCAGCCGGTGGGGGAATCGAATCCCTGACGTACGTTTCTGGTGTCCCGCAAGGGATCGGTTCGGGCTGGACCGCAACCCTCGGGTTGGAAGCCCCCTTCCTTCGGGAGGGGAAGCGGAGTCACGCCCTCATTGTCTTCCGGTCTGAGGGCAGCGCTGTCCGGGTGGCCCCTGCTGCCCGTGCAGAGTCGACCCTATGGTCGTCCGGCGCGGCGAAAGGTGCTGGTCGGGGCGGGGAGCGCGTCCTTGACGGAACCCTGACGGACGCCGACGGACTCGGGCTGAACGCCGCCGGTCGGCCGTCAGGGTCTGCCAGGGCCCGTCAGGGCCTGTCAGGTTCTGTCAGGTTCTGTCAGGGTTCGACGATCTCGCCGTCGCCGAGTTCCAGGACGCGGTCGGCGAGGTCGAGCAGGGTCGCGTCGTGCGTGGCGACGACCGCGGTGACCTGCTCACTGCGTACGACCGCGCGCAGCAGTTCCATCACGGAGTGCCCGGTCTCCGCGTCGAGCTGACCGGTCGGCTCGTCGGCGATGAGCAGGGCCGGGTCGTTGGCGAGGGCGCGGGCGACGGCGACCCGCTGCTGCTGGCCGCCGGACAGCTCGCCCGGCCGCTGTGCCGCGTGGTCGGCGAGGCCCACCAGGGACAGCAGCAGGTCCACGCGTTCCTCGCGCTCGCGCGGGTCGGCGCGGCGCAGCCGGAGCGGGACCCCCACGTTCTCGGCCGCGGTGAGGATGGGGATGAGCCCGAAGGACTGGAAGACGAAGCCGATCCGGTCCCGGCGCAGGGCGAGCAGCCCGTTCTCGTCCAGGTCGGCGAGGCCGAGCCCGTCGACGGTGACCCGCCCCTCGTCCGGGGTGTCGAGGCCGCCGACGATGTTGAGCAGGGTGGTCTTGCCGGACCCCGAGCGCCCCTTGAGGGCGACCAGCTCACCGCGCGGTACGTCGAAGGAGACACCGCGCAGGGCGTGGACCGCGGCGGTTCCGGTGCCGTAGGACTTGTGCACGTTCTCGACGCGCACCATGGTCTCGGTGACCACCTGGCCGACCGCCTGGCTCATTCGCCCGCCCTCCCCCGGGTACCGGTCGCGCGCGTCGCCGCCGGACCGGGCCGCCAGTATCGCTGCCGGGCGCCCCGTCGATCAATGGGTCGGGGCGGGTGGGACGGGCAGGGGCCGCACCCGGTCGGGTGCGGCCCCTGCTCCGCTCGACTGACTCGACGGGCTCAGCGGACCTCGGTGATCTCCGGGCCGCGCGCCAGCTGCCCCATGCCGCCCGCGAAACGGGAGCCCTCGGAACCCTCGGAACCCTCGTCCTGCTGCACGCCCTCGGGGACCATCTGGGCGTCGTTCGGCAGCTTCAGGACGATCGGGTCGCGCGGCGCCATCGGGCCGTCCCCGCGCACCACGACCGTGTCCCGGAAGATCTGCTCCAACAGCCCAGCGGCCTGCGGCTGCACCGCGCCCTGACCCGAGATCACCCCGCGCAGGAACCAGCGCGGGCCGTCCACGCCGACGAACCGTACGACCTGGAAACCGCCCGTGCCGTCCGGCAGTTGCACCGGCACCTGGGCGCGCAGCTCCCAGCCCAGCGGACCCTCGACCTCGTCGATGATGCCGCCCTGCTGGGTGATGCCGGACGCGATCTCCTCGCGGACCTCGCTCCAGATGCCCTCGCGCTTGGGGGCCGCGAAGCCCTGCAACTGGATGGCACTGTCGTGCAGCACGACGGTGGCCGCGACGATCGCGTCGCCCGCGACCTCGACCCGCAGCTCCATGCCGTCCACACCGGGCACGAACAGACCGCCCAGGTCGACCCGGCCCTCGCCGGGCGCGCTCACCTCGGAACTGTCCCAGGGCCCGTCGGGCCGCGGTGCGGGCTCGAGCCTCAGCCGCTCGCGCTCGCCCTCCGCCTCCGTGTCGACACCGTCGACGACCTGCTCGGCCTCGCCGGCCGCGTCCTCGGCGGCATCCCTCTTCTTGCGACGTCCGAACACGTCACTGTCCTTCCCGGTCGGATACGACCGAAGCGTATCGATTCCCACCCGCTGTGCCGCCTTCGGCGGCCTGAACGCTTGTGCCGCTCTTACCTTCCACCGCGGCATGGCCGCCGGTGGACCCGAAGCCCCCCTCGGCCCGTACCGAGCGGGGCAGCTCCGCGACCGGCACGAAGCGGACCCGCTCGACCTGCTGGACGACCAGTTGGGCAATCCGGTCGAAGCGCTCGAACCGCACGGCCTCGCGCGGGTCGAGATTCACCACGATCACCTTGATCTCCCCACGGTACCCGGCATCAACCGTCCCCGGGGCATTCACCAGGGCGACGCCGCAGCGCGCGGCAAGACCGGATCGCGGGTGCACGAAGGCCGCGTACCCCTCCGGCAGGGCCACAGACACTCCGGTGGGCAGAACGGCCCGCTCGCCGGGCGCCAGTTCGCACGCCTCGGTGGTGCGCAGATCGGCTCCCGCGTCACCGGGGTGCTCGTACGCCGGAAGCGGTACGTCCGGGTCGACGCGCCTGAGCAGTACCCGGAGTTCGCCGCGGCGGGGCTCGCTCACGGGTTCACCTCGAAGGCACGGGCGCGGCGGACCTGGTCGGGGTCGTTCATGGCGGCCCGGATCTCCTCGGGGCGGCCGTGGTCGATGAAGTGGTCGACCTTGACCTCGATGAAGAGCGCGTCGGCTCGGACGGCGACCGGCCCGTCGGGGCCGCCGATGCGTCCGGTGGCGGTGGAGTAGATCTTCCGGCCCGCCACCGCGGTCACCTCGGCCTCCAGGTGGAGCGTGGTGTCGACCGGAACGGGCCGGACGAAGTCGGTCTCGAGCCTGCCGGTCACGGCGATCGTCCGCAGCAGCCAGTTCAGCGAGCCGAGCGTCTCGTCCAGGGCGCTGGTGAGCACCCCGCCGTGCGCCAGGCCGGGGGCGCCCTGGTGGGCGGGCCGCACGGTGAACGCGGCGGTGACCGACACCCCTTCGCCGGCCCGCGCCTCGAGGTGCAGTCCGTGGGGCTGTTCGCCGCCACAGCCGAAACACTGGCCGTAGTGCGCGCCCAGGAGCTCACCGGGTGCGGGCGCGTCCGGGTGGCGCACCGGTTTCACGGCATCGGCGGGGGGCTGAAGAACTGGGGAAGTACCACTCACAGGCGCAGACCTTACCCGCGCGTCGGCCGTCCCCCGACACCTGCCAAGCTGGATCCATGCAGCTCTCCGCCGCCCCGTACGAAGAACGCCTGACCGCGCCCCGCTCCTGGTGGTTGATCTCCTTGCTCGCGGGTGTCTCGCTGGCCCTGATCGTGCTGCCGCTCGGCACCCTGCCGATGCTCGGCGGCCTGGCCGTCGGCAGCGCCGCGGCGGCGGTCGTGGTCAGCGCGTACGGCTCGGCGCGCATCCGGGTCGTGGGCGGCCTGCTGATCGCCGGTGAGGCGAGGATCCCGGTGACGGCACTGGGCGAGGCGGAGGCCCTGGACGCCGAGGAGGCCCGTGCCTGGCGCACCCACCGCGCGGACCCGCGCTGCTTCATGCTGCTGCGGGCCTACATCCCGGGGGCGGTGCGGGTGGAGATCACCGACCCGGAGGACCCGACGCCGTACGCCTTCCTCTCGACGCGTGAGCCGCAGCGGCTGGCGGAGGCACTGCGGGCGGCGAAGGCCGCCGCCTAGCAGGGCCGTGCCCGGCCGGGCACGGCCGGCCGGGCAGCACGGGGCCGGTGGGGTTCAGGGGGCTCCGCGTCCGCTCTCCTCGCCGGTGAACGTGTCCAGGTCCAGGGCGTCGGCCGGGGTCTCGAGGGCCGGGAGCGCGGGCAGGGCGTCCCAGGGGACCTGGATCCTGCGCAGGTCGGTCTGGATGCGGGCGGCGAGCTTCCTGGTGTCCCTGCGGTTCATGACCGCGCCGACGGCGGCGCCCACCAGGAACGGCATCAGGTTCGGCAGATTGCGCACGGTGCGCTTCATGATCCGCTGGCGCAGTTCGCGCTTCATGCGGCTGTTCATCGCCGCGCTCACGGTGGAGGGCTTGGTCGCCTCGATTCCGCGCTCCTGCGACCAGGCGTTCAGGTACGCGGTGCTGCGCTGGGCGAGGTTGCCCGCGGGTCGTACGCCGTAGACCTCGTGGAGTTCGGCGATCAGTTTCAGTTCGATCGCGGCGACGCCGGTGACCTCGGCGGCCAGCTCCGTGGGGATCGCGGGCGGCACGGGCATCATCGCCACCGCGCCGACTCCGGCCCCGACCGTCGCCGTGGCCCTCGCCGCGCCCGCCACGAGCTTGTCCGCGAGCTCCTCGGGGCCGAGCCCGGGGAACTGCCCCCGCAGCGTCTGCAGGTCCCTCACGGGCACCCGCGGGGCCATGTCGATGATCCGGTCCGTGAGATGTGCCAGGCCCGCACGCGCGCGGGCACCGCCCTTGCGGGCGCCTTCCCTGGCCTTGTCCCGGAACGCCTCGGCCCGTCGGCGAGCCGCCGGTGCGGTGGTGGTGACCTCCGCGGATACCGGGAGGTCACCCCGGTCGACTGCGCGTTCGAGCGAGGCCGCCCCGGTGTCGGTTGAGCCTCGCTCGTGGTCACGCGTGTCGCGCTGAGGGCCGTCCTGCGGCCCCGAGTCCGCTCCTCTCGTGAGGAAGCGGCGCTTCCGAGGAGGGGTCGAGCCGGTCACGGCCGACCCGCCCTCAGTCGCAGTCGCGGCAGATCGGCTGACCGTTCTTCTCCCGGGCCAGCTGGCTGCGGTGGTGCACGAGGAAGCAGCTCATGCACGTGAACTCGTCCTGCTGCTTGGGCAGGACGCGGACGGCCAGTTCCTCGTTCGAGAGGTCCGCCCCGGGCAGCTCCAGGCCCTCTGCGGCCTCGAACTCGTCGACGTCCACGGCTGAGGCCGACTTGTCGTTGCGGCGGGCCTTCAGCTCTTCAAGACTGTCCGAGTCGACGTCGTCGTCGGTCTTACGTGGAGTGTCGTAATCGGTTGCCATTGTCGCTCTCCCCCTCTGGGTGTATGCGGTGTCTCCAGCGCACTAACGCGTGAGAGGCCGGACTTGTGCCCGACCTGAGGCGGAGATTTTGCCTCACATCAAGGTCTGTTACTCAATCGACACCCAACCGGACTCCTCACGAGTGACCGGCGTGGATGCGATGGGGACCGTACACGGTCCGAACGCGGCACTTCAAAGCCGCCCCACCGTGTACTTCCCGTGATCAGGGGTCCCGAAAACCGGGACCTTCCCGGCCTTTCAGCGGGTTCATGATCACGGAGGGTGGATGGGCCGGGAAGCGCTCCTGTGAGCGATCCCACACGGGGGCGACGGAGACACCCTTCGGAAATTCCGCCGAAAGCGAACGTCTCCGTTGTCGGCGACATGATGTCAGATCGGCAGGGTGACCCGCATCACGAGCCCGCCCCCCTCGCGCGGCTGGGCGCAGATGTGCCCGCCGTGCGCCCGCGCCACCGACCGGACGATGGAAAGCCCCAGCCCGACCCCCTTGTCACTGCCCGTCCGCTCGGTGCGCAGCCGCCGGAACGGCTCGAACAGATTGTCGATCTCGTACGCCGGGACCACCGGACCGGTGTTGGTCACCACCAGGACCGCCTGCCCGTGCTGGACCTGGGTGGTGACCTCCACCCACCCCTGTTCGGCCACGTTGTAGCGCACGGCGTTCTGCACCAGGTTCAGCGCGATCCGCTCCAGCAGTACGCCGTTGCCCTGGACGACCGCGGGCTCGTGGTCGCCGCGGATCTCCACGCCCTTGGCCTGCGCCTCGGCGTGCACCTGGTCGATGGCCTGGGAGGCCACCTCGGCGAGATCCACCGGCTTGCGCTCGACGATCTGGTTGTCGCTGCGGGCGAGCAGCAGCAGGCCCTCGACGAGCTGCTCACTGCGCTCGTTGGTGGCCAGCAGCGTCTTGCCCAGCTGCTGGAGCTCCACCGGCGCGTTCGGGTCGGAGAGGTGCACCTCGAGGAGTGTGCGATTGATCGCCAACGGGGTGCGCAGTTCGTGCGAGGCGTTGCCGACGAAGCGCTGCTGGGCGGTGAAGGCCCGCTGCAGCCGCTCCAGCATGTCGTCGAAGGTGTCGGCCAGCTCCTTGAGCTCGTCGTCCGGGCCGTCCAGCTCGATCCGGCGGGACAGGTCGGAGCCCGCCACCGCGCGTGCGGTGCGGGTGATCCGGCCCAGCGGCGACAGCACGCGGCCGGCCATCGCGTATCCGAAGGCGAAGGCGATGATCGCGAGGCCGAGCAGGGCGAGGAGGGAGCGGCTGAGCAGGTTGTCCAGAGCGTGCTGGCGCTGCTCGTTGACGCACTCGTTCAGCGCTCTGTTCAGCTCGTCCGCGGGCAGCTGCGCGCTGCGCAGCTGACAGGTTTCGCTGGACACCTGTCCGGAGAGGATCCGAAAGGGCAGTTCACTGCCCATCCTCAGCGCGTTCGCGGCGAACAGGTAGATGATCGACAGCAGCAGGATGCCCGCGATCAGGAACATGCCGCCGTAGAGCAGGGTGAGCCGTATCCGGATGGTGGGGCGCAGCCAGGGGAACGGCGGGACCGGTCTGCGGGGGTCCCAGGTGGGCTTCGGAGGTGCCTGCGGGGACCCCGGGGCGGGTGTGGGGGTGGCGGCCACGGGATCAGATCCGGTAGCCCGAGCCGGGCACGGTCACGATGACCGGCGGCTCGCCCAGCTTGCGGCGCAAAGTCATGACGGTCACCCGGACCACGTTGGTGAACGGGTCGGTGTTCTCGTCCCAGGCCTTCTCCAGCAGTTGCTCCGCGGAGACGACGGCGCCCTCGCTGCGCATGAGCACCTCGAGGACGGCGAACTCCTTGGGCGCGAGCTGTACCTCCTGGCCGTCGCGGAACACCTCGCGGCGGTTGGGATCGAGCTTGATCCCGGCACGCTCCAGGACCGGCGGGAGCGGCACGCTGGTACGCCGCCCCAGGGCGCGCACGCGCGCGATGAGCTCGCTGAACGCGAAGGGCTTGGGCAGATAGTCGTCGGCGCCGATCTCCAGGCCCTCGACCCGGTCGCTGACGTCGCCGGAGGCCGTGAGCATCAGCACGCGCGTGGGCATGCCGAGTTCGACGATCCTGCGGCACACGTCGTCGCCGTGCACCAGGGGGAGGTCGCGGTCGAGGACGACCACGTCGTAGTCGTTGACGCCGATGCGCTCCAGGGCGGCCGCACCGTCGTACACGACGTCGACGGCCATGGCCTCCCGGCGCAGTCCGGTGGCCACCGCATCGGCGAGCAGTTGCTCGTCCTCGACGACGAGTACGCGCACGTCGCTTGTCCTTCCTCAAGTCCCGCCGGGCAGCGCTCCGGAGCGCACGCGGGCAGGGTGCCGGTGGGTGTGTTGCCTCCATCCTGCCCTTTTCGGCCATAAGTCGGCTGTAAGGCGAGGTCCGCGAGCGGGAACGGACGGTGGCTCGGGGGCACAGGACGGGGGAACGTCCGGACGAACAGCATGGAAATACGAGATTTTCTCGTGCGGTGAGGTTTCCGCGGAAGGGAGCCTGGGGAGGACGGGTTTACATCCCGCGATCACGCTCTGCTTGCACCGTGCCACACCGTGGTGCGCATCAGTCCGTTTCCCGCAGAGCGGACCCGGGTGTCCGACGCCGCAGACCCAAGGCCGAGCGGCGCCGGTCATCCACCGCAGACGTGATCGTCCCTTTCGAACGGCACGCCGTCGTGCCATCGACCCACGACCCAGGACGAGGGGGCGCAGCATGGACGCTTTCACCGCAGGACTTCTGCAGCGCATAAGGACGACCGAGTCCGATCTGTCCCGGGCCCGCGACGAGGGTGACGACTTCCTCGTCGAGGTGGAGCAGGGCGAGCTCGACGACCTGCGCCGGCTCGCTGCCGAGCACGGTGTGGAGGTCGGCGCGTCCTACGCCTGATCAGCCCGACCGCGTCGTTGCCGGCGCGTCGGTACTCATGCGCGAACGCGATCGAAGCGGGTCCCCGGTGAATCCAGCACCGGGGGCCCGCTTCGTCGTCTCCCGCGGAGTCCTCCGCCGGTCGTCCGCCGGTCGTCCGCCAGTCAGTCGTGCCAGGCCCCGAAGTCCTCCAGCAGCCGCTGGAGGGGCTCGAAGACGCCCGGGGTGGCCGCGACCGCGAGATCCCACGAGGGGCGCTCACCTGGCCGTCCACCGGTCAGCGCGCCCGCCTCCCGGGCGATCAGGTCACCCGCCGCCAGGTCCCAGGGGTGCAGTCCGCGCTCGTAGTAGCCGTCGAGGCGGCCGCAGGCCAGGTCGCAGAGGTCGACCGCGGCCGAGCCGCCGCGCCGGATGTCCCGCAGGAGCGGGATCAGCCGTTGCGCGACGTCGGCCTGACGGGTGCGGACCTCGGTGACGTAGTTGAAGCCGGTCGAGACCAGGGCCTGGTCGAGGGGCGGTGCGGGGCGGCAGGTCAGCGTGCGCTCGCCCTCCCAGGCACCGGTGGCACGGGCGCCGCCGCCGCGGACGGCGTGGTACGTCTCGCCGCGCATCGGGGCCGCGACCACCCCGACCACGGTCTCGCCGTCCTGCTCGGCGGCGATGGAGACGGCCCAGGTGGGCAGCCCGTACAGGTAGTTGACCGTGCCGTCGAGCGGGTCGATCACCCAGCGGACACCACTGGTGCCCTCGGTCGTGCCGCCCTCCTCGCCGAGGACGCCGTCGTCCGGCCGGTGCTCGGCGATCAGACCGGTGATCAGTCTCTCGGCCGCGATGTCCATCTCGGTGACGACGTCGATCGGGCTGGACTTGGTCGCGGCGACCTCCAGGTCGGCCGGCCGTCCGTCCCGCAACAGCTCACCCGCGCGCCGCGCCGCCTCGCGGGCCAGCTCCAGCAGTTCCGCGTGCAGGGGGTCGGTCACGGCGCTCCTCACGCGTAGGGGCTGTCGGCGCCCGCGGCGGCGGGGTGCGGGGCACGGGCCGGGCAGCAGCCCACCGGGCAGAGGTTGTGGCTCGGCCCCAGGGCGCCCAGGGCGCAGGGGGTGACGTCGTCCTGGCCGCGCTCGGTGGCCGCGCGCTCCACGATCAGGTCCCGGATCGCGGCGGCGAACCGCGGGTCGGCGCCCACGGTCGCCGAGCGGCGCACCGGCAGTCCCAGCTCCCCCGCCTTGGCCGCGGCCTCGGTGTCGAGGTCGTAGATGACCTCCATGTGGTCGGAGACGAAGCCGATGGGGGCCATGACCACGGCCGGGACCCCGGCCGCGTGCCGCTCCTCGAGGTGGTCGCAGATGTCGGGCTCCAGCCAGGGAATGTGCGGGGCGCCGGAGCGGGACTGGTAGACGAGCTGCCAGGGGTGGTCCACGCCGGTGCGCTCCCGTACGGCGTCGGCGATCAGCCGGGCCGCGTCCAGGTGCTGCCGTACGTACGCGCCGCCGTCGCCGTGCTCCTCGACGGGGCCGGAGGTGTCGGCGGAGGCGGTGGGGATCGAGTGGGTGCAGAAGGCGATGTGCGCACCGTCACGCACCACCTCGGGCAGCTCGGCGAGCGAGCGGAGGACCCCGTCGACCATGGGCTCCAGGAAGCCGGGGTGGTTGAAGTAGTGCCGCAGCTTGTCGACCTCGGGCAGCTCCAGGCCCTCGGCCGCCAGCGTCGCCAGGGCCTCGGCGAGGTTCTCGCGGTACTGGCGGCAGCCGGAGTACGAGGCGTAGGCACTGGTCGCCAGGACGATGATGCGGCGGCGGCCGTCGCCGATCATCTCGCGCAGTGTGTCGGTGAGGTACGGCGCCCAGTTGCGGTTGCCCCAGTAGACCGGCAGGTTCAGGCCGTGGTCGGCGAAGTCCTCGCGCAGCGCGGCCAGCAGGTCGCGGTTCTGTTCGTTGATGGGGCTGACCCCGCCGAACAAGAAGTAGTGCTCCCCGACTTCCTTCAGGCGTTCCTTGGGGATGCCGCGCCCGCGTGTCACGTTCTCCAGGAACGGGACCACGTCGTCCGGGCCTTCGGGGCCTCCGAAGGAGAGCAGCAGCAGGGCGTCGTAGGGGGTGGGATCGAGCTCGTCAGGCATGCCTCGATCCTGCCATCAGGCACCGACAGCCGGGTAACGGCGGGGGCCGACCGGACCACGGGATACATTAGGGTCACCTAACCAGTAAGCTGTATCCACTGCGGTCGCACCTTACTGGGAGCCCGGTCTCTCGCGGTCGTTCCTTGCTGAGCTTTTCGGAGACCTCGTGCCCCGTCCCTACATCGCCCTGTTCGCCGCCCCCGGCAGCAAGAGCTTCTCGGCCGCGGGGTTCCTCGGCCGGATGCCGCTGTCCATGATGGGCATCGGCGTGGTCACGATGATCTCCCAGCTGACCGGACGGTACGGCCTGGCCGGCGCCCTGGCGGCCACCATCGCCATGGCCGCCGCGGTGGCCGGCCCCCAGGTCTCCCGCCTGGTGGACCAGTACGGGCAGCGGCGGATCCTGCGCCCGGCGACGCTGTTCTCCCTCACCGCGGCGGCGCTGCTGCTGTTCGCCGCGCACTACGGCTGGCCGGACTGGGTGCTCTTCGTCGCCTGCGTCGGCATCGGCTGCGTGCCGAGCGTCGGCGCGATGGTCCGGGCCCGCTGGGCCGATCTGTACCGGGGCACCCCGCAGTTGCACACCGCGTACTCCTTCGAGTCCGTGGTGGACGAACTCTGCTTCATCTTCGGCCCGATCGTCTCCATCGGGCTCTCCACGGCCTGGTTCCCGGAGGCCGGTCCGCTGCTCGCGGCCTGCTTCCTGGCGGTCGGCGTCTTCTGGCTGACGGCACAGCGCGCCACCGAACCCGCCCCGCACCCGCGCGAACGCACGGGCGGGGGCCGTGCGTCGGCGCCCGGCGGCACGGCGCTGCGCTCCGCGGGACTGCGGGTCCTGGTGGCCACGTTCGCGGCGACCGGGGCGATCTTCGGCGGCGTGGACGTGGTCACCGTGGCCTTCGCGGAGGAGCGCGGGCACAAGGCCGCCGCCAGTGTGGTGCTCGCCGTGTACGCGCTGGGCTCCTGCACGGCGGGGGTCGTGTTCGGGCTGATGCGCTTCGCCGGAGCACCAGAGCGCCGCTGGCTGCTGGGCGTGTGTGCCATGGCCGTGAGTATGATCCCCCTCCTACTGGTCGGGAACCTGCCGTTTCTGACCGTGGCGCTGTTCTTTGCGGGTCTGTCCATCGCTCCCACGATGATCACGACGATGTCCCTCATCGAAGAGCACGTACCACGCGCGCAGCTCACCGAGGGCATGACCTGGGTGAGCACCGGGCTCGCGGTCGGGGTCGCTCTCGGCTCCGCCGCGTCCGGCTGGGTGATCGACGCGGCCGGGGCGCGTGCCGGGTACGGGGTTCCGGCGGTGGCCGGAGCCGTCGCGGTCGTGGTCGGTTTCCTCGGGTACCGCCGGCTCGAGCGGCCGGCTCCGGGTCGGGGAGGCTCCGTTGGGCAGCACGGCGAGCGCGAAGAACGGAACATGGCGTAACTGGGGAGGCACCGTCCTCGCCCGCCCCGCGCGGGAGGTCACGCCGGCCTCCGTCGAGGAGCTGGCGTCGGCCGTACGCCGTGCCGCCGAGGACGGTCTCCCGGTGAAGGCGGTCGGCACCGGGCACTCCTTCACCTCCATAGCCGCCACCGACGGCGTGCAGATCCGCCCCCACCTGCTGACGGGGATACGCGACATCGACCGGGCGGCGGGCACCGTCACGGTGGAGGCCGGCACCCCGCTCAAGCGGCTCAACACCGCTCTCGCGCGGGAGGGGCTGTCGCTCACCAACATGGGCGACATCATGGAGCAGACCGTCGCCGGGGCCACCAGCACCGGCACCCACGGCACCGGCCGTGACTCGGCCTCCGTCGCCGCGCAGATCCGGGGCCTGGAACTGGTCACCGCCGACGGCTCGGTGCTCGTCTGCTCCGAGAAGGAGAATCCTGATGTCTTCGCGGCCGCCCGGATCGGCCTCGGCGCCCTCGGCATCGTCTCCGCGATCACCTTCGCCGTCGAACCGATCTTCCTGCTGACGGCCCGCGAGGAACCGATGCCCCTCGGCCGCGTCCTCGCCGAGTTCGACGAGCTGCACGCCGAGAACGAACACTTCGAGTTCTACTGGTTCCCCCACACCGGCAACACCAACACCAAGCGGAACAACCGCAGTGCGGGCCCGGAACGGCCGGTGCATCCCGTCAAGGGCTGGATCGAGGACGAGTTCCTCTCCAACGGCGTCTTCCAGGCGGCCAACTGGGTCGGCCGCGCGGTGCCCGCGACCGTCCCCGCCCTCGCGCGGATCTCCAGCAGGGCCCTGTCCGCGCGGACCTACACCGACGTCCCGTACAAGGTGTTCACCTCGCCGCGCCGGGTGCGCTTCGTGGAGATGGAGTACGCGGTGCCGCGCGAGGCCCTGGTGGACACGCTGCGCGAGCTGAAGGCCATGGTCGACCGTTCACCCCTCCGGGTCAGTTTCCCCGTCGAGGTGCGTACGGCTCCGGCCGACGACATCACCCTGTCCACGGCCTCCGGCCGCGACACCGCGTACATCGCGGTCCACATGTTCCGGGGGACCCCCTATCAGGGGTACTTCACGGCGGCGGAGCGCATCTTCACCGCCCACGAGGGGCGGCCCCACTGGGGGAAGATCAACACGCGGGACGCCGATTACCTCTCCCGGGTGTATCCGCGTTTCGCCGAGTTCACGGCGTTGCGGAACCGCCTTGATCCTGAACGCCGCTTCCGGAACGACTATCTGCGGAGGGTCCTGGGGTCGTAGCGGACACCTCCGGTTCCGGGGTCGCGCTGTCGCCGGAGCCCTGGCTCCCGGTGCTGTCCGGGGTGCCCGCCGACGCGTCGTCGCCGTCCGGCGTGCCGTCGCCGGATCCGGTGGCGGCACCTCCGTCCTGAGGCGTCGCGGAGGGCGTGGGCTCCGGTCCGTCCCCGCCGGAGTCCTCGGAACCGTCCGAGGTACCGGGGTCGTTCGACGTTCCGGAGTCGTCGGGGTCACCGGAGTACTGGTCGTCCGAACCGCCGGAACCCCCGGAGCCGGACGCGTGCTGACCGGTGACGGCGTTGCCGATGGTGGTGCTGGGTTCACCGCTGAGGCTCTGGCCCGAAACGAGTTCGTAGGTGGTGATTCCGGCCATCGTGATCCCGAACACCAGCGCGGTCGCGACCAGCACCCGCTTCCCGTTCCACCGCACTCCCCTGGTCCGGCCCCGGTACACGGTGCCCTCGGTGAACTCGCCGGGCGCGGGCACGTTCCGCCGCCCGGCCGCCGCGGTGACCGGGCGGCCGGACCCCGCGGAGGCCACGCGGAACTGCTCGCCGGTGCGCTTGAAGAAGTGCTGGAAGAGCGTTCCGCCGCAGGTGGCGACGATGCTCATGACTCCGGCGCCGATGATCGTCCCGTAGACGCCGAAGGAAGAGGCGAGTTGGGCGCCCAGCACCGCGGCCACCGCGCTGCCCGCGACCTGCGGCACGCTCAGGTCGATCCGAGGGCTCTTCGCCTCCCCCTCGGCCCTCACCTCCCCGGCGACACTCGACTCACCCGCGACATCCGGCCTTTCACGCATCCTCGGACCTTGCCCGCCTTCCCGCACGTTCCCTCACATGAACGATCAACTGCATGACAATGCACACCAAGTCGACGCCCGAACGAAACCATTAGTTCCGTTTCCGGCGATTACGTGAAGTACGCCACGCCGAGACCGGGGAAGCCCGGCCGCTGCGGCGCGATGACGGCCGAGCAGCACCCCTTGCCAGAAGTCGGGCGGCGCGCCGATCCACGCACTTGGCCCGAATGGAGTACTGTTGCGAACCCTGGGTCCGGACGCCCATCAGGGCGCTCCGGCCCTTGAGGACCGCCGGGAGGGGGCTAGTTGCACAGGGTGACGCGGTTGGTCACTTAGCGTTGCGAATAGGTAACCGTGCCATAACGGCGATCCAGGGCCCATGCCCGACACGCCGGGCAACTCGGCAAGGTTGTGGCAGGCTGCACCCGGGCAGGCCACACTCGACTAGCGGAAGCAGCGACGCACGTGACGTCGGCAGGCACCACCCGGGAGGTCCCCATGCCCGAACTGCGTGTCGTGGCCGTCTCGAATGACGGCACACGGCTGGTGCTGAAGGCTGCGGACAGCACGGAGTACACGCTTCCGATCGACGAACGACTCCGCGCCGCCGTACGGGGCGACCGTCCACGCCTCGGCCAGATCGAGATCGAGGTGGAGAGCCATCTCCGCCCCCGCGACATCCAGGCGCGTATACGCGCCGGCGCGACCGCGGAAGAGGTCGCGCAGATGGCCGGCATTCCCGTGGACCGCGTCCGGCGCTTCGAGGGCCCCGTGCTCGCCGAGCGCGCCTTCATGGCGGAGCGCGCCCGCAAGACCCCCGTCCGCCGGCCCGGCGAGAACTCCGGCCCGCCGCTGGGCGAGGCCGTGCAGGAGCGGCTGCTGCTGCGCGGCGCCGAGAAGGACACCGTGCAGTGGGACTCCTGGCGCCGCGACGACGGCACCTGGGAGGTGCTGCTGGTCTACCGGGTCGCGGGCGAGCCGCACTCGGCGAGCTGGACGTACGACCCGCCCCGGCGGCTCGTCCAGGCCGTCGACGACGAGGCGCGCTCGCTGATCGGCGAGTCCGACGACCTCGCCGCGGCACCGGAACCGAGCTTCCCGTTCGTGCCGCGCATCGCCCGGCTGCCGCGCGAGCGGCAGAGCCTGCCGCCCGGCCACGGGCCCGAGTCCGACGAGGAGTCGGCGGTCCCGGCAGGCGGTGAGCGGGACTCGCTCACCAGCCTGTTGGAGGCGGTGCCGAGCTTCCGGGGCGACCTGGTGGTTCCCGAGCGGGCGCCCGAGCCCGTCCCCGAGGAGCCCGACTCCGAACCCGAGGCGGAGGAGCCCCCGGCCCCGGCCGCTTCGGCCGGTTCCGCCTACGCGGACGTCCTGATGCCCCGTGCCGTCAGCAGTCACCGGGACCGTCTCGTCGGCTCCACCGACCGTCAGGCGGAGGCGGACGGCGTCCGGCCGGGCCGCCGCGCCGCGGTGCCGAGTTGGGACGAGATCGTGTTCGGAACGCGGCGCAAGAAGCAGGAATGACCTGGACCCGGCACTGAGGTGATCCGGCGTCGGTCAGTGTGGAAGGGGGGTGCTCGCCCGGGCGAGCACCCCCCTTCCGCTTCCGCCACGCACCTACTGCGGATCCGGCCCCACCGCGACCGGCCGCTCCGGGTCCGACGACCACTCCGACCAGGACCCGACGTACAGCGCCGCCGGGATGCCCGCCACCGCCAGCGCCAGCACCTCGTGCGCCGCCGAGACACCGGAACCGCAGTACACGCCGACCGGCGTGTCCGCGGACGCGCCCAACGCCCTGAACCGCGCGCCCAGTTCACCGGCGGACAGGAATCGGCCGTCCGGGCCGACGTTCTCGGTGGTGGGCGCCGAGACCGCGCCCGGGATGTGCCCGCCGACCCGGTCGATCGGCTCCACCTCGCCCCGGTAGCGCTCCCCCGCCCGCGCGTCCAGCAGCAGCCCGGACCGGGCCAGCGCCGCCGCGCCGTCGGCGTCGAGCAGCCCGGCCTCCGCCGGCACCGGCGTGAAGTCGCCCTCGTCCGACTGTGGCACCGAGGTCTCGAGCGGGCCGTCCCAGGACGGCAACCCGCCGTCGAGGACCAGCACGTCCGGGTGACCCGTCCAGCGCAGCAGCCACCACGCGCGGGCGGCCCCCCAGCCCAGCCCGCCGTCGTACACGACCACCGGCCTGCCCGCCGACACGCCCGCGCGGCGCATCGCGGCACCGAACTCCTCCGGATCGGGCAGCGGATGGCGTCCCCGCCCGGCCGGCGGGGCGGCCAACTCCCGGTCCAGGTCGACGAAAACGGCACCCGGAAGATGTCCGGCCAGGTAGGCGGCCCGGCCGTCGAACGGCGGCTCACCGGCCGCCGCGGGCGTGCTGAGCTGCCAGCGGACGTCGAGCAGCACCGGCGGGTCACCGCCCGCCAGTTCACTGGCGAGTTCGGATGCGGAGATGATGGCGTTCATGGTCACCATCCTCGCGCACGGGGTGGCCGAGTCGTCCATGTCCGGCTAATCTGCTCGGCCGGGCAGACCCGATCACGAGGCGTATGGGATCGGGCACATGCTGTACTACCGATCGACATCATCCGGCAAGCGCGTCGAAAAGAGCGGAGGCCCGTACATCGGGCATCCTCCGGAGACGGAACCGCCGTACGGGGCGGGCCCAGGGCGCGCGGCGCCGTGGCTGATGCCTGGAGCAGCACGGCGACGATCCGCGAAACGGACGCGACACGACCCTCGCCCGGGTCGAGAAGAGAGTGACGATGACCGATGCACGGGGGTCCGCCCGCCGAGACGGTGAAGCACCCGTCCGGCACGCGCCCGGCACACCCTGCTGGGTGAGCCTCATGGTGCACGGACCCGACGCGGCCCGGAGGTTCTACGAAGCGCTGTTCGGCTGGGAGTTCCGGCCCGGCCCACAGCAACTCGGCCCGTACGCACGCGCACTGCTCGACGGCCGCGAGGTGGCCGGCATCGGCCTGCTGCCGCCGGACCGTCATCTGCCCATCGCCTGGACGCCCTACTTCGCCTCCGCGGACGTGGACCGCACGGCCGAGCTCGTGCGGTCCTGCGGCGGCACGGTCGGGGTCGGCCCGCTGGACGCCTCCGACGCCGGGCGGCTGGCGATCTGTTCCGACCCCTCGGGGGCCGTCTTCGGCATCCGGCAGGCGTCCGCGCACCTCGGCACGGCCGTCACCGGGGTGCCCGGCGCGCCCGCCTGGAACGAGCTGACGACCTTCGAGTCGGAACGCGTGGCCAAGTTCTACGCCTCGGTGTTCGGTTACACCGTGGAACCGGAGATCTCCACCGACGTCGACCACGTGACCCTGCACCTGGGGGGCCGCCCCGTGGCCGCCGTCCACGGCGTGGGCAACGGCCTGCTCCGGGACCGTGGACCGCACTGGACGACGTACTTCACCGTGGCCGACCTCGACGACGCGGTGGACCACGTCCTGCACCTGGGCGGCCAGATCCTCAGACAGTCCCACACCGACGCCCACGGCCGCACCGCCACGGTGACGGACCCGGAGGGGGCGCGGTTCGCGCTCCTGCAGAGCCCTCTCTGACGGTCAGGTTTCGCGGCCGACGACCACCGCGAACGCAGGGCTTCCTCCGGGAGGAAGCGGACGCGGGTTCAGGCCGGTCCGGTCGCTGCCGGTTCCGGTGCTGTGCGCCCCTCGTAGACGTCAGCGCAGCGCGTTGCCGTCGGCCTGCACGTCCACACGACGCGGGCCGGGCGCTGCGGGACTACTCCACGGCCCGGCCCTCGGTGCGCATCAGTTCGCGGAGGGTGTACCCGTATGTCTCGGCGAGGTCCTCCCCGGCGTAGCACAGCACCTCGTCGCCGTCGTATTCGCCTTCACAGGCGTCCAGGCCGTCGAGTACGCCGAGGGCCACGGCCTCGGCCGCGTCGAGCATGCCCAACTCCAGACGGCGGCGGACATCGACCTCGTACTTCTCGATGACCGGCTCGATCAGGCGGCTCGCGGCCTCGTGGACGTCGGTGTACCCGAAGCCCGGACGATGGCCGGTGCTCAAATGGTCGATGTCCAGGGCCCGCAGGAGGTGCTCGACATCAGCCGCGGTCCTCTCCTGAAGGGCTGTCAGTTCGGCGCGTGCCCGCGGGTCCAGCACGCGTACGGCCAACCGGTCGGCTTCCACACGCAGTTCGGGCCGGGCCTCCAGCAGCCTGTCCAGCACTGCGGCCTTCTCCACGGCGGTGAGCGCGTTCAGGGCTTCACCCATGACACGGCGAGCGTCGTCGGCAGGCGCGGCGTGCCAGGGCAGGCGCCGCTCGACGGCGTACAGGGCGAGTGCGACGGCATGCCGGCACAAGCGTCCCGACGTCGGGACGCACGCACCATCGCATTCCGCCGCCAGTTCCCGACCCACGACCTGCACCAGGACCCCGCAGGCGGCGCCCGAGCCGCCCCGCACCAGACCGCCGATGCCTCGGGGCTCGCTCCCCGCCTCGACCACCGCACCGTCGGCGAGCAGGATCCGCCCCTCGGTGACCTCGGTGTCGTCGGCGAACGCGCACACCGTCTCCTCGTCCATTGCCACAGCCATTCGATCATTCAAGCGCACGGCTAAGGAGCTCCGCGAGCGGACGGCCAGAAGCCGGAGCCACCACGACGGGGCGTCACCTACTCGCTCCTGTCGTCAGTCCTTCCTGTGGGCCTATGCCACCCGGATCACCGAGCGGCTGACCCGGGCGACCGACGAGACCACCGAAGCAGCCCACGAGGACCACGGGCCCGGGCGGTGGACGGCCAGGCGAACGAATGGTTCACGGACCTGTCCTACAACCTCGGTGAGGGGCGCTCTGCTGAGCTCGACATTCAGGGTCCTTCCCGCCTGTTCGAGCCGGCGGCCGACGCTGCTGTGAATCAGGTGCCGGATGGTGTCCCACCGGGTGGTGCAGGGCATCTTCACTGTCCCGGCACTGCGGGGTCGGAAGCGGATGCCCTGCCGAAAACCGTGAGCAGTCGGCGGACATGTGTCACGTAAGCGCTCAGATGAGCGACATCAGGACAGTAGCGGCCAAAATGCTCACGAATTCGGGACGGTGCGACCTCCCCGGGGCGTGGACGCGCGCCCCGGCATCGCCCACGTCGAGGTCACCGCCCCACCGGACAGCCACGGAAACCGCCCGCCGAGCAGCGCGACCGTCACGACCCGCAACGCCACCTCCAGATCACTTGCACCACCCGGAGGAACACCATCCAGGATTCGGTCGGCGGCTCGGAGAGTACGAGGTGGCGGACGACAAGTGACGGCAGCTTTCGCAGAGGAGACACGGGGTCACCGAGTGCCACCAAGTAGTCTTGCTCGGGTCAAACCGGCTTGATGAGAACGTTTTGGTACCACGCAACAGTCCGGCAGCAGATCATTCCAACCCCTGTTGGCCACCTCGGCAGCCCTGGTCATACCGGTTGCCTCCCTGAGCAGTTGGAAATGATCCGCATAAGTTCCCGGGCACGGTGTCCATGAGACAGGGGGACGGAGTGAGGGAGAGAGCGGAATCAAAGGGTGGAAACCCACCAATGATGGTAGAGGTGCCACTCGACGACGATCGACTCCGACTGCAGTACATCCCTTGGGGGGATCCGACCGGAGCAGCAGCACCGGAAGCACTCAGCGAAGCGCAACTGTTCTTCTACGACAGTCCGGAGTGCTCCGAACAAGTTCCGGTGCCCGCGGCACGACAGCGTCCTGCTCCGCAAGTACATGGAGACGACTCCCCCGCCAAGCTGCCCAGTGGCATCTACCTTTTTGAGTCGCGAGCCAGCCGGGTTCTCGTCGGGTTCGCGTTGAGCAACGGTGGATCTGCTGTTGCTCCCCAACTGAAGCGTCTCCGGGACATAGACGACGGTCACATGCTTCATCGAGCCCTCCTCCAGTACCGGGAATGGTGCGCCGCCGTCCCTGACGAAGCCACACCCGCTTTCGTCCGCGGCAACCTCGTCCGTCTCGCGGGCAGGCAGGAAACCTTCACCGTGCTGAAGGCGACGCCAACGCGAGACGGAAGCGTCCAGTACAGGTTGCAGGACGCGACCGGCGGTCGCCGGTTGGCATTCGAAGAGGATCTCGAGGCGCTTCCGCCCAGCACGGATGACCCCGAGGACTGGATCCTCCGTCCGCCCGCTCCCGCCGACCGGACCGCGCTCGCGCTCACTCTCGCCAAGTTGAGCACGCCGCTCACGGATGTCGTGTACTCGTACCAGTCGAGCCGCACAGTGTTCCGGCCCTACCAGTTCCGACCTGTACTCAAGCTGATGAGTTCGGACCGCCAGCGGTTGCTGATCGCGGACGAAGTCGGTCTCGGTAAAACCATCGAAGCCGGTCTGATCTGGAACGAATTGGAGCAGCGTACCCACCTGCGGCGCTCCTCGGGAGGGCGCAGTGGCACGCACTTCCGGGGACTCGTCGTGTGTCCCGCCGCACTCGTCACCAAGTGGCAGAACGAGATGCGCGACCGCTTCGACCGGCACCTCCGCGTCCTCGACAAAGAGGGCATGGCGGAGCTGGTGGAACTGTTCCGCAGCGGGGACACCAGCGAGCCGTTCGCCGGAGTGGTGTCTCTGGAGCGACTCCGGCGGGCCGGGCAGTTGGACGAGCTCGCTGAACTCCAGCCCCGCTTCGACCTCGTGATCGTGGACGAGGCACACTACCTGCGCAACGCGAGCAGCCGGAGCCACGCCGCGGCAGCCCTGCTCGCAGACTGGGCCGACGCGCTGATCTTCCTCTCCGCCACTCCCCTCAACCTCGGCAACCAGGACCTCTACAACCTCGTTCACCTTCTCGACGAGGCGTCCTTCCCGGAACCCAAAGTCTTCGAGAACCAGCTCGAGCCCAACCGTCATCTGAACGCGGTGGCCGTCGGTCTCACTGAGGGCCGCGCGGACACTCCGGACGGCGCGCGGAGCCTGCACTCCCGGCTCATGCGGGTCCAGACCTCCACGTACGGCAGGATCACCGCTCGACGACCTGAGTTCCTGCGCCTTAAGGAGCTTCTGAAGAGCGGCGCGCCGCTGTCTCCCCACCAACGCGCCGAGGCGCGGCGGTGCATCGCCGAACTCAACGCCCTCGCGGGTGTCGTCAACCGTACGCGCAAGGCCGACACACCTGACCGTAAAGCTTTGCGTGAGGCCAAGGACGTCGCGGTCGCCTGGACCTCGCAGGAGCGTGAGTTCTACGACAACCTGCACGCGTGGTGCCTCGAGCGCGCCGCCCGCAGCGGCATGGCCGCCGGCTTCGCCGCGCAGATGTGGCTGCGGCAGGCAGCCAGCTGCATACCGGCCATGCAGCAGCGGCTACGGGAGCGTTTCTCACCCCGACCGGCTGAGGAGGAGGCTGCCGAAGAACTCCTCTACGAGTCCGAAGTCGTCGACGACGCCACGGATGAGAACTCTCCCGTACCGGCCGCCTCCGCCGAGAAGCTCGCCCGCGAGATGGCAGAGCAGGCCGACGACCTCTCGGCGCTGCGCTCCTTGTTGCGGGAACTTCCCGTGGACACCAAGTTCGAGCGGTTCACGCAGATGCTGCGAAGCGCCCGTACCAAGGGCATGCGGCAGGCGATGGTCTTCTCCTTCTTCACCCGCACCCTGGAGTACCTGGAGGAGAGGCTGACCCCGGAGTTCAAGGTCCGGGTGATGCACGGGAAGACCCCGCCGGTCGAGCGGGAACGCATCATGAAGGACTTCCGTGACGGCGCGTTCGATCTGCTCCTGGTGAGCGAGGTGGGCAGCGAGGGCCTGGACTTCGAGTTCTGCAACGTCCTGGTCAACTACGACCTGCCCTGGAACCCCATGCGGGTGGAGCAGCGCATCGGACGCCTCGATCGGTTCGGCCAGCAGCACGAGAAAATCTTCATCTTCAACATGCAGGTCCCCGGCACCATCGAGACCGACATCTTCCAGCGCCTCTACATGCGCATCGGGGTCTTCCAGGACTCCATCGGAGAACTCGAACCGATCCTGCGCGGGCGCCTCAAGGAGTTGCACCGCATCGTCCTGGACCCTCACCTCACCCCGGAGCAGCGCCGCCACCAGGTCGACCGGATCGAGGTCGCGCGGGTGGACCGGGAGAAGGACCTGGAGAGCCTGAACGACGCCCAGGCCCTTCTCACCGGCCTGGACGGCCTGCTCATCGAGGGCTTCGACGAAACCAGTCCGGGCAAGGGTCGCTATCTGGGTCCCAAGGAGATTCGCGGACTCGTCGAGTGTTTCCTCACGGACAGCGGGTACGGCCGGCTGCGTGAAGTCCCGCACGAGGACGACCTGGTGGACATCGCAGGCAGCAGCGACCTGCTCAAGGCGATGTACGAGGCGATGGACGCGGGCGCCTTCCCTCATCCCCGCGGCGATCTGCTGGGCAGGCTCAAGAGCGGTTCGCCGATGCGCTTCTGCTTCACCGCGAGCGTCTCATCGGCGAGCGGAGCTCCGTTGCTCAGTGTCCGCCATCCGCTGGTACGCACCGCCCAGTGGTGGTACGACCAGCGCCCTGAGCTGCTCCTGCGCTACGGGCGGGCACGGCTGCCCGGCCTGCCACCCGGGTCCCACTATCTGGTGGAGGTCCGGCTGGCGCGTACGGACGGCACCCGTTCGCGCCGCGAACTGTGGACCACCGCGGTCGACATCCGGACGATGAGAGAGGTACCCGAGGTCGGGACCGCGCTGCTGACCTCTCTCGCCCGCGGTGAACTCACCGGCACCGACGAGCCGCTGCCCGCCGACGTCGACACCATGATCGTCGAGACACTGGAGGAGGTGCAGGCCCTCGCGGCCGTACAGGAGCGCGCGACCAAGCGGCTTTACGAGGCCGAGAACATGCGGCTCGCCGAAGGTCGGCGCGCGACGGTGAGAGACACCCTTCAATTGAAGATCGCGCGGGCCCGCCGTCTCGCCCACGAGGTGGACCACCCCTCGATCCGCCGCCTCCACGAGAGCCGGGTGACTCACCTGGAGACCCGGCGGGACGCCCTGCTGGCGCAGATGGAGCGGGATGCCCGCTTCAGTCTGTCCACCGAGCCGGTCGCCCTCGTTCTGGTCGAGGGAGACTGACCGGACGCCGGACGGTGGCCAGGGACATGACCCGGGCCACCGTCCAGCGCCTCACTGCCACGGATGGGAGTACACGTCGGTGAATGACGCCCGCTGGTGTACCAGGGCGCCCTTTCGTACCGGCGTCAGGCGGATGGCCTCCTGTTCTCCCTTCCGGAGCACGGGCCACCTCTCCACCCGGAAAATCATGGGCCGGGCGGTCGAATCATGCACGACCATTTCCCCGTTGAGCCTCAGGGCCAGCGAGAAGGCTGTCCTCGGGTGGAGTTCGACGGGCAGATGCGGCAGTGGCGTACCGTCCACCGAGAAGTCCATCGGTTCCCCGTCCACGGCCTTCGCCCGGAGCCGGCCTTTGGTGACCCGGTGGACATCCGGCGTCCCCCGCCAGCGGTGGGCCAGTTCCTCGCCGCGCAGCACCCGATACGGTTCGTAGAGGGGCTGGAAGGCTGGGTAGAGCAGTTCGCTGCGACGACCTCCGCTCAGGTCGTCCCACTCCAGCACCAGGTCGAAGCCGGGCCGGGGGAGGTTGAGCCGATGGTAGTTGTGCACCACCAGGCCGGTCACGACCGACTGTTCCGGTGATTCCAGCGCCCTGTCGAACTCCACTTGGGCGTGGGAGAAGTTCTCCTCGAAAAGCCGGCGTACCAGCGGCACCTGGGACATGCCGCCGGCTAGCAGCACATGCTGCACATCGGTCGCCAGCTCCCGCAGCGGCATACGCTTCAGACGCTCGATGTCGGGCGTGGTGCGCCGACGCAGCCGTGCCTCGCACAGGGCGGCCCTGACGTACTCCAGGGCTTCCAGCATCTGTGGCCGGAACGCCTCCTCCAGCCGCCCGCGCGTGTAGGTAAGCAGGGGCAGGTTGGTGTACCCGCCGCCGATCGGAACCGCCTGTTCGTCGTACCGCGTGTCGGAGAGCAGTACCTTGAGCCGTCGGGCCGCCGCCAGGACAAGCGCCCTGAGGGTGGCGGGGTCGGGCATCCGCTCCACCGATACGCCCTGGGCCTCCAAGTCCTGTTCCAGATCCCGGGCGATCCGGAGGTCCAGATCATCACCGGCCCTGGCCACACCGCGCGCCGAGAGCACGGTGAGCTCGGGGGCGGCGTCCTGGAGCGATTCGGTGACCTCGACCACGGCGATGTCGAGGGTGCCCCCGCCGAAGTCGAAGACCAGCGTGGTCCCATCGGGCCTTTCCTCGCCGAGTTCCCAGTAGAGCCCTTCCGACCAGGCGAGTCCGGCGGCCACGGGCTCGTCGACAACATCCCCGACTGCCACCGGGATACCCGCGGCCCTGGCCAGAGTGGCGAGCCGCCAGCGCCGTGGTCCGTCCCAGATCGCGGGGCAGGCAAGACGGAAGTGGGCATCCTCGGTGTCCGCTCCGGCGGCCCTGGCACGCAGCAGTACGTGCTTCAGCAGCTGCTCGATCATGTCGTCAGCAGAGTGCCGGATCGTGCCGGTCCCCTCCCGGCCCGGTAGCTTGTCCGGCGTCAGATCGAGAGTGATGCACTGCTTCACCGACCGCAGCGCCGAGGCCCCGGTCGTAGCCTCGGCGCCTTCGCCGAACAGAAGCTCACCGGAGGCGGAGACGGCGATCACGCTCGGCATCCAGGACGTACCGTGACCGACCGGCACGATTTCCGGTGACCCGCCGGGAAGCCGTTGGCTCACCAAGGTGGTCGCGGTACCGAAGTCGATGCCGATCAAGGGCTTGTCGTGCTGCACCGGTGTCCTCCATGGGCACTGGCTGCCGAGGGCCTCAACCCCGGCAGCGGGAATCAACTGTCTTGCCTACTGGTCGGTCCCACGTACGAGGACTTGCTCCAGCACGATGGGCTCGGGCTCACGCGGGCTCTGCCACACGAAGCCGGGCCGCTCCACCACCACCCGCGCCGCCGGTCCGCCCGGGGCCCGGTGGGTCACCGGGTCGTAATCCGTCTCTTCTCCGAGTGCTCCGATGTCCAGCACCCCCGCTGCTGCCGCGCGGGCCAGGGCCCTGCGGTACAGAGCGCTCGCCGGCCCTGTCTCGTCGTCCTCGTGGATCGCCTGGTCCGCGACTTCGGTGAGCACCGCGGCGAGCACGCGCAACGTGTCGATCCTGGCCTGCCGCAACTGCGCCTGCGACGCTCCGCGCGCGGTCTGCCGGGACTGCCGCAGCTCGTCGTCCCGCCGCCGGAGCTGACGCGTCATCGCCTCCACACGCTGCTCCGCCTCTGCGAGGCCCTGCCGGGCCGACTCCGCCGTGGCCTCGGCAGCGTGGGCACGTGTCTCGGCCTCGGCGCGGTGCTTCTCCTCGTCCGCGATGCGGAGCAGCAACCGGTTCGCCGTCGCTTCCGCCTCGGTCAGTGCGTCCGAAGCGGCCCGGCGCTGCCGCTCGAACTCGGCCTTGGCCGCTTCGGCGTTGCTGCGTTCCTCCTCCAACAGGCGGGTCAGGGCCGCGATCTCGGCCTGCGGGTCTTGCTCGGGTTCCTGCGCTGCCTCCTGCGCCGCCTCCGGTGTCTCGTCCGGGACGTCCTCCGTCACCTCCAGGAGAGGTTCGCCGGTCACGATCATGGCGTCCGCAGGCTCGACGGTGTCGGCTTCGCTCGCCTCGGCGTCGGTTTCTCCTCCGTCCTCGACTCCCTTGGACTCGGCCTCCTCCGCAGACACCGTGGGCGCCTCGGGTGCGGCCTCGGCCTCCCGGCCTTCTTCCGTCCTCTCGCCGTCACCCGTGCCATGCGCCTCCACCGCATCGGCAGCTTCGGCCACCGCGGCGGCCTGGGCTGCGCTGGCTGCTTCTCGCAGCTCGACGGGAATGTCCGGATGGCCGGCGACGTGCTGCGCCCACTCCCGTACGAGTCCGTTCGGCTGCTTCTGGATCCGGGGATCCGCCAGCAACGCGCAGGCCCGGAAGGCCATCTCCTCCGCGAAGTCCAGCCATGGAAGATCGTCCTCCTTCGGCCGTCTCATCAGCACCGTCTTCAGGAGTTCCCTGACCCTGATCGAGAGAGGGACCAGCCGCTCCTCCTGAGCCCGTGCGGCCTCGGAGCCAGGGCTCGCGGACAGCGCCTGCTCGAAGCACTCCATCCCGGCGCGCAAGGCATTCCATGCCTGCTCGCCGCTCAGCGCCTTGGCTGCCCTGTCTGCTGCGGGGCTCAAAGCGGGCATCGCCGCCAGAGGAATGAGCAACGGAAGGAGATCGAGGGACGACGGGATCTCCGCAGCCTTCTTCGCAGCCTTCTTCTCAGCCGGACTGGGGGTGGTACCGGGGAGAACGATGCGTTTCCTGGTACGCGACATCACGACGATGTGCTCGACAGCGATCAGGCTGATCTCTTCGGGCACGCGCTCGGGGTGGGGTTCCGTCCAGGTCCGCGGCCACTCGGTCACGGGCATGTCGAGCGCATGTACCGCCAGAAGTTCGTACGGCGACAACTCGTCGAGTCCGGCGGACACGGCGGCGAGCAATGGTTGCCTAGTGCCCCTCGGCTTAGGGGACTTGTCCACCAGCTTGCGGAGGGCTTCGGAAGCGGACCATTGCTGAGGAGAGCTGCTGGGCTCTGTCCCGCCCCCGTCCCATCGCATGTCCTTGCTCGTCGTGTGCACCGCGGGATGAGCGCTGAGTGACTCACGCACCTGACTCCACTTGAGTGGCTTGTTGACGACGAGCCCCATGTCCTCCACGTGCTTCCGCAACGCGGTGATGTTGACCCGCTCGTCCAGTTCGCGGAGCAGCTCGACCAACACCCCCACGGGATCACTCTCGAACTCACCCTGAAGCGCCGGGAGGTCGGTGGCGGCCTTGTACCTGATCGTTCCCGAGGCAAGAGTTCTCACCGATTCCGGTACGGGTACGGGCAGGTGCTCGCTCTCACCTCCCTCCCACTCGATGACGACTTCCTTCTCGTCCAGCGCACGAACGGTACCTACCCGACGTACCGCACTGCCGTCACATTGCTCAACCAAAGATCCGATTTCCACAGTGCAAAACCCTATCGGCCGTTGCGGTGGCTCCGGCGGCTCGGAGCCGGATACCGCTGGCCCCTACGTGCCCGTCTGCCGAGGGAACGCCACGACCACCCCGGCTGCGGTGAGCTCCGCGACGATCAACACGATCGTGTCGTGCGGGTCGGTGCCGTACGGAATGCCCCACGCGTCCAGGCGGATGGCTGCGAGGCGGCGGGCGAGACGCGCTCCGCGGGGTGTGGAGGTGAAGCGCATCTCGGAGGTGCGGGTCGGGGGCGGGCCGCCTTCAAGGAGGCGTAGGAGGTGATGGGTTGGGTGGTGTCGGTGGGATTGATGGGTTTCGTCGTCACGCCCCTCACGGCCCCGTCGGTCGCGTAGCGTGACCAGCGGTGACGCAGCGACAGGGGGCAGATGTACGCACGTTGTCCGCGCGATTAGGAGCTGCGCGCCGTGACGGCGTCCCTTGTGGAGGCGTTGAGCGAAAGAGGCGGTGGTGACATGACTGAGCGCAAGGGTGCGGAGGCCGGGACCGGGGCAGTTCCCGGGGAGCGCGAGAACGGCGACGGCGCGGGAGCGGCGGTCGTGAGTCTCGGGGACGGGCGGGAGAACGACGATGGGGCCGGGCGGCGACCGGAGGACGAGGCAGGGCGAGGTGTCGTCGTCGCGTTCGGGCAGACCATGAAGACGCTGCGCATGCGGGAAGGGCTGGAGCGCGAGGAGTTCGGGCGGCGGCTCGGGTACTCGGCGTCCACCGTCGCGTCGTTCGAGCAGGGGCGGAGAATTCCGACGCCCCGGACGATCGAGCGGGCGGACGAGGTACTGAGGGCCGGTGGGTTGCTGTGCCTGTGGAAGGAGCAGGTGGAGCGGGCTCAGTATCCGGTGTTCTTTCAGGGAATGGCGGTGCTGGAGAAGGAGGCCGTTGAGCTGGTCTCGTACGACACCCTCGTGGTCAAGGGCCTGCTTCAGACTGAGGAGTACATGAGAGCGCTGCTGGGAATGCGGCGACCGGTCCTGGACCCGGAGACCATCGAGCAGCGAGTGGCGGCACGGCTGGTTCGGCAGGACATCTTCGACCGCTGGCCTGCGCCGTTGCTGAGCTTCGTGATGGACGAGTCAGTGTTGCGGCGTCCGTACGGGGGAAGAGACGTGCTGCGCGAGCAGTTGGAGCACCTGCTCCTGATGGGCCAGAGACCGAACGTCGTCATCCAGATCATGCCCCTCTCCTGCGAGGAAAGTGCGGGCGTGGATGGGCCGTTCACGATCGTCACACGCAAGGACGGCAAGAGGTTCGTGTACGCCGAGGCCCAGGGAACCAGCGCTCTCCAGACGGACCCAGAACAGACGAATCTCACCGCCGCCCGCTATGGGATCATCCGATCACAGGCTCTCACCGCGCGAGAGTCACTGGAGTTCATCGAAGGGGTGCTGGGATCGCTATGAACAACGCTGAGTCCTCGACCGCCGCATCCGGCCTCGCCTGGTTCAAGAGCAGTTACAGCGGAGCCGAGGGCGGCGATTGTGTAGAGGTGGCGGCCACCACGGCAGTTGTGCACGTCCGGGACTCGAAGGCTGAAGCCGGCCCCATACTCACGGTCTCGCGTGAGGCATGGGCGGGTTTCGTCGGGCTGGCCTCGTCGGAGCGGCGCGTCTGACGCTCGTACGCTCGAAGAGCCCTGCCGGGTCCCGTCTGGCGCGCCACTGACGCATCCGGGCTCACGAGGGCCCGGATGCTCAAGGAGTGACAGCAGGCCGACGGCCATGGTTCAGCGGAGGATTCTCTACCTGGAGGCAGCGTCGTCCCCGTCGGACTGTTCGACGTAGTCCGTGGCGGAGGGCTCGTGGTCTTGCACGACCTCGACGTCCTCGACCCGGAGGGTGGGTTTCGTCATTTCCAGTCCGGCCAGGTGATTCTTCAGCTTCTTCGCCATGGGGCGGTAGGTCGCGAAGGTGAGCCCGCCGGAAACGACGGCACCGACGACAGGGATTGCCTTTGAGACGGTCCTTGCGAAGGTCTGCTTCGTCATCTCCTTACCGAGATGGCCCGCGATCTTCTTCACGAGGGGATAGATGAACCCCTTGGTGAGTGCCTTCTGGGGAAGCTTCTTGGCGACGTGCTTCGACATCTCCTCCGCGACCTTCCCGATCGCGGTGTTCGCCGAATGGGCGCCGAACATCAAGCCGACGAAGAGTGTGAGCACTCCCTCGGTCGCGTCATCGATGTCGTCGCCGTCTCCGGAGAACAGGTCGGGCCAACTGTAGAGGTAGGCGAGCTTCTGCGCGATGCGCAGCATGTGACCCAAGTACTGTGCCAGGTCAGCGGGTACGGTGGCGGGAAGGAAGACCAGGCCGGGCAGTCCGGCAACCGCGGAAGCAGCGCTGACCTTGGCGGTCTCGTACTTGATGGAGTCGTTGGCGGCCTTATCCAGAATGTCGAGGGGGATACCCGCCGCTGCCGGAGTCTCTTCGATCGATTTTCTGATTTGCTCTTCGGAGCAATGGCGAGACAGTGCCTTCCGAAGGTACGTCTCTCTGTTGATACGCACACCCGGAAGTCTCGCCGCAGCGACCAGCACCGCGGAGAAGTACGACCCCGGGTCTTCCATCTCTTTACCCGCCATGAAATAAACCTGACTTTCCGGGAGGAATTACCTCCCTGTATGTCTCTTGGGTCGCTGGGCGAGGCGTTGTGGGTGGAGAGCTCAGCCGCCGGTCTCTCCGTTGGTGGACCACTCGTTCGCGAAGTGCTCCATCTGGCGGAGGACCAGGTCGATGGCCTCCTTCTGCTGGTCCGGCGGGTAGTTGTTGCGGGCCAGGAGGCGCTTGATGGTGCTGCGCAGGCGGGTGCGGACGGACTCGCGGGCGATCCAGTCGGGCTTGAGCTGACGGCGGACCTCGGTGACCAGTTCGCGGGCGATGCCGACCAGGACCTCGTCGCCATGGGGAGCCTGGGCCTCGGCCAGAAGACGGAGCTGGGGTGCGAGTTCCCCTTCACGGTCGACGGCATCCCGCCGGGCTCGAAGTTCTGCACGGTCGAGGTCTCCCATCGCGGCGGCCTCACTCAGACCGAGGACGAACTCCGCGCAGGCGGCCGCTCGTTCACCCTCGGCGACTGAACCGGAGGAATTCCCCGCGACCGGGCGGACTCCCCCAGGCGAGGCGGCGCTTTCACCGATACGTCCACGGCCAGCCGGACAAGAACGTCGTCGGCTTCCCGGGGAAGGCGGCACTGAAGGAGTGGACCGACGGTGCCCGAAACCCTGTCAGGGGCCCGGTCCGCCGCGGAAGTGCGCGGAAGCCGGCCCCCGACCTGAGGCTCACTTGTTCAGGTGTGCCCAAAACTCGTCGAAGGACAGGACCTTGTCGCCGTCCAGGTCGCGGGACTTGATGATGGCCTCCGCGACCGGCTCGGTGACGTTCCAGTCACCGCCCTGGGCCAGGGCTGTCTTGAACTCGGCAGCGGTGATGAACCCGTCCCCGTCCGCGTCGATCCGCTCAAACTGCTTGCGCGCTTCCTCGATGTCCGCCACCGGTCCGCCCCTTTTCGTTCTCGTACCCCGCCGGACTCCTGGGGAGTCCTGATGACGCAGGTCAGACTACCTGCCCTCGCGAGCCCTCGGTGCGGCGTTCTTCATGCGAACTCCGCCTCACAGAAGGCCGGGAGCACCGGTCAGGTGATCGGCAGGACGTCCGGGGCGAGGGCCGCCGCGCGGGCCGTCGCGGCTGTCGTGCGGCGGCGGTGGTGGCGGCGGCACAGGACCTCGTAGCCGACCTCGTCCGCGGAGTCGGTGACGTCGCCGACCACCACCTGGGCACCCTCCACGACCATGACTCCGCCGACGGTGCGGGCGTTGTGGGTGGCGCGGGCGCCGCACCAGCACAGGGCCTCGACCTGAAGCACCTCGACCCGGTCGGCCAGTTCGACCAGGCGCTGGGAGCCCGGGAACAGCTTGGAGCGGAAGTCGGTCGTGATGCCGAAGGCGTAGACGTCGATCTCCAGGTCGTCCACCACACGTGCGAGCTGGTCTATCTGCTCCGGTGCCAGGAACTGTGCCTCGTCCGCGATCACGTAGTCCGCGCGCCTGCCCTGTGTGAGGTGGTCGACGAGGTGCGTGTACAGGTCCGCACGGTCCCCGACCTCCACCGCGTCGGTGACCAGGCCGAGGCGGGAGGACAACTTGCCCTCCCCGGCACGGTCGTTACGGGTGAAGATCATGCCCACCAGGCCGCGCGCCGAGCGGTTGTGCTCGATCTGGAGAGCCAGCGTCGACTTCCCGCAGTCCATCGTTCCGGAGAAGAACACCAGCTCGGGCATGGGAGGTTGGGCACCTTTCGGTGGGGGCGGGCCGGGTCGGGGGCGACGGCCGGGAGTCGGCGGGCGGGAGTTCGGCGGGCGGGAGCCTCAGGAGCGTACTTCGAGCAGCGGGACCAGCTGCTCGGCAGGGGTCAGCGAACCGTGGTTGCCGACCATCGCCGACTCGTTCGGCTCCCGCTCCGAGGCGATGATCAGCACGTCGTCCCGCGCGGCGGCGACCACATCGCCGATGCGGTGGTACACGCGGTCGTCGACGCGGGGGCCGAACCATCCCGCCGCGATCGCCTCGTCCCGCGAGGCCACCCAGAACTGCTCGCCGAGCACCTCGCGCCAGCAGGTCAGTACGTCGTTCTCGGCGCCGGGGACGGCGTAGACGTGGCGGGCGCGGCCCTCGCCGCCGAGCAGGGCGACCCCGGCGCCCAGCTCCCAGTCGTGGTCGAAGTCGATGCGGTGCTCCTCGTCGAAGGGCACGTCGACCATCCCGTGGTCGGCGGTGACGTAGAGCGCGCTGCGCGGCGGGAGTTGTTCGGCCAGGCGCTGGACCAGACGGTCCACGTACATGAGCTGGCCGCGCCAGGTGTCGGAGTCGACGCCGAAGCGGTGTCCGGCGCCGTCGACCTCGGCGTAGTACGTGTAGACCAGGGAGCGGTCGGCGGCGGCCAGTTGTTCGGCCGCGAGGTCCATGCGCTCCTCGCCGGACAGCCGCCCGTGGAAGGTGCCGCCGCTCAGCGCGACCTTCGTCAGCGGCGTGTGGGCGAAGGTGGGCGAGGACACCTGGGCGGCGTGTACCCCGGCGCGGTGGGCCAGCTCGAAGACGGTGGGGTGCGGCTGCCAGGTGTCGGGCTGCGTCCAGGGCTGCCAGCGCAGCTGGTTCATCAGCTCGCCGGTCTCCGGGTTGCGCACGGTGTAGCCGGGCAGGCCGTGTGCTCCGGGCGGCAGGCCGGTGCCGACGGAGGCGAGGGAGGTGGCGGTGGTGGCCGGGTAGCCCGTGGTGATCGGCCGTCCGGTGCCGCCGCGCGAGCCGGGCAGCAGGGACGCCATGAACGGGGCTTCCTCGGGGTGCGCCTTCAGCTGCTCCCAGCCGAGGCCGTCGATCAGGAACACGCAGTTCCGGTCGGCGGGGGGCAGCTCCGGGATCGCGGCGGGGAGGCCGGGGACGCCCATGCCCGCGGCGAGCGTGGGCAGCAGGTCGGCCAGTGAGCCGGTGCCGTACTCGGGCCGGGGCGCGGAGGCCGGGGCGAGGGGCTCGGGGTAGGCCCCTGGTGTGAGGGGCCAGGCGGTGGTGTGGGCGGCCTGCGCGGGGTTCGGGGTGTGCGGGGTCCGGGAGGTGTCTGTCATCAGTTCGTGGGGTCCGCGGTCGCCTCGGAGAGGGCCTGCGCGAAGGCGAGCGCCTGGCGCACCGTCTCCGGTCCGTCGCCGGCCTCGCTGACCCGCAGGCTGAGGTCGTCGGCGGTCGAGCTGCCGGTGTAGCCGTGGTCGGCCTCGCAGTTGGGGTCGCCGCAGGCGGCCGGCTCCAGGTCGAGGCGGGAGACCGCACCCCAGCCGATGGTGAGCACGATCTCGCGGGGCAGGGTGCCCGGCTTGTACGACTCGGGGTTGGCGACCACGCGGCTGACCACGATCGACGAGATCCGGCCGAGCTTCACGGACTCCGTGGACGTGGTGGCGTAGGGCGTCGGGGAGGTGGTGTCGGCGGCCTGCTCGTCGGTGTGGCTGACGATGAAGCGGTTGCCGGTGAGGACGAGCACGGTCACATGGCGCCGCACCTCGTTCTGGTCGAACGTCGTCTCCTGGTGGACCAGGTACGACCGAACGGGCTCGCCGCCCACGGCGGCCTCCACCGCCTCGGCCACGAGGGCCGGGTAGTAGCCGCTGCGCTCGATCGCCGCACGCAGCCCCTGGGTCGTCGTACTGGTCTTGGCCATGGCGCCCATCCTACGGGGGACCGCTGACTGCGAGGCACCGGTCGCGGCACTCCCGCTCGCGCCGGTGCGGGCCCGCCGGGAGCCGCTCGGCCCCGCCGCCCGGTCGAGCCGCCCGGTCGTGCGAGCGGCGGGGCGTCAACGGTCCGCGTCCTCGCTCGACGGCTGCTCGTCCACCGGGGTGCCGTCCCGCGCGAGGCGGTCGGCGAGTTCGTCCCGGAACAGTTCGCGGCGGTCGAGGGCTTGGACCCGGTAGGCGGTACGGCCGACGATCTGGCTGGTGATCGGCGCGGTGAGCAGTTGGAACAGGATGACGAGCAGGAGCACCGGCGCGTAGCGCAGGGGCGTCTGCGCGGCGGTTCCCGCCAGGATGAGCAGCAGGCCGAGCGTCTGGGCCTTGGCGGCCGCGTGCAGACGGCTGCCGACGTCCGGGAAGCGGAGCAGTCCCACGGAGCCGAGCAGGCAGAAGAGCGCACCGGCCGGGAGCAGGACGGCGGTGATCACGTCGGAGACGGTGGTCATCGCAGGCCCGCCCGCTTCTCGATCAGGTGGGCGGCCGTCACCGATCCGGTGAAGGCGAGCAGGGCGAGGACGACGAGCACGGGCAGGGGCGTGGTGTCCTCGCGCACGGCCATGCCCACGGCGGTCCCGGCGATGATCATCGTCAGGAGGACGTCCAGCGCCACGATGCGGTTGAGCGCGTCCGGACCGCGCACGAGGCGCAGCAGGGTGAGCAGTCCGGCCGCCGCCAACATGGCCAGGGTGGCGGTGTACATGACGGTCATGGTGTTCTGCCTCCTCGATCGGGGCCGGGGAAAGACCCGGTGCCGTCGTCTCCGGGCGGTCCGGTGTGGCGGCGGTTGCTGCCGACGGCCCGCGCGACCCTGCGCTCCACGGCCTGCACCGCCTTTCTGCGGCGGGCGATGTCGGCTTCGCCGCGGACCGGGAGCGTGTGGACGTACAGCCGCTGCCGGCGCCGGTCGATCTCCACCACCAGCGTGCCGGGCGCGATGGTGGTGAACTCGGCCACGGCGGTGATCAGCAGGTCGCTGTCGACGTGCAGCGGGACTTCGACGATCGCGGCGGACGTTCTTCCCCCGTGTCTCAGGACCTGCCAGGCGACGGTGGCCCCGGACCCGACGAGATCGGTCAGCAGGTCGATCAGCAGGCGCCCGATCGCCAGTGGCCGGGGCACGGCTCCCGGCAGGACCGGCGGCAGGGAGAAGGTCCCGACGACGGCCGTGGCGACGAGCAGACCTCCGACGAGGACCACCGGGCTGACGGACCCCCACAGCAGGATCCACAGCAGCCACAGCCAGCCGACCATGGGCAGGTGGTGCCGGACCCGGCTGGTGTTCTCCCGGCGGGTCAACGGTCCTCCCCGGTCATGACGGCGGAGCGGTAGGCCCGCGGGTCGAGCAGTTCGTGTGCGGCTTGTTCGCCGACGTGGGCGAGCGGGCCCGCCCAGACGGCGACCGCGACGCCGGTCACCACCATGACGGCGGTGGCGGCGGTCATCAGCCCGGCCCCGTGCCGGCCGCCGTGGGGCTCCGGGCTGCGGACGGTGTCGGAGGCCGTGGGCTCGTCCCGCGGTGCCGGGGTCCGGCGGTCGCCTTCGCGGCGGTGCGGGTCCGGGCGGCCCGCGTCGCGGCGGTCCGGGTACGGCTTCTGCCGCATGAAGGCCCTGGTCCACACCCGGGTCATGGCGTAGATCGTCAGCAGGCTGGTGAGCAGGGCGGCCGCGGCGAGGGCGTACGCCGCGGTGCCGCCCTGCCCCACGCCGGCCCGCAGCAGGGTCAGTTTGGCCACGAACCCGGAGAACGGCGGGATCCCGGCCAGGCTCAGGGCGGGGAGGGCGAACAGCACGGCGACCACCGGTGTCGGGGGCGGCCGCTGTGACATGCGTTCCAGGCCCGTTGTCTCCGTGTGGCGTACCACGAGGGCGGCGGCCAGGAAGAGCGCGGCCTGGACGACGATGTGGTGGACCATGTAGAGGACCGTGCCGGTGAGCCCGATGGTGTCGAACAGCGCGAGCCCGAAGAGCATGAAGCCGATGTGGCTGACGAGGGCGAAGGACAGCAGCCGGTTGACGTCGTCCTGCGCGAGGGCGCCGAGGATGCCCACGATCATGGTGGCGATCGCCACGCAGGCCAGCAGGGTCCACACGCTGGAGCGCGGGAAGAGCAGCGTCTGGGTGCGCAGCAGGGCGTAGACGGCGACCTTGGTCAGCAGTGCGGCGAACACGGCGGTGATCGGCGCCGGCGCGGTGGGGTAGCTGTCGGGCAGCCAGAAGTGCAGGGGGACGAGTGCCGCCTTGATGCCCAGGACGGCCAGGAGCAGCAGGGCGAGCGCGCCGCGCAGGCCGTCGGGGAGTTCGGCGAGCCGCGGCCCCAGCTGGGCCAGGGTGACCGTGCCGGTGGCCGCGTACACCAGGCCGACGAGCGTGAGGAACAGCAGGGAGGACGTCAGGCTGATGATCGTGTACGTCATGCCCGCCCGGGTGCGGTTTCCGTCGGCGTCCAGGGTGATCAGGACGTAGGAGGCGGCGAGCAGCACTTCGAAGGCCACGAAGAGGTTGAACAGGTCGCCGGTGAGGAAGGCCAGGCTCACCCCGGTGACGAGCAGCAGGTAGGCGGGGTGGAAGACCTCCGCCGTGCTGCGGCGTTCCTCGGCGGTGCCCTGGCCGATGGCGAAGAGCAGCACGGCCAGGGTGACCAGGAGGGACACCATGAGCAGGAGCGCCGACAGCCGGTCGGCGACGAGTGTGATGCCCAGCGGGGCCGGCCAGCCGCCGACGTGCACGGCCTGCGGACCGCGGGTGTCGGCGAGGACGAGCAGAGCCACCGCGTCCGCCAGGACGCCCGCCAGTACGAGGGTGCTCATCACGCGGACCACCCGGCCGGGCAGGCCGAGCAGGGTCACACCGGCGGCCAGGACCGGCAGCACCACGGGCAGGGTGAGCAGCAGTGCGGTCATCGGTCTTCCCCCGGAGCGGTGCCGTGGTCGCGGTGGTCCGGCCCGCCGTCATTGCCGTCGTCATTGCCGTCGTCATTGCCGTCGTCATTGCCGTCGTCGCCGTCGAGGCAGTCGAGGCCGCCTGGTTCGTCGCCGTCGCCGTCACCGTCGTCGGGTCCGTCGCCGTCGTGGCGGTCGGTTTCCCCGGGTGTGCCGCTCACCTCGTCGGCCCAGGCACGCTGCAGGGCGATGTCGATGCGCCGGTCCTCCACGTCGTCACGCACCTCGTCGCTGCCGGACAACCGCCAGGAACGGTAGGCGAGGGCCATCAGGAACGCCGTGAGACCGAACGTGATCACGATCGACGTCAGCGCCATGGCCTGGGGCAGCGGGTCGGCGGGCTCCGCCGGGTCCGCCGGCTGCCCGTCCAGTACCGGGGGCCGGCCGGGGGTGCCGCCGGCGACCAGGAGCAGCAGGTTGGTGCCGTGGCCCAGGAGGATGAAGCCGAGGACGATCCGCATCAGGGACCGGTGCAGCATGAGGTGGAAGCCGATCGTGAACAGGCCGCCCACCACGACGGCCATCGTCACGTCGAGGGTGTTCACCGTGTTGTCCACCGCGCCGTTCACCGGACGGATCCCTCCCCTTCCCGGGCCGCCGCCGCACCGGCCTCGCCGAGCGAGACGCCCACCGCCGACAGGAGCTTGAGGACGACACCGACCACGAGCAGGTAGACGCCGACATCGAGGAACAGGCTGGTCGCCCACTTCACCTCGCCCAGCAGCGGCAGGTGCCAGGTCAGCAGACTGCTGTCCAGCGGCGCACCGCCGACGGTCAGCGGCGCCAGGGCGGTGACCGCCGCGATCACCAGGCCCGTGCCCGCGACCGCGACCGGGCGCAGGCGTACGGCGGCGCCGAGGTCGGCCTGGCCGCCGACGAGGTACCGCAGGACGAACGCCAGCCCCGCGACCAGTCCGCCGGAGAACCCTCCGCCGGGGCGGTAGTGCCCGGAGAACAGCAGGAACACCGAGAGCACCAGGATCGAGGGGAAGAGCAGCCGGATGGCCACTTCCAGCAGGACCGAGCGCTCGCCGCCGGGCCGTTCACCGGCTCCCGGCAGCCAGGTCTGCCGGGGCTCGTCCCAGTGCGTCGTGGGGAAGCGGGTGGGCGGCTCCTCGTCGGCGCCCCGCACCGCTTCGCGGTCGCGGAACCGGATCAGGCTGCCCACTCCGACCGCCGACACCAGCACGACCGAGATCTCGCCCAGCGTGTCCAGGGCCCGGAAGTCGACGATGATCGCGTCGACGACGTTGAGGGCGCCCGTCTCCGCCGCCCGGCGCAGGTATCCGGGCGAGATCACCGGGGCCGTGCGCGCGGAGGCCGCCGCCAGCGCGAAGCAGGTGACGACGGCGCCGACCCCGACGGCCACCGTGCCCCGCAGCACCCTCCCCGGCACCGACCTCCGGCCGGGATCGAACCGGGCCGGCATCCGGCGCAGCACCAGCACCACGACGACCAGCGTCGTCGTCTCGACCAGGAACTGGGTGAGCGCCAGGTCCGGGGCTCCGCGTACCAGGAACAGGCCCGCCGCGCCGTACCCGACGGCCCCGGTCAGCAGGATGGCGGTGAGCCGGTGCCGGGCGGCCACCACCGCCGCGGCGGCCGCCAGCATGACCACGGCCAGCACCGGTTCGAGCGAGTACCGCCACAGGGGCGGTGCCCCCAGCGACGGTGCCGCCGCCAGGAGCGCCCCGCCGGGCACCGCGACGACCGTCGTGAGCAGCACGGTCAGATAGACGGGCAGCGAGCCGACCTGGGTGTGCCGGGTCAGTGTCACGGCCAGCCGGTCCACGGCCTCGACCGCGCGGTCGTACGCGTGCTGCACGTCGGTCAGGCGCGGCAGGCGGTTCACCACGGCGGCGCGGCGGCGGAGCGCGTGGATCAGGGCACCGGCGACGAGCGACAGCACGGACAGCCCGAGTACCGGGGTGAAGCCGTGCCACAGGGACAGTTCGTACGGTCCGCCGGCTCCCGGCGGATAGACGTCGGCGTAGGCGGTGGTCAGGGCCGCCGTGCCGGGGTAGGCCACGCCCAGCACCAGGCCCGCCCCGGACAGTACGGCCACCGGTGCGACGAATCCCGCCTCCGGGCTCCGCGCGGGCCGCGCCGCCCTCCCCGTCGGCGGCCCGCCGAAGGCGCCGTGCAGGAACCGTGCCGCGAACGCCACGGTCAGCGTGGAGCCGCACACCAGCGCCACCGTCAGCTGCTGATGGCCGGCGAGTTCGGTGCCGTGCAGGAACGCGTCCAGGGCGGCTTCCTTGCCCAGGAAGCCGACGAGGGGCGGCAGGCCGGCCATCGACGCGACGGCGAGTGCCGTGACGCCGAAGAGCACGGGCAGCCGGCGCCCCAGTCCCGACAGCTCCCGGATGTCGCGGGTACCGGTGTGGTGGTCCACGATCCCGACGGACAGGAACAGCGCCGACTTGAACGCCGCGTGCGCCAGCAGCATCACCACGCCGGCCAGCGCCGCCGTCCGGGTTCCGGCGCCCAGCAGGGCGGTCAGCAGACCGAGTTCGCTGACGGTCCCATAGGCGAGGAGCAGCTTCAGGTCGGTCTCGCGCAGCGCCCGCCACGCGGCCACCACCATCGTGGCGAGCCCCACGCCGAGCACCATCGGCCGCCACGGCGTCACGTCGGCCAGGGCGGGCGCCAGGCGGGCGATCAGGTAGACCCCGGCCTTGACCATCGCCGCCGCGTGCAGGAAGGCGCTGACCGGTGTGGGGGCCACCATCGCCGCGGGCAGCCAGCCGTGCAGCGGCATCTGCGCGGACTTGGTGAACGCGCCGGCCAGGACGAGCACCACGGCGGCGGAGACCGCGCCGCCCCGCGGGGGGTCCGCGAGGATCGCCGAGACGCGGTAGGTGCCGGCCGCCTGGCCCAGCACGATGAAACCGAGCAGCATCGCCAGGCCGCCGGCCGCCGTCACCAGCAGGGCCTGACGGGCGGCCCGGCGCTGCTCGGCCCGCTTTCCGGGCCCTGCGATCAGCAGGAAGGAGGCGACCGTGGTCAGCTCCCAGAAGACGTACAGCACGAAGAGGTTGTCCGCCAGGACCAGTCCGATCATCGCCCCGGCGAAGGCCAGCAGCAGAGCGGCCAGCGGGCCGGCGTCCCGTTCGACGTAGTACCGGCAGTACAGCAGCACCAGTGCCCCGACACCGGCCACCACCCACAGCATCAGCAGCGACAGGGCGTCCAGGCGCAGATCGATCGTCAGACCGAGCGACGGAGCCCACTGCAGGGACTCCTCGTACGCGCCGCCGTCCAGGACGCCCGCCGCCCGTGTACCCGCCCAGACCACCGTCGCCAACGGCACCAGGGCCGCCACGGCCCACACCGCACGGCCGAGCCGCCGTTCCCACCAGGGGATCGACACTGCGACCGTCGCGTAGGCGGCCAGCAGGACCAGCACGTCAGCACCTGCTCCTTCACGGTGGCCCGACCGCTGACGCGCGAGCGGCCTCCGCTCGAGCCCTGGGGGTCATGTCTGGTTCGTCGGCATTCAGTGCTCTGTGTAGCAGGGAGAGCCGTCCGCAGGGGCGTCGCCGCGCCACACCCGGAGCAGGGCGTGCGGCTCGGCGGAGCCGCACGGCATCCCGTTCAGGATCGGCACACGGTGCGCGTACGGGGTCGGTGATCCGCGTCGGGCTCCGGCAGACGTGCGTCCGGCCGGTCGGTGGAGCGGCCGGACGCACGACGGGGGACGGCGACGGGTCCGGCGGAGAGTCCGGCGTTCCTCCCCCGTGCGGGCGTGCCGGGTGAGGGGGATCCGGTCCTGCCGGCGTCGATGCCCCCGAGGCGCATGCCGTTCTCTCCGTTCGTCGGGCGGGCGGAACGGGGCACAGGTGCCCGCTCGACACTCCGTCAAACAGCCGGTGGCCTGTGGGTCGAGTCGGAGCCTCGAGGGCTTGCGCCCCTCAGTACGCCGGTCAGTACACCGGGAGCGTCCGGGGGCCGAGGTCGTCGCGGGCGGGCGGCGGCGCCAGGCGTACGGAGGCGCTGAGGACGCTCACGCCGTGGGTGGCGACGACCACCGGTTCCAGGCTGACGGCGACGACCTCGGGGTGGTCGTCGACCAGCCGCGACACCCGCAGCAGCAGCTCCTCCAGAGCGGGGGTGTCGACCGGGGTCGAGCCGCGCCAGCCGAACAGCAGGGGCGCGGTGCGGATCGACCTCACCAGGGAGGTCGCCTCCCGGTCGGTGACCGGGATCAGCCGGTGTGCCATGTCGCCGAGCAGCTGCGAAGGGGGGCCTGCGAGCCCGAAGGACAGCACGGCACCGGCCGCGGAATCGATCACCGCGCGGACGATGGTGTCGACACCGCGCGGCGCCATCCGCTGCACGACGGGGTGCAGCTCCTCGGGCGTGCCGAGCTGCTGGGTCAGTTCGGCGTACGCCCGGCGCAGTTGTTCCTCGTCCGCCAGGTCCAGCCGTACGCCGCCCAGGTCGGCGCGGTGCCTGAGGTGCGGGGCGGTCACCTTGAGTGCGACGGGGTGGCCCAGGGTGCGGGCGGCCTCGACGGCGGCGTCGGGCGTGGGGGCCGGGAGGGCGCGGTGGACGTGGATGCCGTAGGCGCCGAGCAGTCCGTAGGTCTCCTCGATGCCGAGGGTCAGGCCCTGCCCGCGGGTGAGCTGCGCGCGGATGAGTTCGGCGGCGCGCTTCTCGTCGATGTCCTCGTACTGGGGCACCTTGCCGGGGTCGGCGGCGTCCCGCCGCCACTGGGCGTAGGTGACGGAGTGGGCGAGGGCGCGGACGGCGCGTTCGGCGGCGGGGTAGGCGGGGATCAGGTGGGCGTCCTCGGGGAGGGGCACGGGCGCCGGCAAAGGGCTGTCGGCGGGTGCGCGCTCCCCGGCCGACGGCACGGGGCGGGGCCGGGCGGACGGCCCCGTCCGCGGGGCCGTGCTCGCCGCCGCCGACAGGGCCTCCGCCAGGCCGCCGAGTTCCACGTGGACCACCAGGACCGGCTTGGACGGGGTCGCGGCGGCGGCCGAGCGCAGTGCCTCGGCGAGCGCTGCATCGCCGGCGGAACCGACCGTCCTTCCTCCCAGTGCCGGGATCGCGGTCACGACCACCGCGTCGCAGGTGTCGTCGGCCAGCGCCCGGGACAGGGCCGCGTGGAAGTCCGCCGCCGACGCCGCGGTGGTGAGGTCCAGCGGGTGGTGCGGGCGCAGTCCTTCGGCGAGGCACGCCTCGTAGGTGAGCAGTCCCAGGGACTCGGAGTTGCCCAGGATCGCCACCCGGGGCCCGGACGGCAGCGGCTGGCGGGCGAGCAGCAGGCCCGCGTCGACCAGTTCCGTGATGGTGTCCACCCGGGTCACCCCGGCCTGTCGCAGCAGCGCGGAGACGGTCTCGTGCGGCAGTCGCGTCGCGCGCACGGCGTGCCCGCGGGGCCCGGCGCCGTGGCGGGCGCCCTGGACCACGACGAGTGGCTTCACCGCCGCGGTCCGGCGGGCGAGGCGGGTGAACTTGCGGGGGTTGCCGATGGACTCCAGGTACATCAGGGCGACATCGGTGTCCGGGTCGTCGTACCAGTACTGCA
This sequence comes from Streptomyces sp. TE5632, assembly GCF_054061295.1. NCBI lineage: Bacteria > Bacillati > Actinomycetota > Actinomycetes > Kitasatosporales > Streptomycetaceae > Streptomyces > Streptomyces sp. TE5632. The sequence goes on along the minus strand of NZ_JBSSEA010000003.1, from coordinate 4,406,405 downwards.
TGACGTCGTTGCCGGAGACGTCGGCGCGGTTGCCGGACGAGACGAAGGTGGACACGCCCGTGACGCCGGTGACGCCTCCGCCGCGCCGGTGCAGCCGCGACAGCAGGGCGATGCCGATGGCGCCGGACTGGGCGAACAGGCCGATGCGGCCGGGGCGCGGCATCTCGGGCGCGAGCGAGGCGTTCAGCCGCACGTCCGGGGAGGTGTTGATGACGCCGAACGCGTTCGGCCCGATGATCCGCATGCCGTACGTACGCGCCTGCCGGACGAGGGCGCGCTGGCGCTCGCGGCCCTCGGGGCCCGCTTCGGCGTATCCGGCGGACGTCACGACGAGCCCCCGCACCCCGTGTTCGCCGCACTCGGCGACGACCTCGGGGACCTGCTCGGCGGGTACCGCGACGACGGCGAGGTCGACCTGCCCGTCGATGTCGCGCACCGAACGGTGGGCGGGCACCCCGTCGCTCCCGTCGGTGCCGGCGAGTTCCTTCAGCTCCGGCGGGAAGGCCTTGTTCACGGCGTACAGGCGGCCGGTGAATCCGCCGTCCCGGATGTTGTCGAGGAGGCTGCGGCCCACGCTGCCGGGCCTGCGGCCGGCGCCTATGACGGCGACCGAGCCGGGGGTGAGCAGGCGCCGCACGGAACGGGCCTCGGCACGCTGTTCGCGCGCCTGCTGCACGGCCAGCGAACGGTCGGTGGGTTCGAGGTCGAACTCCAGGCGGACGACACCGTCCTCGAAGCTGCGCTTCTGGGTGTACCCGGCGTCCGTGAACACCTTGATCATCTTGCTGTTGGCCGGCAGCACCTCGGCGGCGAACCGGCGGATGCCGCGCTCGCGCGCGACGGCGGCGATGTGCTCGAGGAGGGCGGAGGCGATGCCCCGGCCCTGGTGGGCGTCCTGCACCAGGAAGGCGACCTCGGCCTCGTCGGAGACCGGAGGGGCGGGCGCTCCGGCGGGCGACGGATGGGAGGAGGCGGGTGCTCCGTCGGGGCCGATCCGGTCGTAGCGTACGGTGGCGATGAACTCGCCGCCCACGGTGGCCGCGAGTCCCACCCGGTCCACGAAGTCGTGGTGTGTGAACCGGTGCACGTCCTTGGCGGACAGGCGAGGGTAGGGCGCGAAGAAGCGGTAGTACTTCGACTCGTCCGACACCTGCTCGTAGAAGCTGACCAGGCGCTCGGCGTCATCGACGGTGATGGGCCGCACGCGCGCGGTGCCACCGTCGCGCAGCACCACGTCGGCCTCCCAGTGGGCGGGATACTCATGCCGGTCCGACGAGATCTGCATGGGCCCCAGAGTACGGCTCGCGTACGACAACGGCGCGAGGCAGTCTGTGGGTGCACGAGCCGGACCGAGGCCGCGGTCCGGTGTCGCCGGGAGCGGGAACACGTTCCGCTCCCGGTGTGGTTCCCGATATGGGAAACTGGTCTAGACAACCTGAACACCGAAGGGCAGCAACACATGGCTGAGCGCCGCGTCAACGTCGGCTGGGCCGAGGGCCTCCACGCCCGTCCCGCCTCCATCTTCGTCCGAGCCGCCACGGCCGCAGGCGTCCCGGTGACGATCGCCAAGGCTGACGGCAACCCCGTCAACGCGGCCTCCATGCTGGCCGTTCTGGGCCTGGGCGCCCAGGGCGGCGAGGAGATCGTCCTCGCTTCCGACGCCGAGGGCGCCGACGCCGCCCTGGACCGGCTGGCGAAGCTGGTCTCCGAGGGCCTCGAGGAGCTCCCCGAGACCGTCTGACCGACAGGTCCTCCGGGTTCTCCGGCAGCGAGTGGAGCCGCGCCACCCTTTCCGGGCGGCGCGGCTCCGTCCTCGGGTGCCTCGGGTCAGAGGTTCACGCCGTGCGCGCGGAGGTAGGCGACCGGGTCGATGTCGGAGCCGTACTCGGCGGTCGTACGGGCCTCGAAGTGCAGATGCGCGCCGGTGACGTTGCCGGTGGCACCGGAGGCGCCGATCCGCTGTCCCGGGGTGACCTGCTGTCCCACCGAGACGGCGACGGCCGACAGGTGGCCGTACTGGGTGTAGGTGCCGTCGTGCATCTTGATGACGACCTGGTTGCCGTAGGCGCCGCCCCAGCCGGCCTCCACGACGGTGCCCGCGCCGACCGAGAGCACGGGGGTACCGCTCGCGGCGTGGAAGTCGACGCCGGTGTGGCTGCCGGAGGACCAGACGGCGCCGCCGGACAGGTAACCGGTCGAGACGTGGGAACCCGCGATCGGGGACACGAAGGTGTTGAGGCGCTTGCGCTCGGCCTCCCGCGCGGCACGCTCCTCGGCTTCGCGGGCCTCCTCGGCCTCCTCCGCCGCCCTCTCCCGCGCGGCCTCCTCCGCGGCCTCGCGCGCGGCGGCCTGAGCCGCTTCCCGCGCGGCCTCGTGCTGGGCGGCCGCCTGGGCGTCGATCTGGGCGGCGACCTCGTCACCCATGGCGATGACGGGGGTCAGGCCGGTCTGCTGCGCGGCGGGTCCGGCGGCGAGCGCCGAGGGCGCGAGGGAGCCGACCACGCCGGTGGTGGTGAGGGCCGCGACGCCCGCCGCCCTGGCGGTGCCGCGGTGCATGCGGCCGGGACGACGATGCTTCCCGGTGGCGCGTGTGAACGCCATGCAGTGGGTGATCCTTTCCTTCCCTCTCGCCTACCGGGTCAGCGGTGGGGGTCCCCCAGGCCGTTCAGGCACTGGGGGAAGGTTCGGAGCAGGAAGGTCTCCCACGGGCCCCTCGCGACAGGCGCGGGCGTCCGATTCACCTCAGGGACTGCACGACCGGGCCCCCGGCTCCCCTGGCTCGCGCCGTGCGGGGACTCGGCGATGGCTGTCCGGTGCCGCGGGTGCGGCGCACTGCCCGACGAACAGCCCGGATGACGCTAAGCGGGGCATCTTTCAATTCCCAAACGGATCCCGTCTTCTGTAGCGCATCCCACAGGGCATACAGACCCGCTCCACCCCAATTCGGCCATAGGCGGGCCCTGGTGACTTTCGTGTCACCAGGGCCCGTACGCGCGTGCGCTCCGCTTGCGTGCGCCGGCTACTCGGCGGGCACGACCGTGACCTCGCCGATGCCGAGCGCCTCGACGGGCGCCTTGATCTGCGCCGCGTCGCCGACCAGGACGGTCACCAGGCGGTCCACCGGGAAGGCGTTCACCACGGCCGCGGTGGCCTCCACGGTGCCGGTGGCGGCGAGCCGGCGGTACAGCTCGGCCTGGTAGTCGTCGGCCAGGTGCTGCTCCACCTGGTCGGCCAGGGTGCCGGCGACGGCCGAGGCGGTCTCGTACTTGAGCGGCGCGACCCCCACCAGGTTCTGCACGGCGACGTCACGCTCGGCGTCGGTGAGGCCCTCCGCGGCGAGCGTGCGCAGCACCGTCCACAGGTCCTCGAGCGCGGGCCCGGTGTTCGGGGTGTCGACGGAGCCGCTGATGGCGAGCATGGCCGCGCCCGTGGCCCCTCCGGAGGAAGAAGGGGGCGCGGACCTCAGGACCTGGCCGAACGACCGTACGCCGTAGGTGTAGCCCTTCTCCTCGCGCAGGACGCGGTCCAGGCGGGAGGTGAGGGTGCCGCCGAGGCAGTAGGTGCCGAGCACCTGCGCGGGCCACACGCGGTCGTGCCGGTCCGCTCCGACCCGGCCGATCAGCAGCTGCGTCTGCACGGCGCCGGGGCGGTCCACGATCACGACCCGGCCGGTGTCGTCGGCGACGATCGGCGGAACGGGCCGCGGCTCGGCGGCCGATCCGGTCCAGGAGCCGAGGGTGTTACCGAGCAGCTCGTCCAGGTCGATGCCGGTGAGGTCACCGACGACCACCGCGGTGGCGGTCGCGGGACGGACGTGCTTCTCGTGGAAGGCGCGTACGGCCGACGAGTCGATGCCGGCCACCGTCTCCTCAGTGCCCTGCCGCGGGCGGGACATCCGCGAAGTCGCCGGGAACAGTTCCTTGGAGAGTTCCTTGGCGGCACGACGGGAGGGGTTGGCCAGCTCGTGCGGGATCTCGTCGAGACGGTTGCGGACGAGGCGTTCGACCTCGCTGTCGGCGAACGCGGGCGCCCTGAGGGCGTCGGCGAGCAGCCCGAGCCCCTTGGCGAGCCGTGAGGCCGGCACCTCGAGGCTCAGGCGCACGCCGGGGTGGTCCGCGTAGGCGTCCAGGGTGGCGCCGCAGCGCTCCAGTTCGGCGGCGAACTCCTCGGCGGAGTGCTTGTCGGTGCCCTCGGAGAACGCCCTCGCCATGATCGTGGCGATCCCGTCGAGACCGTCGGGCTCGGCCTCCAGGGGCGCGTCGAGCAGCACCTCGACCGCGACGATCTGCTGGCCGGGGCGGTGGCAGCGCAGGACCGTCAGACCGTTGCCGAGCGTGGTGCGCTCGGGGGCCGGGAAGGCCCAGGGCTTGGCCTCGCCCGCCTGCGGCTGGGGGTGGAAGTCCATCGTGGCAAGCTCGGTCACTTCGCCGTCTCCTCGTTCTCGTCGGTGCCGGCGGCCGCGGCTTCTTCGGTGCCGGCGGCCGCTGCTTCTTCGGACTCCCCGGCCTCGGGGGCGACGGGCTCGTAGACGAGCACCGCGCGGTTGTCCGGGCGCAGACGGGCCTCGGCGACCTCCCGGACGTCCTCGGCGGTCACGTCGAGGATGCGCCCGACGGCGGTCAGGGCGAGCTGCGGGTCGCCGAACAGGACGGCGTACCGGCACAGTTCGTCGGCCCGGCCGGCGACGGTGCTGAGCCGGTCCAGCCACTCGCGCTCCAACTGGGCCTGGGCGCGCTCCATCTCCTCGGCCGTGGGGCCCTCCTCGGCGAACCGGGTGAGCTCCTCGTCGATCGCCGCCTCGATGGCCGGCACCTCCACATCGCCGGACGCCTTCACGTCCAGCCAGCCCAGGGAGGGCGCCCCGGCCAGCCGGAGCAGGCCGAATCCGGCCGCCACGGCCGTACGGTCCCGGCGCACCAGCCGGTTGTAGAGCCGGGAGGACTCGCCGCCGCCGAGGACGGTGAGCGCCAGGTCCGCGGCGTCGCTCGCGCGCGTGCCGTCCTCGGGCAGCCGGTAGGCGGCCATCAGCGCACGCGCGGGGACCTCCTCCTCGACGAGCTCACGCAGCTCCTCGCCGATGATCTCGGGCAGCGAGCCGTCACGGGGCTCGGGCTTGCCGTCGTGGGAGGGGATGGAGCCGAAGTACTTCTCGATCCAGGCGAGCGTCTGCTCCGGGTCGATGTCACCGACGACGGAGAGCACGGCGTTGTTCGGCGCGTAGTACGTGCGGAAGAAGGCGCGGGCGTCCTCCAGGGTGGCCGCGTCCAGGTCCGCCATCGAGCCGATGGGCGTGTGGTGGTACGGGTGACCGTCCGGGAAGGCGAGGGCGGTCAGCTTCTCGAAGGCCGTGCCGTAGGGGACGTTGTCGTAGCGCTGGCGGCGCTCGTTCTTGACGACGTCCCGCTGGTTCTCCATGGACTCCTCGTCCAGGGCGGCCAGCAGGGAGCCCATGCGGTCGGCCTCGAGCCAGAGGGCGAGCTCCAACTGGTGGGCCGGCATGGTCTCGAAGTAGTTGGTCCGCTCGAAGCTGGTGGTGCCGTTGAGCGAGCCTCCGGCGCCCTGGACCAGCTCGAAGTGACCGTTGCCCTTCACCTGCCCGGACCCCTGGAACATCAGGTGCTCGAAAAGGTGAGCCAGGCCGGTGCGTCCCTTGACTTCGTGGCGCGAGCCGACGTCGTACCAGAGGCACACCGCCGCGACAGGGGTCAGGTGGTCCTCGGAGAGCACCACGCGCAGGCCGTTGGCCAAACGGTGCTCGGTCGCTGTCAGGCCGCCGGAGCCTGCCTGGGCTGTGGCCGTGTGACCCATGGGCATGTACGTCCCTTCGATCGCGGAGGCGGTCGTCGCATCCGCCGTTTGTGCCGGTCCTGCCACTGTATGCAAGCGTCCGGGGCACCGACGGAGTTCCCGGACGGGGACCGGGTTCGCCCAGAGCGAGAACCGCGGGTTCCGGGTGGGGCGGGAGGACGCGGACGTGGCCCGTGTGGCGTGTGGGGTCTCCCCCTGCGCTGCGCCCCTCCGCCGGCCGAGGCCCCGGCCCGCCCGCGGCGCCGACGGCGCGGGCGCGTACTCTGCTCGCGCCACCGGCCCCGGCCTCCGACAGGGGGCCGCAGCGGGGTCCTGGTCCCGGTTGTCGGTGCGGCGGTCCACAATGGTCCGCGTCAGATACCGTCCCACGCTTCAGCAAGGAGCCGGCAGCGATGGCCCGCCGCAGCACGAAGACCCCGCCGCCCGACGACTCGTACGAGGAGCGGATCCTCGACATCGACGTCGTCGACGAGATGCAGGGCTCCTTTCTCGAGTACGCGTACTCGGTCATCTACTCCCGCGCCCTGCCGGACGCGCGCGACGGCATGAAGCCGGTGCACCGCCGCATCGTCTACCAGATGAACGAGATGGGCCTGCGCCCCGACCGCGGCTATGTGAAGTGCGCACGCGTGGTCGGCGAGGTCATGGGCAAGCTGCACCCGCACGGCGACGCGTCGATCTACGACGCCCTGGTGCGCATGGCGCAGCCGTTCTCGATGCGGGTCCCGCTGGTCGACGGCCACGGCAACTTCGGCTCCCTGGGCAACGACGACCCGCCGGCCGCCATGCGGTACACCGAGAGCCGGATGACCGAGGCCACGAGCCTGATGACCGAGTCCATCGACGAGGACACGGTCGACTTCGCGCCCAACTACGACGGCCAGGAGCAGGAGCCGGTGACCCTGCCCGCCGCGTTCCCGAACCTCCTGGTGAACGGGGCGTCGGGCATCGCGGTCGGCATGGCCACCAACATGCCGCCGCACAACCTCCGCGAGGTGATCGCGGCCGCCCGGCACCTGATCCGGCACCCGAACGCGGACCTCGACGCCCTGATGAAGCACGTCCCGGGCCCCGACCTGCCCACCGGCGGCAGGATCGTCGGCCTCCCGGGCATCCGGGACGCGTACGAGAAGGGCCGCGGCACCTTCAAGATCCGCGCGACGGTCACCGTGGAGGACGTGACGGCCCGCAGGAAGGGCCTGGTCATCACCGAGCTGCCGTTCACGGTCGGCCCGGAGAAGGTGATCTCCAAGATCAAGGACCTGGTCGGCTCGAAGAAGCTCATGGGCATCGCCGACGTCAAGGACCTCACCGACCGCGCGCACGGTCTTCGCCTGGTCGTCGAGATCAAGAACGGCTTCGTGCCGGAGGCGGTCCTGGAGCAGCTGTACAAGCTGACGCCCATGGAGGAGTCCTTCGGCATCAACAACGTGGCCCTGGTGGACGGCCAGCCGCTCACCCTGGGCCTCAAGGAACTGCTCGAGGTCTATCTCGACCACCGCTTCGAGGTCGTACGCCGCCGCTCGGAGTTCCGCCGCGGCAAGCGGCGCGACCGTCTGCACCTGGTCGAGGGCCTGCTCACCGCCCTGGTGGACATCGACGAGGTCATCCGCCTCATCCGCTCCAGCGAGAACTCCGCGCAGGCGAAGCAGCGTCTGATGGAGCGCTTCTCCCTGAGCGACATCCAGACGCAGTACATCCTGGACACCCCCCTGCGCCGCCTCACCAAGTTCGACCGCATCGAACTGGAGACGGAGCAGGAGCGGTTGAACAAGGAGATCGAGGAGCTGACCCGCATCCTGGAGTCGGACGCGGAGCTGCGCAAGCTGGTCTCGGCCGAACTGGCCGCGGTGGCCAAGAAGTTCGGTAACGATCGTCGTACGGTCCTGCTGGACTCGTCCGCCACCCCGGTCGCCGCCGTGCCGCTTCAGGTGGCGGACGACCCGTGCCGGGTGCTGCTGTCGGACACGGGCCTGCTCGCCCGTACGGCGAACGCGGAGCCGTTCCCCAAGGGCGCGCACGCCAAGCGGGTCAAGCACGACATGATTCTCTCGGCGGTGCCGGCCACCGCCCGGGGCGAGGTGGGGGTGGTCACCTCGGCGGGGCGTCTGCTGCGGGTGAACGTCATCGACCTCCCACAGCTGCCGGAGTCGATGCCGACCCCGAACCTCTCGGGTGGAGCGCCGATTTCGGAGTTCGTCTCCCTGGAGGACGGTGAGCGGGTGATCTGTCTGACGACGCTCGACGAGTCGTCGCCGGGCCTCGCTCTCGGCACGGAACAGGGCGTCGTCAAGCGGGTGGTGCCCGACTACCCCTCCAACAAGGAGGAGTTGGAGGTCATCACGCTCAAGGAGGGCGACCGGATCGTCGGCGCCGTCGAACTGCGCACGGGCGAGGAGGACCTGGTCTTCATCACGGACGACGCGCAACTGCTGCGTTATCAGGCCTCGCAGGTCCGTCCGCAGGGCCGTCCCGCCGGCGGTGTGGCGGGCATCAAGCTCGCGGAGGGCGCGAAGGTCATCGTCTTCACGGCGGTCGATCCGGCGGCGGACGCGGTGGTGTTCACGGTCGCTGGCTCACGCGGCACGCTGGACGACTCCGTCCAGACGACGGCCAAGCTGACACCGTTCGACCAGTATCCGCGCAAGGGCCGGGCCACCGGCGGAGTGCGCTGCCAGCGGTTCCTCAAGGGCGAGGACTGCCTGTCCCTGGCCTGGGCCGGTCCCGCTCCGGCCCGCGCCTCACAGAAGAACGGCGCTCCGGTCGACCTGCCGGCACCCGACCCGCGCCGCGACGGCTCGGGAGTGCCCCTGCCGAAAACGGTGGCGGTGGTGGCGGGACCGTCCTGACCCCGCCGACCGGCACCGGCGGGGTGCGCTAACCCCGCTGGTCGTCGGGCTCCTGCACATAGCGCAGAACGCCCCACATGCCCTGCTCGTCGATGTGCGGGGCGTCGGCGTGCGGGGCGCCGGCGACGCAGGCCTCCAGCTCCTTGCGGAGCGTGGCGGCGTCGATGCCGGTCCCGATGAGCACCAGCTGCGTCAGCCGCTCCGCGCCGGCCGGCCAGGCTTCCGGGTAGAACCGCAGGAACCGGCCGACGGCATGCACGGCGTACCGGTTCCCGGTGTCGTACGGCCCGAAGTCGATGTACCCCTTGATCCGGTAGAGCCCTTCCGGCCGGCTGTCGAGGAACCGGATCAGCCGCCGGGGGTCGAGGGGCGCGGCGGAGGCGAAGGACAGGCTGTCGTACGCGGCGTGCAGGTGCCCGGTGTGCTCGTCGGCGTCGGCGGGGTCGTGCCGGGGCAGGTCGTCGAAGGAGAGCTGCCCGAGGCGTTCCTCACTGGGCCTGCAGTCGAAGAGGAACTCCGGATCGACACGGCCGTGTGTGGCGGGAACGACGGCGGCGCGGTCGACGAGCGACCGCACGACGTCGAGCACGCGCTCCGCGTCCGCCGCCCGGTCGAGTTTGTTCACGACGACCAGATCGGCCAGGCCGAGATGCCGGTCGATCTCGGGGTGCCCGGCGCGTGTCCGCGCGAACTCGGCGGCGTCCACGACCTCGACGAGCCCGCCGTACACGATGCCGGGGTGCTCGCTGGCGAGCACCATCCGTACGAGCTCCTGCGGCTCGGCGAGACCGCTGGCCTCGATGACGATGACGTCGATCCCGGCGGACGGCCGTGCCAGTCGCTCGAGATAGACGTCCAGCTCACTGCCGTCGACGGCGCAGCACAGACATCCGTTTCCGAGCGAGAGGGTCGAGTCGCCGAGCGCGCCGGCCACGGCCATGGCGTCGATCTCGATGGCACCGAAGTCGTTGACGACGGCCCCGATACGGCTGCCGCCGCTGTGGTGGAGGAGATGGTTGAGCAGGGTGGTCTTTCCGGATCCGAGAAACCCGGCCAGGACGACGACCGGAATCTGCCGACCGCTGCTGCGCTCCACTCCGCGACCCCTCTCACATCTCACACGCTCGCGTACACCGGCTCACGCCTCGGCGTATGTCCGCGAACCGACTGATCCGCCAGGATATGCGCGGCCGACCGACTCGTGCCGCCGCCGGAACGGGGTACCCGTGAGCCGGAAAGCCGCCTCGGAACAACTCAGGTTAGGCTCACCTCTGTGAGTACGTGCTCAACCGTGTCCCGCCGGCTCGACGAGCCCGTCGCGGGAACCGCGGCCACCGCGAGGACCTGGCTCCTGCTGGAGCAGCCCGGCCCATGGGGCGCCAAGGCGCTCACGTCGAGCCACCTCGACCCCGCTCTGGGCCGCGCCCTGGAGGCAGCCACGAAGGGCACCGGGGTGCGGATCGCCCTCATCCGGCGCCCGGGACGACACGCCGACCCCCGGACGCCCGCCACCCGCCGGGTGTACGGGGCCCACACCGTTCCGGGAAACACGTGGCTGCACGCCGCCGCGACCACGGACCCCGAGCGGCTGCTCGACCTCGACTTCGCCGCTCTCGGCAGGGGGCAGAGCGACACCTTCGACGCGGCGCTCGGCGGACGGCCGCACGACGGGGACCCGCTCGCCCTCGTCTGCACCAACGGCAAACGCGATCGCTGCTGCGCGCTCCTCGGACGGCCCCTGGCGGCCGAACTCACCGCCTCCGGGGTACAGGGCGTCTGGGAGGTCACCCATCTGGGCGGACACCGGTTCGCACCGACGGTGCTCGTGCTGCCCCACGGCTACGCGTACGGCAGGGCCGGGGCGCATGCCGTCAAGGAGGCGCTGCACGGCGCGCGGGAGGGCCGGATCGTCGTGGAGGGGTGCCGCGGGAACTCCGCCTGGGAGCGCCCCGGCCAGGCGGCCGAGCTGGCCGTGCGTACCGAGGTGGGCGAGTACGCCGCCGGGGCACTGACCGTCGTACGGACGGACGGCGCGGCACCGCGCTGGCAGGTGCTCGTCGCGCACGCCGACGGGCGTCGGTGGCGGGTGGAGGTGGCGCAGGGCACGTCCCTGCCGCCCCGCGCGGAGAGCTGCGGGACGTCGGTGCTGGGCTCACCCGCGCGGATGGACGTGGTGGCGGTGCGCGAGGTGACCGTGACGGCACTCGCGAGCTGACCGGCCGCGCGCGATTGTTCACGGACGACGGCCCCTCCTCGCACGGACGACGCCCCTCCTCGCAGGCGCGGGGCGATCCGTGCCACATCCGCGCACTCCCCGGCGCCCGCCCACGTACCGTCATGGACATGCGCGCCACTCCCCTCGCCCGCCGCCTGCGTCTCGGCCTGCCGCGGCGGGTCTTCTCGCAGGTCCTGCTGATGCAGCTGGCGATCGCCGCGGGAGTCGCGGTGCTCGCGACCGGGCTGTTCCTCGCGCCCCTCGGTGCCCAGCTGGACGACCAGGCGATGCGCCGCGCGCTCGCCATCGCCCAGACCACCGCCCAGCAGTCACAGATCGCGCGGGACCTGCGGAGCACGTCGCCCACGCCGGACGGACCGGTGCAGCGGGAGGCGGAACGGATCCGGAAGGCCACCGGCGCCGAGTACGTGGTGGTGCTGGACCGCCGGGGCGTGCGCTGGTCGCACACCGACCCCCGCAGGATCGGCGCCCCGGTCTCGACCGATCCCGGCGAGGCCCTGGCGGGGCGTGAGGTCATGGAGATCGACAACGGCACGCTGGGGCGCTCCGCACGCGGCAAGGTCCCGCTGCGCGACGGCGACGGCGAGATCATCGGGGCGGTCTCGGTCGGCATCGCCTACGACAGTGTCCGGGCCCGGCTGATCCACGCGATCCCGGGGCTCTTCGCGTACGCGGGCGGGGCGCTGGCCGTGGGCGCGCTCGCGGCCTGGCTCGTCTCCCGGCGGGTGCAGCGGCAGACCAGGGACCTGGCCTTCTCCGACATCGCGGCGCTGCTCGCGGAACGCGAGGCGATGCTGCACGGCATCCGGGAGGGCGTCGTCGCCCTCGACCGCACCGGCCGTGTCCGCCTCCTCAACGACGAGGCCCGGCGGCTGCTGGACCTCGGTGACGAGGCCGTGGGCCGCTCCCCCGACGAGGCGCTCGGCACGGGCCGGACGGCCGACGTGCTGACCGGCCGGGTGACCGGCACCGACCTGCTCACCGTCCGCGGGCAGCGCGTCCTGGTCGCCAACCGTATGCCGACCGGCGACGGCGGCGCCGTGGCCACCCTCCGCGACCGTACGGAGCTGGACCGGCTCGGCCGGGAACTGGACTCCACGCACGGGCTGATCGACGCGCTGCGCGCCCAGGACCACGAGCACGCCAACCGCATGCACACCCTGCTCGGACTGCTCGAACTCGAGATGTACGACGACGCCGTGGAGTTCGTCGGCGAGGTCGTCGGCGATCACCGGGCGACGGCGGAGCAGGTCACCGAGAAGATCCGCGACCCGCTGCTCGCCGCCCTGCTGGTGGGCAAGGCGACGGTCGCGGCCGAGCGGGGCGTGGCCCTGTGGATCTCGGACCGGACACGGCTGCCGGACCGGCTGATCGACCCCAGGGGCCTGGTCACCATCGTCGGGAACCTGGTGGACAACGCGCTCGACGCCGTCGCGGGCGCACCGCACGCGCGCGTGGAGGTCGAACTGTGCGCCGAGGGACGTACGGCGGTGCTCGGCGTACGCGACACCGGGCCTGGAATTCCCGCGGAGCAACGCGAGTTGATCTTCACTGAGGGCTGGTCCACCAAGGAGCCGCCGGACCACCGCGAGCGGGGCATCGGGCTCTCCCTCGTCCGCCGGCTCGCCGAACGCCAGGGTGGCACCGCGACCGTGGACGAGGCGGACGGCGGGGGCGCGGAGTTCACCGTGGTCCTGCCCGAGGCACTGACCGAGCCGGGCCCGCCGGCCGCCCTCACCGGGGCGCCCGTCCCCGTGTCCGTCCCCGTGTCCGTCCCGCAGACCACCAAGGAGGAGCCGTGATGATCGAGGTCCTGGTCGTGGACGACGACGTCCGGGTCGCACACGTCAACGCCGCCTACGTCGAGAAGGTGCCCGGTTTCCACGTGGCCGGTGAGGCGCACAGTGCGGCCGAGGCGCTCACCCTGCTGGAGACGCTCCCCCGGCTGGACCTGGTGCTCCTGGACCACTACCTGCCCGACCGGACGGGCCTCGAAATCCTCCAGGAGATGCGCGGGCGCGGCCACCAGACCGACGTGATCATGGTGACGGCGGCACGCGACGTGTCCACCGTACAGGCGGCGATGCGGCAGGGCGCACTGCAGTACCTGGTCAAGCCGTTCGCCTTCGCCGGGCTGCGCGCCAAGCTGGAGGCCTACGCGGAACTGCGCCGCACCCTGGACGGCGGCGGCGAGGCGGAACAGGCCGAAGTGGACCGCATCTTCGGCGCCCTGTCGGCGTCGGCGGAGCCCGGTCTGCCCAAGGGGCACTCCCCCACCACCACGGAACTGGTACGCCAGAGCCTGATGAACGCCGGCGGACCGCTGTCGGCCCAGGAGCTCGCCGACCGCACAGGGGTGAGCCGCCAGACCGCGCAGCGCTATCTCAAGCTCCTGGAGCGCACGGGACGGGCCACGCTGACCCTCAAGTACGGCGACGCGGGCCGCCCGGAGCACCGTTACGTGTGGACGGGCCGCGCCTGACGGCGCGGGAGGCCCCGGCGCCCGGGCGTCACACCGCCCCCGCGCCGGTCAGCGACCGTACCTCGGTCTCCGCGTGCTTGGCCTCGTCGGGGGCCTCGGCCGAGGTGACCGTGCCGAGCCAGCCCGCCAGGAAGCCCAGCGGGATGGAGACCAGACCGGGGTTCTGGAGCGGGAAGAGCTGGAAATCGACACCGGGGAACAGGGAGTCGGGGCTGCCGGAGACCACCGGGGACAGCAGCACCAGCACCACGGCCGGGATCAGGCCGCCGTAGACGGCCCACACGGCACCACTGGTGGTGAACCCCCGCCAGAACAGGGAGTAGAGCAGCACGGGCAGGTTGGCGGAGGCGGCCACGGCGAAGGCCAGCCCGACGAGGAAGGCGACGTTGAGGTCGCGGGCCAGCAGGCCGAGCGCGATCGCGAGCACGCCGATGCCGACGGCGGCCACCCGGGCCACGGTCACCTCACTGTGCGGCTTTCCGCGGCGGCGCAGGGACGCGTACAGGTCGTGGGCGACGGACGCCGAGGAGGCGAGCGTGATCCCGGCGACGACGGCGAGGATCGTGGCGAAGGCGACCGCTGCGACGATCGCGAACAGAACTGTTCCACCGGTGGAGTCGGCGCCGCCGCCGAGGTCGAGCGCCAGCAGGGGAACCGCCGTGTTTCCGGCCGCGTTGGACCCGCGCACGGCGTCCGGGCCGACGACGGCGGCCGCGCCGAACCCGAGGACGATCGTCATCAGGTAGAACCCGCCGATGAGCCCGATCGACCAGACGACCGAGCGCCGTGCCGCCCGCGCGGTCGGGACGGTGTAGAAGCGGGACAGGATGTGCGGCAGCCCCGCCGTACCCAGCACCAGGGCGAGCCCCAGACTGACGAAGTCGAACCGGGAGGTCCAGTCGCCGCCGTAGGCGAGCCCGGGGGCCAGGAACGCCTCCCCGTGACCGCTGCGCTCGGCCGCCGTGAGCAGCAGGCGGTTGAAGTCGCCGTGGAACCGGAACAGGACGAGGACGGTCAGCGCGATGGTGCCGCCGAGCAGGAGGACCGCCTTGACGATCTGGATCCAGGTGGTGGCCCGCATCCCTCCCATCGAGACGTAGACCACCATGAGCGTGCCGACCCCGACCACGGTCCAGGCTTGCGCCGCCTCGCTCCGGCCGCCGAGCAGCAGCGCGACCAGGCTGCCCGCACCCACCATCTGCGCCACCAGATACAGAACGGACACGGTGACCGACGACGTTCCCGCGGCGATCCGCACGGGCCGTTCCCGCATCCGTGCCGCCACCACGTCGGCGAGGGTGAACCGCCCGCAGTTGCGCACCAGTTCCGCGACCAGGAACAGGACCACGAGCCAGGCCACCAGGAAGCCCACCGAGTACAGCATCCCGTCGTAGCCGAAGAGCGCGATCAGCCCGGAGATGCCGAGGAAGGAGGCGGCCGACATGTAGTCGCCCGCGATGGCAAAACCATTCTCCATCGGTGAGAAGAGCCGGCCACCGGCGTAGAACTCCTCGGCCGATCCCTGCCGCCTGCGGCTCACCCAGGTGGTGATGCCCAACGTGACCGCGACGAACGCGCTGAACAGCACCAGCGCCAGCGCCTGGTGATCCTTCGTCACGAGGCACCGCCCCGCTCCCGCGCCAACTCCTGAGTGTCCCAGCGGAGTTCCAACGCTGCCCGGTCCCTGCGCAGCCGCGCGTGCCGTGTGTAGGCCCAGGTGAGCAGGAAGGTGGTCAGGAACTGGCCGAGCCCGGCGAGCAGCCCCACGTTCACGGCGCCGGCCACCGGTCGGGCCATGAGGTCCGGCGCGGCCGTGGCGGTGACGACGTACGCCACGTACCAGGCGCAGAAGACGACGACCGCCGGAACCACGAACCTCCGGTAGCGGCTGCGCACTTCCTGGAACGCCGCGCTGCGCTGCACCTGGAGGTACACGTCGGCCGTGTCCGCGACCCCCTCCTGCCTGCGTGCCGCCGGTTCCGCCGCCGGCCTCACCGCCGGAAGCGCCGGGTGCACCGCCGTCGGCGCTCCGGTGCCGGCCGACTCACCCCAGCCCGAGGCGAGGGCGTCGTACCAGGGATCGTCGTAACCCACGTCTGCGGGACCGCCTCCACCCGGGTGGGGACGATCATTGCTTTGCTGCATGCCCAAGGATGGACAGAACGGGAAGATCCCCGACTCTTCTTCCCGTTCCACTTCACCCCATCAGGTGACGGTGTGCCCGCTATGCGTCGATGCGCGACCGGTCGAGCGTCGCCGCCGAGTTGGAGATGAACTCCTTGCGCGGAGCGACGTCGTTGCCCATGAGCAGATCGAAGACCTGCTCGGCGGACTCCAGATCGGTGAGGTTGATCCGGCGCAGGGTGCGGTGACGCGGGTCCATGGTCGTCTCGGCCAACTGGTCGGCGTCCATCTCGCCGAGGCCCTTGTAGCGCTGGATCGAGTCCTTGTAGCGGATGCCCTTGGCCTGGAAGTCCATCAGCTTGTCGCGCAGTTCGCGGTCCGAGTACGTGTAGACGTACTTCTCCTGCCCCTTCTTGGGCTGGACGAGTTCGATGCGGTGCAGCGGCGGCACCGCGGCGAACACCCGGCCGGACTCGACCATGGGCCGCATGTAGCGGTGGAACAACGTCAGGAGCAGGGTACGGATGTGGGAGCCGTCCACATCGGCGTCGGTCATCATGATGATCTTGCCGTAGCGGGCCGCGTCGATGTCGAAGGTCCGTCCCGATCCAGCCCCTATGACCTGGATGATCGCACCGCACTCCGCGTTCTTCAGCATGTCCGTCACGGACGACTTCTGAACGTTGAGGATCTTGCCGCGGATCGGCAGCAGCGCCTGGAACTCGGAGTTCCGGGCGAGCTTGGCCGTACCGAGCGCGGAGTCCCCCTCGACGATGAACAGCTCACTGCGCTCGACGTCGTCACTGCGGCAGTCGGCCAGCTTGGCGGGCAGGGAGGAGGTTTCCAGCGCGGTCTTGCGGCGCTGGGCGTCCTTGTGCTGGCGGGCGGCGATACGGGTGCGGGCGGCAGCGACGGCCTTCTCCAGAACGACCCGGGCCTGCTGGGCGTCGTCGCGCTTGGTGGAGGTCAGGAAGGCCTTGAGCTCCCGGGAGATCACCGTGTTCACGATGCGGCGGGCCGCCGAGGTGCCGAGGACCTCCTTGGTCTGGCCCTCGAACTGCGGCTCGGCCAGGCGGACGGTGACGACGGCCGTGAGGCCTTCCAGGGCGTCGTCCTTGACGATGTCGTCCTCGGCCACGCGCAGTAGCTTCTTCGTGCGCAGCACCTCGTTCACGGTCTTGGCGACGGCCTGCTCGAAACCGGCGACATGGGTGCCCCCCTTGGGGGTGGCAATGATGTTGACGAACGACCGGAGCGTCGTGTCGTAGCCGGTCCCCCAGCGCATCGCGACGTCTACACCGAGTTCCCGGGTCATCTCGGTGGGTGTCATCTGGCCGTGCTCGTCCAGAACCGGGACCGTCTCCTTGAAGGTGCCCTGGCCCGTGAAGCGGAGGGTGTCGCAGATGGCCTTGTCGGTGGCCAGGAACTCGCAGAACTCGCTGATGCCTCCGTCGAAGCGGAAGGACTCCTCACCTTTGCTGTCGCCGTCGCCGAGCCCGTACTCGTCACGGACGACGATGGTCAGGCCGGGCACCAGGAAAGCGGTCTGGCGGGCACGCTGGTGCAGGGTCTCCAGGGTGAGCTTGGCGTCCTTGAGGAAGATCTGGCGGTCGGCCCAGTAGCGCACGCGGGTGCCGCTGCGGGTCTTCGGGATCTTCTTGGCCTTGCGCAGTCCGCTCCCGGCCTCGAACTTCGCGTCGGGGCCCGCGGTGGCGAAGGCGCCGGGGACCCCTCGGCGGAAACTGATCGCGTGGGTGTGCCCGCCGCGGTCCACCTCGACGTCCAGCCGCGCGGACAGCGCGTTGACGACGGACGCGCCGACGCCGTGCAGTCCGCCGGACGCGGCGTACGAGCCGCCGCCGAACTTGCCGCCGGCGTGCAGCTTGGTCATGACGACCTCGACACCGGAGAGGCCGGTCTTGGGTTCCACGTCGACCGGGATTCCGCGGCCGTTGTCCCGGACCTCCACCGAACCGTCGTCGTGGAGGACCACCTCGATATGGTCGCAGTGGCCCCCGAGGGCCTCGTCCACCGAGTTGTCGATGATCTCCCACAGGCAGTGCATCAGACCGCGGCTGTCGGTCGATCCGATGTACATCCCGGGGCGTTTCCGCACGGCCTCGAGCCCCTCGAGGACGAGCAGGTGCCGCGCGGTGTAGTTGGAACCGTCCCGGTCTGCTCCTGCCAGCAGCGCTGTGGACGGCACGGACGTCTCGGCGGTCACGCGGTTCGCTCCTCGCTGAATTTCAGATGGGGCCCTCATGGGTAAGGGCACGTCACTTGTCACCGGTGAGAGGGTACCGAGGCCTGGTAGAGCCGTTGTAACGCCACCCTCGTCTGAAACGTAGACTAGTCGAGAGTCGTATACCTGTTCGATCCCTCGATGGAGTGAAGCACACATCACGTTCCCTTCCAGGCATGAACCATTTAGGCTCCGGGCACGTCCTCAATAACAACCGGCAACCCAGCCGGGAGGGCCGACCACCATCGATCCGACGCGAATCCGTACGACGACACAGCCACGCGATACGGCACATTCGCCCCCAACCGGCAGCACCCAGCCACCTCGGAAAGATTTTTTCGAGAAGAAGCCACGAGCGGGAACGTTTGGGGCTGGTTGGATGTTGACCCTGGTACGACAGCTCGTCGAGCTAGAGAAGAGGCGACGTGACTACTGTTCTGACCCCCGCGAGCCCGCTGACGGCCGCCGATCGCTGCGACCGCTGCGGCGCCCAGGCATACCTGCGCGTCGTCCTGCTGAGCGGCGGAGAACTGCTCTTCTGCGCCCACCACGGCCGCAAGTTCGAGCCGGAACTCAAGAAGATCGCCGCCGAGATACAGGACGAGACGGAGCGGCTGATCTCGCCTTCGGCGGGTGCCGCCGAGGAAGAGCGCTGACACCTCGCGCACCACGACGGGCCGGCCCCTCACGGGCCGACAGGGAGGGTGACCGCCCCCGAAGCGGAAGCGGTCACCCTCCCTGCACGCAAGGAGTACCGCGAGAAGCACCCGGCAAGCTCCCGAGGACCGCTCCCCGTGAGCCGTCCGGGACCCGCCTCAGGGCCTTCCAGGCGCCTTGAGGCGCTCTTTCATGACTGTCATGTTCACGACCGTCAGACCGGTGCTCGACCGAGAGTCCGCGCGACGTCGGACACACGTGTGTAGACCCCCGGACTGCCCTCCCAACCGCAGCCGCTCCCCCAGGACACCAGGCCGATCAGCTGCCCCCGGGCCACCAGCGGCCCACCGCTGTCCCCCTGGCAGGCATCCGGCCCGCCGGCCTCCTCACCGGCGCACAGCATGGTCCCCGCGCGATACTCGCCTTCGTCACCGCCCGGGTACGCGGTCTCGCACAGGGTGTCGCGCAGGACACGCACACGTGCCGCGTGCAGGCTGCCCGCGAAGGAACCGGCGCCCGTGGTGTCGCCCCAGCCGTAGACGGTCGCGGCCGTGCCGACCTGGTATCCGGAATCACCCGCGGCGGCCATGCCTATGACCGACTCCGAGGGCAGCGCTGCGGCCAGGGTGAGTACGGCGAAGTCGCCGGAGTTGCTGACCGGGTCGTAGCCCGGGTTCACCCAGGTCTTCCGGACGGCTATCTCCTCGCCCCGGTCCGAGAGCAGGTCCGTACGGCCCGAGATCACCCTGAGGTCGGGCACCCGGTCCGGCGCCGCCCCCAGGATCTCCTTGTCCATGCAGTGGGCAGCGGTGAGCACGGTGGTCCGGCCGACGGCCACACCGCCGCAGAACTGCCCCGCTCGGGTACCTCCGAACCGGTCACGGCTGGCCAGTGCCACCGTCCACGGGCTCTCGGACACATCGACCGGGAATCCTCCGACGACGACACCGCCCGGGACCGCTGGAGCCGCCGGAGCGGCCGCTGCCAGCGGTATCGCGGTCGCTGCGGCGGCGAGGGCCAGTGGTCGGGCCAGAATCCGAGCTAGGCGACGACGCATGCGCACTCCTCACACTGGGGCGTTGATGGGACACCCAGAGTGATCCACCTCGTCGCGCCACGCACCCGCGGAACACCACTGAGGCCCGGCCCCGAGAACGGGACCGGGCCTCAGTGGACACGTGGCTCGACGCTTGGGTGGAGACGCCTCGGACGGGGCTGCCCGTCGCGGCACGGCGGTCACCCGGGCGGACCAGGCGGCCTAGTCCTAGTCGAGGTAATCGCGCAGCACCTGAGAACGGGACGGATGGCGCAGCTTCGACATGGTCTTGGACTCGATCTGGCGGATGCGCTCGCGCGTGACGCCGTACACCTTGCCGATCTCGTCGAGGGTCTTCGGCTGACCGTCGGTGAGACCGAAGCGCATGGAGACGACGCCCGCCTCGCGCTCGGACAAGGTGTCCAGGACGGAGTGCAGCTGCTCCTGCAGAAGCGTGAAGCTGACCGCGTCGGCCGGGACGACCGCTTCGGAGTCCTCGATGAGGTCGCCGAACTCGCTGTCGCCGTCCTCACCCAGCGGGGTGTGCAGGGAGATGGGCTCGCGACCGTACTTCTGGACCTCGATGACCTTCTCCGGGGTCATGTCGAGTTCCTTGGCCAGCTCCTCCGGGGTGGGCTCACGGCCCAGGTCCTGGAGCATCTGGCGCTGCACGCGCGCGAGCTTGTTGATGACCTCGACCATGTGCACCGGGATACGGATGGTGCGGGCCTGGTCGGCCATCGCGCGGGTGATCGCCTGACGGATCCACCAGGTGGCATAGGTGGAGAACTTGTAGCCCTTGGTGTAGTCGAACTTCTCCACCGCGCGGATCAGACCGAGGTTGCCCTCCTGGATGAGGTCCAGGAAGAGCATGCCGCGGCCGGTGTAGCGCTTGGCCAGGGAGACCACCAGACGGAGGTTGGCCTCCAGGAGGTGGTTCTTGGCACGGCGCCCGTCCTCGGCGATGATCTCCAGCTCGCGCTTGAGCTTCGGCGCCAGCTTGTCGGAGTTGGCCAGCTTGTCCTCGGCGAACAGACCGGCTTCGATCCGCTTGGCGAGCTCGACCTCCTGCTCGGCGTTGAGCAGGGGCACCTTGCCGATCTGCTTGAGGTAGTCCTTGACCGGGTCGGCGGTGGCACCGGCGGCGGCGACCTGCTGGGCGGGCGCGTCGTCCTCGTCCTCGTCGGACAGGACGAAACCGGCGTTCTCCGTGCCCTCCGGCTCCTCCGTCGCCTTGGTCTCCTCGACGGTCTCTTCGTCCGTCGCCTCGATGTCGTCCTTCTTGGCCGCGGCCTTCTTGGCGGCCGCCTTCTTGGCGGTGGCCTTCTTGGCGGCCGTCTTCTTCGCGGTGGTCTTCTTGGCGGCCGCCTTCTTGGCGGGCGCCTCCTCCTCGGCGACGGCGTCCGCGGCGGAGGCGGCAGGTGTGGCTGAGGCGCTGGTCTTCCGGGTGGTCGCCGCCTTCGCCGCGACCGTCTTGGTGGCGGTGCGCTTGGCGGGACTCTTCGCTGCGACGCTCTTTCGGGTGCGCTTGGGCTCCGCGGCACTGACCATCAGCGTCACACCCTCTTCCTCGAGGATCTGATTGAGGCTGCGCAGTACGTTCTTCCACTGAGTGGCCGGAATCTGGTCAGCTTCGAAGGCCCGACGCACGTCATCGCCGGCGATCTGCCCCTCAGCCTTTCCCCGCTCGATGAGCGCCATGACAGAGACGGATTCGGCGATCTCCGGCGGGAGCGTACGGGATGTGCTGGCCGACACGAACAACCTCTCGGAACGTTGAATAACGGCTTCCGGCCCCGTCCACGACGGACAGGAGCCGACCGCCGACTTGGGGATGGGCCGACGGTGCGGGCGGGGGCCGGGGAGGTACACAGCGCCGTGAACGGCGTCCGTATTCCCTCCGCGACTGCCACCTCTTAGGTCATCGCGTTCTTTCCAGGAGTGTTACGCCCAATCCGCGTGGCCCGAGTCACACCCCGTAAGTGTCCAGAATCAATCAGACCGGGACAGAAACGGCCACTCGGGGATGACAGCGGCACGGTGCCGGACCTTACGGCCCCTTCACCACTGTAGGACCCCGCGGGATCAAAGGTGATCCCGCGGGGTCCGGCAGGGGCGGCTCATCGGTCGGACGCTGCCACAGGAGGGGGTGGCGTGCCGGACCCGACCGCCTCCGGAACGCGGTCAGTGCTCGCGCGGGGGCGTTCGGTACGCGCGGGGTTTCAGTGCTCGCGCGGGGCGGGCACCACGGGGTGGACCATCAGCAGCTGGCTCATGGCGGCCTCGGCCGCCTCGCCGTCACCACCGGCGAGGGCGTCGACGATCTGGCCGTGGTGCGCGAGCGAGGTCTCGTTGGGCCGCTCACAGCCCGTGGTCGGCCCACCCGAGACCTGCAGGGCAGCGGACACGATCCCGGAAAGGTGCTCCAGCATGCGGTTGCCGGCGACCTGGATGAGCAGCGAATGGAACTCGGAGTCGGCCCGGGCGAAGGTCAGCGCGTCACCCTGCCCCATCGCGTGGCCCATGATCTCCACCATGTCGGACAGACGCTGCTGAACGTCCTCACGTCCGTGCCCGGCGGCGAGACGGGCGGCCAGCGGCTCGATCGTCCAGCGCAGCTCGCAGAGCTCACGGCGCTGGTCGTCCCGCTGGGGCCCGAAGGCCCGCCACTCGATGATGTCCGGGTCGAGGAGATTCCAGTCGCTGACCGGGCGCACGCGCGTACCGACGTTCGGGCGGGCGCTGACCAGGCCCTTGGCCTCCAGGACACGGAGCGATTCACGGACGACGGTGCGGGAGACCTCGAAACGCTGGCCGATCTCCTCGGGAACCAGGGGGCGGTCGGCTCCCAGATCACCCGAAACGATCATCTGACCCAGCTGCTGGACGAGTTGGCCGTGCAGCCCGCGTCCGCGGCTGCCCGCGGCGCGGCGGCCCGCGCGGCCCAGTTCGGGCTCGGTGTCCCAGACAGACGCCCCGGCGCGGCCGCCGACGGGCGTGTCGGCATAGGGGTAGCGGTCGATTTCACCCGGGCTCGCGAGGCTGGAGTCTGCGGAGCGGGCGGTGGTCATCATGGTGTGCGCAAGGGTACTCACGCATCTTTTGTCGGCGCTGTTCCCAACTCCCTTGAGGAGTTTGGTGAAAAGCACACGAAAGGGTGATCGCTCACCCCGTCGCAATTGACGCCTTATCGGAAAGAAGTGGGCCCTCTCCGGGGAGTTGTCGGCATGGACGGACCGACTGAGTCACGGTCGGTCGTCAACGGGCCCTGTTCCGCAAGCATGTGAGCAGATACGCGCAGAGCAGCACCGCCAGCGACAGCGCCAGGGCACCGCCCACAGGCTGGGCGAACATCCACAACGCGCCCTCCAGGTAACGCTCGCCCCCGAAGGGCCACTGGAGCGGGAACATTTCACGCAGCCGCAGCGGCAACCCCGTCGTGGTCCGCACCGACGGCCCGCTCACCGCCTCCCGCACCAGGGGAACGACGAGGAGGGGCACGGCGACGACCGCGGCGAGCCCGGCGGCGGTGGACCGGAAGATCCCCGCCGCCAGCACCCCGGTCCAGGCGCACCCGATCGCGAGTCCGAGCCAACTCACCCCGAGCGGGAACCAGTCGCCGGGGACTTCGACGAGTTCCCGGCCGTACACGAGATAGAGCACTTCGGCGTCACACCCGATCGCCAGCACGGCCAGTACCAGCGCAGTGGCCGAGGCGACGAGGAGTTTCGCGGTCAGCAGCCCCAGGCGCCGGGGCACGCTGCCCCGGTCCGCCGCCAGAGCGGGGTGGCGGAACTCGTCACCGGAGGCCAGCGCGCCGAGCAGCCCCGCCCCGAGGGCCGCGGGCGGCAGGGGCAACTCCCTGGGCCACGCTGCGAGCAGCCGCGGCTGCGGGGTGTGCCCGGTGCGGGCCAGCAGTACCGCGGTGAGCATGGACACCGCAAGCACGACGGCGCCGACGAGGAACCCGGTACCGACGCCGGTGACCCGACGGATTTCGTAGCGCACCGGACGGAGGGGGCGGGGGGCGGGACGGACGGAAATGGGAGGCGGCAGACCGACCGAGGACTCCGGGAGACGGTCTCCGCCACCGGCACGGGATTCGGCCGGGCTCTCGGCGGCGGAGGACAGCGGGCCGAAGGACGGTCCGACGGCAGGGGACGGCTCGACGACGGGGGACGGCTCGACGACAGGGGGCGGCGTGGCGGCGGAGGGCGGCGTGGCGGCGGAGGGCGGCGTGGCGGCAGAGGGCGGCGTGGCGGCAGAGGGCGGCGTGGCGGCAGAGGGCGGCGTGGCGGCGGAGGACGGCTCGCCCGAGAGGGTCGACGGCTGCTCGGTGTGCGGCATACCCGCGCCGGGGCCCATGTCCCCGATCTCATCCGCGAGTTGGTGTACGACGACGCCGTTCTGGAACGCGATCTCACCCACGTCGGCGCAGGTACTGCCGTAGATGGAGATGCGGTTGCCGCCCTCCTGAGCCACCTCCACGGAACGCCGGTCGGTACGGGCCTCCTTGGCGAGCAGCGCGGCCAGACGGGCGGCGTGTGGTGTGCGGACGGCGACGCGGGGGCGAAGTCGGGTGCGCGAGAAGTCCGCGGCCGGCTGGTCGGCCACGACCCGGCCCCGCTCGAGGGTGACCACCCGGTCCGCTACCCGCGCCGCCTCCTTGGGGTCGGCCGTCGCACTCAGGACGGTGCCGCCCCGGGCCGCGTAAGCCCGGAGCATTCCGTGGAGCCAGCGGTTCTCGCCTGCGGAGAGTTCGCGAGCGGGCTCGTCGAGCACGAGGGTGTGCGGGTCCGCCAGCAGCGCGCAGGCCAGCCCGAGGCGTCGGTCCATACCGCGCGAGAGCGTGCCTAGGCGTTCCTCGCGCAGACTCACCAGCCCGACGGCTTCGAGGACTTCGTCGGCACGGCGGACCGGGACTCCCGCGGCGGCGCACAGCATGCGCAGGTGCCCGCGGACGGTGCGTGCGGGATGACCCGGCACTTCACCCAGCAGCACGCCGACTTCACGGGACGGGTGGCCGATGCGGTGCAGGGGACGGCCTCTGAAATAGGTGATCCCACGGCCCGGTTGGAGTTCGAGCATGAGTCTGAGCACCGTCGTCTTGCCTGCGCCCGGTGCTCCGAGCAGCGCGGTGACGTGGCCTGCGTGCGCCTCGAAGGAGACGTCGTCGACGGCGGGCGGAAGCTCTTTGCGAGGGTTGCTGGTCAGTCCGAAGGCCTGGATCACCCGAAGCAAGATAGCGCGCCATATCGGGTTTTTCGGGCATCACCAGGCCTGCTGGGGACGGGGAATCAGCCGTGCGGGATGCGCGATGTGCCTCCTGTGTCACACCTCGGGGCGCAGCATCGGCGGATTGAGCAGGGTGGCTCCGCCTGCTCGGAAGAGCTGAGCGGGGCGACCGCCCTGGCGGGTGGTCGTGCCGCCCGTCGGAACCAGAAAGCCCGGCGTTCCCGTCACCTTGCGGTGGAAGTTGCGCGGGTCCAGCGCCACCCCCCACACGGCCTCGTAGACGCGGCGCAGCTCACCGACGGTGAACTCGGGCGGGCAGAAGGCCGTGGCCAGCGACGAGTACTCGATCTTGGAACGGGCGCGCTCCACCCCGTCCGCCAGGATCTGAGCGTGGTCGAAAGCGAGGGGCACCACCGGCTCGTCGCCTCTGCCGTACCCCGCCTGTTGCAGCAGTTCCTCGACCTGGGCCCAACGTGCGTTGCTGGCGTCACCGCCCGCCCTGGGCGCGGGCAGGTCGGGAGCGAGCGCGAGGTGCGCGACGCTGACGACACGCATCCGGGGGTCGCGCTTGGGATCGCCGTAGGTGGCGAGCTGTTCCAGGTGCGCGCCGTCGGCCTGGGCGGGGGCAGCGGGGTCGTGCACCCGCAGCCCGGTCTCCTCCGCCAGTTCACGCGCCGCGGCCTGGGACAGGTCCTCGTCGGCCCGCACAAATCCGCCGGGCAGCGCCCAGCGCCCCTGAAACGGCGGTTCGCCCCTGCGTACCGCCAGCGCGCACAGGGCATGGCGGCGCACGGTCAGCACGACCAGGTCCACGGTGACGGCGAAGGGCGGAAAGGCTGACGGGTCGTAGGACATGCGGCGATCATAGTCGTCTCCCTGACGATAAACACTCTCTTCGCTGACCCGTCGGCTCGTCGGCTCGCCAACTCACCCGCTCACCCGCTCACCCGGACGGCGGGGACTCGGAGGGCGCACCGTCCGCCGGCGGCATCGCCCTCCCCCACTCAGTCACTGAGCTCGGTCACTCCGCTCCCGCACTCCCCCGGCCCTGGGGCCGGGGCCGGGGCCGGGACCGCGCACCTTCCGGCGAGGCCGTGCGACGAGAACGCGTGGCGCCCGGCCCCTCGTGCCCGGGGCGCGCCCCACCCGGACGCGTGCCACCGATCACGGTACGGGGATCGCGGGGATACGGAATCCGCGCGCTCGGCCGGCGTCCGTCCGAACGCGGCCGGCTCGGGGACCCGCCACCGGTACCGGAGACATGCGTGCGCCGTCGGCGGTACGGGGACATCTCGTGCCGTACGGATGCCGCCTCCGCGGAAGGCGTGGCCCCCTCCCCGGCATCCGGCTCCCGTACGCCCGGCGCCCCGGTGTCCTCCCCCGCGCCGGTCCCGGCGGCCGGGTCGGTGACGAGAGCGGCCGGAGGGGCGGCGGCCGGGCCACCGTGGTCCGTCTTCCCGTGGTTCTCGCGTTCCGCTCGCAGGCATCGGCGGATCGATTCCGGGTCGAGGCCCTCGTTGCAGGCCTGGTGCAGAAGGCGGGCGAAGAGGTAGTCGGGATCGGCGCCCAGGGCCATGGCAAGCGCCTCCCTGGCTTCCAGTTCGTCGCCGGTGGACCACGCGACCCAGCCGGCGAGCGTCAGGGGCGCCGCGGCGTGTTCGCCGTACGAACCGACACAGCGGCGTGCCAGGGCCCGCCACAGCCGGAGCGCGGGACCTGCTTCCTCGCCCTCCATCCACGCGGCCGCGCGGTCCCGGGTCGTCCGGTCCTGCAGACCGAGGATCAGCGTCGCCGCCTCGTCGTGCCGGAGCAGTTCGTCGTCCCGCAGATCCGCCGGGAGCATGCCGGGCACGGGTGGGACGCCGGCGAGCCGGCCCATGATCTGCTCGGCCAGTTCCAGCGTCCTTTCGGCGACCTGGCATCGGCCCGCCGCATCGAGGATCCTGGGGATCAGCTCCTTGCTGGCGGTGTCCAGGGCGGTTTCCTGTTCGAGGGCGGCGGCGTCCTCCCGCGGGAGGAACCTCGCCCTCAGCTCCCGCAGCGTGCCCCGGACCTGAAGCCCGGCGTAGGTCGCGGCGGCGGCCAGCACCGAGGTGCCGGGCAACCCCATCGGCGTCCCCTCCGGCGGACAGCATGCCTCGTCGTCACAGCAGTACGACCAGAAGCGGCCGTCCGACAGACACAGGGCCTCCACCACGGGAACGTCGAGGGCACCGCACTCCACGCGCAGCGCGTGAGCGAGCGGGCCCAACCGCTCCTTGACCTGCGCTCCGGGTTCGCGGCTGCCCGGTTCCTGGCAGAGGAAGACAACCATCTGCTCGGGCTTGGCTCCTCGGCGCTCGCTGCCCGTCACCAGCCCCTGGGCCAGTTGCCGGGCGGCCGCGGGCCAGTCGTCCTTGTGCGTGGGGATGCCGAGCCTGGCACGACCGCCGAACCGGCTCCGTCCGTCCTTGTCGTACAGGGCGACCAGGACGATGCTGTCCTCGGGCCGGTAGCCGAGGAGGTAGGGCAGTGCGTCGGCGAGTTCGGCGGGGGTGCGCAGCGTGACCTGCTGCGCGTCCCCATGGTTGCCGTAGGCAGTGCAGGCGATGTCCTTTGTACGCCGTGCGTGTGTGTGCTCGCCGTCGTGCTTCCTCTGCGGTGGTAGCTCGGCGGGATGGACGACGTCCTCGGGGCCCGGAAGGCCGGCGCGCGCGTCCCGCTTCCGCCCGGCGATGTCGTCGTTTTCGGGGGATCCGTTCGTTTCGCTGCGGTTCGTCATGAGAAGAAGATTTCGCGGATCGGGAAACTCTGCTCGCCCTGTGGACAACTCCCGTCGGGGACACGTCACACACCCGCCTGACCTGCGTTTCCGCTTCCACTGCGACCCGATTACCACACAAGATCCACCCTCTCACCGCCCCACACCGCCGCCCGGCTGTCCTTGCCGTCCTGTTGTATGGGACTCATGGAGCACACGAACAACGCGGATCTCCGGACGGCGGCGGACGCCGTCCTCGCCCGGCTCGTCGGGGATGCCTCGGGAGATGCCCGGCTGCGCGAGGACCAGTGGCGAGCGATCGAGGCGCTGGTCGCCGACAAGCGCCGGGCCCTGGTCGTCCAGCGCACGGGCTGGGGCAAGTCCGCGGTCTACTTCGTGGCCACATCTCTGCTGCGGGCCCGGGGCAGCGGCCCCACAGTGATCGTCTCCCCCCTCCTGGCGCTGATGCGCAACCAGGTCGAGGCCGCGGCCAGAGCCGGTATCCACGCCCGCACCATCAACTCCTCCAACAGCGAGGAATGGGACACCATCCAGACCGAGATCGCCGCGGGCGCGGTCGATGTCCTGCTGGTGAGTCCGGAGCGGCTGAACAATCCCGACTTCCGTGATCACGTGCTGCCCAAACTCTCCGCCGCGACCGGACTCCTCGTGGTGGACGAGGCGCACTGCATCTCCGACTGGGGCCACGACTTCCGCCCCGACTACCGCCGGCTGCGCACCATGCTCACCGATCTCCCACCCGGCGTTCCCGTCCTGGCCACCACCGCCACCGCCAACGCCCGGGTGACCGCCGACGTCGCGGAGCAACTCGGCACGGGAGGCACCTCGGACGCCCTGGTGCTGCGGGGTCCGCTGGACCGGGAGAGCCTGAGCCTGAGTGTGCTGCGCCTGCCGGACGCCGCGCACCGGATGGCCTGGCTCGCCGATCACCTCGACGAGCTGCCGGGCTCCGGGATCGTCTACACCCTCACCGTGGCAGCCGCCGAGGAGGTGACCGCCTTCCTGCGGCAGCGCGGCCACACCGTCGCCTCGTACACCGGCAAGACGGAGAACGCGGAACGGCAACAGGCGGAGGAGGACCTGCTCGCCAACAAGGTGAAGGCCCTGGTCGCCACCTCCGCCCTCGGCATGGGCTTCGACAAGCCGGACCTGGGATTCGTGGTCCACCTCGGCTCGCCGTCCTCTCCCATCTCCTACTACCAGCAGGTCGGCCGCGCCGGCCGTGGTGTGCGCCATGCCGAAGTCCTGCTCCTCCCGGGCAAGGAGGACGAGGCGATCTGGACGTACTTCGCGTCCCTCGCCTTCCCCCCGGAGGAACTGGTGCGCCGCACACTCGACGTCCTCGCCCGTGCGGACCGGCCCATGTCGTTGCCCGCCCTCGAACCCCTGGTCGAGCTGCGCCGCTCCCGGCTGGAGACCATGCTCAAGGTCCTCGACGTGGACGGGGCGGTGCGACGGGTCAAGGGGGGCTGGATCGCGACCGGTCAGCCATGGACGTACGACGCCGAGCGGTACGCGTGGGTGGCCCGCCAGCGGGGGGCCGAACAGCAGGCGATGCGCGAGTACGTGACGACCGCGGACTGCCGGATGGAGTTCCTCCAGCGCCAGTTGGACGACGCCGGCGCGAAACCCTGTGGCCGCTGCGACAACTGCGCGGGCGCACGCTACATCCCCGAGGCCTCTCCCACGTCGCTCGAGGCGGCCCGCGTGGATCTCGGCCGGGCGGGGGTGGAGGTGGAACCGCGGCGCATGTGGCCCACCGGGCTTCCGGCGATCGGCATGGACCTCAAGGGGCGCATCCCGGCCGGGGAACAGACCGCTCAGGGCCGGGCGTTGGGGCGCCTGTCGGACATCGGTTGGGGCAACCGGCTGCGTCCGCTGTTCGTGCCCCAGACCCCGGACGGGCCCGTGCCCGACGACGTGGCGAAGGCCGTGGTGGATGTGCTGGCCGACTGGGCCAAGGGGCCCGGCGGCTGGGCGTCGGGAGCGCCAAACGCCCAGCCCCGGCCGGTCGGTGTGGTCACCCTCCCCTCCCGCACCCGTCCCGCCCTGATCCAGTCGCTGGGAGCGCGCATCGCGGAGGTCGGACGCCTGCCCCTGCTGGGTTCCGTGCAGTACACGGACGAGGCCCGGCCGGCGTCCCGGAGCAACAGCGCGCAGCGTTTGAAGGCCCTCGACGGGGCGCTGGCCGTCCCTTCCTCTCTCGCCGCGGCCCTCGCCGAGGCCCGGGGGCCGGTGCTTCTGGTGGACGACTACACGGAGACGGGCTGGACCCTCGCGGTCACGGCACGCCTGCTCCGGCGGGCCGGCGCCGAGGGGGTGCTGCCCCTGGTACTGGCCGTACAGGGCTGACGCTCCGCAGGGACCGCGCCCGGTACACCCGTCAGGGATATAAGCCGCTGATCATGAGATACCAGTCTCCCCGCGTGATTGCTCGTTGCCGCATCCAGGTTCGACGGGAAGAATTGAGGTCCGCACCCGCACGGTTCTTCCGCCGATCAGGTTGGGCTCTGTTGCGTGCGCGCTCCCCGAAATCCGCCCCCGCCCGCAGTCCGGGCGTAGCCGAAGGGAGGACCGTGACCTTCGGATTCGCTTCGTCCTCGGCCGCATCACTGTCGACGTCCGCCACTCGTGTGCTCGAACCCGCGGAGTGGGCTGCCGCGGGAATTCCGCTGCTGCGCAACCCGCGTGAGGTCGTCAGCGGTCTGCACGCCCGGCATCGTCCCGGGCCGACGACCGCGGTCGTCGCCGTGCTCGACCCGGACGAGCGACTGCGGGCGAGCGCTTCGTTCACCCGCAGTCCCGCCCCGGCGGACGGCTGGATGTTCCGTAACGCGCTGCTGTCCCAGTTGCGCCGGATCATCCCGCACGATCTGCGGCGCCGCACCCCGGTGCGTACCGCCGTGCTGCTCTACTGCCGTGACGGCGACGCGCGTTGGACGGAGGAGGACGGCGCGTGGATGTGGGGGCTGCGGGACGCCTGCACGCTGCACGGGCTGCGCTGCGGGGCGTACATCACGCTGACCCGTGACGGCTGGCAGGTGCTCGGCGAGGGTCGCGGGGGGCGCCGGCCCAGCGCCGACTCGGCGCCGGAGCCGTTCGCCACGGCCGAGGCACCGCCGCGGATACCGCGCACCGGCGGTGTCGCGTCCGAGGTCCTGCGCCGCGCGGCGGCACGCTGAGGGCCCACGGCGCCCCTAGAACCGGGACCTGGCGCCCGTACTGACGGGCGCCAGGGAGTCGGCTCAGACGCCCGCGCTCATCACCGAGTTGATCCGCTTCGGGTCACCGCAGACGATCAGCAGAGCGGTGGCCTTGGCGTGGGCGACGGACAGGGCCGACGCGGTCACCGACTCGGGACCGCCGTTGACGGCGACCACGACGACGGGCCGCGCCCCGGCACGCTCCGCACCGGCGACGTCCGTGTGGAAGACGTCGTCACCGGCGTCGTGCAGAGCCCAGTAGGACGCTTCACCGAAGGACAGCTCGTGGGTGGCCCACGGGTGCGGCTCGCCGGTGGTGATCACCAGCACGTCGCCCGGGGCACGGCCCGAGTCCAGCAGCAGGTCCACGGCTTCCTCGGCGGCGTCGAGCGCCCCCTGGACCGGGGCCGGAACGAGCTGGATCTGGGTGCCGTCCGCGGCAGCGGCGGCCGGCTTCGGCGGGACGGGTTTGGCCGCCGCAGTGGCATCGCGCGGCGTGCGCTGCGCCGGGGGCGCCGGCCGGGCCGGGCCGGGACGACCGGGACGCGGCGGAGCCACAGGGCGGGGACCGGGTACGGGGCGGGGGGTCGGCGCGGTACGGCTGCTGGCCGGAGTGGCGCGGGGACCCTGGGCACTCTCGTGAATCTGAGGCTCCTCGGGAATGAGAGGCATGGGCTGATTTTTATCAAACATTGGTACGGCTCGCGCCGCCGGGTGGCACATGAGTGCGAACGGAACCGTCAGAAGTCGAAGCCGAGCTGGCCCTCGACCTCCGGAACGCTTCCGTCCGCCCAGTTGCGGACCTTCTTGAGATGCCGCCACTGGGGCAGCGCATCAAGATACGCCCACGACAACCGGTGGTAGGGGGTGGGTCCCCGGACCTCCAGCGCGGCCCTGTGCACGGGTGACGGATACCCGGCGTTGTCCGCAAAACCGAAGTCTGCATGGTCGGCACCCAGTTCGGCCATCACTTTGTCGCGGTGCACCTTGGCAATCACCGAGGCCGCCGCGACCGCCACGCACGACTGATCACCCTTGATCACGGTTCGGACCCGCCAGGGCGCCCCGAGATAGTCGTGCTTGCCGTCGAGTATCACCGCGTCGGGCCGGACCGGCAGCGCCTCGAGCGCGCGTACCGCCGCCAGCCGCAGCGCGGCCGTCATCCCCAGCTGATCGATCTCCTCGTGGGACGCGTGCCCCAGGGCGTACGACGTCACCCAACTCCTCAGCGTCCGGTCGAGTTCGGCGCGCCGCTTGACGGTGAGGAGCTTGGAGTCGGTGAGACCTTCAGGGGGCCGACGCAGTCCGGTGATCGCCGCGCAGACGGTGACGGGACCGGCCCAGGCGCCGCGCCCCACCTCGTCGACACCTGCGACGATCTTCGCCCCGGTCGTGGCGCGGAGAGAGCGCTCGACGGTGTGAGTTGGTGGTTCGTACGGCATGGCGCCCTTAGCGTACGCCGCCCGGAACGGCCCGCGACACCCAGGTTCCCCGAACGATGTCACGGTCCACGACGACCCGGCTCAGGAGCCGCTCGGCCGCAGCAGCAAAACCATCAGCCGGCCGGTCATTTCTTCCCCACCCATGTCCGGCCGTTCACTTCCGCACATGGTGGAGCGGCACATCGTCATCGCCGGGATGACGTCGAAGACATAGCCGTTCGCCGCGTCCGGACGCACTTCCTCGCGCTCGGTCCCGGGCTCGATCACCTCCTGGAGCATCGTGATGACCGGCTCCACACCCCTCCGGAAAACACGGCACGGAACCCCTCGGCCCGCGTGGAATCGCATTCGCGCATCACCGAGTGCAGGGCATCCGCGACGATGTCCTCCAGGGTCAGGCCGTGCCGGCCCGGACGGGCGGCTCCGGACCGCTCCGGACGGACCGGCGGCTCCGGACGGGCGGCTAGAGCGACACCGGCATCCAGCTCGGCAGCGCCTCGACCCGCTCGATCCACCCGGAAGGCGGCATCCCGGCCTCCCCCGCCGCGACCACCCCGCCCACGATGGCGCACGTCGTGTCCACGTCTCCGCCCGCCTGGGCCGTCGTCCAGAACGCCTGCTCGTAGTCGCCCAGGGACCGCGCGGCCGACCACAGCGCGAAGGGCACGGTGTCGTGGGCCGTCGTACGCCGTCCGCAGCCGAGTACGGCGGCGACGGTGGCCACATCACCGAAGTCGAGCATGTCCCGGGCCCGGCGCAGCCCCGCACCGACCGCGCTCCTCTTGGGCACCAGGGCGACGACCCCGTCGAGGAGGGCTTCCGGAGCCGGCGTCCCCCCGGGGGCGGCGGCGAGCGCGGCTGCCGCGGCGACGGCCATCGCACCGACCACGGCCTCACGATGCTGGTGGGTGGGGTAGGCCGAGATCTCGGCCTGGTGGGCGGCCTGCTCCGGATCGTCCGCGTACCAGGCACCCAGCGGTGCGATGCGCATCGCCGCCCCGTTGCCCCAGGAACCCTGACCGTTGAAGAGCCCGGCGGCGAGCTCTCGCCAGTCGCCGCCCTCACGGACCAGCCGCAGCAGCCTGCCGACCGCGGGTCCGTAGCCTCGGTCGAAGTCGTGGTGCCCGGCGAAGGACTGCGCGAGGGCCTCCTGGTCGATCCGCTGGTGAGCGGCCAGGACGGCGACGACCGAGCAGGCCATCTCCGTGTCGTCCGTCCACTGCCAGCGGTCTGGGGGCAGTTCACGGCGCATGAGCAGCGGGTAGTTCCCCGGAACGAAGAACTGCGAGCCCAGCGCGTCCCCCACCGACAGTCCGCGCAGGCTGGCCAGGGCGCGGTCCAGGCGCCCGGCAAAGGAGAAGTCAGCGGTCATCGCCCTGCCACTCTATCCGGTGATCCCATACGGCTCCGGCTCTCGCCAGCGTTCGAAAGGCCGGTCGAGCGTGTACTTGCCGTCCTCGCCCAGAACGAGCATCCGCGTCTCGGCGTTCCCCGGATTCGACAGGGACTCGAACTCCGCCACGGTCCAGTGGAACCACCGCATGCAGAACAGCCGCATGGCCAGACCGTGCGTCACGATGAGGACGTTCGGCGGATGGTCGGGGGCGTCGAAACTGCGGAAGAGGCTCTCCAGGAAGCCGTCGACCCGGTCGTAGACGTCGGCGCCGGACTCTCCCTGGGCGAAGCGGTAGAAGAAGTGGCCGTAAGCGTCCCGGCGTTCCTTCTGGAGGCACACGTCCTTCTGGTCCTGCCAGTTTCCCCAGTCCTGCTCGCGCAGTCTCGGCTCCTCACGCACACGTATGAGCCCCGGGTCGAGACCGAAGGCGCTCAGCGTCTGGTGCGTACGGCGGTAGGGGGACACGTACACGCTGACGCGCTCGTGGCCGAACAGGTCGCGCAACCGCTTACCCGTCTCCTCCGCCTGCCGCCGGCCCCGCTCGGTCAGGGCCAGCGCGTGATCGGGTTCGCGTTCATAAACGGAGTCGTCAACATTGCCCGTTGATTCACCGTGCCGGACAAGGACGATGCGCCGTGGTCGTGCCATGCCGAAACCCTAGAACGGGTGGCGACCGGCCGAGCACCCGTACGCACCCCGTACGGCACAGGTCACACATTTCCTGCACCACGGACAGCGCCACGATCCGCACCCCACGGGGCACACAAGCCACATGACTCACACACGTCACATACAGGGCGACGCTCTCGGTGCGCGTGGTCGTCAGACCGTCCAGACCGGCTCCATGTCGACGACGTCCCCCGTCAGGGCCGCTATGTCGGCCTCCGTCTGAGCCCTCAGGGCGAGACGTTCCACGCGCTCGGTGCGGTACTTGCCGTGCTCGGCCGCAGACCACCACATCGACAGCACCAGGAACTCGTTGCCGGGTGCCTCACCGAACAGACCTCGCACCATGCCGGGCGAGCCCGCCATCGCCGGGTTCCAGACCTTCTCGTGCATCAGCACGAAGTGCTCCGCCCGCTCCTCGTGGACCCGGCACAGCGCCACTCGCAGCAGGTCCACGTCCGTGAAACGCGGTTCGAAGCCCGTCTTCACGTCGAAGCGGTGGTCGAAGAGCCGGACCTGGGCGTCCTTGAAGGTGCCCGCCTGGGCCGAGGCGAGCCGATCATGGGAACGCGCCATGAACGAGTCGTAGAAGGCGCGGCTCTCCCAGAAGGAGAAGATGTGCGCCACATCCTGTCGTGCCCGGCTCCATCCTCCGCCCTGTCCACGAAATCCCGGCTCCCCCAGAAGCCCCGCCCACTTCCGCTGTCCCCGTTCGAACCCCCGGCGGTCCACCACGGTGCAGCGAATCCACTTGACCAGCACCGCGCCATCGTAAGGCCGCGGAGCGTGGCGTCGGTCACCCTCGTCCGGACTGCTTCACCGCACTTACCCGGCCGAACATGACAGGATGGACAACCTGCCGGAGTTGCCCGGCAGTTGGGCTGAAAGGGCAGGATGGTCGCGCAGGGAAGGGGAAATGGGTGAACGGTGTCAACAAGGGCATCGGCAAGGTCGAGATCGCGCTGAGGTGGGACCCGAGTCCCGCGGGACAACCGTCCACCGATCTCGATCTCGTCGCCGCGCCCTACCCGGCAAGCGATCCACACGGCGATCCCTCCTATGTGGTGCACTTCGACAGCCGCTCCCCCGACGGCACCATCACGCTGAACCGGGACAGCAGGGACGGCTTGGGCTTCGGCTTCGACGAGGTCATGACGCTGGAGCTGAACCGGCTCGACGCGCGGTACGCGCGCGTGGTGGTCGGCGTCGTCATTCAGCAGCATCAGACGCGGCGGACCTTCTCCGGCGTGGCTCACCCCGGTCTGCGCGTCCGTCAGGGGTACACCGTCCTGGCCGAGGACGACTTCGGCGGTGTCCCGGGAGCCACGGCGGCCATCGTCGCCGAGTTCACCCGGGACGACACCGGCGCATGGGACTTCCACCCCGGCGTCGAGGGCTTCCTGGACGACCCGGTGACGTTCACCCGTGCGATGGGAGCGGCCCGCAGGGCATGACCCGAACCCTCAGCGGCTCGGCCGCCCAGCGGCTCGGGAAGCATCGGGAGAAGAGACAGAGGAGTGGGGCACCAGCCCATGGGCTGGTGCCCCACTCCCGCACTCTCCACCACTCGGTCACCGGACGGACGCACCGGTGCCGGCGGTGTCAGACCCTGTCTCAGCTGCACCCGCTGGTCGAGCCGCAGCCCTCGCAGATGTAGCAGGAGCCGGCCCGCTGCATCTTCGTGCCGCAGGAGAAGCAGAGCGGAGCGTCGGCCTGGATGCCCAGCTGCATCTCGACCAGCTCGGCGCTGGTGTGCGCCTGCTGCGGGGCGGGCTTGACCGCCTCGGCCTCGGCCTTCGGCGCGGCGACCGCCTTCAGCTCCTGGGTCCGCGGCGCGGACTGGGCCAGGCCCTCGACGTCGAGCTCGGCCTCGTCGAGGGACTGCTCGTAGGAGCCGGTCTCGAGGTGGCGCTGACGCTCCTCGGCGGAGTGGATGCCGAGCGCGGAGCGCGTCTCGAAGGGCAGGAAGTCCAGCGCCAGTCGGCGGAAGATGTAGTCGACGATGGACTGCGCCATCCGCACGTCCGGATCGTCCGTCATACCGGCCGGCTCGAAGCGCATGTTGGTGAACTTCGAGACGTACGTCTCCAGCGGGACGCCGTACTGGAGGCCGACGGAGACCGCGATGGAGAAGGCGTCCATCATGCCCGCGAGGGTCGAGCCCTGCTTGGACATCTTCAGGAACACCTCGCCGAGTCCGTCGTCCGGGTAGGAATTGGCCGTCATGTAGCCCTCGGCGCCACCGACGGTGAAGGAGGTGGTGATGCCGGGACGCCCCTTCGGGAGACGCTTGCGGACCGGGCGGTACTCGACCACCTTCTCGACCGCGGCACGGATCGTCTCCTCGGCCTTCTCGGTGACCTCCGCCTTCTCGTCCTTCTTCTTGGCGGAGAGCGGCTGACCCACCTTGCAGTTGTCGCGGTAGATGGCGAGCGCCTTGACGCCCAGCTTCCAGGCCTCGAAGTAGATCTCCTCGACCTCTTCGACGGTCGCCGTCTCCGGCATGTTGACCGTCTTGGAGATCGCACCGGAGATCCAGGGCTGGATCGCGGCCATCATCCGGACGTGGCCCATGGGGGAGATGGCCCGCTCGCCCATGGCGCAGTCGAACACCTCGTAGTGCTCGTGCTTGAGACCCGGGGCGTCGATCACATTGCCGTGGTCGGCGATGTGGGCGACGATCGCCTCGATCTGCTCCTCCTGGTAGCCCAGGCGGCGCAGGGCCTGCGGGACGGTGCCGTTGACGATCTGCATCGAACCGCCGCCGACGAGCTTCTTGAACTTGACCAGGGCGAGGTCGGGTTCGACACCGGTGGTGTCGCAGGACATCGCCAGACCGATGGTGCCGGTCGGGGCGAGCACGGACGCCTGGGAGTTGCGGAAGCCGTTCTTGTCACCGAGGCGCACCACGTCCTGCCATGCCTCGGTGGCGGCGGCCCACACCGGGCTGTCCAGGTCGTCCATGCGCACGGCCGTGCCGTTGGCGTCGAAGTGCTGCTTCATGACGCGCTTGTGGGCGTCGGCGTTACGGGCGTAGCCATCGTACGGGCCGACCACCGCGGCCAGTTCCGCGGAACGCCGGTAGGCCGTGCCGGTCATCAGCGAGGTGATCGCACCCGCGAGGGCACGGCCGCCGTCCGAGTCGTAGGCGTGACCGGTGGCCATCAGCAGGGCGCCGAGGTTGGCGTAGCCGATGCCGAGCTGGCGGAACGCGCGCGTGTTCTCGCCGATCTTCTGGGTCGGGAAGTCCGCGAAGCAGATCGAGATGTCCATCGCGGTGATGACCAGCTCGACGACCTTCTGGAAGCGCTCGGTCTCGAAGGACTGGGTGCCCTTGCCGTCGTCCTTGAGGAACTTCATCAGGTTCAGCGAGGCCAGGTTGCAGGACGTGTTGTCCAGGTGCATGTACTCGCTGCACGGGTTCGACGCGGTGATCCGGCCGGACTCGGGGCAGGTGTGCCAGTTGTTGATCGTGTCGTCGTACTGGATGCCCGGGTCGGCGCAGGCCCAGGCAGCCTCGGCGATCTTGCGGAAGAGCGCCTTGGCGTCGACCTCCTCGATGACCTCACCGGTCATCCTGGCCCGGAGACCGAACTGGCCGCCCTGCTGGACCGCGTTCATGAACTCGTCGTTCACGCGGACCGAGTTGTTGGCGTTCTGGTACTGGACGGAGGCGATGTCGTCGCCGCCCAGGTCCATGTCGAAACCCGCGTCGCGCAGGACGCGGATCTTCTCCTCTTCCTTGACCTTCGTCTCGATGAACCCCTCGATGTCGGGGTGGTCCACGTCGAGAACGACCATCTTGGCGGCCCGGCGGGTGGCACCGCCGGACTTGATGGTGCCGGCGGACGCGTCGGCGCCGCGCATGAAGGAGACCGGACCCGAGGCGTTGCCGCCGGAGGACAGCAACTCCTTGGAGGAGCGGATGCGGGAGAGGTTCAGGCCGGCGCCGGAACCGCCCTTGAAGATCATGCCCTCTTCCTTGTACCAGTCGAGGATCGACTCCATGGAGTCGTCGACGGACAGGATGAAGCAGGCGGAGACCTGCTGGGGCTGCTTGGTGCCGACGTTGAACCAGACAGGGCTGTTGAAGCTGAAGATCTGGTGCAGAAGGGCGTAGGCCAGCTCGTGCTCGAAGATCTCGGCGTCGGCGGGCGACGCGAAGTACTTGTGGTCCTCGCCCGCCTTCCGGTACGTCTTCACGATGCGGTCGATCAGCTGCTTGAGGCTGGTCTCGCGCTGCGGGGTGCCCACGGCACCGCGGAAGTACTTGCTGGTGACGATGTTGACCGCGTTCACCGACCAGAATTCGGGGAACTCGACGCCGCGCTGCTCGAAGTTGACCGAGCCGTCGCGCCAGTTGGTCATGACGACGTCACGGCGCTCCCAGACCACCTCGTCGTAAGGGTGGACCCCGGGGGTGGTGTGGATGCGCTCGATACGCAGTCCCTTGCCGGCCTTGGTGTTCTTGGCCCGGGAACTCCGTGTCGGACCGCTCGCCGTCTCTGTCATGCCGCCTCCCTGTACGGGCAAAAACGCCCTGAAGTGCCCCGATGTTCCCGTGGCACGGTGTTTGTCCAATGCTGCGGGCGCCCCACTGGCATCACCCGCAACAGATCTTCTCGTCGCCGCCGTCCGGCCGCACCCGGCCGTCGGCCGGGCGGGACCGCCGGTCAGTCGGCGGCCTGAGCGGGTTCCGGGACCTGGGCGGTCCCTCCGGGCCCGCCGCCGTCCTCCTGGCTCCCCACGACAGCCCCTTCGCGGTCTCCGTCGTCCGCGCCGGAGCGCTCCACCTGCCTGAGTTCCGCGATCGCGGCCTCGAAGTCCTCCAGCGACTCGAACGCCCGGTAGACGGACGCGAACCGCAGATAGGCGACGAGGTCGAGTTCCTGCAGCGGACCGAGTATGGCCAGCCCCACGTCATGGGTGGTCAGCTCGGCGCTCCCGGTGGCCCGCACCGCCTCTTCGACCCGCTGGCCGAGCTGCGCGAGCGCGTCCTCGGTGACGGGACGCCCCTGGCATGCCTTGCGCACACCGTTGATGACCTTGGTGCGGCTGAACGGCTCGGTGACCCCGGACCGCTTGACCACCATGAGCGAGCACGTCTCCACGGTCGTGAAACGACGGGAGCAGTCAGGGCACTGGCGGCGCCTGCGGATCGACGTGCCGTCGTCGGTCGTGCGACTGTCGACGACCCGGCTGTCGGAGTGCCTGCAGAAGGGGCAGTGCATGAAATCCCAACCCTCCCTCACAGCAGACTCCATGGCCCCACGAGGCCTGTTCGGCCCCACGAAGCTGCTCCAGCATAAGCGATCTCCGAGGGCCTCAAGACCCGGGGACCACAACTTCTGGGTAGCGAGTGCAATCCAACCACTAGATGTGGGGATTGACTCATACATGCACTCCAGTACGCGTGTCACTCGAATCCGGGCAGTCGACGCCCGACCGGAACCCTCTCGCAGGCGCCCGCACGGCCTCCGCGCGGCCTCATGACGGCCCCGTACGGACACCTCACAGCGTCCCGCACGGGACCTTCGGCGGGCCCCCGCGCGGGACGCCTTCCCCATCGCTGAGGCCGGCAGTCATGTGCCGCCGCGGCACACGGGGAGATGTCGTGCACCCAGAAAGGAGAGCGCGTGCGGCTCCCGATGAGAGCCGGGGCCACGCCCGTGCCGCGAGACACCCGGTGGCAGACTGGCCCGACGCCCGGGAGACCCTCACCTCGGCGGCGAGAAGCGCAACCGGGAAGCACAACACATGGGCGCGCCTGCCCGACGAAAGCGCCGCCGCCAATACACCTCAGCACGCGATCGCATAACGTAATTCGCGATTTTTCACTCGAACGTGTGTTTGGCGCAACCTTTCGAAAGC
This sequence comes from Streptomyces sp. TE5632, assembly GCF_054061295.1. Classification (NCBI taxonomy): domain Bacteria; kingdom Bacillati; phylum Actinomycetota; class Actinomycetes; order Kitasatosporales; family Streptomycetaceae; genus Streptomyces; species Streptomyces sp. TE5632. The sequence goes on along the minus strand of NZ_JBSSEA010000003.1, from coordinate 4,366,397 downwards.
TACTACCGTTGTCCTGCAGGGAGACCATCGAGAGGGGCCGACGTGACCACCACCGCCGACAGCGCCAGCATCGCTGCCCAGGGCCGGCTCGAGCCGGTGCATGCGATGAGCGAAGCCACGCATCCTGAAGGGCCCAAGCGCTCCTTGCCGGGCCGACCTCCTGGCATCCGGGCGGACAGCTCCGGACTCACCGACCGCCAGCGCCGGGTGATCGAAGTCATCAGGGACTCGGTGCAGCGCCGCGGCTACCCGCCGTCGATGCGCGAGATCGGCCAGGCGGTCGGTCTCTCCAGCACGTCATCCGTGGCGCACCAGCTGATGGCTCTGGAGCGCAAGGGATTCCTGCGACGCGACCCGCACCGCCCCCGCGCCTACGAGGTGCGCGGCTCCGACCAGGCCGCCTCCGTGCAGCCCACGGACACCGCGGGCAAGCCGGCCGCGTCGTACGTACCCCTGGTGGGCCGTATCGCCGCCGGTGGCCCCATCCTCGCCGAGGAGTCGGTCGAGGATGTCTTCCCCCTCCCCCGGCAACTCGTCGGTGACGGCGAGCTGTTCGTCCTGAAGGTGATCGGCGACTCCATGGTCGAGGCCGCGATCTGTGACGGCGACTGGGTCACGGTCCGACGCCAGCCCGTCGCCGAGAACGGTGACATCGTGGCGGCGATGCTCGACGGCGAGGCCACCGTCAAGCGCTTCAAGCGCGAGGACGGCCACGTCTGGCTCCTCCCGCACAACGCGGCCTACGAGCCGATCCCGGGCGACGACGCGACCATCCTGGGCAAGGTGGTGGCCGTTCTGCGCCGCGTCTGAGTTCGGTGCGGGGCCGGTCCGGCCCCGCCCTCCGACCGGGCCCCGGGACCCCTGCGCCGGTTCCGGGGCCCTGTGCTGTCCGGCCGTGTGGCCGTGATCCGTGACAGGCCGCCCCGCTGTCACTCCGTCTCCACCGGCGCTTCCGTCTCGGTCTCGGCCCGCTTCGCCGCCGCGTCGATCGCGGCCAGGGACTTCCTGACCTGATTCCGGTCCGTGGTGAACCAGAAGTCGGGCAGCGAGGCCTTCAGATAACTTCCGTAGCGGGCCGTCGCCAGCCGCTGATCCAGTACGGCGACCACACCGCGGTCGCCCGTGGCCCGAACGAGACGGCCGGCACCCTGCGCCATGAGCAGCGCCGCGTGGGTGGCGGCGACCGCCATGAAGCCATTGCCGCCCGCCTCCTCCACGGCCTTCTGGCGGGCGCTCATCAACGGGTCGTCCGGGCGCGGGAACGGGATCTTGTCCATGACGACCAGTTGGCAACTGGGGCCGGGGACGTCGACGCCCTGCCAGAGCGACAACGTGCCGAACAGGCAGGTCTTCGGGCCGGCCGCGAAGTTCTTGATCAGTTCGCCGAGCGTCTCCTCGCCCTGAAGGAGAATCGGGAACTCCGGGATCCGGGAGCGCAGTTCCTCCGCGGCGAGCTGGGCCGCCCGCATCGAGGAGAACAGGCCCAGCGTGCGGCCGCCCGCCGCCTGGATCAGCTCGGTGAGTTCGTCGAGCATGTCCGCGCGGTCACCGTCACGGGCCGGGCGCGCCAGGTGCTTCGCGACGTAGAGGATGCCCTGCCTGGGGTAGTCGAACGGAGAGCCGACGTCGACGCCCTTCCACCGCGGCAGGTCGTCTCCTTCGGCGCCCTCGGGGCCGAGTCCCAGGGAGGCTCCCACGCCGTTGAAGTCGCCGCCCAGTTTCAGGGTCGCGGACGTCAGGACGACGGAGCGGTCGGTGAAGAGCTTTTCACGCAGCAGACCGGAGACGGACATGGGGGCGACGCGCAAAGAGGCGCCGCTGTGTCGATATGCGGCTCCGCCACGGGGCTCATGGCGCTCGTACCAGACGACGTCCCATTCGGAGCCGTTGCTGATCCTCTCCGCCACGTCGTGCACGCTCTCCACCGAGGCCAGTGCCTGTTTGCGGACCGCGTCCTCGTCCTGGACGGACTTGTCGCGGGTGTTCCCGATGGCGGAGATGACGGTCCGGCACGCGTCGCGCAGCGCCATGAGCGCGTATCCGAGGTCCTCCGGGATCTCCTCCAGGCGACCCGGGAGAGCCAGTTCCATCACTCGTTCAAAGCCTTCGGCCGCGGTCTGCAGCTGGTCGGCGGCCTTCTCATCGGCGAGTTTCGCGGCACGGCGCACCGCCCGGTTGACCTGGCCGGGGGTGAGTTCTCCCGTGGCGACCCCGGTGACCCGGGAGACCAGCTCATGGGCCTCGTCGACGATCAGCACCTCGTGCTGCGGAAGCACCGGAGCGCCCTCGATCGCGTCGATCGCGAGGAGCGCGTGGTTGGTGACGACGACCTCGGCCAGTTTGGCCCGCTCACGAGCCATCTCCGCGAAGCACTCCGCGCCGTAGGCGCACTTCGTGGCGCCCAGGCACTCCCGGGACGACACCGACACCTGGGACCAGGCCCGGTCGGAGACGCCCGGCGTGAGGTTGTCCCGGTCGCCGGTCTCCGTCTCGTCCGCCCAGTCACGCAGGCGCAGCAGGTCCTGGCCCAGCTTGCTGGTGGGGGCGGCCGCCTCGAACTGGTCGAAGAGGCCCTCCTCCTCGTCCTGCGGTACGCCTTCGTGCAGACGGTGCAGACACAGGTAGTTGGACCGGCCCTTGAGCATCGCGAACTCCGGGCGGCGGCGCAGCAGCGGATGCAACGCCTCCACCGCGCGCGGAAGGTCGCGCTCCACGAGCTGGCGCTGCAGGGCCAGCGTCGCCGTCGCCACGACGACTCTCTCCCCCTGGGCGAGCGCGGGCACCAGATAGCCGAGCGACTTTCCGGTGCCGGTGCCGGCCTGGACCAGCAGATGAGAGGCGTCGTCGATCGCTTCGGCGACGGCTTCGGCCATGGTCACCTGGCCGGGGCGCTCCGTGCCGCCGACGGCGGTGACGGCGGCGTGCAGGAGTTCAGGGAGTGAGGGCTTCGTCATAGCGCGACCACCCTACGGCCCGGCACCGACAATCATGCCCTCCGTGACCGCCCGGGGAGGTGCCGGCGCCGGGCCGGGCGGAGTCGTCCCACCGCGAACTCCGGTGAATCCGGCGGCCGTTGCTCATAGCACGAGGGGTCGACAGGCCGTGTCCGGTAAGGCGTCACCGTGGTGGGTCCCGGAGACCGACCAGGTCGGAACGCTCGTAGCGAAACCGTTGCCGTTCCGTCGGTCGTCCCCCACGGCGAGCGCATAGTGTGTGGTGCCGTTCCCGGTGATCGTGCGTTCGCTCCGGACTCCGCTCGAGTTCAGGACGCGAGCACGGCCGAAGCACCACGTTCGTCCACAGCAGGGGGAGTCAGATCATGCGATCCATACCGTCGTCCACCACTCGCCGAAGCGGGAGGGCGCGCCGCGGAACCTCCCCCGTGCTGACCGCCGTCGCGCTCGCCTCGGTGCTCGCGCTCACGGCGACCGCCTGCGGTTCGAGCGAGGACACCGCGGGCGGCGACGCCTCCGCGACCGCCGCGGCCGGAGACGGCAAGATCACGATCCCGGACGACATCAAGGACCGGCTCAAGGAGCACGGGATCGATGTCGACAAGTGGCGGAACGGCGAGTGGAAGAACTGGGACAGGGACGACTGGCTGCGTGAGGCCAACGACTACATCAACCCGATCATCGAGGACCTGTGGGACCCGGACCGCATGCGGGACGCGGAGGAGCTGGAGCAGGAAGTCGACGAGAGCGACATCTCCGGTGACCAGGGGGTGACCGACCCGAAGCCGGAGCCGGTGCAGGCGCAGGCCGTGCCGCCTTCCTACCACGCCAACGCCCCCACGGCCGGCAAGGTGTTCTTCGACTCACCGGAGGGCACCATGGTGTGCTCCGCCACCGTGGTGCAGGACCCCGCCAACCCGGGCAAGTCCAACATGGTGTGGACGGCCGGCCACTGTGTGCACGCCGGCAAGAAGGGCGGCTGGTACCGCAACATCGCCTTCGTGCCGTCGTACAACGACGCGGGCAAGCCGACGGCGGAACTCGAGGGCGCCGCAAAGGAGGAGGTCGCTCCGTACGGCGTCTGGTGGGGTGACTGGGCGCAGACCTCCGACCAGTGGATCGAGCAGGGCGGTTCGACCGGTGGCGACGGCGCCTCGTACGACTTCGCGGTCATCCATGTGACGCCGGAGAAGGGCGGTGACGGCAAGTCGCTGGAGGAGACGGTCGGTTCGGCTCTGCCGGTGGACTTCAACGCCTCGGCGGTGCCCGACATGGAGAGCGTGACCGCGACCGGTTACCCGGCCGGAACTCCGTACGACGGCCAGAAGCTGTTCAGTTGCGAGGACCGGCCGGGCCGGCTCTCGCTCGACACGTCCGAGCCGACGATGTACCGGATCGGGTGCAGCATGACGGCCGGTTCGTCCGGTGGCGGCTGGGTCGCGGCGGGCTCGGACGGCAAGCCCGCTCTGGTGTCCAACACCTCCATCGGCCCGGTGACCTCGGGCTGGCTGGCCGGTCCCCGGCTGGGCGACGAGGCCAAGGGCGTCTACGACGCGGTCAGCGACAAGTTCGCCGGACAGTGACCGATGTGCCCGTTCCCGCGTGCTCCGCGCACCCGGGGACGGGCACATGTCCGGCAGGGCGTTCACGGGATTCAACGGGGGGGCTCGCGTCATGCGTTCCACCGGTACGTCCGCGCCATGCCGGCTTCGGCATCGGCCCCGGCATCGCGGAGTTCTCGCCGCCACCGGGCTCGTCGTCGCCCTGACGCTCACCTCGACCGCGTGCGGCGGTTCCGCGGACGACAAGGCGAAGGCCGAGCAGCCCGGGGCCGGTGCCTCGCGTGCCGCCGACGGCCCGCCCCCTGCCGGAGCAGTGGGCGGGCCGTTGCGTTCCTGCGGGCCGCCGGCTCAGCGGGCGGCCGACGTGAGCAGGTACGGCGTGAGTTCCGCCGCCAGTTCCTCATGCACCCGCACCTTGAGCAGGGTGCCCTCCGGGGTGTGTTCCTCGGAGATCACCTCGCCCTCGTCATGGGCGCGGGCGACCAGCTTGCCGTGCGTGTACGGCACGAGCGCCTCGACCTCCACCGCCGGACGGGGCAGCTCGTTGTCGATGAAGGCGAGCAGTTCCTCGATGCCCTGACCGGTGCGGGCCGAGACCGCGATGGAGCGCCTCTCCGTCCGCAGCAGCCGCTGGAGCGTCAGCGGGTCGGCCGCGTCGGCCTTGTTGATCACGACGATCTCGGGTACGTCGGTGGCGCCGACGTCCCTGATCACCTCGCGCACGGCAGCCAGCTGCTCCTCCGGGGCGGGGTGCGCACCGTCCACCACGTGCAGGATCAGATCGGCGTCGCCGACCTCCTCCATGGTGGAGCGGAACGCCTCGACCAGGTGGTGCGGCAGGTGCCGGACGAAACCGACGGTGTCGGCCAGCGTGTACAGCCGTCCGCTCGGCGTCTCGGCCCGGCGCACGGTCGGGTCGAGGGTCGCGAACAGGGCGTTCTCGACCAGTACGCCCGCGCCCGTGAGGCGGTTGAGCAGTGAGGACTTGCCCGCGTTGGTGTAGCCCGCGATGGCGACGGACGGCACCTTGTTGCGCCGGCGTTCCTGGCGCTTGATGTCGCGGCCGGTCTTCATCTCCGCGATCTCCCGGCGCATCTTCGCCATCTTCTCGCGGATCCGGCGCCGGTCGGTCTCGATCTTGGTCTCACCGGGGCCACGGGTGGCGAGCCCGCCGGCCTTGCCGCCGCCCATCTGCCGGGACAGCGACTGACCCCAGCCGCGCAGCCTCGGCAGCATGTACTGCATCTGCGCGAGCGCGACCTGCGCCTTGCCCTCGCGGGACTTGGCGTGCTGGGCGAAGATGTCCAGAATCAGGGCCGTACGGTCGACGACCTTGACCTTGACGACGTCCTCGAGGTGGATCAGCTGGCCGGGGCTCAGCTCACCGTCGCAGACGACCGTGTCAGCGCCCGTCTCGAGGACGATGTCCCGCAGCTCCTCGGCCTTGCCGGAGCCGATGTAGGTAGCCGCGTCGGGTTTGTCCCGGCGCTGGATCATTCCGTCGAGCACGAGGGCGCCCGCCGTCTCCGCCAGGGCCGCGAGCTCCGCGAGGGAGTTCTCGGCGTCCTGTGCGGTTCCCGATGTCCACACGCCGACGAGCACGACCCGCTCCAGCCGGAGCTCTCGGTACTCGACCTCGGTGACGTCCTCGAGCTCGGTGGAGAGGCCTGCGACGCGGCGCAGGGCCGCGCGCTCGGAGCGGTCGAACTGGTCGCCGTCCCGCTCTCCGTCGATCTCGAGGCTCCAGGCGACGTCCGCTTCCATCAGGGCATCGGCCCGGAGGCCCTCGGGGTAGGTCTGCGCGAGGCGCTTGGTGTCCTGGGAAGGGGAAGAAGAGGAGGTCATTGGGTCCTTACGTCGATGGGATGTCGCAGGTGGCGACGGAATGCGGCCGTCACTGTTCACAACGCACGAGCCTTCCGGGAGATTCCCGTCGCCCGTGCCGCGGCGACCTGACGATGGTGACACGGCACGGGGCGTCTCGTCATCGTGTTTGTTCCCGGTTCCCACCCGGTCGATGCCCGACCGGCGCGAGCAGTCTCGTGGACTGGGCTCCGGGCTCGGTCGTGGACTTCCAGTCCGGATGGCCTGGCATGGGCGGGGTCCTGGAGTCGTAGAGCCAGGACTCCAGGAATTCCGTCAGGTCCCGTCCCGCGACGTCGGAGGCGAGCCGGACGAAGTCGGCGGTGGTGGCCGTGCCGTTTTGGTGGTGGGTCACCCAGAGACGTTCCAGGCGTTCGAAGGCGGTGCGGCCGATCTCCTCGCGCAGGGCGTACAACACGAGCGCGGCTCCGGCGTAGACGCTCGGTCTGAAGATGCTGATCTTCTGACCGGGTTCCGGGGCCTTGGGGGCGGCGGGGGGTCCGCCCGCCGCGCGCCAGCGGTCGGAGGCCTCGTAGGCGGCCTTCATCCGGGCGTCGAGGGACGGGCCGGACTTCTCCTGCGCGTACAACGCCTCGTACCAGGTGGCGTGGCCCTCGCCGAGCCACAGATCGGACCAGGTGCGAGGACTGACGCTGTTGCCGAACCACTGGTGGGCGAGCTCGTGCATCATGATCGACTCGATGTACCACGTGGGGGAGCCGGGCTCGGTGAAGAAATCCCTCTCGAAGAGGGACAGCGTCTGGGTCTCGAGTGCGAAGCCGGTGGAGGCGTCGGCCATGAGCAGGCCGTACATCTCGAAGGGGTAGCGGCCGAGCCTGGCCTCCATCCAGGCGATCTGGTCGGGGGTCTTCGCCAGCCACGGTTCGAGCTTCTCGCGGTGCTTCGTGGGGACGACGTCGCGCAGCGGCAGCCCCTGCGGACCGGTGCGGTGCAGGACCGTGGAGCGGCCGATGGACACCTGGGCGAGTTCGGTGGCCATGGGGTGCCGGGTGCGGTACGTCCAGGTGGTCGCTCCGCGTGTGCGGTCGACACCGGCCGGCAGGCCGTTGGCGACCGCCGTGTGCCCCTCGGGGGCGGTGATGCGGAAGGTGAACATCGCCTTGTCGGACGGGTGGTCGTTGCACGGGAACACCAGGTGCGCGGCGTCGGCCTGGTTGGCCATGGCGAGACCGTCCGCGGTGCGCACCCAGCCGCCGTCGCGGCCCTCGGCCGGCACCGGATCGCTGGTGTGCCGCACGGTGATGCGGGTCCGTTCACCCGCGTCCAGATCGCCCTCGGGCGTGATCACGAGGTCCTCCCCGGCAGTGGTGAAGGCGGCCGGGGCCCCGTCGACCTCGACCGACTGGACCGTGCCGTGGGCGAAGTCGAGGTTGATCCGGTCCAGGTCCGCGGTCAGCCGGGCGACGATCGTCGTGGTGGCCCGGAGCGCCTTGTCGTTGGTGCCGGGGTAGCTGAGGGCGAGGTCGTACGACGCCACGTCGTATCCGGGGTTGCCCAGGTGCGGGAAGAGGCGGTCGCCGATGCCCAGCGGCGTGGCCGGGGCACTCGCGGCGAGGAGGCAGACGGAGACGGCCGACGCGAGCAGCGCGGCGGACGTCCGCCGTCGACGGCCACGAGGCACCGCCGCGCGAGCGGTCGCGCCATGGGCGGACGGTCCGGGGGCGGCCGGGCGGTCGGAGGTCGGATGGTCGGATGCCGGACGGTCGGATGCCGGACCGGGAGCGGTCGGGCCGTGGGGAGTGAGCAGCATGGCCCACGGCTACCAGCGCGCGCGGGCGCCTCGGCGACGGCGCGCTCCCGGCCCACCCGATCGGGTAGGCCGACGGAGGGGCATTCGGACGGTGGGGCCGCGGCGCGGCGGGCGCTCACGGCCGGGCGGTGCTCCGCACGCGCGTGTGCCGTCAGACGCCCTGGGTCTGCGGCTTGGCCCGGCTCACGTCGTACACACCGGCCACGTTGCGCATCGCGCGCATGAGGGCGGGCAGGTGCGCGGCGTCGGGCAGCTGCACGGTGTACGTGTGCCGCACCTGCTGATGGGTCGGGGGCTCGACGGTCGCGGAGACGATCTCGGCGCCTTCGAGGGCCATGGCCTCGGTGAGGTCCGCGAGCAGGTGAGGCCGGACGAACGATTCGGCGACGAGCGTGACCCGGCATTCGGCTCCCTCCCCCCAGTGCACGCCGACCTCCGCGCGCCCCGCGTTCTTCATCCGCGCCACGGCGGCGCACTCGACCCGGTGCACGGTGACCGCTCCCCCGCGCACGGCGAAGCCGGTCACCTCGTCGGGCGGTACGGGCGTACAGCAGCCGGCCAGCCGTACGGCCGCGCCGGGCCGGTCGGCCAGGACCTGGGCTCCGGTGGAGGGGCCGGGCACCGCCCCGGGCGCCTGGGCGGCGGGCTCGTCGACGGGGCGGGGAGCCCGCCGGGCTTCCTCGGGCCGGGCGGCCGACGGGTCGCTCCGCTCGGGGTGGGCGGTCAGCCAGCGCTGAATGGCGATCCGCGCGGCGGGCGTGTGGGCGTGCTCCAGCCACTGTCTGGAGGGCTCGGAGGCGGGGTCCTGCCCCATCAGGAGCTGGACGGTGTCCCCGTCCTTCAGGGTGGTGCTCAGCGTCGCCAGACGGCCGTTGACGCGGGCGCCGATGCACGCGTGCGCGTCCTCCCCGTACTGCGCGTACGCGGCGTCCACGCAGGTCGCCCCGTCGGGCAGACCGATCGTGCCGCCGTCGGGGCGGAACACGGTGATCTCGCGGTCCTGGGCGAGGTCCTCGCGCAGGGTCGACCAGAAGGTGTCGGGGTCGGGTGCGCCGCGCTGCCACTCCAGGAGCCGGGAGAGCCAGCCGGGCCGGGTCGGGTCTACGCGCTCGCCGTCACTCGTGGACTGCTCCTCGGCCGGGGCGGCGTACGGGTTGCCCAGAGCGACGACACCGGCCTCGGCGACCTTGTGCATCTGGTGGGTCCGGATGAGGACTTCGACGACCTGGCCGTCGTCCCGGGCGACCGCGGTGTGCAGCGACTGGTACAGGTTGAACTTGGGTACGGCGATGAAGTCCTTGAACTCCGAGACGACCGGCGTCAGGCAGGTGTGCAGCTCGCCCAGGACCCCGTAGCAGTCGGCGTCCTCGTTCACCAGCACCAGCAGACGGCCGAAGTCGGCGCCGCGCAGCCGGCCGCGTTTGCGGGACACCCGGTGCACGGAGACGAAGTGGCGGGGGCGGATGCGGACCTCGGCGGGGATGTCCGCCTCGCGCAGCACCTTGCGCACCTCGTCGGCGACCTCGGCGAGCGGGTCGTCCGTGCGGGAGGCGTTGCGGAGGATCAACTCGCGCGTGTGCTCGTTCTCCTCGGGGTGCAGGATCGCGAAGACCAGGTCCTCGAGTTCCGTCTTGAGCGCCTGGACCCCGAGCCGCTCGGCGAGGGGGATGAGCACGTCCCGGGTCACCTTGGCGATGCGCTCCTGTTTCGCGGGACGCATGACGCCGAGGGTGCGCATGTTGTGCAGCCGGTCGGCGAGTTTGATCGACATCACGCGGACGTCGTTGCCGGTGGCGACGAGCATCTTGCGGAAGGTCTCGGGTTCGGCCGCGGCGCCGTAGTCGACCTTCTCGAGCTTGGTCACGCCGTCGACGATGTAGCTCACTTCCTCACCGAACTGCTCACGGACCTGATCGAGTGTCACCTCCGTGTCCTCGACGGTGTCGTGGAGCAGGGATGCCGTCAAGGTCGTGGTCTCGGCGCCGAGTTCGGCGAGGATCAGGGTCACGGCGAGCGGGTGAGTGATGTACGGCTCGCCGCTCTTGCGCATCTGGCCGCGGTGCGAGGACTCGGCCAGGAGATAGGCCCGGCGCAGGGGTTCGAGAGCGGCGTCGGGGTGGTGGGCGCGATGGGCGTCGACCACATGGCCGATGGCGTCGGGGAGCCGGTCGCGGGAGGCGGGGCCGAGCAGCGCGGCACGGCCCAGTCGGCGCAGGTCGAGCCGGGGGCGGGCCTTCCTGCGGGCCCCTGTGGGCGCGACATGACCCGATGTCGCAGGACCTGGGGTCGCAGGATTCACGGCCTCCGCGTTCATGGGCACCTCCGGCTGCGTTGACCGGCGGACGGGCGCGCCCCAGGGCGGACTCGGGCTCGGGGGACGGCGTTCGTCCCCCGTCCGGGCCGGTGCTTGATGCTACCGACCTCAACACGTGCGACCGACCGCCTCCCGTCGAGCGTGAAACGGATCACCCCATCGAGCGAAGCCCGGCACTGCGGCGGTTTCACGCCACGGGACCGGGGGCGCGTCATGCTCTCGAAGCCGAAATCCGCCCCACACCCCGCGGATGTCGGCCTCCTGCCCCCGCGCATCTGGGATACCGAGCCGGCCCGGACTTCAGCGGGGCAGGTTCTCCAGCCACTCCTTCTCGATCACTCCCTCGGCGACGATCACCGCCGGTCCGGTCATCTCGATCTCGCCGTCGGGCCGTTCGGTGATCACCAGGGTGCCGCCGGGCACATCCACGGTGTACGTCACCGGAGTTCCGGTGACGCTCGGGTCCACGCCGTCCCGGCGGGCGGTGGCCACCGCGACCGCGCAGGCACCCGTGCCGCACGAGCGGGTCTCACCGGCCCCGCGCTCATGGACGCGCAGCGCCACGTGCCGCGGACCCCGGTCGGCCACGAACTCGACGTTGACGCCGTCCGGATAGGCCGAGACGGGGCTGAAGGAGGGCGCGGTGAACAGATCACCGGCGTGCGCGAGGTCGTCCACGAAAACCACGGCGTGCGGGTTGCCCATGTTCACGTTCCGCGCCGGCCGGCTGCGCCCGTCGACGCTCACGGTGACGTCGCCGTCGGGGAGCAGTGCCCGGCCCATGCCGACGGTGATGTCACCCGCGGCGGAGCCGCCGTCGGACACGGTCTTGGCGATGTGCACCGTCTTCACGCCCCCGCGCGTGGCGACCGCGACATCCCCTTCGGCCACATGCCCTGCCCGCTGAAGGTAGCGCGCGAACACCCGCACTCCGTTGCCGCACATCTCGGCGATCGAGCCGTCGCCGTTGCGGTAGTCCATGAACCACTCGGCCTCGGCGGCCAGGTGCCGTGCCTCGGGATGCGCCGCGGACCGCACCACGTGCAGCAGTCCGTCACCGCCGATGCCCGCGCGGCGGTCGCACAGGGCCGCGACGACGGCGGGGGGCAGGTCGATGGCGTTCTCGGGGTCCGGGACGATCACGAAATCGTTCTCGGTGCCGTGCCCCTTGAGGAAGGCGATCCGCGTGCTCATCCCTCGATCGTACGGGGTGGCCATGACAGCGCGCCCCCGCCGCGACCCCGCGCGGGGCGTCAGCGGAGGCGGGCCACCCGCCAGACGGCCAGCGCCACCACCGCGGCGACCAGCACGGCGTAGGCGGTCACGACCCGCCAGTCGGGTCTGCGTCCGGTGCTCCGGGCCGGCAGCCCCGGCCAGGTGTGACCCACTCTGCGGGCGGCCATCATGCCCCAGCCGGCCGCGCAGGAGCAGATCAGCAGGCCCAGCATGGCGATCACGGCACCGCTGTCGCCGAAGTCGAAGGCGAGCGGGAACGCGAACATCAGCGAGCCGACCGCGGCCAGGCCGACGATGGGCGCGAGCTGCCACAGGCGCAGCCGGCGCTGCGGGCGCAGTTCGACCTCGACCTCGTCGCCGCCCGCGAACATCTCGTCCGGCTCGGGGCCGTCGTCGGTCACTCCACCCTGTGTCTCGTCCGGCCCGTCGGGGCTGAGACGGTCGGGGTCGAGACGGTCGGGGTCCTGCTCCGGTGCACCCCGCTCGGTGGTGAGGTGTTCGGTGCCGTGTGCGGTGTCGCGAGGGCCGGCCTCCATCGCCACGCGCCCTCCCAACTTGGACTCCACTTGGTCGATCGAAGCTCGATGATGGCACGGCGCCAGAGGCCCGGATGACGGCCTGGGCGACCCGATGCCATGACGTGATCAGGCTGTAACCGGTCGTTCGACCAACGACATCGCGAGCTGCGGAAGTTCCCTGAGGTCCGCCGCGGCCCCACTCAACCAGTGCACCCGCGGATCGCGCCTGAACCATGAATCCTGACGGCGCGCGAAGCGCTTCGTGGCACGCACGGTCTCCGACCGCGCCTCCTCCAGGGTGCACCCTCCGGCGAGCGCCGCGAGGACCTGCTGGTAGCCGAGCGCACGAGAGGCCGTACGCCCCTCGCGCAACCCCTGCGCCTCCAGTGCGCGCACCTCGTCCACGAGACCCGCCTCCCACATCCGGTCGACCCGGTCGGCGATGCGCTCGTCGAGTTCGGGGCGGGCCACGTCGACGCCGATCTGCAGGGTGTCGTAGACCGAGTCGTGGCCGGGAAGGTTGGCGGTGAAGGGCAGACCGGTGATCTCGATCACTTCGAGCGCCCGGACGATACGGCGGCCGTTGCTCGGCAGGATGGCCCGCGCGGCCTCGGGGTCCGCGGCGGCGAGACGGGCGTGCAGCGCGCCGGAGCCACGCAGGGTGAGCTCCTCCTCCAGGCGCGATCTGATGCCGGGGTCGGTGCCCGGGAACTCGAGGTTGTCGACGGCCCCGCGGACGTAGAGGCCGGACCCCCCGACCAGGACGGGCCAGCGCCCGTCGGCGAGCAGGGCGTCGATCCGCTCCCGGGCCAGACGCTGGTACTCGGCGACGGACGCGGTGACGGTCACGTCCCAGATGTCCAGGAGGTGGTGCGCGACTCCCCCGCGCTCCTCGGGCGTCAGCTTGGCGGTGCCGATGTCCATCCCCCGGTAGAGCTGCATGGAGTCGGCGTTGACCACCTCACCGCCGAGCTGCTGGGCCAGGAACACGCCCAGATCGGACTTTCCGGCTGCGGTGGGGCCGACGACGGCGATGACCCGGGGGGCGGAGGATGCGCTGCTCACCGGTCCAGTCTCGCAAACGCCGCAGCCGGGCGGGACAGCCTCCATCCGAGTACCGTATGGAGTGGATATGGGCGTTTTCGCACATGAACCGCACCGCGAGGGAAGGTGGACCATGGGTCTCCTGGACAACATGAAGGCCAAGCTGGGGCCTGCCAAGGACAAGGTCTCACACCTCGCGCAGCAGCACGAGGGCAAGATCCAGCACGGGCTGGACAAGGCCGCGAAGACCGTCGACGAGCGGACCAAGGGCAAGTACAGCGACAGGATTCAGACGGGCACGGGCAAGGCCAAGCACGCCATGGACCGGCTCGCTCACAAGAACGACCCCGGTTCGGACACGGGCGGCACCACGCCGCAGGCGGGGCCGCCGCCCACTTCCTGAGCGCGGTACGGCGAGGGACGGCCGGGGGCGTGAGGCGCACGAGATGCGCCTCACGCCCCCGGCCGTCCCTCGTCTCGGACCGTCCGTAGTCTCGGACCGTCCGTAGTCTCAAGGCCGGCGTCGCACCCGGTCGGTGGCTACGACCAGGTGGCCACGGTGTAGCCCACCCCGTACGGAGCGTCCTCGTACAGCAGGCTGCCCTCCAGGGCGGTGCCCTCGGCCGCGCCCGCGAGGACCTGCCAGGGTGCCCGGCCGGACACCATGAGTTCGCGCGCCAGGCCGCTGTCCAGTGCCCGCAGGGCCGCCGTGTCGACCGCTCCCAGTGCCCGTGCGGCCTCCGCGTCGAAGGGCGCCGCCCGCTCGTCGAGGTAGCCGGGGGCCTTGAGTGTGCGGCAGGCGCTGGCGTCGCCCATCACCAGCAGCGCCACCCGCTCCGCACCGGCGGCGATGTCTCTTCCCTCCTGGACGCACCGCTCGGCCGCGAGAGGTTCCCCCACGCCGAGTCCCTCGACCGGGACGTCCGCCCAGCCGGTCCGCTCCAGCAGCCAGGCGCCCACCGCCAACCCGGGGGGAAGTTCCCGTCCGGTCGCCGTGCCCTGGTCCGCGCCGAGCCGTACCCCGAGATCGACCCCGAAGCCGCGGAAGGACCCCGTGCTGCCCTCCGGGTAGCGCTCGGGCCCCGCGTCGCCCTGCAACGGGCCGACGACCACGAGCCGGTCGGGACGGGCGTCGGCGAGCACACCGACCGCGTCCCTGCACGCGGCCCGCGCGGCGTCCAGCTCGTGGGCGGCGCCCACGGCGACCTCGGACACGAGGAGCGGCGGGCAGGGGCAGACTGCGGCGGCGACCATCATGATCGGCAGCGTAGCCCGCGCGGGCCGCCCGCGAGCCCCCGGCCGGTCGCCGTCAGTCGCGGCCGCAGCCGCTCGCCGCGACCGGCAGGGGTTCGGGCGCGCCGACCTTCGGCAGGCCCAGCATCACGCCCGCCGGCCGCGCCGCCTTCTCGGCGTTCCGCTTCTCCCAGGCGTCACCCGCGCGCGTGCGGCGCACGTTCAGGGTGGGGCCCTCGGCGAGAAGGTGGTGGGGGGCCGCGTACGTGATCTCGACGGTCACGACGTCGCCGGGGCGGACCTCCTGCTCCGGCTTGGTGAAGTGCACCAGGCGGCTGTCCCGGGCACGGCCGGAGAGGCGGCGGGTGGTGTCGTCCTTGCGGCCCTCCCCTTCGGCCACCATCAGTTCCAGGGTCCGGCCGACCTGCTTCTTGTTCTCCTCCCAGGAGATCTCCTCCTGGAGGGCGACAAGCCGCTCGTAGCGCTCCTGGACGACCTTCTTGGGAATCTGGCCGTCCATCTCGGCGGCCGGGGTGCCCGGCCGCTTGGAGTACTGGAAGGTGAATGCCTGCGCGAAGCGGGCCTCGCGCACCACCTGCAGGGTCTGCTCGAAGTCCTCCTCGGTCTCCCCCGGGAAGCCCACGATGATGTCGGTGCTGATCGCCGCGTGCGGGATGGCGGCGCGGACCTTCTCGATGATGCCGAGGTAGCGCTCCTGCCGGTACGAACGGCGCATCGCCTTCAGCACCGCGTCCGAGCCGGACTGGAGCGGCATGTGGAGCTGCGGCATCACATTGGGCGTCTCGGCCATGGCGGCGATGACGTCGTCGGTGAAGTCGCGCGGGTGCGGAGAGGTGAAGCGGACGCGCTCCAGGCCGTCGATGCTCCCGCAGGCCCGCAGCAGCTTGCTGAACGCCTCCCGGTCGCCGATGTCGGAGCCGTACGCGTTGACGTTCTGGCCGAGCAGGGTGATCTCCGAGACGCCCTCGGCGACCAGGGCCTCGACCTCGGCGAGGATGTCACCGGGGCGCCGGTCCTTCTCCTTGCCGCGCAGCGCCGGGACGATGCAGAAGGTGCAGGTGTTGTTGCAGCCGACGGAGATGGACACCCAGGCCGCGTAGGCGCTCTCGCGGCGGGTCGGCAGCGTGGACGGGAAGGCCTCCAGCGACTCGGCGATCTCGACCTGCGCCTCCTCCTGGACGCGGGCGCGCTCCAGGAGGACCGGCAGCTTGCCGATGTTGTGCGTGCCGAAGACGACGTCCACCCAGGGGGCCCGCTTCACGATGGTGTCGCGGTCCTTCTGCGCGAGGCAGCCGCCGACCGCGATCTGCATGCCGGGGCGCTGCGCCTTCTTCGGGGCGAGGTGGCCGAGGTTGCCGTAGAGCTTGTTGTCGGCGTTCTCCCGCACGGCGCAGGTGTTGAAGACGACGACGTCGGCGTCGCCGTCGGCGCCCTCGGGGGCGCGGACGTAGCCCGCGTCCTCCAGCAGCCCGGACAATCGCTCGGAGTCGTGGACGTTCATCTGGCACCCGTAGGTGCGGACTTCGTAGGTGCGCGTGCCGCCCACTGACTGGCTCCGGTCGATGCTGCTCATGCCCTACAGGGTATGCGCTCGCCGTGACACGCCGGGACGGCGGAGCGGGCTCCGCCCAGACCCCGGATCAGACCTCCGCGCCCGGCGTCCATCCCTGCCGGCGCAGCACCTGGGACACGTCCGGGGCCTCGTAGTGGTCCCCCTTGAGGACCTTGCCGTCGGAGCGGCGGATGATCCGGCCGTCGGGGCCACGCTTGGTCATGTCGGAACGGTGGATCTCGGAGATCACCGCGTCGAGGTCGATGCCGTGGACGAGCGCCGTGCCGTAGGCGACGTAGACGACATCGGCCAGTTCGTGCGCGAGCCGGTCGAGCGGGCCGTGCACCGCCACCTCCGCGACCTCGGCGGCCTCCTCGGCGAGCAGTTCGCCGCGGTGGGCGGCGAGTTCCGGGGAGACCTCGGTCGGTGTCTCGCGCGCGTCCAGCCCGAAGGCACGGTGGAACTCACGGACCAGGTCGGCGGGCGAAGCGCTCATGCCGTGACTTTAGCCGCCGCCTCGGACAGTCCCGGCTGCATTGTCCGGTCCGTCGTCCTGCCCGCCTTCCGGCCGGGTATGTGCGCTCTGCCCTGGTCAGCGGGGCGTACGGGCTGGCAGGATCGCGCCCATGTCCAACGCTCTGTCCCGTATCGGCAGGCGCCGGGTCCTGCGGGGCGCGGTCGCCGGTTTCGTGGCGCTCGGACTGCTGCTGTGGTGGCTGGCCCCCTGGAGCGAGGAGCCGCCCCGTGGGACGGTCACCCTGAGTACGGGGATACGCGCGGGGGTGTACCAGAAATACGGAGAGCTTCTGCGCACCTCGCTCAGCACACACATGCCGGACCTCGAAGTGCGGCTGCTGACGAGCGACGGGTCGCAGGAGAACGTACGCCGGGTGGCGACCGGAGAGGCCGACTTCGCGATCACGGCGGCCGACGCGGTGGAGACGTACAGACTGAGCGACCAGCGCGGTGCCGACCAGCTGCGCGGAGTCGCCCGTCTCTACGACGACTATGTGCAGCTCGTGGTCCCGCCCGGCTCCGACATCCGTTCCGTCGCCGATCTGCGGGGGAAGAGGGTCGCCATCGGGCCGCCCAAGTCTGGCGTGCGGCTCATCGCGAACCAGGTGCTCAGGGCGGCGGGCATCGACCCGGAGCAGGACATCAGACCCTCCGCGGACGGCATCGACACCGGCCCGGAGCGGCTCGGGCGAGGGCTGGACGCGTTCTTCTGGTCGGGCGGGCTGCCCACGGACGGCCTGCGGACGTTCTCCGAGAACTCCGGTCTGCGGTTCGTGCCGATAACGGCCGACCTGGTCGCCCAGCTCCACCGGCAGAGTGGTGCCACGCGCCACTACCGGGCCACCAACATGCCGGAGTCGGCCTACCCCGGTAGCCAGCACGGCGCGACCGTCCCGACGATGGCCGTGTCCAATCTGCTGATCACACGGGCGGACACGGACCCGCGGCTCACCGAATGGCTGACCCGGATCGTGCTCAAGAGCCGGGACGGCATCGGGGCACACGTCCACTCCGCCCAGTTGGTCGACGTGCGCACCGCCATCTACACCGATCCGCTCCGGCTGCACGACGGCGCACGCCGGTACTACCGGTCCGTCAAGCCCTGACCCGTGGTCGCCCCCGTGGGGGCGCTCCTCGGCACCGTCACCGTCACCGTCAGCCCGTGCGGCTCGTGGCGGTCGTACGCGATCGAGCCGCCGCCCGCCGTGAGCAGGGCCCGGGCGATGGACAGGCCGAGGCCCGAGCCCTTGATGTTCTGGTGCCGCCCGCTGCGCCAGAAGCGGTCCCCGACGCGGGCCAACTCCTCACCGTTCAGACCGGGGCCGTGGTCGGTGACGACGACGGTGGAGGTGTCACCGTTGGAGGAGACGGCCACCTCGACGTTCTCGCCCTCCGGCGTGAACTTCACCGCGTTGTCGATGACCGCGTCCAGCGCGCTGGACAGGGCGACCGGGTCGGCCCACGCCGTGGTCGGCGGGCAGTCCCCCGCCAGCAGGACCCCCTTGGCCGCGGCGGTGGGCGACCACGCCGCCACCCGTTCGGCGGCCAGGGCTCCGATGTCGGTGACCTGGAGCTGGGCCTCGCTGTGCTCGGCCAGCGCCAGGTCGAGCAGGTCGTCCAGGACGTGCGCCAGCCGCCTTCCCTCGGTCTGGACCGAGGCGATCTCCTCGTTGCCCTCGGGCAGTTCCAGGGCGAGCAGTTCGATGCGCAGCAGCAGCGCCGAGAGCGGGTTGCGCAACTGGTGCGAGGCGTCGGCGACGAAGGCGCGCTGCTGTTCCAATACGCCCTCGACGTTGTCCGCCATCTCGTTGAACGACCGGGCGAGCCGCCGGAGCTCCGGCGGCCCGCCGGCCACCGCGACCCTGGACTTCAGCCGCCCGGTGGCGATGTCGTGAGTGGTGGCGTCCAGGACTCGTACGGGCTTGAGCACCCAGCCGGTCAGCCGCAGGGCCGCGCCGACCGCCAGCAGCATCGCCGCCCCCTCACCCACGACGATGATCAGCCAGCCCTGGAGGATGCGTGAGCGCATCTGCGCGGTGGGCGAGTCGGTGACGACGACCGCGACGACGTCGCCGTCCCGGATGACCGGCGAGGCCACCACCAGTCTGCGCTGCTCCCAGGGCCACACCTGCTCGGGATCATGGCTGCGGCGGCTGAGCAGCGCCTCCTGGAAGGCGTCGCGCACCTCGCCCGTCCCGGGCAGGAACCAGTCGTCCGGCGCGTGCGCCATCGGGACGTCGTTGCGGTGGAAGACGCCGGCCCGGATGCCGTACACCTCGTGGTAGCTGCGGAGCTCGCTGCTGAGGGTCTCCTGGCGCTCGTCGACGTCGCCGGCCACGGGGTCGGCCGGCTCGGTGACGAACTGGGCGAGGGCCGCGAAGCGCGCCGTGTCGTCGATCCGGTCGACGACGACCTGTTGCTGCTGCGCACGCGCCAGACTGACGGCGAGCGGAACCCCGAGCGCGAGCAGTACGGCCGCCATCAGGACGATGAGCAGCGGCAGCAGACGTGTGTGCACCCGGCCACGCTATGCCGCGGGCTCGACGAGCCGGTAGCCGACTCCGCGTACCGTCTCGATGAGGGCCGGCATGCGCAACTTGGCGCGCAGGGAGGCGACATGCACTTCCAGAGTGCGCCCCGTTCCCTCCCAGCTGGTGCGCCACACCTCGCTGATGATCTGCTCGCGGCGGAAGACGACCCCGGGTCGCTGGGCGAGCAGGGCCAGCAGATCGAACTCCTTGCGGGTCAGCTGGACGACCGAACCGTTCACGCTGACCCGCCGGGTCGGCAGTTCGATGCGCACGGAGCCGAGACGCAGCTCGGCCTCACCGGCGGCGACGGCGTCCTCCTGGACGGTGCGCCGGCTGACGGCGTGGATCCGGGCCAGCAGTTCGCCCGTGTCGTACGGCTTGACCACGTAGTCGTCGGCGCCGAGGTTGAGTCCGTGGATGCGGGAGCGCACGTCGGAGCGGGCGGTGACCATGATCACCGGGGTGCCGGTGCGTTTACGGATCTTGCCGCAGACCTCGTAGCCGTCCTGATCGGGCAGGCCCAGGTCGAGGAGGACGACGCCGAAGCCGTCGGCCTCGGGGACGAGCGCCTGGAGTGCCTCCTCGCCGCTGCGCGCGTGGGTGACGTCGAACCCGTGCCTCGCCAGGATCGCCGACAGGGCGGCGGCGACGTGGTTGTCGTCCTCGACGAGCAACAGTCTCATCCGGTCCCCCTTCGGTTCATCGGCCGTACGCTCTGCCTGTGTAAAAACTGTCTGCGTACAAAATGTGTGCACGCGCGTGCACCTTGCAGTGACGCCGATGAACGGGGACGGAGTCAAGAGGGTTCCGGTTGCGCTTCGGTACCGTTACCCGGCCGAAATGAGCCCTGCTCACAAGTGCCACGACACGTATCCGATTGCTACCGGATCGTGATGCTCAGATTCCCCTCAGATGTAATGACGCGGATCTGAAGGATTACTACTGTCCTCCCAAACCGAGGAGGACGGAGCCTGAGAGCGATGACCGAAGTATCGGCGGCCAAGGAAGATGTGGCTGCGACCGGCGACCTGGTCGTCCTGAAGAGCGTCAACAAGCATTTCGGCGCGTTGCACGTGCTCCAGGACATCGACCTGACGGTCGCCCGCGGCGAAGTCGTCGTGGTCATCGGGCCCTCCGGGTCCGGAAAGTCCACCCTGTGCCGCACCATCAACCGTCTGGAGACGATCGACAGCGGATCGATCACGATCGACGGGAAGCCCCTGCCCCACGAGGGCAAGGAGCTGGCGAGGCTGCGGGCCGACGTGGGCATGGTCTTCCAGTCCTTCAACCTCTTCGCGCACAAGACGGTGCTCGAGAACGTGGTGCTGGGCCAGGTCAAGGTCCGCAAGAAGGACAAGAAGCAGGCCGAGGAGCGGGCCCGTGCCCTGCTCGACCGGGTCGGTGTGGGCGCGCAGGCCGAGAAGTACCCCGCGCAGCTCTCCGGCGGCCAGCAGCAGCGTGTCGCCATCGCGCGGGCCCTGGCGATGGAGCCCAAGGTCATGCTCTTCGACGAGCCGACGTCGGCTCTCGACCCGGAGATGATCAATGAGGTCCTGGAGGTCATGCAGCAGCTCGCCCGCGACGGCATGACCATGATCGTCGTGACCCACGAGATGGGATTCGCCCGGTCCGCCGCCAACCGCGTGGTGTTCATGGCGGACGGCCGCATCATCGAGGCCGCTTCGCCGGACCAGTTCTTCAACAATCCGCGCAGTGACCGTGCCAAGGACTTCCTGTCGAAGATCCTGCACCACTGACGGCGCCCTCGCGCCCTGACGACTTGCGTCACCGGATGAACCGGGCCGCATCACTTCACCAGTCAAAAGGATGTGCACCATGAAGCTCCGCAAGGTCACCGCCGCCTCGGCCGCCGTGCTCGCCCTCGCCCTGACCGCCACCGCCTGCGGGGGCGGCAGCGACAAGGACAGCGGTTCGTCCTCCTCCGGGGGCGGCGGCGACAAGATCAAGATCGGCATCAAGTTCGACCAGCCCGGTCTCGGCCAGAAGACCCCGCAGGGCTACGCGGGCTTCGACGTGGACGTCGCCACGTACGTCGCCAAGAAGCTCGGCTACGACGAGAACCAGATCGAGTGGAAGGAGTCGAAGAGCGCCGACCGCGAGACCATGCTGCAGCGTGGTGACGTCGATTTCATCGCCGCCACCTACTCGATCACCCCGGAACGCCAGGAGAAGGTCGACTTCGCCGGCCCGTACCTGCTCGCCCACCAGGACGTGCTGATCCGCGCCGACGACAACAAGATCAAGGCGCCGGAGGACCTGAACAGCGCGAAGCTGTGTTCGGTCACCGGCTCCACCTCGGCGCAGAACGTCAAGGACAAGCTGGCGCCCAAGGCCCAGCTGCAGCCGTACCCGACGTACTCGGCCTGCCTGCCCGGTCTCCAGAACGGTGCCGTCGACGCGCTGACCACCGACGACTCGATCCTCGCCGGTTACGCCGCCCAGGATCAGTTCAAGGGCAAGTTCAAGCTCGCCGGCTTCAAGATGACCAACGAGAACTACGGCATCGGCGTCAAGAAGGGCAGCGACCTCAAGGCGAAGATCAACGAGGCGCTGGAGGCCATGGTCTCCGACAAGTCCTGGGAGAAGGCCGTGAAGGACAACTTCGGCCCGGCCGACTACCAGAACGAGCCCGCGCCGAAGATCGGCGACGTCAAGAGCTGAGGCCTCGCCTGACAGGGTGCGCCGTCCCGAGTGCGGGGCGGCGCACCGGGGCGGGCATACCTACACGCGGAAGCGCGGGAGATCGTGTTCGACTTTCTTGAAGATTACGACCTGCTGGGGGCCTTCTGGACGACGGTGCAGCTCGCTGTGCTCTCCGCCGTCGGCTCCCTGGTCTGGGGCACCCTGTTGGCCGCCATGCGCGTCGGCCCGGTGCCGCTGATGCGCGGTTTCGGGACCGCGTACGTGAACATCGTGCGGAACATCCCGCTGACCGTCATCATCTTGTTCACGTCGCTGGGCCTGAGCCAGACGCTGGGCATCAATCTCGGCGCGGACGACTTCGAGACGATCAACTTCCGGCTCGCCGTCCTCGGCCTGATCCTCTACACCTCGGCTTTCGTGTGCGAGGCGCTGCGCTCCGGCATCAACACGGTGCCGGTCGGCCAGGCCGAGGCCGGCCGCGCGCTCGGCCTCAGCTTCAGCCAGGTCCTGGGCCAGGTGGTGCTGCCTCAGGCGTTCCGCTCGTCCGTCGGCCCGCTGGCGAACGTGCTCATCGCGCTCATCAAGAACACCACGGTGGCCGCCGCCATCGGCGTTGCCGAGGCGGCCCTGCTGATGAAGGAGATGATCGAGAACGAGGCACAGCTGCTGCTGATCTCCGCGGTCATCGCTTTCGGTTTCGTGGTTCTGACGCTGCCGACCGGCCTGTTCCTCGGCTGGGTGGGCAAGAAGGTGGCGGTGAAGCGATGAGTTCCGTCCTGTACGACGCCCAGGGCCCCCGCGCCAAGAGGCGGAACATCGTCCTCACGACGGTCTTCCTGGCTGCCTCCGGCGCCCTGTTGTGGTGGGTGTTCAGCACCCTCCAGGACAAGGGCCAGCTGGAGTGGTTCCTGTGGAAGCCGTTCTTCACCAGCGGCGAGCCGTGGTCCACGTACATCTGGCCGGGTCTGCAGAACACCCTGAAGGCCGCCGCGCTGTCGGTGGTCATCGCGCTGCCGCTCGGTGCCGTCTTCGGCATCGCCCGGCTGTCGGACCACGCCTGGATCCGCGTCCCGGCCGGGCTCGTGGTCGAGTTCTTCCGGGCCATCCCCGTCCTGGTCCTGATGATCTTCGGTCTCGCCCTGTTCGCCGAGTACACCAGCGTCAGCTCCGACGACCGTCCGCTGTACGCGGTCGTCACGGGTCTGGTGCTGTACAACGCCTCCGTCCTCGCGGAGATCGTGCGCGCCGGCATCCTGTCCCTGCCCAAGGGCCAGGCCGAGGGAGCGATGGCGATCGGCCTGCGCAAGAACCAGACGATGCGGCTGATCCTGCTGCCGCAGGCGGTCACCGCGATGCTCCCGGCCATCGTCAGCCAGCTCGTCGTCATCGTGAAGGACACCGCCCTCGGCGGCGCCGTCCTCACCTTCCCCGAGCTGCTCGCCGCGGCCAACACGATGAGCGGCTACTACGGCGCCAACGTCATCGCCAGCCTCACGGTGGTGTCCGTGCTCTTCATCGCGCTCAACTTCGCCCTCACCTCCTTCGCCTCCTGGCTGGAGAAGCGCCTGCGCCGCAGCAAGCGCAGCACGGGCGCGGTCGTCGGTGTCACCGAGGTCGACGACCTCAACGCGGCCGAGGTCGGGGACACGCGCGGAGCGGGGACGGGCAAAACCTGACGCGCCCCTCCGTACGACATGGCTGTGGCCCGCCCTTCCGGCGGGCCACAGCCATGTCGGGGCGCAGGGGGGCATCGGGGGCTCGCGAAAATCATCCCGGTACGGGTCGGGCCTGTGTGACGAGCAGTCAAGTGATGTGACGGAACCGGACCGGTTTCATGATCGTCGTCTGCGCCCGTCACTTGACGCAAGCACCGGCAGTAGGTTGCATACGTTCTGTGATCGCGCACCCTGCTCCATCGTCCTGTTCCTCCCTGTCCTCCGGGACGTCACTTCGAGCAGGGGGCGCCGCGCCGTGGACCCGGTGATCATCGTCGGAGCGGGGCCCGTCGGGCTCACGCTCGCCCTGGCGCTGGCGCGTCAGGAGGTGCCGTGCGTGGTCCTCGACGAGGGGCCGGGCAAGGACGAACCGCGTCCTGCCCGGTCGGTGGTGCTGCGCGAGGACACCACGGCGCTGCTGGAGCGACTGACCGGTGCGCCACTGGCCCGGGCCGGCTCCCGTTGGGCCGGATGGCGGTCGATGCGGCGCAAGCAGGTGACACACGAGGTCACTTTCGACACCACCGCGCCCGCCCCCGTGCACATCGCCCAGCACGTCCTCACCGGTGCCCTGCGTGCGGCCCTCGCCCGTGAACGGCTCGTCAAGGTCGCCGTGGACAGCCGTCTGGACTCCCTCGAACAGGAGCCCTCCGGCATCACCGCGCACACCCGCGGCCCCAGGGGCACGTGGTGGCGCGGCAGTTATCTGGTCGGCTGCGACGGCCCCCGCTCCACCGTGCGCAAGCTCCAGGACATCCGCTTCCCGGGCCGCACGGCGGTGGAACGTCACGCCGTGGCCGCGCTGCGTACGGAACTTCCCTGGCCCGGCGAAGCGTTGCTGCACCGGATGCCGCCGTGGCGCGCCTCCGGCCCCTTCGCCGGGGAGATCACCGCGCGTCCGCTGCCGGACGGCGTGTGGCGTCTGGACTGGCTGCTGCCACCGGGCAAGGAACTGGTCACCCCCGAGCTGCTGCTGGCCCGGATCCGGGAGACCCTCGCCGGCTGGGCCGGCGGCCCGACGCCGCCGTACGAACTGCTCGACACCGGGGTCCACACCGTCCACCACCGGCTCGCCCGGCGCTGGCGGGCGGACCGCGTGTTCCTCGCCGGGGACGCCGCGCATCTGCTCGGCACACTGGGCACACACGGGCTGGACGAGGGGCTTCGCGACGCCGACAACCTCGCCTGGAAGCTGGCCCTGGCCTGGCACCACGGCCACCACGAAGCGCTGCTCGACAGCTACCAGGCCGAGCGGCGCGCGATCGTCTCCGCCCGGCTGCGCGCCGCCGATCAGGCGCTGCCGCTGCTGCGGAGCGGTGGAGGGCTGCGTTCCTACGTCCCCGGCTCCGCCCGCGGTCATGACGCGCTCCTGGTGGACGGCCACTTGGGGCAGGGGCCGCTGGGGGCGCCGGGCGGACACGCCGGGTCGCCCCTCGCGCCCCGGGACCTCGAAGGCGAGGTTCCCGTCGACACGCCCCTCGGGGCGCCGGTCACCGATGTGCGGGTCACGGCGGAGGACGGCACCTTCGTCCGGCTGCGGGACCGGCTCGGCCGGGGTGCGCTGCTGGTGGTGCTGATCGCGCCGGGTACCGGCGTGTGGGAGCGCAGGCACTGGGTGTCCGCCGGGATCATGCCCCGGCTGGCGGCGGCCGTGGCGGCGCTGCCGCATCCGGCCGAGCTGCTGGTCGCGGAGAGCTATCCGGGGGCGGCGGCCCACACCGTGCTGCTGGTACGCCCCGACGGTCACCTGGTCACGGCGCTCGGCGGAGTCCGTCCGACGGACCTGTACGCGGCGGCCGAAACGGTGCTCGGCGGACCAACAGATGCAGAAACAGCGGAAACAACGGAAACAACGGGAACAACGGGAACAACGGGGACGGAGGCCCGGGCAGCGGCCGGAGCGGGATCGCGCTGAGGTGCTGGGCGCGGACGATCCGTATCCGCATGCTTCCGGGTGGGTCCGCATGCTGACGGCGAGTTGATCCCGTGTGCGTCGTCGTGGTGTACTCCGGTCCGTGACCGACACCTGTGTGCGCCTGTGGCGGAGGGTCCATATGGACCTCGTCCGCTACGCGGGCTGCGTGTGTCGCTCGTCCTGCTGAACTCGCGCTCCCTCTTTCCCGCGTACTGCTTGCCGCTTCCACGCCGCTGCCGTGCGCGCTCCGCGAACCTTTCCTCAGGACGGTGCACGTGTCTGCCTCCCCTGCTCTTCCCTCCTCCCCTGCGGGCTCCCCCTCTGCTCCCGGCCCTTCGCAGGCAGAACTCCTCGACTTCGTACGGCACGTCGCCGCCGACGCCGAGCTGGTCGCCGCGCTTCCGCTCGATCCGGAGGGTCGCACCTGGGTACGGCTCGACGGACCCGCCGGCAGCGTGGCCTGGCTGATCGGCTGGCCGCCCGGCACGGGCACCGGCTGGCACGACCACGGGGAATCCCTCGGTGCCTTCATGACCGCGGCGGGCGAGCTGCGGGAGAACTCGCTCGCGGTGCGGCTGCCCACCGACGGCTGGAAGACGCTGGAACTGAACGACGGCGTGGACCGGGAACGCCGGCTGACGGCCGGTGAGGGCCGCGCCTTCGACCGGCATCACGTGCACGAGGTGCTCAACGAGTCCCCCGACCGGCACGCGGTCTCCGTCCACGCCTACCACCCGCCCCTGCCCCTGATGCGCCGCTACAGCCGCAGCGGCCAGACCCTGCGCCTGGAGCAGGTCGAGCGCCCGGCGGACTGGCAGTGAGCGGGACGCACGAGCGGGCTGCCGGTGCCCCCGGGATCGACGAACTGCTGGAGCGGGTACGCGCGGGCTACGCACGGATCGAGGCGGTACCCGCGTACGAGGCCGCCCGCGCCGGGGAGGCACTGCTGGTCGACATCCGGTACGCGGCCCTGCGCGACCGGGACGGCCTCATCCCCGGTGCCCTCGTCGTCGAGCGCAACGAGCTGGAGTGGCGTCTCGACCCGCAAGGCAGCCACCGCCTCCCCGAAGCCACCGGTCACGATCTGCGCGTCGTCGTGGTGTGCGACGAGGGGTACGCCTCCAGCCTGGCCGCGGAGTCCCTGCACCGGCTGGGACTTCACCGGGCCACCGACCTGATCGGCGGTTTCCAGGCCTGGCGCACGGCAGGTCTGCCGGTTCGGGCACCGGGCGGGGCCCCTCAGTAGCCCCCGTCGTCCAGGAACTCGGTGTTCTCGCCGTTCTGGCCCTCCTCTTCCAGGGCTTGGCGGACCACCCGCAGGGCGAGGCCCTCGGGGTAGCCCTTGCGGGCGAGCATGCCGGCGAGGCGGCGGATCCGCTTGTCACGGTCGAGTCCGCGGGTGGAGCGCAGCTTGCGGGCGACGAGTTCGCGCGCGGTGGCTTCCTCCTGCTCGGGGTCGAGCTGGGAGACGGCCTCGTCGATCAGGGTGGCGTCGACTCCCTTGGTCCTCAGCTCCCGGGCGAGGGCACGCCGGGCCAGGCCCCGGCCGTGGTGCCGGGACTCCACCCAGGCGTCCGCGAAGGCGCTGTCGTTGATCAGTCCGACCTCTTCGAACCGGGACAGCACCTCCTCGGCGGCCTCATCCGGGATCTCCCGCTTGCGCAGGGCGTCGGCGAGCTGCTTCCGCGTGCGGGGGGTCCCGGTGAGCAGGCGCAGGCAGATGGCCCGCGCCCGCTCGACCGGATCCCCCTCGGGCTCCTCCCGCTCGGCCCTCGAAGAGGAGGAGCCGTCCCCGTCCGCCGCGGTCGCCTCACCGAAGGCCCGGCGTTTGCGCCCACCGCGCGGCCCGCCGTCACGCGAGCCGCTCCCCCGTGAGTCGCCCGCACGACGGGACCCGGCACCGCCTCGGCGCCGGCCGCCGCCCGGGCCCTCACCGGGGAAGCCGGCCGTACCGCCGGCGTCCCCGTCCGTCCCGTCAACGCTCGCGGCTGGGTCTGCGCCGTCTCCGGTGCCTCTCCCCCATGAGGCGCCGGAGGCGGCGAACTCGTACTCGGCCCAGTCGGTTCGTCGTGTCACGGGTCAGCTCTTGGCCGCGGCGGCCTTGGACTTGGTGGTCTTGGCCGCCGGGGCCGCAGCCGCCTCGGCCGGAGCGGTGCTGCCGGCGGCGTCCGTGCCCTGCTCGGCGGCCGGCTCCTCGGGCCGCACGCCGACGCCGAGCTTCTCCAGGATCTTCTTCTCGATCTCGTTGGCGAGGTCGGGGTTGTCCTTGAGGAAGTTGCGGGCGTTCTCCTTGCCCTGGCCGAGCTGGTCGCCCTCGTAGGTGTACCAGGCACCGGCCTTGCGGACGAAGCCGTGCTCCACACCCATGTCGATCAGGCCGCCCTCGCGGCTGATGCCCTGGCCGTAGAGGATGTCGAACTCGGCCTGCTTGAAGGGCGGCGCGACCTTGTTCTTGACGACCTTGCAGCGGGTGCGGTTGCCGACCGCCTCAGTGCCGTCCTTGAGGGTCTCGATCCGGCGGATGTCGATGCGCACCGAGGCGTAGAACTTCAGCGCCCGGCCACCGGTGGTGGTCTCCGGGGAGCCGAACATCACGCCGATCTTCTCGCGGAGCTGGTTGATGAAGATCGCCGTGGTCTTCGACTGGTTGAGCGCACTGGTGATCTTCCGCAGCGCCTGGCTCATCAGCCGGGCCTGCAGGCCCACGTGGGAGTCGCCCATCTCGCCCTCGATCTCCGCGCGCGGCACCAGCGCCGCGACGGAGTCGATCACGATGAGGTCGAGGGCACCGGAGCGGACCAGCATGTCCACGATCTCCAGCGCCTGCTCGCCGTTGTCCGGCTGGGACAGGATCAGGTTGTCGATGTCGACGCCGAGCTTCTTCGCGTACTCGGGGTCCAGGGCGTGCTCCGCGTCCACGAAGGCGACCTGGCCGCCGGCCTTCTGCGCGTTGGCCACGGCGTGCAGGGTCAGGGTCGTCTTGCCGGAGGACTCCGGACCGTAGATCTCCACCACCCGGCCGCGGGGCAGACCGCCGACGCCGAGGGCCACGTCGAGCGCGGTCGACCCGGTGGGGATGACCTCGATGGGCTCGTTCGTCCGGTCACCCATGCGCATGACCGCGCCCTTGCCGAATTGCCGTTCAATTTGTGCGAGCGCGGCGTCGAGCGCCTTCTCGCGGTCGGTTCCTGCCATGGGTTCCACCCGATTTGCTTGGTTCGATCGCTTCACGTCGACGACGCTAGCGCCTGCCACTGACAACGCGCCCCGGCGCACCTCCGGCCTGTGGACAACTGGGGCCCCTTCCCTCACAAACCGGTCCATAGCACCCGCCATCGGGCCTCACCGGCACACCCATGAGAATAGATGTTCGATTTTCGTGTCAAGCGCACCACGCGGCACCCTCACAAGGCGTTCACCCACCGGCGACGGCTCCGCCGTCGCTCAGGAGTCCCCGGGGTCTTCGGTGCCTCCGGTGTTCCCGGTGTCCCCACTCCGGGGTCGTGTCGCACCCCGTCGGCGGCTCCGGAGGCGCCGGGCGCGGGCGACGAGGCTCCCCCGCTCGCCGGAGCGGTGGTGGCCGTGCACGCGGGGGTCGTCCGTGACGTCGTAGCGCTTCACGTACGCGACCAGGAACGCCTGGAGGGTGGCGACCGCGGGGATGGCTATCAGCGCGCCGACGGCACCGAGCAGGGCGGTGCCCATGACGACCGAGCCGAAGGCGACCGCCGGGTGGATGTCGACGGTCCTCGCGGTCAGCTTGGGCTGCAGCACGTAGTTCTCGAACTGCTGGTAGATCACCACGAAGATCAGCACCCACAGCGCGTACCAGGGGTCGACCGTGAAGGCGATCAGCATGGGCAGAGCACCCGCCAGATACGTACCGATGGTGGGGATGAACTGCGACACCAGGCCCACCCACACGGCGAGCACGGGCGCGTAGGGCACCTCGAGTATCTCCAGCAGTACGTAGTGGGCCATGCCGGAGACCAGCGCCATCAACCCGCGCGAGTACAGGTAGCCGCCGGTCTTGTTCACGGCGATCTCCCACGCGCGCAGCACCTCGGCCTGGCGCGCGGGCGGCAGTACGGAACAGACGGCTCGCCGCAGCCGCGGACCGTCGGCGGCGAAGTAGAACGAGAACAGCCCGATGGTCAGCAGCTGGAAGAGGCCTCCGAGGACCTGCGCGGAAACGTCCAGGACACCGGTGGCGCTGTTCTGCACGTAGTTGCGCAGCCAGTCGGAGCGGAGCAGGCCCTCCTGGATGTCCACCCGCCGCAGTTCGGTGTGGAAGTGGGTGTTGACCCAGTTGATGACGGAGTCGAGGTACTGCGGGAAATCCTCGACGATCTTGATGATCTGTCCCGCGAGCATGGATCCGAGCAGCGTGACGAAGCCCGCCGCCACGATCAGCACTCCCAGGAAGACCAGGAAGGTCCCCAGCCCTCGGCGCACCCCTCGCGCGGCCATCCAGCTCACCGCGGGCTCGACGGCGAGAGCCAGGAAGAACGCGATGAGGATGTTGACCAGCAGCCCCGTGAGTTCGTGGAAGGCCCAACTGCCCAGCTGGAACAGGGCGATCAGCGCGAGCGCGAGCACCATGGCGCGCGGCAGCCAGCGCGGCATGCGAGCGCCGGGCGGGGCAGCGGGACCCGGCGGGCCGGGGGGCGGCGGCGCGCTGGGCGCCGAGGGGTGCCGGGCCGCCTGCCCGGTCTCGTCTGTGGGTGCCACGGAGTAAGTTTCGCGCACACCACCGGCAGCCGTCCGCCCTGTGGCCGTCTCTGTGACGATCAGCGCTTTTCCCGCGGCACGTCCATCACCGCGCAGACCACCTGCCAGACGTCCTTGGCGTCCCAGCCGGCCCTCAGTGCCTCGTGCACGGTGCGCCCGCCGAGTTCCGACATGACGTGATCGCGCGCGAAGGTGTCGGCGTAGCCCGTACCGAAGTACTCCGCCATCCGTTCCCAGAAGACCGTCAACCGCATGCCCTCAGTATCCCGCCCGAGCGTGTGGGCCCGAACCGGGACCGCCTGCCGACACCGCTGCGCGCCCTGACGTCCGTCCCGTGTCATCAACCGGATCGGTCCCCCTGCCCCCGAAACCCCCGGCCGACAGCCCGCGCGCCCGCGCGGAGCGTTTCGTCCGGCTGACCGCGCGGGTGCTCGAACAGCGTCTGTTCGCCCACGAGTTCAGGAAGGGCGGTGCCGGCCCGATGGAGCGGGCGCCGGACCCGGCCCTGGTGGCGCGCTCCATGGTGACCATCGACGCGCTGCGCGCGCTCAGGGCGTACGGCCGCCCGGTCGGCTGACCCGGCACCGGTCTCAGCCGCCCAGGGCCCGGACCCCCGCCGTCACCACCACGGCCGCCCCGACGACGACCAGGAACGGGGCGCGCAGCATCAGCGCCACGGCGGCGGCGGCGAGCCCCACCGCCCGCGCGTCCAGCACCAGCGTCTGCCCGTCGGCGAAGGTCTGCTGGGCCGTGAGGGCGGCGAGCAGGGCGACGGGCAGCAGCGCGGCCAGACGCCTGACCAGCGGCCGTTCGAGGGCACCGGCGGGGACCAGCAGCCCGGCCAGCTTGACGGCGTAGCACCCGAGGACGGTCACACCGATCGCGATCCAGATGTTCAACGGTCCTCCCCCGGTACGTCACCGCGCGGTGTGCCCCTGCGACGGCCCTGTGCCCACAGGACCGCCGGTGCCGCGAGCGCGGCCACCAGGACCGGTACACCGGCGGGCAGGACCGGCAGCAGACCGAGTCCCAGCAGGACGGCGAGCCCGGCGACCATCCGTTCGGTGCCGGTGCGCAGCATCGGCGCGAGCAGGGCCAGGAAGACCGCGGGGCCGGCCGCGTCCAGGCCCCACGCGCCGGTGTCCCCGATGGCCTCGGCGCCCAGCGCGCCGAGCAGCGTGGTGAGGTTCCACAGGACGTACAGGCTGAGCCCGGTCACCAGGAAACCGATCCGCGCGCTGCGCCGGGTGGGCTGGGCGAGGGAGACCGCGGCCGTCTCGTCGATGACCCACTGGGCCGCGAACGGCCGCACCGCGCGCGGGAGGGCCAGCAGCTGGGAAAGGCGCAGCCCGTAGAAGGCGTTGCGCACCCCCAGGAAGAACGCCCCGGCGGCGGCCGTGAACGGGCTCCCGCCGGCGGCGAGCGCCCCCACCAGCGCGAACTGGGACGCCCCGGTGAACACGAGAAGGCTGAGCGCACACGTCTGGAGCAGCGTGAGCCCGCTGCCGGCCGAGGTCACCCCGAAGGCGAATCCGGAGAGTCCGACGGCTATCCCGACGCCCAGGGCGTCCCGGACGACGGCGCCGTCCGGTTTTTCTCCCCGTGCGTCCCCGTCCCGGACGTCCGCGAGTGTTGTCTGTTCTGATGCCACACCCCGGACGGTACGTGGAGCGCTCTCCGGACGTCTTGTACGTTCTTGCGCTCGCGCTGGTAGGCGCCCGGCGGCACTCCCACCATCCGGCCGAAGTGCCGGTTCAGGTGCGGCTGGTCGGTGAATCCGACCGCGACGGCGGCCTCCGACGGAACGGTCCCGGCGTCCAGCAGCCGACGCGCCCGCCGTACCCGTGCGTCGGTGAGCCAGGCGTGCGGCGGCATTCCGTAGGTGTCCCTGAAGGCCCGCAGCAGCGCGAACGGGCTGGTGCCCAGTTCGTCGGCCAGCTGCTCCAGCGTCGGCGGGGCGGCCATCCGCTCCTCCAGCAGGGCACGCGCGCGTGCGGCGGTCCGGGCGCCGGCCGTGCGCACCTCGCGTCGGGGCAGCGACCCGCCGTTCAGCCTCAGCAGCCGGGTCACGGCCACCCGCAGCAGTGTGTCGGCGGCGAGCGCGTTGCCCTCGTCGGTGGCCCGCAGTACCTGGTGCACCAGGCGGACGGTGTACGGGTCGTCGAGCACCGGCCGCACGAAGCCCGGGGTGCCGCGCAGGGTGG
Source organism: Streptomyces sp. TE5632 (assembly GCF_054061295.1). Taxonomy (NCBI): domain Bacteria; kingdom Bacillati; phylum Actinomycetota; class Actinomycetes; order Kitasatosporales; family Streptomycetaceae; genus Streptomyces; species Streptomyces sp. TE5632. Next base: position 4,334,053 of record NZ_JBSSEA010000003.1, on the reverse strand, counting down.
TGGTCTCCGCGGCGATCGCCGCGACCACCTCGGGCGACGGATACACCGCGCCGTACCGCCAGCCCTCCGGCACCCCGGCCCGCCCGGTGTGCGGGGTGTCCGGGTTCACCAGCGCCAGTGCCCCGGCCCCCGCGTACTGGTCGCCGCCGCCGTGGTGGAAGACCTCCACGCCGTCGGAGATGGCGGCGATCACGAAGTGCTCGTGGGTGTGCCGTACGAACGTCTTGTGGATGTAGCGGGCCCGGAGCAGATCGACGCCGGGCAGGTCGGCGTACTGCCAGTGCCGCGCCCGTTCCTTGCCCTGTTCCGCCATACGGCCATTGTCACCCGTCCCCGAACCGGACCCGCCGGGCCCCGTCCGACCCCGCCGGGCCCCGTCCGACCCCGCCGGGCCGGGGCCGAACGGGCCGGACGGCCACGTCCGGCCTGCTCAGGCCCGTTGTCAGTGCCCGGGTGCAGGATGGACGCATGGTCAGCACTCCGCACCGAGCCCTGGACGGCTTCTCCGCCGCGACCCGCGGCTGGTTCACGGGTGCGTTCTCCGCGCCCACCGCGGCCCAGGCGGGCGCCTGGCGGGCCATCCACGAGGGGGCGGACGTGCTGGTCGTCGCCCCCACCGGCTCCGGCAAGACGCTGGCCGCGTTCCTCGCGGCCCTGGACCAGCTGGCCGCCGCACCCCCGCCCGCGGACCACCGAAAGCGCTGCCGCGTCCTGTACGTCTCCCCGCTGAAGGCCCTGGCCGTCGACGTCGAGCGCAACCTCCGCAGCCCGCTGACCGGCATCCGCCAGGAGGCCGTGCGCCTGGGGCTGCCCGAGCCCGAGGTCAAGGTCGGGATCCGCTCCGGCGACACCCCGCCCGCCGAGCGCCGGGCCCTGTCCACCCGCCCGCCGGACATCCTCATCACCACTCCGGAGTCCCTGTTCCTGATGCTGACGTCGGCCGCGCGGGACGCGCTGACGGGCGTGGAGACGGTGATCCTGGACGAGGTGCACGCGGTCGCCGGCACCAAGCGCGGAGCGCACCTCGGGCTCTCCCTGGAGCGGCTGGACGAACTGCTGCCCAGGCCGGCCCGCCGCATCGGCCTGTCGGCGACGGTCCGCCCGGTCGACGGGATCGCCCGTTTCCTGTCCCCGCGCGGCAAGGTGGAGATCGTCCAGCCCGAGGCAGGCAAGGAGTTCGACCTCTCCGTCGTGGTCCCGGTCGAGGACCTGGGTGAGCTGGGAGGCTCCCCGGTGGCCGACGGATCGGAGAAGGCGGAGCGCCCGTCGATCTGGCCGCACGTCGAGGAGCGGATCGCCGACCTGGTCCAGTCCCACCGCTCGACGATCGTGTTCGCGAACTCCCGCCGTCTCGCGGAGCGCCTGTGCAACCGGCTCAACGAGATCGCCTACGAGCGGGCCACCGGGGAGCCGCTGGGCGAGCACCACTCCCCGGCCGAGCTCATGGGCGGCTCCGGGGCCGCCCAGGGCGCGCCCGCCGTCATCGCCCGCGCGCATCACGGCTCGGTGTCCAAGGAGCAACGGGCCCTGGTCGAGGAGGACCTCAAGGCGGGCCGGCTGCCCGCGGTGGTCGCCACCTCCAGCCTGGAGCTGGGTATCGACATGGGCGCGGTCGACCTGGTGGTCCAGGTCGAGTCGCCGCCGTCGGTGGCCTCGGGGCTCCAGCGCGTCGGCCGCGCGGGCCACCAGGTGGGGGCGGTCTCCACGGGCGTGGTGTTCCCGAAGTACCGGGGCGACCTCGTCCAGGCCGCCGTGGTCACCGAGCGGATGCGGACCGGCGCCATCGAGTCGCTGCGGGTCCCCGCGAACCCGCTGGACGTCCTGGCGCAGCAGATCGTCGCGATGACGGCCATGGACACCTGGCAGTTCGACGATCTGCTGGCCATGGTGCGCCGGGCGGCGCCCTTCGCCTCGCTGCCCGAGTCGGCCTTCACGGGCGTGCTGGACATGCTCGCCGGCCGCTATCCGTCCGACGCGTTCGCGGAGCTGCGCCCGCGCGTGGTGTGGGACCGGGTCACGGGCGAGATCACCGGCCGCCCGGGGGCGCAGCGCCTCGCCGTCACCTCCGGGGGCACGATCCCCGACCGGGGCCTGTTCGGGGTGTTCCTCGCGGGCGCCGACCCCAAGAAGGGCGGCGGACGGGTCGGCGAACTCGACGAGGAGATGGTCTACGAGTCCCGGGTCGGTGACGTCTTCACGCTCGGCACCACCTCCTGGCGCATCGAGGACATCACACGCGACCGTGTGCTGGTCTCTCCGGCCCCGGGTGTGCCGGGGCGGCTCCCGTTCTGGAAGGGGGACCAGCTGGGCCGCCCGCTGGAGCTGGGCCGCGCGGTGGGCGCGTTCCTGCGGGAGGTCGGCTCACTGTCTCCGCAGGAGGCCCGCCTGCGGCTCCTGGCCGCCGGGCTGGACGCCTGGGCCGCCGACAATGTGCTGTCCTACCTGGACGAACAGCGCCAGGCCTGCGGCCACGTCCCGGACGACCGCACCATTGTCGTGGAGCGTTTCCGTGACGAGCTCGGCGACTGGCGGGTCGTGGTGCACTCCCCGTTCGGGGCCCAGGTGCACGCCCCGTGGGCGCTCGCGCTCGGCGCCCGCCTCTCCGAGCGGTACGGCATGGACGCCCAGGTGATGCACGCCGACGACGGCATCGTGCTGCGCCTGCCGGACGCCGACCTGATGGGTCTGGACCTGCTCGACCAGGAGCCGGTGAGGACGGGCACCGAGTACGACGCGGACCAGGCGCCGCTGGGCGCGGCGGACGTCGTCTTCGACAAGGGGGAGGTCGACCAGGTCGTCACCGACCAGGTGGGCGGCTCGGCGCTGTTCGCGTCCCGCTTCCGCGAGTGCGCCGCCCGTGCGCTGCTGCTGCCGCGCCGCAACCCCGGCAGGCGCACCCCGCTGTGGCAGCAGCGTCAGCGTGCCTCCCAGCTGCTCCAGGTGGCGGGCGAGTTCGGCTCGTTCCCGATCGTCCTGGAGGCCGTCCGCGAATGTCTCCAGGACGTCTTCGACGTCCCCGGGCTCGTCGAACTGATGGGCGATCTGGAGTCCCGCAAGGTGCGGCTCGTCGAGGTCACCACCCCCGAGCCGTCGCCCTTCGCCCGCTCGCTCCTGTTCGGATACGTCGCCCAGTTCCTGTACGAGGGCGACTCCCCGCTCGCCGAGCGCCGCGCGGCGGCCCTGTCGCTGGACTCGCGGCTGTTGGCCGAGCTGCTCGGCCAGGCGGAGCTGCGCGAGCTGCTCGACGCCGAGGTGCTGGCCGAGCTGGAGCGCGAGCTGCGGTGGCTCACCGAGGACCGGCGGGTCAAGGACGTGGAGGGCGTGGCCGACCTGCTGCGCGTGCTCGGCCCGCTCACCGGGGCCGAGCTGGCGGAGCGGGGCGCCGAGCCGGGGTGGGCGCAGGAGCTGGCCTCGGCCCGCCGCGCGATCCGGGTCCGCATCGCCGGCACCGAGCACTGGGCGGCGGTCGAGGACGCCGGGCGACTGCGCGACGCGCTGGGCACGGCGCTGCCGGTCGGCGTGCCGGAGGCGTTCACCGAACCGGTCAAGGACCCGCTGGGCGACCTCCTCGCGCGGTACGCGCGGACCCACGGCCCGTTCACGTCGGCCACCGCCGCGGCCCGCTTCGGGCTGGGCGTGGCGGTCACCGAGGGTGCCCTGCAGCGGCTCTCGGCGGCGGGCAGGGTCGTCCAGGGCGAGTTCCACCCGGCCGGGATCGGCCAGGAGTGGTGCGACGCGACCGTGCTGCGCCGGCTGCGCCGCCGTTCCCTGGCCGCCCTGCGGCACGAACTGGAGCCGGTGCCGCCGGCCGCGCTCGCCCAGTTCCTCCCCCAGTGGCAGCACATCGGCAGGGGGCACACGCTGCGCGGCGTCGACGGCCTGGTGCGCGCCGTCGAGCAGTTGCAGGGTGCGTCCGTGCCCGCGTCCGCCCTGGAGAAGCTGGTCCTGCCTTCCCGGGTCGCGCACTACTCCTCCGCGATGCTGGACGAGCTCACGGCCGCCGGAGAGGTGGTGTGGGCCGGCGCCGGCTCCCTTCCGGGAAAGGACGGCTGGGTCTCCCTGTACCTCGCGGACGCGGCCCCGCTGCTCCTGCCGCCCGCACAGCCTCTGGAGACGACCGCCCTGCACCAGTCGGTGCTGGACGCCCTCGCCGGCGGCTACGGCCTGTTCTTCCGCCAGATCGCCGACCAGGTCCGCGCCACCACCCACCCCGAGGCCACCGATCCCCAGCTGGCCGACGCCCTCTGGGACCTGGTCTGGTCCGGCCGGCTGACCAACGACACCCTCGCTCCCATGCGCTCCCTACTGGGCTCGGGCCGCACCGCGGGCTCGACCGCCCACCGCGCGAAGCGCCCGGTACCGCGCGGCCGCTACGGCTCGCTCACGGCAGCCGCCCGCGGTACCTCCCGCACCGGCCCACCGACCGTCGCCGGACGCTGGTCACTGCTCCCGGACCGGGAGACCGACCCCACGGTCCGCGCCCACGCACTGGCCCGCACCCTGCTCGACCGGCACGGCGTGGTGACTCGGGGCGCCGTCTCGGCGGAGGGCGTCGAGGGCGGTTTCTCCGCGGTCTACCGCATCCTGTCCGCCTTCGAGGAGACCGGGCAGGCCCGGCGCGGCTACGTGGTCGAAGGGCTGGGGGCCGCCCAGTTCGCCACGGACGGCGCCGTGGACCGCCTCCGCGCGGCGGCCAACGCCCGTGAGCGGGGGGAGGCCCTCCCCAACCCGGTCCCGGACGGCCCGGACCGCCTGGACCGCCCGGACCAGGGCGGCTCCGGCCTCCTCGGCGGCGACTCCGCCCCCTTCGCCCTCCATGGCTTCGCCCCGCCCACCGACGGCTCCCGCGACCTCGCCCCCGGTCCCCGGCAGCACGGGGGACGCCCCTCGTACGACCCCTTCGCGGGCCGCCGCACCGGCCCGGACCTCACCCTGCGGACCGTCGTCCTGGCCGCCGCCGATCCCGCGAACGCGTACGGTGCCGCGCTGGGCTGGCCCGAGCCCCCGACGGGTGCCGGGCACAAGCCCGGCCGCAAGGCGGGCTCGCTGGTGGTGCTCGTCGACGGTGAGCTGACGCTCTACGTGGAGCGCGGCGGCAAGACGGTACTGGCCTGGCCCGCGGACCCGGACGGGGAGCCCGCCGACGACCCCCGCCTCCCGGCCGCGGCAGAAGCACTCGCGGCGGCCGCGCGCGCGGGCTCCCTCGGCACGGTCACGGTGGAGCGCCTCAACGGCGTTTCCGCCCTGACGTCCCCGCTCGGGGCGCTTCTGGAGGCCGCGGGCTTCGTCGCCACCCCCCGAGGCCTGCGCCTGCGCCCCTGACCAACGGCCCCGCCCGCCGCACGAGAGCGTGCGACCCTTGCCCCATGCCCGAAGGAGACACCGTCTGGCAGGCCGCGCGGCGGCTGCACAGTGCCCTCGCGGGCACGGTGCTGACCCGCAGCGACCTGAGGGTGCCCAGGTTCGCCACGGCCGACCTGACCGGCCGCGCCCTCCTGGACGTCACCCCGCGCGGCAAGCACCTGCTCGCCCGTGTCGAGGGCGGTCTGACCCTGCACTCGCACCTGCGGATGGACGGCTCCTGGCGGGTGTACGCGCACGGGCAGCGCTGGAGTGGCGGCCCCGCCCACCAGATCCGCGCGATCCTGGGCAACGCCGACCGCACCGCCGTCGGCTACCGTCTGCCCGTCCTCGAAATCCTGCGCACCACCGACGAGGACCGCGTGGTCGGCCACCTCGGCCCCGACCTCCTGGGCCCGGACTGGGACCCCGGCCTGGCGCTGGCGAACCTTCTCCAGGACCCGGCCCGCCCGCTCGGCGAAGCCCTGCTGGACCAGCGCAACCTCGCCGGTATCGGCAACGTGTACAAGAGCGAGCTCTGTTTCCTGCTCGGTGTCACGCCTTGGCTCCCCGTCGGTGAACTGTCCGCCGAACGCGCCGCGAAGCTGCCCGAGTTCGCCAGGAAGCTGTTGGTGCACAACCGCGACCGCCCGGTCCGCAGCACCACCGGCCGTCGCGGCCAGGACCTGTTCGTATACGGCCGCGCGGACCGCCCCTGTCTGCGCTGCCGCACCCCGGTCCGCCGGGCCGACCAGGGCGATGGTCCCCGCGAGCGCCCCACCTACTGGTGCCCCACCTGCCAGCCGGGCCCGGCCCCCGCGGCGGCCTTCACCACCGGTCGGATTCCCCGCCCGGACGGGGGCGCGGCGATGCCGTGGTGACCGTGGACGTGGCGACCGCGGACGTGGTGCCGACCGGTGTGCCGGTCCCGGGCACGGCGGCCGCGCCCGTGTTCCAGGCCCGACGCCAGCGCCCTGCCGCCAGGGCACCTTCCGCCCGCGCCTTCGGCATGCAGTGCACCGGAAGCACGCTCAGCCCCCACCCCCCGGCCGCGACCGCCGCCTCCAGCACTCCCGCCTCGGGCACGAGCAACAGCCTCGCCACGGCCCACCACCACAGCGCCCCGAGCCCCAGCGCCGCACCCCAGCGAACTGCCCGCACCCTCATGGCCCCCACCTCCGGCACCTCCAGCCGGACGCTATAGGGGCACTCATCCGGGCAGCCAGGGCGCACCGACGGCACACGGGCGCACCGCGCCCCGCACCGGCCGCCGCACCGGAGCCGCCACAGGCCGCGGACGCCCCGTGTGCCGCACGCCCACCCCGTCGCTCAGCACAGCGCCCGGGGCCACGTCACCCGTTCTCGGCCTGGAACATCCAGTGCTGCTTCTCGAGATCCGCCGTCGCCGAGATGAGAATGTCCTGGCTCACCGGGTCCGGCTCCGCGGTCGCACCGACCCGCTCGCGCATCCGCTCGATCACCGCGCCCAGGGCGTCCACCATGGCGCCCACCGCGGCCGTGTCGTCGACCCAGCCCTCGGGCGTCACCCCGATGCCGCTGCCGACGGCCACCGTCGCGGCGCGCCCGTCGGGTGAGACACCCAGTGCCGCGGCACGCTCCGCCACGGTGTCGGAGTGGGTCCGCGCGAGGGCCACCACCTCGTCGAGCTGCAGGTGCACGGAGCGGAAGCGCTGCCCGACGACGTTCCAGTGGATCTGCTTCGCCACCAGAGCGAGGTCCACCAGGTCGACAAGGGCTCCCTGGAGCGCCTCGGACACGGTCTTCAGGTTCTCGTCGGACAACGGGCTCTTCACGACGTACATCCGCGCCTCCAAGGCTGGTCACCGCGTATGGATTTCTCCCTCGTTCCCTCAACCATCGCCGCCACACACCGGACCGGCAAACGCACGCACCGGGGAGCCGTGGGCAAGCGAAAACCCCGGCGGCGCCCCTCCGGGTCTTCCGGAAGGACCCCGGCCGGGGCCTCTCACACCTTCACACCGCTCAGGCGGCGACGACGTCGACCGCCTCGGCGGGCGCCTTGATGGTCACCCGTTCCGGTGGCACGCCGGTCACCGAGACGGAACCCAGCATCGGACGGACCGACGCGGGTACGGGTTCGCTGGGGGTCGCCGCAGCCGACCGGGCCAGCTCGGCGAGGGCGAGCTCGTCGCTCACTTCCCGCATGAGTTCGGACATCCGTACGTCCAGCGCGTCGCAGATCGCGGAGAGCAGCTCGGAGGAAGCCTCCTTCTGCCCCCGCTCCACCTCGGAGAGATAGCCGAGTGAGACTCGGGCGGACGAGGAGACTTCGCGCAGAGTACGGCCCTGACGTTGGCGCTGCCGACGCAGCACGTCACCCAGCAGGCGACGGAGCAGAATCATCGGTGGCTCCCTCCTCGGGCCGTGTATCCGGATCCTTCTCGCCCCACCGTACCGCCTTGCGCTGCGGCCGTGCGGGGAGCGATGTCGTGTTCACTCTGGGCTGCAAACATCAAAACCCCCCGTTCCGTTCCGTATCCTGTGTCCGCTCATTCCCGGTCTGTTCGCCCGCAAGCTCCCCGAGAAGCAGTGCGAGTACGCTCCGTGCACTCTCCATACGAATTTCCGCCCGGTCACCGTTCAATCGCAGATGCTCCACTTTTCCGCCACCGGCAAAACCACCGGCAAAAACGGAATCCGTCACCGTCGGCCCGCACACCGCCACATAGACCGTCCCGACGGGTTGCCCGTCCTGGGGATCCGGGCCGGCGACACCCGTGGTCGCGATGCCCCAATCGGTGCCCAGCGCCTTGCGGACGCCGACCGCCATCTCGGCCGCCACCTGCGGATCCACCGCTCCGCGCTGCGCCAGCAGGGTGGCGTCGACGCCGAGCAGTTCGTGCTTCAGATCGGTGGCGTAGGCCGTCACCGAGCCGCGGAAGACCTTCGACGCTCCGGGCACGGAGGTGATCTCCGCCGCGACCAGACCGCCGGTGAGCGACTCGGCGACGGCGAGCGTCCCACCCTTGACGGTGAGTAGTCGCACTACTTCGGCAGCCCGGGAGCTCAAGCTTCCGGCTCTTTCAACGCCGCTTCGCGCTCGATGATTCCCTTCCTGCGCAGCACCATGGCCTGCCTCACATAGTCGAGTCCGGTCACGACGGTGAGCACGACGGCCGCCGCCATCACCCAGAACCGCAGGGTGGCCAGCCACCCGGTCAACGCCAGTACGTACATTCCGACGGCCACGCCCTGGGTGAGGGTCTTGAGCTTGCCCCCGCGACTGGCCGGGATCACGCCGTGGCGGATGACCAGAAAACGCAGCAGGGTGACGCCGAGTTCCCGGCCGAGGATGACGCCGGTGACCCACCAGGGGAGGTCGCCCAGCGCGGAGAGGCAGATCAGCGCCGCTCCCATGATCGCCTTGTCGGCGATGGGGTCGGCGATCTTGCCGAAGTCGGTGACGAGGTCGTAGGTGCGCGCCAGATGACCGTCGAACAGGTCGGTGATCATGGCGACGGCGAAGGCCGCCCACGCGAACGCGCGCCAGGCCGGGTCGTACCCGCCGTCGGCGAGCATGAGGGCGACGAATGCCGGTACGAGCACCAGCCGGAGCATGGTGAGCAGGTTGGCGACGTTCCAGACGCTGGCCTGGTTCACGGCCGCCGCCGTGATCTTCCCGCCCCGCGCCGACTGGCTGTCACGGTCGTCGTTGCCGTTGCCGTGGCCGTTGCCGCCTGGGACGCGGTCGGTCATGCCGCCGGAAACCGAGGTCCGGGAGGCGTCACCGCCCGCGGTCCCGCCGGCCCTCCGGCGGCCCGCCGGACTCGCCGAGGCCCTCCTCGCGCCGGAGGGGCCTCCCGCCGCGGATGCCGGGACACCCGTCATCTGCCAGCCTCCTGACTCAACGCGGGCGAACCCTGGAAGAGCGGCTCGGCCACCAGGTCGACACCTTCCGTGCCGACGACCTTCGCCTCGACCATACGGCCCGGACGCAGACCCGTGCCGCTCGTGAGCAGCACCTGGCCGTCCGTCTCGGGGGCCTGGTGCGCCGCACGCCCGTACACGCCCTCCTCGTCGTCGACGGACTCCACCAGCACGTGCACGGTCTCGCCGACCCGCTCCTCGGCGCGCTGCGAGACGAGTTCCTCGGCCATCCGGGAGACATGCGCCAGTCGCTCGGCGACGACGTCCTCGTCCAGCTTGTGCTCGTACGTCGCCGCTTCGGTGCCCTCCTCGTCGGAGTAGCCGAAGACACCGATGGCGTCCAGCCGGGCGTGGTTCAGGAACCGCTCGAGCTCGGCGAGGTCGGCTTCGGACTCGCCGGGGAAGCCGACGATGAAGTTGGAGCGCACACCGGCCTGCGGCGCCTTGCTCCGGATGGTGTCGAGGAGCTCCAGGAAGCGGTCGGTGTCGCCGAAGCGGCGCATCGCGCGCAGCACGTCGGGCGCGGAGTGCTGGAAGGACAGGTCGAAGTAAGGGACGACCCCCGGTGTGGAGGTCAGTACGTCGATCAGGCCGGGGCGCATCTCGGCGGGCTGGAGGTAGCTGACGCGGACCCGCTCGATGCCGTCGACCTCGGCGAGCTCGGGCAGCAGGGACTCCAGGAGGCGGATGTCGCCGAGGTCCTTGCCGTAGGAGGTGTTGTTCTCGGAGACCAGCATGATCTCCTTCACGCCCTGCTCGGCCAGCCACCGCGTCTCGTTCAGCACGTCGCTGGGGCGGCGCGAGATGAAGGAGCCCCGGAAGGACGGGATGGCGCAGAAGGAGCAGCGCCGGTCGCAGCCGGATGCGAGCTTCACCGAGGCGACCGGGGTGCCGTCCAGCCGGCGCCGCAGGGGCGCGCGGGGCCCGGAGGCCGGGGCGAGGCCGTCGGGGAGGTCCACCGGGCCGTGCCCCGGGAGCGCGACGGACGTGGCGGACTCCTGGCGCTCGGCGGGGCTGATCGGCAGCAGCTTCCGACGGTCGCGGGGGGTGTGGGAGGCGTGGATGCCGCCGTTCAGGATGGTCTGGAGGCGGTCCGAGATGTCGGTGTAGTCGTCGAAGCCGAGCACGCCGTCGGCCTCGGGGAGCGCCTCGGCCAGTTCCTTGCCGTACCGCTCGGCCATGCAGCCCACCGCCACCACGGCCTGCGTTCTTCCGTGGCCCTTGAGGTCGTTGGCCTCCAGGAGGGCGTCGACGGAGTCCTTCTTGGCGGCTTCGACGAAGCCGCAGGTGTTCACGACGGCGACGTCCGCTTCTCCGGCGTCCTCCACGAGCTGCCAGCCGTCCGCCTCCAAACGGCCTGCGAGCTCCTCCGAGTCCACCTCGTTACGGGCGCAGCCAAGGGTGACGAGTGCGACGGTGCGGCGTTCAGGCATGGGCTCAAGACTACTTCGTCCCGCCGACACCCCACGTCGACGGGGTTGACCGATCGGGGCCGGCCGATCCGGGCCGGCCCCGCCGGTGAGGCATCGTCCGCATCCGGCTATCCGGCCTGCGGGTCGCCCTTCGTGTACGTGAGGCGCTCCACGGCCCCCGGTTGCCAGTCGTCCTCGATCTTCTTGCCGTTGACGAAGAGGTCGATCGCGCCGGCGTCACCGAGTACCAGGTTGATCTTCGTGCTGTCCTGGAAGGTCTTGGAGTCGCCCTGCTTGAGCAGCCCGTCGAAGAGCAGCCGGCCGCTGTGGTCCTTGGCGGAGATCCAGCTGCGCCCGTCGGGTGCGCTCACCATGACGGTCACCTTGTCCTGCGGTGCGGCCGCGATGGCGCTGTCCGAGGGTTCCGGCTCGGGGGCGGCGGGCTTCTTGGACTTGGGGGTGGACGATGCGGACGTGCTGGGGGTGGCGCCGTCGGCGACGTTCTCCTTGCCGCCGTCGTCGCCGCCCTTGACCATGGTGAATCCGACGAAGCCGACCACGACGACGATCGCGGCGACCATGGCCGCGGTCCAGTTGGGTCCGCGCCGCTCCGGGCGGATGCGTTCCGCCTCGAACAGGGGCGCGGCCGGGGTGGGAGCCGGGCGGCCTCCGTGCTCGGCCTCGTACTGGGCGATCAGCGGATCGGGGTCGAGCTGCACGGCCCTGGCCAGGCTTCGGATGTGCCCGCGCGCGTAGACGTCGCCGCCGCAGGGCTCGAAGTTGTCCGCCTCGATGGCGCGCACGATGGCGATACGGACCCGGGTGATGGTGGTGACGTCGTCGACGGTGAGGCCGGCGGCGATGCGTGCCTGCTGCAGCGCACGGCCGACGGAGGGGCGGGCTTCCTCGGATACGTCTTCGAACGGACGCTCGTCTTCAGGAGAGTTGCCGATGGACACGGGGGCGCCTTTCGAGCGTGTAGCCACCTGTGCTGGAGGTTCAGTCTAGGGGGATGACAAAAGGGTGGGGCAACCGGGCGGTAGGACTTTGTACGCCATCGGAATGGCCCGACATGCCGATGGTGGACCTGCGGTTTGGCACTTCCCTCACGTTGACGTACGCCGAAGGGAAACGGTTGCGCGGTGATCCCTTACGGGTGGGTCACGATCCGCCGTCCGGCTGCTGCGGAGCAACGGCCGCGTCCCTCCTACCCTTCAGACTCCCCCCGGATCAGCGCGAGCACTCCATCCAGCTCATCGGCCTTCACAAGAACGTCACGCGCCTTCGAACCCTCGCTCGGCCCGACGATGTTCCGGGACTCCATGAGGTCCATGAGCCGGCCGGCCTTGGCGAAGCCGACGCGCAGCTTGCGCTGGAGCATGGACGTCGACCCGAACTGGGTGGAGACGACCAGTTCGGCCGCCTGGCACAGCAGGTCGAGGTCGTCGCCGATGTCCTCGTCGATCTCCTTCTTCTGCTTGGTCCCGACGACGACGTCCTCCCGGAAGACGGGCGCCATCTGGTCCTTGCAGTGCTGGACGACGGCCGAGACCTCCTCCTCGGTCACGAACGCGCCCTGCATGCGCGTGGGTTTGTTCGCGCCCATCGGCAGGAACAGCCCGTCGCCCTTGCCGATCAGCTTCTCGGCACCGGGCTGGTCGAGGATGACCCGCGAGTCCGCGAGCGACGAGGTGGCGAACGCGAGCCGGGAGGGCACGTTGGCCTTGATCAGACCGGTGACGACGTCGACCGAGGGCCGTTGCGTGGCGAGCACCAGGTGGATACCGGCCGCCCGCGCGAGCTGTGTGATGCGCACGATGGCGTCCTCGACGTCGCGCGGGGCGACCATCATCAGGTCGGCCAGCTCGTCGACGATCACCAGTAGGTAGGGGTACGGCTGGAGCTCCCGCTCGCTGCCCTCGGGCGGTTTGGCCTTGCCCTCGCGCACCGCGCGGTTGAAGTCGTCGATGTGCCGGTAGCCGTAGGCGGCGAGGTCGTCGTAGCGCAGATCCATCTCGCGTACGACCCACTGGAGCGCCTCGGCGGCCCGTTTGGGGTTGGTGATGATCGGTGTGATCAAATGCGGGATGCCCTCGTAGGCGGTGAGTTCCACGCGCTTGGGGTCGACCAGGATCATCCGGACGTCCTCCGGGGTCGCCCGCATCATGACCGAGGTGATCAGGCAGTTGATGCAGGACGACTTGCCGGAGCCGGTGGCGCCGGCGACCAGCATGTGCGGCATTTTCGCCAGCGAGTCCATCACGTAGCCGCCCTCGACGTCCTTGCCGAAGGCGACCAGCATCGGGTCGTCGTCCTCGGCGGACTCCGCGAGGCGCAGCACGTCACCGAGGTTGACCATCTCCCGGTCGGTGTTGGGGATCTCGATGCCGACCGCGGACTTGCCCGGGATCGGGCTGATGATCCGCACGTCCGGGCTGGCCACGGCGTACGCGATGTTCTTGGTCAGCGCGGTCACCCGCTCGACCTTCACGGCCGGGCCGAGTTCCACGACATAGCGGGTGACCGTCGGGCCGCGGGTGAAGCCGGTGACGGCGGCGTCCACCTTGAACTCGGTGAAGACCTTCCGCAGGGCTTCGACTATGGCGTCGTTGGCCGCGCTGCGCGCCTTGCCCGGACCGCCGCGGGTGAGCAGGTCGAGCGAGGGCAGCGAGTAGGTGATGTCACCGGAGAGCCGGAGCTGCTCCGCGCGGGCGGGCAGGTCTCGGGGTTCGACGGGCGGCGCCTTCGTCATGTCCAGGACGCCCGCCCTGGGCTTCTCCTGCTGGGGACGGGCGGCCGGGATCGGCGTCGGCGTGGTCGGCTCGCGGTCCCCCACGCGTACGCCCTGGGTCAGGTCGGCGACGATCGGCGAGGGCGGCATCCCGTGCAGCACGGCACCGTCGAGCGCGGCGGCGGCAGCGGCGGCCACGTCCACGGCGTCCATCGGCCGGTTCGTGTCGGGCTGCGGCACCGCGGACCGGCGCGGGCGGGAGCGTCGCCGGGAGGGCGCCTCCTGCTCCGCGATGTCGTGGATGCCGGGGCCGTACTCCTGGGGCGCCCGTCCGCGGCCGCGGCGGCTCGCGGGCAACGCCTCGCGCCACTGCTCCTCGTAGCGCTCGTCGTCGTCGCCGTGCTCGCCGTACTCCTCCGGCGTCCGGTCGTGGACGAGCCCCAGCTTGGTGCCGAGCAGCCGCAGCCGCTGCGGGACGGCGTTGACCGGGGTGGCCGTGACGACCAGCAGACCGAAGACGGTGAGCAGGACCAGCAGGGGCACGGCGAGCACATCGGTCACGGTGTACGACAGTGGCGTGGCCGCGCCCCAGCCGATGAGCCCGCCGGCGTCCCGTACGGCGTGCATGCCGTCGCTGCGGGCGGGCGAGCCGCAGGCGATGTGGATCTGGCCGAGCACCCCGACGAGGAGGGCCGACAGACCGATGACGATGCGGCCGTTGGCCTCCGGCTTCTCCGGGTGCCGGATGAGGCGCACGGCGACGACCGCGACCAGGATCGGCACCAACAGGTCGAGCCGGCCGAAGGCGCCGGTGACCAGGACCTCCACGAGGTCGCCCACGGGCCCCTCGAGGTCGGCCCAGGTGCCCGCGGCGACGATGAGTCCGATGCCGAGCAGCAGCAGCGCGAGGCCGTCCTTGCGGTGGGCGGGGTCGAGGTTCCTGGCACCCTGCCCTATGCCGCGGAAGACCGCCCCGACGGCGTGCGCCAGGCCGAGCCACAGGGCGCGCACCAGGCGGTAGACGCCGCCCGTCGGGCTGGGAGCCGGTTTGGGCGCGGGTTTCTTCGCCGCGGCCTTCTTGGCCGTAGTGGCTTTCCTGGCCGCGGCCTTCTTCGCGGGCGGTTTCCTGGCCGCGGCCTTCTTCGCCGGAGCCTTCGCGGAAGCAGCCGCCTTCTTCGCGGGTGGCTGCTTGGCGGCGGAGGGACGTGAGGCCATGGGGGCGAGGTTACCGGTGGAGACGCCTGTGGACACGCGTGCCAGATGCTTCACCCGTTCGTGTCGCTTCGACGGAGGCGCCGAACTGACGCCACCTCACCCCGGGACCGCACCGGGTGAGCGGCAAGAGCCGTACCCTGCCGGTCAGTTCTGCGACGGCATCGGCGACGCGGGGTCCGTGCCCGGCTCCAGCGCGTCCAACGCGCGCCGCAACCCGGTGAGCTTGCGCTCCAGGTGAGCCGCCGTGGCCACCGCGGCCGCGTCGGTGGATTCGTCGTTGAGCTGCTTGGTCAGGGCCTCGGCCTGTTCCTCGACAGCCGCGAGCCGCGCGGAGAGTTCGGCGAGCAGGCCGACGGGCTCCTTCTGCTCCCCGGCCTCCTTCTCGCCACCCTCCAACTGGAGCCGCAGCAAACCCGCCTGCTCCCTCAGCTGGCAGTTCTTCATGTACAGATCGACGAACACCGAGACCTTCGCGCGCAGCACCCACGGGTCGAACGGCTTGGAGATGTAGTCGACCGCACCTGCCGCGTAGCCGCGGAAGGTGTGGTGCGGGCCGTGGTTGATCGCGGTGAGGAAGATGATCGGGATGTCCCGGGTCCGCTCCCGCCGCTTGATGTGCGCCGCGGTCTCGAAGCCGTCCATGCCCGGCATCTGGACATCCAGCAGGATGACCGCGAAATCATCCGTGAGCAGTGCCTTGAGCGCTTCTTCCCCGGAAGATGCCCGTACCAGCGTCTGATCGAGCGCCGAGAGGATCGCCTCCAGCGCCAGCAGATTCTCCGGCCGGTCATCGACCAGGAGGATCTTGGCCTTCTGCACCATGGCCCGCCCTCCTCGCCCCGGCTTGGGGCCTCCCCTGTCCGCAGGACCTGGATGGGCACCGGCGGGTGCCGCCCCAGGGGACGACTCCCTTGCGCCGCCCGTCCTTGTGCCGGTCATCGTAGCCGCACCCCGCCTGTCGCCACACCCTGTCACCGTGATGTCACTGTGCACGTAGCGGAAACGCGGCAGGAGACCAGAAGGTTCCCCGGATCACGTACTTCTACACAACTTCGCGCACACCACGACAACGATTCCCCGTGTGCGGCGAAGCCTTCCACCACCATCGCACGCCGCGGGGGCGCCGCCCACGCGCCCCCTCTCCCGTGGTGTCGCCCTCAGGCCCCTTCATGCCCCCTCATGCCCCTCATCCACTCCTGCATCACCGACAGCAGGTGATCGGGGTCGACGGGCTTCGTCACGTAGTCGGAGGCTCCCGACTCGATCGCCTTCTCACGGTCGCCCTTCATCGCCTTCGCGGTGAGCGCGATGATCGGGAGTCCCGCGAACTGCGGCATCCGACGGATCGCCGTCGTCGTCGCGTAACCGTCCATCTCGGGCATCATGATGTCCATCAGGACGACCGCCACGTCGTCGTGCTGCTCCAGCACCTCGATGCCCTCGCGGCCGTTCTCCGCGTACAGCACGGAAAGGCCGTGCTGCTCCAGGACGCTGGTCAGCGCGAACACGTTGCGGATGTCGTCGTCGACGATGAGCACCTTCTGCCCGCCGAACCGGATACCGCGGTGCGACCGGGCCGCCGGCTCCTGCTCCTGCTCCGTGCCGGACCCCTGCTCGGGGGCCTGCGGAGCGGGCCGCCGCTCCAGCTGGGGCAGCGGCCTGCGGCGCCGCCGGAACAGCGCGGCCGGACCGTTCTGGATCTCCCGGTACGGCGTCACCTCGGCCGGTGTCACGACCGCGGGGTCGGCAGACGCCGTCGACGCAGCCGGACCGCCGCTCTCCAACGTCGGCATGGGCTGCTGGTAACCGTGCGGGGGCAACTCGCTGGGGTACAGCGGGAGATACAGCGTGAACGTCGAGCCGCGGCCCGGCTCGCTCTGCGCGTGGATCTCACCGCCGAGCAGTTGCGCGATCTCCCTCGAGATGGACAGCCCGAGCCCCGTACCGCCGTACTTGCGGCTGGTCGTGCCGTCCGCCTGCTTGAACGCCTCGAAGATCACCCGCATCTTGCTGGAGGCGATCCCGATGCCCGTGTCGGACACCGAGAACGCGATCAGGTCGGCGTCCGGGTCGGTCAGCGAACCGGCCTCCAGCAACTGCTCCCGGATGGCCTGCGGAACGTCGTCCCGGGCGGGCCGGATGACCAGCTCGACCGACCCGGAGTCGGTGAACTTCACCGCGTTCGACAGCAGGTTGCGCAGCACCTGGAGCAGCCGCTGCTCGTCGGTGTGCAGTGTGGCCGGCAGCTCCGGGGAGACCCTGACCGACAGGTCCAGGCCCTTCTCCGCGGTCAGCGGCCGGAAGGTGGCCTCCACGTAGTCCACGAGCTGGACGAGCGCGATACGCGTCGGGGAGACGTCCATCTTGCCCGCCTCGACCTTCGACAGGTCGAGGATGTCGTTGATCAGCTGCAGCAGGTCGGAGCCCGCGCCGTGGATGGTCTCGGCGAACTCGACCTGCTTCGGGGAGAGGTTCCCCTCGGCGTTGTCGGCGAGCAGCTTGGCCAGGATCAGCAGGGAGTTGAGCGGCGTCCGCAGCTCGTGCGACATGTTGGCCAGGAACTCGCTCTTGTAGCGCATGGAGACCGCGAGTTGCTCGGCGCGCTCCTCCAGGACCTGCCGAGCCTCCTCGATCTCGGTGTTCTTCACCTCGATGTCGCGGTTCTGCCGCGCCAACAGCTCGGCCTTCTCCTCCAGTTCGGCGTTGGAAGCCTGCAGCGCCTTCTGCCGCTGCTCCAACTCGGCAGAGCGCTCACGGAGTTGCTCGGTCAGCTCCTGCGACTGAGCCAGCAGCAGCTCCGTCTTGGTGTTCACCGAGATGGTGTTGACGCTCGTCGCGATCATCTCGGCGATCTGGTTCAGGAAGTCCTTCTGGATGTGCGTGAACGGAGTGAAGGAGGCCAGTTCGATGACGCCCAACACGGTCCCCTCGAACAGCACCGGAAGCACGATCACCTGGGCCGGCGGTGCCTCCCCGAGCCCCGAGGAGATCTTCAGGTAGCCACTGGGCGCGTTCTCCACCAGGATGGTGCGCTTCTCCATGGCGGCCGTCCCGATGAGCCCCTCACCGGGCCGGAACGACGTCGGCATGGAGCCCAGCGAGTAGCCGTACGAACCGAGCATGCGCAGCTCGTACTGGTCGTCCTCGGTGACGCTCACGTCCTCCCCGTCGACCAACGGCATCGAGAGGAAGAACGCGCCGTGCTGCGCGGAGACCACGGGCGTCAGCTCGCTCATGATCAGCGAGGCCACGTCCTCCAGGTCCCGGCGGCCCTGCATCAGCGCGGAGATGCGGGCCAGATTGCCCTTCAGCCAGTCCTGCTCCTTGTTGGCGATCGTGGTGTCGCGCAGGTTGGCGATCATCTTGTTGATGTAGTCCTGGAGTTCCTGGATCTCCCCGGACGCGTCCACGTCGATCTTCAGGTTCAGGTCGCCGCGGGTCACCGCGGTCGCCACGCGCGCGATGGCCCGCACCTGCCGGGTCAGATTCCCGGCCATCTCGTTCACCGACTCGGTCAGGTCCCGCCAGGTGCCGTCGACGTCCCGCACGCGGGCCTGGCCGCCGAGCTGGCCCTCCGTACCCACCTCACGGGCCACGCGCGTGACCTCCTCGGCGAAGGAGGACAGCTGGTCCACCATCGTGTTGATGGTGGTCTTCAGCTCCAGGATCTCGCCCCGCGCGTCGATGTCGATCTTCTTCGTCAGGTCACCCTTGGCGATGGCCGTGGTCACCATGGCGATGTTGCGCACCTGACCGGTCAGGTTGGACGCCATCCGGTTCACGGACTCGGTGAGGTCCTTCCACGTACCGGCCACACCCGGTACGTGCGCCTGGCCGCCGAGGATGCCGTCCGTACCCACCTCGCGGGCCACCTTGGTGACCTGCTCGGCGAACGAACTCAGCGTCCGCACCATGATGTTGATGGTGTCGGCGAGCTGCGCCAGCTCGCCGCGCGCCTCGATGGTGACCTGTCGCGTCAGGTCACCGCTGGCGACCGCGGCGGAGACCTCGGAGATGTTCCGCACCTGGGTGGTGAGGTTCTTGGCCATCAGGTTGACGTTGTCGCTCAGGTCCTTCCAGATGCCCGTGACCCCGGGCACGTGGGCCTGGCCGCCGAGGATGCCCTCGGTGCCCACCTCACGCGCCACCCTGGTCACCTGCTCGGCGAACGACGACAGCTGGTCCACCATCGTGTTGACGGTGGTGACGAGTTCGAGGATCTCGCCCTTGGCGTCGACGGTGATCTTCTTCGACAGATCGCCCCGGGCCACCGCGGTGGTGACCTCGGCGATGTTGCGCACCTGGAGGGTCAGGTTGTTCGCCATGCCGTTCACCGACTGGGTGAGGTCCTTCCAGGTGCCGGAGACGCCCTGCACCTCGGCCTGACCGCCGAGCTGGCCCTCCGTACCCACCTCACGGGCCACCCGCGTGACCTCCTCGGCGAACGACGACAGCTGGTCCACCATCGTGTTCAGGGTGTTCTTCAGCTCCAGGATCTCGCCGCGCGCGTCCACGGTGATCTTCTGCGACAGGTCGCCCCGGGCCACCGCCGTCGCCACCTGGGCGATGTTCCGCACCTGTGCGGTGAGATTTCCGGCCATGCCGTTCACGGAGTCGGTGAGGTCGCGCCACACCCCGGCGACACCGGGCACCTGCGCCTGGCCCCCGAGCCGGCCCTCCGTACCCACCTCGCGGGCCACCCGCGTGACCTGGTCGGCGAAGCTCGACAGCTGGTCCACCATCGTGTTGACGGTGTTCTTCAGCTCCAGGATCTCGCCGCGCGCGTCCACGGTGATCTTCTGCGACAGGTCGCCCCGGGCCACCGCGGTGGTGACCTGGGCGATGTTGCGCACCTGGCCGGTCAGATTGGACGCCATCGAGTTGACGGAGTCGGTGAGTTCCTTCCAGGTGCCCGACACGCCGTCCACGCGGGCCTGACCGCCCAGGCGGCCCTCCGTACCCACGTCCCGGGCCATGCGCGTGACCTGGTCGGCGAAGCTCGACAGCTGGTCCACCATCGTGTTGACGGTGTTCTTCAGCTGAAGCATCTCGCCGGAGACATCGACGGTGACCTTCTGCGACAGGTCGCCGTTGGCCACCGCCGTCGTCACCTGGGCGATGTTCCGCACCTGACCGGTGAGGTTGCGGAACGCGGTGTTGACCGAGTCCGTCAGGTCCTTCCAGGTCCCCGCCGCCCCCGGCACCTGTGCCTGCCCGCCCAGCTCACCCTCGACGCCGACCTCGCGCGCCACGCGCGTGACCTCGGCGCCGAAGGCGGACAGCTGGTCGACCATCGTGTTGACGGTGTTCTTCAGCTCCAGCATCTCGCCGGCCACGTCCACGGTGACCTTCTGCGACAGGTCACCGTTGGCCACCGCCGTCGTCACGGCGGCGATGTCCCTCACCTGGGTGGTCAGGTTGCGGAACACGGTGTTGACCGAGTCCGTCAGGTCCTTCCAGGTACCGGCGGCGCCCGGCACATTCGCCTGACCGCCCAACTGCCCCTCGGCCCCGACCTCGTTGGCGACCCGGGTCACCTCGTCCGCGAAGATCCGCAGCGTCTCGGTCATCTGGTTGATCGTCTCGGCGAGCTGAGCGACCTCGCCGCGCGCCGGTACGGTCACCTTCCGTGACAGGTCGCCGTTGGCGACGGCGGTCGTCACCTCCGCGATCCCGCGCACCTGGGCCGTCAGGTTCCCGGCCATGGTGTTCACCGAATCGGTGAGTTCCTTCCACACGCCGTCCACCCCGGGCACCTGCGCCTGCCCGCCCAGCGCGCCCTCGGTGCCCACCTCGCGCGCGACGCGCGTCACCTCGGAGGAGAACGCCGAGAGCTGGTCGACCATCGTGTTGACGGTGTTCTTCAGCTCCAGCATCTCGCCTTCGACATGCACGGTGACCTTGCGTGACAGGTCGCCGCGGGCCACCGCCGTCGTCACCAGCGCGATGTCACGCACCTGCGCCGTCAGCCGCTCCGCCATGGTGTTGACCGAGTCCGTGAGGTCCTTCCACGAACCGGACATGCCGCGCACCCGGGCCTGACCGCCCAGCTTGCCCTCGGTACCGACCTCGCTGGCCACGCGCGTGACCTCGTCGGTGAAACTCGACAGCTGGTCGACCAGGTTGTTGACGGTACGGCCGACCTTCAGGAACTCTCCGCGCAGCGGCTGCCCCGATCCGTCGGTGGCCTGCGTCCGCAACTCCATCCGCGGCGACAGATCGCCCTCGGCCACCGCCGACAGCACCCGGCTGACCTCGGAAACGGGTCGTGCCAGGTCGTCCACCAGCGCGTTCGAGTTGTCGATCGCCGTCGACCAGGAGCCCTCGCAGGGCCCCGTCTCCAGGCGCTCGGTGAGCTTCCCCTCACGCCCCACCATGCGCCGCACCCGCGCCAGCTCACCCGTCAGATGAAGATTGCGGTCGGCCACCTCGTTGAAGACCGCGGCGATCTCCGACATCGGGCCGTCACCGGACACCGTGAGTCGCTTGCGGAAGTTTCCGTCCCGCATCGCCACCAGGGCCACCATCAAACGGTTCAGGGCCGCCGAGTCCACCTCGGTGGTCCCGCCCCGCGCCCTGCCCTGCCCACTCAGGGACCGTCCGCCCTTCGCGCGCGTGTTCGTGCCCCGCGTCGCTGCGCCAGACTCCACTGTGTCCCTCCCGCAGGGGTCGACCGTTACTGCTTGTGCTCGGGCATCACCGCACGGCGCACCCGTGAAAGCTGTCTTTACTGTTTGCTCTGCTTACTCGTGCATGTTCCTGTACTGCCGCGATACCTGCCCGGCCGACCGGAGTGCCACCCGAGGCCACTGCCCGCCCGGCACGGAAGACACCCCGCCTGTCCTGAGCTTCGCAACAACAAGCCTGCCCAGTGTTTCACCCCCACCGAACCAGGCCATAACAGTTCGGCAGCTTCGCACATCGTCCGCTCAGTTTCCGGGCGTCGGACACCTTCGGACGGAAACACCGCAGACCGGCATCAGCTCGAACCGCGAAGGTAAGTAACCTTGCATGCGGCTGTCCAGCCACGCCGGTCCGTCCGGCCCGGGCGATGGCCGGCACGGAGTCGAGCGGGCATCGGAGGGCGGCCGCACACATGACCACCGGACTGATCCCGGGGGACCAGCCCCCGGACCCACGGCCGACGAACGGCCTGCCGCACCAGCGGGACGAACCGGTCGGCCGTGGAGCCATGCCCGCAGAGAACCGGTCGAGGAGTTCTGTGATCACCGCGCGCGCGGCCGCCAGCTTCGAGCCCGTCGGGCGCTCGGTCGCGGGTGCCCGCGCCTTCGTCCGCGACACCCTCCAGGGGTGGGGGTTCGCCGACATCATCGACGACGCCGTGGTCCTCACCAGTGAGCTCGTCACCAACGCCGTGGTCCACGCCGGCACCTTCGCCGACCTCCTGTGCCTGCGCAGCGACGACGGCGTACGGATCGAGGTGGCCGACCGGTACCCGGAACGCGAAGTACCACTCCAGGGCTCGGCAGCCACCATGGGCAGCCCCGACCGCGAGGGCGGACGCGGCCTCCAGCTCTGCGCGGCCCTGGCCGACCGCTGGGGTGTGGAGTACAGCCCCACCCACAAGACCGTCTGGTTCCAACTCGACATTCCCGAGCGCCCGGTGGGCACCCGCGCGGCCGGTCCGGCACTGCCGTCCGACCTCCTGCCCCTCGCCGACACCCGAGTCCGCGTCGCCGTCGTGCAGATCGACCGGATCGGTGCCATCTCCTCCTGGAACGAGGACGCGGAAGAGCTCTTCGGCTACCGGGCCGACCAGGTCACCGGCAAGCCGCTCACCGATCTCGCGGCCTGGCCGCACACTCCCGGCACCGGCACCGGCATCGCGGAGGCACTCCAACTCTCCCGCTGGGAAGGCAGCTACGGCATAAGGGACGCCCAGGGCCGAGTGACCCCCGTCTACGCCTCCCACCTGCGCGTCCGCGACGCGGACGGCGATCCGTCCACCGTGTGCCTCCTCGTCAGGGACCACGAACGGGCCGTCCTGCAGACCCCGTTGCGGGTCGCCGCCTCCGACACCTCCGAGAACCAGAGCACCGACCCCTTCGAGGTGTTCATCGGCTCACCCGCCCCCGACGACCTCGACAGCCTCCTCCAGCGCACGGTGGAACGCGCCCGCGACATGCTCGACGGCGACTCCGCCTTCCTCCTGCTCGCCACCGACGACGAGACCGAACTCGAGGTACGCGCCTCCACCGGCCTGCCCTCCGCCCGACAGCGCTTCGCCCGCGTCCCGGTGGAGGCCGGCTCCGGCCGCTACGGCTCCGCCCGGATGCCGGCCGTCCACGACGACCTCACCGCTCTGCCCGGCGCGGTCCCCCTCCTCAACGGCACCGGCATGCGCTCGGTCGTCACCGTCCCGCTCAAGGTCGAGGGCCGCCTCACCGGCTCTCTCGGCGTCGCCGCGGAGGGAGCCGGCAGATACTCCAACGAGGAGGCGCTGCGCCTCCAGTTCGCCGCCGACCGCATTGCCCTGGCCGTCGAGTCGGCCCGCCTGGGCGAGCTGGAACGACTGCGCCGCGGCTCACTGAGCTTCCTCGTCGAGGCCTCCGACCTGCTGGCCGGCACCCTGGACCGCGACCAGACCCTGGCGCTCATGGCCCAGATGACCGTCCCCACCCTGGCCACCTGGTGCGCCGTCTACACGATCGCCGACCAGGCCTCCGAGCCGTATCTCTCCTACGTCCTGCACGAGGACGAGGAACTCATCGACGGCATCAAGTCCCTGCTCTCGAAGATGGCCCCGCCCGACCCGGTGCCCACCCCCGGCGCCCGCGTATGGTCGGCGCCCGGCGAGGTGGCCCACCAGGCGGCCCTGCGCACCTCCATGCGCAGCCTCGGCCTGAGCGGCGGCCCGAGCAACCAGGTCACCTCCGGCATCGGCCCCACACTCACCACTGCCGCCGCGGTGGGCGGCGAGACCGTGGTCCTCCCCCTGGTCGCCCGCAACCGCGTCATCGGCATGCTGACACTCGGCAAACCGACCGACGAACACTTCCGGCAGGAGATCCTGGAACTCGCCGAGGACCTCTCCCGCAGGGCTGCCCTGGCCCTGGACAACGCCCGTCTCTACTCCGAGCGCACGGCCATCAGCCAGTCCCTCCAGCGCAGCCTCCTGCCGCCGGAACTCCCCGTCATCGACGGCGTCGAGGTCGAGGTCATCTACCGCGCGGCCGGCGAGGGCAACGAGGTCGGCGGCGACTTCTACGACCTGTTCCCGATCAGCGACGGCGCCTACGGCTTCGCCATCGGCGACGTCTGCGGTACGGGCCCGAACGCCGCGGCCGTCACCGGACTGGCCCGGCACGCCCTGAGGCTGCTGGCCCGCGAGGGCCTCAGCGGCCCGGCGGTTCTTGAGCGCCTGAACTCCGCCATCCTCGACGAGGGCGCCCGCAGCCGCTTCCTCACCCTCCTGTACGGCGAGCTGCGCCCGCAGGAGGACGGCAGCGCGGAGTTGAAGGTGGTGTGCGCGGGCCACCCCCTCCCGCTGCGCCTGCGCCAGAACGGCACCGTGGAACCCGCCGCCGAACCGCAGCCCCTCCTCGGTGTCCTCGAGGACCTGGATCTGTACGAGCAGACGGTCACCCTCGACCCGGGCGACGTCCTGCTGTGCGTCACCGACGGTGTCACCGAGCGCCGTGAGGGCCTGAACATGCTGGGCGACGACGGCCTCGCCGATGTCCTGACGACCTGCACGGGCCTCACCGCAGGCGCGGTCGCCGCCCGCATCATGCGCGCCGTGGAACGCTTCGCCTCCGACGCCCCCTCCGACGACATGGCGATCCTCGCCATGCGCGTACCGGGTCTCCACCAGGACTGAGAGCCAGGGCATGAGAAAGGCCCCGCCCGGGAGGGCGGGGCCTTTCTGTCGGAGCCCCCAAACGGAATCGAACCGTTGACCTTCTCCTTACCATGGAGACGCTCTGCCGACTGAGCTATAGGGGCCTGTTGCCGTTCTGCGGTTTCCCGCGGTGGCAACGGAATAGATCATACCCTGACCGGCCCTGTGCTCCCAACCACGGTTCAGAGAGCCGGCTGAAGCAACCCGCCCAGCGTGTTGCAGGCCGACGCGACACGCTGCATGTCCCGCTTGGTCAGCGAGGCGTCCACGGGCAGGGCCAGCGTCTCGTCGGCGGCCCGCTCGGTCTCGGGCAGAGACACGCACCGCCGGAATCCGGGCAGCCGGTGCACGGGCGTCTTCACCGGCACCCTGCACTCAACCCCCTTGGCCCGTACGGCTTGTGCAAAAGCGTCCCGGTCCGGGCGCCCGTTCCCGGGCACTCGTACGACGTACTGCTGGTAGGTGTGCCCGTCGCCACCGTCGGGCGTTCGAACACCCCGCAGTTTCGCATCGAGATAGGCCGCCCGCGCCCTGCGCCGAGCGATCTCTTCGTACGGCCCCTCGGACTCCCCGCGCTCCAGTATCAGCAGGCTGTGCCGCTGCCCGAGGATGTGCAACCGGGCGATGTCGGCCTGCCTGCCGAAGCGGTGGACGGCAACAACGGCTGCCGTCCGCGGAGTTATGGCGGCTTCCACAGCGGCCGGCGCGAGGCAGTAGGTCACCGGATCTATCTCGGCGAACACCGGCAACGCGCCTGTAAGGGTGACAGCCTCGGCGACTTCCACGTTCCCGAAGGCGGACACGACCACCTCGTCACCGACTCCGACACCGGCGGCCCTGAGCAGTGCAGCAGTACCCATGGGATGGATGCTCGTGGCGCAACGTGAACTTCAAGTGACGCAGAACAAAAAAGGGTTGGATCCCGAACCGAAGTTCGGGATCCAACCCTGTCACAATTTGTTCGGCGGCGTCCTACTCTCCCACAGGGTCCCCCCTGCAGTACCATCGGCGCTCTGGGGCTTAGCTTCCGGGTTCGGAATGTAACCGGGCGTTTCCCCCACGCTATGACCACCGAAACACTATGAAACACTCAACCGCACCACACCACGGGCGTGGGGTCGTTCGTGGTTTCAGAACCAACACAGTGGACGCGAGCAACTGAGGACAAGCCCTCGGCCTATTAGTACCGGTCAACTCCACACCTTACGGCGCTTCCATATCCGGCCTATCAACCCAGTCGTCTACTGGGAGCCTTACCCCATCAAGTGGGTGGGAGCCCTCATCTCGAAGCAGGCTTCCCGCTTAGATGCTTTCAGCGGTTATCCCTCCCGAACGTAGCCAACCAGCCATGCCCTTGGCAGAACAACTGGCACACCAGAGGTTCGTCCGTCCCGGTCCTCTCGTACTAGGGACAGCCCTTCTCAAGACTCCTGCGCGCGCAGCGGATAGGGACCGAACTGTCTCACGACGTTCTAAACCCAGCTCGCGTACCGCTTTAATGGGCGAACAGCCCAACCCTTGGGACCGACTCCAGCCCCAGGATGCGACGAGCCGACATCGAGGTGCCAAACCATCCCGTCGATATGGACTCTTGGGGAAGATCAGCCTGTTATCCCCGGGGTACCTTTTATCCGTTGAGCGACGGCGCTTCCACAAGCCACCGCCGGATCACTAGTCCCGACTTTCGTCCCTGCTCGACCCGTCGGTCTCACAGTCAAGCTCCCTTGTGCACTTACACTCACCACCTGATTGCCAACCAGGCTGAGGGAACCTTTGGGCGCCTCCGTTACCCTTTAGGAGGCAACCGCCCCAGTTAAACTACCCATCAGACACTGTCCCTGATCCGGATCACGGACCCAGGTTAGACATCCAGCACGACCAGACTGGTATTTCAACGACGACTCCACCACCACTGGCGTGGCGGCTTCACGGTCTCCCAGCTATCCTACACAAGCCGAACCGAACACCAATATCAAACTGTAGTAAAGGTCCCGGGGTCTTTCCGTCCTGCTGCGCGAAACGAGCATCTTTACTCGTAGTGCAATTTCACCGGGCCTATGGTTGAGACAGTCGAGAAGTCGTTACGCCATTCGTGCAGGTCGGAACTTACCCGACAAGGAATTTCGCTACCTTAGGATGGTTATAGTTACCACCGCCGTTTACTGGCGCTTAAGTTCTCAGCTTCGCCACCCCGAAGAGTGACTGACCGGTCCCCTTAACGTTCCAGCACCGGGCAGGCGTCAGTCCGTATACCTCGCCTTACGGCTTCGCACGGACCTGTGTTTTTAGTAAACAGTCGCTTCTCGCTGGTCTCTGCGGCCACCCCCAGCTCACCGAGTAAATCGGATCACCGGTGATGGCCCCCCTTCTCCCGAAGTTACGGGGGCATTTTGCCGAGTTCCTTAACCATAGTTCACCCGAACGCCTCGGTATTCTCTACCTGACCACCTGAGTCGGTTTGGGGTACGGGCCGCCATGAAACTCGCTAGAGGCTTTTCTCGACAGCATAGGATCGTCCACTTCACCACAATCGGCTCGGCATCGGGTCTCAGACTACGTGTCAGGCGGATTTGCCTGCCTGACGTCCTACACCCTTACCCCGGGACAACCACCGCCCGGGCTGGACTGCCTTCCTGCGTCACCCCATCACTCACCTACTGCAGGTCTGGTCCGTCGGCTCCACCACTCCCCTTCACCCGAAGGATCCGGGGCGGCTTCACGGACTTAGCATCGCCTGGTTCGATGTCTGTCGCTTCACAGCGGGTACCGGAATATCAACCGGTTGTCCATCGACTACGCCTGTCGGCCTCGCCTTAGGTCCCGACTTACCCTGGGCAGATCAGCTTGACCCAGGAACCCTTGGTCAATCGGCGCACACGTTTCTCACGTGTGTATCGCTACTCATGCCTGCATTCTCACTCGTGAACCGTCCACAACTCGCTTCCGCGGCTGCTTCACCCGGCACACGACGCTCCCCTACCCATCACGATCCCCGTTGGGGGCACATATCGCAATGACACGACTTCGGCGGTACGCTTGAGCCCCGCTACATTGTCGGCGCGGAATCACTAGACCAGTGAGCTATTACGCACTCTTTCAAGGATGGCTGCTTCTAAGCCAACCTCCTGGTTGTCTGTGCGACTCCACATCCTTTCCCACTTAGCGTACGCTTGGGGGCCTTAGTCGATGCTCTGGGCTGTTTCCCTCTCGACCATGGAGCTTATCCCCCACGGTCTCACTGCCGCGCTCTCACTTACCGGCATTCGGAGTTTGGCTAAGGTCAGTAACCCGGTAGGGCCCATCGCCTATCCAGTGCTCTACCTCCGGCAAGAAACACGCGACGCTGCACCTAAATGCATTTCGGGGAGAACCAGCTATCACGGAGTTTGATTGGCCTTTCACCCCTAACCACAGGTCATCCCCCAGGTTTTCAACCCTGGTGGGTTCGGTCCTCCACGAAGTCTTACCTCCGCTTCAACCTGCCCATGGCTAGATCACTCCGCTTCGGGTCTTGAGCGTGCTACTGGGGCGCCCTGTTCGGACTCGCTTTCGCTACGGCTTCCCCACCCGGGTTAACCTCGCAACACACCGCAAACTCGCAGGCTCATTCTTCAAAAGGCACGCAGTCACGACGCGGGGACGAATCCCCGCGCGACGCTCCCACGGCTTGTAGGCACACGGTTTCAGGTACTATTTCACTCCGCTCCCGCGGTACTTTTCACCATTCCCTCACGGTACTGTCCGCTATCGGTCACCAGGGAATATTTAGGCTTGGCGGGTGGTCCCGCCGGATTCACACGGGATTTCTCGGGCCCCGTGCTACTTGGGTGTCTCTCCAACGAGCCGCTGACGTTTCGACTACGGGGGTCTTACCCTCTGCGCCGGACCTTTCGCATGTCCTTCGTCTACGCCAGCGGTTTCTGACTCGTCTCATGGCCGGCAGACCATGACCGAGAGATCCCACAACCCCGCATGCGCAACCCCTGCCGGGTCTTGCACGCATGCGGTTTGGCCTCATCCGGTTTCGCTCGCCACTACTCCCGGAATCACGGTTGTTTTCTCTTCCTGCGGGTACTGAGATGTTTCACTTCCCCGCGTTCCCTCCGCACTGCCTATGTGTTCAGCAGTGGGTGACAGCCCATGACGACTGCCGGGTTTCCCCATTCGGACACCCCCGGATCACAGCCTGGTTGACGGCTCCCCGGGGCCTATCGTGGCCTCCCACGTCCTTCATCGGTTCCTGGTGCCAAGGCATCCACCGTGCGCCCTTAAAAACTTGGCCACAGATGCTCGCGTCCACTGTGCAGTTCTCAAACAACGACCGACCACCCGTCACGCACCGCGTGCGCGGTGCTGTACCGGGGCCGGCACCGAGAGACAGGCCGTGCGGCCGTGCCCTCAGACACCCAACAGCGTGCCCGGCCGGTTCCCGTCCGAAGATCATGCTTTCCACGCCCCCGGAAGGGGCAGTACTCGCAGGCCTCCGGCCCGGAACAACCGGCCGAATAATCAACGTTCCACCCATGAGCAACCAGCACCGGACGGATGCCGGTGTTCTGGCCCCTGACCCGGACAGGTCCGGGT
>NZ_JBSSEA010000003.1:2362500-4302500 GCF_054061295.1 Streptomyces sp. TE5632 | reverse complement strand
GCCCAGTTCGGCGTTGGCCCGCAGGTGGCGCCATTCGCCGTGCACCGGCATCAGGTTCTTCGGGCGGCAGATGTTGTAGAAGTACAGCAGCTCGCCGGCGGAGGCGTGGCCCGAGACGTGCACCTTGGCGTTGCCCTTGTGGACGACGTTGGCGCCCCATCGGGTCAGGCCGTTGATGACCCGGTAGACCGCGTTCTCGTTGCCGGGGATGAGCGACGACGCGAGGATCACCGTGTCGCCCTGGACGATACGGATCTGGTGGTCGCGGTTGGCCATCCGGGACAGGGCGGCCATGGGTTCGCCCTGCGAGCCCGTGCACACCAGGACCACTTCGCTGTCCGGCAGGTCGTCCAGCGTCTTGACGTCGACGACCAGGCCCGGCGGGACCTTCAGGTAGCCGAGATCGCGGGCGATGCCCATGTTGCGGACCATGGAGCGGCCGACGAAGGCCACCCGGCGGCCGTACTCGTGCGCCGCATCCAGGATCTGCTGGATGCGGTGGACGTGGCTGGCGAAGCTGGCCACGATGATCCGCTTGCGGGCGCCGGCGAAGACCTGCCGAAGGACGTTGGAGATTTCGCGCTCGGGCGGGACGAAGCCCGGGACCTCGGCGTTCGTCGAGTCGGAGAGGAGGAGGTCGATGCCCTCCTCGCTGAGCCGGGCGAAGGCATGCAGGTCCGTGAGGCGGCTGTCCAGCGGAAGCTGGTCCATCTTGAAGTCGCCGGTGTGGACCACCATGCCGGCGGGGGTACGGATGGCCACGGCTAGCGCGTCGGGGATCGAGTGGTTGACCGCGACGAACTCGCAGTCGAACGGGCCGATGCGCTCGCGGTGCCCCTCGGCGACCTCCAGGGTGTAGGGGCGGATGCGGTGCTCCTGGAGCTTCGCCTCGATGAGGGCGAGGGTCAGCTTGGAGCCGATCAGCGGGATGTCCGGCTTCTCGCGGAGAAGGAACGGAACACCGCCGATGTGGTCCTCGTGACCATGAGTGAGGACGATGCCCTCGATGTCGTCGAGGCGATCCCGGATGGACGTGAAGTCCGGCAGGATCAAGTCGATTCCGGGCTGCTCCTCCTCGGGGAACAGCACTCCGCAGTCGACGATGAGCAGACGGCCGCCGTACTCGAAGACCGTCATGTTGCGGCCGATCTCGCCGAGACCGCCGAGCGGGGTGACGCGCAGCCCGCTCGCGGGAAGCGGCGGGGGCGGACCGAGTTCAGGATGCGGATGACTCAAAAGACTCTCCTCACCACACGCGCCACGTACCGGTGGGGCACGTGGCGCGCATGACGTTCGTGCAGAAGCAGTTGTCGTTGTGGTGCGCGGGCACCGGTGGCCCGCCGCTTATTCAGTTGTGGAGTCAGGTTGCGCGAGCGGTCGCGCGAAGTCTGTTGTCAGAGCTGTACCCCGCCGGCGGCAAGATCGATCTTGAGCTGCTCGATCTCTTCCGGCGTGCACTCGGCCATGGGGGCGCGCAGGGGCCCGGCGGGCAGGCCCTGGAGGGTGAGCGCCGCCTTGGTGGTCATCACGCCCTGGGTGCGGAACATGCCCGTGTAGACGGGGAGCAGCTTCTGGTGGATCTCGGTGGCCTTCTGGACGTCTCCCGAGATGTACGAATCCACCAGGGAGCGCAGCTCGGGGGTGACGAGGTGGCCGACGACCGAGACGAAGCCGACCGCGCCCACGGAGAGCAGCGGGAGGTTCAGCATGTCGTCGCCGGAGTACCAGGCGAGACGGGAGCGCGCGATGGCCCAGCTGGCGCGGCCGAGATCACCCTTGGCGTCCTTGTTGGCGACGATCCGCGGGTGCTCGGCCAGGCGGACGAGCGTCTCGGTGTTGATCGGGACGCCGCTGCGGCCGGGGATGTCGTAGAGCATGACCGGCAGTTCGGCGGCGTCGGCGACGGCCGTGAAGTGCCGGTAGAGGCCCTCCTGCGGGGGCTTGTTGTAGTACGGGGTGACGACCAGCAGGCCGTGTGCGCCGATGTGCTCCGCGGTGCGGGCCAGTTCGATGCTGTGGCGGGTGTCGTTGGTGCCGACTCCGGCCACTACGTGGGCACGGTCTCCGACCGCCTCCAGGACCGCCCGTACGAGGTCCGCTTTCTCCGCGTCGCTGGTGGTGGGGGACTCGCCGGTGGTGCCGTTGATGATCAGGCCGTCGTTGCCTGCGTCCACCAGGTGGGTGGCGAGCCGCTGTGCGCCGTCGAGGTCGAGTCCGCCGTCCGCCGTGAAGGGCGTGACCATGGCGGTGAGGACCCGCCCGAAGGGGGTCTGCGGAGTGGAGGTCGGAGCCATGGGTTACACGCTACTCGCTGCTTGAGTCGGGGTCTGCCCTCGGGGAGGCGCCAAGACAGGACAAAGGTGGAGCCCGGCACTGCCTGCTCGGGGGTTCAGGCAGTGCCGGGCCCGTTCGATCAGGCTAAATGAATTACCTTAAATACCGCAATACGGACAGCTCGCAGGGCTGATCGCCCATGGGCGATCAGCCCTGCGAGCAAGGCCCGCCACCGGTGGATACGAGGAGCTGCGAGTACCACGCGAACCGCACCGGCCGCACGGGTTACGGCGCCACGCGCCCGTTGGCGTTGAAGGCGGCGTGGGTGAGCGGCATGAGCCGGGCCCACTCGGCCTCCATCCTCTCGCCGACCATCTCGATCTCCCGCTGCGGGAAGGACGGAACCTTCGCCATCTCGTGCTGGGTGCGCAGGCCGAGGAAATGCATCAGCGAGCGGGCATTGCACGTGGCGTACATCGATGAGTACAGGCCGACCGGGAGCACCGCGCGGGCGACCTCGCGGGCCACACCCTCGGCCAACAGCTTCTGGTAGGCCTCGTAGGCCTGGCGGTAGGAGTCGCCCAGCACGTTCTGGACGGTCTCGTGCTGGGCCGGGGTGCCTTCGACGAAGACGTATTTGCCCGGGCGTCCCTCCTGGACCAGCTTGCGCGACGCGTCGGGAACGTAGAAGACGGGCTGCAACTCGCGGTAGCGCCCGGATTCCTCGTTGTAGGACCAGCCGACCCTGTGGCGCATGAACTCGCGGAACACGAAGATCGGCGCACTGACGAGGAACGTCAGGGAGTTGTGCTCGAACGGGCTGCCATGCCGATCCCGCATCAGGTAGTTGATCAGGCCCTTGGAGCGCTCCGGGTCCTTCTGCAGCTCCCCGATGGACTGCTCGCCGAGGGTCGATACGCGGGCGGCGAACAGGACGTCCGAGTCCGAAGCACTGGACTTCACCAGTTCGACGGTGACGTCACTCCGCAGGGTGACGCCATCGAGTGTTGACGGCTGGAGGTCGTCGGCGGAGGTCAAGAGAGCACTTCCCGTCACATCGCATCTGCAGGTCAGCGCCCACTCTACGGGGCGCCCTCCGCGGCGGGGAGATGGACCGTGCCGCGACGATTTTCCCCATCTGGGCATTTTTTGAGCGTGTCGCTCGTTTGTGTCAGTGAGAGTGATTCGTTCGAGACTTCGACGGGAGAAGCACCACTGATGTTCGGTCGACGGGAATCCGTGCCGTTCGCCTTCATTGCCACTGCTGACAGGTTCCGCAGTAATGTCACGCCCCCGCCGCGCGAGCGGGCTTCCGCCGGTGAGCTGGCCGGGCGCTGGCTGCTGGGCCTCTGCATCGTCGCCGGTCTGGTGGGGTCCCTGATCCTCGGGATGCCCGCGCTGTCCATCGACCAGTCGGCCACGGGGACCGAGCAGTCGCAGGCGTCCGACGGACGCTGATCCGGAGTCCGAACCGGACAACGACCCCGCACCGAATCGGGCGCGGTGAACCACCCGGGGCGGGGGCTCCGGCTCCAACCGGGCCCCCGAGGGTGGTGAGGGGTCATGCAGATCGGTAGCCTCACCGAGCACAGCCCACGCATGGATCGAGTGAGGACCAGCCGTGCCCCTGCCCTTCCTGACGGCCGATCGCGCTTTCGACACGGCGGACGACGTCCCACTGCCGCACGACGACCGGGACCGCTGGCGGCGCCCCTACCGTCCGGGGCCGTGGCGAGTGGGGGCGGCGGCCATACTGCTGCTGCTCGCCTCGTTCGTGCTGTTCGCGGCGGTGATCATCGCCGCGACGGCCTCGGTGTCGTCGGCCGGCGTGGTCTTCGCCCTCGCACTGGTCGTCATCCTCTGGGCGCTGCGGCTGCTGCGCATGGGCACGTGGGTGAGTGCCCACGGACTGCGGCAGGTGAGTCTGTTCAGCACCCGTACGACGCCGTGGGACCAGGTGGTCGCGGTGCGCACTGTGCAGCAGCCGGTGCGCTGGCTGGGGCTGCCGCGGACGGTGCAGGGGCAGGCGCTGCTGCTGGCCCGGCGGGGACGGTCGGCGGAGGCCCTGCCGCCGCTGCTGACCTCGCACAACGCGGACTTCCTGGGACGGGACCCGGCCTTCGACCGGGCGGCCGACTCGGTGGAGGTCTGGGCCGACGAGTACCGGCAGGACTGACCCTGCCCGTCGGGACCGGACTTCATGTCGTCGTGAGCCGGGGCCCGGTCCGCATGTGCGGACCGGGCCCCGGCTCTTTTTGTCGCGGTGTCAGTGGGTGGCCTTGCGCAGGGCGATCGCCCGTTGCATCGCCCTGCGGGCGCGCGCGGTGTCGCGGGCGTCGTGGTAGGCGACGGCGAGCCGGAACCAACTGCGCCAGTCGTCGGGGGCGTCCTCCGTCTCGGCCCTGCGCCGGGCGAAGACCTCGTCGGCCGAGTCCCGGTCGATACGGCCGCTGGGCAGACGCTTCAGCTCGTCCACGGGCAGGCCGCCCTCGGCGTCGAGTTCGGCGGCGAGGCGGTTGGCGTTGCGGACGAACTCGGTGTTCTTCCAGAGGAACCACACGCCGATGACCGGCAGGATGAGCACCGCCACGCCGAAGGTGACGGTGAGGGGCGTACCGGCCTGGATGAGCAGCACTCCGCGGCTGCCGACCAGGACGAAGTAGACGACCAGGACGGCGGCCGTGACGGCGTAGGAGATCTTCGCGCGCATGGGTCGGCTCGTGCTCAGTTCAGGTCGAGGAAGTGTTCCAGGCCGAAGGTCAGGCCGGGAGTGGTCACCACGCGGCGGGCGCCGAGCAGGATGCCCGGCATGAAGCTGCTGTGGTGCAGCGAGTCGTGGCGGACGGTGAGGGTCTCGCCCTCGCCGCCGAGCAGGACCTCCTGGTGGGCCAGCAGGCCGCGCAGCCGGACGGCGTGCACCGGCACCCCGTCCACGTCGGCGCCGCGGGCGCCGTCCAGGGCGGTGACCGTGGCGTCCGGGGCGGGGGCGCTGCCGGCCCGGCGGCGGGCCTCGGCAATGAGCTGGGCGGTGCGGGTGGCGGTGCCGCTGGGGGCGTCCACCTTGTCGGGGTGGTGCAGTTCGACGACCTCGACGGACTCGAAGTACGGGGCGGCGATCTGCGCGAACTTCATGGTCAGCACGGCGCCGATGGAGAAGTTCGGTGCGATGAGCACGCCCGTCTCCGGGAACTGCTCGAGCCAGCCCGTCAGCTGTGCGAGGCGGTCGTCGGTCCAGCCGGTGGTGCCGACGACCGCGTGGATGCCGTGGCGTACGCAGAAGTCCAGGTTGCCCATGACCGAGGCCGGGGTGGTCAGTTCGACGGCGACCTGGGCGCCGGTCTCGGCGAGTGTCTCCAGCCGGTCGTCCCGGCTGAGTGCGGCCACCAGCTCCATGTCGTCGGCGGCCTCGACGGCCCGTACCGCTTCGGACCCGATCCGGCCCTTGGCGCCGAGGACCGCCACGCGCAGCTTGCTCATCTTCCTTGCTTCCTTACCGGAGGGGTCGGGGAGGACCGGGGGACCGTTGGAGGGTTGGGGGCCGTCGGGCCCGGCGGGCCCGCTAGGCGACGGTGTCGTGCAGCCGGGACGCCTGTTTGTCCTTGAGCGGGCCGATGACCGACAGCGAGGGCCGCTGCCCCAGGATGTCGCGGGCGACCGCGCGGACGTCGTCCGGCGTGACCGAGGCTATCCGGGCCAGCATGTCGTCGACCGACATCTGCTCGCCCCAGCACAGTTCGCTCTTGCCGATACGGTTCATCAGCGCGCCGGTGTCCTCCAGGCCGAGGACCGTGGAACCCTGGAGCTGGCCGATGGCGTGCCGTATCTCGTCGTCGGACAGGCTGTGCTCGGCGACCTGGTCGAGTTCGTCGCGGCAGATCTTCAGCACGTCGTGCACCTGGGACGGCCTGCACCCGGCGTACACGCCGAACAGGCCGCAGTCGGCGAAGCCGGAGGTGTACGAGTACACGCTGTAGGCCAGGCCGCGCTTCTCCCGGACCTCCTGGAACAGGCGGGAGGACATGCTGCCGCCGAGGGCGGTGTTGAGCACGCCGAGGGCCCACCGGCGCTCGTCGGTGCGGGACAGGCCCGGCATGCCGAGGATGACGTGTGCCTGCTCGGTGCTGCGGTCGATCAGTTCGACCCGGCCGGCGGTGCGCAGCGCGTGCCGTCCGCCGCGCGGGGCTATCGGCTCGGCGGCGAGGTCCTTGACGGCGCCGGCCTCCTCGAAGGCGGCGCGGACCTGGCGTACGACCTGGTCGTGGTCGATGTTGCCGGCGCAGGCGACCACGAGGTGGGTCGGGTCGTAGTGCTTCTTGTAGAAGCGGCGGATGCGGTCGGCGGTGAGGGTGTTGACCGTGTCGACCGTGCCGAGGACCGGACGGCCCAGCGGGTTGTCGCCGAACATGGTGTGCGCGAACAGGTCGTGCACGCAGTCGCCGGGGTCGTCCTCGGTCATCGCGATCTCTTCGAGGATCGCGCCGCGCTCGATGTCGACGTCCTCCTCGAGGATGCGCGAGCCGGTCAGCATGTCGCAGACCACGTCGATGGCGAGCGGCAGGTCGGTGTCGAGCACGCGCGCGTAGTAGCACGTGTACTCCTTGGCCGTGAAGGCGTTCATCTCGCCGCCGACGGCGTCGATGGCGGAGGAGATCTCCAGGGCGGACCTGCGGTGCGTGCCCTTGAAGAGCAGGTGCTCCAGGTAGTGGGTGGCGCCGTTCAGGGCCGGGGTCTCGTCGCGGGAGCCGACGTGCGCCCAGATGCCGAAGGTCGCCGAGCGGACCGAGGGCAGGGTCTCGGTGACGATGCGCAGGCCCCAGGGGAGGGTGGTCTTGCGGACGGTGCCGATGCCGTTCTCGCCCTGGATGAGGGTTTGGGTACGGGCGACGGCCCGCGCCTCCGGGGAGGTGCGGGCCGTCGCCTTGGAGCCGTGGGACGTCACTTGTCGGCGTCGTCCTTCTTCTCGTCGTCCTCGCCCTCGATCACGGGGATGAGGGAGAGCTTGCCGCGGGAGTCGATCTCGGCGATCTCGACCTGGACCTTGGCGCCCACGCCGAGCACGTCCTCGACGTTCTCCACGCGCTTGCCGCCGGCCAGCTTGCGGATCTGCGAGATGTGCAGCAGACCGTCCTTGCCGGGCAGCAGGGAGACGAACGCGCCGAAGGTGGTCGTCTTCACGACCGTGCCCAGGTAACGCTCGCCGACCTCGGGCATCGTCGGGTTGGCGATGCCGTTGATCGTGGTGCGGGCGGCCTCGGCGGCCGGGCCGTCGGCGGCACCGATGTAGATGGTGCCGTCGTCCTCGATGGTGATCTCGGCGCCGGTGTCCTCCTGGATCTGGTTGATCATCTTGCCCTTGGGGCCGATGACCTCACCGATCTTGTCGACCGGGATCTTCACGGTGATGATCCGCGGCGCGTTCGGGGACATCTCGTCCGGCGTGTCGATCGCTTCCATCATCACGTCGAGGATGTGGAGGCGGGCGTCACGGGCCTG
This sequence comes from Streptomyces sp. TE5632, assembly GCF_054061295.1. Classification (NCBI taxonomy): domain Bacteria; kingdom Bacillati; phylum Actinomycetota; class Actinomycetes; order Kitasatosporales; family Streptomycetaceae; genus Streptomyces; species Streptomyces sp. TE5632. The sequence continues at coordinate 4,294,733 of NZ_JBSSEA010000003.1, read as the reverse complement.
CTTGAGGGCGGCGGCCAGGACGGAGGCCGGGATGCCGTCCAGCTTGGTGTCGAGCTGGAGGGCGGTCACGAACTCCTTGGTGCCGGCGACCTTGAAGTCCATGTCACCGAAGGCGTCCTCCGCACCGAGGATGTCGGTGAGGGCGACGTAGTGCGTCTCGCCGTTGATCTCCTGGGAGATCAGGCCCATGGCGATACCGGCGACGGGGGCCTTGAGCGGCACACCGGCGTTCAGCAGCGACATGGTGGAGGCGCAGACCGCGCCCATGGACGTCGAGCCGTTGGAGCCGAGGGCCTCGGACACCTGACGGATCGCGTACGGGAACTCCTCGCGCGTCGGCAGCACCGGCACGATGGCACGCTCGGCGAGGGCGCCGTGGCCGATCTCGCGGCGCTTGGGGGAGCCGACGCGGCCGGTCTCACCGACGGAGTAGGGCGGGAAGTTGTAGTTGTGCATGTAGCGCTTGCGGGTCACCGGGGAGAGGGTGTCCAGCTGCTGCTCCATGCGGAGCATGTTGAGGGTGGTGACGCCCAGGATCTGGGTCTCGCCACGCTCGAACAGCGCGGAGCCGTGCACCCGCGGGATGGCCTCGACCTCGGCGGCCAGGGTGCGGATGTCGGTGACTCCGCGGCCGTCGATGCGCTTCTTCTCCTTGATGACGCGCTCACGGACCAGGGACTTGGTCAGCGAGCGGTACGCGGCGGAGATCTCCTTCTCGCGGCCCTCGAACTCCGGCAGGAGCTTCTCGGCGGCGAGCTGCTTGACGCGGTCCAGCTCGGCCTCGCGCTCCTGCTTGCCGGCGATGGTGAGCGCCTGGGTGAGCTCGGGCTTGACGGCGCCGGTCAGCGCCTCCAGGACGTCGTCCTGGTAGTCCAGGAAGACCGGGAACTCACCGGTCGGCTTGGCGGCCTTCGCGGCGAGGTCGGCCTGCGCCTTGCAGAGGACCTTGATGAAGGGCTTCGCGGCGTCCAGACCGGCCGCGACGATCTCCTCGGTGGGGGCCTCGGCACCGCCCTCGACCAGCTTGACGGTCTGCTCGGTGGCCTCGGCCTCGACCATCATGATCGCGACGTCGCCGTCCTCCAGGGCGCGGCCCGCGACGACCATGTCGAAGACGGCGTCCTCGAGCTCGGTGTGCGTCGGGAACGCCACCCACTGGCCGCGGATCAGCGCGACGCGGACGCCGCCGATCGGGCCGGAGAAGGGCAGACCGGCCAGCTGCGTGGACGCGGAGGCGGCGTTGATCGCCACGACGTCGTACAGGTGGTCGGGGTTGAGCGCCATGACCGTGGCGACGACCTGGATCTCGTTGCGCAGGCCCTTCTTGAAGGACGGGCGCAGCGGACGGTCGATGAGGCGGCAGGTGAGGATCGCGTCCTCGGAGGGCCGGCCTTCCCGGCGGAAGAAGGAACCGGGGATCTTGCCGGCCGCGTACATCCGCTCCTCGACGTCCACCGTCAGGGGGAAGAAGTCGAGCTGGTCCTTGGGGTTCTTGGAGGCGGTGGTGGCCGACAGCACCATGGTGTCGTCGTCCAGGTACGCCACGGCGGAACCGGCGGCCTGACGGGCGAGGCGGCCCGTCTCGAAGCGGATGGTGCGGGTGCCGAAGGAGCCGTTGTCGATGACGGCCTCGGCGTAGTGGGTCTCGTTCTCCACCAGTGTTCTCTCCGTTACTTGTCGTCTTTCGCCCCTCCTCGCCCGTGTGGCGGGAGGGACGTGGCGGAGAAGCACGCCTTCTGGTGCGGGCCGGTCTTCGATCGAAGCCCCCCGGGTTCACTCTTCCGGGGGCCACTACCGAGGACCGGCGGCGGCGAGGTGCGCTTCTCCTCGTACGTCATGACGTCCGGGGGGACGTCGGGGTGGTGCCCGTGACGGCGGCGACCTGGTGCGGTACCGGTCGTCACGGCGATTCGGTGCTCTTGCGTTGTGCTACCACACTACAAAGAGGGGGTGACACTCCGCACGTACAGCAAAGGGAGCGGTCCCCTTTCCCCAGGGAACCGCTCCCGTCACAGCGTCTTACCTGGCGCCCGCCGCACCACGGCGGATGCCGAGGCGGTCGACCAGCGCACGGAAGCGCTGGATGTCCTTCTTGGCGAGGTACTGCAGCAGCCGACGGCGCTGACCGACCAGGATGAGCAGACCACGACGGGAGTGGTGGTCGTGCTTGTGGGTCTTGAGGTGCTCCGTCAGGTCGGAGATCCGACGCGAAAGAAGGGCGACCTGGACCTCGGGGGAGCCGGTGTCGCCTTCCTTGGTGCGGAATTCGGAGATGATCTGGTTCTTCGTAGCGGCGTCGAGCGACACGCTTACTCCTCATGGTCTGTGAATGGCCACCGAGCGCCCCCGGTCTTCACCTCGGGGGATCTTCCATGACTCGGAAGGCGGGACCCGCTGGACGCGGCCTGTGGAGCGGGGCTCCGCGGCGCGCACACAGCACACATACGTCCATCGCTCAGAGTACCAGCCGGTGGCAGTCCCCCTTACCACGGTCCGCGGAACCGCCCAGGTGGGACGTGTGGTGCCACTAGGGTGAGCGCTCGTACCGGTCGCCGGACCGGCCATCGGACCATTCATACGTCGGGAAGGGGTCGCTGCGACATGGCGGAGACGGCTGAGGAGATCAAGGCACGCAAGGAGCGGGAGAAGGACGAGCTCTACGCCCTCGACATCTCCGGCGTCGAATGGCACAGCGCGCCGGGCACCGAGGAGCACGAGGAGCGGGTCGAGATCGCCTATCTGCCCGAGGGCGCGGTGGCCATGCGGTCCTCTCTCGACCCGGACACCGTGCTCCGCTACACGGAGGCGGAGTGGCGGGCGTTCGTGCTGGGCGCGCGGGACGGGGAGTTCGACCTGGAGCCGGCGGGTCCCGAGGCGGAGTGACCGTCGTACGCGTCCGGGAGCACGCACGCGTGTGTGCGCTCCCGGGCGTCGCGCGTCAGCCGCTCATCGAGCGCACCATCGCGTACACGTCGAAGACGGCGAGCGTCAGCGGTACCAGTGTCAGCAGTACGAAGCCCTCGGCGATCTCCAGGAAGCGGCCCCAGAAGGGCGTGAGCCCACTGCGGGAGGCCACCAGACCGATCGCGGTGACCAGCGCGGATACCGCCGCGATGGCCGCGACCAGCCAGATCGTACGGATGTCGAGACCGGTCCGGTCCCCCGTCAGCGCCTCACGGACCAGAACGTCCGGCGGGTTGAGCGCCAGACCGAGACCGAGCGCGACCAGGGAGCCGAGCCCCGCGGCCAGCAGGGTGGCGACCTGCGCGGTGTAGCGGAACAGCTGTGCGCGCATGAGCAGTGCGATTCCGGTGGCCAGGGCAAGCAGCAGCGCCCAGAGGCCGTCGGAGAAGCTGAGCACGAGGGTGGAGCCGACCGCGAGCAGCGAGCAGCCGCCGACCAGGCCGACCAGGAGTTCGTGGCCGCGGCGGGCCTGGGCCCCGATGCGTTCGGCGTCCACCGGCTCATGGGGCTCGGGGTCGGTGCCGTAGGCACGCGAGGTGGTGTGCGGCGCCTCGAAGCCGATGGGCAGGCGCGCGAAACGCATGGACAGGCCCGGCAGGAAGGCCAGGGCGCCGACGGCGACAGGAGCGCACAGAGCGGCGATCTCGGCCGGCGTCCAGTCCCTCAGGAGCGCCACGAAGGTGGTGACCAGGGCGAGGCCCGAGGCGGCCACGAAGGCCACGAACGGGCCGTCGCCCTGCGGAGAGACCAGGGCGAGGATCACCGAGGCCACCAGCACGGCCGCGCAGGCGAGCAGGAACTGGAGCTTCCCGACGCCCTGCCCCTCGGAGAGCGACAGCAGGCCGGAGCCGGCCACCCCCACGTTGGGGAGTGCGCCGAGACCCAGCGCGACGGCGGCGGCCCGGTCGTCGTAGACGCGGGCGCGGACACAGCCGAGAACGACGAGGAGGACTCCGGCGATGCCCGCGAGGATGCCGGGCAGACCGTGCATGTCGTGTCGCGGATCGGCGTTCCAGGCGACGAACGCGAGCAGGGCGGGCAGCACGCCACCGCCGACGAGGCCCGCGGCACGTGTGAGGTCGCCGTGCCACAGGGACCGGTCCCGGGTGACCGCGGAGGCGACCGCTTCGGAGACGTCGTCGACGACGGCCGGCGGTAGCGACTCGGAGAAGGGGCGAAGGGTGAGGAGTTCGCCGTCGAGGATGCGTTGCGCCGCGAAGGACCGGGAACTGTCGAGGACGGTGCCGTCCCGCCGGACCAGGTGGTAGCCGACCGGGGCGCCCTCGGCGGGGCTCTGCCGGGCGAACCGGAGGATCTCCGGGTAGAGGTCTGCGACCGGCACGTCGTCGGGCAGTGCCACGTCGATGCGGCTGTCCGGTGCCACGATGGTGACCCGGCAGAAGCCCAGCCCCGCGCCTGATCCCGCTGAGGCCGTGCTGCCCGGTCCGCCGGCCGCGCCGGCCGGCGCGGAGGCCGTCATGCTCACCTGCTGTTCCCCCTCTTCGGTCATGCGGGCGGAGCGCGGTACCGTCGCGTCTCACCCGCTCACCCGCTCACCCGCGGGTGGCCACCGTGTTCGGTCGTACCTCGCCGCCCGTCAGCGGCTTCGTCGGATCCGGAGCAGGCACGAACGCTCTTTTCGACGTCGCATTGTGCGCGCAGTCCTCGGCCGATTCGCAATCGTTCACACGTCTCACGGGCACCCTATCGCCCGTCGCGGTCAGTGCGGGTCAGTAGGATCACCCTTCGCGACCGACGTGCGCCGGACACGGGGCGGCGGACGGAACGGATCAGCTGGGCAAGGGAATTGGTGCGAAGTGAGCCACATCGTCGTCAAGCGCCCACCACGGGCACTGCCGAAGGACGTGCCCACGCAAGAGGTCGTTCTCCAGCCACCGCCCGAACTCCCGCGGGGGCAGCAGGAAGGCGCTCTGATGCAACTCCTGCCCATGCTCGGCATGGGCGGGTCCGTGGTCTTCTTCTTCAACCCGCAGGCCCAACCGTTCATGAAGATCATGGGCATGGTGATGGTGGCCTCGACGATCGCCATGGGCATCGCGATGCTGATCCGCTACCGCCGGGGCAACCAGGGGCAGTTGGCCGACATGCGGCGGGACTACCTGCGCTACCTGTCGCAGGCCAGGCAGTCCGCCCAGACGACCGCCCAGGCCCAGCGCGATGCCCAGTACTACCTGCATCCTTCACCGGAGCAATTGTGGGCGCTGGTCGCCGAGGGCAGCCGGGTCTGGGAACGGCGCACCGGTGACGAGGACTTCGGTCAGGTACGGGTGGGTCTCGGCCCGCAGGCCCTGGCCACTCCCCTGATTCCGCCGGAGACCGCGCCGGTCGACCAGTTGGAGCCGCTGACCGCAGGCGCCATGCAGCGCTTCCTGGCCGCGCACGGCACCCTCGACGACCTGCCCATGGCCGTCTCGCTGCGCGCCTTCTACCACGTGACGGTCAGCGGCGACCCCGGCACCGTGCGCGCCACCGCCCGCGCCGTCACGGCTTCCCTCGCCTCGCTGCATTCCCCTGACGACCTGGTCATCGCCATGGCCACCGGCCGCGAGTGCACGCAGGAGTGGGAATGGAGCAAGTGGCTGCCGCACGTGCAGTCCAAAGGCGCCGCGGACGGCGCGGGCAGCAAGCGTCTGATCACGACCGACCCGGTGGAGCTGGAGGACCTGCTCGCCGACCGGCTCCAGGGACGCCCCCGCTTCCACCCGGACGGGCAGCCCGTGCCCGACCAGCCGCACCTGGTTGTCGTACTCGACGGAATTTCGCTGCCGCCGACGTCCCTGCTCGCGAGCCCGGAGGGTCTGCAGGGCGTCACGGTGCTGGAAGTCGTTCCCGGAAACCTCACCAGCGGGCGCGGTGACCTCTCGATCATCGTTCACCCGAAGGAGCTGCGCCTGGAGTCGGCTCACGGCATGGTCTACGAAGGCACGCCCGACGAACTGCCGTACGAGGCTGCCGAGGCTCTGGCACGGCAGCTCGCGCCGCTGCGGATGGCATCGGGCGGAGACGACGACGAACCGCTGCTGGCCAACCTGGAGTTCACGGATCTGCTGAACCTCGGCGACGCGGCCTCCGTCGACACGAGGCGGACCTGGCGGCCCCGCTCGCAGTCCGAGCGGCTGCGGGTGCCGATCGGTGTCGGCGAGGACGGCCGGCCCGTGATGCTCGACCTGAAGGAAGCCGCGCAGGAGGGCATGGGCCCGCACGGTCTGTGCGTCGGTGCGACCGGTTCGGGAAAGTCCGAGCTGCTGCGCACTCTGGTTCTCGGTCTCGCCGTCACCCATTCCTCCGAGACCCTCAACTTCGTGCTGGCGGACTTCAAGGGCGGAGCCACCTTTGCGGGTATGGCACAGATGCCCCACGTGGCAGCGGTCATCACCAACCTGGCGGACGACCTGACCCTCGTCGACCGGATGGGCGACTCGATCCGCGGTGAGCTCAATCGCCGTCAGGAAATGCTCCGCGACGCCGGCAACTACGCCAACATCCACGCCTACGAGAAGGCCCGCGCCGCCGGGGCCGCGCTGCAGCCGATCCCGTCCCTCGTCCTGGTGATCGACGAGTTCAGCGAACTGCTGACGGCGAAGCCGGACTTCATCGAGATGTTCGTGCAGATCGGCCGCATCGGCCGATCGCTGGGCGTCCACCTGCTGCTCGCCTCGCAGCGGCTGGAGGAGGGCCGCCTGCGAGGCCTGGAGACCTATCTGTCGTACCGGATCGGTCTGCGCACCTTCTCGGCGGCGGAGTCGCGTGCGGCGCTCGGTGTCCCGGACGCCTACGAACTGCCGAACGTCCCCGGCTCCGGCTTCCTGAAGTTCGGCACGGACGAGATGGTGCGCTTCAAGGCCGCGTACGTCTCGGGCGTGTACCGCACGAGCGCCCAGCAGACGGCGTCCTACGGCGGGCCCCTCCCGGTCGACCGTCGGCCCGTGCTCTTCACCGCCGCCCAGGTTCCGGTGCAGTACCTGGCGGTCCCCCCGCAGCGCGAGGAGGCACGGGACGAGACCGACGAGGCGCTCGCCGACACCGTGCTCGACGTCATCGTACGGCGCCTGGAGGCGCAGGGTCCGGCCGCCCACCAGGTGTGGCTGCCGCCGCTGGACAGCCCGCCGTCGCTCGACACACTGCTGCCCGGCCTCACCGGGGTGCCGGGGCGCGGCCTGACCCAGCCCGGCTACGAGGACGCGGGCCGGCTGGTGGTGCCCGTCGGTCTCGTCGACAAGCCGTACGAGCAGCGCCGCGACCCCCTGTGGGTGGACTTCGGCGGCGCCGCCGGCCACATGCAGATCCTCGGCGGACCGCAGTCCGGGAAGTCGACGCTGCTGCGTTCGATCATCGCGTCCTTCGCCCTCACCCACACCCCGCACGAGGTGCAGTTCTACGGCCTGGACTTCGGCGGTGGCGGCCTGTCGGCCGTGACGGGACTTCCGCACGTGGGCGGCATGGCCTCACGCCTCGACCCCGAGAAGGTACGGCGCACGGCGGCCGAGGTGTACGGCGTCATGACACGCCGCGAGGAATACTTCCGCACCGCGGGCATCTCCTCGATCGCGGAGTTCCGCAGCCGTCGCGCGCGAGGCGACATCTCCGTGACCGATCAGCCCTGGGGTGACGTCTTCCTGGTCATCGACGGCTGGGGGAACTTCCGCACGGACTACGACGCTCTGGAGCCGTTCGTCCTGGACATCGCGGCGCGCGGCCTCGGCTACGGCATCCACCTGATCCTCACGGCGTCCCGGTCCATGGAGGTCCGCGGCAACCTCAAGGACCAGCTGATGAACCGCCTGGAACTGCGGCTCGGCGACCCCATGGACTCCGAGTTCGACCGCAAGGTCGCGGCCAACGTGCCCACGGGTGTGCCCGGCCGTGGCCAGACTCCGCAGAAGCAGCACTTCATGGCCGCGGTGCCGCGCATCGACGGCCTGTCCTCCGACACGGACCTGGCGGAGGCGACGCAGGCGCTCGGCGCCGAGGTCTCCCGGCACTGGCAGCAGCCCGGTGCTCCGGCGGTACGGCTACTGCCGAGGGAGTTCCCGGCGCACCAGCTCCCGCCCGGCGACCGGTTCCCCCGTCGCGGCATCTCGTTCGCGCTCGACGAGGACAATCTCGAGCCGGTGTTCGTGGACTTCGAGCAGGACCCGTTCCTCCTCGTCTTCGGCGAGAGCGAGTCCGGCAAGTCGAACCTGCTGAAGCTGCTCATCCAGCGCATCACCGAGCGCCACGACGGGAACAGCTGCAAGCTGTTCGTCGTCGACAACCGTCGCTCCCTCCTGGGCGTGACCCCTTCCTCGCACCTGGCCGAGTACGTTCCCATGTCGAACCAGATGCAGCACCACATGGACGCGCTCGCCGACTTGATGCAGCGCCGTACCCCGACCGCCGACGTCACACCGGAACAGTTGCGCGACCGCAGTTGGTGGCGGGGCCCGACGATCTACATCGTCATCGACGACTACGACCTGGTGGCCACGTCGAGCGGCAACCCGCTGGCGGTCCTGACCGAGATGCTGCCCTTCGCCCGGGACGTCGGCGTGCGCTTCATCATCGCCCGCTCCACCGCGGGCGCGGGCCGGGCCGGCTACGAGGCCTTCATACAGCGCATCAAGGAACTCGGCGCCCAGGGCATCATCCTCAGCGGCGATCCGACCGAGGGCGACCTGCTGGGTGGAGTACGTCCGCAGCCGATGCCTCCGGGACGAGGAGTGTTCGTCTCCCGACGGCGGGGCCGGCCGCTGGTACAGACGGGATTGGTGACGGAGGAGACTCCCTGATGGTCGGAGCCGGTATTCCTCTCGTTCTGGTCGTCTGCCGGCCCGTCCCGGCGGGCCGGCAGACGACCAGCGGGCGTTGTGATGGCGTTTCCGGACCGCTGCCTGAGGGCTTCGTCGCAACTTCTCCACTTCTCCCGAAAGCGCCGTGCGGAAGAGAACCGGTATGACCCTGTCTTGCTGACGGCAACGGAGGAGCGGACCCATGGCATGGGACGAGTGGGAACAGTTGAAGGCACAGGCTGCCGACCGGCGGTCGACGCACATGCAGGTGAACCAGGCGTCCGCTCAAGGGCCGGGCGCCGGTGGCAAACCCGACCTGGTCGTACAGCAGGACGACCTCGGCGCCGTGGGGCATGACGCTTTCGTCCTGCACGGTGACCTCGTGAAGAAGGTGGACATCGCCGGTGCCGGCATGAACTCCGATCACGCCGGTTCCACGCACCAGGCGGCATCGGCGCTGTCGAAGTCCAACTTCACCATGGGCGACGAACTCATGACGACGCTGACGGTCTGGGAGAGCCAGGTGAAGGCGGTTCGTCAGGCTTGTGCCCACATCTCGAACCACCTGGACTTCAGCAAGAAGCGGCACGCCAACGACGATGCCGAGATCGCCGCCGTCATCGCGAGGCGCAACGGGTCCGCAGTGCCCGTCTCGGAGCTCGGCAAGTACTTCAAGTAGCACGGGGGAAGCGCAGGCATGGCCATCACCTACAACGACCTGATGCAAGTCGACCTCGGCCGGCTGGGGAGCGCGGTATCGGACTGGAAGAAGGCGGTCACCAACCTGAAACAGCTCGAGGCCGATGCACGTGACGGCCTCAAGAAGAAGTCCGACCAAGCTCGCTGGGAAGGTGTGAACGCCGGCGTCACACGGGAGTTCGTGAACAAGACCGCCAAGGAGTTCGCGGACCTTCACACGGAAGCCAACAGCGTTTTCCAGGTCCTGGACGACGCCCACCGTGAACTCGAAGCGTTGCAGAAGAGCGTCAGGACACTCACCAACGAGGCCAAGGACAAGGGCTACACCGTTCAGGACAACCGCGACGGAACGGTGAGTGTGGGCGTCCAGCCCGCGTCGGACGCCGATGCGAAGGACGGCAAGGACGACACGAAGCAGGACCGGCAGCACTACGCCGACTCCATCACGAAAAAGGTCGCGCGCGCCGACGACATCAACGTCTCCACCAAGCTGGCACTCAGGCGGGCCCACGGGAACGACCCGTACAACGCCGGTCACGCGAAGTACGGTTCGCTCAATGACGCGCAGGTCGAGCGTGCCCTGGAACTCGCCGAGAGACGCGAGGACATGACCGACCGCGAACTCGCCGAACTGAACAGGCTGCTGCGCCACAACGGACGCGAGAAGGACGGCGAGTTCGCGACCGAGTTCTTCGAGGGTTTGGGCGGACCGAGGCAGACGCTCGAGTTCTACGCCGCCATGTCGATCGACGGCACCGGCGAGGACGCCTCGAAGACCCGCCTGGCCGGCGTGCAGGACCTGCAGCGGTACATGGGCCACGCCCTGGCCAACGCGACCGATCCCTACACCCCGCAGAGCCTCAAGGGCGACCGGCAGCATCTGCCCACGTGGTGGGGCGCGGAGTTCCGCAAGCTGGGCACCCAGGAGATCGAGTGGGAGCGCGGCATGTGGAGCAAGCCCTACGGGTACCAGGTCCTGGGCGGTCTGCTCCGCTACGGGAACTACGATCCGGCGTTCTTGACCCCCATCGCGGAGCATGTCACCCAGCTCCACCAGGACGATCCGCACCGCTTCATGGCCAACAAGCCCGCCGGCAACGACGACAGGTACGGATTCAACCCCTCCGGAAAGCTCGGCACCGGCAACGATCCGCTGAACAGCGTGCTTGAGTCCCTTGGACACAGTCCTGAGGCAGCCGAGCAGTTCTTCACGCAGAAGCCCACGGCGTACAACGAGGACGGCACGATCAAGTCCGGTGAGAAGACGGACTTCAAGTCCTACCTCGACCTCTTCACCAAGAAGGACTTCGAGTGGACGATCGACACGAACAGCAACAACGTCCTCGCCGATGAGGAGGCGACGAAGAAGGCCCTCAGCTTCGGGCCGAACGCCCTCGGCCACGCCCTCGAAGCCGCCGCGACGGGCCACCCGTACGACAGCAGCACAGTCGATCCGTCGGTCAAGCACAGCGAGGCGCAGGCGAAGCTGGTCCACGACATCGTGGAGAAGTTCGCCAAGAACCCGGATCTGCTGACGCACAACATGAACGGGGACCTGGAGGAGGAGAAGACCGGGCCGCTCTACGCGCTGCGGGACAGTCTGGGCAACATCTCGGCGGACCACATCGGCGACTTCCAGCGGTCGATGTACCTGGAAAGCTCCGACAGCAAGACCTTCCCGGTCAACGGAGCCGCTGCCGAGCTCGAATACGGAAATGCACAGAAGTTCCTGGGCCTGGTCGGCCAGGACCCGGATGCGTACAGCGCGATCACTTCCGCGCAGCAGGCGTACACGGCGAACGTGGTGCAGGAGTTCCTGAAGGCGGAGGGGAGGGATCTCACCGCGGAGGACGGTGCGCGCGTCGGGGACCTGGTGGCGCCGGGGGCCGCCATCGCGGGAATCATGAGCAACTCGCGGGCCGACGCGATCTATGACTACCACACGGCTGAGAACAAGGAATTCAACGAGGCTGCAGCCGACAACGCGAAGTGGGTCAACCGGATCGTGGGGGTGGGGACGGGGGCCATTCCTGCCCCCTTCTCTGTCGTGGGGGAACCAGTCAATTGGCTGGCGGAGGATGTGACCGAAAGCGTCCTGAAGAGCATCAACAAGGACACAACAGACAAGGCTGAACTCAGCGCAGGGAAGGAGTACTCAGAGGGAAGGAAGGCGGCAGCGGAGGCATCCGCGGTAGCCGTGACCACTTATTTCGCACATCATGGAGAAATCGACGTGAAAACTGAGGAGGCCATCGAGCGAGCCGTTCGCACTCAAGCGGGCGTCAGCCACTCTGATGGCGCGCAATGGAACTCCTCTGGCGACGGGACGTGAGACTGTTCCAACAGTCGACCCGTCACTCGATCGGCCACTCCCTGCAAACCAGGCAAGAACAGAAGGAGGGGATTATTCTTGCAGCCTAAAAGAATCTTTATCGCCGCTGCACTCGCACTGGCGCTTACAGCGTGCAACTCATCGAATACAGGACTTTCGTATCCCGCCCCGGACAATATCTGTGGAATCCCTGCTGACAAGGAAGTCCTGGAATCCCTACTCGACGACGGCGACGAACTAGAACAGGACACCGGCCCCTTCAGCCTTGCAGAGGGCCAGTTCTGCCACATGTACGTGGACGGAAACGACTCCGTAGTCAGCGACGGGAATTGGCATGAGGACGGGTATGAACTGCGCGACCTCTTCCAGGACTACGAGGTGAAAAAATTGCGCTACTTCAAGGGAGATGCATATGCCTCATGGCATCGCGGGGTAGCAACGCTGATTCCGTGCCCTGGAGTCAGTAAGGAGGGTGACGTTGTGTCCGTGGAAGTCAAGGACATGAAGTGGAACGAAGAGTCACAAGCCTTGCTGGAAAGGCTCGTCCCCTCCTACTTCGATGCCTACAGGAAAAAACTCGGCTGCCGGCCTTAAGGACCGCACCGGGCTGCCAGCCTTGAGCGCTGCACAGATGAGGCGTGCGACACCCTCTGGGCCTCACGCCAAATGAACGGACGGTTCACCTGGCTCGATCGCACTCGAGCTGAAGCCGGCCGAGCCGCGGCCCGGGGAGTGGAAGCAGTCTCCCGCGTTTTCGCACGCAGGATCGATCAGGGGCGGCACGCCCCGCTGGTCTGCTGCATCATTGAGCACGTCGACCAAGCCGTGCCAGCGAGCGCAGGTGGTGTCGTGGCCGCGTCCCGGGCGAACCAGTAAGACCCGAACCAGAGCAGGATGAGCACGGCCTGCCGAAAGCAGCCCAGCGCGCGTCGCCCCTGCGGGTGTCGCTCCTCGCACGGTGGTCGCGCAGCAGTCGGGCCAAGTGCTCGGCGGTGGACCGGCGGACATCAAGTACGGCGGTGCCTGTGACACCGGACGGAACGTGAGGCCCCTTGGCCGGATCTTTCTGTCGCAAGATGGTTCCTACCAGGGGCCTCACGGCTGCACGGACCTGGAGACGACAGGGGCCCAGTCCAGCCCGGCGATCACGACGAATGACGGCCGGCTACGAGAAAAGGCTTACTGCAGGTACCGGGACGCCGCCAGGTCGCCTTCCATGTACGTACCACCGGACGAACCCACGACGTGGCCGATCCCCATCAGGGCCTGGTGGATGTCGCTGGCCTCCTTGTCCCAGCGCCGCAGCTTCTCGTCGAAGGTGTCCTGCGCCTTGCCCGTCCAGTACTGCTTGCTGTTGACCACCATCTGCCGGAGCTGCTGGAGGTCCTCCTCGAGCTGCTTCGCCTCGTTGCCGATGGTGGTCGCCGCGAAGTCGAGTCCGTCATAACCGACTTGCAGCCCTTCGCCGTTACGGCCCATCGCTGTCTACCTCGTCTCGTTCGTGTGTGCTGTTGACGAATTCCCGGGGATCCCGCCGGCTCAGAACGAGCTGAACGGGGACGACTGCATAGTGGGGGCGCCGTCCAACACGTTGATCTTGTTCACGGAGGCGCGGACTTCGTCTTCCTTGCTGTCCTTGATGTTGCGCGCCGTGGTCATCGCGTCGATGACCTCGGCAAGGACGCGGCCCATGTTCTGCAGAGACGTGTTGATCTCGTACTGCTTGGTGTCGAACGCGGCACGACCGATTCCGTGCCACTGCCCCTCGAGGCTGTCGATCACGCCCTGGAGGTTACTCACCCGCTTCCGGATGTTCTCGAACTTCTCGTACATGTCCTTCTGCAGCTTGATTACTGCTGCATCTTCGAGCTTCTGGTCGACGGCCATGTTCCGCCTGCCCTCCCTCTTTCCGTTTCGGGGTCCAGCTGTGCGGCTCAACGCTTCACGGCGGTGAGCACGTTCTCCATGCCTTGGCCGAGCGGCTCGGGGCTCGGGCGGCCACTGACGTCACGTGGCGCGACGCGCTCGCAGCAGGGCGAAGGCGCCGCCTCCGACCACGACCACCGCTGCCGCGGCGCCGAGCACGATCCACAGGGTGCTGTTGTCGTCACCCGAGGACTCCGCCGCCACCTTCTCCGTCTTCTTCCCCTTCGATCCTGCTGCCGCCTTGTCGGCGCCAGAAGAGGCTTCCGGGGCTTGTGACGAGGCTGTTGCAGAGGGGGAGGCCGCAGGGGCGGGAGGAATCTCGGTCACCAGCTTCTCCCCCTTTTCCTGGTTCCACTTGGCGAGGGGGTCGGAGTACGCGGGGCCGGCGTCGTAGTTCGGGTTTTCGAGCACCTTACGGGGCCGGACGGTTCCGTAGCCGGCGTACTGCGTCGGATCATCCTTCGGCCAATCACGGCTTGCGGTGTCGATCAACGCGCGGGTGACCTGGTTCGCCGTCCAGTCGGGGTGGGCTGACCAGATGAGGGCGGCAGAGGCAGATGTGATAGCCGTGGAGGCGCTTGTTCCCTTACTGTCAGGGCAGTACGACTCAAAACTGGGCCGACAGTAACCAGGGATGCCCTCGCCGGGTGCCACCAGATCGACATAGTTCCCTACCGAGGAGAACTCCGAGACGTTGCTGTCCTTGTTCATCGACGAAACGCCCACCACGTATCGAGCCGCAGCCGGGTAGCCGATGTTGCCTTCGCCAGTGTCGCCGTCGTTTCCTACGCTGGCGATCAGCATCTTGCCTTTCGAAGCAGCGTAGGTGACCGCTTCCTCTACATCCAGGTCAAGGTACGGCATACCGAAGGACATGCTGATGATTTTCACATCGGTGTCGGCCGCAGCTTTGATTGCCTCAGCAGGCAGGGCCGTCCTCTTCTTGTTTTCAGCCCCTGTCAAGCCGTTCAGGTAAATGCGGTACGGGACGATCTTCGCGCCAGGTGCGAGACCCTTAACGCCACCGTTGGCTCCTGTGCCGGCGATGAGTTCGGCCATGCTCGTGCCGTGGCCTGTGTAGTCGTCCGAAGCACCGTACGCGACAGCTTTAGGAACCTCGTCCACCAAAACCTGCCCCTTAAGTGAATCAGTATGGGGATTCACTCCAGTGTCGATGACAGCGACCTTGACGCCTTCACCCGTGCTCTGTTTCCACATCTGCTCTGCCTGCATCGGCTGCAGATACCACTGCTGTGACTGAGCGTCGGACGCCACAGCGTGCGGAGCGAACCCCACGCTCGCAGCCGCCAAGGCGCCGACCACTGCGCTCACGGTACGCACTCGTCGCCGGCAACGTTTCTTGTGGCGGACACTCTGCTCGGCCAGTCGGCTGGTCCCTGCCTTCATGACGTTGTGAGTCCTCGCTAGTGCTTAGTTGACGACCGGCGGCACGTTGCGCCGCTGCTGGGTGGGCAGGTGAGTCTCTTCGTCTTCGGTCAGGTGGGTGGCACGTGGCGTCTCGTCCCGGTCCCTGTCCGAAGTCTTGTCCGGCTTGCCGCGGCCACCTGGCCCACGTACAAGCCCAGCGCCCCCGCGGGTCAGGCCATTCCGCTCGGCATTGACTGCGGAATTACGTGCGGCAGGGCTGCCGGTAATGGACCCGGACGTCGCCGGTCCGACACGAGGCCTGTTGGCGGCGGAACCGGATTTCCCGGCGGAGGCCGGCCCACCAAAGACACCACCCTGTCCAGGACGCCGCTCGGCCGCCGGCCGGGAACCGGCTGCCCCATCTGCGCCGATCACCGTGCCCCGGGGGACCCGAGGCCCGTTCTTCACCGGTGTCGCGGCTCCGGTCACGGGCCGTCCCCCGACCACGCCGTTCGCATGGCCCGCGCCGGTCGCCCCACCGCCCCGCGACCTGGGGCCAGACGTCCCAGCCGGCTTCGCTGTACCGCCAGTCACTCCCGGGCCCATCGGCAGGGACTTCGCTCCGGAAGAGACACCCTTGGCAATCGACTGGCCGGTCGCTGCGGTACGGCCCATCTGGCCAACCGGTCCGTTGCCTGGACGCCCAGGGCCCACGTTGTTGACGCCTGCTGCACCGGTTCGCCCCTGGGCGGACACCGGGCCTCGGGGACCGCCCGGCCCGCTCGTACCGTTCCTCGAGACCATGTTGCCGACCGGCGCCCCGTAACCGCTCGCGAACCCATTATTCGCGCTGTTGCTCCCACTGGGGGAACCGACAGTGGGAGCAACATCTCCAGGAGTGGACGGTGTCAACGGTGGCAATGTGCCAACGCTGTCGATCGCCGTTCCGACCGCAATATCGGGCTCCGCGGGGGGCCGTGAGGCATCCACGGGGCGCAGTGGCGCGTCGCTTGAGCCGCGGATTTCCGCTCTTTCCGCCTGGGCGACTGTTGGCTGATGACTTGCACTGCCTGTCGCACCGCTTGCCTGGTGAGCCGCTGCAGACGCGCCACCGCCTTGAGCGGAATTCCCGTCGCCGGTGCTGGGCGTAGGTTTCGGTACCCCCACGTCCGGCATGGTCGTGAACTTCGGAGGCTCCAGCTCGATGAGTTGCTCGCAGGCCACCGCATAGTAGGACGACAACCGGTTCATCTGGTTGATCGCCTCCTGGCGGTCCTTTTCCACGCGGACCGCTTCGGCGTACTCGGCGTTGCCCTCGACCTGTTTGGGCGTCGGGACCTGCCCAGGCAACAACGCTTTGTCCGCTGGCCTCGTATCACGCAGCGGCATGGACCCGCGCACCGCAGCCAGGCCCACGGCGGCGGCGCTGATCTGGTCACCCGCCCCGCCGGCGAAGTCGCTCAGCCCGTACGTGCTGATGACGAGTGAACGCCCCCACTTGCGAAAGGCCTCGCCCGACTCTCCGACCCAGTGCACCTTCTCGATGTGGCCGTCCAGTTCCTTGGCGGCGTCCGCGATGGCGTCCCGGGCGTCCCACAGGGCCTTCCCGGAAGACTCCAGGTGCTCCGGGTTGGCCTTCTCGACCAGGTCGATCATGTCGTTCAGGCGGTGCTCGTCGAAGTCGGTGCGCCCGTGCATCGCTCGTCCGTACGGCGTCTTCTCCGCCACCGAACGCACCATGCTGTCGATGGCTCCGCGAAAGAAACCACTGCTCGGATGTTCTTCGGCATGCCGGGTGAGGTCCGTGAACGAGTTCTGCCCGGAGACCCGCTCCAGGTCCTGCTCGTGCTGCTTGTCGGTCATCACAGGTCCCCGGTGGTGTTGTCGCCCTGCGCGCGCTGCTTGCCGTCCACTGCAGCCTGGGTGTCCTTGATCTGCATCTGGATCGCCCAGAAGCGACGCCGTTGCTCCTCTTCGAGGTTGTCGAAACCGACGTGCGCACCTTTGACGGCGATGCCGATCGCCTCGATCTGCAGGTGCAGGGTCTTGGAAAGAGAGGTGAGCTTCTCGTGCACCTGGTTGTACTGCACGTACAGATCCTGCGCCTCAGGAAAAGCGGACGGGTTCCCCGCCAGCGACCCCGGCTTGATCGCCTGGGCGCCGACGCGTGTCGGGTTGCCCGGCGACCCTTCGAGATCGCTCAGGATTCCGTCCACACGCTTCACGAACGTGCTCAGCGCCTCACCGGTGACCTCCAGGTTCACCGCCCTGGCGGTCGACACGCCCCCCACCATGTCTGCTGGAAGCACTCGCTTCCTCCCCGTTTCCCCGTAGAACCATGGCTGTGGCCACCTGACCACCCGCCCCCGCGATCGCAAACCAAGTCGCGTGCGCCATGCGATCACCACTGTAGTCAACCGGTACCACAGGGCCAACCGTGATGTGTACTGGTCGAGTTACAAAGCCCTCCCGGACATGGCACTTCGACCGGTTTGACGATTAGTGCCGGGAGCCACTCGCGGCACAAGCGGTCGACGGATGCCGGGCTTCGCCGTCTCAGTCACATCGCACGTACGTAAAGATCGAGCCACTCCGCCACTTCCTCGGTCGTCCGCCTCGGTGTCACTCGAAGTAGCGCAACGGCGGGAGCGCTTCGGCACCCCCGTCCGCGTGTCCAGCGTGTGTCTCGGCCCGTCAGGCGTGAAGTCCGTGACGTACTGGCTTGCACGGGCCCCAGCACATCTCCCCAGAACCTTCACCTCCGCAATCGCCGTACCTCGGGCACAACAGGTTGGCCCTTCTATGTCAGTTGCTAACTTGTTGGCGTCCGGACACCGCAGGGCGCCCTCCGACCAGCACAGCAGGAGGCGCTCCTGCACACGGGGAGGGTGCCGTCCATGGCGTGGAACGAGTGGGAACAGCTCAAAACCGAAGCGCTGCAGCGTCAACAGGGTTCGACGCACATGCAGTTGAACCAGCTGGATGGTGGCGGCCCCCCGAAGCCTTCCGAGTACGGGGGCCTTGAGGTCGCGAACGACGCGCTCACCAAGATCGGCTCGGCCGCGTTCGAGCTCTACGACCAACTGTGGGACAAGGCACGTGTCTCCGTACCCAGCAGTGACTCCGCGGCCGCCGACTTGTCGAAGCAGGGTTTCGCACTCGGCGCGGGACTCAAGCACGTGTCGAACCGCTGGGAGGAGCAGCTCAAGTCCCTGATGGACGCGTGTGCCCACATCTCGAACCACATGCGGGTCACCAAGAAGGTCCACGACGGGGACGAGGGCTACATCCAGCGGCAGATGAGCAGCATCGCCCTGCTGGACGCCGGTTTCGACGAGCGGGTCGGGGCACCGGGCGAAAAGAACAAGATCTACGGAGAGCCGAGCAAGAAGAAGGACGAGTAAGGCGTCGGCGCAGGCCCTGACTTCCGCTCGCTACCCGCTCATCCTCAAGGACGTACCCCATGGAACTCGACACTCTCCGCGATGCCGACTTCAAGCTGCTCGACGACGCCGTCAAGGACTGGTCGACTCTCGTCAAGAACCTCGAAACCCTCAAGAAGGACGCCGAGGACAACCTGCACAAGGGCGCCAACAAGGCCGACTGGGCCGGCGTGAACGCCAAGGTTTCCAAGGAGTTCATCGGTAAGACGGCCGGCGAGTTCACCGATGCCCATACCCAGGCCAGCACCATCCACAAGATCCTCAACGACACAGTGGGCGAGTTGAAGGGCTACCACCGGCAGCTCGTCGAGGCCATCGACGGCGGCCGGAAGAAGAGCCTGAAGGTCATCGGATACGAGGGCGGCTTCACCGTCACCACGGACGTCCCCCCGGAAGCACGCAACACGATGGACCAGGACAACCAAGCGGACATCACCGCGCTGCGGGACGAGATCCAGGGCATTCTCCATAAGGCCACCGAGAGCGACGACTCCGCCAAGACCGTACTGCAGGCCATTGCCGACCAGAGCAAGATGGGCTTCTCCGACGCCAGCTACCAGGACCGGGACTCCGCGGTCGAAGCCATCAAGCAGGCCGACGAGTTGGCCGCCCTCGCGAAGAAGAACCCCGACGACCTGAGCGTCAAGGACTTCGACAGGCTCAATGCCGGGCTGAAGAAGTACGCCGGCGACGAACTGTTCGCCGAGCGGTTCGCCACGACGCTCGGCCCGAAAAAAACACTGGAGTTCTGGACCGGGATCACCGACCCGCAGCGGGGGAACTGGGAACTGGGTCGTGAGCGCCTGGACCAGTTCGACGACCTGCAGCGCAACCTGGGCATGACGCTCGCCAACGCCACGCAGAGCGACTCGACGGCGATGGCCGACTGGAAGCGCACGATGATCGACATCGGCGACAAGCCGCTGTACGGCAACCGCGGCGGCCCGATGGGCTTCCAGGTCATGAGCAACCTCATGCGGACCGGTGACTACGACGACCGGTTCCTCACGGACTACGGCACGAAGCTCATGGCCACCGAGCGCAAGCTCACCGGCAACGGTGAGCACCAGAATCTCGCCTGGCGCAACAGCCCCATGACCCCATGGCTCAACCGAATCGGCGAGGACAGCGGCGCCGACCCGCTGACGGGCTACCTGAAGGGCCTCTCCAACAGCCCGGACGCGGCCACCGAATTCTTCAACCAGCAGTTCGTCTCGAAGGACGACCCGGACAACCCGTTCGAGCGCGACTCGGACGACAAGAACACCTACAAAGGCAAGGTGTCACTCTCCAACTTCCAGTACCTGTTCGAAGAGCGGGACTGGCCCAAGGAATCGAACCTCAAGGGAGACGACCTCCACACCGGGCAGAACAACCTGGCGCTGGCACTGGAGGCGGCGACCACTGGCCACCCCGCGGGCGAGCTGCCCACGGCGGATACGCCGCCACACAACGCGCAGCAGACAAAACTCATGGAAAGCCTGGTCGCCTCTATCGCTGAAAGTCCCGAGCGGCTTACTGATAACGGATACATGTCCGACAGTATTGGCCAGATCACTTCCGAGTACCTCCCCGACCTGAACCGCGCTTTGACTGATGTAGAAAGAGACCCAGAATCCGAAGACTGGCGAGATATTGAAAATATGTATCCGGTCGCCGGGTCAGAGGCCAAGCTCGCCCACACGGACGTAACCAAGCTCCTCTTCGTCATTGGGCAGAATGAAGAGAGTTATGCTGCCGTGGAGGTCGGACAGAAGGACTACATGGGGCGCCTTATGGATTATCACCTGAATCCTGACCTACCGCCGGACCGACGGGTTTCTGACAATTACCAGTTGCTCATTGAGCAGATCGCGGGGAGGTCAGGGGAGGTCTCCGGGACGCTTGGGCTTGGCGTCCAGGAGGCCATTGGCAAGGAGGCGTCGGACAAGGACAAGGGCTACGAAGAGGCGGTCGCTCAGCGGAAGAACATCATCTCCGGCACCGTCGGCACCGTAGTCGGGGTGGGCACATCCTTCATCGCGACACCCTGGATCGGAGCCGTGGCCGGCGGAGGCGCCAACACCGTGACCAGCGTCGTCCTGGAGGAAGTATTCAAGGATGCCGAGGGGCATGCCAAGCAAGAGGCCCAGGTCACAGGTGGGCGGTTCTGGCAGGAAGGCATGCAAAGGAACCTCGACATCACACAGACTGCTGTGCGCGCAGCAGCCGAAAAGTATCAAACAATCGACGCGGGGGACGCTGCCATGGCCGCTCGGGAGGCAAATCGCCAGGGGTACCTCAACGCCCGAGCCATCGTCGACGGTCAGGCTCCCGGCAGCATCACAAATTACTCATAGTTCCACAACGGCAGAAAGATGCCCATGATTCACCTCCGAAGGCACTCGCAACGAAACAGGACCACTTTCATCCTTTCTGTTGGTGTATCGGCCATTTTTCTCACTGGCTGCAGCGCCGATGAACAGACCCGCAGTTACACGACACCCCATAGTTTGTGCGGAATCAGGGTGGACCCCGAAAAACTAACCCCATTCTTGCCCCCGGGAGAAAAGATTAAGGTGAAAGAAGAGCCGCACTCGGGGATGACCATGTGCAAGGTAGTGGTGGACAGAACTCTTGTCTTGACAACCACCCAAGAATGGCTGGCAAAAGGAAAGACCACCTCGTACTTCGCTTCAGGGCATACACTCGCAGAGATAAAATTCTCAACGAAGGACGGCCGCTTCCGGTATTCCGGAAATGAAGGGTTCGGGAAAACCCGAAAGTGCGTGGATGAAGTTTACGAACAAGAATTGTACACGGCACTACAGGCATCTGAATCGAAGCACAGCGATCCCGACGCCATGAAGCATCTCATCGCTTCCTATACCGATGAGGTCGAGAAATCTCCTGAATGCACCGCAACAGCACAGTGACTACATCGCCACCTGCCCCGATTCCGGAATTTTTGCCCTTCTCCTGGAACAGGAGCAGGCAGGTTCCCTACTCTCTTATCAAGCCTCAATCCAAAGGCTCGCGACCTAATTGACCACTCGACCACTCACAGCATCTGCGGTGGCGCTCGCGGCGGTCGGCATGCTCGCCGGATGCTCGGGATCTGACGAGGGGAAGAAATACGACATCCCCAAATCTCTTTGCGGCGTTTCTCTGGACTCGGGCCTCATTGATGATCCGCTTCCTTCAGGGAACAAGATCGACGTCCAGGAAAAGAACCCGGGGCCCAGCCGAAAACGCTGTCAAGTGATTGTCGACGGCGAAGTAGCCTTCGAAGTGAGCCAGGAATGGTGGCAGAAAGGCGACACCGTCGTCGACGTGGCCCAGGGGGTTCCGCAGGTTAAAGCTGCTGTATTGACAGACGACAGCGCCTCCCTGCTTACCGGCACGGGTGCTGTGCAGCGAGCGCGTTGCGCCAGTTCAGAGCATCCCGGTCGTGTTCTGTTCACGACAGCACAGGTCTATGCCGACGGTGTGGACGACTCTGCAGCGATGCATGAGTTGATCACCGCGTACACCCGGGCGGTGGAGGGCTCTGCGGTCTGCCGGTGAGGCGTGGGCTGTCGGCGCAGGCGGATCAGCAGGCTCCCTTGCGGCTCGTCACCGCGTACGCTTGACGTGCTCCCTGGCCTAAGGTCCAGGGATTCCGGCCTGGGCCGTCCGGCCCTTCCGGGGGCTTCCTGCTTCACCGCGCTGCGCGGGCACGTGTGCCCGTCTTACCGGCGCTCCACAGGCGTTTAGCGTCTCCGCCCGTCCGGCGGCGACGATACGACGTCCCTCGAAAAGGACGTTGCGGGCCGCGTTGTGGTCGCGGTCGTGCGCCGTGCCGCACTCGCTGCACGCCCACTCCCGGACGTGCAGCGGCTTCGGTCCGTCCCGAAATCCGCAGGCCGAGCAGACCTGAGAGGACGGGAAGGCCCGGTCCACCCTGGCGAAGGTGCGGCCGTGCCGGGCCGCCTTGTACTCCAGCATCCGGGTGAACGCGGACCATCCCGCGTCGTGCACCGACTTGGCCAGCCGGGTGCGGCCGAGGCCGGACACCGCGAGGTCCTCCACGTACACCGCTTGGTTGTCGCGGATGAGCTGAGTGGAGGCCTGGTGCTGGAAGTCCCGGCGCCGGTCGGCCACCTTGGCGTGCTGGCGTGCGACCCTGCTGCGGGCCTTGGCCCGGTTCTTCGACCCTTTGGTCTTGCGGGACAGCTCCCGCTGGAGGCGCTTGAGCTTCTTCTCCGCCCGGCGCAGGAAACGCGGGGCGCTGATCTTCGTCCCGTCGGACAGCACGGCGAACGCGGACAGGCCCAGGTCGATCCCGGTCTCGGTCTCCGCCTCGGGGAGGATGTCCGGTTCGGTGTCCACGACGAAGCTGAGGAAGTAGCGGCCCGCACCGTCCCGGGTGACGGTCAGGGACGTGGGCGCGGCCGGCAGCCAGCGCGACCATTTGACCTTGAGGTTTCCGACCTTGGCCACATACACCGTGCCGTTGTCCTGGAGGGAGAAGGCGTTCGTGGTCAGGCGGATCGACTGCCGGGTGTCCTTCTTCGACTTGTACCGGGGAGGTCCCACCTTGCGGCCCCGCCGCCTGCCCTTGATCGAGTCGAAGAAGTTCCGGTAGGCGGCATCCAGATCCCGCAGCGACTGCTGCAGGACGACCGCGGAGACGTCGGCGAGCCAGGCCCGTTCCCCGGTGCGCTTGGCCTGCGTGATACGCAGCCGGGACAGCTCCGCGGACGTCACATACGGCAGCCCGGCCGCGTGTGCCTCCTTGCGGTCGCGCAGACAGTCGTTCCATACCACCCGGGCGCACCCGAACGCCCGCGCCAGCGCACCGCGCTGGGCGGTATCGGGGTAGGCGCGGTAGTTGTAGCGAAGCTGCACAAACCATGACGCTACTACGATTCGATCTCATCTAGGGGCGGAACAGTCAAAGGCCTGGAAGACACGTCGCACGGGCATCTCCATCTGGGCACCGCCGGAATACGGCTGGGGCATCTCCCGGCCGAAGGCTGGGGAGAGTTCACCGGCTAGATCAACCGCGCCGTCATGCACGGGCACCTGTGGTCGCCCTCGTATTTCTCCGCCTCGTGTGGCGGAGCGCCATGGGCGATCGTCCGCCAGTACGTCGAGCAGCAACAACGTCCGCTGTGACCTGCACGTCGGACAGGACGAATACGAAGACCGACAGTTGCGTCATGAGTGGCCTCCCCGCTCTCCGTGCCGACGTCGTGCGTCCCTCACCGCAACCGCCGTACCGGTCAGGCCCGCCACCAGGACCAGGCCGCCGACCGCCACGTACGTCCCCAGACGGGTGTTGCGTTCCTCGGCCGTCTCACCGAGGTGCAGGGGGGCCACGGAGGGCGCCTTCGCGCGAACACCCCCCTCCTCGGCCCGAGGGGACTCCACCGGGTGGGCCGGGTCCACGTCCGTCAGGGCCCTGACCGGGTCGATCACGCCCCAGCCGACGAGGCGGTCGTGGCCGGGGATGGAGCGTTCGGCCGTCTGCTCGATCTGGGCGACGATCTGGGCGGCCGTCCACTTGGGGTATTTGGCCTTCAGGAGAGCCGCCACCCCGGCCACGTACGGCGCGGAGAAACTGGTGCCGTTGTCCGCGCAGTGGCCGTCGCCGGGGACGGTGGAGACCATGTCGACGCCTGGGGCGGCCACGTCCACGAACTTTCCGGACTGGGAGAAGGGCGCCCGTTCGTTGTTGCGGTCGGACGCCGCCACGGCGAGGACACCCTCGTAGGAGGCCGGGTAGGTGACCTTGTCGTTGCCTCCGAGGCCGTCGTTCCCGGCCGAGGCGACGATCACGACCTCTTGGTCCAAGGCGTGGTCGACTGCCTCCTTCAGGCTCGGGGCGGGTCGGACGGCGTTTGCCGTGTCCTGGGAGATGTTGATGACGTCGGCGCCCGCCTGGACGGCGTAACGGATCGATGACGCGAGGGTCTCCGCGGTGCCGTTGCCCTCCGCGTCGTTCTGCTTGATGGGGATGATCGTGGCCTCGGGAGCCAGGCCCACGAAGCCGGTCCCCTTGGCGGGACGGGCCGCGATGATGCCGGCGACCCGTGTGCCGTGGCCGACCGTGTCGGTCGTGCCCTGGGCGTTGCCGCGTTCGATCTTCTCGCCCTTGGTGTTCTTGGCGGGCAGGTAGTTCCTGCCCTTGGACACGTTGACGGCGTCGCCGAGTTGGGGGTTCTTCACGTCGACCCCCGTGTCGATCACCGCGACGCTGACCCCCTTGCCCTTCGACTGCGTCCCACAACTCGTCCAGGTTGACGCGCTGCAGGGACCACGGCCGGCCCTCGTACTTCTTCGAGGGGAACGTGCACCGTCCACCGTCGTCCGCCCTCGCCTCGGGGAGCGGGAACGCGCAGAGCGTCCCGCCGGACAGGACCGTCACCGCGAGCACGGTCGCCGTCGTCCGGGGGATCTTCCTGCCGTTGGCTCGCAGCATGATTTCCTTCTCCTCGGGAACCACGTCTGCTACGAGCCCTGCGGCTGCCGGGCCGCCGCCTCCGACAGGCGGGGGCCGGTGGGCAGGAACGTCGACCAGTTCACCGGAACAGGGGACGGTTCCACCTTCTCGTAGCCGAGGCGGGTCTGGGCGATCCGGGCCTCGCTGAGCTCCTGCTCGCGCTGCTTGTCGGAGGTTCCGATGCCCTTGTCGTCCGTAGTGCTGTCGTTGTTGGACTGCAGGGCGTAACGCAGTCCCGTGTCGGTGACCAGGAAGACCCCGCCCGCCTTGGTCTCGGTGCCCTGGAACTGCCGGTAGAGCTGGCCGGAGCCCGGGGTCACGTACGCGCTCGAGGAACCGGTGGGCAGCTGGGCGGGGAAGTCGGTGCCCGCCCAGGTGGAGAGGGTCGTGACCCCGGACTTGGCGTTGACCGAGCGCAGCACGTTGCAGACGGTGTTGCGTCCGCTGCCGGCGGCCGTGGCGCCGTTGACCGTCTTCGGACGGTACGTCGGCCAGTTCCGCTGTCCGTCGAACTCGGTGCTGTCGACGACCGCGCCGGGGCTGACCTGCTGGGCCTCACCGGCCTGTCCGACGCCGACGAGGTCACCGCTGTTGAGGAGCAGGGTGGCGGTGAACTCCGAGATGCGCGCCACGCCGCCCTCCAGGATCACGTAGTACTGCATGCGCCGGCCGTCGTACGCCTTGATGATCATGCCGACCTTGTCGTACTGCCTGAGCATGTCGGAGGCGCCCGCGTCCGCGCCCGGCGTGCCCGTGATCTCGGGGATCGCGATCGGGTCGCCCTTGTGAAGGGTGTCCAGCCACTCCTGGGACACACGCTGCGGGGCACGGCCCTGCGTGTCGAGGGCTTTGAGGAGCTCCTTGTCGGCCGGATCGGCCAGCGGGTAGGCGTATCCGCGCGAGTCGACCACGTACTGGCTCTTGCCGTCCGGGCCGACGACGTACATCAGCTCTCCCCCGACGAGCCTGTCCGTGCCCTCGGTCCTGGACCATTCCTTCTCGGCGAGGACGAACGCCGCCTTCTGGATGGCCCGGCCGCCGGGCCCGGGGCGCTCGCACACCGCCCATCGCATGGCCTTCTCCGCCTCGTCCGGCGAGGGCAGGCGGTCGGGTGCGTAGGGAATGCCGATGGTGGCCCCGTGCGGGGGTTCGCCCCTGTCCAGGACGTCCTCGTCGACGGTGATGACACTGTCCTTGTCCGGGTCCAGGAGGAGCTTGGCGGACGCCATGTTGAGGACCGGGTGCAGTTGCTTCTTCCCGTCCGTCTTGAGCACGACGTACCGGGTCGTGGAGTCGCTGGCCACGATCACGTGCGCCCCCGGCTCGTCCCACCCCTTCGGCGCCGTCGGGCTGAACATGCCGATCGCCCCGAACACCGCGAGGACGACCACCCCGACGATGACGCCCGGCACGACCGCTCTGAGCGGCTTGGGGGCTCCCTCCTCCGAGCCCGACGGAGAGGGTTGCAGGAAGGACGCGAGGGTGCGGCGCTTCGCGAAGGTGTAGGCGTTCAGTTCATCGCGCCGTGATGCCATCTGTGTTCGTTCTCTCCCCGTACGAAGCCATGCGCACCGGCGGAGTATCAGGGGCAGGCCGCTGGTGCCCGCTCCGCTCCGGGTGTCTCTGAAACCTCGGCTGTCAAACCCAGCACCTACTATGCCTGTTGCGCAGTCGTCTGTGTGGCACGGGTAGGGTGCTGAAGCCTTGCCGCCTTCCGAGTGCGGTGGTTTTCCGGGAGAGTTCGGGGGATTTGCAGTGATGGCATCCGCTCCGCGAACCCGGTCGCGATCGCAATCCGCGGCGCGGCGGGCCGATGCGGCGTCGACGGCCGGTGGTTCCGCGACCAGTCGCGGTTCTGTCACACCGCACCTGCAGGCTCGTTCCGGGCGAGGGGGCTCCTTCGCGCTGCAGCGGCTGGTGCTGCTGGAACTCGTCGCCGCGCTGGTGGTGTGCGGTTGGCTCGCCGGTCCCGCCGCTCTGGTGGCGGGATGTGTGATCGGCGGCGTCCTGGTGCTCTTCGCTGTCGTACGCCGCCGGGGGCGCTCCCTGCCGGAGTGGCTCGGCAGCCAACTGGCTCTGCGCGCCCGCGTGCGCAGAGCCCCGAGCTCTCCCTTGCCACGCGACGTCGACTCCAGTCTGGCCCCGGCCGTGGAGTGCGAGCCGAACCTGCGGACGTACAACTACAGCCGCCGTGATGACCACGACAGGCGCCCGGTGGGCATGGTGGGTGACGGGAGCTTCCTCACGGCCGTCCTCCAGGTGGAGGCGGACGCCGGTGCCCTCCGCGCCGAGCGCGGTCGTACGCCGCTCCCGCTCGCTCTGGTGCGGGACGTGCTCGATGTGGACGGTATTCGCCTGGAGTCGGCGCAGGTGGTGTTGCACACCCAGCCCGCGCCCGCTCCTCACCTGCCGCAGCAATCAGTCGTGGTGACGAACTACGCCCAACTCCAGGCGGAGACGGCCGCGCCCGCGGTCCGCATCATGTGGATCGCGCTGAAGCTCGATCCCGAGCTGTGCGCGGAGGCGGTGGCCGCGCGGGGCGGCGGGCTTCTCGGCGCGCAGAAGTGTCTGGTGCGCTCGGCGGAGCACCTGTCCAGCAGGCTGACGGGCGCCGGGTTCCGTACGAATCTGCTCACCGAGGAGGAGTTGTCCGCTGCGATCGCCACCTCGGCATGTGCGAACCCGGTGGTGACCTCTCAGCTCGGGCAGGGCGACACGCCCCGGCGACGGACCGAGGAGTCCAGCCGCAGTTGGCGCTGCGACAACAGGCGGCACACCACGTACTGGGTACGCCGGTGGCCCCAACTGGGCGGCTCCGCGATCGGACTGCCGCAGCTGGTGGCCCAGTTGACCGCGGTTCCCGCGCTGGCGACGACGTTCAGTCTGGTGCTGGCCCCAGGCGGTCAGCAGAACGTGTCGGTCACCGGGCACGTGCGGGTCACGGGCCGCAGCAGCACCGAGCTGTCCGAGGCGCGCCGGGCCCTGGAACGGGCCGCGCGCCAGGCACGGACCGGGATCGTCCGCCTGGACCGTGAGCAACTACCCGCTGTGCTCGCCACTCTGCCGCTCGGAGGTGCCCGCTGATGGTCACGCCCACACCGTCGAATCTCGCCGGGCCAGCCTCCGGGGATCAGCCGCGCACTGGTCTTCGGGGACGTCTGCGCACCGGATTCGGACTCCTGGGCCCCCGTCATCCGCGGCACACGCTGCCCCTTTCCCAGGTGGACACGCTCGCCCTGCCCGTGGGGGACGACGGTGTCGTGGTGGGGGTGAACGCCGAGGGGCAGCCCGCCGTCCTCGGGGTGAATCGGCCGACACCGTTCGACATCCTGTTCATCGGCGGTCTCTGGACGGCACAGGTGCTGGCACTGCGCGTGGCGGCGACGGGCGCGAGGGTCGCGGTGGAGACCGGCAGACCGGGGCACTGGGCCCAGGTCGTCCAGGCGGTCGGCGGAGGCCAGTCGGGGATGACCGTGCACGACGTGGGCCGAGTGCCGCCGCAGGGTGCCTCGGCGATGGGGCCGGTCCTGGTGGTCCGGGACTGCGGCATGCGGCCGCCGCGTGGACGGGTGACGTCGGGACCATGGCAGTCGGTGCTCACCCTGCTGCCGTATCTCAGCCCGGTCGCTCCCCGGCTCATGCGGCAGGCGCGGCTCACGGGCATCCAACGTGTTTCACCGGACGAGGCAGCGGAGTTGGGGCGCGTCATGGCCCTCTCGCCGACCGAGGTGGAGTCCTTGCCGATGCTCCCCGACGGTATGACTCTCTGGTACGCCGACCGGGGCCATCAGTACGTGATGACTCAGCCCACCGACCCGGAGACGGGACTGCTGGGAGCGCCGCGTCGCATGGACTGACTCACTCGGCGAGTGGAACACCCGTTCGCGCACCGCCTTGGGAGCGACTGCCACGGACGATGTTCCGATGGCGCCTCCCAGCCCTGTTCTCCCACGGTCGGCGGGGGTTGAGGAGCCATGGTGGGTGGGCCGAAGCTCACGCGTGGGTCCTCTTTCCGGGGACTCCTGCGTGGAGGAGATGACAGAGATCACTCCTCCTGTGCCCTGTTCCGTGATCGCTCACGGAAGTGGGCCGGTTCGAAGCAGACAGGAACGCTGCACGAAGCGGCGGTTGAAGCATCGGGTTCCCAGGGATCTCACCGATGTTCCGTCCGCCTTGTTCGTGGATGTCCGGTGGAACATCCACAGATACGGGAGCCGTGCACGGCACTTCGGGGGTGGGCCGTGGTGCAGGGGGCGGATGCTCGGGTGAGGATGGGGCTGCCCGGGCGGTGCCTGTGGTGATTAGGCTGGGTCTTGGCGTGACGCGAGAACCCGTGGACCGGGCGTCGGCGTCACAGGGGGAGAGCCGGTGGATCGGACGACCTCGGACGGCCTCGGACAACTGCGAATGACAAGCAAGGGTCGCCCCAGCACGGCGTGAGGGTGCTCGACCACACCAGGAGGAACTGTGAGCAGCGATCGGGACGGGATGCGCGGGGGCTGGGCGACACCCGGCGATGACCAGCCCGACGCGGAGTCCGCCGTCGAGGCGACGGGCGAGTTCACCATCGACTACGCACCGCCGGCCTGGTACACGCAGAACGCTTCGGAGGGTTCGAGTCCTAGTTCCGGGTCGGGGAGCTCCGGGAAGGGGGCCGGTCCTTCGTCTCCTTCGTCTGCTCCCGTTTCGGGGTCGGGCGGGCCCGTTCCGCCGTTGCCCGGGTTGACTCCGCCGCCGCCCGCTCCCACGCCGGGCACTCCCTTCACACCGCCGGCTCCCGCGCCGGGGGTCCCGTTCACTCCGCCCGCTCCGCCGACCGGGGGGCCGGTCGCCGTGCCCAGGCTTCCGGTGGGGAGCGGTTTCGAGCCGCAGCAGCCTCCGGAAGGGGACGAGCGGGGCGAGGCGCCCGTACCCACTCCCCCGTCCGCGCCCGAGCCGGAGCCCGGCTCCGGTAACGGCGACCTCGAGAGCGGTGCCACCATCCGGTTCTCCGCCGCAGCCCTGAAGCGGGAGATCCGGGAGCGCGAGACCGAGACCGCACCCGAGGCGGAGGCGACTCCGAAGCCGGATACGCGGCTGGAGTCGGCCGACGCTCAGGACGGGACCGACGACGTCACGGACGTCGAGGCTCCCGACGGTCTTGAGGACGAGGACGACGCCGAGGACTCCGAAGACGCTGTCGTCGAGGCCGAGGCCGAGGCAGACGCGCCCGAACCCGAGGGCGCCAAGCCGGTGGTGGGTGACACGCCGGGGGGTGGTGTGGTCGGTTCTGACGGTGCGGACGACGCCACGGAAACCCCAGGCACCCCAGACAGCGCACCTCAGGGTGCCGTCCCGGCCCCCTCCGACCCTCCGTCAGCGGCCGCCTGGACTCCCCCGGCGCCACCGGTGGCGCCGCCTCCGCCGTACCCCGCCGCCCCGGCACCCGCGAGCCAGTGGCCCGCACAGCCGCCGCAGGCTCCCGCGACGGCTCCCACGGACGCGGAAGTACCCGCGCAGCAGCCGCCGTTCCAGCCGCAGGCGCCGCAGCCCGCGCCCGCCGCCTGGAACGCGCCGGACGGGCCGACGCCACCGCAGCACCAGGCACCGGCCCCGCCCGCTCCGCAGGCCGGATACGGCTTCCCCCAGCCGGGTGTTCCTGCTCCCAACACCCCCGCCGGTTACGGGTTCCCACCCGCCGGTCCCGTACCGGCCGCCCCGACTCCCCCGGCCCAGCCGGGCGGTTACGGCTTCCCGCAGCAGGCGCCCCCGCAGCAGCCCGTACCGCCGCAGGCCCAGCCCCAGCAGCCGCCCCAGCAGCCGCCCGTACCGCCGCAGCCCCAGCAACCGCAGGCCGCCCAGCAGGGGTTCCCCCTCCAGCAGCCCCAGCCCCCGCACCCCGGCCGGCCCCCGCACGCCGGTCAGCCGCCGCAGCCCCCGCAGCCGCCCGTCGATCCCCGTGCCGGGGCCGCCTGGCCGCAGCCGATCCAGCACGACCAGCGGCAGCAGACCAACCCCGGGGCCGCGCCGCTCGGTTACACCGCGGCCGTGGAACTGTCGTCGGACCGGCTCCTCAACAGCAAGAAGCAGAAGGCGAAGAGCAGTCGGCCGGCCGCGGGCGGGTCGCGTTTCAAGCTGGGCGGAAAGAAGGAGGAGGCCGAGCGGCAGCGGAAGCTGGAGCTGATCCGTACGCCGGTGCTGTCCTGCTACCGGATCGCCGTGATCAGTCTCAAGGGCGGTGTCGGCAAGACGACCACGACCACCGCGCTCGGCGCCACCCTCGCCAGTGAGCGGCAGGACAAGATCCTCGCGATCGACGCCAACCCCGACGCCGGTACGCTCGGCCGCCGGGTGCGGCGGGAGACCGGGGCCACCATCCGTGACCTGGTGCAGGCGATCCCCCACCTCAACTCGTACATGGACATCAGGCGGTTCACCTCCCAGGCCCCCTCCGGCCTGGAGATCATCGCCAATGACGTCGACCCCGCCGTCTCGACGACCTTCAACGACGAGGACTACCGGCGGGCCATCGACGTTCTGGGCAAGCAGTACCCGATCATCCTCACCGACTCCGGTACGGGGCTGCTCTACAGCGCCATGCGCGGGGTACTGGACCTGGCCGATCAGCTCATCATCATCTCGACACCGTCCGTGGACGGCGCGAGCAGCGCCAGCACGACGCTGGACTGGCTGTCGGCCCACGGGTACGCGGATCTCGTCTCGCGGTCGCTCACGGTCATCTCGGGTGTGCGCGAGACCGGCAAGATGATCAAGGTCGACGACATCGTGTCGCACTTCCAGACCCGTTGCCGGGGTGTGATCGTCGTACCGTTCGACGAGCATCTGGCCGCCGGTGCGGAGGTCGATCTCGACATGATGCGGCCGAAGGTGCGGGAGGCGTACTTCAACCTCGCGTCGCTGGTCGCCGAGGACTTCGTCCGGCACCAGCAGTCGCACGGCCTGTGGACCTCCGACGGCAACCCGCCGCCGGTCGCCGCCCCGCCGCTGCCGGGGCAGTACGTCCCGGGTCAGCACATGCCGGGCCAGCCGTACCCCGGACAGCCGGGCCCGTATCCCCAGCAGCCGCAGCCCGGCCAGCCGTACGCTCAGCCCGGTCAGCCGAGTCAGCCCCCCGCGCCGCCCGGCCCGGCATACCCGCAGGCCGCTCCCGGCCAGCCGTACCCCCAGCCCGGCTACGGCTATCCGTACCCGGGCCCGCCCGGCCACCCGGACCAGCACGGTGGGGGGCAGACACCACCCCCGCAGGCACCGCCCCCACAGCAGTAGGGAATGCCACCCGATCGGCCCCTTTCGAGGGGCCGATCGGGTTTCCGGCCCGCACCGTTCGCACACGGATGCGGGCTCTCCCGTATTCGGGGTGCGGCGCAGCGTCAGGCGCTGGCCAGGAGCGCTTCAGTGGTCTCGACCAATGGGCGCAAAGTACTCGCCAATTCGTTATTTCCGCAGGCCACATGGGGTGTGCGCGCCGTTGACGCCCGCCGGATACCGCTGATAGACACTCACCACTCACCTGATCAACCAGTCCTACCCGTGCGAGTGATGACGCGAGGTCAGCGACCCTATGGACACGAACGATCAGTACGGCGGTCACCACGACACCAGACGTCCGGGCACCGGTCCACGGTCCGGACCACGGACGGGGAGCGGCGTTCCGCGCCGGGGCCGGCTCGTCGCAGCGGCCGGTGCGGCCGCGCTCGCCCTCACCGCCGGGCTCGCGACCCCGCTCGACCCGGCGCCGCGGCAGGCCCGGGCGGCCGACGACGGGAAGCAGACGCTGACCGTCGCGGTGGCGCAGAGCGTCGACTCGCTCAGCCCGTTCCTCGCGGTGCGGCTGCTCAGTACGAGCATTCACCGGCTCACGTACGAGTATCTGACCAACTACGACCCCGAGGACAACCGTGTCATCCCGGGCCTGGCCACCGAGTGGAAGTCGTCCCCGGACAAGTTGACGTGGACGTACACCATCCGCTCCGACTCCACGTGGTCGGACGGGCAGCGGGCCACCGCCGAGGACGCGGCATGGACGTTCAACACGATGATGACCGACGAGGGCGCGGCCACGGCCAACGGCAGCTTCGTCGCCAACTTCGAGAAGGTCACCGCGCCGAGCCCGACCGAGCTGGTCATCCGGCTGAAGAAGCCGCAGGCCACCATGACGGCGCTGGACGTGCCGATCGTGCCCAAGCACGTGTGGGAGAAGGTCGACGACTTCTCGAAGTTCAACAACGACAAGGACTTCCCGATCGTCGGCAACGGGCCGTTCGTCCTCACCGACTACAAGCCCGACAGCTATGTGCGGCTGGTGCCCAACAAGGACTTCTGGCGCGGGGCGCCGAAGTTCGACGAGTTGCTCTTCCGGTACTACAAGGACCAGGACGCGGCGGTGTCCGCGCTGCGCAAGGGTGAGGTGTCGTTCGTCGCCGGGTCGCCGTCCCTGACGCCGGCACAGGCGGCATCGCTCCGGAACGAGAAGAACATCAAGGTCAACGACGCGCCCGGCCGCCGCTTCTACGCCCTCGCCACCAATCCGGGCGCGAAGGCCAGGAACGGCGAGAAGGTGGGGAACGGGCACCCCTCGCTGCTGGACCAGCGGGTCCGCAACGCGCTGTTCCGGGCGGTGGACCGGAAGACCATCATCGACAAGGTGTTCCAGGGCCACGCGGAGATGGGCGCGGGCTACATCCCGCCGCGGTACGAGCAGTACTTCTGGGAGCCGTCGGCCGACCAGGAGCTGGCGTACGACCCGGCGGAGGCGGCCCGACTGCTCGATCAGGCGGGCTACGAGAAGAACGGTGACGGCAAGCGGGTCGGCAAGGACGGCAAGCCGCTGAACTACCGGGTCCTGTGCCACGCCACCGACCCGAACGACAAGGCCATCGGCAAGTACCTCGAGGAGTGGTGGGGCGACCTCGGCATCGGGGTCACGCTCAGCTGTCTGGACAACGTGACCGATCCATGGCTCGCCGGCGAGTACGATCTGGCCTTCGACGGCTGGTCGGTCAACCCCGACCCCGACTTCGTCCTGTCGATCCACACCTGCGGGGCGCTTCCGGCGACCCCGAAGGACACCGGCGCGACCGACAACTTCATCTGCGACAAGAAGTACGACGAGCTGTACGCCCAGCAGCTGGTCGAGTACGACCCCGCCAAACGGGCGAACATCGTCCAGCAGATGGAGTCACGGCTGTACGACCTCGGGTACATGAACGTCATGGCGTATCCGAACGCGGTCGAGGCGTACCGCACCGACCAGATCGAGTCGATCACCACGATGCCGAAGAAGGCCGGCAACCTCTACGGCCAGGACGGCTACTGGAGTTGGTGGTCCGCGGTGCCGGCGAGCTCCGGTGAGGCCTCCGAGGGCGGGTCGTCGACGGGTGTGGCCGTCGGGATCGCCGCGGGCGCCGTCGTCCTCGTCGGGCTGGGGGTGTTCGTGGCGATGCGGCGGCGGGCCACCGCCGAGGACCGCGAGTAGGGCGGGCGACGGGTACTCATGACCGCCGACGCGACATCCGCTCCGGTCGAGGGCACGCAGACCGCCGGTCCGGCGAAGGACGGACCGGCGGCCCGCGGGCCGCGCGCCCGCACCACCACCGCGTATCTGCGGTACGTGGCGGGCAAGGTGGCCGGCGCGGCCGTGTCCCTCCTGGCCGTCCTCGTCACCAGCTTCTTCCTCTTCCGGCTGATCCCGGGCGACCCGGTGAAGTTCATGACCGGCGGCCGTCAGGTGTCGGCCGAGCAACTGGCGTCCTATCGAAGGGAGTTCGGGCTGGACCTGCCGTTGTGGCAGCAGTTCACCGACTACTGCGGCAAGGCGCTCACCGGGGACCTGGGAACGTCGTACCAGTTCAACGCGCCGGTGATCGACAAGATCACCGAGGCGTTGCCGAACACACTGCTGCTCACCGGTACCGCCTTCGTCCTCTACACGGCGCTCGGCATCGTGCTCGGCACCCGGTCCGCGTGGCGGCACGGACGGCTCGGGGACCGGGTCCACACGGGGCTGGCTCTGACGCTGTACTCCATCCCGTCCTTCTGGCTCGGGCTGCTGCTGATCATCACGCTGTCGGTGGGCGTCGGCCCGATCCCGGGGCTGTTCCCCACCGGTGGCATGGAGTCGGGCGGCGAGGAGGGCTTCGCCCAGGTCCTGGACGTGGCGCACCATCTGGTGCTGCCCGTGCTGACGCTGGTCGCGGTGGAGTACGGGCAGACGCTGCTGGTGACCCGGTCGGCGCTGCTGGACGAGATGGGCAGCGACTATCTGACCACCGCGCGGGCCAAGGGGCTGCGCGACGACCTCGTACGGCGCAGGCACGCGGTGCCCAACGCGCTGCTGCCGACGGTGACGCTGATCTTCATCAACCTCGGCCGGACGGTGGCCGGGGTGATCCTGGTGGAGACGGTGTTCTCCTGGCCGGGGCTCGGCGGACTGTTCTACCAGGCGCTGAGCGTGCCCGATCTGCCGCTGGTGCAGGGGCTGTTCTTCGTGTTCGCCGCCGCGGTGATCGTGATGAACACGCTGGCCGATCTGATCTATCCGCTGCTCGACCCCCGGGTGGGCCGATGACGACCGACAACGGCACGACAGGGGAACCGGCCGCCGAAAGCACCATGGACGGCGACGGAACACCCCCGGGCACGCCTCCGGACACGCTCACGACCGTCACGACCGTCACGGCTGCTGCGGCCGCTGCGGGGAAGGGACCGGCGGCCACGGGTCCGCGCGCGCTCGCGTGGCGGCGGCGCCGGGACTCGGCCGCACGATTCTGGCGGCAGTACCGCACCCACCGGGCCGGTGTCTTCGGCCTGGCGGCGCTCCTGCTCTTCGCCCTGCTCGCGCTGGCCGCTCCCCTGCTGGTCGGCTCCGACGTGGACAAC
Organism: Streptomyces sp. TE5632; assembly: GCF_054061295.1. Taxonomy (NCBI): domain Bacteria; kingdom Bacillati; phylum Actinomycetota; class Actinomycetes; order Kitasatosporales; family Streptomycetaceae; genus Streptomyces; species Streptomyces sp. TE5632. The sequence goes on along the minus strand of NZ_JBSSEA010000003.1, from coordinate 4,258,868 downwards.
GTGGCGGACGCTCCGGGCAGCCCGATGGAGAGCCCTGGCACGGAGTTCCCCTTCGGCACCGACCAGTTCGGGAGGAACCTGCTCGGTCTGGTGATCTGGGGAGCGCGGGTGTCCCTGCTGGTGGGGCTGCTCGCCGCCGTGCTGTCGGTGGCGATCGGCACCCTGATCGGCGTGACGGCGGGACATTTCCGGGGCTGGTACGCGACGGTGATGATGCGCGTCACCGACTGGTTCCTGGTGATGCCCACCCTGGTGCTGGCGATCGCGCTGGCCACCGTGATGTCCCGCTCGCTCGTCACCATCGTGGTGGCGATCGGGGTGACGACCTGGCCGACGACAGCCCGGCTGGTGCGCGCGCAGACCCTGGCGGTGGAGACCCGGCCGTACATCGAACGCGCGCGGGCGCTGGGCGGTGGGCACTGGCATGTGATGTCGCGCCATGTGCTGCCCAATGTGATGCCGCTGGTGCTGGCCCAGACGACCCTGATCATCTCCGCGGCGATCCTCGCCGAGGCGACCCTGGCGTTCCTGGGGCTCGGTGACCCGACGGTGGTGTCGTGGGGCGGGCTGCTGCAGGACGCGCGGGAGGCGGGCGCGGTCAGCGCCGGCCGCTGGTGGTACCTGGTGCCGCCGGGCATCGCCATCGCCGTGGTGGCGCTGGCGTTCACACTCTGCGGGCGGGCCGTGGAGTCCGTCCTCAACCCCAGGCTGGGGGTGTCCCGTTGAGCCTGCTCGACGTCAGGGACCTGACGGTGACGTACGCGGGCGGGGCCGCCGCGGTACGCGGGGTGGACCTGCGTCTGGAGGCCGGCCAGAAGCTGGGCATCGCCGGGGAGTCGGGCTGCGGCAAGTCCACGCTCGCGCTCGCGCTGCTGCGGCTGCTGCCGGCCGGGACGCGGACCGGTGGGGAGATCCTGCTGGACGGCGAGGACGTCCTGGCCATGAAGTGGGGCCGGGTACGGGCGGTCCGCTGGGCCGGGGCCTCGATCGTGTTCCAGGGCGCGATGCACTCCCTCAACCCCGTCCACCGCATCGGCGACCAGATCGCCGAGCCGATCCTGCTGCACCGCAAGGCGACCCCGGCCGGGGCCCGGCGGAAGGCCGGTGAGCTGCTGGAGCACGTCGGTCTCCCGGCCGCCCGCGCTACGGACTACCCGCACGAACTGTCCGGCGGGCAGCGCCAGCGCGTCATGATCGCGATGGCGCTGGCCTGCGATCCGCGGCTGATCATCGCGGACGAGCCGACCACCGCGCTCGACGTGATGATCCAGGCGCAGATCCTGCGGCTCATCGAACACCTGGTCGCGGACCAGGACGTGGGTCTGATCATGATCAGCCATGATCTGGCGGTCCTCGCCGACACCTGCGACCGGCTCGCGGTGATGTACGCGGGCCGGGTGGTGGAAGAGGGCCCGGCGGGGCAGGTCTACGAGGCCGCACGGCATCCCTACGCCCGTGCGCTGTCGGCGGCGTTCCCCCGTATCGGCGACCCGGTGTCACGCTTCGCGCCGCGGGGGCTGGCGGGCGACCCGCCGGACCCGTCGGCGCTGCCTGCCGGGTGCACCTTCCATCCGCGCTGCCCGGTGGTCCTGGAGTCCTGCGCGGTCGAGGACCAGGCCCTGCGGCCGGCGGGGCCTCGGCGGCGGGCGGCCTGTGTACGGGTCGCGGAGGACACGTCCGAGAACACACGGGACCACGAGCCCGAACGACACGGACCCGAACCGCAGGAGCCCGAGGCCCAAGTGCCCGAACCGCAGGAACCCGGTCCGCGGTCCCTGGAGGAAGTGAGGCGTACCACCCCATGACGGCCTCCCCCGCTGTTGTCCCCGGCTCCCCCGACTTCACCGGCACGCCGCCCCTGCTGAGTGCCCGGGGTGTCCACGTCGCCTTCCCCGGCCGGAACGGTGCCCCGCCCGCCCGCGCGGTGGACGGCGTCGATCTCGACATCCGGCCCGGTGAGATCGTCGCCCTGGTGGGTGAGTCGGGCTGCGGCAAGACGACACTGGCCCGTGCCCTGCTGGGCCTGGTCGAGCCGACCGCGGGGCGCGTCGCCTTCGACGGGCGGCCGCTGGACCGTTCCAGCCGCTCCCTCAAGGCGTACCGCAAGCGGGTCCAGCTGGTTCTGCAGGACCCGAGCGGTTCGCTCAATCCCCGGCACACGGTGTACGACGCGGTGGCCGAGGGGCTGCGCATCCACGGTCACCGCGGCGACGAGCGGGCGGCGGTCGCGGGAGCCCTGTCCCGGGCCGGGCTGCGGCCACCGGAACGCTTCTTCCTGCGGTACCCGCACGAGCTGTCCGGCGGGCAGCGGCAGCGGGTGGTGATCGCGGGTGCGCTGGTCCTGGAGCCCGAACTCCTCGTCGCCGACGAGCCGGTGGCCTCGCTGGACGCCTCCGTACGCGGCGAGATCCTGGCGCTGCTGCTCCGGCTGCGCACCGAACTGGGCCTGTCCGCACTGGTGGTCACGCACGACCTGGGGCTGGCCTGGAACATCGCCGATCGGGTCGCGGTGATGTATCTCGGCCGGATCGTGGAGACCGGGGCGGTGGAGCAGGTGCTGACCGCGCCCCGGCACCCCTACACCCAGGCGCTGTTGTCGGTGCTCCCGGAGGCGCCGGGCGACCCGGTGGTCCTCACGGGCGAGCCTCCGGACCCGGCCCGTGTCCCCGGGGGCTGCCGGTTCCACGCGCGCTGCCAGGTCCTGCTCGGCGGCGAGGCGGACCGGGTGGGCGTGGCGGACGCGTGCCGGAGCCTGGACCTGGAGATCCTCGACGGCGGGGGCGGCGGGACGGGCGGCCAGGTGGCCTGCCACTGGGCCCGCGCGGGCGGAGCCTGACCGAAGCCGCGCCGCCCGAGGGCTACGCCTTCCCGGCTGCGGCCACCAGGCCCGTGCAGCGCCTGACGTCCGCGGCCATCTGCTCCATCAGGTCCTCCAGGGTGTCGAACCTGGCCTGGCCGCGGACGAAGGCGAGGAAGTCGACGGAGACGTGGAGGCCGTAGAGGTCCAGGCCGACGCGGTCGATGGCGTAGGCCTCGACCGTGCGCTCGGTGCCGTCGAACTGCGGGTTGGTGCCGACGGAGATCGCGGCCGGCATGGCCTCGCCCTGGGCGTGCAGCCAGCCCGCGTAGACGCCGTCGGCGGGGATCGCGGTGTGCGGGAGCGTCTCGACGTTGGCCGTGGGGAAGCCCAGTTCGCGACCGCGCTGGGCACCGCGGACGACCACGCCCTCCACCCGGTGCGGGCGGCCCAGGATCTCGGCGGCGCCCTCGACGTCGCCCTCGGCGATCAGGCGGCGGGTGAGCGTGGATGAGAACGGCTCACCGCCACCCGCCTCGCCGGTGACGTACAGGTCGACGACCTCGACCTCGAAGTCGTAGACCTTGCCCTGCTCCGCGAGGAATTCCACGGTGCCCGCGGCCCGGTGGCCGAAGCGGAAGTTGGGGCCCTCGACGACCGCTTTGGCGTGCAGCCTGTCGACCAGGACCTTCCCCACGAATTCGGCCGGTGACAGCTTCGAGAACTCCGTGGTGAACGGGAGGATCAGGACCGCGTCCACCCCCAGCTCGGCCACGAGCTCGGCGCGGCGGTGGTGCGGGGAGAGCAGCGGCGGGTGGCTGCCGGGGCGGACCACCTCGCTGGGGTGCGGGTCGAAGGTGACGACGACCGCGGGGACGCCCAGCTCCCGGGCGCGGTCCACGGCATGCCGGATGATCAACTGGTGTCCGCGATGGACTCCGTCGTAGGAGCCGATGGTGACGACGCTGCGCCCCCAGTCCTGGGGGATGTCCTCCAAGCCACGCCAGCGCTGCACTGTGCCTGCTCCTTGTCGAAACCTTGTCGAGCCGAGTCCGTGGACTTCTTCCGCGCAGGTCTAAGGGTGCCATGCCGATTGCCGTCGGCCCGCATCGGCATGGGTGCTGTGACGGGGTCCACCGACCGGCACGGCCGACCGCGGCTCAGGCGGGGATGCCTGCGCCCGCCAGGTTCTCGATCGTCCGGCGGGTGCCGGGGCCCACCACGGCGGCCCACTCCTGGGGCGCGTCCGCCAGCCAGTGGGCCAGGGCGGCGGCGAAGCCCGGCACCCGCCGCCCCAGGTCGACCAGGCCGCTGTCGAAGTGGGCGGCGCCGTCGGGGGTGCGGGCGAGGAGCAGACCGGTGCGGTGGACGAGCTCACGGGCGGTGGCGCCGGAGCAGCGGGCCGCGGCGCCCAGCACCGCGGCCAGGACGGCGGGGTCGGGTGCGCGGGTGAGGAGCGGATCCAGCAGTTCGCGGCGCAGGGGCCGGGAGGCGGGGGTGCCGGGCTCGGCGAGGACACCGGCGAGGGCGGCCCGCAACGGCTGCGGGCCGCCCTCCAGCAGGCCGGTGAGCAACGGCAGGAGTACGTCGTGGTCGGCCGGCTCCTGGGCCAGGCGCCGGCCCGCGTACGCGGCCAGCTCGCCCGCGAGGTCCGGCCGCTGTTCCACCCCCGTCCGCAGGAGCGCGGCGACGCGGGGGGCCAGGGCGGGCGTGGTGGCGTCGGCGAGGGTGTGCAGCGTCTCGCGCGCGTCCGCGTGTGCGAGCCTCGCGCGGAAGGCCTCGAGGACGGGCTCCGGGTGGGTGGCCAGGGCGCCGGTCAGCGCGCTCGGCGGGAGGTGCGGGTCGCCGGCCGTGAAGTGTTCCAGGGCCTGCGGGAGGTGGCGGTCCCTGCTGCTCGGGTCCTGGACGAGGAGGGCGAGCGCGCCGCCGTGCAGGTGCCGGTCGGCGGGGCGCACCAGCAGGGCGAGGGCCGCGTACCGCAGCAGGGTGCGGTCGGTCACGTCACGGGCGTGCGGTGCGGCCCGCAGTCCGTACGCCACGGCTGCCGCGCGGCGTGCGGGCCGCTCGTCGCGCGCCCACCGGTCGACGGCCCTGCACACCGCCGAGGGGTCCTCCTCGGCCAGCGCGGTGAGCAGTTGCCCGGCCCGCCGGTGCGCGCTGTCGGCGAGCGCCTCGGTGAGAGTGTCCGGGGCGCGGTGCCGGTGGGTGTGCAGCAGTGCCTGCGCCGCCGTGGCGACGGTCGCGTGCGGGGTGGCGGGCAGCGGCCGCTCGTCCTCGAACCACCGTACGAGGTGCGGGAGTACGGCGACGGGGTCGGCGGTGAACAGGCGGGCGGCGGCGTCCAGGAAGCGGGGGCCGGTCTCGCCCGGGGGGCCGTCGGCGTGGACGAGGCGGCGCAGCAGCTCGAAGCCGGTCTCCAGGGGCAGCGGGAGAGCCGTCCAGAAGGCCGGTCCCAGCTCCCTCGGCGTCCTCCGCCGCTGCTGCCGCCAGGCCACGACCCGGTCGGCCAGCAGCCGGAGCACCTCGGCGTAGGGCGTCGCGTCGGGCACGCGTGCGAGGGTCTCGGTGAGCAGCCGGGCGGCCCACCAGGAGCCGGGGTCGGCGTCGAGGGCGTGCACCAGGTCCGCCAGCCGGGAGGCGAGCGGGCCGGGGCCGTGGTGACGGGCGAGCAGCAGCATGGCCTGGACGACGGGGCCGATCCGGTGGTGCGGGACGGGGAGGCGGTCGGCGCCGGGGCGGGTGGCGTGACCGTGGTCGTGGTGGCGATGGTCGTGGACCAGGGCGCGCAGGGCCGCGTCCAGGTCGAGGTGGGTGCCGTGGAGCCAGTCGGCGAGCTCCTCGTGGGCGAAGCGGTAGCCGGTCCCGGCCGGCACGAGGATGCCCTCGGCTAGCACGGCGGAGGCCCAGCCGGTGCCACCCCCGAGCCGGGCCGGGGCGGGCCCCCACGGGAACACCGCCTCGAACGCCGCCCGGTCCAGCTCGCCCTGCCCGGGGCCGAGGCTGCGCCGGGCGGCCTCGTGCACCTGCCCGGAGACCCTGGCGGCCAGCCGTCGTACGGCGGTGCCGCGCAGCCCGCTCTCGACGGCGAGGCGCACGGCCACGCGCAGGCACATCAGGTCCAGGTGGGCGGAGAGGACGTCGTGGCGGTCGGCGCGGGCGTCCGGGGCCTGAGGGGCGTCGGCGAGGGCGGCCCGGATCTCCGAGAGCAGCCGGAGGGTCAGCGGGTGCCGGGAGTCGGCCGGGGAGCCCTCCGGGATGCCGTAACGGGCACGCGCGTGGATGGCCTCCTCGGCGGTCAGGTCACCGAGGCGCACGCACGCGGGGAGGTCTGCGGCGGTGGCTTCGTCCTGGTGTTCACCCTGGCGCTCACCTCGCTGTGCGCCTCCCTGTCCGCTCCGGTGCAGCAGGTCCGCGGGGAGGAGCGCGCCCGCGCTCTCCCAGTACTCCGCGCGGCACCCCACCACCAGCCGCGCGCCCGTCCGCCGCAGCCAGCGCGCCGTCCCGTCGGTCCACCGGGCGAGGCGGTCGGCCAGGACGGGCGGCATCTCCTCCGGGCCGTCGAGCAGGACCAGCAGGGGGCGGCCGGCGGTGCCGGCCAGCGCGGCGAGGCGTCCCGGGCCGGTGTCGCCGAGGCCTTCGGGGCCGCCCGGGAACGGGGTGCGGGAGGCGGCCACGATGCGGGCGGCCCGGTCGAGTGCGCGGTGGGCCGCGTTCGCGACGGAGAGGTCGTCGTCCCGCAGATCGGCGCCGCGCAGCCACAGTGTGGGCAGTCCGGCGCGGTGGCGGCGGGCGGCGAGCGCCGCGAGTTCCGTCGTACGGCCGCTGCCGGGCGGGCCGACGAGACCGAGCACCGCGGCCCGTCCGCGCTCGAACGCGGCGAACTCCGCGGTCGTGGCCGCCCGCTCCACCGGCACCACGCCTCCGGGGGCGAGGGCGCCCGACGGGCCGTCCTGCCCGACCGAGGTGGCGGTGAGTTCCAGGACGCCGGCGACATTGAGGTCGGCGCCGTACGCCGGGACCGTCGCCGCGTTCTCGGCGAGCAGTTCGGCGAGCGGGCCCCGAGCGGGGCGGAGCGGCACGGCGAAGCCGACGTCGCGGCCGTCGGACCGGAGGGCCGTGCCGAGAACGCCGAGCACGGCGCCGGTGGCGGCGTCGAGCACCGGACCGCCGGCCGCTCCGCCGCCGGGACGCAGGGCGTCGCGGCCGGTGGTGCCGATGGCGAGCTCCAGCGCGTCGTCGAGGGGGTGGCAGCGGTCGGCGGCCGTGTACGTCACGGGGGCCGTGCCCAGTACACGTGCCTCGCGCCAGCATCCGGCGGCGATCCGCACATAGGTGCCGCTCTCGACGCGGTGCCGCGTGGCGACGGGCAGTGGAGCGGCACCGAGCCCCTCGCAGCGGACGAGGGCGAGGCCGAGTTCGGGCAGCGGGGTGACGGCGTCGGCGCTCACCACGCGGTGGCGGTCGCCGGGGGCGTGCAGAACGAGGCGGGGCAGGCCGTCGACGGCCTCGTGGCTGGTGATCAGGGTGCCGCGGTGGTCGGCGGGGAAACCGAGACCGCGCGGACGGCCGGCGAGGTCGTGGACGCGGACGAGGACGTCGCCGGGTGAGTGCTCCCCCGCCGTCCGGACGGGCTCCCGCCCCACCGGACCGTTGCGCGACGTCATCGTCGAGCCTCCCCGCCGTGCCTTTGTGCCGTGCCCTCGCCCTGCCGTGTTCTCGGTGATCTCGATGACCTCGATCGACCTCGATGATCTCGACAGTAAGGCCGGAATGATCAGCGGGGCAGCTCACTCGACGAACGCGCCCCCTTCCACTCCCCTGGTTCACTCCGAGCGCCCGCACTTACGGGTGAATGAACGGGCCCGGATGGATAGACCCTTGGGGTGGGGGGAACCGAGGGGGGCCGTGGAGCGGCGGCATGTCCATCCCCGTGACGCCGCTCCACGGCGGGAACACACCGTCGGCCGTCCGTCCCGGCGTCAGTTGAAGACGGCCAGGCTCTTGGCCTTGCCCCTGTGCTGCTCGACGAGGGCGAGGAACCGGCCCTCGGGGCCGAAGACGGCCACCGGACCGGCTCCCGCGTACTCCTCGGGCATCTCCAGGCGCACACCGTTGGTGAGCAGCCGGGCGCGTCGGACGTCGACGTCCCAGCGCGGGAAGGCCACGGCCGCGGCCTCGGCGATCGGCAGCACGGTCAGCTCCTGCTGGTGCTGCTCGAGGGTGCGGGCCGCGTCCAGCTTGTACGGACCGACACGGGTGCGGCGCAGCACCGTGAGGTGGCCGCCCACGCCCAGGCCGGCGCCCAGGTCACGGGCGAGGGCACGGATGTACGTACCGGAGGAGCAGACGACGGAGACCACCAGGTCGAGCACCGGGGTGCCGTCCTCGGCGACGGCCGGCCGGACGTCGTGCACGGTGAACGAGGAGACGGTGACCGGCCGGGCGGGGATGTCGAACTCCTCGCCCTCCCGGGCCCGTTTGTAGGAGCGCACACCGTCGATCTTGATGGCGCTGACCTTGGACGGCACCTGCATGATGGCGCCGGTCAGCTCGGCGACGCCGGCGTCGATGCCCTCGCGGGTGACCCCGGAGGCGTCGGTGGACGAGGTGATCTCGCCCTCGGCGTCGTCCGTGAGGGTGTTCTGCCCGAGCCGGACGGTGCCCAGGTACTCCTTCTCGGTCAGCGCGAGGTGGCCGAGGAGTTTGGTCGCCTTCTCGACGCCGAGGACGAGGACGCCCGTCGCCATGGGGTCGAGGGTGCCGGCGTGGCCGACGCGCCGGGTGCGGGCGATGCCGCGCATCTTGGCGACCACGTCGTGCGAGGTGAAGCCCGACGGCTTGTCGACGATGACAAGGCCGTCGGGCGTGGTGTGCTTCTGGGTCATTCGGCGGTGTCGTCCGTCTCGTCCTCGGGCTTGCGGTACGGGTCGGCCCCGCCCGCGTACGTGGCGCCCGCGGACGCCTCGCGCACCTTGGCGTCGGACTGGCGCGCCTTGTCGAGGAGGTCCTCGATGTTGCGCGCGGTGTCCGGGAGCGCGTCCATGACGAACGCCAGGGTCGGCGTGAACTTCACACCCGCCGCCCGGCCCACCTCGGAGCGCAGGATGCCCTTGGCGCTCTCCAGGCCGGCCGCCGCGGCCGCGCGCTCCTCCTCGTCCCCGTACACCGTGTAGAAGACGGTTGCCTCCCGCAGGTCACCCGTGACCCGGGTGTCCGTGATGGTGATGTGGGTGCCGAGCCGCGGGTCCTTGATCCCGCGCTGCAGCTTCTGGGCCACCACCTCTCGGATGAGGTCCGCCAGCCTTTTCGCCCGCGCGTTGTCGGCCACTGGTCCGTCTCCCGTTCTTTCCTGTCTGAGTGCTCGGAACTCCGGGTTCCCGGAGCCTGGATCCGTCAGTCGTCCTCGCCGTGGAAGCGCCGCCTGACGGACAGCAGCTCCACCTCGGGGCGCCCGGCGACCAGCCGTTCGCACCGGTCCAGTACGTCGGTCAGGTGCGCCGCGTCGCCGGACACCACCGCCAGGCCGATGACGGCCCTGCGATAGAGGTCCATGTGATCCACCTCGGCCGCGCTCACCGCGTACTTCCGCTGGAGCTCGGCGACGATCGGGCGGACGACGGAGCGCTTCTCCTTCAGCGAGCGAACGTCGCCGAGGAGGAGGTCGAAGGACAGCGTCCCCACATACATGTACAACCGGTTAACCCGCCGGTACGGGATCGACGTCCCCACCGTCCGTGGTGGGCGGGGACATCAGAACCGTACAACGAAGGAGCGAGTCCGATCGACGGATATTGCGCTCCGTGGCTCCAGTGCCCCGGCAGGCAACGTTCGCCCGTCAAGGAGCGGCGTCCGGTGCGTGCTCTCGGTGTGCCGCCCGGAAGTCCCCGTACTGGACGTACTTGGGCTTTCGGGCGGTGCGGCGAGTGGGGGTCCCCCCTGCTCGAAGAGCTTGGGGAGCGCACCGGGCGTCACGACGGGACGAACGTTGCCTGTTGGGGCACTAGGCCCCCGGACACACGGACCGGCCGGCGGGACCATGTCTCCAGGGGCCCGCCGGCCGGTGTGCACCGTGGGGTGTTACGCCCGCGGCTTCTCGCGCATCTCGTACGTCGCGATGACGTCGTCGACCTTGATGTCGTTGAAGTTTCCGAGGTTGATACCGCCCTCGAAGCCTTCGCGGATCTCGGTGACGTCGTCCTTGAAGCGACGCAGACCGTCGATGTTGAGGTTCTCCGCGATGACCTTGCCGTCGCGGATGAGGCGCGCCTTGGTGTTGCGCTTGACCTCGCCGGAGCGGATGAGAACACCCGCGATGTTGCCCAGCTTGGACGAGCGGAAGACCTCGCGGATCTCCGCCGTGCCGAGCTCGACCTCTTCGTACTCCGGCTTGAGCATGCCCTTGAGGGCCGCCTCGATCTCCTCGATCGCCTGGTAGATGACCGAGTAGTACCGGACGTCCACGCCTTCGCGCTCGGCCATCTGCTGTGCCCGCCCGGCGGCGCGCACGTTGAAGCCGATCACGATGGCGTCCGAGCCCATCGCCAGGTCGATGTCGGACTCCGTGACCGCACCGACGCCGCGGTGCAGGACGCGGATGTCGACCTCTTCGCCGACGTCCAGCTGGAGCAGCGAGGACTCGAGAGCCTCGACCGATCCGGACGCGTCACCCTTGATGATCAGGTTCAGCTGCTGGACCTCGCCGGCCTTGAGCACCTTGTCCAGGTCCTCCAGCGACACGCGGCGCGTGCGCTTGGCGAACGCGGCGTTGCGCTCACGGGCGGCGCGCTTCTCGGCGATCTGACGGGCCGTACGGTCCTCGTCGACGACGATGAAGTTGTCGCCCGCACCCGGGACGTTGGTCAGGCCCAGGACCTGGACCGGCGTCGACGGGCCGGCCTCGGCGACGTTGTTGCCGTTGTCGTCGAGCATGGCGCGCACGCGGCCGTAGGCGTCGCCCACCACCATCGTGTCGCCGACCCGCAGGGTGCCTCGCTGGACGAGGACGGTCGCCACGGCACCGCGGCCGCGGTCGAGCCGGGACTCGATCGAGATGCCCTGCGCGTCCTGAGCCGGGTTGGCCCGCAGGTCGAGCGAGGCGTCGGCGGTGAGGACGACGGCCTCCAGGAGGCTGTCGATGTGCAGACCCTGCTTGGCGGAGATGTCGACGAACATGGTGTCGCCGCCGTACTCCTCGGCCACCAGGCCGTACTCGGTCAGCTGACCGCGCACCTTGGTCGGGTCCGCACCCTCGACGTCGATCTTGTTGACCGCGACGACGATCGGGACGTCGGCCGCCTTGGCGTGGTTGAGCGCCTCGACCGTCTGCGGCATGACGCCGTCGTTGGCCGCGACGACCAGGATCGCGATGTCGGTCGACTTCGCACCACGGGCACGCATGGCGGTGAACGCCTCGTGACCCGGGGTGTCGATGAAGGTGATCCGGCGATCCTCTTCGTTGACCTCGGTCGTGACCTGGTAGGCACCGATGTGCTGGGTGATGCCGCCGGCCTCGCCCGAGGCGACGTTGGTCTTGCGGATGGCGTCGAGCAGGCGGGTCTTGCCGTGGTCGACGTGACCCATGACGGTGACCACCGGCGGACGGACGACCAGGTCCTCCTCGGAGCCCTCGTCCTCGCCGAACTCCAGGTCGAAGGACTCGAGCAGCTCGCGGTCCTCCTCCTCCGGGCTGACGATCTGAATCGTGTAGTTCATCTCGTCGGCGAGGAGCTGGAGCGTCTCGTCGGAGACGGACTGGGTCGCGGTGACCATCTCGCCGAGGTTCATCATGACCGCGACGAGCGACGCCGGGTTGGCGTTGATCTTCTCCGCGAAGTCGGTGAGCGACGCACCGCGCGACAGGCGAATGCTCTCGCCGTTGCCGCGAGGCAGCATCACGCCGCCGACCGACGGGGCCTGCATGGCCTCGTACTCCTGGCGCCTCTGCCGCTTCGACTTGCGGCCACGACGGGCCGGACCGCCGGGACGCCCGAAGGCTCCCTGCGTGCCACCGCGGCCACCGGGACCGCCGGGACGGCCACCGAAGCCGGGACGGCCACCGCCGCCGGCGAAGCCGCCACCGCCACCGGGACGACCGGCGAAGCCGCCGCCGCCACCGGGACGAGCGCCGCCACCGCCGCCGCCCGGACGACCGGCGAAGCCGCCGCCGCCACCGGGACGAGCGCCGCCGGGACGACCGGCACCGGCCGGACCGCGACCGCCGGGGCCACCGCCGGGACGGGGACCGGCAGCCGGACGCTGCGGCATCATGCCGGGGTTCGGACGCGGGCCGCCGGGGCCGCCGCCGGGACGGGGGCCGCCCTGCGGACGCGGCATCGAGCCCGGGGTGGGACGCGGCCCGCCCGGAGCCTGCGGACGGGGACCGCCGCCACCCTGGCCACCGGGGGCCTGGGGACGGGGACCGGCGCCGGGGGCACCGGGACCGCCGGGACCGCCGGGACGCGCGCCCTGTGGGCGGGGCGCCTGCGGGCGGGCCATACCGGTGGAGCCACCGGAGGTGAAGGGGTTGTTACCCGGACGCGGACCGGCCGGGCGTCCACCCGGACGCTGACCGCCGCCACCGGGGCGCTGACCCTGACCGGCCGGACGTCCGCCCTGGCCACCCTGGCCACCCTGGCCCTGGCCGCCGGGGCGACCACCGGGCTTGGGGGCGCCGGGACGTGCGGCGGGCTTCGGCCCGGACGGAGCCGGGGAGGGAGCCTGCGCGGCCGGCGGGGCCTGGAACTCCGGAGCCGCCGGTGCCGGACGCGGCGCGGGCCGCGGGCCCGGCGTCGGACGGGGACCGGGGGTGGCCGGAGAGGGCGCCGACGGAGCCGCCGACGGCTGGGCCGCGGCGGGCTTGGGCGCGGCCGGCGGCCTCGGGGCGGCAGGACGCTGCCCCTCCGCCTTGGCGGCCTGGGGGGCTCCCGCGGCCTGCGCCGGCGAGGGCGCGGCGGGCCTGGGGGCCGCCTTCCGGGGGGCGCCGGGCTTCGCGGCGGACTTGCCGTTGCCCCCGCCCTGCTGGAAGGCGTCGGTCAGCTTGCGTACTACGGGCGCTTCAATCGTTGAAGACGCCGAACGGACGAATTCACCGAGTTCCTGGAGCTTGGCCATGACGACCTTGCTCTCCACACCGAACTCCTTGGCGAGTTCGTAGACCCGGACCTTAGCCACTTCGCTCCTCTGAGGTCCGGGTTGCGTCCGGACCGTCGCTAGTTCATGGGCGTACTCATCGCGTACTCATCGAGTGCTCATCGCAATCTCGACCTGCTTTCGACTCGCGAGGTACCAGACCGTACGGGGGGTTCCGCACGGCATGTCTTCTTACGGATTGCTCTCACAACCCTGTGCCTGCTCGACGTAGTGGCGCAACGCCTTTACGTCGAGCGGTCCCGGGACGCGGAGCGCCCGCGGAAACGCCCTCCGGCGCACCGCCTGGTCAAGACAGACCGGGACGGGGTGCACATAAGCACCCCGGCCGGGCAGCGTACCGCGTGGATCCGGGACGCACGCGTCCTCGATCGCCACGATCCGCAGCAGCTCTTCCTTGACCGCTCGCTCCCGGCAGCCCACGCAGGTTCGCTCGGGGCATGCGCGGATAGGTGTCCGGCCAGACACTCCTCAGTCTACCTCCCCGGACCGACCTCACCCCTTTGGGGCAAGAATCGAACAGATGCCGCCGGCAAGACTGTCGTGATCTCAGCAGGCGGAGGCTCGGATCTATTCCCCGGGCTGTTCCGTGTCCGGCCGGATGTCGATCCGCCAGCCGGTCAGGCGGGCGGCCAGGCGGGCGTTCTGCCCCTCCTTGCCGATCGCCAGCGACAGCTGGTAGTCCGGCACCGTCACCCGGGCGGACCGGGCGGCCAGATCCACCACCTCGACCTTGGAGACACGGGCCGGCGACAGCGCGTTCGCCACCATCTCGGCCGGGTCGTCCGACCAGTCGACGATGTCGATCTTCTCGCCGCTCAGCTCGCCCATGACGTTGCGCACGCGGCCGCCCATGGGGCCGATGCAGGCACCCTTGGCGTTCAGCCCGGACCGGGTGGAGCGGACGGCGATCTTCGTACGGTGACCGGCCTCACGGGCGATGGCGGAGATCTCCACCGAGCCGTCGGCGATCTCCGGCACCTCCAGGGCGAAGAGCTTCTTCACCAGGCCGGGGTGCGTACGCGACAGGGTGACCGACGGGCCGCGCACGCCCTTCGCCACCCGGACGACGTAACTGCGCAGCCGCATGCCGTGCGGGTAGGTCTCGCCCGGCACCTGCTCCTGCACCGGCAGGATGGCCTCCAGCTTGCCGATGTCGACCAGGACGTTCTTCGGGTCGCGACCCTGCTGGACCACGCCGGTGACGATGTCGCCCTCGCGGCCGGCGTACTCGCCGAGCGTCACGTCGTCCTCGGCGTCGCGCAGGCGCTGCAGGATGACCTGCTTGGCCGTGGTGGCCGCGATGCGGCCGAAGTCGGACGGGGTGTCGTCGAACGCGCGGGCCTCCTGGCCCTCTTCGAGGTCCTCGGGGTCCTCCTTCGCCCACACCGTCACATGTCCGGATTCCCGGTCGAGCTCCACGCGCGCGTGGCGGCGGCTTCCCTCGGTGCGGTGGTAGGCGATGAGGAGGGCCGATTCGATCGCCTCGACCAGCAGGTCGAGGGAGATCTCCTTCTCCCGTACCAAGAGCCGAAGGGCACTCATGTCGATGTCCACGGTTACGCCTCCTCTTCCGTCTCGTCGTGCTTGTCGTTCGCGCCGGTCGTGCCGGTCGCGTCGTCTGTGTCGTTCGTGTCGGTCTTGCCGTCGTCCTTGCGGTTGAACTCGACCTGGACGCGCGCCCTGCTGATGTCGTCGAAGGCGAGTCTGCGCGCGGTGGCCCTGCGGCCCTTGACTCCGGGCACCTCGAGGTCGAGGCCTCCGTCGTCGACCCGCAGGATCCTGGCGACCAGTTCGTCGCCCGCGGTCAGCCGGAAGCTCACCAGGCGGCCCGTGGCACGCACGTAGTGCCGGCGCTCGGTGAGGGGGCGCTCCGCGCCCGGGGTGCCGACCTCGAGGGTGTACTCCCCGCTGCCCATCGCGTCGGTCTCGTCGAGCTTCGCCGAGAGCGCGCGGCTCACATCGGCGATCCGGTCCAGGTCCGCGCCGGTGTCGGAGTCGACGACGACGCGCAGCACACGCTTGCGGCCGACCGCGTCCACGGCGATCTCCTCGAGATCGAGGCCCTGCGAGCTGACGAGCGGTTCCAGAAGTTCTCGAAGCCTCTCGCTCTGGGTGCTGCTCATCCGGGTGACTCCTCGGCCGCGTGTGCTGTTGTGGGACGGTGCGCGTGTCTGGTCAAAGGGTATCCGGTCGCGGGGGGTGGTGCCGTCCACCCGCTCACGGAGGGTGCCGCTGACCATCGTCGGGCGGATGCACGGGTACCGTGATCACGGGCCGGTGGCCCTCCTTCCGTTCTTTCCGTCGCCACGCTTCATTCCGTCGCCACGTTCGTACGAGCCCCCGAGGACGTCTGCCGTGCCGTTCCCCCACGCTCCACGCGCCCGCTCGGGGCCGCGCAGAAGGAGCCTGTTCGCCGTCGCCTCGACGGCCCTGCTCGTGACGGGCTGTTCCGCCGGGTCCGAGAAGCCCGACACCACCGCCGGCAGTCGTCCCTCGCCGGCCGAGCGGGTACGCGCGCGTGCGGCGGGCGACAGCAGGGAGTTGGCCGAGCGGTACGACGCCGTGATCGCGGCGCATGCCCGGCTCGCACCACGGCTGCGTCCGCTGCGCGAGGAGGTCGTACGGCACGCGAAGGCCTTCGGGAGCACGGCGATGTCCACGGAGTCACAGGAGGCGGCTGGACCGCAGGCGTCGCCGTCCCCCTCCGGGGCCCAGCGGCCCGCCTCGCCGACGGCCTCCGGGCCCGCGACGGAGAAGGACGCCCTCGCCGGGCTCGCCGCCGCGGAGCGGGAGATCGCCGACCGGCGTCTGGAGGAACTGCTGGACGCGCCGGCCGAGCTGGCCCGGCTGCTGGCCTCGGTGGCGGCGGCCGGGGCGGCGCACGTGTATCTGCTGACGAAGGGGTGACGGGTGAGCGAGGCGAAGGACCGGGAACTGCGGGCGCTCCAGGCGGCCCTGGCTGCGGAGCACGCAGCGGTGTACGGCTACGGGGTCGTCGGCGGGCGGATCGCGAAGGAGCGCCGTACGGACGCGCGCGCGGCGTACGACGCGCACCGCGCGCGCCGGGACGCGCTGGTGCGCGAGGTGAAGGACACGGGCGGCGAGCCGGTCGCGGCCGCCGCGGGCTACGCGCTGCCGTTCCCGGTGCCGGACGCGGCCGCGGCGGTACGGCTCGCGGCGGAGCTGGAGAACCGGGTGGCCGGGGTGTACTCCGACCTGGTGCGCGCGAGCCGTGGTGAGCGGCGCCGGGCGGCAGCCGAGGCGCTGCGGGAAGCCGCGGTGCGGGCGGTGCGCTGGAGCGGGGAGAGCGTAGCCTTCCCCGGGCTCGCCGAGCGGGCCGACCCGGCCTCGGGGGCTCCGACGCCGACGGCGTGACGGGGCCACGGGCCGGAAGCGGCGGCAGGCATCGCTCACAGCACGAAGGGAACTACTCGCGCATGGTCTTCGAACCGCCGCAGCGCCTGGTGAGGGCGCTCGGTGAGACGGCTCCCGACGGTGCCCGGTGGCTGGAGAGGCTGCCCGAGGCGGCACGCGAGGCCGTCGCGGCGCGCGAGCTGACCGTGGAACGGGTGCAGGTGCCCGGGGGCCGCAGCAGCCTGGTGGTGCTGGTGCGGACGTCCGACGGCGGCCCCGCGGTGCTGAAGCTGGCTCCGGCGAGGGCCCGGCCGGAGAGTGAGCGGGCCGCGCTGGCCCACTGGAACGGCCTGGGCGCGGTCCGGCTGCTGGAGCCTTCCCCGTCCGCCGACGGCGCGCTGCTGCTGGAGCGGCTGCATCCGGATGTCTCGGTGCGGTCGTTGCCGGAGGCGAAGGCGCTGTTGGAGGCCGCCGGGACGCTGCGGCGGCTGTGGGTCGAGCCGCCCTCGGGCGATGCCGCCCCTCCCTTCGAGACGGTGGCGGAGCGGACCGGTCGGCAGGCCGAGGCCATGCGGGCGTCCGCCGCGGGCGACCCGGAGGTGGGACCACTGGTCTCGGCGGCGCTGGCGGTCCGCGAGGAGCTGGTGGCCGGACCGCCCGAGCACCGGCTGCTGCACGGCACGTTCCGGCAGAGCAAGGTGCTCTCCGGCGAGCGGATGCCGTGGCTGGCGGTGGGCCCGGACCCGCTGATCGGGGAGTGCGCCTTCGACCTGGCCCGGCTGGTCCGCGACCGGGTGGAGGACCTCGTCGCCCAGACCTCCGGCGCGGCGACGACCCGCCGCCGGGTGAAGCGTCTCGCGGAGTCCCTGGAGGTCGACCAGGAACGTCTGCGAGGCTGGACGCTGTTCCGCGCGGTGGAGTCCGGCGTACGCGCCCGCCGGGTGGGCCGCGGCCAGGACGCCGAACTCCTCCTGGAGTTCGCGACCTGGCTCTGATCCCGCACCCGCCGCCCCGCCCGCCGTCGGGACGAGTCCCAAAAGGGTGCCCCGCGCGGTAGTGGTTCCGCGCGGGGCCACCGGGTGGGTCAGACCGTGAGGCGGGTGACGGCCTCGTCGACGGTGAGCTCCTCGCGTTCGCCGGTACGGCGGTCCTTCAGCTCGACGACGCCCTCGGCGGAGCGGCGGCCGGCGACCAGGATCTGCGGGACGCCGATCAGCTCGGAGTCGGTGAACTTCACTCCCGGGGAGACACCCGCGCGGTCGTCGACCAGGACGCGGACCCCGGCGGCGGCGAGCTTCTGGGAGATCTCGAGGGCGAGCTCGGTCTGCAACGCCTTGCCGGCGGCGACCACGTGGACGTCGGCCGGGGCGATCTCCTTGGACCAGCACAGGCCCTTGTCGTCGGCGGTCTGCTCGGCGAGGGCCGCCACCGCGCGGGAGACGCCGATGCCGTAGGAGCCCATGGTGACGCGGACCGGTTTGCCGTTCTGCCCGAGGACGTCGAGCTTGAGGGCGTCGGCGTACTTGCGGCCCAGCTGGAAGATGTGGCCGATCTCGATGGCGCGGTCGAGCCTCAGGCCGGTGCCGCACTTCGGGCAGGGGTCGCCCTCGTTGACCACCACGACGTCCACGTACGCGTCGACCTCGAAGTCGCGCCCGGCCACCACGTTCTTGGCGTGGGTGTCGGCCTTGTTGGCACCGGTGATCCAGGCGGTGCCCGGTGCCACCCGCGGGTCGGCGATGTAGCGGACCTTCTCCAGGCCCTGCGGGCCGACGTAGCCGCGGACCAGGTCGGGGCGGCCGACGAAGTCCTCGGCGGTGACGAGTTCGACGGCGGCCGGGGCGAAGTGCGCCTCGAGCTTGCCCATGTCGACCTCGCGGTCCCCGGGAACGCCCACGGCGACGATCTCACCGCCGACCTTGACCAGCAGGTTCTTCAGCGTGGCCGAGGCCGGGACGCCGAGCGAGGCAGCGAGGGTCTCGATGGTGGGGGTGTCGGGCGTCGGGATGTCCTCGGCGGCCGGGACGGCGGAGCCGTCGACAAACTGCACCTCGTAGGAGATCGCCTCGGTGTTGGCGGCGAAGTCGCAGTTCGGGCAGTCCGCGAAGACGTCCTCGCCCGCCGCGGCGGGGGCGAGGAACTCCTCGGACTTGGAGCCGCCCATCGCACCGGCGGTGGCGGCGCAGATGCGGTAGTCGAGACCGAGGCGCTCGAAGATCCGCTGGTACGCCTGGCGGTGCAGGGCGTACGACCGGGACAGCCCCTCGTCGTCGAGGTCGAAGGAGTAGGAGTCCTTCATCAGGAACTCGCGGCCGCGCAGGATGCCCGCGCGGGGGCGCGCCTCGTCGCGGTACTTGTTCTGGATCTGGTACAGGATCACCGGCAGGTCCTTGTAGGAGGACGCCTGGTCCTTCACCAGGAGGGTGAAGATCTCCTCGTGGGTGGGGCCGAGGAGGTAGTCGCCGCCCTTGCGGTCCTGGAGGCGGAACAGCTCGGGGCCGTACTCCTCCCAGCGGCCGGTCGCCTCGTAGGGCTCACGCGGCAGGACGGCGGGGAGCAGCACCTCCTGGGCGCCGATCGCGTCCATCTCCTCGCGGACGACGCGTTCGACGTTGGCGAGGACCTTCTTGCCGAGCGGCAGCCAGCTCCAGATGCCGGCGGCGGTGCGGCGCACATAGCCGGCCCGGACGAGGAGCTTGTGGCTGAGGACCTCGGCGTCCGCCGGGTCGTCGCGCAGCGTCTTCGCCATCAACTGGGACATGCGCTGGACCGGTGCGTTCGCCATGGTTCTCGTACTCCTGCTGCGTCTAGGTGATGACAGGAGGTTAGCCGGGTGGGACGGGGCGGTGGAAATCGGTTAGGGCCTGTCCGGCGGATCAGGTCGCAGGAAATCGACGGCGCCCTCATCAGCGCCGGTGAGCGGGGACGATGGGGGTCCCTCCCGCGCGAGCGCAGCCGAGCGTGGGGGAGCGTGACGGCAACGCGGCAGATGTGCGTGCCGGCCCCCGCGTCTGCGGCAGGATCCGCCGGACAGGCCCTACGGGCGCCGGAGCGGCAAAGGTGCTCCCATCACGGCGTACGGCTTGGGGGCGCTGGGGAAATGGACCCGGCGGGCGAGGTCCTCGTACCCCAGGGAGCGGTACAGGCCGCGGGCGGGGCTCTCGATGTCGATGGCGGAGAGGATCGAGCGGGGTTCGTCGGCCCCGTCGGTGATCGTGGTGATCAGGGCGCGGCCGGTGCCGTGCTTCTGGTGGCGCGGGTGGACGTGCAGTTCGGTGATGACGAAGGAGTCGTCGAGCCAGTGGTCCCGGTTCTGGGCGCGCAGGTAGGGCTCGACGACGGTGGACCACCAGTGGGCACGGTCGTTGGGCATGCCGTAGACGAAGCCGACGAGACGGCCGGCGAGGGTGGCGCCCAGGGCTCTGGCTCCGTGCAGGGTCATGTGGCGCAGCACGATCTGCCGGCGTACGGCCACCTCGTCGGGGCCGAGACCGAACGCCGCCGCCTGGACCGCCAGTGCCTCGTCGACGTGGGCGGCGAGGTCGAGGGGGCCGATCACGATGTCGTCGGGACGGGGGTGCCCGTGACCGGGAAAGCGCAGCATGCCGGGGAGACTACAGGGCGTCGGCACGGGCCGGGACTGCGCGGCGGACCGCGCTTCGGGGCCGGGGCACAGGGTGCGTGGCCCTGGGCGGCCCCGGTTCAGAACAGGACGCTCATGAACGCGCCGACCTCCTGGAAACCCACCTTCCGGTAGGTCCGGCGCGCGGGGGTGTTGAAGTCGTTGACGTAGAGGCTGGCCACGGGGGCGATGTCGGCGAGGGCGTAGCGGAGCACGGCCGCCATGCCGGGGGCGGCCATGCCCCTGCCCCGGTGCTCGGGGGCCACCCATACGCCCTGGATCTGACAGGTCCGGTCGGTGGCGGCGCCGATCTCGGCCTTGAAGACGACCTTTCCGTCGGCGTCGAAGCGGGCGAAGGCGCGTCCGGCGCCGACGAGTTCGGCGACCCTGGCCTGGTAGAGCAGGCCTCCGTCGCCCGCCAGGGGGGAGATCCCGACTTCCTCGGTGAACATCGCCACGCAGGCCGGCATGATCTTTTCCATCTCGTCCTTGCGGACGCGGCGGACGTAGGGGTCCGGGGCGATGGTGTCGGACAGCTGGTCGGTGACCATGAGGGGCTGGTGGGCGCGGACCTCCCTGGCGGGGCCCCACTGGGGTTCGAGCAGCCGCCACAGCTCGGCGGTGGGTGCCGCGGGGCCGACGACCGAGGAGCAGCGGCGGCCGGCCCGGCGGGCGCGGTCGGCGAAGGCGCGGACGGCCCGGGGGGTGGCGCAGATGGGGACCAGGTTGGCGCCGGCGTAGCAGAGGGACGTGAGCATGCCGCCCTCGTACCAGCCCCACATCTCACCGCCGAGCCGCCACGGGTCCAGGCCCGCGACCTGCACCCGGGATGTCACGAAGGCGTTCGCCACCGGCTCGCGGTCGAGGACGGCGAGCGCGGCGTCCAGGTCACTCGGTTCGAGGACCCGGGAAGTGGTCTGCGTCAACACGCGCGGGGGGCCTCACACATTTGGGTCTGCTGGTTTCCGCACTGTACCTGCCGAATTTGTGTGCTGCCGCCCCGCGGTGGGGAAACGTTTCCTGCCCGGGACGCCCCCGGGCAGGAACGGCCTGACCAACGGTCTGACCGGCCGGGTCGACCGGTTCAGCCGGCGACCGAGATCTGGGGTTCGCCGGAGGCGATGCCTTCGGCCTCCATGCGCTCGGCGATCTTCATGGCCTCCTCGATCAGGGTCTCCACGATCTTCGACTCCGGGACGGTCTTGATCACCTCGCCCTTCACGAAGATCTGCCCCTTGCCGTTGCCCGAGGCCACCCCGAGGTCGGCCTCACGGGCCTCGCCCGGACCGTTGACCACACAGCCCATCACCGCCACCCGCAGCGGCACCTCCATCCCCTCCAGCCCGGCGGTCACCTCGTCGGCCAGCTTGTACACATCCACCTGCGCCCGCCCGCAGGACGGACACGAGACGATCTCCAGACCCCGCTGCCGCAGATTCAGCGACTCCAGGATCTGCAGCCCCACCTTGACCTCCTCGGCCGGCGGCGCCGACAGCGACACCCGGATGGTGTCGCCGATCCCCTCACTGAGCAGCGCGCCGAAGGCCACCGCCGACTTGATGGTGCCCTGGAACGCCGGACCCGCCTCGGTCACCCCCAGGTGCAGCGGATAGTCGCACCGCGCCGCCAGTTGCCGGTAGGCCTCCACCATCACCACCGGGTCGTTGTGCTTGACGGAGATCTTGATGTCCCGGAAGCCGTGCTCCTCGAACAGCGACGCCTCCCACAGCGCGGACTCCACCAGCGCCTCCGGGGTGGCCTTGCCGTACTTCTGCAGCAGCCGCCGGTCCAGCGACCCGGCGTTGACCCCGATCCGGATCGGCGTGCGGTGCTCGTTCGCCGCCTGCGCGATCTCCTTGACCTTGTCGTCGAACTGCTTGATGTTGCCCGGGTTGACCCGCACCGCCGCGCAGCCGGCCTCGATCGCGGCGAACACGTACTTGGGCTGGAAGTGGATGTCGGCGATCACCGGGATCTGCGACTTGCGGGCGATGGTGGCCAGCGCGTCCGCGTCGTCCTGGGTGGGGCAGGCCACCCGCACGATCTGGCAGCCCGAGGCGGTCAGCTCGGCGATCTGCTGCAGCGTCGCGCCGATGTCCGCGGTGCGGGTGGTGGTCATCGACTGCACCGACACCGGCGCGTTGCCGCCCACCGCCACCGATCCGACCTGGATCTTCCGGCTCGTGCGGCGCGGGGCCAGGGTGATCGGAACGGACGGCATGCCGAGAGAAATCGCAGTCATCTGCTGTGCAACCCCAAGTCGTGGATCAAGGTCCGGCTCCCGGTGAGCAGCGGGCTCCGCGATCCGAGATTACGGCACGGGCGTTGGCCCTAGCACATCCCGTCCGCAAACCCACCCAAAGGGCGATGGCCCGGAACAAAAGGGTTCCAGGCCATCGTGAACGGCAGATGTCCGGCGGATTCGCACCCGGTGGCGGGGCGGGGTCCGTACCGGTCCGTCCGGTCCGTCTAGGAGATCCGTACCGGGTTCACCACGTCCGCGACGAGGACGAGGAGCGTGAAGCAGACGAAGATCCCGGCCACCACGTAGGCCACCGGCATCAGTTTCGCCACGTCGAACGGGCCCGGGTCGGGGCGGCGCAGCACCCTGGCGAGGTTGCGGCGCAGCGACTCCCACAGGGCACCCGCGATGTGCCCGCCGTCGAGCGGGAGCAGCGGGAGCATGTTGAACAGGAACAGGGAGAGGTTGAAGCCTCCGAGGAGCATCACGAACATGGCCATCTGCTGTGAGGCGGGGATCTCGAGGGTGGCGATCTCGCCACCGACCCGGGCCGCTCCGACGACGCCCATCGGGGAGTCCGGCTCGCGCGGACCGTCGCCGAAGGCCGCGTCCCACAGGGCGGGGACCTTGGACGGCAGGGCGGCGAGGGAGTCGACGGCGTCGCCGACCCGGTCGGTCATCCAGACCACGGAGTCCCCGAAGTCCTGTTTGACGACGCCGGTGGCCGCGCTGAAGCCGAGGAAGCCGGCCTTGACGTACTCACCCTCGACGTAGGCCCCGTTGGAGTCCTTCTTCGCGACCTGGTTCGTGGCGATCTTCGCCTGGAGGGTGACCTCCTGGCCGTCGCGGTCGACGACGATCGGCACGGCCTGGCCGGCGCTGTCGCGGATGAGGTCGGAGAGCGTGCCCCAGTCGTCGGTCCTGACACCGTCGAACGCGACGATCCTGTCGCCCGCCTCCATGCCGGCCGCCGCGGCCGGGGACCGGGGGTCGGACTTCACGCACTCGTCGCGGTTCTCGCTCTGCGAGATGACGCACGGGGAGACCGAGCTGACGGTGGTGGTCTGCTGCTGGATGCCGAAGCCCATCAGCACGGTGAGGAACAGCACCGCCGCGAGGATCAGGTTCATGAACGGGCCCGCGAACATCACGATGACCCGTTTCCACGGTTTACGTGTGTAGAACAGGCGTTTCTCGTCGCCGGGCTGCAGTTCCTCGAAGGCGGCGGAGCGGGCGTCCTCGATCATGCCGCGCCACGGCGAGGTGGAGCGGGCCTCCAGCCGTCCGTCGGCGCCGGGCGGGAACATGCCGATCATGCGGATGTAGCCGCCGAACGGGATCGCCTTGACGCCGTACTCGGTCTCGCCCTTGTGCCGGGACCAGAGGGTCGGACCGAAGCCGACCATGTACTGGGGGACCCGGATGCCGAAGAGCTTGGCGGTGGACAGGTGTCCCAGCTCGTGCCAGGCGATCGAGAGCAGCAGGCCGACCGCGAAGACGACTATGCCGAGGATGAACATCAAGGTCGTCATGCACGCGCCTCCGCGCTCGCCGTAAGGGAAGTCAGTTCCCGGGTCCTCGCTCGCGCCCAGGTCTCCGCTTCGAGGACGTCGGGCACAGTCAAAGAGGTTCCCGTTCGCGGGGTGCCGTGCTCCTCGACCACCCGGGTGACGGTGTCGATGATCCCGTTGAACGGCAGCGCGCCGGCGCGGAACGCCTCCACGCACTCCTCGTTCGCCGCATTGAACACCGCCGGAGCGGTGCCCGCGAGCCCGCCCACGTGCCGGGCCAGGTTCACCGAGGGGAACGCCTCGTTGTCGAGGGGGAAGAACTCCCAGGTGGACGCCTTGCTCCAGTCGAAGACCGGGGCGGCGTCGGGGACCCTTTCGGGCCAGCCGAGGCCGATGGCGATGGGCCCGCGCATGTCGGGGGGCGTCGCCTGGGCCAGTGTCGATCCGTCCGTGAACTCAACCATCGAGTGGACATACGACTGCGGGTGCACGACGACCTCAATGTGATCGAAGGGAATGTCGTACAGCAGATGCGCCTCGATGACTTCGAGGCCCTTGTTGACGAGGGTGGCGGAGTTGATCGTGATCACCGGGCCCATGGCCCAGGTGGGGTGGGCGAGGGCGTCCTCGACGGTGACGTTCGCCAGTTCGTCCCTGGTGCGGCCGCGGAAGGGGCCGCCGGAGGCGGTGACGACGAGCTTGCGCACGTCCGCGCGGGTTCCGGCGGCCAGCGCCTGGAACAGCGCGGCGTGCTCGGAGTCGACCGGGATGATCTGCCCCGGCCCGGCCAGCCCCTTGACCAGCGGGCCGCCGACGATCAGCGACTCCTTGTTGGCGAGCGCGAGGGTGCGGCCGGCCTCGAGGGCGGCGAGCGTGGGGGCCAGTCCGATGGAGCCGGTGATGCCGTTGAGGACGGTGTGGCAGTCGGAGGCGGCGAGCTGCGTGGCCGCGTCCGCTCCGGCGAGGATCTCGGGCAGCGGCTCCCCCGGTCCGTACCGCGCCGACAGCGCCTCGCGCAGCGCGCCCACGACGTCCTCGCGCGCGACGGCGACCGTGCGCACCCGCAGCCGGTGGGCCTGCTCGGCGAGGAGGGAGACGCGGCCGCCGTTGGCGGACAGTCCGGTGACCCGGAAGCGGTCGGGGTTGCGCAGCACGAGGTCGATGGCCTGGGTGCCGATCGACCCGGTGGAGCCGAGGATCACCACGTCCTTGGGGCCGTCCCCCGCCACGGGGTCGTACACCAGGTGCGGGTCGGCGAGCGGAGCTGGAGCGTCGGTCATGGACCCCATTGTGTCCGGTCGCGGGTGCTGCCGGGGCCCCGCCCCGGCAGCTCGTGCGTCCTGTCCGACGCCCCCGCCCCGGCCCGCCTCAGCGGATCGGCCGGTGCGCGTTGCTCCGTGCGCTGGGGCCGGGCGTGGTGTCCGCGATCCAGGGGCCGTCACCCGAAGGGTCGAGGACACCCTGCTCCAGCCACTCGTAGGTTCCGGAGAGCACACCCTTGACGACCTTGCGGTCGATGTCGTCGGTGTTGGTCCACAGCCGGTCGAAGAGTTCGTCGACGCGGACGCGGGACTGGCGGCAGAAGGCGTCGGCGAGCTGGTAGGCCTCACGGCCGTGGTCGCCGCGGCGGCGCAGCAGTTCGGCGCGGACGCAGGCGGCGCTCATCGCGAACAGTTCGGCGCCGATGTCGACGATCCGGCCCAGGAAGCCCTGTTTGGTCTCCATCCGGCCCTGCCAGCGGGACATGGCGTAGAAGGTGGACCGGGCGAGTCTGCGGGCCGCGCGCTCGACGTACCGCAGGTGCGGGGAGAGGTCGACCCCGTGCTTGAACTCTCCGTAGGTTCCGGGGAGCTGTCCTGGACCCGCGACCAGTCTGGGCAGCCACTTCGCGTAGAAGACGCCCGCGTTCGCGCCCGCCTTCGCCTTGTCGCCCAGGGATTTCTCGGGGTCGATGAGATCGCCGGCGACCGACAGATGGGCGTCGACGGCCTCCCGCGCGATCAGCAGGTGCATGATCTCGGTGGAGCCCTCGAAGATGCGGTTGATGCGCAGGTCGCGCAGCATCTGCTCGGCGGGCACCGCCCGCTCGCCGCGCGCCCGGAGGGAGTCGGCGGTCTCGTAGCCGCGTCCGCCGCGGATCTGGACCAGCTCGTCGGCCATCAGACAGGCCATCTCCGAGCCGTACAGCTTGGCGAGCGCCGCCTCGATGCGGATGTCGTTGCGGTTCTCGTCGGCCATCTGGGAGGACAGGTCGACCACGGCCTCCAGGGCGAAGGTGGTCGCCGCGATGAACGCGATCTTCGAGCCGACCGCCTCGTGCAGCGCCACCGGCTTGCCCCACTGCTCCCGGGCCGCCGACCACTCGCGGGCGATCTTCAGGCACCATTTTCCGGCGCCGACGCACATCGCGGGCAGGGACAGCCGTCCGGTGTTGAGCGTGGTGAGCGCGATCTTCAGGCCCTGGCCCTCCTCACCGATGCGGTGGCCGGCCGGGACGCGGACCCGGTGGAAGCGGGTGACGCCGTTCTCCAGGCCGCGCAGGCCCATGAAGGCGTTGCGGTTCTCGACCGTGATGCCCTCGGAGGCCGCCTCCACCACGAACGCGGTGATGCCGCCCCGGTGGCCCTCGCCCTTGGGCACGCGGGCCATGACGACGAGGAGGTCGGCGACCACGCCGTTGGTCGTCCACAGCTTCACGCCGTCGAGGACGTAGCCGCCCTCGCCGTCCGGGACGGCGGTGGTGGCGAGCCGTGCCGGGTCCGAGCCGACGTCGGGCTCGGTGAGCAGGAAGGCCGAGATGTCGGTGCGGGCGCAGCGCGGCAGGAACGTGTCCTTCTGCTCCTGGGTGCCGAAGATCTTCAGCGGCTGGGGGACGCCGATCGACTGGTGGGCGGAGAGCAGCGCGCCGATCGCGGGGCTGGCGGAGCCGACCAGGGCGAGGGCCTTGTTGTAGTAGACCTGCGTCAGGCCGAGGCCGCCGTACTTGGTGTCGATCTTCATGCCGAAGGCGCCGAGCTCCTTGAGCCCGGTGACCACCTCGTCGGGGATCCGCGCCTCGCGTTCGATCCGGGCGCCGTCGATCTTCGTCTCGCAGAAGTCGCGGAGTTTGGCGAGGAACTCCTCGCCGCGCTCGGCGTCCTCGGTGGCCGGAAGGGGGTGGGGGTGGATGAGGTCGAGCCGGAAGCGGCCCAGGAACAGTTCCTTGGCGAAGCTGGGCTTGCGCCAGTCCTGTTCCCGGGCGGCCTCCGCGACCTGGCGGGCCTCGCGTTCGGTGACGGTGGGTCGATACCCAGACCGGGGTGCCTGGGGTGTCCGGGGTGTCCGGGGTGACTCGGGTGTTGCGGACATGAGGCTCACCTCGCCGCGAATCGGGATGCGTGGACGACGGCCCGTGGGACCGATGTGCGTGATCTTGTGGGCCTGTGGGGTGACTTACGTTACTGACTGGTGCTACTCGTTCGTATGTACCTGATGCGCAGCCGCCCCACCACCCTTTGTGCGTCCATTCGGCTGATATGCCGACGCGAGGCGTCCGTCGTGGACCTCGGCGATCCGGTCGGCGGCGGCGAGCAGGGCTCGGTCGTGGGTGACCAGGACGGTGGCGGTGGCCCGTTGGCGGGTGAGCCGGGTGATGAGTTCCATGACGGCTGCGCCGCGTTCGTGGTCGAGGGCGCTGGTGGGTTCGTCGACCAGGAGCACGGTGGGTTCGTTCATCAGGGCGCGGGCGATGTTCACCCGCTGGCGCTGGCCGCCGGAGAGCTGGTGCGGGCGGCGCCCGGCCCGGTCGGCGAGCCCGACGGCGTCGAGCAGTTCCATGGCCCGGGCACGGGCGTCGCGCGGCCTTCGGCCGTCGATGTGGGCCATGACCTGGAGTTGTTCGGCGGCGGTGAGGGAGGGCAGCAGGTTCGGCTGCTGGAAGACGATGCCGATGCTGCGGCGGCGCAGGTCGGTGAGGTCGCCTCGGCTCATCCCGGTGGTGGGGGTGCCGTCGACGGTGACGGTCCCGGAGTCGGGTGCGACGAGGGTGGCGGCGACGGCGAGCAGGCTGGACTTGCCCGAGCCGGACGGGCCGACCACGGCGGTGAGGCTGCCCCTGGGCACGTCGAGACCGACGCGCTCGAGAGCGGTCAGCCGGGAGTCGCCGTCGGGGTAGGTGAGGGTGATGTCGGTCAGTTCGAGGCTCATCGGGCGCTCCCCAGGGCGGTCAGCGGGTCGACGGAGGTGATGCGGCGGATGGAGAGGGCGGCCCCGAGAGCGCCGAGGACGACCATCACGGCGGCGGGGACGAGGACGGTCCCGGGGGTCAGCTCGAAGGGGACGGCCGAGCCGGAGAGGGCGGCGCCGGTCGCGGCGGCGAGAGCGGTACCGAGGAGGGTTCCGCCGGTCAGCAGGACCAGGGCCTGGCCGAGGGCGTCCGCCAGCAGGTTGCGTGTGGGGGCGCCCAGCGCCTTGAGAACGGCGACGTCACCGCTGCGCTGGATGGTCCACACGGTGAAGAAGGCGCCGATCACCAGTGCGGAGATCGCGAACAGGAAGCCGCGCATCAGCTGCAGGGAGCCGTTCTCGGAGGTGTAGGAGCCGATCGCGGACAGGGAGTCGTCCTTCTCCACGGTCAGGGTGCCGGCGGCCCGGTCGATGGACGCGATGTCCGCGTCCGGGCCGGTGTTCAGGGCGATGACGGTCGCGGTGCGGCCGTCGGCGGCGGTGTCCGCGGTGGCACCGGCGGGCGGGGTGATGCCGTTCCAGGTGCCGAGCGTGGCCCACACCACGGGGGTGTGGCTGAAGGAGGCGTCCCCGCTCACCGCGGCGACGGTCAGCCGCCGGTCGGCGAGGGTGACGGTGTCGCCCGGCCCGGCCCCCAGTTCGGTGGCGGCGGTGCCGGACAGCACCACCGCGCGGTCGTCGATCCGGTCGCTCTCGGGGGCGAGCGGCGAACCCGCCGGCACGCCGAGCACCGAGACCCCGGCGGTCCGTTCCCCGGCGCTCGCCCGGGTGGTGGTGATGCCCAGCGGCTGGGCGCGGGTCACACCGGGCGCCGCCGCCCAGGTCCGCCACTGTTCCTCGGTGACGGTGGAGTCGGCGTACGAGAGGTCCTGGCCGTCGGCGGGGGCGGCGAAGGCGATCCGGTCGGCCGGCAGACCGGTCACGGCCGAGACGTTCTGCCGCGCGAGCCCCGCGGTCAGGCCGGAGAGCAGCCCGACCAGCAGGGTGATCAGCACGACCACGGTTCCCATCAGTGCGAATCGCCCCTTGGCGAATGTGAGATCCCTCCAGGCGACGAACATGCCCCGGCCTGTCCTTTCGATCGGTGGAAGCGGCACGTCCCACCCTCGCGGCACGGCCCGGGGCCTGGCATCGCACACAGGGCCGGACTTTGCGAATCGAAGGGTCGGGGCACGACTCCACCTTTTGATCGATGCCCGGTGAGGGGAGTTCTTCGTAGGGTGATGGGTGATGAACGTCCTCACTCCCACCACTCGGCCTCTCGCCCGGTGCCTGCATCTGCTCGTGGCCGGGCTCCTCGGCCTGACCACCGCGCGGGCACTCGTCACGCACGATCCGCAGGCGGGTGCCGTCGTGGCGGTGTGCGCCGCCGTGGCGGGGGTCTACGCGGTCGGCCCGCTGACGCCGCTCATGTCCGTCTCCCGCCGGGCCGCCGGGTGGTGGCTCGCGGGGCTGGGCGCGGTCTGGCTGCTGTTGCTGGCGCTGACCCCGGACGCGGTGTGGCTGGCGTTCCCGCTGTACTTCCTCCAGCTGCACCTGCTGTCCCGGCGCGGCGGGCTGGTCGCGGTCGCCGCCACCGCCGTCGCCGCGATCACCGCGTTCGCCGTCCATGAGCAGGCCTTCTCCCCCGCCGGGGCGGTCGGGCCCGCGTTGGGGGCGGCCGTCGCGGTCGCCGTGGTGTGGGGGTACCAGGCGTTGTACCGGGAGAGTGAACAGCGTCGTCGGCTGATCGAGGAGCTCACCGTCACCCGCGCCGATCTGGCCACCGCCCAGCACACCGCCGGTGTCCTGGCCGAGCGTGAGCGGCTGGCCCGGGAGATCCACGACACCTTGGCCCAGGGTCTGTCCAGCATCCAGCTCCTGCTGCGCGCCGCCGAACGCGCGCTGCCGAAGCGGCCCGAAGCGGCCGGCGCGCATGTCGTGCAGGCCCGGCAGGCGGCCGTCGACAACCTCGCCGAAGCCCGCCGGTTCGTGGCCGCCCTCAGCCCACCCGCGCTGGAGGGCACCACTGTGGCGGGCGCCCTGGAGCGGCTGTGCTCCACCACCAGCGCCCAGCACCCCGTCACGGTCCGCTTCCGCCGTACCGGTGCACCGCTGACGCTGCCCACCGCCGTGGAGGTGGCCCTGCTGCGCATCGCGCAGTCCGCGCTGTCCAACACCGTCCGGCACTCCGGGGCCCGGAGCGGCACGGTCACGCTCTCCTACCTGGACGACGCCGTGGCACTCGACGTGGTGGACGACGGCACCGGGTTCGATCCCGAGCGCCCGGGGGCCCCGGACCCGGCCGCGGGCGGTTTCGGCATCGCCGGAATGCGGGCCCGCAGCCGCGCCCTCGGCGGTGCCCTCGTCATCGAGTCGTCACCGGGCCGGGGCACCGCGCTGTCCGCCCGCTTCCCCCTCCGGGCCACCGAGGCCGGGGACGAACACCCGGCCCGGGACGAACACCTGATCCGGGACGAACAGCGGGCCGCGAACGAGGTCCGGGCCGAGAGCGCGTCCCTGTCCCGGGACGAAAGCGAGGTGTGACCGGTGAACGACATCCCCGCCCCCACCCCCATCCGCATCCTGATCGCCGACGACCACCCGGTGGTCCGCGCGGGCCTGCGCGCCGTGCTGGAGACCGAGCCCGGCTTCAGCATCGTCGGGGCCGCCGCCACCGCCGAGGAGGCCGTGGCCCTCGCGGCGGTCGGCGGGGCCGACGTCGTCCTGATGGACCTGCAGTTCGGCGCCGGGATGAACGGAACGCAGGCCACCGCCGCCATCACGGCCCGCCCCGGAGCACCCCGCGTGCTGATCGTCACCACCTACGACACCGACGCCGACACCCTCCCGGCCATCGAGGCCGGCGCCACCGGATACCTGCTCAAGGACGCCCCGCCCGAGGAACTGGCCGCCGCCGTCCGTACCGCCGCCGCCGGACGCACCACTCTCGCGCCGGCGGTCGCCGACCGGCTGATGAACCGGCTGCGCACACCGCACGCCGCGCTGACCCGGCGCGAGACGGAAGTGCTCTCCCTGGTCGCCGAGGGCCTGTCCAACCAGGCCATCGGCGCGCGGCTGAGCCTCACCCAGGCCACCGTGAAGTCGCACCTGGCCCACGCCTACGCGAAACTCGACGTGGACTCCCGTACCGCCGCGGTCGCCGCCGCTCTCGCGCTGGGCGTCATCCGCCGCTGAGAGCGGGCCGGGCCCCCTCGACGCCGCACCGGAGGGGTCGTGGGAACCTGGCTGGGCCGGGGACGGCTCCTGCCCCACCCTCGGGGTGGCGGGAGGGAAAGACCGTCGAAGCGCTTCGACAGCGTATGGACACCCGTCCTTACTGGGACTACTGTCAAACCGCCCCCACCTGCCCCTGTACGTACGGCGCACTGTCGAAGCGCTTCACAACAATTGGAGAGCTGGATGGTCACCCTCGCCGAGGTCGCCCAGCACGCCGGAGTCTCGGCGAGCACGGTGAGTTATGTCCTCAGCGGCAAGCGGTCCATCTCCGCGAACACCCGCCGGCGGGTCGAGGAGAGCATCCGCCGGCTCGGGTACCACCCGAACGCCGGGGCCCGCGCCCTGGCCAGCAGCAGGTCCAACGTCATCGCGCTGATGATCCCGCTGCGTACGGACATGTACGTGCCGGTGATGATGGAGATTGCCATCGCGGTGGCCACCACGGCCCGCACCCACGGCTACGACGTGCTGCTGCTCACCGGCGAGGAGGGCCCCGACGCGGTGCGCCGCGTCGCCGGCAGCGGACTCGCCGACGGGATGATCCTGATGGACGTCGAACTCGACGACGAGCGGCTGCCGTTGCTGCGGGGTGGGGGTGCCCCCGCTCATGGGGGTCCCCCCGCTCATGGGGGTCCCCCCGCTCGAGCGAAGTCGAGAGTGGGGGAGAAGTCGAGAGTGGGGGACGACCAGCCGGCGGTGCTGATTGGGCTGCCCGCCGACACCACCGGCCTGACCTGCGTGGACCTCGACTTCCGGGCCACCGGCGCGCTCTGCGTGGAACATCTGGCGACGCTGGGGCACCGCGACATCGCCGTCATCGGCGAGGCCCCCGCGGTCTACGAACGGCACACCGGCTTCGCCGAGCGCACCCTCGACGGGCTGCGTTCGCAGGCACGGGAGTCGGGGGTGCGGCTGCTGCACCGGCCGTGCGAGGGCGGGTACGCCGCGATGGCCGTGACCCTCGCCCGGATCCTCGACGAACGTCCGGGCACCACGGCGTTCGTCGTGCAGAACGAGTCGGCGGTCGAACCGTTGCTCGCCCTGCTGCGGCAGCAGGGGCGGGCCGTGCCGGAGGACGTCTCGGTGGTCGCGATCTGCCCCGAACAGGTCGCCGTCCAGGCCTCGGTGCGGCTGACCTCGGTCGCCATCCCCGCGCAGGAGATGGGCCGGTACGCCGTGGAGCACCTGGTCGCCAAGCTCGGCGGGCGGGGTGACGAGGAAGTCGTCCTGATCGCACCCGAGCTGACGGTACGGGCGAGCTCGGGCCCGGCACCCGCCCGCGCGTAGCCCGCCCGCGCACAGCCCCGCCTCGTTCCCGCTCCTCCGCCCGGTGGGCGACCGACCGCCCACCGGGCGGAGGCAGGGGTCAGCTGCTGCTGACCGTCAGGTTGTCGGTGCGGAAGTCCAGGCCACCGGACGACGAGGTGATCTCATAGCCGAACTGCACGTCACCGATGGTCTCGTTGCCCATCCAGCCCTTGGTGTCCTTGATCCAGTCGAGGATCGGCAGGATGTCGACGGTCCCGGAAGTGGAGTTGGACGTGCGCAGGAACGAGAAGACCTGGTTGGCGCCGTTGTCGCCCTTGTAGACATTCCAGGTGTGGCCGCCGAGGCTGACCGTGCCCTGCGGACCGCCGAGCGGGCCGACGGGACCGTACCGGTTGACCCAGAGCATGATCTCGTAGTCGTAGTCCGTGTCCCAGATGTCGTACGACGTGTTGTACGCGCCCGCGGACGGGACGGTGACGTTGTAGCTGCTGGTCAGCGAACGGAGCGAGTCGATGGGCTTGTTGACCACCTTCTTGGCGTTCGGATACGACTTGATGCCGCCGGTGTCGGGGTGGTTGGCCCATGCACCCCAGTTGGTACCGGAGTTGGCCCAGACGCACTGGCCGCCGGCGCCGGAGCCCCAGATGTTGTTGTAGAGGATGTAACCGTTCAGGGTGGTGTTGCCCCACTGGTCGCAGGAGCTCCAGATCGCGGCGTGGGCGGGGACGGAGGCCATGCCGACGGTGATGCCGAGGGCGAGGGCGGGCGCTGCCAGGACCGTGCCGATCCTGCTCGGGATGCTTGGTGCCATGGGGGTCCTTCCATGGGTGGGGGGAATCGCTGGGGTCACCGCGCCTTCAGGGTGAGGACGCGGTCTTCGTGGGCGACGAGGTCGAGGGGCTCGGCGCCGTCGGAAGTCCAAAGTTCGATGCGGACGGTGCGGGTGGGGCGCAGCACGGCGATGGCGCCGTCCGGGGCCCAGGTGAGGTCGAGCGTGGCGCCGAACCGGGTCCGCACGCCGCGCAACGAGCCGCGCGGGTAGGCCCGTGGCGGCGCGGGCAGCAGGGCCAGCCGGCCGGGGGTGGACTGCACGAGCGCCTCGATCAGCACGGCGGGGAGGGTGTGGGCGGCGTCGGCGTTGTAGACGTCGCGGTGCGGGTAGTGCGCGCTCATCAGCGAGTCGTGGAAGAAGTCGCCGTCGAGGACGCGGTCGAGGGCGTTCGCGACCCGGTCGGCGTCGCGGAGGCGGGCGGCGATCAGGGCGTGGTGCAGATGGCCGTGCGCGGAGTCGTTCTCGGGTCCGCGCAGTTCCAGGGCGCGGTGGGCGGCGGCGGCCAGGTCCGGGGTGTCGTAGGGGGTGATCTCGTCCAGCGGCCAGACTCCGTAGAGGTGGCTGAGGTGGCGGTGGTCGTAGGAGTCCGCCAGCCCCGGCCGGGCCCATTCGGCGAGCGCTCCGTCGGCGTTGACGCGGTGCGGCGGGATCCGGTCGGCGAGCGCCTGCCAGCGGTCCGCGTGCTCCGGGTGGTACGCGGCGGCGGTCAGCAGGGCGTGCCGGGCCGCGGAGAGGTCCATGGCCGCGTCGACCGCGCCCCAGCTCGCGTTCGCGGGACGGTTCTCGGGCGAGTAGGAGGGGACCACGACCAGTCGGCCCTCGTCGTCGGTGCGGGTGAGGAAGTCCTCGTAGAACAGGGCGACTTCGGCGAGCGCCGTCGCGGTGCGCGGATCCCGCTCGCCGCGGGTCTCGTCGTGGTCGACGAGGGGCTTGAGAAGCCAGTCGGCGCCGGCCGTCCACAGGTGGAGGGGGTACTCGCGGCTGAAGTGGTACGAGTGTCCGGACTCGCCGTCGCTGTGCGCGGGCGCGACCACGCCCCGTGTGCCGAAGACCGCGCGGGCGTTGTCCCGCCAGTCGGGCAGCTGGCGGTGGATCAGTGCGGCCAGCGCCTCGGTGACCTCGGGGAGGGCCGCGGCAGCGGCGGAGGCCGTCTGGAGGTTGAGGTTGGCGTCGTTGGTGAAGGCTCCGGACCAGGCGGTGTCCCATGTGCCGGTCCACAGTCCGGTGAGGCGGGGCGGGAGCAGGCCGCCGGCGGACAGCAGATGGTAGCGGCCGGCCGCGAAGAGGCGTTCGAGCAGCGCGGCGCTGTGTGGGCGGCCCAGCAACTCGGATCCCGGCAGGGCGCGTTCGGCCGGGTCGGCGGCGAGGTCCAGGGTGACGCGGTCGTAGGCGGTGCGGTGCGGGGGCAGATGGCGGGCCAGGAGGTCGTCGTACGGGTCCGGTCCCTCGCCGAGCAGACCGCGCAGGGCGCGGCCCTGCGCGACCACGTCCGCCTCCCCGGTGTGCCGCCGCACCCGGGTGAGCAGCAGCACGGACCGCGCGCCCTCGATGCGCACCCCCGACGGGGCCGGCGTCGTCGTGCCGCCGGTGACGACGACCAGGGTGACGCCGGTGTACGCGAGGTCGCTGTCCGGGTACCGGGCGCGCAGGCTCAGCAGGGCGCCCTCGGGGGTGAGGACGGTGCCGTGGCCGACGCCCAGTGCGGTGGGGGCGCCGGGAAGGCGGTGGTCCAGGGTGATACCGAGGGTGGGCCCCGGGTCCGTGACGTGCTGGACGACGACGTCGTCGGCGCGGGAGACGAAGACGCGGCCGGTCCGGTCGGCGCGGGTCGTCTCCGTGACGCCGGTGGTGAAGTCGACCGTGCGGCGGTACCGGGCCCGGCCGTCGCCTCGATCGCCCCGGTCGTCGCCCGGGCGGCGCAGGCGCACTTGGAAGGCCGGGTGGAAGGACCGTACCCACCGGAGCGGGCGGCCGTCGGTGAAGTTCTCGGCGGCGGTCAGTTCGCCGGAGAGCAACCGGTCCTGGAGGGCGGGGAGTTGGTCGGCCAGCCGGGGCGGCAGCCGATGCTCGTCCCCACCACCGTCCGGACGGACCAACGTGTGATGCGTGACGACGACCCGCTCGTCGTCCGGGTCGCCGAACACAAGGGCGCCGTGGTGGCCGTTGCCGCTCAGGAAGCCGTCCTCCCAGCGGGCCGCGGGCCGTGGTTCCCAGGTTCCGTGGACGGGCGTGGCGCTCATGGCCGCAGCACCGCCACGCCGTGGCGGCCGAGGGTGAGCCGGTCGGTCACGGTCGTCTCCGTCAGCACGTCGCGGTGGCTGCCCGGCACGTCGACGGCGACCGGTTCGCGGCCGTGGTTGAGCAGGAACAGCAGCTCCCCCCGGTGTACCGCCTCGACCTGGTCCGGGAGCCCGTCGAGCACCGGCCGCACCCCCGCGCCTGCGGCGATCCGGGTCAGCAGCTCGCGCAGCGCCCCGGGCTCGGGGAGCGTGGAGACGTACCAGGCGCGGCCCTTGCGCAGCACGGCGGGCAGTCCGTCGAGTTCCCCGCCCTTGTAGGGCGTCGTCTCGTCGACGGTGCCGTCGGTCTCCAGTTCCTCGGACCACAGGGTGCCGCGGAAGCCCTCGCACTCGACGGTCTCCCCCGCCTCCAGCGGCCACCACTCGTGCAGGGTGCGGATGCCGAAGAGTTCCCGCAGCCGGGCGTCCATGCCGCCGGGCCGCACCCGGTCGTCCTCGTCGGCGATGCCCGTCAGGAAGCCGCAGACTAGGGTGCCGCCCCCGTTCACGTACATCAGGAGGTTCTCCACGGCCGCGTCGGTGAGGAGGTAGAGCTGTGGGACGACGACCAACGGGTGGACGGACAGGTCGTGTTCGGGGTGGGCGAAGTCGGTGGTGAGGTGGGCCTGCCACAGGGCGCGGTGCCAGGCGCGGAGCACGCCGGGGTGGTCGACCTCGTGGGACGGCCGGGCCTCCTGGTCGCCGGCCCACCAGGAGTGCCAGTCGTGCAGCACGGCGACCTCGGCGACGCGGTGACGGCCGGCCACGTGCGGGGCGATCCGCGCCAGGTCCGCGCCGAGCCGTACGACCTCCTGGTACGTGCGGCCCTGCTCGCCCGCGTGGCTCACCATCCCGGAGTGGAACTTCTCCGCGCCCTGCCGGGACTGGCGCCACTGGAAACAGCAGACGGCGTCCGCGCCGCGCGCCACGGCCTGCAGGGACCACAGCCGGTTGAGACCGCGGGGCTTGGGGTGGTTCACCCTGCGCCAGTCGACCGGTCCGGCCGCCTGCTCCATGAGCATCCAGGGGCCGCGTGCCTGGGAGCGCGTCATGTCCTGGACCAGGGCGCCCTCCTGTGCTCCGAAGGGGTCGCGCGGGTCGGGGTAGAGGTCGACGGAGACGACGTCCTCCTCCTCGGCCCAGCGCCAGCCGTCCTGCCCCGCCCACAGCGGCATGAAGTTGGTGGTGACCGGGAGGTGCGGGGTGTGACGGCGGACTATGTCGCGTTCGGCGGTGTAACACTCCAGGAGCATGTCGGAGGTGAACCGTTTGAAGTCCAGCACCTGGGTGGGGTTCTTCAGGTAGTGCGGGCGGCGGGGCGGCAGGACCTCGGCCCAGTCGCCGTAGCCCTGGCTCCAGAACGCGGTGCCCCAGGCGGTGTTGAGGCCTTCGAGGGTGCCGTACCGGTCGCGGAGCCAGTCGCGGAAGCGGACGGCGGCCTGGTCGCCCCAGTCGTAGGTGCAGTACTCGTTGTTGATGTGCCACATGGTCAGGGCGGGGTGGCCGGCGTAGCGGGCGGCCAGGTCCTCGGTGAGGGCGGCGGCGTAGCGGCGGTAGGTGGTGCTGGAGTGCGAGAAGTGCTGTCTGCCGCCCCACCATTCGGTCCGGCCGTCCTCGTCGCGGGGCAGGGTGTCCGGGTGGAGGTGCCCCATCCAGGGCGGTGGCGAGGCGGTCGGGGTGGCGAGGACGACGCCGATGCCGGAGGTGTGCATGAGGTCCATCAGCCGGTCCAGCCAGCCGAAGTCCCTTGTGCCCGGGCGTGGTTCGAGCTTGGACCAGGAAAAGACGCCGAGCGTCACGGAGTTGACGCCGGCCTGCCGCATCAGGCGGACGTCCTCGGGCCAGGTCTCCTCGGGCCACTGCTCCGGGTTGTAGTCGCCGCCGTAGAGGATGCGCCCGCGGCCGGCGTCGCTCAGGCCGGGCATCAGCCGCGCTCCCGGAGCGGGGTGGGGGACGTACAGGGTGTGCGGGACGCGTGCATGGTCTACCTCGCTCTGCGGGTGTCGGGGTGAAGGGGCCGGCCGAAGGGGTGGAGGGGGTGACCGGAGAGCACGCGGTCCCCGGCCCGTCAGCCCTTCACGGCACCGGTGAGCATGCCCTTCCTGAAGTGCTTCTGGACGAAGGGGGACAGCACGGCGACGGGCAGCAGGGCGATCACCATCACGGCCATCTGCACGGCCAGGCCCGACAGTTCCCCCGTCTTGATGGCCTGGCCTAGGCCGACGGGCGCCTCCTGCTTCTGGACGAGCTGGATCATGACGTTCTGCAGCGGCAGCATGGTCTGGTCGTTGAGGTACAGCGAGGCGTTGAACCAGGCGCTCCAGTAGCCGACGGCGTAGAAGAGCGTGATCACGGCGATCACCGCGCGGGACAGCGGCATGACGATCTGCCACAGGATGCGGAAGTCGCCCGCCCCGTCGATGCGGGCGCTGTCGACGAGCTCCTGCGAGATGTTCATGAAGAAGCCGCGCAGCACGAGGATGTTGAAGACGCTCACGGCACTGGGCAGGATCAGCGCCAGGTAGCTGTCGGTCAGCCCGAGGGTCTGCACCAGCAGATACGTCGGAATGAGGCCGGCGCTGAAGAACATGGTCGCCAGCAGTGTCATCAGGATCCAGCGGTGGCCCAGCGAGTCGGTGCGCGACAGACCGTAGGCACACAGCACGGACACGGTCATCGAGAACAGGGTGCCGACCAGGGTGACTCCGACGCTGACGAGCGCGGCCCGGGTGACCTGGCCGCCGCTGAGCAGTTCCTGGTAGGCGATGAAGGTGATGTCCTGGGGCACCATGACCAGGCCGCCCGCCTCGTCGATGGTCCTGCGGGTGGACAGGCTGGTGACGATCACGATCCACAGCGGGAAGACGATCGCCAGGCAGGCGAGGAGCAGGACGATCCCCTTGCCCGCGAGCCCCGCCCTGCCGGGCGCCTCCTCCCACACCGGGCGGGGCGGGGCGGACCGGCGTCCGGGCCGGCGCGCGGGTTCGTCGATCACGGCGGTCACTTCTTGTACACCCCCTGCTCGCCCATGAGATGGGCCACCTTGTTCGCGGCGAGGACGAGGCCGAGACTGACCACGCCCTTGATGAGGCCGGCGGCCGCCGCGTAGCCGAAGTCCTGGTTGCGCACGCCGTTCCACCACACGAAGGTGTCGAGCACCTCCGCCGCCCCGGGACCGACGGCGTCGCGTTGCAGCAGGATCTGCTCGAAGCCGACGGTGAGCGCGTCGCCCACCCGCAGCACCAGCAGCAGGGCGATCACGGGCCGCAGCGCGGGCAGGGTGACGTGCCACATCCGGCGCCGGCGGTCGGCGCCGTCCATGGCGGCGGCCTCGTACAGGTCGGGGCTCACCGAGGCCAGGGCCGCGAGGAAGACGATGATCCCCCACCCGGCGTCCTTCCACACGCTCTGCGCGGTGATCAGGAACACGAAGGTGTCGGGGTTGGTCATGACCTCCAGGCCGTCGTGACCGTTCTGGCGCAGCAGTTGCGAGAAGATCCCCGCGCCGCCGAACAGCTGCTGGAAGACGGCGATGACCAGGACCCACGAGAAGAAGTGCGGCAGGTACAGGATGGCCTGCGCGACGGCCCGCACGCGGGGTCTGATCACACTGTTGATGAGCAGCGCGAGCAGGATCGGGATCGGGAAGTACAGCACGAGCTGGAGGAAGAAGATCACCAGGGTGTTCTTCAAGGCGTTCCAGAACGCCGAGTCCTCGAGGATCCGCCGGAAGTTCTCCAGTCCCACGAACGGGCTGTTCAGCATCGAGACGACGCCGTTGTCGCTGATGTAGGGGTCGTACTCCTGGAAGGCGACGACGTTGCCGAGGATCGGCAGGTAGTTGAAGACCAGGACCAGCGCCACGGCCGGCAGGGTCATCAGCAGCAGGACGCGGTCGCGCCGGTATCTGAGCCGCGGGCTCAGCCTTGCCCGGCGCGGTGCTCTCCGGGGGCGGGCGGTGCCGGCTCCACCGGAGGACACCGGTTTCGGGACCGGCGTAGTGGCCTCGGATTCACTCCGAGGCACCGTGCTGTGCGACACGACGGTTCTCCTTGCCTCGGTACGGGGTCAGCCGGCCGTCGGGCCGTTCTCGTCGAGGATCTTTCGGTACCAGTCGCGCAGCTTGTCCCCGCCCTTGCTCTTCCAGTCGGAGACGGCCTGCTGCATGTCCCCGATCTTCTTGCGGCCCCGGACGACGTCGTCCTCCAACTGCTCGAAGTCGTTGGAGAGGTTGGTCCAGCGGGAGGGTTCGGTGATCTGCATGCCGTAGAAGGCCGACTTCCTGGTGAACGCGCCCATCCGCTGCTGCCACTCGACCTGGCCCTTGGCGACCTCGGGGAAGTCGGGATGGGCGATGGTCGCGGCAGGGCTCGCGATCATCACATAGGCGTTCATCACGTCGATGTTGCCCTGGTCGGTCTTGGTGGGCACGCCGTCCTTGACGGCGTAGTGGGTGCCCTCCACGCCGTAGTTGGTGAGCATGTACTCCTTGGTGCCGTACGGCGCGGCGGTGACGTTGGCGACGGCCAGCACGTCACGGATCACCGCCTTCGACGCCTTCTTGTTGACGAAGGCGAAGATGCCGGCCGGGTTCTTGGCCCACAGGGCGGGGTCGCCGCCGTCGTGGCCGAACACGTCCATCCCCCAGATCTTGAACTCCGGGTTCTGATCGGCCTGTTCGGCGGTGCGGCTCCACCACTGCGAGGAGTCCTGGTTGTAGATCAGGAACTCGCCGGCGGCGAACTTGGGCCCGGGGTCGGTCGCGTTGCTCTTGCCCAGTTCGGCATCGGGGTGCACGACGCCGGCCGCGAACAGCTTGCGCGTCCACTCCAGGGCTTCGAGGTACTCGTCGGTCTCCATGCGGTGGAGCAGCTTGCCGTCGACCTGGTTCCAGCCGAGCGACTTCTCCTCTCCGGAGAGCACACCGAAGGCGTTGAAGGCGGTCCACTTCATGTCCAGGCAGGCCCAGCGCTTGGCCCTGGCGTTCGTGGCGTCCTTGGCCAGCGCCATGAACTCGTCGCAGGAGCGAGGGACCTCGTACCCCTCCTTCTCGAAGATGTCCTGGCGGTAGAGCGGCACGATGCCGGTGACGTACGAGGACGGCATGGGCAGGCCACGCAGCTTGCCGCCGAAGATGGACCGCTGCCAGGCGTCGGTGGGGATCGCAGCGAGGTTCGGGTAGTCCTTGACCGCGTCGCCGGAGAGGTACGGGCCGAGGTCGGCGAACTTGCCGATGACTGCGCTGGGGATCTTGCCCGTCATGTTCCAGCCGGGCACGACCACCACGTCGGGCACGTCGCTGGAGGCGAGGACCGCGCCGAGCTTCTGGTCGTAGGTGTTGCCGTCCTGGTTCTGCCAGACCACGTCGACGCCGATGAGGTCGTTCATCGCCTTGTAGTAGGCGTTGCCGTCCTTGGGCGGGGAGCCCCAGAACGGCGACATGACGGTGATCTTGTTGCCCTTGCCGAGCTTCTCGGGCACCGAGGTCTTCAGGCCGGAGAGGTCGAGTTTGCCGGTGAAGCCGACCGCGGAGCCGTTCCTGCTGGGGATGTCGGGGGTGACCACGTTGCTCGCCACATAGGCCGGCAGCAGCTTCCTGGCGTCCTTGCCCGACGTGGTGCCGTCCCGTGAGCCCCCGTCCGCACCACCGCAGGCGGCGAGCAGCGGCATTCCCCCCGCCACCGCCGCGGTGGCGGCCGCCGTGGAGGCGAGGAAGCTTCTCCGGCTGGGCCCGGAGGAGGTGGAGGCTGAGTTCGGCGTCATTGCGTCAACCCTTCATGGCGCACCAGGACACCCGGCGGTGGCCGTCGGCTGCGGTGTCTTCACTGGAACCGGCTGAGCCGAAGCGGTCGTTCGGAGGGAACGTGCCGGGGAGGCGGCCTCGCAGTCGAAGCGCTTCGATGTCGGTGCGAGGTTAAGTGAACGCCCAAGGGCGCACAAGAGCCACTTCCAAGATTCCTCGGAGGCATGACGCCGACCCGCCCGATCGCAACTCATCGGCGCTCGCCGCTGAATGCCCGGGATGCACCGCGGAACACTCGATCCGGCACTCCCGCATCCTTGACACCCACCCCTGCCCGGAATCAGCATCGAAGCGCTTCGAAAGCACCTCATCGCTCCACCGCAAGGGGACTTCCACGTGACCGCACACACGCCGCCCACCCCGCCTTTCCGCGATCCGCGTCTGCCGTTCGCGAAGCGCGTCGACGACCTGCTGTCGCGGCTCACCCCCGACGAGAGGATCAAAGCCCTGCACCAGTTCACCCCCGCCGTCGAGCGCCTCGGCATCGCCGCCTTCCGCACCGGCCAGGAGGCGTTGCACGGCGTCGCCTGGATGGGCCCGGCGACGGTGTTCCCGCAGGCGGTCGGAATGGGGGCGACCTGGAATCCCGGGCTGGTGCGCCGGGTGGGCGAGGCGGTGTCCCGGGAGGCCCGCGCGATGCGCGCCCTGGACGAGCGGGTCGGTCTCAACGTCTGGGCCCCGACCGTCAACCTGCTGCGCCACCCCCTGTGGGGCCGCAACGAGGAGGGCTACTCGGAGGATCCCCGGCTCACCTCGGCGATCGCCACCGCCTACACCCTCGGCCTGCGCGGCGGTCATCCGGTGTACTGGCGCACGGCCCCGGTGCTCAAGCACTGGCTCGCGCACAACAACGAGACGGACCGGGACACCACCTCCAGCTCGGTCCGCCCGCGCGTACTGCACGAGTACGACCTGCGCGCCTTCCGCGACACCGTCAAGGCGGGCGCGGTGGCCGGGGTGATGCCGGCCTACAACCTGGTCAACGGCCGCCCGAACCATGTCTCGCCGTATCTGCGCGAGCAGTTGCGCACCTGGACCGACGAGGAACTGCTGGTCTGCTCCGACGCCGGCGCTCCCTCCAACCTGGTGGACTCCGAGCACTACTTCGACACCCACGAGGAGGCCGTCGCGGCCTCGCTGCGGGCCGGCGTGGACAGTTTCACCGACCACGGCACGGACAGCTCGGTCATCGTGGGGCGCCTCGAGTCGGCCTTGCGGAAAGGGCTGTTGACGGAAGCCGACATCGACACCGCCGTCCGCCGGCAGCTCTCGGTGCGCTTCCGGCTCGGCGAGTTCGACCAGGACCCGCCCGCCGAGGAGCACGCCTTCGACACCCCGGAGCACCGGGCCCTCGCGCAGGAGGTCGCCGAGCAGGCGGTCGTCCTGCTCAAGAACGACGGCCTGCTGCCGCTGGCTCCGGCGGGCACCCGTATCGCCGTCGTCGGCCTGCTCGCGGACGAGTGCAAGCTCGACTGGTACAGCGGCACCCTCATCCACCGCTCCACTCCGCTGGAGGGGCTCTACGAGCGGTTCGGCGCCGAACGGGTGGAGTTCGCGGAGGGCGTGGACCGGGTGCTGCTGCGGACCTCCGCCGGCACGTTCCTGCACGTCCCGCCGGCACCCGACACCCCCGACGCGGCGCCCGGCGCCGAGGGCGCGCTGGACCCGGCACTGCTCGCGGGCCGCACCGACCTGGCCCCGCTCACCGCCGGCCCGGACGGCACCGAACTCGCCCTGGCCGACTGGGGCGAGGGCCTGCTGACCCTGCGTGCCCCCGACGGCCGGTACCTCTCGGTCGCCGAGGACGGCTACCTCCGCGCCTCCGCCGACCAGCCGGGCGGCTGGATCGTGCGGGAGACGTTCCGGCTGGAACCGCACGGTGGCGGTCACCTCCTTCGGCACATGGGAACAGGACGCCATGTGCTGGTCGCCGCCGACGGCGTGAAGGTTGCCGCACAGGACGCGGCCGACGAGCCGATTCCCGAGGTCTTCGGGGTGATCGTCACCGAGCACGGCGAGGAGACGGTGGCGCGGGCCGCGGCACGGGCCGACACGGTCGTGGTGGTCGCCGGCAACGATCCGCACATCAACGGCCGTGAGACCGAGGACCGTACGACGCTCCGGCTGCCCGCCCAGCAGGAGCTGCTGCTGCGCGCGGCCCGCGCCGCCAACGAGAACACGGTGCTGGCGCTGGTCTCCGCCTACCCCTACGCGGTCGATCCGACGGACCTGCCGGCGGTGCTCTGGACCGCGCACGGCGGTCAGGCCGCGGGCACCGCGCTGGCCCGCGTGCTCGCCGGTGACGTCTCCCCCGCCGGCCGGCTGCCGCAGACCTGGTACGCCGACGACGCCGATCTGCCCGGCCTCCTCGACTACGACGTGATCGGCTCCCGCCAGACCTATCTGTACTTCGAGGGCACGCCGTTGTTCCCCTTCGGCCACGGCCTCTCCTACGCGGCCTTCGCCTACGGCGAGTTGACAGCCCGGGTCGGGGCGGAGGCGGTGCATGTCTCCTTCACGGTCACCAACACCGGTGCCGTCCCGGCCGACGAAGTGGCCCAGCTCTACACACGGGCCGTGGACCCGTCGGTGCCGCGTCCGCGCCGCGAGCTGGTGGCCCACCGGCGGCTGACCCTCGCACCCGGCGAGACGGCCGAGGTGGCCTTCGAACTCCCCCTGTCAGCCTTCGCGTTCTGGGACGTCGCGGTGGGCCGGTGGCGGG
Source organism: Streptomyces sp. TE5632 (assembly GCF_054061295.1). Classification (NCBI taxonomy): domain Bacteria; kingdom Bacillati; phylum Actinomycetota; class Actinomycetes; order Kitasatosporales; family Streptomycetaceae; genus Streptomyces; species Streptomyces sp. TE5632. The sequence goes on along the minus strand of NZ_JBSSEA010000003.1, from coordinate 4,214,845 downwards.
TGGAACCGGGCCGGTACGAGCTGCTGGCCGGTGCCTCCAGTGCGGACGTCCGGCAGCGGACCGCCCTCACCCTCGACGGCGAACCCGGCGTCCCCCGCGCGGTCCTCGAACGCGGCCTGGACGCGGCGGACTTCGACGAGCAGTGCGGCACCGAGATCGTCGACCGGACCAGGGAGTCGGGTGACGCGGTGACACCGGTGGCCGGGAAGTCGGGCGAACTGCTCTTTTGTCGCTGCGACTTCGGAAGTGGGGTGGCGGAGGTGACCGCCGAGGTGTCCGGCGGGGGCACCGTCGAACTGTCCCTCGACGGCGGTCCGGTGCTCACCACGTTGTCCCCGCGGACCCCGACATCCGGCCCGTACGACTACGTCACGCTCGGCGCGTCCGTCGCCGCCGACGGCGTGCGCGGCGTACAGGACCTGCGCCTGAGGCTGCGCGGCCCGCTGCGGCTCGCGCGGGTCGGCTTCCTCCCCGGTTGAGGGTCCGGGGACGGCCGACGCCAGGAGGGGCCCGGCACCGCAGGACATCGGTGCCGGGCCCCTTCGGACGACGGGCTCGCGTCCCCGCGGAGTCAGCCGGGAGCGGTTGTCGAAAACCGGGGTCCGGTCCGCCTCACAGGGCGAGGCCGGTCAGGACCAGCACCCGCTCGTAGGTGTAGTCGTCCATCGCGAACTTCACGCCCTCGCGGCCCACACCGGACTGCTTGGCGCCGCCGTACGGCATCTGGTCGGCACGGTAGGAGGGCACGTCGCCGACGACCACGCCGCCGACCTCCAGGACGCGGTGGGCCCGGAAGGCGGCCTGCAGGTCGTGGGTGAACACCCCTGCCTGGAGGCCGTACTTGGAGTCGTTGACGGCGGCGAAGGCCGCGGCCTCGCCGTCCACCTTCTGCACGGTCAGGACGGGCCCGAAGACCTCCTCGCAGGAGATCGTCACGTCGGCCGGGACGTCGGTGAGCACGGTCGGCGCGTAGGAGGCGCCGTCGCGCTTGCCCCCGGTCAGCAGGGTGGCACCGGCGTCGACGGCCTCCTGCACCCACGCCTCGACGCGCTCGGCGGCGGCCTGGCTGACCAGCGGGCCGACGTCGGTGGCGTCGTCGGCCGGGTCGCCGGTGACCTGGGCCTCCACGGCGGCGACGATGCGCGGCAGCAGCCGGTCGTAGACGGAGGCGTCCGCGATGACCCGCTGCACGGAGATGCAGGACTGGCCGCCCTGGTAGTTGGAGAAGGTGGCGATGCGGCTCGCCGCCCGGTCCAGGTCCTCGTCGCTCGCCCAGTCGGCGAGGACGACGGCCGCGCCGTTGCCGCCGAGCTCCAGGGTGCAGTGCTTGCGCGGCACCGAGTCCATGATCGCGTAGCCGACCTGCTCGGAACCGGTGAAGGAGATCACCGGCAGCCGCTCGTCCTGGACGAGGGCGGGCATACGGTCGTTGGGGACCGGGAGGATGCTCCAGGAACCGGCCGGCAGCTCGGTCTCGGCGAGCAGCTCACCGAGGATCAGCCCGGACAGCGGGGTCGCCGGGGCGGGCTTGAGGACGATGGGGGTGCCGGCGGCGACGGCCGGGGCGATCTTGTGGGCGCACAGGTTCAGCGGGAAGTTGAACGGCGCGATACCGAGCACGACGCCCTTGGGGAAGCGGCGGGTGAGGGCCAGCCGTCCCTGGCCGCCGGCGTCGGTGTCGAGCCGCTGGGCCTCGCCGCCGTTGAACCGGCGGGCCTCCTCGGCGGCGAACCGGAACACGGACACGGCCCGGCCGACCTCGCCGCGCGCCCACTTGATCGGCTTGCCGTTCTCGGCGGAGATCAGCCGGGCGATCTCCTCGGTGCGCTCCACCAGTCGCCGGCTGACGTGGTCGAGGGCGGCGGCGCGGACGTGGGCGGGGGTGGCGGCGAACTCGTCCCGTACGGCGTACGCGGCGGCCACGGCCTCCTCGACCTGGGCGTCGGACGGCACGCTCACGGTGCCGACGGTTCGGCCGTCCCACGGAGAGGTGACGTCGAAGGCAGCCTCGCCGGTGGCCTGGCGGCCGGCGAGCCAGAAGGCGTGGGTGGCTGCCGATTCTTCCTTTGGCATGGCGAGTCCCGGCCCTTCCGCGTTGGGGGTGGTTGCTTGATTTGCTGAATCCACGGTAGGGCCGGGGTGACAGCGGGTCGTTTGTCCGAGCCGTAGCAGTCGGCCGCCTTCGCGCGCCTCTTTGGCAGATCGCTCGTCGGCAAGCCCGCCGCGCCCGACAGCGGCCCTGCCTCTCGGCCTGTCGCCAGCCGTCAGTCGTCAGCCGTCAGTCGTCAGTCGTCAGTCGTCAGTCGTCAGTCGGACGAGGTCGCCTTGAGGGCCAGCCACAGTTCCATGCGTACGTCCGGGTCGTCCAGGGAGCGGCCGAGGATCTCCTCGACGCGGCGCATCCGGTAGCGCAGGGTGTGGCGGTGCACGCCGAGGTCGGCCGCCGCGGCGTCCCACTGCCCGTGCCGGGAGAGCCAGGCACGCACCGAGGCGACGAGGTCGCCACGTCCGGTCGCGTCATGTTCGTAGAGGGGCCGCAGCAGCCCGTCGGCGAACGCCCGGACCGCGTCGTCGGCGAGCAACGGCACCACGGAACCGGCGGCCATCTGCTCGTGCTCCACCAGCACCCGCCCCCGCCGCCGCGCCACCGACAGCGCCTGTCCGGCCTGCTTGTAGGCGGCGGACGCGGCGATGGGGCCGGCCGGTGCGGACAGGCCCACGACCAGCTCGTCCTCGTCGGCGCCGACCAGGGGCTCGTGGGCTCCCCCGCCGTTCCGGACCGCTTCCAGGCCGGCCGCGTGATCGCAGCACGCGGCCACCGCCGCGCCGCCGTCGGCGGCCAGCACCACCAGCCGCTCGCGCTCCGGCACCACCAGGACCGCCTCGCCGGAGCGGGCGGCGGCCGATTCCACGGTCTCCGCCAGGGCGTCGAGGGCGTCGCCGTTCGGGTCGCCCTGGGCACGGGCGACGGGCGCCGCCCCCGTCTCGGCCACGATGATCCGGAAGGGCGCGTCCAGGAGGCCCCCGTACAGGTCTCCGGCCACCGCGCGGGCGTGGTCGGGCTCCCCGGCGAGCAGCATGCGCAGCACGGCGGCACCGATCCGCTGTTCGGCCGCGCGCAGGGAGCCGGAGCGTTCCGTGGTCAGGGTGAGCAGCGCGACGGCGGAGTGGACGGCGTACCGCTGGGCGGTGCCGAGCGCGGTGGCCGTGCCCACGGCGAGCGCGGCCCGGGGGCGCCGGCCGGTGCCGAGGGAGTGCAGTTCGACCCGGTCGTCGATCTCCGGGTTCTCCGGCCCGGCCACCACCGACGAGGCGGGCGCGGGCCGCTCCCGCAGCCGGCGCACATCGTCCGTGAACCGTGCCGCGCGCCTGCCCGCCCACTCGGGTGCCGCGGCGACCACGGCGCCCGAGGCGTCGTACAGCGCGGCCCAGCCCTCGACCTGGGAGGCGAGCGCGGTCAGCAGCCCCTCGGGTCCGCCGGTCAGCCCCTGTTTGGTCAGCTCCCGCTGGGCCGCGAACCCCGCGGTCACCGCGCGGTACTGGTCGGCGGCGATGGCGGCGGAGACGGCCTTGCTGATCGCGAGGAAGGGGGTGCGGCGCGGCACCTCCAGCAGCGGCAGCCCCTCCTTCCTCGCCGCGTCCACGAGCGCCTCGGGGATGTCCTCGTAGTGGACGCCGACGGCGAAGCCGAGCCCGACGACACCCGCCTCCACCAGGCGTTTCACATAGCGGCGCATCGCCTCCGGATCCTCCGCGTCCAGCTTCAGGGCGGTGATCAGCAGCAGTTCCCCGCCCTCCATGTAGGGCACGGGGTCGGCCAGCTCACTGGCATGCGCCCAGCGGACCGGCACGTCGAGGCCGTCCTCACCCGCACGCACCGTCAGTTTGAGCGTGGAGTGGTGGACGAGCGAAGCGAGCGTCGGTGGCATGGGGCCTTCAGGTCGGCGGAGATCGGCGGATCCGGCGATCGGAGGAGCCGATATTCGGTGATCGGGCATGCGCGTGGTCGGGGCCGGGAGAGCTGACGAAACGGTTGACGCAGACAACACGAACATCAGGTCATCAGGTGAGCGTTGTGGATTTTTGGCCGCCGCGTATGAACGGCCTATGTCGATTCTGCCCCACCGTACGGTCGTGGCGTCACCGCATGCCGGAACGGCTCCCGCAGGGCCGGGCAGCCGCGGCTCAGCCCCGCAGGTCCACCAGCAGCGGCGGCGCGTGCTCGCCCTTGACGTCGGTCAGGGAGAGCACCGCGTGCCCCGCCGGCATCGCGTGCGCCAGTTCGGACGCGGACCACCGCTCCCGCTCGACCTGCCGCACGGTGACGGCCCGCGCGGTCGGCGCCTTGCCGGTGATGGCCCGCCGCACCGCGTGCCAGGCCTTGCCCGCGGGACTGTCCGCGATGATCTGCCGGTCGGTGACGTCCCGGGCCTCGGTCCACTCCTTGCCCCACACCTCGGCGAAGTCCTGTCCGTCCCACGGAGTGAGCCCGGCCAGAGCCATCCTGCACCCGACGGTCCCGAGCAGCGGTCCGCGCAGCGGCCTCGCCACGTCGTCCAGGGTGCGCAGGGTGAGCACCGCCCCGGCGTTGGCCGACCGCAGCCGCTGGATGCCGCGCACGGCCTCGGGGGTGATCACGCCGGTCGCGTCGTCCAGCACCAGGCAGGCGAACAGGGACCTGTCCTCCCGTACCGTCACGCTTGCCGTGAACTGCGCCAGCACCAGCCGCGCCAGCACCCGTGAGGCGTCGGCGTGGCCCCGCTCGGGCAGGTCGACACGGACCCGCACCGGGTGGTCCAGCGCCTTGAGGCTGAACGGCCGGGACTGTCCGGCGGTGGCTGTGTTCTTGGCTGCCGCGCTTTCGAAGGCCGTGCTGTGGAAAAACGTGGCGAAGGCAGGACGGTCCAGCAGTGCCACCCGGTCGGCGAGAACCCCGCCCACATCGCCCGGGTGTGCCATCTGCCGTTCCCGGGCGTCGAGTTCGCGCAGCAGCGACTCCTGTCCCGTCTCCGTCAGGCCCTGGCGCAGCGCGGCCAGCGGGCCGGGCGAGCCGTCGAGCAGCCCGCGCAGTTCCGGAACGGAGGGGAAGCGGCCGTGCACCGCGCGGAAGGGGCCGAGGAGCTGGGCGAGGACGGTGGTGGCGCGCCGGCTGTCGCTGCCGGGGTGCGGGTCGGCCAGGTCGCCGGCCAGCGCCTCGGCGAGCACCGCGGCGGCCTCGTCGGGGTCGGTGGTCCCGCCGTACAGGTCGAGGTCGTACTCGGAGTCGGGGTTGCCGATCCGTACCACGACGTCGTACGCGTCGGCCGGGCCGATCCCCGCTCCCGCGGCGCCGACGACGACCACGGCGGCCCGTCCGGCGAGCGCGTGCAGGCACAGCGATTCGGCGAGCGGCCGGACGACACCGCCGGTCTTGCCGGAGCCGGCCGGTCCGACCGCGAGCAGGGAGGTGCCGAGCAGTTCGGGGCCGAGCGCGAGGCCGGCGCCCCGGTAGACGTACGGGTTGCGGACGTCGTCGGCGGTGGTGCCGATCCGCACCTGCCCGGTGACCAGGTCGTGCCGGGCCTGCCGGGCGGGCAGGTCGCGCGCGCCGGAGGGGTGCGGGCAGGCGGCGGCGCCGTGGCTGAGTACCGCGCTCGTGAAGGTGGCGAGGGGGTGCCGGCCGGTGCGTACGCCCTGCCAGGCGCGGACGATGCGGGCGTGGTCGACGTCCCGCATCAGTCCCGCGCGCGCGTCGGCGGCGAGCCGCTCCGCGGCGTCCGCCGCGCCCGCGGCGCGCAGGGCGGGCCAGGTGGCGGGGTCGGCCTCGGAAGCGGGTGGGTGCCCGCTCTCCGGAGGTGTACGGCGCCATGCGGGCGGTCCGTAGCGGCGCCAGACCTCGCCCCAGCGGCCGAGCCGCCCCACGCCGATCATGAGGGCGCCCGCGATCAGCAGGTAGTAGGCGTAGACGACCACGACGGCGCCGAAGCTGTGGGGTTCGGCCCAGGAGTCGGGGACCATCGCGTAGAGCGGCAGCAGCCACCAGCCGCCGAGGTACCCGTTCCACAGCAGCGACCAGATCAGCCAGCCCACGAGCAACGCGATCAGGGCCCCGCTCAGCAGCTGCCGCCCCGGGGTCCGCTCCGGTTCCTCCTCCGGGCGCGGCCGGTGTCCGAACCGCCACACGCCGGGCAGTGCCTCCGGGCGGGGCGTGCGCAGCCAGGTCAGGAACGCCGACCCGTCCGGCAGTGGCGGGATGCCCGGCGCCCTGGCCGGCCTCGGGGGCACCGAGGGCACCTCCGGCGGCCCCGCAGGGCGCGGCACGGGGTTCGCATGCGTGCTCCGAGCGTCCTGCGTCCCGTCGCTGTCCATCGCCCTTGCCCCCTGACCAGCCGCGCCGTTCACCGTCAGCGAGTCAATCTAACGCCCCGGCAGGGCGAGTTCACCGTTTCCCCGACCGGGTCGCGCCACGGGGAAGGCCCGTCCGCACCGAGCCCCCGCCGTGCCCCGCCCCGCCGCTATGTCCACCACGGACAACCCGGCCCCCGGAACAACGCCCACATGGAGCATGCCCAGCTCCTCCTCCCCGCCCTAGCCTGCGAGAAAAGAAAGCAAGTGTCCGTTCCACCCCCCAGGAGCCCCGCATGACCGCACTTCCGCAGGAGCGCCGCGTCGTCACCGCCATCCCCGGCCCGAAGTCGCAGGAGCTGCAGGCCCGTCGTACCGCCGCGGTCGCGCAGGGCGTGGGCTCGGTGCTGCCCGTGTTCGCCGCGCGGGCGGACGGCGGGATCATCGAGGACGTCGACGGCAACCGTCTGATCGACTTCGGCTCGGGCATCGCGGTGACCTCCGTCGGCGCCTCCGCCGAGGCCGTCGTACGCCGTGCCTCCGCCCAGCTCGCCGACTTCACGCACACGTGCTTCATGGTCACGCCCTACGAGGGGTACGTGGCCGTGGCCGAGGCGCTCGCCGAGCTGACGCCCGGCGACCACGCCAAGAAGTCGGCCCTGTTCAACAGCGGTGCCGAGGCCGTCGAGAACGCCGTCAAGATCGCGCGTGCCTACACCAAGCGTCAGGCGGTCGTGGTCTTCGACCACGGCTACCACGGCCGCACCAACCTCACCATGGCGCTGACCTCGAAGAACATGCCGTACAAGCACGGCTTCGGCCCGTTCGCCCCCGAGGTGTACCGCGTCCCGGTGGCCTACGGCTACCGCTGGCCGACCGGCGCCGAGAACGCGGGTCCGGAGGCCGCCGCGCAGGCCGTCGACCAGATCACCAAGCAGGTCGGCGCGGACAACGTGGCCGCGATCATCATCGAGCCGGTGCTCGGCGAGGGCGGCTTCATCGAGCCGGCGAAGGGCTTCCTGCCCGCGATCAGCAAGTTCGCCCAGGACAACGGCATCGTGTTCGTGGCGGACGAGATCCAGTCCGGTTTCTGCCGCACCGGCCAGTGGTTCGCCTGCGAGGACGAGGGCATCGTCCCGGACCTGATCACCACGGCGAAGGGCATCGCCGGCGGCCTCCCGCTGGCCGCCGTCACCGGCCGCGCCGAGATCATGGACGCCGCGCACGCGGGCGGCCTCGGCGGCACCTACGGCGGCAACCCGGTGGCCTGCGCGGGCGCGCTCGGCTCCATCGAGACGATGAAGGAGCTGGACCTCAACGCCAAGGCGAAGCACATCGAGGCGATCATGAAGGCCCGCCTCACCGCCATGGCCGAGAAGTTCGCCGCCATCGGCGAGGTCCGGGGCCGCGGCGCGATGATCGCCATCGAGCTGGTCAAGGACCGTACGACCAAGGAGCCGAACCCGGAGGCGGCCGCCGCGCTGGCCAAGGCCTGCCACGCCGAGGGCCTGCTGGTCCTGACCTGTGGCACCTACGGCAACGTGCTGCGCTTCCTGCCGCCGCTGGTCATCGGCGAGGACCTGCTGAACGAGGGCCTGGACATCATCGAGCAGGCGTTCGCACGCGTCTGATCAGGCGTTCGCGCGCATCCGGGCCGTCGCAGGAGCGGGTGAGCCGCCCCGGGATTTCTCCACCGGGGCGACCGGCGGCAGAGCGTGTGAAGAACGTGTGCGGGGTGGATGGCAGGTGCCCGCTGGCCCTGTCGCGGACCCACCCCCTGCCGTAGGTTCTACCGAGATGAGAGACACACCCGCTCACAGGGGACTGTGAACGGTTCGGGCCGAGGCCTCCCCCGGCTTCGACCTGGTCGTGCCCTCGCGCACACAACCGGAGCCTTCGGGTTCCGGGTCTCCTCACCGATCGGACGGCCGCCCGCCCCAAACCCCCCGGGGCGCGCGGCGTTCCGATCCGGACGGCCGCCCGCGCATCACGGACGACAGGCCGTTCCCCGAAGGGCCAGTGCTCACCCCCCTTGCACTGGCCCTTCGGCCTGCCACGACACACCGCCCTTCGGTCCGCACCGGCCCCGCCTGCGAAGCTGGGCACCATGCTGCTGCTCGGACCGCCCGTTCTCCTCTTCGCGCTGATCACCTGGCAGGTCGTCGTCGACGGTCCCCTGGTGGGCCTGGACGAGCGGCTGAGCGGGGCCCTCGTCCATCCGGACCGGGCCTCCGAGGTGCTCGCCGACCTCGGCAACGTCGAGGTGGCCGTACCCGCTCTGGTGATCGCCCTGGGGTACGCCGCGTGGCACGGGCGTGCCGCGGGTACGGACCGCTGGTGGCTGACACCCTCTGCCGGAGGCGTGGCGATGGCCCTGGTGCCGGTGCTCGTCGTGCCCCTGAAGGCGTGGACCGACCGCCCCGGCACCCCGGCCGTGCCCCCGGCGGTCGGCTACTACCCCTCCGGCCACACCGTCACCGCGGTCGTGGCGTACGGCGCGGCGGCCCTGCTCCTCCTTCCGCTGCTGCGCTCGGCGGCGGTCCGCCGTGCGCTCGTGCTGCTCTGTGCCGCCCTCGTCGCCGCCGTCTCCTTCGGTCTGGTGCGCCGGGGCTACCACTGGCCGCTGGACGTGGCGGCCGGCTGGTGCCTGGGCGCGGTCCTGCTGATCTGCCTGTCACTGCTGGTCGGCCGTCCGGTCGGTGGAGACAGCCGGCCACGGTCCGCCGGATCTCCCGGCGCCGGACCCGGTTCCCGCTGACGGGCCTCAGCTGTCGAAGCCCAGCCCCAGCCGGTCCAGCGTGCGCAGCCACAGGTTCCGGCGCCCGTCGTGCGCGTCGGCCCGCGCCAGGGACCACTGGGTGAGCGCGATACCGGTCCAGGCGAAGGGCTCCGGCGGGAACGGCAGCGGCTTCCTGCGCACCATCTCCAGCTGCGTGCGCTCGGTGCGCTCCCCCGCCAGCAGGTCCAGCATCACCTCGGCGCCGAAGCGGGTGGCGCCGACGCCGAGCCCCGTGTAGCCCGCCGTGTAGGCGACCCTGCCCCGGTGGGCGGTGCCGTAGAACGCCGAGAAGCGGGAGCAGGTGTCGATCGCGCCGCCCCAGGCGTGGGTGAAGCGGACGCCCTCCAGTTGCGGGAAGCAGGTGAAGAAGTGGTCCGCGAGCCTCGCATGGGTCTGGGGGCGGTCGTCGTACTCGGCGCGCACCCGGCCGCCGTACGGGTAGACCGCGTCGTAGCCGCCCCACAGGATGCGGTTGTCGGCGGTCAGCCGGAAGTAGTGGAACCGGTTGGCGGTGTCCGCGAGGCCCTGCCGGTTCCGCCAGCCGACGGACGCCAGTCGGTCGGCGGTGAGCGGCTCGGTCATCAGGGCGTAGTCGTAGACCGGGACGGTGTAGGCGCGGGCCCGTCGGACCAGGCTGGGGAAGACGTTGGTGCCGAGTGCCGCGGTCCGGGCGCGGATCTGCCCGTGGGGGGTGCGTACGGCCAGTCCGGCGCCGTCCGTGCGCAGGCCGAGGGCGGGGGTGTGCTCGTACACGCGGACGCCGAGGCCGAGGCAGGCCCGTTTCAGCCCCCAGGCGAGTTTCGCCGGGTGGAGCATGGCCACGCCCCGGCGGTCCCACAGGCCGGCCCGGAAGGTGGGCGAGTCGACCTGGGCGCGGACCGCGTCGGCGTCCAGGAACTCCACGCCGTCACAGAGCCCCCGGCGGTCCATCTCCTGGTACCAGTCCCGCAGTTCCCGTTCCTGGTGGGGCTCGATGGCGACGTCGATCTCACCGGTGCGTTCGAAGTCGCAGTCGATGGCGTGGCGGGCGACCGTCTCCTCGATGGCGTCGAGGTTGCGGGCGCCCAGCCGCTCCAGCCGGTGGATCTCGTCGGGCCAGCGGGCCAGGCCGTTGGCCAGGCCGTGGGTGAGCGAGGCGGCGCAGAATCCGCCGTTGCGGCCCGAGGCGGCCCAGCCCACCTCCCGCCCCTCGACCAGGACGACGTCCCGGCCGGGATCCCGCTCCTTGGCGATCAGTGCCGTCCACAGTCCGCTGTAGCCGCCGCCCACGACCAGCAGGTCGCAGGTCTCGGCGCCGGTGAGGGCGGGCTCGGGCCGCGGCCTGCCGGGGTCGTCCAGCCAGTACGCGAGGGGCCGGGCCTCGGCGAGGGATGCCGTCCAACGGCTCATGGTGGCCTACGCCTTCTGCCGGTCGCGGCGCTTGCTGTGCTTGGTGAAGGCCATGGAGACCAGCACCAGCAGCATGGCGACGACGAACATGGCCGTACCGATGACATTGATCTGCACGGGGGTTCCGCGCTGGGCGGAGCCCCAGACGAACATCGGGAAGGTGACGGTGGAGCCCGCGTTGAAGTTGGTGATGATGAAGTCGTCGAAGGAGAGCGCGAAGGCGAGCAGCGCGCCCGCCGCGATGCCGGGTGCGGCGATCGGCAGGGTGACCCGCCAGAACGTCTGGAACGGGCCGGCGTACAGGTCCTGGGCGGCCTGTTCGAGGCGCGGGTCCATGGACATCACCCTGGCCTTGACGGCGACCACGACGAAGCTGAGGCAGAACATGACGTGGGCGATCAGGATCGTCCAGAAGCCCAGCTGGGCACCCATGTTGAGGAACAGGGTCAGCAGGGACGCCGCCATCACCACCTCGGGCATCGCCATCGGCAGGAAGATCAGCGAGTTCACGGCGCCGCGGGCGCGGAACCGGTAGCGGACCAGCGCGAACGCGATCAGCGTGCCGAGCAGGGTGGCGCCGAGGGTCGCCCACAGGGCGATCTGGAGGCTGAGCGCCAGGGACCCGCACAGGCCGGCGACCCCGCACGGGTCCCTCCAGGCGTCCGTGGAGAACTCCTGCCACTGGTAGTTGAAGCGGCCCTTCGGGTTGTTGAAGGAGAACACGGTGACGACGACGTTCGGCAGCAGGAGGTACGCGAGCGTCAGCAGTCCCGCGATGACGACGAGACGGCTCTTGAGCCAGTTGACGAAGGGCATTTACACCAGATCCTCCGTGCCGGACCTACGGATGTAGAGCGTGACCATGACGAGGATCGCGGCCATCAGGATGAACGAGAGCGCGGCGGCCGTCGGGTAGTCGAGGACGCGCAGGAACTGCGTCTGGATCACGTTGCCGACCATGCGGGTGTCGGTGGAGCCGAGCAGGTCCGCGTTGATGTAGTCGCCGGTGGCCGGGATGAAGGTCAGCAGCGTGCCGGAGACGACGCCCGGCATCGACAGCGGGAAGGTGACCCTGCGGAAGGTGGTCGAGGGCCTGGCGTACAGGTCGTTCGCCGCCTCGTGCAGCCGCGGGTCGATGCGCTCCAGCGAGGTGTAGAGCGGCAGGATCATGAACGGCAGGAAGTTGTACGTCAGACCGCAGACCACGGCGAGCGGCGTGGCCAGCACCCGGTCGCCCGCCGTCCAGCCGAGCCAGGCGGTGACGTCCAGGACGTGCAGGGTGTTCAGGGCGTCGACCACCGGGCCGCCGTCGGCGAGGATCGTCTTCCAGGCGAGGGTGCGGATCAGGAAGCTGGTGAAGAACGGCGCGATCACCAGGATCATGATCAGGTTCCGCCAGCGTCCCGCGCGGAAGGCGATCAGATACGCCAGCGGATAGCCGAGCAGCAGGCACAGCACGGTCGCGGAGGCCGCGTAGAGCACCGAGCGGACGAACTGCGGCCAGTACGTGGACAGTGCGTCCCAGTAGACGGTGAAGTTCCAGGTGACCCGGTAGCCCTCCTCCAGGGACCCCGTCTGGACGGAGGTGGAGGCCTGGTAGATCACCGGCAGCGCGAAGAAGACGACCAGCCACAGCAGGCCGGGCAGCAGGAGCAGGTACGGCGTCCAGCGACCCCGCCTGCGCGGCGGTCTCTTCTCCTTCTTCTCCGGGGCGGGCGCCAGGGGCGGCGCCCCGGTGGCCGTGGCCATCAGGCGACCTCACCCTCGACGGGCTCGACGGTCTCGACGCCCGCGTCCGCGTCCTGCGCGGCGTCCAGGCCGAAGGTGTGCGCCGGGTTCCAGTGCAGGACGACCTCCGCGCCGGGCACCAGGCGGTCGTCGCGGTCGATGTTCTGGACGTAGACCTCGAACGCGGTGCAGACCGGGCTGTCGACGACGAACTGCGTGGAGACACCGATGAAGCTGGAGTCGGCGATCCGGCCGGTGATCCGGTTGCGGCCCTCGGGGATCCGTCCGGCGTCGTCCGCGTGGGCGAGGGAGATCTTCTCCGGGCGCACCCCCAGCAGCACCTTGCCGCCGGTCGTGGTGGGGCCGCTGTTGCGCGCCGAGGGCAGGACGAGTTTGCCGCCGCCCGCCTTCAGCACGAGGTCGTCGCCGGACCTGGAGTCGACGTCGGCCTCGATGAAGTTGGACGTGCCCAGGAAGTTGGCGACGAAGGTGGTGCGCGGGTTCTCGTACAGGTCGGTGGGCGGGCCGAGTTGCTCGACCCGGCCGGCGTTCATCACGGCGACCGTGTCGGCCATGGTCATGGCCTCCTCCTGGTCGTGCGTGACGTGCACGAAGGTGATGCCGACCTCGGTCTGGATGCGCTTGAGCTCCAGCTGCATCTGACGGCGCAGTTTGAGGTCGAGGGCGCCGAGCGGCTCGTCGAGCAGCAGCACCTTGGGATGGTTGATCAGGGCCCGGGCCACCGCGACGCGCTGCTGCTGGCCGCCGGAGAGCTGGTGCGGCTTCTTGCGCGCCTGCTCGCCGAGCTGCACCAGCTCCAGCATCTCCTCGACCTGCTTCTTCACGCTCTTGATGCCGCGCCGGCGCAGACCGAAGGCGACGTTCTCGAAGACGTCGAGGTGCGGGAAGAGGGCGTAGGACTGGAAGACGGTGTTCACCGGCCGCTTGTACGGCGGGAGCGCGGTGACGTCCTGGTCGCCGAGGTGGACGGTGCCCGCGGTGGGTTCCTCCAGGCCGGCGATCATCCGCAGGGTGGTGGTCTTGCCGCAGCCGGACGCGCCGAGCAGGGCGAAGAAGGAGCCCTGGGGCACGGTCAGGTCGAGGGGGTGTACGGCGGTGAAGTTCCCGTAGGTTTTGCCGATCTGCTTCAGGCGGACGTCGCCGTTGGTCTGTGTTGTCGTCTTCATCGTCGTCACGCCCCTGTGAGCTTCGCGAACTTCGCTTCGTAGGCCGCCTCTTCCTTGTCGCTCAGGGCGCGGAAGGAGTGGGTTCGGGCCGCTACGTCCTTGGTCGGGATGATCAACGGGTTCTCCGCCGCCGACTTGTCGATCTTGGCGAGTTCCTCCCGCGCGCCGTCGACGGGACTCACGAAGGCGACGTAGGCGGAGAGCCGGGCCGCCTGCGGCGGCTGGTAGTAGAAGTCGATCAGCCGCTCGGCGTTGGCCTTGTGGCGGGCCTTGTTGGGGATGAGCAGGTTGTCGGTGGCCGTCATGAAACCGGCGTCCGGGATGACGTACCCGACGTCGTCGCTGTCCGCCTGGAGCTGGACGATGTCACCGCCCCAGGCGACACAGGCGGCGATGTCGCCCTTGGTCAGGTCGGACGTGTAGTCGTTGCCGGTGAAGCGGCGGATCTGCCCCTTGTCGACGGCCTTCTGCAGGCGGTCGATCGCCGCGTCGTAGTCGTCGTCGGTGACCTTGGCCGGGTCCTTGCCCATGTCGAGCAGGGTCATGCCGATGCTGTCGCGCATCTCGGACAGGAAGGAGACCCGGCCCTTGAGCTTGGGGTTGTCCAGCAGGTCGGAGACCGACTTCACCTCGATGCCGTCGAGCGCCTTCTTGTTGTAGGCGACGACGGCCGAGACACCCTGCCAGGGGTAGGAGTAGGCGCGCCCCGGGTCCCAGTCCGGGCTGCGGAACTGCCCGGAGAGGTTGGCGAAGGCGTGCGGCAGGTTCGCCGGGTCCAGTTTCTGGACCCAGCCCAGGCGGATCATCCGCGCGGCCAGCCAGTCGGTGAGGACGATCAGGTCGCGGCCGGTGTCCTGCCCGGCGGCGAGCTGCGGTTTGATCTTGCCGAAGAACTCGGTGTTGTCGTTGACGTCCTCGGTGTACTCGACCTTGACGCCGGTCTGCCGGGTGAACGCGTCGAGCGTGGGACGCTGCTTGCCGCTCTCGTCGACATCGATGTAGACGGGCCAGTTGGAGAAGTTGACGGTCTTCTCCTTGGCCGAATGGTCCTCGGCGGAGGTGCCGCCCTGGGTCCGGCCGGCCGCGGGGATGCCGCAGGCGCTCAGCGCCCCGAGTCCGCCGGTCGCGAGCGCGCCGCCGGCGGAGGCGCGCAACAAGGACCGGCGGGTCAGTGCCGCCCGGCCGTTGCGGAAACTGCGCCGCATGGCGGCCACCTGGGCCGGGGAGAGACGGTCGGGCTCGTACTGCTCCATGCGCGTGATGCCCTTTCGGGAGAGGGGCCGCGGGTCGGGCGGCCCGGCTGCTATCGGTCCCCGAAGATCGTGCGGTGCCAGTCCTTGCGGACCACCGCCGTATTGTCGAACATGACGTGCTTGAGCTGGGTGTACTCCTCGAACGAGTACGCGGACATGTCCTTGCCGAAGCCGGACGCCTTGGAGCCGCCGTGGGGCATCTCGCTGATGATCGGGATGTGGTCGTTGATCCACACACAGCCCGCCTTGATCTCGCGGGTGGCACGGCCCGTCCGGTACACGTCGCGGCTCCACGCGGAGGCGGCGAGCCCGTACGGCGTGTCGTTGGCCAGGGCGATGCCCTGGTCGTCGGTGTCGAAGGGCAGGACGACGAGCACCGGCCCGAAGATCTCGGACTGCACGACCTCGCTGTCCTGCGGCGCGTCGGCGATCAGGGTGGGGCGGTAGTACGCGCCGTGCTTCAGGTCCCCCTCCGGAGCCTCGCCGCCGGTCACCACCCGCGCGCGGGCACGTGCCCGGTCGACGAATCCGGCCACGCGGTCGCGCTGGGCGTGCGAGATCAGCGGGCCGAGGTCGGTGCCGGGAGCGAAGGGGTCGCCGAGCCGCACGGTCTCCATCAGGGCCGCCGTGCGCTCGACGAACGCCTTGTAGAGGGGCCGTTGCACATACGCGCGGGTGGCGGCCGTGCAGTCCTGGCCGGTGTTGATGAGCGCGCCCGCGACCGCTCCGTTGACGGCGGCGTCGAGGTCGGCGTCGTCGAAGACGACGAAGGGGGCCTTGCCGCCGAGTTCCAGGTGGATGCGCTTGACGGTGGCGGTGGCGATCTCGGCGACCCGCTTGCCCACGGCGGTCGAGCCGGTGAAGGAGGTCATGGCGACGTCGGGATGGCCGACGAGGTGTTCGCCCGCCTCCTTGCCGGTGCCGGTGACGATGTTGATCACGCCGTCCGGGATGCCCGCGTCGGTGGCGGCCCGCGCGAACAGGAGGGAGGTCAGCGGGGTGAGCTCGGCGGGCTTGAGGACCACGGTGTTGCCCGCCGCGATCGCCGGGAGGATCTTCCACGCGGCCATCTGGAGGGGGTAGTTCCAGGGCGCGACGGAGCCGACGACGCCGATGGGCTCGCGGCGGACGTAGGAGGTGTGGTCGCCGGAGTACTCGCCGGCGGACTGGCCCTGCAGTTGCCGGGCGGCGCCGGCGAAGAAGGCGATGTTGTCGATCGTCCCCGGGACGTCGAACTCACGGCTCAGCTTGAGCGGCTTGCCGCACTGCAGGGACTCGGCGCGGGCGAAGTCCTCGGCGCGCTCGGCGACGACGGCGGCGAACCGGTGCAGGGCGTCGGAGCGCTCACCGGGGGTGGCGTCGGCCCACGCCGGGAACGCCTCGCGCGCCGCGGCGACGGCCGCGTCCACGTCGTCGGTGCCGGCGAGTGCGTAGGTGTGGACCTCCTGCCCGGTGGCGGGGTCGACCACCGTGTGCGTACGGCCCGAGGTGCCCTTCGCCGGACGTCCCGCGATGAACTGCGCCCCGTCCGCGAACCGGTCCTGGGCCGGGAATCGTTCCGGGGTGGCGTTGCCCGGGTTGTGCATGTCGCTCTCCTCCGTCTCCCCGAGGGGGCGGCGTGGCTCCAGCTCGATTTGAGTGCCGATCCTGACAGAGCAACGGCACTCCAACAAGTGATTCCGTTGTTGCCTTTTGGTTACGCGACGAAATCTGTCGACCGGGCGTCGAGGGGCGGCGGAAAGGACAGGACGGGGTGTCAGTGGTGCGTGCCAGACTCGCGCGGGCAGGGAGGGTTCACGAGGGGTGGCGATGAACGGGACGGCGGGGACCATCGGTTCCAGGGAGACTCTGGTCGAGGCGCTGCGGGCCGGCCGGCGGGTCAAGTACCTGTACTTCTGGGGGCACCGGCCGCTGCCCGACGGCCGGATCGGAGCGAGCTGTCTGAGCCAGTGGTGGCCGTCGCCGTTCACGGTGGACGGGGTGCGGTACGCGACCGCCGAGCACTGGATGATGGCGGCCAAGGCCCGGCTGTTCGCGGACCCGGAGGGGGAGCGGCGGGTGCTGGCCGCGGAGCACCCGGCGCAGGCGAAGGAGGCGGGGCGGCTGGTGCGGGGCTTCGACGATGAGACATGGCGACGGGAGCGGTTCCGTGTCGTCGTCGAGGGCAGCGTGCACAAGTTCGCGGCCCACGCCGACCTGCGCGCCTTCCTGCTGGGCACGGGCGAGAGGGTGCTGGTCGAGGCGAGCCCGCTGGACCGGGTGTGGGGCATCGGGCTCGCGGCCACCGACGAAAGGGCGACGGACCCCGACCAGTGGCGCGGCCCGAACCTCCTGGGCTTCGCCCTGATGCGGGCCCGCACCCGCCTCCGGAAGAACCAGGGCGGGCCGGGGCTCTGAGGTGGTGTCCGGGGTCAGTAGGAGGACGTGAACATGACGAGCGCGCCGAAGCCGGCGGCCAGGACGATGCCGACCGCGCCGCAGATGAGGCCGGCCAGGGCGTATCCCGGGTTCGTGGCCTCGCCGCGGGCCGCCTTGCCCCGGCCCAGCGCGCTGAAGATCACGGCCATGACGCCGAGCCCGATGGCCAGCGGCCAGAAGCAGAAGAGCACGGCCGAGATGATGCCGAGCACGAGTCCGGTGACGCCCATGCCGTTGCTCGGCATGGGCGCCATGCCGGTCCAGCCGTGGTAGCCCGGGGCGGGCGCGCCGCCATAACCGGGTGCGCCGCCGTAACCGGGCGGCTGCGGGGCCGGGTAGCCGTAACCGCTCTGGGGGCCCGGGTAGCCGTACGGAACCTGGCCGGGGCCGTCGGGGGCGACGGGCGGTGGCGGGAGCGGGTCGGCGACCGGGGGCGCGAAGGGGTTGGGGGCCGCCGCGCCGGGGCCGACGGGCGGTATCGGTGCCTGTGGGGTGGCGGGGCCGGCCCAGGGCTGGGCGGGCGGCGGGGCGGGGGCGTCCATCGCGGGGAAGGACGCCATCGTCTGCTGCTCGTGCACGGATGGTGCGCCGGGGGCCGAGGCAGCGGCCGGACCCGCGCCGGAGGCCGGCGGGTCGAACTCCGGGAGCGCCCACGGGTCGACGGCTCCGGTGGAGTCCGGCGGGCCGGGTGTGACCTGCCCGCCCAGATCGATCTGCGTCACCGGGGGCGCCACGTCCCGCGGCGGGGCCTGGGGCGGCTGCGCCCGAGCGGCCCCGCTGTCGGCCGGCGCGGCCCACACGTCGTCATGGTCTTGCGGGCTGCGGGGCGGTGTACCGCCCGTCGTACTCCCCCGCGCCTCCGGCGCCTGCGCGTCGTCGGACATGCGCTGGACCCCCTCCGTCGAACGTCCCGCCATGTTACGGCCCCGGCGCCCCGTCGGGCGCACCCGTCCTACGATGATCCCCGATCCACCGATCAGCCGATCACCCGCGTCCCGCCGCACACCGGCCGAGGACGCCGCTTGGGGGAGGAACAATGACCGACCACCTCGTCACGGCCACCGGAACACCGCGCCATGACCCGCGTGCCTTCATCGCCGGACTGCCCAAGGCCGAACTGCACGTGCACCACGTCGGCTCCGCCTCCCCCCGCATCGTCTCGGAGCTGGCCGCCCGCCACCCCGACTCCAGGGTCCCCACCGACCCCGAGGCGCTCGCCGACTACTTCACCTTCACGGACTTCGCCCACTTCATCGACGTGTACCTGTCCGTCGTCGACCTGATCCGCACACCCGAGGACGTCCGGCTGCTCACCTTCGAGGTGGCACGTGAGCTGGCCCGGCAGCAGGTGCGGTACGCCGAGCTGACCGTCACCCCGTTCTCGTCGACCCGCCGCGGGATCGACGAGCGTGCCTTCATGGACGCGATCGAGGACGCCCGCAAGGCGGCCGAGGCCGAGTTCGGGACGGTGCTGCGCTGGTGCTTCGACATTCCCGGCGAGGCGGGTCTGGAGTCCGCCGAGGAGACGACGCGGCTCGCCACCGACGACCGGCTGCGCCCGGAGGGCCTGGTCTCCTTCGGCCTGGGCGGGCCCGAGATCGGGGTGCCCCGGCCGCAGTTCAAGCCGTACTTCGACCGCGCCATCGCCGCGGGCCTGCGCTCGGTGCCGCACGCCGGTGAGACCACCGGCCCGGAAACGGTGTGGGACGCCCTGCGCGACCTGCGCGCCGAGCGGATCGGGCACGGCACCAGCGCCGCCCGGGACCCCGAGCTGCTCGCGCACCTCGCCGAGCGGCGCATCGCGCTGGAGGTGTGCCCCACCTCCAACATCGCCACCCGCGCGGTCACCACCCTCGACGAACACCCCATCAAGGAGTTCGTCCGGGCCGGTGTCCTGGTGACCGTCAACTCCGACGACCCGCCGATGTTCGGCACCGACCTCAACCACGAGTACCTGATCGCCGCGCGACTGCTGGACCTCGACGAACGGGGCCTGGCCGAGCTGGCGAAGAACGCGGTGGAGGCGTCCTTCCTGGACCGGCCCGCCAAGGCGGGGCTGGCCGCCGAGATCGACTCCTACACCACGTCCTGGCTCGCCCGCTGACCGCCCCGGCGAACCGGCCACCCCATGACGAACCGACCTTGCGAAGGGCCGCCATGCACAACGTGACCGCCGTGGCCCACCGCGGCGACCCCTACCGCGTCCGCGAGAACACGCTCGCCTCGCTGCGTTCCGCGCTCCACCGGGGCGCGGACGCGGTCGAGTTCGACGTACGCCTCACCCGGGACGGCGTGCCGGTCCTGCTGCACGACGAGACGCTGAAGCGGCTCTGGGAGCACGACCGCCCGCTGCGGTCGCTGTCCTGGGAGGAGGTGCGCGGCCTGACCGACGGCGGCGTGCCGGCCCTGTCGGACGCGCTGTCGGCGACCGAGGGCAGCAGGCTCCTGCTGGACCTGCCGGGCGCCCCGCACCCGCGGGCGGTGCGCCGGATCGTGGACGTCGTACGGGAGCACGGGGCCCGGGACCGCGTGTACTACTGCGCGGGCGCCGCCACCATGCTCGCCGTGCGCGCGGCGGACCCGTCCGCCGAGATCGCCCTCACCCGCACGACGCTGGCCCCGCCGCGCGCCGGCCTCCTGGAGGCGATCCGCCCGCGCTGGCTGAACTACCGCTTCAGCCTGGTCGACCGGGCCCTGGCCGACCGCGTCCACCGCGACGGCTATCTGCTGTCCGTGTGGACCCCGGACACCCGCCGCTCCATGCGCCGCCTGCTGGCGATGGGCGCCGACTCGATCACGACCAACCGCGTCGACGTCCTGCGCGCCCTGCGGGACGGCGGGACGGGCCACCCACGGCCGTGAACGCCCAGCCGTGACAGTTCCCCCGCCCCAAAGGGGCGCGGGGAACTGCGCGACCAGCCACGGACGGCCCGCGCACTCCGGACGGCAGGCCCGAACGGCGCCCAGGAGGTAGTTCCTCCGGCTCTCCCCAGCGGAGCGCTACGCGTCCAGCGACGTCATCACGTGCTTGATGCGCGTGTAGTCCTCGAAGCCGTACCCCGACAGGTCCTTGCCGTAGCCCGACTTCTTGAAGCCGCCGTGCGGCATCTCCGCGACCAGCGGGATGTGGGTGTTGATCCACACACAGCCGAAGTCGAGCTTCTTGGACATGCGCATCGCGCGGGAGTGGTCCTTGGTCCACACCGAGGAGGCCAGCGCGTACTCGACGCCGTTGGCGTACTCGACGGCCTGGTCCTCGTCGGCGAAGGTCTGGACGGTGATGACCGGGCCGAAGACCTCCCTCTGGATGATCTCGTCGTCCTGCTTCAGGCCCGAGACGACGGTCGGCGCGTAGAAGAAGCCCTGCTCCCCGACGCGCTTGCCGCCGGCCTCCACGCGCGCGTGCGCGGGCAGCCGCTCGATGAAGCCCTCGACCTGCTTGAGCTGGTTGGGGTTGTTGAGCGGGCCGAACAGCACGTCCTCGTCGTCCGGCATGCCGGTCTTGGTGTCGGCCGCCGCCTTGGCGAGCGCGGAGACGAACTCGTCGTGGATCGACTCGTGGACGAGGACGCGGGTGGCGGCCGTGCAGTCCTGGCCGGCGTTGAAGAAGCCCGCGACGGAGATGTCCTCGACGGCCTTGGCGATGTCGGTGTCCTCGAAGACCACCACCGGAGCCTTGCCGCCCAGCTCCAGGTGGACGCGCTTGAGGTCCTTGGAAGCGGCCTCGGCGACCTGCATGCCCGCGCGCACCGAACCGGTGATGGACGCCATCGCCGGGGTCTCGTGCTCGACCATCATGCGGCCGGTGTCGCGGTCGCCGCAGATGACGTTGAAGACGCCCTTGGGCAGGACCGAGCCGAGGATCTCGGCGAGCAGGACGGTGGAGGCCGGCGTGGTGTCGGACGGCTTCAGAACGACCGTGTTGCCCGCCGCGATCGCCGGGGCGAACTTCCACACGGCCATCATCATCGGGTAGTTCCACGGGGCGACCTGGGCACAGACGCCGACCGGTTCGCGGCGCACGATGGAGGTCAGGCCCTCCATGTACTCGCCGGCCGAGCGGCCCTCCAGCATCCGTGCCGCACCCGCGAAGAAGCGGATCTGGTCGACCATCGGCGGGATCTCCTCGGTGCGGGTCAGCCCGATGGGCTTGCCCGTGTTCTCCACCTCGGCCGCGATCAGTTCCTCGGCGCGCTCCTCGAAGGCGTCCGCGACCTTCAGCAGGGCCTTCTGCCGCTCGGCCGGCGTGGTGTCGCGCCAGCCGGGAAAGGCCTCGGCGGCGGCCGCCATCGCGGCGTCCACATCCGCCTGCCCGGACAGCGGCGCGGTCGCGTACGCCTCACCGGTCACGGGGTTGACCACCTCGGTGGTCCGTCCGTCGGCGGCGTCGCGGAATTCACCGCCGATGTAGTTGCGCAGACGACGCAGCTCGGTGCTCACTGCAGGCCCTCCTGGTGCTCCTCGTGGGTGTCCGAGGTGTCCAACCTCTGAGACACCCACCCTAGACGGACCGCTGACGTTTTCAACACCCCCACCCGTCCCGCACCTGCGAAATCCGCAAACTGAAACCCCTGAGACAACGGATTTCATCGAATGCGCCTTGCGAAACGGTCGAGACGTCGTGCACAGTGACCATGTGGCCAGTCGAAGCGCAGAACCGAGGGACTCCCGCGAGTCCAAGAACGGCGGCGGTCCCCACCTGGACGCCGTCTCCCTCGCCATCATCGAGCAGCTCCAGGAGGACGGCCGGCGGCCGTACGCCGCGATCGGCAAGGCCGTCGGTCTGTCGGAGGCGGCCGTGCGCCAGCGCGTCCAGAAACTGCTCGACCACGGCGTGATGCAGATCGTCGCCGTCACGGACCCGCTCACCGTGGGCTTCCGCCGGCAGGCGATGGTCGGCGTCAACGTCGAGGGGGACGTGGAGTCCGTCGCCGACGCGCTGAGCGCCATGGACGAGTGCGAGTACGTGGTGATGACCGCGGGCTCCTTCGACCTCATGGTCGAGATCGTCTGCGAAGACGACGACCACCTTCTGGAAGTCATCAACCGACGCATCAGGGCCGTGCCCGGGGTGCGCTCCACCGAGAGTTTCGTCTACCTCAAGCTCAAGAAGCAGACCTACATGTGGGGAACCCGATGATCGTGAGCACCGACAGCCCCAAGGAACCCAGCGACCTCAGCAGGTCCGCGTACGACCACCTGTGGATGCACTTCACCCGCATGTCCTCGTACGAGAACTCCCCCGTCCCCACCATCGTCCGCGGCGAGGGCACCCACATCTACGACGACAAGGGCAAGCGGTACCTCGACGGTCTCGCCGGCCTGTTCGTGGTCCAGGCGGGACACGGCCGCGTCGAACTCGCCGAGGCCGCCTTCAAGCAGGCGCAGGAACTGTCCTTCTTCCCCGTCTGGTCCTACGCCCATCCCAAGGCCGTGGAGCTGGCCGAGCGGCTCGCCGACGAGGCCCCGGGCGACCTGAACAAGGTCTTCTTCACCACGGGCGGCGGTGAGGCGGTGGAGACCGCCTGGAAGCTCGCCAAGCAGTACTTCAAGCTGACCGGCAAGCCGACCAAGTACAAGGTCATCTCCCGCGCGGTGGCCTACCACGGCACCCCGCAGGGGGCCCTGTCGATCACCGGACTGCCGGCCCTCAAGGCCCCGTTCGAGCCGCTGGTGCCGGGCGCGCACAAGGTGCCGAACACCAACTTCTACCGGGCTCCGCTCCACGGCGACGACCCGGAGGCGTTCGGCCGCTGGGCCGCCGACCAGATCGAGCAGCAGATCCTCTTCGAGGGCCCGGACACGGTCGCCGCGGTCTTCCTGGAGCCGGTGCAGAACGCGGGCGGCTGCTTCCCGCCGCCGCCCGGCTACTTCCAGCGGGTCCGGGAGATCTGCGACCAGTACGACGTGCTCCTCGTCTCCGACGAGGTCATCTGCGCCTTCGGCCGTCTGGGCACGACCTTCGCCTGCGACAAGTTCGGCTACGTCCCGGACATGATCACCTGCGCCAAGGGCATGACCTCGGGCTACTCGCCCATCGGCGCGTGCATCATCTCGGACCGCCTCGCCGAGCCGTTCTACCGGGGCGACAACGTCTTCCTGCACGGCTACACCTTCGGCGGCCACCCCGTCTCGGCCGCGGTGGCCGTGGCCAACCTCGACCTGTTCGCGCGCGAGGGCCTCAACCAGCACGTCCTGGACAACGAAGGCGCCTTCCGCTCGACGCTGGAGAAGCTGTACGACCTGCCGATCGTCGGCGACGTCCGCGGCAACGGCTTCTTCTACGGCATCGAACTGGTCAAGGACAAGCACACCAAGGAGAGCTTCGACGACGAGGAGACCGAGCGCGTCCTGT
Source organism: Streptomyces sp. TE5632 (assembly GCF_054061295.1). NCBI lineage: Bacteria > Bacillati > Actinomycetota > Actinomycetes > Kitasatosporales > Streptomycetaceae > Streptomyces > Streptomyces sp. TE5632. The sequence continues at coordinate 4,191,412 of NZ_JBSSEA010000003.1, read as the reverse complement.
ACGGCTTCCTGTCCAAGAAGCTGTACGAGAACGGCCTGTACTGCCGTGCCGACGACCGCGGCGACCCGGTCGTCCAGCTCGCCCCGCCGCTGATCTCCGACCAGGAGACCTTCGACGAGATCGAGCAGATCCTGCGCGCCACGCTGTCGGAGGCATGGACGAAGCTGTGACCCACTGCTGTGATCCGCCACCGTGATCCGCCGCTGTGATCCGCCGCTGTGATCCGCCGCTGTGATCTTCGGCTGGAATGATCAATTACGGCCCCGGTGCCGCCCGTTCGAGTGAGAAACGGCGGTCCGGGGCCGCGTGCTGTCGGGCCTCCCGCCGCGCCCTGCCTAGCGTGCCCAGTGACCGATCGGCCTTGCCTTCGTTCCCCCGCATGGGGGATTTCACAGATCTCGCACGGCATTTCTGATCCGAACCGAGGTGTACGCCATGGTGGCCCCACCGGACAACGACGTACTCTGGGCACGCGCCCTGCACTTCCGGCACAAGGACGGTTCTCCCGGTCTGAGCGGGGTCTCGCTCGGCGTCGGGGAGGGCGAGATCCTCGCCGTCGGGGGCCCGCGCGGCAGCGGAAAAACGACCCTGCTGCGGTGTCTCTCCGGACTGGTGCCCGTGCGCAGCGGCGAGGTCTGGTTCAACAGCGCGCCCGTGCACACGATGAACCCCGCCGCCCGCGAGCGGCTGCGCCGGGAACGCTTCGGCTGGATCGATCCTGCACCGGTGCTCGTCCCCGAGCTGAACGTCTGGGAGAACACCGCCCTCCCCCTGATGCTGCGCGGCACCGCCCGGCGCCGGGCCAAGTCGACGGCCATGGAGTGGCTGAAGCGCCTCGACATCGGGGACAAGGCCCGCAAGCGCCCCGCGGACCTGGTGCACGCGGAGCGCCAGCGGGTCTGCATCGCCCGCGCCCTCGCCCCGGCCCCCTCGGTGCTGTTCGCCGACGAGCCGACCGCGCCGCTGCACCGCACCGACCGCCGGCACGTCCTGCGCACGCTCACCACGGCGGCCCGTTCGCACGGCATCACGGTGCTCCTCGCGACCTCCGACGCGGACATCGCGGCCCTCGCCGACCGCACCGTCTCGCTGCTCGACGGGCGCCAGGTGCGCACCGTACATCTGCCTCCGGTCTCCGAGACCGTCGAGACGGAGGGCCGGGCCACGTGCTCGCTCTCCGTCTGACCCGAGGCGCCCGTTCCGCCGTCCAGCTGCGCCGCCTTCTGGTCGCAGCCGCCTCCGCGGGCACGGGCTTTCTGCTCCTGTGCGCTCTCGCCCACGCGATCGGCCACCCGGACACTCCGTCCGTCTCACTGCTCCGGCTGGCCTGGTGCGCGGCCCCGCTGGCGGCCACGGTGTACCTCGCCGTCGCGGTGGCCCGGACCGACCCGGCGACCAGACCCCGGCCCGGGCTCTCGGCGATCGGCCTCGGCCCCGTGCGGCTGATGGCCGTCTCCGCGACGACCACGGCCCTGGCCTGCGCCCTGGGGTCGGTGGTCGCCCTCCTCGTCTTCCTCCAGCTGCGCGGCGACCTCACCGGGACGCCCCTCGGCGGGGCCGCCACCGAGTCCCTGGCCACGGGCAGGCCCCTGCCGCTCCCGGCGGCCCTGACGCTGCTGGCGCTGCTGCCGGTGAGCGCGTCGGCGGCGGTGGCCTGGGCGCTGCGTCCACGCGAGCAGGCCACGAACGCGTCCCCTGCGGGGCGGGCGTACGGCCGCTTCGGGGCGTACCGGAGTACCGCGGAGCGGGAGACGTTCGGGGCGTACGGACGCTTCGGCAGGCACCTGGCGGCGGCGACCCACGGCCGACGGCCTACCGACGGCGGGCGGCGACAGGAACCGGAGGCCGTCCCGGAGGAGACGCGGGTGCCGGTGCACGGGCCGGACGGTGCGGGCGACGGCCCCGCGCCGGCCGCCGGGGAGCCGGCCACCGTCCCGGCTGCCGTCCCGACCGGCGCCCGCTCGGCACCTTCCGGTCTGCCCTGGGGCATCGCCGCGCTGGCCGCGGGACTGGCCGTGGAGACCTACGCGAGCCGTGGCGGTGCCGCCGCCTCCCCCGGGGACCGGCCCGGGGCCCTGGCCGGTCTGGCGCTGACCGTCGTCGGCCTCACCTTGATCGGCCCCGGTCTCACCCATCTGTGCGGCCGTCTGCTGCAGTCGGTCCGCCCGGGCGCCCTGCGGCTGCTGGCCGGTCGGGTCCTCATGACGGAGGCCACCCGGATCGGCCGCCCGCTGGGCGTGGTCTGCGCCGTGCTGTCGGCCGCGTACGCCATGGGCCGGCACCACTACGCCGACGGCCTGTCGGCAGGGCCGCTCACCCTGCTCGGGGTGCTGGTGGTGACGGGGTGCACGGTGGCGACCCTGCTGACGGCCGCCGTCGAGGCCAAGCACGCGCACGCCGGTACCACGGCCGCGCTGCTGCGTCTGGGCGCTCCCGCCTCGGCCCCACGCCGGGCCGCGGCCCTCAGGGCCGGCGCGCTCCTCGCCCTGTTCGGGCCGCTGACCGTGACCGTGGCCGGGTTGTCGGCGCTGCCCCTGTCCGTCTGAGGGGCGGGAGAAGGCGAAGAGGATCCCCGCCGGGCGATGAGTTCCGGGCCGGCCCCCGGTCTACCCGTCGAACACCACGGAACCCGGCACCCCCAGGGAGAGACCCGACGTGTACCAGCAGATGATCTTCGTGAACCTGGCCGTCGACGACCTCGACGCCTCGAAGAAGTTCTTCACCGAGCTCGGCTACTCGATCAACGCGCAGTTCAGCGACGAGAACACCGCCTCCGTCGTGATCAGCGACACCATCGTGGCGATGCTGCACACCAGGCAGCGCTACGCGGAGTTCACGAAGAAGGAGATCGCCGACTCCGCGAAGACCAGTGAGGTGCTGCTGGCCCTGAGCTCCGAGAGCCGCGAGAAGGTCGACGAACTGGTCGAGAAGGCCGTCGCGGCGGGCGGCTCGGTCAGCGGCGAGACCCAGGACCAGGGCTTCATGTACGGCCGTGCCTTCGACGACCCGGACGGCCACACCTGGGAGATCGTGTGGATGGACCCGTCCGTCGTGGAGGGCTGAGGCGAGGCCCGTACGGCACGGCCCGGCATGAGCGGGTGGAGACGCTCCCCGCTCATGCTCCCCTCCTCCCCGGCTCCCCGGCTCCCCGGCTCCCCGGCTCCCCGGCTCCCCGGCTCCCCGGAGCGGATCGAGGCGGCTTCGGAGACGTTGAAACGCCCGGGCGGGCAATAAAAAGGCAAAGCCATGTCCTGCTGTCGGCATACGCGTTGACACTACTTATGCGCCGCTTATAGACCTGGGAGCCCCACGGGAGTGCTGATCTTCCGTCAACTCTCCCTCAACCCCCCGCATTTACGTATCCCGCAAAGGACAAACGTGGCAGTTCTGCCCGTATCACGTCGTACGGCCCCGCGCCGTACCGTCGCACGTACCGTGCGCGCCCTCGGTGTCGTCTCCGCGTCGGCCGCGCTCACCGTCGGTCTCGCAGGCAGCGCGGCCGCCTGCAACATCAACGAGTTCTCGGCCGAGGCCAAGTGCGTCGGTGACAACGGTGTCATCACCGTCACCGACGTGGACCCGGCCGGCGTTCCCGCCACCGTCACCGTGTTCCTGGAGAACAACGGCGCCGACGAGAAGAAGGTCGGCGAGCAGGTGGTCAGGGGCTCCCGCAAGGGCGTCACCATCACCTTCGAGGAGGACTGGAAGCCCAGCGCCGAGTACCGCATCCACGTCAAGGCCGCGCCCTACGTGGACGAGGACATCAAGCCGAACCTGACCACCCCGGCCACGGCCTGCAAGGGAGAGGAGGAGACCCCGGCTCCGGGGACCCCGGCTCCGAAGACCCCTGCTCCGGAGACCTCGGCCTCCACCTCGACCCCGGCCGAGGAGGCCGAGGAGCCCGGCACGCCGACTCCGTCGGAGTCGGAGCCCGAGAGCCCCGCCCCGGCGGACACCTCGGACAACGCTCCGTCACCCGCCGTCGGTGACTCGAACCTCGCCGAGACCGGCGCGGACTCCAACACCGGTCTGATCGCCGGTATCGCGGTGGTCCTGGTCGCCGTCGGTGGCGGTGCGGTCTTCTTCGGCATGCGCCGTCGCGGGACGAGCAGCGACAGCTGACACCTCACGCACAGCAGGGTGGCCCGTCCCCGCCGGGGGCGGGCCATCGCGCGTCCGCCGCGGGTCAGTCCAGTACGACGACCTCGGCCGCGTCGAACTCCACCCCGACCTCGTCCCCGACCTCCGGTGCCGCTCGGAGCGCGCAGGCGGCCTCCAGCCGGGGCGCTTGCCCGGGCTGGAGGCGGACCGCGACATGGGTGCCCCGGAAGGTACGCGCGGTCACCGTGCAGCGCAGGCCCGTCTCGGCCGGGACCAGCCGGACCCCGGCGGGCCGGACGAGCAGTGTCCGCGTGCCCTGCGGGGTGTCCGCCGGCACCGGGACCTTGCCCCACGGCGTCACCGCGACGTCCGCGCCGACCGTCGCCTCGACCACGTTCTCGAAACCCAGGAAGCGGGCCACGAACGCGTCGGCCGGACGCTGCCACACCTCAAGGGGCGTACCGGACTGGGCGATTCGTCCGTCCCGCATCACCACGACCCGGTCGGCCAGCGCGAACGCCTCGCCCTGGTCGTGCGTCACGGCGAGCACGGTGGTGCCCAACCTGCCGAACAGCTCCCGCAGTTCGACGACCAGCCGCTCCCTGAGCGTCCGGTCGAGCTGGCCGAGCGGTTCGTCGAGCATCAGCAGCCTCGGGCTGGGCGCCAGGGCGCGGGCCAGGGCGACACGTTGCTGCTCTCCGCCGGACAGCGCCGCCACCGCCCGCCCGGCCGCCCCGGGGAGTCCGACGAGGTTCAGCAACTCCCGTACACGGTCAGCCTGTTCGGTCCGAGACGTGCCGCGCATCCGCAGCCCGAAGGCCACGTTGCCGCCCACGTCCCGCTGCGGGAACAGCTGGTGGTCCTGGAACATCAGCCCGACCCCGCGCCGGTGCGCGGGCACGTCCGCCTGGTCGCGCCCGGCGAGCGAGATCCGCCCCGCGTCGAGGGGCTGCAGCCCGGCCACCGCCCGCAGCAGCGTGGACTTGCCGCTGCCGCTGGGCCCGAGCACGCACACGATCTCGTGCTCGGCGACCCCCAGGTCGACGGTGTCCAGCACCGCCCGTCCGCCGAACCGGACGGTGGCGGCCTCAAGGCTCAACAGCATCTAGAACTCCCCGGATCGGTCGGTCCGCAGTCGCTCCAGCGCCAGCAGCGCCACCGCGCACACGATCATCAGAATCGTCGACAGGGCCATCGCCTGGCCGTAGTTGAGGTCCCCCGGCCGGCTGAGCAGCCGCGCCACGGCCACCGGCAGGGTCGGGTGGTCCGGCCGCGCGATGAACACCGTCGCGCCGAACTCGCCCAGCGACACCGCGAAGGCGAACCCGGCCGCGATGAGCATCGCCCGCCGCACCATCGGCAGGTCCACCTCACGCCAGGCCCGCCACGGCGACGCCCCGAGCACCGCCGCCGCCTCCCGCAGCCGCACGTCCACGGCCCGCAGCACGGGCAGCATGGTCCGTACGACGAACGGGACACCGACCAGCGCCTGGGCGAGCGGCACCAGGATCCAGGAGGATCTCAGGTCCAGTGGCGGCTCGTCGAGAGCGATCAGGAACCCGAAGCCGACGGTCACGGCGGACACCCCGAGCGGCAGCATCAGCAGGGCGTCGAAGCCGCGCACCAGCCGTCCCGCGTCCCGCCGGGTGAGCGCGACGGACGCCAGGGAGCCGATCACCACGGCGATGACGGTGGCCGCGGCCGCGTACTGCAGGGAGTTGCCGACCGCCTCGATCGGCGCGACCAGGAACACTCCCCCGTCGTCCCGGGTCAGCGCCCGGTAGTAGCCGGCCCCGACGTCGCCGAAGGACCGTTCCACCAGCACCGCGAGGGGCAGGAGCAGCAGGAGGGCGACGGTGGCGACGACCCCGGCGAGCAGCGCCCACTGCCCGGTCCCGCGCGGCCGGCGTGCGGTGACGGAGGCGTCCACCAGGCGCAGCGCGGTCTCCCGCCGCCGCACGGTCCAGGCGTGCAGGGCGAGGATCGCGCCCACCGCGACGAACTGGATCATCGTCAGGACGGCGGCGGTGGACAGGTCGAAGATCTCCGAGGTCTGCCGGTAGATCTCCACTTCGAGGGTGGCGAAGGCGGGCCCGCCGAGGATCTGCACCACGCCGAAGGAGGTGAAGGTGAACAGGAAGACCATCAGCGCCGCGGCGGCCACGGCGGGCGCGAGCGCGGGCAGGGTGACGGTCCGCCAGGCCGTGAACCGTGAGGCGCCGAGCATCCGCGCGGCCTCCTCCTGCCGCGGGTCGAGCTGCCCCCAGAGTCCGCCCACGGTCCGCACGACGACGGCGTAGTTGAAGAACACGTGCGCGAGCAGGATCGCCCACACGGTGGTGTCCAGCCGGACGCCCCACAGCTCGTCGAGGAGGCCACCGCGCCCGACGAGCGCCATGAACGCCGTACCGACGACGACCGTCGGCAGCACGAAGGGGACGGTGACCACCGCCCGCAGCAGTCGTCTGCCGGGGAAGTCGAAGCGGGCGAGGACATACGCGCCGGGCAGGGCGATCAGCAGGGTGAGGGCGGTGGAGACCAACGCCTGCCAGGTGGTGAACCACAGCACCTGCCGGACGTCGGACTGCGCCAGTACGTCCCCGATCCGCCCGAGCTGCCAGACCCCGTCGGCCTTCAGACCGCGCGCGACGATCGCGGTGACGGGGTAGGCGAAGAAGACGGCGAAGAACGCGACGGGCACGGCCATCAGGCCGAGCCGCGCCGCGGTCCCGCGCCGCCGCCTTTGCCCGCGCTCTCGCACGGCGGCGGTCCGGCTCACTTCAGTACGAGCGAGGTCCACGACTTGACCCACTGGTCACGGTTGTCGGCGATCCTCGCCGGGTCCATCGTCTCCGGGTCCTTCGCCTGCGGCCCGTACTTCGTGAACTCCTCGGGCACCTGGGCGCCCTCCCGCACCGGGTAGACGAACATGTTGAGCGGCATGTCGTCCTGGAACTCCTTGGTGAGCAGGAAGTCGAGCAGTGCCTTGCCGCCCTCGGGGTTCTTCGCGTTGCTGAGCAGCCCCGCGTACTCGACCTGCCGGAAGCAGGTGCCGTCGGCGACACCGGTGGGAGCGGTCGCCGGCTTCGGGTCGGCGTAGATCACCTCGGCGGGCGGGGAGGAGGCGTAGGACACCACCAGCGGCCGGTCGCCCTTGGCCTGCTTGCCGCCGGCCGAGCCGGAGAACTCCTCGTTGTAGGCCTGCTCCCAGCCGTCGACCACCTTCACGCCGTTGGCCTTGAGCTTCTTCCAGTAGTCCGTCCAGCCTTCGTCCCCGTACTTCGCGGCCGTACCGAGGAGGAAGCCGAGGCCGGGCGAGGAGGTGGAGGCGTTCTCGACGACGAGGAGGTTCTCGTACTCGGGCTTGATCAGGTCGTCGAAGGTCTTCGGCGGGGTCAGGTCGCGCTCGCTGAACCACTCCTTGTCGTAGTTGACGCAGACGTCGCCGGTGTCGACCGGCGTGACCCGGTGCTTGTCCTCGTCGACGCGGTACTCGGGAAGGATCAGGTCGGAGTCCTTGGCCTCGTACGACTGGAACAGCCCGTTGTCGAGAGCGCGGGACAGCAGGGTGTTGTCGACGCCGAAGAAGACGTCGCCCTGGGGGTTGTCCTTGGTCAGGATGGCCTTGTTCACGGCCGATCCGGCGTCGCCGTCCTCCAGGATCTTGACCTTGTAGCCGGACTTCTTCTCGAAGGCGGCGATGACGTCCTTCGACGCGGCCCACGAGTTGTGGCTGACGAGAGTCACGGTCCCGGACCCGTCGGCACCGGACCCCTGGTCGTCGCCGCCGGACGAGCCGCAGGCGGACAGGGTGACCAGGCCCAGCCCGACGGCCAGGATCGTGACCTTCTTGGTGATGCTCACCGGATTCCTCCTGGGGGTGACCAGGAAGAGACGCGGCCCTGTCCGGGACCCCTCACGGGTACCCCGGGCAGGGCACAACAGCTCGAGTGATGACCGATCTCCCTACCCAGAATGACCTGGGCGAGGTTCGGAGGGTCTGCGGCCGATGCCGCACTCTCAGCGCTGTAGCGCTCCCCTGTCGGAATATGAACGTGTGTTGACCCGATATGAAGTTGTTGCCCTTGCAACGTCTTCTACGCCGGTCAGGCTACCTCTCGCTCGCGGCGAGCTGGCCACAGGCCCCGTCGATCTCCTGTCCACGGGTGTCCCGGATCGTCACCGGCACACCGTGCGCGGCGATCGCGTCCATGAACGCCTTCTCGTCCTCGGGCCGTGAGGCGGTCCACTGGGAGCCGGGCGTCGGGTTGAGCGGGATGAGGTTGACGTGCACGGGCCTGCCCTTCAGCAGCCGCCCGAGCCGGTCGCCGCGCCACGCCTGGTCGTTGATGTCCCGGATCAGCGCGTACTCGATGGACAGCCGTCGCCCCGACTTGGCCGCGTACTCGAAACCGGCGTCGAGGACCTCGCGCACCTTCCACCGCGTGTTCACGGGGACGAGGGTGTCGCGCAGTTCGTCGTCGGGCGCGTGCAGGGAGATGGCGAGGCGGCACTTGAAGCCCTCGTCGGAGAACCGGTTGATCGCCGGCACCAGCCCGACGGTCGAGACGGTGATCCCGCGCTGCGACAACCCGAGCCCGTCGGGCTCCGGGTCGGTCAGGCGGCGGATCGAACCCACCACCCGGTTGTAGTTGGCGAGCGGCTCGCCCATCCCCATGAAGACGATGTTGCTCAGCCGGGCCGGCCCTCCGGGGACCTCGCCGTCCCGCAGCGCCCGCATGCCGTCCACGATCTGGTGCACGATCTCCGCGGTGGACAGGTTGCGGTCGAGCCCGGCCTGCCCGGTCGCGCAGAAGGGACAGTTCATGCCGCAGCCCGCCTGCGAGCTGATGCACATCGTCACCCGGTCCGGATACCGCATGAGCACCGACTCGACGAGGGTTCCGTCGAACAGCTTCCACAGCGTCTTGCGGGTGGTGCCCTGGTCGGTCGACATATGCCGGACGACCGTCATCAGCTCGGGAAGCAGCGCCTCCTGGAGCTTGGCGCGGGAACCGGCGGGAATGTCGGTCCACTGCTCCGGGTCGTGCGCGTACCGCGCGAAGTAGTGCTGCGAGAGCTGCTTGGCGCGAAACGGCTTCTCACCGGCCGCTGCGACCGCCTCCTTGCGCTCGGCAGGCGTGAGGTCGGCAAGGTGCCGCGGCGGCTTCTTGGCTCCGCGCGGCGCGACAAAAGTGAGTTCTCCGGGCTTAGGCATGGCGGTACCAGTGTGGCAGATCCAATCGGGTGACCGCGCGAGCCGTCCGAGGGCGCCCGGGACCGCTCAGAACAGCCCGCCGACCAGAGCTGCGGCCCATGAGCCGTAACTCTTCCAGCAGTGGGACGTCCGGCAGTACAGACGCGGCTTGCGCCGACCGCCCTGGTCGATCAAGGTGTCGCACCATCGGCACGACAGTTCACCCCGGTACCTGCCGTCGTCCCCCAGCCGTTCCTGCGCCATGGCGGAAACCTACCCACGGGTGCACGCGCCGGACAGGGCGGAAGAACGGCCGCGGACGTGCTCGGGGCGGCCGGGCCCCTCCTGCGACGGGCCGAGCCCCCGCGTCCGGCGGGACGCGGGGGCTCGAGGAGGTCCGGGACCGGTGGGGTCAGCCGCCGACGAAGATCACCAGCAGCAGCCACACCACCGGAGCCGTGGGCAGCAGGGAGTCCAAGCGGTCCATGATGCCGCCGTGGCCGGGGAGCAGGGTGCCCATGTCCTTGATGCCCAGGTCCCGCTTGATCATGGACTCGCCCAGGTCGCCGAGGGTGGCGCTGACGGCGACCGCGAGGCCGAGCAGCAGCCCCTGCCACCAGGTGCCGCCGTCGATCAGGAACTGCATGCACAGCGCGCCCGCCGCCATCGCGAACCCGACCGCGCCCAGCAGGCCCTCGCGGGTCTTGCCGGGACTGATGCGCGGGGCGAGCTTGTGCGTGCCGAAGCGCCAGCCGACGGCGTACGCACCGGTGTCACTGATGACCGTGAGCAGCAGGAACACCAGGACCCGCCAGTGCCCGTCGTCCGCGGCCAGCATCATCGTGACGAAGGTCGCCAGGAACGGCACGTAGAACGCGGCGAAGACCCCCGCCGTGACGTCCCTGAGGTAGTTCTCGGGCGGCCCGGTCATCCGCCAGACCAGTACCGCCAGCGCGGTGAACGTCATGGCGATCCACGCGCCCTCGGTGCCCCGGACATACCCGGCGACGACCATGGCGGCCCCGCCGAGCGCGAGCGGCACGAGCGGCGCCCGGATCCCCTTGCGTTCCTCCAGCCGCTTGGTCAGCTCCCACAGGCCCACCACGACGGCGGCCGCGACGACGCCGACGAAGACCGCCTTGACGACGAAGAGCGACACGGCGATCACCGCGCCGAGCCCGACACCGACCCCTATCGCGGCACCCAGGTCGCGTCCCGCGCTCTTCTTCTGCGGCGGGGGCGCCGGCTGCGGGGCGTCGGGCATGGGCTCCGGATTCTGCGGCATCTCCCCCGGATGGGGGCGTGCCCGCGTCGTCTCGTCTGGGAACAGAGGGCCGCTCAGCCGAGCGGTCTCCCGGTCCATGTCCTGATCGGCGCCGTGTTCGGGCAGGTCGGGCACGACGGGCATGGGGCGAGTCTGCTGCGCGTAGTGCGCATCGTACGTGGGACCCGCCGGGACAGCTCCCTGGACGGGCCCCTGCTCGGGCGGCCCCCAGTACCCGGCCTGCGGCGGCGCCCCCCAGGAAGAGTCGTTCATCAGACCTCGAGCAGTTCCGCTTCCTTGTGCTTCAGGAGCTCGTCCACCTGCGCGACGTACTTCGCGGTGGTGTCGTCGAGCTCCTTCTCCGCACGGCGGCCCTCGTCCTCGCCGACCTCGCCGTCCTTGATCATCTTGTCGATGCCGTCCTTGGCCTTGCGGCGCACGGCACGGATGGAGACCTTGGCGTCCTCAGCCTTGGCCTTGGCGACCTTGATGAACTCGCGGCGGCGCTCCTCGGTGAGCTCGGGGAACACCACTCGGATGATATTGCCGTCGTTGCTCGGGTTGACGCCCAGGTCGGAGTCGCGGATGGCCTGTTCGATGTTGCGCAGGGCGCTCTTGTCGAACGGCGTCACCACGGCCATGCGCGGCTCGGGCACGGAGAACGAGGCCAGCTGGTTGATCGGCGTCAGCGCGCCGTAGTAGTCGGCCACGATCTTGTTGAACATCGCCGGATGCGCACGGCCGGTGCGGATCGCGGCGAAGTCCTCCTTGGCGACCACGACGGCCTTCTCCATTTTCTCCTCGGCCTCGAGGAGGGTCTCTTCGATCACCACTTGCTCCTGCGTGTCTTGAGTAGGCCCGGCCGCGGTTCCCTGGCGGGGCGGCGGCCGGCTGCGTCGCGTCTTCTTCCTGCACGGTTCCCGACCGGCGGGACATTGTCCATCCCCCGGCCCGGCCCGTCCCGTCCGTCCCCAGGAGTGTCCTGACTCGGACGGGTGGTTCTGGTCCGGTCAGTTCCGGTCCGTCTGGTCACCCACAAGTGTGCCGATCTTCTCACCCTTGACGGCGCGAGCGATATTGCCCTCCGTCAGCAGCTCGAAGACGACGATCGGGAGCTTGTTGTCGCGGCACAGGGTGACGGCCGTGGCGTCGGCGACCTTCAGGTCACGCGTGATGACCTCCCCGTACCCGAGGTGGTCGAACTTCACCGCGTCGGGGTTGGTCTTCGGGTCGGAGTCGTAGACCCCGTCCACGCCGTTCTTGCCCATCAGCAGCGCCTCGGCGTCGATCTCCAGGGCGCGCTGGGCGGCGGTGGTGTCGGTGGAGAAGTACGGCATGCCCATACCGGCGCCGAAGATGACCACGCGGCCCTTCTCCAGGTGCCGTACGGCTCGCAGGGGGATGTAGGGCTCCGCGACCTGGCCCATGGTGATGGCGGTCTGCACCCTGCAGTCCACGCCCTCCTTCTCCAGGAAGTCCTGGAGCGCCAGGCAGTTCATCACGGTGCCCAGCATGCCCATGTAGTCGGAGCGGGCCCGGTCCATGCCGCGCTGCTGCAGTTCCGCGCCGCGGAAGAAGTTGCCGCCGCCGATGACGGCGGCGATCTGCGCGCCGTCACGGACGACCGCCGCGATCTCGCGTGCCACGGCGTGCACCACGTCGGGATCGACGCCAAGGCCGCCGCCACCGGAGAATGCCTCTCCGGACAGCTTCAGCAGAAACCGGCCGCGTACTTTGCCGTCGTCGCTCTTCTCGGCCTTGGTGGTCATGGGGATCCCGCCTCTTTCACCTGTTGCACATACGAAGGAGGCCACTGCCGGTGGGGTGTGCTTCGCATCCCATGCGGCAATGGCCTCCTCGTCAGATCTGCTGTCACCCGGCACGCGCCCGTGCGTGACGGCGTGTCCGAACGACTGCTGACGACCCTATCGGGGTCGCGCGCCCGTCGCGGTACGGACTCAGATGCCGACCTTGATGCGCGTGAAGCGCTTCAGGGTGACACCGGCCTCGTCCAGGACCTGCTGGACGGACTTCTTGTTGTCCAGCGCGTAGGGCTGGCCGAGCAGCGTGGCCTCCTTGAAGAAGCCGTTGAGGCGACCCTCGACGATCTTCGGCAGGGCGGCCTCGGGCTTGCCCTCGGCGCGGGTGGTCTCCTCGGCGACGCGGCGCTCGGTCTCGATGACCTCGGCCGGCACGTCCTCCTTGGAGAGGTACTGCGGCGCGAACGCGGCGATGTGCTGGGCGACGCCCTTGGCGACCTCGGCACTCGGCTTGTCGAGCTCGACGAGGACACCGATCTGCGGGGGCAGGTCGGGCATCGTGCGGTGCATGTACGCCGCCACGTAGCCGTCGGTGAACTGGGCGAAGCGGTCCAGGACGATCTTCTCGCCCAGGTTGGCGTTGGCCTCGTCCACGAACGCCTGGACGGTCTTGCCGGCCTCGATCTCGGAGGCGAGCAGGGCCTCGATGTCGGCCGGGGAGGTCTTGGAGACGTGCTCGGCGATGGCGGTGGCCACGCCCTGGAACTTCTCGCCCTTGGCGACGAAGTCCGTCTCGCACTTCAGCTCGACGAGGACGCCGGAGGAGTTGTCGTCGGCGATGATCGAGACCACGGCGCCGTTCTCGGCGGAGCGGCCCTCGCGCTTGGCGACACCCTTCTGGCCCTTGATACGGAGCGCCTCGACGGCCTTCTCGACGTTGCCCTCGGCCTCGTCCAGCGCCTTCTTGCAGTCCATCATGCCGGCGCCGGTGAGCTCCCGGAGCTTCTTGACGTCGGCGGCGGTGTAGTTCGCCATGAGTCTGTGAGTCTTTCTCGAAGTCTGGAGGTTCGGAGATCCGCGGGTCCGCGATCCACGTGTAGACGCAGATCGCGGACTCACCGCTGACCTACGGGTGAACGGCGGGAGCGGACTTCATGTGGCCCGCTCCCGCCGTATCCGCACGGACGGGCCGGTCAGGCCTGGTCGGCCTCGGCGGCCGGGGCGGCGTCGGCCGCGGGGGCCTCGGCGGCCGGGGCCTCGGCGGCGGGAGCCTCAGCGGCCGGGGCCTCAGCAGCCTCGGCCGGCTTCTCGGCCTCGGCGGCGGCCGGGGTCTCGTCGGCCTTCTTCTCGCCCTCGAGCAGGTCGCGCTCCCACTCGGCGAGGGGCTCGCCGGCGGCCTTCTCGCCCTTGCCCTCGGTGGCGACACCGGAGCGGGAGATGAGGCCCTCGGCGACCGCGTCGGCGATCACGCGGGTGAGCAGGGTGACCGAGCGGATCGCGTCGTCGTTGCCCGGGATCTTGTAGTCGACCTCGTCGGGGTCGCAGTTGGTGTCGAGGATGGCGACGACCGGGATGTTGAGCTTCCGGGCCTCGCCGACCGCGATGTGCTCCTTCTTGGTGTCCACGATCCAGACGGCGCTGGGCACCTTCTGCATCTCGCGGATACCGCCGAGGGTCTTCTCCAGCTTGGCCTTCTCGCGGGAGAGGACCAGCAGCTCCTTCTTGGTGAGGCCGGAGGCGGCCACGTCCTCGAAGTCGATCTGCTCGAGCTCCTTGAGGCGCTGCAGACGCTTGTAGACGGTCGAGAAGTTGGTGAGCATGCCGCCCAGCCAGCGCTGGTTGACGTAGGGCATGCCGACGCGGGTGGCCTGCTCGGCGATGGCCTCCTGCGCCTGCTTCTTCGTACCGACGAACATGACCGTGCCGCCGTGGGCGACGGTCTCCTTGACGAACTCGTAGGCGCGGTCGATGTACGACAGCGACTGGAGCAGGTCGATGATGTAGATGCCGTTGCGCTCGGTGAAGATGAAGCGCTTCATCTTCGGGTTCCAACGGCGGGTCTGGTGACCGAAGTGGACGCCGCTCTCCAGCAGCTCCCGCATCGTGACGACGGCCATGGCCGTATCTCCTTGGGTTTCTCGGTTGTGCCGCGGGAGCCGGCGGTTCCCGCGCCTGACGCCCACGACGCGCCGTTGCCACAGAGGACCGAGGGGCGCTGACACCGGGAGCGGTCGCGACCGTGCGGTCATGACCGGACCTGATGTCGGGGCGTGCGAAGTCGACCCGGTGACCCGGATCGCCACCCAGAAGTGTACGGGACCCGCGGGGCACCGGGTGACGTCGTTGTCCACAACCGGCCGGTGGTCCACAGGTCCCGGCAGTGATCACGGATCTCGGAGAGGCTCCCCGCATGCGAGTGAGCCGATTTCCGAGGTCGTGTGCGCGCATGGCCGTCCTGCTGGTCCTGACGCCGGCGGTGCTGCTGTCACCACCGCCCCCTTCGCTGCCGTTGCCCGTGGCTCGGACGAGTGACACGGCTCCGCCGGTTGCCGATGCCGCCGATACCGCCGATACCGGTTCCGGTTCCGGTGCCGGGGCGGAGGTCCCCGGGTCCGGGGTTCCGGCCGTCGGGCGGGCCTGGCCCGTGGGGGTACGCCCACGGGTGCTGCGCGGCTGGGAACCGCCGGAGACCAGGTACGGGCGCGGACACCGCGGTGTGGACCTGGCGGCGGCGCCGGGGACACCGGTACGGGCGGTGGCGGCGGGCCGGGTCTCCTACGCCGGCCGGGTGGCCGGCCGGGGCGTCGTCTCGGTGGAGCTGTCCGGCACGGGCGCTCCACCTCTGCGTACGACCTACGAGCCGGTCCTGCCGTCGGTGGAGAAAGGGACCGAGGTGGCGCCGGGCGAGGTGATCGGCACGGTGGCGGCCACGGGCTCCCACTGCACGGCCCCCTGCCTGCACTGGGGCCTGCTGAGGGCGGACGTCTACCTCAACCCGCTCGCCCTGCTCCCGCCCCACCTGCTCGGCGGCCCCTCAAGACTCCTCCCGGTCCTCGGCGTACCGCTGCCAAAGTGACCGGGACACCGAAGGAGCGGGGTCAGGGCCGGAGGAGTCAGGGCCGGACGCCCCGGAGGGTCATGGCGACCGCCGCCTCCGTGATCGTCTCCGGACTCTCCGCGGCTCCCAGTTCGATCCGGCGCACGGCGGCGTCGACCACGCCCTGGAGCAGCATCGCCGCGAGCCGGGGTTGTTCGTGGCCCAGTTCGCCCAGCGCCTCGACGATCATCGCGACGAGTCCGCCGTGCGCCGCGCGGATCTTCTCCCGGGCCCCCGCGTCGAGTTCGCTCGCGGAGATGGCCACCACGGCACGGTGACGCCGGTCCCCGACCAGTTCCAGCTGCTTGCGGACGTACGCCTCGACCTTGGCCTCGGCGCCGTCGGCCGCGGCCATCGCGAACTCGACCTCGGCCGCCCAGACCGGGAAGTCGACCTCGCACAGCTCCTCGACGACGGCCGCGCGGGAGCGGAAGTACTCGTACACGGACGAGCGCGCCAGGCCGGTGCGCTCGGCGAGGGCGGGGAAGGTCAGCCCCTCCGTACCGCCTTCGGACAGCAGGGAGCGTGCCGCGTCCAGCAGGGCGGCTCGCTGCATCGACCGGTGCTCGGCCACGGAGGCCGCTCGAATCCTTGGCACGCCCACCACTTTACGGACGCCCCGCGCGAGGGGGGAGTCCTCGGGCCGAAACCGCAGGTGGGGCGGGTGCACCCGCAGCCTGCCGAGCCGCCGGCTCAGCCGCCGAAGCTCGCCAGTTTCGCCCTCAGCTGGAGTACGGACTTGGTGTGGATCTGGCTGACCCTGCTCTCCGTGACCCCCAGCACATGGCCGATCTCCGCCAGGGTGAGCCCTTCGTAGTAGTACAGCGTGACCACGGTCTTCTCCCGCTCCGGGAGCGTGTTGATCGCCCGTGCGAGGAACCGTCGCAGTTCCCGGCCCTCGGCCACCTCCACCGGGTTGTCGGCGGCGGTGTCCTCCAGGGTGTCCATCAGGCTGAGCCGGTCGCCGCTGTCGCCTCCGGCGTGCAGCAACTCTTCCAGGGCGACGACGTTCGCGAGGGACAGCTGGCTGAAAACCGCGTGCAGCTCCTCCACGGCGATACCCATCTCGCCGGCGACCTCGCTCTCCGTCGGCGTGCGCCTGAGCCGGGCCTCCAGCGTCGCGTACGCACGCTCGACGTTGCGCGCCTTCTGCCGTACCGAGCGCGGAATCCAGTCCAGGGCCCGCAGTTCGTCGATCATCGCGCCCCTGATGCGGGTGATCGCGTAGGTCTCGAACTTGATCTCCCGGTCGACGTCGAACTTCTCGATCGCGTCGATCAGCCCGAACACCCCGGAGGAGACGAAGTCCGCCTGGTCCACATTGGGCGGCAGCCCCACGCTGACCCGGCCCGCGACGTACTTCACCAACGGCGAGTAGTGCAGGATCAGCTGTTCCCGCAGTCGCTCGTCCCCCGTCGCCTTGTACGACCGCCACAGCTCGTCGAGCGTCGAGGGAGCGGGCGGCCGCACGCTGCCACCGTCACGGGCGGCTGGGGGGATCGCCGCCCGGTCGGACCCGGAGGTGTGCTGGGGCATTCGTCGCCTTGTGCCGTTCTGCAGCGGACCGTTGCCGCCTGCGTGAGCTGTCCGTCCGATACCGAGCCGCCCGTCTGCGCCTGCCCGGATCGCCTGCCGTGGTGTCCTCCCGTGCTGTCTTTCCGTATCGGGACGCTTGTGAGCGTAGCGTGACTGCGGGGTCGCGGTGCGCGAAGAAGTGAGGTCGGGGCGCGCGTGGAGGTTCCCCGACCCCGGCCCCGCCGGGTCGCGCTCGTCGCTCTGCGTGTTCACCCGGGTGTCCCAACTGACGTATTTTCCAAGGGGCGTGGACGTTCCCCCGGACGGCCGAACACACTCCGTCAGTGATCATCGGAGCCGTCCCCGACCGGGATCACCGCCTGGCGTGTCAACTTCCAGTCGTCGCCGTGTCGTTCGACGTATCCAAGTGCTCGCAGTTCGTACAGTCTCGCGATCGCGTCGTCGCGGGTGGTGCGCGCACCGCGCGCGATCCCCTCCACGTCGGCCGCCACCCGCGCCGGCAGCGCGTCGAGGACCTGGCGGGTGGCCGGATCCAGCAGGTCGCGGGGCAGTACCGGGCCGTGCCGGTCCGGGGCCAGTTCGCCCATGTCTCCGACCAGTTCGATGACCTCCGCGGCGTCGGTGACCAGTACCGCCTCCTGCCGCAGCAGTTCGTGCACCCCGGCGGAGCGCCCGCTGGTGGCCGGCCCGGGTACCCCCATCGTGTGGCGTCCCAGGCGCCGGGCCGCCCTGGCGGTCACCAGGGAGCCGCTGCGGTGGGCGGCCTCGACGACCACGGTGCCCCGGGTGAGCGCGGCGATGACCCGGTTGCGGAGGATGAATCTGCTCGGCGTCGGGTGATCACCGGGCGGCAGCTCGCCGACCACCAGTCCCTGTTCCGCGATCCTGGTGATCAGTCCGGTGTGTCCGCGCGGGTAGGGCCGGTCGACTCCGCAGGCGAGTACGGCGACGGTGGCGCCGCCCGAGCCGAGCGCACCGCGGTGGGCGGCGCCGTCGACCCCGTAGGCGCCGCCGGAGACCACGACCCAGCCGCGTTCGGCGAGTTCGGCGGAGAGGGTGGCGGCCATGTGGGCGCCGTACTCGGTGCAGGCGCGGGCACCGACGACGGCGACCGAGCGCAGCGCCCACATCCGCAGGTCGGCGGGTCCGCGCACCCACAGCCCGAGGGGCCGGCCGTCCCCCAGGTCGTCGAGTTGCCGGGGCCACTCGGCCGTCCCGGGACACACGAACCGCGTCCCGGCGTCCCGCGCGACGGCGAGATCCCGGCCCGGTTCGGCACGCTCGGCCCGCGCCAGCAGTCCGGCCCACCGCCGGCCGCTCACCCCCGGCAGCGGCTCGGCTCCGTCCCGCAGCCGTGACACCACCTCCCGCGCGCCCAGTTCCCGCACCCACCGCCCACCGGTCTCGTCGCCGGGTTCGAGGACACGGGTGAGGAAGATCCGGGCGAGGAACTCGTCACCGCGGCCGTCGGCCGGTTCGCGGCCGGGCCGCCCGCCCGCGGGCTCGTCGGCGCGGCTCATGTCAGCGCTCCGATGGCCATGGGCACGCCACGGGGGACGCCGGTGCGCAGTTGCAGCGCGAGGGCGACGTCCGTGGCGTCGGGCCGGTCGTGGCCGACCAGGTCGGCGACGGTCCAGGCGACCCGCAGCACCCGGTCGAGCCCGCGGGCGCTGAGCACACCGCGCTCCAGGCTCCGCTCGGCGTCCTCCATCGCGCCGGGCGCCGCGTGCCAGCGGCGGCGCAGCTCCCGTCCGGGGATGTCGCCGTTGGTGCGCCACGGGGTGCCGGTGAGCCGCGCGGCGGCGCGTTCGCGGGCCGCGCGCACCCGGTCGGCGACCGTGGCGGTGGATTCGCCGCGGGCTCCGTCGGCGGTCAGTTCGGCGCGTGTGACGCGCTCGGCCTCGACCCGCAGGTCGACCCGGTCGAGCAGCGGGCCGGACAGCCGGGCCTGGTAGCGGCGGATCAACGAGGGCGGACACTCGCACAGGGCCTCCTTCGGCGAGAAGCGGCCGCAGGGGCAGGGGTTGGCTGCCAGCACCATCAGGAACCTCGCCGGGAAGCGCACCACGCCGGAACTGCGCGCGATGACCACGTGCCCGGCCTCCAGCGGCTGGCGCAGGGCGTCCAGGGCGCGGCCGCCGAACTCGGGGGTCTCGTCCAAAAAGAGCACACCCCGGTGCGCGAGGGACACCGCTCCGGGCCGGGCGATTCCGGGGCCGCCGCCGACGAGCGCCTGCATCGTGGCCGAGTGGTGCGGGGCGCAGTAGGGGGCGGTGTCGATCAGGGGCTTGCCCGGGGGCAGCAGGCCGGCCACCGAGTGCACCGCCGTGACCTCCAGCGACTCCTGCCGGTCGAGCGGGGGCAGGAGCGAGGGCAGCCGCTCCGCGAGCATGGTCTTGCCCGCGCCCGGCGGTGCACACTGTTCGAGACACAGGAGGAACAGTGATCCCAGCTCAGGCAAGCCGCCCGTTGCGCGCCGCTATTTACTGTCGCATCTCTCGCGACGACGACTCCTCTACCTCTATTACTACGCAGGAGCAGGACGCACGGGCGTGGTGCCAGCTTCGCGGCTATGAAGTGGTCATGGTCCGGCATGACGTAGGGGTCAGCGGCAGTGTCCGGCCGGAAGACCGCGAAGGGTTCGGGGAGATCGTTGCTGCGCTCAGCGGCATTGATGTGGTGGTCGCTCGCAGCGTTGACCGTTTCTCGCGCGTAACTTCGCACTTCGCGACTCTGGTCGAATTGCTGGACAAGCGAGGCACCACCCTTGCCGACGTACAGGGGCAGGCAGACCTCACAAGCCCATACGGCCGCTTCGTCGTGACGCTCATGGTTGCTTTCGCTCAGCTTGAACGGGAAACGATCCAACAGCGCATCCTTCGGAGCCGGGTTGAACTCCGGCAGGGTGGTAAATGGTTGGGGGGTGCAGCGCCGTACGGCTATCGCATCGTGCCGGATGCCGACGGAAATAAGCGGCTGGACATAGACGAGAAAGCCGCAACCGTGCTCCGCAATGTAATCGACCGCGTGAACGAGGGGCACAGACTCAGCGCCGAAGTGGAGCGGTTGAATGCTTCCGGTGAGCTATCGCCTGGTGACTATCGCAAGGTACAGCGCGGGGAAGAGCTGGAGGAAAAGCGCGCTCAGTGGACGTATTCGGCGCTGTACCAGCATTTGCGCAGCGAAGTACTCCGTGGGTATCGGGTACAGGGGAAGCGCGATGAACGGCGCGTGGTGCGAGACAGCGAAGGCAAGCCCGTCCGGGTCGGTCCGGCGCTGATAGATGACAAGACGTGGCGCACGCTGCAAGCCACATTGGACGCAAACGGAGTTGAGACGAAACGGCCGCGTAAGAAGGCAACCATGCTCCTGCACGTGGCATGGTGCCCGCTGTGCAATGACGCCATGCACTACAACACGCGGGTCTATCAAGGCCGCCGCATGGATCAGTACGCGTGCCCGGCAGCGCGCGACAAGAACCGGCGTGACAAGTGCGCGGGAATCAGCGTGAACGCCGAGCGGGTAGAAGCCGAAGTAGAGAAGTGGCTTCTGACGAAGTTCGGTAACACCCCTTACTCAGAACGGGTGTTGGTCGGTGGTAACGACACAGCAGCAGTGATCGAAGAACTCGAATCCGATATTGCGGAGCTTGCCGCTTCGCTTGTTGGCTTGCGGGGTGTCGCAAAGGCCGCCGTGCTTTCCCAGCTTGAGGCACGCCAGGAAGCGCTAGAAGAGGCTCAGGCGGAGCCTGTGACCGAACCCGAATGGAAGTGGGTACCGACTGGCGAAACCGTCGCACAGCGCTGGGAGAATGCCGACACAGCGGGGAAGCGGCTACTCCTGCTGGCCATGCACGTACGGGCGAATATCGCGCCAGCGACAAAGGGCCGGAAGTGGGACCCGGAGCGTGTCAGCGTAGGTCTGCACTTCGATGATCCTGAGGCAGAAGCACTTGAGGCAGTCGCCCGCGAAGAGGCACTAGCCGACTCCTGACGCACCATCACTGAGCCCCCGTCTGGCACTTGCCGGGCGGGGGCTTTCTCATGCCCGCGAAGCGCCCCGTGCGGCCCTGTGAGCGCCGTTCGTTGCCCTGGTGGCGCCCGGTACCGGCGGCAGGCTCAGAGTGCGTTACAGGGGCCGTCAGACAGCGATGCCCGGCGGGGCTTCCCGTGCCCCTGTGAGCGGCTTTCAGGGCTTCGCTGGCGCTGGGTACCGGCGGCAGGCTGGCGGGCGCCCAGACGGGCGCTCAGGACGTTTGGTGACCGGCAGGCAAGGGGGCTTCCACAGGGGTTGCGGATATCCCGGCATGCGGACGGAGTTATCCACACTTCCTGTTGATATCTCACCGAGCGAGATTGGTCTAGACCTTTCATGGTCAGCGGGAAGGGCGAAACTACACTCCCTTACCTGACACCTCATCAGTTAGACCCCTTCTGACCTGCATAAACTCATCTCCAGTGTAGGAATGTATTTTTGACCCCCACTTCAGACTTACCTCGCGAGGCTTACAGGCAAAGCCAGAGTCGACCCCTGAAAGTACATTCCTACACTCTGCCCTGGTGGGGTAGCTTTTCGAGCCCCTTTTCGCTGCCGCAGCCGCATTTCTGCCAGTTTTGAGGCCACGGGGCATTCCTATTCGCGTGAGAGTGGTCACACTTTATGCCGGACCCTCAGAATCTCACCTTTTGGGTCCTCAATTCCCTAGACCAGGCAATCGACACGCTAGATACCCCTTAGGAGCGCGTGTTACGCCTCCATTGCGGGCCCGCCACTGTTAACGCCTGCCCCACATACCAAGCCCCCAACCTGACAGGTTGAGCCCTTCTGATGCCCTGTGGCGGAGCGTCAGTGAGGGAACTCCCTGTCAAGTTGGGGGCTTTTCTTGTTCCGCCACATAGAAAGACTTACCGCCATGACTACTGCCCGCGCTGAGTACGACACTGCGCATAGGCGTGTTGTTGACGTTAAGGGACCGGCCAGCCACAAGCCCTGTGCTTTCTGCGGGGCATACGCGGCCGACTGGTGCTATGACCACATGGACCCGGCAGAGATTTACCGGGATGGTTTCCTGTGGTCAAGCTCCACAGCGCACTACTTCCCGGCTTGCCGTAGGCACCACAGGGACTATGACCGGGCGTTCCGCCAGCACGGCAAGGCAGCACTACCCGCCTTCGCTGAGTCGCTGCGCAAGTCTTGGCAGGATCTCTACGAAGAGCGGCGGCAGGCTGTTGAGGCTAGAGCTGAGACCCTTTGGCGTGCCCGTGAGCGTGAGTTGGCAAAGAAGCGGCAGCGTGGTCTTGATAGGCCGTCCCCCGAAGCTGTCCGTGCTACTCGGGCGCTATTGCGTCGTGCTTACGAACATGGGCCGTCTGGAATTTCTCCGGAAGCCCAGCGCGCTTCCTGGGTTCGCTGGTCTGGTGATCAGCGATGACGCGCATTGCCTACGTGGCTGCTGACTCGTTCATCGTTGCCCTTGCAGGATCACTGTTCTACCGCGCTATAGGGGTTATCTAGTCACCTCCGGATATCCGTAGGTGCTCACATACTCCGCTGGAATCAGCGGTCAGGGCTAGTGTCATAGCCCAGTCTCCTAAGAGCGGGAGTAGTGCCCCGCATGTTCCCACCCCTGGTTTTCCTTGAGGCGCGATGCCTGACCAGGGGTGGGCTCACATTCTTCCCCGTCGCTCCCGGGCTATGCGTCCTGGTTCGGTTGAGCGGCGGGGAACCCTCGATAAGGACGCTGAAATATGAAGACTCTTCTTGAAGAACTGGGAGATTCCCAGTTTGCGGCATGCCAAATAGTCGCAGCGATAGCCCACAGCGCGCCGGATGCTCAGCTTCCCGTTTCTGCGCTGGCTCAGGCGCTCTTCCTTGATGAAGACGACATGCGCACGCTGTATGGCGACCACATGACCGCTGGCGAAGTCGTTGCGTACGTGCGGAACTGCCCGGCGTCGCACCTTCTCACGTTCATTTACGAAGAGGGGGTAAAGGCGAATGTCTGAGGCTCCTACTCCTGATGAGGGTACGCCGGACCAGAATTCCCCGATATCCAAGCCGGCTGCCGGAGCTGATGGTGCGTCAGGTGAGGGAAATTCGGCGAATCGAGAAGCCGCGAAGTACCGGACGAAGCTGCGCGAAGCCGAAGGCAAGCTAGAGGCTGCCGAAGCCCGTATTACGGCGCTACTGCGCAAGGAGATTGAGGCGTATGCCGGTAAGGAACTGGCCGTTGGCGCTGACCTCTTTACGCTGGGCGAAGTGGCCGTGACTGACCTTCTGGATGCCGAAGGCAATCCCGACACAGAGACCATTGACGCTGCCGTTGAGGCATTGCTTAAGACGCGCCCTGGTCTTCGCAGCAATACCGCCCCATGGGGCAGCGTTGGCGGGGGCCACCGGGGCGGAGTCTCGGAACGCCCCTTGACGATGCATGACGCCCTAAGGAATGCGAAGCGCTGACAACGTTCCGGGGCTATGCATGGTCCCGGACCGCACGCATAACTGAATACCGGCCTACGGATATCTGTAGGTGCTTTCTGAGAATCCGCTATTGCCCCAGGTGGGCGGCGGATTTCTCGCGTTTGGGCCTGGTTGCCCGCTCTCCCTCGCTGTCAGGTACAGCGGGCATCCATTTCGGTTCAAACACTAAGGATGTGCAACGCACAATGACTCTGCTCAATGCGGACGCTGCTGGCCTGACTCCGGCTGATTACGGCGAACTTGTCACGAAGCCTGTTGAGGCTCTTTCTGTCGCCTACCTGACCGGTACGAAGGTCACCACCAGCGCGCACAACTACCGCATCCCTATTCTCGCGTCTGACGTGAACGTTGGCGCTGTCGCTGAGGGTGCAGAGATCACCCCTTCTGACGCCACGTTCGATGAACTGGTCGTCGCTCCGGTCAAGTTCGCGGGTCTGAGCATCGTTAGCCGTGAGCTTCACGACGACTCCAACCCTTCTGCGGCTGACCAGGTTGGTAAGAGCATCGCGCGGCAGATTGCCAACAGCGTGGATAACGCGCTATTCAATGTGCTTTCCGCTCCGAACCCTGCTGGCTTCGCTTCGCTGGCCGGTATCTCGACGGTTGAGGCTCCGGCGACTTACGCCAACCTTGACCCGTTCGAGGAGGCTGTTTCGCTCAGCGAGGCTGCCGGGGGACGGATCACTTCGTGGGTTACCGGTGCGGCTACCGCGCTGGAAATCGCGAAGCTCAAGGATGCAACCGGCTCCAATAAGGCTCTTCTAAACCCGGACCTGACCGCTGATGGTCGGCGTACCATTCTCGGCCGTCCGATCGTTGTTAGCCCGTACGTTCCGGCTGACACGGTTTACGGCGTCAGCAAGGATGATTTCCTCGTTGTGACCCGCGAGGATACGCGCCTTGACGTCGACACCTCGGCGTATTTCTCCTCTGACCGTGTCGCCGTGCGAGGCACCATGCGGGTGGCTTTCGGAATGCCGGTTGCTGGTGCTCACGTCCGCATTACCAATGCTGCCGCCTAATGGCGTAGCCACATGATCTAGCCCGGTAGTTGCCCAATCCTGTTTCCCCCTTTGCAGGGTTCGAGTCAGGGGCAACTACCGGGCTTTTTTGTATTCGTAGCCGTTCGCTGGTGTTACCAGGCACCCTCAGTCGGCGAGAATCTACCCATTTCCTGACCTGCACTTATGACGCGCCGTAACGTTGCTGGCGCGTGTGCTGACGTGAACGGAATTCCATGCTGTCCGATGACTGTGCACCTTCGCATGCCGCTTCGCTGGTGGAAGCCCTGAGCTATGCGCGTACCTATTCCGAAGACATTCGCCGCATGCTCGAAGAGGGGAAGCCCGACCCTGAGAAAGCCGCGCGACTGGTGCAAGCCATTCGGAACATGCTGTGTGCTGCGGAAGATGAGCTAGACCAACTGGACGACGTACAGACAGAGCTAGACGCCGGGGCAGCAATCCACGGCCTGAGCGACGCTGAGCTATTCCGCGCCCTCACCTCCGGAAATCCGTAGGTGCCCCCGTGCTGGTGCTAAGCCCCCCACCTCCTTCCGAAGGAATACCCCCTATGCCAAGCCTCCCCCGTCGCCGTTGCACTGCCACCCCCAATTGCCCGAACCTGCTAACCGGCAAGGCGCGGGCATGCGCTGACCATGCGCACATGTTGACTGCCAATCGCGCCGAGAAGGGAACCAGCGCATACGGCAAGGATTGGCCACGGAGACGGGAGTCATTCCTTTACCTAAACGCATGGTGTGTGTTGTGCGGGCGCGAAGCGCGTGTTGCCGATCACTTTCCTGTGAGCAGGAAGGAACTAAAGGCGCGTGGCGTCGCTGACCCGAATGCCCATGAGCACCTGAGGGCATTGTGCGTCAGCTGTCATAACCGCGAGACTGGCCGTGCGCAGCCTGGTGGTGTTGTGGCTGAGCGGCAGAGGCAGACACAGGCTCAGCGTGAATGGCAACGCTGGACAGCAGAGCATGAGGCCCGGACGGAAGAGCCGCCGTTCTGAGCCCTACCCCCTGGGGGGTGACTCCCGACCCTCATCCTGTCCGCGCGGCAGGGAGGGGAAGTTATCGCGTAGGGGGGTAAGACCTTTTTCGTGGCACAAAGGATGATGCAAACCTTGATTATCGAACCTGATTGGTCCGCTGAATTTGGTACGGACCCCCAGACAACGGCCGATGCTTCCGCAGCATGGCAGCGCATGACCGCTGACATTGACATTCCGGCGAGTCAACGGGATGCGGCAACGACCTATTGCCTGTCGGTCGCCCGTGTCGCTGAGGCTGAGCGCCAACTGAGCCGTGACGGCATGATCCTTACCGGCGCCAACGGCGTTCCCGTCAAGCATCCGGCAATAACCATCATCAACATGTATTCGGCCGGTATTCGCGCGCTGCAAAACTCCCTGGGGCTTAACCCGTATGCGGCTGCCCGTAATCGTGCCATGGTAAAGAACGGCCGTGAACCGTACGAAGACTATGGTGACGCTGGCCCTACGGATGCCAGTGCGGCAGCGCTAAGGCTGGTGGCTGGTCTTGATGACTAGCACCTTCGGCGCGCTGCATGCTGCCTTCCGCTCCGCTGGCTCAATTGACCGGCCTACGGCTCAGGCATTTCACGCGGCTATCGCCAGGCATGCCGACGCTGGGCGCATTACAGCGCGGGAAGCTGACATTCTGAGGGCCATCAATTGGGGCAACGCACTGGACCCGTTTGCGCAGCGTGATCCGGATTGGCTGACAGCGTTGAAACCCGATGGCTGGAAGATGAAGCGATAACCCCTGAGCCCCGGTCGGCGATTGGCCGGGGCTTTCGTATGCCCTGAGAGTGACCATGACCCCCGATTTCAAGGCGCGCGTTGCCGCCTTCCTGGCGTTGCCCGACGAAGACCTAGGTAAGCCACTGTGGGAAGTCCCCTGGAATGACCGTAAGGCTTTCCTGTCAGCGCGCACCCGGCGCCAATTCGTCCAGGGCGATGATTTCCAAATGCCGGAAGCTCACCAGCGCGTGACCGAATGGAGCGCTACCGAATGACTTTCACTAACGCTGTCCGGTACGCGGCCCTTGCTGCGGCCATGGTGATCAGCTATGCGACACAGCGGGATTTGGCGCTGGCTCATGGTGTCCCTGAGTCCGTTGCTCCGGCCGTACCCGTGGCCATTGATCTGTTTATGGTTTGGGCTGTCCGGTCACGGCGGGATATCGCGCTGGCCGTGTCCGTTGCCGTGGCCGCGAATGTGGCTGGTGTCCTTACGACAGAAAGCCTTACGGCCGTAGGTACATGGGTGGCCGCTGGGCTGCATGCCGTCTTCCCGCTGACCGTCTGGCGGATGCATCGCACAGAAAGCCCTGAGCGGCTGCCTGAGCGCCCTACGGTCACCCTGGCGGAGCCTGAGCCCAGCGCGTCAGTGATAGCCCCTCAGAACGGCGCACAGGGCTTGCCGGACAGTTGGCCGACTGATGACCTGTGGCAAGACTTCAAGGACAGCGAACCGGACAGTGCGGATGCACTCCCGGTAACTCCGCCTTCCGCTGAGGACATTCGCGCTGCTGTGGCCGTGCTCGCATCCCGGAATGGCCGACCCGTGACCGGCCGCATGATGGCTGACCACTTCGGAGTGTCCGAACGGACTGGCCGCCGATATCTGACGATGGCCGCATGACCGTGCCCCGCACCCGCTGCCTTTCCTGGTGGCCGGTGCGGGGCATTCTTCGTCGGTGTGCCTGGTGTTTGTCGGTGGCGTGGCTTCGGCGCTCAAGGGCTTGACAGAACGTTCCCTGAGTGACCACTCAGTTCCTAACAGCAAGTCAGATTGCTTGACATCTCCGCTTCTATGTGATCAGTCAGTTTATGATGTTACGTCAAATAGCTTGACAAGTGCAGTGCTGACACAGCATCAAGTTTGCAGGTACTTCCCGCTGGCAACTCGACAGAACGTATCGACGATCCAAACGGCGTGTTGACCTAGCGACTTGACAGATCCTGCATTCCATGCATGAGAGATTCACTGTCACGCGTATGCAAACTTGCAGGATCCGAACAGGGGTGATATTAGATAACTCTCCGCTCAATACCTATGCACTATGCGTAAGCATCGAGTCGCCTGGCGCCATATCGGACATTTGCCATTGCTGCCCCGGCGCCGTTGCCGCCCCGCTGAGGGCTCCCTAGGCGCTGTCCGGCCCTGTGCCCCACCTAGCTACTGGTGGCCGCTCAGAGGGCCGCTGGTGGCCATGACGAAGCCCCTACCTACTGATCAGCGGGTAGGGGCTTCGCTGTGCCTTGACTCAGTCCGCTGTCCCCAACCGTTCGCCACGCATCCGCGCCACGTCGATTACGTCGCTCAGGCACTCCGCCGTGCGTCGCAGCATGAACAGGGCTTCAGCGGCCGTCAGGCGTGCCTCAGGCGCGTACATGGGCCGGACAAGCCCCAGCATGGTTTCAGCGCTCTCGATCTGCTGGCTCTCGACGCTGTCAGCCATGAGAGACAGGAGACTGTTCGGGTCGTCGCTGTCCAGGTATGCGGGCTTGCCGCTATCGGTTCGCCACGGAAGACGGCGAAGGCCGGAAATCGCTTCGATACTCTCGCTCATGTGGGCACGCTCCGATCGTGTCTGCCACGCCCCGGGACGGTTGCCCCCGTCGCCGGGGTCTTTTTGCGTCTGCCACGGTACCCGTAGTTATCCACGGTTATCTACGGATGCATAGAAAACCATGGTCACCCACGCTGAGATTATGGAGCTTGACCGCACGCGCCCACTGTGGCGGCAGATTGCAGCGGAGATCATCCGGCGGATTCAGGACGGCACCTATCCGCCGGGAAGCCGTGTGCCGTCCACGCTGGAGATTGCCCAAGAGTTCGACGTCGTCAATGCCACGGCAGCGAAGGCCATGCGGCATGTCCGCGAGGAGGGGTGGACGCGCGGAGAGGTTGGGCTGGGAACCTTCGTCGTGGACCCGCTGCCGCGCACATAACCCCTGGTCAGCGGCCTGTTTGGCGCATGCTGCTAGTCTGTCTCCTTCAGTGTGTACCCGCGCCGGGCGGTCCTTCGAGGAACAGGTGGTGCCCGCCGGCCGCCGCCACCTCCACCCCGGTCCGCGCCGGAAGCTGGCCGACGACGTCGGAGAGGTCGTGGCCGGGGTCGTAGTGGGCCGCGCCGGCGCTGTGCATACCGGTGGCCGCACCGGTGCCGGGGACCCGCAGCCCGGCCAGGAGCGGATCGGGCCGCCCCCGGCCGCCCGGTTCCTCCTCGGGAACGGGTTCGTCGGTGAGGACGGCGATCAGCTGGCGCAGGCTGCGGACACCCAGTACCGACACACCCGGCACCAGCGAGGCCTCGGCGGCGGCGCACTCGGGCACCACCACCTGCTCGTATCCCGCGTCGGCCGCCGCGATGACTGCGGGCAGCGTGCCCCGGACCGGTCGCACTCTGCCGTCCAGTCCCAGCTCACCGATCATCACGAGGTCGGCGAGCACCCGAGGATCGATCCGCTCGGCGGCGCCCAGGACGGCACTGGCGACGGCCAGGTCGAAGCCGCTGCCGGCCTTCGGCACCGATGCCGGGCTGAGCCCCACGGTGAGCTTCTTCTGCGGCCACTCCGCACCGGAGTTGACCACGGCGGCCCTGACCCGGTCCCGGCTCTCCGTCAGGCTCTTGTCCGGCAGCCCCACCAGGGTGAACGCCGCCACTCCCGGTTCCAGGTCGGCCTGGACCTCCACGACCACGCCCTCGACGCCCACCAGCGCCACCGAGCAGGTACGGGCGAACCCCATCTCAGGCCACCCCCCGGACGTGCTCGACCCGGGGCGCGCCCCGCTCCGGCAGCAGGACGCCGACCAGGTCGATGCGGACGCCGCCGGGCGGCGCTCCCCCGTGCGCCTGGAGCCAGCGCTGCGCCAGGTCCCGCAGGCGGCTCGCCTTGGCGGGGTCGACGGCCGCCATGGGGTGCTGGAAGGACGCGGCCCTGCGGGTCTTCACCTCGCAGACGACGAGGACGTCTCCGTCCCTGGCCACGATGTCGATCTCGCCGGTTCTACCGCAGCGCCAGTTGCGTTCCAGGACCGTCATTCCGGCCTGCGCCAGCCGCCGCGCGGCCAGCGCCTCGCCGTACCTGCCGAGTGCGCTGCGTGCCTGCTGGGTGTACATGTCGGCACCACCTCCGGCGCCAACCGTCACGCAGTCGGCCGCCCGAAGTGGATCTTGGTGGACAACCCGGGGATTGTGGACAACTCCGTCACCCGCCGGGGGCCCTGTCACCCGCCCAGAGCTCCTGTCATCCGCCGGGGAGCTCCAGATCGCTCTTGTTGAGCTCCTCGATGTTCACGTCCTTGAACGTGAGGACGCGCACCTGTTTCACGAACCTGGCCGGCCGGTACATGTCCCAGACCCAGGCATCCGCCATGGAAACCTCGAAGAACACCTCGCCCTGGACCGAGTGCACCTGCATCTCGTAGTCATTGGTCAGATAGAAGCGGCGCTCGGTCTCGATCACGTATTTGAACAGACCGACGACGTCGCGGTACTCCCGGTAGAGCTTGAGCTCCATCTCGGTCTCGTACTTCTCGAGGTCCTCGGCGCTCATGGCATGTTCCCCTTCACCCGTGCGATCCCACCATTGTGCGCCAGTCCCGTGGGCCTCCGTTTTCTGAAGCCGGTCCGCCCTGCCGGACAGCTCCCGGGACCTTCCGCTAGACGATCTCGGTGTCGAGGGTCACGGGTCCGGCCGGAGGGCCCTCCTCGAGCAGCGTGCGCAGCAGTTCGGCGAGTCTGGTCGGGTACACCGTCTCATGCGCCCGCGCCAGTTCCGGGCACGTCCACCAGCGCGCTCCGGCGACACTGCGCCGCTCCAATTCGGTCAGCGCCGTGGCTCCGGTGGCCGTCCGGGTGGTGCGGGCGAGGTAGTACCACTCGTCCTGGTCCCAGCGGCGGCCCGCGAACGGGAAGGAGCACTGCCGCCGCCACAGCACGGGCCCCAGCTCCACCTCGGTGATGCCCGTCTCCTCCGCGAGCTCCCGCAGCGCGGCCTGTTCCCGGGTCTCGTCGCCCTCCACGCCGCCGCCGGGTGTGAACCACCAGTCGTCGGCCGGGTCGTCCGGCTCATGGCCGTGCAGCAGCAGGATGCGGTCCCGCGGGTCGAGCAGCACCACGCGGGCGACCCTGCGCAGTCCGCCGTCGTAGGAGTCCTCGGCCGGCCGGGCCGGCTCAGCGGCCACCGGACGCCCCCACGTCCGCCTTCCGCGCCCGGGAGGCTCCGGCCCGCTCGGCGAGGGGGCCGTACGCGGCGCCGCCGAAGATGAGCACCGCGCCGGCGATCACCAGGGCGACGATCGTCCGCAGCGGCCCCGGCGCAGAGAGGGCGCCGAGCTCCTCGAAGCCGGTGGGGGCCTTCAGCATGCCCTCCATCGGCCAGACCACGGCGTCGACCCGGGCCTGGACGGCTTTGCGGGAGACGGTGCCGTTCGCGGCGTCGGTGAGATGGGAGGTGGAGTCCACGGAACCGGCGCGCTCGTCACCGAGCAGGAACAGCCGCCCCTTCGGCACGGTCACCTCCGGGAAGCCGCTGAACCCGGCCACCTCGTCCTCGGAGAGGTACGGTTCGTCGATCAACGTACCGTTGACCTTCAGCCGACCGTCCTCGCAGCAGGAGACGGTGTCGCCGCCGACGGCGACCACCCGCTTGAGGACCGGTACGTTCGCCCAGTTCGTGTCCTCGAAGACCACGACGTCACCGCGGCGGACGGCACCGCTGTCGGTGCGCTGGGCCAGCACCCGGTCACCGGCGCCGATCGTCGGCGCCATCGAGGTGGTGGGCACGGTGTACGGCCGGTACACGACCGCTCCCCAGGCGAACCCGCCGAGGAAGAGCACCATGCCCAGCGCCACGGCCAGTGAGGACAGTCGCTGCCCGGTCCGGCCGCCCGCCGGTCCCCGGCCCGCACCGCCGCCCCGCGAAGCCGTACGCGTCGTGCTCCGACCAGTCATGGACGGCACCCTACCCGGCGGTACCGAACCGGGTCAGCCCCTCCTCGGCGGCGCTCAGCGCTCGCCACCACCGGGCCTGCGCCGCCACAGCACCAGCGGCACGGCGCCCACCAGCGCGAGCCCCTGGGGCGCCACCGACCGGGCCGCCCCGGCCGACGCCTCGTTGTTCAGCGCGGGCTGGTCGAAGGTGTCAGGGACCTCGAGGTAGTCCCAGCGGTTGACCGGCCAGCCGATGACGACGGCACGGCCGACGACTTCCTTCACCGGGACCATGCCGTTGTTCTTGTCGGCCTGGTTGTACCGGGAGTCCCGGGAGTTCTGCCGGTGGTCGCCCATGACCCAGATGTGGCCCTCGGGCACCTCGACCCTGAACTGGCCGCCCTGGTCGTCCTGGCTGCACGGTGTGTTGCCCGGGTAGACGTACGACGCCTCGTTCAGGGCGACGCCGTTGACCGTCAGCGGCCCGGTGCCCTTGCACTCGACGACGTCTCCGCCGACTCCGACGACCCGCTTGATCAGGTCCTTCTCCTCCACGGACGGCATCAGGCCGATCCAGCTGAGGACCTTCTGCAGCGCGTTGGCCTCCGGCGTCGGCTCGCCCGCCAGCCAGTTGTCGGGGTCGTGGAAGACCACGACCTCGCCGCGCTCGGGCTCGGAACCGAACCAGGGGGTGAGCTTGTCGACCAGGACGCGGTCACCCTGCTGGAGGGTGTTCTGCATCGAGTCCGACGGAATCGAGAACGCCTGCAGCAGGAATGTCTTGATCAGCAGCGCCAGCACCAGCGCGATACCGACCAGGACGGGCAGTTCCTTCCAGAAGGAGCGTGGCTTCTTCTCCTGGCGGGACGGCTCGCCCGGCCCCTGGTCCCCGGTCCTCGTCCGGTAGTCCCTCACGCTGCCCTCCTCGACCGCCGGGGAGTCATTCCCGGAGGTCGCGGCGCTGTCCTCGGCCGGGACGTCCGGCCCCGCGGTTCGATCGCGGTGCTCCTCGCCGTCGGCTCCGGATCGTGCGCCAACCGCCACATCCCCCACGCCAGCTCCTCACTCTGTGCCGCCGCCTGCCCCATACGCGGCGCAGGCCCACCACTCCCATAACGAGCGGGAGTTCCGCAGGGCTCGGGAGCTGAACCATTCCGTTCGAATGGTCCTGGGCAACCCTATGCGACAGCGGGGCGGCAGCGGTCGACCCGCGCGTCGGGTCAGCCACGGACGCATAGGTTTTCGGTTCGTCCAGAGTGTTCCAGTGAGCGAACGGCCAGGCGATGACCATGGCCCGGCCCACCACCTCCTCCTCGGAGACGGTGCCGCCGTAGTCGGTGTCCTGGTGGGAGCGGGAATCGGCGGAGTTGGACCGGTGGTCGCCCATCACCCACAGGCGCCCCTCGGGCACGGTGACCTCGAACGGCGTCGTGGACGGGGCGTTGCCCGGGTAGAGGTAGTCGCCCTCCTCCAGGGGTACGCCGTTGACGGTGACCCGGCCCTGTGTGTCACAGCACTTGACCTGGTCGCCGCCGACTCCGACGACCCGCTTGATGAGGTCCTTCTCGTTCTCCGACGGCAGCAGCCCGATGAAGGTGAGCCCGTCCTTGACCTGCTTGACGCCGACCGGGTCGTCCCTCGTGGGAGTGGTCTGCTCGTCCTGCAGCCAGCCGCCGGGGTCCTTGAACACGACGACGTCCCCGCGCTGCGGCTTGGAGCCGAACCACGGGGTGAGCTTGTCGACCAGGACGCGGTCGCCGACCTGGATCGTCTGCTCCATGGAGCCGGACGGGATGACGAAGGCCTGGACGAGGAACGTCTTCAGCACCAGCGCTATCACGACGGCGACCCCGATCAGGAGCGGTATCTCCTTGAC
The DNA here is from genome assembly GCF_054061295.1 of Streptomyces sp. TE5632. Lineage (NCBI taxonomy): Bacteria > Bacillati > Actinomycetota > Actinomycetes > Kitasatosporales > Streptomycetaceae > Streptomyces > Streptomyces sp. TE5632. The sequence continues at coordinate 4,158,128 of NZ_JBSSEA010000003.1, read as the reverse complement.
CGCGCCGCGCCTGCGCCGCCGCTTGACCTTCCGCTGGAGCTTGCGCCGGTCGGCCCGGCTCCGTCCGTCGGCCGAGCTGACCGCGCGGCGAGCGCCGGTGGGCAGCAGGTTCTCCGCGGCGCTCACCGGGAGGCCGCGGGGTTTGCCCCGGTTACCCATGGGCCCCCTCCCCGGGGTGTGCCGCGTCCGTCCCCGGTGCCGGCACGCGCGCGTAGGCGTCGGGACGGCGCAGCCGGGTGGTGCGGTCGAAGGGCGAGACGATCCAGTCGGCGCGGCCGATCACCGCGCTCACCGGGATCATGCCGCCGCCGGGCGATCCGAGATGGTCGCGGGAGTCGCTGGAGTCGCCGCGGTGATCGCCGAGGACGAACAGGCGCCCCTCGGGCACGACGACGTCGAAGGGTACGGTGGACGCGCTCTCGCCGGGGAACAGGAAGCCCGACTCGTCGACCGACCGGCCGTTCACCCGGATCCTCCCCTCCCTGTCGCAGCAGATCACGTGGTCCCCGCCCACACCGACAACGCGCTTGATGTAGTCGGTGTCCCCGAAATACCCGGTGCCGTCGAACACAACCACGTCGCCACGTTGCGGCCCGGCTCCGAAAAGGTATGCCGACTTCAGTACGAGAACGCGGTCCCCGGCCCTCAACGAGGGCTCCATCGATCCGCTGGGGATCTGGAACGGCCGTGCCACGAACGTGCTGAGCACCAGCAGGAGCAGCAGCACCGACAGCAGGGTCGCGGTGATCCACCCTCCGGGGAGCCCGCCCACGAGACGCGGCACCAACGAGGAACGCGACCGTTCCTCCGGACCCGGGGCCTCCGAGGTCTCCTCGGGTCCGGCCGGGTGGGAGGAGCGGTCGCGCTCCGTCGGCTGTGCTTCGGTGTCCATCGAGGCCAGATGTTATCCGGCCCCGGGCTCACCTCGGAAAAGCGCTCAGTTCTCGCGCTTCTCCTTGATCTTCGCCGCCTTGCCGCGCAGGTCACGCAGGTAGTACAGCTTGGCGCGACGGACGTCACCCTTGGTGACGAGCTCGATCTTCTCCACGATCGGGGTGTGCACCGGGAAGGTGCGCTCGACGCCGACGGAGAAGGAGACCTTGCGGACCGTGAAGGTCTCGCGCACGCCGGCACCCTGGCGGCGGATCACCACGCCCTTGAACTGCTGCACACGAGTGCGGTTGCCCTCGATGACGCGCACGTGGACGTTGACGGTGTCACCGGGACGGAAGGCCGGGACGTCGCTGCGCAGCGACGCGGAGTCGACGGAGTCGAGCAGGTGAGACATTTCGTCTGCTTTCTTCGCTGATGCCGCAGGTCATCAACGGCAACTAGGGGTTCGGATCTCGGGTGTGCGGTCCGGGGCGGGCGTCGTGTCCCCCTGCGGCAGGGGCGCACGCCGGACGGCGCACGACAGCGGCCTATTCTTCCACGCCGCCGGTCCTGCGCCAAAATCGGCCGTGCGGCTCCCCCTCCGGGTCCGGTTCCCAGCCCAGGATGGAGAGCATCTCGCGGTCCTTCTTGTCGAAGGCCCCCGGATCGCAGCGTTCGATGAGATCGGGCCGGTTCGCGGTGGTGCGCCTGAGCGCCTCGTCGCGCCGCCAACGGGCGATCTTCCCGTGGTGCCCGCTGAGCAGCACCTCGGGAATCCCCCGGCCCCGCCAGACGGGTGGCTTGGTGTGGACAGGTCCTTCCAGGAGGCTCGCCATCGCGCCCGGGGCGAAGGAGTCGTCCCGGTGGGACTCGGCGTTGCCCAGGACGCCGGGCAGCAGCCGGGCCACGGCCTCGGTGATCACGAGGACGGCCGCCTCTCCGCCGGCCAGGACGTAGTCGCCGATGGACACCTCGTGCACGGGCATACGGGTCGCGTACTCGTCGACGACGCGCCGGTCGATGCCTTCGTAACGGGCCGGCGTGAAGATCAGCCAGGGACACTCGGAGAGCTGGACGGCGAGTTCCTGGGTGAAGGGGCGGCCGCTGGGAGTGGGGACGACCAGGACGGGCGCGTACGAGCCGGCCTCGTAGCCCTCCGCCAGGACCTCGTCGAGCGCCTCGCCCCACGGTTCGGTCTTCATGACCATGCCGGGGCCGCCGCCGTACGGGGTGTCGTCGACGGTGTTGTGCCGGTCGTGGGTCCACGAGCGGAGGTCGTGCACCCGGACGTTCAGCTGTCCCCGCGCGCGTGCCTTGCCCACGAGGGAGACGTTCAGCGGTTCGAGGTACTCGGGGAAGATGGTGACGACGTCGAGCCGCATCACGCCTCGTCCCGCGGGGAGGCACCGTGTTCCTCGGCGGCTTCGTCGGGGCCGCCGCCGTCCGGGGTGCCGTCGATCAGGCCCGGCGGCGGGTCGATGACCGCGCGCTGCTCCTCGAGGTCGATCCCGGTGACGATCTGCTCCACGAACGGCACGAACACCTCGCTGCCGTCGGGGCGTTCCACCACGAACAGGTCCTGCGTCGGCAGGTGGGAGATCTCGGTGATCCGGCCGACGTGCTGCCCGTCCTCGGTGACGACGTCCAGGTCGATCAGCTGATGGTCGTAGTACTCGTCCTCGTCCTCGGGCCGCTCGTTCGGGTCGACCTCGGCGATGAGCAGGGTGTTGCGCAGCGCCTCGGCGCCGGTGCGGTCGCGGACGCCCTCGAAACGCAGCAGGAGGCGACCGCTGTGCACCCGGCCGGTCTCGATGGTGAGCGGACCGGCGGTGGCGGGATCGGTGGCCAGGACGGCGCCGGGCCCGAGCCTCAGCTCCGGCTCATCGGTGCGGACCTCCACGGTGACCTCGCCCTTGATGCCGTGGGCACGGCCGATGCGAGCGACTACCAGCTGCACTGTGCTTGATCTCCTGTCGTACGACGACGGGCCGGGGACGGCCCTGAGGCCCTCCCCGGCCCGAGCCGGTTGCGCTGAGCGTCAGCGGACGTGGTCCACGTCGACGAGGTCGACACGGACACCGCGGCCGCCGATGGCGCCCACGACGGTCCGCAGAGCGCGTGCGGTGCGGCCGTTGCGGCCGATCACCTTGCCGAGGTCGTCCGGGTGGACCCGGACCTCGAGCACCCGACCGCGGCGCAGGTCGCGCGAGGCGACCTGCACATCGTCAGGATTGTCGACGATGCCCTTCACGAGGTGCTCGAGAGCCTCCTCGAGCATGCTCAGGCCTCGGTCGACGCAGACGAGGAGGACTCAGCGGCGGCCTCGTCCTTCTTCTCGGTCTTCTTCTTCTGGGTGATCGCCTCACCCTTGCCCTCGTCCTCGCCGCCGAGCACGTCGAACGACGGGCGCGCGGCCTTCTCGGCCTGCTGCAGCAGCGGAGCCGGGGCGGGCTCGCCCTTGAACTTCTGCCAGTCGCCGGTCTTCTTGAGGATGGCGAGCACGGGCTCGGTCGGCTGGGCGCCGACACCGAGCCAGTACGCCACGCGCTCACCGTCGACCTCGATCACCGACGGGTTGTACGTCGGGTGGTACTTGCCGATCTCCTCGATGGCCCGGCCGTCACGGCGGGTACGGGAGTCGGCGACGATGATGCGGTAGTGAGGCGAACGGATCTTGCCCAGACGCTTCAGCTTGATCTTGACTGCCACGGGAGTGAGTTCTCCTGGATTTGACGTGGTTGGGCACGGCGGGACGGCCGCGTGGGGTTGCGGTACCCGATTGCCCGATGGACGCGTCAGCCGGAGGCGAGAGGGTTCCTGTGCGGCTGTCGAGTACAGCTAGCCATTGTGCCACACACCGCGGGGCACCCGGGACCGCGGGCCCGCACGCGGGCAGGCCGCAGACCCGCCCGGCACGGTGGCGCCATCGCGCCGGGCGGGGCCGCCCTGCGGCGCGACCGGCCCCGGAGCGGTGTGCGGAACGGCACCCGCACGCCTTCGGGGCCCGTCCCGATGCGTCCGGCACCCACGAGATGCCGGGTCGCTGTCAGCTCGCCGCCGAGGCCACCGTCTCAGGGATCCTGAACGGCTTGCCGCAGCCGCCGCAGACGATGGGAGCCTGGGCCAGCACCGACGGGACGACGCGCACATTGCGACCGCAGTCGCAGACGGCCTTGACGCGCACACCACCGCCGGACGAACCGTGCCGTGCCGCCGGACCTCGGAAGCTGCGGGCGGTGTCACCCGCGGTCGCGGCGGAATGCGCCTTCAGGGCGCGCTGGAGACGCTCCGCCGTCGGGCGGTAGCGGCGCTTCGCCTCCGGGGTGAGTGCGACCAGCGAGAAGCCGCTGCTGGGATGCGGCTCGTCGGGATGGTCCAGGCCCAGTTCCTCGGCGATCGCGAGGAAACGGCGGTTGTGGTAGCGGCCGGCGCGGGAGGTGTCGCGTACGCCGCGCGCGGCGGCGACACCGTGGACTGCCTCATGCAGCAGTCGCTCGAAGGAGAGTTCGTGACCGCACGCGGACGACGACTCCCCGATCAGGGACTCGGGCGCGGCAAGATCGGGCAGCTCGGGGTGGTACCGCTGAATATCGGCCCACGCCTGCGCCAGTTCTGCGGCGAGTACAGGTGGTGTCTGTGTCGTGCTCACGTAATGACAACGAGCCGGGGTGCCTCTGTGTTCCGATTCCGGGGCATCCCAAATAATTTGCCCTTACCCGTCAGTACCCGCTCATGCGTCCCGACGACGGGCGGGTGCGCTGATCTGCGGAGAAGCCTCGCAGCTCACCTCAAGGTGGTGCGTAGGCCGACGTACACCGTCCCCCGGCCCGGCGCGTACGCGGGGCCCGCGCGCCGGTGCGTCTGCGATCCACGGGTACGCAAGAGGCGTTTCGGCCGCTCTCTCGCGGCGGAGCACCTCAGCCCGGCGGACGAGTGCCACGACGCCCGGTGGACGAGTGCCACGACCGCGACGTTACCGGGTCCGTCGACGGCACCCGACACCGGCCCGGCCCTTATGAGGGGACGCGACCGGACACGACCGGACACGACCTCGATCAGGGGTTTGCGGACCTTGGCCAAAACCGGCTCATCGCCCCCCGATTGCCGGAATGTGAATTCTTGCCACTGGCACGAGCGACTCCCAAGCCGCCGCCCCGTTCCACTGGACGCCGGGTCGAGGGCGGAGTTTCCTGGCATACGGGGGAGTGCGAGCGCACTGCACGGGGGGCACGTAATCGGGCACGGCGGCAACTCTCGGCTGATTGGGGCGCTTACCTATGACACCTACGCTCGTGGGGCAGCACCTTCCTCGTAGTACTGGTACGGGACACGGTCCTGCGGAGCCCGGTCCTCGCGTGGACCGACGGGCACGCGCGCGTGACTGGTCCGAGATACAGGAGAGGATGCTCGTACCGCTCTACGAGGCCGTCTACGAGCGGCTGGACGTGGGGCCCGCGACACGGCTGCTCGGCCTCGGCTGCGGTGCGGGGCTCGCCCTGCTGATGGCGGCCTCCCGGGGCGCCGCGGTCACCGGTGTCGACACCTCGTCCGACCGGCTGGCCCACGCGCGCGAACGACTGCTGCCCGCCGGGCGGGACCCACGCGCGCGGGGGCGTGCGGACACCCGGATCGTGGACGGCTCCCCCGGGGCGGCCCGAGCGGACGCCGCCGGGTACACCGTGGTGACCGCCTTCGAACCGATCGGATGCCTCGCGGGCGACGCGGAAGAACTGGGAGGACTGCTCGCCGAGGCGACGCCGCTCGCCGGACGCGGAGCGGCCGTGGTCCTCACCGGCTGGGGCCCGCCGGAACGCTGCGCCACGGCGTCCGTGCTCCGGGTGGCCACCAGGCTGGCGGAGCCGGTGCGCGGCACGGGCACCTGGCGTCCCGCGCACCGCGACGATCTGGAGCAGGTCGCCCAGCGCGCGGGGCTTCGGCCGGACGGCTCGGGAAGGGTGGCCTGCCCCTTCGGATACGCCGACGTGGACAGCGCCGTACGGGGACTGCTCTCGACAGGGCTGTTCGACCCGGCGATCGCCGCGACGGACCAGGTGCAGGTGAACAAGGAACTGGCCGAGGCACTGCACCCGTACCAGCGGCAGGACGGCACCGTGTGGATGCCGAACGTGTTCCGGTACCTGATCGCACGGACACCCTGACGCCGTCACGGGGCACCCCTCGCCGCCCCTTGGCCCCACTTGACCCCCTCCGGCAAAGGGGCTCCTCGCCCCGTGCCGTACGGAGGGGGCCGTCAGCCCCGGACTTCTCAGCCCATGAACTTCTTGAACTCGTCGGGCAGCTCGAAGTCCTGGCCGCCCTGCTGGGGCAGCCCGAAGGCGTTGCCGCCCTCCGCGGCCGCCGCGCGGCGCGCGGCCTCCTCCTGCTCCTGCTGCTTGCGCTTCATCGGGTTGCCGGAGCGCTGCTTGCCCTTGGCCTGCTTCTGCTTCTTCTTCTGCCGGCCGGGGCCGCCGCCCATGCCCGGCATCCCGGGCATCCCCGGCATGCCGCCGCCCTGGGCCATGCGGGACATCATCTTGCGGGCCTCGAAGAACCGCTCCACAAGGGACTTCACGGCGCTGACCTCGACACCGGCACCCTTGGCGATACGGGCGCGGCGGGAGCCGTTGATGATGGTCGCGTCCTGGCGCTCGGCCGGGGTCATCGACTTGATGATCGCGGCGGTGCGGTCGACGTCCCGCTCGTCGAGGTTGTTGATCTGGTCCTTGATCTGCCCCATGCCGGGCAGCATGCCGAGCAGCTTGGAGATGCTGCCCATCTTCCTGACCTGCTCCATCTGGGCCAGGAAGTCGTCCAGGGTGAAGTCCTGGCCCTTCTTGGACGCCAGCTTGGAGGCCATCTGGGCGGCCTCTTCCTGGCTGAAGGTCTTCTCCGCCTGCTCGATCAGGGTGAGCAGGTCACCCATGTCGAGGATGCGGGAGGCCATCCGGTCCGGGTGGAAGGCGTCGAAGTCGTCGAGCTTCTCACCGTTCGACGCGAACATGATCGGCTTGCCGGTGACCTGCCGGATCGACAGCGCCGCACCACCGCGGGCGTCACCGTCGAGCTTGGAGAGCACCACTCCGTCGAAGCCGACGCCGTCGCGGAAGGCCTCGGCGGTGTTGACCGCGTCCTGACCGATCATCGCGTCGACGACGAAAAGGATCTCGTCGGGCCGGACGGCGTCGCGGATGTCCGCGGCCTGCTTCATCATCTCCTGGTCGATGCCCAGGCGGCCGGCGGTGTCCACGATGACGATGTCGTGGACCTTGGTCCGCGCGAACTCGATGGAGTCCTCGGCGACCTTCACCGGGTCGCCCACGCCGTTGCCCGGCTCGGGCGCGTAGACGGCGACGCCCGCGCGCTCGGCGACGACGCTGAGCTGGTTGACCGCGTTCGGGCGCTGGAGGTCGGCGGCGACCAGCACCGGGGAGTGCCCCTGGTCCTTGAGCCACTTGCCGAGCTTGCCCGCGAGCGTGGTCTTACCGGCGCCCTGCAGACCGGCCAGCATGATCACGGTCGGCGGCTGCTTGGCGAAGCGCAGCCGCCGGGTCTCGCCGCCGAGGATGGTGATCAGTTCGTCATTGACGATCTTGATGATCTGCTGCGCCGGGTTGAGCGCCTTGGAGACCTCGGCGCCCAAAGCCCTGTCCTTGACATTCTTGATGAATGCCCGGACGACGGGGAGGGCCACGTCGGCCTCGAGGAGCGCGATACGGATTTCGCGCGCCGTGGCGTCGATGTCCGCCTCGGACAGCCTGCCCTTGCCCCGGAGAGACTTGAAAGTGGCTGACAAGCGGTCGGAGAGAGTATCGAACACGGCGGCGTCGGTCCTTGGAGTCGGGAGCAGTTTCGGGTCGCACTCCAGGGTATCCGGCCGCGCAAGCAAATCGTCCCTGCCCGCTCGGGAGAGCGGGCAGGGACGGAAGGAGCCCCGCAGTGGCGGGGAGCACGCATTGCACACCTCAGCGCCAAGGGCGCGCTCCGGGTCATCCCCGCAGCAGCGGGGAGCGTATCCGGTAAGCGCAGGGCCTCCCGGAAGGTCACGCCCGCAACGTCTCCTCCAGTTTCCGGGCCACAGCCACCGCCTCATCACCCGGCAGAGGCACACCCTGTTCCTGCGTCACGTAAAAGGCGTCCACCGCGTTCGCCCCCAACGTGCTCACATGTGCACTCCGCACCCGCACCCCCGCGTCCTCCAGCGCCCGTCCGATGCGGAACAGCAGACCCGGCGCGTCCTGCGCCCGGACCTCGAGCACCGTGGCGTGCCGGGAGGCGGCCGGGGCGACCGTCACGCGCGGCGGCGGTGCGACCACGCCCCGGCGGCGGGGGTGCGCGGCGTCCCGGTCGGCGAGTCGGCCGACGATGTCGAGGCTGCCGTCCAGGGCACGTACCAGGTCGGCGCGGAGCCGGACGGCCTGGGGCAGGGAGCCGTACTCGGCGGCGACCCGCCAGTCCAGCAGCAGCACGGAGCCGTCCACGCCGGCCGGGAGGTCCAGCGCCCGCAGCTCCGCGGTCCGTACGGTCAGCCGGTGCATCGCGAGCACCCCGGCCACCGCGGGCAGCACGCCCTCCTGGTCGGGTACGGCGATGCGCAGTTCCACGCCCTGCGGTTCGGGGTCGCCAAAAGGTTCGGCGGGCGGCTCGGTCTGCGCCCGCAGGGACAGCACGGGCGCGCCCGTGGCGACGGCCTCGATGGCTAGCCGTTCCTGTTCCGCGGTGGGCGCGGCCTCCTCGGGCCCGGCCGGGAGGTCCCCGGCCAGTACCGCCGAGACCCGTTTGACCAGGTCGGCGACGAGTGAGGCGCGCCATGACGACCAGGCGGCCGGTCCGGTGGCGAGGGCGTCCGCCTCGGTGAGGGCGTGCAACAGTTCGAGGGTGCCCTGGGAGCCGACGGCCTCGGCGACCGCGCGCACGGTGGCCGGGTCGTCCAGGTCGCGCCGGGTGGCGGTCTCGACGAGCAGGAGATGGTGCCGGACGAGGGCGGCGATCACCGCGACGTCGTGGCGGTCGAAGCCGATCCGCGCGGCCGTGTCCCGGGCGATGGTCTCGCCGGCCACGGAGTGGTCGCCGGGCCACCCCTTGCCGATGTCGTGCAGCAGCGCGGCGACGAGGAGCAGGTCGGGCCGGTGCACGCGTCGGGTGAACTCGGAGGCGCGGACGGCCGTCTCGACGAGGTGCCGGTCGACGGTCCAGAGGTGCACGGCGTTGCGCTGCGGGCGGCAGCGGACCCGCTCCCAGTCGGGCAGCAACCGTGTGACCATGCCTTCCGCCTCCAGCGCCGCCCAGACGTCGAGGGTGGGCCGGCCGGAGCCCAGCAGGGTCACCAGTTGTTCGCGGGCCTCGGCGGCCCAGGGTGTGGGCAGCGGGCGCGCGGTGGCCGCGAGCCGCCGGACGGCGTGCGAGGAGAGCGGGAGCCCGGCCTGTGCGGCGGCGGCCGCGGCACGCAGGGGGAGCACGGGGTCACGTTCGGGTCGTGCCGTGCGGGCGAGCACCGCCTCACCGTCCTGCTCGACGACGCCCTCGGCCAGCGGACGGCGCTCGGCGCCGGGCCTGCTGCCGCCGAGCAGGGCGCGCAGCCGGGGGCGTACGGCACGGGAGCGCAGCACGCGCGCCACTTCGCGCCAGGTGACGTCACCGGCGTAGGCGATGACGCGCGCGGCCTCGTAGACCTGCCGCAGCAGCACGTCCGCGTCGAGCATGCCCAGCTCGGCCGCGACCTGGTCCTGCTCCTGCAGCGCGAGCCGGTCGGTGGCGCGCCCGGTGGCCAGGTGCAGTGCGTCCCGTACGTCGAGGAGACGGCGGCGGGCGTCGGCCAGGCCCTCACGTGGGGCGTCGGCGAGCCAGGAGGCGGCGACGGCGCGCAGGGCGGTGGCGTCGCGAAGCCCGCCGTGGGCCTCCTTGAGGTCGGGTTCCAGAAGGTACTGCAACTCGCCCACGCGTTCGGCGCGTTCGGCGCACAGCTCCTGGAGGGCGGGGAGCCGCTTCGGCGCCTGGTTGCGCCAGTCGGCGAGCACCGCCGTGCGCAGTGCGGTGGTGAGGTCGAGGTCACCGGCGATGTGCCGGGCGTCCAGCAGGCCGAGCTGGACCTTGAGGTCCTCGCCCGCGGTCCTGCGTGCCTCGGCCGGGGTGCGGACGGAGTGGTCGAGGGCGAGGCCCAGGTCCCAGACGGGGTACCAGAGGCGGTCGGCGAGGGCGGCGACCGCCTTGGGGTCGCCGCCGTTGTGCAGCAGGAGCAGGTCGAGATCGCTGCGCGGGGACAGTTCCGCGCGCCCGTAGCCGCCCACGGCGACCAGGGACACCCCGCGCACCCTCTCGGCACCCGCCGCGAAGAGCCCGGCGAGCCAGTCGTCCGTGAGGTTCGCGAGGGCGGCGCGGCGCGGCGGCCCGGACCGCGTCTCCTCGGTGAGGAGGTGCAGCCGGGCCGCCGCGTAGCCGCCGGGCCCCGATCCCTTCGTCTCGTCGTACATGCCCGTCCCCGTCATCGGTGGTTTCTGTTTTGTTCGCCCTGTTCAGAGCGCGTCCGGGCCGCGCTCACCGGTGCGGACCCGTACGGCGGTCCCGACCGGGACCGACCAGACCTTGCCGTCGCCGATCTTGCCGGTGCGGGCCGCCTTCACGACGACGTCGATCAGCTGCTCGGCGTCCTCGTCCTCCACCAGCACCTCGATACGGATCTTGGGCACCAGGTCGACGGTGTACTCGGCACCGCGGTAGACCTCGGTGTGGCCGCGCTGGCGGCCGTAGCCGCTGGCCTCGGTGACGGTCAGGCCGTGCACCCCGAAGGTCTGCAGGGCTTCCTTGATCTCGTCGAGCCGATGCGGCTTGACGACGGCGGTGATGAGCTTCATGCGTCCACCTTCTTGCTCTCGGCCGGGACGAGGGGCGCCTGGGCGCCGTTGCGGGCGGCACCGCCGCCGGCGCCGCTGAAGTCGTATGCGGTCTCGGCGTGTTCGACCCGGTCGATGCCGGCCACCTCCTCGTCCTCGGAGACACGCATGCCGATCGTCCGGTCCAGGAGGAAGGCGAGGACCGCGGAGGCGACCAGGGAGTAGGCGAGGACGCCGAAGACTCCGGCGCACTGCTTCCAGAACTGGTCGAGGCCGCCGCCGTAGAAGAGTCCTCGGACGTCCGACTGGCCCTTGCCGCTGGCGAAGAGGCCGACGAGCAAAGAGCCGATGACGCCGCCGACGAGGTGGACGCCGACGACGTCCAGGGAGTCGTCGTAGCCGAACCGGTACTTCAGGCCGACGGCCATGGCGCACAGCACACCGGCGACGGCGCCGACGGCGATCGCACCGAGCGGGGAGACCGCGCCGCCGGCCGGGGTGATGGCGACCAGGCCCGAGACCGCGCCGGAGGCGGCGCCCAGCGTGGTGAACGCGCCGTGGCGGACCTTCTCGTAGGCGAGCCAGCCGAGTACGGCGGCGGCGGTGGCGACCTGGGTGTTGACGAACATCAGCGCGCCGACGCCGTCGTCGTTGCCGAGCCAGCTACCGGCGTTGAAGCCGAACCAGCCGAACCACAGCAGGGCGGCGCCGAGCATGACCAGGGGGAGGCTGTGCGGGCGCATCGGATCCCTCTTGAAGCCGATCCGCTTGCCGATGACCAGGATCACGCCGAGCGCGGCGGCACCGGCGTTGATGTGGACGGCCGTCCCGCCGGCGAAGTCGATGACGCCCAGTTCGAAGGCCCAGCCGCCGGCGCCCCAGACCCAGTGGGCGACCGGGAAGTAGACGACGGTGACCCACAGGGTGATGAACAGCGCCCACGCGGTGAACTTCACGCGGTCCGCGAGCGCGCCGCTGATCAGGGCGGGGGTGAGGACGGCGAACATCAGCTGGAAGACCAGGAAGACGAAGACGGGGATGGTGTAGCCGTCCCACAGCTCGGTCAGGCCGATGTCGCCGAGGCCGACCCAGTGGGAGTTCCATCCGACCAGGCCGCCGGAGTCGGTGCCGAACGCCATGGAGAAGCCGTACAGCACCCACAGGACGGTGACGATTCCCAGGCTGATGAAGCTCATCATCAGCATGTTCAGGGTGCTCTTGACGCGGACCATGCCTCCGTAGAAGAAGGCCAGGCCCGGGGTCATGAGCATCACCAGGGCGGAACAGATGAGCATGAACCCTGTGTTGGCGGCAGAGAGCGTGGGCGCCTCCGCGGCAAGGGTGACGGCTGTTGCCATCGGCGTCTCCTCGTCGTCGGTACGGCCCCGTGCGGGCGAAACCCGAGCGGGTCGTGAGGGGTGGGCCGGTTCTGCGCCAAGAGATTCGCGCAGCGCCGTTTCGGTGGAAGCCCCTCGCTGTTTCACCGCCGTGACGAAGGCACCCCGTGTGTTACGGGCCGATGAACCGCCGGATCCGGGGGGGGTGCCGATCCTGGTCGTGACGCAGTCTTCGCCACAGGGCGCCGCAACCATCAATGGAGGAACTCCGACGGCGAGCATCAGGTCCGCGAGAGCTGCACCGGTCCAGGCGCGAAAAAACCGACCGCGGCGGGCCTTCCGATGACCTGGCATGGGGGAGCCGAGTCGGGCAGTTCGGGAGGGCCGGCCGCGGCCGGAGCCTGGGGTTTTCCCGGAGATTCCTGCGGTCCTTCGGGGTGTTCCTGTCGAGTTTCGGGGATCGGACCGCTTCGGGAGTCAGACCGCTTCGGCGGTCTCCGGCAGCTCGATGGCGAGCCGCTCGGTGAGGTCGACGACCTCGGCGAGGTCCCCGAAGTCACGGACGGCCGTGTCGACCGTCTTTCGGATACGTGTGTTGACCCGCTCGGAGCGGACCCTCTTGGCCGCCCTGATGGCCTCGGTGGCGAGGACCGCGCCCCGCTCGGGCTCACGCTGGAGGAGATGCACGGTGGCCATGCCGATCAGGTTGAGCGCGTACGACCGCTGGTAGTCGGCGCTCTCCTGGGCGAACAGCTCCACGGCCCGCTCCATCAGCGGCTCGGCGAGGGAGGCGTACGTGGGACTGCGGCCGGCGACGTAGGCGAGGTCGCGGAAGGAGTGGGAGTTCTCGCCGTACAGCTCGGCCTCGGAGAAGAAGCGGATCCAGTCGGGGTCCGGTTCGTCCCACTCGCCGACCTCGGCGAAGGTGTCCTCGGCCATCCTGACCGCGCGCTTGCACCGGCCGGGCTGGCCCATGTTGGCGTAGGCGCGGGCCTCCATCGCGTACAGCATCGACTGGGTGCGCGGGCTCGCGCAGTCACGGCTGCCGTACTGCGCGAGATGGATGAGTTCCAGAGCGTCCTCGGGCCGGCCGAGGTGGATCATCTGACGGCTCAGGTTCGACAGGATGTACGAGCCCAGCGGCCGGTCCCCCGCCTCCTTGGCCGCGTGCAGGGCGAGCACGAGGTACTTCTGCGCGGTGGGCTGGAGCCCGACGTCGTACGACATCCAGCCGGCCAGTTCGGCGAGCTCGGCGGCGACCTTGAACAGCCGCCGCCGGACCGGGTCGGACTGGGGTTCCTGGAGCAGGTCCGTCACCTCGTGCAGCTGCCCGACGACGGCCTTGCGGCGCAGGCCGCCGCCGCACTGGGCGTCCCACTGCCGGAACATCACGGTGGTGGTCTCCAGCAGGTCCAGCTCCGGCTGGGACAGCCGGCCGCGGGTCTGCCCCAAGACGGCGGACTCGGACTCCGGGCGGGACGGGGCGGCGGACGGTGTGGGGACGAGCCAGCGCTGCATGGGCTCGATGAGGGACGGGCCCGCGGAGAGGGCCAGCGAGCTCCCGAGGAAGCCGCGCCGCGCGAGCATGAGGTCGCTGCGCGAGAACTCGCTGAGCAGGGCCACGGTCTGCGGGCCCGTCCAGGGCAGGTCGACGCCGGTCGCGGAGGGCGAGGGCCGGGTGGTGCGCAGCCCCAGGTCCTCGACGGACACGACGACGCCGAAGCGCTCGGAGAACAGCTCGGACAGGATGCGCGGGATGGGCTCGCGCGGGTTCTCGCCGTCCAGCCAGCGGCGCACGCGCGAGGTGTCGGTGGAGATGTGGTTGGCGCCCAGTTGGCGGGCTCTGCGGTTGACCTGGCGGGCGAGTTCGCCCTTGGACCAGCCGCTGCGGATGAACCACGAGGCGAGCAGCTCGTTCGGACGCTTCTCCGTACCCGCAGCGCTCGTCCCGCCACCGCCGTTGCCGCTCACTGGAACGCCCCCATCCCTGAAACCACTCGCCGCTGAGTGCGCCAAGCCCTATCAGAATGCCGGTTGCCGGGGCCGCCGTCCGGCGGATGCCACCCACCGAACGGAAAGCCGAGTTGCCTCCGGCATACCCGTGTGTGCATGTGCCCCAAGAAGCCGTGCACACAACGTAGCGCTACGATCACCCGTCCAGCCATGGCGAACCGGTAATCGCCACCATTCGCCACCCCATCGAATGAACTCACGGTGGCCGACTCACGATTCACTTGACACAGGGCAGCCACAGTGGATGCGGCGAGGCACTCGGGGGTGCAAGCCGCCCCGCACACCACCCCGGACGCTTCCGGGCGCCGACTGAGCCGCGCGGCACGGGGAAGTCGAGAACAGAGAGTCACGTGTCGCGCCCGCTGCGTAACCACCGGTGCGTCGGACCCGTTGGAGGGGGCATGGGCTTCACGATCGGCATCAGCCGGGGCATCCGCGACATCCGGTCCGGCTCACGCCGCCGGGGCCGCGTGCCGGACGGCACCGGAGTGGCGGAGTACACCGGGCTGTGGGGCTGGGACGTGGTGCCGGGCGCCCGCGCCGCGGCCGGCGCCTGCTCCTGCGGCCGGGCGGGATGCCGGGCGCCGGGCGCACATCCGCTGGACCTCGCCCCGGAGATCCCCGCCGGGGCTCCGCTGGACGACGTGACGGAGATCTGGGCCGGGTACCCGGGCGCCGCGATGATGCTGCCGGTCGGGCGGGCGTTCGACGTGATCGAGGTGGCCGAACCCGCCGGGTGCCGCGCCCTGGCCCGACTGGAGCGCATGGGCCTGCCCGTCGGCCCGGTCGCCGCCACCCCGGACGGCCGGGCCCAGTTCTTCGTCGCCCCCGGCGCCGCCGCCGCGCTCCCCGAGCTGCTCTACCGCATGGGCTGGGACGACCCGGCCGCCCTCGACCTGCGCGGCCTCGGTCCCGGTACGCACATCACGGCACCGGCGTCGGACCGGGGCGGCCTCGGCCCGGTGCGCTGGCTGCGCTCCCCCGCCCTCGACTCGGTTCCCCGCCCGCCCGAGGCCCGTCTGGTCCTGGGCACGCTGGCGTACGTCGTGCATCGGTTGCAGACGTAGGCGTAGGCGTAGGCGTAGGCCCCGAAGCCGTACGTGGAGCAGCACGGCGAAGCGCCCGTTTCCGGGTTTCCGGAAGCGGGCGCTTCTTCGCGTCGGTGCGGGTGCCGTCCGGCGGGGCGCCTCGGAGTCACTCCCCGATGAGCGCGTCCACGAACGCGTCGGGCTCGAACGGTGCCAGGTCGTCCGCGCCCTCGCCGAGACCGATCAGCTTGACCGGGACGCCCAGTTCGCGCTGGACGGCGATCACGATGCCGCCCTTGGCCGTGCCGTCCAGCTTGGTGAGCACGATGCCGGTGATGTCGACGACCTCGGCGAAGACCCGGGCCTGGACCAGGCCGTTCTGACCGGTGGTGGCGTCGAGCACGAGCAGCACCTCGTCCAGCGGGGCCTGCTTCTCCACGACCCGCTTGACCTTGCCGAGCTCGTCCATCAGGCCGGTCTTGGTGTGCAGTCGGCCGGCGGTGTCGATGAGCACGACACCCGCGCCCATCTCCTTGCCCTCCTTGACCGCGTCGAACGCGACGGAGGCCGGGTCGCCGCCCTCCGGGCCGCGCACAGTGTGGGCGCCGACGCGCTCGCCCCAGGTCTGGAGCTGGTCGGCGGCGGCGGCGCGGAACGTGTCGGCGGCGCCGAGGACGACGGTGTTGCCGTCGGCGACCAGGACACGGGCGAGCTTGCCGGTGGTGGTGGTCTTGCCGGTGCCGTTGACCCCCACGACCATCACGACGCCCGGACCACCGGTCTCGGTCTCGGTGCGCACGGTGCGGTCCATCGTGGGATCGACCAGGGTGATCAGCTCCTCGCGGAGCAGCCCGCGCAGTTCGGCGGGGGTGCGGGTGCCGAGCACCTTCACGCGCTCGCGCAGCCGCTCGACCAGCTCCTGGGTGGGCTGCACGCCGACATCGGCGGTGAGCAGGGTGTCTTCGACCTCCTCCCAGGTGTCCTCGTCGAGGTGCTCGCGGGAGAGCAGGACGAGCAGGCCCTTGCCCAGGGCGTTCTGTGAACGGGAGAGACGGGCGCGCAGCCGGACGAGCCGGCCGGCGGTGGGCTCCGGGATCTCGATCGCGGGAGCCTCGGTGGGCGGCTCCTCGACGACGACCGGGGCGGAGCCGTCCGGAAGATCAACCTCCTCGATGGTGCGCCGCGGTTCCTCCCGCGGCGTCTCGGCCTCGTCGCCGACGTGCGGCTCGGCCGGAGGGGCGGTGATGTCGGGCGCGGTGGGCGGCGGCGGGGGCAGCTGCTTCTTGCGGCGGCTGCCGACGATGAGCCCGCCGAGCACACCGAACACGACCACGGCGATGACTACAGCAAGGATGACGATGTCCATAACGGGTCCAGTATCAGCCATGGGCAGCCCGGACGGGCCTAGGTCGACCCCCGTGGAACGGCCCGTGCCGTCCCGGGTCGGCGACCCGGTGGCCGGCGGCCGACGACGCGCGGGTCAGGACGTGCGGCACACGGCACGGACACACCGCCGCCCCGGCCCGGACGGTTGTCCGGAGCGGGGCGGCAGGGTACGAGGAGAGGGGCAGCGGGGACTTGAACCCCTCTCCTCGGGCTTGTGCGGGACGGGTCCGTGGACCGTCGGCCCCGCGGGCGCGGTCAGCCCATTTCCTCCAGGGCCTTGCCCTTCGTCTCCTTGACGAACTTCAGGACGAACGGGATGGAGAGCGCCGCGAAGAACGTGTAGATCACGTAGGTGGTCGACAGGTTCCACTCGGCCAGCGACGGGAAGCTCGCGGTGATGGCCCAGTTGGCGATCCACTGCGCGGCGGCGGCCACGCCGAGCGCGGCGGCGCGGATCCGGTTCGGGAACATCTCGCCGAGCATGACCCAGACGACCACACCCCACGACAGGGCGAAGAAGAGGACGAACATGTGGGCGGCGACCAGCGCGACCCAGCCCTGGGTGGCGGGCAGCTTGCCGTCGACGAGGTCGAAGGAGAACGCCCAGGCCTCCAGCGCGAGGCCGATCACCATACCGACGGAGCCGATGATCGCGAGCGGCCTGCGGCCGATGCGGTCCACGAAGATCATCGCGATGACGGTGCCGACGATGTTGATGATCGACGTGGTGAAGGAGTAGAAGAACGAGTCCGCCGGGTCGACGCCGACCGACTGCCACAGCGTCGCCGAGTAGTAGAACGCGACGTTGATGCCGACGAACTGCTGGAAGACCGACAGGCCGATACCGACCCAGACGATCGGCTTGAAGAAGAAGCTGCCGCCGAGCAGGTCCTTGAAGCGGGACTTCTCCTCGCTGTGCATCGCCGTCTCGATCTCGCTGACACGGGCGTCCAGGTCGACGTTCTTGCCCTCGACCTCTTCGAGGATCTTCCGGGCGCGCTCGTGCTTGCCGACGGAGATCAGGTAGCGGGGGGACTCGGGGATGGCGAAGGAGAGCAGTCCGTACAGCACGGCCGGGACGACCATGACGCCGAGCATCAGCTGCCATGCCTCCAGACCCAGCAGCATGCCGCGCTGGTCGCCGTCGGCGGCGTTCAGGATGCCCCAGTTGACCAGCTGCGACACGGCGATGCCGACGACGATCGCGGCCTGCTGGAAGGAGCCGAGCCGTCCGCGGTAGGCGGGCGGGGCGACCTCGGCGATGTAGGCCGGGCCGATCACCGAGGCCATACCGATGGCGACACCGCCGACGACCCGCCAGAAGGCGAGGTCGTAGAGGGAGAAGGGGACGGCGGAGCCGATGGCGCTGACGGTGAACAGGAGCGCGGCGATCTGCATGACCCGGATGCGGCCGACGCGGTCGGCTATGCGGCCGGCGGTCGCGGCACCGATGGCACAGCCGATCAGCGCGATGGCGATGACCTGGGCGAGCGCGGCCGAGCCGATGTCGTAGCGGTCCCGGATGGCCTCGACGGCGCCGTTGATCACGGAGCTGTCGTAGCCGAAGAGAAAGCCGCCCATGGCGGCTGCCGCCGTGATGAAGATGACGTGCCCGAGATGCTCGGGTTGAGCCGTCCCGGCTCCTGACGTCTGTGCCTGCGCTGAGCTGGTCACGTGTAACTCCTCGGGCCACCGGCAACATCGCCGGATGGGGGGTCAGCCCTTCGAGGTCCACCTGAAGGTACCTGAAGGTAAAAGCAACATGACGAAGACTATGTGTTCAAGTTTCGAAGCCAACAGGGGGGTACGGGACAGATGTTCTCGGATCCCGTGAGATTGAGTTCAAAAGTCGAAGTCACCTATGTGGGACGCAGGGTGGACGGTCATGAATGCATGCGGGCTGCACTTGTCTAGCGGAGGCGCTGGCTGATGACCTTGGAGACACCGTCGCCCTGCATGGAGACGCCGTAGAGCGCGTCGGCGACCTCCATCGTGCGCTTCTGGTGGGTGATCACGATCAGCTGCGAGGCCTCCTGCAGCTCCCGCATGATGCCGATCAGCCGCTGGAGGTTGGTGTCGTCGAGAGCGGCCTCGACCTCGTCCATGACGTAGAACGGGCTCGGCCGCGCCTTGAAGATCGCCACCAGCAGCGCCACGGCGGTCAGTGACCGCTCACCGCCCGAGAGCAGCGACAGCCGCTTGACCTTCTTGCCCGGTGGACGCGCCTCGACGTCCACGCCCGTGGTGAGCATGTTGTCGGGGTCGGTCAGCACCAGCCGCCCCTCACCGCCCGGGAACAGCCGGGAGAAGACGCCCTCGAACTCCCGGGCCGTGTCCCGGTAGGCCTCGCTGAAGACCTGCTCGACGCGCTCGTCGACCTCCTTGACGACCTGGAGCAGATCCGCGCGGGTCTTCTTCAGGTCCTCCAGTTGCTCGCCGAGGAACTGGTGGCGTTCCTCCAGTGCCGCGAACTCCTCCAGCGCGAGCGGGTTCACCTTGCCGAGCTGCTGGTAGGCCCGCTCGGCGGCCTTCATCCGCTTCTCCTGCTCCGCCCGTACGAAGGGGCGAGGCATGTTGCGCGGGTGCTCGGGGTCGTCCGGGAGGTCCTCCCCGTCGGCGGGGGGCGAGGGCGGCACCAGTTGGTGCGGTCCGTACTCCGCCACCAGTCCGGCCGGTTCGACACCCAGTTCCTCCAGCGCCTTGGTCTCCAACTGCTCCATCCGCAGCCGTTTCTCGGCGCCGAGTACCTCGCCCCGGTGAACTGAATCCGTCAACTTGTCGAGTTCCGCCTTGAGATCGCGTCCCTCGGTGCGTGCCCGGGCGAGTTCCTGCTCGCTGCGGGCCTTCGCGGCCTCGGCGGCGGTGCGCTCCTCCTCGGCGCGCGCGAGGGACACCTCGACGTGCGCGAGCAACTGACGGGCACCGCCCGCGACGGCCTCGGCGACGGCTGCCTCGTGCCGCAGCCGGGCCCGCCGCTGCTCGGCACGCGCGCGTGCCTCGCGTTCCGCGCGGGCGGCCCGGTCGAGGGAGTCGGCCCGCCCGGCGAGCCCCTTGACCCGCTCCTCGTGCGTACGCACCTGGAGCCGGGCCTCCATCTCGGTCTGGCGGGCGTTGGCCCCGTCGGCGGCGAGCCGGTCACGCACGGAGGGGTCGGGCTCCTCCATCCCTCCCTCCCCGAAGGAAGCACTCTCCTCGGCGACGGCGAGCCGTTCGGCGAGTTCCTCCACATCGGTGAGCGCCTCGTCGAGGGCCTCCTGTGCCCTGGTGGCCGCGGCGGCGGAGCGCTCGGCCTCCCCGGCCGCCCCACGTGCCTGCCCGGCGAGTCGGCCCAGTTGCTGGGCGACGGAGGACTTTTCCCGGTCGGCGGCCCGGCACCGCTCCCCCAGTTCCTCGACGAGGGCCGCCCACCGGCCGCGCTCCTCGGCCGCGGTGTGCTGTGCCAGGGTCAGTTCCTCGCACCGCACACCGAGCTCTTCCAACTCGGCGGCGGCCTCGTCCACGGACGCCCGCACCTCGAGCAGGCTCGGGGCTCCCGCCGAGCCGCCGTGCGCGAAGTGCGCGCCCAGCAGGTCGCCCTCGGCGGTCACAGCGATCAGTTCGGGCCGTGCGTACACCAGCTCCTCGGCGTCCTCCAGGGTGCCGACGACGACGATGTCGCGCAGCAACCGGCGCACGGCGGGCAGGAGTTCGGCGGGCCCACCTACCAGGTCGGCCGCGTACGGCGGCCTGCCGGGAGCATCCGCGCGCGGCTCGTGCGGTGCGTCGGCGGGCGCTTCCCGCGGTCCGTCGTCAAAGGTGCCGGTGAGCAACAGGGTGGCGCGGCCCGCTTCCTGTTTGCGCAGCAGGCGGATCGCGCCGACGGCGGTGGCGGGCCCGGTGACGGCGAGGGCGTCGGCGGCGGCCCCGAAGGCGGCGGCGAGGGCGACCTCGTGGCCCGGGGTGACGGTGAGCAGTTCGGCGGCGGGGCCGAGCAGTCCGGCGAGCCGGTCCTGCGCCGCGAGCAGCGCGCCGGTGCCGTCCTTGCGGCGCAGGCCGAGGGCGAGGGCCTCGTGGCGGGCCCGGGTCGCGGCGCGCTCACGTTCGACGGCGGTGACCGCCTCGCGGGCGGCGGTGAGGGCGGCCTCGGCCTCGGCGAGCCGCTGTTTGGCCTCCATGTGCCGTCCGGTGAGTTCCGCGTCGCCGGCGTCGAGGCCGTCGACCTCGGCCTGCAGGGCCTCGTACTCCTCCTGGGCGGTGACGGCCCGTTCCTGGGCCTCGTCGCGGGCCGCGGCCAGGCGCTCGATCTCGGCCTGGGCCGCCGCGGCACGCGAACGGGCCGCGCCCACCTGGCCCGTGAGCCGGGCGAGCCCCTCGCGCCGGTCGGCGAGGGCACGCGCGGCGTCCTTCAGTCGCCGTTCCTCCAGGGCGAGGTCGCGTTCCAGCTCCGCGCGGTGGGCGACCGTGTTCTCCAGGGCGTGTTCGGCGGCCTCGAGGGCGGCCTCCAGCTCGGCCTCCTGCTCGCGGACGCGGGCGGCCTCGCGCTCCATGTCCGCGGGGTCGCGTCCGCGGCGCTCCTCGGGGGGTGCGGAGGTGGCGCTCTTCACACGCGCTTCGGCCAGCGAGACGGTGCCGCGCACCCGCTCGGCGAGCTGGGAGAGCTCGTACCAGGTCTGCTGGGCGCTGCGCAGGCGCGGAGTGAGCCGGCGCACCTCGCCCTCGAGGGCCGCCTCCCGCTGGAGCGCCTTGCGCAGTTCCTGCTCGGCGGCGTCCTTGCGCTCCTTGAGGGCGGCCTCGTCGGCGATCTCCGCCGCGACCGCGTCGCGCAGCCGCACGAGGTCGTCGGCGAGGAGGCGCAGGCGGACGTCGCGCAGGTCGGCCTGGATGACGGCGGCCCTCCTGGCGACCGCGGCCTGTCGGCCGAGGGGTTTGAGCTGGCGGCGCAGTTCGTCGGTGAGGTCCTGTACGCGCGCGAGATTGGCCTGCATCGCGTCCAGCTTGCGCAGCGCCTTCTCCTTGCGCTTGCGGTGTTTGAGGACACCTGCCGCCTCCTCGATGAAGGCGCGGCGGCCCATCGGGTCGGCGTGCAGCACGGAGTCCAGCTGGCCCTGGCCGACGATGACGTGCATCTCGCGGCCGATGCCGGAGTCGGAGAGCAGCTCCTGGATGTCGAGGAGGCGGCAGGTGTCGCCGTTGATCTGGTACTCGCTGCCGCCGTTGCGGAACATGATCCGCGTGATGGTGACCTCGGCGTACTCGATGGGCAGGGCCCCGTCGGCGTTGTCGATGGTCAGCGACACCTCGGCGCGGCCGAGCGGCGGGCGGCCGGTGGTGCCGGCGAAGATGACGTCCTCCATCTTGCCGCCGCGCAGCGACTTGGCGCCCTGCTCGCCCATGACCCAGCTGAGCGCGTCCACGACGTTCGACTTGCCCGAGCCGTTCGGACCCACGACGCATGTGATGCCCGGTTCGAACCGGAGCGTGGTCGCCGAGGCGAACGACTTGAAGCCTCGGAGGGTCAGGGCCTTGAGGTGCACGTGGCCGGACTTTACCTGCCCGGGATGTCCCACTCCATGAACCGGCGGTTTCACGGGTGAACGCGCAGGGCAAACCAAACGTTAAAGACGGTGAAAGGACGCGCGGGTCAAGGAACCGGGGAACTGGGGAAACCGGGCGGCGCAGGGAGTGCCGGGGGGTACGGAGGCAGGAAAGAAGGGACGCCGGGGCGTCCCTTGCACTTCTGACAACGTGGCGGTGGTGACGGGCGAACCGACCGCTGCCGTGCCGGGGTGGAGCGGTGCAGCGATCAGGTCAGCGCAGGCTCCGCCTGGTGTGCGTCAACGCTCTCCATGATCCTGTCGTGAGAAGCGGCAGCCGCGAGCTCGTCGTTCTCCGCCTGGATCCGTACGAGTTCGGATTCCAGGTCCTGGACGCGCCGCTGGAGCCGTCGCATCTCGGCGAGGAGTCGCGGGTCGGAGCCGCCGACGTAACCGAGAAGCGCCTTTGCCATGATGGATGGTCCTCCACAATGCGTGACCGACCTGTGCGGTGTGGGTCGTGAGGGATGAGCACCCGCGGTGCTTGGCAGACCTGGAGTTGTACTGCCGTTCAGCCATGCCAAACAGCTAAGGTGCGCGGGGCTTTCAGCGTCTCACCAAAAAGTTTGACGGTCAACACGATCACGCCCCGTATCGGCGGATGGCCGAGCGCGCACGGCCGTCGGGCGGTGGCGGCGCCGCTCGTGCAGGCTCTCGGGGCGTGGTGGGTCGGATGTGCGGGCGAGCTTCCCACGGCGGGGGCGTTCTTGGCAATCACCAGGAGCTTTCCGCGCTTTCGGACCGACCGGGACTCCCTCCCCGGGCCCCGGGCGCTCCGGGAGGGCGGCGGGATCAGCGGATGGCGAAGCCCTCGTAGCCGCCGCGGGGTGTGTCCCATATCTCGGTGACCCCGTCCACATGTCCGGGCGTGTCGCCGTCCTGGAGCCAGTCGAGCAGGTCCTCGCAGCGTTCCCGGGAGCCCTCCGCGACCACCTGGACCCGTCCGTCACCCAAATTGAGAGCAAAGCCACTCAGGCCGCCGATCTCCAGCGCCTTGGCCCGGGTGAACCAGCGGAAACCCACACCTTGGACCCGTCCTCGCACCCAGGCGACCAGTCGCACATCCTCGCTCATGACTGCAACCTAACCGGACAATGTCACTCGGGGCACTCCCTCCCCATGCGCCATGCGGTACCGTCCCGATCGAACGAATCTCATATGAAACTCACTCGATCGTGTGAGTTTCGTGTTGATCGCGAGGACGGGTCGACCGCAAGGACCAGGAAGGCCAGGACATGGGACGCCACCGACGCTCCGACGCCGGCCGCGCCGCCACGGGCCGCGCCGCCACAGAGGTCACTCAGCACGACGGCCGGTACGACGGGAGTCACGACCCGCTGAGCGCACACGTGGCTGACGCCCCGACGATGGGCATCGCCCCCTACCTGAACCCGGAGGCGTACGCCGAGACGTCCGCGAGGAGCGATGCCTACCTCTTCGCGACGGAGGACGGCCCAGGCGACGGCTACGCCGTCGGCGACTTCGCGCAGGACGGCTTCGCACAGAGCGGCTTCGCGCAGAGCGACTTCGCTCAGAGCGACTTCGCTCAGGGCGACCACTTTGGAACCGCCTTCCAGGGAAGCCACGGGAACGACCGCCCCGGCGACTTCCCGGCCGGACCCGACCGCTCCGGGGCCGCCGCCGAGACGGCTGTCTTCGCGAGCGACGGTCTCCCGCCCAGGAACACCCCGCGGGGCGGTTTCCCCGACGACGGCTTCACGCCCGGCGACGGCGACCGGCACTCGGGCGGTTCGGGTGGGCGGCGCCGGAAGAAGAAGGCCGCGACGCCGGTGCGCACCGGACTGCTCGGGGTCTCCGCCGCGATGGCCCTCGGCACGGTCGCGGTGGCCACGGGCGCGGTGCCGGGCCTCGAGAACTACAAGCTCGGCGGCGACAGCTCCCCCGGCGAGACGGTGGAGGCCGCGGGCACCCCGACCAACACACCCGGCGAGCAGGGCGGCACCTCGGGCAGCCTCGAGAGCCCGGGCCGTGAGGCCGGCACCCCCGCCAGCCGCGACTCCGAGCGCTCCACCTCGCCGGAGCCCTCGCCGTCGGTCCCCTCGGCCGAACAGTCGAAGACGCCGGAGACGAAGGCACCGGAGAAGGCTCCGGAGCAGCAGAAGCCGGCGGTGACGCCGAGCGAGAAGCCCGAGACGACGCCGCCTCGCAAGACCGCTCCGGAGCCGGAGAAGCAGACGCCGAGCAGCCCGGTGACCGTCTCCGAGGAGGCCGCCGCCGGAGCCCAGGTGCTCCAGTTGGTCAACCAGGAGCGGGCGAAGGTGGGCTGCAGCCCGGTCGCCGCGAACAGCGCGCTGACGGGTCTGGCCGCGGCGTTCAGCCAGGACATGGCCGAACGCGGCTTCTTCGACCACACCGACCCCGACGGCGACACCCCGTGGGACAGGGCGAAGGCTGCCGGGATAGCCGACCTCGGCGGGGAGAACATAGCCCGCGGCCAGGCGACCGCCGCGGCCGTGATGGAAGCCTGGATGGACAGCCCCGGCCACAAGGCGAACATACTGAACTGCGACTTCAAGACGCTGGGCGTGGGCGTGCACTTCGGGCCGGGCGGCCCGTGGTGGACCCAGAACTTCGGCTACTAGCCGGACATCAGCGGTACGTGCGGTACGTGGACGGCGGCTCGGGACTTCCCGAGCCGCCGTCCGTGCCTCCCGGGACTAACTCCTGGTTAGTGCATTCTGCTGGTAAGCGCTGCGCTGAAGTACGCTGATCGCATGACGACCACGCGGCGGTACCCGGGGGATCCGGGGCTTCCCTACAACGCGTTCGCCAAGGAGTGCCCCTCACGCGGCACGCTGGAGCATGTGACGGGACGCTGGGGCGCGCTGACGCTCGGGGCGCTGTCCGAGGGCTCGCTGCGCTTCAACGAGCTGCGCCGCCGCGTCGACGGTGTGAGCGAGAAGATGCTGTCCCAGACGCTGCACGCACTGGAACGCGACGGCCTGGTGCACCGCGAGGCCCAGCCCACCAACCCGCCCCGGGTGGACTACGAACTCACCCCGCTGGGCCACGAGGCGGCGCGGCGCGTGCTGTCCCTCATCCACTTCCTGGAGGACAGCATGGACGACGTGCTCCTGGCGCGGGAGAGTTACGACGCGCGCGGAGCCCGCTGACACCTCGGGCAGAAGTAGCTGGACCGGTTCATCCAGGGCCGTCGGCGTATCGGCGTACCGCAGCGACGGCAGGGCAGGTCCTCCCGCCCGTAGGCGTCGAGGGACCGGTCGAAGTAGCCCGACTCGCCGTTGACGTCGACGTAGAGGCTGTCGAAGCTGGTGCCGCCCACCGCGAGGGCGGCGTTCATCACGTCCCGCACATGGTCCAGGAGGAGCTGGGAGCGCGGGCGGGTGAAGGTCTCCGTCGGGCGCTCGTAGTGGATGCGTGCCCGCCACAGCGCCTCGTCCGCGTAGATGTTGCCGACGCCGCTGATCAGCGACTGGTCCAGCAGGGCCCGCTTGATGGTGGTGCGCTTGCGGCGCAGTGCCCGGTGGAAGGCGTCGTCGTCGAAGAGCGGGTCGAGCGGGTCGCGGGCGATGTGCGCGATGACGTCGGGCAGGCCCTCGGGAGTGTTCTCGTGCAACGACAGCCCGCCGAAGGTGCGCTGGTCGACGAAGCGGAGCTCGGTGTCCAGGTCGTCCGTGAAGCGGACCCGGACCCGCAGATGCTTCTCGTCCACCGCCGTGTGCGGCTGGACCAGCAGTTGGCCGCTCATGCCGAGGTGGGCCAGGACGGACTGGCCCGTGCCCTCCAGGGGCAGCCACAGGTACTTGCCGCGGCGGCTGGGGACACCGACACGACGACCCTTCAGACGGTGCGTGAAGTCCTCGGCGCCGGCGATGTGGCGGCGTACCGCACGCGGGTGCAGCACCTCGGCCTCGGCGACGGTCCGGTGGGCGACCCACCGCTCCAGTCCCCGCCGTACGACCTCGACCTCGGGCAACTCGGGCATCGTTCCCCCTCCGAGGATCGGTCCACGAGTGCGACCCGAGCGCCCACCCCGCCAGGGGCGGGCGCTCGGGTCGCACTCGGCGTGTGTGTGGCGTCAGGCGGAGGCCGACGGTGCGCCGGCGGCCGGTTCGGCACCCGCGTCGACGTCGGCGGCCGGCTCGTCCGTCTCGGCCTCGGCCGCCGCCGCGGCACGCTCGTCGGCCGCGGTCCGGATGGACCGCCAGGCGGACTCGGCGGCCTGCTGCTCCGCTTCCTTCTTGCTGCGGCCGGTGCCGGTGCCGTACGAGACGCCTCCGACGCGGGCGGCAGCAGTGAAGGTCTTCTCATGGTCGGGGCCGGTCTCCGTGACCAGGTACTCGGGCACCCCGAGCCCTTCGGTCGCGGTGAGCTCCTGGAGACTGGTCTTCCAGTCCAGGCCGGCACCGAGGTTCGAGGACTTCTCGATCAGCGGGTCGAACAGGCGGTGCACCAGTTCGGAGGCCGCCTCGAGGCCCTGGTCGAGATAGACCGCGCCGATCACCGCTTCGAGGGTGTCGGCGAGGATGGACGCCTTGTCCCGGCCACCTGTGCCCTCTTCACCGCGGCCGAGCCGGATGAAGGAACCGAGATCGAGCCCGCGGCCCACCTCCGCCAGCGCACGCGAGTTGACCACCGCGGCCCGCAACTTGGCCAGCTGGCCCTCGGGCAGGTCGGGGTGGCTGCGGTACAGCGTGTCCGTGACGACGAGGCCGAGCACGGAGTCCCCGAGGAACTCCAGCCGCTCGTTCGTCGGCAGGCCGCCGTTCTCGTACGCGTAGGAACGGTGGGTCAGCGCACGCACCAGAAGGGCGGACTCGAGCTGGTAGCCGAGCCGCCCTTCCAGAAGCGTGTGGGACGAGGCCTGGTTGTTGTCCGCCGATCCGCTCCCGCTCACGCGGGACGACTGCTTCTTGGGCGTGGACACAGTGCCTCTCACCGGCCGCTCAGACCTCGAGGACCTGGCGCTTGTTGTAGGTGCCGCAAGACGGGCACGCGATGTGCTGCTGCTTGGGCTCGTGGCAGCGCTCGCACGCAACCAGGGTGGGGACCGCAGCCTTCCACTGCGACCGGCGGTGGCGCGTGTTGCTGCGCGACATCTTCCGCTTCGGAACAGCCACGGCTACTTCTCCTGCTTCTCGGCGGCGTTCGCAGGACCTGGCCCGTCGCCGCTCATCTCGTCCTTCTCGCCATCTTCGAGTGAACCGGCGAGTCCCTGCAGTGCCGCCCAACGGATGTCGACGGCGTCGTGGTGGTGGTCCGGGTCGTCCGCGAGCCGGGCTCCGCATTCGGAACACAGGCCGGGGCAGTCGTCCTGGCACACCGGCTGCATCGGCAGTGCGAGCACCACCGCGTCACGCAGCACGGTCTCGAGGTCGAGCATGCCGTCCTCGAGGAAGAACCTGTCCTCGTCGTCCTCGGCGTCGTCGCCCGGCTCCGCGATCACACGGCCCCGGTCGTCGGCGTCAGGGTACGAGAACATCTCCTGGAAATCCGCCACGAGCTCCAGCTCGAGCGGCTCCAGACACCTTACGCACTCCCCCTCGGCCGTGGCACGGGCGGTGCCCGTGACGAGCACCCCTTCCATGACCGACTCGAGCCGGAGTTCAAGCTCCACCGGGGCGCCTTCCGGCACTCCGACGACTCCCTGGACACCGAAGTCCCTGGGCGCTTCGACCGAGCGGGTCAGCCGCTGCAGCGCGCCCGGCCTCCGTCCCAGCTCGTGCGTGTCGAACACGAGGGGATTGCGGTGGTCGAGGCGGGCGTTCAGAGCCATTCCTGCTTTCGATCTTCGAGCTTGGGGGAACGCCGACCCGTGGAGTTCCCGGGCAGCGTGGATCGCGGAGGTGCACACGACCGATGAGTCAGGATACTGGACCTTCGGCTCTCCGCCCAATCCGGTCCCGGGGCGACCGGCGACGGGCCGGTCAGCCGTTGCCGCGGTCCTGTTCGTAGGCCCGCAGCTGTTCGGCACTGATCATGCTGGTGTCGAAGAAACTGGTCTCGTCGAGGACGGCCGGGGTCTGTTGCTGCTGCGGGACGTAGCCCTGCTGGGCCTGGCCGGGGTCGTACGCCGGCTGCTGCGGGGTCTCGTAGCCCTGGTAGGCGGCGTACGGGTCCTGCTGGGCGGCCTGCTGCTGGTAGCCGTACGGGTCCTGCCCGCCGCCGTACTCCTGCTGGTAGCCGCCGTACGGGTCGGGCTCCTGGTAGCCGTACGCCGCCTGCTGCTGGGCGTAGTCCTGCTGCTGCGGGTCCTGCTGGGGGATGTGCGGCGCCTGCTGGGGGACCTGCGGAGCCTCCTGCGGCCGCTGCGGGGCCCGCTGGGCCGGGATGTCCGGCATGGCCGCGAGGTCGGCGAGGTAGTCGGCGTCGCTGGAGTGCTGGATCGTGGTGGGGTCCTCGGCGAGGGCGCCGAGGTCGTCGCTGGCGATCCGGCCGTGCAGGGTCTGACGGCCCCGGCCCACCGCCTCCAGGGTCTTGGCGAGGACCGCCTCGAAGGCACCGAGCTTGACGTCGACGTACTCGTCGGCGCTGCGGCGCAGGGTCTCCGGGTCGTGACTGCGCTCGGGGGCGTCGTCTTCCTCGGGGTCCACATAGCCCTGCTCGCCGAGGCCGGGCCCGGTGCCGAGCAGCTTCTCGCGGCCGCGGCCGACGGAGCCGAGTGTCTTGGTGAGGACGACCTCGAAGTTGGCGAGCTTGGAGTCGACGTAGTCGTCGGCCTCCGCGCGGACCTCTTCGGCCTCCTTGCGGGCCTCGGCGAGGATCCGGTCGGCCTCGGACTGGGAGCGGCGGGCGACCTCCGTGCCGGAGATCAGGGAGCCGCGCTCGGCGTGCGCGCCCTCGATGATCCGCTCGGCCTCCTGGCGGGCCTGCTCGACCATCTGCTCGCGGTCGCCGATGAGTTCCTGGGCCTGGGCGAGGGAGTCGGGCAGCGCCGCGCGCACCTCTTCGAGCATCGAGAGCAGCTCTGCGCGGTTGATCACGCACGAGGCCGACATGGGCATCGACCGGGCACCGGAGACCGCGGCGACGATCTCGTCCAGCTTCTTCTGCACGTCCACCGTGTGCTCGCCACTCTCTACAGCTGTGTTGGAGACGGACGCAACGACTGTACGGCCCTGGGCCGGACGGGGAACACCGGCCGTCGGATTGCCGGGGCCCCCGCCGCCCCGGGCCGGCCGCCCCGGCGGCGCTCAGTCCCTGCGCAGCCGCTCGGAGAGAGCGGAGAGGACTTCCGGGGGCACCAGGTGCGAGACGTCGCCGCCCCAGGTGGCGACCTCTTTGACCAGGGAGGACGACAGGAAGCTGTAGGTGGGATTGGTGGGGATGAAGAGGGTCTCCACACCCGAGAGGCCGTTGTTCATCTGGGCCATCTGCAGCTCGTAGTCGAAGTCGCTGACCGCGCGCAGGCCCTTGACGATCGCGGGGATGTCGCGCTGCTTGCAGAAGTCGACGAGGAGACCGTGGAAGGCCTCGACCCGTACGTTTCCGTACTCGGCGGTGACCCGGCCGATCAGGTCTATCCGTTCCTCGACCTCGAACAGGCCCTTCTTGGACTGGTTGATCATCACCGCGACGTAGACCTCGTCGTAGAGGCTGGAGGCGCGGCCGATGATGTCGAGATGTCCATTGGTGATCGGGTCGAACGACCCGGGGCATACGGCGCGGCGCACTTGTGATCCCTCGCTCTCCGGTCCGGTCATCGTGCGTCTTCGCACGTAGAGGCGGCGCGACCGTACCAAAACGTCCCCTCGCCGTAGCGACGGGCCCGGATCGCGTCGAAACCGGGCGGCCACCCGAACTCTCCACCTCTGGTGCTGCGCTCCACGGTGACGACGGCTTCCTCGGCGAGCCACCCCCCGGAGCGGAGTGTGAGCAGGATCTCGCGGAGATCGTCGTCGGAGACGCTGTACGGGGGGTCGAGGAAGACAAGGTCGTACGGCCCGGCCGCCGGCGGGGGCGTGCGGACGATCTGCTCCGCTTTGCCCGCTCTGACGTCGGCGCCGGGCAGTCCCAGTGCCCTGACGTTGTCCCGGACCGTGCGGACGGCCCTGGCGTCGGCCTCGACGAGGAGGGTGTGTCCCGCTCCCCGGGACAGGGCCTCCAGGCCCACGGCGCCGGAACCGGCGTACAGGTCGAGGACGCGCTCGCCGTCCAGCGGGCCGCCGAGGAGGGCCTGCCAGGTGGAGAACAGGCCTTCGCGCGCACGGTCGGAGGTGGGTCGGGTGCCGTTGCCCGGCGGTACGCCCAGGCGGCGCCCGCCGGCCCGGCCGGCGATCACGCGGGTCATGTCCTGGTCCTCGTCCTTGTCGGTGCGCTCGGGATGTGTTCGGGACGTGTGTCGGTGCCTTCGGGATGCGTTCACGTACGCGGCTGGGTGCCGCGGGCCCGAAGGGTGGCTCCAGTCTGTCAGCCCTTCTCCAGGTACTGCTCCCGCTCCTCGTCCAGCAGGGCGGCCAGGGCCGTGCGCAGCCCCGGCAGGCGCTCCAGCTCGGGGTCGGCGGCGACGACCGCGGCCGCCTCCTCGCGGGCCTCGGCGATGATCTCCTCGTCGTCGATGACGGCGAGCATGCGCAGGCTGGAGCGGGTGCCGGACTGGGCCTGGCCCAGGACGTCGCCCTCGCGGCGCTGTTCGAGATCGATGCGGGAGAGCTCGAAGCCGTCGAGGGTGGCGGCGACCGCGCCCAGCCGCTGCCGGGCCGGGCTCGCCTCGGGCATCTCGGTGACCAGCAGGCACAGGCCGGGGGCCGAGCCGCGTCCGACCCGGCCGCGCAGCTGGTGGAGCTGGGAGACGCCGAAGCGGTCCGCGTCCATGATCACCATCGCGGTCGCGTTGGGGACGTTGACCCCGACCTCGATCACGGTGGTGGCGACCAGGACGTCGGTCTCGCCCGCGGCGAAGCGGCGCATGACGGCGTCCTTGTCGTCGGGCTGCATCCTGCCGTGCAGGACCTCCACGCGAAGGCCCTGCAGCGGGCCCTTCGCCAGGTGGTCGGCGACGTCGAGGACGGCGAGCGGCGGACGCTTCTCGGCATCGGCCTCCCCCGCGGCCGCCGGGGGCCTCTTCTTCCCGGCCTTCGGGTCGTCCTCCTCGTCCCCGATGCGCGGACAGACCACGTACGCCTGATGGCCGTCCTCGACCTCCTCGCGCACCCGCTCCCAGGCGCGGGCCAGGAAGTGGGGCTTGTCGGCGGCGGGGACGACATGGCTGGCGATGGGCGAGCGGCCGGCCGGGAGCTGGTCGAGGACCGAGGTCTCCAGATCACCGAAGACGGTCATCGCGACCGTGCGCGGAATGGGGGTGGCGGTCATGACGAGCAGGTGCGGGGGCTGCTTGCCCTTGCCGCGCAGGGCGTCGCGCTGTTCCACGCCGAACCGGTGCTGCTCGTCGACGACGACCAGGCCCAGGTCGTGGAACTGGACCTTGTCCTCGATCAGCGCGTGGGTGCCGATCACGACGCCGGCCTCGCCGGTGGCCAGGTCGAGCAGAGCCCGGCGGCGGGCCGCCGCGCCCATGGAGCCGGTGAGCAGCACCACCTTGGTGGCGTTCTCCGCCCCGCCCAGCATTCCCCCCTCGGCCAGCTCGCCCATCATCTCGGTGACCGACCGGTGGTGCTGCTGGGCGAGCACCTCGGTGGGCGCGAGCATGGCCGCCTGTCCCCCGGCGTCGACGACGGCGAGCATGGCGCGCAGGGCGACCAGGGTCTTTCCGCTGCCCACCTCGCCCTGGAGCAGCCGGTGCATCGGGTGTTCCGTCGCCAGGTCGTCGAAGATCTCCTTCGAGACCTTCTGCTGGCCCTCGGTGAGCGTGAAGGGGAGGCGGTCGTCGAAGGCCGCGAGCAGGCCGTCCGGCCTCGGTCTGCGGGCGACGGCGGGAAGCAGGGCGTCGGCATGGCGGCGGCGGGCGAGGGCGACCTGGAGGACGAAGGCCTCGTCCCATTTGAGGCGGGCGCGGGCGTCCTCGATGTCGGCCCTGGTCTGCGGGCGGTGGATCTTCAGCAGGGCCTCGGGCAGCGGGACCATGCCGCGCCCCTCGCGCAGTGCGCCGGGGAGGGGGTCCACGGCGTCCCGGGCGCCGGGCAGGACGGTCTGGAGCGCCTTGCCGATCTTCCAGGACTCCAGCTTGGCGGTGGCGGGGTAGATCGGGATCAGTGCGCCGGCCCAGGTCTCCACGCTCTCCTCCGAATCGCCGCGCAGCAACTCGTAAGCGGGGTGGGCGAGTTGGAGACGGCGATTGAAGACGGAGACCTTGCCGGCGAACATCGCGCGGGTGCCCGGCAGGAGTTCCTTGTGCGGTTTGTGGACGCCGTTGCCGAAGAAGACCAGTTGGAGCCGGCCGCTGCCGTCCGTGATGGTGACCTCCAGGCGCTGGCCCTTGCCGCGCGGGGTCTTGGAGGAGGCGAAGGTGTGCAGGCGGGCGTCGGCGACCTGGGCGACCACGGTGACGTGCTCGTCCATGGGGAGGTCGGCGAGGTGCGTGAGCTGGCCGCGCTCCTCGTACCTGCGGGGATAGTGATGGAGGAGGTCGCCGACCGTGTGCAGGCCGAGGTGCTCGGCCATCACCTTCGCGGTGGGAGGGCCGAGCACCGACTTCAGCGGCTGTTCCAGTGGTTCTCGCAGTGCGGGCACGAGATCCATTGCACACCAAGGCACTGACAGAGCGGGAACGCGGGAGCCGAAACACCCCTGGACGTCGCGGGAAGTCCCTGGTCAGGCGAGTCACCGGGGATCCAGGACGACGCGCCCCGGCACGCGCCGGGTGTGCGGGCCGGTCCACGGCGGCCGCGCTCAGGACGGGAGGAGCCCGGTGTTCACTCCACGCCGATGAGAAGCAGGGCACCCTGTCTGCCGCCGTGGTAGAGCACCGTGTCGACGGCCAGGTAGCCCTCACGGACCCGGGCCTCCAGGTGGGCGGCGAGGGTGTGGGGGGTCTCGTCGCCGAGGACCAGGGTGACCATCTCTCCGCCCGCGGCGAGCATCCGGTCCAGGACGGCCGCGGCGGTGGCCGTGACATCGTCGCCGATCACGGCCACATCACCGTCGATGAGGCCGAGGACGTCGCCGGCCTGGCAGATGCCCGCCATGGTCCAGGACTGCCGTTCGGCGACGGTGACCTCGGCGTACCGGGTCGCGCCGGCCGCCGAGGTCATCGCCACCACGTCCTCGTCGAAGCGGCGCTCCGGCTCGTGCACCGCGAGCGCCGCGATGCCCTGGACCGCGGAACGGGTCGGGATGAGCGCCACCCGGAGCCCTTCGGCGCGGGCCTGTTCGGCCGCCGCGGCGGCGGTGTGACGCAGCTCCTCGTCGTTGGGCAGCAGCACCACCTCACGCGCGTGCGCCCGCCGCACGGCCTCGACGAGCTCACCGCTCGCCGGCGGCTCACCGGGCCGGGCGAGCACCGTGGTCGCACCGGCCTCGCTGTACAGACCGGCCAGCCCCTCTCCGGGCACCACGGCCACCACGGCCCGCCGGGCACGTTCCTGGAGCGGGCGCCCGGCACCGGAGGTGTGCGCGTCACCGGCGCCGAAGTGCGTGATCCGGATACGGTGCGGGCGCCCGGCCTCGACCCCCGCCTCCACGGCGGCGCCGGCGTCGTCGACATGGACGTGGACGTTCCACAGTCCGTCGCCGCCGACCACCACGAGCGAGTCCCCGAGAGCGTCGAGCCGCTGCCGCAGCCGCTCCACGGCCGCGTCCGAGGCCTCCAGGAGGTAGATCACCTCGAAGGCGGGCCCGGCGAGCCCCGTCGCGCCCTCGCCGTCGACGCACTCCGCGGACCCGGCGGACGCGCCGTGCTCCCCGCGCGCGTGACGCACGGAACCGGGCGCCGGGCTTCTCGGCGTCTCCCCCGTGAACGTCTCCACCAGCGCCCCGAGCACCGCCACCAGTCCCCGGCCGCCCGCGTCCACCACTCCCGCCCGCCGGAGCACGGCCAGCTGGTCCGGTGTCGCGGCGAGGGCCGCGCCGGCTCCCTCGTAGGCCGCCCGCGCGACCGCCCCGCAGTCGCCCTCCGCGCCGTCGGCCGCGTCGGCGGCGGCCGAGGCGACGGTCAGCACGGTGCCCTCGACGGGATGGGCGACGGCCTGACGCGCGGAGTCGGCCGCGTTGCGCAGGGCCTGCCGCAGCCCCTGGCCGTCGGCGTGGGCCTCCGTCTCGTACCCGGCCAGCACCTGGGCCATCCCCCGCAGCAGCTGCGCCAGGATCGTCCCGGAGTTCCCGCGGGCACCGATCAGCGCACCGTGTGCCATCGCCCGCGCCGCGTCGGCCAGCGTGGGCCCCTGGGTCCCGTCGGGACCTCCGGAGCCATGAGCCCCGTCGATCCGCTCGGCCTCGTGCCCCGCGAACACCGCCTCGACCGCCGTGGCGGCGGACTCGACCGTCAGGTAGAGATTCGTACCGGTGTCGCCGTCCGCCACGGGGTAGACATTGATCGCATCGATCTCCTCACGCGCCCGGCCGAGGGCGTCGAGCGCGAGTCCGCACCAGGCGCGCACCGCGAGAGCATCGAAGAATGTCTGCGGCACCTGCGCCACCTGCGCCTCCCTGAGCTGCCGGCCGTGGCTCGCAGCGTAGACCTTGGGGTGCCGGGCGGCGGAAGCGGGCCGGGACGGGCCCCTGAGCTGCCATGGTAGTTTCGTTCTACTGGTGCAGCCGTTGTATGCTGCTCCGGTTGCCCGATCCGAATCGGGCCTCTCCCTGGCAAAGCCACTCAGATTCCCAAGGGCTCCTGGAGCTCCGGCATCCTGATCCCGGCCGTGCCGGGATCAACCGTAAGTGCATCTGAAGTCTTTGGAGTGACCCGTGGCTGCCAACTGCGACGTCTGCGGCAAGGGGCCGGGCTTCGGCAACAACATCTCGCACTCGCACCGCCGTACGCCCCGTCGCTGGAACCCGAACATCCAGCGCGTACGTACCGTGGTGGGCGGGACGCCGAAGCGCGTGAACGCTTGCACCTCGTGCATCAAGGCCGGCAAGGTCTCGCGCTGACGCTCTCGCTGAGCGCGCGGCCACAGCTGGTCCACCGCACTGAGCCGGTCCACCCGGGGTGGACCGGCTTTTTGCCGTGCCCGCACGGACGGCTCCCGGACGGGCGCCCGCCGCACGTACGTCTGCCGGACGGACGCTCTCAGCCCGCGTCGGACCGCGTCAGCGCCCATCCGTGATGCACCGGCCCGATTCCGCCGCCCAGCGCGAATCCGGCCGCGATCGCCCCCGTGACGTACTCCTTGGCGGCCGTCACCGCCGCCGGCACCGGCCGGCCCTTCGCCAGGTACGCGGCGATCGCCGAGGCGAGCGTGCAGCCCGTGCCGTGGGTGTGCCGGTTGTCGTACCTCGGGGCGCGCAGCCAGTGCTCCTGCGAACCGTCCGTCAGCAGGTCGACGGCCTCGCCCGGGTCCCCGGCGAGGTGACCGCCCTTGATCACGACCCACCGCGGCCCGAACGCCAGCAGCTCCTCCGCGGCCCGGCGGAAGTCCTGCTCCGACCCCACCCGCACACCGGTGAGTTGCGCCACTTCGTCCAGGTTCGGCGTGGCCACGGTCGCGACCGGCAGCAGCTTCGTCCGTACGGAGTCCAGCGCGGAGGGCGCCAGCAGCGCGTCCCCGTGCTTGGAGACTCCCACCGGGTCGACGACCACCGGCACCCGGGTCCCGGAGATCAGATCGGCCACCTCCTCGACGAGTTCGGCGGAGGCCAGCATGCCGGTCTTGACCGCCTGGACGCCGATGTCGTCGACGACGCTGCGGTACTGGGCCCGTACCGCCTCCACCGGCAGCGGCCAGGCGCCCTGCACGCCCAGGGAGTTCTGCGCGGTCACCGCGGTGATCACGCTCATGCCGTGCGTGCCCAGCGCGAGCATCGCCTTCAGGTCGGCCTGGATTCCCGCGCCCCCGCCGGAGTCCGAGCCGGCGACGGTCAGCACCCTCGGTGGAGCGACCCCGGCGCTCATGACTCGATGTCCCCGAAGTGGTCCCAGCCGGCCTGAGCGGTCCAGGGGGCCCCGTCGACCGTCACCTGGGGCAGCGCCGAGGGGTTGAGCACCTCGCCTATCACCTTCCAGCGGGCGGGCAGTTTCACGTCCGGCGGGAAGGTGGCCACGATCGCGTGGTCCTCTCCCCCGGTCAGCACCCACTGCCTGGGGTCGACACCGACGGCCTGCCCGATGTCGTTCATCTGGGAGGGGATGTCGATCGCCCCGGAACGGATGTCGATGCGTACCTTGCTGGCCTCGGCGATGTGCCCGAGGTCGGCGATCAGTCCGTCACTCACGTCGCACATCGCCGTCGCGCCCAGCCCCGCGGCCGCCGGGCCCGCGTGGTACGGCGGTTCGGGGCGGCGGTGCGCCTCGACGAAGGCGCGCGGCGAGCGGAAGCCGCGCGAGAGCACCGCGTGCCCGGCCGCGGACCAGCCGAGCCAGCCGGTCACCGCGACGAGGTCGCCGGGCTGTGCGCCGCCCCGGGTCACCGCCTCCTGGTTGCGCAGGTCACCGAGCGCGGTGATCGAGACCATGATCGTGTCACCGCGGACGACGTCTCCGCCGACCACCGCGGCGCCCGCGACCTGGCACTCGTCGCGCAGGCCGTCCATCAGCTCCGAGGGCCAGGTCACCGGCAGTTCCGCGGGGACGACCAGGCCGAGCAGCAGCGCGGTCGGTACGGCGCCCATGGCGGCGATGTCGGCGAGGTTCTGGGCGGCGGCCTTGCGGCCGACGTCGTAGGCCGTGGACCAGTCGCGGCGGAAGTGACGGCCCTCCAACAGGATGTCGGTGCTGGCCACGACCCTGCGGTCGGGTGCGGCGACCACCGCGGCGTCGTCGCCGGGGCCGACCCGGACCGCCGGCGTGGTGGTGAGACGGGAGGTGAGCTCCCTGATGAGCCCGAACTCCCCGAGCTCACCAACAGTGCCCTTCATTTCCCCAGCTCCCCTTCTTTCCCTGTCCGTTCCCGGTTCCGTTCCCGGTCGCGAGTCGTCTGTGTCCTCGCCACGGCCGAAGTGACCGTCGACTTCTGTCCGGTCCGGGCCCCGGCGCGCGGGGTCCGGGTCCCGCAGGTCTCCCCGCGAAGAGCGGCGACGCGATACCGTGGCGTTCCTTTTCCCCACATGATCCTCGTGGCCGCTCTGGAGGTTTCGTGGTACAGGCGTACATCCTGATCCAGACGGAGGTCGGCAAGGCGTCGACCGTCGCCGATCTGATCGGCAAGATCCCTGGAGTCATCCAGGCC
Source organism: Streptomyces sp. TE5632 (assembly GCF_054061295.1). Classification (NCBI taxonomy): domain Bacteria; kingdom Bacillati; phylum Actinomycetota; class Actinomycetes; order Kitasatosporales; family Streptomycetaceae; genus Streptomyces; species Streptomyces sp. TE5632. Next base: position 4,120,888 of record NZ_JBSSEA010000003.1, on the reverse strand, counting down.
GAGGACGTGACCGGACCCTATGACGTCATCGTGCGCGCCCAAGCCGACACCGTCGACGACCTGGGGCGCATGGTGGTCGCGAAAGTCCAGCAGGTGGACGGCATCACCCGCACCCTGACCTGCCCGGTCGTCCATCTGTAGCCCCCGTCTACCCTGTGCCGGTGAGCTCCTTCCGTCACCGTCACGCAGTCCTGCCCGCACTCGCCGCCGCCGTGCTGATCACCACCGTGGGCTGTTCCTCAGCAGACGACAGCGCGTCGACGGCGGTTCCCAGCCCGGACGCGAAGGTCACCGAGCTGTGCCAGAGCCTGGACAAGGCCCTGCCGGCGACGGTGGACGGTGAGAATCGCGACGATCCCGAACCCGCGTCCGAACTGACCGCGGGCTGGGGCGGCGTGGCGATCATACTGCGGTGCGGTGTCGGGCAGCCGCCGAAGATGATCGATCCCAAGGTGGCGAACGGCAACGACCCGGACGCGATGGCGGGGGGCGTGAACGGCGTCAACTGGCTGATGGAACAGCAGGACGACGAGACGTACCGCTTCACGACCGCCGGCCGTGAAGCCTATGTCGAGGTACGGGTGACCGACGGACGGGACAGCACGGGCGTACTGATCGATCTCGCCCCGGCCGTCAAGGAGGCGATCCCCGAGGGGATCGCCTCCTAGAACCTTCCCTCGCCGCCCGAATACCGGCTGGGCTCAGCGCAGTCCGGTCGGGCGGCGGAGCGCCGCCTGCACCAGTCGGTCCACCAGCTCCGGGTACTCGACGCCGGTGGCCTGCCACATCTTCGGGTACATCGAGATGGGCGTGAAGCCGGGCATCGTGTTGATCTCGTTGATCACGAACTCGCCGTCCTCGGTGAGGAAGAAGTCCGCGCGCACCAGCCCCTCGCAGCCGGCCGCCTCGAACGCCTCCACCGCCAGCCTGCGCACCTCGGCCGTCTCCTCCTCGGTCAGCGGTGCGGGCACCAGGCCGGGCGTGGAGTCGATGTACTTGGCCTCGAAGTCGTAGTAGGCGTGCGCGTCGGGCGGCGGGATCTCGGCGGGGACCGAGGCGCGCGGGCCCTCCTCGAACTCCAGCACACCGCACTCGATCTCACGGCCGCGCAGGGCCGCCTCCACCAGGATCTTCGGGTCGTGTCGCTGGGCCTCGGCGATCGCCTCGTCCAGGCCGGAGAGGTCGTCGACCTTGGTGATGCCGATCGAGGAGCCCGCCCGTGCGGGCTTCACGAACAGCGGCCAACCGTGCTCACCGGCGAAATCGATGATCCTCTTTCGGGCGGCGGACTCGTCGCGCTCCCATTCGCGGGGCCGGATCACCACGTACGGGCCGACCTTCAGCCCGAAGGAGGTGAACACCCGCTTCATGTACTCCTTGTCCTGGCCGACGGCCGAGGCCAGGACCCCGGAGCCCACGTAGGGGAGGCCGGAGAGCTCCAGGAGGCCCTGCAGGGTGCCGTCCTCCCCGTAGGGGCCGTGCAGCACCGGGAAGACGACGTCGACCTCACCGAGCGCCTTGGGCACCGAACCGGGCTCGCTGTAGACGACTTCACGGTTGCCGGGATCGAGGGGGAGCACCACCGCGCCCTCGGTCGAGTCGGCGAGCTGGTCCACACTGGGCTGCCGACGGTCGACGATGGCCATGCGGTCCGGCTCGTCGGCGGTGAGCGCCCACCGGCCGTCCTGGGTGATACCGATCGGCAGGACCGCGTACTTGGTCCGGTCGATGGCCTTGAGGACGGCGCCGGCGGTGACCACGGAGATCCCGTGCTCGGAGCTGCGCCCGCCGAACACAACGGCCACACGCGGCTTGCGAGGCGGCTGCTCGGGGCTCTGGGGAAGGTTCTCGGTGCTCATATGGCGATGAGAGTACCCGGTGGTACAGCCACGATGAAGCGCCCACAACGCGGCAAACGGAGGGTCACCCGCACTGCCGTCGCGCCGCCGTCGCACGGACGCCGCCCCTGGTCGCTCAGCGTCGCTCGGGTTTCGCGCTGCGCGACATCAGCTCCTTGAGGGCGGCCACCGGCGACTTGCCCTCGTGCACGATGCCGACGACCGTCTCGGTGAGCGGCATGTCGACGCCGTGCCGGCGGGCCAGGTCCAGCACCGACTCGCAGGACTTGACGCCCTCGGCGGTCTGCTTGGTGACCGCGACGGTCTCCTCGAGGGTCATGCCCTTGCCGAGGTTGGTGCCGAAGGTGTGGTTGCGCGAGAGCGGTGAGGAGCAGGTGGCCACCAGGTCGCCCAGGCCGGCGAGTCCGGCGAAGGTCAGCGGGTCCGCGCCGAGCGCCACGCCGAGCCGGGTGGTCTCGGCGAGCCCGCGGGTGATGAGCGAGCCCTTGGCGTTGTCGCCGAGCCCCATGCCGTCCGCGATGCCGACGGCCAGCCCGATCACGTTCTTCACCGCGCCGCCCAGTTCGCAGCCGACGACGTCGGTGTTGGTGTACGGGCGGAAGTACGGCGTGTGGCAGGCGGCCTGGAGCCGCTGGGCCACGGCCTCGTCGGCGCAGGCGACGACTGCGGCGGCCGGCATCCGGGCGGCGATCTCACGGGCGAGGTTGGGTCCGGTGACCACGGCGATCCGGTCGGCGCCGGCTCCGGCGACGTCCTCGATCACCTCGCTCATCCGCATGGCGGAGCCGAGTTCGACGCCCTTCATCAGCGACACCAGGACCGTGTCCGGGGCGAGCAGCGATTTCCACCCGGCGAGGTTGCCGCGCAGCGTCTGCGAGGGGACCGCGAGGACGGTGAAGTCGGCGTCACGGGCGGCCTCGGCGGCGTCGGTGGTGGCCCGCAGGTTCTCCGGGAGTTCGACGCCGGGCAGGTAGTCGGGGTTGGTGCGGGTGGAGTTGACCGCTTCCACGAGTTCGGGGCGCCGTGCCCACAACACGACGTCGCATCCCGCGTCGGCGAGCACCATGCCGAAGGCCGTGCCCCACGATCCGGTGCCGAAGACGGCAGCCTTGACCGGTTTGCTCACTTGCCCAGCCCCTCTTCCCGCGCGGCGGCCCGTTCGCCGGGCCTGTGCTCCTCCTGCCGCCGGTCCTCCGGCGATCCGTGCTCAGGCGACCCCTCCCGTCGCCTCGGCCGGGTCTGGGCCCGGGTCTTGCGGCCCTGCTCCGAGCGCTCGCGGCGCGGGTCGTAGGGCACCTCGGGGGCCTTCTCCCCGCGGATCTCCTCCAGCAGACGGGTCACCGCCGCCATGATGACCTCGGTTGCCTCCTTGAGCAGTTCCGGGGTCATCTCCCGATCGTAGAAACGCTCCAGGTCCACGGGCGGTCCGGCCAGCACACGGTGGGTCTTGCGCGGGAAGAAGCGGGGCTTGGTGGCGTACGGCGGCAGCACCTCGTTGGCGCCCCACTGCGCGACCGGGATGACGGGGCACTTGGTCTGCAGGGCCACTCGCGCGGCACCGGTCTTGCCGGTCATGGGCCAGCCGTGCGGATCGCGGGTGAGGGTGCCCTCGGGGTAGAAGGCGACGCACTCACCGCGCTCCACGGCGTCGATCGCGGCCCGGAAGGCGCTGAGCGCGTCCGTGCTTTCCCGGTAGACGGGAATCTGCCCGGTGCCCCGCATCGCGGCACCGACAAACCCCTTCTTGAAAAGACCGCTCTTCGCCAGGAATCGCGGAACGCGCCCGGTGTTGTACTGGAAGTGCGCATAGGCAAAGGGGTCGATGTGCGAATTGTGGTTCACCGCGGTGATAAAACCGCCCTTGGCCGGAATGTTCTCCTTTCCGCGCCAGTCCCGCTTGAGCAGAACCACCAGCGGTGGTTTACAGAGAACCGCGGCGAAGCGGTACCAAAAGCCGATTCTGCGGCGCGGCACAGGGACACCTTCCTCTAAGTCCTGAAGCCGGGGGGCCAGGCGGGCCGCACAAGTGTCGCCCCGGGCCGCCGGTCTGTCGAGAACACCGTACGCCCCGCCCCCCTGGCCACCGGGTGCCACGGGGGACAATGGCGACGACAAGAGAGGGACGTAACACGCGTGCAGTGGACCCTGGTGGTACCCCTGAAACCACTGGCCGAGGCCAAGAGCAGGCTCGCGGACACCGCGGACGACGCGGTGCGCCCGGGGCTGGCCCTGGCCTTCGCGCAGGACACGGTCGCGGCCGCGCTGGCCTGCCACGCCGTGCGCGACGTGGTGGTCGTCACGGGCGACGCCCTGGCCGGCCGTGAGCTGGCCGCGCTCGGTGCCCACATCGTCTCCGACGAACCGGGCGGCGGCCTGAACGCGGCACTCGCGCACGCGGCCGTCGCCGCGCGGGCCTTCCGGGACGCGGGACCCGTGGCGGCCCTCAACGCCGATCTCCCGGCGCTGCGCCCGGCCGAATTGGCCCGCGTCCTCGACGAGGCCGCCGTATTCCCGCGCGCATTCCTCTCCGATGCCGCGGCAGTCGGCACCACGCTGCTCTCCGCGGCACCGAACGAGGAATTGCGTCCTTCCTTCGGCCCCGGTTCCCGGGCCCGGCACCGGGCGTTCGGAGCCGTCGAACTCTGCCTCGACGCGGTCGATTCCGTACGGCAGGACGTGGACACGGGCGACGATCTGCGGACGGCGCTGGCGCTGGGCGTGGGGCCCCGCACGGCGGCCGCCACCGCGCGGTTGCTGATCGCGGAGCAGTAGGCTGCCGACATGCAGGCGACCGCGTACACCTACGACCCCGAAAGCCGCAGTGGCCAGGTGCTGCTGGACGACGGCACACCGGTGCCCTTCGACGCGCGGGCTTTCGACGCCGGGGGCCTCAGGCTGCTGCGCCCCGGGCAGCGGGTGCGCGTCGAGACCGAGGGCGAGGGCGGGGCCCGGCGGATCACACTGGTGACACTCCACACGTTCTGACCCGCCGCGGCGCACGGCGGGGGCACCGGACACACCGCGGGCCGGGCTCCGTGACGGAGTCCGGCCCGGCGCGTGAGTACCGCTCGGCCGCCGTTACTTCTTGCGGGCGGTGGTCTTCTTGGCGGTGGTCTTGCGTGCGGTCGACTTCTTGGCGGGCGCCTTGGTGGCCGTGACCTTCTTCGCCGGGGCCTTCTTGGCGGCCGTCTTCTTCGCCGCGGTGGTCTTGGCGGCCGGCGCGGCCTGCTTGGTGGTGGTCTTCTTCGCCGGGGCCTTCTTGGCGGTCGTCTTCTTCGCCGTCGTCTTCTTGACGGCGGCCTTCTTCGCGGCGGCCGTCTTCACGGTCTTCTTGGCGGCGGCCTTCTTCACCGTCGCCGAAGCCCCGCCGGACAGGCTGCCCTTGGGCGCCTTCTTGACGGCGACCTCGCCACCGCGCGGCAGCTTCTTCGAGCCGCTCACCAGGTCCTTGAACCCCTGTCCCGCACGGAAGCGCGGCACCGACGTCTTCTTGACCCGGACCCGCTCGCCGGTCTGGGGGTTGCGGGCGTAGCGGGCCGGACGGTCGACCTTCTCGAACGAACCGAAACCGGTGACGGAGACCCGGTCCCCCGCGACCACGGCGCGGACGATGGCATCGAGGACCGCGTCAACGGCATCGGCGGCCTGCTGTCGGCCGCCCATCTTGTCGGCAATCGCTTCTACGAGCTGCGCCTTGTTCACGTCTTCCCCTTCGGAGACATCGCCCGAACGAATCCGTTCAAGCGTTTTCGCACGTTAGGCAGATATATACCGCAAATCAAACACGAAACGGGCTTATCACCCTTGTGCCGCAATGAACTCGGCTGCCTTGACTGATTCAGCGTTCCTCGTCGGGGAATCGACCCTCGTCGAGGTCCGCGATGAACAGCTCCAGCCGCCTTGCCGCGTTGGCGAGATCGTGCTTGGCCGCGGCCGTAATGACCAGCAGCTTCCGGGTCAGCGCCATCCGTACGCCCTCCGGTACTTGCAGTGCGCGCACTTTTGCATGCGCTTCTTTGAGCCGGACCGCGACCAGCGTGTAGAGCTCGAGTTGGCCGTCGCGTTCCATGCACAGATTGTGCCATCTGGGGCGAGTTGTCGCCTGCGCAGGGGGCAACTGCTGCCTCGGACGGCGGTCCGAGCACACTCGGAGATCACGCGCACGTGACACGTGTACCCCGGCAACCACCTTCATAACGTGGGAAGTTGCAAGGCCTCAAGAGGGCGCGCGGGGCCGAACGGGTGCAGACACGGCCGTACCCCCGATCGGTCCGATCGGGGGTACGGAAGGGGGGTTGGGGTGGCCGAAAGTCGACCTGCCGCGAGGACTTCGCGTCAGGCGGCCGGGGTCGTGATCGTCTGCGGCTTGTACGACGGGCGTTTCGCCTCGTACGCGGCGATGTCCGCCTCGTGCTGCAGCGTGAGGGAGATGTCGTCGAGCCCGTTCAGCAGCCGCCAGCGGGAGTTCTCGTCGAGCTCGAAGGCGGCGGTGATGTTCCCGGCGCGCACCTCGCGGGCCCGCAGGTCGACGGTGATCTCGGCGGTGGGGTCGGCCTCCGTCAGCTCCCACAGCGCGTCCACGGTCCGCTGCTCGAGGACCACGGTGAGCAGGCCGTTCTTCAGCGAGTTGCCGCGGAAGATGTCGGCGAAGCGGGCGGAGATCACGGTTTTGAAGCCGTAGTTCTGCAGGGCCCAGACGGCGTGTTCGCGGGAGGAGCCGGTGCCGAAGTCGGGGCCGGCGACCAGCACGGTGGCGCCCCGGCGCTCGGGGCGGTTGAGGACGAATGCGGGGTCCTTGCGCCAGGCCTCGAACAGCCCGTCCTCGAAGCCGTCCCGGGTCACCTTCTTGAGCCAGTGGGCGGGGATGATCTGGTCGGTGTCGACGTTGCCGCGGCGCAGCGGGACGGCCCGGCCGGTGTGGGTGGTGAAGGCTTCCATGACTGATCAGACTCCAGCGGGCGCGGGGGTGTCGGCGGCGAGGTCGGAGGGGGAGGCCAGGTGGCCGAGGACCGCGGTGGCGGCGGCCACCTGGGGGGAGACCAGGTGGGTGCGGCCGCCCTTGCCCTGCCGGCCCTCGAAGTTGCGGTTGGAGGTGGAGGCGGAGCGCTCACCGGGGGCGAGCCGGTCGGGGTTCATGCCCAGGCACATCGAGCAGCCCGCGTGCCGCCACTCGGCGCCTGCCTCCTTGAAGACCACGTCCAGGCCCTCGGAGACGGCCTGCAGGCCCACCCGGGCGGAGCCGGGGACGACCAGCATCCGTACGCCGTCGGCGACTTTGCGGCCCCTGACGATGTCGGCGACGGCGCGCAGGTCCTCGATCCGGCCGTTGGTGCAGGAGCCTACGAAGACGGTGTCCACGCCGATGGAGCGCAGCGGCTGGCCGGCTGTCAACCCCATGTATTCCAGGGCCTTTTCGGCGGCCAGGCGCTCCGAGGCGTCTTCGTAGGAGGCGGGGTCGGGCACGGCGGCGGACAGCGGCGCGCCCTGGCCGGGGTTGGTGCCCCAGGTGACGAACGGCGACAGTTCGGCGGCGTCGATGACGACCTCGGCGTCGAACTCGGCGTCCTGGTCGGTGCGCAGCGTCTTCCAGTGGGCCACGGCCGCGTCCCAGTCCTCGCCCCGGGGGGCGTGCGGGCGGCCCTTGAGGTAGGCGAACGTGGTCTCGTCGGGGGCGATCATGCCCGCGCGGGCGCCGGCCTCGATCGACATGTTGCAGATGGTCATCCGGGCCTCCATCGAGAGCTTCTCGATGGCCTCGCCGCGGTACTCCAGGATGTAGCCCTGGCCGCCGCCGGTGCCGATCCTGGCGATGACCGCCAGGATCAGGTCCTTGGCGGTGACCTCGTCGGGCAGTTCGCCCTGGACGGTGATCGCCATGGTCTTGGGGCGGGTCATCGGCAGGGTCTGGGTGGCCAGCACGTGCTCGACCTGGGAGGTGCCGATGCCGAAGGCCAGGCCGCCGAACGCGCCGTGCGTGGAGGTGTGCGAGTCGCCGCAGACCACGGTCATGCCGGGCTGGGTCAGCCCCAGCTGCGGCCCCACCACGTGCACCACGCCCTGCTCCACGTCGCCCAGCGAGTGCAGCCGGACACCGAAGTCCGCGCAGTTCGCCCGCAGCGTCTCCAGCTGGACGCGGGAGACCGGGTCGGCGATGGGCTTGTCGATGTCCAGGGTCGGGGTGTTGTGGTCCTCGGTCGCGATGGTCAGATCGAGCCGGCGCACCCCGCGGCCGCTCTTGCGCAGGCCGTCGAAGGCCTGCGGGCTGGTCACCTCGTGCAGCAGGTGCAGATCGATGAAGAGGAGGTCGGGCTCGCCCTCGGCGCGCCGGACGACATGGTCGTCCCAGACCTTCTCCGCGAGTGTCCTACCCATCGCTTTCCCCTTTTTTGGTTCGCTCGCCTCCGGGGCGTCCCTCCGGCTCGCTCACCGCTGTTCTCGGGCATCTGTGCCGGCCCCGTGGATTACGGGCCGTGTCCCACCCAGGGTGGCGCGTTCCACCGAAAATTGAACTTGCGTTTCACAGAGTGAGACGCAAGTATCGTTGCATGGACAACAGTAGCGGCGTCGGCGTTCTGGACAAGGCGGCCCTCGTCCTGAGCGCTCTGGAGTCCGGCCCGGCCACCCTCGCGGGGTTGGTCGGTGCGACCGGACTGGCACGACCCACGGCCCACCGCCTGGCCGTGGCACTGGAACACCACCGCCTGGTGGCGCGCGACATGCAGGGCCGGTTCATCCTCGGCCCGCGCATGGCCGAACTGGCCGCGGCGGCGGGCGAGGACCGGCTGCTCGCCACGGCGGGCCCGGTGCTCACCCATCTCCGCGACGTGACCGGCGAGAGCGCCCAGCTCTATCGCCGGCAGGGCGACATGCGCATCTGCGTCGCCGCGGCGGAGCGTTTGTCGGGCCTGCGGGACACGGTCCCGGTGGGTTCCACGCTCACGATGAAGGCCGGCTCCTCCGCCCAGATCCTGATGGCCTGGGAGGAGCCGGAGCGCCTGCACCGCGGCCTGCAGGGCGCCCGTTTCACGGCGACGGCCCTGTCGGGTGTCAGGCGCCGCGGCTGGGCGCAGTCGATCGGGGAGCGAGAGCCCGGCGTCGCCTCCGTCTCCGCGCCGGTGCGCGGCCCCTCGAACCGCGTGGTGGCCGCCGTCTCGGTGTCGGGGCCCATCGAGCGCCTGACCCGTCACCCGGGCCGTATGCACGCCCAGGCCGTCATCGACTCCGCGGCCCGCCTCTCCGAGGCGCTGCGCCGCTCCTGACCCCATCCGCCCCTCGGGAACGGGCCCGCCTCAACGCCGCGGCAGGCCCTCCCCCGGGCTGCTGTCCCCGTGCCCCGGTACGGGGACACGAAGAAGCCCCCCACCGAGGTGGAGGGCTTCCTTCTTCCTGCCTGTGTACCCCCGACCGGATTCGAACCGGCGCTACCGCCTTGAGAGGGCGGCGTGCTAGGCCGCTACACAACGGGGGCGTGGAGCCTGCGTTTCCGCAGGTCCGAGCTGGTCTACCTGGACTCGAACCAAGACTAACTGAACCAGAATCAGTCGTGCTGCCAATTACACCATAGACCAATGATGGTTTAGACCAGTTCAGTACCCCCGACCGGATTCGAACCGGCGCTACCGCCTTGAGAGGGCGGCGTGCTAGGCCGCTACACAACGGGGGCCCTGGCGATCCTCACCCGGCCGGAGCCGGATGGTTTCACCGTGAGGACAGTGGGCGCTACCCGGCCGCCCTCGCGGGATGGATCTGTACCCCCGACCGGATTCGAACCGGCGCTACTGCCTTGAGAGGGCAGCGTGCTAGGCCGCTACACAACGGGGGCTTCGCGGATGAGATCCGCAGGTGCAGATGAGCTCTGCGAGCTGGCCTACCTGGACTCGAACCAAGACTAACTGAACCAGAATCAGTCGTGCTGCCAATTACACCATAGGCCACTGGAACGCAAGCCCCGGAGGGTCATTGTTCTAGCAGTGCGCTTGAGGTTGGTGGCCTTCCGGCCCGGTCCCCCGCGGCGCAGGAAGAACATTACCCGATGCCGGACCCGGCTCCAAAACGGGTATCCGTGCCGAGGAGCGCGGGGAGTTCACCGAGGGAGGCGATCCTGCGCGGCCCGACGGGCGGCTCCAGGGTCGCGTACGCACCGCCCCGGTCGATCCACACCGACAGCAGACCGGCCTCCGCCGCGCCCCGGCCGTCGATCTCCGGGTGGTCGCCCACGTACGCGACCTGGTCGGGAGGCAGTGCCAGGGCCTCGCAGGCCGCCAGGAAGGCGCGGGCCTCGGGTTTGGAGACGCCCAGCTCGGCGGCGCACAGGATGGCCTCGAAGCGGTCGTGGACACCGAGGACGCGCAGCTTGCGGTCCTGGACGTGGATGCTGGAGTTGGACAGCACCACGTGCCGGTGGCTGGCGGCGAGCGCGTCGAGGACCGGCAGGACGTCCGGGAACAGCGACCAGGCCGCCTCGTAGTGGACCAGGTAGCGCCGGAACCAGTCGTCGGCCTCCTCGTCGGTCAGCTCGCGCCCCAGGAAGAGCCGGGCGCGGTCGCGCCGCTGCGTCTCGAAGTCGACCTCGCCGGCGGCGAACCGGGCCCACTGGAGGTCGGTCACCTCCCGCCACCGCACCAGCGCCTCCTCCACGGAGGCGTACCCGGCCAGCAGCTCCTCGGCCAGCAGATGCGCCCGCATCCCCTCGCGGTCGGCGGAGGTGTAGTCGAAGAGTGTGTCGTCCACGTCCCAGACGACGGCTCGGATCGCCATGGGACCGACCGTACCCAAGAACAGCGAGGGGCGGCGCCCGGATGCTCCGGACGCCACCCCTCACCTGCGGTCGGACCGGGTCACCCGGCGAGCTTCGCCAGGGCCGCGTCGATGCGGGTCAGGGTCTGCTCCTTGCCCAGGACCTCGAGGGACTCGAAGAGGGGCAGGCCGACCGTGCGGCCGGTGACGGCGACGCGGACCGGGGCCTGGGCCTTGCCGAGCTTGAGGCCGTGGGCCTCGCCGGCGGCCAGGACGGCCTCCTTCAGGGACTCGGGGGACGTCCAGTCGGCCGCGTCCAGCTTCTCGCGGGCGGTGCGCAGCAGGGCGTCGGAGCCCTCCTTCATCGCCTTGGCCCAGGAGGCCTCGTCGAAGACCGGCTCAGGCAGGAACAGGAAGTCGACGTTGTCGGTGATCTCCGACAGCACCTTCAGGCGGGTCTGCGCGTGCGGGGCGATGGCCTGCCACTTGGCCTCGTCGAAGGCCTCCGGGGCCCAGGGGGCCACGGGCGCCTTCAGCCAGGGACGGCAGCGCTCGGTGAAGTCCTTCACCTCCAGCAGGCGGATGTGGTCGGCGTTGATCGCCTCGCACTTCTTCAGGTCGAAGCGGGCCGGGTTCGGCTGCACGTCGGCGACGTCGAAGGCGGCGACCATCTCGTCCATGGTGAAGATGTCCTGGTCCGCGGAGAGCGACCAGCCCAGCAGGGAGAGGTAGTTGAGCAGTCCCTCGGGGAGGAAGCCGCGCTCGCGGTAGAGGTTGAGCGAGGACTGGGGGTCGCGCTTGGAGAGCTTCTTGTTGCCCTCGCCCATCACGTAGGGCAGGTGGCCGAAGGCCGGGGTCTGCTTCGCGATGCCGAGTTCGGTCAGCGCCTTGTAGAGGGCGATCTGGCGCGGGGTGGAGGAGAGCAGGTCCTCGCCGCGCAGGACGTGGGTGATCTCCATCAGGGCGTCGTCGACCGGGTTGACCAGCGTGTACAGCGGGGCGCCGTTGGCGCGGACGATGCCGTAGTCCGGGACGTTCTCCGGGGTGAAGGTCAGTTCGCCGCGGACGAGGTCGGTGAAGGTGATCGTCTCGTCGGGCATGCGGAAGCGGACGATCGGCTCGCGCCCCTGGGCCTTGTACTCCTCGACCCGGGCGTCGGTCAGGTCGCGGCAGTGGCCGTCGTAGCCGGAGGGCTTGCCGGCGGCGCGGGCGGCCTCGCGGCGGGTGTCCAGCTCCTCCTGGGAGCAGTAGCAGCGGTAGGCGTGGCCGGCCTCGAGGAGCTTGGCGGCGACGTCGGCGTAGATGTCCATGCGCTGCGACTGGCGGTACGGCGCGTGCGGGCCGCCGATCTCGGGGCCCTCGTCCCAGTCGAAGCCGAGCCAGCGCATCGAGTCGAGGAGCTGGTCGTAGGACTCCTCGGAGTCGCGGGCCGCGTCGGTGTCCTCGATGCGGAAGACCAGCGTGCCCTGGTGGTGCTTGGCGAACGCCCAGTTGAACAGGGCGGTGCGGACCAGGCCCACGTGGGGGTTGCCGGTGGGCGACGGACAGAAACGGACGCGTACAGGGGAACCAGGTGCGCTAGCCACGCTTGACAACCTTGTTGGTGAGAGTGCCGATGCCTTCGATGGTGACGGCGACCTCGTCGCCGACGTTGAGGGGGCCGACGCCGGCCGGGGTGCCCGTGAGGATCACGTCGCCGGGGAGCAGCGTCATCGCCTCGGAGATGTTGACGATCAGATCCTCGATGGAGTGGATCATCTCGCTGGTACGGCCGAGTTGGCGCTGCTCGCCGTTGACCGTGAGCTGGACGGTGAGGTCGCCGGCGGCGGCGAGGTCCAGGTCCGTCTCCACCCAGGGGCCGAGCGGGCAGGAGGTGTCGAAGCCCTTGGCCCGCGCCCACTGCTTCTCGCGCCGCTGGACGTCGCGGGCGGTGACGTCGTTGGCGCAGGTGTAGCCGAAGATCACGTCCTTGACCCGGTCGCGCGGGACCTCACGGCACATCCTGCCGATCACCACGGCCAGTTCGGCCTCGTGGTGCACCTCCTGGGAGAAGGAGGGGTACTGGATGTCGTCGCCGGGGCCGATCACCGAGGTGGCGGGCTTGAAGAAGGCGAACGGGGCGTCGGGCACCTCGTTGCCCATCTCCCTCGCGTGTTCGGCGTAGTTGCGGCCGAAGGCCACCACCTTGTTGGGGAGCACCGGGGGCAGCAGCCTGACCTTGCTCACCGGGACCTTGGTGCCGGAGAGTTCGAAGTCCGCGAACGGGATGCCCTTGATGATGTCCAGGACGAGCTCGTCCTGCTGGTCGCCCTCGACCGCGCCGAAGGCGACGTTCCCGTCGATGGAGAATCTGGCGATGCGCACGGGATTCTTGGCCCCTTGACCTTGACTGAGCTGGCTGGAGTCTGACGCTCCAGGCTAACGCGGCAGGGCACACACGCCTCGCGCATTACAGGCGGCGCCCCCTGGAAGAAGGGGGCGCCGCCTGTAATCCGCGAGGACGGGCACAGGACCGGCCGGACCCGTGCGCCTTGAGCGTTTCGGGGCCGGTGCGCGTACTGGTCGGTACTGGTGCCGGGAAAGACCGGGGAAGGTGCTAGTTCGCGGTGGCGGCCGCGACCGGGATCTCCATGAGGACGGTGCGCCTGGGATTGGCGGTCTGGGCCGGGAGTTCGACGGCGTGCTCCTGGTGGACCGGCGTCTGCAGTTCGGCGGCGCCGTCGAGGTGCGCCAGCGTCGTGCGTCGCGGGTTGGCGATCTTGTGGAACATCGTCGTCGTCTTCACTGTTTACTCGAACCTGTCCTGTTCACGGGGCGTCCGACGGGGTCCGGGGACCGTCCGTCGGACGCGGGTTGTCTGTTTTGCCATCCCTGTAAAGCGTCAGGCTAAACATCTGATTCCCCGCCGACCGACGCGAGGGGCCACGATCACCGTGTGAGTTTGCTCACGAATCGACAGCCAAATGAGGCAAACCGGACCGGCGTGCCATCCCGCCGAAACGGACATTGACCACCTGAATGCATCATTCCGCTCCTGATCATCGCGACTGGGACACCTCCCGGGACCCCTCGAATCAACCCCATTCGCCCCCTTTGCGTGAGATCACTTTCTACACCCGGTGATCCAACCCTCACGCGGCGTCACGCAAGTCACGGCATGACCCGCGGGCCTTGTTGGGGCATCCCGCACTGTGCTGGAATTCCTCGGACCGCCGCAGTTATCGATCCGGCGCACAGGGGGCGCACAAACGCGCCATCGTGGCGGTGAGCAAGGGGGAACCCGCGCCGGTCACTCACGACCACCACGGGGGCGTATTCAGGGCGCCCCTATGACGCCGACACCGTGTCCCGCCGTTCGCGCGGAGGGGCGCCTGGTCCAGAGGTTGCGACGCTAGTGCAGGGACGTTTCAAGAGGGATGGCAGCGCTTCGGCGGAGCCGGAGCAGCACGGCGGGACTGGCCCCAGGGCCGTCGGCTCCTCGCCCCAGCACGCCCAGAACCAGGGCCCGGCCGCGAACGGTGACGGCGGCGAACGACCCGGCCGCCCCGGAGCCGCACCCGCGGGACCGGCGGGCACGCCCCCCGTTCCGCCGAAGCCCCCGAAGGGTCCCGACGGTCCGGGCTCGCGCGTGGCCCTGCGCAACTGGCGCATCTCCACCCGTCTGGTGTCACTGCTCGCGCTCCCGGTGGTCGCGGCCACCTCGCTGGGCGCCCTGCGTATCAACCAGTCGATGGACGACATCCAGCAGCTCGACAACATGAAGCTGCTGACGGACATCACCCAGGAGGCCACCGAGCTCGCCGCCGCGCTCCAGGAGGAGCGCGACCAGTCGGCCGGCCCGCTGGCGCACGGCGGCAAGGCCACCGACTTCGGAGTCAAGGGCCACCGCGAGAAGACCGACCGCGCCCGGAAGAACTTCCTCGACAGCTCCGAGGAGATCAACAACGCCAGCCGGGACGGCGACCTCAAGGGCATCCGCGACAACCTGGTCCAGCTCGCCGGCGACCTGGGCGACCTCGAGAAGATCCGCAACACGGCCTATGTGTCGGGGGACAACTCCACTCAGACCGTCGAGGGGTACCACCGTCTGATCGAGAACCTGATCGACCTCTCCCAGGACATGGCCGAGGCGACCAGCAACCCCGACATGATCCAGCGCACCCGCGCCCTGGCCTCCTTCTCCGCCGCCAAGGAGTACGCGTCGGTCCAGCGCGCGGTCCTCGCGGCGGCGCTGCCCGCCGGCAACACCACCTACGGCGACCTCGCCGAGAACGACCGGCTCTACGCCGAGTCGGCGCTGGAGAGCCAGAAGTCCGAACTGCGCAGCTTCAAGAGCATCTACGGCGAGGACAAGGCCACCGAGCTGCTGCTGCCCATCGAGGACGGCAACGCCACCATCAAGGCCACCGACAAGTACGCGGGCCGTGCCCTGGTGTCGGCCGACGGCCTGGAGTCGATGGCCAAGCGGTCCTACCGGGACTGGCTGGACGACAGCTCCACCAAGATCCAGCAGATGAAGAACGTCGAGCACACGCTGCTCGAGGAGATGGAACAGAAGGCCCGTGAGCTGCGCAGCGCCACCGAGCGCGACGCGATCATCTCCGGTGCGCTGATCCTGATCGTGCTCGGTGTGTCGCTGGTCGGCGCCTTCGTCGTGGCCCGCTCCATGATCCGCTCGCTGCGCCGGCTCGAGGACACCGCGACCAAGGTCGCCCAGGAACGCCTGCCCGAGCTGGTCAAGCAGCTCTCCGAGTCCGACCCGCAGGACGTTGACACGTCCGTGGAGTCGGTCGGCGTGCACTCCCGGGACGAGATCGGCCGAGTGGCCGCGGCCTTCGACGACGTGCACCGCGAGGCGGTCCGCCTCGCCGCCGAGCAGGCCCTGCTGCGGGGCAACGTCAACGCGATGTTCACCAACCTCTCGCGCCGCTCCCAGGGCCTGATCCAGCGCCAGCTCTCGCTGATCTCCGAACTGGAGTCCCGCGAGGCCGACCCGGACCAGCTGGCCTCGCTGTTCAAGCTGGACCACCTGGCCACGCGTATGCGCCGTAACGGTGAGAACCTGCTCGTCCTCGCGGGTGAGGAGCCCGGCCGACGGTGGACCCGCCCGGTCCCGCTGGTCGACGTGCTGCGTGCCGCCGCGTCCGAGGTGGAGCAGTACGAGCGCATCGAGCTGACCGCCGTGCCGACGACCCAGGTGGCCGGCCGGGTCGTCAACGACCTCGTGCACCTGCTCGCCGAGCTGCTGGAGAACGCGACCTCGTTCTCCTCCCCGCAGACCAAGGTCAAGGTCACCGGTCACGCGCTGCCCGACGGCCGGGTGCTGATCGAGATCCACGACACCGGTATCGGTCTGTCGCCGGAGGACCTGGCGGCGATCAACGAGCGGCTCGCCTCGCCGCCCACCGTGGACGTCTCCGTCTCCCGCCGCATGGGTCTGTTCGTGGTCGGCCGGCTGTCGCAGCGGCACGGCATCCGCATCCAGCTGCGCCCGTCCGACTCCGGTGGTACGACCGCGCTGGTCATGCTGCCCGTCGACGTCGCCCAGGGTGGCAAGAAGCCCCAGGGCAAGCCCGGTCAGCCGGGTGTCGGCGGTCCCGCCGCCGCGCAGGCCGCGGCCGGTGCGGCAGCGGCACGGCGGTCCGCCGGCGGCGGCCAGTCCGGCGCCGGTGCCCTCGGTGCCGGTGCGCCCGGCGGTGGCCGGCTCGCCGCCGGCCAGGGTCCGCGGGCCGCGCTGCCCGGGCGGGACGGCCAGGGCCGGCCGGGTGCCCCGGGCGGGGCGCGTGGCCCGCAGGGTCAGCCGGAAAGGTCTTCGGCGCCGTCGCTGTTCGAGCAGGGCGGTTCTCCCTCCGCGCAGGGCCAGGGCCGTCCGGCCCCCGCGGGCGCGGGTGCCGGCTACGGCGGTCAGGCTCCGGGCGCCCCGCAGGGGCTGCAGTCCACGGGTCAGGGCGGAGCACAGGGTCAGGGCGGGTCGCAGGGCCAGGACCTGTTCGGCGGCCGGGGTTCCGTGCCGCCGCAGCGGGGCAACGGCAACGCCGAGCGCGGCCGTCGTCCGCAGCTGCCGCCGCGTGGTGGTCCGCGCGCCGAACTGCCCGGCGGCGACCAGCAGCAGCCGCGGGTGCCCAGCTGGAGCGACGAGAACGCCCAGCCGCCGGTGCCCCGGGCTCCGCTGGACGCCCCGCGCGGCCACGAGGAGCCGGACGTCTCCCGCACGAGCCCCATGCCGCGGTTCGACGACCGCCAGGGTCCCGGCGCGACGGCCGAGATGCCCCGCTTCGACGACCGGCAGAACCCCGGCTCGCCCGCCTCCTACGGTGCTCCCGGTGCCGGCGCTCCGCAGAACCCCGGCCAGTACGCCCGGCCCGACGCGAGCAACGCCCAGTTCGTCCGCGGCGACATCTACAGCACGCCCTCGGACCAGTACAACGGACAGAACCCGTCCGACACCGGCCAGTTCGCCGCTCCGCAGGGCTACGACAACGGCCCCGCCGGCCGGTACCCGGCTCCGCAGCGGAACGGCGGCGCTCCCGCGCGGCACGCCCTCCCGGAGCGCCCGAACCTCGCGGACCCGGCCTCCACCGGCCAGTTCGAGCGTCCGCAGCCGAACGGACCGCGTGGAGGGGCGGGCCCCGACTTCGGCGCCCAGCGTCCCGCGGCTCCGCAGCAGCAGCCGGGCCACGGGCCCGCGCCGCAGCGTCCCGGCGACGGCCGCGCGCCGAGCGACGCCTGGGCACTGCCGCCGGCGTCCGGCCCCGGTGACGGGCGCACCCCCCTCTACGACACCCTGGAGACCAACTGGTTCCACGGTGCCCGGGAACAGGAGCAGGGCAACCCCCCGGCTCCGGCCCAGCGGCCGCAACAGCAGCAGCCTCAGCAGCCGTCGCAGCCGCAGCAGCAACCTCAGCAGCCGCAGGGGCCCACCGGCCCGCAGCGGGCCGTCACCTCCACCTGGCGCAGCTCGCCCAACGACGAGCTGGTCCGGCAGGCCGAACGCGTCCGGCAGCCGGCCGCGGGCGGCGTCACCACCTCCGGCCTTCCGCGCCGGGTGCCCAAGGCGAACCTCGTCCCGGGCACGGCTCAGGAGCAGACCCACCAGAGTGGTCCGCAGGTCTCACGCGCGCCCGACGACGTGCGTGGACGGCTGACCAATCTCCGTCGGGGTATCGCACAGGGTCGTCAGGCCGGCTCCACCCAGACCGGTAGCTTCCCTCGACCCACTCACCAGCAGGAGCGTTAGTTGAGCCCGATGAGCCAGGCGGCACAGAACCTCAACTGGTTGATCACCAACTTCGTGGACAACACCCCCGGGGTGTCCCACACCGTCGTCGTGTCCGCCGACGGCCTCCTTCTGGCGCTCTCCGAGGGCTTCCCGCGCGATCGCGCGGACCAGCTCGCGGCCGTGGCCTCGGGACTGACCTCCCTGACGGCCGGCGCCTCCCGCATCTTCGAAGGCGGCAGCGTCGCACAGACGGTCGTCGAGATGGAACGGGGATTCCTCTTCCTCATGTCCGTCTCGGACGGCTCGTCGCTGGCCGTCCTCGCGCACCCCGATTGCGACATCGGCCTCGTCGGCTACGAGATGGCGCTCCTGGTCGACCGTGCGGGGGCGGTCCTCACCCCGGACCTGCGCGCCGAGCTACAGGGAAGTCTGCTCCACTGACCGGCCCCGACACCACCCGTCTCACCAAATCACCGTCCGGCCGCCACAATCCCCCCACCGGCCTCGTCAGACGGCTTGACTGACCGACTTGCTGTCCCGTCCGGAGGACCCATGACCCCGCCCACCGCCTCTCATGATCCGTACGCGGAGCCGTACGAGGACGAGGGCGACCAGCCACTGGTACGTCCGTATGCGATGACCGGTGGCCGGACCAGGCCCCGCTATCAGCTGGCCATCGAGGCACTGATCAGTACGACGGCCGACCCGGCAGCGCTCATGGGGCTCCTCCCGGAGCACCAGCGCATCTGCCATCTGTGCCGTGAGGTGAAGTCGGTCGCCGAGGTGTCGGCGCTTTTGAACATGCCGCTGGGCGTGGCCCGGATCCTGGTGGCGGACCTCGCGGAGGCGGGTCTCGTCGCCGTTCACCAGCCGGGCGGCGACGAGAACACCGGCGCACCGGACGTGACACTGCTCGAAAGGGTGCTCAGTGGACTTCGCAACCTCTAGCGGCGAGGCGGTCTCCGAAAGCCGCGCCACCACCTCCGCGAAGATCGTGGTGGCGGGCGGTTTCGGCGTGGGCAAGACCACGTTCGTCGGCGCCGTCTCAGAGATCAACCCCCTGCGCACCGAGGCCGTCATGACGTCCGCTTCGGCGGGCATCGACGACCTGACCCACACCGGGGGCAAGACCACCACCACGGTGGCCATGGACTTCGGCCGTATCACCCTGGACCAGGACCTGATCCTGTACCTCTTCGGTACACCCGGCCAGGACCGCTTCTGGTTCATGTGGGACGACCTGGTCCGCGGCGCCATCGGCGCGGTCGTGCTGGTGGACACCCGCCGGCTGGCCGACTGCTTCCCCGCGGTCGACTACTTCGAGAACAGCGGTCTGCCGTTCGTGGTCGCCCTCAACGGCTTCGACGGACAGCAGCCGTACCAGCCGGAGGAAGTACGCGAAGCGCTGCAGATCGGACCCGACACTCCGATCATCACCACCGACGCCCGGCACCGCTCGGACGCCAAGAGCGCGCTGATCACCCTGGTCGAGCACGCGCTGATGGCGCGTCTCCGGTAGTCAATGCCATAGCTGCATACGGCAGTTGCCGTAGATGTGCCGGCGCCGGCTGTGTCCTTGGACACGGCCGGCCCCGGCGTTCATAACGTTTCGGCAGAGGAATCGAGCCATGCCGACACTCGACGCGTTCGGGCAGTTCCCCTATGCGCACGAAGGCCCCGCCTTTTGGCGGGGCTTGCTCCGTTTGACCGTTTTATCTTCGACTTACATCACGCCGGAACCCCTCCGTCCGCTGTTTGGAAGAGCACTGGTCGGCATGCTGGAATGCCTGAACTGCCCATTGGTCAAAGACGCACTCAGTAGTCGTTGGCATGCCGGGCTCTGAGACACTGCGGCACAACGTTGGTGCCGACCGCCGAGAGGTTGTTGGTCGAGTGAGGCGAAGCACGAGCAGTCCCGAGCCATCGGCCCGGGGCAACTTCACCCCGCCGCCGCGCGCAGCGGCGCCCACCCCCGTGCACGACGCGGAACCGACGGCCCCGCCCGCTCCGAACGGCGGTCGCTTCTCCCCGCGCAACTGGCGGGTGGCGACCAGACTGAACGCGATCCTGCTCGTACCCGTGCTGGTCGGTCTGGTCATGGGCGGCTTCCAGGTGAAGGGCTCGATCGACACCTGGCAGGAGGCCGAGGACGCGGAGAACACCGCGCGTCTGGTGCAGGCCTCCCTCACCTACGCCAACGCCCTCTATCTGGAACGGGACCTCACCGCGGCCCCGCTGCTGCAGGGCAAGGGCGAGGACGACCCGGTCGTCGTCAAGGCCCGTGCCACCACGGACGAGGCGGCCGACGCGTTCGCCGAGGCCGCGCAGAACATGCCGTCCAAGCCGGGCCTGCAGCGTCGGCTGGAGGTGCTGCGCGAGGCCGAGCCCAAGCTCACGGCGCTGCGCGCCGCCGCGTACACCTCCAAGCTCAAGGGCGTGGAGACCGAAGAGGGCTACGTCGAGGTGGCCAACCCTCTGATGCAGTTCGCCAACGAACTCGGTCTGGGCACCGGCAACATCACCAGCTACGGTCGTACGGTCTACGCGATCTCGCTGACCAAGGCGGCGGTGTCGCTGCAGCGGTCCATCGGTACGCACCTGCTGGTGAAGCCCGGTCCCACCGACAGCCAGCTCGCCAGCCAGCGCGTCGCGCTCTCCTCCTACGCCTACCTCGAGGGCATCGCCGTCCAGGAGTACATCGGCGGTGGCACCGGGGCCGACGCGGCCAAGCTGGACCAGCTCGAGCAGGAGATCAAGGCCGACGGGGCGGAGCAGGCCAAGGAGGCGGCGGCCCAGGATCCGGACTACGTCCCGCCGCCCTCCGACCCGCGCACGATGGTCTCCGAGGTCGCACGCCTCAACTCCACCGACCCGGCCGCCCGCGCCGAGATAGCCGGCCGCGGCATCACCGCCGAGAACTGGTGGGCGGTCAACACCCTCAAGTTCGACGGCTACCGCCAGATCGAGTCGGACCTCGCCGACACCGCGGTGGACGAGGCGGCCACCATCGCCGGCGACGCGCAGCGCGACGCCTTCGTCACCGGCAGCGTCGTCGTGGTCGCCCTGCTCGCCGCGTTCATCCTGGCCGGCATGGTGGCCCGCCAGATGAGCCGCTCCATGCGCAAGCTGCGCCACGCCGCCTTCGGTATCGCCGAGCAGCGGCTGCCGATGCTGGTCGACCAGCTCTCCCGCACCGACCCCGGCCGGGTCGACACCCGGGTCGCCCCGATCCCGATCACCTCCACGGACGAGATCGGCGAGGTCGCCCGCGCCTTCGACCAGGTCCACCGTGAGGCCGTCCGGCTCGCCTCCGAGCAGGCACTGCTGCGGGGCAACATCAACGCGATCTTCACCAACCTCTCGCGCCGCAACCAGTCGCTGATCGAAGGTCAGCTGACCCTGCTCACCGGCCTGGAGAACAACGAGGCCGACCCGGACCAGCTGGAGAACCTCTTCAAGCTGGACCACCTGGCCACCCGTATGCGCCGCAACGGCGAGAACCTCCTCGTCCTCGCAGGCGAGGAGCCCGGCCGCCGCTGGGACCAGCCGGTGCCGCTGGTCGACGTGATCCGCGCCGCCTCCTCCGAGGTGGAGCAGTACGAGCGTGTCGAGCTGTCCGGTGTCCCCGAGGCCGAGATCCACGGCCGTGCGGTGACCGACCTCGTGCACCTGCTGGCCGAGCTCCTTGAGAACGCCACCACGTTCTCCTCCCCGCAGACCAAGGTCCGTGTCACCGCGACCCGTCTCCCCGACGGCCGCGTGATGATCGAGATCCACGACAAGGGCATCGGCCTGACCGCCGAGGACTTCGCGGACATCAACCACAAGCTGGCCAACCCGCCGACCGTGGACGCCGCGATCTCGCAGCGCATGGGCCTGTTCGTGGTCGGCCGGCTGTCCGACCGGCACGGCATCCGCGTCCAGCTGCGCCCCTCGGGCGAGCAGGCCGGTACGACCTCGCTGGTCATGCTGCCGGACGCGATCACCCACGGCGGTGGTGGCGAGGCGCAGGCCGGTCCCGACGAGTTCACCGTCTCCCAGATCATCCCGGAGCAGAACTACCCGGGCGAGGACTTCAGCCAGCAGCAGCCGATGCGCACCGCGGCGGAACTCGGCTTCGACGACAGCCGCTACGAGGTCCCGGACGACATCCGCGGCCTGAACCCGATCGGCCGTTCCCGGATGCGCGAGGAGCGGCGGGCGGCCCTGGACCCGCAGAGCCCGCAGCCCGCGCTGTCCGGACCCGAGCAGCCCGGCACCGGCGAGTTCGCCGCCCCCCAGGGCTACGACAACGGCCAGGGTTACGACGGCGGTCCGGCCGGTTACCCGGATCAGCCGCAGCCCGCCGGATACGACCAGCAGACGTACGGCGAGGGACAGCAGTCCGCGTACGAGGGACAGCAGCAGCCGGCGTACGACGAGTCGTACTACCAGCCGAACGGCCGTCTGCCGCAGGACGACGGCTTCTCGTCGAACGGCGGCTACCCGGACCCCTCCTACGCCCAGCCGGCCCAGGACGACTGGCCGCAGCAGGACGGTTACCAGAACGGCTACCCGGCGCAGTACCCCGCGATCGCGCCGGAGCCGGAGCCCGCCCCGGCCGCTGACGCGGGCGCGCAGGACAGCGTAGGCTTCGACCGTCCGGGACCGCCCCCCTCCGCCCCCCACGAGCTCACCGACGCCGGACTTCCGCGCCGCGGGTCCACCGCGAGCAGCACCGGCGGAGCACGGCGGGCGAACCAGGAGCCGACGGTCCCGGCACCGGCTTCCGCTGCGGCACCGGCTCCGGCTCCGCAGGGCGACGGCGACAACTGGCGTTCGGCGAACGACGAGCGCTGGCAGCAGGCGTCCTCGCTGCGGAAGCCCAAGGCGGGCGGGGTGACCTCATCCGGTCTGCCGCGGCGGGTACCCAAGGCCAACCTGGTCGAAGGCGCTGCCGAGACCACCCCCCAGGGAGGCCCCCAGGTCTCCCGCGCCCCGGAAGACATCCGGGGCAGGCTGAGCAACCTGCGGCGCGGCGTCCAACAAGGCCGCAACGCAGGCAGTGAAACGAACGGCCAGGCCACTGGGAATCACCGCAGTGGTCCTGACAGCACCTACAACCAGGAGCGTTAGTGTGAGCCCGATGAGCCAGGCGGCACAGAACCTGAACTGGTTGATCACCAACTTCGTGGACAACACCCCGGGGGTGTCCCACACGGTGGTGGTCTCCGCCGACGGCCTCCTTCTGGCGATGTCCGAAGGATTCCCCCGCGACCGCGCGGACCAGCTCGCGGCCGTGGCCTCCGGGCTGACGTCGCTGACGGCAGGCGCCTCCCGGATCTTCGAGGGTGGCAGCGTGAACCAGACGGTTGTGGAGATGGAACGGGGATTCCTGTTCATCATGTCCATCTCCGACGGTTCCTCCCTCGCGGTTCTCGCACATCCCGATGCGGACATCGGTCTCATCGGGTACGAGATGGCCCTTCTGGTCGACCGAGCCGGTACGGTCCTGACTCCGGACCTTCGTGCGGAACTTCAAGGGAGCCTGCTCAACTAACGAACGGACGGTGCGGTTTGGCGTCCCGTGGCCGTAAGGTTTCGGGACGCGGCTACCACGTGATGGGTGCCAGGCACAGTCGGAGGAGGAGAAAGTGGTAACACCACCGGACGGATCGTCTTCGGGCAACTGGTCGTACGACCCTGCGCAGGGTCACAACGACGGTTCCCAGAACCGGTACGGCTACCCCTCCCCACCGGACCACCGGCAGCCGTACGCGTCGCAGGGCCCCGGCCCTTCGCCGTACGACCAGCCGCACGCGCCGCGCGTCCAGCCCGTGCAGCCGCAGCGCCGTACCCCCGAGCCGACGCCCGCCGGGGCGTCGAACAATCCCCTGGTGCGCCCGTACGCGATGACGGGCGGCCGCACCAGGCCGCGGTACCAGCTCGCCATCGAGGCGCTGGTGCACACCACCGCGCAGCCGCACCAGATGCAGGGTCAGTTGCCCGAGCATCAGCGGATCTGCCACCTCTGCCGGGAGATCAAGTCGGTGGCCGAGATCTCGGCCCTGCTGACCATCCCTCTCGGTGTGGCCAGGATTCTCGTCGCCGACTTGGCGGAGGCAGGACTGGTCGCCATCCATCAGCCCGGCGGCGACGAGAGCGCCGGCGGCCAGCCAGACGTGACACTGCTCGAAAGGGTGCTCAGTGGACTTCGCAAGCTCTAGCGGCGGTCCTTCCCGCTCCACCACTTCCGCGAAGATCGTGGTGGCGGGCGGTTTCGGCGTGGGCAAGACCACGTTCGTCGGCGCTGTCTCGGAGATCAATCCCCTGCGCACCGAGGCCGTCATGACGTCTGCTTCGGCGGGCATCGACGACCTGACTCATACCGGGGACAAGACCACCACCACGGTGGCCATGGACTTCGGCCGTATCACCCTGGACCAGGACCTGATCCTGTACCTCTTCGGTACACCCGGCCAGGACCGCTTCTGGTTCATGTGGGACGACCTGGTCCGCGGCGCCATCGGCGCGATCGTTCTCGTCGACACGCGGAGGCTCGCCGACTGCTTCCCCGCGGTCGACTACTTCGAGAACAGCGGTCTGCCGTTCGTCATCGCGCTGAACGGCTTCGACGGCAACCAGCCGTACAACCCGGACGAGGTGCGGGAGGCGCTGCAGATCGGACCCGACGCCCCGATCATCACCACCGACGCCCGGCACCGCTCGGACGCCAAGAGCGCGCTGATCACTTTGGTCGAGCACGCGCTGATGGCACGGCTGCGGTAGCGCTCCGCGCCGGGTTGCGCACTGCCCCCTGCGGCCACTGGGCTGCCGGGGGCTGTTGTGTGCCGTGTCCCCCCGCACGGCCGGCGACTGCCCCGGTGGTACCACGCGAAGAGGCCCCTCCTTGACGGAGGGGCCTCTTCGCGTGTGAGGTCAGCGCCAGCTGTGCGGAGCTCGGAAACCCGGCTCGCGTTCGAGGCGGCGCCAGCCGGCCTTGGCGCGGCCGCGGTGGGCCCGGGTGTCGGAGGTGGGGCGGGTGGCCGCGCGGGCCAGGAGGATCGCCGTGATGGCGGCGACTTCCTCGGGCTCTGCGTGGCCCTTCTCGACACGGATGTCAGGTGTGCTCATGGCTGTCAGTCTCCCTGGGAGAGAGGTCCGCGGGGTTGCCGCGATGGGTCCGCCGGGTTACTGCGGCGGGTTGCCGTGCTTACGGGAGGGCAGGTCGGCGTGCTTGTTCTGGAGCATCGCCAGGGACCGGATCAGCACCTCGCGGGTCTCGGCGGGGTCGATGACGTCGTCGACCAGACCGCGCTCGGCCGCGTAGTAGGGGTGCATCAGCTCGGACTTGTACTCCTTGACCATGCGCGCCCGCATGGCGTCCGGGTCCTCGGCGTCGGCGATCTGGCGGCGGAAGATGACGTTGGCCGCGCCCTCCGCGCCCATCACGGCGATCTCGTTGGTGGGCCAGGCGTAGGTGAGGTCGGCGCCGATGGACTGGCTGTCCATGACGATGTACGCGCCGCCGTACGCCTTGCGCAGGATCAGTGAGATGCGCGGCACGGTGGCGTTGCAGTACGCGTACAGCAGCTTCGCGCCGTGGCGGATGATGCCGCCGTGCTCCTGGTCGACGCCCGGGAGGAAGCCGGGGACGTCCAGGAAGGTGAGGATCGGGATGTTGAAGGCGTCACACATCTGCACGAAGCGGGCGGCCTTCTCGGACGCCTCGATGTCGAGCACGCCCGCCAGCGCCTGGGGCTGGTTGGCGACGATGCCGACGACCTGGCCGTCCATCCGGGCCAGCGCGCAGATGATGTTGCGCGCCCAGCGCTCGTGGACCTCGAGGTACTCGCCGTCGTCGACGATCTCCTCGATGACCTTGGCCATGTCGTACGGGCGGTTTCCGTCGGCCGGGACCAGGTCCAGCAGGGTCTCGCCGCGGCGCTCCGCGGGGTCGGTGCTCTCGGCCCGCGGGGGGTTCTCGCGGTTGTTCTGCGGGAGCAGCGAGAGGAGGTAGCGCACCTCGGCGATGCACGTCTCCTCGTCGTCGTAGGCGAAGTGGCAGACACCGCTGGTCTCGGCGTGCACGTCCGCGCCGCCCAGGCCGTTCTGGGTGATCTCCTCACCGGTGACGGCCTTGACCACGTCCGGGCCGGTGATGAACATCTGTGAGGTCTCGCGGACCATGAACACGAAGTCCGTCAGGGCGGGGCTGTAGGCCGCGCCGCCCGCGCACGGGCCGAGCATCACGCTGATCTGCGGGATGACACCGGACGCCTTGGTGTTGCGCTGGAAGATGCCTCCGTAGCCGGCGAGCGCCGAGACGCCCTCCTGGATACGGGCGCCCGCGCCGTCGTTGAGGGAGACCAGCGGCGCGCCCGCCGCGATGGCCATGTCCATGATCTTGTGGATCTTGGTGGCGTGGGCCTCGCCCAGCGCACCGCCGAAGATCCGGAAGTCATGGGCGTAGACGAAGACCGTACGGTCCTCCACCGTGCCCCAGCCGGTGATCACACCGTCGGAGTACGGCTTCTTGGTCTCCAGGCCGAAACCGGTCGCGCGGTGCCGGCGCAGCTGCTCGACCTCGCGGAAGGAGCCCGGGTCAAGCAGCAGTTCGATGCGCTCCCGCGCGGTCAGCTTGCCCTTGGCGTGCTGCGCCTTGGTCGCCTTCTCGCTCGGGCCGGCCAGCGCCTGCGCGCGAATCTCGTGCAGTTCGGCCACGCGTCCGCGCGCGTCGGTCGGCTCACCCGGCGCCTCATCCAAAACGGTCATGTAGTGACCTTACGAAGCTCACCCGGGAATGCGAGCCGTCGACTCCTCACAGTCTCCGGGGCGTTTTCCTGGTGCCACTGAACAGAACCGAGGCGGCATGCAGGCGTTCCGACTGCTTGGAGGGCCTGCGGCTTGTAGGGTTCCAATAAAATTCAGGGCTGAGGCACCCCTCATACCCCTGCGTGGCGCAGGCCTCCCGGAGTGTGCGGCCCGAGACCGGCCGGGGCGCCCTGCGTCCGGGGATTCACCGGGCCCACGGCGGTTGCCCGCACGCACTCCAGGACGTTCCCGGATGTTCTCCCGGGGTTCGCCCGTTCGGGTCGGCCACCCCGCAGAGAGTAGCGGCTCGAGAGGGCGGACGGGCACGGGGCATGAACGGGACATGAAAGACGGAACCTGAGGGGACCCGTCTTCGGCACCTTCGAGAACACCCCCGAAGAATGTTGAACTTTAAAGGGAATGTATCTACAGTGGGTCTCGTTGAAAGTGATTGAACGTTCAACGGGATCATCCGATCCCCGTCTCCAGGAGGAACACACCATGGGCATCTTCAGCCGCAAGAGCAACGAGACCGCCACCACGACCGCCCCGGCCGCCGTGAGCCCGGACCTGGCCGCCCTGACCGGCGACTACACGATCGACCCGGCGCACACCACCATCGGCTTCGTCGCCCGGCACGCGATGGTCACCAACGTCAAGGGCAGCTTCCAGGACTTCACCGGCACGCTGCACCTGGACGGCTCCGACCCGTCCCGCTCCACCGCCACCCTCGACGTGGTGATGGAGAGCATCGAGACGGGCAACGCCGACCGTGACGGTCACCTGAAGAGCTCGGACTTCTTCAAGATCGACGAGTTCCCGACGATGACGTTCCGCTCCACCAAGGCCGAAGCCCTCGGTGGGGACGACTACCGCATCACCGGTGAGCTGACGATCCTCGGCACCACCAAGCCGCTCACCATCGACCTGGAGTTCAACGGCTCCGCCACCGACCCGTTCGGCAACCAGCGCGTCGGCTTCGAGGGCAAGGCCGAGATCCTGCGCTCCGAGTGGGGTCTGACCTGGAACGCGGCGCTGGAGACGGGCGGCGTCCTGGTCTCCGACAAGATCAAGCTGAACTTCGACATCTCGGCGATCCGCAACGCCTGATCCGCCGACGGCGCGGCCCTGACCGCCGCCACCCCTGAGCGCGCCCGCCCCCGGTACCCCCGTACGGGAGGGCGGGCGCTCGGCATGTCCGGACCTGGCCCCGGAACCGGGACCCGGCCCCCAAAAACGGGCGTGGGCACGGACCCGGTGTCCGGCGTCCTCATGGCCCGGCGTTCAGAACCCTCCGCCGAAGTCCCCGCCGCCGAAGCCGCCGCCTCCGAAGTCTCCCCCGCCGAAGCCGCCGCCGAAGTCCCCGCTGTCGAAGTCGGCGCCGGAGACGTCTCCGCCCGCGTATCCGCCGAAGTCTCCGTAGCCGGAGCCGTAGTCGGCCGCGTAGGAGGGGCCGGCCATCATGCCGCCGAGCATCGTGCCGACCAGCAGACCGGGCAGCAGGCCGCCGCCGAAGTAGCCGCCCGCCCAGGGGCCGTAGGCCGGGCCCGCCTCCCAGTAGGGGCGGCGGCCCAGGTCGGTGTCGACCTCGCGGACGACCGGCTCCTGGCCGTCGGCCAGGCGGGTCCGGTCCGCCGCACAGACCGGGACCTCCCGCTCGGTACCGCCGGGGGGTGTCCAGAGGGCGTCGGCGACCGAGGGGCCGTGGCGCGGATCGAAGAAGCAGGGCGGCCTGCGCTCCGGCAACAGCCGGCCCGCACGGCGGGCGTCGAGCCGCGCCAGCGCGAAGCGGCCGTCCTCCACGGCCTGGGTGACCGCGCGGACGTCCTCCGGCCTGCCGGCCTCGTCCATCAGCCGCTTGGACTGCTCGTAGGAGTCCAGCGCGCGCTCGTAGTCGGCGCGCATGGCGTCGTCGGCGCCGGGCTCACCGGGGTGGAAGTCGAGCCGGTCGAGTTCCTCGCCGAACGCGGTGATGTCCTCGTCGACCACCACCCGCAGCTTCTCCAGCGCGGCCCGCTGCTCCTCCTCATGACGGCGCCGGTTGCGGCGGGACACCGCGTACACGCCCGCGCCGCCGGCGGCCAGCAGGGTGCCGACGGTGATCAGCCCGCTGACGGGGACGCCGTCGGACCCGCCGCTCCAGGAACTCGGCGCCGAACCGCCGGTGTTGCGCAGCGCGTCGTCGACGAAGTCGTTCAGCTGGGCCTTTGCGTCGCCCGCGTTCTGCGTGGCCGTGACCAGGTTCCGCACGCCCTGGCGGCTCAGCACGCTGCTGTCGGCGCGCGCGTCGAACTCGTCGCCGAGACGTATGGCGTAGAGGCCGGTGATGCCGGTCTCGGTACGCAGGTTCCGGAAGAGGTTCTCGGTGGGGTAACCGGCCGGGAGGACCGCCACGAGGACGGGTTTGTCCGCGTCCTCGATCTTGTTCGCGAGGGCTTCGGCGTCCGAATCGGACAGGATGTCCCTCGCCTCGGGATCGACGTAGACGGGACTCTCGCGCAGGGCCTGGGCCACGGTCGAGATGTCGGTGGCCGCCTGCGCACCCGGCGCGCCGGCCATCAGGACCGCCAGTGCGGCGGCCACGGGCACGATCAGCAGGCGTACGAGGGTACGCGTCAGCGCGTCCTTCATATGTTCGAAGCTACCCGAACCGGTCCGGAAACGGGCATCGGGCCCGGCAGGGATTCCCCCGCGACGGCGCGGGGTCCCTGCCGGGCCCGGTCCCCTCAGGCCGCCGGTTCGACCCCGGCCCGCAGCAGGCCGTAGGTGTACGCGTCCTCCAGTGCCTGCCAGGACGCGGCGATGACGTTGTCCCCGACGCCCAGGGTCGACCACTCCCCCGCGCCGTCGGACGTGGAGATCAGGACCCGGGTGGTGGAGTGCGTGCCGTGCTTGCCCTCGAGGATGCGGACCTTGTAGTCGACCAGTTCCAGCTTGGCGAGCTGCGGGTAGATCCGCTCCAGGGCGACGCGCAGGGCCCGGTCCAGGGCGTTGACCGGGCCGTTGCCCTCCGCCGTGGCGACGATGCGCTCGCTCTTGGCCCACAGTTTCACCGTGGCCTCGTTGGCGTGGGTGCCGTCGGGGCGGTCCTCGACGATCGCGCGCCAGGACTCGACCTCGAAGTACTTCAGCTGCCGGCCCTCGACCTCCGCGCGCAGCAGCAGTTCGAAGCTGGCGTCGGCGGCCTCGTACGTGTAGCCCTTGAGCTCGCGTTCCTTGACCCGCTCCACGACCCGGCCGACCAGTTCGCGGTCGTCTCCCAGGTCGATGCCGAGTTCCTTGCCCTTGAGCTCGATGGAGGCGCGGCCGGCCATGTCGGACACCAGCATCCGCATGGTGTTGCCGACCCGCTCGGGGTCGATGTGCTGGTACAGGTCCGGGTCGACCTTGATGGCGGAGGCGTGCAGGCCGGCCTTGTGGGCGAAGGCGGAGACCCCCACGTAGGGCTGGTGGGTGGACGGGGTCAGGTTGACCACCTCGGCGATGGCGTGCGAGATGCGCGTCATCTCCCGGAGCCGTCCCTCGGGCAGGACCTTCTTGGCGTACTTGAGCTCCAGCGCCGCCACCACCGGGAACAGGTTGGAGTTTCCGACCCGCTCGCCGTAGCCGTTGGCCGTGCACTGGACGTGGGTGGCGCCCGCGTCGACGGCGGCGAGGGTGTTGGCGACCGCGCACCCGGTGTCGTCCTGGGCGTGGATGCCGAGCCGGGCGCCGGTGTCGGCGAGCACCGTCGAGACCACGGCTTGGACCTGGGCGGGAAGCATGCCGCCGTTGGTGTCGCACAGGACGACGACGTCGGCACCGGCCTCCGAGGCCGTGCGGACGACCGACTTGGCGTACTCGGGGTTGGCGCGGTAGCCGTCGAAGAAGTGCTCGCAGTCGACGAACACCCGGCGGCCCTCGGCCTTGAGGAAGGCGACGGTGTCGCGGACCATCTCCAGGTTCTCGTCCAGGGTGGTGCGCAGGGCGAGCTCGACATGGCGGTCGTGGGACTTGGCGACCAGTGTGATCACCTGCGCGCCGGAGGCGAGGAGCGCCCTGACCTGCGGGTCCTTGGCGGCGGTGGTGCCGGCGCGGCGGGTGGCGCCGAAGGCGACCAACTGGGCGTGCCGGAACTCGATCTCCTGTTGGGCACGGGCGAAGAACTCGGTGTCCCTCGGGTTCGCGCCCGGCCAGCCGCCCTCGATGAAGCCCACACCGAAGTCGTCCAGGTGCCGTGCGATGGCCAGCTTGTCGGCGACCGTGAGGTTGATGCCCTCGCGCTGGGCGCCGTCGCGCAGGGTGGTGTCGAAGACGTGGAACGAGTCGTCGGGCTCGCTGGTTGCGGTCATGGTCTGAAGGCTCCTGATGTTGGATCTCGGTCTACCGGAATGACCGGTTCCACCGTCCCCCCATGGTCCCTCGCGCCGGCTCCCCGGCTTCTGGTGGGCCAGGAAACAGAAAAACCTCTCGCGGGTGCGAGAGGTCTGCGCGCGGGTCGAGGACGACGATGTCCGCCTGTACGTTGTCGTAAGGGCGGTCACTGCGGACCGGCGCGCCTGCTGCCAATAATCATGGCGAACGAGAGCACGGGGGAAGTCTGGCACAATCCGGCCCGACGATCACCGTCCGTCTCAGGATACGGGCGCTGGGTGTCCGCCCTTCGGCGACCGGGCGAACCACCTCCGCCGGGCGGGCCGCCTCGGACAGTGAGGTCCGGGCGGCCCTGACGGCCCTGACGGGGCGGACGGGAGTCAGCCCAGGGGGTGCATCCAGCCCTGCTTGTCCTCGGCCGTGCCGCGCTGGATGTCGAGCAGGGCCTGACGCAGGCGCAGGGTGACCTCGCCGGGCTCGCCGCCGCTCTGCTGCCACTCGCCACCGGCCCGCTTGACGGTGCCGACGGGCGTGATGACGGCCGCGGTGCCGCAGGCGAACACCTCGGTGAGGGTGCCGTTCTCGCTGTCGCGCTGCCACTGGTCGACCGAGACCCGCTCCTCGACGGCCTCGTAGCCGAGGTCGCGGGCGACGCTCAGCAGGGAGTCACGGGTGACGCCCTCCAGGATGGAGCCGGTGAGGGTCGGCGTGACGATCTTGTTGCCGTACACGAAGTACAGGTTCATGCCGCCGAGCTCCTCGACCCAGGTGTGCTCCACGGCGTCGAGGTAGCAGACCTGGTCGCAGCCCTTGGCCGCGGCCTCGGCCTGGGCGAGCAGCGAGGCGGCGTAGTTGCCGCCGGTCTTCGCGTCGCCCATGCCGCCGGGGACGGCGCGGACGCGGTCCTCGGAGACCCAGATGGAGACCGGCTTCACGCCGCCGGGGAAGTAGGCGCCGGCCGGGGAGGCGATCACCAGGAAGAGGTACTCGTTGGCGGGCTTGACGCCCAGTCCGACCTCGGTGGCGATCATGAAGGGACGCAGGTAGAGGGATTCCTCACCGCCGTGCGCGGGCACCCACGCCTTGTCCTGCCCGACCAGCGCGTCGCACGCCTCGATGAACGTCTCGACCGGCAGCTCGGGCATCGCGAGGCGGCGGGCGGAGCGCTGGAAACGCTCGGCGTTCTTCTCGGGGCGGAAGGTGGCGACGGACCCGTCGGGCCTGCGGTAGGCCTTCAGGCCCTCGAAGATCTCCTGCGCGTAGTGCAGCACGTGGGTCGCCGGGTCGAGGGGGATCGGCGCGTAGGGGACGAGCTGTCCGTCGTGCCAGCCACGGCCCTCGGTCCACTTGATCGTCACCATGTGGTCGGTGAAGTGGCGGCCGAACCCCGGGTTGGCCAGGATCGCCTCCCGCTCGGCGTCCGAGAGGGGGTGGGCGGAGGGCTTGAGCTCGATCGTGGGCGTCGTCATGAGTGGTTGTCCTTCACCGGTTGTAGTGACGGGCCGCGCTCACGCCCGTACGGCCGGCGGCCAGTGGTAGGACGTCCGAGCATTCCCTCATTCCGCGGCTCCGCGTTCGATTATCGCCCGGGGGCGGCGGCGGAGGGAACACGGGGTGAATGCGGCCCGGTGGTCGATGGTGGCACCCGGCGGGGACATGGGGAAGCCGCCGGGCGGTCGCGACCGGCGGCTTCGAGTGGTGTCGAGTGTGCGCGCCCGGTCAGCCGGCTACGCGTACGGCGAGCGCGTCGCCGATCTCGGAGGTGCTGCGCGCGGGCAGCTCGCCGCGCTCCGCGAGGTCGGCGGAGACGGCCTCCTCGATGCGGGCCGCCTCGGCGTCGTGGCCGAGGTGGCGCAGGAGGAGGGCGACGGAGAGGACCGTGGCGCTCGGGTCCGCCTTGCCCTGGCCGGCGATGTCCGGAGCCGAGCCGTGCACCGGCTCGAACATCGACGGGAACTCTCCGGACGGGTTGATGTTCCCGCTCGCGGCGACGCCGATGCCGCCGGAGACGGCCGCGGCGAGGTCGGTGATGATGTCACCGAAGAGGTTGTCGGTGACGATGACGTCGAAGCGGGCCGGGTCGGTGACCAGGTAGATCGTCGCGGCGTCGACGTGGATGTAGTCGGTGGTGACCTCGGGGAACTCCGCGGCCACCTTGTTGAAGACGTTCGTCCACAGGTGGCCGGCGAAGGTCAGCACGTTGTTCTTGTGGACCAGCGTGAGCTTCTTGCGCGGGCGGGCCTGGGCGCGGGCGAAGGCGTCACGCACGACACGCTCGACACCGTAGGCCGTGTTGACGGAGACCTCGGTGGCGACCTCGTGCTCGGTGCCCTTGCGGATGGTGCCGCCGTTGCCGGTGTACGGGCCCTCGGTGCCCTCCCGGACCACGACGAAGTCGATCTCCGGCTGCCCCGCGAGCGGCGTGGACACGCCCGGCAGGAGCTTCGACGGCCGCAGGTTGACGTGGTGGTCGAAGGCGAAGCGGAGCTTGAGCAGGAAACCGCGCTCCAGAACCCCGGAGGGGACGCTCGGATCCCCGATGGCACCGAGCAGGATGGCGTCGTACTGCTTCAGTGCGTCGAGGTCGGCGTCGGTGAGGGTCTCACCGGTGGCGTGGTAGCGCCGCGCGCCGAAGTCGAACTCCTTGGTCTCCAGCTTCACATCCTGCGGAAGGACGGCGGAGAGGACCTTGAGACCTTCGGTCACGACCTCCTGGCCGATGCCGTCACCGGGGATCACTGCGAGACTGATGCTGCGAGACATGCGGGCACCCTACTCCTCGTCCCATGCTCTGACATGAGCCGTCCGGGATGCGGACACCCGCACGGGGAGAACCACCGACCGGCACCGCCCGGAACGGCTCAGTGGCCGGTCGAGCCGCCGTTGTCCCGGCGGTCGAGGGCGCGCTGGAGGGCGGCTGCGGCGTTCTTGCGGTCGGACTCACTCGTACGGGAGGCGTGGCGGACGCGGCGGCGGACAGCGGTCTCGGGCATGGGGATCGACTCCTTCGACAAGCCGGGAGGGCGCGGAAATGCAACGGGGAAACGCGTCACCGGAAGGGGCGGGGAGCGGGGCCGCAGGGATTGCCTGCACGGGGCCCGGCTCACGACCGCCGTTCGCTTGGTCGAGCGAGACGTTCGGCTCCTACAAAAATAAGGGCGCGCAGGGCATCTGTCTGCACAATTACTCGGACTTCCTACTATCTGAGACAGTGGACCGTGTCACACCGCCGCGACCTGCGAAAACGCCGAACGGGCCAGGTCCGTACGACCTGGCCCGTCCGACGGGGCAGCGGCAGCGGGTACGAAGACCCCGGTGCCGGGGGGGGCGTCAGCCCATGTGCGGGTAGGTGTAGTCGGTCGGCGGGACCAGCGTCTCCTTGATGGCACGGGTCAGGGTCCAGCGCATCAGGTTCTGCGGGGCGCCGGCCTTGTCGTTGGTGCCGGAGGCGCGACCGCCGCCGAAGGGCTGCTGGCCGACGACGGCACCGGTCGACTTGTCGTTGATGTAGAAGTTGCCGGCCGCGTAGCGCAGCTTCTCCATCGTGTACGCGGCGGCCGCGCGGTCGTTCGCGATGACCGAGCCGGTCAGCGCGTAGTCGGACACCGCCTCCATCTGGGTCAGCATCTCGTCGTAGGCGTCGGCCGCGCTGTCGTCGTACACGTGCACGGCGAGGAACGGGCCGAAGTACTCGGTGCGGAAGACCTCGTTGTCCGGGTCGTCGCACTCGACGACGGTCGGACGGACGAAGTAGCCGACGGAGTCGTCGTAGCTGCCGCCCGCGACGATCGTGCAGGACGGGTCCTCCTTGGCGCGGTCGATCGCGGCCTTGTTCTTGGCGAAGGACCGCTCGTCGATGACGGCGCCGATGAAGTTGGACAGGTCGGTGACGTCACCCATCTTGATGCCGTCGATCTCGGCGGCGAACTCCTCCTTGAACCCGGAGTTCCAGATGGACGCCGGGATGTACGCGCGGGAGGTCGCCGAGCACTTCTGGCCCTGGTACTCGAAGGCACCGCGGGTCAGCGCCGTCTTGAGGATCGCGCGGTCGGCCGACGGGTGGGCGACGACGAAGTCCTTGCCGCCGGTCTCACCGACCAGCCGCGGGTAGGTGCGGTACTTCTCGATGTTGTTGCCGACCGTCTTCCACAGGTGCTGGAAGGTCTTGGTCGAGCCCGTGAAGTGGATGCCCGCCAGGTCCCGGTGCTCGAGCGCGACCTCGGAGACCTCGATGCCGTCACCGGTGACGAGGTTGATGACGCCCTTGGGCAGTCCGGCCTCCTCCAGCAGCCGCATCAGCAGCACGGCGGCGTGGGTCTGGGTCGGGGACGGCTTCCAGACCACGACGTTGCCCATCAGCGCGGGCGCGGTGGGCAGGTTGGCTGCGATCGCGCTGAAGTTGAACGGCGTGATCGCGTAGACGAAGCCCTCCAGCGGGCGGTGGTCCATGCGGTTCCACACGCCCGGCGAGTTGGCCGGGGGCTGCTCGGCCAGGATGCCGCGCGCGTAGTGGACGTTGAACCGCCAGAAGTCGATCAGCTCGCAGGGGCTGTCGATCTCGGCCTGCTGGGCGGTCTTGGACTGGCCCAGCATGGTGGAGGCGGCGATGGTCTCGCGCCAGGGGCCCGAGAGCAGTTCGGCGGCGCGCAGGATGATCGCCGCGCGGTCGTCGAAGGACATCGCGCGCCAGGCGGGGGCGGCGGCCAGTGCGGCGTCGATCGCGTCCTGGGCGTCCTGCCGGGTGGCGTTGGCGTAGGTGCCCAGGCGCGCCTTGTGGTTGTGCGGCTGCACGACGTCGAAGCGCTCGCCGCCGCCCATCCGCTTCTCGCCGCCGATGGTGCAGGGCAGGTCGACCGGGTTGTCGGCCAGCTCCTTGAGCTTGGTCTCCAGCCGGGCACGCTCGGGCGTACCGGGGGCGTAGCCGTGCACCGGCTCGTTGACGGGGGTGGGGACCTGGGTCACAGCGTCCATGAGTTCCGTACTCCTTGACTTGAGCGGTGAGTGGGTGAGCGGTGGTGCTCGGGCTCAGCCCTTGCTGACCATCGAGCGCAGGAAGAAGCGCAGGTTCGCCGGCTTCTCCGCCAGACGGCGCATGAAGTAGCCGTACCAGTCGGTGCCGTAGGCCGTGTAGACGCGCATGCGGTGACCCTCGGCGGCCAGCCGCAGGTGCTCGTCGCCGCGGATGCCGTAGAGCATCTGGAACTCGTACTCGTCGAGCTTGCGTCCGGCGGTGCGGGCCAGTTCCTGGGTGATGGAGATCAGGCGCGGGTCGTGGGACCCGATCATCGGGTAACCCTCGCCCTCCATCAGCGTCCGCAGGATGCGCACGTACGCCTTGTCGATCTCGTGCTTCTGCTGGTAGGCGACCTCGGCGGGCTCCTTGTAGGCGCCCTTCACCAACCGTACGCGACTGCCGTCGGCGGCGAGGCGGCGCGCGTCGGCCTCGGTGCGGAAGAGGTAGGCCTGGATGACGCAGCCGGTCTGCGGGAAGTCCTTCCGCAGCTCCTGGTGGATGGCGAACATCGAGTCGAGGGTGGTGTGGTCCTCGGCGTCGAGGGTGACGGTGGTGCCGATCGCGGCGGCGGCCTCGACGACCGGGCGGACGTTGGCGAGCGCCAGTTCATGGCCGCCGGGGAGCGCCTGGCCGAACATCGACAGCTTCACCGACATCTCGGCGCGGGTGCCGAGCTCCAGCGACCCCAGCCGGTCGATCAGCTCCAGGTACGCGTCGCGTGCGGCGGCGGCCTGCTCGGGGGTGGTGATGTCCTCGCCGACGACGTCCATGGTCAGTTCCAGGCCGCTGCCGGTGAGCTCCTGGATGATCGGCAGGACCTCGTCGACGGTCTCACCGGGGATGAAGCGGTCGACGACCTGCTTGGTCACCGGGGCCGCCGAGACCAGGCGTCGCATCCGGTCGCTGCGCGACGCGGCGAGAATCACGGGACCCAGCACGGGGCACCTCCACAAGCTGCGAAACGGCCGCTGCCCGACGTTTCGGGTACGGCACGGAGAACCACCGTGAAACCTAGGGATTCCTTCGAACGTGGGCCATCGACAGCTGTCACGCATCCGTGCCGCCGATCTCAGACAGTTGTATGAAGGCCGCGCGGTTCTGCGGGACAATGCGGGGGTGACGTCGGAACACAGGGGCGGCTACCAGGAGCTGGTGGACGAGGTCTCGGAGCTGCTGGGCGCTCCGGCGACCCTGGAGAACCGCGACTTCGAGCTGATCGCGTTCGGGGCGTACGACAGCGAGGGCGATCTCGATCCGTCCGCGCTGGACCCGGTGCGCACCCGCTCGATCCTGACCCGCCGTTCGACGGCCGCCGTCCGCACCTGGTTCGAGGGTTTCGGCATCACGCGCGCGACCGGTCCGGTGCGCATCCCGCGTACCCCGGAGGCGGGTGTGCACCGCGGACGCGTCTGCCTTCCGGTACGCCATCGGGGTGTCGTCCTCGGTTACGTCTGGCTGCTGGACTACGACCCGGGGCCCTCGGAACGGCAGCTGGACGCGGCCATGCGGGTGACGGCCCGGATCGGCGCGCTGCTCGCCGACGAGGCGCAGCACGGCGCGGACCTGACCCGCGAGCTGCGGGCCGTCCTCACTGCGGAACGCGACTGGCAGCGCGACATGGCGGTCGCCGAGCTCCGTACCGCTCTCGGTGGCCGCGCCGACGGCCCGCACATCATGGTCTGTGTGGCCCCGTGGCCCTCCGCCGACCCCGACGACGCCCCGTCGGTCCGTACGGTGCCGGGCGCGACGGCGCTGTGCACCCTGCCGTGGGGGGCCGCCGCGGACGTGTCGCTGGCGCTGCTGCTGCGGCTACGCGCGTCCGACGTGCTGGCCCCGGCGACGACGGCCGCCTCGCGGCTCCTGGAACGGGCGCACGGGAGCGGCCCCGAGCACCGGGACGGGGCGGTCGGCGTGCGGGAGGGCCAAGGCGGCCGTTCCGGTCCCGCCGTGGCCGCCGGGATCGCCGCGCCCCGCGCCGGCCTCGCCGAACTCGACGTCGCCTGGGGCGAGGCGTCGGCGGCGGCCCGCGCCGCCCTGGCCGAGCCCCGGTTCGGCCCGGCGGCCCGGTGGACCTCGATCGGCCCCTACCGGCTCCTGACCGCACTCCCCGCGCGGGCCGCCCACGACCCCGTCGTCGGCCCGCTGCTCGCCCCGGCGCACCGGGAACTCGCCCGCACCGCCGAGACCTATCTCGACTGCGCGGGCCAGGCCGGCCGCACGGCTGCCGAGCTGGGCGTCCACCGTCAGACCCTGTATTACCGCCTGTCCCGCATCGAGCAGCTCACCGGCCTCGACCTGGACGACGGCGAGGACCGGCTCCTGCTGCACATGGCGCTGAAGGCGCACCGCCTGTGATCACCGGGAGGCGCGTCGGCGCCGGGGGCGGCCTCGATCACCCGGCCGACGGGAAAGGCGCCGGGCGGCCGAGACGGTTCTCGGCCGCCCGGCGCCTTTCAGTCCGAACGGGGACCCGGGGGCGGGGCTCCCGGGGACGGCGGGATCAGACCAGCTCCACCGAGCGGGCGGACGTCGCGCCGATCTCCGCCGCGACCTCGGCCAGCACCGCGGAGGGGACCGTGTCGTCGACCGTCAGCACGGCGAGCGCCTCGCCGCCGACCGTCGCGCGGGCGACCTGCATGCCGGCGATGTTGATGCCCGCCTCGCCCAGGATGCGGCCCACGGTGCCGACGACACCCGGACGGTCCTCGTAGCGCAGGACGACCATGTGGTCGGCGAGCGCGAGGTCCACGTCGTAGTCGCCGACCGCGACGATCTTCTGGACGTTCTTGTGCCCGGCCAGCGTGCCGGAGACCGCGATCTCCTCGCCGTCGGCGAGGGTGCCGCGCACGGTGACCACGTTGCGGTGGTCGGCCGACTCGGAGCTGGTGGTCAGCCGCACCTCGACGCCCCGCTCCTGGGCGAACAGGGGCGCGTTCACATAGGACACCGTCTCGTCGACGACGTCCTCGAAGACGCCCTTGAGCGCGGAGAGCTCCAGCACCTTCACGTCGTGCTGGGTGATCTCGCCGTACACCTCGACGTCGAGGCGGACCGCGACCTCACCGGCGAGTGCGGTGAAGATCCGGCCGAGGCGCTCGGCGAGCGGCAGGCCCGGCTTGACGTCCTCGGCGATGACCCCGCCCTGTACGTTCACCGCGTCCGGGACCAGCTCACCGGCGAGCGCGAGGCGCACCGAGCGGGCGACGGCGATGCCGGCCTTCTCCTGGGCCTCGTCGGTGGAGGCACCGAGGTGCGGGGTGCAGACGACCTGGTCGAACTCGAACAGCGGGGAGTCGGTGCACGGCTCCTTGGCGTACACGTCGAGGCCGGCGCCGGCGACGCGGCCCTCCTTGAGCGCCGAGTACAGCGCCTCCTCGTCGACGATGCCGCCGCGCGCGGCGTTGATGACGCGCACGCTCGGCTTGACCTTGCGCAGCGCCTCGTCGCCGATCAGGCCGAGTGTCTCGGGGGTCTTGGGCAGGTGGACGGTGATGAAGTCGGAGACCTCGAGCAGCTCGTCCAGCGACAGCACCTTCACGCCCATCTGTGCGGCCCGCGCGGGCTGCACATAGGGGTCGTAGGCGACGATCTTCATGCCGAAGGCGGACATGCGCTGCGCGACGAGGGCGCCGATCCGCCCCAGACCCACGACTCCGAGGGTCTTCTCGGCGAGCTCGACGCCCGTGTACTTGCTGCGCTTCCACTCGTGGTTCTTCAGCGCGGCGTTGGCCTGCGGGATGTTGCGCGCGGTGGCGACGATCAGACCGCAGGCGAGTTCCGCCGCGGTCACGATGTTCGAGGTGGGGGCGTTGACCACCATCACGCCTGCCTTGGTGGCGGCGGAGACGTCGACGTTGTCCAGGCCGACTCCGGCCCGCGCGACGACCTTGAGCTTCTTCGCGGCGGCGATGGCCTCGGCGTCGACCTTGGTGGCGGAGCGGATCAGGATCGCGTCCACGTCGGCGATGGCAGGCAGGAGTTCCGCCCGGTCCGCGCCGTTGCAGTGGCGGATCTCGAAGTCCGGGCCGAGCGCGTCCACGGTCGCGGGCGACAGTTCTTCGGCGATGAGTACGACAGGTTTCGAGCTCACGTGAGTCCTCACATGTCCATGGGGGCACCACCCGGGCGCGGGTGACGCCACGGGGGAGGACGGCCGTCCCGACGGCCGCATGCGGTGGAGGGGAGCGGCGCCGGGGTGGCCTGCATTCCTCGGTGTCGCTTAGCCGCGTGGAAGACGCACGACGCTGTGGGCCTGACGCGTATGTCTCAGCAGTGTAGTGGCGCCGGGGCGCCGTCCTGCGTCACTGCGGAAGGATCATCCGGAAGTGGCCGGGCAGGCCTGCCAACGAAGAATCCAGCCCCTGGGGCGTTGGAGATACGGGGGTGTGGGGCGAAGCCTCCGCGACGGCGCCGGCGGGGCCGGGGCGGCCCGGGCACGGCGCCGTCGCGGAGCGCTCGGTTCACGCGTCTTCGTTGACCCAGCTCATCAGCTTGCGCAGCTCCTTGCCGGTGGTCTCCAGGAGGTGCTCGGAGTCCTGCTTCTTGTACTCGTTGTACTTCTTCAGACCGCCGTGGTACTCGTCCATCCACTGCCTCGCGAAGGAGCCGTCCTGGATCTCGGCGAGGACCTTCTTCATCTCGGCCTTGGTGGCGTCGGTGATGATCCGCGGGCCGGTGACGTAGTCGCCCCACTCGGCGGTCTCGGAGATCGACCAGCGCATCTTCTCCAGGCCGCCCTCGTACATGAGGTCGACGATCAGCTTCAGCTCGTGCAGGCACTCGAAGTAGGCGATCTCCGGCTGGTAGCCCGCCTCGGTCAGCGTCTCGAAGCCCGCCTTGACCAGCGCCGCGGTGCCACCACAGAGGACGGCCTGCTCACCGAACAGGTCGGTCTCGGTCTCCTCGGTGAAGGTGGTCTTGATGACGCCGGCGCGGGTGCCGCCGATGCCCTTGGCGTACGACAGGGCCAGCGCGAAGCCGTTGCCGGTGGCGTCCTGCTCGACGGCCGCGATGCAGGGAACGCCGCGGCCCTCCTCGTACTGGCGGCGCACCAGGTGGCCCGGGCCCTTGGGGGCGACCATGCAGACGTCCACACCGGCCGGCGGCTTGATGAAGCCGTAGCGGATGTTCAGGCCGTGACCGAAGAACAGGGCGTCGCCGTC
Organism: Streptomyces sp. TE5632; assembly: GCF_054061295.1. Taxonomy (NCBI): domain Bacteria; kingdom Bacillati; phylum Actinomycetota; class Actinomycetes; order Kitasatosporales; family Streptomycetaceae; genus Streptomyces; species Streptomyces sp. TE5632. The sequence goes on along the minus strand of NZ_JBSSEA010000003.1, from coordinate 4,079,752 downwards.
CTTCAGGTTGCCCTTGATGTGCTCCTCGTAGACCTGGGCCTGGATCGGGTCCGGGACGAGGATCATGATGACGTCGGCCTCGGCGGCGGCCTCGGACGGGGTCACCACGCGCAGGCCCTGCTCCTCGGCCTTGGCCTTGGACTTGGAGCCTTCGTGCAGACCGACGCGCACGTCGACGCCGGAGTCGCGCAGCGACAGGGCGTGGGCGTGGCCCTGGCTGCCGTAACCGATGACCGCGACCTTGCGGCCCTGGATGATGGACAGGTCGGCGTCGGCGTCGTAGAACAGCTCGGCCACTTTGGGTTCTCTCCTTGTGTGCGGGTGTCGCGTCCCACCGTATGACGGTGAGGGGACGGGAAGTCTTGGGGTCTCGGAATACGGGCGGCCGGTGTGTCGCCGACCGCCCTGTTCCGTCTTACGCCGATCGGTCGAGCGCGCGCAGCGACCGGTCGGTGATCGAACGGGCACCGCGTCCGATCGCGATCGTCCCGGACTGGACCAGTTCCTTGATGCCGAACGGTTCCAGCATCTTGAGCATGGCGGACAGCTTGTCGCTGCTGCCGGTGGCCTCGATGGTGACGGCCTCCGGGGAGACGTCCACGGTCTTGGCGCGGAACAGCTGGACGATCTCGACGATCTGGGAACGCGTCTCGTTGTCGGCGCGCACCTTCACCAGAACGAGTTCGCGCTGAACGGCCTGCGCCGACTCGAGCTCGACGATCTTCAGCACGTTGACGAGCTTGTTGAGCTGCTTGGTCACCTGCTCCAGCGGGAACTCCTCGACGCTCACCACGATGGTGATACGGGAGATGTCGGGGTGCTCGGTGACGCCGACGGCGAGCGAGTCGATGTTGAAGCCGCGGCGGGAGAACAGGGCGGCGATCCGGGCCAGGATGCCGGGGGTGTTCTCCACCAGGACGGAGAGCGTGTGCTTGGACATGATCTCTTGGGTCTCTCTCGCTCAGTCGTCTTCGTTGTCGCCGAAGTCGGGGCGGACGTCGCGGGCGGCCATGATCTCGTCGTTGGAGGTGCCGGCGGCGACCATCGGCCACACCATGGCGTCCTGGTGGACGATGAAGTCGACGACGACCGGGCGGTCGTTGATCGAGTTCGCCTCCTCGATGACCTTGTCGAGGTCCGCCGGGTCCTCGCAGCGGATCGCGTGACAGCCCATGGCCTCCGACAGCTTGACGAAGTCGGGGACGCGGGTGCCGGCGCTCCGCTGCGTGGCCGGTCCCACGGCGGAGCCGCCGTTCAGATCGGTGGGGGCGTTGTTCGCCTCGACGGGGCCCGAGCCCAGCACGGTGTTGGAGTACCGCTGGTTGTAGAACAGGGTCTGCCACTGGCGGACCATCCCGAGAGCGCCGTTGTTGATGATGGCGACCTTGATCGGGATGTTGTTCAGGGCGCAGGTGGTGAGTTCCTGGTTGGTCATCTGGAAGCAGCCGTCGCCGTCGATCGCCCAGACGGCCCGGCCGGGCTGTCCGGCCTTGGCGCCCATGGCCGCCGGGACGGCGTAGCCCATGGTTCCGGCGCCGCCGGAGTTCAGCCAGGTGGCGGGCTTCTCGTACTGGATGAAGTGCGCGGCCCACATCTGGTGCTGGCCGACGCCCGCGGCGAAGATCGTGTCCTCGGGTGCCAGCTGTCCGATGCGCTCGATGACCTGCTGCGGGGAGAGCGAACCGTCCTCGGGCTGGTCGTAGCCCAGGGGGTAGGTGTCGCGCCAGCGGCTCAGGTCCTTCCACCAGGCCGCATACCTCGACCTGGCGGCCTCGCCCCAGTGCCCCTCGGCGTGCTCCTTCTGGACGGCCTGGACGAGGTCGGCGAGGACCTCGCGGGCGTCACCGACGATCGGCACGTCGGCGGCGCGGTTCTTGCCGATCTCGGCCGGGTCGATGTCGGCGTGGACGATCCTGGCGTACGGGGCGAAGCTGTCCAGCTTGCCGGTGACGCGGTCGTCGAAGCGGGCTCCGAGGGCGACGATCAGGTCGGCCTTCTGCAGCGCGGTGACGGCGGTGACCGAACCGTGCATGCCCGGCATTCCCACGTGCAGCGGGTGGCTGTCGGGGAATGCGCCGAGTCCCATCAGGGTGGTGGTGACGGGAGCACCGGTGAGTTCCGCGAGGACCTTCAGCTCGGCCGTGGCGCGGGCCTTGATGACACCGCCGCCGACGTAGAGGACCGGCCGCTTCGCGGAGGTGATCAGCTTGGCCGCCTCGCGGATCTGCTTGGCGTGCGGCTTGGTGACGGGCCGGTAGCCGGGCAGGTCCATGGTGGGCGGCCAGGAGAAGGTGGTGCGCGCCTGGAGGGCGTCCTTGGCGATGTCCACCAGCACCGGGCCGGGACGGCCGGTGGAGGCGATGTGGAAGGCCTGCGCGATCACCCGGGGGATGTCCTCGGCCTTGGTGACCAGGAAGTTATGCTTGGTGATCGGCATGGTGATGCCGACGATGTCCGCTTCCTGGAAGGCGTCCGTGCCGATCGCCTTGGAGGCGACCTGGCCGGTGATCGCGACCAGCGGCACGGAGTCCATGTGCGCGTCGGCGATCGGGGTGACCAGGTTGGTGGCGCCGGGGCCCGAGGTCGCCATGCAGACGCCCACCTTGCCGGTGGCCTGCGCGTACCCCGTGGCCGCGTGGCCGGCGCCCTGCTCGTGCCGGACCAGGACGTGACGCACCCGGGTGGAGTCCATCAGCGGGTCGTAGGCGGGAAGGATCGCACCGCCGGGGATGCCGAATACCGTGTCGGCGCCGACCTCCTCGAGAGAGCGAATGAGGGACTGCGCGCCCGTGACGCTCTCGGGGGCGGACTGCTGTCCTCCGGATCGGGGCCGCGGCTGCGGATGGGCCCCGGTGGCCTGCTCGGTCATCGGCTTCTCTTCTCGATGCTGAGGGTTCTTGCGAGATTTGTGCGGTGTGTGCGGGCGGTGCGGCAGGTGCTGGTGCAACAAAAAACCCCTCGTGCCAAAAGGCAATCGAGGGGAGCGCGCCGGGCGGGGGCGCCGAGCAGTCGATGCTCAGCGTCAGCCGACGCGCTTTCCAAGTACGAGAATTCGGGTGCGCATGGCATTGACCCTCCCCCCGGCGTGCACCGACTGTCAAGTGGGTGGGACAGGCGTCTCATCATGTGAGCGCAGAGCCGTGCCACCTCTGAGCATGGTGGCCACCCCCGACGTGTACCCGCCGGAGCCGCCGCCCGCGAACGCGGGTTCGGCCGGTCCGTACGGCATCGGGCAGCGGCCGGCGCCGAGCGCCCTGCGCAGCCGGTACTCGTCCAGGGGTCCGGAGAAGGCCATGCCCTGCCCGTGCGTGCACCCCATCGCGCGGAGGGCGACGACCTGCTCGGGCAGGTCCACCCCGTCGGCCACGGACTGCATCCCGAGGTCGCCGGCGATCCGCAGCAGTCCACTGGTGATCTTGTGCAGCCGAGCGGACTCGACCACGCCCTCGACCAGGCTGCGGTCGAGTTTGAGCACGTCGACGGGGAGCCGCCTGAGGGCGGTGATCGCCGCGTAGCCGTTGCCGAAGCCGTCCAGGGCGATGCGGACGCCGACGCGCCTGAGGGCGGCCAGGCGGCGCTCCAGCTCGTCCAGGCAGACCCGCGGGTCGGTTTCGGCCACCTCGACGACCAGCGAGCCGGAGGGCAGTCCGTGCCGGGTGAGCAGGGCCTCGATCGAGCTGAGCGGCAGCGAGCGGTCCAGCAGCCTGCGGGCACCGAGCCGGACGGCTACGGGCACCGACACCCCCGTCGCCTGCCGTTCGGCGGCCTGCTCGACCGCCTCCTCCAGCAGCCAGCGGTCCAGCTCGGCGGTCTTCTCACTGTCCTCGGCGACGCGCAGGAACTCCGCGGGGGTGAACAGCACACCCTGCGCGGAACGCCAGCGCGCCTGCGCGCAGACCGAGGTGATCCTGCCGTCCCCCAGGGACACCACCGGCTGGTGCAGCAGCGCGAACTCCCCGTCGTGCAGCGCGGCGCGCAGCCGGGTGGCCAGCTCCGCCCTGCGGACGACGTCCTGCTGCATCTGCGGCCGGTACAGCTCCACCCGACCCTTGCCGCCGGCCTTGGCCCGGTACATGGCGAGGTCCGCGTTGCGCAGCAGTTCACCCGCGCCGAGGGCCGGTTCGGCGAAGGCGACACCGATGGAGGCGTTGACCCGGACATCGTTGCCGTCGATGAGATAGGGCTGGGACAGGGTCACCCTGAGACGGTCGGCGAGCTCCAGGATGTGCCGCTCGCGGGCCTCCCGGTCACGGGCACCGTCGCCCACGATCAGGGCGGCGAACTCGTCGCCGCCCAGTCGGGAGGCGGTGTCGCCCTTGCGGACCGCGTCCCGGAGTCTGCGGGCGGCGTGGATGAGCAGCTCGTCCCCGGCCTGGTGGCCGATGGTGTCGTTGACCGCCTTGAAGCCGTCGAGGTCGATGAAGAGCACGGCCGTGCCCCTGAGGGCGGCGCCCCGGTCGGAGGCGCGGCGGCCGGACAGGGCCTGCTGGACGCGCCGGGTGAACAGGGCGCGGTTGGGCAGGTCGGTCAGCGGGTCGTGTTCGGCGTTGTGCTGGAGCTGTGCCTGCAGGCGCACTCTCTCGGTGACGTCCCGGCTGTTGAAGATGAGGCCGCCGTGGTGCCGCTTGACGGTCGACTCCACGTTCAGCCAGCCTCCCCCACCGCCGGAGCGGAAACGGCACTCGATGCGCGTGGTGGGTTCCTCGACGGGGCTGGCGGCGAGGAAACGGCGCACCTCGTGCACGACGCAGCCCAGGTCCTCCGGGTGGATGAGCTGGGCCAGTTCCGTACCCACCAGCTCCTCCGCGGGACGGCCGTACACCCCGGCGGCGGCCGGGGAGACGTAGCGGAGCATGCCGCTGGGCGCGGCGATCATGATGACGTCGCTGGAGCCCTGCACCAGGGAGCGGAAGTGGTTCTCCTTGTGCGCCAGTTCCTGGGTGAGGGTGATGTTGTCGAGCAGCATGATGCCCTGGCGCACGACGAGTGCGAGCACCACGGTGCCGCCGGTGAGCAGGACCACGCGGTCGACGCTGCGGCCGTTGAGGACGGTGTAGAGGATGCCCAGGGTGCACACCGCCGCGGCGAGGTACGGGGTGAGCGCGGCGAGGGAACCGGCGATGGGCCGGGAGACCGGATAACGGCCGCGCTCACCGCCGGGCCCGGGGAGGTGGTGGCCGGGTCCGCCGCGCTGTCCGGGCAGGTGCTCGCGCACCACGCGCGTGTGCCCCTCGTCCTCGGACCGGTCGCTCCTCGGTCCGGCCCAGGGGGCGTACGCCAGGAGCAGTGAGCCGGCGAACCAGCCCGCGTCGAGCAGCTGTCCCGAGCGGTAGGTGTCGTGCAGCAGCGGGGAGGTGAACACGGCGTCGCACATCACGGTGAGCGCGAGCGCGCCGATCGCGGTGTTGACCGCGGAGCGGTTCACCGCCGACCGCCGGAAGTGCAGGGCGAGCACCATGCTGACCAGCGCGATGTCGAGCAGCGGATAGGCCAGGGACAGCGCGGTGTGCGCCACGTCCTCACCGCCGGCCTGCGCGGCCTGGGCGAGCGCGAGGCTCCAGGCGAGGGTGAGCAGGGAGCCGCCGATCAGCCAGGCGTCCAGCCCCAGACAGACCCAGCCGGCCTTGGTCACGGGCCGTTTGGCGAGCACCAGCAGCCCGACGATGGCGGGGGGCGCGAAGCACAGGAAGAACAGGTCCGCATAGCTGGGGCTGGGCACGGACAGCCCGAGAACGACCTCGTACCACCCCCAGACCAGGTTGCCCAGGGACGCCATGGCGGAGGAGATGCCGAACAGCAGCCAGGCGGGCCGGAAGCTGATGCGGCGGCCGCGTGCGTAGAGGAAGCAGGACACGGCCGCCGCGGCCGCGGCGGCGCTCAGCCCGAAGTCACCCATGATCAGAGCGAATCGGTCCGATCCCCAACCGAGCGCGGCCCCGATGGCATAGGCCGCGCAGACGAAGGCCAAGGCGAGCTGCGGGACCAGACCGGCCCGACGGTCCACGGCCGTCGGGCCGGCCGGTGTCACTCCCGGGGCGGGCCGTGTCCGCACCGCCTCCTCGAGCGTGGGCGTGGAGGTCGGCGCGCTCACCGGTCCCTCCCGGCCCGCGCTGCCTCCACGTCCCTCGGGTACCGCGACACCCCTGCGCCCTCCGGGTTCCGGGGCACGGGGCGGGGCGGCCACTCACCGCGGTGCCCCTGGCTGCGCGCAGTCGTGCGCCAGGGTCGCCGACGGCGGCTCCGTCGCGTCGGATCGCTCGTCCATAGGCCGTGCATCGCCCGTCGCCCCCCTCACAGTCCGCAATGTCAATCCCCCGCGCCGATCGGTCAGCGGCGCAGCCCCTGTCGGGACGATACACCAGTCTCGTCACTCAGGGACATAGCTTCTCTACGCTCCGTAACGATCACTTGGCGCATGTGCACTCATCGCACCCGAACGATCGCGGACCGTACTCGAAGCGGACTAAGCGCTTGCCGCCCCCGTCACCAGGATCACGTTCCGGAGCTCCTCCTGGTTCAGGAAACGGTTCAACTGGTCCACCAGCAACCGCTCGGCACGCGGCCGGAAGGCGGAGGTGGGTCCGCCGGCGTGCGGGCTGATGAGGACGCCCGGCGCCCGCCACAGGGGATGTTCCGCGGGAAGGGGTTCGGGATCGGTGACGTCGAGGGCCGCGGTGATGCGGCCGCTCTCCACCTCGGTGAGCAGGGCCGAGGTGTCGACGACGGGCCCCCGCGCCATGTTCACGAGCAGGGCGCCGTCCTTCATCCGGGCCAGGAAGCCGGCGTCCACGAGATGCCGGGTGGACTCGGTCAGCGGGGTGGTGAGGACGACGACGTCCGCCTCCGGCAGCAGCGAGGGCAGTTCGGTGAACGGATGCACCGGGCCGCGCGCCGTGGTGCGAGCGGAGCGCGCGACGCGCGCCACCCGCGCGAGCTCGAACGGGGCGAGCCGGTCCTCGATCGCCGCGCCGATCGATCCGTACCCCACGATGAGCACGCTCCGGTCGGCGAGCGCGGGCCGGAACCCCCCGAGCCACTCCCCCTTGTCCTGCGCCCGCACGAAATCGGGCAGGCCGCGCAGCGAGGCCAGGATCAGGGCGAGCGTCAGCTCCGCCGTGCTCGCCTCGTGCACACCGCGCGCGTTGCACAGCCGCACACCGGGGCGCAGGTGCCGCAGACCCGGCTGCACGTGGTCGATGCCGGCGGACAGGGTCTGCACGACCCGGACGGAGCTCATCAGCGGCAGCGGACGCACCCCGATCTCGCTGGGCTTCATGTACGGCACGACGTAGAACACGCAGTCGGCCGGGTCGGCGGGGAAGTCCTCGGCGCCGTCCCAGAAGCGGTACGCGGGCCCCTCGGGAAGGCCCTCGATCTCGTCCGGCGGAAGGGGGAGCCATACGTCAGCAGTCATGGCCAGGAGGCTATGTCAGGGGCGTACGGCGGCAGAGGTTAGGTTGGTGGCCGGGAGAGGGAGGGTCACGACCAGGTGGAGCGCAGGACGATCGGCGCGACGGCGCTCGCGGTGGGGGCCGTCGGACTCGGATGCATGCCGATGAGCTGGGCCTACAGCACCTCGCGGCAGCGCGGCGAGGACTCGCTCAGGGCGGTGCACCGGGCACTCGACCTGGGCTCGACGCTGCTGGACACCGCCGACATGTACGGCCCGTTCACCAACGAGCTGTTGTTGGGACGGGTGTTGAAGGAGCGGCGCGCTGACGCCTTCGTGTCGACGAAGGTCGGTCTGCTGGTGGGCGATCAGCACATCGTGGCCAACGGCCGTCCCGGGTACGTGAGAAGAGCCTGTGACGCGTCCCTGCGGCGGCTCCAGACGGATGTCATCGATCTCTACCAGTTGCACCGCGCGGACCCGGAGGTGCCGGTCGAGGAGACCTGGGGCGCGATGGCCGAACTCGTCCAGGCCGGAAAGGTACGGGCGCTGGGGCTCTGCGCGGTCGGCGCGCGGTCGGCGCGGCGGCCGGGAGCGCGGCTGCACGACACGACGATCCGGCAGCTGGAGCGGGTGCAGCAAATCTTCCCGGTGAGCACGGTGCAGGCGGAACTGTCGGTGTGGTCGCCGGAGGCGGTGGAGGCGCTGCTGCCGTGGTGCGGGGCACGCGGCGTGGGTTTCCTGGCCGCGATGCCGCTCGGCAACGGCTTCCTGACCGGCACGCTGACACCGGGTGAGGGATTCGAGGCGGACGATCTGCGCGCCCGGCACCCGCGCTTCACGGCCGAGATGATGGCCGCGAACCAGCCGATCGTGGTCGGCCTGCGCCGTATCGCCCGCCGGCACGGCGAGGACGTCACTCCGGCGCAGGTGGCCCTGGCCTGGGTGTTGTCCCTGGGCGGGCAGGTGGTCCCGGTGCCGGGCGCCAAGCGGGAGCGGTGGGTCGCCGAGAACGCCGGGGCGGCGGAGCTGCGCCTGACGGAAACGGACCTGGCGGAGATCGCGGCGCTGCCCGCGGCGCAGGGGTCGTGGGATTGAGGCAGGACTGAGGCAGGACTGAGGCACGACTGAGGCACGACTGAGCCAGGGGCTGAGGCCGGGCCGCGCGGTGATCGACGATTCGGACTCGTGTGATCGGGAACCTGTGAGGCGCGAGCGGGGTATGACAGGGAGAACCTGCCGCGTCGAAGGGACAAGATCGTGCATCATCGATCCGTTACGGCCGTGCTGGCCGCCGCCGCGCTTCTGCTGACGGCCGGATGTTCCTCCGACGACGGAGGGGGGCCGGGTGGAGGCGACACCCCGTCGAGCCGTGCGACGGGGCGGTCCTCGCCCGCGGAGCGCGGCGCCGAGGAGACACCCCCGGCGAAGGGCTCGGTGAAGGTGCTCCGCACGGTCACCGAGGACCTGAACACCCCCTGGGGTCTCGCCCCCCTGGCCGACGGCGATCTGCTGGTGTCCTCCCGGGACGAGGCGACGATCACCCGGGTCGACACGAAGACGGGCGAGAAGTCCGGGCTGGGCGAGGTGCCGGGGGTGGCGCCGGGCGGCGAGGGCGGCCTGCTCGGCATCGCGCTCTCCCCGGAGTTCGCCTCGGACCACATGGTCTACGCCTACTTCACCTCGGCCTCGGACAACCGCATCGTCCGCATGATCTACGACGAGAAGAAGCCCGCGGGCGAGCAGTTGGGCGCACCCGACACCGTCTTCCGCGGCATCCCCAAGGGGGTGGTCCACAACGGCGGCCGGATCGCGTTCGGCCCGGACAAGATGCTGTACGTGGGCACGGGCGAGAGCGGGGACACCGGACTCTCCCAGGACAAGGAATCCCTGGGCGGCAAGATCCTTCGGCTGACCCCGGAGGGTGAGCCGGCACCGGGCAACCCGTTTCCCGACTCCCCGGTGTACTCGTACGGCCACCGCAATGTGCAGGGCCTGGCCTGGGACGGCAAACAGCGCCTGTTCGCCTCGGAGTTCGGCCAGAACACCTGGGACGAACTGAACGCGATCAAGCCCGGCGACAACTACGGCTGGCCCGAGGCCGAGGGCTCGTCCGACGACGGCGACTTCCACGATCCGGTGGACCAGTGGAGGACGGACGAGGCCTCCCCCAGCGGCATCGCGTACGCCGAGGGGTCGATCTGGATGGCGGGCCTGCGCGGCGAGCGCCTGTGGCGGATCCCGCTCGAGGGCACGGAAACCTCGGCGGACCCGCATGCCTTCCTCGAAGGCGAGTACGGCCGGCTGCGCACGGTGGCGTCGGCCGGTGGCGACAAGCTGTGGCTGGTCACCAGCAACACGGACGGCCGTCTCACCCCGAGGGAGGGCGACGACCGCATCCTGGAGGTGCGGGTGAGCTAGGGCCCCTCGTCCGGTTCCGGTTCGGGGTGGGTCGGTGACGGGCGTACGACGACCTTTCCGGACGCGAGGTCTATCGGGCCGCGTCCGGGGTCGGCGTCGCCGACGTCCTCCCGGGTCAGCTCCAGCCGCTTCTGCTCGTCGTGGGTGTGTTTGCGGCCGGGTGCGAACAGTTCCTCGAAGGCGTTGAACATCGCTCCCCCTTTCCGGGGCCGCGTGGGCGTGGCACCCATTATCCCGCGGCCTGCCGATTCCCGGCCTCGGCGGGGAAGAGACCCAGCCGATGGGCCAGTGCCGCCGCCTCGCCCCGGCCGGAGACGCCCAGCTTGGCGAGGATGTTGGACACATGGACGCTGGCCGTCTTCGGTGAGATGAACAGTTGCTCGGCGATGCGGCGGTTGGTGTGGCCGGCGGCCACCAGGCGCAGGACGTCGCGTTCCCGGCCGGTGAGGCCGAGGGCGTCGGCCGGATCCGTGGGCGCCGGGGCGGACTCCCGAGTGGCGGCGGCCGGCGCGAGGCGGGCGCGCCGGGCCAGCAGGGCGACCGACCGGGCCAGCGGGGCGGCTCCGAGGTGCTCGGCGACGGCTCCGGACAGCCGCAGCAGCTCCGTGGCGCGGGCGCGCTCGTCCTCGCCCGCGCCGGAGGCGAGCAGCGCCTCCGCGAGCCGGAAGCGGACCCGGGCGAGGTCGTAGGGCCGCTCCAGTGGTTCGAGCGCGGCGACGACGGAGGCCCACTCCCCCGGCGCCGACCGGCCCTCGGCGCGCAGCAGTTCGGCGCGCAGCCACACCTCGTACGCCTGCCACAGCGGTACGCCGGTCGCCAGGGTCTTGGCTGCCGCGCGGAGGCGTCCGAGGATCCGCGGGCGGTCCGGTTCGGTGGCCGGGTCGCCGTGGGCATCGGCCTCGGCGGTCGCGGCGGCGAGCAGCAGCGGCCAGCCGTAGCGCTGGGTGCCGGGTGGGAGACCGGCCTCGAAGTCGTCGAGAGCGGTGAGCAGTTCGGTCCGGGCGTCGGCGAGACGACCCTCGGCGGCGGCTGTCCCGACGGCGACCCAGGCCATCGGCAGGGAGTACTGCGGCATGGAGTCGTGGGTGCCGAAGGCGGCGCGGGCCGCGCCGAGATGACGGTGCGCGGTGGCCAGGTCGCCCCGGTCGAGGGCCAGATGGGCCAGCCGTACCCAGGCCCCGGCCCGCGGCTTGGCGCTCTGCTCCAGGTGCTGGGTGCCGGCTGCGGCCTCGGCCGCCTCGTCCCAGCGGCCGAGGGAGTGGAGGGACTCGGCGAGGTTGCCCCACACCCAGCCTTCCGCGTCCAGCAGCCCGAGCCTGCGGGTGACCCGCACGCCTTCGCGCAGGAGTCCGGCCGCTTCCTCCGAGCGGCCGATGCCTTCGAGGGCCGAGGGCAGGTTGATGTGGCTGCGGCCCACCACCGTGTCCACACCCAGTTCGGTCGCCCGCTCCTTGACCTCGTACATCTCCGCGAGGCCGGCGTCGATGGCGCCGGCGTCGACCATGAGGCCCCCCAGGGTGAGCCGGGCGTTGAGTTCGATGTCGTGGGCGCCGACCATGCGCGCGTACTCGACGGCCCGTTCGGCGGCCGCCATGGCGTCGGGGCCCGGTTCGTGCAACATGGACCAGCCGGCGGCGGAGGCGAGCACCTCGGCGTGCACCTCGGAGGGCGGCAGGCCGCGCACCAGGTCCTGGGCGAAGCCGAGTTCGGTCCAGCCGTCGCCCCGGGAGAGGGACGTGGTCAGCCGGGAGCGCTGCACCCAGAACCAGGCGGCGCGCAGCGGGTCCGGTTCCTCCTCGAGGACGCGCAGGGCCCGCTTGGTGATCTTCATGGCACGTTCGCGTTCCCCGCAGAGCCGTCCTGCGACGGCTGCCTCGGCCATCAGGTCGAGGTAACACAGGGGGGTGTTCTCGGGGTCGCTGCCGCTGGGGGTCCCCCCACGCCCTTCAGGCAGTGGGGGAGGGTGGATCGCGGCGTAGTCGGCGGGGCGCAGGGTGGCCCTCAGGTCGTCGGGGACGGCGTCCCAGAGTTCCATCGCCCTTTCCAGCAGGCCCAGTTGCTCGAAGTAGGCGTGACGTCGGCGGGCCTCGACGGAGGCGTCGAGGACGGCGGGCAGCGCTTTGGCCGCGTCGTGGGCGTGGTACCAGTAGCTGGCCAGGCGCGTCACCCGCTCGTCGGCGGGCACGGGCGTGGGGTCGGCCTCCAGGGCCTCGGCGTAGCGGCGGTTGAGGCGGGAGCGTTCGCCGGGCAGCAGGTCGTCGCTGACGGCCTCGCGGACCAGGGAGTGGCGGAAGCGGTAGCCGTCGCGGTCGGGCGCGGGCGTGAGGATGCCGGCGTTCACCGTCGAGCGCAGCGCGTCGAGGAGGTCGTCCTCGGCGAGCCGGGCGACGGCGGCCAGCAGCCGGTACTCGACGGTGGAGCCGCCCTCGGCGACGAACCGGACCACCTGCTGGGCGCTCTCCGGCAGGCGCTCGACCCTGACCAGGAGCAGATCGCGCAGGGAGTCGGTGAGACCGGTGCGGCAGCCCTCGCGTGAGGCGACGGCGAGTTCCTCGACGAAGAAGGCGTTGCCGTCGGAGCGTTCGAAGATCTCGTCGACGCGGTCCGGTTCGGGTTCCCGGGCGAGGATGCCGGCGATCTGACGGCCGACCTCCTCGCGGTTGAAACGGGGGAGTTCGATGCGGTGGACCGTGCGGAGCCGGTCGAGTTCGGCGAGGAGGGGGCGCAGCGGGTGGCGGCGGTGGATGTCGTCGGAGCGGTAGGTGGCGAGGACGACGAGACGGCCGGTGCGCAGGGTGCGGAAGAGGTAGGAGAGCAGATGCCGGGTGGAGGCGTCCGCCCAGTGCAGGTCCTCCAGGGCGAGGACGACGGGGTGCTCGGCGGCGACGCGCTCCAGCAGGCGGGCGGTGAGTTCGAAGAGGCGGGCCATGCCCTGTTCGTCGCGCCGGGCCTCGGGGGCGACGGTGCCGAGTTCGGGCAGCAGGCGAGCCAGTTCCTCTTCTTGTCCAGCGGCCGCGGCGGCGAGTTGGCCGGGCAGTTCGCGGCGCAGCCCGCGCAGGGCGGTGGAGAAGGGGGCGAAGGGCAGCCCGTCGGCGCCGATCTCGACGCAGCCGCCGAGCGCGACGACGGTGCCCCGGCGGCGGGCCTCGGCGGCGAACTCCTCGACGAGGCGGGTCTTCCCGACGCCGGCCTCTCCCCCGACGAGCAGCGCCTGCGGCTCGCCCGCGCCTTCGGTGGCGCGGGCGAGCGCGGTGTTCAACGCGTCGAGTTCACCGGCACGGCCGACGAACACGGGACTGACGGTCCTGGTCTCCACGGCTCCGAGCATCGCACGAGGGTCCGACATCGCGGCACCGGTTTTCACCGAGGGGAGCACCACCGGACGGCGCCCCGCGGCGCTCATACGGCTCGGGCGAACCGGTGCCGGCGTGGACCGCGGTTATGGCTCTCGGGCTCGGTCCCCCGCGCCGCGGCCCCGCGGCGGGCGGTGCGCGCGAGGCGGACGGCCTCGCGGGCCTGATGCTCCTGCTCGGCCTCGCGGATGAGCTCGGCGGAACGGTACTTGTGGATCTCGTACTCGTACATGGTGTGATCCCTCGGAGAGTGGGGGTCGGACATCGCTTTCCGCGATGCCTCCACCTTCGTCTCCCGGGCGGGCCTGCCACATCGGAAGAGTTCCGCATCTTCGGCGGCCGTCGGGGCCTTAGACATGCGGCGAGACACGGGTGAGGGGCCTTAGGCCGTCCATGAGGCTCATGGACCGCCTAAGGCCCCATGACCGCTGTCGTCCCGGACGACTCCGGAGCGTGGGCGCTATCGGTCCGCACGTGCGCGGGCCCGCCGCCATTCGGGGGCCAGGACCGACCACACCTCCAGGTCGTGCCGTACGCCGTGGTGGAGATGGGCCTCGCGCCGCACCCCGTCCCGGGTCATGCCGAGCCGGCGGGCGGTGTTGAGGCTGGGCTCGTTGCCGGCGGCGGCGACCCACTCCACGCGGTGGATGCCGCGCTGCTCGACCGCCCAGTCGATCAGCACCCGCATCGCGCGGGTGACGAGCCCGCGCCCGGTGGCGGCGGGCTCGAGCCAGCAGCCCACCTCACAGGTGCCGTTCTCGGCGTCGAAGTGGAGGGTGAGCACCCCGCCCACGAGCCTGCCGTCCAGCCACAGGCCGTGCAGCGAGGCCGTGTCGGCGGCACGGAAGTCGGCGTACCGCTGGAGCGCCTCCCGCGCGGTGGACACGTCGGTGGCCCGGGAGCCGAAGGGGACGTACTGGTTGATGAACTCCCGGCCCCGCTCCAGATGGGCGAGGAACTCCTCCGCGTGCCAGGGCTCCAGGGGGCGCAGTTCGGCTCCGTCGTCACCCAGTCGTATCGCGTACATCCCGCTTCCGCCCCTCCTGCTGCGCGGGCACGGTCGCCACCCCGGCGTCCGTGGCCATGGCCGTGGTCAGCCTTTCATGGGCGGCGCGGGCCTCGGGAGGCTCGATGCTGATGCGCGGCAGGATCCGGTCCAGCGAGCGCGGCAGCCACCAGTTGGCCCCGCCGAGCAGATGCATGAGCGCGGGGACCAGCAGGGTCCGCAGCACGAAGGCGTCGAGGGCGACGGCCACGGCGAGCGCGATGCCGAACATGGCGATCACGCGGTCGCCGGTCAGGACGAAGGCGAGGAAGACCGAGATCATGATGACGGCCGCGGAGTTGATCACCCTGCTGGTCTCCGCGAGGCCGACCCGTACCGCGCGCCGGTTGTCCCCGGTCTCCAGCCATTCCTCGTACATGCGGCTGATCAGGAAGACCTGGTAGTCCATGGAGAGTCCGAAGAGGACCGACACCATGATCACGGGAAGGAAGGGTTCGATGGGGCCCGCGCTGCCGAGGCCGAGCAGTTCGCTGCCCCAGCCCCACTGGAAGATCGCCACGACCACGCCGAAGGCGCCGGCGACGGCGGCCACGTTCATCGCGGCGGCCTTGAGCGGTATGGCGACGGACCGGAAGGCGAGCAGGAGCAGCAGACAGCCCAGGCCGACGACGACACCCACGAACACGGGCAGCTTGCCGACGATGACGTCGGCGAAGTCGTCGTAGCCGGCCGTCACCCCACCGACCTGTACATCGAGGGTGGTACCGGCCTCGGCGGGCGGCAGCACGTCCTGGCGCAGCCGGTCGACGAGGTCGCTGGTCTGCTTCGACTGCGGGGAGGACTCGGGTATCACGGTGAGGTACGCGGTGTCGCCGCCGGAGCTGTGGACCACCGGTCCCACGGACGCGACGCCCTCGGTCTCGCTCAGCGTGGGGCCGAGCCGGTCCAGGGCGAGGCGGTCGGCGGCGCCGTCGACCTCGGTGACGAGGGTGAGGGGGCCGTTGACCCCGGGTCCGAAACCGTCGGCGAGGAGGTCGTAGGCCTGGCGGGTGGTGGAAGTCCTGGGTGCGTTGCCCTGGTCGGAGGTGCCGAGGTGCAGGGAGAGGGTGGGCAGCGCCAGCACCGCCATCACCACCAGCGCGAGCGCGCCGAGCAGCCTGGGGTGGCGCTCGACGAACGCCGACCAGCGGGCGGCGAAACCGGTCGGCAGTTCGGGCTGGGGGCCGAGTTCCGCCAGTCGGCGCCGCTCGCGGCGGTTGAGCGCGCGCATGCCGATGAACGACAGCAGGGCGGGCAGCAGGGTGACGGAGGCGGCCACGGTCAGCACGACGGTGAGTGAGGCCGCGACGGCGACGCCGTTGAGGAAGTTCAGCCGGAGGATCAGCATGCCCAGCAGGGCGATGCACACGGTGGCACCCGCGAACACGACCGCGCGTCCGGTGGTGGCGACGGCCTCGGTGGCGGCCTCGGTGACGGACAGCCCGCGCTTCAGGCCGCGCCGGTGCCTGGTCACGATGAACAGCGCGTAGTCGATGCCGACGCCGAGTCCGATCAGCATGCCGAGCATGGGCGCGAAGTCGGCGACGGTCATCACGTGCCCGAGCAGCACGATTCCGGCGTAGGCGGTGCCGACCCCGACCAGCGCGGTGGCGATGGGGAGCAGTGAGGCGGCGAGCGAGCCGAAGGCGAGGAAGAGCACGACGGCGGCGACGACCACCCCGACGACCTCGGCGAGGTGCCCCTCGGGGGCCTCGGTCAGTGCGGCGGCGCTGCCGCCCACCTCGACTTGGAGTCCGTCGCTCTCCGCGGCCTGGGCCGCCTCGAGCACGGCGGCCGCCTCGGCCGGGTCGATGTCCTTGGCCGGGTCGTCGAAGGTGACGGTGGCGTAGGCGGTGCGGCCGTCCGCACTGATCCGGCCGGGGCCCTGGGCGTCGTACGGGCCGGTCACCGCGGTGACGCCGGGCAGCTCCTCGATCCGGTCCAGGGTGCGGGTCATGGTCTGTTCGACGCCGGTGTCCCGGACACTGCCGGCCGGGGTGTGCCAGACGAGGGTGTCGCTGTCGCCCCCGAGGGCCGGGAATCCTTCGTGCAGCAGTTCGGCGGCGTGTCCGGACTCGGTGCCGGGCACGTCGTAGTCGTTCGAGTACGCGGATCCGGTCGCGAAGGCCCCGGCCGCGACCCCGCCGAGGGCGAGGAGCCACAGCAGGACCGTGATCAGACGGCGTCGGACACACCAGCGTGTGAGGGCTGCCACGAAACGTGCTCCCAAAGTGACGGTGTGGATCTTTGACCGGGAGCAGCCGATATGACCGAAACAACCCGCAAAGAACGCATGAGCAATGCAATGCAACTGTTACAGGCGAAAGTGATCGATTGTCGCGTTCGTGGCCTTATTCACAGTGCCGAGGATCGGCTCACCGGACAAACACACCGCCTCCGCCGCCGGAGGTGACTCAGCTCACCCTTCGCTCACCCGTCCCGACCCGCGATTCAGCCGGATCAGCCGGATCAGCCACATCAATCGAATTGGTCCCCCAGCGCCATCACCATCAGCCCCGCGACCAACAGCCACAGCGCCCTACGGGTCCGGCCGCGTGAGCCCAGCACGGCGGCGAGGGCGCAGCCGCCGGCCCCGCAGGCGTAGGCCACCGGGACGAGGAGCGGAGCGGAGCCGGTGAGGCGGAGCAGGGCGGCGGCCAGCCCCGCGAGGGCGAGCACCACGCCGGTGCAGACCGCGGCCCACCGCGCCCTGCGCGCCTCCCGCTCGTCGGCATCGGCGTCCTCGTCCTCGGCGGTCTCGGCGGTCTCGGCGTCCCCGGCGGTCTCGTCCTCGGCGGCCTCGGCGGTCTCGTCCTCAGCGCTCCCGTCGGTCTCGGCGTCCCCGGCGGCCCCGGCGGCGCTCGTCTCCTCGTCGGCATCGGCGTCCTGCGGCGCGTCGGCCGGCTCCACCCGGGGCTTCGGGGGTGTGTCGGAATCTGCGCGTCCACTCATGCCGCGGGAGCGTAGCGCCTCGGGCCCGGAAACCCGGATGCGGGGGCGGTGGCGACCTGTTAGCGTCCGTCGGTCCGACGTTCCGCGGCAGCCCGCCGCCGACCGAAGCAGGTGCTTTGATGACTGTCCGCCCGATTTCCGACGCAGTCCTTTCCCCTTACACGGATCCGAGGAGCCCGTTCACCGATGTCGGACATCACATCGAACACCCCGCACGACGACCTCACTAGCCGCCTGGCCCTCCCCCACTACCCCCGCAGCAGCGCCTACGACGTCCGCTGGACCATCGAGAACCAGATGGGCCCGCACGCGCTGTGGCTGCTGGAGTGGCTGGCCCCGGCCCTCGGCCTCGACACCCTGCGCCCCGGCGCGCGCGTGCTCGACCTGGGCTGCGGACGGGCCATGACGTCCGTCTTCCTGGCCCGGGAGTACGACGTTCAGGTCACCGCCGCCGACCTGTGGATCAAGCCCGACGAGAACGCGCGCCGCATCGCCGAGGCGGGCGTCGCCGACCGGGTGCTGCCGGTTCTCGCCGAGGCGCACGACCTGCCCTTCGGGGAGGAGAGCTTCGACGCGATCGTCTCCGTCGACGCGTACCACTACTTCGGCACCGATGACCTGTATCTGCCGACGCTGACCCGGCTGCTCAAGCCGGGCGGGCGGATCGGTGTCGTCGTCCCGGCGACGCGCGAGGAGCTCGAGGGCACCGAGCCGCCGGAGCATCTGAAGCCCTTCTGGGAGCCCGCCTTCTGGTCCTTCCACGCCCCCGGCTGGTGGCACCGCCACTGGTCCCGCAGCGGGGCGGTGGAGGTCGAGGCGGCCGACTGGCAGCCGGACGGCTGGCGGGACTGGCTGCTGTGGAGCGAGGTGTGCGCCGAGGAGAGCTCCAGCGACTTCATGGCGGGCATGGCGCGGGCCTCGGCGGAGATGGTGCGCGCGGACCGCGGGCAGACACTGGGCTTCGCCCGCGTGGTGGGCCGGCGCGTCTGACCGGTCGCCGCCGACCGCATGCCGAGGGGGTGCACCGGACACCGGTGCACCCCCTGACCGCTGTGCCGGCTCAGCCCTCGCCGACGCCCAGCTTCTGAAGGATCAGCTCCTTCACACGGGCCGCGTCCGCCTGACCGCGGGTGGCCTTCATCACCGCGCCGACCAGCGCGCCGACCGCGGCGACCTTGCCTCCGCGGATCTTGTCCGCGATGGCCGGGTTGCCGGCGATGGCCTCCTCCACGGCCGTGGTGAGCGCGCCCTCGTCGGACACGACCTTCAGACCGCGCTTGTCGACGACCTCGTCCGGAGTGCCCTCACCGGCGAGCACGCCCTCGATGACCTGGCGGGCCAGCTTGTCGTTGAGGTCTCCGGCGTTCACCAGCTCGGCGACCCGGGCGACCTGCGCCGGCGTGATCGCCAGCTCGTCGAGCGCCTTGGCGGACTCGTTGGCGGCGCGGGCCAGCTCGCCCATCCACCACTTGCGGGCGGAGGCCGCGTCCGCGCCGGCGTCGATCGTGGCGACGATCAGGTCCAACGCACCGGCGTTGAGGATCGCCTGCATGTCGGTGGCGGTCACACCCCACTCCTCGCGGAGCCGGTTGCGGCGCACCAGCGGCAGCTCGGGCAGCCCGGCGCGCAGTTCCTCGACCCATTCGCGGGACGGCGCCACCGGAACCAGGTCGGGCTCCGGGAAGTACCGGTAGTCCTCGGCCTCCTCCTTCACGCGGCCGGAGGTCGTCGACCCCGTGTCCTCGTGGAAGTGCCGGGTCTCCTGGATGATCGTCCCGCCGTCGTTCAGCACGGCGGCGTGCCGCTGGATCTCGAAGCGCGCGGCGCGCTCCACGGACCGCAGCGAGTTGACGTTCTTCGTCTCCGAGCGGGTGCCGAACTTCTCCCGCCCGTGCGGGCGCAGCGACAGGTTGACGTCGCAGCGCATCTGGCCCATCTCCATCCGGGCCTCGGACACGCCGAGCGCCCGGATGAGCTCGCGCAGCTCACGGACGTAGGCGCGCGCGACCTCGGGAGCACGCTCCCCCGCACCGGTGATCGGCTTGGTGACGATCTCGATCAGCGGGATGCCGGCTCGGTTGTAGTCGAGCAGGGAGTGGGACGCGCCGTGGATACGGCCGGTGGCGCCGCCGACGTGCGTCGACTTGCCGGTGTCCTCCTCCATGTGGGCGCGCTCGATGTCCACGCGGAAGGTCTCGCCGTCCTCCAGCTGCACGTCGAGGTAGCCGTTGAAGGCGATCGGCTCGTCGTACTGGGAAGTCTGGAAGTTCTTCGGCATGTCCGGATAGAAGTAGTTCTTCCGGGCGAAGCGGCACCACTCGGCGATCTCGCAGTTCAGCGCGAGGCCGATCTTGATCGCGGACTCGACGCCGGTCGCGTTGACGACGGGGAGCGCGCCCGGCATGCCGAGACAGACGGGGCAGGTCTGGGTGTTGGGGTCGGCGCCCAGTGTGGTCGAGCAGCCGCAGAACATCTTGGTCCTGGTGCCGAGCTCGACATGGACCTCGAGGCCCATGACGGGGTCGTAGGACGCCAGCGCGTCCTCGTACGACACCAGGTCGGTCGTGGTGGTCACGGTGAAACTTCCCTCTCAGCCCAGCAGGACGTCGTCGTCGCCCAGCCGCTTCAGCTCGCGGTAGAGGATGGCGAGGCCGGTGACGATGGCGGCGGCGGACACGGTGGCGTCGATCAGGACCAGGGTGTCCTTCTCCAGCCGCGCCTTCTTGACGCGCTTGGCGACGCCGATCGCGCCGAAGGCGGTGGCGGCCATGGACAGGTACGTACCGGACCTGGACTTCTTGAAGCCCTTGGCCTTGGTCAGTGCGCTCACAGCGACGGAGCCTCCTCGATCAGCGGGTGGCCCCACTTTTCCACGAAGGCGGCCTCGACGGCGGCACCCACCTTGTAGAGGCGGTCGTCCTTCATGACCGGGGCGATGATCTGCAGTCCGACCGGCAGGTTGTCCTCGGGCGCGAGGCCGCAGGGCAGCGACATGGCCGCGTTGCCCGCCAGGTTGGTCGGGATGGTGCACAGGTCGGCGAGGTACATCGCCATCGGGTCGTCGGCGCGCTCGCCGATCGCGAAGGCGGTGGTGGGGGTCGTCGGCGAGACGATCACGTCGACCTGCTCGAACGCCTTGTCGAAGTCCTGCTTGATGAGCGTACGGACCTTCTGGGCGCTGCCGTAGTACGCGTCGTAGTAGCCGGAGCTGAGCGCGTAGGTACCGAGCATGATGCGGCGCTTGACCTCCGGGCCGAAGCCGGCCTCGCGGGTCAGCGAGGTGACCTCCTCGGCGGAGTGCGTGCCGTCGTCGCCGGTCCGCAGGCCGTAGCGCAGGCCGTCGAAGCGGGCGAGGTTGGAGGAGCACTCGGACGGGGCGATCAGGTAGTACGCCGACAGGGCGAGGTCGAAGGACGGGCAGTCCAGCTCGACGATCTCGGCACCCAGTTCCTTGAGCAGCTCGACGGACTCGTCGAACCGCTGGATGACGCCGGCCTGGTAGCCCTCGCCGCGGAACTGCTTGACCACGCCGACGCGCATGCCCTGGACCGAGCCGTTGCGGGCGGCCTCGACGACCGGCGGGACCGGGGCGTCGATGGAGGTGGAGTCGAGCGGGTCGTGTCCGGCGATGACCTCGTGCAGCAGGGCTGCGTCCAGGACCGTGCGGGCGCAGGGTCCGCCCTGGTCGAGGGAGGAGGAGAACGCCACCATGCCGTAGCGGGAGACCGCGCCGTAGGTCGGCTTCACACCGACCGTTCCGGTGACGGCGGCCGGCTGGCGGATGGAGCCGCCGGTGTCGGTGCCGATGGCGAGGGGGGCCTGGAAGGAGGCGAGCGCGGCGCTCGACCCGCCGCCGGAGCCACCGGGGATCTTGGTGAGGTCCCAGGGGTTGCCGGTCGGGCCGTAGGCGCTGTTCTCGGTCGACGAGCCCATGGCGAACTCGTCCATGTTGGTCTTGCCGAGGATGACGACGTCGGCGGCCTTGAGCCGCTGGGTGAGCGTCGCGTCGTACGGCGGGATCCAGCCCTCGAGGAGCTTGGAGCCGACGGTGGTCGGGATGCCCTCGGTGGTGAAGATGTCCTTGAGCGCGAGGGGCACGCCGGCCAGCGGGCCGAGCTTCTCCCCCTTGGCACGCTTCTCGTCGACGGCACGGGCCTGCGCGAGGGCGCCCTCGCGGTCGACGTGCAGGAAGGCGTGCACCTTCTCGTCGACGGCCTCGATCCGGGCCAGGTGCGCCTCGGTGACCTGGACGGCCGTGAGCTCGCCGGAGGCGATCTTCGCGGCGGTGTCGGCGGCCGTGAGCTTGATGATGTCCATCATGGAATTCAGTCCTCCCCCAGGATCTGCGGCACCTTGAAACGCTGCTGCTCCTGGGCCGGGGCGCCGGAGAGCGCCTGCTCGGGGGTGAGCGAGGGACGGACCTCGTCCGGGCGCATGACGTTCGTCAGCGGCAGCGGGTGCGAGGTCGGTGGTACGTCTTGGTCGGCGACCTCGCTGACGCGGGCCACCGCGCCGATGATGTCGTCGAGCTGGCCTGCGAAGTGGTCGAGTTCTTCGGGCTTCAGCTCCAGACGCGCCAGCCGGGCGAGGTGGGCGACCTCCTCGCGCGTAATGCCAGGCATGCAGCGATCCTCTGGGGTGAGTGTGCGGTTCGGGGCTAGGGCCGTCGCGATCCGGGCCAGGCGTGGAGCGGCGGGCGGGAAGGTGACGACAGGCCCCAATCCTATGGGGCGCCGCCCCGTACCCGTGAAACGGTTTCCCCCGCCCCCACAATCACGGCCTACCGGTGCCGTGATCAGGACGCCGGAACCCGGGCCGACACCGCCCCGGCACCACCCCCGGCCACACCCGCCCGGTCGGCACGGGACGGTGTCAGGCCGGGCGGGTCGAGTCGTCGGACGCCGCTACCGGGAGGGCCGCTGCCGGACGCTGCCAGCCCCGGGGGCCGCGGGCGAGGAGCCAGGCGGTGGTCTCCTCGGGCGGCATCGCGGCCGCGACCAGCCAGCCCTGGACGGCGTCGCAGCCGAGGTCGCGCAGGCGTTCCCAGGTCTCGTCGTCCTCGACGCCCTCGGCGACGACGAGCAGGCCGAGCGAATGGGCGAGGTCGACGGTGCAGCGCACGATCTCGGCGTCCTCGGCGTCGACGGCCAGCCGGGCCACGAAGGAACGGTCGATCTTCAGTTCGCTGACGGGCAGCCGCCGCAGGTGCACGAGGGAGGAGTAGCCGGTGCCGAAGTCGTCCAGGGACATCTTCACGCCGTGGCCGGTCAGCGCGTTGAGGGTGTCGGCGGCGCGCTGCGGGTCCTCCAGGAGGACGTGCTCGGTGATCTCGAGCTGGAGCGCCCCCGCCGGCACGCCGTGCCGGGCCAGGCGCGCCGCGACGGAGCCGGCGAAGCCGGGGCTGTGGACGTCGCGCGGGGAGACGTTGACCGCGACCGGCACGTACAGACCTTGGGAACGCCATTGGGCGACCTGCCCGAGGGCGGTCTCCAGCACGTACTCGGTGAGGTGCGGCATCAGACCGGAGGACTCGGCGATCGCTATGAACTCGTCCGGCGGGACCCTGCCCCGTTCCGGGTGCACCCAGCGGACCAGGGCCTCCAGGCCCGCCACCTGTCCGTCGAAACGGACCTTGGGCTGGTAGTGGAGCTGGACCTCGTGGGCGTCCAGGGCCCGTCGCAGGTCGCCCAGGAGTCCCAGCCGGTCGGGGGTGTTGGAGTCCCGCTTGGACTCGTAGACCTCGACGCCGGTACGGTCCCGCTTGGCCTGGTACATCGCCACGTCCGCCCGCCGCAGCAGCCCCTCGGCGTCGAGGGCGTGGTCGGGGAAGACGGCGACGCCCGCGCTGGCCTCCAGCACGAGGGTGAGCCCGTCGAGGTCGAGCGGCGAGCTGAGCGCGGAGACCAGACCGCGGGCGACCCGGGTCGCGGACGTCGTGGAGTCGGCGACCGGCAGTAACACGGCGAACTCGTCGCCACCGAGCCGCGCGGCCTCCGCCCCGCGCGGCAGGGCCAGCCTCAGCCGGTCGGCGATCTGCAGCAGCAGCCGGTCACCGGCAAGGTGACCGAGAGTGTCATTGACCGATCGGAAACGGTCGAGGTCGATCAGCATCAGGGCGGCGCGGGCGTCGACGCGCTCGGCGTCGTCCAGCGCGGTCCAGATACGTTCCAGCAGCCACTGGCGGTTGGGCAGCCCGGTCAGCGGATCTCGCAACTGCTCCTCCGCCCGGGCCCTGGCTATCCACAGGGTGGAGTCGAGCGCGATCAGCGGGATGGCGAACAGCGGCAGCAGGATCGGCCGGGCGTACGCGACCACGCAGATCAGCGGCGCTATGCCGAGCAGCGCGACCGCGACCAGCCCCTGTCTGAGCAGGGCGGTGCGGGCGACGGTGGGCAGTCCGGCGCGCGGGGTGTGCAGGTACCAGGTGAGGGTGCGGGTGACCGCGAGATACGCGGCGGCGGCCAGCACCACCTCGGCAGCGGTGTGCAGACCCCAGGTGTCCGGGGTCGAGGGGAACTCGACGGACGGTACGGACCCGAAGAGCGCCGGCACCAGCGCGCCGGCGCCGATACCGAGCAGGTCCACCGCGCCGTGCAGGACGCCTTGACGCCAACGGCCCCGCCTGGCTATGCCGACCAGCACGACCACGGTGAGGCTGACCAGGCCGGCCGGGACCCAGCCGTAGAGCAGCAGCACCGCGAGGGTGACGGCGCTGCCCGAGCCGGTGCCGCCCCACCAGCGGGAGCGGCCCAGCATCACCAGGTGACCGACGATGATCCCGGTCAGCACGGCCAGCGACCAGCCGACCCGGCCCGACGGGAAGAGCGCGTGACCGCCGGTGAACGCCCGCAGGAAGCCGACGCCCAGGACGAACGCGGCCGCCGCGACGACCGCGGTGGGCAACGCGGGCCAGGACGGGTGGCGTTCGGTGTCCGCTTCGGACAGTCCGGTGCGGTGCGAGGGCAGTCCGGTGCCCGGCGAGGACGCTCGGGGACCGCGCGGCGACCGTCCTGAACCGCGCGGGGGCCGTTCCGAACCGCGCGGGGGCCGCCCGGGAGCGTGTCCGGCCGCAGGCCGTCCGACAGCCGCCTGCCCGGCGGCCGGCGGTCCGGCGCCGCGCGCGTCCGCGGTGTACGCCACCGGGCGCCCTTGGGTGCCCGGATGCCCCGCGGGCCGCCCGTCCCCACGTCTGCGTCGCCCCACGGCCGCCATGCGGCGCAGGCCCAGGCGCAGCCGTGAGCCCAGGGCGGCGCTCTCGGTGGGTTCCATTCCCGTCCCTCTCACAGCCGGCGGTGCCCACGCCGCACGGCTCGATCCCCGACTACCCTCAGCGGCTCCGTGACAGAAAGCCCTTCCACGGCCCCGTCATCAACACAGGGATGCCCCGACCGCAGCTGGGCACGGCAGGCGCACATCCCAACACTAGGCCGCAGAGGGCTTTCAGGGGCACCGGTCGCCGACGGTTGCCCGAATGCACCCCAGCCACCCGTATGCATCTGGTATGCACCGATCGGGTGGCCTCCCACCGCTACTCCTCGGCCTGAAGTGCCATGTC
Organism: Streptomyces sp. TE5632; assembly: GCF_054061295.1. Lineage (NCBI taxonomy): Bacteria > Bacillati > Actinomycetota > Actinomycetes > Kitasatosporales > Streptomycetaceae > Streptomyces > Streptomyces sp. TE5632. The sequence goes on along the minus strand of NZ_JBSSEA010000003.1, from coordinate 4,055,036 downwards.
GGAGGCGGCTTCCGGCCCTTCTTCGAGAAGAACGGTGAAGCCCTCCTCGTTCAGAACCGGCACCTTGAGCTGCATCGCCTTGTCGTGTTTCGACCCGGGATTGTCTCCCACGACGACGAAGGACGTCTTCTTCGAGACCGAACCGGTCACCTTCGCTCCCCGGGTCTGCAGCGCCTCCTTCGCGCCGTCCCGGGTGTAGTGCTCCAGGGTGCCGGTCACCACAACCGTCAGTCCCGCCAGTGGACGCGGGCCCTCGTCCTCGCCGGACCCCTCGTCCTCCATGCGGACACCGGCCGCCCGCCACTTGCGGATGATCTCGCGGTGCCAGTCCTCGGCGAACCACTGCTTGAGGGAGGCGGCGATGGTCGGGCCGACCCCCTCGGTGCCCGCCAGCTCCTCCTCGGTGGCCTGCTCGATGCGGTCGATGGAGCGGAACTCGCGGGCCAGCGCCTCCGCCGCGACCGGGCCGACATGACGGATCGACAGACTGGTCAGCACGCGGGCCAGCGGACGCTCCTTGGCCGCCTCGATGTTCGCCAGCATCGCGACCGCGTTCTTCCTCGGCTCGCCCTCCTGGTTGGCGAAGACGGTGGCGATCTTCTCCTCTCCGGTTTTCGGATCCCGCTTGGGCAGACCGCTGTCCTGGTCGAGGACGTACGCCTTGATGGGCAGCAGCTGCTCGACGGTGAGGTCGAAGAGATCGCCCTCGTCCGTCAACGGCGGGTCCTCGGGCTCCAGCGGCCCGGTCAGCGCCGCGGCGGCGACATAGCCGAAGTGCTCGATGTCCAGCGCCTTGCGCCCGGCGAGGTAGAACAGCCGCTCCCGCAACTGGGCGGGGCAGGTACGGGCGTTGGGGCAGCGCAGGTCGACGTCGCCCTCCTTCATCGGGCGCAGCGGCGTGCCGCACTCCGGGCACTCGGCCGGCATCACGAACTCGCGCTCGCTGCCGTCCCGCAGGTCGGCGACCGGGCCGAGGATCTCCGGGATGACGTCACCGGCCTTGCGCAGCACCACCGTGTCCCCGATGAGGATGCCCTTGGCCTTGACCACGTCCTGGTTGTGCAGCGTGGCGAACTCCACCTCGGAACCGGCCACGGTGACCGGCTCGACCTGCGCGTACGGCGTGACCCTGCCCGTACGGCCCACGCCCACGCGGATGTTGACCAGCTTGGTGTTGACCTCCTCGGGCGCGTACTTGTACGCGATGGCCCAGCGCGGGGCACGCGAGGTGGAGCCGAGGCGGCCCTGGAGCGGGATCTCGTCGAGCTTGACCACCACTCCGTCGATCTCGTGCGCCACGGAGTGCCGGTTCTCGCCGTAGTACGCGATGAACTCCCTTACGCCGGCGAGGCCGTCGACGACCCTGTTGTGCTCGGAGGTGGGCAGGCCCCAGGTCTTGAGCAGGTCGTAGCCCTGGGAGAGGCGGGTCATGCCCTTGTAGCCCTCCAGGACACCGATGCCGTGGACCACCATGTGCAGCGGGCGGGTGGCAGTGACCCGCGGGTCCTTCTGACGCAGCGAACCGGCCGCCGCGTTGCGCGGGTTGGCGAACGGCTTGTCACCGGCCCCGACCAGCCGCGCGTTGAGCTCCTGGAACTTCTCCATCGGGAAGTAGACCTCGCCCCGGATCTCCACGAGGTCGGGGACCTCGTCCCCCTTGAGCCGGTCCGGGATCTCGGCGATCGTCCGCACGTTGGGCGTGATGTCCTCGCCGGTGCGGCCGTCGCCCCGGGTCGCCGCGCGGACGAGCCGGCCCCGCTCATAGGTGAGGTTGACGGCGAGGCCGTCGACCTTCAGCTCGCACAGGAAGTGGAACTTCTGCTCGCCCAGCTCCTTGTGGATGCGCTCGACCCAGGCGGCGAGGTCGTCGTCGTTGAAGGTGTTGTCGAGGGAGAGCATGCGCGAGACGTGCTGCACGGAGGTGAACTCCGTCTCGTACGCCCCGGCGACCTTCTGGGTCGGGGAGTCGGGCGTGCGCAGCTCCGGGTGCTCCTCCTCCAGCGCCTCCAACTCCCTCAGCAGCCGGTCGAACTCGGCGTCGCTGATGACGGGCGCGTCGTTCACGTAGTACCGGAAGCGGTGCTCCTCGATCTGCTCAGCGAGCCTGGCGTGCCGCTCCCGTGCCTCGGCCGGCACGCTCGTCGTCTCCGCCTGCTTGTCACCCGCCACCGTGTGTCCTCCCGTTACTCTGGGTTGTCCGCCAGGGATCTCGCCGCCCGGACGCAGTGCGCGTAAGCCCTGCGCGCGTACTCCGGGGAGGCCCCCGCGAGTCCGCACGCCGGAGTGACCGTGACCGCCTCCGGAAGAAGGTCCGGCCGCAGCCCCAGCCTGCGCCACAGCGTTCTGACACCCATGACGCTACCGGCAGGGTCTGACAACGGGCCGTCCGTGCCCGGCACGACCCCGGTGAACAGCCGGGCGCCGCTCTCCACCGCCTCCCCGATCGTTTCGTCGTCACGCTCGGTGAGAAGCGAGAAGTCGAAGGAGATCGCCTGCGCGCCCGCCCGGCGCAGCAGGGCGAACGGCACGTCCGGCGCACACGAGTGGACCACGACGGGCCCGCCGTCGTGCACCCCGACGACGTCCCGGAGCGCGGCCTCCACCAGCTGCCGGTCCACCGCGCGGTGGGTGCGGTAGCCGCTGGCGCTGCGCACCCGGCCGCGCAGGACGTCGGTGAGGGACGGCTCGTCGAGCTGGAGGACGAGCCGCGCGCCGGGCACCCGGCGCCGCATCTCGTCGAGGTGCAGACGCAGCCCCTCGGCGAGCGAGGCGGTGAGGTCGCGGCAGGCACCGGGGTCGGAGAGGGCGGACTCCCCGTTCCTCAGCTCCAACTGGGCGGCGAGCGTCCAGGGACCCACGGCCTGCACCTTCAGCGGGCCCTGGTACCCCTGGGTGAACTCCTCCAGCGCGTCGAGGTCCTCGCCGAGCCAGGAGCGGGCCCGCTTGGTGTCCCGCCCCGGCCGGTCCCCGATCCGCCAGCCGCTGGGCTCCACGCGCGCGTACAGCTCGACGAGCATCCCGGCGGTCCGTCCGATCATGTCCGCGCCGGGCCCCCGGGCGGGCAGTTCGGGCAGGAACGGAAAGTCCTCGAAGCTCCCGGTGACGGTCTTGACGGCCTCGCGGGCGTCCCCGCCCGGCATCGACCCGATCCCGGTCGCGGCCCCGAACCTGAACTGGCTGTTATCGCTCACCGGAGAAGCGTACGGAACGGGCCGGGCATCCCGCGTCCCGGTCCGTACGCCCGTGGGGTCGGCACGTCCGTGGGGTCAGCGTCCCGGCCGCACCGTCAGGTCGTTGACCTCCGCGTCCCTCGGCAGGTCGAGGGCCATCAGGACGGTCGTGGCGACCGACTCGGGGTCGATCCACCGGCCGGGGTCGTACTCCTTGCCCTCCTGCTGGTGGACCTTGGCCTGCATGGGGCTGGCGGTGCGGCCGGGGTAGACCGAGGTGACGCGGACGCCGTTGTCGTGCTCCTCGTGGCGCAGCGAGTCGGCGAGGGCCTTCAGGCCGTGCTTGGAGGCCGCGTAGGCGGACCACTGGGCGTGGGCGTTCAGCCCGGCGCCGGAGTTGACGAAGACCACGTGGCCCCGGCTCGCGCGGAGCTGGGGCAGGAAGTGGCGGGTGAGTTCGGCGGGGGCGACGAGGTTGACGTCGAGCTGGTGCCGCCAGGTCTTCGGGGTCAGCTCGCCGACCGTGCCGAGGTCGACGACGCCGGCGATGTGCAGCAGGGAGTCCACCCGGTCCGGGAGCGACTGGTGGGAGAAGGCCCAGCTGAGCCTCTCGGGGTCCGCAAGGTCGCCGACGAGGGTCCGCGACCCGGGGAACGCGGCCGCCAGCTCCTTCGCCCGCCCCGCCTCACGCGCGTGCAGCACGAGTTCGTCCCCACGCGCGTGCAGCCTGCGGGCGACGGCCGCGCCGATGCCGGAGCCCGCTCCGGTGATCACATGTGTAGCCATGCCGCCATGCTCGCATCACCGGCGGCTCACTCGATCCCCTGGCTCTCCTCCAGGTACGCCAGGGCCCCTACGGGCTCATCGGCGAAGAAGACCAGGTCGGTGAGGGCGCGGGGCAGGAAGCCCTCGTCCTCCATCCGCCGGAACTGCGTCTTGAGGCCGTCGTAGAAGCCCGCGGTGTTCAGCAGGACCACCGGTTTGTCCGTGTGCCCGTGCTTCTTCAGCTCCAGGATCTCGGTGGCCTCGTCCAGGGTGCCGGTGCCGCCCACCATGATCACCACCGCGTCGGCCTTCTCCAGGAGCAGGCGTTTGCGCTCCGCCAGGTCGGGGGCGATCACCATCTCGTCGGCGTCCCGGCGCGCCGTCGCCGCCAGGAACTCCACCGAGACGCCGAGGAGCCGTCCGCCCGCCTCCTGCACCCCGTCGGCGACGACCTTCATCAGGCCGACGTCGGAACCGCCCCACACCAGGGTGTGGCCGCCCTTGCCCAGCAACTCGGCGAACTCCCGCGCGGGGCGCGTGTAGCGCTCGTCCAGATCGGCCGCGGAGAGAAAGACACAGATGTTCACGGGCCCACAGTACGGGCCCGGTCGGGCAGCGCGGTGAGCCGCAGCCGGTCTCCGGCATCCGGTGGTGCGGGCTCAGTCCGTGTGCGACCAGGTAGTCGAACTGCATCCGGCCGATGCGGGCCCATTGTTCCCTCGAGGGGTTGTGCCCCACCGCGGCCTCGGCGCTGCGGGCCGCGTCGGAGGCCATCACGGCCCGGTAGTAGGAGATGTGGTCGCGGTGCCACAGCCGCAGCCAGGCGTCACGCAGCAGCCGCCGGGCGTGGCGGGGGGACGCGCCGGGGATGCCGCACGGCGTAGCGGACCCGGTGGGCGAGGGTGCTGCGGTTGCGTCCGGCGCCCTCGGCTCCCATGGTGCCTCCTGGGGGGAAGAACTCGGCTTCAGCGTGCGCTGTATCCGTCGACCCGGCTACCCGAGAGGAGCGTGGACCGTGACCAGTGGCCACCGCATCACCGTCGAGCGGAGCGACCGGCACGTGCGCGTGGTGCACGGCGGGGAGGTCCTGGCCGAGAGCGACCGGGCGCTGGTGCTGCGCGAGACGGGCTGTCCCGCGCGGTACTACATCCCGCCCGAGGACGTACGGCTCGACCTGCTGACCCCGTCCGGGACCCACACCCACTGCCCCTTCAAGGGCACCGCGTCCTACTGGTCCCGCCCGGACGCGGCCGATCTCGTCTGGGCCTACCCGGACCCGAAACCGGGCGTCGCCGGAATCAAGGACCACCTGTGTTTCTACGACGTGGAAGTCCGATGATCGGATAGAAGGGTTGTGATCGACGGACGCGCCGCCCACCTCACCCATGATCGGGCCGCGGTGCGGCAGTCTGCGGGGATATGGACAAGAACATCGTTTCGCGTGACGGCACCCTCATCGCCCACGAGAGCGCCGGACGGGGTTCCGTGGTCGTCCTCGTCAGCGGCGCGATGTCGACGGGCGCCACGGTGGCGCCGCTGGCCGCACCGCTCTCGGAGCGGTTCCGGGTCGTCGTCTACGACCGCCGGGGCCGCGGGGCGAGCGGGGACACCCCGCCGTACGCGGTGGAACGCGAGGTCGAGGACCTGGCGGCGCTGATCGCGGCGATGGGCGGGGAGGCCTCGCTGTACGGCGTCTCCTCGGGCGGCGCGCTGGCGCTGCGCGCGGCGGCGAACGGTCTGCCGGTGCGCCATGTCGCCGTGTACGAGACGCCGTACGCGATGTCCGAGGAGGACCTGCGCGAGCGCGCGCAGTACACCGAGCGCCTGACGGCAGCGCTCGCCGAGGGGCGCCGCGGGGACGCGGTGGAGCTCTTCCTCCGCCTCACCGGGCTCGGCGAGGCGGTGATCCAGAGCGCCCGGCAGTCCCCCCTGTGGGCCGGTATGGAGTCGATGGCGCCGAGCCTCGCCCACGACGACGCCGTTATGGGCGACGGCGGCGTCCCCGTGAAGCTGCTGGCGTCCATCCCCGTACCGGTGCTGTCCATCGCGGGCGACGCGAGCCCGCCCTGGATGCGCGAGGCCGCCCGGGCCATCGCGGACGCCGTCCCCCGGGGCACCTGCCGAACCCTGGCCGGCCAGACCCACATGGTGGAGCCGGACGTCCTGGCCCCGGTCCTGACGGAGTTCTTCGCCCGCTGAGACCCCGTTCCGCTCCGCAGTGCGGCGCCGGACCCACGAGCGGTGTGCTCGTCGAGGCGGGTGCCGCGGCGTGGAGCCCCACGGCGCGGACGCGCTCACGGGGCTCCACGGCACCTGGGAAAACGAGGGGGCGCGGGATCAGCGGTGGGTGCGGAAGCTCGACTCGAAGCGGTGGAAGGCCCCTTCCTGCTTCCACTGCGCGGCAGCCTTCGGGCTGGCCTCCAGCAGGTCCCGGCAGTCCGCGCCGGGGCCGGCGGCACCGAGGTCGACGTCCTGGCAGGCGGCGACCGGACGGTAGCCGTCACGGGTGGGGTTGCCCTGCCAGAGGCTCGCGCCCGGGAGGAAGGCGTACTCCAGGGAGGCGCGGGCGAGGTCCTTCAGCTCCGGGTAGGACAGGCCGTAGGTGTCGGCGGCGTACCGGTACTCGTGGCTGATGTCGATGCGGCTGACCCCGGGGTCGTCCGTGGCCAGCACGACGGGCACGCCGTAGGCGCGGTAGGTCTCGAAGGGGTGGTCGTCGCCGCGCACACCGAGGATCTGGGCGTTGCTGGTGAAGGGGACCTCGACGGCGGTCTCGCGGGCGGCCATGGTGCGTGCGGTGCGCTGCCAGTCGTCCTCGTGGACGAGGTCGACTCCGTGGCCGATGCGGTCGGCGCGGGCGACGTCCACGGCCTCCTTGATGTGGAACGCGAGGTCGGCGGGCTTGACCAGGCCCGGCCACAACTCACCCGCGTGCAGGGTGACGTGCGCTGCGGGGTAGACACCGCGGAGGTACTGCACCATGCGCATCTGCAGGCTGTAGTCACGCAGTGCGCCCTCCGAGTCCTCGGGCTGGACCAGGTTGACCGCGACGAACCGTGGATCGCGCTCGGCCAGGCGCATGGCGAGGGCCATCTGTGTGAAGACCCGCTCCGGTGAACTGCCGCGCGAGACCTGGGAGACCCAGCGCACCGGGAGACGGCAGGCGGGCTGGGGGTCGCCGGTGTCGCAGCCGGCGACGGTACGGAACTCGGCGTCGGCGTCGTCGGATTCCTTCCGGGCCTCGGTGACCAGCCGGTCCAGCCCGCCCCCGGCCGTCAGCTTCTCGTGCAGCCGGGCCAGGTCCGCGTCCCAGCCGACCTCCGCCGCGAGGTCCTTCGCCCCGTCGGAGGCCGGGGTGACCATGGTCTCCAGGTAGAACTGGTTCTGCGCGGCGACGTCGTTCGCGACCTCGGCGAGCAGTTTCCCGCGGTGGCGCCACGTCACCTCGCCGAACTTGCCGAAGGTGTCGAAGAAGTGGTCGTGGCCGTTGCCGTCGGCCGGGAAGTCCTGCATGGACCAGGCGCGCACGATCGCGTCGTGGAAAGCGCGGTCGGTGCGGGCGTCCGCGGCGGGGCGGGTGCCCGCGCCGCACGGCGGTGCGACGGCGGTCATCGTCGAGGTGTCGACACACAGCCCGTCCTCGGCGGCCAGTTCGACGAGGTACTCGGTGGAGACCGCGCCGGAGAGGTGGTTGTGCAGGTCGCCGCCCTTGGGCAGCCGGCGGAAGAACTCCCGCGCCCGACGCGGGTCGTCGCGGATCGTGTCGAGGCGGGCGGCCGTGACCGCCTCGCCGGCGGTCACCGGGCGCGGGGGCGGCGCCGCCGGCCGGGCGGGACCGGCCGTGTCCGGGCCGGCGTGGGCGGCGGGCAGGACGGCGGGAGAGGACAGCAGTACCAGGGCACTGAGGCCGGTGACGGCCACGGTGCGGCTGCGGCGCGAGAGGCCGGGGATCCGATGCATCACACCCGGGTGATCGTCGCGGGTGCCGTCCAGGACACGGGTGCGGGGCGAAGTGCGTCGGGTGACCACCCGGGTGGCGGAACCGCGGGTCCGTGGCGCGTACCGCCGGCCGCCGCACCCGAAGCAGTCAGCCGACTTCCTTCACGCGGTGGTCCAAGAACTGTGAGAGGCGGCCTCGTCCCGTCCGACCTGCATGGGCACAAGTCGTCCCACTCGGAAGAAGACGGCGACAACTGCGTGGAAAACGCCGTCGCCGACGAGGACGGCGACGTAGCGATACGAAACAGCACACGTCCACAGCCGGTTGTCAGAACAAGCCGCGCCGCGTTCACCGCCCTCGTCACTCGACTACGTACCGGCCACACCCCATTGAGCAGCACGGCCGGCCTCCGGACGAGGCGGGTACCTGGTTCACCGCCTCGGGCTCCTACGTGCGGGGGATCCTCACGGTCGGGCCCAGAGCGACTCCTCGGGATACGCCGGGGCGCGTCATCGAACGTCGACCGCGTCCTTCCCGCACCGGAGGTCGTAGAAGCGGATCGAAGCCCGAGCGCCGGCTAGTGCCTTGGCGAGGAGACGGCTCCGCGCCACAGTCGCGGCTCCTCCTGCGCGAACTGCCGTTCGCGCACGTCGGCGTCGGGTAGCGCGAGCCGGACGGCCCGTCGGAAAGCCGCTCCGTGGCCGGGGTGCTTGAGGTGGCAGAGCTCATGGATCAGGACGAGGTCCACCAGGGCGACCGGCAGCTGTATCACCGCCCAGTGCACGGTGATCGCGCCCTCAGGGGAACAGGCACCCCAGCGACGGCCGAGGTCCCGCACCTCGATGCCGGCCGGATCACGCACTCCGGCCAGTGACGCCAGCGGCGGCAGCCGGGCAGCGAGCCAGCGCTCCCCGCGGCTGCTGTACCACTCCACAAGGGGCCCGGCATCGGCGGCGGCCGACCGCGATCGGGGCAGCTCCAGCCATCCCTGCCGCAGTCGTACGTGACTGCTGCCGTCGTCGGGAGTGAGCTTGAGCCGGTACCGGCGGCCCAGGTAGGCGAAGCCTTCGCCGCCGATCAGGTCCTTGACCGGTTCGGCCGCCCGCAGGCCCTGACGGCGGCGGACCTCGGCGGCGAGACGCGGCATGCGGCCACGCACCGCGTCGGCGATCTCTTGGGGATCCGCTTCTGCGGGAATCGCGAAGAGCACCCGGCCGTCCTCGGCGATCTCGATGCCGAGGGTGCGGCGCCGGGGCCGCACGACGACATCCCACCGCCACCCCCTGGGCACGGGGAGATCGGCGATGGCCTGTTCGACGACGGTGCTCACCCGCTCTTCCTACCATCCGGCAAAGACATCACCCTGCCCGGCAGCCATCGGCGGTCACCTACTCAGGTGTCCCCGCCGTCCGCCTCATCGCGCGGCCGGTATCCGAGGAAGTACTCGTGCCTCTCCACGGCCAGCTCCGTCAGATGGCTCGCGAGGTCGCCGATGTCGTCCCAGTCCATGGCGAGCCAGGTCTCCAGGTGCTCACAGAGTTCGCTGCGCATGCGGTTGCGGGCGGCGGTCTGCGTATGTATCTGCGGCCGCCGGACGAGCACCGACAGCTCCGTGGTGAGGCCGCGGGCCGCCCGGATCAGATCGGTGCCCGGCGGCCACGGTTCCCGCACGGCGTCTTCGGCGTGCTGCTGGAGCAGTCCGAGGACCAGCCGTTCGGTCCGGGAGTCAAGGCCGTCGTCGTTCTCCGGCTCCCGCTCCGCCGCGGCCACGTCCCCGACCAGACGCGCCAGGTCGGCCGCGGCCTGCTCGAAGTCGTCCCGCATCCGCGCGATGATCTCTTCGAGCCGGAGACTGAACCGCTGGTAGCCCGCCCGGTCGCCGCCGATCTTCGCGGTGATGCGCAGCTTCAGCGAGCCCGTCATGTACGAGCACCGCGCCCGGGGGTCGGCGTTCGCGTCGACCCGTTCCATGAACTCCGGGTCGGTGAGTTCGACGGGTGGGATCCGCTGCCGGATACCGGTGGTCTCGATGTGCTGCGAGATGAGCCGGCGCACCTTGGCCCCGTAGCGGCGCGGGCTGAACTGTTCGCGGCCGTCGAGGTAGCGGCGTCTGGCCATGTACTGCAGTGTGCCCAGCTGGCCGGCCAGCTCCCGGTACTTCAGGGCCTCCGGGTCCGGCAGGACCGCGTTGAGCGCCGTCAGGAAATCACGGACGCGTTCGTCGAACTCGCCCCGCAGCAGAGGATCGCCGAGGCGTTCACCGAGGAAGTGCTCCCACTGGGACTCGTCGCCGGGGTCGGTGACGTTCTGCCCGGCCAGGAAGCGGGTGACCTTCGCCCCGAGGTCTTCCAGGAGGGCCTTGGCGGCGGCGTCGGACCGCAGCAGCAGTCCGTCCCGGTCCGGGTCGCGGCCGTCGGGCTGCGGTCCCTCGTAGTCCGGCTGGAGGTGGTCCACGGAGACGTTCCGGTAGCCGAGGACGTGCCGCAGGTGCTCCTGGTCGTAGGAGGCAAGCGAGCGGGCCAGTTCGGGACCGATGCCGACGTAGTCGACGACCCGGCCCCACTTCTTGGCCGGGTAGGGCCGGTTGGTGCGGGCCACGGCCTGCAGCAGCCCCGCGCCGGACAGCTTGCAGTCCAGGTAGAGGACCTGCTCGACGGGTGCGTCGAAGCCGGTGAGCAGCATCGACTGGACCACCAGGAAGGCCATGGTCTCCGGTGGCGCGCCGCCCTCGGTGTCCGGCGGCGCGGGCGGTCCGCTGTCCGCGGGCAGGTCGAGATCGACGTTCCACACCTGGCCACCGCTCGCCGGGGTGCCGACGCCGGACGGCCGCAGCCCGTGCGTCCTGACGTTCCATGCCGGGTCGGCCGTGATGTCGCGCGGAGGCAGCCCCTTCTTGAAGCGTTCGATGTGCGCGTCCTGGCAGCTCTTGGTGATCCACGGCCGCCACGACTCCGGGTCGCTGCCGCCCTGGCCCACGGAGGAGATGACGACGGCCGCGTCGAGCGTTCTCAGTACCTCGCGGTCCGGCAGGAGCATGAGGAGCGCCCGCTCCTCGTCGTCGGCTTCGAGCGCGGCCATGGGGTCGGCGATCAGGGCCGGGTCGAGCGCGTCCAGGCGGGCGACCAGCCGGTCGCGGGCGGCGAGCAGCGCGGTGCGGTAGCGGACCGCGGCGAGCCGGGAGACGGTGGCGATCTGTGCCCCGAAGCGGTCGGGCAGCGCGGTGCGGGCCCAGTGGCCGAGCATGTGCTCGGCCTTGGCCTCGATCACCGAAGGGGCTTCCAGGATCTCGTTGCGGCGGCCGAACGTGCGCAGCACCTTGGCCCGCAGCTCCGGATCGGACGGCACCTTCTCGTCGAACCGGGCGTCGAGGACGGCCTGTTCGATGACGTCGAGCGGTACGGCGTACGCCTCATAGCGAACGGGCACGACGGACCGGTCGAGTTCGGCGTCGCGCAGGGTGTACGTGTCGGCGTACGGGCCGAAGATCTCCTCGCTGCGCTTGCGGTTGCTGCTGATCACCGGGGTGCCGGTGAAGCCGACGAAGGCGGCGCGCGGCAGCATGGCCCGCCAGCGGGCGTGCTGCCACTTGTCCTGGCCCCGGTGGGCCTCGTCGACCAGGACGACGACGTGGTGGTGGGGATTGGCCACCCGATTCTGTACGTACCCCTCGCCCTCGGCGCCGTCCTCGTCATCGTCGTCGGGGACGGTGTCAGGCAGTGACTCCTCCCGGCCGTCGTACGCGGTGTCGTCGCGCTGCGCCTTCTGCAAGGTGACGAGGACGACGTCCCCGACATCCACCTCCAGGTACTTCCTGGCCCGCGGGACGTTCGGCGCGCGGTGCACCTTCTCCTCGGTGGCGGCGAGGCTCGTCCGGATCTGCTTCTCCAGGTCGAGGCGGTCGGTGACCACGACCACCTTGTGCGACTTCAGAGCGGGACGGCTGCGCAGGTGCCGGACCAGGAACGCCATGGTCAGGCTCTTGCCGGAGCCCTGGGTGTGCCAGACGACACCGCCCCGGTGGCTGACGGCCACGCCGGCCGCCGCCTTCCGGTCCCGCTCCTCCAGCTTCCGCGTGAGTGCCTTCACCGCCTTGAACTGCTGGTGGCGGCCGACCAGTTTGACCGTACGATGACCGCTGCCGAGCCGGGTGGTGAAGTCCCGTACCAGGTCGAGGAGATGGGCGGGGCGCAGCATCCCGGCGACCAGGATCTCCTGGTCGGTGAGGGCTGCCGACGCGGGCTTGCGCACCTCCTCGCGTACGCGGTCCTCGCTCACGGGCGCGACCGTGCGCCACGGGGCGAAGTGCCGTGGTTCCGCGGTGACCGTGCCGGTCTCGGCGTGGTCACGGTCGGTGCCGACCAGCACCTGCGCGAAGCGGACGAACTCAGGTACGGCGGCTGGGGAGTTGACGCTGGCGTACCGGAGAACCTGGTCGACGGCGTCGTCCAGGGCGGCTCGCACGTCTCCCTGAGGGCCGGACACCACGGGCGCCTTGCACTCGATCACCACCCACGGCAGCCCGTTGACGAACAGCACGAGGTCGGGCGTGACGGGACCGGCGTCCTTGCGCTCGACCCGGAACTGGGAGACGACGAGCAGGTCGTTGCCGCCGCCGGGCGTCTCCGGCCGCTCCCCGAACTCGCCGTCCCAGTCGACGAGCCGTACGTGTTCGGGGTCGCCCTTCGTCCAGCCCGGCAGGGTGCGGGCGTTGCGGCCCTTGCGTAGGAGGTCGGTCACCTCCAGGTTCCCGGCGACGCCGCGTTCCTTCGGGCCCTGCCCCGGCGCGGTGCCCTGGACCAGGGCGAGGAGGTGGTCGAGCTGTGCGTCGCTCAGCCAGGGTTTCCCGTCCGACGGCCTCGGGTTGATCCTGGCCACGGCGGCCTTGAACCGGTCCGCGTACACGACGGTCTCGAAGCTCGTACGGTCCGAGGCGCCCGGCACGGTGGCGGGCCCGGCGGTCGGGCCGCCCCGGAGATGGGTCCAGCCCATCGCCGTCAGCTGCTCGATCAGCGGCCGCTCGGTCCTGACGTACTCCGGCTGCTCCGCCACGCGCCTGCCCTCCCCGGCCACCGGCCTCGCCCCCCGCCCTCCGGTACGGGACAGGAGATCGAAACTCTATCGGCGGCCGGGAAGCTTGGCACGAGGTGCGCGCGGATCAGGCGGCGAGTACGGGTGAGGGTGGCCGGAAACCATCCCCGAGGGCGAGTTCGAACCAGATGGTCTTGCCGCCCGGCCCGCCGTTCGGCCCGTCGACGGACCCGCAGCCGCCCCACCGGTCGGCGAGACTCTCGATGATCGGCAGCCCGCGTCCGGAGAGGGCGGCGGGATCGGGCATCGCAGCGCCCGGCGCGAACGGAGGCAGATCCGGACTCGCGTCCCACACGCTCACCCGCAGGGCGGGGCACAACCACTGCATCCGGACGATGACCGGGCCCTTGGTGTGCCGCACGGAGTTGGTGGCGAGTTCGCAGGTCAACAGCTCTGCCCGGTCGGCGAGTTCATCGATTCCGTGCGCCTGGAGTACAGCACGGAGGGTGCCCCGGACGATCCGGGGGCCGCGCGGGTCGCAGGGGAAGTGGATCTCGTACACCCAGGGGGCGGTGAACGGGAGCGGGGCAGGGTGGTCGCCGTAGCCGACGTCGTAACTGACGCCGTAACTGACGAGGTGGGTCGATTCGTTGCTCGGTTCAGTGCTCTGTTCGTTGCTGCTCACGAGGGTCTACCTCCGTGGTGCGGAACGGGTTCTTTGGGGCGCCTGCCTGCGAACTGCCGGATGGCGGTGGCAATGCCGGGACCCTGCCTTCCGGAGGGCAGGGGGGCCGGTGCGCTTCCGCCGGGTGACTGGAACGCGAATGGCACGCTACACAATGTAGAGCCGCCCACTTAACCCGTGCCATGCTTTGAACTGGAACGAGTGAATCATTGGATTTGATTGGACCCGACCCACCAGCGTCGGCACACTGTGCGCGAGCAAGGAGGCTGCAAATGGCACCGAAGCACCAGCCCACGATCCGTCAGCGCCGGCTCGGCGCCGAGCTGCGACGGCTCAGAGAGTCCGCAGGCATGCCCGCTCCCAGGGCAGCCGAGTTGCTGGGCACCGACCGCACCAACATCTCCAACATCGAGGCCGGTAGGTACGGCATCAGCGAGGATCGTCTGCGTCGGCTCGTGAGTATCTACGAGTGCGACGACGAAGAACTCATCGACGCCCTGGCGTCCATGACCGGAGGCCGCCGGAGCGGCTGGTGGGAGGAGTACCGGGGCAAGATCCCGCCCGATTTCCTCGACACATCGGAGTTGGAGCACTACGCCACGAGCCTGCGCTCAGTCCAGACAGCCCATCTTCCCGGCATCTTCCAGACCGAAGACCACGCGCGCGCCCTCTTTGACTTGTTCATCCCGACCCTGCCCCGCCTCGAAGTGGAACTCCGCATCGCTCATCGGCTGGCGCGGCATGCACGGATCGCAGACGAGCCCGGCATCCCATACATCGGTCTCATCCACGAATCCGCGCTGCGTATGCAGGTGGGCGGGCACAAGGTAGCCAAAGCCCAGCTCACTCGCCTCCTGGAAGAAGGCGAGCGTGACAACGTCACTCTCCGGGTCATCCCGTTCTCGGCGGGCGGCTTCCCCATGGCCGGCGACTCCGTGATGTACGCGGTGGGCCCCAGCCCTCACCTGGACACAGTCCTGGTCGACTCTCCGCTCGGCGCCGCTTTCTTCCACTCCTCCACTCAACTCGCCAACTTCCGTCGGCGACTGGACGCGATCGAACAGGTGGCGTTGAATCCGAAGCAGTCATCAGATGCCATCGCCCACATCGCCAACGACCTGTGAGAGGTGCCCGTCGTGTCCGCCCTGAAGTGGATCAAGTCCTCCTACTCCGAGGCCAGTGGCAACAACTGCGTTGAGGTCGCTTGGACGCTGACAGGAGTCGCCCTGCGGGACAGCAAACGCCCGGCCGATGTGATCGTCATGGGCCGGGCGTCGCTTGGTGCGCTGATAGAAGGCCTCAGGTCCGGTTCACTCGGGACCGACCGCTGAGCAGGTCTTCGACTACGGCCCGTTGCGTGACACGAAGCTTGTCGAGAAGTACTCGTACAGTGGCTGACCGCCGGTCAACCGACGTGACTGCGTCGACCGCCTTCTGCTGCTCTGCAAGCGTCGGCAGGGGGATGCTCAGCGATTCCACTGTGCCAGCACTGATCTTGACCATGCTCTCACTGGTTCCTCGCGCTCCTGCCTGCACATCACGTCGGACGCGTGAAGAACCAAGTACCAGCTCCAGGTACGCGGTGAGGCATCGGTCCTCGTCCGGCCTCAATCGCATCATGAGGTCCGGATAACTGCACGGCTGACCGACATCCCTGAAACGTGCGGCGAGACCCACAAGTTCACGGGTGTTGGCCCGGCTCATCAGCAAGTCTCCGTCAGCCAGACGGAAGCGCCCAGCGAGCGGCGACTTCGGGATCCGCTTCAATTGGCGAGGAACGAACCCATCGTTGGTCAGACAGCCGAGCCCCAGAACGAGCATCCCGGTCCACTCATGGACCTCGGACGCCGAATAGCCGTTCTTCGGACTCTCAGTGAGCAGGTCGCCAAGTCGCGCATCAGGCCCTGTGGCCTGTTCGTCGACGATCCCTCTCCGAAGCGTGGCTAGCTTGGCCAGCTCCCGCTCCAACGCCCCGACTCTCCGCTCGAACGTCTCGTGCGCGGCGACGATGTCGCGTTGTTCGGACAGCGGGAACAAAGGAACCTGGAGCTTCTTCACCTCGGTCTGAGGTAGCTGGAACTGGCCACTCGTCCCACGCATTCCACGCCGGATCTGCCGCCTCACTCTGTCGCTCGCCAGCATCAGACCCAGGAAATCGGCATTGAGCCGCTCCGGGTCCGGCACCAGCCGGTACATCAGGTCGGACAGTACAAGCCGAGGCCGAACAGTCTTTGCAACGCATGATGCCCCTACAAGGGCCTGCGCTCCGTTCACGCGCACCATCAACACATCGCCAGCACGCACTTCGAGTCGCGGGTAAGCCGGATCCCACGTCATCAACCGCTTGGCCTGCGAGGCAGTGAACTCTCCGGATGTCAGGGCTCCCAGCCGAAGCAAGCCCCACTCATCGTCTGCGGGTGGTTCAACCTTGGCGCCCTTGGCCACGCCAACCCCGACGTCCATCAGTAGCTCGTGGAGCGAAACCTCAACGCCCATAACCCAGAACCCCCAACCACTCCGCAAGCCCCTTCGCCGCGTCCCCGCTCTCGTCCTCCAGGTCCGTCAGCGACACCTCGTACTTCTCGGCCCAGCGTCGGAAGGAAGCGACAATCTCGCGGCGGCCCGCCGCCAGCGCCGCGTTCAGGCGGTCGGACAGGTCACGGCGCAGGACCGCGAGGACGACACCCTCAGGGCCGCCCGCCTCGGACAGCTTCCACTTGGCCGCCTGCTTCAACTCCGGCAGGAAGCTGTCGCCCAGCGCCTTGCGCTTCTTGCGCGCCGCCGTCAGGGCCCTCTTGGCCGCCGTCAACGCCTTGTCCAGGGCGGCGAGCTTCTCCGGGGCGACCGGCTCTGTCGCCTCCCCGGACTCGGAGTCGGACTCGTCGTCCACGTCCGTACCCGCATCCGCCACCGCCGCCCTCGCCTCAGCCGCCGTCTTCGCCGCGGCCTCCGCCTCCGCGACAGCCTTGTCGGCCGCCTTGACCAGCTCCAGGAACTCCGGGATCAGCTCCCGTACCACCGGTTGGTCAAGGGCCCTGCGGCGCTCGGCCGGGGAGACCGACGAGCGCTTGGTGTCGTCCGCGCCGCCACCCGGGACCGCCGGGTCGACGATCGCCTCGACGGAGTCGACCCAGCCTTCCAGGACCCGCTCGAAGCCGCCCGCCGCGAGGGCCTTCATGTCGTAGCGGTTCTCCGTCCACCAGGCGGCGATGATGCCGGCGGTAGTGAACTCGTCGAGGACCCCGGCTCCGCCGACCGCGGAAGTGAACCCGTCGAGAAGCCCGCTGCGCAGGTCCATCAGCTTCCGGTCCGCCGCAAGCTGTGCGAAGAGACCGGAGCTCTTCGACCACCACTCGTCGAACGTCTCGCGCAGCTCCGACTCCCGCGCGTACGTCAGTCGCGGAATACGGGCGGCCGTGACGTCTGCGCCCTCCGCCAGGAAGTCGTAGTACTCGCCTGAGCCCTCCCGGCGCGCGAACAGCGAACCGGCATCGACCCCGTACGCTGTGAACAGCCCCTCCTTGGCCGCAACCTCGGCGACCGGCACGCCCCCGTACAGGTGGGCTCGCACGTCCTGCGGCTCTGCGGGCGGCGAGTTGTCCACCCAGCGGCGGATGTTGAAGTTCGCCTCGGGGACGCCCTTCGCGTCGAGGGCGAGGAGTTCGTCGCGGTGGACCTCGCGCGAGTAGCCGTCGATGAGCCGCCATTCACGGAAGACCGTCACGATCTTCTCGACGTGTTCGGGGCCGAGCTCGTTCTGGTTGCGGCCGGGGGTGAAGTCCCGGTCGGCGTTGATGAAGAGGACCTTCTTCGAGCGCTTCGGGGCGGTCTTCCCGTGCGGGGGCCGCAGGATCAGGATGCAGGCCGGGACGCCCGCGCCGTAGAACAGGTTCGGGCCGAGGCCGATGACAGCCTCCACGCAGTCCGCGCGGAGCATCCCGATGCGGATCTCGCGTTCCTTGCCGCCCCGGAAGAGCACCCCGTACGGCATGACGACGGCCGCTCGCCCGCCGTCCTCCTCCAGGACCGACACCATGTGCTGGACGAACATCAGGTCGGCCTTCTTGCCGCTCCCGGGCGTCCAGCCCCAGTGCATCCGCTTGCCGTGGTCCTCGTCGGCCTTGGCGACGGCGTCCTCGTCGTACGGGAGCGAGAACGGAGGGTTGGACAGAATCGCCGAGAACTTGCGCAGCCGCCCGTTCTCGTCGAGGTGGAGCGGCTCGGCGAGGGTGTCGCCGTGCTGGAGGTCGAAGGTGTGGATGCCGTGCAGGACCATGTTCATGCTGGCCATGGACCAGGACGGGCCGTTCTTGTCCTGCCCGTTGACCGACAGTTCCTCAGGGTCGCCGCCGTGTTCCTCGACGTGCTCGCGGGCCGCGATCAGCATGCCGCCGGAGCCCGCGCACGGGTCGTACACCGACTCCCCGGGCTGGGGGTCGACCAGGCGCACCATCATCCGCACCACCGAACGCGGCGTGTAGAACTCGCCACCGCGCTGGCCGGCCGAGTCCGCGAACCGGCCGAGGAGGTACTCGTAGGCCGCGCCCAGCATGTCGGGGAACTCGAAGTCCTCGTTGCGCAGCCGGTAAAGGCTGAAGTGCCGGATCAGCGAACGAAGTTCGGGGTCGGTGAAGCGCGGCTTGGTGCCGACCACCTCGTTGAAGCTGATGTGCGAGGCGATGCCCGCGAGCAGGTCGTTGCCCTCCTGAAGCGCCACCAAGGCCTCGTCGAGGCCCTGGCCGACCTTCTCGGTCAGGGCCATGATGCCGGGCGCCGGGCTCTGCGGTTCCTCCAGGTCATGGTGTGGTCCACGCCACCAGCGGGCCCGCGGCGGCACGTAGAAGACGCGGGGGTAGGCCCTCGGGTTGTTCGCCTTGGCCAATGCCCTCGCCTCGTCGCCGCCGGTCTGCGCGAGCCGCTCCTTGTACACCCGCTTCCACTCCGGCTCGAACTCGTCCGAGGCCCGCTTCAGGAAGAGCATCCCGAAGATGAAGTCGCGGTACTCGGAGGCGTCCATCCGGCCGCGCAGGATGTCGGCGGCCGAGAAGAGATGGCGTTCGAGCTCGGGCAGGGTGATTCTGGCCACGCGCGGATCCTTCGTACGGAAATGGAGGTGCTATGGAAGGTTAGACGGCCCGCCGGTGCGGGAGGTAACCCGCGCGGAACCCGGACATCCGCTGCTGTACACCCGGAAGGCGCGGCCGTCGCTCAGACCTCGACGATGCCCAGGCTGACCAGGAGTCGCCACACGTCCGTGGACGGGTCGCGGCTCAGGACCTCGCAGTTCTTGGCGTGCCCTGAGCGGGCGGCCCGTTCCTTGGCCGAGCGACCGTACTTCGGGGCCTCGAACGTGGCGTTGGCGGGCTTGCACGAACCGTGCTCGCACTGACCGACCAGGGCTCGCGCGTGCTGCACCGCCGCCTTCTCCTTGTCCTTCAGCGCCTTGGTACGGGCAGCGTCAAGGCCCTTGTCGGACTTGTCGAACCGCTTGTACGCGGGGGCGGCCTTGCGCAGCTTCTCCAGGACGTGCGTGTTCTTCGCAGCGCCCTGTGCGCCGCCGAACGGCTGGAAGTGCAGCAGCAGCCACAGTTCGAAGGAGGGGTGGGAGAAGCAGACCTCGGTGTCCGAGGCCGCTGCGGCCTCGAAGGCCTCGGGGATGTCGTGGTGGCTGTCCCGGTCGAAGAGCACCCAGGTCTCGTCCTCCCCCTTGGCCGCGTCGACGACCGCCTTGACGGCACGGGACGGGATCAGGCCGTCGGCCTTGCGGACCGGCTTGATGGTGAAGGCCGGCCGGCCGGTCTCTCTGTCCCCGCTCCCGTACTCCTTGTTGAGGTAGCGCAGGTAGTCGTACTCGGTCACCTTGCCTTCGCAGCCCACGTACAGCACCCGCTCGCGACGTGAGTACTGCGGCGGAGGCGCCTGCGGCGGCATCACCGTGCTCGCCGCGTCCTTCTTCGACCTGCGCTTGCTGCTCATGCTCCGTGCCCGCCCCGTTCGCTCACGCCGTCGCTGCCGCCTTCTCCTCCAGCCAGGACACTTCGCGGGCGATCTCGCCCGGGGTCACCCGGGGCACCCCTCCGTACCGGCCGCGCAGATAGCCGCGCTCCAGGTCCTCGCCGGCCTCCGGGTGTGCGGCGACCAGCGGATACAGCTCGGTCGCGCCGGACTTCGTCTTCGCGGTGAGCCATACCTGGTCGCGGCCGAGCGGACGGTCCAGCACGGCGTTGCCGAGCAGCGTGGCGTCATGAGTGGTGAAGATCAGCTGGGCACCCTTGGCATTGGCCTTACGGTCCTGGAAGAGGCGGACGACCTCGGCGGCCAGCGTGGGGTGGAGACTGGAGTCGAGCTCGTCGACCAGCAGCGTCGCCCCGTTGTCAAGGACGGTGAGCATCGGGCCGAGGAAAGCGAACCACGCGTGTGTGCCGAAGCTTTCCTCGGTGAGGAAGTCGAGCGGCACCGCTTCCGTCCCCTCCGTCCGGTGCCGGAGGGAGACCGCACCGGTGTCCGGATCGAGATCGAAGCCGGTGACGCCCAGGTCGGCGGCGGCCAGGAGCTGGACGAGTCGTTCGCGGTAGCCGGTGTTGTCGTGGAGTTCGGTGAGGCGGCGCTTGGTCCAGTCGGCACGGTGTGTGATGTCCTCACCCGGGGTCATCAGCCACAGGTTGTTCAGGAACCAGCGGTGCAGGGCGGACAGCTGAGGGTCGTTGAGGGTGGCCGCGGTGGAGAGGAAGAGGGCGTTCGGCCGGGTGAGTGCGACCAGGTCGTCGCGGCGTCCGGTGAAGGCCGGGCTCTCGAAGAGGTACTCGTCGCCGTCCTCCGCCGGGCGGTCCACCTCCCTGTCGAACCACACCTCCCGGATGCCGCCCGGGTAGGCGTGCAACCATTCGGCCTCCACCCGGTCGTCAGAGAGTTCGAAGCCGTAGGTGTAACGGACGGGGGTGCGGGCGCCAAGGACCAGGTCGACCTCGAAGAGGGTGGTCTCCTCGGCGCTGGCGGCGTCCAGCTTGAAGGGCTGCCGGTGAGGTACCCCGGGATACTTGGCCCAGTCCGCGAAGGAGGTACGTACCGCCTCCCGCATGGCATGGAACGCGCTGAGCATGTTGCTCTTGCCGGAAGCGTTCGCACCGAAGATCCCGGCCACGGGCAGCACCGGCACGTGCCCGCCATCGCCCTGAGCGATCCCGCTGTCCCGCGCGATGCTGTCGGAACTGTCAACACTGCCCGCAGCGACAAGTGTCAGCTCGGCCTCGTCCCGGATCGAGCGGTGATTCGCCACTCGAAAGCGCAGAAGCACCGTCCACCTCCCGAAGGGGCGGGGAGGTCCCGCCGCCGGCTCACACTGTGCGGACCTTCCGCGACGGCCAGCCTATGCCGGGGTGGTCGGACCGTGCCAGCTGCTGCGAGCCCTCGATAATCAGGCTGTGGCAGCTTCCCGGCGAGCCGTGGTGGCGATGGTGGCGGAGCCGACCACCCGGGTGCCGTCATACAGCACGATCGCCTGCCCGGGAGCCACCCCGCGCACGGGCTCCGTGAACGACGCGTGCAGCGTGTCACCGATCAGCTCCGCCGTCACCTCGGTCTCGTCGCCGTGGGCGCGGAGCTGGGCGGTGTAGGTGCCGGGGCCGGTCGGGGCGGTGCCGCACCAGCGGGGGTTGATCGCGGTGAGGGCGCCGACGTCGAGGGCGTCCGCGGGGCCGACGGTGACGGTGTTGGTCACCGGGGAGATGTCGAGGACGTAGCGGGGCTTGCCGTCGGGGGCGGGGGTGCCGATGCGCAGGCCCTTGCGCTGGCCGATGGTGAAGCCGTACGCGCCCTCGTGCGTGCCGAGCCTGGTGCCGGACTCGTCGACGATGTCGCCCTCGGCCCGGCCCAGGCGGTTCGCGAGGAAGCCCTGGGTGTCGCCGTCGGCGATGAAGCAGATGTCGTGCGAGTCGGGCTTCTTGGCGACCGCGAGTCCACGCCGCTCGGCCTCCGCGCGGATCTCCTCCTTGGTGGTGACCGTGTCGCCGAGCGGGAACATCGCGTGGGCGAGCTGCCGGTCGTCCAGCACACCCAGGACGTACGACTGGTCCTTGGCCATGTCGGAGGCGCGGTGCAGCTCCCGCGTGCCGTCGGGCAGGGTGACCACGCGCGCGTAGTGGCCGGTGGCCACGGCGTCGAAGCCGAGGGCCAGCGCCTTGTCCAGCAGCGCGGCGAACTTGATCTTCTCGTTGCAGCGCAGGCACGGGTTGGGGGTGCGGCCCGCCTCGTACTCGGCGACGAAGTCCTCCACCACGTCCTCACGGAAGCGGTCGGCGAGGTCCCACACGTAGAACGGGATGCCGATGACGTCGGCGGCGCGGCGGGCGTCGCGCGAGTCCTCGATGGTGCAACAGCCCCGCGCGCCCGTGCGGAAGGATTGGGGGTTCGCGGAGAGCGCGAGGTGGACGCCGGTCACGTCGTGTCCCGCTTCGGCGGCACGGGCGGCGGCCACGGCGGAGTCGACTCCGCCGGACATGGCGGCCAGTACCCGGAGGGGGCGGGGGCGGGAGGGCTGCGGGATCTCAGTCATAACCCCTCCAGGGTACGGGGCACGGGAACCGGGGCCACCGGCTATCCGTTGTTGTGGGCATGGGGGAAAGAAGAGCTTCCAAGGACGGCGACCGGCGCATCGGACGGCGTGCCCTGATCATCGGCGGGGTGGCCGCCGCCGCGGGCACCGCCGTGCTGGCGCGGGGCGAGTTGGGCCGCCTGTGGTGGCGTGTGCCCGGGATCGAGAAGCCGCGCGAGCCGGGCGCGGTCGACTTCTCGGACGCCCGCTGGGTCGCGGCCTCGGACGCCAACTGGCGGCGCGCGGACCGGCCCGACGACTACGGCATCGAGATGGTGATCGTCCATGTCACCCAGGGCAGCTTCGACAGCGCGGTGCGGGCGTTCCAGGACCCCGGGCACCGGGCCGCCACGCACTACATCGTCGGACAGGACGGGCGCATCACCCAGATGATCCGCGAGCTCGACGTGGCGTACCACGCGGGCAACCGCGACTACAACGAGCGCAGCATCGGCATCGAGCACGAGGGGTTCGTGGACCGGCCGCAGGACCTCACGGACGAGATGTACGAGGCCTCGGCCCGGCTCACGGCCCGGATCTGCGCGCGCTACGACATACCCGTCGACCGGAAGCACATCATCGGCCACATCGAGGTGCCGGGGACGGACCACACCGACCCGGGTCCGCACTGGGACTGGGACCGCTACATGAAGCTCGTACGTCAGGAGCGCACGGCGACGGCCTGACCCCACCGCTCGAAAAAAAATGGACAAAAACCCCATACCCACTTCCCCCTCCCGTGCAGGCGTTCTAACCTGGAAACAGGCCTACGAGACGAGTGAGGGAGTTCGACCGGAGTAGCCGACTTCAGCGTGAGGTTGCGGCTTCCGCTGGTGCCGACATCGACGGTCGGGCTGAGAGGCCGGAAGGTCCCAGGACCGGAAGGCGACCCCTAGTCACCTGATCCGGGTCATACCGGCGAAGGGAACCCGCCTCGTAGGTCGTTGTCGTGCCCGGAGGGGTCCTAGCTGAGCCCCGCCGCCCGGGCCCGTTCCACCGCCGGGCCGATGACCTTGGCCAGGGCTTCGACGTCGGCCCGGGTGGAGGTGTGGCCGAGGGAGAAGCGGAGGGTGCCGCGGGCCAGGTCCGGGTCGGTGCCGGTGGCCAGGAGAACGTGGCTGGGCTGGGCGATGCCCGCCGTGCAGGCGGACCCGGTGGAGCACTCGATGCCCTGGGCGTCGAGCAGGAGCAGCAGGGAGTCGCCCTCGCAGCCGGGGAACGTGAAGTGGGCGTTGGCCGGGAGCCGCCCGCCGGGCGAGGGGTCGCCGCCGAGGACGGCGTCCGGGACGGCCTCGCGGACCGCGGCGACCAGGTCGTCGCGGAGGGCTCCGATCTCGCGGGCGAACCACTCCTGCTGCTCGGCTGCCAGTCGGCCGGCCACCGCGAAGGAGGCGACCGCGGGCACGTCGAGCGTGCCGGAGCGCACATGGCGCTCCTGACCGCCGCCGTGCAGCACCGGTACGGGGGTGTACTCACGGCCCAGGACCAGCGCCCCGATGCCGTACGGGCCGCCGATCTTGTGGCCGGACACGGTCATCGCGGCGAGCCCCGAGGAGGCGAAGTCCACGGGCACCTGGCCGAAGGCCTGGACCGCGTCGGAGTGCAGCGGAACACCGAACTCGGCGGCGACCTCGGCGAGTTCACGGACCGGCAGCAGCGTGCCGATCTCGTTGTTCGCCCACATCACGGTGGCCAGGGCCACGTCCTCGGGGTTGCGGGCGATCGCCTCGCGCAGCGCTTCCGGGTGGACCCGGCCGTAGGAGTCGACCGGCAGGTACTCGACGGTGGCGCCCTCGTGCTCGCCGAGCCAGTGCACGGCGTCGAGGACGGCGTGGTGTTCGACGGGGCTCGCGAGGACGCGGGTGCGGACCGGCTCCGCGGCACGGCGGGCCCAGTACAGGCCCTTCACCGCGAGGTTGTCGGCCTCGGTTCCGCCGGCGGTGAGGACCACCTCGCTGGGGCGGGCGCCGAGGGCTTCGGCGAGGGTTTCGCGGGCCTCCTCGACGCTCCGGCGGGCGCGCCGGCCGGCCGCGTGCAGGGAGGAGGCGTTGCCGGTGACGCTCAGGTGCGCGGTGAGTGCCTCGACTGCCTCGGGAAGCATCGGGGTGGTCGCGGCGTGGTCGAGGTATGCCATGGTGAGGCCGATTCTACGGGCCCTGTCCGGCGGACCCGGGGGCACGGTTGGCCGGGAAACGACGCCGGTTCGAGCGCCCCGGCTCAGAAGCTCCCCGAAACGACGTCACTCACCTGCGGGAACGCCGGCCGGGCCGGCAGATCCGCGCCGCCGGGGCCGAGGGCGACATTGATGAATTGAGGACAGATTGAGGACGGATTGAGGACAAGCGGACCCGGCAGCCCCGGCACGGTGCCTGCCGGGCCCCTCAGGGCAGCCTGACGCGGGCGAGCTGGCGGGACTGGGCCACCAGCCGGTCCGCGCTGTCCCAGACCTCGGCGTCCTCCTCCAGGAAGCCGCCGGCGAGGTTGCGGGTGGTGATCGACACCCGCAGCGGGCCGGGCGCCGGACGGGAGCGGACGTGTGCCGTCAGCTCGACCGTGGGGACCCAGCCGGTGAGCCCGATCTCGAAGGCGGTGGGCGGCAGCGCGTCCACGGCGAGCAGCAGGGAGAGCGGGTCGGCGTCCCGGCCGTCGGCGAGCCCGAACCAGGACCGCATCTCCCCCTTGCCGGAGGGCTGCCCGAGGGCCCAGCCGAGGGTCGAGGGGTCGAGCTTGAGCATCAGCCGTTCGGTGATGGCGGAGCTGCCGTCGACGGGGGCCGGACCGTCCTCGGGGCCGAAGCACTGCTCCATGGGCGGTAGCGCGGGCGGCCGGGCCGCCGTACGGACGTCGTCTGGGAGGGTGTCCAGGTCGCCGTAGGAGGCCAGGACGCGGATGCGTTCGACCTCGCGGCCCTCGTCGTCGTACTGGAGGAGGGACGCCTGCCCGGTCGACAGGGTGCGCCCGGTGCGTACGGTCTCGGTGCGGACGACCGCCGGGCCCGGCCGGGAGGCGGTCAGGTAGTGCGCGGAGATGGTGAACGGGTCCGGGTGCGGCAGGGCGTCGGCGAGGGCGCGGCCCAGGACGGCCAGCAGATAGCCGCCGTTGACGGCGTTGATGATCGTCCAGCCGGCGGAGAGGCCGACGTCGTAGACGCCCGGCTCGCGGAGCGTCACCGCGGTGTCGCGGTCGAACTCGCTGTCACCGACGGTGGCCCGGGTCGCGGCCGGGGCGGAAGCTGCTTCTGACATGGATGAAGAGTACAAGAAGTAGCTACTAAGCGGTAGCTTTGTCGAATCTCCTCCCCCTCCCCTGCGCCGGCCCGTCCTACTCCTCCTCGCGGGCCGTCGAGCGCCGCTGCCACGCGCGGGGCGCCCGCCAGTGGTACCGCAGCGCCAGCAGCCGCAGCGTGAACGCCGTGAGCACGGCAAGGGTGCTGGTGAACGAGTTCAGCGCGTCGAAGCGGATGCACAACGCCACCATCGTCGCGCCGACCATCGCCGGTACCGCGTAGAGATCACGGTCCCAGCGCAGCAGCGAGGGCACCTCGTTGGCGAGCACGTCCCGCACCACGCCGCCGCCCACCGCGGTGACCAGGCCGAGGCAGGCGGAGGCGGTCAGGCCGAGCCCGTAGTCGTACGCCTTGGCGGTGCCGACGACGCAGAACAGTCCGAGCCCGGCGGCGTCGAAGAAGTTGACGGCGTTCTGGATGCGCTCCACGTGCGGGTGCAGGAAGAACACCAGCACCACGGCGAGCAGCGGAGTGACGAAGTACCCCAGGTCAGTGAAGGCGGCGGGCGGCACGGCGCCGATGATCACATCGCGGAAGAGTCCGCCGCCGAGGGCGGTGACCTCCGCGAGGACCGCGATGCCGAAGGCGTCGAGGTTCTTGCGAACGGCCAGCAGGGCGCCCGAGATGGCGAAGACGAAGATGCCGATCAGGTCGAGCGCGTGCAGGAGGGAGGGGCTGAAGAGTTGCTGGAGCACTTTCATATTCTTACTCAGCAGGAACCCCTCGCCTTATAAAGCAAGGCGAGGGGTGGCACGGACTTGCGGCCCGAGGAGTTCTCGGAGCACCGGGGGGTTCCGCCCCGTCCGGTGCTCCGGGAATCCGAGGGGTGCGGCGGTCCGTCAGTCGGTCCCGGCCGGACCCTTGTCGGACGCGTCCGGCGCCGCGGCGTCGTGGTCCTTCGCGACGGCGTCGGCCGTCGGGTCGCTCGGGACCTCGGCCGCCGCGGGTACCTTCTCCTTGACCACCGCGGCGTCCGGCTTGGTCGTCGAGTCGGCCGGCAGGAGCGCGGCGGGAACCTCCGCTTCGCCCTTGACCCCCTCCACCACCGCATCCTCGGTGTCCCCGGTCTCCGTGACGGCCTCGATGCCCGTCGGCCGGGTCAGCTTCAGCTCTCCCGACGCGATCTCGGCGGTGTAGTGGCAGGCCACCCGGTGACCGCCGCCGACGTCCTTCAGCTCCGGCCGTTCGGTCGCGCACTTCTCGGCCTGGGCCCAGGGGCAGCGGGTGTGGAAGCGGCAGCCGCTGGGCGGGTTCGCCGGGGAGGGCAGGTCGCCGGTGAGCAGGATGCGCTCGCGGCGGTCCTCCACCTCCGGGTCCGGCACCGGCACGGCCGACATCAGGGCCTTGGTGTACGGGTGCTTGGGCTCGGCGTACAGCGTGTCGCTCGGTGCCTCCTCGACCAGCGAACCCAGGTACATCACGCCGATCGTGTCGGAGATGTGCCGGACCACCGCGAGGTCGTGGGCGATCACCAGGTAGGTCAGGCCGAGTTCCTCCTGGAGTTCCTCCAGCAGGTTGATGACCTGGGCCTGGACCGACACGTCGAGCGCGGAGACCGGCTCGTCGCAGATGATCACGTCGGGTTCGAGGACGAGTGCGCGGGCGATGCCGATGCGCTGGCGCTGGCCGCCGGAGAACTCGTGCGGGTAGCGGGCGAGCGCGTTGGAGGGCAGGCCGACCCGCTCCAGGATCGCCTTGATCTTCTCGCGGCGCTCCTCCTGGTCCTTGCCGATGCCGTGGGCGACCATGCCCTCGGACAGGATCGACTCGATGTTCTGCCGGGGGTTGAGCGAGCCCAGCGGGTCCTGGAAGACCATCTGGAGCCGGCGCCGGAAGCGGCGCATCTCCTCGCCCGGCAGCTTCGCCAGGTCGGTGCCGTCGAGGACGACCGACCCCTCGGTGATGTCCACCAGGCGCAGCACCGACCGCCCGAGGGTGGTCTTGCCGCAGCCGGACTCGCCGACCAGACCGTAGGTCTCGCCGGCCTCGACCTTCAGGGACACCCCGTCCACGGCGTAGACGTGGCCGACCGTGCGGTCGAACAGCACGCCCTTCTTGATGGGGAAGTGGACCTTGACGCCGTCCAGTTCGAGCAGGCTCATGCGGGGACCTCCTCGGCCTTCGCGTCGTCGAGCACGGGGTTGACGCACCGCGCCTGGTGACCGGCGGTGCGGGGCTCGGCGAGCTGCGGGGTGCCGGTCAGGCAGCCCATCTCGTACCGGTCGCAGCGCGGCGCGAAGGCACAGCCGTCGGCCCAGGCGACGCGGTCGTTGATGGAGCCGCGGATGGGCTTGAGGGACTCGCCCCGGGGAGCGTCCAGGCGCGGGATGGAGCCCAGCAGTCCGTGCGTGTAGGGGTGGGTGGGGTGGGCGAACAGCTCGCGGCGCCCGGCGGACTCCACGACCTTGCCCGCGTAGAGCACGTTGACCTGGTCGCAGAGCCCGGCGACCACACCGAGGTCGTGGGTGATCATCAGCAGGGCGGTGCCCTCCTGGTCCACGAGTTCCTTGAGCAGTTCCAGGATCTGCGCCTGGATGGTCACGTCGAGGGCCGTGGTGGGCTCGTCGGCGATGAGCATGCGCGGGGCGCAGGCCACCGCCATGGCGATCAGCGCGCGCTGGCGCATACCGCCGGAGAGCTGGTGCGGGTACTCCTTGAGCCGCCGGGTCGGGTCGGGGATGCCGACCCGGTCCAGCAGGTGGGCGGCCTCCTTGCGGGCGGCCTCGCCCTTCATCCCGCGGTGGCGTTCCAGGATCTCGGTGACCTGCACGCCGACCGGTACGACCGGGTTGAGCGAGGACAGCGGGTCCTGGAAGATCATCGCCATGTCGCTGCCGCGCAGGTCGCGACGGGCGGACGGGTTCATGGTGAACAGGTCCGTGCCGTCGAATTCGGCGCGGCCGCCGATGGTGAGGCCCTTGGTGGGGAGCAGGCCCATCAGGGCCAGGGAGGTGACGGACTTTCCGCAGCCGGACTCACCGACCAGGCCCACGACCTGGCCCTGGTCGACCTCGAAGGAGACGCCGTCGACCGCTCGGGACTCCTTGCGGCCGCGGCCGCCGAAGGTGACGGTCAGTTCGTCGACAGTGAGCAGAGACATGGTGGTTCAGCCCCTCAGCTTCGGGTCGAGGGCTTCCCGCATGGCCTCGCCGAGGAGGGTGAAGCCGAGGGCGGTGATGATGATGCCGACGGCGGGGTAGACCGCCATCATCGGCGCGTTGTCGAAGAAGCGCTGCGCCTGGGCGAGCATGACGCCCCACTCCGGAATGGCCGGGTCGGGGTTGCCGAGGCCCAGGTAGGACAGGGCGGCCGCCTCGATGATCGCGGTGGCCAGGGAGAGCGTGGCCTGCACGATCACCGGGCTGAGCGAGTTGGGGATGATCTGCGAGACCACGATGCGCCGCTTGCGCACACCGAGGGACTTGGCCGCGAGCACGTAGTCCGCGCCGCCCTGCGCCAGCATGGAGCCGCGCAGCAGCCGGGCGAACACCGGGATCTGGACGACACCCACGGCGATCATCACGGTGGTCAGCGACTGGCCCATGACGGCCGCGATGGACACGGCCAGCAGCAGCGAGGGCATCGCCAGCATCATGTCGATGAAGCGCATGATGACGGAGTCGATGCGCCTTCCGGTGTCGCCGCCGAGGGTGGCGGCGGCTCCGGAGAAGCCACCGATCAGGAAGCCGATGATCAGGCCGATGAGCGTGGCGACGACGCCGACGAGCAGCGTCTGGCGGGCGCCGACCAGCATGCGGGAGAACAAGTCCCGGCCGAGGTGGTCGATTCCGAACCAGTTCTCGCCACGCGGTCCGACGAACTCACCCCGGTTGGGGAAGACCTCGCCCCGCCAGGTCTGGGCGGTCGGGGCGTACGGGGTGAGGTAGGGCCCGACGATCGCGACGAGGACGAACAGGGCGATGACGGCCGCGCCGATGATCGCCATCTTGCTGCGCCGGAGACGGCTGAAGGCTTCCCGCCACAGGCTGGCGCCGGTGCTGGTCTCCTTGGTCGCGGTCAGTTCCGCGAGGCGCTGGATCTTCTCGGTCTTGGTGGCGACGCTCACGCTAGTGCACCCGCACTCTCGGGTCGATGAGGCTGTACGCCACGTCCACCAGCAGGTTGATCAGGACGTACACCATCGCGATGAACATGATGAACCCGACGAGCACGGGGTAGTCGCGGCCGTCGATCGCGGTCCGGATGAAGGAGCCGATGCCACCGAAGTCGAACACGGATTCGGTCAGGACCGCACCGGACAGCAGGGAGCCCGTGAGGAGGCCGACCGCGGTCACCACGGGGAGCATCGCGTTGCGCAGCACGTGCCGGCCGCGGACGACGTTCCGCTTGAGGCCCTTGGCCTCGGCGGTGCGGACGTAGTCCTCGTCCTGCACCTCGAGGACGCTGGCGCGGGTCATGCGCACGATGACCGCGAGCGGGATGGAGGACAGGGCGACGGCGGGCAGGACCAGGTGATGGAACGCATCCCCGGCGGCGTCGAACTCCCCGGTGAGGATACCGTCCAGAACGGCGAAACCGGTCACGTTCGTGGCGTCGATGCCGGTTTCCTGGCGTCCGGAGACGGGGAAGAGCCCGAGCTCGACGGCGAAGACGCTCTTGAGGATCAGGGCGAGGAAGAAGACCGGAATGCAGATGCCGACGAGCGAGCCGGAGACCGCGGTGACGTCGAGCCAGCCGCCGCGGTTGCGGGCGGCGAAGTAACCGAGCGGGATACCGACGGCCACGGCGATGAGGATCGCGAGGAGGGACAGCTCCACGGTCGCGGGGAAGCGCAGGACGAACTCGTCCCACACCGGCTGTCCGGTCTGGGTGGAGGTGCCCAGGTCGAGTTCGGTGATGCGCTTGAGGAAGCGCCAATACTGGACGTAGACGGGCTGGTCAAGCCCGAGCGCACGGTTGATGCGGATTACTTCGGCCTCGGTGGCCTTTTCCCCCAGGATCGCTGAGGCGGGTCCGCCGGGCAGCCGGTCGAGCCACAGGAAGAGCAGTACCGACAGACCGAGCAGCGTGGGTATGAGCTGGAGCAGTCTTCGTACGACGAGACGCAGCACCCCGCATGCCCCTTTCTTGCGTGATGTCTTACATGAATGGACCCGCCCGGCCGCCGATTTCCGACGGCCGGGCGGACCCCCCGTTTTTCGTTTCTTCGTTTCCTGCCGATCGCTCGCTTACTTGAAGGAGGCCTCGGAGAAGACTTCCTGCGTCAGCGGGGAGACGTTCGGCGGGTTCACGTTCTTGCCGAAGGCGATGGCCGGCGGGGAGGACGAGACCGGGACACCCGGCAGGTACTCCATGACGACCTCGTTGGCCTTCTTGTACGCGGCGACGCGCTCGTCGTGCTTGCCGAGCTTCGAGCCGGCGTTCACGGCGTCGAAGACCTTCTTGTCCTTGAAGCCCCACTGCTTGTCGTACCCGGAGAACCAAGTGCCGATGAAGTTGAAGCCGTCGTTGAAGTCACCGGTCCAGCCGAGCATGTGCAGGTCGCAGGAGCCCGACTCGGTGGCGTCCAGGTAGTCCGGGGCCCACTTCATGGCCTTCGGCGTGACGGTGATGCCGGACTTCTCCAGGTCGTCCTTCATCAGCTCGAACAGGTCCTGCGGGGCAGGCATGTACGGGCGGGTGACCTCGGTCGGGTAGCAGAAGTCGACCTTGAGCTTCTCCTGGCCGGCCTTCTTGAGGAGCTTCTTGGCCTCGGCCGGGTCGTACGGGTACTGCTTGACGTCCTTGGAGTAGCCCTCGATCGTGTCGGGCATGAACTGGTCGGCGACCTTGCCGCCCTCGGGCAGCTGGGTCTTGACCAGGTTCTCGCGGTCGATCGAGTGCGCGATGGCCTGGCGGACTTCCTTCTTCTTCAGCGCGGGGTTGGCCTCCTGGCTCATGCCCACGTAGAAGAGGTTGAAGACGCCACGGGTCGGGACGACGTAACCCTGCTTCTCGAGGGTCTTGACGTCGGCCGGAGCGACGAGGTCGTAGCCGTCGATGTCACCGGCCTGGAGCGCCTGGCGGCGCGTCTGCTCGTCGGAGATCGTGCGGAAGACCAGGTTCTTGATCTTCGCCTTCTCGCCCCAGTAGTCGTCGAAGCGCTCGAGGGAGACTTCCTTGTTGCCCTTGTTCCACTTCGTGATCTTGTACGGGCCGGTACCGGCGACCGTGCCGGCCTCCTGGCTGTACTTGGGGTACGTGATGGCGTCGCCCTTGGCGGAGGCGTCCTGCTTCTTGTACTCCTCGATCGCCTTCGGCGAGTGGATCGCCAGGGCGTTGAGGGAGAAGCCGCCGGGGAGGTTGGCGGAGGGCTCCTTGACCTCGATGACGGCGGTGTTCTCGTCCTTCGCGGTGCAGGACTTGTAGTTCGCCTTGGGCGTTTCCTTGTCCTCGTTCTTCGCGAACCCGCCCATGATGGTCTGCCAGTAGTAGGAGACCGCGCTGGACTGGTAGGTGCCCGTCCAGTTGAACCAGTGGTCGTAGTTGGCGCAGACGGCCGCGGCGTTGAACGCCTCGCCGTCGTGGAACTTCACGTTCTTGCGGAGGTTGAAGGTCCAGACGGTGCCCTTGTCGTTGCTGGACCAGTCCTCGGCGAGACCGCCGACCATCTCGCTGCCGCCGGACTCGTGCTCGATGAGAGCCTCGAACGCCTGCCGCGTCACACGGAAGGTTTCACCGTCGCTCGCGAGGGAAGGGTCCAGGGAGCCTGGATCACCGGCGCCGGCGAAGACGAAGGTGTCCTTCCTGCCGTCGCTCTTGTTGTCACTGTCCCGGTCGCTGGAGCAGCCCGTGGCGATCAGAGCGACCGCCACCGCGGCCGTGATCGCCCGAGCCGCTCGGGACTTGGTTATGCGCATATTGGGGCCACTCCGGGTCCGCTATGTGGATGCATCTTGACCGGCCGAACACTACAGATGTTCACAGCGAGTCGAGAACAGTCCGGATACCGGTGATACCTACCTGAGATCTGAACGGTCGACATAAGGGACGCTTCAGGCGCCCCTCCGCCCGGAAGTGACCATCTCGAGACATCCGACGCGTCCCCAACGGCCGCTCGGGAAGCGCCGGACGGCGTGAAGAACGAGTGAAACCGCAGGTGACAGGCGGTCAATCGGCCATAGCTGAGCGCACATGACCCAAAAACTGACGTGACATCAGTCTCGTCGACGGCAAGGACATTCACCGTCGGCACCGGTGTCCACCATCTGGACACCGTCACGCTGAGTCAGTAACGGCGGGCACGACGGCCCCGCCGTCCCGGCCTCTCGTGGATACGGCCCGGTCAGCGCTGGTGCGCGGGCGGGTAGCCGGAGCCGGCGACGGGCGGCGGAACGGCCCCGTGGGCCTCACGGTCGTAGAACGGGCGGGCGTTGGCCCGCAGCCACATGGCGACCGGGTCGTGCTCGTCGGTCATCGCGACGGTCGACACCGGGAGCCCGTCCGGGACGGCACTGAGGGACTGCTGCATCATCGCGCGCACCGCGTCGACGGCCGGCGGCGAGGTGTCGTAGACGTCGAGTCCGATGGCGAGATACGGCGCGCCCAGCGCCGGCTGCACCCAGGCGCGGCGCAACGCGCGCACGGCGGGCGTACGGTGCGCGTTCTGCGTGAGCAGGGCGTAGAACTGGGGGATCTCGATGGCGGGTTCGGACAGCCGCAGGGGTCCGGCGGGCTGCCGGTCGAGGCCGGTGGCGAGCCGGCGCAGATCGAGCCACGGGATGCCGAGGCCGCCACCGGGGGCGTGCGGGTTGAGCCAGAGGCCGTAGCGGTCGGGGTAGAGGGCGCGGGCGGCCTCAAGGCCGTCGACGACCTCGTAAGACCGGTTCCAGCCACTGGCGGACAGCTCCTGGGCGGAGGTCACGCAGGGCGCGTAGCCGAAGCCGTCTACCTCCATGTTCCCGTACTGGGCGTCCGGGGAGCCGGCCTGACCGTGCCACAGCAGCATCCAGACATGACCCGAGGAGGGGGTCGCGAGCGCGCGAAGCAACGCCTCATAGGCGTCGTAACGCCCGGGGGTCACCTGGCGCAGCATGTGCTCGACCTGCCCGGCCGCCGCGGTGCCAGCGCTCACTTTGTATCGCCCCTCCGTACAACACCCTCGCCCCAGCCAACGAACCTAGCTTAAGCCGCCCGCGGCCCGGGGGCTCCGCCCGTCCGCCGGGCACCGGCGAGCCGACGGACGGACGGCCTCCCACTCGCTCCGCCGGGCGGATCAGCCCTCGCGCTGGTAGAAGGGGCGGACGCGGTCGCGCATCCACTGGCCGACCGGGTCCTGGGCCACGTCCAGGAGGACCAGGTTGACGGGCCACTTCACCGGCCGGAGGCCCAGCGCGCGGCCCAGGGCGTCACCGGGCAGGGTCCGCAGATCCCCCTCCCACTGGGACAGTTCGACCCCGACGAACAGCACCGGGTCCTCGGTCTCGATCTCGGCGAGGCAGCGGCGGGCGGTGCTGACGACACCGATCGCCTCGAACTCCGCGCCCGCGGCGGCGAGGAAGTCCACCGGATCGTCCTGCCAGTCGGGCTCGAACAGCTTGACCCGGCCGCCGCCCTCCGGACCGTCCAGCGGGCCGCGTCCGGCCCGGCACAGTTCGGCCACGGCGGGCGGCGGCAGCGGGACGCCGACCACGCCGCCGGGGTTCACCGCGATCCCGGCCTGCGGCGGCAGACCCCGCGCGAACTCCACCGCGGGCGCGACGGTGAACGACATGTGGGAGCCGACCACCTGGCGGAACTGTTCCTCGGAGCTGAAGACCGGGACGTACGCCTGTCCCTCGATCTCCAGGGTGGGCAGGTCCAGCGGGCCGCTGTGCGGGCCGCCGCCGTTCGGCAGCGGAACCCAGACGAAGCTCCTGCCCAGCACCTCGATGATCCGGCCGTCCGCCGAGGGGACGCCGAGGGAGGCGGAGAGCACCTCCTCCAACTCATTGCCGGGCCATCCTCCGTGCGGATGGGGGTGAGTCTGTGCCGGGAAGTCCGCGGAGAAGCCCGCCGGGAAGTCCATCTGCCTACCGCCTGCCTGGAACCACTGCTGTGGCTGAAAAGGCTAACCGCTGCCGCGCCGGGGCCGTCAGCCGTGCGGCCGTCAGCCCGTGAAGTCGATGCGGCGCAGCGCGTTCGCCGCGTCCCGGTCGACCAGGATCGCCGAGCCGCAGCCCGCGGGCGGGGCGCCGCGCTCCACGGACCGCAGCAGCCGGTCGACGGCGGTGCGGTGCCGCAGGAAGGCGTACCGGGAGACGCCGCGGCCGCGCTCACGCTGACCGTCCAGCGCCTGCTCCGGGAGGACGTCGAGCAGCAGCAGATGCAGCCCCGCACCCCGGCGGCGGGCCTCGCGGGCCAGCCAGCGGCGCACCCAGGCGTGGGTACCGCAGTCGTGCACGACGACCCCCTCGCCGGTGCGCAGGGCACGGCTCAGCCCGGCGTAGTGGTCGAGGCGGACCAGGGGCCGGTACACCGCGTACGGCAGGAGGCGCGGCATGCGGCGGTCCCAGCGGTCGCGGGTGTCCTGGGAGTCGATCCGGGTACCGCGCACCGCGCGCCGCATCAGCGTGGATTTCCCGCTGCCGGGCAGTCCGGTGACCACGACGAGGTCGCGGGGGCCGAAGAGCAGGGCGTGCGGACTGCGGCCGGCGCACTCGCGCAGGTCGCGGACGACGGGCGCCGGCAGCGCGCCGCGGGCCTCCCCGGCCGAGGGGGCCTGCTGCCCGGGCGGCGCGACACCCGTGGTGGCGTACGCCGTGGTCCTGTTCACCGTGAGTCCTCCCCTGGGGCAGGCGCCTGAGCACCGTCCCCGCCGAGTGTAAAGAGAAGGTAACGGCGGAGCCTCTTCATTCCGTCCGTTTCCCGACACAGACCTGTCACAGCCGTCCGTACAGGCTTGAACACCCTGTGCGTACGAGAGAAAGGTCCCCCTGCCGAAGCCTCGCGATGCGTGCAATGATGAGCGCGCCAACTGCATACCGGCCGTTTGAATCCGCGCGGGAGAGTCCCTGGCACGTTTCGCCGGGGCGCCGAAGGAGCAAGTACCTCCCTTGAATCTCTCAGGCACCGTTACCGCGCGGGCCAGGCACATCTGAAAAGCGGGCCGCCGTGCGAGTTCCCGGCGGCTCCACCCAAGGTGCAAGCCGTGACGTCCCCTGCGCGGACGGTCATGGCGAACCTCTCAGGTTCCGATGACAGATGGGGAGGAACGTCCTCACCCTCCCCGTGCTCGGCCCCGGCCGGCGGGGACCCCATCGCCCTGGGAGACCGACCGATGAGCAGTACCGAACTTCGCCGGACAGCGCTCGACGCCCTGCATCGTTCGCTCGGCGCCACGATGACCGACTTCGCCGGCTGGGACATGCCCCTGCGCTACGGCTCCGAGCGCGACGAGCACAACGCCGTGCGCACGAAGGCGGGCCTCTTCGACCTCTCGCACATGGGCGAGATCACCGTCACCGGCCCGCAGGCGGCGCGGTTCCTGGACTACGCCCTGATCGGCAACATCGGGACCGTCAAGCCCGGCCGCGCCCGCTACACCATGATCTGCGGCGAGGACGGCGGCATCCTGGACGACCTGATCGTCTACCGGCTCGGTGAGGCCGAGGCCCCCGAGTACCTGGTCGTCGCCAACGCCTCCAACGCCCAGGTGGTGCTGGACGCCCTCGTGGAGCGGTCGGCGGGCTTCGACGCCGAGGTCCGCGACGACCGCGACGCGTACGCGCTGATCGCGGTGCAGGGCCCCGAGGCCGCCGGCATCCTCAAGACCTTGACCGACGCCGACCTGGACGGCCTGAAGTACTACGCCGGCCTGCCCGGCGCGGTCGCCGGCGTCCCCGCGCTCATCGCCCGTACCGGCTACACCGGCGAGGACGGCTTCGAGCTGTTCGTCGCGCCGGAGCACGCGGTCGAGGTGTGGCAGGCGCTGACCAGGGCGGGCGAGGGCGTGGGGCTGGCCCCGTGCGGGCTGGCCTGCCGGGACACGCTGCGCCTGGAGGCCGGCATGCCGCTGTACGGCAATGAGCTGAACGCCTCGCTGACGCCGTTCGACGCCGGGTTCGGCCGGGTCGTGAAGTTCGAGAAGGAGGGCGACTTCGTGGGCCGTGCCGCCCTGACCGAGGCCGCCGCCCGCGCCGAGCGGACCCCGCCCCGCGCTCTGGTGGGTCTGGTCGCCGAGGGTCGCCGGATCCCGCGCGCCGGGTACCCGGTGGTGGCCGGCGGCGAGGTGATCGGCGAGGTCACCTCCGGCGCGCCCGCACCGACGCTGGGCAAGCCGATCGCGATGGCGTACGTCGACGTGGCGCACTCCGCGCCGGGTACCCCGGGCGTGGGCGTGGACATCCGTGGCAGCCACGAGCCGTACGAGGTCGTGGCGCTGCCGTTCTACCAGCGGCAGAAGTGACACCGTCGTAGGACGTGGGTCGCGTACACAGCCGCATCGGCCGGTCCCGTAACCTCCCACCCCCTTCACCCCCCCTTCACCCCCCTTCACTCCCTTCACCCCCTTCACTCCCTTTCGTCGCCGTCGATCCCGGCGGTCCCTCGCACACAGGAGGATCCAGATCATGAGCACCCCCCAGCAGCTGCGTTACAGCAAGGAACACGAGTGGCTGACGGCCGCCGAGGACGGCGTGTCGACGATCGGCATCACGGAGCACGCGGCCAACGCGCTCGGCGACATCGTGTTCGTCCAGCTCCCCGGGGTCGGCGACACCGTGACCGCGGGTGAGACCTGCGGCGAGCTGGAGTCGACCAAGTCGGTCAGCGACCTGTACTGCCCGGTCACCGGCGAGGTCACCGAGGTCAACGAGGACGTGGTGAACGACCCGTCGCTGGTGAACTCGGCCCCCTTCGAGGGCGGCTGGCTGTTCAAGGTGCGGGTGAGCGACGAGCCGGCCGACCTGCTCTCGGCCGCCGAGTACGACGCCTTCGTCCAGGGCTGAGGAGGACGTAACCCCATGTCGCTTCTGAACACCCCGCTGCACGAGCTCGACCCGGCCGTCGCGGCGGCGGTCGACGCCGAGCTGCACCGTCAGCAGTCCACCCTCGAGATGATCGCCTCGGAGAACTTCGCCCCGGTCGCGGTCATGGAGGCCCAGGGCACGGTCCTCACCAACAAGTACGCCGAGGGCTACCCCGGCCGCCGCTACTACGGCGGCTGCGAGCACGTCGACGTGATCGAGCAGATCGCCATCGACCGGGTCAAGGAACTCTTCGGCGCCGAGCACGCCAACGTGCAGCCGCACTCGGGTGCGCAGGCCAACGCCGCCGCGATGTTCGCGCTGCTCAAGCCCGGCGACACGATCATGGGCCTGAACCTCGCGCACGGCGGGCACCTGACCCACGGCATGAAGATCAACTTCTCCGGCAAGCTCTACCACGTGGTCGCGTACCACGTGGACGACACCGGAGTCGTCGACATGGCCGAGGTCGAGCGGCTGGCCAAGGAGAGCAAGCCGAAGCTGATCGTCGCCGGCTGGTCGGCGTACCCGCGTCAGCTGGACTTCGCCGCGTTCCGCCGGATCGCGGACGAGGTCGGCGCGTACCTCATGGTCGACATGGCGCACTTCGCCGGTCTGGTCGCGGCGGGCCTGCACCCGAACCCGGTCCCGCACGCCCACGTCGTCACCACGACCACGCACAAGACGCTCGGCGGTCCGCGCGGCGGTGTGATCCTCTCCACGGCCGAACTGGCCAAGAAGATCAATTCCGCGGTCTTCCCCGGCCAGCAGGGCGGCCCGCTGGAGCACGTGATCGCGGCCAAGGCGGTCGCCTTCAAGGTCGCCGCGTCCGAGGACTTCAAGGACCGGCAGCGCCGCACCCTGGAGGGTGCCCGCATCCTGGCCGAGCGCCTGGTCAAGGACGACGTCAAGGCCGTGGGCGTGGACGTGCTGTCCGGCGGCACGGACGTGCACCTGGTCCTGGTCGACCTGCGCGACTCCGAGCTGGACGGGCAGCAGGCCGAGGACCGTCTCCACGAGGTCGGCATCACCGTCAACCGCAACGCGATCCCGAACGACCCGCGCCCGCCGATGGTCACCTCGGGTCTGCGGATCGGCACGCCCGCCCTGGCCACCCGCGGCTTCACGGCCGAGGACTTCGCCGAGGTGGCGGACGTGATCGCCGAGACGCTCAAGCCGTCTTACGACGTCGACGCGCTCCGGGCCCGGGTGACGGCGCTCGCCGAGAAGTACCCGCTGTACCCGGGTCTGAAGTAGTTTCGCATTTTTCGCAATTTCGTACGCTTTTGTTCGTACGGGCGGGGCATCGCGCACACTGGACCGGTGAGCACGGTGCCCCGCACCATGCACCGCACGCATCCAGCGCCGGATCTCCCTTCCCGGCCCTTCCCCGGCGGACAGCGCCGTCCGCCGAACCCCTAGGAGTCCTCCCGTGGCCCTCTCGGTCTTCGACCTCTTCTCGATCGGCATCGGCCCGTCCAGCTCGCACACGGTCGGCCCGATGCGGGCCGCCCGCATGTTCGCCCGGCGGCTGGACAACGAGGGCCTGCTGGACTCGGTCGCCTCGGTCCGGGCGGAGCTGTACGGCTCGCTGGGCGCCACCGGCCACGGCCACGGCACCCCCAAGGCGGTGCTGCTCGGCCTGGAGGGCGACTCGCCCCGCACGGTGGACGTGGAGACGGCCGACGAGCGGGTGGAGAAGATCAGGGAATCGGGCCGCCTGCGGCTGCTCGACGACCACGAGATCGCGTTCTCCTTCGACGACGACCTGGTGCTGCACCGCCGCAAGGCACTCCCCTACCACGCGAACGGCATGATCCTCCGGTCCTTCGACGCGTCCGGCGCCGAGGTGCTGTCGAAGACGTACTACTCGGTGGGCGGCGGCTTCGTCGTCGACGAGGAGGCGGTGGGCGCGGACCGCATCAAGCTCAACGACACGGTCCTGAAGTACCCCTTCCGCACCGGCGACGAGCTGCTGCGCCTGACCCGGGAGACGGGGCTGTCCATCTCCGCGCTGATGCTGGAGAACGAGTGCTCCTGGCGGACCGAGGAGGAGGTCCGCCGGGACCTGCTGGAGATCTGGCGGGTGATGCAGGCGTGCGTGGCGCGCGGCATGTCCCGCGAGGGCATCCTGCCGGGCGGGCTGAAGGTGCGCCGCCGCGCCGCGAACACGGCGCGCAAGCTGCGTTCCGAGGGCGACCCGAAGGCCCTCGCCATGGAGTGGATCACGCTCTACGCCATGGCCGTGAACGAGGAGAACGCCGCCGGCGGCCGCGTCGTCACCGCCCCGACCAACGGCGCGGCCGGCATCATCCCCGCCGTCCTGCACTACTACATGAACTTCGTCCCCGGTGCCGACGAGGAGGGTGTGGTCCGTTTCCTGCTCGCGGCCGGCGCGATCGGCATGCTCTTCAAGGAGAACGCCTCCATCTCCGGCGCCGAGGTCGGCTGCCAGGGGGAGGTCGGCTCCGCCTGCTCGATGGCGGCGGGCGCCCTCGCCGAGGTGATGGGCGGCTCGCCGGAACAGGTCGAGAACGCCGCGGAGATCGGCATGGAGCACAACCTCGGCCTGACCTGCGACCCGGTCGGCGGCCTCGTCCAGATCCCGTGCATCGAGCGCAACGGCATGGCTGCGGTGAAGGCGGTCACCGCCGCGCGCATGGCCCTGCGCGGCGACGGCTCGCACAAGGTGTCCCTCGACAAGGTCATCAAGACGATGAAGGAGACCGGCGCGGACATGTCCGTCAAGTACAAGGAGACGGCCCGGGGCGGGCTGGCGGTCAACATCATCGAGTGCTGAGGGGACAGGCCCTGACCCGAAGGCCGCGGGACGGCGCCTACGTCGCGCGGACGGCCGCGGCGAGGGCCTCGCCGACGGCCCGGGCGCCTGAGGCGTTGGGATGCAGCGGCGCGGCCGCACGGGTGGGGACCAGGCCCTCGATGTAGCGGTCGTCGGGGGCGGCGCAGATGTCGTGCCCGATGCTCGGGGTGTGGGTGTCGACGAAGGCGGCGCCGTGCTCTTCGGCCGCCTGCCTCAGTACGGTGTTGAGGTGGTTGATCGCGCCCTGGAGGTGGTTGGCGTCCTGCTTCCAGAAGGGCTGGGCGGGGTGGCAGCCGTCGGTGCGGAAGTAGGTGCCGTAGCCGACGACGAAGACCTCGGCGTGCGGTGCCCGCCGGGCGATGTCGTCCAGGACGGCGGCGAAGGCCGGTGCCCAGGCGTCGATGCGGGCCCTGACCTTGTCGGTGCCGCCGGCGGTGTTCTCTTCCGCGCAGCTGGTGCCGTAAGGCTGGGGCAGGATGTTGACGCAGCCCAGCACCTCGTTGAAGAGGCCGGCGTCGTTGCCGCCGATGGTGACGCTGACGAGGTCGGTGTCGGGCGTGAGTGCGTCGTACTGGGGCGCGGTCCTCGGGTGCTGGGCGGTGCTCAGATGGTCGCTGGTGGCGCCGGAGCAGCTGACGTCGGTGAGCTTCGCGCCGAGGGCCTCGGCCGCGATGTGGGGATAGTCGGCCAGGGAGCGCAGGCACGCCAGGTCGGCCGGGTCGGCGGGCGGCACCAGCGGTGCGGCCGCGTAGGAATCGCCGAGTGCGACGTACCGCGGTGGTTCGGCCGCGGCCGACGCAGCCGGGACTGATGCCGTGGCCCATACGGCCCCGGTGGACAGAACGGTGGCCAGGGCCAGGCCCAGGGCTGTTTTCAAGGACGCCTCCATTCGGCACATGCACGGACGTGGTCCCGCCTTGCCATGATCTTGCTCGCGCAGGGGTGCCGTCGCACGGCGGCCTGCGGGAAGCGGTTCCCCAGGGGGCGGACGCCACCGGACCACCGCCCGCCGGGCTCCCCCGCTGCGCAGGAGGTTCCGGTCAGCCGGTCAAGGCGGGCGAGGCCTCAGGTTCGCCTGTTCGGCCGCCGCCTGTCCGGCGTACCGCTTCTCTTCGCTCTCGACGGGTGTGCCGATCCGTCGAGAGCTGACGGCAGACCGGGCGGCGGCGTACCCTTGTCTGCTGGGACTCCGGTCCGGTCATGGGGTCCGGACAGGGGACTCGGGTACGGGGTCCGGTGTTCTGCTGGGGGTTGGAATCATGGTTGCTGGTCGTGTGGTGCGGTTCGACGCCGTACGGGGTTACGGGTTCATCGCTCCCGAGCACGGCGGGGAGGACGTCTTCCTCCACGTCAACGACGTACGGATCCCGGAGCACCAGTTGCGTCCCGGGATCGCCGTGGAGTTCGAGATCGAGGAGGGCGACCGGGGTCTCAAGGCCTCGGGTGTACGGCTGGCCCAGGGAGCCGGAGGGGTGTCCTCCGCCGTGGGCAGGCATCCGGACGGCGACGACTCGCTGTGCGACGTGCTCACCGCCGAGGAGTACCTCCAGGAGGTCACGGAGGTCCTGCTCTCCGCCGCGCCCACGCTGACCGGCGAGCAGATCCTCCAGGCGCGCCGCGGACTGCTGCAGTTCGGCAAGACCCACGGCTGGTGCGACGGCTGAGACCGGCCCAGGGCCCTGGGGGCAGGTCTGCCGGCGGGGCGGGAGTCGCGGTCCTCCGTCACTCCTTACGGGGAGAAGTTGACGTTTCCACCACTTAGGCGGGGCTCCCATGCCACCGTGAGGGCAGTGAGCCATTCGACTCCCTTCCCCCCAGCACCGCAGGGAGCCTCATGTTGCGCGGCATCGATGTGAGTTCGTACCAGTCCTCGTCGTTCGACACCGACGGCCTCTCCTTCGTCTTCATCAAGGCGACGGAAGGCCGTTCCTATGTCAGCCCCAGACTCTCCGCCCAGACGGAGAACGCCCGCGAGGCCGGACTGGTCGTCGGCTTCTACCACTTCCTGTGGCCGGGCAACCTGACCGCACAGGCGGAGCACTTCGTCTCCGAGGCCCCCGAGCGGCGGGGCGACATCCTCGCCGTCGACTGGGAGACGACCGGCAAGGGCACCCGCGCGAGCAACGCGGAGAAGGACCGCTTCATCCGCGAGGTGAAGGAGCTACGGCCGCACAGCAGGGTGATCCTGTACGCGAACAGGCACTTCTGGCTCAACGTCGACACCACCTCCTACGCCGGTGACGGCCTCTGGATCGCCGACTACGTCACCGCGGGCAAGCCCCGCATCAAGGCGAAGTG
This sequence comes from Streptomyces sp. TE5632, assembly GCF_054061295.1. Classification (NCBI taxonomy): domain Bacteria; kingdom Bacillati; phylum Actinomycetota; class Actinomycetes; order Kitasatosporales; family Streptomycetaceae; genus Streptomyces; species Streptomyces sp. TE5632. The sequence goes on along the minus strand of NZ_JBSSEA010000003.1, from coordinate 4,012,508 downwards.
GCGCTTCCACCAGTACACCGACGACCCCCTGGACAAGAACGTCGCCGACTTCTCCGGCAAGGCGGCGCTCGAGGAGTGGACCGAGGGGGCCTGATCCCCGCACGCGTGACGCTCTCGTCCAAGGGGTCGGCGCCACGGCTGACGCCGGGAACACCGTCCGGGGGAGGCGTGGTGCGCCCGGACATCCGGTCGGGACGAAGTGGCCGGGCGGACCTCAGCGACTGGTGGAGGTCGGGCGAGCGCCGAGGATTCCTACGCCCGGAACTCCGGCTTGCGTTCCGGGGAGGCCTCGGTCAGAGCCTTGGTGACGGACTCGGTGCCCGCGCGCAGGCCGTAGACCGGGGTGTCGGGCTGCTGGCGCCAGGAGTCGTCGATGCCGCCCGCGTCCACGGTGTCGAAGCCGAGCTCCTCGATCAGGGCCCGGACCTTCCGCTTGGCCGCCTCGTCGTCACCGGCTACGGGCAGGGCCATCCGGTCGGAAGCGCCGACGGGGCGGTGGCGGTCCAGGATGTCCTGGGCATATGTGCCGTTGAAGGCCTTGATCACGGGGTGGCCGATCTCCCGTTCCGTCCAGCGGCTCTCCGTGAGGCCCTCGTCCTCGATGCCCGCGATCCTGCCGTCGCGCTGCCGGGGGTAGTAGTTGCCGGTGTCGATGACGGCCACGCCCTCCGCGGCCTCGTCGAACAGGCCGGACGGCAGGTCCGGTACGGCCTTCAGCGGGACGGTGACGACGACGATCTCGGCGCCGCGCGCCGCGTCCTCGGCCCGTACCGGGGTCGCGCCGGTCTCCTCGGCCAGGCCGCTGAGCGTGTGGGGGCCACGGGAATTGGCGACGGAGACGTCGTGGCCGAGGGCGGTGAGCCGCCGTGTGAGGTTGCCCCCGATGTTGCCCGCTCCGATGATGCCGATCTTCATGTCCGCTCGCCTCGCCCTTCCGGGGATCGGTGTCCGCTTCGGTTCCCTTCGGGAACCGCCATGGTCGACACCAACCGCCCGGGACGGGCGGACTATTCCCTCCCCGCTTGCCCTGCTTGTCAGCGGTCCGCCACGCGCATTTCGAACCAGGTCGTCTTGCCCCTCGGGAGCAGGTCGACGCCCCAGCGGTCGGCGAGGGTGTCGACGAGGAAGAGGCCGCGCCCGCTGACGTCCAACTCCTGGACCGGCATGAGACAGGGCAGGCCGCGGGACGGGTCGCGGACCTCGACGCGGATCCAGCGGGGGCGGCGGCGCAGCCGGAGGCCGAAGACGCGGGCACCGGTGTGGCGTACCGCGTTGCCGACGAGCTCGGAGACGAGCAGAACGGCGTCCTCGGTGGTCGCGGCGGTGAGGCCCCACTGGCGCAGGAGCACGATCTGGGTGAGCCGGCGTGCGGTGGCGGCGGACTCGGGGCGGGACGGTAACGGAACCTCTGCCTCCGTCGGGTTGCCGAACAACTCCAGCGCCTTCTGGGCGCGTTCGTCCTCGACCGTCGGCGACCAGCGCGATGCGGTCGCACGCCCGTCTCCCCGCGGCTGTTCCATGCCATCCAGCCCCGCCATGGCCCCATCATGGCCGCCCGGTGGGGCGTCCGGGGTCGTTCCGGGGGAATGCGCCCCCTGCACGCCCCCGCTCCGAGCCGGGCCGCCGGCATATGCCTTGGGCACTTCGGGGCTGTCAGCGGCCCCTGCGACCTGCGGCAACGGCTCGCTGTGCGGCAATCGACAGGCTCCCTCGACGCGGCGGACTTAAGGGCCCGTTAAGGCTCCCATAAACCGCCCCGTCGAGGGACCCGGATCAGACATCGCGTCAATTGCAATCCCCCGGAAGAGGGTTCAGAGGAACTTTGCCTTACCGGGGCCGTCCTCCACGAAGCTGCGCATCCCCCGTTCACGGTCCTCGGTGGCGAACAGGCCCGCGAACCAGTTGCGCTCGACGGCGAGGCCGGTGTCGATGTCGGTCTCCAGACCGGTGTCGATCGACTCCTTGGCCGCGCGCAGCGCGATCGCCGGCCCCTTGGCGAGCCGCGCGGCCCACGCGTGCGCCTGCTCGTAGACCTCGGCGGCGGGGACCACGCGGTCCACCAGGCCCAGTGCGAGCGCCTCGTCGGCCTTCACCTGACGGCCCGTGAAGATGAGGTCCTTCGCCCTCGACGGGCCGATGAGGCGGGCCAGGCGCTGCGTACCGCCGGCCCCCGGGATCAGCCCGAGCAGGATCTCCGGCTGGCCCAGCTTGGCGTTCTCCCCGGCGATGCGGAAGTCGGCGCAGAGCGCGAGTTCACAGCCGCCGCCGAGCGCGTAACCGGTCACCGCGGCCACCACCGGCTTGGGGATGCGGGCCACGGCCGTGAAGGAGTCCTGCAGGGCGCGGGCGCGCAGGACCATCGCGGTGTGGTCCATGGCCTGCATCTCCTTGATGTCCGCGCCCGCCGCGAACACCTTCTCCCCACCGTGGATCACGACGGCGCGTACGTCCTCGCGGCGCGTGATCTCCTCGGCGAGTTCCTTCAGCCGGTCCTGCGTGGCGACGTCCAGTGCGTTCATGGGCGGGCGGTCCAGGCGCAGCGTGCCGACGCCCTCGGCGACTTCGAGATGTACGGTCATGCCAGCAGGTTAACGTTGACTAACGGCAACCGGACCGGTGCGGTCGATCACATCCGGCCGGGGGTCCGGGAGTTGCCCCCGGGCAGACACAGCACGGTGACCAACGGCAACCGGACCCGTGCGGTCGATCACACCGGCTGACGGCAGCGGCCCCGGTGCCTTGGCAGGCACCGGGGCCGCGTATGCCGTGACGGACCGGGCCGGCCCTACGCCTTCCACTCCTCCCAGGACATGTTCCAGCCGTTGAGGCCGTTGTCCGGGGCGATGGTGGCGTCGTTGGAGTTCTTCACGACGACCACGTCGCCGATCATGGTGTTCTCGTAGAACCAGGCGCCCGGGGCCTTCTTGTCCCAGCCGCCCCGGGTGTCGCGCAGCCCGATGCAGCCGTGGCTGGCGTTGTAGTTGCCGAAGGCGCCGCCGCCCCAGTAGTTGCCGTGGATGAAGGTGCCGGAGGTGCTCAGACGCATGGCGTGCGGCACGTCCTTGATGTCGTACTCGCCCTTGCCGTCGGCGTCGGTGAAGCCGACGGTCGCGCCGTTCATCCGGGTGACCTTGAGCCGCTCGCTGACGACCATCTTGCCGTTCCAGGTCTCGGTGCCGGGGGCGCCGGCGGTGATCGGGATGGTCTTGATGACCTTGCCGTCCCGCTCGACCTTCATGGTGTGCTTCTTGGCGTCGACGACGGAGACCTGGCTGCGGCCGATGGTGAAGGAGACGGTCTTGGACTGCTCGCCGTAGACACCGGGGCGGCCCTCGACGCCGTCGAGGTCGAGATCGACGGTGACCTTGGTGCCGGCCTTCCAGTACTTCTCGGGCCGGAAGTCGAGCCGGTCGTTGCCGAACCAGTGGCCCTCGACCTCGACGGGCGGTTCGGTCGTGATGCGGACGGCCTTCTTGACCTCGTCCGGGTTGGTGATGCCCCGGGTGAAACGGAGCGAGAACGGCATGCCGACGCCGACCTTGGAGCCGTCCTCGGGCGTGAAGGTGCCGACGAAGGTGTTCTTCGGCGTCAGGGTGGTGAAGCTGGAGTCCTCGGCGGCGGTGCGGCCGGCGGAATCCTTGGCGACCGCGTGCACCGTGTACCTGGTGGCGGCGGCCAGGTGGGTCGACGGCGTCCAACTGGCGCCGTCACCGGATATCTCCCCGTCGACCTTCCTGCCGTCCGGGGCCTTGACGACGACCTCGGTCAGCTTCCCCTTGGTCGCGTCGACCTTCAGCGCACCGCTGGTCTTCACGGACTCGGCGCCGTCCTCGGGCGCTATGCCGATGACCGCCTCGGACTGCTTGCTCTGCGCCGCGGTGGAGTCCTTGCCCTTGCCCTCGGCCGCCCCGGAACCCGGGCCCGTCCCCCCGCCGCCGCACGCGGTGACCGCCAGCATCACTCCGAGTGCCAGCGCCGCCAGCTTCCTGCCACCATGCCTCCGCGCGTCAACCCACGCCCCCGGAATCGGCCCCACGTTCACTTGTTTCTCCCCTCGGCGGGCCTGGCCGGACCCGCGCCCCCGCGCGCCCCTCGCGCGCTTCGGCGCATAGTAACCACAGGCCAGGGGCGTTGGACGCGGCAGGTCTGTCACCGTTCCGTTCCAACTTCATTGGCCTGCGGCGTACAACCGAGGCGCCCTCCCGGCGGTCCGCGCGGGGGCACTACGAGGAGTCGCCTCGAGGAGACACTGCGCGGGGTCGCCTCGAGAGGACACTGCGAGGGATCACTTCACGGCGCTGCCCTTCGTCCACTCCCTCCAGTCCATGTTCCAGCCGCCGAGGCCGTTGTCGGGGGCGACCGTCGTGTCCTTGCTGTTGACCACCTCGACGACGTCACCGATGAGGCTGCGGTCGAAGAACCAGCCCGCCGGGGTGTCCGCGCCACCGCCCTTCACGTCGTGCAGTCCCACGCACCCGTGGCTGACGTTGGTGTCGCCGAAGATGTCCTCCTCGGCCCAGTAGTTGCCGTGCAGGAAGGTGCCGGATTCGGTCAGACGGATGGCGTGCGGGACGTCGGGGATGTCGTACTCGCCCTTGCCGTCGGCGTCGGTGAAGCCGACGGTCGCGCCGTTCATCCGGGTGACCTCGAGCATCTCGGTGATCACCATTTTCCCGTTGTACGTGGGGGTCTTCGGCGCCCCGGCCGTGATCGGCACCGTGGCGAGTTCCTCACCGTCCCGGCTCACCTTCATGGTGTGCCGGCCCGCGTCGACCACCGAGATCTGGCTGCGGCCGACGGTGAAGGAGAACGTGCGGTGCTGGAGTCCGTACACGCCGGGCGCGCCCTCGACGTCCCGCAGGCCCAGCTCGACGGTGACCTCGGTGCCGGGCCGCCAGTACTTCTCGGGCCGGAAGTCGAGCCGGTCCTTGCCGAACCAGTGCGGGCGGATGTCGACGGCCGGGCGGGAGGTGACCCGGACGGCCCGTTCGACCGCCGCGCGGTGGACGATCTCACGGTTGAACGCCAGGGAGACGATCATCCCGGTGCCGACGACGGAGCGGTGTTCCGGGGCGACGTAGCCGATGAAGCGTTCCTCGGGGACGTATGTGGTGAACGTGGTGCGGCGGGAGGAGCGGCGGCCGGCGCCGTCCAGGGCCACGGCGTCGACCGTGTACTTCGCGGCGAGCGCCAGCCGTTCGTCGTCGGGCTTCCAGCTCCGCCCGTCGGCGGAGACGCGCCCGGGGACCGGGGACTCCCGCGCGTCCTGCGTTCTGAGGACCTTCACCGACTCCAGCCGCCCCTCGGGCGCCCGCACCCGCAGCATGCTGCCGGGGCGCACCTCCTTGCTGCCGTCGGCGGGCGCGACCCGGATGACCTCCTCGGGCGCCGGAGGGCCGAACGCCCCTCCGGTCGCGCCGTCCGAGGTACAGCCGACGGCTCCGGCCAACAACAACCCTGTCCATGTCAGTACGGCGGCCAGTGCGGCCCTCGCGCGCCGTGCGCGCCCTTGTACGTGGCTCACGCGGTACCCAACGACGGTCCGCGCCATCGGGAAACGACCATGCGCCCCCTCGGGGCACGCGAGGGTACGCCCTCTGGGGGAATCCGTGGGTGCGCCCCCGCTCCAGGTGTGCTGTCACGCGGACAGGTCGTGCTCTCGGCGACACGTGAGTGCGCGGCACGCTCTGGGCAGAACTGTGGGGAGGACGACGCGCCGGGGAGCCGCGGCCACTTTCCCCGCCCGCCGTCGTCCCACGAGCCGCGGGAGGCGGACAGGTGTCCAGCGCAGCCGAGCAGGAGGCGGTGGCCGGGGAACGGGCCACCGGCGACGGGCGCCCGGCCGTCGCCGTGAACGGCGTGCGGGCGGCGACACCGCCGCCGGCAACCGTGCCCGTGCGACCCGGCCCGCCGACACCGCTGGGCGCCCACTTCCGGGCCGTCCCGGGCGGGGTGGCGGGGACCGACTTCGCCCTGTGGGCGGGCGGCGCGGAGGGGGTCGAGGTATGCCTGTTCGACGAGGGCGGCGGTGAGGTCCGGGCCCGGCTCACCGAGCTGACGAACGGCGTCTGGCACGGCTTCGTACCCGGCGTCCTGCCCGGCCGGCGCTACGGCTACCGGGTGCACGGCCGCTGGGATCCGTGGACCGGCGCCCGCTGGAACCCGGCGAAGCTGCTGCTCGACCCGTACGCCCGCGCGGTGGACGGCGACTACGCCACGCACGGACTGTCGCCCGAGGTGTACGGGCACGTCCGGGACTGGCCGGAGCAGCATGTCGCGGACACCGTGCGCGACGACCGGGACTCCGCCCCGTACGTACCGAAGGCCGTCGTCGTCCACGACCCCGACGACGGCAGCGACGGCACCGCCGCCGCGGCCGACCGCCGGCCCCGCACCCCGTGGGCGGACACGGTCCTCTACGAGCTGCACGTCAAGGGGTTCACCCGACGCCACCCCGGTGTCCCCGAGGAGCTGCGCGGCACCTACGCGGGGCTCGCGCATCCCGCCGCGATCGAGCACCTGGTGAAGCTGGGCGTGACGGCCGTGGAGCTGCTGCCGGTGCATCAGTTCGCGCACGAGGACCATCTGCTGCGGCGCGGGCTGCGCAACCACTGGGGGTACAACTCCATCGGCTACTTCGCCCCGCACGCCGGCTACGCGGCCTTGGGGACGGCCGGCCAGCAGGTCGGCGAGTTCAAGCGGATGGTGCGCGCCCTGCACGCGGCGGGCATCGAGGTCGTCCTCGACGTGGTCTACAACCACACCGCCGAGTCGAACGAGCTGGGCCCCACGCTGTCCCTGAAGGGCGTCGACAACCGCGGTCACTACCGGCTCCAGGCCGACGCCCGCCGGTACGCCGACTACACCGGCTGCGGGAACACCCTGGACGTCGTCCAACCGCACGTACTGCGCCTGATCGCGGATTCGCTGCGCTACTGGGTGACCGAGATGGGCGTCGACGGCTTCCGCTTCGACCTGGCGGCGGCGCTGGCCCGCTCCGCGCACGACGTCGACATGAACTCCCCGTTCCTCGCGGTGATCGCCCAGGACCCGGTGCTGCGCGGGGTGAAACTGATCGCCGAGCCGTGGGACGTGGGCCCCGGGGGCTACCAGGTGGGGGCGTTCCCTCCGCTGTGGTCGGAGTGGAACGACCGGTACCGCGACGCCGTGCGGGACTTCTGGCGGCCCGCGGCGGCGGACCTGAGGGAGATCGGTTACCGGCTCTCCGGTTCGAGCGACCTCTACGACTGGGGCGGGCGGCGCCCGTACGCCTCGGTCAACTACGTCACCGCGCACGACGGGTTCACGCTGCGCGACCTCGTGTCGTACGACCGCAAGCACAACGAGGCCAACGGCGAGGGCAACCGGGACGGCACCGACGACAACCGGTCCTGGAACTGCGGCGCCGAGGGCGAGACCGACGACCCGGACGTCCTGGCGCTGCGGCGGCGGCAGCTGCGCAACCTGCTGACCACGCTGCTGCTGTCGACGGGCGTGCCGATGCTGGTCGCCGGTGACGAGATGGGGCGCACCCAGCGCGGCAACAACAACGCCTACTGCCAGGACAACGAGACCGGCTGGGTGGACTGGGAGCTGCTGGCGGAACCGGGGTGGAAGGCCCTGTTCGACCTCACGTCCCGGCTGATCGCCCTGCGCCGCCGCCATCCGGTGCTGCGCCGCCGGGCGTTCTTCTCCGGGCGGGCGCACGATGGCGACGGCCTGCGCGACCTGGCCTGGTTCACCGCGCGGGGCACGGAGATGACCGAGGAGGACTGGTACGCGCCCGCCGCCACGCTCGGCATGTACCTCTCCGGGCGGGACGTCCCGGACCACGACGAGCACGGGGAGCGGATACGCGACGACAGCTTCCTCGCCGTGCTGCACGCCGATGACGCACCGGTGGACGTTCTGCTGCCGGGGCCGCCGTGGGCCAGGCGCTACGAGGTGGTCCTGGACACCGGCCGGGAGGACCAGGCGGACGCGCCGGGCACGACCCACCCGGCGGACACGACGATCACGGTGCCGGGACGGACGGTGCTGCTGCTGCGGGTGCGGTGAGCGGACCGGCAGGCCGCGGGAAGGGGGGGGCCGGGGCGGCGCGGTCAGCCGAGGATGCCGCGGTCGTAGGCGGCCGCCACGGCCGCGGCGCGGTCCTTGACGCCCAGTTTGGCGTACAGGTGGGTGAGGTGGGTCTTCACGGTCGCCTCGCTGATGAAGAGTTCGCGGGCGATCTCACGGTTGGAGGTGCCCCGGGCGACCAGGCCGAGGACCTCGCGCTCCCGCGCGGACAGCGGTTCGCCGCCGGACGAGCGGGGGGAGCGGACCGCGGAGACCAGACGGGAGGCCACCGCCGGGGAGAGGACCGTACGGCCCTCGGCCGCCGCCCGCACGGCCGTGAACAGCTCCTCGCGCGGCGCGTCCTTCAGCAGGTAGCCGGTCGCGCCCGCCTCGATCGCGGGCAGGGTGTCGGAGTCGGTGTCGTAGGTGGTCAGGACGAGCACCTTGGCCCGCGCGCCCCGGCGGGACAGTTCCCGGATGGCGTCCACGCCCGAACCGCCCGGCATGCGCAGGTCCATGAGCACGACGTCCGGGTCCAGGGCGGCGGCCCGTTCCAGCGCCTCGACGCCGTTCGCCGCCTCGCCGAGGACCCGGAAGCCGGGCGCGGACTCGAACATGCCGCGCAGACCGTCCCGTACGACGGGGTGGTCGTCGACGATCAGTACGGAGATGGCCGGGGTGTCAGTCATGGCGGACCAACGGTACGCGAGCCGACACCGCCGTCCCGTGGCCGGGCTCGGACTCCACGGTGAGGGAGCCCGCGATGCGCTCCGCGCGGGCGCGCATCCCGTCGAGGCCGAAGCCGCCGCTGCCGGTGCGGGCGGGGCGCACCCGCCGGTCGAAGCCGCGGCCGTCGTCGCGGATGTCGAGGGTGACCTCGTCGCCGATGTAGGAGAGCGTGACGCCGACCCGGGTGGCGCGGGCGTGCCGGGAGGCGTTGGACAGGGCCTCCTGGGCGATCCGCAGCAGGGTGGCGGCGACCTCCTCGTGGAGGGGCTCGGCGGTTCCGGTGACCGTGCAGTCGGCGCGGGCTCCGGTGCGTTCGCCCCATTCCGCGACCGTCTTCTCCAGGGCCTGCGGCAGTCCGTCCCGGTCGAGGGCGACCGGGGCGAGGTTGTGCACGGAGCGGCGGGCCTCGCCGAGGCTCTCGCGGGCCAGGTCGGTGGCCCGCACCACGTGGACGTGCGCCAGGTCGGGATCGCGGGTGTTCGCGACGACCTGGAGCTGGGCGATGATGCCGGTCAGGCCCTGGGCGAGGGTGTCGTGGATCTCGGCGGCCAGCCGCCTGCGTTCGTCGGCGACCCCCGCTTCCCGCGCCTGGACGAGGAGTTGGGTGTGCAGGGCGGCGTTCTCGTCGAGGGCCTGCTGCAACGCGGCGTTGGTGCGCTCCAGTTCGGCGATGGTGGCGGCCTGCGCGCGGGTGCGTTCCTCCTCCAGTTCGCCGAAGTGGGCGAACAGGGCCACCAGCAGGGCGTTGACCAGGAGGACCGCGCCGAAGAACACCCAGCCCAGGCCGTCGCGCGGCGGCAGCCCGCCCGACTGCGAGCCCGCCGTGGTGACCGCGGTGGCGAGCAGGCCCCACCGGACCAGACGTCTCGGGAGCTGGCGCCCGACGCCGAAGTAGCCGATGACCGCGTAGAAGGCGAACAGCGGGTTCAGCCAGGTGAGCGCGAACCCGACGGCCCAGCGGACGGCGTAGTAGCAGGCGCTCTCGGTGGACGGCCCGGGGCGTCGGCGCTCCGCGCTGCCCCAGGCCAGTTGCAGAACGACGGCCACGACGACCAGCACACCGCTCGCCCACCGCTCACCGCGGGTCATGCCGACCGCGTCGGCGGCAGCCACCGAGAGCAGGATGCCGGCCGCGAGCAGCACGTACGGCCCCCAGCGGTGGAACACCGCCCAGCGCTGCTCGACCGCCCCGTCCGGCATGGCACCCTTCCCGGTCACCCGCGCGGACGCCCGGGGCTTGATCCCCCACGCGGACGCCCCGCCCACGGACCGGCACCCGCTTGTCCCCGCCCCGTCCGACATCGCTCCATTCTCGGCGTTCTCGGTGTTCTCGGTGTTCTCGGTGGTCTCGGTGTTCTCGGTGTTCTCGGTCACCCGCCCGGTCATCCGCTCACTCCCAGCGGAACCAGCGTGCGGCGGCGGCCGTCAGCAGCAGGGTCCAGGCCGCCAGGACGGCCAGGTGGGTCCAGCCGGGCCAGGCGCCGGCGGCGGCCTGGTTCAGCGCCTCGGCGGCGGCGCCGAACGGGGTCCAGCCGACGATGTCGGCGAGCAGGTCCGGCATGGCCTGCACCGGCAGCCACACCCCCGCGCAGAACATCGCCGGGAACAGCGCGGCGGAGCCCACCGCACCCGCGATCTTCGTCGTGCGGGACAGCGCGGAGAGCACGGCGCCCAGGGCGAGGGCGACGAGCACGGCGAGGAGCAGCGCGAGGAAATAGCCGAGGGGCTGGCGTGGCAGCCGCACGCCGAAGGCGAGCCGGCCGACGGTGAGCGAGAGCAGCGCCGAGAGCAGGGCGGCCCCGCCGTGCACCAGCATCTGCGCGCCGAGCAGGGCCGTGGCCCGTACCGGGGTGGTGGCCATCCGGCGCAGGATGCCGTGTTCGCGGTAGCCGGTGAGGGTCTGCGGCATGCCCTGCAGACCGCCGACGAGCAGGCCGAGCAGCACGGCGACCGGGACGTACGCGTCCACCGGGCGCAGTCCGCCGAAGGACGGGTCGGCCTCGCGGAAGGAGGGGATGGAGCCGAGGATCGCCAGCAGGAGGGTGGGGAAGAGCAGGACCCAGAAGATCCCGCCGGGCTCACGGCGGAAGAGGCGGATCTCGCTGCGCAGGACGGCGGCGTTGAGGACGGAAGTGGTCACGCCTGGACCTCCTCGGTGGCGGCGGGCTCGGGCGTGGTGTCGCGCTCGGGCGTGGTGTCGGTCTGCCCGGTCAGGTCCAGGAACGCGTCGTCCAGGGTGGCGTCGGTGACCCGGAGCTGGTGGGCGGTGACCCGGGCGCGGGCGAGGAGGGTGATGACCGCGTTGACGGTCTCGTCCGTGCCGGACAGGGTGACGCGGCCGTCCCGGTGCTCGATCGAGGCGAGGCCGGGCAGGCCGTTCAGGTCGTGTTCGTCCAGGGGCGCGGAGGGCGTGAAGCTGATGACGGTGGCGCCCGCCGAACGGCGGATCAGCCCGGTCGGGGTGTCCAGGGCGGCCACCCTGCCCTTGTCGATCACCGCGATCCGGTCGCAGAGGCGCTGGGCCTCCTCCATGAAGTGGGTGACGAGCAGGACGGTGACGCCGTCCGCGCGGATGTCCTCGATGAGCTGCCAGGTGTCGCGGCGGGCGCGGGGGTCCAGTCCGGTGGTGAGTTCGTCGAGGACGACGATCCGGGGGTCGCCGATGAGGGCGAGCGCGATGGACAGGCGTTGCTGCTGCCCGCCGGAGAGCTTGCCGAAGCGGCTGTTCAGGTGGGGGGTCAGGCCGAGGCGTTCGGCCAGGGGCCGCCAGTCGGCGGGCCGCGGGTGGAAGGCGGCGTACAGCTCCAGGGCCTCGCGGACGGTGATCTTGGCCTGGAGCCGGCTCTGCTGGAGCTGGGCGCCGAGGACCCGGGCGACCCGCCCGTGGTCGGCGACCGGGTCGAGGCCGGTGACGCGGACGCGGCCCGCGTCGGGGACGCGCAGGCCCTCGACGCATTCCACGGTGGTCGTCTTGCCGGCGCCGTTGGGGCCGAGGACGCCGAAGATCTCGCCCTCCTCGACGGTGAAGGAGACGCCGTCCACGGCGGGCCGGCCCCCGTAGGACTTGCGCAGATCGGTGACTTCGATGACGGGCATGGCACCAAGCGTTCCGGTGGGCGGGGTGCCCGTACATCGGCCGTCACGCTCGAGACGCATCAACCGATCGGCTGATGAAGTGGTACGACTCCCACGGTTTCCCCGCGCCCGGCCGGCCGGAGCCGCAGGTCGTAGGTCCGAAGACCGAGTCCGGTCCGGCCAAAACTCGGTGGGCAGTGTCAGTTGCGTTCCGTAGGCTCACTGCTGATGGCCACCACACCCCCACTCCTCGAAACGCGTGAAGCGTCCGAAGCGCCCGAAGCATCCGAAGCGTCTTCCACAGTCCGTACGTTGCTGCGTCTGTGGCCGTACGTACGGCCCGTGCGGGCGCGGCTGTTCACCGCCGCCTTCATCGCGATCCTCGCCTCGTGCATCGGCCTGGTCATCCCGCTGGTCCTGAAGTGGATGGTGGACGGTCCGATCGCCGACCGGGACCCGGCGGGTGTGTGGCTCGGCGCGCTGTACCTGCTGCTGCTCGGGCTCGCGGAGGCCCTGCTGTTCGGGTTCCGGCGGTGGCTGGTGGCGCGCCCGCTGGCGGGGGTCGAGGCGGGGATGCGGGCGGACCTCTACGGGCGTCTGCAGCGGCTGCCGGTGGCGTTCCACGACCGGTGGCCGTCGGGGCAGTTGCTGTCCCGGGGGACCACGGACCTGATGCTGCTGCGCATGTTCCTGGCCTTCCCGCTGACGTTCCTGCTGGTCAACGGGGTGACGATCCTTGTCGGTGTGATCATCATGCTGGTCCAGGACTGGGCTCTGGGACTGGTGGTCCTGATTCCGGCCGTGCCGGTGATGGTCATCTGCGTGGCCTTCGAGAAGCGGTACTCCAAGGCGTCGCGGCTCGCCCAGGACCAGGTCGGCGACCTGACGACGGTCGTCGAGGAGAGCGTGCTCGGCATCCGCGTCATCAAGGGGTTCGGACGGCACCGCAGCCAGGCGCGGGCGTTCCGTGAGCTGTCGAAGGGGCTGCGCGGGACGGAGCTGCACAAGGCCCGGCTGCTGGCCTCCATCATGAGCGTCATCGTGACGCTCCCGGAGCTGGCCATCGGCACGACACTGGTGCTGGGGACCATGCGGGTGGCCGACGGGGACCTGTCCGCGGGCACCCTGGTGGCGTTCCTGTCGACGGCCCTGGCGCTGCGCTGGCCCGTGGACTCGATCGGCTTCCTGCTGGCGATGAGCCAGGAGGCGGCGACCGCGACCGAGCGGTACTTCGAGGTGATGGACGCCAAGGAGGAGTCCCCGGGCCCCGACGCCGCACGGGCATCGGCCGCCCCCGAGAGCGGCGGCGACGGCGGGCTGCGCTTCCACGACGTCACCTTCCGCTACCCCGACGCCCCCTCCGGCTCCCCGCCCGTCCTGGACCGTGTCGACCTGCACATCCGGCCCGGTGAGTCGATGGCCCTGGTCGGCGCGACCGGCAGTGGCAAGACCACGCTCACCGCCCTGGTCCCGCGGCTGCACGAGGCGACCTCGGGGCGGATCACCCTGGACGGCACGGACATCACCGCGCTCTCCCGCGAGGAGCTGCGCAGCAGGGTCTCCGTCGCCTTCGAGGAGCCCACCCTGTTCTCGGCCGCGGTCGGGGAGAACGTGCTGATGGGCGCGGGGCCCGGGGCCGGGAAGGCCGAGCTGGAGCGGGCGCTGGGCGTGGCGCAGGCCGACTTCGTGGACGCGCTGCCCCAGGGCACCGAGACCCAGGTCGGCGAACAGGGGCTCAGTCTCTCCGGCGGGCAGCGGCAGCGTCTCGCGCTGGCCCGCGCGGTGGTCGGGCAGCCCGAGTTCCTGGTGCTGGACGATCCGCTGTCCGCGCTCGACGTGCACACGGAGGCCGCGGTCGAGGCCGCCCTGCGCCGGGTGCTCGCCGACACCACCGCCCTGATCGTGGCGCACCGCCCGTCCACGGTGCTGCTGGCCGACCGCGTCGCCCTGCTCTCCGGCGGCCGGATCACGGCGGTCGGCACCCACCACGAACTGCTGCGCACCCACCCCGAGTACGCCCACCTCATGGCCGGCGACCCGGCGGGGGAACAGGAGGACCAACGATGACGGCGGCCCCCACCGCGCCCGCGCAGGACGAGGGCGGCAAGAACGGCGAGCCACACACCGGCGACCCCTTCGACCAGGACGTACTGCCCACTCCCCCGGGCGCCACCGGCGTCCTGCTGCGTTCCCTGCTGGCCCCGATGCGGGGCAGGGTCGCCCTCACCGCGCTTCTGCTGCTGCTCCAGCAGGCGGCGGTGCAGGCGGGTCCACTGCTGGTGGCGTACGCGATCGACCGGGGAGTGCCCGCGTTCCGTGCCGCCGACCACGGGCCGCTGATCGCGGTCGCGGTGGGATATCTGCTGTGCGCGGCGTCGGGCGGTGTGCTCCAGTACGCGTTCATCGTCACCGCCGCCCGGGTCAGCCAGGACGTGCTGCTGGATCTGCGCGGCCGGATCTTCCGGCACGCGCAGGCGCTCAGCGTCGACTTCCACGAGCGCTACACCTCGGGCCGGCTCATCTCCCGCTCCACCACGGACGTCGAGTCGCTGCGGGAGCTGCTGGAGGAGGGCCTGCAGGAGCTGGTCACGGTCATCGTGTCCTGCGTCTACGTCTCGGTGCTGCTGCTCTGGCTGGACCTCGGCCTCGGCGCGATGGCGGTGGCGTCCTTCGTCCCGCTGTACGCACTCGTGCGGTCGTACCGGCGGCGCGTCACGGAGGTGTACCGGCAGCGGTCGACGGCGATCGCCGCGGTGATCGTGAAGTTCGTCGAGACGATGAACGGCATCCGCCCGGTGCGCGCCTTCCGCCGTGAGGCCGCCAACGACGCCGACTTCCGCGCGCTGAACCGGCGGCACGAGCGGACCAACGGGGACGCCCTGCTGGAGATGGCCCGCTATGTCGTCGGTTCCCGGGTGGTCGCCAACACGACGGTCGCGCTGATCGTGCTGTGGGGTGCCTACCGGGTCGCGGACAGGACGCTCGCGCTCGGTGTGCTGGCGGCGGCGGTGCTGTATCTGCGGCGGCTGTACGACCCGATCGACCGGCTGGGCATGTTCCTCAACGCGTACCAGTCGGCGGCCGCCTCGCTGGAGAAGATCGCCGGGCTCCTGGCACAGGTCCCGTCCGTGCCGGAGCCCGCGGCCCCCCGGGAGCTTCCGGAGGCGCCGTCGCGGCACCCGGGGCGCGAGGTCGTCTTCGACTCGGTCCGTTTCGCGTACCGCACCGGCGGCGAGGTGCTGCCCCGCTTCGACCTCACCCTCCCGGCCGGGCAGACCGTCGCCGTCGTCGGCTCGACCGGCGCGGGCAAGTCGACGCTGGCCAAACTGCTCGCCCGCTTCTACGACCCCACCGACGGCCGGGTCCTGCTGGACGGCGTCGACCTGCGCGACCTCGCGGTGTCCGAACTGCGGCGCGGGGTGGTCATGGTGACGCAGGAGGCGTTCCTGTTCTCCGGCACGGTCGCCGAGAACATCGCCATCGGCCGTCCGGACGCCACCCGTGCGGAGATCGAGTGGGCCGCGAAGGAGATCGGCGCGCACGACTTCATCGCCGCCCTGCCCGACGGCTACGACACCGACGTACGCAAGCGCGGCGGCCGCATCTCGGCCGGCCAGCGCCAACTCGTCGCCTTCGCCCGGGCCCTGCTCGCCGACCCGGCCGTGCTGATCCTGGACGAGGCGACCAGCTCCCTGGACATCCCCGGCGAGCGGGCGGTGCAGCGGGCGATGGCGACGGTCCTGCGGGGGCGTACGGCGGTCGTGATCGCCCACCGCCTGTCCACCGTGGAGATCGCGGACCGCGTCCTGGTGATGGAACACGGCCGCATCGTGGAGGACGGCACCCCGGCCGAACTCATCGCGGGCACCGGCCGCTTCGCGGACCTCCACCGCGCCTGGCGGGACAGTCTGGCCTAGACGGAAGCGGGCAAACGCGAAGTCACCGCCGTCACCGCCGCCACACCGGTGAAACGCTCCGTTTATCGAACCTGAGCTCCCGGACAACGGAGCGTTTTCGGCCAATGTATTGACGCGCTCCTGACAGAAACCGTGGTCTCCTGCGACTCTTCCCAAGGCCACCGCGCGGCAACCCCACAGCGCCGTCGAACCGTCGTGCCCTGGCCACCGCTCCAGCACAGCAGCACGTGGTACCGCGTACCGCCCTGTTCTGCCCGGCCGGCTCACCAGTCGGCCGGTCTCCCCTGGCCGCACAACCCGCGGCCGCGCAGAAGGAGTCAGTGTTGAGAAGCAGGTCCTCCCACAGACGCACCCCCCACACCGCACGCCGCCGCACCGCCGCCGTCGCCCTCGCCGGGGTCGCCGCCCTGGTCGCCACGGCCGTGCAGTCCGGCAGCGCCACCGCCGTCCCGGACGACATCCCGTCGGCCGCGAGCCGGGCGAACCCGGGCGCCGAGTCGGTCCGGCTCACCCCCGCCCAGCGCGCCGAGCTGATCCGCGAGGCGAACGCCACCAAGGCGGACACCGCCGAGGCCCTCGGCCTGGGCGAGAAGGAGCAGCTCGTCGTCCGTGACGTCCTCAAGGACCGCGACGGCACCGTCCACGTCCGCTACGAGCGCACCTACGACGGCCTGCCCGTCCTCGGTGGCGACCTCGTCGTGCAGGGTGAGAAGCCCGGCGAGACCGAGTCGGTCGTCAAGGCCACCCGGACCGCGGTGAAGCCCGCCACCACCAAGGCCGCGGTGCCGGCCGCCGAGGCGGAGCAGCAGGCCCTCGGCGCCGCGAAGGCCGAGAACGCCAAGAGCCCCGACGTCGAGGGCGCCCCGCGCAAGGTCGTCTGGGCCGCGGACGGCACGCCGACCCTCGCGTACGAGACCGTCGTCGGCGGGCTCCAGCACGACGGCACCCCGCAGGAACTGCACGTCGTCACCGACGCCACCACGGGCGAGAAGCTGTCCGAGTGGCAGGCCGTCCAGAACGGAACCGGCCACACCGTCTACAGCGGCACCGTCGACCTGACCACCACCCGGTCCGGGTCGTCGTACAACCTCACCGACGGGGCGCGCGGCAACCACAGGACGTACAACCTGAACCGCGGCACCTCCGGCACCGGCACCCTGTTCTCCGGCTCCGACGACGTCTGGGGCAACGGCAGTCCGTCCAACGCGGAGTCGGCCGCCGCCGACGCCCACTACGGGGCCGCGCTGACCTGGGACTACTACAAGAACGTGCACGGCCGCAACGGCATCCGCGGGGACGGCGTGGGCGCCTACTCCCGGGTCCACTACGGCAACAACTACGTCAACGCCTTCTGGTCGGACAGCTGCTTCTGCATGACCTACGGCGACGGGTCGGGCAACGCCAACCCGCTGACCTCGATCGACGTGGCGGCCCACGAGATGACCCACGGTCTCACCTCGAACACCGCCGGCCTGCGCTACAGCGGGGAGTCCGGCGGCCTCAACGAGGCGACCAGCGACATCTTCGGCGCGACGGTCGAGTTCTACGCCGGCAACTCCTCCGACGTCGGTGACTACCTCATAGGCGAGGAGATCAACATCCGCGGCGACGGCACCCCGCTGCGCTACATGGACCGGCCGAGCAAGGACGGCTCGTCCAAGGACTCCTGGTACTCCGGGCTCGGCTCGATCGACGTGCACTACTCCTCGGGCCCCGCGAACCACTTCTTCTACCTGCTGAGCGAGGGCAGCGGCGCCAAGACCATCAACGGCGTCAGCTACAACTCGCCCACCTCGGACGGGCTGCCGGTCACCGGCATCGGCCGTGCCAAGGCGGAGAAGATCTGGTTCCGCGCGCTGACCACCAAGTTCACCTCGACCACCAACTACGCCGGCGCCCGCACCGGCACCCTGGCGGCGACCGGTGAGCTGTACGGCACGAACAGCGCCGAGTACAAGGCGGTGCAGAACGCCTGGGCCGCCGTCAACGTCGGCGCCCGCGCCAGTGGCTGAGGTCGCCGCACCAGGCGGCCGGTAGGCCGCGGGCCCGCCGTACGCGGCACGGGGGCGCCCGCACCGGAGTCCGATCCTCCGGTACGGGCGCCCCCGTGCCACCGGATGTGCGGGGCCGCCCTACCCTTGGGTCCCATGTCTTCGGCGGACTTCACCTACGACCACGTCGGCGCGACCCGTGAGCCGGGTTTCTGCCCTCCCGGGTTCCATCCCCTGCACGTGCGCACCCGTCTCGGCGAGGGCGAGGCGGTCTTCCGCCAGGGCGCGGAGGCGGTGCTCACCTGGGAGCTGCACCGGGCCCTGGGCGTCGGCCTCGACACCACCGCCGACCGCGCGGCGCCCGGTGTCGACGTCACCGTCACGCTCGCCGGGGTGGTCAGGGCGCCGTGCCGGGTGGTCTGGACGCTGGAGGAACCCCGCCGGGCCGGCTGGGCGTACGGCACCCTGCCCGGTCACCCGGAGTGCGGCGAGGAGGCCTTCGTCGTGCACCGCACCGGTGACGGAACGGTGTGGCTGACCGTCTCCGCGTTCAGCAAGGCGGCCCGTTGGTACGCCCGTGCGGCCGGTCCGGCGGCCCGCGGAATGCAGCACGCCTACGCCCGCCGCTGCGGCACGGTGCTGCGGCGCCTGGCCACGAAGGGCCTCGAGGAGTTCTGAGGCCCTTCGCGTCACCTGCCGTCCGTTCGCCGGACCGGCGGCCTACCGCATCAGCAGCCCCGCCGCCTCGGAGACCTCCTCCGAGGGGACCGCGACCAGGCCCATCTCGGTGCCGTGCGCCAGCAGCGGATGGCTGGGCAGGATGCGGACCGTGTAGCCGAAGGGCCCGGTGCGGTCCAGGGAGAGCGGGCCCTCGTACACCCAGCGGCCCTCCAGGTCGGCGGCCCCCACCGGTTTCAGCGGGACGGGCGTCGCGCCGGTGATGCGGTCCTCCTCGTCCACCCGCCCGGAGACCGCCTGGACCTCGACGTCGTCCGGATCGAGGTCGCCGAGGCCGACGCGCACCCGCAGCGCGAGGGTGGTGCCGAGTTCCGCGGTGGCCGTCGTCGTCCCGAACGTCTCGACGTGGTCGACGCTCACGCCGTGCCAGGCGGCGCGCACCCGGGTCTTCCACCGGGCGAGGTCGCGCGCCCGGTCGGGTCCCATCGCCCGGTGGGCGCGCGCGGCGGGCGCGTACAGGCGCTCGACGTACTCGCGGACCATGCGGCCGGCCAGCACCTTCGGACCGAGCAGGCTCAGGGTGTGCCGGACCATCTCCAGCCACCGGTCGGGCAGCCCGCTCTCACCGCGCTCGTAGAAGCGCGGCATGATCCGCTGCTCCAGCAGGTCGTACAGCGCGGCGGCCTCCACGGCGTCGCGCCGGTCCGGGTCGTCCCCCGCCGCCGAAAGCGTGAGGGCGCCCCCACCCGCCCCGTCCGCGGTGGGGATGGTCCAGCCGAAGTCGGGCTGGAACCACTCGTCCCACCAGCCGTCCAGCACCGAGAGGTTGAGGCAGCCGTTGAGGGCGGCCTTCATACCGCTGGTCCCGCACGCCTCCAGTGGCCGCAGCGGGTTGTTCAGCCAGATGTCGCAGCCGGGGTAGAGCTTCTGCGCCATCGCCATGCCGTAGTCGGGCAGGAAGACGATCCGGTGCCGCACCCGCGGGTCGTCGGCGAACCGGACCAGCTCCTGGATGAGCCGCTTGCCGCCCTCGTCCGCCGGGTGCGCCTTGCCCGCGACCACGATCTGCACCGGCCGCTCGGGGTGCAGCAGCAGGTCCGTCAGCCGGTCCCGGTCCTGCAGCATCAGCGTCAGCCGCTTGTACGAGGGGACCCGCCGGGCGAACCCGATGGTCAGCACGTCCGGGTCGAGCACCCGGTCGATCCAGCCGAGCTCCGCCGTCCCCGCGCCGCGCTGCCGCCACGAGGCGCGCAGCCGCTCCCGCACCTCCGTCACCAGCAGCGAGCGCAGGGACCGGCGGAGCTCCCAGATGTCCTCGTCGGGGATGTCCCCGACGGATTTCCAGCGGTCCGAGCGGTCCGAGCCGCCGACGGTCAGCGCCTCCTCGGCGCGCTCGGCGCCGATCTGCCGGGCGCCGAGCCGGAGCACCTCGGGGGCGACCCAGGTCGGCGCGTGCACCCCGTTGGTCACGGAGGTGATGGGCACCTCCTCGGGGTCGAATCCGGGCCAGAGCCCGGCGAACATCTCACGGCTGACCCTGCCGTGCAGCAGGGAGACGCCGTTGGCGCGCTGTGCCAGACGCAGGCCCATGACGGCCATGTTGAAGAGACCGGGCTCGCCGCCGGGGTACGTCTCCATGCCGAGCCGGAGGACGCGGTCGACCTCGATGCCCGGCAGTTCGGCGTCGGGGCCGAAGTGGCGGGCGACCAGCCCGCGGTCGAAGCGGTCGATGCCGGCCGGTACGGGGGTGTGCGTGGTGAACACGGTCCCCGCCCGGACCGTCTCCAACGCGGGGCCGAACTCCATTCCTTCGGCGCGCAGTTCGGCGATGCGTTCCAGGCCGAGGAAACCGGCGTGGCCCTCGTTGGTGTGGAACACCTCGGGCGGCGCGTGCCCGGTCAGCCTGCAGTACGCGCGTACCGCCCTGACCCCTCCTATGCCGAGCAGCATCTCCTGGAGCAGGCGGTGCTCGCTGCCGCCGCCGTAGAGCCGGTCGGTGACGCCGCGTTCGCCGAGGTCGTTCTCCTCGACGTCGGAGTCCAGCAGGAGCAGCGGGACCCTGCCCACCTGGGCCAGCCAGATCCGAGCGCGCAGCGAACGGCCGCCGGGCAGCGCGAGGATCACCAGGGCGGGGGTGCCGTCGGGCTCCTTGAGCTGGGCGAGGGGCAGCTCGTTGGGGTCGAGGACGGGGTAGTGCTCCTGCTGCCAGCCGTCCCGGGACAGCGACTGGCGGAAGTAGCCGTGCCGGTAGAGCAGACCGACTCCGATCAGCGGGACGCCGAGGTCGCTGGCGGCCTTGAGGTGGTCGCCGGCGAGGATGCCGAGCCCGCCGGAGTACTGCGGCAGGGCGGCCGTGATGCCGAACTCCGGGGAGAAGTAGGCGATGGCGGCGGGCAGTCGGTCACCCTGCGACCGGGGGCCGGACTGCTCCTGGTACCAGCGGTCGCCGGTCATGTACGTGTGCAGGTCGCCCGCGACCGCGCCGAGACGGTCCAGGAACGGGCGGTCCCCGGCCAGTTCCATGAGCCGGTCGGGCGGCACACTGCCCAGCAGCCGTACGGGGTCGCGGCCGCAGGCGGCCCAGCGTTCGGGGTCGACGGACTGGAACAGGTCGCCGGTCGGCGTGTGCCAGGACCAACGCAGGTTCCGGGCCAGTTCGCTGAGGGGCCGGAGGGGGTCGGGGAGAACGGGTCGGACGGTGAATCGACGGATCGCCTTCAAGTTCCACCTCGGCGCGAGTCGCGGTGCGGAAGGACGGCTGTGTGCGTCCGGTCGTCGCGCACGACAGTACCGGCGGGAACGCCCTCCACGGCGGAAGCCGGGCGACCCGGCCCCGCCGTACCCCGACCCAAACGATTCGCCTCATGGCGGATATGGCCGATTCCCCACCCGCAGGCGTTCTTGTGGCGCTTCGTTCCGCACGAGACGCTGCCACGGTGGCGTGCCGGCCCGCGCCGGGTGCGACCCCGGCCCGCGACGCCGTGCGCCGAGTCGAGGAGGGGAACTCTGACCATGGCACGGACGCGAACGCGGCGTCTGCGCCGGGCGGGGGTCATGACGGCGGTCCTGTGCACCGCGACGGTTTCGGCCGCGACCCTGCCCGCGCACGCCGCGCCTGAGGGACGGATATCCGGCGCCGGGGCACCCGGTTCCGTGGCCGGCAGCTACCTGGTGACACTGGAGAAGGGGACCGCGGCACGCTCGGCGATCGGCAGGGATCTCGTGCGGCGCCACGGGGCGAGAATCAGCCATACCTACGGCACCGTGCTCAACGGCTACGCCGTCCGGGCCGACGCGAGAGCGGCCGCGCGGCTCGCGGCCGACCCCCGGATCGCCTCGGTCACCCAGGACACCCGGGTGACACCGGCCCGAACGCCGAAGGAGCCGAACGACACGCAGCAGAACCCGCCGTCCTGGGGACTGGACCGCGTGGACCAGCGGAACCTGCCGATGGACGAGCGGTACACCGCGCCGGCCACGGCGGGCGCGGGGGTGACGGTCTACGTCATCGACACCGGCGTACGAACATCGCACCGCGACTTCGGCGGCCGGGCCCGGCACGGTTGGGACTTCGTCCAGAACGACCGGACCGCCCAGGACGGCAACGGCCACGGCACCCATGTGGCCGGCATCATCGCGGGGAAGAGCCACGGTGTCGCGAAGCGGGCCAGGATCGTCTCCGTCCGCGTGCTCGACGACAACGGCTCGGGCACCACGGCCCAGGTGCTCGCGGGCATCGACTGGGTGACCCGGAACGCGGTCAAGCCCGCGGTCGCCAATCTCAGCCTCGGCGGCTTCCACAACGCCCAACTGAACGCCGCCGTACGGACATCCATCGCGTCCGGCGTCAGCTACACCGTCGCCGCGGGAAACAAGGGAACGGCGGCAGCGTCGTACTCGCCCGCGGGTGTGAAGCAGGCGATCACGGTGGGCGCTACCGACCGGCAGGACAAGAAACCGGCCTTTTCCAACCACGGTTCCGCCCTCGATCTGTTCGCCCCGGGGGTGTCCATCACCTCGGCGTCGGCCGCGAGCGACACCGGGCAAGTCACCGCCTCCGGTACGTCGATGGCTTCCCCGCACGCGGCGGGCGCGGCGGCGCTGTACCTCGCCGAACATCGGCGGGCCACCCCGGCGCAGGTGGCGAACGCTCTGGTCAGGGGGGCGACGAGCGGGAAGGTGAGCGGCCGCGGGCTCGGTTCGCCGGACCGGCTGCTCCGGACGCCGACGCGGTAGTGCGCACCTGCCGGGCCCCCGCGCCACGATCACCCGGGCACCGGACGGGAAGCGGGCGGGGGCCGGCAGCGGGCTCATCGAGGACCGGTTCCGTCCCACACGGACGAGGCCGGTCTTGTATGTCGACATACGCGCGAGTAGTTAACAAAGCGCCGGATTGCCCACCCGAACAGTGTGGGAAGGCTCCTGCGGTACACCCCTCAGGAACCCCACGCAGCATCAAGCAGGACCCACCTCCCCACAGTCATCCGCCCACCCACGTTGACGCGGACAGGAGCGGTCATGCCCGTCAAGCATCATTCGTCGTCCCCTCCGAAGCCTTCTCCGAAGCCCGCCACCGGAACGCCACCGCCCGCCGCCGGAGCGCCCCCGCCGGCCGCCGTGAGTGACACCTCCGTGGGGCGCATCCCCCTCCTCGACGTCCGGCCGACGGTCCGTCAGGGACGCCGGCCGGCGAAGGCGGTCGTCGGTGAGACGTTCGAGGTGACGGCCACCGTGTTCCGTGAGGGGCACGAGGCGGTGGCCGCCAATGTCGTCCTGAAGGACCCCGAGGGCCGGCCGGGGCCGTTCATCCCGATGCGGGAGCTGGCGCCGGGCACGGACCGGTGGGGGGCGACCGTCTGCGCCCGTGCGACGGGGCGTTGGACGTACACCGTGGAGGCGTGGGGCGACCCCGTCACGACCTGGCGCCGCCACGCGCGGATCAAGATCCCGGCGGGCCTGGACACGGAGCTGGTGCTGGAGGAGGGCGCCCGGCTCCACGAACGGGCGGCGGCCGAAGTGCCGGAACCGGACCAACGGGGCGTGCTCCTCGCCGCGGTGGACGCGCTGCGCGACGAACGGCGACCGACGGCCTCCCGGTTGGCGGCGGCGTTGACGCCGGAGGTGGACGCGGTGCTGGCCCGCCACCCGCTGCGCGAACTGGTCACCACCGGCGACCCGATGCCCCTGCTCGTGGAACGCGAACGCGCCCTGTACGGCTCCTGGTACGAGTTCTTCCCCCGATCCGAGGGCACCACCGACCAGCCGCACGGCACCTTCGACACCGCCGCCCGCCGGCTGCCCGCGATCGCCGCCATGGGCTTCGACGTCGTCTACCTCCCCCCCATCCACCCCATCGGCACCACCCACCGCAAGGGACCCGACAACACCCTCACCGCCACCCCCGACGACGTCGGCGTGCCCTGGGCCATCGGCTCCCC
Source organism: Streptomyces sp. TE5632 (assembly GCF_054061295.1). Classification (NCBI taxonomy): domain Bacteria; kingdom Bacillati; phylum Actinomycetota; class Actinomycetes; order Kitasatosporales; family Streptomycetaceae; genus Streptomyces; species Streptomyces sp. TE5632. Next base: position 3,988,622 of record NZ_JBSSEA010000003.1, on the reverse strand, counting down.
CGAGGGCGGCCACGACACCGTCCACCCCCGCCTGGGCACCCCGGAGGACTTCACCCGCTTCGTCACGCGCGCCGGCGAACTCGGCCTCGAGGTCGCCCTGGACTTCGCCCTGCAGTGCTCCCCCGACCACCCCTGGGTGCACAAGCACCCCCAGTGGTTCCACCACCGCCCGGACGGGTCGATCGCGCACGCGGAGAACCCGCCCAAGAAGTACCAGGACATCTACCCGCTCGCCTTCGACGCCGACCCGGACGGCCTGCTCGCCGAGACCTGCCGGATCCTGCGGCACTGGATGGCCACCGGGGTGCGGATCTTCCGGGTGGACAACCCGCACACCAAACCGGTGGCCTTCTGGGAACGCGTCATCGCCGACATCAACCGCACCGACCCCGACGTCATCTTCCTGGCGGAGGCCTTCACCCGCCCGGCGATGATGCACACGCTGGCCCAGATCGGCTTCCAGCAGTCCTACACCTACTTCACCTGGCGCACCACCAAGCGGGAACTGACCGAGTACCTGACCGAACTGTCGGGGGAGGCGGCCTGCTACATGCGGCCCAACCTGTTCGCCAACACCCCCGACATCCTGCCCGCCTACCTGCAGCACGGCGGCCGGCCCGCCTTCGAGGTCCGGGCCGTGCTGGCCGCCACCCTCTCCCCGTCCTGGGGCGTCTACAGCGGCTACGAACTGTGCGAGAACACCCCGCTGCGGGAGGGCTCCGAGGAGTACCTGCACTCGGAGAAGTACCAGCTCACCCCGCGGGACTGGGAGGGCGCCGAGCGCCGGGGCCAGACCATCGCCCCCCTGATCACCCGGCTCAACACCATCCGACGGGAGAATCCGGCGCTGCGTCAGCTGCGGGACCTCCACTTCCACCAGGCGGACCAGGAGCCGGTCATCGCCTACTCGAAACGGAAGGGTGCGAACACGGTCCTGGTGGTCGCCAACCTCGACCCGCACCACACCCAGGAGGCCACCGTCTCGTTGGACATGCCGCAACTCGGCCTGGACCGGCACGAGTCGGTGCCGGTGCGCGACGAGCTCACCGGCGAGACCTATCACTGGGGCAGGGCCAACTACGTGCGCCTGGGACCGGGCGGCGCGCATGTGTTCGTCGTCGGCCGGGAAGCCGACGGCCGCACGGCACCGACCGTCACCGCCGTGGCCCCGGATGAGCACGGCACGGCTCCGGGACCGTCCACCCCGCAGATCGGAGGGTCACCCGCATCATGATCGTCAACGAACCCGTACCGGACACCTTCGAGGACACACCGGCGGGAGACCGCGACCCGGACTGGTTCAAACGGGCCGTCTTCTACGAGGTCCTCGTCCGTTCCTTCCAGGACAGCAACGGCGACGGCATCGGCGACCTGAAGGGACTGACCGCCAAGCTCGACTATCTGCAGTGGCTCGGCGTCGACTGCCTGTGGCTGCCCCCCTTCTTCAAGTCGCCCCTGCGCGACGGCGGTTACGACGTCTCCGACTACACCGCCGTACTGCCCGACTTCGGCGACCTCGCCGACTTCGTCGAGTTCGTGGACGCGGCGCACCAGCGCGGCATGCGCGTGATCATCGACTTCGTCATGAACCACACCAGCGACCAGCACCCCTGGTTCCAGGAGTCCCGCAAGGATCCGGACGGCCCCTACGGCGACTACTACGTCTGGGCGGACGACGACAAGCAGTACCAGGACGCGCGGATCATCTTCGTCGACACCGAGGCGTCCAACTGGACCTACGACCCGGTGCGCGGGCAGTACTACTGGCACCGGTTCTTCTCGCACCAGCCGGACCTCAACTACGAGAACCCGGCCGTGCAGGAGGAGATGATCTCCGCGCTGAAGTTCTGGCTGGACCTGGGGATCGACGGCTTCCGGCTGGACGCCGTGCCCTACCTCTACCAGGAGGAGGGCACCAACTGCGAGAACCTGCCCGCCACCCACGCGTTCCTCAAGCGGGTACGCAAGGAGATCGACGCGCAGTACCCGGACACCGTGCTGCTGGCGGAGGCCAACCAGTGGCCGGAGGACGTGGTCGACTACTTCGGCGACTACACCGCCGGCGGCGACGAGTGCCACATGGCCTTCCACTTCCCGGTCATGCCCCGCATCTTCATGGCGGTGCGCCGCGAGTCGCGCCACCCGGTCTCCGAGATCCTCGCCAAGACCCCCGCCATCCCCTCGAACTGCCAGTGGGGCATCTTCCTGCGCAACCACGACGAGCTGACCCTGGAGATGGTCACCGACGAGGAACGCGACTACATGTGGGCCGAGTACGCCAAGGACCCCCGCATGCGCGCCAACATCGGCATCCGCCGCCGGCTGGCCCCGCTGCTGGACAACGACCGCAACCAGATCGAGCTGTTCACCGCCCTGCTGCTGTCCCTGCCCGGCTCGCCGATCCTCTACTACGGCGACGAGATCGGCATGGGCGACAACATCTGGCTCGGCGACCGCGACGCGGTGCGCACCCCGATGCAGTGGACCCCCGACCGCAACGCCGGCTTCTCCTCCTCCGACCCGGGGCGGCTGTTCCTGCCCACCATCATGGACCCGGTCTACGGCTACCAGGTCAGCAACGTGGAGGCGTCCATGGCCTCGCCGTCCTCGCTGCTGCACTGGACCCGCCGCATGATCGAGATCCGCAAGCAGAACCCCGCCTTCGGCCTGGGCTCCTACACCGAGCTGCCGTCGTCGAACCCGGCCGTCCTGGCCTTCCTCCGCGAGGCCCCCCCGAACGGGCAGGACGGGGACGACCTGGTGCTCTGCGTGAACAACTTCTCCCGCTTCGCCCAGCCCACCGAACTCGATCTGAGTGCCTTCGCGGGCCGCCATCCGGTCGAGCTGTTCGGCGGGGTGCGCTTCCCCGCCGTGGGAGCGCTGCCGTATCTGCTGACCCTCGGGGGCCACGGCTTCTACTGGTTCCGCCTGCGCGGGGACGCCGCGTAGCACCCGCCGACCCCCGGGCGGGGCGGTTTCCCCCGCGCCACCCGGGGCACGCATCAGTAACACCCCGACGATCCGGGGAAAGGACGCGACTGAAATGTCGGAAGCCGTCATACGTACGGTCGCACCCCCGCCCGGCCTCCTTGCGTCACTGGATCCGCTGCTGAGGGAGTGGCTGCCGCGACAGCGCTGGTTCGCGGGCAAGGGGCGCCCGGTCACCGGGTTCACCCTGGTCGCGGCCACCGAGTTACTTCCGCCCAGCGCCAGGCTGGGCCTGTACCACCTGCTCGTCCGCGCCCACCAGCCCGCCCTGTCCGCCCGGGGCGGGGCCGACCGGCCCGGCGACTGCTACCAGCTGCTGCTGGGTGTGCGCGAGGCGCTGCCGCCCAGGCTCGCGCCCGCGCTGATCGGGCACCTGAGTCAGGGCCCGCTGGCCGGGCGGACGGTGTACGAGGCCCTGTACGACACCCGGCCCGCCGAACTGCTCCTGGAGGCCCTGCGCTCCCGGGCCCGGATCGGCGGGCTGCGCTTCGAGCGGGATCCGGGGCAGGAGATCGCGTCCGGCCTGGTGCCGCGACTGATGACCGTCGAGCAGTCGAACTCGTCCGTCGTCTATGGAGATACGTTCATTCTGAAGCTGTTGCGCCGGATCGTGCCCGGGATCAACCCCGACCTGGAGCTGCCGCTGGCGCTGGCCCGCGAGGGCTGCCCCCGGGTGCCCCCGCCCACGGCCTGGCTGGTGGCAGACCCTGACGAGACCGGCGCCATCGACGACACCGGCGGTCGTGGTGCCGCCGGGGCACCGGCCGCATCCGAGCCGTATGTGCTGGGTGTGCTCCAGCCCTTCGTGCGGGGCGCGACGGACGGCTGGGAGCTGGCGCTGCGGGAGCTGGCCAAGGGCGAGGACTTCGTCGCCGAGGCGCGGGCGCTGGGACGGGCCACCGCCGAGGTGCACACCGCGCTGGCCCGCGCGCTGCCGACGGTCACCCTGGGCCGGAGCCGGCTGCGGCACATGGTCGCCGGAATGGCCGAGCGGCTGGGGGCGGCGGTGCAGGCGGTGCCCGCGCTGCGGCCGTACGCGGACGGGCTGGGCTCGGCGTACACGGCACTGGACGACCTGGCCGCCGAGGGGCAGACCTGGACCGCCCAGCGCGTGCACGGCGATCTGCATCTGGGCCAGTGCCTGCGGTCCCCGGCCGGAGAGTGGTCACTGATCGACTTCGAGGGCGAACCGGCACGGCCGCTGGCCGAGCGGCGGATGCCGCAGCCCGTGGTACGGGACGTGGCCGGGATGCTGCGGTCCTTCGACTACGCGGCACGTTCCGCGGACCCGCCGCAGCCGGACTGGGCCGTGCGGTGCCGTGCGGCGTACTGCTCCGGCTACGCGGAGACCGCGGGCCGCGACCCGCGCACCGATCCGGTGCTGCTGCGCGCGTACGAGACGGACAAGGCCGTCTACGAGGTGCTGTACGAGGCCCGGCACCGCCCCGAGTGGCTGCCGGTCCCGATGGCCGCCGTACGCCGGCTCGCCGAATCCGGACCAGGGTGATCCGGTGAGCCACACGATTCACTTCCGTCCGCCCCGCACGTCGACCAGGAGGCTCCGTCCGTGACCCCCCGTCCCGAAGCCAGCGGTTCGCATCCGGAGCAGCCGGCCGAGCAGATGTCCCGGAAGGCCACGGTGAAGAAGGCCGTCGTGAAGAAAGACGCGACGGTGAAGCGGGCCGCCGCGCAGAAGACCGGTGCCGAGAAAGCCGGGGCGGCGAAGGCCGCCGAGAAGAAACCCGGGACGAAGAAACCCGGGACGAGAAAAGCCGGAACGAAGAAGGCCGGGGCGCGGAAGGCCGTCGGCAGGACCCCGGCCGTCGGGCGGCCCGCGCCGCCCGAGGCGGCGGTCGCGGTCTCCCCCGCCGTGGGCACCGACGACCGGGAGCGGCTGCTGAACGGCACGCATCACGCGCCGCACTCCGTGCTCGGCGCGCACCCGGTGCCCGGCGGGGTCGTGTTCCGGACGTTCAAGCCGTACGCCCGGGCCGTTTCCGTGGTCTCCGGGGGCCTCACCGTCGACCTGCACGACGACGGGGGCGGGTTCTTCTCGGCGCTGCTGCCGTTCCGGGAGATCCCGGCGTACCGGCTGCTCGTGACGTACGAGGGGACGGTGCGGGAGACCGAGGACGCGTACCGTCTGCTGCCCGCGCTCGGCGAGCTCGACCTGCATCTGATCGGCGAGGGACGGCACGAGGAGCTGTGGACCGCGCTCGGCGCGCACCCCATGGCCCACCAGGGCGTGAACGGCACCCGCTTCACCGTGTGGGCGCCGAACGCGCGCGGGGTGCGGGTCGCGGGCGGTTTCAACTTCTGGGACGGCACCGGGCACCCGATGCGGTCGCTGGGCTCGTCCGGGGTGTGGGAGTTGTTCGTGCCGGAGGTCGGCGAGGGCGAGCTGTACAAGTTCGAGATCACCCGTCCCGACGGTTCGCGGACCCTGCGTGCCGACCCGATGGCGCGCCGCACGGAGGTCCCGCCGGCCACCTCGTCCGTCGTCACGTCCTCGCGGTACGAGTGGGGTGACGCGCGGTGGCTGGAGCGCCGTGCCGAAGTACCCGCGCACCGGAGTCCGTTCTCGGTCTACGAGGTGCATCTTCCGTCCTGGCGTCCGGGGCTGACGTATCGTCAACTGGCCGAGCAGCTCCCCGCGTACGTCAAGGACCTCGGGTTCACCCACGTCGAGCTGATGCCGGTCGCCGAGCATCCCTACGGTCCGTCCTGGGGCTACCAGGTCACGGGTTTCTACGCGCCCACGGCCCGGCTCGGCACCCCGGACGACTTCAGGTACCTGGTGGACGCGCTGCACCGGGCGGGCATCGGGGTGCTGATGGACTGGGTGCCGGCGCACTTCCCGCGCGACGAGTGGGCGCTGGCCGAGTTCGACGGCCGGCCGCTGTACGAGCACGAGGATCCGCTGCGGGCCGCCCATCCCGACTGGGGAACCCTGGAGTTCGACTTCGGGCGGCGCGAGGTGCGCAACTTCCTGGTCGCCAACGCCGTGTACTGGTGCGAGGAGTTCCACATCGACGGGCTGCGGGTGGACGCCGTCGCCTCGATGCTGTACCTCGACTACTCGCGCGAGCCCGGCCAGTGGACGCCGAACGAGCACGGCGGCCGGGAGAACCTGGACGCGGTGGCGTTCCTCCAGGAGATGAACGCGACGGTGTACCGCAGGGTGCCGGGGGTGGTGACGATCGCGGAGGAGTCCACCGCCTGGGACGGGGTCACCCGGGCCACCCATCACGGGGGCCCGAGCGGTTTCGGCGGGCTCGGTTTCGGGCTGAAGTGGAACATGGGCTGGATGCACGACTCACTCCGGTACATGAGCCACGAACCGGTCCACCGCCAATACCACCACGGCGAGATGACGTTCTCGATGGTGTACGCCTACAGCGAGAACTACGTCCTGCCGATCTCGCACGACGAGGTGGTGCACGGCAAGCGGTCCCTGGTGTCGAAGATGCCCGGCGACTGGTGGCAGCAGCGCGCCGACCTGCGTGCCTACCTCGGCTTCATGTGGGCCCACCCGGGCAAACAACTGCTGTTCATGGGGCAGGAGTTCGCGCAGGGCGCCGAGTGGTCGGAGGCGCACGGTCCGGACTGGTGGCTGCTGGATCCGGCCTACGGCGCGGAGGCCGACCACCGCGGGGTGCGCGATCTGGTGCGCGACCTCAACACCGAGTACGGGCGCACCCCCGCGCTGTGGCGGTGCGACACGGAGCCGTCCGGTTTCCGGTGGGTGACCGGAGATGCCGCCGAGGACAACGTGCTGGCGTTCCTGCGGTACGACTCCGACGGCTCCCCGCTGCTCGCGGTGTCCCACTTCGCCCCGGTCGTCCGGCACGAGTACCGCATCGGTGTCCCCGACGACGTGCCCGCCTGGCACGAGGTCCTGAACACCGACGCGGCCCGCTACGGCGGCAGCGACGTGGGCCGGCCGGACCCGGTCAAGCCGGAGCCGCAGGGATGGCACGGTCTCCCGGCGAGCATCCGGCTGACCCTGCCGCCCCTGGCGACGGTGTGGCTGCGCCCGGCCTGAGTCCTGGCGGGTGCGCTACGCCAGGGCGTCGGCCAGCGGCTTCGGCAGCGGCCCGGTGTGCAGGACGCCGAGCCGCTGGGTGGCGCGGGTCAGTGCCACGTACAGGTCGCTGGTGCCGTAGCGCCCCGGCTCGACCACGAGGACGGAGTCGAACTCCAGCCCCTTGGCCTGGCGCGGGTCGAGCAGGACCACGCCCTGCGTCAGATCGGGTTCGGCGCCGGCCGTCACCCCGTCCAGCCGGGCGGCCAGCGCGCGGTGCAGGTCGCGCGGGGCGACGACGGCGAGCCGGCCGTCCTTTGGTCCGCCGAGTTCCGCGACGGCCTCGGCTACGGCGCCGGGCAGGTCGTCGGTGGCGCGGGCCCAGGGGCGTACGCCGGTGGAGCGGACCGAACCGGGCGGTTCGAAGCCGGGGTGCTCGGCGCGGACCACGGCCGCCGCGACGTCCATGATCTCGGCCGGGGTGCGGTAGTTGACGCCGAGCCGGGTGTGCTCCCAGCGGTCCTCGACGTACGGGGCGAGGATGTCCTCCCAGGAGCCGACACCGCCCGCCTCCGACGTCTGCGCGGGGTCGCCCACCAGGGTCATCGAGCGGGTCGGGCTGCGCCGCATCAGCAGCCGCCAGGCCATCGGCGACAGTTCCTGCGCCTCGTCGACGATGATGTGCCCGAACGCCCAGGTACGGTCCGCCGCGGCCCGTTCGGCGGCGCTGCGGTGGTCGTCCTCCTCGTGCCGTTCGGCGAAGCGCTCGGCGTCGATGATGTCGTGCGCGGACAGCACCTCGGAGGACTCGGGGTCGTCCTCCTCCTTGTCCTCGAACTCGAAGGTCCGGGAGGCGTACGACACGTCCAGTACGCCCTGCGCGTAGGCGATCTGTGTGCGCCGCTCGCGGTCGGCCCGTTCCCGCGTCGGCCGGTCGTCCTCGCCGAGGAGTTCGGCGGCCTCGTCGAGCAGCGGCACGTCGGCGACGGTCCAGTGCCTGGTCACCGGGCGGCGGATCGCGGCGGCGTCCTCGGCGGGCAGGAGGTCCTCGGGCTCGGCGAGGAAGTCGGCGACCAGCCGTTGCGGGGTGAGCAGGGGCCACAATTGGTCGACGGCGGACCACACTTCGGGGTTCTCGGCGAGTTCGTCGCGGATCTGGGTGATGTCGCTGGGGTCGAGCAGATTGGAGCCGTCGTAGGGGTCGGTGCCGATGCGTTCGGCGACCATGTCGGTGAGCGCGTTGAGGATGTGGCCCTCGAAGTACTCGCGGGACGCGTTGTGCGGCAGCCTGGCGGCGCGGGTGCGTTCCCGGGCGACCCGGACCAGGCCGTCGTCGAGCATCAGGATCTCGCGGTCGTGCTCGATGGTGATCACCGGGTCGGGCAGCGCCTGCCGGCTGCGGACGACCTCGGCGAGGACGTCCGCCATGTCCGCCCGGCCCTTCACGGCGGCGGCCTCGGGGGTGTCCGCCCGGGTGGCCCGCACGCCGGGGAACAGTTCGCCGACGGTCGAGAGGAGCACCCCGGTCTCACCGAGGCTGGGCAGCACCTCGCCGATGTAGCCGAGGAACGCCGGGTTGGGTCCGACGATCAGGACGGCGCGGCGGGCCAGCAGTTCGCGGTACTCGTAGAGGAGGTAGGCGGCGCGGTGCAGGGCGACCGCGGTCTTGCCGGTGCCGGGGCCTCCCTCGACCACCAGCACACCCCGGTGCGGGGCGCGGATGACGCGGTCCTGGTCGGCCTGGATGGTGCGCACGATGTCGCCCATGCGGCCGGTGCGCGCGGAGTTGAGCGCGGCGAGCAGCACGGCGTCGCCGGTCGGGTCCTCGTGGCCGGTGCGGGTCTCGTCACCGAGGTCGAGGATCTCGTCGTGCAGGGCGGTGACCCGGCGTCCCTCGCTGGTGATGTGCCGACGGCGCCTGAGGCCCATCGGGGTGTGGCCGGTGGCCAGGTAGAAGGGGCGGGCGACATCGGCGCGCCAGTCGATCAGGACGGGGGTGTGCTCCTCGTCGTCGGCGCGCAGACCGATCCGGCCGATGTGGTGGGTGTCGCCACAGGAGAGGTCGATCCGGCCGAAGCAGAGGGAGCCGTCCACCGCGTTCAGCGCGGCGAGCAGCCCGGACCGCTCGGCGACGAGGATGTCCCGTTCCAGCCTGGCCTGCATGGGCGTGTCGCCCTGGCCGAGCGCGTCCGTGACGGACACCTCGGTGTCGCCGCGCAGGGCGTCCACCCGTGCGTACAGTCCGTCGACGAATTCCTGTTCCTGCCGGAATTCATGGTCCGGAAATTCGCTGTTTGACAATTCCGCTCCCGCCCGGATACACTGTGCCCAGTGAACTTTTCTGCGACTTGCCCCAATTGAAGGCGTAAGTCAACGAATATACGCACCGAAAACCCCCGGGCGCAATTACCCGGGGGTTTTTCCGTGTCCGGTACCGGCGCGGGACGGCGGCTCAGATCACCTCGGCCAGTTCCTCCAGCAGCCGCCGCTTGGGCCTGGCGCCCACCATCGACCGCAGCGGCTCCCCGTCCCGGAACACCATGAACGTCGGCATCGACAGCACCTCGTACGCATTGGTGGTCGCCGGGTTGGCGTCCACGTTCAGCTGCACGACCTTCAGCCGCTCGCCCTGCTCGGTGGCGAGCGCGCTCAGCACCGGCCCCATCTGCCGGCACGGCGGACACCAGTCGGCGGTGAACTCCACCAGCACCGGCAACTCGGCTCCGATCACCTCCGACGCGAAGTCCGCGTCGGTCACTTCCCTCACGCCTTTCGCCCTGCTCATCCGTGCCGCCCTCCGAGTTCGCACACCGGTTCCGGACCCCCCGGAACCGCAGCGTCGGCCGCCAGCTCGTCGCGCGCCCTCTCCGCCCGGGCCAGTTGCTCCCCGACGCTCGCCCGTACCGTCCGCAGCTCGTCGATGAGCGCGTCGAGTTCGTCCAGCTTGCGCCGGTAGACCGCGAGCGACGCGGGGCACGAGTCGCCCTCGGGGTGCCCGGCCCGCAGACACTCCACGAACGGCCGGGTCTCCTCCAGCTCGAACCCGAAGTCCTGGAGCGTCCGGATCTGCCGCAGCAGCTTCAGGTCGTTCTCGTCGTACGTCCGGTGGTTGTTGTCCGTACGCCGCGCGGGCAGCAGTCCCCGTGACTCGTAGTACCGCAGCGTCCGTGTGGTGGTTCCGGCGCGTGCGGCCAGCTCGCCGATTCGCATACCGGTGAACGTACGCCTTGACGTCGGCGTCAGGGCAAGACCGGGCGGGGCGGCGAAAGGGCCGAGCGGCCGGGCTCACGGGGGAAGGAGTCCGGCCGCTCGGCGGCAGGGGAGGCCCGGGAGGGCTGTGCGCGTCAGGCCTTGGCGAGTTCCTTCTCGCTGCCCGCTGCGGGGGCCTCGGCGCGGCCGGCGCCGTCGTGGTCGTCCAGCAGGGTGGTCTCGTCGAAGGGGATGGCCCCGGAGAGGACCTGGTTCACCCGCTCCTTGTCGATCTCCTTGGTCCAGGTGCCGATCAGCACCGTGGCGACCGCGTTGCCCGCGAAGTTGGTCAGGGCGCGGGCCTCGCTCATCAGGCGGTCGATGCCGACGATCAGGCCGATGCCGTCCACCAGGGCCGGCTTGTGCGACTGCAGACCACCGGCCAGCGTCGCCAGGCCGGCACCGGAGACACCGGCGGCGCCCTTGGAGGCGATCAGCAGGAAGAGCAGCAGCGCGATCTGCTCGCCGATCGCCATCGGCGTGCCCAGGGCGTCGGCGATGAACAGCGAGGCCATGGTCATGTAGATCATGGTGCCGTCGAGGTTGAAGGAGTAACCGGTCGGGACGGTGATGCCGACCACCGGCTTGCTGACGCCCACGTGCTCCATCTTCGCGATGAGCCGCGGCAGCGCCGACTCGGACGAGGAGGTGGACAGGATCAGCAGGAACTCACGGCCCAGGTACTTGAACAGGCTCCAGACGCTCAGGCCCGCGACGATCCGCAGCAGCGCGCCGAGCACCACGAAGATGAACAGCGCACAGGTGATGTAGAAGCCGAGCATCAGCACCGCGAGGCTCTTCAGCGCGTCCAGGCCCGCCGAGCCGGTGACCGCGGCCATGGCGCCGAACGCACCGACCGGGGCGGCCCACATGATCATGGCGAGGACCCGGAAGACCAGCCGCTGGATGTGCTCGATGCCGCGCAGGACCGGCTGGCCGGCGTTGCCCATGGCCTGCAGCGCGAAGCCGCACAGCAGGGCGACCAGCAGGGTCTGCAGGACCTCGCCCTGGGTGAAGGCGGACACGATCGTGGTCGGGATGATGCCGAGCAGGAACTCGGTGGTGTCCTTGGCCTCCGTGTCGACCTGGGCCTGACCGGTCTCCTTGACCGCGTCGGTGACCGCGAGACCCGTACCCGGGTCCAGGATGTTGCCGACGACCAGGCCGATGCCGAGCGCGACCAGCGACATGATCAGGAAGTAGACCATGGCGATACCGCCGACCGCGCCGACCTTGGCGGCCTTCCGCACGGAGCCGATGCCCAGCACGATGGTGCAGAAGATGATCGGCGAGATCATCATCTTGATCAGGCTCACGAAGCCGGTGCCGATCGGCTTCAGCTCGACCGCGAAGTCGGGGGCTGTCAGACCGACGGCGATACCGAGGGCGACCGCGATGATCACCGCGATGTAGAGATAGTGCGTGCGGTCCCGCTTCGCTCGGGGAGCGGCAGGTGCCGTATCGGTGGTGCTGGTCACGGCGGCCTCCTTGATGACGTCGTCGGCATCAACCGGCGTGCGGCTCACGTCCGGGGGATGAGATTTCGGGGAACGCCGTGACTATGTCCCGTCTTGTGAGCGTGGTCACCCTTCCGTTCATTTAGTTCACGCCTACATGGCAGGCACACTGTCGGAGTGCTCATCCCCCTCCCCCGACCCCGCAGCCTCGCGGGCCAGCTCTTCGCCATGCAGGCGGTGCTGATAGCGATCCTCGTGGTGGGATACGCGCTGTTCAGCTACTTCAGCGACCGCGGCCAGGCCGAGGAGGCGGCGAGCCACCAGGCACGGGCCGTGGCCCTCTCGGTGGCCGACTCCCCCTCGGTGCGCGAGTCGATCCGTACCTCCGATCCCTCGGCCACGCTCCAGCCGTACGCGCTGGCGGTGGTGCGCGACACCGACGTCGACTTCGTCACGATCATGAATCCGCAGGGCATCCGCTGGACCCACCCCGACCCGGACCAGCTCGGCCTGCCCTTCCGCGGCCACACCGCGCCCGCCCTGGAGGGCCGGACGTTCACCGAGACCTACACCGGCACCCTCGGCCCGTCCGTCCGCGCGGTCACCCCGGTCCGGGACGGCGACCGGATCGTCGGCCTGGTCAGCGCGGGCATCCGGGTCGACGAGATCAGCCAGCGCGCACAGGCCCAGCTGACGGCCCTGCTCGCGGTCGCGTCCGGTGCGCTCGGACTGGGCGCGATCGGCACGTACGTCATCAACGCCCGCCTGCGCCGGCACACCCACGGGATGAACGCGAGGGAACTCAGCCACATGCACGACTACCATCAGGCCGCGCTGCACGCCGTGCGTGAGGGGCTGCTGATGCTGGACGGGCAGTACAGGGTGGCGCTGATCAACGACGGTGGCAGGGAGCTGCTGGGTGTGGCTCCCAAGGAGGACGTGGTGGGCAGACCGGTCGCGGAGCTCAGCCTCCCGACACCGCTGACGGGCGCGCTGCTCGCCTCGGAGCCCCGGGTGGACGAGGTGCATCTCACCGCGGACCGGGTGCTGGTCGTGAACACCTCACCGGTGTCGGGCGGTGAGCGGCGCGGTTCGGTGGTGACCCTGCGCGATGTGACCGAGCTCCAGTCGCTGATGGGTGAGCTGGACTCGGAGCGGGGCTTCACGCAGGCACTGCGCTCGCAGGCGCACGAGGCGGCGAACCGGCTGCACACCGTCGTCTCGCTGATCGAGCTGGGCCGGGCCGAGGAGGCGGTGGACTTCGCGACCGCCGAGCTGGAACTCGCCCAGGCGCTCACCGACCAGGTGGTGGCGGCGGTGGGCGAGCCGGTGCTGGCCGCACTGCTGCTGGGCAAGACGGCCCAGGCCCACGAGCGGGGCGTGGAGCTGGTGGTCTCGTCGTCCAGCCGGCTGGACGACGGGCTGCTGCCGGACAGCCTGCCCGCCCGCGACCTGGTCACCATCCTGGGCAACCTGATCGACAACGCGGTGGACGCGGCGCAGGGCGGCACCAGTGCCCGGGTGACGGTCACGGCCCTCACCGACGTCGGCGCGGAGCTGGTCCTGCGGGTGTCCGACACCGGTCCGGGCGTGGACCCGGACCACACCGAGGCGGTCTTCCAGCGGGGCTTCACGACCAAGCCGTCGGGGCCGGACGGCCGTGGGCTGGGGCTGGCGCTGGTACGGCAGGCGGCGCACCGGCACGGCGGCACGCTGACGGTGACCTCGGCACAGGAGGGCGGCGCCCGCTTCGAGGTACGGCTCCCGCTGCGCCCCGCCGGCGTGGCCACGGCCGGCAGCGGCGCGGACGCGAAGGGCGTCGGCTCCGGCACGGGAGGCGGGGCATGACCGACAGACCCATCCGTGTCCTGGTAGTGGAGGACGACCCGGTCGCCGCCGACGCCCATGTGCTGTACGTCGGCCGGGTGCCCGGGTTCGTCGTGGTCGGCAAGGCGACGACGGGCGCCGAGGCCCGCCGGGTGCTGGAGCGCACCCCCGTCGACCTGCTCCTCCTCGACCTGCATCTGCCCGATGTGCACGGACTGCAGCTGGCCCGCTCGCTGCGGACGGCCGGACACCACGCGGACGTCGTCGCGGTGACGTCGGCACGGGACCTCGCGGTGGTGCGCGAGGGGGTGTCGCTGGGCGTCGTCCAGTACGTGCTGAAACCGTTCACCTTCGCGACGCTGCGGGACCGCCTGGTCCGGTACGCCGAGTTCCGCGCGGCCGTGGGCGAGGCCAGCGGCCAGGCCGAGGTGGACCGCGCGCTGGCCACCCTGCGCGCCCCCGGGCCGGCCGCCCTGCCCAAGGGCCTGAGCGCACCGACCCTGGAACGGGTGACCGTGGCCCTGCGTGACGCCGGCGAGGGCCTGACCGCGAGCGGGGTGGCGGAGGCGGTGGGCATCTCCCGCATCACCGCCCGCCGCTACCTGGAACACCTGGTGGACGCGGGCCGCGCGGCCCGGCGCCCGCAGTACGGGACCGTGGGTCGGCCGGAGTTGCAGTACCGGTGGGTGACGGGGCGGTGAGGTGCTGAGGCACCGAAGCCTTCACCGAGTACGGTGCCCTGCCCCGCGCGTCCCGCCGGCCCGGGTGGTGCGGGCGTTCACGGCCTGTCCGCTCTCCCGTTTCCGCTCGGGTTCGACCGGCTCAACCCGCTCAACCGGCCGTTCCCGCTGACGATCCTCTTCGCACCGAGTCCGCCGACCACCGCGATCATGGTCCCGGTTTCGCGCCGGACGGGGCGGCCGGGGCCGGCGCGGGCGGGCCCGCGCACGTCTTCTCCCCGACCGCCGGGGCCGGTCAGAAGACCGATTCGGCCTCGTCCATGCGGTCCTTCGGGACCGTCTTCAGTTCGGTGACGGCCTCCGCGAGCGGGACCATCACGATGTCGGTCCCGCGCAGTGCGGTCATCTTGCCGAACCGGCCCTGGTGCGCGGCCTCCACCGCGTGCCAGCCGAAGCGGGTGGCGAGCACCCTGTCGTACGCGGTCGGCGTGCCACCGCGCTGGATGTGGCCGAGGATGACCGGCCTGGCCTCCTTGCCGAGGCGACGCTCCAGTTCACCGGCCAGCGCCGTGCCGATGCCCTGGAAGCGCTCGTGGCCGAACTTGTCGATCTCGCCCTTGCCGTAGTCCATGGTGCCGTCGGCGGGGTGGGCGCCCTCGGCGACGCAGATCACCGCGAACTTCTTGCCGCGGGCGAAGCGCGCCTCGACCATCTTGACCAGCTGGGCCGGGTCGAAGGCCCGCTCGGGCAGGCAGATGCCGTGGGCGCCGGCGGCCATGCCGGACTCCAGGGCGATCCAGCCCGCGTGCCGGCCCATGACCTCGACGACCATCACCCGCTGATGGGACTCGGCGGTGGTCTTCAGCCGGTCCATCGCCTCGGTGGCGACGCCGACGGCGGTGTCGAAGCCGAAGGTGCGGTCGGTGGAGGAGATGTCGTTGTCGATCGTCTTCGGGACGCCGACCACCGGCAGTCCCGCGTCCGACAGCATGCGGGCGGCGGTGAGCGTGCCCTCGCCGCCGATCGGGATGAGCGCGTCGATGCCGAAGTCGCGGATCATGTCGGAGGCGTTCTCGCAGGCATCGCGGAGCCGGTCGCGCTCCAGCCGGGAGGAACCGAGGATGGTGCCCCCGCGGGCCAGGATGCCGCTGACCGCGTTGAGGTCGAGGGTCCGGTAGCGGCCGTCGAGCAGGCCCGAATAGCCGTCCTCGAAGCCGATGACCTCGTCGCCGTAGTTGTCGACCGCTCGGTGCACAACCGACCGGATCACGGCGTTCAGGCCGGGGCAGTCGCCGCCTGCGGTGAGAACTCCGATACGCATCGTGTTGTCGTCTCCTGGTCGCTGTGGATACCGGTGAGCCAACTTCGATTGTTCCATGCCGCCCGGCCCGCCGGGCTCCCCGTCCCGGCCGCCCACCGGTTTCCCGCCCCCGGCCCCGTGCCCCGGGCTCGGGGCCGCACCCCACGGGCGGACGCCCCCCACCAGCGCCGGAGGTACTGTCAAAGGGGATCTGCTCGCCCCGGCGAGCGCGGCATCCGGGCCGGATCCCACAGGGCCGACAAGCACCGCGAGACCCCAGACGAAACGGAGCACGCGTGACCCGCAGTGTGTACGTGACCAGCATCGAGCGAGGCGACGGCCGCCAGGTCGTCGAACTGGGGGTCATGGAGCTCCTGACCCGGCAGGTCGACCGGGTGGGCGTCTTCCGTCCCCTGGTGCACGAAGGCCCCGACCGCCTCTTCGAGCTGCTGCGCGCCCGCTACCGGCTCACCCAGGACCCGGCGACCGTCTACGGCATGGACTACCAGGAGGCGTCCGCCCTCCAGGCCGAACGCGGCTCCGACGAACTGGTGTCGACGCTGGTCGACCGGTTCCACGCCGTCGCCCGCGACTACGACGTCGTCCTCGTCCTCGGCACCGACTACGCCGACACCCAGTTCCCGGACGAGCTGTTCCTCAACGCCCGCCTCGCCAACGAGTTCGGCGCCTCGGTGATCCCGGTCGTGGGCGGCCGCAGGCAGAGCTCCGAGTCGGTGCGCGACGAGACCCGCAACGCCTTCCGCGCCTACGAGACGCTGGGCTGCGACGTGCTCGCCATGGTGGTCAACCGGGTGGCCCGCGAGGACCGGGACGAGATCGCCGAGCGGCTCGCCTCCCGGCTGCCGGTGCCCTGCTACGTCCTGCCCGACGAACCCGCGCTGGCCGCCCCCACCGTGGCCCAGATCGCCCACACCCTGGGCGCGAAGGTGGTGCTCGGCGACGACTCCGGGCTGGCCCGCGACGCCCTGGACTTCGTCTTCGGCGGCGCCATGCTGCCCAATCTCCTCGCCGCCCTGACCCCGGGCTGCCTGGTGGTCACCCCGGGAGACCGCGCCGACCTGGTCGTCGGCTCACTGGCCGCGCACAGCACCAACACCCCGCCGATAGCCGGGGTGCTGCTGACCCTGGACGAGGTGCCCGCCGACCGCATCCTCACCCTCGCCTCCCGCCTCGCCCCCGGCACCCCGGTGCTGTCGGTGCCCGGCAACAGCTTCCCCACCGCGGAGCAGCTGTTCTCCCTGGAGGGGAAGCTGAACGCGGCCACCCCGCGCAAGGCGGAGACCGCGCTCGGCCTCTTCGAGAGGTACGCCGACACCGCCGACCTCACCCGGCGGGTCTCCGCCCCCAGCAGCGACCGCGTCACGCCGATGATGTTCGAGCACAAGCTGCTCGAACAGGCCCGCTCCGACCTCAGGCGGGTCGTCCTGCCCGAAGGCGGCGAGGAGCGGGTGCTGCACGCGGCCGAGGTGCTGCTGCGCCGGGGCGTGTGCGAGCTCACCCTGCTGGGACCGGTCGACCACATCCGCAAGAAGGCCGCCGACCTCGGCATCGCCCTCGGCGACACCCAGCTGATCGACCCGGCCACCTCCGAGCTGCGCGACGCCTTCGCCGAGAAGTACGCCGCCCTGCGCGCCCACCGCGGGGTCAGCGTCGAGCTGGCCTACGACGTCGTCTCGGACCCTAACTACTTCGGCACGCTGATGGTGGAGGAAGGTTTCGCCGACGGCATGGTGTCCGGCTCGGTGCACTCCACGGCCGCGACCATCCGGCCGGCCTTCGAGATCATCAAGACCCGGCAGGACTCCTCGATC
Source organism: Streptomyces sp. TE5632 (assembly GCF_054061295.1). NCBI lineage: Bacteria > Bacillati > Actinomycetota > Actinomycetes > Kitasatosporales > Streptomycetaceae > Streptomyces > Streptomyces sp. TE5632. The sequence continues at coordinate 3,971,265 of NZ_JBSSEA010000003.1, read as the reverse complement.
GTGTCCTCCGTCTTCTTCATGTGCCTGGCCGACCGGGTCCTGGTCTACGGCGACTGCGCGGTCAACCCCGACCCGGACGCCGAGCAGCTCGCCGACATCGCCGTGCAGTCGGCGGCCACGGCCGCGCGGTTCGGGGTGGAGCCGCGGATCGCGATGCTGTCCTACTCGACGGGGACGTCCGGCTCCGGCGCCGACGTCGACAAGGTGCGCGAGGCGACCGAGCTGGTGCGGGCCCGCCGCCCCGACCTCAGGATCGAGGGGCCGATCCAGTACGACGCGGCCGTGGAGCCGTCGGTCGCGGCGACCAAGCTGCCGGACTCCGAGGTCGCCGGGCAGGCGACCGTGCTGATCTTCCCCGACCTGAACACCGGCAACAACACCTACAAGGCCGTGCAGCGCTCGGCCGGCGCGATCGCGGTCGGCCCGGTGCTGCAGGGGCTGCGCAAGCCGGTCAACGACCTGTCCCGGGGCGCCCTCGTCCAGGACATCGTCAACACCGTCGCCATCACGGCGATCCAGGCCCAGTCCGCCGCCGAGTCCCCCGCCCCGGCCCCGAGCAAGAAGGCAGCCACCCAGTGAGTGCCCACCCGTCCCCCGCCACCGCCCTGCCCGACGAGCCGAGCTCGACGCCTCCTTCTCGTCCTTCGCGTCCTTCTCGCGTCCTCGTCCTCAACTCCGGCTCCTCCTCGGTGAAGTACCAGCTGCTGGACATGAGGGACCGCAGCCGGCTCGCGTCCGGCCTGGTCGAGCGGATCGGCGAGCGGACCTCGCTGGTCCGGCACACACCGCTGGCGTCGGGCGGAGGACCCAGGGAGCGGACCGGTCCGGTCGCCGACCACGACGCCGCCCTGAAGGCGATGGCCGAGGAACTGGCCCTCGACGGGCTGGGGCTCGACTCCCCCGAACTGGCCGCGATCGGGCACCGGGTGGTGCACGGCGGGATGCACTTCACCGAGCCGACCGTCGTGGACGACGCGGTGCTCGACGCGATCGAGCGGCTCATCCCGGTCGCCCCGCTGCACAATCCGGCCAACCTGACGGGCATCCGCACCGCCATGGCGCTGCGCCCGGACCTGCCGCAGGTCGCCGTCTTCGACACCGCCTTCCACACCACGATGCCGGAGTCGGCCGCCCGCTACGCGATCGACGTGAAGACCGCCGACGAGCACCACGTCCGTCGCTACGGCTTCCACGGCACCTCGCACGCGTATGTGTCCCGGGAGACGGCCCGGCTGCTCGGGAAGGCGCCCGAGGACGTGAACGTCATCGTGCTGCACCTGGGCAACGGGGCGTCCGCCTCGGCGGTGCGGGGCGGGAGGTGCGTGGACACCTCCATGGGACTGACGCCCTTGGAAGGACTGGTGATGGGTACCCGGTCCGGAGACATGGACCCGGCCGTCATCTTCCATTTGATGCGTGTTGGCGAAATGTCCGCCGACGAGATCGACACTCTTCTCAACAAGAAGAGCGGACTGGTCGGTCTGTGCGGTGACAACGACATGCGGGAGATCCGCCGCCGGGTCGACGCGGGCGACGAACAGGCGAAGCTCGCGTTCGACATCTACATTCACCGTCTGAAGAAGTACATCGGTGCCTACTACGCCGTTCTCGGACGGGTGGACGCGGTGGCGTTCACCGCCGGGGTCGGCGAGAACGCCGCTCCGGTGCGGGAGGCGGCCGTGGCGGGCCTGACGGAACTGGGTCTGGCGGTCGACGCCGAGCGCAACGGCGCGCGCGGTGACGGGCCGCGGCTGGTTTCGCCCGCGGGTGCGCGGGTCGCGGTCGCCGTGGTACCGACGGATGAGGAAATGGAGATTGCCACACAGACCTACGCACTGGCCGGAAAGCGCAACTGAGCAGCGGCTTCCTCATATGTACCTTCCGCCAGACGGAATATTCCGGAGCGAAACAAACCGATAGGATCGCCCCATGCGCCGTTCCAAAATCGTCTGTACTCTCGGCCCCGCGGTCGACTCCCACGAGCAGCTCGTCGCCCTGATCGAAGCCGGCATGAACGTGGCCCGCTTCAACTTCAGCCACGGCTCGCACGCCGAGCACCAGGGCAGGTACGACAGGGTTCGTGCCGCCGCCAAGGAGACCGGCAGGTCCATCGGTGTCCTCGCCGACCTCCAGGGCCCGAAGATCCGCCTGGAGACCTTCGCCGAGGGCCCCGTCGAGCTGGTGCGCGGTGACGAGTTCACCATCACCACCGAGGACGTCCCCGGCGACCGGACCATCTGCGGAACGACCTACAAGGGCCTGCCGGGCGACGTCTCCCGCGGCGACCAGGTGCTGATCAACGACGGCAACGTCGAGCTGAAGGTGCTGGACGTCGAGGGCACCCGGGTGCGGACGATCGTCATCGAGGGCGGTGTCATCTCCGACCACAAGGGCATCAACCTGCCCGGCGCGGCCGTGAACGTGCCCGCGCTGTCCGAGAAGGACATCGAGGACCTGCGGTTCGCGCTGCGCATGGGCTGCGACCTGGTCGCGCTGTCCTTCGTCCGGGACGCCAAGGACGTGGCCGACGTCCACCGCGTGATGGACGAGGAGGGACGCCGGGTGCCCGTCATCGCCAAGGTGGAGAAGCCGCAGGCGGTGGAGAACATGGAGGACGTCGTGATGGCGTTCGACGGTGTGATGGTCGCCCGCGGCGACCTCGCCGTCGAGTACCCGCTCGAGAAGGTCCCCATGGTGCAGAAGCGCCTGATCGAGCTGTGCCGGCGCAACGCGAAGCCGGTGATCGTGGCGACCCAGATGATGGAGTCGATGATCACCAACTCCCGTCCGACCCGCGCCGAGGCCTCCGACGTGGCCAACGCGATCCTGGACGGTGCCGACGCGGTCATGCTGTCGGCCGAGTCGAGCGTGGGCGCGTACCCGATCGAGACCGTGCGGACGATGTCGAAGATCGTCCAGGCGGCCGAGCAGGAGCTGCTCTCCAAGGGCCTGCAGCCGCTGGTGCCCGGCAAGAAGCCGCGTACGCAGGGCGGTTCGGTGGCCCGCGCGGCTTGCGAGATCGCCGACTTCCTCGGCGGCAAGGGCCTGGTGGCCTTCACCCAGTCCGGCGACACCGCCCGGCGGCTGTCCCGCTATCGCGCCGTCCAGCCGATCCTGGCGTTCACCACGGACGAGGCCACCCGCAACCAGCTGGCGCTGAGCTGGGGCGTGGAGTCGCACGTCGTGCCGTTCGTGAACAGCACCGACGAGATGGTCGACCTGGTCCAGCAGGAACTGGTCCGGCTCCAGCGCTTCGACGAGGGCGACATCGTGGTGATCACCGCCGGCTCGCCGCCCGGCGTCCCCGGCACCACCAACATGGTCCGCGTCCACCACATGGGCGGCCCCACCAGCTGACCCACCCGTGTGCACGATGCCGAGGGCGCCCCCTGGAGAGGGGGCGCCCTCGGCATCGTGCGGCTCCCGGAGTGATCCGGCGGATCCAGCCGGATCCAACGGTTCCTCAGGTGACGTACTGCTGCAGGCCCGGCACGTGCAGGGTTCCGCCGAACTGGCCGGCCTGCTGGACCGTCACATCGGTGAAGTAGATCAGGGGGATGTTGAGCGGCGGCGGGTTCTCGGGGTCGAAGGTGACCGGGATCAGCCCGAGCAGCTTGCCGGAGATGCGCTCCGTGTACATCACGGTGTCGCCGTCGCGGATGGTGGACATCGACCCCTTGGCCGCCTGCACGTGGTGGGTCTTGCCGATCGACTTGTCCTCGACCGTCTGGTGCAGGTCGCCGATGTCGGTGCCGTCGGAGACGACGTACTTCAGGACCTTCTTGACTTTGCCGCTCGCGGTCCGGACCTCGACGATGCCCTGGTAGTCGGCACCCTTCAGCAGCAGCGAGCTGGCGTTCAGGAACCAGGGGTCGTCGGGCAGCAAGACCTTGTTGTCGACCCCGCCCTCGGCGTCGGTGGCGACCGGGCAGTCGTCGGGGCCGGTCGTGGCGCTCCCTGACGGGTCGGCCGGTCCGGCCGGTGCGGACGGGCTCGGCGAGGCGGTGACGGGATCCGCCGACTCCGGGTCCGCCGGGGTTTCCGGAGCCTCCGGGGCCACCGGGGTCTCGGCCGCCTCCGCCGCGTCCTCCGCCGCCCCGGCCGCCGGGTCCGCAGCTTCCCCGGCGGTTTCCTTCGCGGCTTCGGTGGCCTTCTCGACGGCCTTCCGGTTGGTCTCCGCCGCGTCCTCGACGGCTTCGGTGGCGGAGGCCGACGGGGTGGGGCTCGGGCCCTCCTCGGCCTTCTTGTCCTTGGGGGTGAGGACGTCTTTGACGGCGTCCCCGATGTCCTCCAGGACGTTGCGCTCGGTCTTTGAGGGCGTGGGCGCGGGTTCGGCCCGGTCACCGGAGTCCTGCTCGTCCGAGGCCTCGGACGGGGCGGGCGCGGGCTCCTCCTTGTCGTCGGAGTCACCGGAACCCGAATCCGACGAAGGAGATGAAGAGGACGAGCCGTTGACCGTGCCCCTGCCCTCGCCCGGGTTCGCGGTCCCGCGCTCCCCGGCGGAGGCCGAGGGGCTCGGCTCCGTGGTGGCGTCGGCATCGGGGGACGGAGTCACCGTGTCGCTCGCCGAGGCGGACGGGTCGGCCGAGGAGGACGCGTCGTCCTCGGATTCCTCCAGGGCCTTCAGGCAGTCCTTGTACTCGTCGGCGGTCAGGCTCCTCGAGTGCGGCCGCTCGTCGGCCTGGGCCAGCGTCGGCGTGAACCCCATTCCCATGAGGAGCGCGGTCGGCATCGCCGCGAAGGCGATCGCCTTCCCCGCAGGCATGTGGAACTTGGTGAACAGCGGCTTCCTGGGGGCCGCGTGGCGGGGCCCTCTCCTCTCCGGAGTCAGGGCCACGGCAGCGCTCTGGTCTCGCATCTCGTCAGCCGACACGGTGCCCCCTGTCGCGGTCCTCGATCCGGTTTTCGTCCGCCTCCCCGAGGTCGCCGTCCTCATACGGAGGGTGCGGCTGCCCCGCCTCACCACCGGCGCCCTCAGCGGTGCCCTTCCGGGCGTCGTCTCCGGCGGGCCCGCCGGAGGACTTCCGGTGCCCGTGCGCCTCGGCCTGCGGCTTGTCCGGTACCCAGGAGAGGGCCAGCGCACCGCCGATCAGGGCGAGCAGGAAGCCGACCAGGAAGCCACCTATGTTGGAGACCACCAGGGACACCAGGGCCAGAAGGATCGACGCCACACCGGCGAAGATCCTGGTGGCCTGCTGGAACCACATGGTCAGACCCAGCGTGACCAGCAGGACACCGATGATCAGAGAGCCCGCGCCGGCGGTCGTCGCCATGGCGATCGACATATGGCCCAGCTTCAGCGTGGCATAGGGAAAGTAAGCGATGGGCACCCCGCCGAGCAGGGTGAACAGGCCCGCCCAGAACGGCCGGTGGCCCCGCCAGTCACGGAATCGCAGACGCAGCCGGGTGAAAGTCCGGGCGCTCTGGACCGGAGTCTCGGCACTCATGGAAAACAGCTCCCTGGTCCGGTGAAGTTACATACCGGCTCGGCCTGGGGGTGGAGAAGCCGGAAGGTCTGAGTCTGTGCGAACACCCGGGTACGAAGCACCGGGGTGGGTTTGCGGGGCGGGGAAGCGACCGCTTCCCCGCCCCCACTCGGCCGCTCAGCCGGCCAAGGACGTCTCCGGAGCGGAGTCCGTCAGTAGCATTCCATCTTGGGGTCCCCGCCCAGACGCATCTTCAGGCCGCTGAGCTTGAACGTACCGGCCGTGGTCGCCCACGCCGTCTGCTTGACGTTTCTGAGGTCGGCCTTCTCCGACTGCTGGGCGAAGCCGCCCGGCAGCGCGTTCTCGCCGTCCTTCACGTCGGGACCACGGGTCTTGTCCTTGACAGCGACACCGATGTCGATGTTCGTGAAGGTCGCATCGGCGTCGAGCTGGGCGACGTCGATGTAGAGGTTCTTGGCCTCGACCTTCTGCTGCGCGTTCGGACCCGCCTCGAGACGGAGGTAGACCGTCTTCCCTATGAGGGGAATCTCCGTCTTGACGGACTGGCACATCTTGGTGATCTCGGCACGGTCGAACGACGAGATCGCCACCGGACGCTGGGTCTTGGTCTTGCCGTCGGTCGACGTGTAACCGGTGTCGATACCGCCGTACTGGGCGAAGCCCCATCCCTCGAGATGGCTGGCCGTCACCTTGAACTCCTGGCCGGAGACGCTGAACGACGCCGCGAGGGCGCCCTGCGCCAGGCTGATACCCACCGCCGCCGTGGCGGCCACGCTGGGCACCATCACCACGGCGAACCGCTTCCATCTGGTCCCGCCACGCACCTGGGACTCCATATTTCCTCCTTCTCGGACGTACATCTCCTGCTCTGACCCACCGCCAACAGGCGGCAGCCGGGCAGGGATGGGAGAAGTGCTACGTCCTCGGGAAGGAGAGCGCCGCGCCCAGCAACGCACGAAGCGCCCGAATCACCGGCGATCACCCCCGAGCGACAACCACTGGTCGCGCCTGACACGCATCACGCACAACCTGCTGGACAGGCTTCGCCGGGTGAGCGAAGACCCCCCTGTCCGAGAACCGGCTCCACTGCCGCCGGTTCTGCTCGGTGGGGACCCAGTGCGCCCGCGTCCCGACCGGCTGTCGGAGGACGGGCAATGGACCGAGCGTCGCCGATCGTGGTGCATTCTCGCCGCCCGCACAAGGGGGTTCATTACTCGCTGGTAACGGCTGGACAACCGGAGGGCGACCCACCGGTGCCGGACGGCGACCCTCGGTGCCCCGATGGGTGCGGACAAAACAGTTGACGCCCGGGCAGAGGCCGACAGATCAACGCGTGCGACTTACTCGCAGTAACAGCGGCCGCGATTGCCAAGTTTTGGCAAAGCGCGGCCGCACCGGTCCCCCGTCGGCCAATCCTCCACTCGGGCACCACAGGGCCGGAAACCGCCCCGGGGCGGCCGGACAGGGGACCCCGATCCGCTCAGAACAGGGCACGCGCCAGCGCTCTGCGCGCGGCGATCACGCGAGGATCCTCGGTCCCGACCACCTCGAACAGCTCGAGCAGGCGCACCCGCACGGCCTCGCGGTCGTCGCCGGCCGTGCGCCCCACCGTCTCGATGAGCCGGCCGAAGGCGTCCTCGACATGACCGCCCACCAGGTCCAGGTCGGCAGCGGTGATCTGCGCCTCGACGTCCTGCGGCTTCCCGGCGGCGTCCGCGCGCACCCGCTGCGGGTCCAGCCCCTCCACCCGCTGGAGCAACTCGGCCTGGGCGAGCCCCAGTTGAGCCTCCGGGTTACCCGGGTCGTCGGTGAGCACGTTCTTGTACGCCTGGATCGCGCCGCCCAGGTCGCCGGCGTCCAGCGCCTGCACAGCGGCCTCCAGCAGGGCGTCGTACGGACCGACGGGCGCCTCGGCGCCCGACGCGGCACCGCCGCCGCCCGGTACGGCGTCGGGGTCGACGGTGAGCCCGGTCAGACCGAAGCGCTCCTCGGCGACCTGCACCAGCTGGTCCAGGGTCTGGCGGATCTGCGTCTCGCCCGCGGCTCCCTGGAAGAGCGGCAGCGCCTGCCCGGCCACCACCGCGAACACCGCGGGAATGCCCTGGATCCCGAACTGCTGCATCAGCATCTGGTTGGCGTCGACGTCGACCTTGGCGAGCAGGAAGCGCCCGTTGTACTCGACGGCGAGCCGCTCCAGGACGGGGCTCAGCTGCTTGCAGGGCTCACACCATTCGGCCCAGAAGTCGATGACGACCGGGACCTCGGCGGACCGCTGCAGGATGTCGCTCTCGAAGCCGGCCTCGTCGACGTCGATGACGAGGTCGGCCGGGGAGACCGCGCCCCCGCCGCCCTGCCGGGCCGCCTCCGCGCGGGCCTGCTCCGCCTTCGTCTTGGCCTCCTGGGCCGCCTTCACCGCGGCGAGGTCGACGACTCCGCTCATGGACATGTTCCGTGGCTGCATGCGTCTATCCTCCCCCGTACCCCGCGTGTCTGTGAAAACGCCGGGAAACCCGGGCGCCCGCGTACTCTTCGGCGCCGGGTCCCCACCCGCGCCAGTGGTCGTCGCTCGAGCGGGCCGGCCGTTCCGTTCGGCCCGACCACACTTTCGCTACGGGTCGTAGCGTAATGCCGTGCACGGCGCACGGACCGGGCCGTCCCGGTGATCTCCCTCACTCTCCCCTCACGGCGACACGGGAACCGGCGGATAGGGTCGTGCCCATGCAGAACAGCGCCAGTCGACCCCCCGCCACGCGCACCGGACGCCCGCGCAGCGCCGCGGCGGACACCGCGATCCTGGCCGCGACGCGGGAGGCCCTGGTCGAACTGGGATGGTCCAAGCTCACCCTGGGGGACGTCGCGAGCCGCGCGGGAGTCGCCAAGACCACCCTCTACCGGCGCTGGGCGGGCAAGAACGAGCTGGTCGTGGACGCGGTCGCCGAGCTCTTCGACGAACTCGAACTCCCCGACCGCGGCAGCCTCGCCGCGGACATCGAGGGTGTGGTCCTCCAGTTCGCGGCGCTGCTGTCCCGCCCGGAGGCCAGGTGCGGGCTGATGGCGGCGGTCGCGGAGTCCGCCCTCGACGAGGCCCTGCGCGAACGCATCCGCACCTCGATCGTCCAACGGCAGAAACGCCTGGTCCACACCGGCCGCGCCCGCGCCCAGAGACGCGGCGAACTGCCGCCCGACCCCGACCCGGCCGAGGCGGCCCGCACCGTGGACCTGATCTTCGACATGGTCGCCGGCGCGGTGGTGCACCGCACGCTGGTCAGTGGGCGCCCGGCGGACGAGGAGTGGGTCCACGACCTCGCCCGCGTCCTCCTCACCGGCCTCACCACCCCCGACCCCATCCGGTAGCAGGGGTCGGGGCGGAACGGCGATCAGAAGCCCGCGGGCTCCGTGTACACCCCCCACTCGTCCCGCAGAGCGTCGCAGATCTCGCCGAGGGTCGCCTCGGCGCGCACGGCGTCCAGCATCGGCTCGATCATGTTGGCGCCGGAGCGGGCCGCGTCGAGCATGGCGGCCAGGGCGGCCCGTACCGCCGCGTCGTCGCGGGCGGCCTTGCGCTCGCCCAGCGTCCGCACCTGCTCGCGTTCCACCTCGTGGCTGACCCGGAGGATCTCCAGGTCACCGGTGACCGAGCCGGTGTGGACGTTGACCCCGACGACCTTCTTGTCGCCCTTCTCCAGCGCCTGCTGGTAGCGGAACGCCGACTCGGCGATCTCGCCGGTGAACCAGCCGTCCTCGATACCGCGCAGGATGCCGGAGGTGATCGGCCCGATGGGGTGCTGCCCGTCGGGGTGCGCGCGCAGTCCCCGTTCCTTGATCTGCTCGAAGATCTTCTCCGCGTCCGCCTCGATCCGGTCCGTCAGCTGTTCCACGAACCAGGAACCGCCCAGCGGGTCGGCCACGTTGGCGACGCCGGTCTCCTCCATGAGCACCTGCTGGGTGCGCAGGGCGATCTCGGCGGCCTGCTCACTGGGCAGGGCGAGCGTCTCGTCCAGGGCGTTGGTGTGCAGGGAGTTCGTCCCGCCGAGTACCGCGGCGAGCGCCTCCACGGCCGTCCGTACGACGTTGTTGTACGGCTGCTGCGCGGTCAGCGAGACGCCCGCGGTCTGCGTGTGGAACCGCAGCCACTGCGCCTTCTCGCTCTGCGCGCCGTACACGTCCCTCATCCAGCGGGCCCAGATGCGGCGCGCGGCGCGGAACTTGGCGATCTCCTCGAAGAAGTCGAGGTGCGCGTCGAAGAAGAAGGACAGACCGGGCGCGAACACGTCCACGTCGAGCCCGCGGCTGAGCCCCAGCTCCACGTACCCGAAGCCGTCCGCCAGCGTGTACGCCAGCTCCTGGGCGGCCGTCGAGCCGGCCTCGCGGATGTGGTAGCCGGAGACGGAGAGCGGCTTGTAGGCGGGGATGCCGGCCGCGCAGTGCTCCATCAGGTCGCCGATGAGACGCAGATGCGGCTCGGGCGTGAAGAGCCACTCCTTCTGGGCGATGTACTCCTTGAAGATGTCCGTCTGCAGCGTGCCGTTGAGCACGGCGGGGTCCACGCCCTGGCGCTCGGCGGCGACGAGGTACATGCAGAAGACGGGCACGGCGGGCCCGCTGATCGTCATGGAGGTCGTCACGTCCCCGAGGGGGATGCCGTCGAACAGGACCTCCATGTCGGCGGCCGAGTCGATGGCCACCCCGCAGTGCCCGACCTCGCCCAGGGAGCGCGGGTCGTCGGAGTCGCGGCCCATGAGCGTCGGCATGTCGAAGGCGACGGAGAGCCCACCGCCGCCGTTGCGGAGGATCATCTTGTAGCGCTCGTTGGTCTGCTCGGCGTTGCCGAACCCGGCGAACTGCCGGATCGTCCAGGTGCGCCCCCGGTAGCCGGTCGGATACAGACCACGGGTGAAGGGGTACTCACCGGGCCAGCCGATCCGCTCGAACCCCTCGTAGGCGTCCCCGGGCCGCGGCCCGTACACCGGCTCCACGGGATCGCCGGAGAGCGTGGTGAAGTCCGCGTCGCGCTTGCGCGCGGCGTCGTACCGGGCCTGCCAGCGACGGCGGCCTTCCTCAATGGCGTCAGCGTCCATACCTTCGAATTTACTAGGACGTCCTAGTAAATGTCGATGGCTGACCGCCGCACACTGCTCCATGCGGCGGTGTCAAAGCCCGAAACGTTACGCCTTGGCGACCGCGGGCGCCCCGTCGGCGGCCCCGGCCTCCAGCTCACGGCTGATCCTGCGCTCCACGAAGAAGGCCGCCGTGGGAACGGTGCCGGCCAGCAGCACCCAGATCTGCTTCTTGACCGGCCACTTCAGCTTGGAGCCGAGGTCGAAGGCGAAGATCAGGTAGATGACGTACAGCCAGCCGTGGGCGATGCTGACCACCTGCGTGAAGTCCGCCGCGCCGTCCATCTTGAGCGCGTACTTGCCGATCATGCCGAAAACCAGCAGGACCAGCAGGACACCGGTGACGTAGGCCATGACCCGGTAGCGGGTCAGCACGCTCTTCTTCATGGCACGAGCGTAACGGGCCGTTCCAGGAGATCTTGCCCCGGGGCATTCGCCTCGAAGTCCCGCTGCCCGAGGCAGCGGGCCGAGGTGGCGGATGTCGGCCCACTTCCCCGGCGCTGCTTCCGAGATCGTCGGCGGCCTGGCGGCTCGCCCTTCGGGAAGTGCGGGCCATCGCATTGCGACGGTGATCAGCGGGTGGCGCCCTCCGGCCACAGGACCCGTACCGGGGTGCCGCTCCGCTCCGCGTACGAGACCACGTCCGCGGTACCGCCGAAGCCCCGGGCGGGCTTGCCGTCCCACACCGCGAGGAGTTCGCCGGACAGGTCCACGAGGATCTCCGAGCCCGCCATGTGCGCCTCGGACGTCGACTCGCCCATACCTGTCGCGTGGACGTCGGATGCCTGCCGCTGCCGCCAGGCCGCGAATGGTGGCGCTCCACCGAGTTCGAGCCGAGCAACGGCTACACCGCGACCTACGCAGTCTCCGAAGTCATGGTGCGCCCGCAGTGGCGGAAACAGGGCATCTCGCATCGTCTGCACGAAGCCCTGCTGAAGAAGCACAGCGAGGATCTCGCCGTACTCCTGGTCGACGTGACTCACCCGAAGGTTCAAAAACTGTACGAGATGTCGGGTTACGAGAAGGCGGGCGGGCAACGGCCGTTCGCCGATTCGCCGCTGTACGCCGTCATCGTGAAAAAGCTGCACCCCTGACCTCTGCCGCCCCGCCGCGCCAGCGGTCAATCCCCTTCGAAGTCCCCCGCCGCGAGCCGCAGCGGGCGGAGGATGGCGAAGAGTTCGGCGCACTCCTCGGCGTCGTAGGCGCCGAGGCCGAAGTCCATGGCCATCAGGTCGCGGGTGGCCTCCTCGACGACCTCACGTCCCTTGTCGGTGATGCTCGCGAGGGTGCCGCGGCCGTCGTTGGGGTTGGGGCGCTTGGCGACCAGCCCCGACCGCACCAGCCGGTCCACGGTGTTCGTCACCGATGTGGGGTGCACCATGAGCCGCTCGCCGATCTTGGACATCGGCAGCTCGCCGGACTTCGAGAAGGTGAGCAGCACCAGCGCCTCGTACCGGGCGAAGGTGAGCCCGTACGGCTTGACCACCGCGTCGACCTCGGCCAGCAGGATCTGGTGGGCGCGCATGACCGAGGTGATCGCGGCCATGGACGGCACGCTTCCCCAGCGCTGCTTCCAGAGTTCGTCGGCGCGGGCGATGGGATCGAACGAGAGACTGAGCGGCTTCGGCACGCAGCCGACCCTACCGGCCGGTCATATGCCGGTCAGCCCCGTCTCGCCTTTCGGTCCGCACCGGTACGTCGTCGCCTGCGCCGGACGGCAGCGCCGTCCGGCGGCTCGGCTACTCCGCGCTCTGCGCCAGGTGCCGCTCGACGGTGTCGACCTTGGCGGTGAGGCCGTCCTCGACTCCGGGGCGGAGGTCCGCCTTGAGGACGAGCGAGACCCGCGGGGCGCGCGCCTCGACCGCGGCCACGGCGCGCTTCACGACGTCCATCACCTCGTCCCAGTCCCCCTCGACCGAGGTGAACATGGCGTCGGTGCGGTTCGGCAGCCCGGACTCGCGGACCACCCGCACGGCGTCGGCGACGTACTCCCCCACGTCCTCGCCGACGCCCAGCGGCGTCACGGAGAAGGCGACGATCACGCGCCCACCACTCCCTCGGCGCGGGCGCGGGAGGCGATGACCGCGTCCTCGGCCTCGGCCTTCAGCCGGCGCTCGGCGAAGAAGCCGCCGGTGGGCAGCACCGACATCAGGAAGTAGAAGGCGGCGGTCTTCAGCGACCACTTGGCGCGGTTCCAGGCGTCGGCCCAGAAGATCACGTACACGACGAAGAGGAACCCGTGGATCGCGCCCAGCGCCGGGACGGCGTTGAACTCCGTGGTCCGCTTCAGGACCGAGGCGACGAGCAGCAGCAGGAACGAGATCGCCTCGGGGCCCGATACCAGGCGGAGGCGGCGGAGGGCACTGGCGGTCTTGAGGTCCACGGATCACCTTCGGTGGGAGAGACGTTTGTGAATGCACGCACAAGCGTTTGTCCATTGTGACAAACCCCGTCCGCGATCACCGGAGCGGGGGCGGTCCCTAGGGGAATCTTCCGGGTGCGACTCACCCCACAGGGCCTGTCGGCGGGGCGGGGCGGCGGTTAACGTCGCAGATGTGGCGATGTTCCGACTTCAAGGCAGCAAGGTGCTCGTCGTCGACATGACCGGGGATGCCGTGAAGGCGAAGAACGGCTCGATGGTCGCGTACGACGGCGAGATGACGTTCAAGAAACTCACGGGCGGCGGGGAGGGCATCCGGGGGATGGTGACCCGGCGGCTGACCGGTGAGCAGATGACGGTGATGGAGGTGAAGGGACGCGGGACCTGCTGGTTCGCCGATCGCGCCGCCGACATCAACCTCATCGGCCTTCAGGGGGACAAGCTCCATGTGGAGTCGAGCAACCTGCTGGCGACCGACGGCGGCCTGCGCACCGGGACCGGTTTCACGGGCCTGCGCGGCGCGTCGCAGGGCAACGGGCTGTTCACGACCACCGTCGAGGGGCACGGCCAGGCGGCGATCATGTCGGACGGGCCGGCCGTGGTGCTCCGGGTCGGTCCGCAGTACCCGCTGACCGTCGATCCCGGTGCCTACGTCGCCCACCAGGGGAATCTGCGGCGGTCCCTCCAGTCCGGGGTGACGTTCCGCACCCTGCTCGGGGAGGGCGGCGGCGAGGCGTTCCAGATGCGGTTCGAGGGCGACGGGCTGGTCTATGTGCAGCCCAGTGAGCGGAACACGATCGCGGGGGATGTCTGACATGGGCTTCCGGGAGATCAACTCGAAGGTGGTCGAGGCGACCGTGGTGCCCGGCCGGCGGCTGTTCAGCCAGCGCGGCGCGATGCTCGCGTACCGGGGGGAGGTCGGCTTCACGCCCGACGTGGCGGGCGGTCAGGGCGGGCTGCGGTCGATGATCGGCCGGCGGGTGGCCGGGGAGGCCACGCCCCTGATGAGCGTCGAGGGCGACGGCACGGTCCTGTTCGGGCACGGCGGCCACCACGTCCAGGTGATCGACCTCTCCGGGGACACCCTGTACGTCGAGGCGGACCGCCTGCTGGCGTTCGAGGGCACGCTGGAGCAGGGCACGGTGTTCCTGGGCTCGCAGGGCGGGGTGATGGGCATGGTCCGGGGCCAGGTCTCCGGGCAGGGCCTGTTCACCACCACGCTCAAGGGGCACGGTTCCGTGGCCGTCATGGCGCACGGGGGCGTGATCGAGATCCCGATCACCCCGCAGCGCCCGGTGCACGTCGACCCGCAGGCCTATGTCGCCCACCACGGCGACGTCCGCAACAGGCTGTCCACCGCGCTCGGCTGGCGGGACATGGTGGGGCGCGGCTCCGGTGAGGCGTTCCAGCTGGAGCTCAGCGGCAGCGGTGCGGTGTACGTCCAGGCCTCGGAGGAGAAGCTGTGAGCCCCTACGGATTCCCGGGCGGCGGCCCCGGGCCCGCCGTCACGGTCTTCGACCCGACGACGCTGCCGTCCGACGACAACGTCGATGCCTACACCTTCTGTGTGGAGCTCCGGGGGAGCCAGTGGTTCCTGCAGAAGGGGAAGATGACCGCCTACTACGGCACGATCGAGTTCAACGGCATCGGGCACGGCCGACTCGACCGACTTGTCCGTACGTCGTTCCATTCACCACTGCACGCGAGCGACTGGGTCGTGGCGGAGGGCTCGGGCAAGATGCTCCTCGCCGACCGGGCCTTCGATGTGAACTCGTACGACCTCGAGGACGGCAATCTGACCATTCGCTCGGGCAACTTGCTCGCTTTTCAGCCAAGTCTGTCGCTGAAGCAGTCGATCGTGCCGGGTTTCCTGACCCTCATCGGAACCGGAAAGTTCGTGGCCGTGTCGAACGGTCCGGTGGTGTTCATGGAACCCCCGCTCCGGGTGGACCCGCAGGCGCTGGTGGGATGGGCCGACTGCCCCTCCCCGTGCCACCACTACGACCACGGCTACATGACCGGTGTCATGGGCGGTCTACGTGCGATGACGGGCTTCGGCGGAGCTTCCGGCGAGGAGCACCAGTTCGAGTTCGTGGGGGCGGGCACCGTGCTGCTGCAGTCCTCCGAGACCCTGATGGCGGAGCAGGCCACGGGGGCCGTTCCGCAGGTGCCGGGGGTGCCCGGCGGCGGGGCTTCTGGAGCGCCCGGGCAGGCCACGGGGGCACCGCGTCTTCCCGGACAGCTGGGAGACCTCCAGCGTCGCTTCGGGCTGTGAGCGGTAGTCTGCGGAGTGTGACGTCGAACGCGTGCACGCTGCCACTGTCACGGAAACCGTCACTAGTTCGCCTTTCAACTTCTTAGGTAGACTTCATTCATGGAGACCGAAACGGCCACCCGCTGGCTGACCAATGCGGAGCAGTGCGCCTGGCGCACCCACCTGGAGGTCAACAGGCTGTTGACGTACCAGCTCGAGAAGGATCTGCAGCCCTTCGGCCTGACAATGAACGACTACGAGATCCTGGTGAACCTGTCCGAGTCGGACGACCGCCGGATGCGGATGAGCGATCTCGCCTCCGCCACCATGCAGTCCAAGAGCCGGCTCTCGCACCAGGTCACCCGGTTGGAGAACGCGGGCCTGGTCCGGCGGGAGCACTGCGAGTCCGACCGGCGCGGCCTCTTCGCCGTTCTCACCGACCACGGCATGGAGACCATGCAGAAGGTCTCGCCCCATCATGTGGCGTCGGTGCGACGGCACTTCATCGACCTGCTCTCCCCCGAGACCCTCGGTGAGCTGGACAAGGCCCTCAAGCCCATCGCGGAGCACCTGCGCGGACAGCGCGGGCGTCTCTGACCACCGGTTCTCCTCAGGCGAGCGGCAGGCGGAGTTCGAACAGGGCTCCGCCTGCCGGCGCCGCACCGGCCGTGAGCGTCCCGCCGTGCCGTACGGCGACGTCCCTCGCGATGGCGAGGCCCAGGCCGGCTCCGCCGTCGTCGCGGCTGCGGGCGTCGTCCAGCCGCACGAACCGCTGGAAGATCCGCTCCCGGTCGGCCTCGGCCACCCCGTCGCCGTCGTCGGCCACGCCGAGCACCGCCCAGCCACCCTCGCACCGCACGGTCACCGAGACCTTCTCGCGGGCGTGCCGACGGCCGTTGTCGAGCAGGTTGCCGAGCACCCGGCCCAGCTGCCCCCGCGATCCGGCCACCTCCGCCGTCTCCGCGTCCACCGTCACTCCCGTCCGTCCCGCCGCCTCCTCGCGGGCCAGCGCGGCCAGGTCCACCCTGCCCTCGACGGGCCGCTCCCCCGCGTCCAGCCGGGCGAGCAGCAGCAGGTCGGCGGCGAGGTGCTGGAGCCGCACGGTGTCCTCGACGGCGCCGTCCAGGTCCAGGAGTTCGGGGTGGGCGGCGGCCACCTCCAGCTGGGTGCGCAGGGACGCGATCGGGCTGCGCAGCTCGTGCGAGGCGTCGGCGACGAAGCTCCGCTGCCGCTCCACGGACGTCTCCAGGGCTGCGAGGGTCTCGTTGGTGGTGCGGGCGAGCCGCGCGATCTCGTCGTGGGTCGCCGGTTCCGGGACCCGGCGCGTGAGGTCCTCGGACGCGGTGATCGCGGCCATCTCCTCGCGGATCGCGGCGACCGGACGCAGGGCACGCCCGGTGAGCACCCAGGTCATGGCGGCGACGAGCGCCGCCAGCAGCGGGAAACCGATCAGCATCACGGTCAGCGCGGTCCGTACGGCGCTGTGCTCGGCGGCCAGCGGGGAGCCGGCGTAGACGGTGAGCAGGCCCCGTTCGTGGGTCCGCACGTCGACGGCCGCGAAGCGGTAGTCGGCGGTCTCACCGCCGATCGTCGCGGCGCCGTTGCTGAAGGTGGTCCGCCGACTGGTCTCGCCGGGGGCGAGGGACGGGGCGTCGTCGTCGGCCTCCTGCGACTCCTCCGCTTCGACCGAGTCGTCGTCGGGGTCCTCCGTTTCGTCCTCGTCGTCCCCGTCGTCCCCGTCCCCGTCCCCGTCTTCGTCGTCCCCGTCTTCGTCGTCATCGTCCTCGCGGGCCGGGGGCGAGGGCGAGGGCGAAGCGGAGGGTGAGGAGGACGGCCGGGGTTTCACCTCGTCGGTGACCGTGCCGTTGATCCACCGCAGGCCCTCGGCGGCCTTGACCAGGTTCCCGTCCTCGTCGACGATCTGCACCGGTCCGGCCTCGCCGTCCAGCCCCGACAACTCGTCGTACGGGGTCCGCTCGGCGAGCTCCGAGGCGATCGACTGCGCCCTGCGCTCCGCCTGGGTGCCCGCCTCGGCGGTCAGGTTGGAGCGCAGCGCCTGCAGGACCGCGGCACCGGTCACGACCAGCGCGACCACGACCACGAGCGTGGCACCGAGCGTCGCCCGGGAGCGGACCGAGCCGAACAGCCGGCTCATGGCGCCGTCTCCAGCCGGTAACCGGCGCCGCGCACCGTCCGGATCAGTTTGGCGCGGAGCTTGCGACGCAGGGCGCTGATGTAGACCTCGACGATGTTCGGGTCGCCCTCGTAGGCGAAGTCCCAGACGTGCGCCAGGATCTCCGCCTTGGAGACCACCTCGCCGGCCCGCAGCACCAGTTGTTCCAGTACGGAGAACTCCTTGGCGGTGAGCGTCACCTCGTCCTCGCCGAGGAAGACCCGGCGGGCCGCGGTGTCCACCTTGAGGTCCCCGTGCACATGCACCGGGGAGGCCCCGGCGCCCCGACCCCGGCGGCGCAGCAGCGCCTTCACGCGGGCGACGAGGACGACGTAGGAGAACGGCTTGGTGAGGTAGTCGTCGGCGCCGGTGTCCAGCCCCTCGGCCTCGTCGTACTCGCCGTCCTTGGCGGTGAGCATCAGGATCGGCACCTCGTGGCCGGCGGCGCGCAGGGCGGCGCAGACGCGGTAGCCGTTGAGGCCCGGCAGCATGATGTCGAGGATCACGAGGTCGTAGGTGCCCTCGGTGGCCCGGTGCAGGCCCTCCCGGCCGTCGTGGACGACGTCCACGGCGTACCCCTCGGCGGTCAGACCCTTGGCGAGGGACAGGGCGAGGCGTTTTTCGTCCTCCACGATCAGCAGGCGCATGCGCACCAGGGTCGCAGAGCGAACCTGAAGATCACTTCAGGTGGTTTCAGGTTCCCCTCAGGATCGATCGGCGAGATTGAGGACGTCGAAAACGAAGCGACCGGGGAGGAACCACCATGAAGCGCAACATCGTGATCGCCGTCGTCACCGCCGCGGCACTGATCGGGGGAGGCACCGCGACGGCCATCGCGATCTCGGGGGACGACGAAACGCCGACGACGACGCACCCGGTGGAGACACTGGGATCGGACGACGACCGCGACGACCGGCGTGACGACGACGGTGACGACCGGGGCGACCGCGACGACCTCGATGACGACGACGCTCTGGCGCTCTCCGCGAAGGTGAACGCGGCCGACGCCGTCGCCGCCGCCCTGGAGCACCGACCCGGCACCGCGGTCTCCGTCGAGATGGACGATGACGACGGCGACGACGACCGGGACCACCGCGGCAAGGCGGCCTGGGAGGTCGACATCCTCGGCAAGGGCGACACCTGGTACAGCGTGTGGATCGACCCGGACACCGGCAAGGTCCTGGGCTCGGAAGTTGACGACGAGGACGACGCCGACGAGGTGCGGGCGGCGCTGAAGGGCACGTCGGTGACGGCCGGGCAGGCCGCGAAGGCGGCCGCCGCCAAGGGCACGGTGACCTCGGTGGACCTGGAGGACGACGACTCCAGGGGCTGGGAGGTCGAGACGGTCACCTCCGGCGACGACGACCGGGAATGGCTGGTCGACCCGAACAGCGGCAAGGTCACGGCAGACGATGACGACGACCGCGGTGACGACCGCGGTGACGACGACCGCTGAACGGACCGGTGGGCAAAGGGGCGGTGCGGGCGAATTCGCCCGCACCGCCCCTTCCCGTCAGTCCTCCGTCAGCCCTCCGTCAGCCCCGCCACCAGTTCGTCCGCCGCGCGGTACGGGTCCAGCTCGCCGCCGACGATCCGGTCCGCCAGCGCGCCCAGCCGGCGGTCGCCGTGCAGGTCGCCGATGCGCTGCCGCAGGGCCGTGACGGCGATCGTCTCGATCTCGCGGGCGGCGCGGGCCAGCCGGCGCTCCGCCAGGACTCCGTGCTCCTCCATCCACGCGCGGTGCTTCTCCAGGGCCTCGACGACCTCGTCGACGCCCTCCGCGCGCGAGGCGACCGTCTTGACGATCGGCGGGCGCCAGTCACCGGGGGCCCGGGCCTCCCCGAGCCCCAGCATGTGGTTCAGGTCACGGGCGGTGGCGTCCGCGCCGTCGCGGTCGGCCTTGTTGACGACGTAGACGTCGCCGATCTCCAGGATCCCGGCCTTGGCCGCCTGGATCCCGTCGCCCATGCCGGGCGCCAGCAGCACCACCGAGGTGTCGGCCTGGGAGGCGATCTCCACCTCCGACTGGCCGACGCCGACCGTCTCCACCAGGACCACCTCGCAGCCCGCCGCGTCCAGGACACGGATGGCCTGCGGCGCGGCCCAGGCGAGGCCGCCCAGGTGGCCGCGGGTCGCCATGGAGCGGATGTAGACGCCGGGGTCGGAGGCGTGCTCCGACATCCGGACCCGGTCACCGAGCAGCGCGCCGCCGGAGAAGGGCGAGGACGGGTCGACGGCCAGGACACCGACCCGCTTGCCCCGCTTGCGGTACGCGGTCACCAGCGCCGAGGTGGACGTCGACTTGCCGACGCCCGGCGATCCCGTCAGCCCGACCACGTACGCGTTGCCGGTCAGCGGCGCCAGGGCCGCCATGACCTCCCGCAACTGCGGGGACGCCCCCTCCACCAAGGAGATCAGCCGGGCCACGGCCCGCGGCCTGCCGTCCCTGGCCTGGGCCACCAGAGTGGAGACGTCCTGCATCACAGCTCCGTTCACGAGAGAAAAACCGGCCGACCGTCCGAGCCGGGTCAGGCCTTGGCCACCCGCACGATCAGGGCGTCGCCCTGGCCGCCGCCGCCGCACAGCGCCGCCGCGCCGACGCCGCCGCCGCGCCGCTTCAGCTCCAGCGCCAGGTGCAGCACCAGCCGGGCGCCGGACATCCCGATCGGGTGACCGAGGGCGATGGCACCGCCGTTGACGTTCACCTTTTCCGTGGATACCCCGAGGTCCTTCATCGACTGCACGGCCACCGCGGCGAAGGCCTCGTTGATCTCGATGAGGTCGAGGTCGGAGACCTCCAGGCCCTCCTTCTTGAGGGCGTGGGCGATCGCGTTGGACGGCTGCGACTGGAGGGAGTTGTCGGGGCCGGCCACATTGCCGTGGGCGCCGATCTCGGCGATCCACTCCAGGCCGAGCTCCTGCGCCTTGGCCTTGCTCATCACGACCACGGCCGCCGCACCGTCCGAGATCTGCGAGGAGGTGCCGGCGGTGATCGTGCCGTCCTTGGTGAAGGCGGGGCGCAGCTTGCCGAGCGACTCGGCGGTGGTGTCGCCGCGGATGCCCTCGTCCTGGTTGAAGAGGACCGGGTCGCCCTTGCGCTGGGGGATCTCGACGGGGGTGATCTCCGCCGCGAAGACGCCGTTCTTCTGCGCGGCGGCGGCCCGCTGGTGGGACAGGGCGGCGATCTCGTCCTGCTCGGCCCGGCCGATGCCGAGGCGCGTGTTGTGCTTCTCCGTGGACTCGCCCATGGCGATGCCCTCGAAGGCGTCGGTCAGACCGTCGTACGCCATGGCGTCGATCATCTGGACCGCACCGTACTTGAAGCCCTCGCGGGACTTCGGCAGCAGGTGCGGGGCGTTGGTCATGGACTCCTGGCCGCCGGCGACGACCACGTCGAACTCACCGGCCCGGATCAGCTGGTCGGCCAGCGCGATCGCGTCGAGACCGGACAGGCACACCTTGTTGACGGTGAGCGCCGGGACGTTCATCGGGATGCCGGCCTTGACGGCGGCCTGACGTGCCGGGATCTGTCCCGCCCCGGCCTGGAGCACCTGCCCCATGATCACGTACTGGACCTGGTCGCCGCCGATCCCCGCACGGTCGAGGGCGGCCTTGATCGCGAAGCCGCCGAGGTCGGCCGCGGAGAAGGACTTCAGCGAGCCGAGCAGCCGGCCCATCGGGGTCCGGGCGCCCGCGACGATGACGGACGTCGTGCCGTTCGCGGCGGAAGGCGCTGATGATGCGGTGGATTCAGAAGCTGCGGAAGTCATGAGCTGCGATCCCCTTCCGGCTGCACAGCCGAGGAGTGAACGAGGGTTTACTTCGAATGTACTGAGCTGCGGTCCGCCCCGTCATCGGGCTTACGGTGTGATCGCGCGCACGTTGCGTAACCGCTCCGGTGGCGCTCCACTGATTCCATGCTGACGCGAATCGACCACATCGGGATCGCCTGCCACGACCTTGACGCGACCGTGGAGTTCTACCGGGCCACGTACGGCTTCGAGGTGTTCCACTCCGAGGTCAACGAGGAGCAGGGAGTGCGGGAGGCGATGCTCAAGATCAACGAGACCTCGGACGGAGGCGCGTCCTACCTCCAACTGCTCGAGCCGACCCGGGAGGACTCCACCGTCGCGAAGTGGCTCGCGAAGAACGGCGAGGGGGTCCACCACATCGCCTTCGGTACGGCGGACGTCGACGCCGAGGCCGCCGACATCAAGGACAAGGGCGTACGCGTGCTGTACGAAGAGCCCCGGCGCGGCTCCATGGGGTCACGAATCACCTTCCTGCACCCCAAGGACTGCCACGGCGTACTGACCGAACTGGTCACTTCGGCGCCCGTTGAGTCACCTGAGCACTGACCCACGTACATAAGGGCCGGTAGGGTTGGGTGCGGTCGCCGCTCGATCCAGGGCGATCAGGTCCTGCCGTCAAAAAGGTGACGCCTGACTCCGTTCGGGTGAACGTCGTCCTTCTTGACAGCAGGATTTACCGGGGTCCGGGTTTCGGGGGGCGAGTGCGGGGGCAGCAGCGCATGCTCCTCCACCGATCTGACACCATTCCCCGGGGGCCCCGTTCGGCGGATGGGCGGGGCTCGGCCAGAGTTGCGACCAGGGGACGGATGGGACCGCGCAGTGCGGGGCTACGAGAGCCAGGAGCGAGAGCCGGCGGCTGACGTCGACCACCTCTCTCGGTTCGAAGCCGAGATGAAGCGGCTGAAGACCGAGCGGGAAAAGGCGATCCAGCACGCCGATGACCTCGGCTACCAGGTCGAGGTGCTGCGCGCCAAGCTGCACGAGGCGCGGCGCACCATCATGTCCCGGCCCACCTACGAGGGCGGCGACATCGGCTATCAGGCCGAGCAGTTGCTGCGTAACGCGCAGGTGCAGGCCGACCAGCTCCGCGCGGACGCCGAGCGTGAGCTGAGCCAGGTGCGGGCGCAGACCCAGCGGATCCTCCAGGAGCACGCCGAGCAGGCGGCCCGGCTCCAGTCGGAGCTGCACCAGGAGGCCGTGACCCGGCGCCAGCAGCTCGACCAGGAGCTGGCGGAGCGTCGGCAGACCGTCGAGTCGCACGTCAACGAGAACGTGGCGTGGGCGGAGCAGGTGCGGGCCCGCTCCGAGCAGCAGGCCCGCCGGCTGCTCGACGAGTCCCGCGCGGAGGCCGAACAGGCCCTGGCCGCCGCCCGCGCGGAGGCCGAACGGGTGACCGCCGAGGCCCGCCAGCGGCTGCGCAGCGAGGCCGAGGCGGCGCGCACGGAGGCCGACCAGACCCTGCGCCGGGCCCGCGCGGACGCCGAGCGGCTGCTGAACGCCGCCTCCGCGCAGGCGCAGGAGGCCACCGACCACGCCGAGCAGCTGCGGACGTCGACGGCCAGCGAGTCGGAGTCCGCCCGTCGCGAGGCCCAGGAGCTCGCCAGGGCGGCCGAACAGCGCATGGCGGACGCCGAGGCGGCGCTGCGCGAGGCCCGTGCCGAGGCGGACAAGGTGCTCGCCGAGGCGAAGGAGGCCGCGTCAAAGGCGCTCTCCTCCGCCGAGGCCGCCAACGAGACCCGCACGCGTACGGCCAAGGAGCAGGTCGCCCGGCTGGTCAGCGAGGCCACCAAGGAGGCCGAGTCCACCAAGGCGGACGCCGAGCAGGTCGTCGCGGACGCCCGTGCGGAGGCCGAGAAGATCGTCGCGGAGGCCT
Organism: Streptomyces sp. TE5632; assembly: GCF_054061295.1. Classification (NCBI taxonomy): domain Bacteria; kingdom Bacillati; phylum Actinomycetota; class Actinomycetes; order Kitasatosporales; family Streptomycetaceae; genus Streptomyces; species Streptomyces sp. TE5632. Next base: position 3,948,209 of record NZ_JBSSEA010000003.1, on the reverse strand, counting down.
CCGAGAAGGCCCGCACGATCACCGCCGAGGAGAGCGCCACCCAGCTGTCCAAGGCGGCCCGGACCGCCGAGGACGTGCTCAACAAGGCGTCGGAGGACGCCAAGCGGACCACCAGGGCGGCGGCCGAGGAGGCCGAGCGGATCCGTGGGGAGGCCGAGGCCGAGGCGGACCGGCTGCGGGCCGAGGCGCACGACATCGCCACCCAGCTCAAGGGCGCGGCGAAGGACGACACCAAGGAGTACCGCGCCAAGACGGTCGAGCTGCAGGAGGAGGCCCGCCGACTGCGCGGCGAGGCCGAGCACCTGCGTGCCGACGCGGTCGCCGAGGGCGAGAAGATCCGCGCGGAGGCCCGCAAGGAGGCCGTGGCGCAGATCGAGGAGGCGGCCCGGTCCGCCGAGGAGCTGCTGGCCAAGGCGAAGGCGGACGCGGACGAGCTGCGTTCCACCGCGCAGACGGACAGCGAGAAGGTCCGCACCGAGGCCATCGAGCGCGCCACGACGCTGCGCCGGCAGGCCGAGGAGACGCTGGAGCGCACCCGCAAGGAGGCGGAGCGGCACCGCGCGGAGGCCACCGAGCAGGCCGACGCGCTCAAGGAGGACGCCGAGCGGGCCGCGCGCGAGCTGCACGAGGAGGCCGAGCGGGCCGTCACGGCACGCCGCGCGGAGGCCGCCGATGAGCTGACCCGGCTGCACACGGAGGCCGAGGAGCGGCTGGCCTCGGCCGAGCAGGCGCTGAGCGAGGCCCGTGAGGAGGCGGGCCGCATCCGCCGGGAGGCCTCGGAGGAGGCCGAGCGGCTGCGCGCCGAGGCGGCGGAGCGGGGTCGCACGCTCCGTGAGCAGGCGGAGGCGGAGGCCGAGCGGCTGCGTACCGAGGCCGCGGCGGACGCGGCGGCGTCCCGCGCGGAGGGCGAGTCGGTCGCCGTGCGGCTGCGTTCGGAGGCCGCGGCGGAGGCGGAGCGGCTCAAGTCGGAGGCGCAGGACAGCGCCGACCGGATGCGGGCCGAGGCGCTGGCCGCCGCCGAGCGGCTCGGCGCGGAGGCGTCCCAGGCGCTGGCCGGCGCGCAGGAGGAGGCCGCCCGGCGCCGCCGCGAGGCCGAGGAACTGCTGGGCGCGGCCCGGCAGGAGGCCGACCAGGAGCGCGAGCGGGCCCGGGAGCAGAGCGAGGAGCTGCTGGCCGCGGCGCGCACGCGCGTGGAGGAGGCGCAGGCCGAGGCCGTACGGCTGGTCGAGGAGGCCGACCGTCGTGCCACCGAGATGGTGTCGGCGGCCGAGCAGCACGCGCAGCAGGTCCGGGATTCGGTCGCGGACCTGCACGAGCAGGCGCAGGAGGAGATCACCGGGCTGCGCAGCGCCGCCGAGCACGCGGCGGACCGTACCCGGCGCGAGGCCGAGGAGGAGGCGGACCGGGTCCGGACCGACGCCTACGCGGAGCGGGAGCGGGCGAGCGAGGACGCGAGCCGGCTGCGGCGCGAGGCGCGGGAGGAGACGGAGGCCGCCAAGTCGCTCGCCGAGCGCACGGTGTCCGAGGCGATCACCGAGGCGGAGCGGGTCCGTTCGGAGGTCTCCGAGCAGGCCCAGCGGATGCGTACGGAGGCGTCGGACACGGTCGCCGAGGCCGAGCAGAGCGCCGCGCGCACCCGGGCCGAGGCCCGTCAGGACGCCAACCGGATCCGTTCGGAGGCGGCGACGCAGGCGGACACCCTCATCACCGAGGCGCGGAGCGAGGCGGAGCGGCTCACCGCGGAGACGATCGAGGAGACCGACCGGCAGCGCGCGGAGTCGGTCGCCAAGGCCGAGAAGCTGATCTCGGACGCGACGGGCGACGCGGAGCGGCTGCGGGCCGAGGCGTCCCGGGCGGTCGGCTCGGCGCAGCAGCACGCGCAGCAGGTCCGGGGCGAGGCGGAGCGGCTGCGGGCCGACGCGGAGCAGGAGACCGAGCGGCTGGTGACCTCGGCGCGCGAGGAGGCCGAGCGCACACTGGACGAGGCCCGCAAGGACGCCAACAAGCGGCGTTCCGAAGCGGCCGAGCAGGTGGACACGCTCATCACGGAGACCACCGCCGAGGCGGACAAGCTGCTCACCGAGGCGCAGCAGCAGGCGCAGAAGACCACCGCGGACGCGGAGGCCCAGGCCGACTCGATGGTGGGCGCGGCCCGCACCGAGGCCGACCGGATCGTCTCCGAGGCGACCGTCGAGGGCAACTCGCGGGTGGAGAAGTCCCGTACGGACGCGGACGAGTTGCTGGTCGAGGCCCGCCAGGACGCGACCCGGATCCGGGAGCGCGCCGAGGAGCTGCGGGACCGCATCACCGGCGAGATCGAGGAGCTGCACGAGCGGGCCCGCCGTGAGGCGGCCGAGACGATGAAGTCCACCGGTGACCGCTGCGACGCGCTCATCAAGGCGGCCGAGGAGCAGCTCGCCAAGGCCCAGGCGAAGGCCAAGGAGCTCGTGTCCGAGGCCAACTCCGAGGCGGGCAAGGTGCGTATCGCCGCGGTGAAGAAGGCCGAGGGGCTGCTGAAGGAGGCCGAGCAGAAGAAGGCCGCGCTCGTCAAGGAGGCCGAGGAGCTCAAGGCCGAGGCGATCCGCGAGGCCCGGGCCACGGTCGAGGAGGGCAAGCGCGAGCTGGAGGTCCTGGTGCGGCGACGCGAGGACATCAACGTCGAGATCTCCCGCGTGCAGGACGTCCTGGAGGCGCTGGAGTCGTTCGAGGCTCCGGGCGGCGGCAAGGACAACGGGGTGAAGGCCGCCGCGGCGGCCGGTCCGCCGGGCCAGCGGAGCAGGTCTTCGGACAGTTAGGGCGCCGTATAACGAACCGGTCAAACTCTTCGACGGTGTGGGAAACCCCCTGTCGGCATGCCAAATCCCGTGCCGACAAGGGGGTTTGAGCATGCACTTGGCAAGCGCTCCGGGTGCCGGCCACTCAAAAGGGGTGTCATTCTCCGTATCAAACGTGCATCCGCTCGATGACACAGCGCTTCGGCGCCTAGGATTCCCCGTATCACCTCACCGGTCTCATTCGACAGGAACCCCATGAGCGACACTTCCCCCTACGGCTTCGAGCTTGTGCGGCGTGGATACGACCGCGCTCAGGTGGACGAACGAATCTCCAAGCTCGTCTCCGACCGTGACAGCGCTCTCGCCCGCATCACCGCTCTGGAAAAGCGCATCGAGGAGCTCCACCTCGAGACGCAGAACGCCCAGTCCCAGGTCACCGACGCCGAGCCGTCGTACGCGGGTCTCGGCGCGCGCGTGGAGAAGATCCTGCGCCTGGCCGAGGAGGAGGCGAAGGACCTCCGCGAGGAGGCCCGGCGCGCGGCCGAGCAGCACCGTGAGCTCGCCGAGTCGGCCGCCCAGCAGGTGCGCAACGACGCGGAGTCGTACTCCGCCGAGCGCAAGGCGAAGGCCGAGGACGAGGGCGTCCGGATCGTCGAGAAGGCCCAGGGCGAGGCCGCCCAGCTGCGGTCGGACGCGCAGAAGGACGCGCAGTCCAAGCGCGAGGAGGCGGACGCCCTCTTCGAGGAGACCCGCGCGAAGGCCGCGCAGGCCGCCGCCGACTTCGAGACGAACCTGGCCAAGCGGCGCGAGCAGTCCGAGCGCGACCTGGCGTCGCGTCAGGCCAAGGCCGAGAAGCGGCTCGCCGAGATCGAGCACCGTGCGGAGCAGCTGCGCCTGGAGGCGGAGAAGCTGCGCACCGACGCCGAGCGCCGGGCCCGCCAGACGGTGGAGACCGCTCAGCGCCAGGCCGAGGACATCGTGGCCGACGCCAACGCCAAGGCCGACCGGATCCGTTCGGAATCCGAGCGGGAGCTGGCGGCGCTGACCAACCGCCGCGACTCCATCAACGCCCAGCTGACCAACGTCCGCGAGATGCTGGCGACGCTCACGGGCGCCGCGGTGGCCGCGGCCGGCACGCCGGCCGAGGACGAGACCGCCTCCCGCGGGGTTCCGGCCCAGCAGACCCGGTAACCGGCGGTTCCGGTAACCGGCCGGGATACAGCGGCCGAACATCGGCGAAGCCCTCTGCCACGGAGTTGGCAGAGGGCTTCGTCCCGTTCTAGCGTGGCGGCATGATCGAGCTCGAGGGGCTGACCAAGCGGTACGGCGAGAAGGTGGCGGTCAACAACCTGACGTTCACCGTCAGACCGGGCATCGTCACGGGGTTCCTCGGTCCCAACGGCGCGGGCAAGTCCACCACCATGCGGATGATGCTGGGCCTGGACCGGCCCACGGCCGGCGACGTCCGCATCGACGGCCAGCACTACGACCGGCTCAAGGACCCGCTGAAGTACATCGGCGCGCTGCTGGACGCCAAGGCCGTGCACGGCGGCCGCAGCGCCTTCAACCATCTGCTGTGCCTCGCCCAGAGCAACGGCATCCCCCGGCAGCGGGTGCACGAGGTACTGGACACCGTGGGGCTCACCTCCGTCGCGAGGAAGAAGACCAAGGGGTTCTCGCTCGGCATGGGCCAGCGGCTCGGCATCGCCGGCGCGCTGCTCGGCGATCCGCGCATCCTGATGTTCGACGAGCCGGTCAACGGCCTCGACCCCGAGGGCATCCACTGGATCCGCACCCTGATGAAGTCGCTCGCCGCGCAGGGCCGTACGGTCTTCGTCTCCTCCCACCTGATGAGCGAGATGGCGCTGACCGCCGACCACCTCATCGTCATCGGGCAGGGCCGGCTGCTCGCCGACACCTCCATGGCCGACTTCATCGAGCACAACTCCCGTTCGTACGTCCGGATCCGCTGCCCGCAGCGGGAACGGCTGCTGGACGTGCTGCACGAGGCCGGGCTCACGGTCGTCGAGAGCGGCAGCGGGGTGCTGGAGGTGGACGGCGCCAAGGCCGAGCAGGTCGGGGAGCTGGCGGCCGCCCACCACCTGGTGCTGCACGAACTGAGCCCGCAGCAGGCCTCCTTGGAGGAGGCGTTCATGCGGCTGACCGCGGAGTCGGTGGAGTACCACGCGCACTCCGGCACGCCCGCGCCCCCGCAGCAGTGGGGCGACGGCTGGAAGAGGGGCTGAGCATGACGTCGGCACAGGTCGTCCGGTCCGAGTGGACCAAGATCCGGTCGGTGGCGTCCACGGTGTGGACGCTCTCCCTGGCGGTGGTCGTCACCATCGCGCTCGGCATGCTGATCTCGGCGCTGTCGGCGAACGAGTTCGACAACATGAGCCCGCAGAGCCGGCTCTCCTTCGACCCGACGTTCATCAGCTTCGCCGGGATGAGTCTCGGCCAGCTCGCGATGATCGTGTTCGGGGTGCTGGTGGTGTCGAACGAGTACAGCACCGGCATGATCCGCACCTCGCTGGCCGCCGTACCGCAGCGCGGCGCCTTCATGGCCGGCAAGCTCGGCGTGGCCACCGCGCTCGCGCTCGTCGTCTCCATGGTCACCGGCTTCGCCGCCTTCTTCCTCGGGCAGGCGATGCTCGGCGAGCACAAGGCGGCCATCGGGGACGAGGGAGTACTGCGGGCCGTCATCGGCGGCGGTCTCTACATGACCCTGATCGCGGTGTTCTCGATGGGCGTCGCCACCATGCTGCGCTCCCCGATGCTGTCGCTGGGCATCCTGATGCCGTTCTTCTTCCTGATCTCCAACATCCTGGCCAACGTCGACGCGACGAAGAAGGTCGGCCGGTTCCTGCCCGACCAGGCGGGCAGCAGGATCATGCAGGTGGTCACGCCGCTCGACGACGACACCCCGTACGGGCCCTGGGGCGGCCTCGGCATCATGGCGCTGTGGGTGGTCGCGGCACTCGTCGGCGGATACCTGGTGCTGAGGAGACGCGACGCGTAGGGCCTGTCCGGCGGATCAGGTCGCAGGGAATCGACGGTGCCCTGTCGGCGTGGGTGAGCGGGGGCGGTGGGGGTCCCTTCCGCTCGAGCGAAGCCGAGCGTGGGGGAGCGTGACGGCAACGCCGCTGGGGGTCCCCCTGCTCGCAGGGCTTGGGGGAGGGCGTGCCGGCCCCGCGTCTGCGGCATGATCCGCCGGACAGGCCCCATGGGCAGGGCGCGGGCCGGGCAGCGGAGGCGCCCCGTCCGGTTCGGGAGGCGGGGCTGAGTTTCCACCGTCTTTACCTCCCCTTGGGTGGAACCGTCAGCCTCTGGATATCCTCCTAACCCTTACGGGGGGCGTGTGCCCTCGTTGTCCTGAACCTCTCGATGGGGCGGAGCATGATCGAGGCAGTCGGCCTGACCAAGCGGTATGGCGACAAGACCGCTGTGTACAACCTTTCCTTCCAGGTGCGCCCCGGTGCCGTCACCGGCTTCCTCGGCCCCAACGGTTCGGGCAAGTCCACGACGATGCGGATGATCCTCGGCCTGGACAACCCGACCGCGGGCCACGTCACGATCGGCGGCTACCCCTACCGCAGTCTGCCCAACGCCGCCCGGCAGGTCGGCGCGCTGCTGGACGCCAAGGCCGTGCACGGCGGCCGGTCCGCCCGCAACCACCTGCTGAGCCTGGCCCAGCTGTCCGGCATCCCGGCCCGGCGGGTGGACGAGGTGCTCGGCGTGGTCGGGCTGCACGAGGTGGCCGGGCGGCGCTCCAAGGGCTTCTCCCTGGGCATGGGCCAGCGGCTCGGCATCGCCGCCGCGCTGCTCGGCGACCCCCAGGTGCTGCTGTTCGACGAGCCGGTCAACGGCCTCGACCCCGAGGGCATCCTCTGGGTGCGCAACCTGATGAAGTCGCTCGCCGCGGAGGGTCGTACGGTCTTCGTCTCCTCCCACCTGATGAGCGAGATGGCGCTGACCGCCGACCACCTCATCGTGATCGGCCGGGGACAGCTCCTGTCCGACATGAGTGTGAAGGACTTCATCTCGGCCAACTCCGCCGACTTCGCGCGGGTGCGTACGCCCGACACCGAGCCGCAGCAGCGCGAGAAGCTGTCCGCCGCGCTCAGCGAGGCCGGCGGCCAGGTGCTGCCCGAGCAGGACGGCGCGCTGCGGGTGATGGGGCTGCCGCTGCCGCGCGTCAGTGACATCGCCCACGACACCGGCGTACGGCTGTGGGAGCTGTCACCGCACCAGGCCTCGCTGGAGGAGGCGTACATGCGGATGACACAGGGAGCGGTCGACTACCGCTCGACCGATGACCAGAAGGCAGGGCTCCAGCAGCCGCTGCCGCCGGGCGTGCAGCCTCCGGTGCCGGTGCCGGGCCAGGGCCAGCCCGGCTGGTACGCCCCGCCGCCACCCCAGCAGGGCGGTCAGCAGTTCGCGGCGGCCCCGGGCGCACCGCAGGCTCCCACGGGCCCGTACGGCGCTCCGGGCGCCCCTGGAGCCGCCTCGGGGGCCCCGATGGCCAACCCGTACGCCCAGCCCGTCCCGCAGCCTCCCGCCGCCGCTCAGCCGGTCCGGGGCACGGCGCCGGCCGCTCCCCCGCCGGCCGCTCCCCCGGCCGCCCCGCCCAGCCCGTCCAGCTCCGACGTGACCAAGCCCGAGGACGCCCGATGAGCACGCCCCAGCCCCCGACCCAGCAGGCCGCGCCCGTACGGCAGGCGACGGACCCCGGTTACCACTCGCCGATCCCGGTGGTGCGCACGCACCTGGGGCACGCGATCGCCTCCGAGTGGACGAAGATCCGGTCGGTGCGCTCCACGATGTGGACGCTGGGCGTGTTCGTGCTGCTCGTCGTCGGCATCGGCCTGCTGACCGGTGCGGTGGTGGCGAGCACCGACACGGACCTGAACGGTGAGAACGCGCTGTCCATGGGCTTCTTCGGACTGCTCCTGGGCGGCATGTGCGTCATCACGCTGGGCGTGCTGACCACGGCCACGGAGTACGGCACCGGCATGATCCGCACCACCATGGTGGCCTGCCCCTCGCGCGGGCGGGTGCTCGCGGCGAAGACCCTGGTGTTCTTCCTGGTCGCCTTCGTGGTGACGTTGCTGTCCGCCACGGCCGTCGCGTTCCTGCACGTGGTGATGCTGGAGGGCAACAACGCGGGGGAGCCCACCGCCGACGAGTGGCTGAAGGCCACCGTCGGCATCTCGCTCTACCTCGCGCTGCTCGGCACGCTCTCGCTGGCCGTCGGCTCGATCATCCGGCACTCGGCGGGTGCCATCACCATCATGATCGGCGCCGTGCTCGCCCCGCTGGTGATCGCCATGTTCATGTTCGCCTCCTCGCTGGAGGAGGTGCGCAACGCCCTGTTCGAGTACTCCGTCCCGAGCCAGATGAGCGTCTTCTACGCCAACTCCCTGACCACGTCCGGTCCGTCCGGCTGGGATCCGCTGTGGATCATGCTCGGGGTCACGGCTGCGGCGCTCGGCGGCGCCTTCGCCCTGCTGGGGAAGCGGGACGTGTAGGAGCCCGGCCGGAACGGGAGAGCGCCGGGCTCAGAACCTCGGCGCGTTACGGGACCGCTGCACCCGCGTGGTGCGGCGGTCCTTCGCGTTCCAGCAGGCCTTGTGCCAGTGCCGGCGGTCGTCGGCCCCCGCGTGCTCCGGCCAGGCCACCACGTGCGGCACCCCGTCCGGGATCAGCTGGTCGCAGCCGGGACAGCGGTACGCCTTGCCCTGGGCACTGGAGCCCGCCACGTGCCGCACGCTCCACTCCTCGCCCTGCCAGCTCTCGGTGGACTGCCAACCGCCGTACCGTCCGGAGTGGTCCTCGGCGCTCCGGCCGGACGAACCGGCTCCCTTGGGTCGGTTACGACGCGGGGACACAGAACACCTCACGGAGCTATACAGGATGCGGGACCGCTTCCAGCCTACGCGGCGCCGACCGGGGCACGCGTAGGGAACCAAACATCACAAGCTTCCCTTCACAAGGGCGCAACACTCGCTCCAGAACCGCCCATTCTGCAGACAATCCGTAAATTCCCCTCCGAGCCGTGTCCTCGGCACGTGTCAGACGGTTATGCCCTGCGGGGGAGCTCCGTGTCGGAGCCAAGGAAGCAGGAAAGCGATGCGCGTTGGAAGTTTCGTGTTGGCCGCCCGGTTCCCCGGGCAGGGCGACGGGGAGGCACTGCACCGAGCGGTCCGTTCGGCCGAGGTGGCCGAGGAGGCCGGGCTGGAAGCGGTCTGGCTGGGCGAGCACCACTTCGTGCCGTACGGCACCTGTCCGTCGGCGGTCACCCTGGCGGCGTTACTGCTGGGCCGCACCCGTCGCATCCGGGTCGGTACGGCGGTCAGTGTGCTGCCCACCGTCCATCCGGTGGCGCTCGGCGAGCAGGCGGCGCTGCTGCACGTCACCAGCGGCGGGCGGTTCTCGCTGGGCGTCGGGCGCGGCGGGCCGTGGGTCGACCTGGAGGTCTTCGGGTCCGGCCTCGAGGCGTACGAGAAGGGGTTCCCCGAATCACTCGATCTTCTGACGCGCTGGCTGCGCGAACCCTCCGTCGCGGCCGCCGGGGAGCGTTTCCGGTTCCGTGAAGTGCCCGTCGTCCCGCGTCCGTCGGAGTCCCTCACCGAGGCGGAGGGCCCCGAGGTCGTGGTCGCCTGCACCTCCCCGGCGAGCGTGCGGCTCGCGGCCGAGCGCGGGCTGCCGATGCTGCTCGGCATGCATGTGGGGGACGAGGAGAAGGCCGAGATGGTCGCCCTGTGGCAGCGGCACGCGCGTGCGTGCGGACGGCCGGCGGCGGAGATCCACCGCGCGGCCCATGTGTCGGCCGGCGTCGCGCAGATCGCCGACCGGCGCGCCGACGCGGCGGAGACGCTCCTCAAGGCGCTGCCCGGCTGGCTGCGGCAGGGGCTCGAGGCCCATGTCACGGTGGACGACCGGGAGCGGCGGATGCGCGACCCGCTGGCCTACACCGAACTCCTCTGCGGGCTGCATCCGGTGGGCACCCCGCGGCTGTGCGCGGACCGGCTCGCCGCGACCAGCGAGCGGACCGGCATCTCCCGGTTCGCCCTGCTCGTCGAGGGTTCCGGCGACCTCGCGGCGACCGAGGAGAACGTACGGCGGCTCGGCGCCGAAGTGATCCCCCAACTCGTCTGAACGAGCGGGGGATTCCGGTGAGACTTGCCGCCCCGGTACAGAGCGCACCTCCCGCGTACGGAGCGGCAAGCGACGTGGCGCGTCAGCAGTCGCGCAGTTCCGGCGACTGGTTCAGCAGCTGCCCGCGGACCGAGGTGAACTTGGCCAGCCTCTCGTCGACCGAGGAGTCGAGCGGGAACACGGCCACCCGGTGGCAGTTCTGGAAGGCCAGCCGGACACCGAAGTGCCGCTGCAGCGCGCCGCGTATCGCGTCACTCGCGAGCGCACGCAGCAGCTGACCGCGAGCCTGCTCGTCCGGCGGAGGCGTCTGGTTGTCGGCGAACTCTCCGCCGTCCACCTTCAACTGGGCCACCAGGGAGCTGATCATCTCCCACGCGTAGGGCAGGGAGGTCCGGACGCAGTCGACGAAGTCTGCTTCGTCGACCTCGCCTCGCTCGGCCTGTTCGAGTAGGGCCGGTGAGACGTCGAGCGACATGGGTTCTCCTCTCGCACCCCCGCCGGGCGGGGGTTGCCTGACAGATACGGGAGTTCGCAGAATCCGACACGCTGCGTGCACACGCCGCGACCTCCCGTTCAATACCGTAAGCAACTGGCCGGGGCCGCACCAGGAGAATCCCCGGATGCGGGACTTGCTGTGGGCCGGGAATCGGCCATCGCCGAACACGCGTTTTCCAGGAGATACAGGACACACCTCGAGGGCCTGGAGTGGCTCCTGTGACTCGGTTCCGAGTCGTTCGCGGGACCGGGCGAATCGCATCGACCGCGGCCCTTCGAGTAGCGTTGCCGACCATGCGTCTCGTCATTGCCCGCTGCTCCGTGGACTACGCCGGGCGGCTCACCGCGCACCTGCCCTCGGCACCCCGCCTGATCCTGGTCAAGGCGGACGGAAGTGTCTCGATCCACGCCGACGACCGGGCCTACAAGCCCCTGAACTGGATGTCGCCGCCCTGCACGCTCAAAGAGGGCAGCGGTGACGAGGAGGGGATCTGGACCGTCGTCAACAAGGCGGGCGAGAAACTCATCATCACGATGGAGGAGGTCCTGCACGACTCCTCGTACGAACTGGGCGTCGACCCCGGCCTGATCAAGGACGGCGTGGAAGCCCACCTCCAGGAGCTGCTCGCGGACCGCATCGAGACGCTCGGCGAGGGCTACACCCTCATCCGTCGCGAGTACATGACCGCCATCGGCCCCGTCGACATCCTCTGCCGCGACGCCGAGGGACAGACCGTCGCGGTGGAGATCAAGCGACGTGGTGAGATCGACGGCGTGGAGCAACTCACTCGCTATCTGGAGCTGTTGAACCGCGATCCGCATCTCGCCCCGGTACGCGGTGTGTTCGCGGCCCAGGAGATCAAGCCGCAGGCCCGTGTGCTCGCCACCGATCGGGGCATCGGCTGTCAGGTCCTCGACTACGACGCCATGCGGGGCATCGAGGACGACAAACTGCGCCTGTTCTGAGCGGCGTCACGGCATGTGCGAAGGGCCGGTTCCCCGTCGGGGAACCGGCCCTTCGCACATGCCCGAAAGTGTTCCCGGGCGTCCGCGGACGCCCGGGGGTGTCAGATCACCGTCGTTTCGGAGCTGCTCGGCGTGCCCGCCTCGCTGCTCTGCGGGGCGCTCGCCGAACTGCTCGTCCCCGACTCCGTCTGGGCCGGGGTGGAGGAGGTGGGGCCGCTCGCCGAGTCGGACGTGGCCGGCGGCGGGGTGTAGTCGCCCGTCGGGTCCGTCGTCGGGGTGGTCGGCTCGTCCGTGGGTTCGTCCGTCGGCTCGTCCGGCGACTCGGTCGGCTTGTCGGTGGGATCGCTCGGCTTGGTCGACGTCGACGGATTCGCGGGCGAGGACGACGACGCCGTCGGCGTAGAGGGCGTGGTCGTCGAGTCGTCCGGCTTCCCGGTGTCGCTCGGATCGGCCGAGACCTCGCCCGACTCCGTGGCCGTCGGCGTCGGGTCGTCGGAGGTGCCGAGGGTGCCGTCCGGGCCGGGGCCGGCCGGCCGGCTGGTGGCGTCACCGGTGTCACCGCCCTCCTCGGTCCGCCGGTCCGCGCCCAGGCTGCCGTCGTCGGCACCCTGGCTCGCGGACGGGTTGACGCCGACGTTCTCCGACGGGGCACCGGGGTCGTTCTCCGAGGTGGCTCCGAGGGTGACCACCGTGCCCAGCACGGCGACGAGCAGCGCGCCCGCGCCGGCCGCCACGAGGTTGCGCCGGGCCAGGCCCTTCAGTCCGACGCCGGCCTTGGGCGTGGGCGCGGGCGTCGGCACGGGCGAGGTGCGGTGGACGATCAGGCCGGTGTCGGTGGGCGGCTGAAGCTCCGGGAAGGCCGTCGGCACCCCGCGGGGCGGCGAGGCCGACTCCTCGTACTGGGCGTCCGGCACCTCCTCCCCCGCGGTCGGCGCGAGCGCCGCCGGGATGCCGGAGCGGTCGCTGACCAGGGCCAGCGCCCGGCGTCCGGCGATGGTGCCGCGCTTGTCGGCGACGGCCCCGCGCAGGCCGACGGAGGCCTCCAGTTCGGCACGGGCGCGGTCCAGCTCCCCCACGCACAGGGCGTGGATGCCGAGCTCGTGGTGGAAGTAGGCCTCCTCCGCCACGTCCCCGGCGAGCCGGGCGGCCTCCGCGCCGGCCCGCAGGGTCCGCTCCCAGGCGCTCCAGTGCAGGCCCGCGGCGAACGCGGGGGCGGCGGTGCGGGCCAGTCGCACCGCCACGTCCGCCTCGCCCTCGTCGGCGGCCGAGGCGAGCGGCGACAGCACGGCGAGCGCGGCGAGCACCGCGTCGGCCTCGGCGCAGACCCGTTCCGGGGTGACCGAGGGGTGTCCGGCCCACCAGGCGTAGTGCTGGGCGGCGGTGCGAGCCTGCGCCTGCGCCCCGTCGGCGTACCCGGCGGCCTCCAGCTGGGCCGGTACGCCGGCGGCGAGCCGGTAGCGGGAGCCGGCCGGGGCGACCAGCCCGCAGGCGGCCAGTTCGCCGAGCGCGGCGTCGGCGTGGGTGTCGCCGACCAGCGCGGGCAGATGCGCCTGGTGCGGGAGTTCGCCGCCGAGCGCGACGGCGAACCGCAGGGTGGCGCGGGCGGAGGCGCTGAGCCGTGCCGCGAGCAGCGGGGCGGGAGCGGCCGCCTCGCCGAGCGAGGGCAGCGGGATCTCGTCACCGTCGACGGCGTCGACGGCGTCGACGGGCAGTTCGTCGGACAGGTCGCCGGGCCAGACGTCCTCGAAGACTCCGAACTCGTCGACGGCGCTGGTGCCGGCGCGCAGCCGGTCGCGCTGCCGCAGCAGGGCACCGGCCTGGACGAAGCGCAGCGGCAGGCCCTCGGACTCGAACCAGAGGTCACCGGCCCAGTTCGACTCGTCCTCGGTGAGGTCCCGGTCGACGGCGCGCTCCAGCAGGTCGAGACCGGCCGCGCGGTCGAGTCCGTCGAGGACGACCTCCTCCACGGCGGAGTCGGCCGACGGGGCGGGCACGTCCGGGGTGGCGCCGAGCAGGAAGGCGCACTCGGGCGTCGCGTCGAGCAGTTCGTCGAGGGCGGCGCCGCCGAACCCGAGGTCGTCGAGGACGACGACCGCGCCGACCTCACGGAGGCAGTCGGCGAGTTCGTCCCGGCCGGGGCGGTACAGCGGGGCGTTGTACACGGCGTAGAAGAGGTCGTACAGCAGATCGTCGGCGCTGCGGCGGTGGCCGTCCAGGCGGACCACGCCGTCGGGGGCGAGGTCCGCGCAGTCCTCGGCGACGACGTCGAGCAGCCGGGTACGGCCGGAGCCCGCGGGTCCGGTGAGGCGCACGGAGCGGCCGCGGGCGAGCAGCCGGACCAGCTTCTCGCGCTCGTCCTGGCGGGCCGTCAGCGGCAGCTCGGGCCGGGCCGGGCCGGGCGGGACGGGCGGCCCGGCGGCCCGCTCGGTCTCGGCGCGCTCGGCCTCCGTCAGTTTCACGGGGCGTGCGGGCCGCTCGGCGGGCGGGCAGGGCTCTATCTCACTGCCGTCGACGGGATTGACGGTCAGCAGGAAGTCGTCGGAGACGAGCTGCACCGTGCGGGCGAGCACGGGCGCGGGCTGCCCGAAGTCGGATGCGAGGGATTCCCTGGGCGGGCGCTGGCGCGGCGCGTGCCCGTCACCGTCACGACCGTACTCCTCGGGTCCCGGGTTGTTCGGGTCCATAAGGTCCTAGCCCCCCAAAAGCGTCGTGTGCCTGGGTCCAAGCCCCTCCCGGCCTTGCTGCACACCGCGCTGTCGCTTCTGGCCCGGGCCCGCTCGAGGGTTGGTGAGGCAGCGGGCAGCCGAACCCTAAACCTTCTCCCAGTATCTACGACAGTCCGGGGTACCGCTCGGTCCGGGACATCACAGTCTCGTGAGGATTGTGCGCACGTCGTACGGGTCGCCGGGGCCCCTCGTCAGTCCGGCCGGGCCTTGCCGGTCGTCAGGTTCATCAGGTTGACCCGGTTCATCTGCTTCGGCCCCCGTACGGCCCTCACACACGGGGCAGCGTGTCCACCCCGATGCCCCCTTCGATCGCCAGGATCCGGTGCAGCCGGGTGGCCACCAACAGGCGCTGCAGCTGTGGCGGTACGTCACGCAGCACCAGCCGCCGGCCGCAGCGGCCGGCCCGTCGGTGGACCCCCATGATCACGCCGAGTCCGGTGGCGTCCCAGGAGTCCAGTTCGGACAGGTCCAGCAGCAGATCGCCGACTCCGTCGTCGACGGCCGAGTGCAGGACCGTACGGGCGTCCGCCGCACTGCGGACATCGAGGCGGCCCCCGACGACCAGTTCGGCGTGGTCGCCCCTGATATGCATATGCGCTCCCGTGCGTGCCGTGCTCCGTATTTTTCAGGGTTTTCAGCTTTTTAAGGTTTTCAGGCTTTTCACGTTTTTGACGACGCTGATGCCACCTCTGACTGCTTGGAGCCCGCAGAGGTTGCCCCGCGTAAGCCAACCGATACCGAATCAACCCCGGCGCGTGATGAGCACCGGGGCGTTCGGGATGATCAGTACGCGTAGAAGCCCTGCCCGCTCTTCCGGCCGATGTCACCGGCGTCAACCATCCGGCGCATCAGCTCGGGCGGGGCGAACTTCTCGTCCTGGGACTCGGTGTAGATGTTCCCGGTGGCGTGCAGCAGGATGTCGACGCCGGTCAGGTCGGCGGTGGCCAGCGGCCCCATGGCGTGACCGAAGCCCAGCTTGCAGGCCAGGTCGATGTCCTCGGCGCTCGCCACACCCGACTCGTGGAGCTTCGCGGCCTCGACGACGAGGGCGCTGATGAGGCGGGTGGTCACGAAGCCGGCCACATCGCGGTTGACGACGATGCAGGTCTTGCCGACCGACTCGGCGAACTCCCGTGCGGTGGCGAGGGTTTCGTCGCTGGTCTTGTAGCCGCGGACCAGTTCGCACAGCTGCATCATCGGCACCGGCGAGAAGAAGTGCGCGCCGACGACCCGCTCCGGGTGTTCCGTCACAGCCGCGATCTTGGTGATCGGGATGGCCGAGGTGTTGGAGGCGAGCACGGCGTCGTCGCGCACGATCCCGTCGAGGGCGCGGAAGATCTCGTGCTTGACCTCGAGCTTCTCGAAGACCGCCTCGACCACGACGTCCGCGTCCGCGCAGGCGTCCAGGTCGGTGGTCGCGGTGATCCGGGCGAGGGCCGCGTCGGCGTCGTGGGCCTCGAGCTTGCCCTTGCTCACGAACTTGTCGTACGACGACTTGATTCTGTCGGTACCCCGTGTGAGCGCCTCGTCGGTGACGTCGCGCAGGACGACGTCCCAGCCCGCCTGAGCGGAGACCTGGGCGATTCCGGACCCCATGAGACCGGCCCCGATGACGGCGAGCTTCCGTGCCACTGTGCGACTCCCCTTCGAAACACTCACACGCTGTTCCTGTACGTCACTCGCGGACACTAGCGCTCGCGAGCGGATGTGTGAGGGGTTAGTAATGCGTGTCACGTCTCACGCAGTGAGACGCCCATCACTCCCGGCGCCTCGGGGGATCCTCGGGTTCGGCCGTCAATCCTCCCCACCGTCAACTCCAGTCATTCATCCACTGATTGTTGACGCGCGTAGCACTGTGCCGCACGCTGGTCGACGGGTGCCGTCCGGGCGGGCGGCGCCGCCCCATCCAGCGACGGACGGTCGGGAGGCCGGAATGCTGAGACGCGCGACACGCATCCTTCTCTCATTTGTCATGGTCATGGCGGGAACGGTCCTCGGAGTGGGCGCCACCGCCGGCACGGCGCACGCCGACGAGTGCTACACCTGGAACCGCACGCTGTCCCAGGGCTCCTCCGGCAGCGATGTGACGCAGCTGCAGATCCGGGTCGCCGGCTGGGTGACCTCCGGCGAGCGGCTCTCCTACGACGGCCAGTACGGTGCCCGCACCACCGCCGCCGTCAAGAAGTTCCAGTCGGCGTACGGACTGCCCGCCGACGGTGTCGCCGGTCCGCAGACCTTCAACAAGATCTACGCGCTCCAGGACGCCGACTGCACGCCCGTCCACTTCAGCTACGCCGAACTCAACAAGTGCAACTCCACCTGGTCGGGCGGCGCGGTCCCGGCGGCCACCGCCAAGGCGAACGCCCTGAAGACCATGTGGAAGCTGGAGGCGCTGCGACACGCGCTCGGTGACGTGCCGATCACCATCTCCAGCGGCTTCCGCTCCTACGCCTGCAACAGCGCGGTCGGCGGCTCGTCGACCAGCCGTCACCTCTACGGCGACGCGGCCGACCTCGTCGGCTCGCCGAGCCTGTGCACCCTCGCCCGCCAGTCCAGGGTCCACGGCTTCTCCGAGATCCTCGGCCCCGGCTACCCCGGCCACAACGACCACACCCACGTGGCCTTCGACCCGTCACCGTACTGGTCCGCACCCACCTGCGGGATCTGACACGACGCTTCACCCCACCCGAGACCGACCGTCACGGCGGGCCGTGACGGTCGGCACACCCGTGTCCGGACCTCCGGGGCCTCACTAGGCTGGCCCCATGGTCAACCTGACACGCATCTACACGAAGACCGGCGACAAGGGCACCACCAACCTCGGTGACATGAGCCGGGTCGCCAAGACCGACCTGCGCATCGCCGCCTACGCCGACGCCAACGAGGCGAACGCGGTGATCGGTACGGCGATCGCGCTGGGTGCCCTGGACGAGGAGGTCGTCGAGGTCCTCACCCGCGTGCAGAACGACCTGTTCGACGTGGGAGCCGACCTGTCGACGCCGGTCGTGGAGAACCCGGAGTTCCCGCCACTGCGGGTCGAGCAGTTCTACGTGGACCGGCTGGAGACGGACTGCGACCACTTCAACGAGCGGCTGGAGAAGCTGCGCTCCTTCATTCTCCCGGGGGGCACGGCGGGCGCCGCCCTCCTCCACCAGGCCTGCACGGTGGTCCGCCGCGCGGAGCGCTCCACCTGGGCGGCCCTGGAGGCGCACGGCGACACCATGAACCCCCTCACCGCCACCTACCTCAACCGCCTCTCCGACCTCCTCTTCATCCTGGCCCGCACCGCCAACAAGGAGACCGGCGACGTGCTGTGGGTGCCGGGCGGCGAGCGCTGAGGGGCGACGGCAGCGGGCCGTCCGGGCGTCTGCCCCGACGGCCCCCCGGCCGGGCTCACCGGCGGACGCTCTTCTTCGGCTCGGCGAGACCGTCCCGGTCCGCCCGCCCCTCGCCCGCCGGGGCCTTCTTCGGCCAGAGCCAGTACGTCAGGGCGATCAGGCCGTGGATGCCCGCGGCTTTCCAGGCGGTGGTGCGCCAGCTCTCCAGGGAGCCCACCCGGCTCGCGTCGCCGACGTACCAGATGGCGAGCTGGAGCAGCACGGTGGCCACGGCGGCCCCCGCCAGCGTGCCCAGCCACACCTTGGCCTCGTGCCGGGCGCGGGCCATGCCGTAACGGGGCGGGCCGGCCGGCTCGGGGGCGCCGCCGAACCGGTGGGCGGCGTGGCCGTCGAGCCACTTCACGGTGCGGTGGCCGTGCCCGACGGTGTAGCCGATGTAGAGCGCGGCCAGACCGTGCGCCCAGCCCGGCTCGGCACCGTTCTTCAGATCCAGCGCGGTGGCGACCAGCAGGACGACTTCCAGCAGTGGCTCGCACAGCAGCAGCGCCAGGCCGGTGCGCGGCATGCGCAGCAGGTAGCGGAAGGCCAGTCCGGCGGCCAGCAGCACCCAGAAGCCGATCTCGCATGCGGCGATCAAGGCGACGATCACGGTTCGCTCCTCTCGGTCACCCTTTCAGGCTCCCGTGCGGACCGGTCGGGCGCGTCGTCGTCGCCGACGAACCTCGGGTACATCGAAAGATGCAGTCCAGCGCCGTGCAGGAACGTACCGGGGCATCAGGCGACGCCCGGGTGCACCGTGTTGGATGGGGTCATGGCCCTACGACTCCCCCGGCCCCAGCGCATCGACGTGTGGGCGTCACTCGCCGGACTGCTCGGCGGGCTGCTGCTGTGGGGCATCGGGCTGGGTATGCGACCCGCCGACGCCGCCTATGTGGTCTTCGACGGCCGGTGGCCGCTCCTGCTGCCGCTCGCCGTGATCGCCGGCTGCGAGCTGCTGCGCCGGACCGCCCCGCGCACCGCGCTGCTCATCGGTACGGCCGCACTGGTGGCGGACGGCCTCACCCAGGGCAGCCTGGCCACGGTCATCATGTACACCGACCTCGTCTACGCCGCCGTCCTGTACGGCACCCCCGGCACCGCCCGCCGCCTCCCCCGGATCGCCGCACTGCTCACGCTCGTGGGGACGCTGGTGCCGTACGCGGTGTGGCGGGAGCCCGAGTCACTGCTGATCGGGGTGGCCGTCGGTGTCGTCGCGTTCGCGCCCGCCTCGACCGGGCTGGTCGTGCGCAACCACCGGGAGGCCGCCGAGGCCGCCCGGCTGCGCGCCGAACAGACGGCGCTGCTCGCCGAGATGGACCGCACTCAGGCGGTGGTCGCGGAACGCGCGCGGATGGCCCGGGAGTTGCACGACGTGGTAGCCAACCACCTGTCCGCGATCGCCATCCACTCCACGGCCGCGCTCTCCCTGGACGACGCCGGCGCCTCCCGCGACGCGCTCACCGTGGTCCGGGAGAACAGTGTCCAGGGGCTGTCCGAGATGCGCCGCCTCATCGGCATCCTGCGGGACGGCGCCACCGCCGACGACAAGGTGCCCGCCGCCACCCCCACCCTCGGCGGTCTCGGCACCCTGGTGGAGGGGGCCCGCGCCAACGGCCTGGAGGTCACCCTCGATTCCCTGCCCGAGGCCGCGCACGGCTCCGTACCCGCGCCGGTGGAGCTCGCCGCGTACAGAATCGTGCAGGAGGCGCTGACCAACGCGCTGAAGCACGCCGCGAAGGGGCGGGTGACGGTGCGGCTGCGCGACCTGGACGGCGCCCTCGAGCTGCGGGTGACCAGCCCCTACGGCGGCCGGGACGCCCCGCGCGCGCCGGGCTCCGGGGCCGGGCTCGTCGGGATGCGGGAGCGTGCCGCGCTGCTGCACGGCACCTTCGAGGCCGGCCCGGAGAACGCCGCGGACGGCACCGGCGGCAAGCTCTGGGTCGTCCGCGCCACCCTTCCCGTCACCGACGTTCCCCGAGGAGGGACCGAATGATCCGCGTCCTGGTCGCCGAGGACCAGTCCGCCGTCCGCGCCGGGCTGGTGCTCATCCTGCGCAGCGCGCCCGACATCGAGGTGGCGGGTGAGGCGGCGGACGGTGAGCAGGCGGTGGCGCTCGCCCGTGAACTGCGCCCGGACCTGGTGCTGATGGATGTGCAGATGCCGCGCCTGGACGGAGTGTCGGCCACCCGGCAGGTCGTCGCGGAGGGGCTCGCCGACGTCCTGGTGCTGACCACCTTCGACCTCGACGAGTACGTCTTCGGGGCGCTGCGGGCCGGGGCCTCGGGGTTCCTGCTGAAGAACACGGAGGCGAAGGACCTCATCGAGGCCGTACGCACGGTGGCACGCGGGGAGGGGATCGTCGCCCCGGCCGTGACCCGACGGCTGATCTCCGAGTTCGCCGCGAAGCCCGCCCGCGGGTCCACGGTCGATCCGGCGGTGCTGGACTCCCTCACCCGGCGCGAGCGGGAGGTGCTGTCCTGTCTCGGCGAGGGCCTGTCCAACGCCGCCGTCGCGGAGCGCCTCGACATGGCGGAGGCCACGGTGAAGACCCACGTCAGCCGCCTGCTGGGGAAGCTGGGGCTGCGCAGTCGCGTGCAAGCGGCGGTACTGGCACAGGAATTGGGGATCTGACCGAAACGAGTGGGTGGTCCAGACCTATTGACCCGTGGTCCAGACCTTTCTATCCTCGCGGCACCGTGGATGTGAAGGCTCAGTCATGTCCACGGCGATATCCCCCACCCCACAAAGGAGGCGCGCCATGCGCTTCAGACACAGAGCCGTGGCAGGGTTCTCGACCCTGCTCCTCCCCCTCTCCGCTCTCGTCGCCCTCGCGAGCCCCGCCCAGGCCGCGACCTCGGCGACCGCCACCTACGCCAAGACCCAGGACTGGGGCTCCGGCTTCGAGGGCAAGTGGACGGTGAAGAACACCGGCACCACGACGATCAACTCCTGGACCGTGGAGTGGGACTTCCCCTCCGGCACCAAGGTCACCTCCGCCTGGGACGCCACGGTCACAAGCTCCGGTGACCACTGGACCGCCAAGAACGTCGGCTGGAACGGCACCCTCGCCCCCGGGGCGTCGATCTCCTTCGGCTTCAACGGCAGCGGCCCCGGCTCCCCGTCCGGCTGCAAGCTCAACGGCGGCAGCTGCGACGGCACCTCCGTCCCCGGCGACGCCGCCCCCTCCGCCCCCGGCACCCCCACCGCCTCGGGCATCACCGACACCTCCGTGCGGCTGTCCTGGTCCGCGGCCACCGACGACAAGGGCGTCAAGAACTACGACGTCCTGCGCGACGGCGCCAGGGTCGCCACCGTGACCGGCACCTCGTACACGGACACCGGCCTGGCCAAGGGCACCGACTACTCGTACACCGTCCAGGCCCGTGACACCGCCGACCAGACCGGTCCGGTCAGCGGCGCGGTGCGGGTCCGCACCACCGGCAACACCGAGGAGCCGCCGCCCACCGGCAACAAGATCAACCTCGGCTACTTCACCGAGTGGGGCGTCTACGGCCGCAACTACCACGTCAAGGACCTGGTGACGTCCGGCTCCGCCGCCAAGATCACGCACATCAACTACGCGTTCGGCAACGTCGTGGGCGGTCAGTGCAAGCTCGACGACGCCTACGCCGCCACCGACAAGGCCTACACCGCGGACCAGTCCGTCAGCGGCACCGCCGACGCCTGGGACCAGCCGCTGCGCGGCAACTTCAACCAGCTGCGCCAGCTGAAGGCCAAGTACCCGCACATCAAGGTGCTCTACTCGTTCGGCGGCTGGACCTACTCCGGTGGCTTCGGCCAGGCCGCGCAGAACCCGGCCGCGTTCGCCAAGTCCTGCAAGCAGGTCGTGGAGGACCCGCGCTGGGCCGATGTCTTCGACGGCATCGACATCGACTGGGAGTACCCGAACGCCTGCGGCCTCACCTGCGACACCAGTGGTCCGGCGGCCTTCAAGAACCTCTCCCAGGCCCTGCGTGCCGAGTTCGGCAAGGACTACCTGGTCACCGCCGCCATCACCGCGGACGGCTCGAACGGCGGCAAGATCGACGCGGCCGACTACGGCGGCGCCGCCCAGTACCTCGACTGGTACAACGTGATGACGTACGACTACTTCGGCGCCTTCGACAAGGACGGCCCCACCGCCCCGCACTCGCCGCTGACCGCGTACAACGGCATCCCGCAGGACGGCTTCAACTCGGCCGCCGCCATCGCCAAGCTGAAGGCCAAGGGCGTCCCGGCGAGCAAGCTGCTGCTCGGCATCGGCTTCTACGGCCGCGGCTGGACCGGCGTCACCCAGGCCGCCCCCGGCGGCACCGCCACCGGCCCGGCGCCCGGCACCTACGAGGCCGGCATCGAGGACTACAAGATCCTCAAGAACAGCTGCCCGGCCACCGGCACCATCGCCGGCACGGCGTACGCCCACTGCGGCAACAACTGGTGGTCCTACGACACCCCCGCCACCATCAACAGCAAGATGGCCTGGGCCAAGAACCAGGGCCTGGGCGGAGCGTTCTTCTGGGAGTTCAGCGGTGACACCGCGGGCGGTGAACTGGTCGGCGCCATCCACAACGGCCTGAAGTAGGCCACCGGCACCCGACCGCGAGCAACAAAAGGTGCTCCCCCGGACACACGTCCGGGGGAGCACCCGCGTCTACACACGTCTACACGTGCCTACGCGACGTTCACCCGCTGGCCGGGCGGTGCCGCCTCCAGCCAGGCGAGGAAACCGGTCAGCGCGTCGTCGCTCATCGCCAGCTCCAGCCGCCTGCCCCGGTGCAGACAGGCCAGGATCACCGCGTCCGACAGCAGCGCCAGCTCCTCCTCGCCCTCGGGCACCCGGCGGCCGGCCACCTCGATCGCCGAGCGCTCCAGGACGCGGCGCGGACGCAGCGCGTAGGAGAAGACCCGGAACCACTCCACCCGGTCGCCGTTGTAGCGGGCCACCCCGTACGCCCAGCCCTTGCCGCCGGTGTCGCCCGCTTCCGGGACGTCCCAGCGCAGACTGCAGTCGAAGGTTCCGCCGGAACGCTGGATGAAGCGGCGGCGCAGGCCGAACACGAAGAGGCCCACCACCACGAGCGCCACGACACTTCCGCACACAGTCAGAGCGAGGACCATCGACACCGACCTCCTCGTCTCCTAGGTAACGGAACGGAAAAATCATCCAGATCTGCCTCAGCCGCGACCGGGTCCGGATCGCTCCGGTCCCAGCCGCGGCTGAGTCACGTCATTGCACGGCTCCCCCAGAGCCTAGACGGCCTGGAAGGCTCCTCGGGTCGTTCAGTGCCCCGCCGCCGCACGCAGTCGTACGTCCGCGCGCCGCTCCGCCGAGGCGTCAGCCTCCGACTTCGCACGGTCCCGCGCCCGCTCCGCGCGCTTGACGTCGATCTCGTCCGACAGCTCGGCGATCTCGGCCAGCAGCGACAGCTTGTCGTCCGCGAACGAGATGAAACCGCCGTGCACCGCGGCGACGACCGTCTCGCCGTCGTTCGTACGGATGGTCACCGGGCCCGACTCCAGCACACCGAGCAGCGGCTGGTGACCGGGCATGACGCCGATGTCGCCGGACGTGGTGCGCGCGACGACCAGGGTGGCCTCGCCCGACCAGACCTCTCGGTCGGCCGCGACCAGCGCGACGTGCAGCTCAGCAGCCAAGATGGCTCCTCGGGTCACCACCCGGCAGGTCCGCCGGGTGTTGGTTACAAGTCTAATGGGCGGGGGTCAGGGGGCGGGACGGTGCCCGCCCCCCGACTCGAGCGCGAGGCTCAGGAGACGCCCAGCTCCTTCGCGTTCTTCTTCAGGTCCTCGATGCCACCGCACATGAAGAACGCCTGCTCCGGGAAGTGGTCGTACTCACCGTCGCAGATCGCGTTGAACGCGGCGATCGACTCGTCCAGCGGCACGTCCGAACCGTCCACGCCGGTGAACTGCTTGGCGACGTGGGTGTTCTGGGACAGGAAGCGCTCCACGCGACGGGCGCGGTGGACGGCGAGCTTGTCCTCCTCGCCGAGCTCGTCGATACCGAGGATCGCGATGATGTCCTGCAGGTCCTTGTACTTCTGCAGGATGTTCTTCACCCGCATGGCCGCGTCGTAGTGGTCCTGCGCGATGTAGCGCGGGTCCAGGATGCGGGACGTGGAGTCCAGCGGGTCCACGGCCGGGTAGATGCCCTTCTCGGAGATCGGACGGGAGAGCACCGTCGTCGCGTCGAGGTGGGCGAAGGTGGTGGCCGGGGCCGGGTCGGTCAGGTCGTCCGCGGGGACGTAGATCGCCTGCATCGAGGTGATCGAGTGACCGCGGGTCGAGGTGATGCGCTCCTGGAGGAGACCCATCTCGTCGGCCAGGTTCGGCTGGTAACCCACCGCGGAGGGCATGCGGCCGAGCAGGGTCGACACCTCGGAACCGGCCTGCGTGAAGCGGAAGATGTTGTCGATGAAGAACAGCACGTCCTGCTTCTGGACGTCACGGAAGTACTCGGCCATGGTGAGGCCGGCCAGCGCGACGCGCAGACGGGTGCCCGGGGGCTCGTCCATCTGGCCGAAGACCAGGGCGGTCTTGTCGATGACGCCCGACTCGCTCATCTCGTCGATGAGGTCGTTGCCCTCACGGGTGCGCTCACCGACACCGGCGAACACCGACACACCGTCGTGGTTGTTGGCGACGCGGTAGATCATCTCCTGGATGAGCACCGTCTTGCCGACGCCGGCACCGCCGAACAGACCGATCTTGCCGCCCTTGACGTACGGGGTCAGCAGGTCGATGACCTTGACGCCGGTCTCGAACATCTCGGTCTTCGACTCGAGCTCGTCGAAGTTCGGCGCCTTGCGGTGGATCGGCCAGCGCTCGCCGTCGTAGCTCTCGTCGCTGTTCAGCACCTCACCGAGGGTGTTGAACACCTTGCCCTTGGTGAAGTCGCCGACGGGGACGGAGATGGCCGAGCCCGTGTCGGTCACCGCGGCCTGGCGGACCAGACCGTCGGTGGGCTGCATGGAGATGGTGCGGACCAGACCCTCACCCAGGTGCTGGGCGACCTCCAGGGTCAGCGTCTTCAGCTCGCCCGCGTTCGCCGGGTCGGCGACCTCGACGTGCAGGGCGTTGTAGATCTCCGGCATCGCGTCGACGGGGAACTCCACGTCGACGACCGGACCGATGACCCGGGCGACACGGCCCGTGGCCGTCGCGGTCTCAACAGTGGTGGTCATTAATTGTCACTCCCCGCGTTTGCGTCGGCCAGAGCGCCTGCGCCACCGACGATCTCGCTGATTTCCTGGGTGATTTCGGCCTGGCGGGCCGCGTTGGCAAGACGGGAGAGCGTGTTGATCAGCTCACCCGCGTTGTCGGTGGCCGACTTCATCGCGCGCCGCGTGGCGGCGTGCTTCGAAGCGGCCGACTGGAGCAGCGCGTTGTAGATGCGGCTCTCCACGTAGCGCGGCAGCAGGGCGTCGAGGACGTCCTCCGCCGAGGGCTCGAAGTCGTACAGCGGAAGGATCTCGTCCTTGGTGGACGCCGTCTCCTCCGCGACCTCTTCGAGGCGCAGCGGAAGCAGCCGGGAGTCGACCGCGGTCTGCGTCATCATCGAGACGAACTCGGTGTAGACGATGTGGAGTTCGTCCACTCCGCCGTCCGCCGCGTCCTTCTCGATGGCCTCGATCAGCGGCGCCGCGACGGTCTTGGCGTCCGCGTACGTGGGCTCGTCGGTGAAGCCCGAGAACGACTCCGCGACCGTGCGCTCACGGAAGTTGTAGTGCGCCAGACCGCGGCGGCCGACGATGTACGTGTCGACCTCCACGCCCTCGCCCTCCAGGCGCGCGGTCAGCTGCTCCGCCGCCTTGATCGCGTTGGCGTTGAAGGCGCCGGCCAGGCCGCGGTCGCTCGTGAGGAGCAGGACCGCGGCACGGGTCGGGTTCTCCGCCTCCGTGGTCAGCGGGTGCTTGGCGTCCGAACCGGTGCCGACGGCCGTGACCGCACGGGTCAGTTCCTCGGCGTACGGCGTGGAGGACCGCACCTTGCGCTGCGCCTTGACGACGCGCGAGGCGGCGATCATCTCCATCGCCTTGGTGATCTTCTTGGTCGCGGTGACGGATCGGATGCGACGCTTGTAGACCCGGAGCTGGGCTCCCATGAGTCAGGTCCCTTCCTTGAACGTCACTTGGCGGCAGCGGCCGGAGCGTCCTCGCCGAGCAGCTTGCCTTCGCTCGTCTCGAACTGCTTCTTGAAGGCCGCGATCGCGTCGCCCACGGCCTGGAGGGTGTCGTCCGACATCTTGCCGCCCTCGCGGATGGAGGTCATGAGGCCCTGCTCACTGCGGTGCAGGTACTCCAGCAGCTCCTTCTCGAAGCGGCGGATGTCGACGACCGGTACCTCGTCCATCTTGCCGGTGGTGCCGGCCCAGACGGAGACGACCTGGTCCTCGGTGGCCATCGGCTGGTACTGGTCCTGCTTCAGCAGCTCGACCATGCGCTGACCGCGCTCCAGCTGCGACTTCGACGCGGCGTCCAGGTCGGAGCCGAAGGCGGCGAACGCCTCCAGCTCACGGAACTGGGCGAGGTCCACGCGCAGTCGGCCGGAGACCTGCTTCATCGCCTTGTGCTGGGCCGAGCCACCGACGCGGGAGACCGAGATACCGACGTTCAGGGCCGGACGCTGACCGGCGTTGAACAGGTCGGACTCCAGGAAGCACTGGCCGTCGGTGATGGAGATGACGTTGGTCGGAATGAACGCCGAGACGTCGTTCGCCTTGGTCTCGACGATCGGCAGACCGGTCATCGAGCCCTTGCCCATCTCGTCGGAGAGCTTGGCGCAGCGCTCCAGGAGGCGGGAGTGCAGGTAGAAGACGTCGCCCGGGTAGGCCTCGCGGCCCGGCGGGCGGCGCAGCAGCAGGGAGACGGCGCGGTAGGCGTCGGCCTGCTTCGACAGGTCGTCGAAGATGATCAGGACGTGCTTGCCCTGGTACATCCACTGCTGGCCGATGGCCGATCCGGTGTAGGGCGCCAGGTACTTGAAGCCGGCCGGGTCGGACGCCGGGGCGGCGACGATGGTCGTGTACTCCAGGGCACCGTTCTCCTCCAGCGCGCGGCGGACCGACGCGATGGTGGAGCCCTTCTGGCCGACGGCGACGTAGATGCAGCGGACCTGCTTGTTCACGTCGCCGGAGCGCCAGTTGTCACGCTGGTTGATGATCGTGTCGACGGCCAGCGCGGTCTTGCCGGTGCCGCGGTCGCCGATGATCAGCTGACGCTGGCCGCGGCCGATCGGGGTCATGGCGTCGACGGCCTTGTAGCCCGTCTCCATCGGCTCGTGCACCGACTTGCGCTGCATGACCGTGGGGGCCTGCAGTTCGAGGGCGCGGCGGCCCTCGGTCTCGATCTCGCCGAGGCCGTCGATCGGGTTGCCGAGCGGGTCGACCACGCGGCCGAGGTAGCCCTCGCCCACGGCGACGGACAGGACCTCGCCGGTGCGGGCGACCGGCTGGCCCTCCTCGATGCCGCTGAACTCACCGAGGACGATGGCACCGATCTCGCGCTCCTCGAGGTTGAGGGCGAGGCCGAGGGTGCCGTCCTCGAACTTCAGCAGCTCGTTGGCCATGGCCGAG
Source organism: Streptomyces sp. TE5632 (assembly GCF_054061295.1). Taxonomy (NCBI): domain Bacteria; kingdom Bacillati; phylum Actinomycetota; class Actinomycetes; order Kitasatosporales; family Streptomycetaceae; genus Streptomyces; species Streptomyces sp. TE5632. The sequence goes on along the minus strand of NZ_JBSSEA010000003.1, from coordinate 3,921,121 downwards.
GGCAGACCCTCGACCTTGGCGATGCCGTCGCCGGCGAGGGTGACCGTGCCGACTTCCTCGCGCGAGGCCGCGTCCGGCTTGTACGACTGGACGAAGTTCTCCAGTGCGTCCCGGATCTCCTCCGGCCGGATCGTGAGCTCCGCCATCTGAGTTCCCTGCTCTCCTTGTTGGGCCCGAAGTTTCACTTTGGGGGTATTCCACGAGTCGGGACTCCCCCCGGAAGAGGTGAATCCTCTGCACGGCCCAACCAGGGCCGCAAGTACGTTCTTGGTGTTCAGTTGCCGCGTCCGCCGCGCCGTGCGCGACTGCCGCGTCGGCGCTAGCTCGCCAGCCGGCGGCTCGCGTCCTCCAGCCGGTCCGCGATGGATCCGTTGATGATCTCGTCGCCGACCTGCACCCGGATTCCGCCGATGACCTCGGGGTCCACGGCGAGGTTGAGGTGCATGCGGCGGCCGTAGAGCTTCGCGAGGCCGGCGCCGAGGCGCTGCTTCTGCGCGTCACTCAGCGGCACCGCGGAGGTGACGACGGCCACCATGCGGTCACGACGCTCGGCGGCGAGCTTGGACAGGGACTCGAGTCCCGATTCCAGGCTACGTCCCCGCGGCGCGGTCACCAGACGCGTCACCAGACGTTCGGTGGTCGCGTGCGCCTTGCCGCCGAGCAGGCTGTGCAGCAGCTCGCTCTTGGCGGAGGTGGTGGCCTTGCGGTCGGTCAGCGCGGCGCGCAGCTCGGTGCTCGAGGAGACGATCCGGCCGAACCGGAACAGCTCGTCCTCGACACCGTCGAGCGCGCCCGCCTGCTGCGCGGCGGTGAGGTCGGCGAGGTCGGCCAGCTGTTCCAGTGCGTCCACCAGGTCGCGGGACTGCGACCAGCGGGAGCGCACCATGCCGGCCACCAGGTCGGCGGCGTTGCCGCTGAGCTGGGTGCCGAGCAGGCGCTGGGCCAGTTCCGCCTTGGCCTCGCCGGCCTGCGCCGGGTCGGTGAGGACCCGGCGCAACGACACCTCGCGGTGGAGCAGCGCGGTGACGGCGGCCAGCTCTTCGGCGAGCGAGCCGGCGTCGACGGACGTGGAGTCCGTCAGCGCGTCGAGACGCTCACGTGCGGCTGCCAGGGCCTCGCGGCTCGCTCCGTTCATCGTGCGGCCTCGGCCTTCTGGTCGAGGTCGTCGAGGAACCGGTCGATCACGCGGCTCTGCCGGGCGTGGTCCTCGAGGGACTCGCCGACGAGCTTGCCGGCCAGGTCGGTGGCGAGCTTGCCGACGTCCTGGCGCAGCACCGACGCGGCGGCCTTGCGGTCCGCCTCGATCTGCGAGTGACCGGCGGCGATGATCTCCTCACGCTGCCGCTGGCCTTCCGCGCGCATCTCGGCGATGAGCACGGCGCCCTGCTCCTGCGCCTCCTGGCGCAGTCGCGCGGCCTCGTGCCGGGCCTCGGCGAGCTGGGCCTTGTACTGCTCGAGAACGCTCTGGGCCTCGGTCTGAGCGGCCTCGGCCTTCTCGATACCGCCCTCGATGGCCTCGCGACGCTGCTCCAGAACCTTGTTGATGTTCGGGAGGAGCTTCTTGGCGAGGAAGCCGAAGACGATGACGAAGGCGAGCAGGCCGATGACGAGCTCGGGAATCGGCGGGACGAGGGGGTTCTGTGCCTCCTCGGCCGCGATATGAAGCAGTGGGCTCATATCAGAGTGCCTTTCGTCCGGTGAGTCGGTCGCGGATCAGATGATCACTTGCCGTAGACGAACGGCATGACCAGACCGATCAGGGCGAGCGCCTCACAGAAGGCGAAGCCCAGGATCTGGTTGGCGCGGATGAGACCGGCGGCCTCGGGCTGACGGGCGAGGGCCTCGGTGCCCTTGCCGAAGATGATGCCGACGCCGATGCCGGGGCCGAACGCGGCGATGCCGTAGCCGATGGACGCGATGGAGCCGGTGACAGCAGCCAGGGTCTGGGACATTCCGGTTCTTCCTTTTCTTCACGGGCCGGTGGGGGTGGGCCACCGGTCGAATGGGGGCGGTGCGGGACGCTCAGTGCTGCTCGGCGAGCGCGCCCTGGATGTAGGTAACGGTCAGCAGGACGAAGACGTACGCCTGCAGGGCCTGGATGAAGAGCTCGAAGACGGTCATCACCAGGACCATCACGAACGAGACGCCGGCGTAGGCGATGCCGATGCCGTTCAGCAGGTACCAGCTGGCGATGGTGAACAGCACCAGCAGGATGTGACCCGCGAACATGTTCGCGAAGAGTCGCACGGCGTGGGTGAAGGGCCGCACGAGCAGGTTGGAGAAGGCCTCGATCAGCATGACGACCGGCAGCGCGGCACCGAGCGACTTGTCGTAGCCGGTGAAGTTCTTCAGGGCGCCGGTGAAGCCGTGCCGCTTGAAAGTCAGCGAGACCCAGACGATGTAGACGAGCAGCGCGAGGCCCAGCGGGTAGGCGAAGATCGACGTCACCGGCATCTGGGCGAACGGGATGATCGACCAGAGGTTCATCATCCAGACGAAGAAGAACAGCGCGACGACGAACGGGACGTACTTCTCGCCCTCGCGCTTGCCCATCGTCTCGTAGACGACACCCCGGCGGACGAAGTCGTAGCCGGCCTCGGCGACCATCTGGAGCTTGCCGGGGACGACCTGGGGTCGGCGGAACGCCGCCCAGAAGAAGCCGATGATGATGATCGAGCCGAGCAGCGCCAGCAGCATCGTCTTGTTGAAGTACACGCTGCTGTCGCCGTCGCCCCACAGGGGCTCGAACAGGAACGAGTGCAGCCCGGGAGACGGGAAGCCACAGCCGTCGAAGATGTGGCAGTCGGTCTCGAAGGCGAGCACCTGTGTCGGGTCAGCACTCACCGCGGGCTCCTTCAGCGTGGCGCATGGATTCGGCAACCTCGTGGTGTCGGCGCGGCACGGAGCCGCGGTTCGGCACGGGACTGGTGTTACGGATGTGGGGGCGGCGATGGGGCATCTCGCCTCGCGATGTGACAGGCGTCAGCGTGGATGCCCGCGCCCGCGATGCCGCAGTTGGCACCGGACGATAGCAGGGTCCGTCGTGCGCCCTTATCCCGGCCCTACGTCTCACGACGGCCGCTCCGCGGATTCCTTCTTCCCCGCCGTGTTCCCGGCCGTCGTCGGCTCGGGGTCCACGTAGAAGGTCTTGGCCTTCATCGTGGCCCGCGCCTGCGCGGCGACCCAGGTGAGGGTGGAGACGAGCAGCGAGAGGGCGAAGACCTGCGGGTGGAACAGGGTCGTGTCCTTGAAGAGCGCGATGAAGACGAAGATCAGCAGGATCTGCGTCATGTACATCATCAGCCCCATCGCCTGGAACAGATGAGGTATCGACCTGGCGATCCACTGCAGCACGTACAGACCCGCCCCCATGAGCAGGATCACGAGCAGCGCCCCGATGACCGCTCCGATCACCCCCTGGCCGCCTTCGACGGCACCACCGACCGCGACCGCGACCGCACCGACGGCAGCGGTGGGGACGGCAGCCTGGATCAGAATCCGGACGTCGTTGGACGGCATGACGGAACTCCGCTTTGAAAAGGGGGCATGAGGCACATGAGATGTCGCCGGGGACGAGCGTAGTCCCCCGAATGGAGTGAGCTTTCCTCCCCACCGACGCACCGTGTACCACGGTCCGTCGGCTCTCTCCGGCGAGACTCGTGAACGGTATCACAAACTATTTGATGGACTCTTTACCTAATGAGCGTGCAGAACGTCACACACGAGAGTGAAGCGGCGCACCTGAGCGCGCGCGAGGGCGACTTGTCTGATATTGAGGCGCTTCGCACCCCCAAGAGCGCCCCATCGCAGCCCCACGACTTGGCAATGCTCTAGTCGGATTCTTACCTTGACCGTGCTGTCCGCCCCGACGCCCGTCGTGACGCCCCGTCAGCGGGAGCTGCCGGCCTTCCCCCGGTCGCCCAGACGTGCGTGGTGGCCGAGGGCCGTCGCGCCGTTGACGCCCGAGACGCCGGCGGTGACCGGGGCGCGGTGGCCGGGGTCGGCCTCCTCCGGGTCGTCGGCGGCCCGCGACCCCGCCGTGGCGGGGCCGCCGGATGCCTCAGGTGCCTCCGCCGCCACCAGGGCCTTGCGGCGGCGGTAGCGCGGCGGGACGAACGCCTCCGCCCAGCGCGGGGCGCGGGGGGTGAAGCGGGGCAGCAGGAGCAGCAGCAGGCCGATGGCGCTCAGGATGGCGACGCTCAGCACGATCCACATGGACGCCGAGTTGACCGAGTAGGCGAGCGCGCCGAAGGCGATCAGCGCCGACCAGAAGTACATGATCAGCACCGCCCTGCTGTGCGAGTGGCCGATCTCCAGCAGGCGGTGGTGCAGATGGCCCCGGTCCGCCGCGAACGGCGACTGGCCGCGCCAGGTGCGCCGCACGATGGCCAGGATCAGGTCGGCGGCGGGCACCGCGATGATCGTCAGCGGCAGCAGCAGCGGGATGTAGACCGGCACCGTCTGGTGCACGGCCTCCTTCTCCGAACCCGCGTACAGGTTCAGCGCGTCCGGGTCGACCTGGCCTGTGATGGAGATCGCACCGGCGGCGAGGACCAGTCCGATGAGCATGGAACCGGAGTCGCCCATGAAGATCCGCGCGGGATGCATGTTGTGCGGCAGGAAGCCCAGGCACATGCCCATCAGGATGGCCGAGAACAGCGTTGCCGGGGCGGCGGCCTCGATGCCGTACGAGTACCAGATGCGGTACGCGTACAGGAAGAACGCCGTCCCCGCGATGCACACCATGCCGGCCGCGAGACCGTCCAGGCCGTCGACGAAGTTGACGGCGTTGATGGTGATGACGACCAGGGCGACCGTGAGCAGCGTGCCCTGCCCCTGGGTGAGGGCGACCGAGCCGACGCCGGGGACGGGCAGCCACAGGATCGTCAGCCCCTGCATGACCATCACACCGGCGGCGATCATCTGCCCGCCCAGCTTGATCAGGGCGTCGATCTCGAACTTGTCGTCCAGCACACCGATCAGCCAGATCAGCGCCGCTCCGGAGAGCAGCGCCCGCGGTTCGTTGGACCTCTCGAAGAGCTGGTTGAGGTTGGTGAGGTGGCTGGCCACCAGCAGTCCCGCGCACAGCCCGAAGAACATGGCGATCCCGCCGAGCCGCGGAGTGGGTTCCCGGTGCACGTCACGTGCCCGGATCTCCGGCATCGCACCCGCCACGATCGCGAACTTCCGTACCGGCCCTGTCAGCAGATACGTCACCGCGGCCGTGATGCAGAGCGTCAGCAGGTATTCACGCACGGGCTTCCCCACAGATCTCGCTGGCCATCACAGCCCCACACCCTAGCGAGGCACGCATACGGGTGAGGACTTCCGGGTAGCGACGATGGTTGCACGAGTGACTGTGCGCGTGGCCCGGCATGCGGGTGCGCCTACCCCGCATGCGCGTCGATACGGGTGCGAAACCCCCGACCGGAGTGACACGTCTCAGCCGGGATATGGCGGAAAGGCCGCGGTCAGTTCCCGTACGTCCGCGCGGGCCCGCGCGGGCTCGGTGCCGCCCCGAAGGACGCTCGCCAGCAGGCCCGCGATCAGCGCCATCTCCGGCTCCCCCATGCCCTGCGTGGTCACCGCCGCGGTGCCCAGGCGCAGCCCGCGGTCGTCGGCGTGCGGCAGCGCGCAGCAGTCCAGGATGATCCCGGCCCCCGCCAGCAGGCCGCGGGCCTCTCGCCCGTCGACGCCGAGCGGGGCGGGGTCGGCGGTGATCAGATGGGTGTCGGTGCCGCCGGTGGTGACGATCAGTCCCTCGTCGGCCAGTACGGCGGCGAGCGCCCGCGCGTTGGCGACCACCCGGTGGGCGTACACGGTGAAGGCCGGTGTCGCCGCCTCCCCGAACGCGACCGCCTTGGCGGCGATCGTGTGCATCTGCGCCCCGCCCTGGGTGAAGGGGAAGACGGCACGGTCGACGCGCTCGGCCAGTTCCGCGCCGCACAGGATCATGCCGCCGCGCGGTCCGCGCAGCACCTTGTGCGTGGTGGCGCAGACGATGTCCGCGTACGGGACCGGGTTCGGGGCCGCTCCCCCGGCGACCAGGCCGATGGGGTGCGCGGCGTCCGCGATGAGGTAGGCGCCGGTCTCGTCGGCCACCTCGCGGAAGAAGGCGTGGTCGATGTGGCGCGGATAGGCGATGGAGCCGCACACGATCGCCTTGGGCCGGTGCGTACGGGCCAGGGTGCGGACCTGGTCGTGGTCGATGAGCCCGGTCTCCGCGTCCACGCCGTAGCCGATGAAGTCGAACCAGCGGCCGGAGAAGTTCGCGGGCGAGCCGTGGGTGAGGTGGCCGCCGTGGGGCAGGCCGAGGGCGAGGACGGTGTCTCCGGGGCGCAGCAGGGCGGCGTAGGCGGCCAGTACGGCCGACGAGCCGGAGTGCGCCTGGACGTTGGCGTGGTCGGCGCCGAACAGCGCCTTGGCGCGCTCCACGGCGAGCCGTTCGGCGACGTCGACGATCTCGCAGCCGCCGTGGTGGCGGGCGCCCGGGTAGCCCTCGGCGTACTTGTTGGCCAGCGGGGAGCCGAGGGCGGCCAGCACGGCCGGCGAGGTGAAGTTCTCGGCGGCGATCAGCTGGAGCGTGGTCGCCTGCCGCTCGCGCTCGCCGAGCAGGATCTCGGCGAGTTCGGGGTCCTGCCGCCGCAGAACCCCGAACTCGCCTTCGAGGGCATGGGTGACCGTCATGGTGGCTCCCGGACGTCGACGCCGTCGTACGACCAATGTAGGCCCGCCGCCCCGGGAGCGCCCGGCCGTCGCACCCCTCCCGGGGGCTGCCGGACGCCGCCCGGAGGTCGGCAGGCGCCCGCTCACGGCCACCTCGACGGCCCGGACGGGCGGCCGGACGGCCCGCGCCCCACGTGGCGGTGGGAACGGGCGCCCGGAACCACGCCGGACCGGACACCGCGGCCGGGGCGGCCGCCCACGTGAGGTGCTCCGGCGCTACGACACCCCGCGCAGGACGGTCGGGCGGCCGCGGGCGGAGTGGTCAGGCCCGGGTCGGGACGCCGGTGAGGGCGGTGACGACCGGGTCCAGGGCCTGGTGTATCTCGTCACCGATGGAGCGGAAGAGGGGCAGGGGCGCCCCGTACGGGTCGAAGACCTCGTCCGCCTCGGCGGTCGGGGCCAGCAGCCAGCCGCGCAGCGCGGCGGCGGCGCGGACCAGGGCGCGGGCGCGCATGACCAGACCGTCGTCCAGCGGGGGCAGCGTCGCCGGGTCGATCGCGTTCACCAGGCGGGTGAACTCCTTCAGCGTGAAGGTGCGCAGGCCCGCCGAGTGGCCCATGGAGATGACCTGGGCGCGGTGGTCCCGGGTCGCGGTCAGGACCAGGTCGGCGCGGATGACGTGCTCGTCCAGCAGCTCACGGCCGACGAAGCCGGAGGCGTCCGCGCCGAACTCGGCCAGCACGGTCTCCGCGTGCGTCTCCATCGGCGCGCCCTCGTGACCCCAGGTGCCCGCGCTCTCCACGATCAGGCCGCAGCCCAGGATGCCCAGCCGCTGGTTCACGAAATGCCGGGTCAGCCGCTCGGTGATGGGCGAGCGGCAGACGTTTCCGGTGCTGACGTGGAGGATGCGGAAGCTGTCGCGCGGGAACCCGAAGGTGGTCGTCTCCTCCGCGCCGCTCTCCCCGTTGCCTATGCCACGCCCCGACTCGGGCGCCGTCAATTCGCCACCTCGAGGTCGGGTACCACTTTGCGCAGCTCCTCCGGGGAGACGGCGCCTTCGCGCAGCAGTACGGGCACGGGGCGCGTGACGTCGACGATCGACGAGGGGACGATGCCCGGGGTGGGCCCGCCGTCGAGGTAGACGGAGACGGAGTCGCCGAGCATGTCCTGCGCCGCGTCGCAGTTCTCCGGCGCGGGGTGTCCGGTCAGGTTGGCCGAGGAGACGGCCATCGGGCCGACCTCGGTGAGCAGTTCGATGGCGACCGGGTGCAGCGGCATCCGCACGGCGACCGTGCCCCGGGTGTCCCCGAGGTCCCACTGGAGGGACGGCTGGTGCCGGGCGACCAGGGTCAGCGCGCCCGGCCAGAAGGCGTCGACCAGTTCCCAGGCCTGTTCGGAGAAGTCGGTGACCAGCCCGTGCAGGGTGTTCGGCGAGCCGATGAGCACCGGCGTGGGCATGTTGCGGCCGCGTCCCTTGGCCTCCAGGAGGTCGGCGACGGCCTCCCCGGTGAACGCGTCCGCGCCGATGCCGTAGACCGTGTCCGTCGGCAGCACCACGAGTTCGCCACGACGGACGGCGGACGCGGCTTCACGCAGACCGGTCGCGCGATCGGTCGCGTCGTTGGTGTCGTATCGCCGAGCCATCTGGCGGGCCTCCTCGTACACGTGCGGCTGGGGGTGGATGAAGTCTGCGGGGGACTCACGGGACCGCCTTGCGGGCGGTGGCGAACCGGGGCCGGTTGTTCAGATCGGGGTGGTCGGCGGCGTCGGTCCAGCCGCGGTCCTCGGCGAAGATCCACGGCACCTGGCCGCCCTGGGTGTCGGCGTGCTCGACGACCACCACCCCGCCGGGGCGCAGCAGCCGGTGCGCGGTGCGTTCCAGGCCGCGGATGAGGTCGAGGCCGTCCTCGCCGGAGAACAGCGCCATCTCGGGGTCGTGGTCACGCGCCTCGGGGGCGACGTACTCCCATTCGGTGAGCGGGATGTACGGCGGGTTGGAGATCACCAGGTCGACCTGGCCGTCGAGGTCCGGGAAGGCCGTCAGGGCGTTCCCCTGGCGCAGTTCGACCCGTGACCCCTCCATGTTCTTGCGGGTCCACACCAGGGCGTCCTCGGACATCTCCACGGCGTACACCCGGGACCGCGGGACCTCCTGGGCCAGCGCGAGCGCGATCGCGCCCGAGCCGGTGCACAGGTCGACGACGCACGGCTCGACGACGTCCATGGCCCGTACCGCGTCTATGGCCCATCCGACGACCGACTCGGTCTCCGGGCGCGGCACGAACACCCCGGGCCCCACCTGGAGTTCGAGGTAGCGGAAGTAGGCGTGCCCGGTGATGTGCTGGAGCGGTTCGCGCGCCTCGCGGCGGGCGACGACCTCCCAGTACCGGGCGTCGAAGTCGGAGTCCTTCACCTGGTGCAGCTCGCCGCGCTTGACTCCGTGCACGAACGCGGCGAGCTCCTCCGCGTCGGTGCGCGGCGAGGGCACGCCGGCGTCGGCGAGCCGCTGGGTGGCCTGGGCCACCTCCGTGAGCAGCACGCTGCGGGGGTTCGGGGGGCGCCCCCCAAATGGTTGCTGCACGCTGGTCCTCCGGACTGTCTACGAGAGTTACGCTGCGGCGAGCTTGGCAGCCGAGTCCGCGTCGACACAGGCCTGGATCACCGCGTCCAGGTCGCCGTCCAGGACCTGGTCCAGGTTGTACGCCTTGAACCCGACGCGGTGGTCCGAGATGCGGTTCTCCGGGAAGTTGTAGGTACGGATCTTCTCGGAGCGGTCGACGGTGCGGACCTGGCTGCGACGGGCGTCGGAGGCCTCCCGTTCCGCCTCCTCCTGCGCCATCGCGAGCAGCCTGGAGCGCAGGATACGCAGTGCCTGCTCCTTGTTCTGCAGCTGGCTCTTCTCGTTCTGGCAGGAGGCGACGACTCCGGTCGGGATGTGTGTGACGCGCACGGCGGAGTCGGTGGTGTTGACGGACTGGCCGCCGGGGCCCGAGGACCGGTAGACGTCGATCCGCAGATCGTTCGGGTTGATCTCGACGTCGATCTCCTCCGCCTCGGGCGTCACCAGGACGCCCGCCGCGGAGGTGTGGATACGGCCCTGCGACTCGGTGGCCGGCACCCGCTGCACGCGGTGCACGCCGCCCTCGTACTTCAGCCGGGCCCACACGCCCTGTCCGGGCTCGGTGGCGCCCTGGCCGCCCTTGGTCTTCACAGCGACCTGGACGTCCTTGTAGCCGCCCAGCTCCGACTCGGTGGCGTCGATGATCTCGGTCTTCCAGCCGACGCGCTCGGCGTAGCGCAGGTACATCCGCAGCAGGTCTCCCGCGAACAGGGCGGACTCGTCGCCGCCCGCGCCCGCCTTGACCTCGAGGATGACGTCCTTGTCGTCGCTGGGGTCGCGCGGGACCAGCAGGAGCCGCAGCTTCTCGGTCAGCTCCCCCTGCTGCCGCTCCAGGTCCTTGAGCTCGGCGGCGAAGTCCGGGTCGTCGGCGGCCAGTTCACGCGCGGTCTCGATGTCGTCGCCCGTCTGCTTCCAGGAGCGGTACGTGGCGACGATCGGGGTGAGCTCGGCGTACCGCTTGTTCAGCCTGCGCGCGTTGGCCTGGTCGGCGTGGACCGACGGGTCGGCGAGCTTCGTCTCCAGGTCGGCGTGCTCGGTGACGAGTTCCTCGACGGCCTCGAACATCTTGGGCTCCTGCTGCTGCGTGGGAAGGGGAAGGCGGGCGACCAAAAACGCCGGTCCCGGCGGGCACCTCCCGGAGGAGGCGCTGCCGTGGACCGGCGATAGGTGGCTCGCTACTTCTTGGAGCCGGAGGCCTTGCCGAAGCGGGCCTCGAAGCGGGCCACACGGCCACCGGTGTCAAGGATCTTCTGCTTGCCCGTGTAGAACGGGTGGCACTCGGAGCAGACCTCGGCGCGGACGGTGCCGGACTCGATGGTGCTGCGGGTGGTGAACGACGCGCCGCAGGTGCAGCTGACCTGCGTCTCGACGTACGCGGGGTGGATGTCGCGCTTCAAGGTGTCTCCTAGATCGGGGAGGGCGCCGGGTCGCCACCACGGGATGCGGGAGCGTGAACCGGAGCCGACGTACCAGTCTGCCAGGACTGGGGCCATCCCCCAAAACCGGGGGCAGCCGTCGTTTGTTCCCCGGGGGTCCCCGGGGATTTCCGGGAGCCCCCCGGGGCGGGTCCGGCCGGCGGCTCCGGGGCCCGAGGGGCGCGCGAGGCGTGTTCAGGAGGCGCTGACGACGCCCCTGGCTCCACCCGTGGCCGTGTCCGCCGTCGCCGCGCTCGGGATCGGCTCGTCGTTCTTCAGGGCCTCCCAGACCAGCCGCGCCTTCTCCTTCCACGGCAGGACGCGGTTGGGAGCGGCGGGGTCGTAACGCACCGGCATGGTCACCATGTGCATGCTGTCGGGGCCGATGCCCTTCAGGTCGTCGGCGAAGGACATCAGGGAGTTCACCGAGCCCAGGCCGGAGTCGGTGGTGACGGTCCTGGTGACCGTGTCGGCGATGTCGTAGAGCTTCTTGGGGTCGGTGAGGAGGCCGACGTCCTTCACCTGCCGGACCAGGGCCCTGACGAAAGCCTGCTGGAGCTGGATGCGGCCCAGGTCCGAGCCGTCGCCGACGCCGTGCCGGGTGCGCACCAGACCGAGGGCCTGTGCGCCGTCGAGCCGGTGGGTGCCGGCCGCCAGCTCGAGGTGGCTGTCGGGGTCGTCGATGTCCGCGGTGGTGGTGACCTCGACGCCACCCAGTTCGTCCACGAGTTTCCGGAAGCCGGTGAAGTCGACCTCCAGGTAGTGGTCCATGCGCAGGTCGGTCATCGACTCGACGGTCTTCACGGCGCAGGCGGCCCCACCGGTGGTGTACGCGGAGTTGAACATCACACCGTTCGCGGCGGGGTGGGTGCCGCCCTCGGTGTCGGTGCACTCGGGCCGGTCGACGACGGTGTCCCGCGGGACGGACACCACGGACGCCTTCTCGCGCCCCTCGTGGACGTGCACGATCATCGCGGTGTCGGCGCGGGCGCCGCCGCCGTCGGCACCGCCGCCGAGCTTCCGGTTCCCCCCGGAGCGGGTGTCGGAACCGAGGACGAGGACGTTCTCGGAGCCGTCGCCGGCCTTCTCGGGCCGGTCGGTGCCGAGGAGACCGTCGATGTCGATGCTCGTGAGGTTGCCGTTGAGTCCGACGTACACGTATCCGGCGCCGACGCCGCCCAGGACGAGCACGGCCGCGGCGGTCCACGCCATGGCCCTCAGACCGCTGTGCCGCCCGTCGTGCGGCGTGCGGCGCCTTCTCCAGGCCCGTGGACCGGCCTCGGGTGTGCTCTCCGCGGACATGCGCTCCTCAGCTCCTGCCCGGTCGGTCACCCCTGCGTCCGGTGTTGGATCCGGCCGGGCGACGACCCGTACAGCAACCATCGTCCCGCCGTACCCGTCGTCCCGCCGCCCGGCCGGAGGGGGAGTCCGGCGGGTGGCCGCACGGCACCCGGGCCCGGCCGTTGCACGGCCGGGCCCGGGGTGTTCCGTTCAGGAGCGGTGAGCACGGCGCTCACCTGCGGTGTCCCGCGCCGTCAGCCGAAGATGCCGTACTGCTGGAAACCGGTGCCGACGGAGATCCTGGCGGCGAAGATCCCGCTCGTGGCCTTCCCGGTGCCCTTGTACAGGTACAGGGTGCCGCCGGGGGTGCGGGCCAGGAAGTCGGCCTTGCCGTCGCCGCTGACGTCGCCCACGGTGGCGAAGGCGTTGTACGTCTTGTTGCTCCAGGTGCGGACCTTGACCCGGCCGGAGAAGGCGCCGGTGCCGGCCTTGCCGGTGCCCCGGTACAGGTACATCGCGCCGGTGCTCTTGTGGCGGGCGATCAGGTCGGTCTTCCCGTCGCCGTTGAAGTCGCCGTGGCCGCGCACGGAGTCGTACTGGTTCCAGCCGGAGCCGACCTTCACGCGGGCGGAGAAGGTGCCGTTGCCCTTGCCCGGGTAGATCCACAGCACACCGGCGGAGTCCACGGACAGCAGGTCGGGCAGGTAGTCGCCGGTGACGTCACCGGGGGTGACGATGCGGGTACGGGACTTCCAGTTGTCGAAGACGCGCTTGGTGGACCAGGTGCCGCTGGAGATCACGTACCGGGTCCAGTAGACGGCGCCGTCGCTGCTGCGCCGGTACACCAGGTCCTGGTACCCGTCCCGGTTGAGGTCGGTCTGCAGGACGACGTTGACGCCCTTCCAGTCGCCCCAGGACTTGCGGGCGGCGAAGGAGGAGCCCTTGGAGTCCATGGAGTAGCCGGTCGTCGTCGAGGACTTGCGCACCCACAGGTCGGCGCGGTGGTCGCCGCTGATGTTGGTGTCGTCGACGCGGGCGTAGGCGGCCCCGACGTAGCTGCTCACCTTGGCGAAGACGCTGTAGGCACCCTTCTCGACGCAGTCCCTCACGCCCCAGGAGACGACGCCGACGATCCGGTTGTTCACGACCAGCGGGCCGCCGGAGTCGCCGTTGCAGGCGGAGGTGGTGCCGCTGTCGGTGCCGGTGGCGGGCTTGCCGGCGCAGACCATGTGGCCCTTGACGAAGTCGGCGCCGTAGGTGCGGGCGCACGTGGCGTCGGACTGGATGGGCAGCGTGGCCGCCTTCAACGTCTCGGAGACGTCCTGGCTGGTGGAGCTGGTGCGGCCCCAGCCGTAGACCTTGGCGCTCTTTCCGGCGGCGTAGGAGGCGGTGTCGCCGGAGGTGGTCATGCGGATCGGGGTGGCCTTGACGGGGCCGGGCAGGGTGAGCACCGCGATGTCGTTGTCGATGGTCGTCGCGTTGTACGACGGGTGGTTCCACTGCCGCCAGACGCCGGTTACGGTGCCGCCGTTCAGGTTTCCGTCGGCGGAGGGGAGCTGTGCGGTCCCCGTGACGACGGCGCCGTTGGCCTTCCAGTTGTAACCCTTGACGCAGTGCGCGGCGGTGAGGATCTTCGTCGGGGCCACGACGGCACCACCGCAGAAGAAGCCGATGTCGTCGCTCGTGCGGCTGGTGCCCCGGTCGTCGTAGTAGTGGAGCTGCGCCATCCAGGGCGCAGAGGTGACGGCGGTCGTGCTGCCACCGATGATCTTCGCGTCGATGACGGAGCCGCTGCCGCCGGCGCCGGTGGTGGTGCTCTTGTTCAGCGACGACCGGTTCGTCTGGCCGGCGGTGTCGTCACCGGCGAGCGCGCCGGCGACCCGCTTCTTCAGCTCGGCCGGTGACGGCGAACCGAACGCCGGGGCGGCAGTCGGCTGCGGCAGCGCGGTGGCGGCGCCGGCGGACGAGGTCAGCAGGGCGGCGGTGACGGCTGCGGCGACGCCGGCGGCGGCGACGGGCAGCGCGATTCTGACCCGGCGTCTGTGCCGACCGCCCCCGGACATGGAAGTACCCACGCAAGTCCCCCCTCGGGATCGGAAGTTCGGGCCTTGATGTGAAAATCGGCCCGGAACAGCGTGATCGTACACCTGTCCGAGTACACGCAAAGGGCCGCTCCCCCGGAGGGGAGCGGCCCTTGTGCCAGATGGAGCCGAGGCGGGCGGGACCGGCGTCAGTCGCCGTTGCCCGGTGTCGGCGTCGTCTTCTGGATCTGCAGCAGGAACTCGGCGTTCGACTTCGTCTGCTTCATCTTGTCGAGGAGCAGTTCGATCGCCTGCTGCGAGTCGAGCGCGTGCAGCACCCGGCGCAGCTTCCAGGTGATGGCCAGCTCGTCACTGCCGAGCAGGATCTCCTCCTTGCGGGTGCCGGACGCGTCGACGTCCACCGCGGGGAAGATGCGCTTGTCGGCGAGCTTCCGGTCGAGCTTGAGCTCCATGTTGCCGGTGCCCTTGAACTCCTCGAAGATCACCTCGTCCATGCGGGACCCGGTGTCCACCAGCGCGGTGGCGAGGATGGTCAGCGAGCCGCCGTCCTCGATGTTGCGGGCCGCACCGAAGAAGCGCTTCGGCGGGTACAGCGCCGTCGAGTCGACACCACCGGACAGGATGCGGCCGGAGGCCGGGGCGGCGAGGTTGTACGCACGGCCCAGACGGGTGATCGAGTCGAGCAGCACGACGACGTCGTGACCCAGCTCCACCAGGCGCTTGGCCCGCTCGATGGCGAGTTCGGCGACCGTGGTGTGGTCCTCGGCCGGGCGGTCGAAGGTCGAGGAGATGACCTCGCCCTTGACCGACCGCTGCATGTCGGTGACCTCTTCCGGACGCTCGTCGACGAGGACGACCATCAGGTGGCACTCGGGGTTGTTGTGCGTGATCGCGTTGGCGACCGCCTGCATGATCATGGTCTTGCCGGTCTTCGGCGGGGCCACGATCAGACCGCGCTGGCCCTTGCCGATCGGCGACACGAGGTCGATGATCCGCGTGGTGAGGACACCGG
Source organism: Streptomyces sp. TE5632 (assembly GCF_054061295.1). Taxonomy (NCBI): domain Bacteria; kingdom Bacillati; phylum Actinomycetota; class Actinomycetes; order Kitasatosporales; family Streptomycetaceae; genus Streptomyces; species Streptomyces sp. TE5632. The sequence goes on along the minus strand of NZ_JBSSEA010000003.1, from coordinate 3,906,085 downwards.
GGTCGGTCTCCAGGCGGAGGCGGTCCTGCGGGTACAGCGGGGTGAGCTTGTTGAACTCCGGGCGGCCGCGGCCGTGTTCGGGCGCCATGCCGTTGACGGAGTCCAGGCGGACCAGCGCGTTGAACTTCTCGCGGCGCTCGCCCTCCTTGGGCTGGCGCACCGCGCCGGTGAGGTGGTCGCCCTTGCGCAGGCCGTTCTTGCGGACCTGGGCGAGGGAGACGTACACGTCGTTCGGACCGGGCAGGTAGCCGGAGGTCCGGATGAACGCGTAGTTGTCGAGGATGTCGAGGATGCCCGCGACCGGGATCAGGACGTCGTCCTCGTTGATCTGCGGCTCCTGCACGTCGTCGCGCCCGCGCCGGCCGCGACGGTCGCGGTAGCGACCGCGCCGGCCGCGACGGCCGCTGCCGTCGTCGTCGTAACCGTCGTCCTGACGGCCGCCGCCCTGCTGCTGGCTCTGCTGACGACCCTGGCCACCCTGACCGCTCTGGCCACCCTGGGTCTGCTGCTGGTCGTCGCTCCTGTGGCGACGGTCACCGCGGTCTGCCCGGTCGCTCCGGTCATTGCGGTCATTACGGTCGCGGCCGCGGTCACGGCGGTCGCGGCGGCGCCCGTCGTGGCCGTCGTGGTCGGACCTGGCGTCGCCCTGCGAATGCTGCGACGGCGACTGCTGCGACGGGGCCTCACTCTTCGGCTCGTCCTGCGGCTCGGTCTTCGCCTCGACGGCGGTCTTCTCCGGCGCGGCGGCCGGAGCGCCCGCCTCGGCGGTGACGCGACGGCGGCGCTCGACGGGGGCGGCCTCGGCGGGGGCCTGCTCGGCCGGAGCGGGAGCCTTCGGGGCCGTCTGGCCGGGAATGTCGATCTGCTGCTGGGCCGCGGTGTCTTCGGCGGCGGCCGGCTTCTTCTCGGCGGTCTCACCCGTACGGGTCCGGGAGGTGGCGCGGCGCTTGGGCTTGGTCTCCGCCGCCTCGGCCGGGGCCTCGCTCTTCGGCGCGGCGGCGCCTGCTCCCGCCTGCGCCTCCTTGATGACCTCGATCAACTGACTCTTGCGCATACGCGCGGTGCCCCTGATACCGAGGCCCGATGCGACCTGCTGAAGCTCGGCCAGCACCATGCCTTCGAGGCCGGTACCGCGGCGCCGCCGGGAGCCGGCACCGCTGGCAGGCGCGGAAGCGTCCGTGGCGGGCGCGGCAGCGGTCTCCTCGACACGTGCGCCCATCAGATCGGTGGTGTCGCTCACGAAGGGTCCTTCCCTGGAGCGGACGTCGGCCTGTCTGGCTCGGCGACCGGTTGTGCTGTCCGGCTTCGGTCCTTACTGGGCGAACCGTGCCGGGGCGGTTGTCCGCCGGAACGGCGGAAGAAATTTCTGGTGATGGCGCTTGCCGAGCCGTGACATCCAGTGTCACGTGGCGCGGTCGCACCGGTTCCGGAGCGTGCTCGGCGGGCCGTTCAGTGTCCGCGTGCGACGTACTGTCCGCGTACGGCGCAGAGAACACAGTGTGGCTTGGGGAGCTCCCGGAAGAATGTCTGTCCCGAACGGGGACACGAGGCACCTCGCCGTGGTGGGGTCGGGTGCAGACTTGAGGTTAACACTACCGGATCCAACAAACATTCCCCCTCTCCTCATCCGGCAACCGTGTGTCAGGCGGCAAGCGGAAGCACGCTCGCTCCCTGCAGATCGAGACGGAGCCGGTTGGCGGCCCAGTCGGCACCGGCCAGTGCTTCGACCTTGTCGGCGGTGTCGGCGTCGGCCAGCGCCATGACGGTGGGCCCGGCACCGGAGATCACCGCGGGGACGCCGTCCGCGCGCAGCCGCTCCACCAGCGCCGCGCTCTCGGGCATGGCGGGGGCCCGGTAGTCCTGGTGCAGACGGTCCTCGGTGGCGGGCAGCAGCAGTTCGGGACGCCTGGTCAGAGCCTCGACGAGCAGGGCGGCACGGCCCGCGTTGGTGGCGGCGTCGACGTGCGGCACGGTACGCGGCAGCAGGCCGCGGGCGGTCTCGGTGAGAACGGGTTTCCCCGGTACGAAGACCACCGGGACGATGGATTCGGCGGGCTCCAGCCTGATCGCGCGGGCCGCTCCGCCCTCCATCCAGGAGAGGCTGAAGCCGCCCAGCAGGCAGGCCGCGACGTTGTCGGGGTGTCCCTCGATCTCGGTGGCGAGTTCGAGCAGCGCGGTGTCGTCGAGCTTGGCCTCGGCGCCTATGGTCACGGCGCGGGCGGCGACTATGCCGGCGCAGATGGCGGCCGAGGAGGAGCCCAGGCCCCGACCGTGCGGAATGCGGTTGGCGCAGACGATCTCCAGGCCGCGCGGCTGTCCGCCCAGCAGATCGAAGGCGGTGCGCAGGGAGCGTACGAGCAGATGCCTCTCGTCACGCGGGAGGGTCTCGCCGCCCTCACCGGCGATGTCGATGTGCAGCCCGGCGTCGGCCACCCGGACGACCACGTCGTCGTACAAGCCCAGCGCGAGGCCCAGGGCGTCGAAGCCCGGACCGAGGTTGGCGCTGGTGGCGGGGACGCGCACCCGGACGGCGGCGGCGCGGAACGCGGGACCGGCCATCGCTCGTTGACTCTCCTTGAGCTGGTGACTGTCGTGGGATCTGGGCGACTGTCGATTGAGCTGGTGACTGCCGAATGGCATTCGACGACGTACGGAACCCCGGGATCGCCGCCGACCAGGGTGGCCGGCCGCTTTCCGCGCCTCTCGGGGGTCGCTTCCGGACCACGGAGACGACGCGGTACCGCGGCATATGCGGCGGGCGGGTTGAGTACAGCCTATCGAAGGACGGTTCTGTGTCGACATAGGGCGCACGGGAGGCGCACGATGCGTGTCTCAAGCCCCCTGTGCACCCCCCGCGGGGAACTTCCCCGGGCAAGCGCCCTCTTACGCCCTTCCTGCCGTCCGATGCGGCGGCTGCGGGGCGCGGAGGGCGCCGAAGGGGCCGGGGGCGCGAGGGCCCGTCGGCCCCGTCGGCACCGTCAGACCAACCCGAGCCGTTCGGCGGCCGTGGCGGCGTCCACCGGGACGGTGACCGGCTGCGGGGCGCCGGCGACGGCCCAGTCCGGGTCCTTCAGACCGTTGCCGGTGACGGTGCACACGATCTTCTGCCCCGGGTCGACCTTGCCCTGCTCGGCGGCCTTCAGCAGACCGGCGACCGACGCGGCGGACGCGGGCTCGACGAAGACGCCCTCCTGCGAGGCCAACAGCCGGTAGGCGCGCAGGATCTCACGGTCCGTCACCTCGTCGATGAGGCCGCCGGACTCGTCCCGCGCGGCGAGCGCGTACTGCCACGAGGCCGGGTTGCCGATCCGGATGGCGGTGGCGATGGTCGCCGGGTCCTTGACGACCTCGCCGCGCACGATCGGGGCACTGCCGGAGGCCTGGAAGCCCCACATGCGCGGGGTCCGGGTGGCCACGCCGTCGGCGGCGTACTCCCGGTAGCCCTTCCAATAGGCGGTGATGTTGCCCGCGTTGCCCACCGGGAGGACGTGGATGTCGGGGGCGTCGCCGAGCATGTCCACGATCTCGAAGGCGGCCGTCTTCTGCCCCTCGATACGCACCGGGTTGACCGAATTGACCAGCGCCACGGGGTAGTTGTCGCTGAGCGCGCGGGCGAGGGTGAGGCAGTCGTCGAAGTTGCCGTCGACCTGGAGGATCTTCGCCCCGTGCACCAGGGCCTGGCCCATCTTGCCGAGCGCGATCTTGCCCTGCGGCACGAGCACCGCGGAGACCATCCCGGCGCGCACCCCGTAGGCGGCGGCGGAGGCGGAGGTGTTGCCGGTGGAGGCGCAGATGACGGCCTGCGCGCCCTCCTCCTTGGCCTTGGAGATGGCCATGGTCATCCCCCGGTCCTTGAAGGACCCGGTCGGGTTGGCACCCTCGACCTTGAGGTGGACCTCGCAGCCCGTGCGCTCGGAGAGCACCTGCGCGGGCACGAGCGGCGTACCGCCCTCACGGAGCGTCACAACCGGCGTGGTGTCGGCGACCGGCAGCCGGTCCCGGTACTCCTCGATGATTCCGCGCCACTGGTGGGTCATTGCTGCTTACTCTCCTTCAACCCGCATGATGCTGGCGACACCGCGCACGGTGTCGAGCTTGCGCAACGCCTCGACGGTGCCGCCGAGGGCCGCGTCGGACGCACGGTGGGTGACGACGACGAGGGATGCCTCCCCGTCCTTGCCCTGCTGGCGAACCGTGTCGATCGAGACGCCGTGCTCCGCGAACACGGTCGCGACCTGAGCGAGAACGCCCGGCTTGTCGGCCACGTCGAGGCTGATGTGGTAGCGCGTGACGACGTCGCCCATCGGCGAGACGGGCAGCGCCGCGTAGGCGGACTCACCCGGTCCGGTGGCCCCGCCCAGCCGGTTGCGGCAGACGGCGACGAGGTCGCCGAGCACGGCGGAGGCGGTGGGCGCCCCGCCGGCGCCGGGCCCGTAGAACATCAGCTGCCCGGCGGCCTCCGACTCCACGAACACGGCGTTGTAGGCGCCGCGCACCGAGGCCAGCGGGTGGGTGAGCGGGATCATCGCCGGATGCACGCGCGCGGTGACGGAGGCGCCGTCACCGGCCCGCTCGCAGATGGCGAGCAGTTTGATGGTGCAGCCCATCTCCTTCGCCGAGGCGATGTCGGCGGCGGTGACCTCGGTCATGCCCTCGCGGTGGACGTCGTCGAGCCGCACACGCGTGTGGAAGGCGATTCCGGCGAGGATGGCGGCCTTGGCGGCGGCGTCGAAGCCCTCGACGTCGGCGGTGGGGTCGGCTTCCGCGTACCCGAGGGCGGTGGCCTCGTCGAGCGCCTCCTGATAGCCGGCGCCGGTGGTGTCCATGGCGTCGAGGATGAAGTTCGTCGTCCCGTTGACGATGCCGAGCACCCGGTTGACCTTGTCACCGGCGAGCGACTCGCGCAGCGGCCGGATCAGCGGGATGGCACCGGCGACGGCGGCCTCGTAGTAGAGGTCCTTGCCGTGCTCCTCGGCGGCGGCGTGCAGCGCGGCACCGTCCTGGGCGAGCAGCGCCTTGTTCGCGGAGACCACGGACGCGCCGTGCGCGAAGGCGGTGGTGATCAGCGTCCGCGCGGGCTCGATCCCGCCGATGACCTCGACGACGACATCGAGGTCGTCCCGTTTGACGAGGGCGGTGGCGTCGGTGGTGACCAGCTCGGCCGGGATGCCCTCACGCACCCGGTCGGGGCGCCGCACGGCGACCCCGGCGAGCTCCACCGGGGCGCCGATGCGGGCGGCGAGGTCGTCGGCCTGCGTCGTCATGATGCGCGCCACCTCTGAGCCGACCACTCCACAGCCCAGCAGCGCCACCTTCAGCGGACGCGTACGCATCATCCGACCTCGTTTCCCGATTACCGTCTCGATTGCACCAGTCTCACTCACCGGACGGAAGTTTCTGCCCTTTGTCCGGATCGTGAGACATCAATTTCATTGCGAAGCCCGCGAGAACCGAAGATCTTCCGCCTCCCTCTCCCGCGTCTCCTCGCGTCCTCTGTTCTTACCTCACCCGACGTCGAGGCGGAGGAGGTCCTCCTCGGTCTCGCGCCGGACGATCACCCGCGCCTCGCCGTCCGCGACGGCGACGACGGGCGGGCGAAGAACGTGGTTGTAGTTGCTGGCCATCGACCGGCAGTACGCCCCGGTGGCCGGTACGGCGATCAGGTCGCCCGGCGCCAGGTCCCCCGGCAGGAAGGCGTCGCGCACCACGATGTCCCCGCTCTCGCAGTGCTTGCCGACGACCCGGCTGAGCATCGGCTCGGCGTCGGAGCGGCGGGAGACGAGGGCGACGCTGTACTCGGCGTCGTACAGCGCGGTGCGGATGTTGTCCGACATCCCGCCGTCGACGGAGACGTAGGTGCGCAGGCCGGCCAGCGGCTTGACCGTGCCGACCTCGTACACCGTGAAGGCGGTCGGCCCGACGACGGCACGCCCCGGCTCCACGGAGATGCGCGGGGTGCCGAGGCGGGCGGCCTCGCACTCCCGGGTGACGATCTCGGTCAGCGCCTTGGCGATCTCGTGCGGCTCGCGGGGGTCGTCGTCACTGGTGTAGGCGATGCCGAGGCCGCCCCCGAGGTCGATCTCGGGCAGCTCGACCCCGTGCTCGTCACGGATGTCCTTGAGCAGTCCGACCACCCGGTGCGCGGCGACCTCGAACCCCGACATGTCGAAGATCTGCGACCCGATGTGCGAGTGGATCCCGATGACCTCCAGCCCGTCCAGCTGGAGCGCCCGCCGCACGGCCTCGGCGGCCTGCCCGCCGGCGAGCGGGATCCCGAACTTCTGGTCCTCGTGGGCGGTGGCGATGAACTCGTGCGTGTGCGCCTCGACGCCGACGGTGACCCGGATCTGCACCCGCTGCCGGGTGCCCAGCGACTGCGCGATGTGCGCGACCCGGACGATCTCCTGGAAGGAGTCGAGCACGATCCGCCCGACACCGGCCTCGACGGCCCGGCGGATCTCCGCCACGGACTTGTTGTTGCCGTGGAAGGCGATCCGGTCGGCGGGCATACCGGCGGACAGTGCGGTGGCCAGTTCCCCGCCGGAGCAGACGTCGAGGTTCAGCCCCTCCTCGTCGAGCCACCGCACGACGGCCCGGGAGAGGAACGCCTTACCGGCGTAGAACACGTCGGCGTCCTCCCCGAAGGCGCTGCGCCAGGCCCGCGCGCGGGCGCGGAAGTCGGTCTCGTCGAGGATGTAGGCGGGGGTGCCGAACTCCTCGGCGAGGCGCGTGACGGGAATCCCGCCGACGGTGACCACACCGTCCTCGTCACGGCTGACGGTCTGCGCCCACACCTTCGGGTCGAGGGCGTTGAGATCGGCGGGCGGTGCGGAATAGTGCCCCTCGGGAAGGACGTCGGCGTGACGGGGTCCGGCGGGGTGTGCGGAACGGCTCATTCTTCGCGTGCTCTTTCACAGATGGTCGGGTGCGTCGATGCCGAGCAGGGACAGGCCGCCGGCCAGCACCGTCCCGGCGGCTTCGGCGAGCGCGAGCCGGGCGCGGTGGGCGGCCGAGGGTTTCTCCTCACCGAGGGGCAGCACGGTGGGAAGCAGGGGCTGCGTGGCATCGGCGACGGTGACGAGGTGCCGGGCGAGCCGGTCGGGGGCACGGTGCCGGGCGGCAGCGGCCAGGACGCGGGGGTGGTCGGCGAGGGCGGCGAGCAGGGGCCGGGTTCCGCTCACGCCGACGGGGCCGGGCTCGGGCCCGAACCCGAGATCGGCGGCGTTGCGCAGGAGGGCACGGGTGCGGGCGTGGGCGTAGCGCACCCGGAAGAGGGGGTTGCTCTCCCGCTGGACCAGGTGCTCGCCGGTGATCCGGGGCCGGTCGTGCGACGCGGGCCGGAGCAACGCCCACCGCGCGGCGTCCCGGCCGAGGGGCAGCGGGTCGCCGGGAGCGGGCACGGGCCGGACGTCGAACCGGGGGGCGTCGTCCGGGTCGCCCTCGCCGGCGTCGTCGATGACGACCCCGAGAACGGCCAGCGCAGCGCCCCACTCGGGCGCGGAGGCCGCTACGTCTACATCGCAACTGGTCCGCACCACCACGCCCTGGGACCGCAGGATGCGAGCGAGGGCGTCGACCTGAACCAGGGCACGCACCTCGGCGGCCCCGTGCAGCAGCACCCGCTCCCGGCTCCCGCTCCTCCCCCCGTCCAGATGCCCGTAGGGAGCGCCACCGGCACCACCGGTGCTTCCTGCCCTCAGGATCTCCTCCACGAGGGCCACGGGAGCGGCCCCCCGCAGACTGATGTTGATGAACCCGGGCCCGGTGACGACGACGTCGCTGATGCCACCGTCCTGAAGGAGCCGGGCCCGCAGCACCTCGGCGACGTGCCGGGGCGTGTGCCCGGCCGGGCCGGCCAGCTGAAGCGCGACGTTGGTGGCGTACTCCCCGCACCCCCCGGGCCCCGGCGGCGCGACGGCGACCCGCTCGGGAACGGTCACCCGCAGCTCCCCTTCGTCGACAGCACGACGCACCGCGTGCAGCACGGTGCGGGAGAGCTCGACGGGGGTCACGGGACAAGCGTAGGGGAGGAGGGGGGTGGGTGGGCGAGCCGGTTTACCCGGAAGTCCGCCATCTGGACGCCCCGCCGGACAGATCTCCTGCCCCCGCTACCCCCCGGCGTGCCCGGCAGCCCGCTCGGTACCCCCGACACCACGTCCATCGCCCCTGCCGCCCTTGCTCCCGCACCGCCGCCGCTCGATCAACTTCCAGACGACCCGCACGAGTTCACTGGGTTCGAAGGGCTTGGCGAGGAAGGCATCGACCCCGACCTCAAGCCCGCTCTCGACCTCGTACCGGGTGCAGGCACTGATGATGGCGAGCGGAAGGTCCCGGGTACGGGGATCGGAACGCAATCGGGCCGCGGTCCTGAGCCCGTCCAGCCGCGGCATGGCGACATCGAGGGTGACGAGGTCGGGCCGCACCTGATGGACGACTTCCAGACACTCGGCACCATCGGCCGCGGTCACGACCTCGATGCCCTCAAGCTCGAGATTGACCCTGATCAACTGCCGGATGACCTTGTTGTCGTCCACAACAAGAACCCGGCGCGACGCCCCTGGCACAACTCGAGAGTAGGTCGAGACCGGCCACCGCGTCCGCGTTTTCCCCACTTCCACTCCCAAGGATGCCCCGCGAGCACCCAGGGTGACGCCCCCCGGGAAACGGGTTCCTACCCACCCCGCCGGAACTGGTACTGTTCTACCCGTCGAAGCGATCACCGCAACCGACACGCCCCCGTAGCTCAGGGGATAGAGCAACGGCCTCCGGAGCCGTGTGCGCAGGTTCGAATCCTGCCGGGGGCACTTGCCCAGGGAGCGACCACCCTTCAACGTTTAGGTGTGGTTCACCAGGGCGGATGCCGAGAGAAGAGGGCGGGAGTCAGTCTCACTGACTCCCGCCCTCTCTCGTTGTCTCTCACTGTTCGCGCACCATCTGCGATACACGCGACACACCTTTGACACGCTCCGGGCCGACGCCTGCCAGCCCCACCGTGCTGCCTTGACCAGCCGAGCCGTGCCCCTGACACTTGGCGTATGACATCTGTACTACGGAGCTCCGGAAGGAGGAACGATGACCCCTGAAACCCGAGGCAAGAAAGCCAAGCCAGCCGTTACCCGCGCGAAGCGAGGCGAGGCGAGCGTTACACGCAGCAGGACGACCAAGACCCCTCTGAGTAGCAAGACCACGAAAAACACAAAGTCTGATCAGTACCGTGGCCTGCTCCAAAAAGGCAGCTACTCCCGATCTACCGAAGTGGCTCAGGTCAGGCTGAGGCCTGACGAAATGGCAGACCTGCGACTGGTGATGCAGTCCCTGAACCTGCCATCGGTCTCCGATGCGCTTCGAGAGGGACTCCGCTTGCTCTCACGTGAGGCAGCAGAGGTAGCAGCCTCTGAGGAGATTCGATCCTTCTACCAGGGGACTCCCGCTCCTGCTCCCGCAGGTGTACTGCCCGCCACAGCAGAGGAGCTGGCGGCAGGGGACGAAATCGAATGGTGAGCCCCGGCACTGCATTGCGCGGTGAGGTCTGGGGATGTGTGCTGCCAAGCCCCATTGGCGCACATCCGGTAGTGGTTCTCACAGTCAATCGCATTGCTGAGCCCCTATCGGCGGTGACGATTGCCGTGGTCACGGGGACGTCTGGGCCTGCCGCTACTCACATTCCCATTGGTCCTGAATGCGGCGTTACCAAATACGACGAGTCCTACGTCAACTGCACTGACCTGCACACAGTCGACAAGTCCAGGCTCCGTAGGCGTCTCGGACTGCTAGATCCGGCCGAGATGAGGCAGGTGGAGGACCGCGTTCGCGTGATCCTAGGACTTTCCTAGGGCAACCTGATCAGGCAGCCTCAACGCTGGAAGGGCGGTCCGATTTTTCGGACCGCCCTTCCAGCGTTTGCGTCGTCGCTACGCGGAGTCGCCCTCCTCCTCCAATGCCTTTGCAATCTTCGCGTTGGCCGCTTCCTCGTGACCGTCAATGCAACCGTGGTACCGGCGGTGGATCACCTCTGGTGAGTTGCCGACCCTGCGCGCTACCTCGGCGATCGGAACCCCCGCGTTCAGCCACCGCGTAATGCAGGCGTGCCGTAGGTCGTACGGACGACCGGCCAACGGGGAGGCGACCCGTTCGGGCGGCAGCGCGTAGGCTCGCGCTTCCTCCCACACCCGCCAGTAGGTGGATGAGCCGACCACTCCCCCACGCTCGTTGCCGAACACGCGCCCTTCCTTGGCCGACCCGAAGGTCTTCAGGTGGGACCGGAGGATGGTGACCAGGACGGGCGGGATGGGCACCGGCCGGTCGCTGGTTGCCTCCCGCGCCTTCAACCCCCGGCGGTCGTGCCGCTCCCCGGAGTCGGTCCACTGCTTCCCGGAGACGGGACGCGTCTCCCGCAGCGTCAGCGTGCCCCACCCCGCCTCTGGTAGGTAGCAGTCCGACAGTTTCAGTCCGACCGCCTCAGCGGGGCGCAGGCCCGCGTAGTACAGGACCGCGTAGAAGGCCACCAGGCGCCGCCCACGGCAGCGATCCCACGACCCGACGTAGGAAACTGCCGCAAGCAACTGGCGGGCCTGTACGGCATTCACGAGGACACGTCGATCAACCACGCTGTTGGAGCCGACATGCTTCCCGCGGGCGCGCTGAAGCGGGTTCTCCAGGAGCTCTCCCGCGACCACCGCGTGTTCAAGGGCGGTGTTCAGGGCACGGCGGCGGCGCCGGTACGTATCGCCTGCCGCCGGGGTGCCATCCAGCTTGTAGCTCAGGCGATACAGCACGTCTTCGAACACCTCGGGGTCGGCCAGGTCGACGACCGGGCGGTCCGCCGTCGTGAGCCAGTCATACGCGGCTTTGAGGTCGGCCGGCGGGCCCTCACCCGCGTTCGCGGGCACGATCCCCCACCGGAACGCCAACCGCAGTTGCTCATCCGTGGGAGCGCAGTCCCCACGCTTGACCATGGCAAGACTCACAGCCGCAAGGCCGTCCGCCATGCCCTCACGGGTCTTGGCTGCGCTCGTACGCCACCGTCCGGCGACGTACCTCCGGCAGAACTCGAACCACCGACGCGGCGGCTTCACCTCAGCCGCCGCGGCTGCTTCCACCGCCGCGCGGACTTCGGACTCAGGTTGTCCACTCGCGATCTCGAAAGCCTCGCCCCGACGCATGGCCTGCCTCAGTTCCGAGCGTCGGCTCTCGGCAAGTGCGGACGTGGCGAACGTCGCGCTGCTCACCTTCCCGCCTACAACCCACCGGAGCTGATAGGGACGGGCCTTCCGATTGACCTTTGTGACCTTCCACAGTCGGATGTCGAGGGAGTACCCCGGCCGCGCCTCCCCGTGCGGGCGGCGGGCCGGAGCGTCGCCAGTCGTGCTCACGCAGCGTCCTCCCGCTCCGTGAGCCAACGCTCGTACTCCGACCGCCGGATACGCACGTCACCGTTCGGGAGCTTGATCGAGCGGGGCCCCTTTCCGAGTTGACGCCACCGGTAGAAGGTCGACGGGGCGACCTTCAAATCCGCAAGGACTTCCTGAACGGTCATCTTCTCGTCCACCGTGCGGGCGCTCATGCCGCCGTCCTCTCCAAGATCTGATGGTTCAGGGTCGATTCGGGCAGGTCGGGGGTAGACCGCTCCGGGGTGGGCGCGGCCATCTGGTTGGTGTGGGCGAGTCGGGCCAGGAGAGACAGGGCGGCCGGGTGGATGACGGACCCGGCCGGGGCGATCGACCGCAGCAGCAACAGGGCGATCGAGAGGGGGAAGCGGTCGGCCTTGCGGTGGTTGCAGTCGAGGCAGGCAAGGGCGAGTGCGGTCGCCGACCAGGTGTGCCACAAGCACCGGGGCACGATGTGATCGAGGGTGGCGTCATCGAGCGTGCGGAAGCGGCGACGGCAGTAGGCGCACCGGTGCCGGAAGACGTAGGCCGCTTGCCGCTTGCGGCGGCGGCGCACGTCCCTGTGGGGTTTGTTCGGCATGGTTACCACTCCGCCCGCAGCGCGCGGCGCCAGGTGCCATCCGGCCCAGCCGGCGGGGTGGCCCCGACCACGTAGCCACCGCCGTCCAACCGGACGATGAGCGGGGAGGGCTGGCGCGTGTCGGCGCGCATGAGGTCGAAACAGAACCGGCGGCGGTGCCAGTCCGGCAGAGCCTGCCGGTACAGCCAGTCACGGCCCGTGGCGCCCGTGACGCCGGGGCGCGACGCACCCGTGACGCCGGGCGTCACGCAGGTCAGCGCGGAGGCTGCGAACTCGCGCCCCATGGCCTCTCCGAGGCGCATGAGGGTTTCCACCGGTACCAGGGCGGCACCCTGCCGGATCGCACGCGAGACCAGCAGCGGCGCCCGTCGCACGGTGACCGCGTCGACCTGGTGATGCCGGTAGGCAGGCGACAGGTACAGAGCCACGGCCGCCTCACCTACCGTCATCGGCCGCGAGCGGGCCTCGGCGTACCAGAACGACAGGGCGAGCCGGTAGGCGAACTGACGGCAGGCGCCCACCTCGGGAAACTCGGCACTGTCCAATGCGGCGAAGTGGTCGATGACTTCGGCGATCCCTGCCGGACCCAGCATGCGCACGGCACCGTTGAGGGCGTCATAGAGGGTGTCGGTGTCGGGCACCGGAAGGGTGAGTTCGTCGGCCCCCGTCTCGAACAGTGCGGCGGCAACCTCCCCCATCGTCAGCTCCAGGCCCCGGATGGGGACCGTGGGGAAAGCCTCAGCGGCGCGGCGGCGCTCCCGCCGTGCCAGAGGCACGGCGGGAGCGGCCGGAGCCGTCACACGGGCGTACAGCGCGCCCAGCGGTCCCGGAGCGGTCATCGGACACCCGCCCGGATGCGCAGGGCGGTGGCCGTCTGGTGGACCGGGCAGTACAGCGAGAAGGACAGGTCCGGGTCCGGGTCGTCGATGTCGACCGTGCCGGTTCCCCCGCACGGGCAGTCGTCCATCGACGCTGCCCCGTTCCGGGTCCGGGCCGTCTCGGTCATCCCGTGCACCCGCACACTCAGCGCCGCCGCCGCGTTCGCCGCGTCCAGACGACCCACGTCCGGGAAGCACTGCTCATGGCGGGCCAGCAGCGCGGGCGTCGCCACGCCGTCCATCTCCAGCAGGAAGAACCCGTGGAAGAACTCGGCCAGCCGCCGCAGCTCGGCCGTGCCAAGCCGCTCGGCACCCTGCACGATCCAGGCGCGGACCAGGTCCGGCGTCCCCAGGGTGGTCGGGGTGGCCATGTCCGAGGCGTACAGCGCCACGGTCCGCTCAGGAACCGTCAGGCCGGACACGTCCACGCTGGTGAAAGCGGGCGCCATCATGCCTGCACCCCCTGCGCCATCAGCGTGGCCGTCAGGTTCTCCACCAGGGCTTCGAGGGTGCTGATCCGGTCGCGTAGTCCCTTGGTGGTCTGCGGCGCGCGGTCGAACCCCAGCTCGTTCGGGGTGGCCCGGTACAGCGAGCACAGCAGCACCCGGTAGGTCTCGTTCGGGCGGCTCCCACCGTGCTCCCAGCGCGAGAGCTGCACCTTCAGCGACGGCTCGGACGCCACCTGCCAGCCCCACGCATCGGCCAGCAGGACCAGGGCCCGCACGGCCTTGTCCTGCGACCAACCCCGAGCCACCCGCGCACGCCCCAACGGGCTGTTTGCGGACTGCAGTAACTGCGGCTGCTGCGGCGCCGGACCGTCAACGGCCACGGTCATCTCAGGCATCATGGAGATACCCCTTCGAGGGTCAGGGAGCGGCTGTCTGCTTGGCGGTAGGAGCCGCTCCTTGCTTTGTCCCGGCACTGGCCAGGACTTTTCGTGTTTCATCGCACGCCAGACAAGCGGTCTCCGATCGACCGATCCGACCGGCGGGCACATCCCTAAGGTTCCCTAGGGCACCCTAGGGTGTCAAGGGGTACAGTAGGCATGGCGTCCACTGAGACAAGGGAGCTACGGAGATGTCGGAGCAGGCCGACAATCGAGCGCCGTACGCGCAGATTGCCGCCCACTACACGGGGCTGATCACGTCCGGCGAACTGCCGCCGGGCTCGCTTCTGCCGAGCATCAAGAACCTCGCGCAAGAGTGGAAAGTCAGCACCGCGACCGCCGAAAAGGCGCTGCGGAAGTTGCGCACCGAAGGGTTGGTCAGAGGCATTCACGGCATCGGAACGGAAGTGCTGGACCGCCCCTCCTCGATGTCTTCCGGCTCCCAGCGCCAGGACCGGGGCCGCCGCAGCGGGTCAAGTTGGGGGTCCGGCGAACGGTCCGACTCCCACCAGGCCGCCGTTGTGCCGGCGCCCGCAGATGTGGCCGGTGCGCTGGACATCACGCCCGGTTCGGAGGTGGTCAGGCGGCGCCGGGTGTACCGCGACAGGCACGGGATCGTCGCGCACTCCACGTCGTGGATTCCCGTGCGGTACGGACGGTTGATCCCGGAGTTGATTAAGAGCGACCGCTTGACCGGTGGAACGTCGCTACAGCTCATCGCGCAGGCCACGGGCCGCCCGATCACTCACCGGATCGACACCGCGTCGGCTCGCCTCCTGACGCCTGAGGATGCACGACTCCTGGAGTTGAACGCCGCGCAGCCTCCAGCCGAGCCGGTAGTCGTGATGACAGCGAAGTTCATCGACAGCGAAAGCAACGTGGTGGAGTACGGCGTTGACCTCGGGGGCCCAGGACGTACGTGGCGCACGGAATCGGAAGTCACCACGTGACGGCCGCTAACCACACCGCGCGTCCGTCCTGCGTGCTGATGGCAGGACTGCCCGGCTCGGGCAAGACAACGCTTTCCCGCGCGCTCACGGCCCGCGGCTTCCTCAGGCTCTGCCCCGACGAAGAGATGTTCCGTCAGCATGGCGTCTACGGGGTCGACTTCCCCCGTGGAGTCTTCCCGACCCTCGAACGCCCGGTCCTCGAAGAGACCGCCATAGAGCTCCGCGAGCAACTGAGGGCCGGGCATGACGTGGTGGTCGACCACGGCTTTTGGACACCGGAAGACCGAGCTCATTGGCGATCGATCGCGACCGACGCGGGGGCGAGCACGGTGCTCGTCTACCTGGAGGCGAGCCACGAGGAACTATGGGCCCGTGTGAGCAAGCGGAATGCGCAGCATGAAGCCGACCCGAACTCTATCTACTTCGCCGAAAGTGACTTGCTCCGCTACCGCACCCGGTTCGTGCCTCCGGAGTCAGGCGAGCCACACCTTGTGTACAACGGCGACCCAGAGTCGGTCCTGAAGGCACTGGATGAGGTAGCCCAGGAAAGCAAGGGGTAGGAGGACCGCCCGGCAGGCGGGAACTCCCGGCCGGACGGCGATTGCCGCTTGAGCCGAGCGCCTTTCACTCTGTGTGGCGAATCACGGTCTCTTCCCCCTCTCTCTCCAGAGTCCGCTACATCCGCTACGCCGCTACATCCCAGCTCAGGACCGTGTTTTTTGTAGCGGACTCTGGAGAGAGAGGGCGCGCGGGCGCCGTCCGGCCAGGAGCTCCCGAGCGGACAGGCGCCCGAAGGTCGCCCGGCCGGAGGCCGGTCCCCGTGCAGTTCGGCGGCGGCGCCGCCGTTCGAGGGTCGTGCCGCGAAGCGGCTCATCACCGCTCTTCGCTCTTAAGCGGAACTCGCCGCAGACTCGCTTAGGGAGGCTGAGCCACACCCTTTCAACTGCTCTCAGGAGGGGGTTTCACCGCACCGACCTGCGTGCCTCCCTGACTCCCTGATCGTTGATCTACGCAGGTCAGATACAGGGAGGCACGCCGGGGAGGCACTCAGGGAGAACTCCCTGCCTCCCCGGCACCTCCCCGGACGCATCCCCGGCGAAGCGGAACGGAACGGCACCCCCGTGGAAGAAGCGGTGCGACTGCTCCGCCGGAGGTGTCACGGGCCAGCCGCAGGCTGACTGTCAGGCGGTGTCAACCTCGGTGTCAGGAGCGCGTGACACCCGCGCTTGCCTAGGGGTTTGGGTGTCACGCCTGCCTGGCTGTCAGGAGGTGTCAGCTCTTGGCACACCGCGAGCAGACGAATCGTCAGCACTGCGTACTACTCAGGCGCTCGACGGACTGAGGCTGTCCCCTCATCATCCTCCGAGAAGCCTTGAGATGAACTCAGAGTGAGCCGTATTAGCGTTCCGGTAAGCGCCGATGATCGAATCTATATCCGCGCGCGAAACAATGCCGTCCGCAGCAGTCATCGCGCGAAGAAACGAGTCCGCCGGCACAACCCCCCGGAGTGCCTCGTACAGCAGAATAAGGGCATCTACGACAAGGTACCGCACAGGAACTGATGACTCATAGTTGAGATCCTCGATCTTAGCCTTAATGGTCTTTGAGCCCTCGGGTCCGACGATCAGAACAAGCTTCAATGGGGGCAAGGTTTTAAGGCGTCCTCGCACATCGCGGATATATTCGGTGATCGCTCTGGCATCCTTCGTGGGAAGAGCGTAGTGGTTGTGCGTACTCTTCGCTTCCACCAGCATCGTGTAAGGGTCTGAACCACCACCCGAGGAAATGCAGATTAGATCAACCCGCCGCTGGCCTCGTTGGGTCGGAACGACCATGAATCCCAGACTCTGCATGAGCAAGTTCAGAGAATCTTCGAACCTGCCTTCAACATTCTTTTCCCCGTACTTTTCAACGACCCGCTCCTCTCTCCTTGCCAAGGATCGCAATTCGCGGATTGAGACAGCATCCCGCCAAATTAGGTCCCTAAACTCAACATCGGCCTTGTCTCGCCGATCCACCGCCTCCCTGGAGCGCTGCGCCAGAGCACGCGCAAAGAGGTGAGCCATCGTGAGATGCTCTCTGTGTGAGCTAGCAAGAGCTACTTCCGACATGTGCTCAATGGCCCAAAACACGAACAGGTCGTACCCGACCGGCGTTTTACCCATTGCCGCCGACCCCGCAACCTCCATGAAGTAGGAGTCCCACCAACCGCTACAAAATTCTGAAAGCAACCTTCTTTCAACAGCCGCATCAAACCCATAATCGGCCGTCAAAATTTCATGCTGGAACTGTCGATGAAAGGGCCAAGCCCTGCGCCCGTCACGCAAGAAAGCTTTCTCGGCATATTTCATGACAGTACAGAAGTGGTCCGCCAGAATAAGGCTAGCCGTACGCCAACTTGTCTCATCATCTTCCGTGACGCCAGAATCCGTAACCGGCACCATCTCTTCAGCTCGCTCCAAAACCGGCATCCATACTGCTTTGATTTGGTCCAGAATATCGGCACACTCATCCCCACCACACTGACTATAATGCATATCTCGCGGAGACGGAATTCTTCCGATATCACTAACCGTGACAATGTCTCCGAATAGGCGCATAGCCTTTGAGTAGTGCCCAATCTCGCCGGATGGAGAAGTCTCGACTTGACCTGTCACGTCGTCTACCCCCACATAACTGGCCCAACAGCGTTCCGCCAAGTACAGATTTAATCAGTGCACGAGTACCGCTGTCAGTAGGAGGCGCTACATGCTCTCGCTTCAGGTCAGCTCGGCCTGCCAGTCAAACGATGGCAGGGCAGACAGCGGCCCGAGTGCAGCGGACCTCTCGCACAGTTCCCCTCAAAGTGCCGGCGTCAGGCTGTCTGGCCGCAGACGACCAACGGGTGCAGGACCCAGAGGCAACGCCGGCTTCGCACCATCTGCGATACACAGAGGCTCCACATGCCTCTCTGGATCAAGGAACTGCCTGATCGGACCACGCTTCCAGGCCAAAATCTGAACGTGCTCCGGAGCCGTGTGCGCAGGTTCGAATCCTGCCGGGGGCACCCTGTGCAAGTGTGCCCAAGACCCCGTCACCAGCGGAAACGCTGAGGCCGGGGTCTTCGCGTATGTGCAGGCGTGTGCCGCCCGAAGCAGCCGTATGTCGGGACCTGTGGACTGTTCGTGGACAGGATCTTGGGGCATCTTCCCTGGTCAGCCCTGAGGTTTTCGAAGTGCCCGTCAGCCGGCGTCCGGCCACTCCTCAGGAGGCGGAGGCGGTTCCGGGTCGTCCCGGCGCTCCACTCGCCGTGCGTTCTCCCCTCGTAAGCTCGTCAACCACGGCCACAGATCCGGCAGAGGTTGTGCCGGGCAGGCGAGACGGTGCTCGATACGGCACCGCTGGAACTGATCCGGCGGACACACCCCGTAGACCGCCACTCGCCCATCGGACAGCTCGATCCACCGATGCCCCGCCGGCACCGTATGGGCCGGCGGGCGCGTGTCCGGCTCCAGCAGCACCCATTCCTGCTCAAGTGTCGCCACACGATCCTGCAGCAGCCCGCAGTACGGGCAGCGCGACCGCCCACCACCCAGCCGCCGCAGCTTCTCTTCTGAAAGCCCCATACCGTGAGAGTCGCCAGCCCGTCGGCCCAGGCGTAGGGCGCGAGCATCAGCTGTCCGCGGAAGGTCTCCGCCATCGGATGCTCGGCGACGAGCTCCCGCAGGTCGCCGACGAGTTCCCGGCTCTCGCCGAGCGCGAGACGCAGCTCCATCAGCTGCTCGACGGCGGCCAGTCGGCGTTCCTGGAGGACGACCGAGGCCGCGGCGATCACCGATCCCCCGCCACCCGGCATGACGGGGCCGCGCCACAGGGCCAGCGCGGCCCGCAGCCGGTCCGCCGCGTCGGCGCGCCGGCCCGCCTCCAGGGCGTCCCGTGCCTCGCGCAACCGGTCGGAGAACCTGCTGAGGTCGAGCTGTTCCCGGCTGACGTCCGCGCGGTAGCCCGGCCCGTCGGTGACGAGCAGGGCGGCGCCGCCCGGTATGCGCTGGCGCAGCTCGGCCACCGCCTTGCGCACCTGGTGTGCGGCCGTGGCCGGCGGTTCCTCGTCCCACGCGGCCTCGACCAGGCGGGACACCGGGACCATACGGCCCGAATCGAGCAGCAGGGTGGTGAGCACCCTGGAGGCGATGGGCCCGCCCAGTCGGATCCGGGTGTCGCCGGCTCTGACCTCGAGCGGCCCCAGGATCGCGAAACGTAAGTCCCCACCAGTGCCAGCAGTCACCGCGCCCCCCGCGCTCCCCCGTACCACATTCTCGGGCGTATGGTCTCACGAGACACGATCTCGGCCGTCTCCTGCGAACATTTTTCTCCCTCCGCAAGGGACCTCGGCAACAACAGGAGGGGAGGGCCGGGCTGTTGTCCGGTCCTCCCCTGTGTGCCGGGAGTTACTCGGTGACCTCGTGGTCGTGGCCCTCGTGCAGGCCGCCGCCGCTGCCCGCCGAACCCTTGGTGTTCCGCGGCGCCACCGGCTTGCTCAGCAGGCTGGTGTCCCAGGCGTACTGGCCCGCCGCGTTGGCGATGACGTCGATGTTGACGTCGAACGCCTTCATGTTGATGTTCTTCAGGTTGTCGCAGGCGGCGTGGTAGCAGGCGTCGTACGCGACACCGGCCTTGCCGCCGTACGCCTTCGCCTGCTCGGCCGTCTTGATGCCCTCGGCGCCGGTGAAGGTGCCGCCCGAGGGGATGCCCACCTCGATGAACGGCCCGTAGTCCGACCGGCCGGTGAAGTCGGTGCCCTCGTGCGGGATGCGCCGGCTGTCCAGGTAGTCGGTGATCTGCCGCTCCAGCTGCGCCGAGCCCTCCGGGCCGGGGCCGGCACCGACCTGGTCGGAGTCGTCGCCGTCGTAGACGAACTGGGCGTGGTTCGGCGAGGCGATCATGTCGAAGTTCAGATACAGCTTGACCTTCGCACGGTCCGCCGCCGAGAGGCCGTCGACGTACGCCTCCGAGCCCAGCAGGCCGAACTCCTCAGCCGACCACCAGGCGAAGCGCACCTTGTTCTTGGTCTTCTCGTGGGCGAGGTTCAGGGCCACGTCGAGGATGCCGGCGGAGCCGGAGCCGTTGTCGTTGATGCCCGGGCCGTCCGCCACCGAGTCCAGGTGGGCGCCGAACATCACCACGTTGTCGGCGGAGCCGCCCTTGGTCTCGGCGATCACGTTGTAGGTGCGCCGGGTCTCCGAGAAGGTGCGGATCTCCAGGTTGACGGTCACCGCGCCGGCGGCGGCCTTGGCCGCGAGCGCCTCGCCGTCCGCCTGTGTGACGCCGCCTGCCGGGATCTTGGCGACGGCCGGGTCTCCCAGGGTGCCGTTGAGCGCGCCCTCGGTGTTGTTGTAGATGATCGCGCCGACCGCGCCCGCACCGGCGGCGGCCTCCTGCTTCTCCGCGAAGGTGCAGCCGCCGCGCTTGATCAGCGCGATCTTGCCGGTGAACGTCTCGGGGGCGTAGTCCCCCGGCTCGCAGCCGGTGGTGTCGTCGACCGGCACCGCCGCGACCGGGGCGGTGATGCCGCCGACCGGACTGCTGGCGGAGTACGTCATGGCGGTCACCGGGACGTCCTGCTGCTGCGGCGACACCACCCGCAGGCTCTGCGCCAGCGTCTCGGTGAACGGGAAGTCGAACGCGTTCCGGGTCACCGAGTACCCGGCCTTCCGCAGCAGGCCTTCGACGTACTCGGCGGACTTCCGGTGCCCCTCCGACCCGGCCACCCGGGTGTTCCCGTTCTTGTCGGCGATCCGCTGGAACTGTCTCAGATGCTCGTAGGCATCCTTGGCGTCGCTCTTCTTGACGAGCTTCTTCGCGAGCTTGGCAGCCTCCTTGGCAGGGTCGCTGTGGGCGGAGGCGGTGCCCGATCCGATCAGCAGCAGCGGCGTTATGAGCCCTGCGACGGATACGGCGACTACCGTGGTGCGGCGGTTCCGAGCGTTCAAAGCGCTTCCTTCCGGCGGTCCATGGGGAATGGGCGTAAAACCGAAAACAGGCCGAACGATGTGCAGCGGTACTCCGGGCAGGCAGGGATGGCTGGATCGCTCTGCCCCTGCCACCGGCAAGGAGAAAGGTATCTGCTCACCAAACGCTTGGTAATGGGTCGACGGGAATCTTCGGCGTCGCCGTCACCAGTGTGTACCGATCGGCCGTTGACCCAATGGAGTTGACTGGAAGTCACCGGAGCAGGACGGTGCCGCGTCAGGCGGCGTTCGCCCCGTGGCGATGTGTCACCCGGTTGCCGTGCCCTGTGCCCTGCAAAGAGGTCTGTCAGGTTGCCCCGGCGGCGGTGAGCACCTCGTCCGCCAGCGGTTCGTCGAGTGCCGCGTGGACCAGGCCGTCCGCCAGCCGGGGCATCTCGCGGGCGGAAACGAGGCTGCTCAGCCTGTCGGGTGAGGCCGGCAGCCCGAGCCGCCGGGCGCCGTCCAGGGCCTTGCGGTCGATGTACGGCGCGTACTCCGGCCACACGCCCTGCACATCACGCAGGAAGATGTCGGCCCCGGTGGGCCCGATCCCGGGGATGTCCATCAGGGCCTTCTTCGGGTCGGGCTCCTCGCGCAGTCGGCGCAGATCGCCGCCGTGGCGCTCCAGCAGCAGTTCGGCCCCCTTGCCCAGCATCGTGGAGGTCCGCTCGTCGTACCGCCGGTAGCCGCCCTCGCCGAGTGCGTCGACGCGCTGCTGCCAGGACGCGTCCGCCATCGCCCGCGGGGTGCGCATTCCGGCGTCGAACAGCGCCCTGGCCGCTGCCACCGCGGTGTCGGACCTGATGGGAGCGCTGAGGAGAGTCGCGAGCACGAGCGTCTGGTACAGCGGTGCCGGGGTGTTGCGCAGCCGGATGCCCGCCTGCGCCGCACAGGTGCGCCGCTGTCGGTCGAGCAGTGCGCGCGCCACGGCTTCGTCCGTCGCGCCGGTCGTCTTCTTACCGGCCTTCCCGGTGGTCTTCGTAGTCATCGCCTGGTCACCCGTTCGACGGTTCAGCGGTTCACCGGTTCACCTGTGCGTCGGCTCACCGGTTTCCCCATGGGAGGCGTCACCCACTTTGTTCGAGTTCCCCTCTTCGTCCGATGAGTTCCCGCCGGGTCGCGGGTCTGTTCCGGTGAGCGTCACAGGACGTCCGTACGACGCCGCCCGGCCGCCCGCCCGTCGTCGGACCTGACGGCCCGGTCCCGTTCCTGGACCGTGCCAGGGCCGCACCACCACGGCCCGGCAGCTGAAGGACGCCGTCCGCCCCAACGCCCGCGGCGTCCCGTTCGCCGCTCTGAAGGGATCGCACGGCTTCGCGGATCGTTCGGTGGCGTGTCACCTGCTGAAAGAGGACCCTGGATGCAGGGGCAACGTGATGGAGAGACACCCCATGGCTCGGACCAGTACAGGCCACAAGGCGCACACGCCGTTCTTTTCCCGCCCCGGCGTCCGTCGCCTCGCACCGTTCGCCCTGATCACCGCGATCGCTCTGATCTTCATCTTCGAGAACCGCGCGAGTGTCGAGATCCGGCTTCTCATTCCGATGGTGACCATGCCGCTGTGGGGCGCCCTCCTGATCGCCTGGGGCCTCGGCATGCTCGCCTGCCTCTTCACCCTGCGTCGACGCTCGAACCGGCGCTCACGACGGACGGGGTGAGTTCCAGCGCCGGCACCGCGTCCCTCCCGAACGGTTTACCGCCGCCGGTGCGGGCTACGCGGGCGGTGCGACGCACCGCCGACGCAGACCCGGAGGTTCCCATGACCACGCGGATACGTGACGTGATGTCGCCCGGCACTGCCGCCGTCGAGCCCATGACCACGGTGGCGCGAGCCGCCCGGCTGATGCGGGAGCAGGACATCGGCGACGTTCTGGTGACGTACGACTGTGACCTGTTCGGCATGCTCACCGACCGGGACATCGTGATCCGGGCCCTCGCCGAGGGCCTCGACCCCGCGGTCACGTCCGTCGGCTCGGTGTGCACCCGCCCGCCGGTGGTGACCCTGGCGCCGGACGACACCACCGATCACGCGGTCGAGCTGATGCGGCGGTACGCCGTGCGCCGCCTGCCGGTGGTGGAGCACGGTGGCTGCCCGGTCGGCATCGTCAGTCTCGGCGACCTCGCCACCGCCGGCGACCCGCACTCGGCCCTGGTGGACGTCAGCAGGGCCTCCCCCAGCCGTTGACGGAGGCACATCGTGCGCGACGAAGACCCCGACGTGACCACTCGGGAGGCGCCGAGGGCGCGCTCCGGGTCGATCGGCCGGCGTTGGCCGCGGACGGGCACCGAACCGGTCACCGCCCGCAGTCCGCTCCGGCTGCGGCTGCTGCTGGCGGGCGCCTTCCTGCCGCTCTTCACCGCGGCGGCCGTGTTCTTCGGCCTCTGGGCGGCGGAATCCGGGCCCGGCGACAGCCCCGGCCGCGGCGAGCTGGTCGTGATCACGGTCGTCTGCGGTGTACTCGCCCTGTCGGCGGTGGTCGATCTGTGGGTCGTGATCCGTCGGCTGCGGCGCGAGCGGGAAGCCGGTGCCTCAAGGTAGCGGGGTAACCGGACAGCGGGGCAGCGAGGCAGCGGGAAAAGCAGCGGGGCAGCGAGGAAAAGGGTGAGGCCGATGATCTCCCGAGTGTGCACGGTGCCCGTCGGCGACATCGAGCTGACGGGCGACCTCGACGTGCCGACGCCCGCGCGGGCGGTCGTGCTGTTCGCGCACGGCAGCGGCAGCTCCCGGCACAGCCCGCGCAACCGTGCGGTCGCCGCCGAACTGCGTACCGCGGGGCTCGGCACCCTGCTGATCGACCTGCTCACCGAGGAGGAGGAGCGGCGCGACACGGTGACCGGCGAGCATCGCTTCGACATCGCCCTGCTGGCCCGCCGCCTGGTGGCCGCGATCGACTGGCTCGAGGCCCGGTCCGAGACCCGGGACCTGCCCGTCGCCCTGTTCGGCGCCAGCACCGGTGCGGGCGCGGCCCTGGTCGCCGCCGCCGAGCGGCCCGCCCGGGTGCTGACCGTGGTGTCGCGCGGCGGACGGCCGGACCTGGCGGGCGACGCCCTGGAGGCCGTACGCATGCCGGTCCTGCTGATCGTCGGCGGACGGGACGACCAGGTGATACGGCTCAACGAGGAGGCGGCCCGCAGGCTGAGCGGTCCGCACACCCTGCGGGTCGTGCCGGGTGCCACCCATCTGTTCGAGGAGCCCGGCGCACTGGAACAGGTCGCCGAGGCCGCCCGCCGGTGGTGCGACGAACGGCTGAGGGCCGCGGCCGGCTGAGCGGCCCCGAACCGCCGTTCGTCTTGGAGCCGGCTCCGGCGCCTCGGCGCCGACGGCGACGGCGACGGCAACGGCGACGGCAACACAGCCGTTGCCGGCCAGGAGGAGCACTACCTCACCGACTCCCTCGAAGCCCTGCGCGCCCTCGTCACCGACATCGAGGCAGGCAAGGCCGACCACCTGCTGTAGGGCCCACAGCACGCGCCGCCACCAGTCGTTGCCGTGCACGGCAACGCGACTGACGATGCGTCAGGACAACGAGGGCGCAGCTCAGGCGGGTAGAAGGAAAGAACGTGCCATGACTCGATCCTCTCGAATGATCGAGTCTCCACCGAACCCGGAACGGTTCAGGGACAGGAACACAGGCAGGAACACAGACGGGGCCAGGCACGGGGAGCCGGCCCGTTCCGGACTCCGGCACGTGGCGGGCCGCCCGGACGGCGGCCGTTCAGCCGGCGCGGGCCGCCGACCGGGTCGGTGGAGCCGGTGCTCCCGGTTCCGGGACGGGCGTGGACGTGATCTCGATGAGTTCGCCCTGCCGGACGCGGGCGTAGAACCACCGCGCGTCCTTGACGCTCAGGCCCAGCCAGCCGGTCCTCACGCCGAGGGCACCCAGGGGCTTGGTGCCGCCGGCCAGGGCACCCGCGTAGACGGACATCCGGTTGCCGGTACGCAACTCCACCACGTACGGGACCTCGGTGCCACGGCGGTTCTCGGCCCTCGGATCGCCCGGCAGCGTCATGGCCTTGTGCTTGGCGCGCACGGTCAGTCGGTGGCCGGGAGGCAGCGCGGCGACGGCGTGCGAGTCGACACGCATGACGTGGCCACCGATCGTGAGCGTACGGCGGCCCAGGTCGAGGAAGCCGTCCGTGGCGGAGGCCGAGCGTGTGGGTGCCCCGTCGGGCGCCGACGTGCCGGCGGTCGTCGGGGTACCGGAGGCCCGGGCGCCGGACGAGGCGGCCGGGAGGTGACGGTTGTGGCCGGGCTCCTCGGTGTGCACGGTGAGTCCGATCGTCGTCAGCACACAGGCCGCCGTGGCCACCATGCCGCATGCGACCGTGGTCCGGCGACGGCGGGAGCGGCGCCGCGCCCGGGTGCGCACCTCGACCGCCGTCACGGGCGGCGGCGCTTCGTGGTCCGCCGCCAACTCGCGCAACGCGGTGGCGAGTTCATCCGACACGGCCGCCCTCCCTCCAGGCCGGCTCCTCGGCCTCGTCCACCGCCAGCTCCTTGGCCAGTGCCGCCCGCCCCCGGAACAGCCGGGCCTTGACCGTCCCCACGGGCGCGCCGGTCTCGGAGGCTACCTGCTCGACCGTGAGGTCGCACAGATGGTGGAGGACGACGGCCATGCGCTGGGTTTCCGGCAGTCGGCGCAACGCGGCCACCAGCGCGGTGCGTTCGGGGCCGGGGCCGGGGGTCGACTCCGGCGGCGCGGAATGGCGCACCAGCTCCAGCCAACGCTTCGCCCGTCTCCAGCGGCTGACCGCCAGACGCATGGCGACGGTGCGGGTCCACGCCTCGGGTGCCCCGTCGGCCTGGAGCTTGTGGCGCCGGTCCCAGGCCCGTACGAACGCCTCCTGGACCACGTCCTGGGCCTCGCCCAGATCCCCGGTGAAGGCGAAGAGCTGCCCGGTCAGACGGGGGAACGCGGCCGCGTAGAAAGCGTCGAACTCGTCCTCGGTCATGCCCTCCGCCGGTGTCCTTGAATGTCCCTTGCGACCCGGCTGTCCCTGTCATGTGCACAGATCCCGCAGATCACGCATATGGAAGCACAGCCCTCAGGGAAGACGCCGAACACGGGTCCGAGGATCCATCGACCGCCGTACGGCCGCCCGTGCGCCGGCCCCGTCCCCCTTGTCTCCGCCGTCGGCGCCTCCGTGCTCACCCGGTCGAGATGCCGTCGGGTCACCGCCGCGCGGTGATCGAGAGGATTTATCTCCTTGTGGTCATTTGAGGGTGCCGCGGCCCGCATCCGGTACCCGGGGTCCGGTGCGAGACGCCTGGAGGTGGTGATGCTGCTGAGTCTGCCGGAGCGGGAACGCCTGATGATCTGCACGGCGGCCAAGCTCGCCCTGGAGCGCAAGGAGCGCGGCCTGAGGCTGAATCTCCCCGAGGCGACCGCGTTCATCGCCTCGTTTCTCCTCGAAGGCGCTCGCAATGGCCGCACCAAGGCCGATCTGCGGAACGCCGGCCGGGGTCCGCTGCGCCGGGGGGACGTGATGGACGGCGTACCGGAGATGCTCACTCAGGTGCAGGTGGAGGCGGCCTTCCCGGACGGCACGAAGCTGATCGCGGTGCAGGAGCCGATCCAGTGACCAGCCCTCGGCGCGGCCCCGGATCGGGAGAGGAACTCGTACCCGCGTTCGGGAAGAGCGGGCGTACGGGGATCGTCCAGCCCGGCGCCGACTCGGGCGAGCTGGAAGGCTCGCCGGGACAGATCGTCTACGCCGACGAACCGGTCACCATCAACGCGGGGCGGCCCGTGGTCACGGTGCGGGTGGACAACACCGCCGACCGGCCGGTCAGCGTCGGCTCGCACTACCACTTGGCCGAGGCGAACCCTGCCCTGCGGTTCGACCGGGATCTGGCCTGGGGCAAGCGTCTGAACATCCTGGCGGGCGCGATGGTGCGGTTCGCCCCGGGCGCCACCGTGGAGGCCGAACTCGTCCCGCTGGCCGGTCGGCGCGTCGTCCCACGGGCCACCGCTTTGGCGGTGGCGGCACCGGTGACGGCACGGTCATGCCGCTGGCCGGGCCCGGCCTCCTGGTCGGCTCACTCGCCCCGGACTCGGCGACACTGCGCCGTCGGCTCGACGCCGCCCTCGACGATCTCCTCACCGGCGTCCTCGCCGGTGAGGACGGCGTCGAGGGGCTGTCCCGTGCTCCCCGACCGGTCTCCGCACCGGCTCGCGGCTGACGGATTCCCGCGGCAGGCGCGCCACGACATGCCTGGTACGGGGAATACGGGCAGGTCAGCCCGTTCGGCCGGCTCCGCCCGTCCCGTTCACAGCCGGGCCCACGTGTTCCGGTCCCGTGCCATCGCGTGCAGGGCCTCCACGTCGGCCGGTTTCAGCACTCCCCCCAGACGGCCCAGGCTCTCCACGTCGCCGTCCGTCAGGACGCGCACCTCGCGCGGCGGAGTCGCCACCGTCATGTGGGACGCGCCGACCAGGACCAGCACCGGACGGACCTCCGCGGTCAGGGCGTACGAGACCCGGTCGGCGTCGGCGCGGAGGCGGCGCAGCAGAGGGCGCGGCTCGCGGCGGCCGAGGGCCACCCGGGGGTCGTCGACCGTCACCCGCTGCTTGTGGGCGTACAGGGCGTGGACGGCGTACAGCCCGCCGGGGCCGATGAGCAGGTGGTGGACACGGTCGCCGCCGGGGAGCGGCACCGAGTGCAGGGTGCGTACGCCCAGGCCGTCCATGCGGTCCAGGGCCTCCCCCACCGCCCGCTCCGCCGTGAGCGCCTGCCGGCGCGGGTCGGCGCGGAAGCGGTGGGCCGGGCCGGGGTCGCGGTCGAGGGCGATCAGCAGGGCCTCACCCGGGCGGTTCGGCGCGAGATCGTCGTCGGGGTGCAGGGAGAGTCGGGCCAGCTCGGCGGGGGTGGGGACGGGGGGCGGGCCGACCGAGACCGGGCCGGTGAGGAAGGGGCCGAGCGCTTCGAGCACATCCGCCTCGTGGTCCTCGCCGAGCACGTTGACCCTGGCCGACTCACGGTCGTACCAGGCGAGGTTCCTGCCGTCCGGGAGACAGACGTACAGCCGCTCCTGGCCGTGCCGCCAGGCCGGTATGACGCGCAGACCGTTCATGCACCATCACCCCGTCTTCCATGGGAACAGGCAGGTGCTCCCGGGGCAAGAACCCGGATACCTTTGAGATGACGTGAACGGTGATGTGGGGGAGGCACCGTTGCATACCCGCAGGAACCAACCCGATGTACCGGCGCCGGACAGTCCGTGGAACGAGATCGCGCCCGGCCTGTGGATGGGTGGGCACGAGTTCAGGGGCCGGTCCGGGCAGCTGGAGCTCGCGGTGGTCCGACAGGAGTTCGATCTTGTGCAGACGCTGCTGCGGCTGCCGGGGCACGGGCCCGGTCCCGGGGTCGAGCACCATGTGTGGCCCATCCCGGACGGACCGCTCGACGGAACGCAGCTTCTGGGGGTCATGCGGCTCGCCGAGGCGGCCTGCGAGGCGCTGGACGACGGCCGCAAGGTCCTCGTGCGCTGCTACCACGGGTACAACCGCTCCGGCCTGGTCGTCGCGCACGCGCTGATGCGCCGGGGCAGCTCCGCCGATGCGGCCATCCGGCTGATCCGGGCCCGCCGTTCGGGCTGGGCCCTGCACAACGAGCTGTTCGCCGACTACCTGCGAGCGGGGCTGACAACAGTCCGGCTGCTGGAGGAACTGGCCGAGTAGCAGCACCGTCCCCGATGGCGCACCAAGGCAGGCGGGTGTGCAGGGCTGCTCCTAGTGTGGCGATTAGTCACCTTCGACTCTTTCACCCCCATATGGAGGTACTGCATGTCCTCGCACTCCCCGCGTTCGTCGCGCTCGTCGCGTTCTCCCCTCATCCGCCGGCTACCCATATCCCTGGCCGTCGGTGCCCTCGCCCTCGCGACCGCCGTCACCCCCGCCGTCGCGAGCGACAGAGGGGACGACGGCGACCAAGCGAGCTGGAGCCAGCAGGGCGGCAACGGCCACAACAACAACGGCAACGGCAACAACCAGCAGGGCGGCGGGAACGGGAACGGGAACGGGAACGGAGGCAACCAGCAGGGCGGCGGCAACGGCAACGGCAACCAGCAGGGTGGCGGCAACGGGAACGGCAACGGCAACAACCAGCAGGGTGGCGGCTACGGCAACCAGCAAGGCGGCGGCAACGGGAACAACAACCAGCAGGGCGGTGGCAACGGGAACGGCCACGGCAACAACCAGCAGGGCGGCGGCAACAACAACGGAGGCAACCAGGCCGGCGGCAACGGCCACGGAAACGGCAACAACCAGCAGGGCGGCGGCAACGGCAACGGCAACAACCAGCAGGGCCACGGCTACGGCAACCAGCAAGGCGGCGGCAACAACAACCAGCAGGGCGGTGGCAACCAGGCCGGCGGCAACCACGGCAACCAGGGCAAGTTCAAGGGCGTCGTCACAGCGGACTCGCTGGCCCTGCGCAGCTCGCCGCACCGCGGCTCACGCGTCATCCGCTACGTCCGCAAGGGCGATGTCGTCTCGATCTACTGCAAGGTCGGCGGGGACTCCGTGCAGGGCAACCCGCTCTGGTACCTCCTCACCGACGGCACCTGGGCCTGGGGCCCCGCCCGCCACATCGACACCATCGGGCCCGCGCCACGCTGGTGCTGACGGGCACACCATGTAAACCGCCTCATATGGGTAGGTTCCGCACATGAGCAAGGCCGGAATCTCCCTGGCGACGGCTGATCCGACCACGCCCGCCGCTCCCCTCCCCCGGCGCCGTGGCATCGAACTCGCCCTCATCGTCCTGGCCGTCCTGTTGTCGGTGTTCGGCTACTGCGCCGTCGGACTCGCCAGGAACGGCTCCGTCCCGCCCGGCGCCGCCGGTTACGGCGCCGGGCTCGGCGTGCTCGCCCTGGTCGCGCATCTCGCGGTGCGCTTCCGGGCCCCCTGGGCCGACCCGCTGCTGCTGCCCATCGCCGTCCTGCTCAACGGGCTCGGTCTGGTGCTGATCTACCGGCTCGACCTGGAGACACCCGGCGACCGGGCCGCCCCGACCCAACTGGTGTGGTCGACGCTGGGAGCGGCGCTGTTCATCGCGGTCGTCCTGCTGCTGCGCGACCACCGGCTGCTCCAACGCTTCACCCGCGCCTGTGCCGCCTTGGCGCTCGTCCTGCTCACGGCGCCGATCCTCTTCCCGGCGGTGAACGGGGCCCGTATCTGGATCCGGGTCGCCGGGTTCTCCATCCAGCCGGGCGAGTTCGCGAAGGTGCTGCTCGCGGTGTTCTTCGCCGCGTACCTGGCGCAGAACCGGGCCGCGCTCACCTACGCCGGCCGCAGGGTCTGGGGTCTCCAACTGCCCACCGGCCGGGTGCTCGGACCGATCGTCGCGGTGTGGCTGGTGAGCGTGGGCGTGCTGGTACTGGAGCGGGATCTCGGCACGTCACTGCTGTTCTTCGGCCTGTTCGTCGTCCTGCTGTACGTCGCCACCGGCCGCACCGGCTGGCTCGCCGTCGGCCTGCTCCTGGCCTCGCTGGGCGCGGTGGCCGTGGGCCGGCTGGAGCCGCATGTGCACAGCAGGATCGAGACCTGGCTGCATCCGTTCGCCTCGATCGAGGCGGGCGAGGGCCCGAACCAGCTGGCGCAGTCCCTGTTCGCCTTCGCGGAGGGCGGGCTGCTCGGTACCGGACTGGGGCTCGGGAACTCCGTACTCATCGGCTTCGCGGTCAAGTCCGACTTCATCCTGGCCACGGCGGGCGAGGAACTGGGGCTGGCCGGGCTCTGCGCGATCTTCCTGCTGTACGGGCTGCTGGTGGAGCGCGGCTACCGCGCGGGGCTCGTGCTGTGCGACCCGTTCGGCCGGCTGCTCGCCGTGGGGCTCGCCGCGATCGTGGCACTCCAGGTGTTCGTCATCGCGGGCGGGGTGACCGGGCTGATCCCGCTGACCGGGATGGCGATGCCGTTCCTGGCGCAGGGCGGTTCGTCGGTGGTCACCAACTGGGCGATCGTGGCGCTGCTGGCCCGACTGAGCGATTCGGCACGGCGCCAGGGGGACGGGTGCCGTCCGGGGAACGGAGGCGCCGGGTCGTGACGCGGTACATCCGGCACGCCGCCGCCTTCTGCGCGCTGCTGCTGCTCGCCCTGCTGCTGAACGCCACGCGTGTGCAGGTGCTGCGGGCCGACGCCTACGACGACAACCCGGCCAACCGCCGTGACGCCATCGCCCGCTACCGCCAGCCGCGCGGCGACATCCTGGTCGACGGCCGCCCGGTCACCGGTTCGCGGGACACCGGGGAGCATCTGCGCTACGAACGGACCTATGACGCCGGACCGTTGTACGCGCCGGTGACCGGGTACGCCTCGCAGGAGTACGGGACGACCCTGCTGGAGGACACGGAGGACGGGCTGCTGTCCGGCACCGACCCGGTGCTCCAGCCGTTGCCGCTGTGGAACGACTTCACGCGCTCGCGCAACGCGGGCGGAAACGTCGTCACGACGATCGACCCGGCCGCGCAGCGGGCCGCGTACGAGGGGCTGCGCTCGCGCAAGGGCGCGGTGGCGGCGGTGGAACCGTCGACCGGACGGATCCTGGCGCTGGTGTCCGTCCCGTCGTACGACCCGGAGCTGCTGTCCGGGAACGGGGCGGCGGCGCGCGGCGCCTGGGAGCGGCTGAACGCCGATCCGGACAGGCCGATGCTGAACCGGGCGGTGCGGCAGACGTATCCGCCGGGGTCGACGTTCAAGGTGGTCACCGCGGCGGCGGCGCTGGACTCGGGCGCGGTCACCGACCTCGACGCGCCGACCGACTCCCCCGACCCGTACCTCCTGCCGGGGACGACGACACGGCTGACGAACGGGTCCCGGGGCTGTGCGGACGCCTCGGTGCGGGAAGCGTTCACCTGGTCCTGCAACACCGTGTTCGCCAAGCTGGGCGTGGCCACGGGCCTGGCGGACCTGACGACCACGGCCGAGGGCTTCGGCTTCAACGACGGCGGGCTGCGGGTGCCGTTCCCGGTGGCGCGCAGCACCTTCGACACCACGATGGACCGGGCGCAGGTCGCGCTGTCGTCGATCGGGCAGTACAACACGCGGGCCACCCCGCTGCAGATGGCGATGGTCGCGGCGGCCGTCGCCAACAACGGGCAGGTGCGGGAGCCGTATCTGGTGGAGCGGACGACCCGGGCGGGCGGCGGCACCGTGTCGACGGCCGGCTCGCGTCCGACGCGGCGCGCCATGTACCCGTCGACGGCGCTGCGGATGCGGGAGCTGATGCGGGGGGTGGTGGAGGGGGGCACCGGCACCAACGCCGCCATCCGGGGTGCCGTGGTCGGCGGCAAGACCGGCACCGCCCAGCACGGCATCGGCAACTCCGGTACGCCGTACGCGTGGTTCGTGTCCTGGGCACAGGGCGACGGGGACGCGGAGGCGAAGGTCGCGGTGGCGGTGGTGGTGGAGGACGCGGCGGCGAACCGCCGGGAGATCAGCGGCGGCGGAACAGCGGCGCCGATCGCGCGGGCGGTGATGGAAGCGGTACTGAACTCGTAGGCGGAGAGGACCACTTGGTGAGACGGGGGCTACCGAGGCGTCCCGTTCCCGGCTTACCGTCCGGTTCATGACCGGAGCCGGCACCACCCACGAACTCGCCCAGGTGAACATCGCCCGCCTCAAGGCCCCGCTGGACTCGCCGCAGCTGAAGGACTTCGTCGACAACCTCGACCCGGTGAACGGGGACGCCGAGGCCGCCGACGGCTTCGTCTGGCGCCTGCAGAGCGAGGAGGGGAACGCGACGGACATACCGGTCCTCGGCGACGCGTGGCTGATCGTCAACATGTCGGTGTGGCGGGACACCGACGCCCTGACCGCGTACGTGTACCAAGGGCGGCACCGGGAGATGCTGGGCCGGCGCGCAGAGTGGTTCGAGCGGGTGCGGGAGGCGATGACGGCCCTGTGGTGGGTCCCGAAGGGCCACCGCCCCACGGTCGCGGAGGCGGAGGCGCGGCTGCTGCACCTGCGCACCCACGGCCCGACCCCCTACGCGTTCACCCTCCGGACGTCGTTCCCGGACGGCTCGGTCTAGCGGCGGCGGTCGACAGCGGTGAGGTCGATGTCGATGGGGAAGTCGATGGGGAAGGGGACCGTGACCTTGAGGCGGTTGTGGAAGATGCCCACGGGCACGTACGCCTTGGTCGCCGGGTCCAGCTCGTAGACGTAGACCGCGGGAAGCCCGTCGTTCTCCTCGACGCGCCAGAAGTGCCTGACACCCGCGGCGGCGTAATTGCGGGGCTTGGTCTCGCGGTCCCGGTCCTCCGAGTCGTCGGACACGACCTCGGCGGCCGGGGTGACGTCCCCTGGCAGGAGCCTGGTTCGCTTCGGCCCGGTGTCGGCATCGGCGCGCGCCACCATCACGTCGGGTTCCGGACGCTTCCGCTTGTCGAGTGTCACCGTGGAATTGCGGTAGACCTCGCATGCGTCCGGCGCCTGCTCGACGAGGGCGCGTTCCGGCAGGCTGACCGTGCGCGCACGGAAACGTGTCTGCGGGCTCGCGAAGACAAGACTCCCGTCGATCAGTTCCGTGCGCCGCGGCAGGTTGGGAAGCTCGTCGAGGTCGTCCGCGGTCCAGCCGCCCTCTGGCGGACGAGGCCACTCGTGGTCGCCGTCCAGCCCGTAGTCGCGCGCTGTGCGCATGCTCGCTCCCATGTACTGGGGTCTGCCCGGCCGCGTCAGCGTACCCGGGGCGTCAGGTGGGTCGTCCGTCGACAAGTGCCGCCCGAGGGATTGACGGGCTTGCTGACAAGCAGTCTCATAAGTGGGGTGAACCGTCGGTAACCCGATACGCCCTCGAGGTGGAGCCGCCATGACGAGCCAGAACCGGACCCTGACGGAAGCCGATGCGCTCGACGGGCTGCGCGACGCGCTCGGCCCGCTCAAGGACCGGGAACAGGTGGCCCAGCGGCTGCTCGACGCCTCCGCCAGGCACTCCTTCGACCCGGACGAGGAGCTGGACTGGGACGCTCCGTTCGAGGAGGGCAAGTGGTTCTGGCCGCCGGAGCTGGTGTCCCTGTACGGCACCCCGCTGTGGAAGCGGATGAGCGAGGAGCAGCGCATCGCGCTCTCCCGGCACGAGGCCGCGGCGCTCGCCTCGCTCGGCATCTGGTTCGAGCTGATCCTGATGCAGCTGCTGGTGCGGCACGTCTACGACAAGGCCGCCACGAGCGCGCATGTGCGGTACGCGCTCACCGAGATCGAGGACGAGTGCCGGCACTCCAGGATGTTCGCCCGGGTGATCACGCGTGGCGGCACCCCGTGGTACCCGGTGAGCCGGACCCATCAGCAGCTGGGGCGGCTGTTCAAGACGATCTCCACCACGCCCGGCTCCTTCACGGCGACCCTGCTCGGCGAGGAGGTCCTGGACTGGATGCAGCGGCTGACCTTCCCGGACGAGCGCGTCCAGCCGCTGATCCGGGGCGTCACGCGCATCCACGTCGTCGAGGAGGCCCGGCACGTCCGCTACGCCCGTGAGGAGCTGCGGCGCCAGATGGTGACCGCGCCGAAGTGGTCGCAGGAGTTCACCCGGATCGCCTCCGGCGAGTTCGCCCGCGTCTTCTCGGTGGCGTTCGTGAACCCCGAGGTGTACCCGAACGTCGGGCTGGACGAGCGCGAGGCCGTCGCCCAGGTCGCAGCGAGCGGGCACCGGCGGGACGTGATGCGGCAGGGGTCGAAGCGGCTGACGGAGTTCCTGGACGACATCGGCGTGCTGCGCGGGGTCGGACGGCGGTTGTGGAAGTCGTCCGGACTGTTGGCATAGGCAGTCGCCGGAAGCGGTTGGTTACGCTGCGGGGCATGACCCCGCAGGCTCCCACCCCCGCCTATCGGCGCCTCGGCGTCGAGGAGCGGCGCAGTCAGCTGATCGACGCCGCGCTGTCCCTCTTCGCCCACCGCGCGCCCGACGAGGTGTCGCTGGACGACGTGGCGGAGGCTGCCGGGGTGTCGCGCCCCCTGGTGTACCGGTACTTCCCGGGCGGCAAGCAGCAGTTGTACGAGGCGGCGCTCAGGTCCGCCGCCGACGAGCTGCGGCACTGCTTCGACGAGCCGCGCGAGGGTCCGCCGCTGCCCCGGCTGGCCAGGGCCCTCGACCGTTATCTCGCCTTCGTCGACGGGCACGGCCCCGGGTTCAGCGCGCTGCTGCAGGGCGGGAGCGTCGTGGAGACCTCCCGGACGACCGCCGTCGTCGACGGTGTGCGCCGGGCCGCCGCCGAGCACATCCTCAGCCATCTCGGAGTCACCGAGCCGGGCCCCGGGCTGCGGATGACCATCCGGATGTGGATCACCGCCGTGGAGGCGGCCTCGCTGATCTGGCTCGACGAGGACAGGCTCCCGCCGGTCGACGAGCTGCGGGACTGGCTGGTGGAGCAGTTCCTGGCCGCCCTGGAGGTGACCGCGCGGCGCGACGCGCAGACCGAGGCACTCGTCCGGGCCCTGCTGGCGGACGGCTGACGTACCGCCGCCGACCGGACGGCCTGCGGGCGGCATGGCCGACACTGGAGGCGTGAAGAGTCAGGACACCCCCTTCGAGGGCGGGCCCATGGACGGGCGCGTCCTGCCCGTGCTGCTGGGCATCACCGGGCACCCGCCCAAGACGTACCGCATTCCCGTCCCGGCCCCGGACGGCGGCCCGGCCACCGTGCTGATCTACCGGCGGGTGCCCCGGGAGCAGGGCGGGCGGATCGGGCTGACGCGGGGGTGGAAGTACCTGTACGACCCGAGCGGGGCGGCGACCGGCCGGCCGAGGTGGCCGTGGTCGGGGCGCACCCGGAAGCCCGCCGCCGATCCAGACGCCACGCCGGGTGGCAAGCCGGACGACGCCGACGGGTGACGCCGTTGCGCCGAACCGCGCACACCCGGCGAGCGGGCCCGGCCAGGCCGCCGGATGCTCGCGATGCGGAGCGGAGGAGCCGCCCGCGTCGGAGGTGATGGCGTGTCAGGAATGCTTCTGCGTCTGGTGTGCACGGCGGCGGTCGCGGCCGGGACCGTTCTCGCGCCGGTGCCCGCGACGGCCGCCCCAAAGCCGCTGGAGAGCACCGCGGTGCGGCTCCCCGGGGCCTCCGGGAACGACGACGGTGCTCTCGAACCGCCGGCCGGACCCCGCGAGCGCTCCGTCGCCGAGCTGCTGACGGACCTTCAGCGGCTGTACCGCGCGGTGGGGAACGCCACCGCGGCCTACGAGGCCACCGAGGAGCGGCTGACGGAGCAGCGCGCCGAGACCCGGCGGCTGGAGAGCGCCCTCGCCCGCGCCCGGCTCTCCCTGCACGACAGCCGGGGCGCGGCCGGACGGCTGGCCCGGCACCAGTACCAGAACAGCACCGGGATCTCCCCGTACGTACGGCTGCTGCTGGCGCGCGATCCGCAGCGCGCGCTCGACCAGGGGCATGTGATCGGGCGGCTGGCGCGCAACCGGGCGGACACGGTGGGCCGGCTGACCGGCAGCGAGAAGCGGGCCGACGAGCTCGCCCGGCGGGCCCGCAGGGCGCTCGCCGACCGGTTCGCCCTCACCGAACGGCGCGGGAAGGAGCGGGACGCGGTGCGCGAGCGGCTCGACGAGGTCGAGGAACTGCTCGCCTCGCTCAGCCCCGAGGAGCTGGCCGCCCTCGCCGAGCGGGAACGGGCCGAAGTGGCCCGGGACCAGGCGGAGTTCCTGGCCTCCGGCGCCCTGGGCGCACCCGGCGTGTCCGGTGCTCCCGGCGGCGGGCGCACCCCCTCCGCGGCGGGCGACCGGGCCGTGCGGTACGCGGTGCAGCAGATCGGGAAGCCGTACGAGTGGGGCGCGGAAGGCCCCGGGGCGTACGACTGTTCGGGGCTGACGTCCGAGGCGTGGGGCGCCGCCGGAACGTCCGTCCCCCGGACCAGCCAGGAGCAGTGGGCGCGGCTGGAGCGGGTCGCGCTGGACGAACTGCGGCCGGGTGACCTCGTCGTGTACTTCCCCGAGGCCACGCATGTCGCCCTCTACCTGGGTGACGGCATGGTGGTGCAGGCACCCCGGCCCGGCGCGCGGGTCAAGGTCTCCCCGATCGCGGCCAACCCGGTCCTGGGCGCCGTACGCCCCGACCCGGCCGGGGAGCCCCTGCGGCACTATGTGCCGCCGGAGCTCCCCGAGGGGGCGACGGAGGGACCCGACCAGGGCTACGCGCGCGCCTACGCGCCGCCCGCCGCTCCCGAGACCTCCGCCAGGTAGGCCCCGGCCTTCTCCGGGTCGTAGAAGAAGTTCTCGAGGTCGGCCGGGTCGTCGAAGCAGTTGACGAACCGGTCGGCGACGGGCTGGAGGCTGCCCGCGGCGCCGAGCACCTCGAGGACGTGCGCGGGCGGCGGGGCCAGCATGGCGTTGGTCCACTTGGTGACGTACTGGGCCGTGTCCCAGTAGCGGTCGAAGGTCTGCCGCATCCACGCCTCGTCGAACGGCTGCTCACCGTGCTCGATGATCGAGGCGAGGTAGGAGGCGGCGCACTTGGAGGCCGAGTTGGAGCCCTGGCCGGTGATCGGGTCGTTGGCCACGACCACGTCGGCGACGCCGAGGACCAGGCCGCCGCCGGGCAGCCGGCCGACGGGGTTGCGGACGGTCGGGGCGTAACGGCCGGCGAGGGTGCCGCCGGCGTCGGTCAGTTCGACCTTGCTGGTCCGCGCGTGCTCCCAGGGGAGGAACTTCTCCATGAGTTCCAGGGTCAGGGAGAGGTGCTCCGCCGGGTCCTTGACGTCCTTGAAGGCGTCCAGCGGGCCGCCGGGTATGCCCTCCCAGAACAGGATGTCGGCACGGCCCGACGTGGTGAGCGTCGGCATGATGAACATCTCGCCGACGCCGGGGACGATGTTGCAGCGGACCGCCTCGGTGTCCGGGTGCTCCGGACGCGGGTCCATCCCGTGGACGTAGGCCACCGCGAGCGCCCGCTGCGGCTCGGCGTACGGGGAGCGCGAGGCGTCGCGGCCGAACATCTGCACGAGTTCGCCCTTGCCCGCGGCGACGAGCACGAGGTCGTAGGTGCGGGAGAAGTAGTCCAGGTCGCCGACGGCCGCGCCGTGGATGACCAGCTGGCCGCCGCGCTGCGCGAACGTGTCCATCCAGCCCGCCATCTTCACCCGCTGGTCGACCGACTGCGCGAACCCGTCGAGCAGGCCCAGCCAGTTGATCGCGCGCTGCGTCGGGCCCGGGTCGTGCGAGCCGGGGGCCGCGACCGAGACACCGAGCCCCTGGATCTTCGGGGCCTGGGACTCCCAGAAG
Organism: Streptomyces sp. TE5632; assembly: GCF_054061295.1. Lineage (NCBI taxonomy): Bacteria > Bacillati > Actinomycetota > Actinomycetes > Kitasatosporales > Streptomycetaceae > Streptomyces > Streptomyces sp. TE5632. The sequence goes on along the minus strand of NZ_JBSSEA010000003.1, from coordinate 3,868,191 downwards.
TTCAGCTGGAGATCACGCTCGTGCTGCAGGGCCGTGTGGAACATGCACTGCGTCGACATCACCCGTCCGGTGCGGATCTCGTCCGCGGTCCGGTTGGACATCAGGGTGACCTCGTACCCGTGCGACTGAAGGCCGAGGGCGAGCTGGAGACCGGACTGACCGGCTCCGACGACGAGTATTTTCCGCATGCGGGGGGTTCTCCTAGGGGACGGGGGCTTCCGGCAGCCGAGCGGGGGCTTCCGGGCTACTCCGGGGTTTCCTCGAGCGCGTGACCCACCAGGGACAGGAGGGTCTCGATGACCGAGATCCGGCGCCGGGCGTCCATGATCATGACAGGTATGCGGTCCGGGATGGTGAGCGCCTCCCGCACATCGTCCGGCTCGAACATCTCGGTCTCGTCGAAGTGGTTGACCGCGACGATGTACGGCAGCCCGCAGCTCTCGAAGTAGTCGAGCGCCGGGAAGCAGTCCTTGAGCCGGCGGGTGTCGGCCATGACGACCGCGCCGATCGCACCGCGCACCAGGTCGTCCCACATGAACCAGAACCGCTGCTGCCCCGGCGTGCCGAAGACGTAGAGCACCAGGTCGTCGTCGAGCGTGATGCGGCCGAAGTCCATGGCCACGGTGGTGGTCAGCTTGTCCGGCGTGGCGGTGAGGTCGTCGGTCTCGGCGCTCGCCTCGGTCATCAGCGCCTCGGTCTCCAGAGGCTTGATCTCCGAGACGGTGGTGACCAGTGTGGTCTTGCCGACTCCGAAGCCGCCGGCCACCACTATCTTCGTGGCGATCGGGGCGCGGGTACGGTCCGTCTGCCAGGGCAGCAACTGCTCGTCGTCCTCGACGAGCGGGGAGACGCCTTGAACTGCGTCAGAGACGGCGGAGTCCACTCAGCACCCTTTCCAGCAACACGCGGTCCGGGCGGCCCGTGCCGTGGCCGGTTCCCGTTCCGTAGACACGGATCTTTCCCTGGTCCGCGAGGTCGCTCAGGAGCACCCGGACCACGCCGAGCGGCATCCTCAGCAGCGCGGCGATCTCGGCCACCGTGCGCATCCGGCGGCACAGTTCGACGATGGCCCGCATCTCCGGCATGATCGTCGACTTCAGCGAGCCCTTCGTCAGCTCCTTGCGCTGCTCGGCGGCCTCCAGTTCGGCGGTGGCCGCCACGAACGTCTCGACGAGGAGCACATGGCCGAAGCGGGTACGGCCGCCGGTGAGCGAATAAGGGCGAACCCGGGCGGGTTTGCGGTCCCCGCCGCGGATCGGGAGGTTCTTCCTGGTTTTACCGCTCAACAGGGGCTCCCGGTGGACTCGTTTCCAGGGTCTTGTTCTCCAGGGACTTGCGCAGTTCGCTGCGGAGCTCGGGGGTCAGGACATGGCCGGCCCGGCCCACGAACAGGGCCATGTGGTACGCCACCACGCTCATGTCGCACTCCGCGGAACCGTGCACACCGAGCAGCGAGCCGTCGCTGATCGACATCACGAACAGACTGCCCTCGTCCATCGCCACCATGGTGTGTTTGACCTGGCCGTAGTCCATCAGCTTGGCGGCACCGATGGTCAGGCTGCCGATGCCGGAGACGATGGTGGCCAGATCGGCGGCGGAGCCTCGCGGGCCGGCGCGTTTCCCGGCTCGCGCCTCGGGTGCCCCGGCGGCGGCCTCGCCCTGGTTCGTCCGGGCGTGCACGAGGTCGGGGTCGGAGGAGAGCAGCAGCAGCCCGTCGGAGGAGACCACGGCGACCGAGAGGATGCCGGGCACCTCCTCGACGAGGTTGGTCAGCAGCCAGTGCAGGTTGCGGGCCTCACTGCTCAGTCCGAAGGTACTGGGCGCGGTCAACTGCTTGCCTCCTCGACGGTGCCCCCCGTGACTTCTTCGGATGGTGCGGCCGCGGTGGACGGCGGTCGGTGCGGTCCCGTCTCCTCGGCGATCTCCACTTCGACGTCCCGGCGTCCGGCCTCCGCCCCCTGGCGGAAGCCGCCGAGGCGGCGCCGCAGGGCGTCGGCGTCCACCGAACCGGTGCGCTGCCTGGGGGCCTCGGCGCGCGCGGCGATCTTCGGTGTGCGTTTGGGCAGGCCCTTGGCGGTGACCGGTTCCTCCTCCTCCGCCTCCGGGCCGTCGGGCACGCGCGTGTGCTCGGCGTCGGGAGCGGAGGCGGGAGCGGGCACGGACCGGGCCGGCGGTGCGGCCGGAGGCTCGGGCCTGGTGTCCGGCTGGGCACCCGGGGCCTTCGTGTCCGCCGCCGCGGTCGCGTCGGGCGCGGGCGAGGGCGACGGGATCAGCAGCTCCATGGTGGTCTCGGCGGGCCGCTGATGCGTCCCGTCCGCAGCCTCGGGGCCACCGTCGCCGTCGCTGTCGTCGCTGCCGCTGTCGCCTGCTCCGGCGAGGGGCTCGGCGGCGGCCTCGGCAGGGGCGTTCTCCGCGGGCTCCTTCGGCGCGTCGCCCGTGGGCTCCTGCTCGGCGGGGGGCTCCGTGGCCGGTGCCTCCGTGGCGGGTCGCTGCTGCTCCACCGCCTGTTCCGCCAGGGCGACCAGCGGGTCGTCGCTCTCCGTGCGGCCGTGCAGGACGTTGGCGTTGGCCTCGGCGTCCGCGCCCGGCAGGGAGACGCGCTGTGCGCCGGCGGTGCCGGAACCGGAGGCGGGTACGGCGGTGGGCGGGGCGGGCTTGGCGGCCAGCAGGCTCGTGGGAAGGACCACGACCGCGGCGACGCCGCCCTGCTTCTGCTCCCTCAGCCGCACCCTCGCCCCGTGCCGCTGGGCGAGCCGGGCCACGACGTACAGGCCGAGTCCGAGGCCGTCCTCGCCCTCGTGCTCGTAGGGCGCCTCCGGGTCGAAGTCGGACAGGCGGGCGTTGAGCCGCTCCAGCCGGTCCCCGGCCATGCCGATGCCCTCGTCCTGCACGGAGAGCATGACCTCGCCGCTCTCCATCAGCCAGCCGGAGACCTCGACGGGCAGGTCGGGCGGGCAGAACGAGGTGGCGTTCTCCAGGAGTTCGGCCAGCAGATGGCTGAGGTCGTCGGCGGCGAACCCGGCGATGTGCGCGTGCGGCGGCAGCGAGGCGATCCTGACCCGCTCGTACCGCTCGATCTCGCTGACCGCGGCCCGTACGACGTCGACGAGCGGCACCGGACCCGCCGCGTGCTGGACGTGTTCGGTGCCGGCGAGGACGAGGAGGTTCTCGCTGTGCCGGCGCATCACCGTGGCGAAGTGGTCGAGCTTGAACAGGGTGGCCAGGCGGTCCGGGTCGTCCTCGCGCTCCTCCAGGCCCTCGATGACACCGAGTTGCCGTTCGACCAGGCCGAGGGTGCGCAGCGCCAGGCTGACGAAGGTGCCGCCGATGCTGGTGCGCAGCTGCTCCAGACGGGCGGCGGACTCGGTGAGCTCGGTGCGCAGCTCCTCGCGGGCGTCGGCCATCAGCTGCCGCTGCGCGACGAGGTGCTTGCGGTCGGCCTCGAGGGTGGCGATCCGCGTGGTGAGCTGCGCGGCGTGCGCGTGCAGGGCGTTGACGGAGCGGACGACCTGGGCGAACTCGTCGTTGCGTCCGGTGAAGGTGACCGGCTCTTCGACGCTCGGGTCCTCGGCCCCGGCGAGGCGGGCCGAACCGCGGCGCAGCACGGACAGCGGGCGGGTGAGGGTGCGGGCCATGGCGGTGGCGACGCCGACCGCGAGCAGCATGAGGGCGCCGAGGACGGCGACGTGGATCTCCAGCGCGGTGACGTCGTCGTCGCGCAGCTGGGCGAGGTCCTTGGTGCGCTTCTCGAAGAGGGCGGACTCCACTCCGCGCATCGTCTCGACGCGGGCGGTGAGCGCGGCCTCCAGCTTCTTGGCGTCGGTGGCGAGTTCGTCGTCGGAGAGGGACGGCTGGTCGGTGAGGCTCGCGAGGTACTTCTCGGCGGAGTCGACCTCGGGTCCGGTCACCGTGGAGTCGTAGGACGCGCGGGCCGCCCTGGGCGCCGTGTCACGGAAGTCGGCGAGGGCGGCGTCGGAGCGCAGGCGGGCCTGGAGGGCCGCGGTGGTCAGCTCGTCGCGCCGCTCGGTGTCGGCGTCCGAGGAGGCGGTGGACGTGGTGGGCAGACCGGTGATCGGGTCGATGACGGTCTGGGTGGTGCTCGGCACGTTGAGTGCGGCGAGCAGCAGCCCGCGGGTGGCGGCTGCCTGCTGGACGGCGGAGTCCAGTTCGGCGAGCGCGTGGGCTCCGGAGCCCGCACGGGGCGGGGTCCGCTCCGCGAGCTGCTCGGCGAGCCGGTGCAGCTGGGTGATGGCGGTGGAGTACGCCTGGTGCGCCTCGAGCGCGCTGCTCTTGCCGGTGAGCGCCGCCCTGCGCACGGCCGCGATGGCGTCGAGGTCGTCGCGCATCGCTTGGGGGGTGCCGGTGTCGGCGCGCAGCTCCTCGACCTGCCGGTCGACGCGGGCGCTGTCCTGTTCGGCGGGTGCCTTGGACTTGGGGCGGCCGGCCGCGATGTAGGACGTGACCTCGTCCCGTTCGTCGGCGAGGGAGTGCGCGAGCGTCAGGGAGTCCTGGGTCCGCTCGGCGAGGGTCACCAGGTTCTGGGAGTCGTTCAGTTGCCCGGAGGCCGCCAGCACGGACGGTGTTCCGGCGCCCGCGATCGCGGCGGCCACCACCGCGACGGCCACGATGAGCCGATTGCGCACATGGGTGGGGCGGCCCTTGCCGACGGTGGGCTTCTGGTCGGCGTCCCCCGTGGGGGCCGTCTGCTTGCCTGTGCGACGAGGCCGCGTCTTCTGCACCGGTGCTCGCATTCCTGACTCGTGTACCCGTGGGTCCGGGTGACGATCCGTCAACAGGCGTCTACGCCCTGCTCGTGACAGGCACCTGCGTCCTGCCCGGACTGTCGACCGCGCTGGGCCCGTGAGACGCCCCCAGCGCCTCCCGACCCTCCCAGCGCCTCTGGGCGCTGGATACGCATCACCTGACCCGCCACTCGAAGGAGTGAACATCGGAGGCGAGTTGAGGGGCAAGTCCCGCCACGCCACGCGGCGGCCGTGCGCGGCGGGCCGGTTGGACGTCTGCGGCGGCCAATGGCAGTATTCGCCGCCACGCGCGCCCGGAGCACGGCATTCCCACCCAAACTCGGCTCCTGACCTGCACGGTCCTGGGAAATCGGCGAACCCGTCCGGCCTCCGGCGGTCCTCGTGGAGGCCTCGTGCAGACTAGAAGAATGCGTACTGAACTCGCCTCGGAGCCCGGCGATGCGGACCACCCCAACGAGGACTTCGCCAGTGTCGGACTTCCGGCCTCCGGACAGGGCGGTTCACTGGTCGTGCTGGACGGCGTCACGCCGCCGCGGGACGGGGCGGGCTGCCGGCACTCCGTCCCCTGGTTCACCGCACGGCTCGGCGGGGCACTCGCCGAACTGACCGTTTCACTCCCGGATGTCCCCCTGGTCGACCTGCTGTCCCGGGCCCTTGCGCGTACCGCTGACGCGCACGCCGAAACCTGTGACCTTTCTCACCCGCGCACTCCGCAGGCGACGGTGGTGCTGGCCCGCTGGTCACCGGAGTCCGTCGAGTACCTGGTGCTGTCCGACTCGGTCCTGCTCGTCGAGTCCCCCGACGGGGTGGTCACCCCGCTGCTGGACGACCGGCTGGCCCTGCTGCCCCGCTCGGCTCTGGCCACGGACGCACTGGTGGACGCCACGGTGCGGAACAAGGAGGGCGGCTTCTTCACCGCGGCCGCCGATCCGTCGGTCGCGGCGCGCGCGGTCACCGGCACCCTTCCGCGTGCCGAGGTGCACGCCCTGGCCGCGCTGACGGACGGGGCCGCGCGCTGGGTGGAGAAGTTCCGCGAGGGCGACTGGACGGAGTGTCTCGCCCTCGTCCGCAAGGAGGGGCCGCGGGCGCTGGTGGATCGCGTACGGGCTCTGGAGCGGGCGGACACGGACCGGGTGATGCTGGGCCGGAGCAAGACGCACGACGACGCGACGGTGGTGTACGTGGAGTTCTGACCACCCGTACACCACCCCGCTCACCCGTCGCCGTCCCGTTCACCCGTACGCCGCCGGATTCCCCCGTACGCCGCCGGGCTCGATCACTCCGGTACGCCGAACGGCGTCCCGCTTCCCCTGAACAGCGCCCCGCTTGCTCCGACTGCTCCGCTTACTCCGCTTACTCGGATTACTCGGATTACTCGGATTACTCGGATTACTCGGATTACTCCGAACGATGCCCTACATCCCCAGGACGGCGCCGAGTTGCCTCGAACGGCGCTCCGGTCACCTGTCCGTCCCGCGGTTCAGCTGGTGCAGCAGCCGGGCGAGTTCCGTGACCTCGCCGGTGTCCCAGTCGGCGAGGCGGCGGGCGTAGCGCGCGCGGCGGGCCTCGCGGACCCTGCTCACCCGGTCCCGGCCCTCCGGGGTGAGGGCGACCAGCCAGGCGCGGCCGTCGGCCGGGTCCGGCTCGCGGGTGACGAGCCCGAGCTCCTCCAGGGCGTGCAGCTGACGCGACATCGTCGCCTTGCCGACGCCGATGTAGGCGGCGAGTTCGGTGGCCCGCTGCTTGCCGCACTCATCCAGACGGACGAGCAGACCGTACGCGGACGGTTCCAGGTCCGGATGGACCTCGCGGGACATCTCGCCCTGGCTGGCCCTGGCGCGACGCAGCAGCACCGTCAACTCCCGTTCCAGAGCGAGGAATCCAGGCTGTTCCACACCGCTTGCGGGCGCCTCGGACAAGGTGTCCTCTGCGCCGCCGTTTCCGCCTTCGTGCACGTCAGTTCCTGCCTCGGTTTTCCCGGTCGTCCGTGTTCCCGCCAAGTGGCGACGCCGCTGCGGCTCCGCAAGTATTTCGCAGACGCGGCCCGGCGGCGGTTTCCGAATCCCCGGGGAGCCCTGGGCGCCCCCGGGGCTCACGTCGCGGTCCGCGTGCGTCGCCTCCCTTGCTTCCTCTTCTCAAGGGTCCCGCACCAAGTTCCTCGGAGACACGTCATGCCCGTGCACAGATTCGGCTTCACCCGTCTACGCGCGTTCACGACCGTCGCGGCGGTCCTGCTCGCGATCCTCTCGCTTCCCCGCACGACACCCGCGGCCACGGCGGCCGCCCCCGACGTCCCACCGCGCGGCTCCGCCCACATGGGCATGGGCGTCGTCGCCCATGACGGCCGGGACGGCACGCCCGCCAGCCGCACCGCCTGGACGGAGGGCGTGGACGTCTCCAGCCACCAGGGCGACGTGCCCTGGTCGACCCTCTGGGACAGCGGGGTCAAATGGGCCTACGCGAAGGCCACGGAGGGGACGTACTACACGAACCCCTATTACACGCAGCAGTACAACGGTTCGTACGACATCGGCATGATCCGCGGCGCGTACCACTTCGCGACCCCCGACAGGACGAGCGGCGCCGCCCAGGCCGACTACTTCGTCGACCACGGCGGCGCCTGGTCACGCGACGGCATGACACTGCCGGGCGTGCTCGACATCGAGTGGAACCCCTACGGGGACGCCTGCTACGGCAAGTCGCAGAGCGCCATGGTGAGCTGGATCGGCGACTTCCTGGACCAGTACCGGGAGCGCACCGGCCGGCACGCCGTGATCTACACGGCGACCAGCTGGTGGAAGCAGTGCACCGGGAACCACGCCGGGTTCGCCGCCGACAATCCCCTGTGGATCGCCCGGTACGCCTCCACCGCGGGTGAGCTGCCCGCGGGCTGGGACTTCTACACGATGTGGCAGTACACCTCGACCGGGCCGACGGTGGGGGACCACGACCTCTTCAACGGCACGGTCGACCGGGTGCGGGCGCTGGCGCTCGGCTGACGCCGCCTCGCGCCTTTGCCCTCGCCCCGCCCGGTGACGGCCCGGGCCTCCCTCCCGGGACCCGGGCCGCCGCCCTTCCGGTGGCGGACGGCGATCAAGCCGCCACCGGAACCTCCGGCGCCGCACCGTTCGTCGCCGGCGCGAGCGCCAGCTCCAGGACCTGGCGGACGTCGGTGACGGCGTGGACGTCGAGCCCGTCCAGCACCTCGGCGGGGACGTCGTCCAGGTCGGGCTCGTTGCGCTTGGGGATGATCACGGTGGTGATCCCCGCCCGGTGCGCGGCGAGCAGCTTCTGCTTCACCCCGCCGACCGGCAGCACCCGCCCGGTCAGCGAGACCTCACCGGTCATCGCCACATCCGTGCGGACCAGGCGCCCGGAGAGCAGCGAGGCCAGCGCGGTGGTCATCGTGACACCGGCGCTGGGGCCGTCCTTGGGCACCGCACCCGCCGGGAAGTGGATGTGCGCGCCCCGTTCCTTCAGGTCGGCCACCGGCAGCTCCAGCTCGGCGCCGTGCGACCGCAGGAAGCTCAGCGCGATCTGCGCCGACTCCTTCATCACGTCACCCAGCTGTCCGGTCAGGGTCAGTCCGGCGGCGCCCGTCTCCGGGTCGGCCAGGGACGCCTCCACATAGAGGACGTCACCGCCGGCGCCGGTCACCGCCAGCCCGGTGGCGACACCGGGGACGGCGGTACGGCGCTCGGCCGGGTCCTGGGCGGACTCGGGCACGTGGTGCGGCCGGCCGATCAGTCCTCGCAGATCCCCTTCCGTGACGGTGAACGGCAGCTCCCGCTCGCCCAGTTCGTGCTGGGCCGCGACCTTGCGCAGCAGCCGCGCGATGGACCGCTCCAGGGTGCGTACGCCCGCCTCACGGGTGTACTCGCCGGCCAGCTTGCGCAGCGCGCCGTCGTCGAGGTCGACCTCGTCCGCGGCGAGCCCGGCCCGCTCCAGCTGGCGCGGGAGCAGGTGGTCGCGTGCGATGACGACCTTCTCGTCCTCCGTGTAGCCGTCCAGACGGACGATCTCCATCCGGTCCGCCAGCGCCTCCGGAATGGCCTCCAGGACGTTGGCGGTGGCGAGGAACACGACGTCCGAGAGGTCCAGCTCGACCTCCAGGTAGTGGTCCCGGAAGGTGTGGTTCTGCGCCGGGTCCAGCACTTCGAGGAGGGCGGCGGACGGGTCGCCCCGGAAGTCCGAGCCCACCTTGTCGATCTCGTCGAGCAGCACCACCGGGTTCATCGACCCGGCCTCCTTGACCGCCCGCACGATCCGGCCGGGCAGCGCGCCGACGTACGTACGCCGGTGGCCGCGGATCTCGGCCTCGTCGCGGACACCGCCGAGGGCGACCCGGACGAACTTCCGGCCCATCGCGTGGGCGACGGATTCGCCGAGGCTCGTCTTGCCGACGCCGGGCGGCCCCACCAGGGCGAGCACGGCACCGCCGCGGCGGCCCCCGACCACGCCGAGTCCGCGCTCGGCGCGCCGCTTGCGCACCGCCAGGTACTCGGTGATGCGCTCCTTCACGTCCTCCAGGCCCGCGTGCTCGGCGTCGAGCACGGCCCGGGCGCCCCGGATGTCGTACTCGGAAGCGCTGTCATCGGTTCGCTCGTTCCACGGCATCTCCAGGACCGTGTCGAGCCAGGTGCGGATCCACGATCCCTCGGGCGACTGGTCGGAGGAGCGCTCCAGCTTGTCGACCTCCTTGAGGGCGGCCTCGCGCACCTTCTCCGGCAGGTCGGCGGCCTCGACGCGGGCCCGGTAGTCGTCGGACTCCTCGGCGGAGTCCTTGCCGTCCTCTCCGTTCAGCTCGCGCAGTTCCTTGCGTACGGCCTCCAGCTGGCGCCGCAGCAGGAACTCGCGCTGCTGCTTGTCGACGCCGTCCTGGACGTCCTTGGCGATGGACTCGGCGACGTCCTGCTCGGCGAGGTGGTCGCGGAGCTGCTGGGTGGCGAGCTTCAGCCGGGCCACCGGGTCGGCGGTCTCCAGCAGCGCCACCTTCTGTTCGACGGTCAGGAAGGGCGAGTAACCGGAGTTGTCGGCGAGGGCGGCGACGTCGTCGATGGCCTGGACCCGGTCGACGACCTGCCAGGCGCCGCGCTTGCGCAGCCAGGCGGTGGCGAGCGCCTTGTACTCCGTGACCAGTTCGCCGACCTGTCCGGGCAGGGGCTCCGGCACGGTCTCCTCGATCCGGGTGCCCTCCACCCACAGCGCCGCGCCCGGCCCGGTGGTCCCGGCGCCGATCCGCACGCGGCCGCGGCCCCGGATCAGGGCGCCCGGGTCGCCGTCGGCCAGCCTGCCGACCTGCTCGACCGTGCCCAGGACGCCGGTACCGGCGTAGGTCCCGTCGAGACGCGGCACCAGCAGGACCCGGGGCTTGCCCGGCGCGGACGCGGCGGCGGCCTGGGCGGCCTCCACCGCGGCGCGCACCTCGGAGTCGCTCAGGTCCAGCGGAACCACCATCCCGGGCAGCACGACCTCGTCGTCGAGCGGCAGTACAGGCAGGGCGAGCGATGTGGACTCAGCAGCCATGATCTCCCCTTAGGCAGTCAAGTTGAGCTTCATCGACTCAATGCTCGTGAACCGCCGAATGTTCCCCAGGTCGCGTTCGCTCTCAGCGATCACTCGCGAGGGCGACGGAAGGAACTCCCGCACGACACCGGCCCGCAGGTCCGCCGAACGGAAAGTGCTGCCAGGATGAACGCATGACCACCCCGTACGACATTCCCGAAGTCCTGGACCGCCGCGAGGGCCCGTACGGGGAGGTGGTGCTCCGCCGGCACGGCAGCCTGCTGCAGATCATCGCGAACGGCTGCTTTTTGATGGACACCTCCGACGGCCGTTCGGAGCGACGGCTGATCGACGCCGCCCTGGCCGCACTCGACGCCGCCGACACCCGCGCGGGACACGGTCCGCGGCCGGGCCCGCACGTCCTCATCGGCGGGCTCGGCGTCGGTTTCTCGCTCGCCCACGCCGCCGCCCGGCCCCGCTGGGGGCGCATCACCGTGGTGGAGCGCGAACCCGCCGTCATCGACTGGCACCGCGCGGGCCCGCTGCCTCCGTTCGCCCCGGTCTCCGCCCCCGCCCTCGCCGATCCCCGCACGGCGATCGTCGAGACCGACCTGGTGGCGTACGTCAATGAGACTTCCGACACATTCGACGCGCTCTGCCTCGACATCGACAACGGGCCCGACTGGATCGTCACCGAGGGCAATGAGGGGCTCTACTCCCCCACCGGACTCCTGGCCTGCGCAAGGGTGTTGAACCCCGGCGGGGTGCTCGCGGTGTGGTCGGCCAAGCCGTCTCCGGATTTCGAAGAAACCTTGCGTAATGCCGGGTTCCAGCAGGTGCGTACCGAAGAGGTCCCGGTTGCCCGGGGCGTTCCGGACGTCGTGCACCTCGGCGTCCGCCCTGGATAGCAAAGGCGCGATGACTCCCCGTACGCTGCTGCCTTGGCGCCGATCATTCAAGCGTCAATCGCAGTCATGCGCAGGGACGGATCACCCCACGGATTCCGGAAAGCACACTTCAGGGGCGGGCGATGGAGCAGACACACACCTCCCACAACGGCACGGCGGCGGCCACTCCGGGCGCACAACGCCGGGTCCTGGTGGTCGAGGACGACGCGACGATCGTGGACGCCATCGCGACCCGCCTTCGTGCCGAGGGATTCCTGGTGCAGACGGCGGGCGACGGTCCGTCCGCCGTCGACACGGCGGAGGCGTGGCAGCCCGACCTGTTGATCCTCGACATCATGCTGCCGGGCTTCGACGGCCTGGAGGTCTGCCGGCGCGTGCAGGCCCAGCGGCCGGTGCCGGTCATGATGCTGACCGCGCGCGACGACGAGACCGACATGCTGGTCGGGCTGGGCGTCGGCGCCGACGACTACATGACCAAGCCGTTCTCCATGCGGGAACTGGCGGCCCGCGTGCACGTACTGCTGCGCCGCATGGAGCGGGCGGCCCTGGCCGCCACCACACCGCGCAGCGGCATCCTGCGCCTGGGCGAGCTGGAGATCGACCACGCGCAGCGCAGGGTGCGGGTGCGCAGTGAGGACGTCCACCTGACGCCCACCGAGTTCGACCTGCTGGTGTGCCTGGCGAACACGCCCCGCGCGGTGCTCTCCCGGGAGCAGTTGCTGGCCGAGGTCTGGGACTGGGCGGACGCCTCCGGCACCCGTACCGTCGACAGCCACATCAAGGCGCTGCGCCGGAAGATCGGCGCCGAGCGCATCCGCACCGTGCACGGCGTGGGCTACGCCCTGGAGACGCCGACGCCGTGAGCGACCGGCCGGCCACACGGAGAGGCCCCGGGGACCGCGGTCCCTGGGGCGGTGTCCGCCCGTTCTCGATCAAGACCAAGCTGGGCGCGCTGGTCGTCATCTCGGTGCTGATCACCACCGGTCTCTCCATGATCGCGGTGCACACCAAGACCGAGCTGCGCTTCATCACGGTCTTCTCGATGATCGCCACACTGCTCATCACGCAGTTCGTGGCGCACTCGCTCACCGCGCCGCTGGACGACATGAACGCCGTGGCCCGGTCCATCTCGCACGGCGACTACACCCGCCGGGTGCGGGAGAACCGCCGGGACGAGCTGGGCGACCTGGCCCAGACCATCAACGTCATGGCCGACGAGCTGGAGGCCCAGGACCATCAGCGCAAGGAACTGGTGGCCAACGTCTCGCACGAGCTGCGCACCCCGATCGCGGGGCTGCGCGCGGTGCTGGAGAACATCGTCGACGGCGTCACCGAGGCCGACCCCGAGACGATGCGCACGGCGCTGAAGCAGACCGAACGGCTCGGCCGGCTGGTGGAGACGCTGCTCGACCTGTCCCGCCTGGACAACGGTGTCGTCCCGCTGAAGCGGCAGCGCTTCGAGGTGTGGCCGTATCTGTCCGGCGTGCTCAAGGAAGCCAACATGGTCGCCTCCGCGCGTGCGGGCATGGCCACCGGCTCCGGCAGCCACACCCGTACGGACGTCTATCTGCGCCTCGACGTCTCGCCGCCGGAGCTCACCGCGCACGTCGACCCGGAGCGCATCCACCAGGTGGTCGCCAACCTCATCGACAACGCGGTCAAGCACAGTCCGCCGCACGGCCATGTGACGGTCAGGGCGCGGCCCGGAACGCAGCCGGATTCGCTGCGGCTGGAAATCCTGGACGAGGGACCCGGCATTCCGCGGACCGAATGGCACCGCGTCTTCGAGCGATTCAACCGCGGCAGCGTGAATCTGCCGCACGGCCCGGGCAGCGACGGCGGCACCGGTCTCGGTCTGGCGATCGCCCGCTGGGCCGTCGATCTCCACGGCGGACGGATCGGGGTGGCCGAATCCGAGCGTGGTTGCCGGATCCTTATCACTCTTCCGGGAGCGTCTCCCGTGTCAGGTTGACGTAAGGTTCGAAGCCGAGTCGCAAGATCCACACGTGTTCGCCCTGGCGGACACGTGTGATCAGGCAAAGACCCGGGTCGCGAGTGCGCCGGGCCGTGACCGACCCATGCCCGACGCAGCCCGAAGAAGCGGAACCAGGCTTGTTTCCCGCCATTTCCCACGCCGAAACGCCCTCCGAGATGTGACTTACGCGACGTTGAACGGGCCCGACCTGACCTTCCCGCTCTTGGAGGCGTAGCCTTAATTTCCGCTGTCCATCATCTTGTGAAGCGGAAGAGGGCGGTTGACGCCGTGTCGCCACAGTCCCCCAGTAACTCGAGCATCTCGACCGACACCGACCAAGCGGGCAAGAACCCCGCTGCGGCCTTCGGTGCCAACGAATGGCTCGTCGACGAGATCTACCAGCAGTACCTCCAGGACCCGAACTCGGTCGACCGGGCCTGGTGGGACTTCTTCGCCGACTACAAGCCGGGGGCGCCCCAGGCTTCTGCTCCGGTGAGCAACGCGTCCACGGGGACCGCGGGCACGACGACGGCTCCGCCGGCCACTCCGGCCCAGCCCGCCGCCACGCCCGCGCCCGCCCCCGCGCCGCCCTCCGCCCCGCAGCCCGCCGCCGCGGCACCGGCCGCCAAGGCCCCGGCGCAGGTGCCCGCTCCGGCGAAGGCCGCCCCGGCCCCCGCCCAGGCCGCCCCCGCCAAGCCCGCCGCAGCGAAGGCCCCGGCCGCCAAGGCGCAGCCCGCCGACGAGGCCAAGCAGGGCCCCGAGCAGGTGACGCTGCGCGGTCCGTCCGCGGCCGTCGCGAAGAACATGGACGCCTCGCTGGAGGTGCCCACGGCCACGTCCGTGCGCGCACTCCCGGTGAAGCTCCTGTTCGACAACCGCATCGTCATCAACAACCACCTCAAGCGTGCCCGCGGCGGGAAGATCTCCTTCACGCACCTCATCGGCTACGCGATGGTCCAGGCCATCAAGGCGATGCCGTCGATGAACTGGCACTACGCGAAGGTGGACGGCAAGCCCACCCTGGTGAAGCCGGAGCACATCAAGTTCGGCCTCGCCATCGACCTGGTCAAGCCGAACGGCGACCGCCAGCTGGTCGTCGCGGGCATCGAGAAGGCCGAGACGCTGAACTTCTTCGAGTTCTGGCAGGCCTACGAGGACATCGTCCGTCGCGCCCGCGAGAACAAGCTGACGATGGCCGACTTCACCGGTGTCACCGTCTCGCTGACCAACCCCGGCGGCCTCGGCACCGTCCACTCCGTGCCGCGCCTGATGCCCAACCAGTCGGTGATCATGGGCGTCGGCTCCATGGACTACCCGGCGGAGTTCCAGGGCACCAGCCAGGACACCCTCAACAAGCTCGGCATCTCGAAGGTCATGACGCTCACGTCGACCTACGACCACCGGGTGATCCAGGGTGCCGCCTCCGGCGAGTTCCTGCGCGCGGTCGCGAACCTCCTGCTCGGCGAGAAGGACTTCTACGACGAGATCTTCGAGGCGCTGCGCATCCCCTACGAGCCGGTCCGCTGGCTCAAGGACATCGACGCCTCCCACGACGACGACGTCACGAAGGCCGCCCGCGTCTTCGAGCTGATCCACTCCTACCGGGTCCGCGGCCACGTCATGGCCGACACCGACCCGCTGGAGTACCGCCAGCGCAAGCACCCCGACCTGGACATCACCGAGCACGGGCTCACCCTCTGGGACCTGGAGCGCGAGTTCGCGGTCGGCGGTTTCTCGGGCAAGACCCTGATGAAGCTGCGCGACATCCTGGGTGTGCTGCGCGACTCGTACTGCCGCACCACCGGCATCGAGTTCATGCACATCCAGGACCCGAAGCAGCGCAAGTGGATCCAGGACCGCGTGGAGCGCACGCACTCCAACCTGGAGCGCGAGGAGCAGCT
Source organism: Streptomyces sp. TE5632 (assembly GCF_054061295.1). Taxonomy (NCBI): domain Bacteria; kingdom Bacillati; phylum Actinomycetota; class Actinomycetes; order Kitasatosporales; family Streptomycetaceae; genus Streptomyces; species Streptomyces sp. TE5632. The sequence goes on along the minus strand of NZ_JBSSEA010000003.1, from coordinate 3,853,139 downwards.
GCGCATCCTGCGCCGGCTGAACGCCGCGGAGGCGTTCGAAACCTTCCTGCAGACCAAGTACGTCGGCCAGAAGCGCTTCTCCCTGGAGGGCGGCGAGTCCGTCATCCCGCTGCTGGACGCCGTTCTGGACTCGGCCGCCGAGTCCCGTCTCGACGAGGTCGTCATCGGCATGGCCCACCGCGGCCGGCTGAACGTGCTGGCCAACGTCGTGGGCAAGTCGTACGCGCAGATCTTCCGCGAGTTCGAGGGCAACCTCGACCCGAAGTCGATGCACGGCTCCGGCGACGTGAAGTACCACCTGGGCGCCGAGGGCACCTTCACCGGTCTCGACGGCGAGCAGATCAGGGTCTCCCTGGTCGCCAACCCCTCGCACCTGGAAGCGGTGGACCCGGTCCTGGAAGGCGTCGTGCGCGCCAAGCAGGACATCATCGGCAAGGGCGGCACGGACTTCACCGTCCTGCCGGTGGTGATCCACGGCGACGCGGCCTTCGCGGGCCAGGGCGTGGTGGCCGAGACCCTGAACATGTCGCAGCTGCGGGGCTACCGCACCGGCGGCACGGTCCACGTGGTCATCAACAACCAGGTCGGCTTCACCGCCGCTCCCGAGTCCTCGCGCTCGTCGATGTACGCGACGGACGTGGCCCGCATGATCGAGGCCCCGATCTTCCACGTGAACGGCGACGACCCGGAGGCCGTGGTCCGCGTCGCGCGGCTGGCCTTCGAGTTCCGCCAGGCGTTCAACAAGGACGTGGTGATCGACCTCATCTGCTACCGCCGCCGCGGTCACAACGAGTCGGACAACCCGGCCTTCACGCAGCCGCTGATGTACGACCTGATCGACAAGAAGCGCTCGGTGCGCAAGCTGTACACCGAGTCCCTCATCGGTCGCGGTGACATCACCCTGGAAGAGGCCGAGCAGGCGCTGCAGGACTACCAGGGCCAGCTGGAGAAGGTCTTCACCGAGGTCCGCGAGGCGGCGTCCCAGCCGTCGGCCGTCGAGCCCTCGGAGCCGCAGGCCCAGTTCCCGGTGGCGGTGAACACGGCGGTCACCTCCGAGGTCGTCAAGCGGATCGCCGAGTCGCAGGTCAACATCCCCGACCACGTCACCATCCACCCGCGTCTGCTGCCGCAGCTGCAGCGCCGGGCGGCGATGGTCGAGGACGGCACGATCGACTGGGGCATGGGCGAGACCCTCGCGGTCGGCTCGCTGCTCCTGGAGGGCGTCCCGGTCCGGCTCTCCGGCCAGGACTCGCAGCGCGGCACCTTCGGCCAGCGCCACGCGGTCGTCATCGACCGCGAGACGGGTGCCGAGTTCACGCCGCTGCTGTACCTGTCCGAGGACCAGGCCCGGTACAACGTCTACAACTCCCTGCTCTCCGAGTACGCGGTGATGGGCTTCGAGTACGGCTACTCGCTGGCCCGCCCCGACGCACTCGTGATGTGGGAGGCGCAGTTCGGCGACTTCGTCAACGGCGCGCAGACGGTCGTGGACGAGTTCATCTCGTCGGCCGAGCAGAAGTGGAACCAGACCTCCGGTGTGACCCTGCTCCTGCCGCACGGCTACGAGGGTCAGGGCCCGGACCACTCCTCGGGCCGCCCGGAGCGGTTCCTGCAGCTCTGCGCGCAGAACAACATGACGGTCGCGATGCCGACCCTCCCGTCGAACTACTTCCACCTCCTGCGGTGGCAGGTGCACAACCCGCACCACAAGCCGCTGGTCGTCTTCACTCCGAAGTCGATGCTGCGCCTGAAGGCGGCGGCCTCGAAGGCGGAGGAGTTCACCACGGGCCAGTTCCGCCCGGTCATCGGCGACGACTCGGTCGACCCGGCCGCGGTCAGGAAGGTCGTCTTCACCGCCGGCAAGGTCTACTACGACCTGGACGCCGAGCGGCAGAAGCGCGGCATCACGGACACGGCGATCATCCGCCTCGAGCGCCTGTACCCGCTGCCGGGTACCGAGCTCCAGGCGGAGATCAAGAAGTACCCGAACGCCGAGAAGTACCTGTGGGCCCAGGAGGAGCCGGCGAACCAGGGTGCCTGGCCGTTCATCGCGCTCAACCTGATCGACCACCTCGACCTGGCCGTCGGCGCCGACGTCCCGCACGACGAGCGTCTGCGCCGCATCTCGCGTCCGCACGGCTCGTCCCCGGCCGTCGGTTCCGCGAAGCGGCACCAGGCCGAGCAGGAGCAGCTGGTGCGTGAGGTGTTCGACGCCTGACCGACGCCGTCACGGGTCGTTCCCGGCCGGGCCGCACCCCTCTTCGGGGGGTGCGGCCCGGCCCGTTTGCGCACACATATCCTTGTCCTCATGTACTTCACGGACCGTGGCATCGAGGAACTGGAGAAGCGGCGCGGCGAGGAGGAGGTCACCTTCGAGTGGCTCGCCGAGCAGCTGCGGACGTTCGTCGACCTCAACCCCGACTTCGAGGTGCCGGTGGAGCGCCTGGCGACCTGGCTGGCCCGGCTGGACGACGACGAGGACGACGAGTAGCAGGCATTCCAGTCGCGCGGGCGGGCTTTCAGCCGCGCAGGGGGCTTCAGCAGCGCGGGTGGGTGAAGGCGTGGGCGGGCCGGGCGCAGGGCGCCATGAGCCGACCGGAGCGCCCCGCCGCGCTCCGGCTCCTCTCGCCGCTCCCGGTCGGCCCCGCCCCCGGCCTCCGGCCTGGGATCGTTCCGCCGACATGGCAGTACATCAGGGCAGTTCGCCCCTCCTGCATGAGGACTGATCACCAGAACGAGTGTCTTGACTTTCCCCGACCGCGATATATCGTGAATTACGTGAGACGCGATATGGCGCGTCGGGGTTCTTGCGTGCCGGGCGTCCGTCGCCGGCGCCACTCCCGGTCGGCCGTCCCGTCGCCTCGCCGTCCGGCAGTCAGGCAGTCCGGCCCAGGAGGTTCCACCATGTCCGAAAGGTCCATCTCGGAGCCCGCGAAGCTCACGTTCGACGAGCCAGTGAGCGAGCTCCACATACGCATCGTCAACGGAACGGTGAACGTGGTGGGTACGGACGAAGGTTCCGCCCGCCTGGAGGTCTCCGAGATCGAGGGACCACCCCTGGTGGTCACCCAGCAGGGCGGCACCCTCACGGTGGCCTACGAGGACCTGCCCTGGAAGGACTTCCTCAAGTGGCTGGACCGCAGGGGACGGCACCGCAGCGCGGTGGTCTCGCTGGCGGTTCCGGCGCAGGCGCGGGTCGAGGTGGGGGTGGTCGGTGCCGGGGCCGTGGTCTCCGGGGTCAAAGGGCCGTCGGTGGTCCGGGGAGTCACGGGCGACACGACGCTGGTCGCCCTCTCCGGCCCGGTCCGCGCGGACACGGTGTCCGGGAACGTCGAGGCCCAGTCCGTCACCGGTGACCTGCGGTTCAACTCGGTATCCGGCGACCTCACCGTGGTCGACGGGTCCGGGTCCACCGTGCGGGCGGACTCGGTCAGCGGCTCCATGATCGTGGACCTCGCTCCCGACGGTCCCACCGACATCCGGCTGGCCAGCGTCTCCGGCGAGATCGCGATCCGACTGCCCGATCCGGCGGACGCGGAGGTCGAGGCCAACACGGCGAGCGGCGCCGTCTCCAACGCCTTCGACGGCCTGCGGGTGCACGGCCAGTGGGGCGCCCACAAGATCACCGGCCGGCTGGGCGAGGGCAACGGCAAGCTGCGGGCCACCACCGTCTCCGGTTCCATCGCCCTGTTGCGCCGCCCGCCCCGCGAGGAGGAGAGCGAGCCGTGGGACGCACCGGCCGACGCCACGGCTGACGGAACGGCTGACGGCACGACTGACAAGAAGGTGCTCTGACATGGCCCCCGTCTTCGCTCACGGACGCCTCCGTCTCTACCTGCTGAAGCTGCTGGACGAGGCCCCGCGCCACGGCTACGAGGTGATCCGCCTCCTCGAGGAGCGCTTCCAGGGGCTGTACGCACCGTCGGCGGGCACGGTCTACCCGCGCCTGGCCAAGCTTGAGGCGGAGGGCCTGGTCACCCACGCCACCGAGGGCGGCCGCAAGGTGTACTCCATCACGGACGCCGGCCGCGCCGAACTGGCCGACCGCAGTGGTGAGCTGGCCGATCTGGAGCTGGAGATCCGGGAGTCGGTCGCCGAACTCGCCGCCGAGATCCAGGCCGATGTCCGCGGCGCGGCCGGCGACCTGCGCCGCGAGATGCGGGCCGCCGCCGGCCAGGCCCGCCAGGGGCGGGACGCGGAGACGGAGGCCGAACCCGGCCCCGGCGACTTCACGGGCCTCGGCGAGAAGGATGCCTGGCAAGCCGCCAAGGAGGAGATGCGGCGCGCCAAGCAGGAGTGGAAGGAGCAGGCCCGGCGCGCCAAGGACGAGAGCCGCCGCGCCCGTGACGAGGCTCAGCGCGCCCGCCGTCAGGCCAAGGAGGCCCAGGACCGGGCCACCGCCCAGGCCCAGGAGGAGGTGCAGCGCATCGCCCGGCGGGTGCAGGAGCAGATGCAGGACCACTTCTCACGCGGCGACTGGCCGACCGGACTGCGCGAGGGACTGGGTGAACTGGTCAAGGAGGTGGGCGAGTTCGGCAAGGACTTCGGCTTCGGCCGCACCGGTACGGAGAGCGGCACCCCGGCGCCCGGACCGTCGTACTCCCAGACCCCGGAGGACTTCCCGGCCGACTACACCCCGGCCTGGGCGCACGAGGGCGCCGCGGACTCCACCGGCGACCCCGCGCGGGACCTGGACCGGCTGCTGGACCGGTTCCGGGACGACATCCGCGACGCGACCCGCGACCACGGGATCACCCCGGACCAGCTCCGCGACGCCCGTCGCCATCTGTCCACGGCGGCAGCCCACATCGGAGCCCTCCTGCGCGCCCCGAAGCCCTGACCCGCCTCCCCGTACAGGACCCTCGTCAGGGACTCGTGGGTGGCCTCGTGATCGGTTCCTACGGCCGGTCCGGAATCCGGACCGGCCGTGGAGAGGAACCGCGCGCCCTGAGAGCCGCGAACCTACGGAGCCGTGAGCACGATCTTCCCGAACTGCCCGCCCGCCTCCATCCGCTCGAAGCCTTCCCGCGCCCGGTCCATGGGCAGCACCTCGTCGATGACGGGCCGCACCCCGGCGGCGGCGCAGAAGGCGAGCAGGTCCTCCAGTTCGTCCCTGGTGCCCATCGTCGACCCGACGATCTTGAGTTCCAGGAAGAAGACCCGGGTGAGCTCGGCGTGCGAGGGCCGGTCGCCACTGGTGGCGCCGGAGATCACCAGCGTGCCGCCGGGCCGCAGCGACTTCACCGAGTGGGACCAGGTCGCGGCCCCCACCGTCTCGATGACCGCGTCGACCCGCTGCGGCAGCCGGGCCCCGGGCTCCAGCGCCTCCACCGCGCCCAGTTCCACGGCCCGCTTCCGCTTCGCCTCGTCCCGGCTGGTGGCGAACACCCGCAGCCCCGCGGCCCTGCCCAGCACGATCGCGGCGGTGGCGACGCCTCCGCCGGCCCCCTGCACCAGGACGGAGTCACCGGGCCGCACCCCGGCGTTGGTGAACAGCATCCGGTAGGCGGTCAGCCAGGCCGTGGGCAGGCAGGCCGCCTCCTCGAAGGACAGTTCCTTCGGCTTGGGCAGGATGTTCCAGGTGGGCACGGCGACCTGCTCGGCGAACGTGCCGGGGTAGCGCTCCGTCAGGATCGACCGGGGCTCGTTCGGACCCACCCCGTGGCCGGTCTGTCCGATCACGGAGTGCAGGACGACCTCGTTGCCGTCCTCGTCGATCCCGGCGGCGTCGCAGCCGAGGATCATGGGCAGTTTGTCCTCCCCGAGGCCCACGCCCCGCAGGGACCACAGGTCATGATGGTTGAGGGAGGCGGCCTTCACGGTCACGGTGCTCCAGCCGGGACGGGCCTCGGGAGCCGGACGCTCTCCCAGCTCCAGACCGGAAAGCGGCTGGTCACGGTCGATTCTGGCGGCGTAGACAGCGAACATGACCTTGACGATAGGCCGCCCGTCCCTTTGACGGAACAACGCGGCGCTGTGAGACACACCTTCTTGCCGGCACGCCGCACCGCACCCCGGCGCCCCGCCCGCACCCCGGCCCACGCCGTGTGCCCGGCCGCCGGGAAAAGCAGTCGGCCCCGTCCACCCGAGGACGGGGCCGACACAGCTCCGCGCGTCTCAGCGGCGGGCGACGCCCTCCGCACGGGCGGCCGCGGCCACCGCCGCGGTCACCGCCGGAGCGACCCGCTCGTCGAACGGGGACGGAATGACGTAGTCGGCGGAGAGGTCGTCCCCCACCACCGACGCCAGCGCCTCGGCCGCCGCCAGCTTCATCCCCTCGGTGATCCGCGAGGCACGCACCTGCAGCGCCCCCGCGAAGATCCCCGGGAACGCCAGCACGTTGTTGATCTGGTTCGGGAAGTCCGACCGTCCGGTGGCCACGACCGCCGCGTACTTGTGCGCGATCTCCGGGTGCACCTCGGGCTCGGGGTTGGCCATGGCGAAGACGAAGGCGCCCTTCGCCATCGACGCCACCGCCGACTCCGGCACCGTGCCGCCGGAGACGCCGATGAAGACGTCGGCCCCGTCCAGCGCGGTCTCCAGCGAACCGGAGATGCCGGCCTTGTTCGTGAACGCCGCCACCTCCCGCTTGATCGGCGTGAGGTCGTCGCGCTCGCGCGAGACGACGCCCTTGCGGTCGGCCACCGCGACATCGCCGATCCCGGCCTCGACCAGCATCTTGGCGATCGCGACACCGGCCGCGCCGGCGCCCGAGATCACGGCCCGCAGATCGCCCAGCGCCCGCCCGCTCAGCCGCGCCGCGTTGCGCAGCGCCGCCAGCGACACGATCGCCGTGCCGTGCTGGTCGTCGTGGAAGACCGGGATGTCCAGCCGCTCCTGCAGCCGACGCTCGATCTCGAAGCACCGGGGCGCCGAGATGTCCTCCAGGTTCACCCCGCCGAAGGACGGAGCGAGCCGGACCACGGTCTCGACGATCTCGTCCACGTCGGTGGTGCTCAGCGCGAGCGGAACCGCGTCCACGCCGCCGAACTGCTTGAAGAGGATCGCCTTGCCCTCCATCACGGGGAGGGAGGCCTCGGGGCCGATGTCACCGAGTCCCAGCACGGCCGTACCGTCGGTGACGACGGCGACGACCGAGGACTTCCAGGTGTAGTCGTGGACGAGTTCCGGCTGCTCGGCGATCGCGCTGCACACCTTCGCGACGCCGGGCGTGTACGCCAGGGACAGATCGTCCCTGTCACGGAGCGGCACGGTGGCCTGCACAGCCATCTTGCCGCCGCGGTGCAGCGCGAATGCCGGGTCGATGGACTCCAGGGGCTCGGCCCCGCCGTCCTGTTCCGTATGACCGTTCTGGCTTTCGCTGTCGCTGCGAGGATTGACAATCTCCGCTGCCACTTGGTTGACCCCTTAATCGTTCTTGGTCTGAGGGTTGCCGCTCCGGGTGAGGAGCGGGCGGGACCGCGCAGGGCCCGTGGGGTGATACGCCGGGCACAGACGCGACGGGCGCGCCGCACACGCGCCCTGGATCCCCGGATGAGGGGTGTAAAGCACCTTCTTACCGGACGGACGCCTTCGGCGACGAGTCCATAACGCAAAGATCACATACGGGCGCCGGTGTTCATCACCTGATTTCAGGACAATCTACCGACAGGTGGTTGACAAACGCTCGAGACATGGCAAACGCCATGGCCGGGCGACCGATACCACGCCATGCGCCGGAGATCTTCCCGTCGGAACGGAGTATTCCTGCAGACCGTCCGGCCGTATTGGAACGAATCAATGCGGTTCGAGCGCCACCCGTTATCCGATTTTGACATGGCGACCCCACTGGACGGAGCAGTCCGAATGGCAAGATGCGGTAATCACACGAGGTCGCGACACTCGAAGACGTGTGCTCTCGTCGACCCGCGGCACTGCCGGCCCCCATCGGCAGTGGCCGAACCCATCGGCATTCCACTCATCCGCCGGAGGAACCACCATGGCCGCACGCACCACCCGTCGTACCCCCGCCGCCAAGTCCCGACTGGCAGCGGTCGGCGCGATCGCGGTCGCAGGCACTCTGCTCATCACCGGCTGCGGTGACCAGACCCAGGACAACGGCTCGGACAGCAGCGACACCGCGTCGACGAGCGCCGCCCCGCTGGCCGACAAGCTGCCCCAGTCGATCCGCGACAAGGGCGTCATCAAGGTCGGTTCGGACATCGCGTACGCACCGGTCGAGTTCAAGGACGACTCCGGCAAGGTGGTCGGCATCGACCCCGACCTCGCGGCCGCCATGGGCAAGCAGCTCGGCGTGACGTTCGAGTTCGAGAACGGCACCTTCGACACCCTGATCACGGGCCTGCGCTCCAAGCGGTACGACATCGCCATGTCCGCGATGACCGACACCAAGGACCGCCAGGAGGGCATCGACGCCGAGACCGGCAAGAAGGTCGGCGAGGGCGTCGACTTCGTGGACTACTTCACGGCCGGTGTCTCGATCTACACCAAGAAGGGTGACGACCAGGGCATCAAGACCTGGTCCGACCTGTGCGGCAAGAAGGTCGTGCTGCAGCGCGGCACGGTCTCGGAGGACCTCGCCAAGGCCGAGAACGCGAAGTGCCCGGCCGGCAAGAAGATCGCCATCGAGGCCTTCGACAACGACCAGCAGGCCCAGACCCGCCTGCGCTCGGGCGGCGCCACCGCCGGTTCCTCCGACTTCCCGGTCGCCGCGTACGCCGTGAAGACCTCCGGTGGCGGCAAGGACTTCGAGCTGGTCGGCGAGCAGGTCGAGGCCGCCCCGTACGGCATCGCGGTCGCCAAGAGCAACACCGAGCTGCGGGACGCGCTCAAGGCCGCGCTGAATGCGCTGATCGAGAACGGCGAGTACAAGAAGATCATGGACAAGTGGGGCGTCGCGGAGGGCTCAGTCGACGAAGCCACCATCAACGGCGGCAAGTGACCGCGGGCTCGCGGCACTGAAAGGCAACACCCGTGACTGTTGACATCGACAAGACGACAGGGCCGGCCGACACACCACCGGCCGGCCCGGAGGCCATCAAGGCCATTCCGGTCCGGCACTACGGACGGTACGTCTCCGCCGTCGTCGCCCTCGCCCTGCTGGGCGCCATCATCTACGCGTTCTCCCAGGGCAAGATCGACTGGGGCACGATCCCGGCCTACTTCTTCGACGACCGCGTCCTCAGCGGTGTGGGCAAGACGCTGCTGCTCACCGTGCTGGCCATGGCGATCGGTATCGTCGGCGGCATCCTGCTGGCCGTGATGCGCCTGTCGAAGAACCCGGTGACCTCGTCGATCGCGTGGTTCTACATCTGGTTCTTCCGCGGCACCCCGGTCCTGGTACAGCTGATCGTCTGGTTCAACCTGGGCCTGGTCTTCGAGTACATCAACCTCGGGCCGGTCTACCGGGACGAGTGGTCGGACTTCATGACCCCGTTCCTGACGGCACTGCTCGGCCTCGGCCTCAACGAGGCCGCGTACATGGCGGAGATCTGCCGGGCCGGCCTGCTCTCGGTCGACGAGGGCCAGACGGAGGCGTCGCACGCGCTGGGCATGAGCCACGCGAAGACGCTGCGCCGCATCGTCGTCCCGCAGGCGATGCGCGTGATCGTGCCGCCCACGGGCAACGAGGTCATCAACATGCTGAAGACGACCTCGCTGGTGTCGGTCGTCCAGTACCCCGAGTTGTTCCGCGCCGCCCAGGACATCGGCCAGACCTCCGGTGCCCCGGTCGAGATGCTGTTCCTGGCCGCGGCCTGGTACCTGCTGCTGACCTCGGTCTTCAGCGTCGGCCAGTACTACCTGGAGCGTTACTACGCCCGCGGCTCCCTCCGTCAGCTGCCGGCGACACCGTGGCAGAAGGTGAAGGCCAACATGCTGGCCCTCGGCCGCCCGAAGGGAGGCGCGGCATGACCGACAAGCTGAGCAAGGCCGGCAGGCCGGGCGGGACGGACGCACCCGCGCGGGATTCCTCCGTTCCCATGGTCAAGGCCGAGGGCGTCCACAAGTCCTTCGGTCCCGTGGACGTCCTCCAGGGCATCGACCTGGAGGTGAAGTCCGGTGAGGTGTTCTGCCTCATCGGACCCTCCGGCTCCGGCAAGTCCACCTTCCTGAGGTGTATCAACCACCTCGAGAAGATCAACGCCGGGCGTCTGTACGTCGACGGTGAGCTGGTCGGCTACCGCCAGAAGGGCGACAAGCTGTACGAGCTCAAGGACAGCGAGGTCGCGCTGAAGCGCCGGGACATCGGCATGGTCTTCCAGCGCTTCAACCTGTTCCCGCACATGACGGCGCTGGAGAACGTCATCGAGGCGCCGGTGCAGGTGAAGGGCGTGAGCAAGGGGCAGGCCCGGGAGCGCGCGGGGCAGTTGCTGGAGCGCGTGGGCCTGGCCGACAAGGCCGGGAACTACCCCTCCCAGCTCTCCGGCGGCCAGCAGCAGCGCGTGGCGATCGCGCGGGCGCTCGCCATGGACCCCAAGCTGATGCTGTTCGACGAGCCGACCTCGGCGCTCGACCCGGAGCTGGTCGGTGACGTCCTCGACGTCATGCGCGACCTGGCCGAGTCGGGCATGACCATGATCGTCGTCACCCACGAGATGGGCTTCGCCCGCGAGGTGGGCGACAGCCTGGTCTTCATGGACGGCGGCGTGGTGGTCGAGTCCGGCCATCCGCGCGACGTCCTGACCGACCCGCAGCACGAGCGCACGAAGTCGTTCCTGTCCAAGGTGCTCTGACACCGCGCACGGGTACGCACGGGGCGACGGCCCATGGCGAAGGGGCGGTACGGAGATCCGTACCGCCCCTTCGCCATGGATCCGCGTGGCTCACTTGAGCGCCAGCAGCAGGGTGTCCGAGGGGGAGCACCACACCGGGCGGGCCTCGGCGAACCCCTTCTCGCGCAGCACGCGCGCGTGCCACGCCGCGGACGGCATGTCACCGTCGGCGTGCTCGCCGTAGATCTCGAAGCGGCGGGCGGTGGGCTCGGCGAGGACGGGGTCCTCGGCGGCGAGCTGCCACCATTCGGCCCAGTCGAGGACGCCGTCCCGTTTGGCCTGATCCATGCGTGCGTGGCGCAGGGCGCGCTCGGCCGCGTTGATCCCGGGGGTCGTCTCGTCGATCATGTGGTCCGCGTTCATGAAGACACCGCCGCCACGGACGAGGCCGGCGACCTGTCCGTAGAGATCCGCGAGGGGTTCGTTGTGCAGCCAGTGGAGGGCGGTCGCGGTCAGCACGGCGTCGTAGGAGTCGTGGGGGAGCCCCGTCGGCCAGTCGGGGTCCTTCAGGTCGGCCGTCACGAAGGTGACCCGCGGGTCGCCCGCGAAGGTGCCCTCGGCGATGGTGAGCAGCGCCGGGTCCAGGTCGACGCCGGTGCTGGTGGCGTCCGGGAACCGGGCGAGCAGGCGGGCCGTGATGGTTCCCGTGCCGCACGCGAGGTCCAGCACGCGCGGGGAGGTGCCGACGACGGCCTCCACCATGTCGAGCATGACCCGCAGCCGCTCCTCGCGGTCGGGCATGTACCACTCCTGCTGCCGGTCCCAGCTCTTCTGCCAGGCAGGCCAGTCGGCGGCGGTGGTGGTCCCGGTGTCCGCGTCCGTCATGAATCCGCTCCTTCACCCACGTCACGTAATACCCTGTAAGCACGATCGCCTGTTACTCAACCGCTGACACGACCATAAAGCCACCACGTAAGGACTACAAGTGGAACTGGCCTATTACTCGGACTACGCCGTGCGCCTCGTCAACACCGAGGAACCGGCCCGGGGCAAGGACACCCTGACCTCGGTGGAGGCCGTGCGCGCCCTGTTCGGCGCCAACCAGTCCGCGGCGCGGCGCGCGACCGATGCGGACGTGACCCGGTTCCGCTCGGTCCGGGCCCGGCTGCGCGCGGTCTTCGAGGCGGCGGACGGCGGCGACGAGACACTCTCCGTCGACCTGCTGAACTCGCTGCTGCTGGAGTTCCCGGTGAGCCCGCAGATCTCCGGGCACGACTTCCGTGACGACGACGGCCGTCCGCTGTGGCACATGCACCTGGCCGACCATCCGTCCAACGCGACCGCCGGCTACGCCGCCATCGCCGCGATGGGCCTCGCCTTCCACCTCACCGAGTACGGCGTGGACCGCCTCGGTCTGTGCGAGGCCCCGCCCTGTCGCAACGCCTACCTCGACACCTCGACCAACCGCTCCCGGCGCTACTGTTCCGACCGCTGTGCCACCCGGGCCAACGTGGCCGCCTACCGCGCCCGCAAACGCCTGGAGGCCGAGCGGACGGAGAACACCGGCCGCACCGCCGACAGCGCCCAGCCCGCCAGCGCCAGCGGCGACCGCCGACCCGGTGTGCGCGGCCGGTAGCGCAGACGGACCCGGCCGAGCACCAGGTCGTCGGGCACCACCCCGTAGTCGGTGCTGTCACCGCCGGCGTACGTGTTGTCCCCCAGCACCCACCAGCCGCCCCCGCGCCGTTCGGCGGCCCGCTTCACCACGAGCAGATCCTGCTGGAACGGGTGCCGCAGCACCACCACGTCGCCCGGCTTGATCCGGGCCCCGTAATGCACCAGGAGCCGGTCCCCGTGGTGCAGCGTGGGCACCATGGACGGCCCCGTCACCTCGGCCACCCCGAAGGGCAGCGGCGCCCCCGCCCGCTCGGCATCCTGCGACAGCTCCGGCATCACCCGGCACCTCCCCGGTTCTTCCTCCACCAGTCTCAGTCTGTCCCCCGACTTTTGTCCTAGGCCCCCGGGGGCACTCGCCGAATCCACTCCTTCACGGAGTAATGTCCCCTGTGAGAAGACGATCACGAGGAAGGATTGCTCCATGCTTTCCCGCCTGTTTGCCCCCAAGGTCAAGGTCAGCGCCCACTGCGACCTGCCCTGCGGCGTGTACGACCCTGCCCAGGCCCGCATCGAGGCCGAGTCGGTGAAGGCCGTCCAGGAAAAGATGGCCGGCAACGACGACCCGCACTTCCAGGCCCGCGCCACCGTCATCAAGGAGCAGCGCGCCGAGCTGGCGAAGCACCACGTCTCCGTGCTGTGGAGCGACTACTTCAAGCCCCCGCACTTCGAGAAGTACCCGGAGCTGCACCAGCTGGTCAACGACACCCTGAAGGCCCTGTCGGCCGCCAAGGGCTCGACCGACCCGGCCACCGGCCAGAAGGCGCTGGACTACATCGCCCAGATCGACAAGATCTTCTGGGAGACGAAGAAGGCCTGATCGTCGATCATGCCCTCTGACCTGCGATTACCTTGGTTGCAGCGTCTCCCTGTCCGCACCCGGTCCGCAGGCCGCCGAGCATGGCGTCCATGACGGTCCGGGTGCGGTCTTCTTCGCCCGGCCACAGGTGCGCGTAGATCCGCAGCGTGATGACGGCGGACGCGTGGCCGGGGACCAGCTGCACCTGTTTGACGCTCGCTCCGCCGGCGATGAGCGCGGAGGCGTAGTAGTGCCGCAGGTCGTGGGTCCCCATGTGGGGCAGCTCGCCGGGCTTGCGCCCCTCGCGTCCGGCCGCCTCGTTCTCCTCCGCTTGCCGAGCCCTGCGGGCACAGTTCCACCCCGTCTTCCGACGGCGACAGTCGAGGGACTCGCCCTCCTCCATCGTGAACAGCCACCCCTTGGAGGGCCTTGCGGCCAGGTGCTCGGGGAGGGCGTCGGTAACGATCTCGCCGACCGGCACCGTACGCCGGGATTTGGCGGTCTTCGGCGGGCCTACCTTCCCCGACTGGAGCCGCCGGCGCTCGACGCGGACGGCGCCGGCTTCGAAGTCGACGTCCGGCATCTCCAGGCCGAGCAGCTCGCCTGTACGCGAGCCTGATCCGGCGCGAGTGACGATGGCCGCGCGAATTACGGCGGCATCACCCGGGTCATGGCCTCGACCTGGGCGACCGTGGGCGGGGTGACCTCCTCGTCCGCCATCGGCGGGAGGCTGATCCGGGGGCACGGGCTTGACGCGATGACCTTGTCCTCGACGGCTGCGCTCATGACACGCACGAGGGCGTCGTAGACGTTACGCACGCTGCCGGGGCCGAACTGTTCGGACAGGCTCTCGAACAGCACCTGTATGTCGTTGCGGCGTATCGCCGCCATGGCTCGGGAGCCGAGCGCCGGGACCAAGTGCGGCCGCAGCGCGTTGTCGGTGATGCGCTCGGCTGTCTCGACCGCGATGAGCGACTCCTCCCACTTCTTCGCGCACTTCTCGAACGAGCTCCGTCCGGCGCGCGGATCGACGTACTGGCCCCACGTCGCAGACCCAGCCGAGGCGTTCGAGGAGGCGGACGAACGCGGCGGAGAGGTCGATCCGACCGCGGTCGACGCCGTGCCGGGCGCGGGTGGGGTCGGCGTGATAGAGGTTGTGCCAGCCCTCGCCGAACGAGAGCGGGGTCGGCGGCCACAGGTCGGTGGCCCGGTCGTGGCGACGGGATCGGAGCAATGGCCCGGTTGGATCGGGCGGCGGTCGCACGCTGCTCTGATCGGTCAGGCTGCGTCGGGAGTTCGTGTGCACAGTTTCTTCGTGCGGAGCCATCAGAGCGCCCACCGGGGCCACGGCGATGACGGACGGTGAGCGGCAGGGCAGTGGAGAAGGCACGGACCGGCCGGAGGGGTTCGGGGAAGAGCTTCTGGGGACTCTGCTGGACCAAGGGCACGAGTTGCCCGCCCAGCTGCTCGGTCCGCTCGTCGCACGGCAGGTGGGCAGGCTCGGCGGCCGCGAGATCTCGATCTTCTTGCAGGACTACGGGCAGGTGTGGCTTGTGCCCCTGCCGGGCGACGGACTGACGGCCGGGGACCCGCAGCCGATCGACGGCTCCGATGCCGGTCGCGCCTTTCGGGAGGCGCGTCGTGTCGAGGTTCCACAGGCCGACGGCGTGCGGGTCTACCTGCCTCTGCTGGGCGGCGGCGACCAGATGGGCGTCATGGCCGTCACTCTGAACGGCGTCCACGACGCCGACCGGCGGCTGCTGCGCAGGATCGCCGCTCTGGTGGCCGACACGCTGGTGACCAAGCACGGGTACACCGATCTGTTCTTCCGGGTCCGGCGCAGAGAACCGATGAGTGTGGCGGCGGAGATCCAGTGGTCGCTGTTGCCGCCGCTGGCCATGTCCACGCCTCGGGTCATGTTGGCCGGAATGCTGGAGCCCGCCTACGACGTGGCCGGCGACAGCTTCGACTACGCCCTCAACGGTGACGTGCTGCATGTGGCCATGGTCGACGCAATGGGGCACGGCCTGGACGCCGCCACGATGGCCACGGTGGCCATCGGTGCCTACCGGCATGCCCGACGGATCAGCGTCGGTCTGCCGGAGATCTATGCGTTCATGGACCGGGCCATCGCCGAGCAGTTCGGCCCCGACCACTTCGTGACCGCTCAGATGATGCGGCTCGACACAATGACGGGCCGTGTCCAGTGGGTCAACGCGGGACATCCCGCCCCCCTGCTGATCCGCGGACACCGTGTTGTCCGGCGGCTCCGCGGCCCGACGACGCTCCCTGTCGGCTTCGGCGGTCACGAGCCCCGGATCAATGAACTGGCCCTCGACCCCGGAGACCGGATCATGTGCTTCACCGACGGGTTGATCGAGGAGCACGATGCCGGTGGTGAGGAATTCGGTGAGGAACAGCTCATCGGCTGGGTGGACCGCATCGAACGTACGGCGTATGAGATCCGGGCCGTGGCCCGTTCCCTCTCCCACACGCTCAGACGGGCACGGGGCGGGATCACGACGGACGACGCGACGCTCCTGCTCATCGAGTGGCGCGGCGCCGACTGACCGGACTCACGGTCGGCGCCTGTCGCGCGCGTACTCCATGCATCGGCTGATGATGGGAGTACGGCCGAACATGCGGAGCTGATGATGACGGGGTGGCGTGTCAGGGACTACTCCCAGGACGATCTCGAAGCGGTGATCCGCGTCGATGCGGAGAGCAGCACGGTCGAAGAGCCACCGCTCTTCCCGCTCTCGGACGCCGTGGCGGCCCTTCAGGCCCTCCACCCTGCGGTGGTGGCCACGGCGGACGAGGTGGTGGTCGGCGCCGCGGTGAGCAGAGTGGAGGGCGACCGGGCATGGATCCTGCGCATCTGCATGGCACCTGCCTGGCGGCACCGGGGGCTGGGCAGCGACCTGATCACCGCCCTGGAGCACCGGCTCTTCGCCGGTGGCGTCCGCGCGGTGCACGCGGTCCTGCCCGAGGGCGAGACCGGTGCCGCCGCTCTGCACAACTGCGGCTTCGGCGCCCGCTCGGGCATGGTCGTCTTCGAGAAGCGCGGGCCGGTGACTCCTCAGGAGGTCAGCATGCTCTCCTCGCTCGGAGCGGAGCTGCCGCCCGGAGGACTGTGGCAGAAGGTCGCGGGCATGCACAGGGAGAAGCAGCTCATCGAGCGCCGCCTGGTCCTGCCGCTGGCCCATCCCGAACTGGCCGCCCAGCACGGTGTGGAACTGCCGCGAGCGGTGATGCTGTTCGGTCCGCCCGGGACCGGCAAGAGCACGTTCGCGCACGCGATCGCCGGCCGCCTGGGCTGGCCCTTTCTCGAACTGTTCCCCGCACGTCTGGCTGCCGAGTACGGTCTGGCGAGCGGGCTGAGCCGGCGCTTCGACGAGATCGCCCAGCTCGACCACGTCCTGGTCTTCATCGACGAGGTCGAGGAGGTCGCCGGTGAACGCAGTGGTGCGGACGCGACCGCGGTCGGCGTCGTCAACGAACTGCTCAAGGCGATCGTCCGGTTCCGAACCCAGGACGGGCGGCTGCTCGTCTGCGCCACGAACAACGTGACCACCCTCGACCCTGCCTTCCTGCGGCACGGTCGCTTCGACTACGTGCTGCCCATCGGCCCTCCCGACCACCGCGCCAGGACCGCACTGTGGAGGAGCTACCTGGCCCGAGCGGGCGCCCAGGCCGACAGCGCGGCACTCTCGTCCGCCAGCGAGGGGTTCACCCCCGCCGACATCGCCCACGTGGCACGTACTGTCTCCCAGGCCCAGTTCGAGCGCACCTTCGACACCGGAACCCGGACCCTGCCCACCACGGACGACTACCTGGCCACGATCCGCGACACCCGGCCCACGGTCAGCAGCGCAACGGCCCGGGAGTTCGCCGAGCAGACCGAGAAGTTCGCCCGTATCTAGCGTCCCGACTTCCGGAGATCCGGTCTGCGACGGAGGTGTCAGTTCGGCGGAGACGGCGTGTCGCTGCCCGTGTCGATGAGGATCTGTTCGGCCCCGGTGACGTTGTCGGCCCGGACGGCCCTGGCCATCGCGGCACGTGCCGCGTCAGGCATCGTGTCCGGCGGGACTACCAGCAGGGAGAAATGGTCCCGGTCGCCTCGGGTGATGAGGACGGTGTCGTCACCGACCGGGAAGGAGTCGATGTGCACGACTCGGCCGTCGATCACCAGCCGTGTCGGCAGTTCGTCCCAGGCACTGGCGTCCAGACCGACGCGGGTGACAGGTCCGAGATGCCCGGTCAGCGCGGTGACCAGCGAGGGCAGCTCGGCACCGATGTCCCGGGACCGCGGCCACCAGGCACCGTCCAGGATTCCCTCGCGCGCGTGTGTCGTCTCCAGTCTCAGCAGGGCCGTCCCGGGGCCCACCGACTGGTGGACGGCGTTCGGCAGCAACCTGGGAGTGTCGGAGGCGTCGGAGGTGTCGGAGTCGGTCATGGTGTCCGACCGCCCTTCGTCTGTCGTGTGCCGGTCGCCCGCCCTGCGGCCGCACCGCCTCTGTGGACGCGGCTCAGTCACGCTCTTCCTCTTCAGCCTCCACCTGCCGGATCCCCTGGTGCGTCAGCGTGATCCTCGCGGGCGTGTCGCCCCTCCCCCAGTCGACGACGACCCAGCCTTTGCCCGCCAGGTACGTACAGGCAGCGGCCAGGTCCCGCTCAGGGATACCGAGGTCGGTGCGGAGCTTCGCCCCGTCGACGCCCAGGAGCCGTTTTCCCCCAGCGGCTTGGTACAGAGCCCGCATGATCTTCTCGCGGTACGTCTTCCGCTCACGCAGTATCGCCGTGACATGCCGGCCTCTACCGCCATCGGTCGGGCCGAGGCCGATGTCGTCCGCGGGCGCTGTCGCGGTGGGGCGTGCCGGGGCGGTCGCGTCCACCGTCGGCCGGCGGTGCCTCCGGGTCCGGCGGCCGATCCCCGGCAGAGCATCGCTGTAGTGGAAGGCAGCGATCCGTTCGTCGTGCTGAGCGTTGAGCCGGTGGATCAGAGCGACTCCGACAGCGATCAGGACGAGCAGCGCGGCCACGGCGATGACAGTCATGGTCCTCTCACCTCCGTCGACCGGCGGGTGAACGCCCTGTCGAGCCGACGGGCCGGGGCGGGGACGACGGCGGCCCTGCCCCGCCGTCGGTCTCCCACGCTTCTTCCCTGCTTCGGGCATCGATCCTGTCTGCTGCTTCCTCCCGGCCAGGGGCATCGTTACCGTCACCGGCCATCAGCCGTGCGGCGGCATCCACACCGGTTTCCGGCGGAACCACCAGCACGTCCCGGCGGCCACCGGTGGAGAAAAGGGTCAGCCGGTGCGGATCCTGCTCCTCGGTGGACCAGCCCACATGCACGGTGCGCCCGGCGACGGACACCCAACGCGGGATGACGGGCCAGTGGTCCGGGTTCACCGTGACACCTGTGATGCGGCCCCAGAAGTCGCCCAGTGCGGCTGTCAAGGCCGGCAGTTCACGGGAGAGGGCACGGGACCGAGGCCACCACGTGCCGTCCAGCCCGCCCGGCGCAGGCGTCAGGGACAGGCGGGCCGGCAGCGACGGCGCGCGCCTGCTCGATGCCGTACGGTCGATGATCACTGTCATGGCGCGGACCTGCCCCCGGGCTCGTGGGGCGGCCCGGCCTTGTCGATCACCGGAAACGGCACCCACAGCGGAGCCGGTGCGCGAAGAACTCCCGGTGTCTTCACACTACTCCGCTCGCTGGCCCGAAAGCCGCGGATGACCAGGTACTTTCCTGCCTCGGGGCCTGGTGCCCGGCGCCCGGTGGCGAGCCGGGACAAAGCCAGTCCTTGCGCTCAGGCACGCCCTTGAGAGCGGTTGACCAGGGGCAACGGAGGTGCGCTCCGGCCCCCAGCGGTCCGGCATCAGCCACGTCTGCCCCCGGACGGGACAGCAGTCCGCACACAGTCCGCAGGACACCCGTTCAAGCCCGTCGCACCCCATCGCCAGCCAACGGTAAAAGGGCAGGTCAGCGCCCCACAGGAAAGATCCCCGCAGGCCACCAACCTGGCCGATCACCAGGAGACGAAGAAGGCCTGACCCTTCGGTCATGCCTGTTGACCGGCGCTGTCTTCTTCAGCCGCCCGGCCCTCCAGCCGCACCCGGCCCGCAGACCGCCACCCCGGCGCCCTGACGGCCGGGTGCGGTCGTCTTCGTGTGGTCACCGGTCGACCACGGGTACGCGTCAGGGCTCGGAGCGCGGGCCCGCTTCCTTCGTGGGGGCCGCGTTCTCGGCGGGCTCGGCGGCGACGGCCTCGCGGTCCGGGTACCGCTCGCACTCCTGGTTGCCGCACGGTCCGTGGACCCAGGTCGGGACCCATACGCCCAGCGTCTTGTGACGCCGCACGACCATCTCCACTGGCTGCCCGCAGGCGGGACAGACCGGCTCATCGCTGCCCATGCTCCCCAGGGTAGGCCCGGGGGTGGTGCAGCGCTTCCTGCTGTGCGTCCGAACCGGCACACCGTTGGTGAAGGTACGCACCGGCTCGAGCGCGAACTCCGTCACCGCGAGGTCCGCTCCCCGGTGGCCGGTACGGCAGGTGCAACAGGCACGGCCTCGCGTTCGGCGCCCGCGGGCCAGACGATCTCGACGGGGATGCCCCGGGCGCGGGCGTACGTCACCAGATGGGCGGTGGCGTCGCGGCCGTTGGACGGCGACCCGTCCCAGACCGCCAGGAGGAGGCCGCTGGCGGCGACCATCCGCTCGTCCGCACCGACACAGGAATCGCGGTGATGCGGGTCGTACGCCAGCAGCCGCGCCTGGTCGGCGAGGTTCAGCAGCTCACCGGCGGCCATCCGGTCGCGCCCGGGCGGCATGGCGGGAACCCCGTTGTCCGTGGGGATGACGACGATCAGGCGGCGGCCCGACGCACGCGCCGCGCGGCCGAACGCCAGCGGCGCTCCCGCCCCGCACCGCACCATGGCCGCTCCCCGCGCGCAGCACTCCTCCAGACGCCGCCGCAGCTCGCACTCCACCAGCTCGAGCGTGCGCGGGGTGAGATCGGCGTGCCCGACCAGCGCGATCTCCCCGACCGCCCCTCCGTTGTGTCCCGCCCCGTTGTCACGCGCCGTTGTACTCATCTCGCCCCTGACAGTCCTCGGCCTCCGGTCCCCGGCCCGGCCCCTGGCCAGTGAAGCCGGGGCACGGGCCGGTGACCAGGGCCGAACGTCCCTGACTCGGGAGGGGAGAGGGAGAGGGAGAGGGAGGGGAAGCGGGGCGGTCAGGCGTGGTCGAAGGGCGGGCCGGCCGCACGAGTGCGGGGTTCGCGCCACATCGGCCACATGTGGGGGCCGTCCGGGAGGAGCAGGGGCTCGCCGGCCGGGGCGAAGCCGAGGCGTTCGTACAGCACACGGCTGCGGACGCTGCTCGCCTCCAGATAGACCGGCAGCCCCTCCCGGTCGCAGCGGTCGAGGACCGAGCCGATGAGCGCGGTGCCGAGCCCCTCGCCCTGCCGGGCGGGTGTCACACCGATCATCCACAGGTACTCGTGGGCCCGCCCGGGAGGGGTGGATGCCCGCCGTCAGCCGGCCGATCATCTCCACTCGCTCGTTCTCCGGGTCGACGGCACGGCGTACCCGGGCCGGCCCCTCGTCGTCCTCGGGTGTCCCGTCGCCGTGCTCGGTCGCCGGCACCGACAGCCACAGCGCGCACGCCGAGCCCTCCTCCGTGACGTCGACGCGTCCCTCGGCGAGCACGATGTCGGTGAAGGCGGCCATCAGCCTGTGGTGCGTCGTACGGCGGTACTCCTCGCCGGGGAAGACCCAGCTGCTCACAGGATCGTCCTGGAACGCCTCGTCCAGAAGCCGGACCAGCAGTTCCCGGTCCCCGTCCCCAGCCGCCCGGATCGCCACGCCCATGTCCGCCCCTTCGCCTCAACTCTCTTCGACCGTACGGTAGTTGAGCCTAACGGGAGGGCGACGGCCGACGCTTGCCGACATCTCGTCCGGCTGCGCCACATGCCCGGTGGGTCCCGCACACCGTGGGGAAGTGCGGGACCCACCGGACGGTCTACGCGGTGCGCCGGGTCACGAACTCGGCGAGGGCCAGCAGACCGCCCGCCGCCTCCGGGTCGGGCACCGCACGAGCGAGCTCCTGCATCACCCGAGCCATGCGGTCGGCCGCCTGGGCCTGCGCCCAGTCGCGGCCGCCCGCCCGTTCCACGGTCAGGGCGATGTACTCCAGGTCCTCCTCGTCCGCGTGCGGAGCCCCGTACAGTCCGGCGAGTTCGGACGCCGCCGGGGTGCCGGAGGTGAGCGCGGCGACCACCGGCAGGGACTTCTTGCGGGCTGCCAGATCCGCACCGACGGGCTTGCCGGTGTGCCGAGGGTCGCCCCATATGCCGATCACGTCGTCGATGAGCTGGAAGGCCAGCCCCGACTCACGGCCGAACGCGTCCAGTGCCGCCACGTCCGCCGCCGCGGCATCCGCGTACAGCGCGCCGAGCGCGCAGGCGCAGCCGAGCAGTGCGCCCGTCTTGGCCTCGGCCATGGCGAGGGTCTCCTCGAGGGTGACCTCGCCGGGGTCGCGCCCCTCCATGGCCGTGTCCGCCTGTTGTCCGGCGCACAGTTCCACGACGCAGTCCGCCAGCCGGGCCACCGCGGCCCGGGACGCGGGGTGCGGGTCCTCGGCGAGCAGCCGCAGGGCGAGCGCGTGGAGGGCGTCTCCGGCGAGGATCGCGGCGTCGTCACCGAACACGGTCCATGCGGTGGGCCGGTGGCGCCGGGTGGTGTCCCGGTCCATCACGTCGTCGTGCAGCAACGTGAAGTTGTGGACCAGTTCCACCGCGGCGGCTGCCCGTACCGCCGCCGCCCGGGCCGCGGGCCCGCCGAGGGCGGAGGCCGCGGCAAGCACCAGTGCGGGGCGGATGGCCTTGCCGGACCCACCCGCGGCCGGGGTGCCGTCCGCGTTCTCCCAGCCGAAGTGGTAGAGACCGATCCGGCGCAGCGGGCCGGGCATCGAGCCGATGGCGGCCCGCAGCACGGGGACGACCTCGGCCCGCGCCCGCTCCAGCAGGATCGTCGCCTCGTGACACTCGGCGGGTCGGTACTCGCTCTCCGTCTTCGGCTCGATCATCGATTCCGTCATGGACTCACCTCTGGCCCCGTCTCGAAGGATGAGCGGAGGTGGTACTTCCGCCGGCGTCACACGCGTACCCCCAGGGTGTACCCGCCCGAACGGGCGGGGACACGGCGTACGCGCCGAAAGATCGCGGAAGGTCACCGCCAGCGACCGATCTCGACGTTCTCCAGGACGCCGAGCGCGTCCGGCACCAGGACGGCAGCCGAGTAGTAGGCCGTGACCAGGTACTTGATGATGGCCTGTTCGTTGACGCCCATGAAACGCACGGACAGGCTCGGCTCGATCTCGTCGGGGAGGCCGGACGCCCGCAGTCCGATGACGCCCTGCTCCTCCTCGCCCGTACGCAGCGCGATGATGGAGGTCGTACGCTCCTCCGTCACCGGGATCTTGTTGCACGGGAAGATGGGCACACCCCGCCAGGTGGGGATGCGGTTGCCGGCCATGTCGATGGTCTCGGGGACGAGCCCCCGCTTGTTGAGCTCGCGGCCGAACGCGGAGATCGCGCGCGGGTGGGCGAGGAGCAGCTTGGTCCCGCGTCGCCTGCTGAGCAGTTCGTCCAGGTCGTCGGGGGCGGGTACGCCGTCGTGCGGCTGGATCCGCTGGTCGTACTCGCAGTTGTGCAGCAGGCCGAAGCCCCGGTTGTTGATGAGTTCGTGCTCCTGGCGCTCCTTCAACGCCTCCACGGTCAGCCTGATCTGCTGCTCCGTCTGGTTCATGGGCTGGTTGTAGAGGTCGGCCACGCGCGTGTGGATGCGCAGCACGGTCTGGGCGACGCTCAGTTCGTACTCGCGGGGCCTGGCCTCGTAGTCGACGAAGGTGTGCGGAATGTCCGGTTCCCCGCTGTGGCCGGCCGCGAGGTCGATCTCCCGTTCGCCGTACTTGTTGGTGCGCCGGCTCGGGACGGAGCGCTGCTCCCGGAGGTGCTCGCGCAGCGTCTCGGACCGCTCGGCGACCTGCTCGACGGCGTCACGCGGCAGGACGAGCACGGTGCAGGCGGTCAGGGTGCGGGTGGTGTACTCCCAGATGGCGCCCTCGTCCAGGAGTGCCTGATCGCCGAAGTAGGCGCCGTCGGCGAGGATTCCGAGGGACTCGTCGCCGCCGTAGGGGCCGGTGCCGACCTTCTCGACCCTGCCGTGGGCCAGCAGGAACACCTCGTCGGCCGGACTGCCGAACGAAGTGATCACCTGGCCGGCCCCGATCTCCCGCTGCCGGCAGCGGGTGGCCAGCTCCGCGAGCACTTCCTCGTCCTCGTACGACCGCAGGGCCGGCAGCTCGCCCAGCTCCGCCGGGATCACCTCGACGCGGTCACCGGTCTTCACGAAGGTCACCCGTCCGTCCCCGACGGCGTACGTCAACCGCCGGTTCACCCGGTACGTACCGCCCTGCACGTCCGTCCAGGGCAGCATGCGCAGCAGCCAGCGCGAGCTGATCTCCTGCATCTGCGGTACGGACTTGGTGGTGGTGGCCAGGTTCCGCGCCGCCGCCGTACCGAGGCTCTGCTGCTGCCGGGTCTGCTCCGTGCGGACCTCTTCGCCTACCGACATAAGGAATTGCCCTCCCAGTTGTGACCGGCGCCCATCCGTGCCGGGCGTCGGTCTCCGCGACAGAGCCTTCCTCACGGAACGTGGCTGCGGTATTACCCGAATGAGCGGGAATGGATCTTCAACTCCATGGGCATTCATGGGGTTCCGTTCAGCGGCGGCCAGGCGACCGGACATTGTCCGGATCGGCTCGTACGGGCATCGGGCGATTGGTTGCGCTCCCTCCGTTCAGGTACAAGCACCGGTACGAGGCGGCCGCGACCGGCGGCCGTCGCGGCGCGAGAAGGAGGGGCGGCCATGGCCCCACCCATGTCCGCGAGCGCGTTCCTGAGCGCTCTGAAAGCGGAGGGTCTCAAAGTCGTCGAGGTCGGCGACTGGCGCGATCACAACCGCAATCACAAGGGCTCCTGGGGCCCGGTCCACGGCGTGATGATCCATCACACGGTCACCCGGGGCAGCGCCCGGACCGTCGAGCTGTGCCGCGAGGGCTACGAGGGCCTGCCGGGGCCGCTGTGCCACGGCGTCATCACCAAGGACGGCCGGGTCCACCTCGTCGGCTACGGCAGGGCCAACCACGCGGGCCTGGGCGACGACGACGTGCTGCGCGCCGTGATCGCGGAGAAGGCGCTCCCCGCGGACAACGAGCAGAACACCGACGGCAACCGGCATTTCTACGGCTTCGAGTGCGAGAACCTGGGCGACGGGGACGACCCCTGGCCCGCGGCGCAGCTGGAAGCCATCGAGAGAGCCGCCGCCGCGGTCTGCCGCCACCACGGATGGAACGAACGATCGGTGATCGGGCACCTGGAGTGGCAGCCCGGGAAGGTGGATCCGCGCGGGTTCACGATGGCGTCGATGCGAACGCGCATCCGTGACCGGCTGAAGTGACGCGGCGTCCGGGGACGTACGCGGGTGCACGGGGTGCCGGGCCCGGCCTGGCGACAATCCGTCGGAAGCTGTCGCCCGGCCCCCTGGGTGCGCGGCAAACCCGCTTCTAGCGTGGTGAGCGACCCCAGGCCCCCCAGGAAAAGGCCCCGCCATGCAGTACGTCGCCCCCATCGGCATCGGTGTTCTCTACGCCCTGCCGATGTCCCTCGTCCGCGAGCCGCACCGGCGGCGGCTGAACGCCGTCATGGTCGCCGGCGCGGGCGCCGCCTACCTCAGCGGGGGCGGCCTGGGCCGCTGGGAGTTCGCCTTCACGGCACTGATCACCTACGTCGCGTTCCGCGGCCTGGACTCGTGGACGTTCATCGGCGTCGGCTGGCTGCTGCACACCGCGTGGGACGTCGTCCACCACCTCGAGGGCAACCCCATCATCCCGTTCGCCCCCACCTCGTCGCTGGGCTGCGCGATCTGCGATCCGGTGATCGCCCTGTGGTGCCTGTGGGGAGGCCCGTCCCTGATCGACCTCGTCCGTCACCGGGGCCGCGGCCACCGCCACGACAGCCCCGCCGAGGCCGCCGGGCGGCCCGGCACCGGGAAGCCGGCCCCGAGCGGCAGTTCGAACTGACGAAGGACATCGGCCACGCGTTCTCCCGTGGCGCGATCGACTGCGGCGGAATTCGGCCATGCTCGTCCCGGACGGCCGGCGCCCGCCCCACCCGGTGCCCAGCTCCCCCCGCCGGGCGACAATGGCCCGGTGACCAGCCCGGACACCCCCGCCCCCGCATCCGCCGCCTCCTCCGCCGACCGCGCGGGCCTCGCGGATCTGCGCCCCCGCCTGCCCTCACCGGTGCAGGACATCGTGGACGAGCGGTTCGAGCGGCGCGGGGTCCGGCTGCTGCTGAAACGGGACGACCTGATCCACCCGGAACTGATCGGAAACAAGTGGCGCAAACTCGCGCCGAATCTCGCGGCGGCAGCCGGCCGGACCGTGCTCACCTTCGGCGGCGCGTACTCCAACCATCTGCGGGCCACCGCCGCCGCCGGTCGGCTGCTCGGTCTGCGCACGGTCGGCGTGGTGCGCGGCCAGGAGCTCGCCGACCGCCCCCTCAACCCCTCGCTGACCCGGTGCGCGGCCGACGGCATGCGGCTGCACTTCGTCGACCGGGCGACCTACCGCCGCAAGACCGCGCCCAGCACCTTGGCAGCCGTGCTGCGCGCGGCGGGCGCCGAGGACGCGTACGTCGTCCCCGAGGGCGGCAGCAACCCCCTGGCCGTGCGCGGTTGCCGGGCGCTCGGGGAGGAGCTGGACGGCCGGGCGGACGTCGTCGCGGTGGCGTGCGGCACGGGCGGGACGCTCGCCGGGCTGGCCGCCGGACTCGGCTCCGGTACTCGCGCGTTGGGCGTTCCGGTATTGAAGGGCGGCTTTCTGGCCACGGACATACGCGCCCTCCAGGCCGAGGTGTTCGGCGGTCCGCGCGGCGACTGGAGCCTGGACGACCGCTTCCACTTCGGCGGTTACGCCCGTACCGCCCCGGAGCTCGAGGAGTTCGCCGCGGACTTCGAGCATCGTCACGGCGTACCCGTCGAACGTGTCTATGTCGCCAAGTTGCTTTACGCCCTTGTCTCCCTGGCCGAGGAGAACGCGTTCCCGCGCGGGAGCACGGTCGCGGCGGTCGTCACCGGCCGCCCCTTCCCGTGAGCACGTGAGCACGTGAGCACGTGAGCACGTGAGCACGTGAGCACGTGACTGCATGAGCACGGTGGCAGACTGGTTCCAGTATCTCGTCGAGCACGTCCCGGTGTGACGCGAGAGGACTCCGGCAACGGACGGTTCGACCGTGTGACGTCTGGGTACGTCAATCCGGCGCGCGCTCTTCCCTTTCGGGCCCGCAGACCCCTAGCCACGGAGCGTGCCCGTGGTTTTACTATGAGTGACAGCACGGGTCGGGGTCCCGGGGACAGGACCGTCGGGAGCGCGGTAGCGTCACCGCTGAACCACGTATCGCGTTGCCCGGGGGCGACCCCGGTCCTGAACGCTTGTACCACCTTGGAGGTGAGGGTGTCCCAGATCGCAGGCGAGCCCGCGACCCAGGACTTCGTGGAAGTCCGGCTGCCGGCCGCGGGTGCCTACCTGTCGGTGCTGCGTACGGCCACGGCCGGTCTCGCGGCCCGGTTGGACTTCACCCTCGACGAGATCGAGGACCTGCGCATCGCGGTCGACGAGGCCTGCGCGATCCTGCTTCAGCAGGCCGTGCCGGGTTCGGTGCTCAGTTGTGTCTTCCGCCTCGTCGACGACTCGCTCGAGGTCACGGTCTCGGCGCCGACCACGGACGGTCACGCTCCCTCGCGTGACACCTTCGCGTGGACCGTCCTGTCCGCTCTGGCGGGCAAGGTCTCCTCCGCCGTGGACGACGACAAAACCGTTTCGATCAGCCTCTACAAACAGCGCGGCGCGGGACCCGGGCCGACGTGAGGAACGAGGACGGGCCGGTGCGGGACGAAGAACGCGGCACACGGGGGCTGCCTGCCGAGCGGATGCCGGGCGGTATCGACGGCATCGACGCCATCCCGGAACAGGCCCGGCCCCATCCGGAGGACGACTCCGCTCAGGCCGGTCCGCCGGGCGGCGGGCAGCCCGGCGGTGTCGCACGGAGTACGCCCGAGGCCGGGCGGCGGCCCGGAGCCTCCCCCGGACACCAGGAAGCCCCGGCGCGGGCGAGGTCGACGGCGGGGGACGAGGCGAGCGCTCGGGGAAGGGCGACGGGCGGGACGATGAACGAGCACGAGCGACACGCCGAGAGCGAGGTGCCGCGGACGCCGAGCGCACAGGGCGTCCAGCACACCCCGGTGACGCACGGCGCCCAGCGCGACCCGCAGGACCGCAGCGGGGCACGCACCTTGTTTCTCGAGCTGCGCACCCTGCAGGACGGCAGCCCCGAGTACGCGGAGCTGCGCAACCGGCTGGTCCGCATGCATCTGCCGCTCGTCGAGCACCTCGCGCGCCGTTTCCGCAACCGCGGGGAACCGCTGGACGACCTGACCCAGGTCGCCACCATCGGTCTGATCAAGTCGGTCGACCGCTTCGACCCGGACCGCGGCGTGGAGTTCTCGACGTACGCGACCCCGACGGTCGTCGGCGAGATCAAGCGGCACTTCCGCGACAAGGGCTGGGCGGTGCGTGTCCCCCGCCGGCTGCAGGAGCTGCGGCTGGCGCTGACGACGGCCACGGCCGAGCTCTCGCAGCTGCACGGCCGTTCCCCCACGGTGCACGAGCTCGCCGAGAAGCTGGCGATCTCGGAGGAGGAGGTCCTGGAGGGCCTGGAGTCCGCCAACGCGTACTCCACGCTGTCCCTGGACGTCCCCGACACCGACGACGAGTCCCCGGCGGTCGCGGACACCCTGGGCGCCGAGGACGAGGCATTGGAGGGGGTGGAGTACCGCGAGTCGCTCAAGCCGCTGCTGGAGGACCTCCCTCCGCGCGAGAAGCGGATCCTGCTGCTGCGCTTCTTCGGCAACATGACCCAGTCGCAGATCGCCCAGGAGGTCGGCATCTCGCAGATGCACGTCTCCCGGCTGCTGGCCCGCACGCTGGCGCAGCTGCGCGAGAAGCTGCTCGTGGAGGAGTGAACCGCCGCGCGGTGGAACGAGCCGCCGCGCGGTGGGAGTGAACGGCAGCGGCGGCCCGGGAGGTGGGGAGCTACTTCTCGGCGTTCCCGGGCCCCTTGATGCCGAGGGCCCGGGTCGTCTCGGGGTTGAGCAGCAGCACCAGGGCCGTCACGGCCACCACCGCGAGCACGATTCCCGCCGGGATGGCCACACTGTCGGACTGCAGCAGGTTGTAGGCCACCGGCAGCGCCAGGAGCTGGGTGATGACGGCCGGGCCGCGGCTCCAGCTCCGGCGGCCGAGCAGCCCGCGCGCGGCGAGCAGCGGCAGCAGTGCGAGCACCACCAGCGTGAGTCCGCCGGTGACGGCCTGCTGTCGGTCGTCCGGTTGACCGGTGAGTCCGCGGACCAGCATCCAGACCCCGCCGGCCAGCAGGCCCAGCCCCTCCAGGGCGGCGAGCCCCGCGGCGTACGTCAGACGGCGCGGGCGGGGGCCGGCGGCGTCCGGAGTGGTGGTGGGGGTCTGCTCGCTGCTCACCCCTGAAGGGTAGCCCTCGCCCGTGCGCGCCCCCGTGCCGAGGTTCGCGCCCCTGGTCCCACCCCGCGTCCGTTTCCGATCCCCCCTCGGCCTGGGCTCCGGTACCGCCCAGTAGGTACCCTGCAACGCATGCGTGCACTTCTCGTGGTCAATCCGGCGGCAACCACCACGAGTGCGCGTACGCGCGACGTGCTGATCCACGCGCTCGCCAGTGAGATGAAACTGGAGGCGGTGACCACGGAGTACCGGGGGCACGCACGGGACCTGGGCCGGCAGGCGGCGGAGAGCGACGACATCGATCTGGTGGTGGCCCTCGGCGGTGACGGCACGGTCAACGAGGTCGTCAACGGCCTGCTGCACGCCGGCCCCGACCCGGAGCGCCTGCCCGGCCTCGCCGTGGTCCCCGGCGGCTCCACCAATGTCTTCGCCCGCGCCCTGGGTCTGCCCAACCAGCCCGTGGAGGCCACCGGCGCCCTGCTGGACGCGCTGCGCGAGAGCCGCGAGCGCACCGTCGGTCTGGGGCTGACGTCGGGCACGCCGGGGACGGACGACGAGGCCGTGCCGCCCCGCTGGTTCACCTTCAACGCGGGACTGGGCTTCGACGCCGGGGTGGTCGGCCGAGTGGAACAGCACCGTGAGCGAGGCAAGAAGTCCACTCACGCGCTGTACATGCGTCAGGTGGTGCGCCAGTTGCTCGGAGAGCCGCGCCGCCGACACGGGGCGATAACGCTGGAGCAGCCGGGCGAGGAGCCGGTCACCGATCTGCTGCTCTCCATAGTGTCCAACGCCTCCCCGTGGACGTTTCTCGGCAATCGCCCGATCTACGCGTCACCTAAGGCCTCGTTCGATACCGGCCTCGACATCTTCGGTCTGAAGCGGCTGTCCACCGCCGCCGTTGCCCGGTATGGCACCCAGTTGCTCACTTCGTCCCCCGAGCGCGGACCCCGGGGCAGACATGTGGTCGCCGGACACGATCTCACCCAGTTCACCTTGCATTCGAAGGTGCCACTGCCCCTCCAGATGGACGGTGACCACCTCGGACTGCGCACCAGCGTGACGTTCACAGGCGTTCGCCGTGCACTGCGTGTGATTGTGTGAGCGGAAAAGGCTAAAGTCCTTTCACTCGAACGTTTAGGCCAGGATCCACCCCATGGAAGTACGGCTGTGACCTAGTCGACACCGATGAATCAAAAAAAACTTCCCGGAAGGGGTTGTATCCGCCGCCGAGGTTTGCGAGTCTCTACATGGCGATCGGGACGGCCCGCAGCATCGGCCTCCACAGACCGCCGGAACCCCCCTTCGTACCCAAGGACCACGCCAGGGAACCTGGCGTTCGGCCCTTCACTTGTTGGGGGATTCGTGAAAGCGTTCACATTCACAAGCCATCGTGTAGTTCACACCAAGGAGAGGTAGCAGCCATGGACTGGCGTCACAACGCCGTTTGCCGCGAGGAAGACCCCGAGCTGTTCTTCCCCATCGGCAACACCGGTCCTGCGCTGCTGCAGATCGAGGAAGCCAAGGCCGTCTGCCGTCGCTGCCCGGTCATCGAGAGCTGCCTGCAGTGGGCACTCGAGTCCGGTCAGGACAGCGGCGTCTGGGGTGGTCTCAGCGAGGACGAGCGCCGCGCAATGAAGCGCCGCGCCGCCCGCAACCGGGCCCGTCAGGCATCCGCCTGACAACCCACCCCTGCTGACAGCCTGAGCTTGGCGGCGCGTACAGCGCGTACGCAACTCCCGCCCCCGAGCCGCAGCACGCAGTTCCCCCGATGCTCCCCCGAGTTCTCGACTCACCTCGAGCCGGAGGGGAACGCCATCGCACAGACGAAGAGCCCCGGACCGTTTCCCGGTCCGGGGCTCTTCGCTTGTCGCTCCGCGTCACTTGTCCATGTCCACCGGGATGTCCAGGACCACCCGGGTGCCCCCTTCCGGGGCCGGGACCATGTCGAAGGTGCCGCTCAACTCGCCCTCGACCAGGGTGCGCACGATGTGCAGGCCCAGGTTGCCCGCGGTGTGCGGGTCGAAGCCCTCGGGCAGGCCGACGCCGTCGTCCTGGACGGTGACCAGCAGGCGGGTCTCCTTCGTGGTGCCACCGCGGACCGCGGTCACCTCGACCGTGCCGGTCTCCCCCTCACGGAAGCCGTGCTCCAGGGCGTTCTGCAGCACCTCCGTCAGCACCATCGACAGCGGGGTGGCGACCTCGGCGTCGAGTATGCCGAAGCGGCCGGCGCGCCGGCCGGTGACCTTGCCCGGGGAGATCTCGGCGACCATCGCCAGGACCCGGTCGGCGATCTCGTCGAACTCCACGCGCTCGTCCAGGTTCTGAGAAAGCGTCTCGTGCACGATCGCGATGGACCCGACCCGGCGCACCGCTTCCTCCAGCGCCGCGCGGCCGCGCTCGGAACCGATCCGCCGGGCCTGGAGGCGCAGCAGCGCCGCCACCGTCTGGAGGTTGTTCTTCACCCGGTGGTGGATTTCCCGGATGGTCGCGTCCTTGGTGATCAGCTCGCGTTCGCGACGGCGAAGTTCGGTGACGTCCCGGAGCAGGACCAGTGAACCGATCCGGGTTCCCTTCGGTTTGAGCGGGATCGCCCGGAACTGGATCACCCCGCCGGTCGCCTCGATCTCGAACTCGCGCGGCGCCCAGCCACTGGCGACCTTGGCGAGCGCTTCGTCCACCGGCCCGCGGGAAGGGGCCAGTTCGGCGGTGGTCCGGCCGAGATGGTGGCCGACCAGGTCGGCCGCGAGGCCCAAGCGGTGGTAGGCGGACAGGGCGTTCGGGGAGGCGTACTGGACGATGCCCTCGGCGTCGAGCCGGATCAGCCCGTCGCCCACCCGGGGCAGGGCACCCATGTCGAGTTGGCGGTCCGCGAACGGAAAGGCTCCGGTGGCGATCATCTGCGCGAGGTCGGAGGCGCTCTGCAGGTAGGTGAGCTCCAGTCGGCTGGGGGTGCGCACCGTGAGGAGGTTGGTGTTGCGGGCGATGACGCCGAGAACGCGGCCTTCACGCCGTACGGGGATGGACTCGACGCGGACCGGAACCTCCTCGCGCCACTCCGGGTCGCCCTCCCGCACGATCCGTCCCTCGTCCAGGGCCGCGTCCAGCATCGGCCGGCGACCGCGCGGGACGAGATGGCCGATCATGTCGTCCTGGTGCGAGGTCGGGCCGGTGTTGGGCCGCATCTGGGCGACGGAGACATAACGGGTGCCGTCCCGGGTGGGGACCCACAGGACCAGGTCGGCGAAGGACAGGTCGGAGAGCAGCTGCCACTCCGAGACCAGCAGATGCAGCCACTCGAGGTCGGTTTCGTCGAGCGCCGTGTGCTGGAGTACGAGTTCGTTCATGGAGGGCACGTCAGCGAGCGTACCGGGGCGTCGCACCCTCCCCCGGAAACACCCGCGGGCCGCGGCGCCTGAGAGGGACCCTCAGCCCTCCCGGCACCGCAGCCCGGAGCGACATCGGCCGTGGGGTGTGCGGTCCCGGTCGGCCGAGGGGTGAGGAACCGGGGCAGTCAGGGCAGAGAGCTCCGGGTCCTCGGTCCGCCTTCCTGTGCGGGGAAGGCAGGCTGGTGTGTACTGGTACGCATTGTGGACTAGACCACTATCCGTGTCCATGTGCTGGAGACTGTTCGCTGTTGTCTTTCTCCGCGTCGGCTTCTCCTGCCGACTTCTCACATCGACTTCCTGCGTCAACTTTCAGCGTTGACTTTCAGTGTTGACTTTCAGCGTCGCGTTTTCCATGATCGCGCGGAGACGGGTCCACGGTCGTCCACCGTGCAGCCTATCCCGCGGGGGCGCGGTACGGGACCGGAAGCGCATGGTGATTTCGGCGAGTGGGCCGCAACCGTCCCGTCCTGGGATGCTGGGGTGGGGCCGAGGGCCCGGCATCCGCGGCCTCGGCCCGGGGCGGAACCCCGGTTCTGTTAAATTTATATTGGTCTAAACCATACGACTCGCCCGCCCCGTCCGGGGCCGGTCACCAGTCGAGTCCCCTCTCAGATCGGCAGGCTCAGCGTGGAAGTTGTCATCGTTCCGGACGCCGAGGCCGGCGGCGAACTCATCGCCGGGGCCATGGCGCAACTCCTGCGGCGCAGGCCCGACGCCCTGCTCGGCGTGGCCACCGGCTCCACGCCGCTGCCCGTCTACCAGGCGCTGGCCGCCCAGGTGCGCTCCGGTGCCGTGGACACCTCCCGGGCGAGGATCGCCCAGCTCGACGAGTATGTGGGGCTGCCCGCCGATCACCCCGAGTCCTACCGTTCGGTGATCCGGCGCGAGGTGCTGGAGCCGCTCGGGATCGGGATGGACGCCTTCATGGGCCCCGACGGCTCGGCCGAGGACGTGCAGACCGCGTGCGAGGCGTACGAAAAGGCGCTGAGCGAGGCCGGCGGCATCGACCTGCAGCTGCTCGGCATCGGGACGGACGGGCACATCGGGTTCAACGAGCCGTGCTCCTCACTCGTCTCGCGCACCCGGATCAAGACGCTGACCGAGCAGACCCGGGCGGACAACGCGCGCTTCTTCGCGGGCGACGTCGACCAGGTCCCGCACCACGTCATCACCCAGGGCATCGGCACCATCCTGGAGGCCCGCCACCTGGTGCTGCTCGCCACCGGAGAGGGCAAGGCGGACGCGATCGCCGCGACCGTCGAGGGTCCGTTGGCCGCCGTGTGCCCGGCGTCCGCGCTGCAGCTCCACCCGCACGCCACGGTCGTCGTCGACGAGGCCGCCGCCGGCAAGCTCAAGTTCGCCGACTACTTCCGGCACGCCTACGTGAACAAGCCGGACTGGCAGGGGATCTGACCGAAGGCCTCAAAGGCAGTGCGGGCGTCGTGGGCACCGGGTGCCCACGGGCCCGCCCCCGGTGGACTAGACCAGCCCCCGCCCCAGGGGTATACAGAGGGGATCACGGAGCGTGCGGGGAACCTCCCCGCCCACAGCCGTGCCACGATGTGAGCCGGGGCCGATGGGGTGTCGGTCGTTCGGCACTCGGAGCCGGGAAGGCAGAGCATGAGCACCGACGTCAACAGCACGGAGAGCGAGGGCGGAACCACGGTCCGTACGGCCCGCGTGCCCAAGTACTACCGGTTGAAGAAGCACCTGCTGGACATGACCGAGACGGCTCCGCCCGGCACACCGGTCCCGCCCGAGCGCACCCTGGCGGCGGAGTTCGACACCTCGCGCACCACCGTGCGCCAGGCGCTCCAGGAGCTGGTGGTCGAGGGCCGCCTGGAGCGCATCCAGGGCAAGGGCACCTTCGTCGCCAAGCCCAAGGTCTCGCAGGCGCTGCAGCTCACCTCGTACACCGAGGACATGCGCGCCCAGGGCCTGGAGCCCACCTCCCAGCTGCTGGACGTCGGCTACATCACCGCCGACGACGGGCTCGCCGAACTGCTCGACATCACCCCCGGCGGACGGGTGCTGCGCATCGAGCGGCTGCGCATGGCCAACGGCGAGCCGATGGCCATCGAGACCACCCACCTGAGCGCGAAGCGCTTCCCGGCGCTGCGCCGCAGCCTCGTCAAGTACACCTCCCTCTACACCGCCCTCGCCGAGGTGTACGACGTCCACCTGGCGGAGGCCGAGGAGACCATCGAAACCTCGCTGGCCACCCCGCGCGAGGCCGGCCTGCTCGGCACCGATGTGGGACTGCCGATGCTGATGCTCTCCCGGCACTCCCGGGACCGGGACGGGCAGCCGGTGGAGTGGGTGCGGTCGGTGTACCGGGGCGACCGGTACAAGTTCGTCGCCCGTCTGAAGCGCCCGCAGGACTGAGTCCGGAGGGATTGGCGGGGGTTTCACCGGAGATTCCACCGCTGTCCGGACGAGGTTCCGTGGAGTTTAAGTACGCAATCCCCGCGAGGGGTTCCGCCCCGGTCCACCGCGATCTAGATTTCCTGCGCGTCAAACAGGCGATCAGCGAGGGGACGGAACCGTTCTATGTCGCAAGCCCCGGAAACCAGCAGACGGCCGGTGGTGACGCCAATGCGCGTCGTCATCGCCGTCTGCCTCCTGGCACCGTTAGTGGCCCTGATGTGGGTCGGCTCGTACGCGAAGACCGACCCCGTCCTCATCGGCATCCCGTTCTTCTACTGGTACCAGATGCTGTGGGTGCCGGTCTCCGCCTCACTGACGATGACCGCGTACAAGCTGTGGCAGCGTGACCAGCGCGCCCGCGCGGCCGCGAAGGACGGTGCGCAGCGGTGAACGACGGCGTGAACGGCGTGGCACTCGCCGTCTTCATTTTCTTCTTCGTCCTCGTCACGGTGATGGGCTTTCTGGCCGCCCGCTGGCGCAAGGCCGCGAACGAGCACAGCCTCGACGAATGGGGCCTGGGCGGGCGGTCGTTCGGCACCTGGGTCACCTGGTTCCTGCTCGGCGGCGACCTGTACACGGCGTACACCTTCGTGGCCGTACCGGCGGCGATCTACGCGGCCGGCGCGGCGGGCTTCTTCGCGGTGCCGTACACGATCCTCGTGTACCCGCTGATCTTCACCTTCCTGCCCCGGCTGTGGTCGGTTTCGCACAAGCACGGCTATGTGACGACGTCCGACTTCGTGCGCGGCCGGTTCGGCTCCAAGGGGCTGTCGCTGGCGGTGGCGGTCACCGGCATCCTGGCGACGATGCCGTACATCGCGCTCCAACTGGTCGGTATCCAGGCAGTGCTGGACGTGATGGGGGTCGGCGGCGGGGAGAGCACCCACTGGTTCGTCAAGGACCTGCCGCTGCTGATCGCCTTCGGCGTGCTGGCCGCGTACACGTACTCGTCGGGTCTGCGGGCCCCCGCGCTGATCGCGTTCGTGAAGGACACGCTGATCTACCTCGTGATCGCGGTGGCGATCATCTACATCCCGATCAAGCTGGGCGGCTTCGACGTCATCTTCGCCAGGGCGAGCGAGGCGTACAGCGAGACCAACCCGGCCACGGGCGCGCCGCGCGGTTCGCTGGTGCCGGGCGAGGCGGGGCAGTGGACTTACGCCACTCTGGCGCTGGGCTCGGCGCTCGCGCTGTTCATGTACCCGCACTCGATCACCGCGACGCTGTCCTCGCGCAGCCGTGAGGTGATCCGCCGCAACACCACGATCCTGCCGCTGTACTCGCTGATGCTGGGCCTGCTGGCACTGCTCGGCTTCATGGCGATCGCGGCCGGGGTCGAGGTCAGCAACGGGCAGCTGGCGATCCCGCAGTTGTTCGAGAACATGTTCCCGGACTGGTTCGCCGGTGTGGCCTTCGCGGCGATCGGCATCGGTGCGCTGGTGCCGGCGGCGATCATGTCGATCGCGGCCGCGAACCTGTTCACCCGCAACATCTACAAGGACTTCCTCAAGCCCGACGCGACACCGGCACAGGAGACCCAGGTCTCCAAGGTGGTCTCGCTGCTGGTGAAGGTGGGTGCGCTGGCCTTCGTCCTCACCATGGACAAGACGGTCGCCATCAACTTCCAGCTCCTTGGCGGCATCTGGATCCTGCAGACCTTCCCCGCCCTGGTGGGAGGCCTGTTCACCCGCTGGTTCCACCGCTGGGCGCTGCTCGGCGGCTGGGCGGTCGGCATGGTCTACGGCACGGTCGCGGCGTACGGGGTGGCCTCGCCGACGCAGAAGCACTTCGGCGGGTCCGCGAAGGAGATCCCGGGGATCGGCGAGATCGGCTACATCGGTCTCACCGCCTTCGTGCTCAATGTCGTGGTCACGGTCGTGCTGACCTTCGTCATGAGGTCGCTCAAGGCGCCCGAGGGCATCGACCAGACCAGGCCGGAGGACTACACGGCGGACGCGGGCGACCCGGGCGTCAAGGTGGAGCTCCCGCCGGCCACGGCCGGCAGCTCCCACTGACGCCCCGGGCACATCGGGTGACGGGCCGCCGGAGAAATCCGGCGGCCCGTTGTCGTATCCGTCCGGCACACTCGCACCATGGACATCGTCATCCGGCCGGTGGAGCCCGGCGAGTACGCGGAACTGGGTGAGATCACCGCGCAGGCCTACCTGCTGGACGGGCTGCTGGACTTCGGGGAGAGCGACGCGTACCTCGGCCGGCTCCGGGACGTGGCGGGGCGGGCGGCGGCGGCCGAGGTGCTGGTCGCCGTGGAGCGGGGGACGGTGCTGGGCGGGGTGACCTTCGTGCCGGGCCCCGGTCCGATGGCCGACATAGCGGGGCCGGATGATGCGGAGATCCGGATGCTGGCGGTCGCCCGCGCGGGCCGGGGCCGGGGCGCCGGGGAGGCCCTGGTGCGCGCCTGCGTCGACCGGGCACGGGCGGTCGAGGGGTGCCGGCGGATCGTGCTGTCGACCCAGCGCACCATGCGCTCCGCCCACCGCGTCTACGAACGGCTGGGTTTCACCCGCACCCCTGAGCGCGACTGGAACCCGCTGCCGGACCTGGACGACATCATGCTGCTCACCTACGAGCTGACGCTCTGACATCACCGCGCTCCAGCACCACCCTGACACAAGATATGGGCCTGCTGGCGACAGACGGCACAAGATGTATGCTCATGCTTGCTGTCGCCGCAGGGGAATCCGGTGTGAATCCGGAACTGTCCCGCAACGGTGTACTTGTGCGTGTCCGCGTTTCCCGCGTGCCCGCACGGGCTTCAGTCCGAGGACCTGCCGACAGTGCGCCCGGCCGTCCGGTCCGGGTGCCTGACGTCCGGGCCTCGTGGAATGGGCCGGTGGGCGCGAGGCGCGTGCGCGCGCCCGTGTGCTGCCCCCTGCCCTCGACGAGGCCCCGTGCCGAGCGAGGGAGAGCCCCACGTGACCATCGCGCCAGCCGATCCTGCTTCAGCGGTCGACGTGACCGACGTGAGCGACGGCCCCGGTGCCGCGCTGCTGCGGACCCTGACCGAGCTGACCGCCGATCTCCCCGACGCCGACCCCGGCCGGGTCGCCGCCGCCGCGCTGCGCGGCCGGTCCGCCCATGCGGACGAGACCGAGCTGCGGGAGCTGGCCACCGAGGCGGCGGCCGGGCTCATCTCCGAGGACCCCGCCTACTCCCGGCTCGCCGCACGACTGCTGACGCTCGGCATCCGTGCCGAGGCCGCCTCGCAGGGTGTCACGTCGTTCACCTCCTCGGTCTCGACGGGACACCGCGAGGGCCTCGTCGCGGACCGGACCGCCGAGTTCGTCCTGCTGCACGCGGCCCGTCTCGACGCGCTGATCGACCCCGACGCGGACGACCGTTTCGGCTACTTCGGCCTGCGCACCCTGCACAGCCGCTACCTGCTGCGGCATCCGGTCACCCGCAAGGTCGTCGAGACGCCGCAGCACTTCCTGCTGCGGGTCGCCGCCGGTCTCGCCGAGGACGACAGCGCCCGCTCGGTGGACGAGGTCGCCGCGCTGTACGGCCTGATGAGCCGTCTGGAGTACCTTCCCTCCTCCCCCACCCTGTTCAACTCCGGTACCCGGCACCCCCAGATGTCGTCCTGCTACCTCCTGGACTCCCCCAAGGACGAGCTGGACTCCCTCTACGACCGCTACCACCAGGTGGCCCGCCTCTCCAAGCACGCCGGCGGCATCGGTCTGGCCTACTCCCGCGTCCGCTCCCGCGGTTCGCTGATCCGCGGCACCAACGGGCACTCCAACGGCATCGTCCCGTTCCTGAAGACACTGGACGCCTCGGTCGCCGCCGTGAACCAGGGCGGCCGGCGCAAGGGCGCGGCGGCGGTCTACCTGGAGACCTGGCACGCGGACGTCGAGGAGTTCCTGGAGCTGCGCGACAACACCGGTGAGGACGCCCGCCGTACGCACAACCTGAACCTCGCGCACTGGGTGCCGGACGAGTTCATGCGCCGGGTGAACGCCGACGCGCCGTGGTCGCTGTTCTCCCCGTCCGACGTCCCGGACCTGGTCGACCTGTGGGGCGAGGAGTTCGACGCGGCCTACCGGGCCGCCGAGGCGGCGGGTCTGGCGACGAGGACGCTCCCCGCGCGGGAGCTGTACGGGCGCATGATGCGCACCCTCGCCCAGACCGGCAACGGCTGGATGACCTTCAAGGACGCCGCCAACCGCACCGCCAACCAGACCGCCGAGCCGGGCCACGTCGTCCACTCGTCCAACCTGTGCACGGAGATCCTCGAGGTCACCAGTGACGGGGAGACGGCGGTCTGCAACCTGGGGTCGGTCAACCTCGGCGCGTTCGTCGACCGGGCCAGCGGCGGCCTCGACTGGGAGCGGCTGGACACCACCGTCCGCACCGCCGTCACCTTCCTGGACCGGGTCGTCGACATCAACTTCTACCCGACCGAGCAGGCGCGCCGTTCCAACGCCCGCTGGCGCCCGGTGGGGCTGGGCGTGATGGGCCTCCAGGACGTCTTCTTCCAGCTCCGGCTGCCCTTCGACTCCCCCGGGGCGAAGGCCCTCTCGACCCGTATCGCCGAGCGGATCATGCTCGCCGCGTACGAGACGTCCGCCGACCTCGCCGAGTCCCACGGCCCCCTGCCGGCCTGGGAGAAGACGCGTACGGCCCGGGGCGTCCTGCACCCCGACCACTACGGCGTGGAGGCGACCTGGCCCGAGCGGTGGGCCGCGCTGCGCGAGCGCATGGGCCGGGCCGGCCTGCGCAACTCGCTGCTCCTGGCGATCGCGCCGACCGCCACCATCGCGTCGATCGCGGGCGTGTACGAGTGCATCGAGCCGCAGGTGTCCAACCTGTTCAAGCGCGAGACGCTGTCCGGCGAGTTCCTCCAGGTCAACTCGTACCTGGTGAACGACCTGAAGCGGCTGGGCGTCTGGGACGCGCGGACCCGTGAGGCGCTGCGCGAGGCAAGCGGCTCGGTGCAGGACCTCACCTGGATCCCCGAGGAGGTGCGCGGGCTGTACCGCACCGCGTGGGAGATCCCGCAGCGTTGTCTGATCGACATGGCCGCCGACCGCACCCCGTTCCTGGACCAGTCGCAGTCGCTGAACCTGTTCATGGAGACGCCGACCATCGGCAAGCTCTCCTCGATGTACGCCTACGCCTGGAAGCGGGGTCTGAAGACCACGTACTACCTGCGCTCGCGCCCCGCGACCCGCATCGCCCGCGCGGCCCAGGGCCAGGCACAGGCGCACGCCCCCGTTCCCGCCCCCGTCCAGCAGTCGGCGCCCGACCCCGAAGCGGTCGCCTGCTCCCTTGAGAACCCCGAGTCCTGCGAGGCCTGCCAGTGATGTCCGCCACCACCTCGACCACCGCCACCACCGCCCGAGTCCAGAACCTCCTCGACCCGGGCTTCGAACTCACCCTGCGCCCCATGCGCTACCCCGACTTCTACGAGCGCTACCGGGACGCCATCAAGAACACCTGGCACGTGGAGGAGGTCGACCTTCACTCGGACGTCGCCGACCTGGCGAAGCTCAGTCCGGAGGAGCAGCACCTGATCGGGCGGCTGGTGGCCTTCTTCGCCACCGGCGACTCGATCGTGGCCAACAACCTGGTGCTCACGCTCTACAAGCACATCAACTCCCCGGAGGCGCGGCTGTATCTGTCGCGGCAGCTGTTCGAGGAGGCGGTGCACGTCCAGTTCTATCTGACCCTGCTGGACACCTATCTGCCCGCTCCGGAGGACCGCGCCGCCGCCTTCGCCGCGGTGGAGAACATCCCCTCCATCCGCGAGAAGGCCGAGTTCTGCTTCAAGTGGATGGACTCGGTGGAGAAGCTCGACCGGCTGGAGACGCGGGCCGACCGCCGTCGTTTCCTGCTCAACCTGATCTGCTTCGCCGCGTGCATCGAGGGTCTGTTCTTCTACGGGGCGTTCGCCTACGTCTACTGGTTCCGCAGCCGGGGCCTGCTGCACGGTCTCGCGACGGGCACCAACTGGGTGTTCCGGGACGAGACGATGCACATGTCCTTCGCCTTCGACGTGGTCGACACCGTGCGCAAGGAGGAGCCGGAGCTGTTCGACGACCGGCTTCAGCAGGAGGTGACGGACATGCTGCGCGAGGCGGTCGAGGCGGAGCTGCAGTTCGGGCGCGACCTGTGCGGTGACGGGCTGCCGGGCATGAACACCGAGTCGATGCGGCAGTACCT
The DNA here is from genome assembly GCF_054061295.1 of Streptomyces sp. TE5632. NCBI lineage: Bacteria > Bacillati > Actinomycetota > Actinomycetes > Kitasatosporales > Streptomycetaceae > Streptomyces > Streptomyces sp. TE5632. The sequence goes on along the minus strand of NZ_JBSSEA010000003.1, from coordinate 3,812,336 downwards.
GGAGTGCGTCGCCGACCAGCGCCTCGTCCGTCTGGGCTTCGCGCCGGTGTACGGATCGGACAACCCGTTCTCCTTCATGGAGTTGCAGGGCGTCCAGGAGCTCACGAACTTCTTCGAGCGGCGTCCGTCCGCGTACCAGGTCGCCGTGGAGGGCACGGTCGACCTGGACGAGGACTTCTAGGAGGGCCCGCAGGACCTGGGGCTTCGTCCGGGATCCGCCGGGGTGCCGCCCGTCTCACGCCGCGCATGCGGTGTGCTGCGAGGCGGCACTCCGCGCGGGGCCGTGCGCGGTGCTCCCCGCCGGCCGGGACGGCCCGGCGGCCGTGCGCCGCCACGCGGCAGCCGCACGTCCCGCTGCGTCCCGTTCGGCTGCGGCGCTGTCGGCCTCGGCCTGCCTCAGCTGCCGGTCCGTCCTCCGGTCGCGCGCGATGCCGACGACGGCGGGGAGAACCATCAGGGCGAGCAGTCCGAGGACGAACAGCGTTCCGATCAGTGCTTCCATCTGCGTCGTATCCATGTACATCACTGTCGCGCCGGACACTCCTTGCCAACCAGTGGCAGAACTGCCGCACCCCCTCGATTTACTGCCACCGGCGAGGCACACTGGAGCCATGCTCCGCAACGTGGCCGTCGTCCTGCTCGACGGCGTGAACCCCTTCGAACTCGGCGTCGTCTGCGAGGTCTTCGGCGTCGACCGCAGCGATGAAGGCCTGCCCGTCTACGATTTCGCGGTCGCCTCGGCCGAAGGCCCCGCCCTGCGCAGCGACACGGGATTCTCGCTCCAGGTCGAGCACGGCCTGGAGCGCCTGGAGGCGGCGGACCTCATCGCCGTACCCGCCGGGTCGTGCTACGAGACACGGGACTTCCCGCCCGAGCTGCTGGACGCGCTGCGCCGGGGTGTGGCCCGGGGCGCCCGGGTACTCAGCGTCTGCTCCGGCGTGTTCGTGCTCGCCGCCGCCGGCCTCCTCGACGGCCGGCGCGCCGCCGCCCACTGGCGCCATGCGGATGCGCTGGCCAGGAGGCATCCCCACCTGACCGTCGAGCCGGATGTGCTCTACGTCGACGAGGACCCGGTGATCACCTCAGCGGGCAGCTCCGCCGGTATCGACGCCTGTCTGCATCTCGTGCGCAAGGAACAGGGCTCCGCCGTCGCCAACCGGATCGCGCGGCGCATGGTGGTGCCCCCGCACCGCGAGGGGGGCCAGGTCCAGTACATCGAGCGACCCTTGCCGCGGTCCGGGGGCGTCACCGTCTCCGAGGTGCTGAGGTGGATGGAGCGCCATCTGGACGAGGAGGTCACGGTCGAGCAGCTCGCGGCCCGCGCCCACATGTCCCCCCGCACCTTCGCCCGCCGCTTCCAGCAGGAGACCGGCACCACGCCGTACCGCTGGATCCTGCGCCAGCGGGTCCTGCTCGCCCAGCAGTTGCTGGAGGGGACGGACGAGACGGTGGACGCGATCGCGAGCCGTACGGGCTTCGGCAACTCGGCCGCGCTGCGTCACCACTTCATGCGCACCGTGGGCACGACCCCGAACGCCTACCGGCGGACGTTCCGCGGCCCCGAGGCCGCCTGAACGCCCGCCGGACGGGACGGTTCAGCGCGCGACCGGCCTCAGCAGCAGCCGGTTCGGCCGCAGGGTGATGCCGACGCAGGTGGCGTCGTCGGAGCCGGCCACGTGCTCGAAGCGGTACCTCGTCGCCAGCGCCGCGGTGATCAGCGTCAGCATGGCCATGGAGAAGTGGTCGCTCGGGCACTTGCGGTTGCCCAGACTGAAGGGACGCATGGCGTACTTCGGAATGTCCTTCGAGCGTTCCGGGAGCCACCGGTCCGGGTCGAACTCCAGGTTGCGCTCGTACGACTTCGGATCGCGCTGGATCGCGTACGGGCTGTAGATGATGTCCGCCCCGGCCGGAATGCGATAGCCACCGAGTTCCTTTTCGGCGACCGCCCGGCGCGTCAATATCCAGACGGCGGGCCGCAAACGCATGACCTCGACGACGACATTGTTGGTGTGGGTGAGCTTGCGGACGTCCTCGAATGCCACCGGACGCCCACCGGTGACGTCGAGAACTTCGTTTCGCACCCTGTCCCCGTGTTCCGGATGCGCGGCGAGCTCCTGAAGCAGCCACATGATCGTGGAGGCGATCGTCTCACTGCCGGGGGTGAGTATCGCGACCACCTGGTCGTGGATCTCCTGTTCCCCGATCGGGTCGCCGTCGTCGTCCTTCGCCGTCAGCAATGCCGTCAGCAAATCGTCCGGCTTTTGACCGGACGCACGGCGCTCGGCGACGATCTCGTCGACCACGCGGTGCAAATCGGCCAGAGCCCGGTTGAATTCGCGATTGGCCGGCAGCGGCAGCCTGTACAGCGGGCCGAGCGGCACCACCATCCGCCGGTACATGCCGCGGAAGACGGTGGCGAGCGCGGCGCACAGCCGCTCCGCCCGCTCGTCCATGTACTCACCGCGCAGCAGACAGCGCGCCGCGACGCGCACGGCGATCCGGAACGACTCGGAGATGCAGTCGACCGTCTCCCCCGAGGCCCAGCGTTCGGTCAGCGCGTGTGCCTCCTCCTCCATGATCGGGCCGTAGGCGGGGATGGCGTCGAGCTTGAAGGCGGGCTGGATGGTGCGCCGCTGACGCCGGTGCAGCGGGCCGTTGGCCGTGGCCACGCCCTCCTTGCCGAGCAGGCCCTCCAGGGACTCCCACAGGGGGCCGGAGATGATGTAGTCGGGATCGAGCGCCAGCGCCCCGGTGAGGGCGGGCGTGGTGACGGCGTACACCGTCTTGGGGCCGAGCTTCAGACGCACGATGTCGCCGTGGTCGCGCAGCTGGGCCATGAAGGCCAGTGGATCGCGGACCAGCTTGAGGCCGTGGCCCAGGCCGGGAACTCCGCCACCGGCCACCGGAGGCTCGCGCGGTTCGGTCGCCGCGGACGCGTCGGACGCGTCGGACGCGTCGGGCTTCACCGACTCGACGGTCATTTCCCACCTGCCGCTTCGTTGTTGACGTACGGGGGCGTGGAGCGGTCGTCCCAGCTGTCGACCATGTACCGGCCGGACTCGTGGTGGAACCAGTAGACGGAACTGAACCAGTTCCGCATGTTTCCGAGGCAGACCCGCACGGCGGCCCCCAGTTCCTTTCCTCCCACCGTTCCGTCGTCGAGGCTGTCGGCGAACTTCAGGGCGCCCTGTTCGGCTTCCAGGAATTCCGTGATGCATTCCTCGACGCGGCGCCGCACATCGACAACCGCCTCTTCGAGGGTCAGCCCTTCGTGGGTGATGAGACTGATTCCGAGATTGTGCACCTCATGACCCGCTATTTCCTTCGGGAGCGAGCAGAGGTCGTTGTACCAGGCGGCGAATTCCTGACTGAGCAGGGCCGCCTTCCGATAGGACGGGTTCTTCCGTACGGCGTCCGGGAGTTCACAGCCCGCACTCGGTTCCAGGAGGTCGGTCCAGATCCAGTGCGCGAAGGTGAGCCGACGCAGCTCGAGGTACTCCTCGACGGTGGGGACGATTCCCTCCGTCCGGTTGTGGAACTCCCGGTCGTACGCCTCGATCACCGTGTGGAAGTGCCGGGCGAACCGGGCGTTCCAGGTGTCCGGAAGGAACGAGTACAGCCGCCGCACACTGTCCGCGAGCCCGGCCACCAGTGAATCCTCGTGGCGCAGGTGGTCCGTGGGGCTGTCGAGAGCCGTGTGCAGCAGCTCCTTCAGCCGCCGCCAGGCGGCGGGCCGGCCGTGCACGATGTCGCGGTCGTGACGGTCGTCCCAGACGAAGAACCACGCGCTGTAGTCCGCTATCGCCTGCAGGACCTCGTCGGCGGCGTCCGTGTAGTAGCCCGCCATGAGGTCCGTGTAGCACAGGCCATCGGCATATTCCGCCACCTTGTCGGGCGGCATCAGCCGCTTTTCGAGCAGCCACGCACGGGTTTCCTGCTGGAGCTTCGGCCAATACGGATGGAGTTGCCGGGGAAACGCCGCCTCGATCACCGGGAGAGACAGCGTCTGCGGTACCGCGACGGTGGTCGTTTTCGATGTGGTGCCGTGTGACAAAGCATGCACGAACAATCCCCTCTCGGCCGCCAGTTGTCATGCGCCCGGTCCTCTCCGCCGGGCGTGCGCCGGTGCGTATCCACACCTCCATTCAGCACCACAACTGACCTCCCTGGGAACGTATTTGCTTCATTCGCTACCCCGCGATGCCGAGATTCTCCCCTTGTGTGGCTGATATCAGGATTGATGACCCGTCGAGGGGTCGAACATATGACGGAAAGGCGAACGGCGTCCGGTCCGGAAGGGAATCCGGACCGGACGCCGTGCACAGGGAGGTTCTGTGCCCCGGGGGGACCTGAGCGGCGGCAGGGGCCACTGGGCTCCCAGGGGGAGCGAAGGTTCCCGGCGGTCAGTCGTTGGCGACCACGGGGTAGCGCGGCTCGTTCTCGGCCATCTGCCGCAGCGCGTCCTTGCGTTCCCGCTTGGACAGCCGGTCGATGTAGAGGTAGCCGTAGAGGTGGTCGGTCTCATGCTGCAAACACCGTGCGAAGTAGCCGGTGCCGCGCACCTTGACCGGGTTGCCCTGCTCGTCCTGACCGGTCACCTCGGCGTAGTCGGGCCGGGCCAGCGGAGCGTACGCGGTGGGTACCGACAGGCAGCCCTCGTTGGTGTCGTCCAGCCGGCGCATCTCGGCGGGCAGTTCGACCAGCTTGGGATTGCAGACCACCCCGGCGTGACGCACACCGTCGTCGTCCGGGCAGTCGTAGACGAAGACCTTCAGGTCGACGCCGATCTGGTTGGCGGCCAGCCCCACGCCCTCCGCGGTGCGCTGGCTGGCGAACATGTCCGCGACCAACTGCTGGAGTTCGGGGCCGAAGTCGGTGACGTCCCTGCACTCCTTGTGCAGCACCGGGTTGCCGACCACGGTGATCGGTCGCGAGGTGCCTCGCTCGACCCAGGCGGCCTCGCGCTCGGCGCAGTCCTCCGTGTCGATGACGTACCCCTCGTCGTCGACGGGGAGCACGCCCGCGTGCTGCTGATCGGTGTCCTGCTGAGCCATGACCGACGTACGCCTTCCTGGAAAACATGGGGGGTGATGCTGATACAGGGTACGGTGGCCGGCCGCCCCGTCGGCCCCGGTCCCCGACGTGGTCCGCGCCCGGCACACGGCCCCGGCAGCCGGCCTAGCAAACCTCTTCCAGGTCCCGCCAGTCGCGTGAGTCCGGGCTGTCCGCGACCCAACCGTCCAGCAGGCCGCGGACCAGCGAGGCGGGCGCGGCGAGCCCGCACTCCCGCTCCGGCACCCACAGCTGCCCGTCGGTGCGGTGACCGAGCGGCCCGGGGTGCCCGGGCTCACTGTGGTCGTGCGGATCGAGGTGCTCACCCTCGCCCTCGTCGGAGGGCATCCGGGACTCAGAACACATCCGGCACAGCAGCCGCACCGAGGACGACCAGTCCTCGGCGGCGAACCCCGCGTCCGCGGCCAGCTGCTCCAGGGCGTCCCGGTCGGCCTCGCCGGCGGCCTCCAGCAGGACCACCCAGGTCGGCACGGGTGAGGGCGCCCACAGCTCGATCTCGTCGAACACCGGGTAGGTGTGCCCGGCGACCGTGCTCCGCTCTCCGTGCGGCACCCCGTCGTGCAGGACGACCTCGCCCCAGCGGCGGCCGGAGGACGGCAGCGGAATGGACAGCACCTCGATCCGCGCGGGGTCCAGCCGCCGCCCCCAGACGACCTCGGCCTCCCCCTCAGGGGACAGCCGCACGGCCGCGCTGCCCAGGTCCATGCCGAGCGGCTCACCCGAGCCGGTGGGACTCCCGGGCACCCGGAGCCCGTAGGCCTGCCAGGCGCGACGGGCCAGCGGCCAGTCCTGCAGGGCGGTGGCGGCGATGCCGACGTTCCACCAGTCGGGTGCCCCGGTGTCCCGGTCGAGCAGCGCGACGGCCCTGAGGCCCGCCGCCCGTGCCTGCTCCCAGTCGTGCCGGAACTTGTGCAGCAGCGCGAGGTTGAACCAGGACTCCGACAGCCAGGGTTCCAGATCGGCGGCCCGGGTCAGCAGCGCGCCCGCGTCCTCGTACCGACCGTCGCCGATGAGTGTGAACGCGCGGTCCGTGGCCTGCCGCCAGGAGGCGGAGGGCCGGTTCCGTCCCTTGCCGAAGATCCTCACGATTCCCGCCTGCCAGTTCCGTTCGGTGGGCGGCCTAGCCCCCCGGACACCGTCTCCTTCGCATCCAACCACGTACGGCCGGAACGGCGCTCATTACCCATGGGTTACCCAGCCCCGGGCCGGGTAAGACCGTCCCGTTCGCGGCTCTCGGCACGCTCGGCGCCCGTCCTCACACCCCGGCGCCGCCCCCCGTGCCGATGTCCTCATGTCGCATACCGCTCTCCGTGCTCCTGGGGATCCCGGGTTTCCCTTGCTTCCCCTGTTTCCCTGGTTTGCCCGGTTTGCCCGGTTTCCCGGGACAGCACCCGGGCCAGCGATTCGACGACCTGGGGCGCGTACTCCCCGGCACCCAGCCGCAGTTCCTCCAGTGCCGTGAGCGGCCCGCCGGGCCCTCCTGCCCGGGACTTCTCGTCGTACGCGTTCACCACCCGGACGATCCGCGCGGCCAGCGGCTGCTCCCGGTGGGGGTCGGCCTGCCGCTCCACGATCCCCGCCACCCGCGGGTCCACCCCGGTCTGGCGGACCACCGCGCCGCCGAGGAGGGCGATCCGCCGCTGTTCCGGGGCGGGCAGGGCGGCGGTGGCGCCCACGGGCACCGGGTCCACGAGGCTGAGCTGGCCGATGTCGTGCATCAGGGCGGCGTACTCCAGCACCGTCAGGTCGGGTTCGGTCAGCCCCAGGTCCCGGCCCACCGACTGGCTGAGTTCGGCGACCCTGCGAGCGTGCCCGGCCGGGGTGCAGCCGGCGATCTCGGTGGCCCGCGCGAGGGAGGTGATGGTCTGCCGGTAGGTCGCCCGGACGGCGGCGTACCGCCGGTAGGACAGCTGTGCGAGCAGCAACGGCACGGACAGGAGGGGCAGCGCCCACAGTCCCACGACCGCGACGCCGAGTGCCATCACCGCGCCCGTCGCGACGACGGCGGCCCCGATGCCGGGCAGGGCCCGCAGTTCGTCGCGCAGCACCGGCGGGAAGGGCCAGCCGGTGCGGGAGTGGGCCAGCGCGGCGGCGAGCACGGCGTCGCAGAGCGTGGACAGGGACAGCAGGGCGAGCAGCAGCAGCGCGTGGGCGGAGCCGCCCCAGTCGTCGAACGTCCCGCGGCCGTAGAGGGGCTGGAAGCACGCGGCGACGAACCCGACGGTGAGCGTCCGGCGGGCCAGGTGGTCGCGGGCGGGCCCGGGGCCGCGCCCGACGTGCGGGACGCTGCCGAGCAGGGAGCCGGCGAGGACCACGGTGACGATCTGGGCCGCGTCGTGGTGGGTGTGCCTCCCACCGGCCTCACCGAGCAGCGCGTACGCCAGTGCCCCGGCGGCGGCGAGCGGTGCGGCCTGACGGATGTGCGGCCCGTTGTGCCGGGTGAGTTCGCCGACGGCGACGAGCACCCCGAAGGCGAGGGCGATGCCGCGTTCCGCGACCCCGTTCCACAGGGTGGCGCCGAGACAGCCGCCGGCGAGCACGGCGGCGCATGCGTGCACGAGGGTGTGCAGCCGGAGGCTCATCGGCGGGCCCGGGGCTGATCGGCGACGGGTCCGGCGTCGTCGGGAGCGAGGTCGGGGACCGGCGCGGGGGCGGACGGACCGGGGGGCCGGACGTCCTCGGCCGTCACCGTGGGATGCCAGCCTGCCCGGCCGATCGCCCGTACCAGCGCTTCCACCATGCGCGGGTCGAAGTGGGCGCCCGCACACCGTTGGAGCTCCTCCAGCGCCACGGGCACCGGCCGGGCCCTGCTGTAGGACCGGGTGGAGGTCATCGCGTCGAAGGCGTCGGCGACGGCCACCACCCGCGCGGACTCCGGGATCTGAACGCCCGCCAGCCCGTAGGGGTAGCCGCTGCCGTCCAGCCGCTCGTGATGGTGCAGCACCGCCGCGCGGGCCTCGCCCAGGAAGGAGATCCCCCGCACCATCTCGTGCCCGTACTCGGGGTGCAGTTCGATCACCCGCCGCTCCTCGGGGGTCAGCGGTCCGTTCTTGGTGAGCAGCCGGGTGGGCACACCGAGCTTGCCGACATCGTGCAGGATGCCCGCGAAGCGCAGCACCTCGGTCCGTTCGTCGTCCATGCCGAGCTCACGCGCGATCATCGTGGAGGCCTGCCCGACCCGCTCGCTGTGCCCGCGCGTGTACCCGTCCTTGATGTCGACGGCCTGCACGAGCGCGCGGATCGTCGCCTGGTGGGCGGCCCGCTCCCGGTGGTACTGGGCGAACGCCCACCACGAGACGCACATCGGCAGCAGTACGAGCAGCGCGGCCACCGGCCCGTAGGGGCTGCGCCACAGCAGGGCCATCATCAGTCCGGCGAGCCCGTGCACGGTGACCGGCGCGAGTGACCGCAGGAACAGCCGCCGCCAGGTGGCCGGCCGGGAGGCCGGGCTCCCACGCCAGAGCGGCACACCGGCCGTGAGCGCCACGATGCCGTGGTCCAGCAGGGTGAGGAGCAGGCAGAACACCAGCACCGAGGCGCCGACCGCACCCAGCGCCGCCGGCACGTCCCCGGCCGCGACCGCGTCCCGGCCGCCTGCCGCCTGGTGTGCCCGACTCGCGGCCCACACGGCGAGCGTCAACTGACCGGTCCGCCAGACCCGCCGCGCGAGGAACGGCCGCTGCTCCACCGGAGTGAGCAGCGCGCCGGGCAGCGCGACCAGCGCGGCAGCGGACGGCGGCAGCAGGAAGGCCGCGGCCAGCAGCACGGGGTGGAAGGTGCCGCCCGGATTCGGGACACCGAGGTGCCGGGACCGGACGAGGCACTCACAGCACGCGTACAGCACGGCGAGCGAGGCGAGCTCACGCCAGGGAACGTGCGGCATCTGCAGACCGTGCACGATCTGCGCGACATGCGGCGGCAGCAGACAGAGCAGGGCCGCCACGGCGACACCGGCCACACACACGCGGGCCCGCGTCGGTAACGCCTCCATGAGCCCCTCCCCCCGACCGTGCCTGCCGCGCTCGACGGCCTGCCGTCTGTCAGGTTCTGGAGCCTAAGGGGGTGAACGACGTCTCCGCGGACCCAGGGCCCGCGGATTAGCACGTACGGGTGACGTCGCTCCCCTTTCGGGGGACGTTTTCGGGGAACGGTTTCCAGGTCGGCCAAAGCCGGGCGGCCATACGACCGGCCTGCCGGTCTCAGGACTCCTGCGGCGTGGCCTGTGAGGCCTGGGACGGCTCGGAGACCTGGGGGGCCTGGGCCGGAGAAGCCGGAGAAGCCGTGACGTCCTGATCGGGAACGGCCTGACCGGAGCGGATCAGGTCGAGCCGGCCCATGACCTTGGACCGCAGGTCACCCGGCACGTCGTCATGCCCGCAGCACCGCTTGACCAGCTTCTTCACCGCTTGCTCGAGTCCGTACTTCTCGAGGCAGGGCGAGCATTCCTCGAAGTGATGTTCGAACTTCACGCAGTCGGCGTCCGGCATCTCACGGTCGAGGAACTCGTAGAGATGGTCGAGGATCTCGCTGCAATCCGTCTCGTGCGGCTCTCCGCAGCTCATGACCCCGAGCCTTTCGCTTCGTTCGACTGTCCGGCGCCCGCCGGGACCAGTCCGCGCTCGCGCGCGTAGTCCTCGAGCATGCCGCGCAGTTGGCGGCGACCACGGTGCAGCCGGGACATCACGGTACCGATGGGTGTGCCCATGATGTCGGCGATCTCCTTGTAGGCAAAGCCCTCGACGTCCGCGAGATACACGGCGATGCGGAACTCCTCGGGAATCGCCTGGAGCGCTTCCTTGACGTCCGAGTCGGGCAGGTGGTCGAGCGCCTGCGACTCCGCCGAGCGCAGACCGGTCGACATGTGCGACGCGGCACGCGCGATCTGCCAGTCCTCGATCTCCTCGGCGCCGCTGCGCTGCGGTTCACGCTGCTTCTTGCGGTACGAGTTGATGAAGGTGTTGGTGAGGATCCGGTACAGCCACGCCTTGAGGTTCGTGCCTTCGCGGAACTGGTGGAAGGACGCGTACGCCTTGGCGTACGTCTCCTGGACCAGGTCCTCGGCGTCCGCCGGGTTGCGCGTCATGCGCAGCGCGGCCGAGTACATCTGGTCGAGGAACTCGAGAGCGTCCCGCTCGAAGCGCGCGTTGCGCTCCGCGGGCGATTCGGCGCCCTTGTCGCCCCTGCCGCCCTGGCCCTCGGGCTGCTCCGCCTGGCCGTGTTCGGTCCCTGCGCCGGTACCGGGAACCGGACCCACCTCCTCCAGAGTCGTCGTGCGACCCAAAGCGGCCCCACTCGAATCGGAGGATAGACGACGATCCGGCCCGCCCGCCGCCCGAACAGGGGCGGTCCTGGCCGCGTGCAGCACCGTCCAGTCCAGGTCGGCACGGCTGCTGCGCCTCGGGCAATACGTCGACCCCATGCGGCGGACTCCCTCTCCTACGACGTCGGTGCCGGTGACCGGCTGATATGTCGGGGTCAACAGCGCGGAGGGTCGGGACATTCCCGAAGCTTTACCCGAGGGGGCCGGGCCGCCGCCGTCCGAGAGCGTCGACCCACCGCACGACCGCGCCGGTGACGACCCTCAGGGCCTCGTCCTGCGTGATGTCCGCCCGCTTGGGAACGCCGAAGCCGTGGTCACCGTGGGCCACCTCGACCAGTTCGTATGCCCACCCGTCTCCCACCACCGCCCTCGCACCGGCGTTCCCCCGGAGCTGAACGCCTGGGGGGACCCCCGGCGCACGGCCCCTCCTGTACTCGCTGTACTCGGGGAATTCCCCGGGTTTGCCGAACGGATCGTTGCCGCCCTGCACGACGAGGGTGGGGACCGCGGCGCCGAGCAGTTCCCCGGCGCGGGACTTCTCGGGCCTGCCCGGCGGGTGCAGGGGGAAGCTGAGGGCGAGTACGGCGCGGGCGCCGAGTTCGCCGGCGGTGCGGCACGCGACACGGGCTCCGGCGCTGCGTCCGCCCGAGATCACCGGCAGGCCCGGCTTCGTCAGCGCGGGCCAGATGTCCCGCCAGGCGAGGTCCAGGGTCTTCGGCGCGGGTGCCACCTTCTTCCCGGCCACCCGCCAGGGCTGCTCGACCAGGGCCACGGTCACGCCGTGCGCGGGGAGCACGGCGGCCAGGGCTTTCAGGTCGCGCGCCTCGATGCCGCCGCCGGCGCCGTGACCCAGTGCGAGGACGAGGCGTGGGGCGTGCCGGGCAGGGTGCCAGGTGATGCGGGCGGGACCGGCCTCCGTCTCGACGGTCTCGGTGGCCTCGACGATCTCGGTGGCCTCGGCCGAAGGTTCCTCGTTCGCTTTCGTCACGTTCATCACGTTCGTCACATCAGAAGAGTGTGCCCTCTTCCGGTGCGGCCAGTTCGTTCAGCAGCTCCGGGCCGTTGTTGCGGACGTTGCTGACCGCCGTGGAGACCGGGAAGGCGCGCATCAGACCGGGAGGCGGCGGGGTGAGCAGCCCGCGCAGGTCCCCGGTGTCGGTCCGGGAGGGGTCCAGCCAGGCGTCCCATCGGTCCGGCGTGAGCATCAGCGGCATCCGCGGGTGGATGTCGGCCAGGGTCCGCGGGCCTTCCGCCGGGGGCACCGCGAGCGGCGTGGTCTCCGCCTCGGTGGTGATGACGGAGCACGTCACCCACCAGGCCCGCGGGTGGTCGTCCGGCAGGGTCCGGTCCCGCCAGAACTCGTACAGTCCGGCCATCGCGAACACCGAGCCGTCGGCCGGCGTCACGAAGTACGGCTGCTTGCGGGGGCGTTTCTTCTTGCCCTCGACCTCCAGTTCCCGCTCCTGCGTGCCGGTGACCCACTCGTAGTAGCCGTCGGCGGGCAGGATGCAGCGGCGGGTGGCGAAGGCGCGGCGGTAGGAGGGCTTCTCGTGCACGGTCTCCGCGCGTGCGTTGATCATCCGGGCCCCGCCCTCGGGCGTCTTGGCCCAGGACGGCACGAGGCCCCATTTCAGCTTCCGCAGCTGCCGAACCGGCCGCGGGTCGTCCGCGTCCTTCACCACGCGATCCAGGACGGCGAAGACCTCTTTGGTGGGGGCCACGTTGTAGTCGGGCTCCAGGGTCTCCTCCGGCTCCCACTTCTGGACTTCGAAGATCTCCACGAGATCCTCGGGCCTGCGACTCGCTGCATACCGTCCGCACATACGTGCAACACTGCCAGGCCCACCCGTCCCCCGGCCACCACCCCTCAACGAGGCGCTCCGCGCCGCCCCCTCCGGTCCGCGACCCCGAGGAGCCCCCACCGAACATGGACAGCACCGCATCCGCCTCGCTCGCCTCACTCTGGGACGAGGTGTCCGGCACCCAGCCCGACCCGGATCTGTGGGTGGTGATCGCCACACTGGCCGCCGCGCTCGTCGTCGTCACACCGCACGGGCTGTGGCGGCTCTCCCGCAACGCCATCACCATCGCCCACGAGGGCGGCCACGGCCTCGTGGCACTGCTCACCGGCCGCACGCTCACGGGGATACGCCTCCACTCGGACACCAGCGGCCTGACCGTCAGCCGCGGCAAGCCGACCGGCATCGGCATGATCCTCACCGCCGCGGCCGGCTACACCGCTCCCCCGCTGCTGGGGCTCGGCGGCGCGGCGCTGCTGGGCACCGGGCGCATCACCCTGCTGCTGTGGCTGGCCACGCTGCTGCTGGTGGCGATGCTGGTGATGATCCGCAACGCGTACGGGGCGTTGACGGTACTGGTGGTCGGCGGCACCTTCGTCCTGGTGTCCTGGGTGGCGGGCCCCCAGGTCCAGGCGGCGTTCGCGTACGCCGTGGTGTGGTTCCTGCTGCTCGGCGGGGTGCGTCCGGCCTTCGAACTCCAGGCGAAGCGGGCGCGCGGGGGTGCGGGAGACTCGGATGCGGACCAGTTGTCCCGGCTGACGCACGTGCCGGCGGGGCTGTGGCTGTTCCTGTTCCACGCCGTGTCGCTGTGTGCGCTGCTCGGCGGGGGACGGTGGCTGCTGGGGCTGTGACGCCGGTGGTGCCGAAGAGCCCGACCCGGAGGTACCGGGCACGCCCGGCGGTCGGGACCCCCACTAAAGTGGGGCGCATGACCGCTAACCCTGCGCACACCGCCCTTTGGCCCGCCCCGCACGCGAGCGGAGCCGTCGACGCGACGGTCCACGTACCCGGGTCGAAGTCGGTCACCAACCGCGCCCTCGTGCTCGCCGCCCTCGCCTCCGAGCCCGGCTGGCTGCGCCGTCCGCTCCGCTCCCGCGACACGCTGCTGATGGCGGGCGCGCTGCGGGCCATGGGCATCGAGATCGAGGAGGGTGTGGGCCCCGACGGCACCGGTGAGGCCTGGCGGGTGCTGCCCACGGGCCTGCGCGGCCCGGCCACCGTCGATGTCGGGAACGCCGGCACGGTGATGCGGTTCCTCCCCCCGGTCGCCGCCCTCGCCGACGGTCCCGTCCGCTTCGACGGCGACCCCCGTTCCTACGAGCGCCCGCTGAACGGCGTCATCGACGCGCTGCGTCACCTCGGTGCCCGGATCGACGACGACGGCCGCGGCGCGCTGCCGCTGACCGTGCACGGCGGCGGCGCCCTGGACGGCGGCACCGTGTCGGTGGACGCGTCCTCGTCGTCGCAGTTCGTCAGTGCCCTGCTGCTGTCCGCGCCGCGTTTCAACCAGGGCGTCGAGGTCCGGCACACCGGTTCGACGCTCCCTTCCGTGCCGCACATCCGGATGACCGTCGACATGCTCCGCGCGGTGGGCGCCCAGGTGGACAGCCCCGAGTCGGGCGGTGAGCCCAACGTCTGGCGGGTCACTCCGGGGGCTCTGCTCGGACGGGACCTGACGATCGAGCCGGACCTGTCCAACGCGCAGCCGTTCCTCGCGGCGGCGCTGGTGACCGGCGGCCGGGTCGTCGTCCCGGACTGGCCCGCCCGTACCACCCAGGGCGGTGACAGGCTGCGGGAGATCTTCACCGAGATGGGCGGTTCCTGCGAACTGACCGAGTACGGGCTCGTGTTCACCGGCTCCGGTTCGGTGCACGGCATCGACGTGGACCTCGGCGACGTCGGCGAGCTGGCACCGGGGGTCGCCGCCGTCGCGGCCCTCGCGGACTCGCCGTCCACCCTGCGCGGCGTGGCCCACCTCAGGCTGCACGAGACGGACCGTCTGGCCGCGCTCACCAAGGAGATCAACGAGCTCGGCGGCGACGTCACCGAGACCGCCGACGGTCTGCACATCCGCCCCCGCCCGCTGCACGGCGGCGTCTTCCACACCTACGAGGACCACCGCATGGCGACCGCCGGCGCGGTCATCGGCCTCGCGGTGGAGGGCGTACAGATCGAGAACGTGGCGACGACGGCGAAGACCCTGCCGGACTTCCCCGACCTGTGGACCGGGATGCTCGGGGCATAGGAACGCAGACGATGCGCCGCTACGGCAAGCACACCGACGAGGACGACATCCGCTCCCGCCCGAACCCCAAGGGCAACCGGCCGCGCACCCACATCCGGCCCAAGCACGAGGACGCCGCGGAGGGCCTGGTCCTCACCGTCGACCGGGGCCGGCTGACCTGCCTCGTCGAGGACCGGATCGTGCTCGCCATGAAGGCCCGGGAGCTGGGCCGCAAGGCGGCGGTGGTCGGTGACCGGGTGGGGATCGTCGGCGACCTCTCGGGCAGGAAGGACACGCTCGCGCGGATCGTCCGCATCGCCGAGCGGACGTCGGTGCTGCGCCGTACCGCGGACGACGACGACCCCTACGAGCGGGTAGTCGTCGCCAACGCCGACCAGCTGGCCGTCGTCACCGCCCTCGCCGACCCCGAGCCCCGCCCGCGCCTGATCGACCGCTGTCTGGTCGCGGCGTACGACGGCGGGCTGACCCCGCTGCTGGTGCTGACCAAGTCGGACCTCGCGCCGCCCGACAAGCTGCTGGAGCTGTACGGCGACCTCGACATCCCGTACGTCGTCACCAGCCGGGCGGAACTGGAGAGCGGCGCGGCGGCCGACCGGGTGCGGGAGCAGCTGGACGGCCGGATCACGGCGTTCGTGGGGCACTCCGGGGTCGGTAAGACGACGCTGGTGAACGCGCTGGTGCCGGAGGAACGGCGGCGTTCGACCGGGCACGTCAACGCGGTGACGGGGCGCGGGCGCCATACGACGACGTCCGCACTGGCACTGCCCCTGTCGGGCGCGCAGGGATGGGTGGTCGACACCCCCGGGGTGCGGTCGTTCGGCCTCGCCCATGTCGATCCGTCCCGGGTCATCCACGCCTTCCCCGACCTGGAGCCGGGTACGGAGGGCTGCCCACGCGCGTGCAGTCACGACGAACCGGACTGCGCGCTGGACGCCTGGGTCGCCGAGGGGCACGCGGACCCGGCGCGTCTGTACTCGCTGCGGAGGCTGCTGGCGACGCGGGAGCACACGGAAGGCGACTGATCCTCGCGTGTTTGTCATGGCGTGCGGACGGTAAGTGCATAATCGCACCGAGCCGGATCCGGAGCCGTCGAATCCGGCGAAACGGTCACCGGCGGCCGGGACAACGGGAGGACGGCACATGGCGTGGCTCATGGTCGTGGTGGCCGGGTTGCTGGAGACCGGGTTCGCCGTGTGTCTGAAGCTGTCCCACGGCTTCACACGGCTGTGGCCGACAATCGCCTTCTGCGCGTTCGCGCTGGGCAGCTTCGGCCTGCTGACCCTGTCCCTGAAGAAACTCGACGTCGGGCCGGCGTACGCCGTGTGGACGGGAATCGGGGCGGCGGGGACGGCGATCTACGGGATGGTGTTCCTGGGGGACCTGGTGTCGACGCTGAAGATCGTGTCGATCTCCCTCGTGATCATCGGAGTGATCGGACTCCAGCTGTCGGGATCGGCGCGGTGAGCGCGGAACGCCGACCGTCATGAGCATGCGTCGCATGCGGCGCTACGGCACCGGCTGACGGTTCAGGGCGCTGCGGACCAGGTCGGCGATGCCGTCCTCGGTCGGCGGCGGGGCGGCGACACAGGACAGAGCGAGGCGTACCACCAGCTCACAGGAGCGGGCCAGCTCGGCGGTGTCGGTCCTGGGCACCCCGGGGCCGGTCAGGACGGCCACGGCGCGGTCGCGGACGAGGGCCACGAGGTCGACGGGCGAGGGCAGTGGGCCGTCGGCGCGGCGCTGGGCGGGCACGGCGGAGCCGGACCGGACCGGCGCCAGGGCCGGGGAGGGCAGGCGCTCGCTCCAGCAGCCGGTGAGCAGGGCGCGGACCAGGGCGTTCCCGGCGGCCGTGGCGGCGGTCCACTCGGCAGCCGCGGTGAGCCGGTCGCGGGCGTCGTGGTGGACGGTGAGGGCACGGTCGACGCCGGCGAGGTAGCCGTCGGCCTCCCTGCGGACCAGGGCCCTGGCGAGTCCGTCCTTGCTGCCGAACTCGTTGTAGAGGGTCTGCCGGGACACCCCCGCGGCCGCGGCCACGTCCACCATCCGCACCGCGGACCACGGGCGACGCGCGAGTGCCGCGTAAGCGGCGTCCAGCAGAGATTCCCGCGCTGCAGGCATCATCGCCTCCCTCGGGGCGGGCGAGCGGCTCTGCGCTTCAGATTTGACGCACCGCCGGGCACTGTCAAGGGTTCGCGTGGGGTGCGGAGTTGCGGTGCCGCGGGAGGTGTCCCGGCCGCTCGGCGTGTACGCGGATCGTGCGCGGGGCGCACGTGACCCGCGCACTCCCCGCGCACGATCCGTACACGGCGGTGCACGGCGGGCGCACAGCCCCGCGAACCCGAGGTGGCCCTGGCCCCATCTCGGCGGATACGGTTCATTGCATGCCCGACTACCTTGACGACCTGCGTCTCGCCCACGTCCTCGCGGACGCCGCCGACGCCGCGACGATGGACCGGTTCAAGGCCCTCGACCTCAAGGTGGAGACCAAACCGGACATGACGCCGGTGACCGAGGCGGACAAGGGCGCGGAGGACGTCATCCGCGGCCACCTGAAGCGTGCCCGCCCGAGGGACGCGATCCTCGGCGAGGAGTACGGGGTGGAGGGCACGGGACCGCGACGCTGGGTGATCGATCCGATCGACGGCACCAAGAACTACGTACGCGGCGTCCCGGTCTGGGCCACGCTGATCGCCCTGATGGAGGCCAAAGAGGGGGGCTTCCAGCCCGTCGTCGGGCTGGTCTCGGCTCCCGCCCTGGGCCGCCGCTGGTGGGCCGCGCAGGGCCACGGCGCCTTCACCGGCCGCAGCCTGTCCCAGGCCTCCCGGCTCCAGGTGTCCGGGGTCTCCAAGCTCTCCGACGCCTCCTTCGCGTACTCCTCGCTCAGCGGCTGGGAGGAGCAGGCGCGGCTGGACGGCTTCCTCGACCTCACCCGCGAGGTGTGGCGCACGCGCGCGTACGGCGACTTCTGGCCGTACATGATGGTCGCCGAGGGGTCGGTGGACATGTGTGCGGAACCGGAGCTGTCCCTCTGGGACATGGCGGCCACCGCGATCGTGGTCACCGAGGCCGGCGGCAGCTTCACCGGACTCGACGGCCGCCCCGGACCGCACAGCGGCAACGCCGCCGCCTCGAACGGGCTGCTGCACGACGAACTGCTGGGCTATCTCAACCAGCGCTACTGACGTCCGGTCCGAGCGCACGCCCCCATTGCGCCGCACACGCCCTCTTGTTGGCGCCCGCTTTACCTGCGACTGTGAGAGTCCCCCCGCTTGTGAACTTGTGAAACCTTGAACTAGCGGACCAGCGGATCGATCCGAGGTCCGCCGGCACGGTTTCCGGTAGGAGGTGGCTCCATCCCATGCTCGTCCGCGACGCCATGAGCACGGTGGTCCTCACCATCGGCCCCGCCCACACCCTCCGTCAGGCCGCCACCCTGATGTCCACCCGCCGCGTCGGCGCGGCCGTGGTCCTCGACCCCGACGGCACCGGCATCGGCATTCTCACCGAACGCGACATCCTCGACTCCCTGGGACTGGGGCAGGACCCGGACTCCGAGCACGCCCACTCCCACACCACGACCGACGTCGTCTTCGCCACCCCGTCCTGGACGCTCGAGGACGCGGCTCACGCCATGACGCACGGCGGCTTCCGCCATCTGATCGTCCTGGAGCGGGGCGAGCCCGTCGGCATCGTCTCGGTGCGCGACATCATCCGCTGCTGGGCCCCCGTACGGCAGCAGGCCGCCCAGCGCACGCCGGTGTAACCGACGGGCCGGGCCCCCTTCCGGGGGCCCGGCCCGTCACGACGGCAAGCGGTCCAGCGCTGGAATCAGCCGCACAGGGCCTGGACCGCGGCTTCCAGCCGCTCGCCGAAGTACTTACCCTTGGCTAAAGCCAGCGCCGATCCCACAATGGACAACGTCTAAGTCAAGCAACGCTCCAAAGTCACACCCGTTCGGGACCTGGTCCCTCTAGCTGTTAGGCTGGTGTCCATGAGCGACCTTCTGGAACGACTGCGCGGACGTGGATGGCGGATGACCGCACAGCGTCGTGTGGTGGCCGAGGTCCTCGACGGCGATCATGTCCATCTGACAGCCGACGAGGTGCACGCCAGAGCCGTCACCAGGCTGCCGGAGATCTCCCGAGCGACCGTCTACAACACCTTGGGCGAACTGGTCACCCTCGGTGAGGTGGTGGAAGTCGCCACGGACAAACGAGCCAAGCGTTACGACCCGAACGCCCACCGGCCGCACCACCACCTGGTGTGCGCGCAGTGCGGCGCGATCCGGGACGTGCACCCGACGGGCAACCCGCTGGCCGACCTCCCCGACACCGAGCGCTTCGGCTTCACGATCTCGAGCGTCGAGATGACGTATCGGGGCGTCTGCCCGAACTGCGCCGCAGCGTAGGGCACCCGGCCTGCGCCGTCCTTCTCCCAGACGTACGCGAGAGCCCCGGCAGTGTGCCGGGGCTCTTTCGTGCGCCTGAGGGGCTTTCGCGTGCGTCTGGGAGCTTGAGCAGGGACATAGACCGAGGGCCGGAACCCTTTCGGATTCCGGCCCTCGGCCTTCAGTAGCGGGGACAGGATTTGAACCTGCGACCTCTGGGTTATGAGCCCAGCGAGCTACCGAGCTGCTCCACCCCGCGTCGATGAATGCAACGTTACGTCAAGGATGTGGACGGAAGCAAATCCCTTTCGGTGGAGGCCGTGAGCCCTAGAGGGTGCGCCGTCAGCCCTCACGCGGACAGCTCCTCGCGGAGCGCGTCGCGCAGGCGAATCGCTCGTTCCGTGACCGCCGCCGGGCCCAGCGCCGCCGCACGGTCGGCCCAGCGCTGGCCCTCGGCGAGCTCGCCCCGGCGCGCGTAGACCAGGGCAAGCCGCAGAGCCGCGCGGCCGTGTCCGGCGTCGGCCGCGCGGGTCCACCACACGGCCGCCTCGGGCTCGCTGCCCTCCCGGGCCAGCAGCAGACCCAGGTTGAAGGCGCCGTTGCGGGAACCGGCCTCGGCCGCCTCCCGGTACCAGCGGGCCGCCTCGACCACGTCACCGCGGGCCGCGGCGAGCATGCCGACGCGCACCTGAGCGCGCCGGTGGCCCTGGGAGGCGGCGCGCTCGTACCACTCCTCGCACTCGCTGCGCCGGCTCACCGGTTCGCCCAGTTCATGCGCGGGCTCCGGCGGGCGACGGGCGTCCAGGACGGTGGCCAGGCGGTAGGCGGCCTCGGCGCTGCCGCCGCCCGCCGCGCACCGCAGGAAGCGCTCCGCCTCACCCTCGTCGCCGTCACGCAACCGGGCCATGCCGACCTGGAGGGCGGCTTCCGTGTGCCCGGCGGCCGCCGCCCGCTCGTACCAGCGCAGCGCGGTCGCGTTCTCCTCCCGGCCCGCGTGCAGGATGCCGAGGTTGAAGGCGGCGTCCACGCTCCCCGCCTCCGCGGCCTTGGAGAACCAGGGCTCCGCGCCCGTCTCGTCCCCGGCCGTCAGCAGCAGGATCGCCAGCGCGTTGGCCGCCTCGCGGTGACCTGCGTAGGCGGCCCGGCGGTACCACTGCTCGGCCGGCCCGGTCCGGCCCTGCTCGGCGCAGAGCAGGGCGAGGTTGTACGCGCCGTTGACGTCGCCCGCGTCCATCGCGGCCCGGTACCAGCGTTCGGCGGTCTGGGTCTCGCCACGCTCGGCGTGCAGGGCGCCCAGCGCGTTGGCGGCGTTGCCGTCGCCGTCCTGGGCCGCGCGCAGCCACCAGACGGCGGCGTTGTCGGTGTCCCCGGCGTCACGCAGCAGGAAGCCGAGCGCGCAGGCGGCCCGCGCCTCCCCGTCCTTGGCGGACGTCAGATACCAACGGCCGGCCTCCTTGAGCTCGCCGCGCTTCTCCAGGATCACGCCGAGGTGCAGTGCGGCCCGGCGGTGCCCCCGCGCTGCGGCCTGCCGGTACCACTGCTCGGCCTCCTCCACTAACGGGCGGCCCCTGTCGTCGGTCTCCTCCGCGGCCTTCCGGTCCAGCGCCCTGGCCAGCCGGTAGGCGGCCTCCCGGTGCCCCCGCTCGGCGGCGGCCCGCATCCAGCGCTCGGCCCCGGCCGTGTCCCCGCGGTGTTCCAGCAGGTCGGCGAGTGCGTAGGCACCCAACACGTGGTCCTGCTCGGCGGCCTGGCGCAGCCAGTACTCGGCGGCGGGCTCGTCACCGCGCTCGCGGTGGTGCCGGCCGAGCGCGTGGGCCGCCGGGGCGGAACCGGCGACGGCGGCGATCCGCCACCATCCAGCGGCCTCCTCCGCGTGGCCCCGCTGGAACAGGAGGACGCCCAGGTTGTTGGCGGCGGCGCGGTCGCCCGCGGCAGTGGCGGCACGCAGCTGGGGTTCGGCTCCGGCGAGGTCGCCGCGGCGCAGCAGCATGGCGCCGAGGACGCTCATCGCCTCCACGTCGCCGGCTTCGGCAGCGAGCCGCCGGCGCAGCTCCTCGGCCGCCTCGTCGGCGGCTTCCCCCGTCTCGTCGCGAGGTTCCTCCCGCGGGGAGGACTGCTCAAAACGTCCCGTCTCGTACAGAGTTGCCCTATCCCCCATAACGTCCATCGTCGCACCACCCGCAACCTGGGTACACCTGACATGCCGCAGTCAGTGAGGTCACTTCAGCGTTTTGTCGACATGCCCACAGAGAGACAAGTCAAACACAGATCGGCCAACTCCCGTCGGCGGCGCGGCCGTCGCCGGATTCGGCACATGCGTTCGCACATCACAAAGGCCCGGATTCCTTGAGGAATCCGGGCCTTTGATGTCGCCGTCATCGCGACTTCAGTAGCGGGGACAGGATTTGAACCTGCGACCTCTGGGTTATGAGCCCAGCGAGCTACCGAGCTGCTCCACCCCGCGCCGTTGTGTGTACAACCGTACCACGGCGCGGGGTGGGCCCTTGACCAGGCGGCTTGCTAACTGCTCGGGCTCGGGTCGGGGCTGGGACTGCTCTCCGAGGCGTCCGAGCCGCCTCCACCGGAGCCGCCCCCACCCTCCGCCGACTGGGCCTTCTCAGCCCGGCGCAGGGCATCCTCGAGATCCTTCTGCGCCTTGCCGTAGGCCTCCCAGTCGTTCTTCTTCAGGGCTTCCTGACCGGCCTGGAAGGCATCCTGGGCGTCCTTCAGGGCCGCTTGGACCGACGGGTTCTCGGACGTCGGCGGCGGCTGCGTGCCCTCGTCCTCGCCCGGTGGCTGCTCGGTGGCCGAACCCTTGGCCCCGAAGACCTTGTCGAGAGCCTGCTCCAACGTGTCCTCGAAGGCCGTCTGGCCTCCGTAGGTCACCAACACCTTCCGCAGCAGCGGGTACTTGAGTCCACCACCACGTACGTAGACCGGCTCCACGTACAGCAGTCCGCCGTCGAGCGGAACGGCCAGCAGGTTGCCGTACTCGACCTCGGAGTCGCCGCCTCTCAGCAGCCTGATCGACTCGGCGATGTCCTGTTCGGAGTTGAACTGGCTCTGCACCTGTTTGGGTCCGGCCGCCGTGGTGCTCGTCGGCAGCTTCAGGACTCTGATCTTGCCGTACCCCTCGCTGCCCGCCTCGGCGTCGACCGCCATGAAGGCACTGAGGTTGTCACGGCCGTTCGGAGTGAACGTCGTGGTGAGCGAGAAGGCCTGTTCCTTCTGGTCGGGCATCTTCATGCTCTGGTAGTACGGCGGTACCGCGTCGCCCGTCTTGTTCGTCGGGTCGGCCGGCACCTGCCACACCTCGCTGCCGCTGAGGAACGTGGTGGCGTCCTTCACGTGGTAGCGGGTCAGCAGTTCGCGCTGCACCTTGAACAGGTCCTGCGGATACCGCAGGTGGTCCATCAGCCCGCCGGAGATCTCGCTCCTCGGCTCCACCGTGTCCGGGAACGCCTTCATCCACGTCTTCAGGACGGGGTCCTTGGTGTCCCACTGGTAGAGCTTGACCTCGCCGCTGTACGCGTCGACGGTCGCCTTCACCGAGTTGCGGATGTAGTTGACCCGGTTCTCCTGGGCCACCACCGCGCGGTTGTCGTTGGTGGCGGTCAGCGAGTCGGCCGTGGTGTCACCGAGGGTCGTCCGCGACGCGTACGGATAGCCGTTGGTGGTCGTGTAGGCGTCGACGATCCACTGGATCCGGCCGTCCACCACCGCGGGGTAGGCGTCGCCGTCGATGGTCAGCCACGGGGCGACCGCCTCGACGCGCTCCTTGGGCGTGCGGTTGTACAGGATCCGCGAGCCCTCACCGATGGCACCGGAGTACAGGATCTGCGGCTCGCTGAACGCCGCCGCGTAGGCTGCCCGATTGATCGGGTTGGCGAGGTTGACGCCACTGTCGCCCTTGTAGCTGGTCGTCTTCTCGCCATTGTCGTCGGAGTAGTCGATCTCCTTCTGGGGACCGCCGACGATCGAGTACGTCGTCGTCCGCTCGCCGTAGTAGATGCGCTGCTCGTACGTGCCGAGGTCGCCCTTGGACGGCAGGTCGGACTCGGTGAACACCGGACGGCCGTCGTCGGCACTGGTGCCCTTGGCGGCAACGACACCGTATCCGTGGGTGTACCGGAAGTGGTCGTTGATCCAGTTCCGCTTCGGGATGCCGTTGAGGTTCAGCTCGCGCAGGCCGATGACGGTGTCCTGCTCCTCGCCGGTCTTGGGATCGGAATAGCGGTCCACGTCCAGGTTGGTCGGGAACGCGTAGTAGTTCCTGATCTGCTGGAGCTGCTGGAACGTCGGCGAGACGATGTTCGGGTCCATGATCCGGATGCTCGCCGTCTCGGAGACCTGGTCCCGGAGCTTGGTCTTGTCCTCGGTCTGGCTGGTCCCCGGGTACTCGTCGACCTGGGCGTCGTCGATGCCGTAGGCCTCACGCGTCGCCTTGAGGTTCTTCTCGACGTACGGCGCTTCCTTGGCCTGCTCGTTCGGCTGGACCTGGAACTTCTGCACGATCGCCGGGTACAGGCCGCCGATGAGGATCGCCGACAGCACCATCAGGCCGAAGCCGATCACGGGCAGCTGCCAGGTGCGCCGCCACAGAGTGGCGAAGAACAGCAGCGCGCAGATCACGGCGATGCAGAACAGGATCGTCTTGGCCGGCAGATAGGCGTTGGCGTCGACGTACCGCAGACCGGTCCAGTTGTCGGTCGCCTTGAAGTCGCTGGACTTGACCGCCAGGCCGTACCGGTCGAGCCAGTACGCGACCGCCTTCAGGGCGACGAAGATGCCCAGGAGCACCGACAGGTGCCCGGTGGCGGCCGCCGTGGCCCGCGCGCCGGGGCTGGTGACCCGCAGCCCGCCGTACAGGTAGTGCGTCAGCGCGGCGGCGATCAGCGACAGGATCGCGGCGGCGAAGCCGAACCCGAGCATGAACCGGTACCAGGGCAGGTCGAAGGCGTAGAACGCGACGTCGAGCTTGAACTGCGGGTCCTTCTGGCCGAACGGCACACCGTTGACCCACATCAGCCAGGTCCGCCACTGACTCGACGCCGAGGCGCCGGCGATCAGCCCCACCAGTGCGGTGATGCCGAGCAGCAGCCACTTCTTGTACGGCGCGATGCCCATCCGGTACCGGTCGAGGTTCTGCTGCTCCAACGACATGGCACTCAGCGGCGGCCGCATCCGGTGCGCCAGCCAGATGTTGAAGCCGACCGCGAAAGCCATCAGCAGGCCGAAGACGAAGAAGAGTCCGATCTTGGTCCACAGGGTCGTCGTGAACACCGACGAGTAGTCGACCGAGCGGTACCACAACCAGTCAGTCCAGAACCCCGCGAACATGGTGAACACCATGAGAAGGACGGCCAGGACGCCCAGGGTCATGAGCAGGGTCCGGACCCGCCGGGACGGGCGGCCCACTCTCATCCGTGGCCCTGTCGGGCCTCCGCCACGGTCCGGCATCTGGAAAGCCAAGGTAGGCACCTCGAAATTCGCTGTTGATTCGTCAGGTCCGCGAGTTCGTGGACCGTGTGTGGACCCGCGCAATCGTGGGCCCACACCTATGCAACTTACTCACCCTTTACTCAGTTCCCGATTCCGGTCCTGAACGAGAGAGGATTGTGACCATGTCCAACACACCCATGGCGGCGAACCCGCTCACCCGGGCCGTACTCGAGATCGACGAGTACGTCTCCGGCCTCGGCTGGGACCAGCCTGCCCGTCTCTTCGCCCTCGTAGACACCGCGCGGCTCCGCGCCGAACAGCCCTCGCTGGCGGACCGGCTCGGTCTGGGCGACGAGCAGGAGACAACCGCCCTCACCCCGATCGAGCAGGACGAGATTCCAACGGGCAAGCCGCTCGACGAGTTCCTGGGCACCATCGCCTGGCCCGACTCGGTGGTCGGCTGTGCCCTGACCGTGGAGCGTCTGATGCTGCCGCCGTCCGCGGAGGCCCAGGTCCCGCAGGATCTGGACGAGGCCGCGCTGGCGGCGTGGGTGGCGAAGCACCCGGAGCGCCAGGAGGTCCGTATGACGGTCGCGGTCCTGCGTGACGGTGCCCGCGATTCCGCACTGCGGCTGCGGGAGAAGGACTCGCCCACGGAGGTCCTCACCGGGTCCGCCCTGGTGCCGGGTCTGGCGGAGGCGCTGTCGGCGACGTTCGCGGAGTAGCCCGTACGGGAGGGCAGGAAGCGTGCCCGCGCGGGAGGGTAGGAAGCGTGCCCGCGCGGGAGGGCAGGAAGTGCGCCCGCGCGGTCAGGAAGCCGTGCATGTCGGCAGGTCCGCGGTGTCGCCGGAGCCGAGGTCCTTCATCGCGTCGAGGGCGTCGTCGATGGTGTCCACCTTGATGAGGGTGAGACCCTCGGGGGTGTCCTCGGCGGCCGCCGCGCAGTTGTCCGCGGGCGTGAGGAAGTACTGGGCGCCCTTGGCACGCGCGCCGACCGTCTTCATCTCGATCCCGCCGATCGGCCCGACCTTGCCGGCGTCGTCGATCGTGCCGGTGCCGGCGACGAACGCGCCGCCGGTCAGGCTGCCCGGGGTGAGCTTGTCGTAGATGCCGAGCGCGAACATCAGACCGGCGCTCGGCCCGCCGACGTCGGCGAGCTTGATGTCGATGCTGAACGGGAAGGTGTGGTCGGTCCCGGCGGCGATTCCGACGATGGCACGCTTGTCTCCCGCGTCGTCGGAGGTCGCGGTGGTGATCGTGACCTTCTCGGTCCGCGTCGGCGTCCGGTTCTCCTTCTCGGCGGCGGCCTGCTCCTTGGCGGGCACGATCGTGAATTCGACGTCGTCGCCGGGCTTGTGTTCGGTCACGAGTTCGGCGACATCGGCCGGCTTGCGCACCGCGCTGCCGTCGACGCTCTTGATCACGTCGCCGGCGTGCAGCTTGCCCTCGGCGGGGGATCCCTTGACGACACTGGCGACGATCACCCAGGACTTCACCGGGACATCGAGTGCCTTCAGGGCCGCGACCTTGGCGCTCTCCTGGGACTGGCTGAACTCCTCGGCGTTCTCCTGGGTGGACTCCTCCTCCGTCTTGCCGTCGGGGTAGAGCGTGTCGTGCGGCACGACCTTGTTGTCGTGCGCGAGCCATCCGTAGACGGCCTCGACCAGGTTCATCCGGTAGTCGGCGCTCGTGACCCGCACCGTGGTCATGTTGAGGTGGCCGTCGGTCGGATAGGTCTTGCGCCCTTTGATGTGCAGCACCGGCTCGCCGTCGTGATCGCCCAGAGTGTTCACCGTCGGCCCCGGGGACATCTCCGAGTACGGCACGGGAATGAACACACCCGCGCACAGGAGTGCGATCAGCATCAGGGTGGAGGCGAGCATCGTCGCGGTGCGGCGTGGCATGCACCGACAGTACGGGACAGGTCTGTCAGCGCACCGTCAGGGCCGCCCGTCCGGGCGGCCCTGACCTCGTCGTACGTCGGTGACCTGCGGTTTTCGGTCCCTCAGTCACCCGAGGGCCGGGGCTTCTCCATGGCCTCGCGGAAGCGGGCGTACCCGACGAGCTCGGGGCCGTCGCTCCGCGCTCTGCGCGTGCGGTTGGCCCAGCTTCCCCACAGTCCCGCGCCCACCGCGGTCATCAACGGAATCAGCAACCAGGCAAGAGCGGCCATGCCGACCTCCCAACCCCATGAGCGTCCGCGACTGACTGATCAGCAGATTAACCATCCGCAGTGACAACGCTCATACCCGGGGTGCGGTTACGCAACCGGAGTACGGAACGGGGATACGGAACGCCTCAGCAGGCCCCGACCCGCCCACCCGTCGCCCGACCACCACCCCCCAACGACGGCGCTACGCGCCGACCCACTCCTCTGTTCCGTCCGAGAACTTCTGGTGCTTCCAGATGGGCACCTCGTGCTTGAGGTCGTCGATCAGCTTCCGGCAGGCCTCGAAGGCCTCGCCCCGGTGCGGGCACGACACGCCGACGACGACGGCCAGATCCCCGACCCGAAGGTCCCCCACCCGATGCACGGCGGCCAACGCCCGCACCGGATACTCGGCGGCGACCTTCTCGGCGATCCGCCGCATCTCGTCCTCGGCGCTCGGGTGGCACGAATACCCCAGCTCGTCGACGTCGGTCCCGCCGTCGTGATTGCGCACGGTCCCCACGAACAGCGCCGTCCCACCGGCCGCGTCATCGCCGACGGCCCGGAAGATCTCGTCCACGGACAGTGGCGCGTCCCGGATCGCGATCAGCTTGATCGGATCCTGTGCCGCCTGCTCACCGGGGTGATCATTCGTGGATGCCATGCCCCCCATCGTGCCCCACACCCACGCCGACACGGAACAGCCCCACCGCCCCGTTCACTCCGCAGGCGCACGTACGGGGTCTCCCCGGCCGGCGGCTCCTGCCCCGTTCTCAGATCCGTCAGATCCGTCGGCGGGTCTTCCGTGCCCGCCGCACCACCGCGGCCGCGCCCAGCAGAGCCACCGTCGCTCCCGCGGCGCCCGCCGCCGTCGCGTCCTTGCGGCCGAGCCGCCGCCCGGCGACCGTGTGCCGACCGGAGACCTCCTCGAGCAACTCGGCGAGCACCTCCTCGTTGGTGTGGGCGGGCCGCCACCCCGCGTCGTGCAGCCGGCTCCCGCTGACCACCCAGGGGTGCATCGTGTACGCCAGGTCCCCGGCCGGGGACGGGGTCAGCCCGATCCGGTGCAGCCGTGCCGCCGCGCCCAGCGCGACCGCCGACGGCAGCTCCATCCGCCGGATGCCGCTGAGCTCCTCGACCTCCTCCTGCTCCAGCCATCCGTCGCACCCGACGGCCAGCTCGCCCTCGACCTCTTCCCGGACCGCGTACTCCAGGGCGCTGCACAGATCATCGACGTGGCAGAACTGCCACGCGGGCCGCGAGCCGGCCACCACGAGCAGTCGCGGAGACTCGAAGTACCTGGTCAGCGCGGTGTCGGTGCCTCCCACCAGCACAGCGGGCCGGACCACCGTGACGTTGAGCCCGGGGTGCGCGCGGGGCGCCCTGCGCGCGAGCCTCTCGATCTCCAGGAGATCGCCCACGCCGGTGGCCTCGGCCGTGGCCCGCAGTTCCGCGTCCTCGGACAGCGGCAGCTCGTTGTCCGGGAGCGCCCCGTAGACCATCGTGGAGGTGCACAGCACCACCCGGCGCACCCCGGCCGCCGCGGCGGCCGTCAGCACGGTCTGCGTCCCCCGGACGTTGTAGGCCGTTCGGGCTGCGGCGTCGGTCTCCAGGTCGAGGTCGAGTGCCAGATGGACCACGACATCGGCCCCGCGCAGCTTGTCCGCGATGGCGGGATCCCGTACGTCCAGGATGTGCCAGTGCGCCTCGGCGCACTCGCCGCGGCGCTCGTCGATGGCGATGACCTGCTTGATCTCCTCCGAGGCGGCGAGCCGCTCGGTGAGCAGCGCGCCGACACCGGCCGCGGCGCCGGTGACCGCGACGACGGGCCCGCGCGGGGACGACGGGCGGGTCGACTGGTTTCGCGCTGCGCGAACCTGCGGATCTGGGGAACTCACCGGGCGTCTCCAGCGGTTGTCTTCAGTACGAGCGCATGCGAAGCATGTGTACCAGGTGGCATCCATCCTGCCGCAGGCTTTCTGTCGGCGAAGCATCGAGGCCCTAACCGCTTCAGGTGTCTACGCTGGGTGGTGTTGTCGGGCAACCGTGCCGCCGGAAAGAACCGGTGGCCCTATCAGCCGAGGAATCCCGTGAGTGACACCCCATTCGGATTCGGCCTTCCGCCGGAGGAGCCGGACGACGGCGACGAGGGCAAGAAGAAGGACCCGCAGAGCGGTGGTGGTCAGGACCCGGCCAACCCGTTCGGTTTCGGCATGTCCGGGGCCGGCGGCTTCGGCGGCCCCGGCGCCGACAATCCGTTCGCCGCGATGTTCGGTTCCCTGAACCCCAACGACCTGGGCGCCGCGTTCCAGCAGCTCGGACAGATGCTCTCCTACGAGGGCGGTCCGGTGAACTGGGACATGGCCAAGCAGATCGCCCGCCAGACGGTCTCCCAGGGCACCTCGGACGGCACGAAGGACGCCAGCGTCGGCCCCGCCGAGCGCAGGGCCGTCGACGATGCCGTCCGTCTGGCCGACCTGTGGCTGGACGACGCCACCTCGCTGCCGTCCGGTGCGGCCTCCTCGGTGGCGTGGAGCCGCGCGGAGTGGGTCGAGGCGACCCTGCCGGCGTGGCGGGAGCTCGTCGACCCGGTCGCCGAGCGCGTCGGGGCCGCCATGGGCGACGTGCTGCCGGAGGAGATGCAGGCCATGGCGGGCCCGCTGATCGGCATGATGCGCTCGATGGGCGGCGCCATGTTCGGCACGCAGATCGGGCAGGCCGTCGGTGTGCTGGCCGGTGAGGTCGTCGGCTCCTCCGACATCGGCCTGCCGCTCGGCCCGGCAGGCAAGGCCGCGCTGCTGCCGGTGAACATCGCGGCGTTCGGCAAGGACCTGGGCATCCCGCAGGAGGAGGTGCGGCTGTATCTCGCCCTGCGCGAGGCCGCCCACCAGCGCCTGTTCGCTCACGTGCCGTGGCTGCGCTCGCACCTGTTCGGCGCGGTCGACGGCTACGCGCACGGCATCAAGGTCGACACCGCCAAGCTGGAGGACGTCGTCGGCCAGTTCGACCCGCAGAACCCGGAGCAGCTGCAGGAGGCTCTCCAGCAGGGCATGTTCCAGCCGGAGGACACCCCTCAGCAGAAGGCCGCCCTGGCCCGTCTCGAGACGGCGCTGGCCCTGGTCGAGGGCTGGGTGGACGCCGTGGTGCACGCGGCGGCGAAGCCCCGGCTGTCGTCCGCGGACGCGCTGCGCGAGACGTTGCGCCGCCGTCGTGCCTCGGGCGGCCCCGCGGAGCAGACGTTCGCCACGCTGATCGGTCTGGAGCTGCGTCCGCGCCGGCTGCGCGACGCCTCGCGTCTGTGGGCCTCACTCACCGACGCGCGCGGGGTCGACGGCCGGGACGCCCTGTGGGCCCACCCGGACATGCTGCCGACGGCCACCGATCTGGACGATCCGGACGGTTTTGTGCACCGCGAGCAGATCGATTTCTCCGAGCTGGACAAGATGCTCGGCGAGGCGGCCGGCAAGCCCGACCTCAGGAAGAAGGACGAGGGCACCGACGAGGGTAAGGGCGACGGCACCGAGTGAGCCTGTACGACGACACGGTTCTCGTGCTCAAGGGGTACGAGAACCAGCCGGAACTCCGCCAGGCCTACCTCGACCACCTCGCCGCGCACCAGGACGGCATGTGGAAGGCCTGCGACACCGGCCACATCACCGCGAGCGCCCTGGTCGTCGATCCAGGGCGCGGCCGGGTGCTGCTGACCCTGCACCGGAAGCTGCGGATGTGGCTGCAGATGGGCGGTCACTGTGAGCCGGGTGACGCTTCGCTCGCGGCTGCGGCTCTGCGGGAGGCCACCGAGGAGTCGGGCATCGCGGGGCTGACGCTTCTGAAGGGCGGTCCGGTACGTCTGGACCGGCATGCGATCCCGCCGCCCTGCCACTGGCACTTCGACGTCCAGTACGCGGCCGTGGCGCCCCCTCACGCCGCGCACGCCATCAGCGACGAGTCGCTCGACCTGCGCTGGTTTCCGTATGACGAGGTGGCGGACGTGGCCGATGCGTCGGTCGTCCGCCTGCTGGAAGCGACCCGGACGAGACTGGGCGTCTGACGCACGCGTGAGGGGCGACCGCCCGTGGCGGCCGCCCCTCACCTCTGTCCTGGCCGACGGCTCAGCTCCAGACGTTGCCCTGGTTCTGTCCACGGGCACCCTGCTGGCCCATGCCGTACTGTGCGGCGAGACCGGAGCCGATCTGGGCGTTCTGCGGCGGCAGCAGCTCGCTGGGCTGGACGAGTGCGAAGCCGCTGCCCATGAAGCTGAGCTCCCAGCCCTCACCGGTGCTGCCGCGGCGCCGCCACACCCCGGAGGAGTGGGTCTGGGCCTGCAACTGCACGCGCAGCCCCGTGGACCAGGCGACGATCGCGTCGGCGTCGCAGTTGACGTACTTGTCCGGCGTCACCTGCATCAGCAGCGGCATGCCGGAGGTCATCAGCGCGACCTTGCCCTGACCGGTGATGTTGAGCTGGTACTTCCCGGAGCCGGAGATGCCGTACAGGCTGTCGACGGCGATGACCTCGTGGTGCAGCGAGGAGTCCAACGCGAGCACATAGCTGCTGTCGACGGTCAGCCCCTCATGGTCCACGTCCATGACGTGGATGTGCTGGGCGAGGTTGGCGAGGTAGACCGTGCCCTGCCCGTGGCAGCGCATCAGGTCCAGTCCCTCACCGGTGCGCGCACGGCTGCGTGACTGACCGCGGCTCTGGTACTCGGCGTCGAACTCGACGAGTCCCTGATAGGCGATCATGCTGCCCTTGCGGGCGAGGATGTCGTCGTGACCCTCCAGGGCGACCCGGAGCATCTGCTTGTTCTGCAGGCTCCAGCGTTCCTGGGTCTGCTGGTCGTTGTGGGCGAAAAGCGGGCTCTGCATGGTGTGGTTGCTCCCCCTCAGCCCCGGACCCGGAGACGGTCGGTGCTGTCCTCACTGGGCTGGACGACGACGATGCCCTGACCGGAGAACGCCATCTGGTAGGCCTCGCCGCTGCCGCGGCCGATCAGCGACTGCGCCCGGAAGCTGCGCTTGCCCTTCACCTTGAGGTTCGGGGACCAGGCGACCAGGGCGTCCGGGTCGACGTACGTCTCGTCCTCGCCACCGCCGCAGTCGACGACGATCGGCTTGCCCCGGGAGGTCAGCGCGACCCAGCCCTGCCCGGAGATCCTGGTGTTCCACAGGCCCTGCCCGGCGAACTTCGCCAGGCCCTTCACCCGCTCCACACCCCACGACAGGTGGGCGTCGAAGGCGAGCAGGTTGGTGGCGTTGACGGAGATGCCGTCGCCGTTGAGGTTGATCACGACGACGTTCGCACCGTAGTCGGCGAGGTAGAGCAGGCCGTCGCCGGAGCACTTCATCAGCGGCGCGCCCTCCCCGGTCATCCAGTCCCGCGCGATCTGGCGCACGGCCGACGGGTTGGGCTCGTACTGGACGAACCCCTCGTAGGCGACCATGGACCCCACGCGCGCGAAGAGGTCGTTCCCGGTCTGCATGGCGACCTTCAGCATGTGGTTGCCGTGGTTCTCCATGCGCGCGGTGACGGGGGCGGGGGCGTAGCCCGCGAGTGGCTGGTTCATGACGGGCTCCCTCAGATCTCGTACGGCTGGACGACGATGAAGTTGCCGGGCGCTCCCCGGAACTGGAGGTTGACGCTCTCCCCGGTGTCGCCGGGGTAGGAGTTGCGGCGCATTCGCACCTGGCTGGAGACGATCACCTGGGAGGCGGCCGACCAGGCGACCACGGCGTTGCAGTCGGCGAACGTGGTGGGCGTCACCGGCAGCACCACGGGCACACCGTGCGTCTTCACGACGATGGTGCCGGTCCCCTGGAACTGCATCGTGAACAGCGCGCCACCGGGAATGCCGTGCCCCTCGATGCGGCGGACCTCGTACTGGAGGCCTTCGTCGAAGGCGAGGACGTTCTCGGCGGAGACGCACACGGCGTCGCCCTGGAGCTCGATCGGGTGCAGCATCGTGGCGTCCTCGGCGAAGAACACCTGGCCCTGGCCGGTGCAGCGCATCAGCTGCATCTCCTGGCCGGTGGCGTTGCCCACGATGCGGCCGGTGAAGCCGGCGCCCTTGTAGCTGAAGTCGACCTTGCCCTGGTAGAGCACCATGCTGCCCTGCCGGGCCAGCACGGGCTGACCGCCGATGCCGAGGTCGACACGGACGAGCTTCTTGTTCTGCTGGGTCCAGCGCTGCCCGGTGGGCGTCTCCTTGAACATCTGGAGCGCGCCGAGCACACCCGGGGTCTGCGGTGCGCCCTGGGGAGCACCCTGTGGTGTCCCGTAGGGCGCTTGCTGGCCGGGCATCTGACCTGGCATCTGTCCGGGCGGCGGCTGCTGGCCGTAGCCGGGTGGGGGTGTCGGCTGGCCGTAACCGGGCGGCGGGGCGGGAGCCTGCGGTGCCTGCGGCTGCGCTCCGTAGCCGGGGGGCGGCGGGGCGCTCGGAGCGGGCGGGCCGGGGGGCGGTGGCTGCTGGCCGGGCCGGCCAAAGGACGCGGGCGCCGGGGCCGGAGGCGGCACCGGGGAGCCGCCGGGCGGAGTGTTCAGGGGCGCGACGATCGTCTGCGCGGCGTGCACCGACGGCGCCGGAGCCGGGGGTGGGGGCGGGGTGGCGCCGGGGGGAGGGGCGAAGCCCTGTGCCACGGGCTGAGGGGCCGGCGCGGGGGCGGCAGCGGGCGCGGGGGTGCCGGGGACGGCGAACGCGGGCGGTGCGAAGCCGGGGGCGGCGCCGCCCGCCTGCGGCTGCTGCGGGGCGGCGGGCTCCTCCTCCGCCACCTCACCGCCGAAGTTCTTCAGCAGCGCTTCGAGCCCGCCGTCGAAGCCCTGACCGACGGCGGCGAACCGCCACACGTCCTTGAAGTAGAAGTCACCCAGCATCACCGCCCGCTCGGTGGAGAACTCAGAACCGTCGAAGGGGTAGCGGGCCACTTCCTCGCCGCCCGCGACGATGCGGATGTATCCGGGACCGATCTGGGACATCTGCCCGGCGCCGTCGAGCGTCGCCGTGAAGGACAGCTTCTTGATCTGCTGCGGGATCCGGTCCAGCGTCACCCGGAAGGATTCCGTGTCGCCCGCCTGCGCACCCAGGAGCTGGAGGGACTCCTCGGGGGACTTCGGCTGGTTGAAGAAGACGAAGTACCGGTCGTCCGAGAGCCGTTCGTCGGCGTCGAGACCGAAGCAGCTGATGTCGAAGGTGAGCCCGGGGCCGGAGATCTGCACGCCTACGTACAGATCCGTGCCAGCGGTGAGGTCACTGATCCTGGCCTTGTGGCCGCGTTGGAATTCCCTGGCCATGCGTACGACCGTCCCCCATCCCGAATGTGAGTGCGTCGCGTCAGGCTAACGGCAAACCCGGACAACCGACGAAGTCGGTACAGACCCGGTACACAACACGCGCGTGCCCCTACGACGTGCTCACCTCGGACGGCGTTCCCTCGTCGCGGGTACCGGGCGGGTGCGGCAGCCGCTCGGCCGCGACCACGCCTTCGAGGTAGCCCCGGGCCCGTTCCGTCTTCGGATACGCCTCCAGCAGACGCCAGAAACGGGGCCCATGACCGGGCACCAGCAGATGCGCGAGCTCGTGGCAGAGGACGTAGTCGACGACGTACTCGGGCATGCCCTGCAGCCGGTGCGACAGGCGGATGCTGCCCTCTGACGGCGTGCACGAGCCCCAGCGCGTGTTCTGGTTGGTCACCCACCGCACGGAGCGGGGCAGGGCCCGCCCGTCGAAGTACTGGGCCGACAGCCGCTCGGCCCGCTCGGCCAGTTCGGTGTGCCCGAGTGCCCGCCTGCTCTCCTGGGCGGCCAGCTTGTCGAGCATGACGTTCACCCAGCGTTGCTCCTCCGCCTCGGACATCCGGGCAGGAATGAGCACGACGGTGCGATCGCCCTCGCGGTACGCGGACACCGTTCTGCG
This sequence comes from Streptomyces sp. TE5632, assembly GCF_054061295.1. NCBI lineage: Bacteria > Bacillati > Actinomycetota > Actinomycetes > Kitasatosporales > Streptomycetaceae > Streptomyces > Streptomyces sp. TE5632. Next base: position 3,778,009 of record NZ_JBSSEA010000003.1, on the reverse strand, counting down.
TCGGCGGGAACTCCGGCGGACCTCGATCGCGCTCGCCCGTGAGCCGTTCGTCGACTGGCTCGTCGTGCTGCGCTGTGGTGGGGCGGCGCGGTGCGGTGGGTCGGCGGGCACGCCCCGACGTTACCCGCTGCCCACGGGGAAGTCCCGGCTCCGGGACGCTTCTATGTCGATCCCCCCACCATGCGCAGGATTTATAGGATCAGTCTCCTCTTCTGTGGACAACTTTCCGCACACTTCTTCAAACCGGTGCATGCTGGCACTCGTCGACCGCCCCATGAGCGGGGCGACGGTACTGAGCTCCAGCAGCACTACGGGACTACGGCACTACGGCACTACGGCAGCGATCAAGGGCATACGGGGGACCTGGCATGCATCCGATGGTGAAACCCGCGCTCCGGCGCGGATGGCGCGACCTCAACACCGTGCAGTTCGGGATGACCCCCGCGCACGCGTTGACCCTGGGGCCGGTGGACACGGCGACGGGCAGCTTCCTCGACCTGCTCAACGGCACCCGCGGGCTCGATCACCTGCGTGAGGAAGGCCGGCGCATGGACCTGCCCGACGGCCATGTCGACCGGCTCGTGACCAGACTGTCGCGGGCCGGGCTCCTGGACGACTCCCGGGGCGGCGGCCCGGCCGCCGACGCCCTGCGCGAGAAGCGGGAGGTCCTCGACCGGCTGCGCCCCGATCTGGCCTCGCTGACCCTGACCACCTCCGCACCGGGCGACGCTCTCGGGCGACTCGCCGCGCGCCGCGGCGCGCGGGTGCAGGTGAGAGGCGCGGGCCGGGTGGGCGCGATGCTGGCGGCGCTGCTGTCGGGAGCCGGCGTGGGCGAGGTCGACGTGCGCGACATCGGGCGGGTCGAGCCCTGGGACGTCGCACCGGGCGGCCTGCCCGCCGAAGCCGTCGGCGACCGCAGGGACGAGGCGGCCCGCCGCGCCGTACGCCGCGCCGCACCGGACCGACCGCGGCGCCGTACCGCCCGGTCGCCGTCCGAGGGGGGCGATCCCGGGTTCTCCCTGGTGATCCTCGCTCCCCGGGACGATGTCGCCGTGCACGCACCCGACCCGTCGGGGGCCGAGCCCCTGGTGGCCTCCGGAACACCCCACCTCTATGCGGGCGTGGCGGAGGGAACCGGTGTCGTCGGACCGCTCGTCCTGCCCGGTGAGACGGCCTGCGCGGGTTGCCTCCAGGGGGACAGGGCCGACCGGGACCCGGCCTGGCCCCGCATGGTCGCCCAGTGGCGCTCCGGGCGGCAGCGCCAGGTGGGAGCCTGCGACATGGCTCTGGCCGCGACCGTGGCCGGACTGGCCGGCGCCCACGCGTTGGCTCACCTGGACGGCCATGTTCCGTCCAGTGCCCGCACCCGTTGGGAGGCGTCCCTCCCAGGTCTGCACTGGCATGCGCGGCCTGTCCGGGCGCGTCCCGGGTGCCCGTGCGGAGCGGCGGAGGGGGACGCGGTGAAAGGCGTGTCGGAACACACCTCCGAGTACGGCCGGGCGCACGAGACAATGGCCTCGCAAGGGCCGTCGAAGGAGTTGTGCCGTATGGCGGACGCGGAGCGGCCGGCAGGGACTTGGAGGGCGCATGTCTGATCTTCCCCGGAAGGCGGTCACCCGGACCGCCAAGCTGGCCGCGCTCCCGCTCGGCTTCGCCGGGCGGGCGACCTGGGGGCTCGGCAAGCGGATCGTGGGCGAGTCCGCGGAGATCGTCGGCCGGGAGCTGCAGCAGCGCACCGCGGAACAGCTGTTCAAGGTGCTCGGCGAACTCAAGGGCGGCGCGATGAAGTTCGGCCAGGCCCTGTCGGTCTTCGAGTCGGCCCTGCCGGAGGACATCGCCGGGCCCTACCGCGCGGCGCTGACGAAGCTTCAGGAGGCGGCTCCGCCCATGCCGACCCGCACCGTGCACGCGGTGCTGGAGGAACGGCTCGGCGAGGACTGGCACGACCTGTTCCTCGAGTTCGAGGACAAGCCGGCTGCCGCGGCCTCGATCGGCCAGGTACACCGGGGAGTGTGGCACGACGGTCGCGAGGTGGCGGTCAAGGTCCAGTACCCGGGCGCCGGCGAGGCCCTGCTGTCCGACCTGAACCAGCTGAGCCGGTTCGCCCGACTGCTCGGCCCGCTCATCCCCGGCATGGACGTCAAGCCGCTGATCACGGAGCTGAAGGACCGGGTCTCGGAGGAGCTGGACTACGCCCTGGAGGCCCGGTCCCAGCAGGCCCACGCCGAGGAGTTCGCGGACGACCCCGACGTCGTCGTACCGGCAGTGGTCCACCAGGGCGAGCAGGTGCTGGTCACCGAGTGGATGGACGGCGTCCCACTGTCGGAGATCATTTCGGACGGCACGGAAGAGCAGCGCGACCGGGCCGGTCAGCTCCTGGCCCGCTTCCTGTTCTCCGGTCCGGCCCGCACCGGGCTGCTGCACGCCGATCCGCATCCGGGCAACTTCCGCCTGCTGCCCGGCGGTCCGGACGGCGAGGACGACTGGCGTCTCGGCGTACTGGACTTCGGCACGGTCGACCGTCTCCCGGGCGGGTTGCCCCACCCCATCGGCGAGGCCCTGCGGATGACACTGGACGGCGAGGCGGAGGCCGTCTACCGGATGCTGTGCGCGGAGGGTTTCGTCAGGGAGACCATCGAGCTGGATCCCGACGCGGTCCTCGAGTACCTCCTGCCGATCATCGAACCGGCGCGGGTCGAGGCGTTCACCTTCACCCGCGGCTGGATGCGCGGCCAGGCCGCACGCATCGGCGATCCCCGCTCCCCGGCCTACCAACTGGCCAAGCAGCTCAACCTCCCTCCGGCGTATCTGCTGATACACCGGGTGACCCTGAGCACGATCGGTGTGCTGTGCCAGTTGGGCGGGACGGTACGGCTCCGCGATGAACTGCAGGAGTGGCTGCCGGGATTCCTCCCGGAGGAACCGGAGCTGGAGGAACTGGAACTGGACGCGGAGAACGCAGAGAACGCGGAGAGCACAGAAAACGCGGAGAGCACAGAAAACGCGGAGAGCACAGAAAACGCAGCGAACGCGGCAGAAGCGGAAGGCGCGGGGGCCTCGGCGGAGGAGAAGTCGGCGGCTCAGGCGTGAGACGCGTGGGCCGCGCCCGCCGTCGCGGCCCACTCGGTGCAACGCACCGCGGGGGCCGGTCCGTTCGGCACGGACCGGCCCCCGCGGTGGAGAGGGACCGCCGGGTCAGCCGGATCGGAGGAACCGGCTGATCAGCAGAATCGCTACTGCACGGCTACTGCATGACGGCCATGGCGAGCGCGCGGCGGGCGCGCCGGGAGGCACGCTCGGCGCGGCGCTGCATCCGACGAGCGGTCACCAGGCGTACAGCCTGGCGCTCCCGCTCGGCCTCGTGCAGTCGCTCGTGCATATGCGCACGGGCCAGGGCTTCTGGGATGAGTTGCATCTCACGGGTCCTGTTCTGGCGCGAGTCGTTCGCGCCACTGGTGGTGAAGTCTTCGGTCGCGGAGCCTGCGGGCTCGTCGGCGGTCGGCATCATCGGGGCCTGCTTCTGCGGGTCGTGCGTGAGGGGATGGTCGATCGTTCCTGGGGTGTTCATGCCGTGACCGGGTTCTTGCGCGGACGGCCGCGCGGCCGCTTCCGGGCGACGACGACACCCTGGACGAACAGCTCCCCGCCCCAGACGCCCCACGGCTCACGCCGCTCCTTGGCACCGGCGAGGCATGCCTCCATCAGCGGGCAGGTACGGCAGAGGGACTTGGCGTACTCCACGTCCGCCGGCGACTCGGCGAAGAAGACCTCCGGGTCGTAGGAACGGCACGGGACGGGTACGCCGAGGTTCTCGATGGCGTCGTCGAGCGCGGTGAGCGCGGTGAGCGGAGTCAAGGTCGGGTCCTCCGTGGAGCCAGGCTTGGGAATCGTGTCGGAAGGCGGTACGGACGGGGCGTGCGCTTCGAGTTGCACGGTTCGTCTTCCTCGTCTGTTCGTTCCGGCCGGTGGGCCGGGTGGCGGCTGGTACCGGGTTCTTGTCTTGTCCCGAGGCGCTTCGGTCCGTCGTCCCCGTTCGGGGACAAACAGAAGGGCCGCGGATCCCGGATGGGGTTCCGCGGCCCTGAAGGCGCCGGCCTGATCGAATCAGGCTGGATGACTCCAGGGTTCTGGCCCACGGAAGGCCCACATCAGGTGGTGCTGCGTCGTCGTCTGCTTCCGGAATCCGGCACCGGCCACCGCAAAGGCATAGGTCTGCGCCTGTGCCTCTACCGCTTCCAGTGCCTTGATCGGTCGCTCATCGCGCTCACGGAGGGCAAGGCCCGCGGGAGCAACGAAGGACGCCGGACGTGCGGCAGGGATGCCGGACAGACCAGTGCCCTGATGCGAGGCGCCGAGCATGCACAGGGAGACGGCCGAGCGATCGGTCGTTTTGACGACGGAGCTGGTGTTGATGCTGATCACAGGACTCGCCTCCTCTCGGCGTATCAGGGGACCGGGGTCGACCGGTCCGGCGAATATGCAAGTACAACACGGACCCGGGGCCTGTGAGAAGGCCGCCGTTCCCGTGCCTAAGAACCTATGGGGCTTCCCGGGGCATGCGCAAACTATTTTCCCGACGAGTTGGAATCAGTCCTGATCCTTGCCATGCGCCCCGTCCCCGCCTGCGCATATGGCCAGTACGTCGGCTCCGTAGCGCCCCAGCTTGCGCATCCCCACCCCGGGGATGCGGGCGAGCCCCGCCGCGTCCTCGGGGACCGCCTCGGCGATGGCCATCAGCGTCTTGTCCGTGAAGACGCAGAAGGCAGGCTGCCCGCTGCGCCGCGCCTGCTCGCCGCGCCAGTCGTGCAGCCGCTCGTAGAGGCCCTCGTCCATGTCCGAGGGGCAGTCCTCACAGCGCATCAGCTTCATCTCGCCCGCGTCCGTCAGGGTGCGGCCGCAGACCCGGCATCGGGCAGGGCTGCGCTGCCCGCGTCGGGGGCCCGACGCCGCAAAGGGGGACGCGGCCGCCCCGGACACACCACGCTCCACACCCCCCACTCCCCCCGCACCGCCCCGGCCGACCGCGGCCGTCGAGCCGGAACGCAACCCGTCGAGGAAGCGGCTGGCCCGGCGGTTCGCCCTTCCGCCGGGCGAACGGGAGAGCGCCCAGGAGACATGGAGACGCTCGCGCGCCCGGGTGACACCGACATAGAGGAGCCGACGCTCCTCCTCGATCTGCTCGTCGGTCTTTGCGTAGGTGATCGGCATCATCCCCTCGGCGACACCGACCAGGAAGACGACGTCCCACTCGAGGCCCTTGGCCGAGTGCAGCGAGGCGAGCGTGACGCCCTCCACGGTCGGGGCGTGCTGGGCACCGGCCCGCTCGTCGAGCTCGGCGACGAGATCGGCGAGGGTCGCACCCGGTCTCGCGGCGGCGAAGTCCTGGGCGAGGTTCACCAGAGCGGCCAACGACTCCCAGCGCTCCCGCACCGCACCCGAGCCCGCCGGCGGCTGGGCCGTCCAGCCCTGGCCGGACAGCACGGCACGCACCTGGGAGGGCAGGTCGACGACATCGTCGAGGAGACTGTCGTTACCGCCGAAACGAGCCGCCCCACGCAGGGCGACGCCCGCCTTGCGCACCTCCGGGCGATCGAAGAAACGCTCGGCACCACGCAGCTGGTACGGCACCGAGGCGTCCGCAAGAGCCTGCTCGTAGGTCTCGGACTGGGAGTTCGTGCGGAACAGCACGGCGATCCCACTGGCCCGGACACCCGCGTCGATCAGTTCGCGGATCCGGCGCGCGGTGCCCTCGGCCTCAGCGGGTTCGTCGGGGTACTCGGTGAAGACCGGCTCGGGTCCCGGACCACGCTGGGAGACCAGTTCCAGCCGGTGGTCGGCGGCACGACCACGCGCCTGGGCGAGCAGACCGTTGGCGAGGTGGACGACCTGGGGGGTGGAACGGTAGTCACGGACCAGCTTCACGACGGTGGCGCCGGGATGCCTGGTCCGGAAGTCGAGCAGGTGGTCGGGCGTTGCGCCCGTGAACGAGTAGATCGTCTGGCTGGCGTCACCGACCACGCACAGGTTCTCCCGGTCGCCGAGCCAGAGCTCCAGCAGCCGCTGCTGGAGCGGGCTGACGTCCTGGTACTCGTCGACGACGAAGTGCTGGTACTGGGCGCGGACCTGTTCGGCGATGTCCCGCCGGTCCTGCAGGACGGCCACGGTGAGCAGCAGCACGTCCTCGAAGTCGATGACCCCGCGCTCCCGCTTGAGGTCCTCGTAGGCGGCGTAGAGCTGCGCGATCTCGGCGGGGTCGCGGGGCGCCTCACGCGCGGCCTTGGCCGCGGCGGGCGGGTAGTCGGCGGGGACGGTCTGGGTGACCTTGGACCACTCGATCTCGGCGGTGACGTCCCGCAGCTCGCCCCGGTCGAGGCGGATGCGGCAGGCGGCGGCCGCGTCGGCGACGAGCTGGATCTTCCGGTCGACCAGTCGGGGCAGGGAACCACCGACCGCTTTCGGCCAGAAGTACTGGAGCTGGCGGAGCGCCGCCGAGTGGAAGGTGCGGGCCTGGACCCCGGCGGCGCCGAGCTGGCGCAGCCGGCCGCGCATCTCCCCGGCGGCGCGGTTGGTGAAGGTGACGGCGAGCACGCTGGAGGGCTGGAGGATGCCGGCGCGCACCCCGTAGGCGATCCGGTGGGTGATCGCCCTGGTCTTGCCGGTACCGGCGCCCGCCAGCACACACACCGGGCCGTGCAGGGCGGTGGCCACCTCGCGCTGCTCGGGGTCGAGCCCTTCGAGCACCGCGTCGGCCGAGTCCGGTACCTGCGGGAAGAGAGGGGAGGGCGTTGCTGCTGTCACACCGCCATGCTGCCAGGTCGCCGGAGACGGATGAGCCGGGTTGTCCACAGGCAGCGCCTCGCGGTCGTACTGATACGACGGGCTGATACGAGGGGCTGACACGACGAGGGTCACACCGGGAAGGCCAGGAGGGCCGGGGGGACGCGGGGTGGACCGGGGTGGACGCGGGACGGGCCCCGCCGCAGGGGAATGCCTGCGCTTTCAAGTACGTTCCTCCACATCGAGGACTTCCCCGAGCAGCCGAAGGAGCACGAGAGACATGCCGGGCACTGTGACGATGTACAGCACCACGTGGTGCGGTTACTGCCGCCGCCTGAAGGGCCAGATGGACCGCGAGGGCATCGCGTACACCGAGATCAACATCGAGCAGGACCCGGACTCCGCCGCCTTCGTGGAGAAGGCGAACGGCGGAAATCAGACAGTTCCGACCGTGCTCTTCCCGGACGGCTCGACGCTCACCAACCCGTCGTTGGCGCAGGTGAAGCAGAAGATCGGCGGCTGAGCGAGCGGTTCACCGGAAGCGGGGTGGGCGTCCCCGGTCGGGGGACGCCCACCCCGCTTCCGTGTGTCAGAAGGCGCTGCGGGTCGGGAGGGGCTTGCCGTACCAGCGCTCGATCAGGCGGGCCGCGATCGAGATGCCGTAGGGCGGGAGCACCTCGCCGGACTCGAAGGCGGCGCCCAGTTCCTCCCGGGAGAACCAGCGGGCCTCGTGGATCTCGTCGCCGTCGACGGTGATGTCGGTCGAGGTGGCGCGGGCGACGAAGCCCAGCATGAGGCTGGAGGGGAACGGCCAGGGCTGGCTGGCGATGTACTCGACCTCGCCGACGCTGATGCCCACCTCCTCGTGGACCTCGCGGCGCACCGACTGCTCGATGGCCTCGCCCGGCTCGACGAATCCGGCGAGTGTCGAGAAGCGGCCCTCGGGCCAGTGGACCTGGCGGCCGAGCAGGATGCGGTCGTACCGGTCGACGACGGACATGATCACGGCGGGGTCGGTGCGCGGATAGTGCTCGGCGCCGCAGGCGGGGCAGCGGCGGATGTGGCCGGCCGCGGCGATGACGGTGCGCTCGCCGCAGCGGGAGCAGAAGCGGTGCAGGCGCTGCCAGTTCTCCAGGGCGACCGCGTGCACCATCAGGCCCGCGTCGCGTGGTGACAGGAACAGGCCCGCCTCGCGCAGTCCGGCCGGGCGGGCGGAGTCGTCCATGCGGCCGGGCAGGGAGTCCTTCTGGAGGGCGAAGTAGCTGACGCCGTCCTCGTCGGTGCCGAGGAAGTAGCGGTGCGCTTCGGTGAGCGGCGCCTCGAAGGAGGGTGTCATGACGAGTTCGGTGCTGCCGTCCGCCGTCTCGTCGATGAGGACCTGGCCGCCGGACACCACGAAGCAGCGCGTCGAGGGGTGGCTCCAGGCCGCCGCGAGCCATGCTTCGTCGAGCCGGTGGTGGGCGGCGCGGTTGATGCCGCTCGGGGCGGTGAGCGAGACGGGGCGGTCGGCGATGTGGTCGGTCCTGGTGGTCACGGGTGCTTCCAACTCCCCCGGTGAAACGGATTGGGTCGGCGGTTGGTTCGGCGGGACGTACGGCGGGAGGCGACCGGGTCCGGCGCACGCCCGGCGACGGGGGTGCTTCCAGTGTGCCCCGTCGCGGGCGCCCCGGGGCCGGGCGGCCCCGGGGCGTTCAGGGCACGTGCCGCCAGTGCTCGGCGAGGTCGCCCCAGAGGTGTGCGGTGGTCTCGACGCCCTTGAGGAGGAGGTCCAGTTCGACCTTCTCGTTGGGGGCGTGCCATCCGTCGGACGGGATGGAGATGCCGAGGAAGAGCACCGGTGCGCCGAGGACGTCCTGGAGGTCGGCGGCCGGTCCGGAACCGCCTTCGCGGGTGAAGCGGACGGGTTTGCCGAAGGCGCGGCCCATGGCGCGGGCCACGGACTCGAGGGCGGGGTGGTCGAGCGGGGTCAGGCACGGGCGGGTGGCGGGGCGGAAGGTGATCTCGCAGCGGATGCCCTCGGGGATCTGCCCCGCCGTCCAGTCGCGGACGGCTTTCTCGATGTGGTCGGGGTCCTGGCCGGCGACCAGCCGGAAGGAGAGTTTGACCATCGCCGAGGACGGGATGATCGTCTTGCTGCCGGGGCCCTGGTAACCGCCGCCGATGCCGTTGACCTCGGCGGTGGGGCGGGCCCAGACGCGTTCCAGGGTGCTGTATCCGGTCTCGCCGCGGGTGCCGTGCGATGTGGCGGTGCGCAGCCACTCCCGCTCGTCGAAGGGGAGCTCGGCGAAGAGCTCGCGTTCGCGGTCGGTGAGTTCGACGACGCCGTCGTAGAAGCCGGGGACCGCCACCCGCGCGTGTTCGTCGTGCAGGGCGGCGACCAGGCGGGCGACGGCGGTGGCCGGGTTGGGCACCGCGCCGCCGAAGGAACCGGAGTGGATGTCCTGGTCCGGGCCGTGCAGCCGGATCTCGCACTCGGCGAGGCCGCGCATGCCGGTGCACACCGTGGGGGTGTCCGCGGACCACATGCCGGTGTCGGAGACGATCACCGCGTCGGCGGCGAGCCGGTCGGCGTGCTGCTCGACGAGTGCCCGGAAGTGGGGTGAGCCGGATTCCTCCTCGCCCTCGATCAGCAGTTTCAGGTGCACGGCGGGAGTGGTGCGGCCGGTCGTGGCGAGGTGGGTCCGCACACCGAGGGTGTGGAAGAACACCTGGCCCTTGTCGTCGGCCGCCCCCCGCGCGTAGAGGCGGTTGTCCCGTACGACGGGTTCGAAGGGCTCGCTGTGCCAGCCGTCCTCGCGGGCGGCGGGCTGTACGTCGTGATGGCCGTAGACCAGCACGGTGGGGGCCCCGGGGTCGTCCGAGGGCCATTCGGCGTAGACGGCGGGGGCGCCCGGGGTGGGCCAGACCTCGGCGGTCGGGAAGCCGGTCTCGGTGAGTTTGGCGGCGAGCCAGTCGGCACTGCGGCGCACGTCGGGTGCGTGATCGGGCTGGGCCGACACAGAAGGGATGCGCAGCCACTCGACGAGGTCGTCGAGGAAGGCGGCGCGGTGCTGCTCGATGTACGTACGGACGGCGCTGACGGCACTGTCAACGGGCTGGCTCATGGTCTCGAGCCTATCGGCCCGCGGAGGTGTCCTCGGAGTGCGGTATCTCACCGGACGGTTCCTCCAGCAGCAGCCGCTCCAGCGCTTCGCGGTCCGGCAACGCGCCGGGGCGTACGACCTCGCCGGTGCGTACGTACAGGAAGGCGGCGGTGACCGACTCCAGGGGGACGCCTTGCTGCTCGGCCCAGGCGATCCGGTAGACGGCGAGCTGAAGGGGGTCGGCGGTGCGGTTGCGGTGGGTCTTCCAGTCGACGATCTCGTACGTCGTCCCGTCGCCGGCGCCGCTTCTCTTGTCTCCGTCGCCCTTTTCTTCGTCGCCCTGCCGGTAGACGGCGTCGATGCGGCCGCGTACGACGCGGCCGGCGATCGCCAGCTGGAAGGGGGCCTCCACGCGGTAGGGCGTGCGGCGGGCGTACTCGGTGCGTTCGAAGGCGTCCTTGAGGGCCGCGAGGTCGTGTTCGTCGGCGATCTCGGCTTCACTGCCGGGAAGCTCGTCGGGTTCGAGCATGGGCAGCGTCAGTTCTTCGAAGCGGCTCTCGACCCAGGCGTGGAAGCGGGTGCCGCGGCGCGCGGCGGGCTGCGGCGGGCGGGGCATGGGGCGGGCCAGTTCCTGGGCGAAGCCGTCCGGATCGGCGGCCAGGCGCAGCAGCTGGGACGTGGTCAGCGACGCGGGCAGCGGAACCTCGGTGACGCTGTCGCGGGCGCGCAGCAGTTCGCCCGTGAGGGCGTCGAGGTCGCGGTCCCAGGAGGCGACGGTACGGGCTTCCTCGGGGGTGAGCCGAGGCGTGGCGGGCTCCGGAGGGGGCGCCTGGTGCGGGATCCGGAGCGGGACGGTGGGCCGGCCGTCGTCGGGACGGCCGTTGGCGGGGTGGTCGTCGGTGGTGGGATGGTCGTCGGTGGTGGGACGGCCGTCGGTGGTGGCAGGGCGGCCGTCGGTGGTGGGGCGGTCGGTGGTCCAGGTGTCCCAGTCGCCGGAGTCGTCGTCCGCGAAGGGGTCGCCCTCCTCGGGCGGGAGGTACTCGTCGTCCGGTGGCGGGGGCCAGTCCGGGTCGGCGTACGTGTCGGGAACGTGTACGGCCGTGGGTCGGTCGTCCGGGTCACCGGCGAGGCTCTCCAGGTGGGCCAGGACGGTCTCGGCGGCGGCACGGCGGCGGGCGAGGGCGTCGTCGTCCAGCGGGAGGGGCCACGCCTGGTCCTGGGTCGCCCGGTGCAGAGCGGGGTTCTCCTCGTCCTCGGCGGGCTCGTCCGCCCAGGCCTCGATCTCGCCGTGCCCGGCGGCGCAGTGGTCGTGGAGGGCCTGCAGGAAGGCGGACGGCCCGCGCGGTTTCTTCTGTGAGGGCCCCCACCAGTGGCCGGAACCGAGCAGCAGCGAGCGGGGGCGGGTGAAGGTGACGTAGCCGAGGCGGAGCTCCTCGGTGTGCTGGTGCTCCTTCATGGCGTCGTGGAAGGCCTTCAGGCCCCTGGAGTCCCAGGACTCGACATCGGGCAGGGTGTCGGCGTCGCCGCGCAGCCCGTGGGGCAGCACCTTGCCCTGTGCGGTCCACTTCTCGCGGCCCTGGCCACTGGGGAACGTACCGGTGACCAGTCCGGGGACGGCCACGACATCCCACTCCAGGCCCTTGGACTTGTGGGCGGTGAGCACCTTGACGGTGTTCTCGCCGCCCGGCAGCGCGTTGTCGAGGCCCTTCTCGTACTGGGCGGCGGTGCGCAGGAAGCCGAGGAAGGCGAGCAGGGTCGCCTCGCCGTCCCCGGCGGCGAAGGAGGCGGCGACGTCGAGGAAGTTGGACAGGGTCTCGCGGCGGCGGGCGGCGAGGGCGTGCGGGGACGCCGACAGTTCGATCTCCAGGCCGGTGACGGCGAGGACGCGGTGCAGTACGTCCATCAGCGGGTCGGCCAGGGAGCGGCGCAGGTCGCGCAGTTCGGTGGCCAGCCGGGCGAACCTCACGCGCGCGTCCGGTGAGAAGGGCAGCCCGTCGTCGCTCGGCCCGTCCAGGGACGTCTCCAGAAACGTGTCGAGGGCGTCGGCGAGTGAGATCACTTCGGCCGGGTCGACCCCTTCGACGGCGGCGGCGAGGCGGCGGTCGGGGTCGTCCTCGCCGTCCACGCGCGCGTGGGACACGAGCAGCCGCGCGCGGCGGCCGAGCAGGGCGAGGTCGCGGGGTCCGATGCGCCAGCGCGGGCCGATCAGCAGGCGGACCAGGGAGGCGTTGGCCCCGGGGTCCTGGAGGACCTCGCAGACGGCGACCAGGTCGGCGATCTCGGGCAGGTGCAGCAGCCCGGACAGGCCGACGACCTCCACGGGTACGTCCCGGGCGACGAGGGCGCCCTGGATCTCGGCGAAGTCGGTCGCCGTGCGGCACAGGACGGCGATCTCGCCGGGTGCCTTCCCGGTACGCACGAGGTGGGCGATGGAGTCGGCGATCCAGTCGAGTTCCTCGGCGTGGGTGCTCAGCAGGGCGCAGCGGACGGTGCCGTCGCGTTCGGCTCCCGGGGCCGGGCGGAGGGCCTCCACGCCGGCGTGCATGGCCCGCAGGGGATCGGCGAGGCCGTTGGCGAGGTCCAGCAGGCGGCCGCCGCTGCGGCGGTTCTCGCTGAGCGACTGGCGGGTGGCGGGGCTGCCGTCGGCCCGGGCGAAGTGCTCGGGGAAGTCGTCGAGGTTGGCGACGGAGGCGCCGCGCCAGCCGTAGATCGCCTGGCAGGGGTCGCCGACGGCGGTCACCGGGTGGCCGGTGCCGCCGCCGAACAGGCCGGCCAGCAGGACGCGCTGGGCGACCGAGGTGTCCTGGTACTCGTCGAGGAGGACCACGCGGAACTCGTCGCGCAGGACGCGGCCCACTTCGGGGATCCGGGCGAGCCGGGCCGAGAGGGCGATCTGGTCGCCGAAGTCGAGCAGGTCACGTTCGCGTTTGGCGGTCCGGTAGCGCAGTACGAGGTCTGCCAGTTCGCGCCGTGCGGCGGCCGCTTCGGGCACCTTGCGCAGGTCGGCGTTGGTGAGCCTGGTGTTCTCCAGGGTGCGCAGCAGCTCGGTGTCGTGGCCGCGCAGGTCCTCGGGCCGTACGAGGTGTTCGGAGAGTTCGCCGTCGAGGGTGAGGAGGTCGCCGACCAGGTCGGGGAAGGAGCGGGTCAGTGCCGGGTAGGGGCCGGGAGCCTCGCGCAGCACCCGCGCGGCGAGCTGGTAGCGGGTCGCGTCGGCGAGGAGGCGGGAGGTCGGTTCGAGGCCGATGCGCAGCCCGTGGTCGGCCAGGAGACGGCCCGCGAAGGCGTGGTAGGTGGAGATCACCGGTTCGCCCGGCGGGTTGTCCGGGTCGAGGGGGTCGGGATCGGTGACACCGGCCTTGATCAGCGCCTTGCGGACGCGTTCGGCGAGTTCACCGGCGGCCTTGTTGGTGAAGGTGAGGCCGAGCACCTGCTCCGGGGCGACCTGGCCGGTGCCGACCAGCCACACCACGCGCGCCGCCATCACCGTCGTCTTGCCCGAGCCGGCTCCGGCCACGATCACCTGGGGAGCGGGCGGCGCGACGATGCAGGCCGTCTGCTCCGGGGTGAAGGGGATGCCGAGGAGTTCCTTGAGCTGATCGGGGTCGGTGAGAGGTGCGGGCACATCGCAGAGGCTAACGGCGATCGCTGACACCGGGGGCCGGGCGGCGCTCCGGGAGCGGGGAACCGCAGGCCGCCGGGAGCGGAGAACCGCAGGTCGCGCGGGCGGCGCGATGCGTGACGCCCGTCACTCGACCACGTGCCGCCCCTCGGGCCGGGCGCTGCACGAGGCCCGGAACGCGCAGTGTGCGCAGTGCTGGCCGGTGCTCGGGGTGAAGCGTTCGTCGAGGACCTTGCCGGCGGCCGTGGCGAGCAGGTCGCCGACCCACTCCCCCTCCAGCGGCTGCTGGGCCTGCACCTTGGGCAGGGTCTCCCCGCCGTCCCGTTTGGCGGCGCCCTGGCGCAGCTGAACCAGCTCGGCACCCCCCGTCTCGGGGCGTGCTCCGTCGAACACCTCGTCGAGGGCGCCCTCCTGGACGGCGAGCTGGTAGACGGCGAGCTGGGGGTGGCGGGCCACCTCGGCGGAGCTGGGGGCCTGTTTTCCGGTCTTGAAGTCGACGACGTAGGCGCGGCCCTCGCCGTCGGCCTCGACGCGGTCCATCTGGCCGCGGACGCGGACCTCGTAGTCACCGGCCTCGAGGCTCACGTCGAAGTCGTGCTCGCTGGCCACCGGGGTGCGTCCGGCGCGGTCCATGACGTGCCACTGCAGGAAGCGTTCGAGTGCCACGCGTGCGTTCTGCTTCTCCTGCTGCGACTTCCACGGCACGTCGAAGGCGAGCGCGTTCCACACGGAGTCGAGGCGTTCCATAAGGACGGCGAGGTCGGCCGGGGTGTGCCCGGAGGCCACCTCGTCGGCGAGGACGTGCACCACGTTCCCGAAGCCCTGGGCGGCGGTCGCGGGTGCGTCGGCCTTCACCTCCCGGCCGAGGAACCACTGCAGGGCGCAGGTGTTGGCGAGCTGGTCGAGGGCGCTGCCGGAGAGCACGACGGGCTGGTCGCGGCTGCGCAGCGGCACCTTGCTCCGGGTGGGTTCGTACATGCCCCACCAGCGGTAGGGGTGTGCGGACGGCACCAGGGGGCGTCCGTCCTCGTCGGCGAGGGCGGCGAGCCGGGCGAGCCGGTGGGCGGCGGCCTCCCTGAGGGTGTCGGAGACGCGCGGGTCGACCGTGGTGGCGCGCAGTTCGGCGACGAGCGCGGCGACGGACAGCGGGCGGCGCGGGCGGCCGGTGACGTCCTTGGGCTCGACGCCGAGTTCGGTCAGGAAGCGGGAGGGCTGGTCGCCGTCGTCGGCGGGGGCCTTCACGGCCGTCACGACGAGGCGTTCACGCGCGCGGGTGGCCGCCACGTAGAACAGCCGGCGTTCCTCGGCGAGGAGCGCGCCGGGGGTGAGCGGTTCGGCGAGTCCGTCGCGGCCGATGCGGTCGGCCTCCAGCAGGGAGCCGCGGCGGCGCAGGTCGGGCCACAGGCCCTCCTGGACGCCGGCCACGACGACCAGCCGCCACTCCAGGCCCTTGGCGCGGTGCGCGGTCATCAGGCGTACGGCGTCGGGGCGTACGGCGCGTCGGGTGAGGGTGTCGGCGGCGATGTCCTCGGCGTCGATCTCCTCCAGGAAGTTCAGGGCGCCCCGGCCGCCGGTGCGTTCCTCGGCGCGGGCCGCGGTCGCGAACAGTGCGCACACCGCGTCGAGGTCCCGGTCGGCGTGGCGTCCGGCGGCGCCGCCCCGGCGGGCGGCGCGTTCCAGGCGTGCGGGCCACGGGGTGCCGTCCCACAGGTCCCACAGCGCCTCCTCGGCGGTGCCGCCGCCGGCCAGGCGTTCGCGTGCCGTGCGCAGCAGCGCGCCGAGCCGCTGGGCGCCACGCGCGTACGTGGGGTCGTGCACGACCAGCCGTTCGGGTTCGGCCAGCGCCCGGGCGAGGAGTTCGTCCGAGGGCGGTGGCAGTGGGTTGCCCGCGGCCCGCTCCTCCTCGCGCAGGGCCCGGCCGAGGCGGCGCAGGTCCGCGGCGTCCATGCCGGCGAGGGGGGAGGTGAGCAGGGTGAGGGCGGTTTCGGTGTCGAGCCAGCGGGGCTCTGGCCGGTCGGGTTCCTGCGGCTGTTCCTGCCCCTGTCCCTCCCCCTCCCCCGGCCCCGGCTCCGGCTCCGGCTCCGGCTCCTCGTTCGGCTCCGGGTTCCGTCCCCGCTCCCGCTCTCGTCCCGGGCCGACGGCCGCCTCCGCCGTCGCCACCGCCCGCAGGGCCGTCAGCAGCGGGGTCACCGCCGGTTCGTGGCGCAGGGGGAGGTCGTCGCCGTCGACGTCCACCGGGACGCCGGCCGAGGTGAGGGCGCGGCGGACGACGGGGAGGGTGCGGGAGCCGGCCCGCACCAGGACGGCCATGTCGCTCCAGGCGACGCCGTCCTCCAGGTGGGCCCTGCGCAGGATGTCGGCGATGTTGTCCAGCTCCGTACCGGGTGTCGGGTACGTGTGGACCTCGGCCCGGCCGCCGTCCCGTGCCGGCGTGAGTTCCCGGTGGGCGCGGACCTTCTCGGCGGGAAGGCGGGTCAGCGGCATGCGCTGGGTGACCAGGCGGGTGGCGGCCAGCAGGGCCGCGCCGGAGCGGCGCGAGACCCGCAGTACCTCGACCGGGGCCGGACGGCCGTCCGCGCGGGGGAACGCGTCGGGGAAGTCCAGGATGCCGTTCACGTCCGCGCCCCGGAAGGCGTAGATCGACTGGTCCGGGTCGCCGAACGCGACCAGGGTGCGGCCGTCGCCGGCCAGCGCGTGCAGCAGTCGCACCTGGGCCGGGTCGGTGTCCTGGTACTCGTCGACGTACACGGCGTCGTACCGCGCGGCGAGCTGCCGGGCGATCTCGGGGCGGCGGGCGAGGAGCACCGCACGGTGGACCAGTTCGGCGTAGTCGAGCACGCCCTGCAGGTCGAGGACGTCGAGATACTCGGCGAGGAAGGCGGAGGCGGCACGCCAGTCGGGGCGTCCGATGCGGCGGGCGAAGGCGTCCAGGGCTTCGGGGCCGAGGCCCAGCTCACGGCTGCGGGCGAGCACCGCGCGGACCTCGTCGGCGAAGCCGCGGGTGGTCAGACAGGCCCGCAGTTCGTCCGGCCAGCGCACGTGTGCCAGACCGAGGCGTTCGAGGTCCACCTGGCCGGCCAGCAGCTCACGGACGGTGACGTCCTGCTCGGGGCCCGAGAGCAGGCGCAGCGGTTCCACGAAGAGATCGCTGTCCTGGTGGGCGCGGATCAGGGCGTAGCAGAACGAGTGGAACGTGGTCGCCTGCGGGGCGCGTGCGGCTCCTGTCCGCAGGGCCATGCGGTCGCGCAGCTCGACGGCCGCCCTGCGGCTGAACGTCAGCACGAGGATGCGTTCGGCATCACCGCCACGGGCGATGCGCGCGGCCACGGACTCGACGAGCGTGGTCGTTTTCCCGGTGCCTGGACCTGCGAGAACGAGCATCGGTCCGGCCTCGTGGTCAACCACGGAGCGCTGTGCGGCGTCCAGGCGAGGGGGAGCCTTGCGAGCCGGCGGGGTACGGACCAGTCGATGAACACCACGGGCCCCCCGCCGCACCTGGGGGTGCGACAGGCCGTTGGTGAAGGAAGAGGAGCTCACGTGGTTCGCCGGTCCTGGTGGGTGTGCTGGTTGCCGTTCCACCGCGTGTGGTGGGCGGTGGCCGCGGGGTCGGAGGGACACGTGCTGGTGACGCTAGACCGACGGAGAGTGCGGAAGCAGGGCCTCCGTATTTTCCCTCCCGACGCTCGCGGCACACGTGTCACTCGCCCCACGAACGTACGTCATGGCACGGTCGTGCCCCATTTCCCCCATACGGATCACAGGTCGCACGGCGGTGCGTCCGATGCCGGAAGCTGGCTGGTGTGAACCTCCCCGTGGCCGCCGTCCCACCGGGCGCGCTTCATCTCGAGGCGCGGCAGGTGCCCTTCCGCAGCCCGGCTCGCCTCCTTGAGCGGGGTGCCCTCCGCGCGGTAGTGGCCGAGGGCTCTCAGCTCGTGGCCCGGCAGCAGTACACCGTCCGCGCGGACGACACGCCACCACGGGACGGCTCCGCCGTAGAGCGCCATCACGCGCCCCACCTGGCGCGGGCCGCCCTCCCCCAGCCACTCGGCCACGTCGCCGTACGTCATGACGCGGCCCGGCGGGATCCGCTCGGCCACCTCGAGGACCCGCTCGGCGTACTCGGGCAGGGTGTCCGCGTGCCGGGGGCCGGTGTCGGACGGAAGGCTCTCCTGACTCATCCGCCCCATCCTGCCCCACCCCACCGACAACACGACCGACCATGTGACGGGTACGCGCGCGTGCGTACACCTCGCCCGGGGACCGCGCTTCGGGCAGACTGTGCGGCCCCGCACATGGACCCTGATGCCCCCTTGCGGCGGTACGGCATGCCACCATCGTGCGGGCGGTGACTGGTGATACGAGAGCAAGAAGAGGCGATGAAACAGCAGGGTGCGCACCCCGGGGACACGGCGGGCGCCTCTGACGCTTCGTCGCGCCCGGACACCGGGAACACCGGCCCGCAGGACGCCGACGTGCAGGACGCCGGCACCGAGGCGGCGGGAGAGCAGGCCGCTCCGGGCCCTCCCGGCGACACAGAAGGGGCAGGCGGGACAGAAGGGGCGGACGATACCGACGTCACCGATCCGGCGCACAGCGACGAGGTCGAGGGCGACGAACCCCTGCTCCCCGCGCGTGTGCACCGGCCGTCCGATCTCATGCGGCTGCTCGTCGGCGTACTCGCCGTCGGGGTGCTGCTGGCGGTCGCCGCCTTCGCCCACGGCACCACCTCGGGGCTGGAACAGGACATCACCAAGGGCACCGGTCAGGCGCCCGACCTACTCATCAAGATCGCCGGTCTGGCCTCCAGCATCGCGATCCTCCTCGTGCCGGTGGCCTTCGCCATCGAACGGCTGATCAAGCGGGACGGACTGCGCATCGCCGACGGGGTGCTCGCCGCCGTCCTCGCGCACGGCGTGACACTCGCCACCGATCTGTGGGTCGCGCGGGCCGCGCCCGGCTCGATCCAGGACGCGCTGACCCAGCCCTCCCCCGGCGACATCCACGCCCTCACCGATCCGGTGCACGGCTACCTGGCACCGGTCATCGCCTACATGACGGCCGTCGGCATGTCCCGCAGACCCCGATGGCGCGCGGTGCTGTGGGTCGTGCTGCTCCTCGACGCCTTCTCGATGCTCGTCACCGGGTACACGACTCCGTTCTCCATCATCCTGACGGTGCTGATCGGCTGGACCGTCGCCTACGGCACCCTCTACGCGGTCGGTTCGCCCAATGTGCGCCCCACCGGACAGACCCTGATGGCGGGCCTGCGGACCGTCGGCTTCCGTCCCGTGAGCGCGTCCCGTCAGGAGACGTCGGACGCCGTCGAGGCCGGGGACCGGGGCCGCCGCTACTTCGTCACCCTGGAGGACGGTCCGCCGCTGGACGTGACGGTGGTCGACCGTGAACAGCAGGCACAGGGCTTCTTCTACCGCACGTGGCGCAATCTGACCCTGCGCGGCTTCGCCACCCGCAGCAGCCTCCAGTCCCTGCGCCAGGCACTGGAGCAGGAGGCGCTGCTGGCGTACGCGGCCATCGCGGCCGGCGCCAACGCGCCCAAGCTGATCGCGACCTCCGAACTCGGCCCCGACGCGGTGATACTCGTCTACGAGCACAGCGGCGGGCGCACCCTGGACTCGCTGCCGGACGAGGAGATCACCGACGAGCTGCTGCGTGGCACCTGGCGTCAGGTGCAGGCGTTGCAGTCCCGCCGGATCGCGCACCGCAGGCTGGTCGGCGACGCGATCCTGGTGGATCGTTCCGGCAGGGTGATCCTCACCGACCTGCGCGTCGGTGAGATCGCCGCCGGCGATCTGCTGCTGCGCATGGACGTCTCCCAGCTGCTGGTGACGCTCGGGCTCAGGGTGGGCGCCGAACGGGCGGTGGCCTCCGCGCTGAGCGTGCTCGGCCCCGACGCCGTGGCGGACTGTCTGCCGATGCTCCAGCCCATCGCGTTGAGCCGCTCCACTCGTGGGACCCTGCGCCGGCTCGCCCGGGAACGGGCGCACCGCGACCGTGAGGCGGTCCTGGAGGCCTCCCGGCAGGCCAAGCTGCTCCGCGCGGAACAGGCCGCGGACCAGGTCGAGGGGCCTTCGGCCGGGTCCACCGCGGCCGGGAAGCCGGACAAGAAGACCGTGCGGGCGGAACAGCGGGCGGAGCAGCGGGCCGAGAAGCGGGCCATCGACGAGGCGCTGGAGGAGGCGCGCGACGAGGACCTGCTCACGCAGATCCGGCACGAGGTGCTGCGGATCAGGCCGCAGGCGCCGGTGGAGCCGGCCCGGCTGGAGCGGGTGCGTCCGCGCACGCTGATCAGTTTCATCGCCGGTGCCATCGGCGCGTACTTCCTGCTGACGCAGCTCACCCACATCGAGTTCGGACCGCTGATCGCGGGCGCCGAGTGGGGCTGGGTGGCGGCCGCCGTCCTGTTCTCGGCGGGCAGCTACTTCGCCGCCGCCCTGGCGCTGCTGGGGTTCGTCCCGGAGCGGGTGCCGTTCGTCAGGACGGTGGCGGCGCAGGTCGCCGGGTCGTTCGTGAAGATCGTCGCCCCGGCGGCGGTGGGCGGTGTCGCCCTGAACACCCGGTTCCTCCAGCGTGCCGGGGTGCGGCCGGGGCTCGCCGTGGCGAGTGTCGGCGCGTCGCAGTTGTTCGGGCTGGGCTGCCACATCCTGATGCTGCTGTCGTTCGGCTATCTGACGGGTACCGAGAAGACGCCGTCGCTGTCTCCGTCCCGCACGGTCATCGCCGGTCTGCTGACGGTGGCGGTGCTGGTGCTCGTGGTGACGTCGGTGCCGTTCCTGCGGAAGTTCGTCGTCACGCGCGTGCGGTCGCTGTTCGCGGGTGTCGTGCCGCGGATGCTCGATGTGCTGCAGCGCCCGCAGAAGCTGATCACCGGCATCGGCGGCATGCTGCTGCTCACCGCCTGCTTCGTGATGTGCCTGGACGCCTCCATCCGGGCGTTCGGCGACGAGACGACCTCGATCAGCATCGCCAGTGTCGCCGTCGTCTTCCTCGCGGGCAACGCGCTGGGGTCGGCGGCGCCCACCCCGGGCGGTGTGGGCGCGGTCGAGGCGACCCTGACGGTCGGTCTGATCGCGGTGGGGCTGCCCAAGGAGGTCGCCGCGCCGGCGGTGCTGCTGTTCCGGCTGCTGACCCTGTGGCTGCCGGTGCTTCCGGGCTGGCTGGCCTTCAACCACCTCACCCGCAAGGAAGCGCTGTAGTTCAAGGAGTCGCGCCAAGCGGGGGCCGTCTGCTCCTGCTTTCCGCGAAGTAGCAGGTCAGAGGGTTATCCACAGGTTTCCCCGTGAACCCGGGATCTGCCTACCATGGCCTGACCGCCATCCGCCGCACGGTGCGGACGGCCCGCGAGGGGGGATGTGGCACATGACGCGTTTCGCACGGTGGACGGCTCTGACGGTCTCCGCCGCGCTCCTGGCGGCGGGGTGCGGCGGCTCGTCCG
The DNA here is from genome assembly GCF_054061295.1 of Streptomyces sp. TE5632. Taxonomy (NCBI): domain Bacteria; kingdom Bacillati; phylum Actinomycetota; class Actinomycetes; order Kitasatosporales; family Streptomycetaceae; genus Streptomyces; species Streptomyces sp. TE5632. Next base: position 3,757,077 of record NZ_JBSSEA010000003.1, on the reverse strand, counting down.
ATGACGAGAGCGACGGGACGGCGCTCGGCTGGGGGCGCTGCGAGGCCTCCGACGGCGCGCCCGCACCCGGCGACGACTGGCAGTGCGGCACGCTCGAGGTGCCGCTCGACTGGTCGAAACCGGACGGCGAGACGATCGAACTGGCCCTGATCCGGGCGAAGGCCACGGGAGACGACCGCCTCGGGTCGCTGCTGTTCAACTTCGGCGGCCCCGGCGGCTCCGGCGTGTCGATGATGCCCTCCTACGCCCCGAACGTCTCGAAGCTGCGCGAGCGGTACGACCTGGTGAGCTGGGACCCGCGGGGAGTGGCCGCCAGCGAGGGCGTCCGCTGCCGGGAGAACGAGGAGATCCAGGCGGCCGAGTCGGTGGACACCACCCCGGACACCCCGGCCGAGGAACAGGCCTACCTCAAGGACGCCGCGGACTTCGGGCAGGGCTGCCAGGATGCGGCCGGAAAGCTGATGGCACACGTGTCGACCGCCGACACCGCTCGCGACCTGGACCACATCCGGCAGACACTCGGCGACGACAGGCTGAACTACTTCGGGATCTCGTACGGCACCGAACTCGGCGGGGTCTACGCCCATCTGTTCCCCGAGAAGGTGGGCCGGATGAACCTCGACGCGGTCGTCGACCCGACCGCCGACACGGTGGGGCACGCCAAGAACCAGGCGCGCGGTTTCCAGCGCGCGCTGGACAACTATCTGAAGTCCACCGGGCGGGACCCCGAGCAGGGGACGCGCGAGATCGCGGAACTGCTGGACCGGATCGACGCCGAGCCGCTGCCCACCTCCTCGGCCGGCCGGGAGCTGACCCAGACACTGGCACTGACCGGCATCGTCCTCCCGCTGTACACCAAGGAGGGCTGGCCCGCGCTGACCAGCGCCCTGCGGGCCGCGGAGGAGGGGGACGGCTCGGAACTGCTCGCGCTGGCCGACGGCTACAACGAACGCGACGCGTCGGGCCGCTACGGCACGACGACCCACTCGCAGCGGGTCATATCGTGCTCGGACGCCAGGCAGCGGCCGACGGCCGCGCAGACGAAGAAGCTGCTGCCGGAGTTCGAGCGGATCTCGCCGGTGTTCGGGCCGTTCCTCGGCTGGGACACGGCGGGCTGGTGCCACGACTGGCCGGTGCCGGGCCAACACGACACCCCGGAGGTGGGCGCCCCGGGTGCGGCACCGATCCTGGTGATCGGCAACACCGGCGACCCGGCCACCCCGTACGAGGGCGCCCGGAGGATGGCGGACGAGCTGGGCAAGGACGTGGGGGTCGTGCTCACCTGGAAGGGCGAGGGCCACGGCGCGTACGGCAGTGGGAGCGACTGCGTCGACTCCACGGTGAACACGTACCTGCTGGACGGCAAGGTGCCGAAGGACGGCAAGGTCTGCTCATGACGACGGCGGGGGTCTCGCGCACCCGTGGTGCGCGAGACCCCCGCCTCGGCCTCTCGTTCGGATCAGGCCGGCATCGCGGTGGTGACCCGGGGTCAGTAGATCGGCTTCGACGGCTCGATCTGGTTGACCCAGCCGACCACGCCGCCGCCGACGTGGACGGCGTCGGCGAAGCCCGCGGACTTCAGGACCGCGAGGACTTCCGCACTGCGGACACCCGTCTTGCAGTTCAAGACGATCTTCTTGTCCTGCGGCAGGCTCTCCAGGGCGTTGCCCATGAGGAACTCGTTCTTCGGGATCAGCCGGGCGCCGGGGATGGAGACGATCTCGAACTCGTTCGGCTCGCGGACGTCGATGAGCTCGATGTTCTCGCCCTCGTCGATCCACTCCTTGAGCTGCTTGGGAGTGATCGTGGCGTCGGCGGCCGCCGCCTGGGCCTCCTCGGAGACGACGCCGCAGAAGGCCTCGTAGTCGATGAGCTCGGTGACGGTCGGGTTCTCGCCGCAGACCGCGCAGTCGGGGTCCTTGCGGACCTTGACCTGGCGGTACTGCATCTCCAGGGCGTCGTAGATCATCAGGCGGCCGACCAGCGGCTCACCGATGCCAGCGAGGAGCTTGATGCCCTCGTTGGCCTGGATGGAGCCGATGGACGCGCACAGCACGCCCAGGACGCCGCCCTCGGCGCAGGAGGGGACCATGCCGGGGGGCGGGGGCTCCGGGTAGAGGCAGCGGTAGCAGGGACCGTGCTCGGACCAGAACACGGAGGCCTGGCCGTCGAAGCGGTAGATCGAGCCCCAGACGTAGGGCTTGTTCAGCAGCACGCACGCGTCGTTGACCAGGTAGCGGGTCGCGAAGTTGTCAGTGCCGTCGATGATCAGGTCGTACTCGCTGAAGATGCCCATCACGTTGTCGGACTCGAGCCGCTCTTCGTGCAGGACCACGTTCACGTACGGGTTGATGCCCTTGATCGTGTCTCGCGCGGACTCGGCCTTCGGCCGGCCGATGTCGGCCTGGCTGTGGATGACCTGCCGCTGCAGGTTCGACTCGTCGACCTCGTCGAACTCCACGATGCCGAGCGTGCCCACACCCGCCGCGGCCATGTACATCAGCCCTGGCGAACCCAGGCCACCGGCGCCGACGAACAGCACCTTGGCGTTCTTCAGCCGCTTCTGCCCGTCCATCCCCACATCGGGGATGATCAGGTGGCGGGAGTACCTGCGAACCTCGTCTACGGTGAGCTCGGGGGCCGGCTCGACCAGGGGGGGCAGCGACACGGGGACTCCGTTGGTCGGTCAATCACTACGGTTGTTCTCCCCCCAACACTGCCATGGCCTTTTTCATTCCGAGACACCCATCCCGACCCGCGAGACGAGATCGTCCCAGTAGCCGGGCAGCGGTTCCCAGGGATCGGTCCGGCCGTCGCGGGCCGTGCGGTCGGTGAAGTAGATGGTCGCGGCACCCTGCCAGCGGGCGATGCGCAGCGCCTCCTCCAGGTGCGGTCCGGGCACTCCGTGGACGAAGTGGCAGAACCGCTCGGGCGGATGGTCCGCGGTCCATTCCGCCACCTGCGACCAGCGGTAGTCGCTCCACGGGCCGGAGAAGGTGACCAGTTGGTCCGCGATCTCGGCGTGGCCGGGGTCCGGGTGGGTGCCGTGACCGAGGACGATGTGGGCATCGTCACGGATCGCGCGGAGTGCGCCGACCGTCCGCCGGACCTCGGGGAGCGCGGCACGGTCCGCGGGGCAGCGGTCCAGGAGGAATCCGTCGGCCTGGTACCAGTCGATGAACCGGTGGGCGTTCGAGACCAGCTCGCCGAAGCCTCTCAGGCCGTATGCCGAGTCGAGATGGCCCAGGATGCGGACACCGGCGTTGCGCAGCCGGCCGGCTGCCTCCAGGCAGTGCGGGTCGGGTTGCACGCCGGGACCGTTGGCCACGTTCAGAACGACCCAGTGCAGAGGGCTTCCGTCTCCCGGGCGGGTGAGCGCGTTCCATTCGGCCGGGGCGAGGAGGGGGTGCGCCAGTCCGGGGACGCCGAAGCCGGTACGGACGCCGGTATCGGCACCGGTGCCGGGTCTGACCCGGGGGGTCAGATACGACATGCCGCCTCCATCCAGATGTCGGCGAGGGACTCCTCGAGGTTGATCCTGGGGCGCCAGCCCAGCCGGTCGCGCGCGGTGCGCACGTCCGCCTGCTGCCAGCTCCCGCAGCCGTCCGGGTACGGGTACGCGGCCGACGCCGCGTGGTGGTCGGACTCGCTCCGCGGGTGGCCGACGCCCGGCCTGAGATGCGGAGTGTGGGCGGTGTGGCCCGTGTGGGTGGCGTGGCCACCGTGGATGCCATGGGCGGCCTGGGCACCGGGCGGGCCGTCGAGTTCGTGGAGGACCCCGCCGTATCCGGCCACGCGGGCGAGGACCGCGGCGGCATCCCGCAGGCGGACGGCGCGGCCCGAACCGATGTTGATGACACCCTGCGCGGCGGAGAGCGAGGCGGCGTGCACGGCACGGGCCACGTCCCGGACGTCGACGAAGTCGCGCTGGGCGCCGAGACCGCCGAGTTTCAGTTCGCCGTCGCCGGACTGCATGGCGCGCCGCATCGCCTCGGCGAGGCGGCCGAGCGGGGAGCCGGCGGGGGTGCCGGGCCCGGCGGGTGAGAAGACCCGCAGGACCACGGCGTCCAGCCCGGAGCCGAGAACCAGTTCGGTCGCGGCGAGCTTGCTGACGCCGTACGGGCCGCCGGGACGGGGGACGGCGTCCTCCGCCGTGGAGGAACCGGGCTGACTGGGGCCGTACTCCGCACTGCAGCCGATCTGCACGAGGCGGGCGCCACAGCCACTGCGGCGCAGGGCCTCGCAGACGGTGGCGACGGCGACGGTGTTGTGCCGGGTGAGTTCCCGGGCACCGCCACGGGTGGCACCGGCGCAGTTGACCACCACGCCGGGATGGACGGCGTCGAGGAACCGGGTGAGCGCGCCGGGGCTGCCGGTGGCGAGGTCGAAGCGGACGTCGGCGTCGTCGCCGCGGCCGAGGGCGGTGAGCTGGACGGCCGGGTCGGCGAGCAGACGGTCGGCGACGAAACGGCCGAGGTACCCGTTGGCTCCGATCAGCAGAACTCTCATCGGGCGGCTCCTGTGGCGGCCGGGGCCGCTGGGCGGGTGATCATGTGGGATCTCCTTGGAGTGGGGCCTGCGGCCGGGCGTGCGCCGAGGCTCGGGGGAGTGTGCGGGTTGCGTGGATCAGGAGGGTCAGGGCCGCCGCGCCGCAGGTGAGAGTCGGGACGGCGGTGGGGCCCCAGGTGGTGACCAGGCTTTCCACGGGCGCGGCCAGCGCGCCGCAGCCGGGGAGGCGGGCCGCGAAGACCGTGGCCAGGGCGGCGGCCTGGGCCAGGGCGGTGGCGACGAGGATCACCTTCGGGGCGCGGGTGAAGCCGTGGAGGGCGAGGAGGTGGGCCAGGAAGAGGAGGGCGCCCAGGGAGAGCGCTTCGAAGGGGACGACGGGTTCGTCCAGGGCCGTGGCGCAGAGGGAGAGGAGAACGGCCAGAGCGCACAGGAACAGTGCGAGGACGCCGAACAGCAGGGGGCGGACGGAGGCGGTGAAGTCTTCGAAGCCTCGGCTGGTCGCGAGTCTGCGGCGGGCCCGTGCGGTGAACAGGCCCGCGCCCCAGGCACCGGGGGCGCAGGCCAGGGTGAGGGCCAGGGCCGGAGCGACGGTGAGCGGCCAGTCGCCGTCGGCGGCGCCGGTGGGCGGGCCGTCGGGGCCGCCGGTGATCGCGGTGTGGAGCAGACCGTCGCCCAGGACGGCGTAACCGATGAGCCAGCAGGTCCACGTCGCCGTGCCGGGGGCGGGTGGGCGGGCGGCGCTGAGCGGGCCCCGGCGCAGGACCGCGCGCGCGGCCAGGGCGACGGCGAGCACGCCCGCGGCGACCGCGTAGAGGCGGGTCTGGCCGTGGGTGAGGCGCAGGGCGGTCACCGACGCCACACCGAGGGCGCCGGGGAGCAGCGTGAGGGCGATCCAGCCGGCGCGGGCCTCGGGGGCGGCGGTGGCGGAAGGACCGGGTGCGTCGTGGTCGCGGGGGATCCGGGCGTACAGCTCCTCCGCGAGGGAGAAGACGTCCCGGTGCCGGAAGCGTGCGGCGGTCCGGTCGGTGACGCCGTGCGCCTCCAGGCCCGCCGCGATCTCCAGGGGGTCCACGGCACGTTCGCACAGCTCGCGGTGGCGGTGCAGCAGCGCCTTCACGGGGTCGGCGGTGCCCGGGCGGGTGGTGGCGGGCCGGGCCGGATCCCGGTCCAGTTCGTCGAGTCCGGTCATCGTGCCGCCTCCGTCGCGGGGACCAGTGGTGTGGCCGGCACCGGGGTGGTCGGCCTCAGGATGTCCGTGGCCCGCTCGGGGGTGCCGGTGGCCCAGCCGGGGGCGGTGCGGAACGGCGGGCGGGAGGCGGAGCCGGACCAGTCGCCGGGGACGTGGACCTCGGCGGGGGTGGCGAAGGGCAGGGGGTCACCGGTGTCGTTCAGGAGGACGCGGTGGACCGGGCTGCGCGCCACGATCTCCAGGTACAGGTCGTGGAACGCGGCGACGTTCTGCTCGACGGTGAACAGTTCGAGTGCGCGGGCGCGCGCGGCGGCGCCGAGGCGCGCCCTGCGCTCGGGGTCGCGCAGCAGCGCGACGCATGCCTCCGCGAGCGCCCGCGGGTCGCGGGGCGGTACGACGAGACCGGTTCCGCCGATGACCTCGACCACCGCGCCGACGTCCGTGGACACCGTCGCACGGGCGGAGAGCATCGCCTCGACGAGACCGGCCGGGAACCCCTCGACGACACTCGACAGGACGATCACGGCGCCCGAGGCATACGCCTCGGCCCGGCCGGTGGGTTCCGGGCCGCCGATCTCCTCGAAGGACACCGGACCGGTGCCGGCGGAGTGCGGGCCGCCCTCGGCTCCGTCCGGGAAGAGCCGCGCGGCCAGCGCCCGGCAGTGCTCGAGGTAGGCGGCACCCTCCGGGCCGGCCGGGCCGCCGATGATCCGCAGGCGGGCCCCGGACACCTCCGCGCGGATACCGGAGAACGCGTGCAGCAGTGAGACCAGGTCCTTGGCGGGCTCCACCCGGCCGATCCACACGAGGGTGTCCGGGTCCGCGCGCTCCGGGGACTCCTCCGCCCCCGCGAAGGGCGTGGCGTCCATTCCGGGGTGGATGGTGCGGATCCTCGCCCGGTCGGCACCGCAGCGTTCCTGCCAGCGACGGGCGTGGGCGTTGCCCGGGGTGACGAACGCGGCCCGCCGGTAGGTCTCGGCGGCGAGCCGGCCGTGGAAGGCCGCGAGCAGGGACCGGACCGCGGGCGGGGCGTCCGGGCGGGTCAGGTAGTGCGTGCGCAGCCGTACGCCGTACTCGGTCACCAGCAGGGGGACGTCGAAGAAGTGGCCGGCGAGCAGGCCCGGCAGGGCGGCCGTGTCCCCGGAGGCGGCATGACACAGGTCGACCGCGCCGAGCCCGTCCTCCTCGTACCAGTCGAGCGAGAGGGGGCGCAGGGCCTGCTGCAGATGGGCGGCCACGGCCAGCAGGTCCGGTACCCGGGCCTCCCGCGCGGCCCGCAGCACGCGGGGCGCACGACAGGCGCGTTCCAGGGTTCGTACGGCGGTCTCGGAGCGGAGAGCGGCGTCGAGACCGCCCTCGTCGTGGGCGAGTTCGGCAAGGCCGTACAGAGCGTGGGCGAAACGGTCCGCCTCGGCCGGGGTGCGGTTCGTCGCGGGGGCCGCCGTGCTGAGCACGGCGGCGAGTTCGCCGTAGTGCTCGGTGAATCGCCGGCGCGCGCGCCTGCCGTACACCACCCCGTCGTCCTCGGTCGGCCACAGCGGCGCGGTACGCACCCTGGTGACCTGCGGCGGCAGCGGTACCCAGCCGGCGTCCTCCTGGGCTTCGCTGCGGCTGAACGCGTAGACGTCGAACTCGTGGTGCCCGAGTCCGCGCACGAGACGGTCGCACCAGAGTCCGGCGTCACCGCCCACATACGGATAGCCACCCTCCGTAAGCAGTCCGATGCGCACGAGTGCACCCCCGATCTCCCGTATGGGGAGCCGCCGTTGGTCCGACGGCTCGCAGCGGGACGAACGTATGCGGACAAGGTGGGGGTGTGATGGACGGTTGTCCGTCGCACCACCAAAAGGGGTGAACGGTCGTAACTTTCTCGCACGGGGCGCGTTTGGTCGCGCTATGCGATCAGCTGACGACGGGCGCGCCGGGCGCTCCCTGCCGGGCCGTCAGCCCTTCGGATACGGCCAGGGGTTCGGCCGGCAGCTGATTCCGTCGTGGTCGAGGAACTTGGTCTGCTGCTGCATGACCGGCGCCAGATCGCCGTCCTTGTCGCAGGTGAGGTGGTTGTACCCCAGGCGGTGGCCGATCTCGTGGTTGATCAGCATCTGCCGGTAGGCGAGAAGCTCGTCGCCGTACGTCTCGGCGCCCTGCGCCCACCGGAACGCGTTGATCATCACGCGCTCAGTGGCCGCCGAGTCGCAGGAGACGTTGTCCACCGTGGTGTCGAGTCCGGACCTGGCGCACCAGTCGGCGGTCGTCTCGGGGCTGGCGAGCGTGATGACGAAGTCGGGTCGGCCCGAGTGGATGCGCTCGAAGGCACGGGCGCCGTTGTGCGACCAACTGCGGTTGTCGTTGAGCGTCCGCTGCACCGCCTCGGCGAAGAGTTCACCGTCGAGGCCGAGCCCCTGCTCCACATCGACGCGGTAGGTGAGCTTCTGCCCCTTGCCCCGCGCCTTGTCGATTCCGGGGATCGCGTCGAACTTCCCCGAGCCCTCGAGGGAGTCGGCGATCGGATACCTCTTCTCCATCTTCTGCGCGTACGTCAACGGCCCGGCGCCGGACGACGTCTCCGAGGCGTCGTCCCGCCCGGCCCCGCGCGAGCCGGCGTCCCGGACGTCGCGCGCCGCCTGGTCGGTGACGGACTGCGCCTGTACGTCGTCGGCGGCGGCATCGTGTTCGTCGGCGACCTGGCCCGCCACGACGACGGCCAGCACGGTGGTCACGGCGGCGGCCGCGATCCCGGTGAACGCGCGCCCCTTGGCGCCCTTGGTCTCCGCCAAAGCTCCGGTGGGCGGCGCGTCGTCGTAGAGGTCGGCCGAGGCGCGGGCGGCCGACACGGTGCCCCAGTCGGTGACGGCGGCGTAGGGGTCCGCCGCGTGCGCGGGGTCCGCGGCGAAGGTCCGGCGGGCCGGATCGCGGGGCGTGAAGAGGTCGCCCTCCTCACCGAAGGCGTCGAGGTAGTCCTGTCGCGGGCCGCGCGGATCTCGCGGTCCCCGCGCTTCCCACGGGCCCTCGGGGGGCGCCTGGCGCTGTCGCGGCAAGGGCACGCCCCCGCCGGCCGGTCCGGGGTGCCCCGGGTACCCGGGATATCCGACCCCCGGGCTCTGTCCCCTCAACTCGCCCCAGCCACCGCCGGGTTCCCACTGCTCGGGATGCCCGCCACCACGGACGTGCGGAACGCCGTGAACGGGGGTGCCGTCGGGCAGTCGCGGCACTCCGCGCGCGGGCGTCCCGTCCGGAAGCCACCCGTCCGGCAGGCGCGGCATCTCGTGAGCGGGGGGCCCGTATTCCGCAGGCGGACCGTGGTCCGGCGCTCCACGGCCTGGCGGAACCAGGCCGTCCGGCCGGGCTCCTCCCCGGCCGTCGCTGCCCCGGCCGCCCCGGGACCTCCGGTCGGCACGTGCCGCCGGATCCGCGGTGCCGCCCTTGGGGGCGGGTCCACGACGGCTGTGGCGTCCCACGCGGTGCCTCAGCCCCTCAGGTTCTCGGCGGTGGCCCCGCCGTCGGCGGTCTCGTCCGCAGCGGTGCCGGCGGCCGAGCCCGGGGCGCTCTTCGCGCCCGGCTCCAAAGTATCCCCCTCAATCACCGAATCCGTTGCATCCGCGAGGAGTTCACGGAAAGCGGCGGCCACGACCTCGGGGTACTCCATCATCGCCACGTGCCCCGCGTCGGGCAGGGTGACCAGTCTGGAGTCGCGGAACGCACGGGCCGCGCGCCCGGCCATGCGGAAGCCGACGAGCTGGTCCCGGCCGCCGTACAGCAGCAGCGTCGGCGCGAGTACCCGCTCGGCCTGGCGCCACAGGCCGTGCTGACCACCCAGGGTGTACGCGTTGACGAGTCCCCGCGCGGAGCGCGCCATGGCGTCCCAGAAGTACGGCAGCCGCAGTCGCCGCTCCATCTCCTGCACGGCGTTGCGGAACGCCTCCGGCGACACCTGCGCGGGGTCCCCGTAGCAGAGCGCGACGACGCCGCGGACGCGCTGCTCCGCCGACCACTCCTGGGTGATCCGGGTGAAGAGCCGGGCCACCCCGGGCACCGCCAGCAGTCCCGTGGGCACCGCGGTGCGCTGCACCCGCAGCTCGGGGAGGGCCGGTGACACCAGCGTGAGCGTACGGACGAGGTCGGGGCGTACGGCGGCGACGCGGGTGGCGACCGCTCCGCCCAGCGAGTTGCCGGAGAGGTGCACGGGGCCGCGCCCGGAAGAGTCGAGATAACGGATCACCGCGCGTGCGTGCGCCGAGATCGAGTAGTTGCCGTCGTCCGGGGGCGGCGAGTCGCCGAAGCCCGGAAGGTCGACCGCCTCGCTGGCGACGACGTCGTCCAGGTGCGGCATCAACGCCGACCAGTTCTGCGACGACCCTCCCAGCCCGTGGACGTGGAGCGCGGGCGGCAGGCCCTCACGCGCGGGGGGCCTCGACCGCACCGACAGGGTGACGCCGGGCAGTTCGACCGATCTGAGGCGCTCGCCCTCCGCCACCCTGACGGCGGCCACCCTGGGCAGCACGGTCGCGGGCGGCACGGACGGCAGGTCGGTCGAGGACATGCCGCAATGTTACGAGACGATCACACGGGGACTCGTGTGTTCGCGGTCACAGGGGCAGTGCCGGACACCGGCCGGCCACCGCGGGCCCCGCTGTGCGCACCGTGTCACAACCCGATCGCGGATCGCATAGCGCCCGGATCGGGTGTCTCCTAGGCTCATACCGAGGGCACCCGCATGTGGCCCCGCACTCTCCGGGGACGTTCATAGGAAGGGAGCCCAGCCATGGCCGTAGATCCCACCGACCCCGAGACGTTCGAGGAAGCCGAGGACGCCCGCGAGGACCAGGAGTACGACGTCGAGGCACCCGAGGTCGACGCGGCCGAACAGCGCGCGGACCTCGAACAGGACCGCGACGAGCCGCTGACCGGCGCCGACGCAGACCGCGCCAACGAGGCGGACCTGGCCGAGCAGGCCAGGGTCGTCTCCCTTCACGAGGACGACTACCGGTGAACCGGTGAAGAGGACGACCACCGGTGAAGGTGACGGTGCCGGAGCAAGGAGGCATCATCCGGGAGGGAGGCGCCATCCTGCCCCCATTGACAGGTTTTGAAACAGTACATACCCCTTTCGCCGCAGTCCGGTCCGTGAAATTCTGCGCTCTCAGCGCGCACACCACGGTTACCGAAAAGTACGATGGCGGCGCGGCTCACACCGCACGTGGACGAGAATGGGAGGCGGCGTGACAGCCATCGAGCAGACAGAGGCCGTGCGCCCGAGGGGCACACGCCTGCCGCGCCGTGCCCGACGGAACCAGTTGCTGGGCGCCGCCCAGGAAGTATTCGTCGCACAGGGCTACCACGCGGCGGCGATGGACGACATCGCCGAGCGTGCGGGGGTCAGCAAGCCGGTGCTCTACCAGCACTTCCCGGGCAAGCTCGATCTCTATCTGGCCCTGCTGGACCAGCACTGCGAGGCGCTGATCCAGTCGGTGCGCCACGCGCTCGCGTCGACGAGCGACAACAAGCAGCGCGTACGGGCGACCATGGACGCCTACTTCACGTACGTCGAGGACGACGGTGGGGCCTTCCGCCTGGTCTTCGAGTCGGACCTGACGAACGAGCCCGCGGTGCGCGAGCGCGTCGACCGGGTCACCAACGACTGCGCCGAGGCGATCTGCGACGTCATCGCCGAGGACACCGGCCTGTCACGCGAGGAGTCGATGCTGCTCGCCTCGGGGCTGGGCGGTCTGGCCCAGGTGGTGGCGCGGTCCTGGCTGCACAGCGACCGCAGTGTGCCCCGCGACCAAGCGGTGCAGTTGCTGACCTCGCTGGCCTGGCGGGGCATCGCCGGATTCCCGCTGCACGGCAACGAGCAGCAGTTCTGACGGCTCCCAGGAGCGCCGCCGGGCGAACGGGGAGCATTTGTTCCCGTCGATTGTTCGCTCCTGGCGTTGCGGGGGCTGAGCGTGCACATCCCCTCACCGGGCTAATGTGTGCTGGGTACAGCGCGGAAGGTCGCGCACTTCACTGACCGTCGGAGGGACATAGCCGTGGAGGTCAAGATCGGCGTGCAGCACGCGCCCCGCGAGATCGTTCTGGAGAGCGGTCAGAGTGCCGAGGAGGTCGAGCGCGTGGTGGCCGAGGCACTGGCCGGAAAGTCGCAGCTGCTGACTCTCGTGGACGAGCACGGCCGTAAGGTCCTGGTCCCGGCCGACCGTCTCGCGTATGTCGAGATCGGCGAGCCGGCCCCGCGCAAAGTGGGCTTCGGCGCGCTGTAGGCGACGACCGGCAGACAGCCGGAAGGGCCCGGCGGCATCGGAATCTCGATACCGCCGGGCCCTTCCGTGTCCCTCTCGGTCCCTCCCAGTCCCTCCCAGTCCCTCCCGCACCGTTACCCGTTCAGCCCTTCTCCCCTTGCCGTTCCCCCCGGCGTCGCCAGCCGTCTCCCCCACCGCTTCCCGCGCCCCCGCCCTTCACTGGTGGAGCACGGGTCGCGCACAAAGGAGGATTGGGTTTCGCAGGTCAGGGGTAAGTCGGGCTACGACCGATGCGATCAGGCCGGCCATGTGGGAGGGACCCCCGACATGCTCTTGGAAACGCTCAGCTCAGCGATCCTCGGCCTGGCCCTGGCCTGGGCGGCCACGCGCCGCCTCCCGCACCGCCTCCCCGCCCGCGCGCTGGTCCTGTCGACCGGTGTGGCCGGGGCCGTGTTCGGCGCGCTGATCACACACAGCGCGCTGGACGCGGGCAGCCCGCTGACGGTCCTGTCCGGCGCCGCGATCGTCTCCGTGGCCTCGGTGTCGCTGCTGCTGCGCCCCACGGGGAGACTCCGCGGCCGGTCGGCGACCGCCTGACCGGCCGCCGACGCCGGCACGGGACCTGACCGGGGCGGCTCTCTCAGGCCGCCAGCCCCAGGGCGGCCATCCGCTTGGTGTGGGCCTCGGTGATCCGGGAGAACATCCTGCCGACCTCCGCGAGGTCGAAGCCGTCCGCGACACCGCCGACGAGCATCGTCGACAGCGCGTCCCGGTCGGCCACCACCCGCTGCGACTGGGACAGCGCCTCACCCATCAGCCGGCGTGCCCACAACGCGAGCCGTCCGCCCAGGCGCGGGTCCGCGTCGATCGCCGAGCGCACCTTCTCCACGGCGAAGCCGCCGTGCCCGGTGTCGTCGAGCACGGTCAGCACCAGCGCCCGGGTGTCGGAGTCCAGACGGACCGCGACCTCCCGGTAGAAGTCACTGGCGATGGAGTCTCCGACGTAGGCCTTGACGAGCCCTTCGAGCCAGCCGGAGGGCGCCGTCTGCTTGTGGAAGCCCTCGTACGCGGCGACGAACGGCTCCATGGCGGCGGTCGGCTCCTCGCCGATCTCGGCCAGCCGGTCGCGCAGCCGCTCGAAGTGGTGGAACTCGGCCGACGCCATCTTGGCCAGTTCCGCCTTGTCCTCCAGCGTGGGAGCCAGCTTGGCGTCGTCCGCGAGCCGCTCGAACGCCGCGAGTTCTCCGTACGCGAGCGCGCCGAGCAGGTCCACGACGGCGGCGCGGTACTGCGGGTCGGCGGAGGCGGCCGTCCAGTCCAGGGCGGCGACGCCGGTGGGTGCGGCCGGGGTGTCGGGGGTTCCCTCGGCTTGGTCAGGCTTGTCAGAGCTCGTCATAAACCGCACAATAGCCCGCTGATCGGGGGCCGGAAGGCGCTGGTCAGCAGGTGTGACGACGACGACGTGGCCAAATCGGCCATGGCGTGTGCGCGAATTCGGGGTATGGTGGTAATGCGCCTGCCGAATACTTTGACGTGTTCGACGGGGCGTATGTATGAGGATGCCCGGTCGGAGGCCCGATCGGCTCCGCCCCGACCGCTCTCCCTGACCGTACGGCACATTGCGTACGACGATCGGAGGGACCCTCAGCGGTACGAGCGCTAGAGCGTCGGCAGTGGTCCCGTGCCCTACGGCATCCCCGTAAGGCAGCCGACGTCCCCGGCACGGTCCATAGACGACCCCCCGCGCTCGCCTCGCACCGCGCACACAGAAGAGGCAGCACCCTGACTACGTTCCGAGAGCTCGGGATTCTCCCCGAGACCGCCGAGGCCCTGGAAGCCGTCGGCATCGTCACCCCCTTCCCCATCCAGGAGCTGACGCTCCCCGTGGCCCTGTCGGGCACGGACGTCATCGGCCAGGCCAAGACCGGCACCGGAAAGACGCTCGGCTTCGGCCTTCCGCTCCTCGAGCGCGTGACCGTCCCGGCGGACGTGGAGGCCGGGCGCGCGAAGCCCGAGGACCTCACCGACACCCCGCAGGCGCTGGTCGTCGTCCCCACCCGCGAGCTGTGCACGCAGGTCACCAACGACCTGCTGACCGCCGGCAAGGTGCGCAACGTGCGCGTCACCGCGATCTACGGCGGCCGGGCCTACGAGCCGCAGGTCGAGGCCCTGAAGAAGGGCGTCGACGTGATCGTCGGCACCCCGGGCCGGCTGCTCGACCTGGCGGGGCAGAAGAAGCTGAACCTGAAGCATGTCAAGGCCCTCGTCCTCGACGAGGCCGACGAGATGCTCGACCTGGGCTTCCTCCCCGACGTCGAGAAGATCATCAACCTGCTTCCGGCACGCCGTCAGACCATGCTGTTCTCGGCCACCATGCCGGGCGCGGTCATCGGGCTGGCCCGCCGCTACATGTCGCAGCCCACGCACATCCGCGCCACCACGCCGGACGACGAGGGCGCGACGGTCGCGAACACCACGCAGTTCGTCTACCGCGCGCACAACATGGACAAGCCCGAGATGGTCTCGCGGATACTGCAGGCCGACGGCCGGGGACTGGTCATGGTCTTCTGCCGCACCAAGCGCACCGCCGCCGACCTCGCCGACCAGCTGGGGCAGCGCGGTTTCGCCTCCGGCGCGGTCCACGGCGACCTCGGCCAGGGCGCCCGCGAGCAGGCGCTGCGCGCCTTCCGCAACGGCAAGGTGGACGTGCTCGTCTGCACCGACGTCGCCGCCCGCGGCATCGACGTCGAGGGTGTGACGCACGTCATCAACTACCAGTCGCCCGAGGACGAGAAGACGTATCTGCACCGCATCGGCCGTACGGGCCGCGCGGGTGCGAAGGGTACGGCGATCACGCTGGTCGACTGGGACGACATCCCGCGCTGGCAGCTGATCGACAAGGCGCTGGACCTGGGCTTCAGCAACCCGCCGGAGACGTACTCCACCTCCCCGCACCTGTTCACCGACCTCGGCATCCCCGAGGGGACGAAGGGTGTCCTGCCGCGCTCGGAGCGCACCCGCGCCGGGCTCGACGCGGAGGAGCTGGAGGACCTGGGTGAGCCGGGCGGCCGCGGCCCGCGCGGCGGGCGCGGCGGCCGGAGCGACCGGAGCGACCGGAGCGACCGGAGCGTCCAGGGTGACTCCGAGCGTGAGCGTCCGACCCGTACGCCGCGCCGCCGGCGCCGTACGCGCGGTGGGGCCCCGCTGGACGACTCGGCGCAGCCGGCGGCCCCGGCCGTCGAGGGCTCCGATGAGGCCGACGCCGGTACGGCTCCCCGCACCCCGCGCCGTCGTCGCCGTACGCGCGGTGGGGCGGCCGCCGAGGTGACGACCACCCCGGTGACCGCGGTCGAGTCCACCGGGACCACGCGGTCCGCCGAGCCTGCTGCCGAGCACGTCGAGCCCGCCGAGTCGGCCGTCGCGACGGCCGAGGGCAGCGCGGTCGGAGACGCTCCGGAGACTCCGGCGGCGCCGCGCCGCCGGACCCGCAAGGCCACGGCTGCTACGGCCCCTGCGGCCGAGGCGGTGGTGGACACCGTCGCGGGGACCACCGAGTCCACCGCGGAGGAGACCGGGACGAAGCCCCGGCGCACCAGGACGCGGAAGACGGCCGCCGCTGAGGCCACCGAGGCCGGTACGACCGCGGCCGGCATCCCGGCACAGGCCGCCCCGGAGGCGGAGGCCGCCGAGGCGAAGCCCCGGGTCCGCCGCACCCGCAAGACCGCCGCCAAGGCCGAGACGGGCGTGGACACGGCCGAGGCCGCCGAGGCGAAGCCGCGCCGCACCCGCAAGGCGGCCACCGCCGTGCAGGAGCCGGAGGCCGCGGTGGACGCCACGGCCGAGGCGAAGCCCCGGCGCACCCGCAAGACGGCAGCCGCCACAACCGCGCTCGACACCGCTGAAGCCGTCGAGGCCGCCGAGGCCAAGCCGCGCCGCCGCACCCGCAAGACCGCTGAGGCCACCGAGGCCGGTACGACCGCGGCCGGCATCCCGGCGCAGGCCGCCCCGGAGGCGGAGGCCGCCGAGGCTAAGCCCCGGGTCCGCCGCACCCGCAAGACCGCCGCGACGGCCACCGCGGAGCCCAGGGAGGCCTGACGCACCACCCGACGGCCCGGTCCCCCACCCGTGGGGCCGGGCCGTCGGCGTCGGCCGGTCCCTGCTGCCCGCTACCCTCACCCCGTGACCAGCCACCCCACCCCCGCTTCCGCTCCCCCTCCGACCCCGGCCCCCGCCTCCGCCCCGCCCACCGGCGCTCGGGCGTACCGGCTCCGCACGTCCCGTGGGGAGTTCGCCGTCGTCGACGTGCCACCGGCCGACGGGGTCGAGCCGAAGGGCGTCGTGCTGGCACTGCCCGGGTTCACAGGGAGCAAGGAGGACTTCACGCTGCTGCACGGGCCGCTCGCCGCACGCGGGTACCGCAGCGTCGCCGTGGACGGGCGGGGGCAGTACGAGTCGGACGGTCCCGCTGACGACGAGTCCGCTTACGCCCGGGCCGAGTTGGCGCGGGACGTGCTCGCGCAGGCGGAGGCGCTCGGCGCGGCTGCGCCGCTGCACCTCGTCGGACACTCGCTCGGCGGCCAGATCGCCCGTGCGGCCGTGCTCGAGGACCACTCCCCGTTCCGTTCGCTCACCCTGATCTCGTCGGGCCCCGCCCGGATCTCGGTCTCCCAGGAGCAGCGCGTGAAGCTGCTGCGGGACGCGCTCGCCCGGATGTCGATGGCGCAGTGCTGGGAGGTGATCCTGGCCATGGGCCCGCCGGAGGAGGTCGGCGGTCCGGCTCGTGGGCTCGGCGGCCAGGAGCATCTGCGCCGCCGCTGGTTGGCCACCAGGCCTGCACAACTACTATCCACAGGACGGCAGTTGTGCACGGAGCCGGACCGAGTCGCCGAACTCGCCGCCGTTCCGCTGCCGTTCCATGTGCTGTCGGGTGCGCACGACGACACCTGGCCGGTACCGGACCTCGATGCCATGGCCGTACGGCTGAACGCGCACCGCACGGTCGTCGCCGGCGCCGAGCACTCCCCCAACGTCGACCGGCCCGCGCCCACGGCACACGCCCTCGCCGCCTTCTGGGACCGGCTCCACGAAGAGGGCCACGGCAACGGCACCCTGCACCACGGCTGACACCACCGGGGGCGTGCCGTCAGTACTGCGCCTGTAGGTGGGACCAGAAGCCGTCGCGCAGGGCGCGTCTCAGGTCCGCCTGGCCGCGCAGGGAGTACTGCAGCAGGCCCTCGGCCTCCACCAGCAGGTCCTGGTCGACCGAGCCGGGCAGGTAGGGGTGGCCGGGCAGCAGTTCCACCAGCGTGTCCCGGCCCCGTTCGGCGAGCCACTTCGCGGCGATCTGCGCACCGACGAAACGGACGTCCTCGCGGGTGGGCCGGCCTGCCGCGGGCTCGTACGCGGGGGCCGTGCGCCGGGAGACGTACGGCTTGAAGAAGTCGAGTTCGAAGGTGCGCTGGCTGTCGACCTCCCAGAGCAGGGGCTCGGCCTGGTTGCGCCCCTCAGTGGCCTCGATCCCCCAGAGATGGACGCGGGCGCCGTACCCCTGGGCGGCCTCGACCGCCGGGACCAGGTCCTCGTCGCCGCCCAGCAGGGCCGCGTCGCTGATGGCTCGGTGCCGGGCCAGTGACTCCAGGTCGGAGCGGATCAGGGAGTCGACGCCCTTCTGCTGGTTGTTGGCGTTGAGGTTGCCGAGGCGGACCTTGACGTCGGGGAGTTCCGCGATGGTCTGCTGCTCGGCGGTGTGGATGCGGCGCCGGGCCCCGTCGTACCAGTAGACGCGCAGCAGCCTGCTGTCCGCGAAGATGGTGCGGGCCCGGTCGATGAGTGCGTCGATGAGCCCCTCGGCGTCGAGGTCGAAGGCCCTGCGGTCCTCCGTCCCGGCCACCAGCCGCCCCGCCGCCGCGTACAGGTAGCCGGCGTCGACGAAGATCGCGTGCGTCGAGGGCGTCTTCGCGACCTCGGCGAGCATGCGCTGGAGCAGTTCGTTCGTGCGGTCGATACGGGAGTTCAGATCCGCGAGGTCATCGTTCATCATCTCTATTGTCCTGGCGGTCACTGTGCGAACACAAACGGTCCCGGCCGGTCCCCTTCGAAACGCTTATCCATCAGCACGTGATCGATCTTTAGTCGATCAAATAATTTCCTTAGCGTAGGGAATGTTTGCCGGGGGTAACTCGTTCACCACTGATGGCACACGAGCCGATCCGGCCCGTGGCCGTCCACCCCGCGGTTCTCCTTCAGGAGGACGACCAGACGAAGGGAGAAGTGCTTGCACTTCGAAATCATGCGACTCGACGACATCGACGGCACCGCCGTGGACAGCACCGTTGTGGATGCCGCCTCCGTCAACCGTATCGTTCAGCAGGCCGCCGCCATCGGGCAGCGCCTGTGGATCCGCCCGGCCGACACACCCGCCTCATGACGCGGGACGCGCGATGACGTGAGACGCGCGTTGACGCGGGACGCGCACCGCGGGGCGGTCAGCCGCCCTGGATCACCTGCGTGACCCCGTTGATGATCTGCTGCACGGCGATCGCGGAGAGCATCATGCCCGCGAGGCGCGTCACCAGGACCACCCCGCCGTCCTTGATGACCCGGATGATCAGCAGCGAGTACCGCATGACCAGCCACAGCACGACGTGGACGGCGAGGATCGCCGCCCACACCGACACCTGGGCGGTCGCGCCGTCCGCCTTCTGCACGGCGAGGATGACCGACACGATCGCGCCGGGACCGGCCAGCAGGGGCATGCCGAGCGGGACCAGCGCGACGTTGACGTCCTTGGTCTGCTCGGGCTCGTCGGTCTTGCCGGTGAGCAGGTCGAGCGCGATCAGCAGAAGCAGCAGCCCGCCCGCGATCATCAGCGCCGGCACGGACACGTGCAGGTAGTCGAGGATCTGCTGCCCCACCAGCCCGAACAGGACGATCACGCCACCGGCCACGCAGACGGCCTGGAAGGCCATCCGCTTCTGCGCCTTGGCGGGACGCCCCGCGGTCAGGGCCAGGAAGATCGGGGTGATCCCCGGGGGATCCATGATGACGAAAAGGGTCAGGAAGAGGGAGCCGAAGACGGCGACGTCGAACATGAGTGCCTTGCTGAGAACGAGCGAGCGCGGAGCGCTCGAGGAAAGAGCTCAAGGAACGAGCCGGGGGAAAGAAGGGCGTCGGCGCCCCGGACAAGGGGACGACGATCCGGAGGAGCGGGTGGGGCGTGCGGGCGTGGGACTCAGGCGCCGCCGGCCCCCGGCACCGGGAACGCGCCGGTCGCGCGCCGCGTGATCTCGCCGTACACCTCGGGGTCCGTCGTGAACTCGCCCAGCTCGCAGCTCTTCCGGCTGCCGTGGTAGTCGCTGGACCCGGTCACCAGCAGTCCCAGTTCCTTCGCGAGGCCCCGCAGTCGCGCCCTGGTCTCGGGGTCGTGGTCCATGTGGTCGACCTCGATGCCGTCGAGGCCGGCCTCGGCCAGCTCGGCCATCACGGACTCCGGTACGGTCCGGCCGCGCTTGACGGCGGCCGGGTGGGCGAACACCGCGACCCCGCCCGCACCCTTGATCAACCGGAGCGCTTCGAAGGGGTCCGTCTCGTGCTTCTCCATGTGGGCCCGGCCGCCGTCGGCCAGCCACTGAGGGGTGAACGCGTCGTCCACGCTCGCCACCACGCCCAGTTCGACGAGTGCGGTGGCCACGTGCGGGCGGCCCACCGAGCCGTCGCCGGCGATCCGCGCGACCTGCTCCCAGGTGACGGGCACGCCCAGGCCGTTCAGCTTGGCGACCATGCCCCGGGCCCGCGGCACCCGGTCGTCCCGGACCAGCTCGCGCTCGGCGAGCAGAGCCGGCTCCGCGGGGTCGAAGAGGTAGGCCAGCATGTGCATGCCGACACCGTCGAGTCGGCAGGAGAGCTCGGCGCCGGTCACCAGCGTGAGCCCCGCGGGGAGCGCGGCGAGGGCCTCGGCGTGACCACGGGTGGTGTCGTGGTCGGTCAGCGCGACGACGTCGAGACCGGCAGCGGCGGCCTTGCGGACCAGGTCGGCCGGGGAGTCCGTACCGTCGGACGCGGTGGAGTGGGTGTGCAGATCGATACGCACGACGCGTTGCTCCAAGCGGTGGCCGACGGACAGGGACGCCCCAGGATAACCGTATTTCCGAACGTCCCTGTCACACCCGAACCCACCCTGCGCCCCCTACCGCACGCCGGCCCCACAGGACCTACGGTCTCGCCTCCATCAGCCGCGGTGACAGCGCCCCGCAGGGCACCAGTTCCACCTCGGCCCCGGCGTCCCGGAGGTCGGTGAGGACCAGCTCGTCGTACATCAGGAGCCCGGACTGCTCGGGCCAGAGCACCGCCCACAGCCACATCCCGAGCGCCTCGCCCGCGAAGACCGCCCGGTCGTCCGGCGCCTTGGAGACGTGCCAGAGCGGGGTCGGCCGGCCGGCGGCCAGCACCTTGGTGTCGGCGGGCTTCTCGACGTCCAGATACGGGCCGGGATCCGGGCCGTCGACGCCCGCGTACCGCGCGCCCAGCCCGACGCCGAGCTCCTCGGCCACGAGGACGAGTTCACCCATGCCGCCGAGCGGTCCGGGCCCGGTGCAGGCGACGGCGGTGGCCCGGCCGCCGCTGCGGTCGTCACCCGCCGAGGCCACGCCGGTGAACAGCCAGCCCACCGGCAGCGGCCACGGCATCCACACCGGCACCTGGGTACGGTGCACGACGACGTTGAGGGCGTCGACGCTCGGCGGTATCACGGGCTGGACCGGATGCACCACGCCGTGCACATCGCACTGCCACGCATCGGAGAAGAGGCCGGGAGCCCTGACCCGGCCACCACACTTCGGGCAACTGGGTTCGCCCCTCATAGGGCCCCACGGTCCTACCCCCGCACCGTCACGTCAAGGACGATCACCCGTCCGGACCGAACCGGTCACCCGGAACCGGACGCTTTCTGCTCGGCCCGTCCGGCCGTCCGGTCCGGCCCACCGGCCCGGACGGCACCCTGCGCTCTCCCGTCAACATCGGCCGGAAAGCGGCCAGTTGACGAGAAGGGGGGGTGAGCTTGCTCACTCCAGCGGGACGGAGGCGCGGGCGGGATGTCTCAGGTCCGTGCCCCGGGCCAGCCAGCGCTCCTGGAGCGCCTGGGCGCCGTGCACCCGCTTCCAGGCCGCCTCGTTCGGAGTCATCGGCAGCAGCGGCAGGAACCGTACGGGCTCCAGGGGCTCGTCGAGCTCCAGGTCCTCCACCAGGCCGCCCGGCTCGGCGACCAGCACCGAGGTGAACGGGGCCCCGGGCCACAGCGGTTCACCGACGTCGAGGGAGGCGCCGGGGGCCACGACCACGCCCTCGACCTGCGGGGACGCCGCGAGCACGGCGAGCGGACGGAGCACCTTGTCGGTGTCGGCGAGACCGGCCCGTACGGACAGCAGCAGTTCCACGCGCGGGCCCGCGACCGGGTCCGCGACCACCGCGGTGGGGTCGGCCATGGGCTGCGCGGACATGCCGAGGGTGGCGTAGCGCACGATGTCGCCCTCGCGGAAACGCAGCACCTCGAAGCGGTCCGTACCCAGGAAGGTGACCGCCGCGCGTGCGTCCGGTTCGCCCAGAGCCGTACGCAACCGGGCCTCGACCAGAGGAAGAACATCAGCCATGCGGCGAGCATAGAACTCGCCAGGAGCAGGCGAAGCGGCGCCTTGACACAGCGGTCGGCTGCTACTCTGGCCCGGTGGTTCGGGGCAGCACGCAGAAGGCCGCCCAGGCACCGCCCAGGCCTTGAGGACCTCACTTCAGGGCATTGCCTCAGTGCGCTGGGAGAGTCGGTCCGCGTCCCGAGCCCCGATGTGACGCTTCCCCCCACGGGGGACTCCCCTGAATCCCCTCAGGGGATGAGGATCGTCCCTCACGAGGGACCGGCCGGAGGAGGTGGGGCTGGCATGGACCGAAGTCGACCGTGCAGTAGCACCCGCTCTTCCACCCGCTGATGTAGCCGCTCCGTACCGGCTGCCACCCCTCACCATCGCGTCTTCACCGGAAGAGCATCTCGTTTCGTTGTGCCTGATCTGCCCCAGTAGCTGTGTCAGCGACGGAACTCGCCACCGCGACGGTTCGGTGCTCCCCGCTTTGTGGACGTGCCAAACATCCTGCGCCTCAACTCTTCTCTGAGGCAGGGAGAATCCCTGGTCAGGACGTCCTCATTCCGGGTGGTTCCACCCGTCGTACCGGCGCCTTTCGTTGCCCGTTTCGCGAAGGAGCCCGCCATGTCGATGATCCGCGACCTGCGCGCCGTGGTCCGTCCCTCCCGTGTCTCGCCGCGCAAGGAGAGCAGCGCCCCCTACGACAGCACCCGCGACCCGGCGACGACCACCGCGGTCGTCGACTGCGCCATCTACCGCGACGGTCGGCGCGTGGTCACCGAGAGCCCGCTCACCCCGCAGGAGGCGATGCGCCTGGTGCGCCGTGACTCGGGCTTCGTGTGGATCGGCCTGCACGAGCCGACCGAGGACGAATTCGCGGGTATCGCACGCGAGTTCGGGTTGCACCCGCTGGCCGTGGAGGACGCGGTCCAGGCCCATCAGCGGCCCAAGCTGGAGCGCTACGACGACTCGCTCTTCACGGTCTTCAAGACCATCCACTACCTCGACCACGACCGGCTCAGCTCCAGCAGCGAGGTCGTCGAGACCGGCGAGGTGATGTGCTTCACCGGCCGGGACTTCTTCATCACCGTCCGGCACGGCGGCCAGGGCTCCCTGCGTGCCCTGCGGCACCGCCTCCAGGAGGACCCCGAACTGCTGGCCAAGGGCCCCTCGGCCGTCCTGCACGCCATCGCCGACCATGTCGTCGACGGCTACATCGCGGTCGCCGACGCGGTGCAGGACGACATCGACGAGGTGGAGACGGAGGTGTTCTCGCCGGGCCGGGGCGGCACCCCGCGCGGCACGGACGCCGGCCGGATCTACCAACTCAAGCGCGAGGTAATGGAGTTCAAGCGGGCGGTGTCGCCGCTGCTGCGGCCCATGCAGCTGCTCAGCGAGCGGCCGATGCGACTGGTCGACCCGGAGATCCAGAAGTACTTCCGGGACGTCGCCGACCACGTGGCCCGGGTGCACGAGCAGGTGATCGGCTTCGACGAGCTGCTCAACTCCATCCTCCAGGCCAATCTCGCGCAGGCGTCCGTGGCGCAGAACGAGGACATGCGCAAGATCACCTCGTGGGCCGCCATCATCGCCGTGCCGACGATGGTCTGCGGGGTGTACGGCATGAACTTCGACTACATGCCGGAGACGGAATGGAAGTACGGCTACCCGGTGATCCTCAGCGTGACCGTGATCCTCTGCCTGGGCATCCACCGCACGCTGAAGCGCAACGGCTGGCTCTGAGGGAACGGCCGGGTCTGCGGGAACGGCCGTTTCTGGGAGAAGCTCTGCCCCGGGCGGGCCCTGGATAGGCTGGACCCCATGACAAGTGCGACCAGTGCGCTGTTCGACCGGGCCCTCATCGAGGAGGCCACGAAGAAGTCCGGCCTCGTCTGGGTCGAGGGGCCCGGTGCCCCGGCCCGGCCGCTGTGGCACGTGTGGCACGAGGGGGCGATGTGCCTGGTCGGCGACGGGCCCGGGGAGCAGCCGCTGCCGGGACTGGCCGACGGTGTGTCGGCCGAGGTGACGGTGCGCAGCAAGGACAAGGGCGGCCGGCTGGTCTCCTGGGCCGCGAAGGTCGTGGAACTGCCGTCCGGCTCCGAGGAGTGGGACGCGGCGGTCGCCGTGCTCAAGGGCAAGCGCCTCAACGCACCCGACGGCGAGGCGATGACGGAGCGCTGGGCCCGTGAGTGCCGCGTCCTGCGCCTGGAGCCGACCGGGGCGACGGCGCCGTTGCCCGACGGCTCGCTGGCCGGGCCCCCGCTGCCGACCCCGGTGACGACCCGGCGTCCGCTCCCCGCGGGCCTGCCCCGGCTGCTGGCGGGCAAGCGGGGCCCGAAGAAGCGCCGTCAGCCGGTCGCCTCTCCCGGGGGCTACGAGGCCGGGAGCTGCCCGCCGTAGTCCAGGGTCTCGCTCTTGGCCGGTTTCTCCAGGGCGAAGTCACTGCCCCAGGCCGAGAAGGTGAGGGTGCCCGCCTTGCCGGCCCGCACCAGACGCAGGGGATACGGCTTGCCCTCCAGGGAGACGTCCAGGGTGCCGCCGGAGCCCTGGTCGCCGGCGATGCGGATGCACCGGACGCCCCCCTGCTCGTGGTGGCCGTCCGTGGCCAGCTTGCCGTGCAGGGTCAGCAGGGCGCCGAGGAGGACATCCTTGTCCGCGAAGCCGATGAACTTCTTGTACGACGGGTCGTCCTCCGGCACCTTCACGTACTTCTCGGCGAGCTTTCCGGCCGCCGCCGTGTCCGACGCACCGCCGCCCTCGTCGCTCACGGCCTCCCCCTCGCTCGCGCCTTCGCCCTCCGTGTCGTCCTTGTCGCCCTTGCCGTTCGACCAGAAATCCGCGTCGGCTTTCAGGAAGAGCTCGTTGTCGACCTTCAGCAGCCTGAACGTCTGCGTTCCGGCGGTGACCGAACCGATGCCGCCCTCGGGTTTGAGCTGCATGTCGAGCTTGTAGGTGCTCCCGCTGGTGACCACGCTTCCGTGCAGCCGCACGGTCTCGACCGAGGTGGCGGCCGTCAGGGTTCTCTTCTGGATCTCGTCGGCGGTCAGTCTGCCGACACCGTTGGTGCCCTCGTTCGGGTCCACTTCCTCGGAGCATCCCGTGAGCGTCATTCCGGTCACGAGCAGCACGCACACGGCACGCGCCAGCACGGCGGTGCGGGACCGGCCCTGGGAGATCGGAGTCACAGGTTGCGCTGCCTCTCTGATGGGGACCTGAACGGCGTACCGCAGATTACCGGGGCCCTGCGGCCCGGGCGGAGGCAGTCCGTCCGGACTGGCCCTCGGGCACTGACGATCAGGACGGGCTAGCCTGAAACCCACTTGAGCAGGGCACCCGGCCACCGAATACAGGAAGAGGCAGGAAGAGACAGGAACAGAGCAAGCAGCATCACGCACGGCACGACCCCGTATGAAAAGGAGCCGCCGCCATGGCAGCGGGCGCCCCCCGGATCTTCGTCTCGCACCTCTCCGGCGTCGCCGCCTTCGATCCGGCCGGCGATCAGGTGGGACGCGTGCGCGACCTGGTCGTCATGCTGCGGGTCGGCCGCCGTCCACCGAGGCTGCTCGGCCTGGTGGTCGAACTCCACACCCGGCGCCGCATCTTCCTGCCCATGAACCGGGTGACCGCCGTACAGTCCGGTCAGGTCATCACCACCGGTGTGCTCAACGTCCGGCGCTTCGAGCAGCGGCCCACCGAGCGGCTCGTCTTCGGTGAGCTCCTGGACCGCAGGGTGACGCTGGTGGAGACCGATGAGGAGGTCACCGTCCTCGACCTGTCGGTGCATCAGCTGCCGGCCCGTCGGGAATGGGAGATCGACCGGGTGTTCGTCCGCAAGGGCAAGAAGGGCGGAACGTTTCGGCGCGGCAAGGGGGAGACACTGACCGTCGAGTGGTCCGCGGTCACCGGCTTCTCCCTGGAGGAGAAGGGGCAGGGCGCCGAGAACCTGCTCGCCACCTTCGAGCAGCTGCGCCCCGCCGACCTGGCCAACGTCCTGCACCACCTCTCCCCCAAGCGCCGCGCCGAGGTCGCCGCCGCCCTGGACGACGACCGCCTGGCGGACGTGCTGGAGGAGCTGCCCGAGGACGACCAGGTGGAGATCCTCGGCAAGCTGAAGGAGGAGCGCGCCGCCGACGTCCTGGAGGCCATGGACCCCGATGACGCCGCCGACCTGCTCTCCGAACTGCCCGAGGCGGACAAGGAGCGGCTGCTCAGCCTGATGCAGCCCGCGGACGCGGCCGACATGCGGCGCCTGATGTCGTACGAGGAGCACACCGCGGGCGGTCTGATGACGACCGAGCCGATCGTGCTGAGGCCCGACGCGACCGTCGCCGACGCGCTGGCCCGCATCCGCAACCCCGATCTGTCGCCGGCGCATGCGGCCCAGGTCTACGTCTGCCGGCCGCCGGAGGAGACCCCGACCGGCAAGTACCTGGGCACGGTCCACTTCCAGCGCCTGCTGCGCGACCCTCCGTACACCCTGGTCGGCTCGATCCTCGACGACGACCTGCAGCCGCTGGAGCCGGACGCGGCGCTCCCCGTGGTCGCCGGTTTCTTCGCCACGTACGACATGGTGGCGGCGCCCGTGGTCGACGAGGCGGGCGCGCTGCTGGGCGCGGTGACGGTGGACGACGTACTGGACCACATGCTGCCGGACGACTGGCGGGAGACCGAGTTCCATCTGGACGACGACGACAGCGACAACGACAAAAACAGCAACGACAGCAACGACAGCAACGACAGCAACAGCGACAACGCGCACGACACCGACGAGGCGAACGGCAGGGACACCGAGGACGGCGAGGGGGTGGTGACCGATGGCTCCTGAGCGAGAGGGCGGGCGCGAGCGCCTGCCGGCGGGTGCCACGGCCGCCGGGCGCCCGCGTACACCCCGGCTGGACCAGCCGCGCGCCCCTCGGCGACGGCTCCTGCCCGAGTGGGACCCGGAGGCCTTCGGGCGGCTGTCGGAACGGATCGCGCGTTTCCTGGGCACCGGGCGGTTCATCGTCTGGATGACGGTCGTCATCATCGTGTGGCTGGTGTGGAACGTGTCCGCGCCGAAGGAACTGCGCTTCGACGAGTACCCGTTCATCTTCCTGACCCTGATGCTGTCCCTCCAGGCCTCCTACGCCGCCCCGTTGATCCTGCTCGCGCAGAACAGGCAGGACGACCGCGACCGGGTCAACCTGGAGCAGGACCGCAAGCAGGGCGAGCGGTCGATCGCGGACACCGAGTACCTGACCCGGGAGATCGCCGCCCTGCGGATCGGGCTCGGGGAGGTCGCGACGCGGGACTGGATCCGCTCGGAACTGCAGGACGTGGTGAAGGAACTGGAGGAACGCCACAACGGACACCGGGACCATCACGGCTCATTCCCCGCGATGCGGGCGCAGCGGCCTCCGGGACGTGACGCAGACGACCACTGACGGGCTTACCGGGGAATGTATCGGGCGCCGTACCATCGACATCATGGCTACGGAAGACGCGGTGCGCGAAGCACTGGCGACGGTGAACGACCCGGAGATCAACCGGCCCATCACCGAGCTCGGCATGGTCAAATCTGTGGAGATCGGTGCGGACGGTGCGGTCGCGGTCACCGTGTACCTGACGGTCTCCGGCTGCCCCATGCGGGACACCATCACGCAGCGGGTGACGGACGCGGTCGCCGGGGTCGAGGGCGTCACCCGCGTCGACGTCACGCTGGACGTGATGAGCGACGAGCAGCGCAAGGAGCTGGCGAACGCCCTGCGGGGCGGCCAGGCCGAGCGCGAGGTGCCGTTCGCCAAACCGGGCAGCCTGACCCGGGTGTACGCGGTCGCCTCCGGCAAGGGCGGTGTCGGCAAGTCGTCGGTGACGGTGAACCTGGCGGCGGCGATGGCGGCCGACGGGCTGAAGGTGGGCGTCGTGGACGCCGACATCTACGGTCACTCGGTGCCGCGCATGCTGGGTGCCGACGGGCGTCCGACCCAGGTCGAGAACATGATCATGCCGCCGTCCGCGCACGGCGTGAAGGTCATCTCCATCGGCATGTTCACCCCGGGCAACGCGCCGGTCGTGTGGCGCGGCCCGATGCTGCACCGCGCGCTGCAGCAGTTCCTGGCGGACGTGTACTGGGGCGACCTGGACGTGCTCCTGCTCGACCTGCCCCCGGGCACCGGTGACATCGCGATCTCGGTCGCCCAACTGGTCCCGAACGCCGAGATCCTGGTCGTCACCACGCCTCAGCAGGCGGCGGCCGAGGTGGCCGAGCGGGCGGGTTCCATCGCCGTGCAGACCCACCAGAAGATCGTCGGCGTGGTCGAGAACATGTCCGGCCTGCCGTGCCCGCACTGCGACGAGATGGTCGACGTCTTCGGCACCGGCGGCGGCCAGTCGGTGGCCGACGGGCTGACCCGGACCACGGGCACCGACGTCCCGGTGCTCGGCTCCATCCCCATCGACGTGCGCCTGCGCGAGGGCGGCGACGAGGGCAAGCCGGTCGTCCTGTCCGACCCGGACTCCCCCGCCGGTTCGGCGCTCCGCTCGATCGCCGGCAAGCTCGGCGGCCGCCAGCGCGGCCTGGCGGGCCTGTCGCTGGGCATCACGCCGCGCAACAAGTTCTGAGCCCTCCAGCGGCCCGTAAGGGGCCGGGAGCCGCCGCAGCGCACTCACACGGGGGGGGCGCCGTCCTTCGGGGCGGCGCCCTTCGCCGTACGGGGCGGCCGCACGGGTCCGTACGGGACGTCCGCACGGCCCGCGGCTCAGGCCCCCGCGTAGGCGCTGATGTCCTTGACCACGGCGAAGCCCAGGCCGTACGCGCTCATGCCCCTGCCGTACGCACCGACGTGCACACCCGCCTGCGTCGATCCCGCGAGCACCCAGCCGAACTCGGACTCCCGGTAGTGGAAGGGCGTCGGCACCCCGTCCACCGGGAGGGACAGCGTCGACCAGTCCGGTCCGGCGAGGTCGTCCGCGAGCACCCAGGCCGTCTCCGTCTGCTGCTCCAGCCAGTCGTCGCGCAGGGAGTGGTCCATCTGGCCCGGCCAGGTGAACGACAGCAGCCCCACACCGGCGAGCCAGGCGGCGGAGGAGACCGAGGTGGCCTCCAGCAGGCCGGTGCCGTCCGCGCTGCGGCGCACCGGGTTGGCGGCCACGGTCACGGTGACCGCGAACTTCTCCTTGACCTCCTGGCCGGTCCCGGCCGTGTACTCGCTGCGCACCGAGGGCTCGTCACCGTGCCCGATCGACCCGTGCTCGACGGCCCCGTCGGCCGTGGCGCCGACCTGCATCAGCCAGCGCCGCCCCGTGAACGCCTCGTCGAGGCCGTACCAGGGAAAGGGTGCGCTCAGGTAGCCGTCGACCGTACGCCAGGCGGAGGGGGCGTGTCCTCCGTCCTTCGCGGCCGTCGCCTGCGCGACTGCCCGACTCGTCGTCTCCATGCCCGGACGCCTCCTCGCTCTGGTCGGACCGGGGGCGGCCCGCCCCCCTTCGGGCGTACTCGTCCGGACCGCACAACAACTGGGGCAGCATAGCCACCTCGTCGGCGCGGGCCGGGAAAAGCGCCCGGCGCGTGGGTCGCGTGGATGTCCGGTTCAGGCCGTGCGGGGCCCTGGGGAGTATGAAACGCGTCACGTGCGCGGGGGCTCCGTGCCTCTGCGCATCCGCGCCTCCGCGCAGGGTGTGCCTCAGGTGGCGTCCGCGTCGAAGGGCGGGCGGTCGTCGGCGGCCGACGGCTCGGGCTTCTTCGTCATGTCGATGCGGCCACCCCCCGAGGACGCGGAGGACACGGAGGACGCGGCAGCCGCGGCAGAGGACGGCGTGGAGTCGCGGCCGTGGACGGCGTCCGTGACGTCGGCCATCTCCTTCTTCAGGTCGAAGCCGCTGCGGATGTCCTTGAGCCCCAGTTCGTCGCTGTCCAACTGCTTGCGGATGAACGTCTTGGGGTTGAGGTCCTCGAATTCGAAGTCCTTGAACTCCGGGCCGAGTTCCTCGCGGATGTCCTGCTTGGCACTGTCCGAGAAGTCACGGATCTTCCGGATCGTCCTGCTCACGTCCTGGATGACCTTGGGGAGCTTGTCCGGACCGAAGACGAGCACGGCGAGGACGACGAGCGTCACCAGCTCGAGCGGTCCTATGTCATTGAACACCTGAAGCTCCTTGCGATGTTCTCGGTCCTCGACCCTCGGCCCTCGGTGGTCGGTGCGTCAATTCGTCCGTGCGCCCGTACATCCGTGCGTCCGTGCGGTCCTCCGTGGTCCGGGCCGGATCCACGGTACCCGCCGCCTCGTACGACCGGTACTGTCCCGTGGCTTCCCGGCGCGTGCGGCGGGGCTCTTCCCCGCCTGTTCGCCTTCTCGTGGCGTGCGGTACGCCACGGTCGCCGCCCCGCTCAGTCACCGCCGGAGGACCCGAGCACCAGCGAGACCTCCCGCTCCTCGCCGTCCCGTTCCAGGGTGAGCTCCAGCCGGTCCCCGGGGCGGTGGGCGCGGGTCTTGACGATGAGTTCCTCACCCGAGTGGACGCGTCGGCCGTCGACCTTCGTGATGACGTCGCCGGCCTTGATCCCGGCCTTGGCTCCGGGACCGCCGGTGCTGACCGGGGGTCCGCCGTCGCTGCCCCTGGTGCCGACGCGGGCGCCGTCACCGGCGTAGTCCATGTCCAGGGTGATGCCGATCACCGGGTGGGTCGCCTTACCGGTGTTGATCAGTTCCTCGGCGACGCGCTTGCCCTGGTTGATGGGGATGGCGAACCCGAGCCCTATGGAGCCGGCCTGGCCGCCCTCCCCCTCGTCGCCACCGCTGCCGGCGGAGCGGATGGCGGAGTTGATGCCGATCACGCGGGCCTGGGCGTCGAGCAGGGGGCCACCGGAGTTGCCGGGGTTGATCGGCGCGTCGGTCTGCAGGGCGTCGACGTACGACACGTCGCTGCCGTCGCCCCGCCCGCCGCCCGCCGTGATGGGGCGTTCCCGCGCGCTGATGATGCCGGCGGTGACCGTGCCGGCCAGGTCGAAGGGGGCGCCGATGGCGATGACGGGATCGCCCACCCGCACGTTGTCCGAGTTGCCGAGGGGCAGGGGGTCCAGCCCGCTGACACCCTTGACCTTCACCACGGCGAGGTCGTAGCCGCTGTCCCGGCCGACGAGTGTGGCCTTCGCGGTGTCGCCGCTGTGGAAGGTGACGGTGATCTCGCCGTCGCTTCCGGCGGGCTGCACGACATGGTCGTTGGTGAGGATGTGCCCGCGGCCGTCGAGCACGAACCCGGTGCCGGTGCCCGCCGACGCGGCGCCGCTGACGTGCAGGGTGACGACGCTGGGCAGCGCCTGCGCGGCGATCCCGGCGATGCTCCCTGGTTCCCGTCCGGCGGGCTCCTCCCCTGCCTGCGGCAGTTCCACGGCACCCACACCACCGTTGCGCTCCAGGTGGGCGCCCACGATTCCGCCGACGCCGCCGGAGGCGAGCGCGACCACCAGCACGAGGCCGATGAGCCCCCTCCGGGCGCGCTTGCGCCGCTGGTCCTTCGTGGGCTCCGCGACCCCGGTCTGCTGCAACGGCGCACTCGCCCCGGCGGCGGGCGCCGCCCAGGGGTCGTAACGCTGCCAGGGGTCGGCTGCCGCCGTGGCGTCCGTGGCGGAGGCGGCCGGGGGCGAGGGTGCGGGTGCGGGTGCGGTGTGGCTCGCGGCCGGGGCGCCGGGCTCGAGCACGGTGGGAGCTGCGGGCGCGGTGGGAGCTGCGGCGGCCGGGGCGGGCGCGCCGGGCGCCGTCATGTCCGACGCCGGTTGCCGCACCGGGGGCGGGGCCGTCGTGCCCTGCGCGGGAGTTGCCGCCGGATGCTGAACCGGGGGAGCCGGCGCCCAGGGCCCCGGCTCACCGTACGGCGGGGTGCTGTAGGGGTCGGGATCGTGCAGCGGCCGGGGCTGCCCGGTCTGCCCCACGCCGTATCCGGCCCCCGTGGGCTCGACGGCCCCGGCAAGGCGGCCTGCCACCGCTGCCTCGCCGGTCTCCGTGGCTCCCGTGGCCTCGGCGCTCAGGGGTCGGTGCAGTTCGTAGTCGCCCCCGGGGGTGGTCGCAGGTGTGGCGGGCCGCGCGAGTTCGAAGTCCCCGTCGGCGTCCCGCGCACGCTCCCTGTCGGGCGCCGCGTCCCGGTTCGCCGTCTCGGACGGGGTGGCTCCGGCCGCTACCGGCTCGGCGGGCTCCTCCTGCTCCCCCGTCGGG
This sequence comes from Streptomyces sp. TE5632, assembly GCF_054061295.1. Taxonomy (NCBI): domain Bacteria; kingdom Bacillati; phylum Actinomycetota; class Actinomycetes; order Kitasatosporales; family Streptomycetaceae; genus Streptomyces; species Streptomyces sp. TE5632. Next base: position 3,725,330 of record NZ_JBSSEA010000003.1, on the reverse strand, counting down.
CCCGCCTTCGTGGGCTTCCCCTCGTTCATGCTCTCCCCACAGCTGGCCGCAGATCGTCGACTCCGTGGCTCCGTACGCCTCCGCGCGTCAGAACCGGTCCGGCACCCGGCTGCTGTCGGCCTGGGCGCGCCACCTGGATTCAATCAGGTTCGCACGCCCGTGCGCAGCGGACGGGGTCGGTGCACAGGTCAGCGGAGCATGCGGGAAAGAGCCGAGGAAGCCGAGGGAGCTGAGGCCGCCGAGGACACGGTGGGGGCCGGAGCCGCGGTCGCACCGACCGTGGAACCGGTGGCCGTGGACCCGGTCGCGTTGGAACCGGGGGCCGTGGGGAACGAACCGGGTGTCATGAGCCCGGGGGTCGTCTCCCACGCGGGCAGCACGAGCGGCGGGGCCGTGCTGAGCGGCGGTATCAGCGGGGACACCAGGGCCGCGTCGGCCATGACCGGAGCTGCCAGGGCACTGTGGTGCCGGTGGGCGGGCGGCGGCACCCCGGGAAGCAGCGGCGCGGAGGCCTGTGCCGGAGCGGCCGGAGCGTCGCCCGGGGCGCTCTGCGCCTGAGGCTGACCGTCCGACGGTGCGGTGCCGCGGCGCCGCTGGGAGTCGGGCGCCGTCGCCGCCGCGCTGCCCTGGGTGCGCATCGGAGTCACATTGCTGCCGTGGCCCGAGCCGCGGGCAGCCGTGTCGGTGGGCGTGACGCCGGCCACACCGCCGAGGGCGATCGCGGCCAGCGACACCGCTCCGGCGGCGGCGGCGGCGAACCGCAGCCCGCGCGAGGCGGGCCGGTCCGACTCCGGCCGGCTGACGTCATGGATGCGGAAACCCCGGTCGGCTCCGATCGCGCCCGCCGGGGACGCCGGCAGCGGAGCATGCCGACGGGAGGGCGCGTAGGCGAACTCGAACCGCTCGCCACGACTGCCGGTCCCGAAGACTCCGGGGATCCGGCCGTGCGGCCCGGACGGGTCGCCCGGCAGTCCTCCTCCGCCCAGCGGCGAGCCACCTCCGAGGTCACCGCCCGCAGGCAGGCCCTGGAGGCGGGCCAGGAAGCTCTCGGAGGGCGGTGGCGGGGCCGCCTTCGCGAAGACGTTCTTCAGGCGGCGCTGCGCGTCCACCTCCGTCTTGCATTTCGCGCAGGTGGCGACGTGTGCCAGTACGCGCTCGCGCGCGTCGTGACCGAGCTCTCCGTCCACCAGGGCGGAGAGTCGGTCTCCCAGATGCTGCTCTGCGAGGTGTCCCTCGGCAGGTTTCGGCCGTGATCCACTCACGCGCTCGTGCCCCCTCCTCCCAGTGCGGGAACACGCGGCACGAAGGAGCGGCGCTCCGCGCGCGCCTGGGGCGAGCGGTGAGCGAGGGCCTTGCGCAGCTGGGAGCGCCCGCGGTGGATCCGGGACCGGACCGTGCCGAGCTTGACGCCGAGGGTCGCGGCGATCTCCTCGTACGACAGTCCCTCGATGTCGCAGAGGACGACCGCGGCGCGGAACTCCGGAGCGAGGGTGTCGAGGGCCTGCTGGACGTCCGCGTCGAAGTGGGTGTCGTGGAAGACCTGCTGGGGAGTGGGCTCCTTGCTGGGCAGCCGCTCGGCCGCGTCGTCGCCCAGCGAGTCGAACCTGATCCGCTGCTTACGGCGCACCATGTCCAGGAAGAGGTTGGTGGTGATGCGGTGCAGCCAGCCCTCGAAGGTGCCCGGCGTGTACGTCGACAGCGAGCGGAAGACGCGGACGAAGACCTCCTGGGTGAGGTCCTCCGCGTCGTGCTGGTTACCGGTGAGACGGTAGGCGAGCCGGTAGACCCGGCCACTGTGCGTGCTGACGATCTCCTCCCAGGTGGGCGGAGTCCACGCCTGCCCGTCCGCGTCGGTGGAGAAGCTCGCGGTCTGGGCCGGCTCAGCGGCGTGGATGTGGTCAGCAGCGGTGTCGTTCACGGATTTCGGCCTACCCGCCGACCCGAGGAAGCGCCTCAGCACTCCGCCCCGATCCACAGGCGCAGCCGCACCTCCCCTATCGGCTCTGGTGGTGTCCAGTGGAGCCCCTACCATAGCCACCTCGCCCGTTAGCTCCGGATAAGCGGTTTTACGAGAAAATGATCTGGACTGCCACGGCTCGTGGGCCTGCGCCGGTACTTGCTCGGTGTCCTCACTCATCCGCCTACCCCCCTCACGGCACACGCCGCCTGCTCTTCCTCTTGAACGACCGGTCCCATCAGTGGGTTCCCGACGCCAACGGATAAAGTCACGCCGAGGCAACCACGGGGACAGGAGAGGGTCATTACCGCCAACCGGCAGACGAGCTGGGCGTTCGCGGACGCCTATGTCGCCGAGGACGAGGCGCTGCACTGGGCCCGGGACCGGGCTCGCGAGGCAGGGCTGCGCTCGGTGGCGCCCGGTACGGGCGCGGCTCTGCGGTTGCTCGCGGCCACCGTGGACGCCAAGGCGGTCGCGGAGATCGGCACGGGGTGCGGAGTCTCCGGGGTCCACCTGCTGCACGGCATGCGGCCGGACGGGGTGCTGACCACGGTCGACCAGGAGCCGGAGCACCAGCAGTCGGCCCGCCAGGCCTTTCGCACGGCGGGCTTCGCCGCCAACCGGGCCCGCTTCATCCCCGGCCGGGCCCTGGACGTCCTGCCCCGTCTCGCGGACTCCGGCTACGACCTCGTCTTCTGCGACGGGGACCGGCTCGAGTACCAGGACTATCTCGCCGAATCGTTGCGTCTGCTGCGTCCGGGAGGCCTGGTCGCCTTCGAAGGGGTCTTCGCGAGCGGCCGGACGGTGGACTCCGGCCCTCAGCCCACCGAGGTGCTGCGGCTGCGGGAGCTGGTGCGGGCCGTGCGCGAGAGCCAGGAGCTGGTGTCGTCGCTGCTGCCCGTGGGCGACGGACTGCTCTGCGCGGTGAAGCGGTGAAGCGGTGAGCGAACACGGCCGACACGACGGACACCTAAACACGCTCTGACCTGCTTAAACAGTCGCCCCGGTACCGCGTGCGGTACCGGGGCGACTGAACTGAAACTGAAAGGGTATGGTCGCTTGCGCGTCAGCCGACGACCTTCTTGAGGGCGTCGCCGAGCGCGTCGGCCTCGTCCGGGGTCAGCTCGACGACGAGCCGACCGCCGCCTTCGAGCGGAACGCGCATGACGATGCCCCGCCCCTCCTTGGTCACCTCGAGCGGGCCATCACCCGTCCGCGGCTTCATGGCCGCCATGCTCGTTCCCCTTCCTGAAACCCAGCTCAACCGTCTGAAGCCGACGGCCCACTGAAGGGCACCTGCGGTCCTTGAAGCAGGACACACGCCACCGGCATCGAACACATTGCTTCCAGGCCATTATCCCGCATCGCAGGACCCGATGACCAACATCGGTCGGCATCGCTTGGGCAACGCGCGCGAGCAAAACCACTCAATTCGGCGATGTGGCTGCGATACTGCGCCACCGCACGCAGTTCCACCGGACGAAAACGACCGGTAATTCTTTGACGCAGGTCACATACCGGCACCGCGCCACCGTCGGCGATCTCCGTCATGCTGTCCTGCACAGGGGCGTACCGGCCGGTACGCCCCTGAGCCGCCACGCGGAGGGGACACACCATGGCCGACACCGTGCTCTACGAGGTGCGCGACGGACTCGCGACGATCACGCTGAACCGCCCGGAGGCGATGAACGCGCTGAACGTGGCGGCGAAGGTCGCGCTCCGGGACGCGGTCCGGGCCGCCGCGGACGACGACGCCGTGCGGGCCGTGCTGCTGACCGCCGCCGGTGACCGGGCGTTCTGCGTGGGGCAGGACCTCAAGGAGCACATCGGGCTGCTGGCCGCCGACCGCGAGGACGGCGCGGGGCGGACGATGGAGACGGTGCGCGAGCACTACAACCCGATCGTGAAGGCGCTCGCCGGCGCCGCGAAGCCGGTGGTCGCCGCGGTGAACGGGGTCGCGGCCGGGGCGGGCTTCGGCTTCGCGCTGGCGGCGGACTACCGGATCGTGGCCGACACGGCGGCGTTCAACACGTCGTTCGCCGGGGTCGCGCTGACCGCGGACTCCGGGATCTCCTGGACCCTGCCGCGGGTCGTCGGCCCCGGTCGTGCGACCGACCTGCTGCTCTTCCCGCGCAACATCCCGGCCCGGGAGGCGTACGACCTCGGGATCGCGAACCGGCTGGTCCCCGCCGCCGAGCTGCGCGCGGAGGCGGAGAAGACGGCGCGGGCGCTGGCCGCGGGGCCGACGGTGGCGTACGCGGCGCTCAAGGAGTCGGTGGCGTACGGGCTCAGCCACTCCCTGGAGGAGACGCTGGAGAAGGAGGACGAGCTCCAGACCCGGGCGGGCGCCTCCGAGGACCACGCGATCGCCGTGCAGGCCTTCGTCAACAAGGAGAAGCCGAAGTACCTGGGCCGCTGACCGACGGCCCGGGTCCGCCCGGGGCCCCGGGCGGTGCGGCTCAGGGCCGCCGGGCGACGCAGTCCTTCAGGTGGTCGTCGACCAGGCCGCAGGCCTGCATCAGCGCGTAGGCCGTGGTCGGGCCGACGAAGCGCAGGCCCTGTTTCTTCAGCGCCTTGGACAGCGCCGTCGACTCGGGGGTGACCGCGGGGACGTCGGCGAGGGTCCTCGGCGCCGGGCGGTCGGCCCGGTCCGGGGCGTGGGACCAGATCAGGGCGTCCAGATCGCCGGGCGCCCACCCGGCCAGCAGGCGGGCGTTGGCCAGGGTCGCGTCGATCTTGGCGCGATTGCGGATGATGCCGGCGTCGGCCAGCAGGCGCTCCCGGTCGGCGTCGGTGAACTCCGCGACGGCCGCGATCCGGAAACCGGCGAAGGCGGTACGGAAGCCCGGACGGCGGCGCAGGATCGTGATCCAGGACAGGCCGGACTGGAAGGCCTCCAGGCTGAGCCGCTCGAAGAGGGCGTCGTCTCCGTGGACCGGGCGGCCCCACTCCTGGTCGTGGTAGGCGATGTAGTCCTCGGCGGACAGGGCCCAGGGGCAGCGCGGGGCGCCGTCCGGGCCGGCGAGGGCGGCGCCGTCGGTCACGGCTGCCGGCCCTCCGGGTGCGCGGCGGGCTTCTCCATGGAGATGTGGGCCGCGACGGCGCGGGCACCAGCGAGCGCGGACTCCAGATCGGCGATCCGGGCGTCGCGCTCGGCGAGCTCGGCGCCGAGACGGCTGAGGGCGTCGTCCACGTCGGCCATGCGGTAGCCGCGGGCGGCGAGCGGGATGCGAAGACCGTCCACGTCCGCGCGACCGACCGGGCGGTCCAGCGGCAGGGAGTCCGTCAGGCGGTCGGGAACCGCCTCGGGCAGCGGGCCGTTCTCTCCGCCGCCCACCACGGCGAGGGTCACCGCGGCGACCACCACGGCGAGCGCGACGACCAGGAACAAGAACATAACCATCGCTGGGACCCCCACGATTGGAACGAGTCGGTTGGATCGAGCAGGTTGGACCGAGACGGATCGGAGTCGGGTGTGTGGCTCCGATCGTGCCATGCGAGTCTGACAGTCAGGGTCACAGGCGGTCATGGACGGCCGCGGACCGGACGGAACCCGGGCCAAACTTTACGAAACCCTGTAAACCATTACGAACCCTTACGAACGAGGAGAGGTCACAGGGGATGTTCAGGCTGGGCAGGCGGGAATTCGCACCGCACGAGCCGGTGATCATGGCGATCGTGAACCGGACCCCGGACTCCTTCTACGACCAGGGCGCGACCTTCCGCGACGAACCGGCGCTCGCGCGCGTGGAGCAGGCGGTGGCGGAGGGTGCCGCGATCATCGACATCGGCGGGGTGAAGGCCGGGCCGGGCGAAGAGGTGTCCGCCGAGGAGGAGGCACGGCGGACGGTCGGTTTCGTCGCCGAGGTGCGGCGGCGCTTCCCGGACGTCGTGATCAGCGTGGACACCTGGCGGCACGACGTGGGCGAGGCAGTGTGCGAGGCCGGGGCGGATGTGCTCAACGACGCGTGGGGCGGAGTCGACCCGCGGCTCGCGGAGGTCGCCGCGCGGTACGGCGCGGGGCTGGTGTGCACCCACGCGGGGGGCGCCCGGCCGCGGACCCGGCCGCACCGGGTGACGTACGAGGACGTGATGGCCGACATCCTCGAGCGGACCGTGGGACTGGCGGAGCGGGCCGTGGCGCTGGGGGTGCCGCGGGAGTCGGTGATGATCGACCCCGGGCACGATTTCGGGAAGAACACCCGGCACAGCCTCGAGGCGACGCGGCGGCTGGACGAGATGGTCGCCACCGGGTGGCCGGTGCTGGTGTCGCTGTCCAACAAGGACTTCGTCGGGGAGACGCTGGACCGGCCGGTGAAGGAGCGGGTGCTGGGGACGCTGGCGACGACGGCGGTGTCGGCGTGGCTGGGGGCACGGGTGTACCGGGTGCACGAGGTCGCGGAGACGCGGCAGGTGCTGGACATGGTGGCGTCGATCGCGGGGCATCGCGATCCCGCGGTGGCCCGCCGGGGGCTGGCGTAGGGCGCACCCCCGCCGGGGGTGCGCGGGGGCGCCGCCCCCGCGCACCCGGCCGGGGCGCCGCGCCCTCACGCCCTGCCGTCTCAGCGGCCCGCTTCCTTGGACACCAGGGACACCGCTTCGTCGACGTCGTCCGTGACGTGGAAGAGGAGGAGGTCCTTGTCGGCCGCCTTGCCCTGGGCGATGACCGTGCCGTGCAGCCAGTCGACCAGACCGCCCCAGTAGTCGGTGCCGAACAGGACGATGGGGAACTGGGTGATCTTCTGCGTCTGGACCAGGGTCAGGGCCTCGAAGAGTTCGTCGAGGGTGCCGAGTCCGCCGGGCAGGACCACGAAGCCCTGCGAGTACTTGACGAACATCAGCTTGCGCACGAAGAAGTACCGGAAGTTCAGGCCGATGTCGACGTAGCTGTTCAGCCCCTGCTCGAACGGCAGCTCGATGCCGAGGCCGACCGATACGCCATGGGCCTCGCACGCGCCCTTGTTGGCCGCTTCCATGGCCCCGGGGCCGCCGCCGGTGACCACCGCGAAGCCCGCCTCGACCAGTCCCCGGCCCAGCCGGACACCGGTCTCGTACTCCGGCGAGTCCACCGGTGTGCGCGCCGAGCCGAAGACGCTGATGGCGGGCGGCAGCTCGGCGAGCGCGCCGAAGCCCTCGATGAACTCCGACTGGATGCGCAGCACCCGCCAGGGGTCGGTGTGCACCCAGTCCGAGGGCGCGCGCCCGTCCAGCAGCCGCTGGTCCGTGGTGCTCGTCTGGACCTGGCTCCGCCTGCGGAGCACCGGGCCCAGGCGCTGTTCCTCCGGTGGGCTCTTCTTGCCCTCGGGGTTGCCAGTAGCCATATGTGCTCCCTCCTGTTGCGGTCTCCCCGCTCGGGGGACGCCGAGGTGCCGGGGAGAGAACGTTCCACTTCAGCGTAGATCCACGCGGGTTACGTACGGGGGACGTCAGCATGTCCGCGGGACAGCGTTCCGAAACGCCCTCACGCGGTCAGCCAGGACCGCAGCCGCTCCTCCCCCGCCAGGATCTTCGCCGTGTCCACGCGTTCGTCCCGCTTGTGCGCCAGGTGCGGGTTGCCGGGACCGTAGTTGACCGCCGGGACGCCGAGCGCCGAGAAGCGGGAGACGTCCGTCCAGCCGTACTTGGGCTGGGGGGTGCCGCCCACGGCCTCGATGAAGGCCGCCGCGGCCGGGTGGGACAGACCGGGCAGGGCCGCACCGCTGTGGTCGTCGACGACGAACTCGGCCACGCCGCAGTCCGCGAAGACCTCGCGCACATGGGCCAGGGCCTCTGCCTCCGAACGGTCGGGCGCGTAGCGGAAGTTGACGGTGACGACGCACTCGTCGGGGATGACGTTGCCGGCCACGCCCCCGGAGATGCCCACCGCGTTCAGGCCCTCCCGGTACTCCAGGCCGTCGATCACCGGGTGGCGCGGCTCGTAGGAGGCGAGGCGGGCCAGGATGGGGGCCGCCGCGTGGATCGCGTTGGAACCCATCCAGCTCCGCGCGGAGTGGGCGCGTTCGCCCGTGGTCCTCAGCAGCACCCGGAGGGTGCCCTGGCAGCCGCCCTCCACCTGGCCGTCGGAGGGCTCGAGGAGTACCGCGAAGTCGCCCTCCAGCCAGTCGGGGTGCTGCTCGGCGACGTGCTTCAGCCCGTTGAGGTCCGCGGCGACCTCCTCGTTGTCGTAGAAGACGAAGGTCAGGTCCCGGTTGGGGGCGGGGACGGTGGCCGCGATGCGCAGTTGGACCGCCACACCCGCCTTCATGTCGCAGGTGCCGCAGCCCCACAGCACGCCGTCCGCGTCGAGCCGGGAGGGGACGTTGTCCGCGATCGGGACGGTGTCGATGTGACCGGCGAGGATCACACGCTCCGCGCGTCCGAGGTTCGTCCGGGCCACGACGTTGTTGCCGTACCGGTCGACCGTGAGGTGCGGCAGCTCGCGCAGGACGGACTCGATCGCGTCCGCCAGCGGCTTCTCGGTGCCGCTGACGGAGGGGAAGTCGACGAGCCGCGCGGTCAGTCGTGCCGCGTCCAGGGTGAGGTCAAGCGGGATGTCGGCCATGACGACGACCCTAACGCGCGGGTCCGGTCACACTGTCCACACCCGGCACACACGCCTCGTACTCTCCAGTACCTTGTACGCGTGTCAGAGCCACCTCTTCCTTCCAAGCGTCGTGGCCGCCTCTTCCGCTTCGGGGCGGCCTCCGTGGTTCTCCTCGGAGTCGCCGGCTACCTCGTGGTCCAGTACGAATCGGGGGGCGGCGGCGGACCGGGCTGCCGCGTCGTGTCGGGCAAGGGCGACGGCGCCACGTACGAGTTCACGCCGGAGCAGGCGGTGAACGCGGCGACGATCACCGCCGTGGGCACCGCGCGCGAACTGCCCGAGCGGGCCGTGACGATCGCGCTGGCGACGGCCCTCCAGGAGTCGGCGCTGCGGAACATCGACTACGGCGACCGCGACTCGCTCGGCCTGTTCCAGCAGCGGCCCTCGCAGGGCTGGGGCACACCGGAGGAGATCATGGACCCGGTGTACTCGGCGGAGAAGTTCTACGAGGGCCTGGAGAAGGTGCCGGGCTACACCCGGCTGCCGCTCACCGTCGCCGCGCAGCGGGTGCAGCTCAGCGGCTTCCCGCAGGCGTACGCCAAGCACGAGCCGGACGCCACCCTGCTGGCCGCCGCCCTCACCGGCCACTCGGCGGCCACCCTGACCTGCAAGGGCCGTCCGGGGACGGCCCGTGCGGCGGGTACGGACGCGGTACGCGCGGCGCTGGCCCGGGACTTCGGAGGGGGCACGCTGGAGCCGGCCGGCGCCGAGGTGAGCGACACGGCGGGCTCCTCGGCCCCCTCCCCCGCGCAGTCCGCCGCGCCCGACGCATCCGACGCGCCCGCCGCGCCCTTGGCGGATGCCGACGTCGACCCCGACGGGCGGACCGTGACGTTGTCGGTCCGCGCCGACGCCGACGCGGGACGGAAGGCCGGGTCACAGGGCTGGCAGCTCGCACACTGGGCCGTGGCCAACGCCTCCGAGTTGCACATAGAGCGGGTGGTGTACGCCGGGCGGGAGTGGACCGCGGGGAACGCCGACAGCCAGTGGCGCACGCTCGACAACGAGGCCGACGGCAAGAACGGCAAGAACGGCAAGGCCGCGGGAGAGGTCCGGATCACGACCGCGCCGTAGTGCCGCCCGGTAGCGCCGCACAGTGGTGCGAGAGGTCGCTCCCAGGGGTTGTACGGAGCGCGGGCCGCTGACGGCGGGCGCGGGTCGTCGCGTCGTCAGCCCCGGTACGGCGGTATCCCTTGGGGCTGCGCTGCCGTAACCATTCGGCAGCCCGTCGAACCGCACACCGTTCGTCCGTTTTTATACACAGCCGATCATGCGACGCATTGCCAACTCTTTACGTCGCCCTGCCGCAACCTTCCCGGCCTTCGAGCGGTAGTCACTGCGTCCGAGCCCGGAGATCGACCACCGGGTCCGGATGGACACGCCATCGTTCCCTCCCGCTCAAGGAGCACCATGTCCCTCCCCCTGACCCGCCGGATCGCCCGTGTCGCGCTGCTCGTCGCCGCCGGAGCGGCCGCCGGGGTCGGTGCGGCCGGTTCCGCCGTCGCGGCCCCCGAGCTGCCGGCCACCCCGAACGTCGGCGGGCTGACCGCCCTGGACGGGTCGAACCTGGCCTCCCCCGTGAACGACACGACGCAGGTCGTCAACGACGCCACGGGCACCACCGGATCCCTCCCCCTGGACGGCGTGCCGACCGCCCACACCCTGCCGGCCGCGTCGCTGCCGATCGGCTGACCCGCCCGGCACGTACGCCGGTGCACGCCCCCACGCGGACGGGGCCCGGGTTCTCCCGGGCCCCGTCCGCGCATGCCGGGCTCTCCGCGGCGTCACGCTCGCCGCGTCACGCCTTCAGGCGCTCCACCGCCGCGCGTACGCGCTCGTCCGTGGCGGTCACGGCGACGCGTACGAACTTCTCGCCCGCCGGGCCGTAGAAGTCGCCCGGCGCGACCAGGACGCCGCGCTCGGCGAGGCGGCCGACGGTGTCCCAGCAGGACTCGTCGCGGGTGGCCCACAGGTAGAGCCCGGCCTCACTGTGCTCGATCCGGAAGCCGTGCCCCAGGAGGGCCATCCGCAGGGCGGTGCGGCGGGCCGCGTACCGCTCGCGCTGGACGCGCACGTGCTCGTCGTCGCCCAGCGCCGCCACCATGGCCGCCTGGGTGGGCGCCGAGGTCATCATGCCGCCGTGCTTGCGGATCTGCAGCAGCGGTCCGAGGACGTCGGGGTCACCGGCCAGGAAGGCGGCGCGGTAGCCCGCGAGGTTGGACCGCTTGGACAGCGAGTGCACGGAGACGACGCCCTCGTACGAACCGCCGTTGACGTCGGGGTGCAGCACCGAGACCGGTTCGGCGTCCCAGCCCAGTTCGAGGTAGCACTCGTCGGAGAAGACGAGGACGCCGTGCTCACGGGCCCAGGCGACGATCCGGGTCAGCTCCGCCTTGGAGAGCACCTTCCCCGTCGGGTTGGACGGGGAGTTCAGCCAGAGGAGCTTCAGGCCCGTCGGGTCCAGTTCGGTCGGGTCGTCGTACGCCTCGTGCTCCGCGCGGGCCAGGCGGGCGCCGACCTCGTACGTCGGATAGGCCAGGCGCGGGTACGCCACCCGGTCGCCGGGGCCGAGGCCCAGCTGGGTGGGGAGCCAGGCGACCAGTTCCTTGGAGCCGACGACCGGCAGCACATGGCGGTGGGTGACCTCGCGGGCACCCAGACGACGCTCCAACCAGCGGGTGAGCGCGTCGCGCAGTTCCGGGGTGCCCCAGACCGTGGGATAGCCCGGGGAGTCCGCCGCGGCGATCAGGGCCTTCTGGATCCGTTCGGGGACCGGGTCGACGGGGGTGCCGACCGAGAGGTCGACGATGCCGTCGGGGTGCCCGGCGGCCGTCTTCTTGTAGGGCTCCAGCTTGTCCCAGGGAAAGGTGGGCAGCCGGTCGGAGACTGCGGACACGGGTTCTGGCTCACTTTCTGGTGCGGCACTGCTGCCGCGCCGCTGCTGCACCGGTACGGCAAACGCCTCGGTCCCGTGCGGCGATCGGATTCGACCGGACCGTACGGAACCGAGGCGGCACAGACGTGCGGGCCGCGCGCGACGGCAGGCTCCGGTTTCCGGGGCGCACCGCCGATGCGCGAGCAGCGCGCCCTAGGCCTGCGGCGGCAACGCGGCGATGAACGGGTGGTCTCGCTCGATCAGCCCCAGCTTGCTGGCGCCGCCGGGCGAGCCGAGGTCGTCGAAGAACTCGACGTTCGCCTTGTAGTAGTCCTTCCACTCCTCGGGAGTGTCGTCCTCGTAGAAGATGGCCTCGACCGGGCAGACCGGTTCACAGGCGCCACAGTCGACACATTCGTCCGGGTGGATGTACAAGGACCGCCGGCCCTCGTAGATGCAGTCGACCGGGCACTCCTCGATGCACGCCTTGTCCTTCACGTCGACACAAGGCTGCGCGATGACGTAGGTCACGCTGTCGTTCCTCCTCGATTGGGCGCCGGCGGGCCTCCTCAGGCTCCGCCGCCTGGCGCGCGGGAGCGCGGCGTCGTCGATGCCCGCCCCTAGTATCTCCGTTCCCGGGCATGATCCGAACAGGAGGGGTGAACTGACCTGTGGAAATATCTGCGGCCGGACGTCTCGAGGTCCGCGTCACTGCTGCTGACGTGGGCAAACGGGTATCCGTACGGAGCTTGATCGAACACGGTCCGCCGGGTGAGAGGTTCACCGACACGGTCGGAGTTCTCACATCATGGGACAACGGCGTGTTGCAGATCACACGGAAGAACGGGGAGAGCGTCCACATCGCGGAATCCGCGCTGGTCGCGGGCAAGGTGGTGCCGTCCGCACCGGCCCGCAGGCGCGGTCCGGCCGCCTCGTACGAGGAACTGGCGCGGGTCGCCGCACGGGCGTGGCGGCCGGTGGAGAGCGAGCGGCTGGGCGAGTGGGAGCTGCGGGCGGCGGCCGGTTTCACCCGCCGGGCCAACTCCGTGCTGCCGCTAGGCGATCCGGGCATGCCGCTGGACGAGGCACTGACGGCCGTATGCCGCTGGTACGCCGACCGGGGGCTGCCCGCCTACCTCCAGACGGCGACCGGCGCCGCGGGCGCGCAGGAGCAGCTGTGCGCGGAGCTGGAACGGCGGGGCTGGGTGCGCGAGGTGACCGCCGAACTGTGGATCGGCGGCCTCGCCCCGATCGCCGACCTGACCGACCCGTCCGAGGGATCCGGGGTCGTGCTGTCCCGGGAGGCCGACGAGGCGTGGCTCACGCGCTACCGGCGCAGGGGGGTGAGCGAGGTGGCCCTGGAGGTCCTGAACGGAGGGCCCTCCGTGTGGTTCGCGACCGTGCCGGGCGACCCCGCGCCCGCCGCGATCGGGCGGTGCGTCGTCGACGGGCGGTGGGCGGGCTTCGCGGCGGTCGAGGTGGACCCGGCGCGGCGGCGGCGCGGGCTCGCGACGGCCGTGATGGCGGCGCTGGCCCGGCGGGCGCTCGAGGAGGGCGCGTCGGCCGCATGGCTCCAGGTCGAGGACGACAACGTGGAAGCACGCGCCCTGTACGACAGAATGGGCTTCGCCACGCATCACACGTACCACCACTACCGCGCGCCCGGCTCACCGGCTCCGGCAGGTGACGGATCGCCGTGAGAGGGCACTGACCGGTCATGCGCTCCCCCTGCCCCCCGCCCCCGGAACGGTCCGCCGAGCTGCGACGGCGGTTCACCGAGGAGGCCCGCTCCGAGCAGCCGGATCTGATCACGCTCTGTCTGCTGGTCGGCGCGGAGGCGGACGGCACGCTGGACGAGGCGGGCATGGACGCCGCGCAGATCGAGCTGGACGCGCTGGCGGGCCGGCTCCCCTACCGGCCCGGCTCCCCGCGCGCCTGGGCGACGGCACTGCGGGAACTGCTGGGTGAGCGGTACGGCTTCCACGGCACCCCGGGCGACTACCAGCGTCTGGAGTCGTCGCTGCTGCACGAGGTACTGCGCCGTCGGCGCGGGCTGCCGATCCTGCTGTCGGTGGTGTGGCTGGAGGTGGCCCGGCGGGCGGGCGCCCCGGTGTACGGGGTCGCGCTCCCCGGACACTTCGTGGTGGGCCTCGGAAAGGCGGAGCAGCGGGTGCTCGTCGACCCCTTCGACGGAGGGCGGGTGCTGACCGGGGCCGACGCGGATCTGCTGGTCGCCGGGGCCACGGGGGCACCGCTGGACGCGTCGATGCTGACGCCGGCCGATCCGCTGGACGTCGTCCTGCGGATCCTGAACAACATCCGGGCGTGGGCGGCCGCCCGCCCGGAGCGGTCGGACGTGGCGCTGTGGGCGGTGGAGCTGTCCCTGCTGCTCCCCTCCCGGCCGGCCCGGCTGCGGTACGAGCGGGCCCAGCTGCTGGTGCAGCGCGGCGACTTCGCCGACGGCGCGGACGAGCTGGAGGCGTACGCCGAGGTGGTGGCCGCGGTGGACGAGCCGACCGCGGAACGGATCCGAGGCCAGGCCCGAGCGGCACGGGCCCTGCTCAACTAGGGGGCCGACCTCAACCAGAGGCTTGGGGCGCCGATCACATACCTCTCTTGACATAGATATGACTGGATACTTATCCTCTTCGGGTGTCCAGAAGCAGTGCCCCCGAACAGCGCGTCGCGCACGTGAGCTCCGAGCTCGCGGCGTGCCTGCCCGCGCTGCACCGGGCCCTGGACCGGCGGGTGGCGAGCGAGTATCCGCACCCGAAGCCGCCCGAGGGACAGCTCGCACTGCTGAGGTTCGTCGCCCGGCGTGAGGGCGCCACGGTGCGTGAGGCGGCCGAGGCGCTGCTGATGAAGCCCAACAACGTCAGCGCGCTGGTCTCCCAGCTCACGGAGCGGGGAGAACTGGAGCGCCGGCAGGACGGCGCCGACAAGCGGATCGCCCACCTCCACCTCACGGAGTCCTCGCGGCAGCGCATCGCCGAGGTGGGCGCTCTCGAGCAGAGCCATCTCGGCCGGGCGCTGCAGTCCCTCACCGACGGTGAGCTGGACGCGCTCGGTTCCGCCGTCGGCGCACTGAAAGCACTGACCCGGCACCTCCACTCGGCGGCCCGCTGACGAGGTCGTCAGCGGCACGGGCACGCGCGTCGCGCGCGTGCCCGCGGTGAGGCGTTCGGCTTCCCACCGCTCCTCCCCCCTTCCCCAAGTCCCCCAAGGCGGTCCATCCCCGAGGCAGTGCCGCCTCGGGGCGGTTCCCCGTGGGCCGCCCCGCTCACGGCCCGGCCCCGCACACCCGGCTGCCCGACCGCGGCCGTGCGCCGTGCGGTTCGTTCGTCCCCCTTTGAGAAAGAAACGGCTCTCTTCATGGCGTCCACGCCCGTGGATCACTCCGCCCCCGCCCCCGGCACGGCCGCTTCCCCGCAGTCGACGCTCGAGCGCCTCCGGGCCAACCCCTGGCTCGCGCTGATCGCGGTGTCGTTCGGCCTGCTCATGGTGCAGCTCGACGGTTCCGTCGTCGCCATCGCCAACCCGGCGATCGGCAAGGACCTCGGGGCCAGCACCGCGGAACTGCAGTGGGTCACCAACTCCTACCTGATCGCGCTCGCCGCCTCGATGATCCTCGGCGGCAAGCTCGGCGACCGGTTCGGCCGGCGCTTCTACTACCTCGTCGGCGTCGGCGGGTTCGTCGTCACCTCGGTCGCGATCGGTCTGGCCGGCAGCATCGAGGGCGTCATCCTCTTCCGCGCCCTGCAGGGTGTGGCCGGCGGCATCCTGATGCCCAACACCCTGGGCATCCTGCGCGCCGTCTTCCCGCCGAAGCGGTTCGCGCTCGCGGTGGGCATCTGGGGCATGGTCTCGGCCGTGTCGACCTCGCTGGGCCCGATCGTCGGCGGTCTGCTCGTCGAGCACGTCGACTGGGAGTCGGTCTTCTACCTGAACGCGCCGATCGGCGTCGTCGCGCTGCTGTTCAGCACGGCGGTCCTCGCCGAGTCCAAGAACTCCACCGGCCGGCACCGCTTCGACATCCCCGGCGTCGTCCTGCTCGCCGCGGGCATGGTCGCCCTGGTCTTCGGCATCGTCAAGGGCGAGACGTGGGGCTGGTCCTCCGCCGGAACCCTCGGCGCCATCGTCCTCGGTCTGGCGCTCCTGGTCGTCTTCGGCTGGTACGAGACCCGGCAGGAGCACCCGCTGCTGCCGATGCGCCTGTTCCGCAACCGGTCGCTGACCACCGGTGCGGTCATGACCCTGCTGAACTTCTTCGTGATGCTCGGCGGCATCTTCTTCATCATGCTGTACCTGCAGAACGTGCGGGGCTACACGCCGGTCGAGGCCGGTATCAGCACCCTGCCGATGTCCATCGCGTCGCTGTTCGCCTCTCCGATCGGCTCCCAGCTGACCGCCCGTTTCGGCGCACGCGTCACGATTCCGCTGGGTCTGGCCCTCTCGGCCGCCGCCATGTTCGGCATGCTCACCTGGACCGTCGACTCGTCCTACGCGACGATGTGGCCGCCGTTCATCGCGATGGGCCTCGGCGTCGGCATCGTGCTGCCCGCCACCGCCGCCGCGATCATCGGCAACGCGCCGGTCAGGGACGGCGGTGTGGCGTCCGGCCTGCAGTCCACGATGCTGCAGATCGGTGGCGCGCTCGGTACCTCGGTGCTGGTCACCGTGATCGCCGGGAAGGTCGGTTCCTCGCTGTTCGGTGAGCTGACCGAGGCAGGTGTCCCGACGGACACGGCGCGCGGCCTGCAGCAGGCCGAGGACGCCGTCACGATGGGCATCGCCCCGGTCTCCGGCGACATGTCGGCACAGATCAAGGCCGCGGTCGTCGAGGGCAGTGGCCAGGCGTTCGTCAACGGTCTGCACTCCGCCGTCACCGTCACCGGCGTCCTGTGCGTCCTCGGTGCCGTGGTCGCCGTCCTCGGCGTCAAGAGCCGCGCCGAGGAGATGAGGAACAGCGATGCCCAGTCGGCGGACGCCGAGGAGTCCGTAGTGGTCGCCGCCGCTCACTGAGCGACAGCGCACGCGCGTGTGTGCGAGCGCGCGTTCGGGCATGCGTGCGGGCATGCCCGGTAGGCGGCGCTGCCGGGGTCGGGTTCGCCCCCCGGCAGCGCCGCCTCCGTGTCTTCCCGGGCCGCCCCCGCGCGGACACGGCCGCGACGCGCGGGCCGGGGCGAACGCTGGGATGCTGGGAGGTGAGGCGCCGCGCGTGACGCGGCCGACGGTGGGTGGTGAGCGCCATGGCCATCGACGACGTCCCGGAGCGGGACACCCCCGGACTCCCCGGTGTCGATCCCCGGGGGGACCCGTTCCTGCGGACCCGGTACGCCATCCCCCCGAGACCGGTCACGTTCCTGCGCCGGGAGCGTCTGGTCCGTCATCTCGACGGTGCCCTCGCCACACCTCTGACGATCGTCAACGGGGCGGCGGGAGCCGGCAAGACCCTGCTCGTCGCGGACTGGGCGGCCGGCCTCGGCCGTCCCGTGGCCTGGTTCACCACCGACGCGCCGAATCTGCGTCCCGGCGTGTTCTGGGCGTACGTACTGCGGGCCCTGCACACCGCCGGGGTGCCGGGCCCCGCGGCGGTGGGCTGTCCCGCCGACCCGAGCCGGGTGGACGAGGTGCTGCTGAACCGGCTGGCCGCCGAACTGAGCGGCCCGGCGGCGGCGCGGCGGCCGGCGGTCCTCGTGCTCGACGAGTTCGACCGGGTCGCCGCGCCGGAGACGGCCGCCCAGCTGGACTTCGTCCTGCGGCACGCGGGAGGGGGCCTGCGTCTGGTCGTGGTGTCCCGTACGGAACCGCTGCTGCCGCTGCACCGCTACCGGGCCGCCGGGGAGCTGACGGAGATCCGGGACGCGGAACTGGCGTTCACCGCGCGGGAGGCCGGCGAACTCCTCGACCGGCACGGACTGTCCCTGCCCGTGCCCGTCGCGAACGCCCTCGTGGACCGTACCCGGGGGTGGGCCGCCGGGCTGCGGCTGTGCGCGCTGGCCGCGCGGGAGAGCCCCGACCCGGAGACGTATCTGAAGGAGTTCGAGGCCGGGCAGAGCACGGTGGCCGACTTCCTGCTGGCCGAGGTGCTGAACATCCAGCCGCCCGACACGCAGGACCTGCTGCTGCGGGTCAGCGTCCTGGAGCGGTTCTGCCCCGACCTCGCGAACGCGCTGACGGGGCGCTCCGACGCCGGGCCCGTACTGCACTCCCTGCACCACCGCAACGCCTTCGTGCAGCACCTCGGGCACTCCTGGTACGGCCTGCACCCGTTGTTCGCGGAGATCCTGCGGGCCCATCTGGCGATGCGACACCCCGGTCTGGCACCGGAACTGCACCGGCGGGCCGCGCACTGGCTGAAGGACGCGGGATTCCTGCCGGAGACGCTCGTCCACGGTGCCGCCGCCGGTGACTGGGACTTCGCCGCCTGCACCCTGGTCTCCGATCTGGCCATCGGCCAGTTGTTCACCGGGCTGCGCTCGGCCGGTCTGGACGACCTGTTCTCCCGTATGACGCCCGACGCGACGGGCCCCGCGCCGGAACTCGTCCGGGCGGCCCGCGACCTCGCCCGCGGCGACCTGGACCGGGGACCGGCCCATCTGGAGCGCGCCGAAAAGCAGTTGGCCGAGGGGGCCGCGGACCCGGCGGCGGCGCGGCTGTGCTGGGCGCTGCTGGAGGTGCTGGCGGCCCGGCTGACGGGGTCCTCGGCGCGTGCGGAGCGGGCCGCCCGGCTGGCCGGGGAGCTGCGCGGTGCCGTACCCGCCGACCTGCTGGACCGGCATCCCGAACTCACCGCGCTGCTGCTGACCCATCTGGGCTCGGCCCGGCTGTGGGCGGGCCGCTTCGAGGACGCCCGGACGGCCCTGACCGCGGCCGCCACCGGGCCCGAGGGGGCGTCGACCGCGCTGCCCAGGGAGGACGCCCTGGCCCAACTCGCGCTGATCGACCAGCTCAACGGCTGGCCCGGCCGGGCGGAGCACAAGGCGTCCCAGGCCCTGGCCGAGACCGCGCGGTACAGCCTTCCCGGCCCTCCCGGCACCGGCATGGAGCGGCTGGTGCTGGCGGCGGTGGCGGTGGACCGCGACGAGCTGGACCGGGCACAGGAACTGCTCGACGAGGCGGTCACCCCCGCGGAGGGGGACGTCTCGCACGACCCGGTCGCGCTGGCGGGGCGGGCCGTCGCCACGGCCCGGCTGCTGCTGGCCCGCGGTGATGCGCGCGCCGCCGTCCGGGCGGCCCGGCCGGACGTCACCGCCGAGGTGCCCTCCCCCTGGGTGCGGGGCCACGCGGCGCTGGCGGAGGCCGCCGCGCACCTGGCCGAGGGACGGCCGGAGGAAGCCGCCGAGGCGCTCCACGAGGTGCCCCTCGACCAGCCGGCCTGTGTCGTGGAGGCCGCCAGGATGCAGCTCGCCGCGGGCCGTCCCGGTGCGGCGGCCGAACTCCTCGACGCGCTGCGCGACGCGGGCCGGACCGGCCCCGGCGTGTCCGTGCGGGCCGCCCTGGTACGGGCCCGGAGCGGTCATCTGGCGGGGGACCCGGCCACCGCCCGCCGGTGGCTCGCCGCGGCGCTGCGCGGCGCCCGGCACGGGCATCTGCGCCGCCCCTTCGTGGACGCCGGGCCGTGGATCGCACCGCTGCTGGACACGGACCCGCTGCGGGGACTGGCCGCGGGCTGGCTCGTCACCGGCTCCGCCGACGTGCCGCCGTCCGCCGTACCGCCCGTGGTGGAGGAGCTGAGCGGCCGGGAACGGGACGTGCTGCGGCGGCTGGCGCGGATGATGACGACCGAGGAGATCGCCGCCGACCTGTATGTGTCGGTCAACACGGTGAAGACCCACCTCAAGAGCGTCTACCGGAAGCTCGACGTCAATCGCCGCGCCGACGCCGTACGCCGGGCCCGCGACCTGCGGCTGCTGTGAGCACGGCCGCCCCGCGCGGACCGCTCACCGCCCCGCTCACCTGCCACGGGTGAGGGCGGGCCGGCCGGGAGGGGTGGACGATCGCAAGGGTGGCAGCACCTCTGCCGCCGCTCCCGAGCCGTGGGAGGAGGGGCGCATGCACTACGAGATCCGCGTCGACGGACACATGTCGGACACGCTGACCGAGACCTTCCCCGAGCTGGACCATGTCGTGATGCGGGGCCAGACCGTGCTGTTCGGCCAGGTCGTCGACGAGGCACACCTGTACGGACTCCTGGCCCGCCTGCGCTCCCTGGGCCTCCGCGTGGTCGAGATGCGCCCGACCCCCCGCTGACCCCTACAGCGCGTCGAACGGCGGCACGATACGGACCACGATGATCAGCGGGTCACGTGGCGCCACCAGGAAGTAGAACCAGCCGCCGGCGGCATCCATGCGCCTCAGACCGCCCGGTCGAGGGCCGTTGCCGATGTCGCTGAGGTCGATGCCCATGCCGGCAAGGTCGACGAGCTGGTCGGTCAGGCGTTCCACTTCGGCCACGACGTGAACGGGGATGCCGGCCACCACGTGGTCGTGGTCGGGGGCGTATTCCCAGCGCCAGCCCGTGCTCACCGGGCCGGGAGACCGACGGCCGCGTGGGCTGTGTCCAGGATTCGGCCGATCTCAGAAGCGGCCTGCCGTGCCTGAGCCGCGTCGCCGGACTCGACGGTGTCTTCCCAGCGTCGGAGGTCTGCTGCCAGCTCGGGCCAACGCTGGACATGGACATAGACGGCCCACTGGCCGATGAACCGCTGGAGCGGCGCCAGGTCGCAACCCTGCCGGGACTGGTCAGCCGCCTGGTCCAACTCCCGGGTGAAGGCCGGCAGTGCTGCGGGCGCGATCTGGCTGACCGCCTGGCGCAACGCGGCAACCGTGGCAGGCGGCTGGGGGATGAGTGGTTGCCCGGCGGCGAAGGTGGTCACGGCTGCTCCCATGGGCACGATTCTGATCCCGGGCGTCAGCGTATCGGGCATGAGCGCTTTCTCACCGCTCGAACGGGTGAGGGAGAAGCGATTCTTCGACGCGTCCGTGACGTCTGAGGTGGGTATGGCGCCGGTCGGGCGTACCCACCCCCCATTCACGCACACGACCGCACGCGCGTCAGAGGCTCTCGGCGGTGAGCCTCCCGGAGCGTACGGCGGCCCGGAGTTCCTCGAAGTCCCGCTCGTTGCGGTCGGCGTAGGCCTGGGCGAAGTCGGGGAGGGCTTGGTCGAAACGGTCGCTCGTGCCCAGGTAGGCGGCGATCGCGAGGGGGTCGCCGGAGCGGGCGTGGGCGCGGGCCAGGCTGCCTCCGCACCAGCCCCCGAAGAGGGCGAGCGTCCGGGCGTCCATGGTCTCCGGACGCACGATGCCCTTCCAGTCCCGCAGCTGGCGCACGTAGAAGTCCCGTTCCCTGTCGTCCAGGCCCCGCACGTGGGTCCAGCCCAGGAAGATGTCGCTGCTCGTCTGGATCAGGCGCTGCCCGGTCACCACGCGGCGGCCCTGGTTGTCGAAGCGTTCGCCGCCCGTGTGCGGCGCGAGCACCGACTCCTGCGCCTCCTTGGCCTGGAGCAGCAGCGGATCGTCGTCGTCCCGGCCGAGCAGGAGCAGGATCCAGCAGCGGGTGCCGACGCTGCCGACGCCGACCACCTTGCGGGCCGTGTCCACGAGCCGGTACCGGCGCAGCAGATGCCGGCGCTCGGAGGACAGGGTGTCCGCGTATCCCGCGAAGACGGAGCGCAGTTCGCTCTCCTCGTCGCGTCCGGGCGCGTCGGCCAGCAGGTCGCGCAGCGGGGTGATCAGGGGCGGGTCCGGGGTGATCCGCCGGCCCTCGGGGGTGAGCCGGGTGAGCCGGTCGACGGCCTGGAGGTAGGTGTGGGCGCGGGCCCGCTCGGCGGCCCGTTCGGTACGGCGCCGGACGGACCGGTCGAGGGAGGAGGCGAGGAGTTCCCGCATCCGGTCGACGTCGTCCTGGGCGTACCAGATGTCCAGGGTGCGCATGCCGGCGAAGTTCCGCATCCGTTCGCGGTACGCCCGTACGCAGGCGATCACCGCCTTGTTCTGCTCCCGCGCGGAGAAGCCGTTGGCGCGGCCGGCGATGACGAGACTGGCGGCGAGCCGTTTGACGTCCCATTCGAAGGGGCCGGGAAAGGTCTCGTCGAAGTCGTTGATGTCGAAGACGAGATGCCGTTCCGGCGAGGCCAGCAGCCGGAAGTTCAGCAGATGCGCGTCGCCGCACAGCTGCACCTCCAGCCCGCTGTGCGGCAGCGTCGCGAGGTCGGCGGCCATGATCGCGGCGGCGCCCCGGTAGAAGCGGAACGGCGACTCCAGCATGCGCCCGTACCGGATCGGGACCAGTTCGGGCACCCGCGTGGCCGACTGCCGCACGAGCACGTCGACCGGGTCGAAGCGGTCGGGGCCGGGGGCGAACAGGCCGTGCGCCGAGCGTGCGACGCGTTTGCGGGCCGTCCGGCCCCGCTCGGTCCGTTCGGCCGGTGAGAGGGCCGCGGCGACGGCGCTCGGTGCGGTCATGGTCCGCCCTCCTGGCTTCGGCGTACGTCCGCTCTCCAGCGCACCGCACTCCGTACCCGGCCGGGATCACCCGTCGGGGGTGAGGCGGCACGGTCGTCGCCGTGGGCAGCCTGGAACCGGCGCGCATCCCCGCGCCGGACGGAGGAGAGCCATGAGCCCCGCGACGTACCTCGCGTACGACTACCCCCTGCTCGGAGCCTTCTGGACCATGCTGCTGCTGTTCCTGTGGGTCATGTGGTTCGTGCTGCTGTTCCGGGTCGTCGTCGACATCTTCCGGGACGACTCGCTGAGCGGCTGGGCCAAGACCGGCTGGATGGTCTTCGTCATCGTGCTGCCCTTCGTCGGCGTGTTCGTCTACGTCATCGCCCGCGGCAAGAACATGGGCCGGCGGGAGATCTCGCAGGCCCGCGCGCAGCAGGAGGCGTTCGACAGCTACATCCGGGAGACCGCGGCGAGCCACGGCACGCAGACCGGCACCGCCGAAGAGCTGCACCGGCTGTCCGAGATCCGCTCGCGCGGCGACCTCACCGACGAGGAGTTCGACCGGGCCAAGGAACTGGTGCTGAGCGGCCACGGCTCCGGGCACGCCCGCTGACCCGCACCGGACCCGCACCGACGCCCCGGACCCCGACCGCACACGACGGAATGAGGTGGCGACATGGCTACACACGCTCCGCACGCACACGCACGCACACACACCCCGTCCGCGAAACACCAGGTGGCAGGCGGAATGACCGTCTTCGGCGGCGTCATGCTGCTGCTCGCGGGGATCCTCGGCATCGTCCGGGGAATCTCCGCGATCGCGCAGGACGACGTCTTCGTCACCACGCAGAACTACGTCTTCAAGTTCGATCTCACGTCCTGGGGCTGGATCCATCTGATCCTGGGTGCGGTCGCCGTACTCATCAGCATGGGGCTCTTCCGGGCCAGGACCTGGGCGCGGGTGGCCGGGGTGGCGATCGGTGGGCTCATCATGATCGCCAACTTCATGTCGCTGCCGTACTACCCGGTCTGGTCGGTCGTGCTGATCGGCCTGTCCGGCTTCATGATCTGGGCCCTGTGCCTGGTACGTCCCGGCGACACCTGAGGCGGCTGCTCGCCCGGAGCGTGCCGGGCAGCGCTCGGCCCCGGCCGCCGCAAGACGTCCGTCGTGCGGCGGCCGGGGCCGGTCCGGGTCAGCTGGGGTCGGTCTCGATGACGGCGACGCGGTCGCCGGTGCTCAGCAGCGCGGGGCGCAGGGCACCGATCACGTCCTCGACGGTGACCGGGGTCTTCTCCCCGTTGCCGCGGGTGATCAGCACGCCGTCGAAGGTGTCGCCGTAGAGCTCCTCGAGCGCCTTCCGGTCGTAGAACTCGACCAGCTTGCCGTCCTGCGCCTTGACGCCGAGGAACTTCCAGAGCGATTTCTCCGGGCTGAAGGCAATGGTGTGCGCGGCGTCGGTCTGGACCGTGACCAGGTCGGACATCGCCGGCTCGGCGAACTCCTTCATCATCCGGTCGACCTCGGCCTTGGAGATCGTGGGCTCCTGCGTGGTGGTCGGGACCTTCACCGGGGACGAGGAACCGGTCT
The DNA here is from genome assembly GCF_054061295.1 of Streptomyces sp. TE5632. Classification (NCBI taxonomy): domain Bacteria; kingdom Bacillati; phylum Actinomycetota; class Actinomycetes; order Kitasatosporales; family Streptomycetaceae; genus Streptomyces; species Streptomyces sp. TE5632. Next base: position 3,701,878 of record NZ_JBSSEA010000003.1, on the reverse strand, counting down.
CCACCTGGGTCCGGTACGCCGCCTCGACCGCGTCGGTCGACTTGTCGACGTCGATGCCCGCGCCGGGCTTGCCGTAGACGGCGACGGCCTTGCCGGACTCGAACGTGATCGTGCCGTCGTTGCCGGAGCCGCCGCCCGCGGCCTCCAGGGCGGCGTGCAGCTTCTCCTCGTCGACGGGGATGACGGGGTCGACGACGCGGCTGTTGCCGAAGAGCGAGCCGATCACGGAGACCGGGTTGTAGTCGCTCTTCGCCGCGGCGCCGACGGTGGCGTCGGTGTCGAGCTGCAGTCCGGCGTTGTCCGGCTGCAGTTCGACGGTCTTGTCGCCGACGGTCAGCTCGAGCGGCTTGTTCAACCGGTCGGCGAGGGCCTTGTCGAGCGTCTTCACGGCCTCGTCGCGGGTGCCGCCGCCGATGTCGACGCCGAGCACGGTGGTGCCCTTGGGCACGTCGGAGTGGTTCATCAGCAGGCCGGCGCCGTAGGCGACCCCGATGAGGAGGACCACGCCGCCGCCGATCAGGGCGAGCTTGTTGCGCCCCTTCTTCTTCGGCTGCTTCGAGGACGTCGCCGGGGGCGGGGTCGGGGTGCCCTGTTCGGGGAACCTGGAGGGCGTGAGCGGGCCGCGGCCACCGGCGGGGGTGTCCGCGTCGAAGGCCGCGCTCGCCGGGACTACCGGGGCGCTCCTGGTGCCGGTGTACCCGGAGAAGTCGTCGTGGCGGGCGCCGTAGCCCGGGGCGTCCGGGTCGGGGGCGTGGATCTGCGGGGTGAGGCTCGCGGTGTCGTCGCTCAGCCCGTGGCCGGGACCGCCCGCGCCGTGGGGGCCGCTGCCGCGCGGCGGGATCATCGGCCCCTGGCCGGTGACCGGGCCGGTCGTGGGGCCCTCGGGACCGCCCTGGTACAGCGCCGACCTGGTCTGACCGGTCTGACCGGGCGGCCCGAACGGACCGGACGGGCTGGAGGGGCCGGACGCACCGGGCTGCTCGGGAGGGCCGGGGCGCCCGGCCTGGCCGCCGCCGGCCAGCGCCTCGGTCACGTCGAAGGAACCGGTGCCGCCGCCGTGCCCGGGGGCCACCGGGCCGCCGGTCACGCCGGAGAGCCCGCCGGCCTTGCCGGCCCCGGCTGCGGAACCGTTCGTCCCGGCGGGGCCGCCGGGACCACCGGGCCGGGCGCCGCTCGTCACACTCATGCCGCCGACCACGCCGGCCGGACGGCCACCCGGCCGCGCACCACCGGGCGCACCGGCGCCGGAAGCACCGGAGGGGCCGCCCGCGGGCGCCGCGGAACCCGAACCGCTCGGCGCACCCGCCCCGTTGCCGGAGCCGCCGCCCGTACCGCCCTTGCCCGCGCCGGACTTGCGGGGCGCGAACCAGTCGCTGGTCGGCTTCTCCGCCGGGGCCGACTGCCGCGGAACCAGCTGCCCCGAGCCGCCGGACGGCGCGCCCGGAGCCGCCACCGCGGGCGGCTCGACGGAACCGGGGCCGGTGCCCGCACCGGTGCCCGCAGGCCCGGGTGAACCGGGCGCCGACGCCTGCCCCTCGGCACGGGTGTCGGACTCGTTGCCGCCGTCGCCCGTGCCCTCGCCGTCCGTGACGGGCTTGCGCACGACGACCGGCGGAATGGGCCTCGATCCGGGGATGTTGATCCGGATTCTGGTCGTCAGGGTGGTCTCGGTCTTGCGTTCGTCCGGACGCCGTTCGCCCGACCGCGCGGCCGGACGGCCCGCGGCCGTCGCCTCGTCCGGAACCGCCGGAATCCCGTAGGGCGGAGTGCCCGACGGGTACGCGGCTCCGCCGCGCCCGTTGGGCCCGGTGGACGGAGTGTCAGTTTCACGACTCAAGGCAGGTTCTCCCGGTTGGCTCCGCCGCCCGTCACGACCTCACGGTGGGATCCTCCCCTGTTCGACCCGAGCCGAGAGTGCGGGGAGGCTCAGCGGCGCGCGCACCACCATACTGGCCGCGTCCGGCCCGTTTCTCAGGACCGCCGGGGAAACCCGCACGGGACCCGCACGCGCGTACCGCGGCGAAGTGGTACGTCACTTCCCAAGTCGGACGGTGCGGCCGTTCGGTTGCCGCACCGGCGCGAGGGTGGCACAGATCACAGCGACGACGATGCCGCCGAGCAGGAAGAGATAGGAGCCGGCTCCCGCGGCGAACAGGAAGTCACCTTCCGGGCGGCTGGCGGTGAGCAGGAGGACGACGATCACCCAGCCACCGGCGGCCGACGCGGCCCCGGCCCGGCTGCGGAGGGCGAGGCCCGCACCGAGACAGAGCCCGGCCTCGCCCGCGAGGGCGAGCAGCAGCCCGCCCGGGAACCAGGCGGGCTGCACCAGCGCCCCGGCCGCACCGACCACGGCACCGAGGACGAACAGCCCCACGCAGGCGGCGAGCCGCCCGGCGGAGGGCAGTCGCAGCGGCTGGGCCAGCACCGAGACGGGCCGGCCCTGGTCGCTCCGGTCGCTCCGGTCGCTCCGGTCGCTCCGGTCGCTCACGACGCCTCCCCCGCCCCGACTCCGGTGTCCACTCCCGCGAACAGGTCGCTCTCCCTGCCGACGGAACGTTCTCCGCGCACCAACTCGTAGTACTCGGTGGTGAACAGCGGCTGCGCGAGTTCGTTGGAGAGCACGAAGTACGGCTCGGCCACCGTGATCTGGGTGGCGTGCGCCCGCATCGCGGCGGCCTTGGCGGCGGCGTACGCCGTGCCGTCGACCTCGGCGGTGACGTGCACGTCGGAGACGACACCGGGTACGTCACCGATGCTGCCCGCCTTGTCGAACGGCAGCCCGGCCAGTTCCTCCTCCAGACGCGCGAAGGCCGCCTCGGCGACGGAGCGGGGCACCCGGTTCCAGTACACCTTGGGAACGTCCCACCCGTCCCGCCCGTCCTCCGGGGTCGCTGCGGCCAGCTGGACGGCGCGCATGGCGACGCGGTGCGCCTGGATGTGGTCGGGGTGCCCGTAGCCGCCGCGCTCGTCGTACGTGACGAGCACCTGGGGCCGGACCTCGCGGATCACCTCGGCGAGCAGACCGGCGGCCTGGTCGACGTCGGCCTGCCAGAAGCACCCGGGGTCGTCGTTGTCGGGCAGTCCCATCATCCCGGAGTCGCTGTAGCGCCCGGCGCCGCCGAGCAGCCGGAAGTCGTCGACACCGAGCGCGCGCATCGCCTCGGCCAGCTCACCCATCCGGTGCTGTCCGAGGGCGGCACCGCTCAGGTGGGCCAGCCCGGGCGGAATGACCTCGCCGCGCTCACCGAGCGTGCAGGTGACCAGCGTCACGTGCACACCCTCGGCGGCGTACCGGGCCATGGTGGCGCCGTTGTTGATCGACTCGTCGTCCGGATGAGCGTGCACGAGCATCATCCGCCGAGCGAAGCGAGATGGGGGTCCCCCCGGCCGGAGGCTGGGGGAGGGCAGTTCCGTCATGGGGTCAGCCTACGAGTCGCCCGGCGGCCCCGTGGGCACGGCGCCGTCCCACCCACCTCCGGGTTCCGCCCCTTCCTCACCGAACGCCACACCACGGCCCGCGTCCCCTGCCCGGAACACCCGGACAGCGCGCCCGACGCGCCACGGGCACGATTCCCTGCCTCAATGGTTCTCCCGGCCCCGCAAGGACGGGCCGACACTCCCCTCCAAGGAGTCCTCTCGGATGAAACCCATCGCCGCACTTGCCGGGAAAGCCGCCCTCGTGGCCGTGATCGGGCTGTTCGCCGGCACCGTCAGCGGCTGCTCGAACGGCAACGGTGGCTCTCCCTCGTACCCGACGCGGTCCGCATCCACCGGCGCCTCCCCGTCGGCGTCGGGTACGGCGGCAGCCGCAGGAACCGTGGCCGGTGCCTCCTCCCCCCTGGGCACCATCCTCGTCGACGGCCAGGGCCGCACCCTTTACCTCTTCAAGGCCGACACCTCCACCAAGTCCACCTGCACCGGTACCTGCGCCGCCGCGTGGCCGCCCATGACCGTGACCGGCACACCGGCCGCCAAGAAGGGCGCGAAGGCGGATCTGCTGGGGACCACCGACCGGAACGGTGGCGAGAAGCAGATCACGTACAACGGGCACCCCCTGTACTACTTCGAGGGCGACACGAAAGCCGGCGACATGAACGGTCAGGGCTCCACCGCCTTCGGCGCCGCCTGGTACGTACTCGACCTGTCCGGCAACAGCGTCACCGGTTGAGGCCGAGCAGACCCGTGGCGGGCACTGAGCCGCGCTCCCGCCCGGCAGGGGCGGCCGGATCTGCTCGGCGCCGTGAAGAGGGCCCGGAGTACGTACCATCGGCCCCCGTCGTCCAGGCGGCCTTTGGCATCAGTACGGCAGTCGCGGCAGCGGCCGGGGCCCGGCACGGGGATGACGTCCCGCCGGGTGGTGCGGGGGTCTTCGCGGTCCCGACGCTGCGGGGCGGATACGGAGGTCCTGTTGAAAAGCGTGAGCACTCGGCGGCCAAATGTCAGGCAAGCGCTCAAACGAGCGACATCGGGACATACGAAGCAGCCGTCACCCTCGCACCACTCCTGATGCCGGCGTGACACTTCGACGGCAACTTCTAGCAGCCCGCTTCGACGCCGCTGTTCACGAACGAGTCGGCATTGATCGAGTAGCCGGCCCCGGCGGTGAGGTCGGGGCGGCTTCCGTGGCCGTCCTCCGCGAGGCCCTCGGCGGTGAGGAAGACGATCTGCAGGGACATTTCCTCCTTGACGAAGCACAGGTCGTCGGACAAGGCTTCGGGGTCCGGATTCCATCCGTCCCGTACCGCTGCCGCCCGGTAGTGTGCGGCCACTTCGGCCTGCGTTCCGGGGAAGGCGTATGTCCGGTTGGCGTACACCGAGACATCGCCGCTGTCCGCCCAGCAGCCGGCGTCGACCTCCTCGAAGCCCCGGGCGACAGTGGCCTCGACGGGCCGGGAGTCGAGGATGTCGAGCGCAGCCATCTCCTTCACCCGGTCGTCGGTCCCCCCGCAGTCCCTGGCGAGTTCCTGCAGCGCGCAGCCGGTGAGCGTTCCGGCCGCGAGCACGGTCGACAGGAGCAGGGATATCGGGCGAGTGGCACCTGTCCGTAAAGACAAAGCGGGCTCCAGGCTGAAGGCCGGGGCGGAGGGGATCCGCCGGGCAAGGTGGCCGGGCCGTGCCGCTCCGGAGCGGCACGGCCCGGTTCTACCAGGAAGCCGCCATCCTCGCATCGCTCCTGAGGTGACCGTGACACGTTGACGACACCTCCCAGTGGCGGGTGAGGTGCCCGCGCCGAGTCCGCGTAGTGAATGACGGTCTTCTCGCCGAAGACGCCTGTCCTGTTGATCTCGAATATGCCCGGGACGGCATCGGTGTCGTCCATCGACTGAACGGCGTCCCGCACGGCCCGGTGGACGCGGGAGGCGCCCTGACACGCGCTCATGCCGGCCGGCCTCCTTGCGTTCGGTTCCGGCATCGCGGCGGTAGGTGGGGGCCCGGGGCGGGGACGACGTCCCGACGTCGCGGGGCGCGTCCGACGTTTCCAGGCTGTGGCCGAGGCTTGCCGCGCGCTCCTCGCCGGTGAGACGGTCACCCTCGACAGCCCTGAGGTACGGACCCACCAGGCGCGGCTCACCCCCCGGCCCGGTCCAGCACCAGGTGCCCTTCACCTTCGGGGGCGGCAACACGGCCCTGTTGCGCTGGGCCGGGGCGCATGCGGACGTCGTGGGGCTGAGCGGGCTGGGACGCACCCTGCCGGACGGGCACACGCATGAGGTGCGCCGGAACGGCGCGGACATCGACCGCCAGGTCGATCTCGTCGAGCAGGGAGCCGCGGGCCGGGTCGACGCCCCGGCCCGCGAAGCTCTTGTCCAGATGGTGGAGGTCACTGATGACGCCGAGGCCGCGTCGCAGTGAAATCGCCCGGCGACTTCACTGCGACGCGGCCTCGGTGCTCGCCTCTCCCTACGCGTGGATCGGCACGGTGCAGGAGATCAGAGCCGCCCCGGCCGGCCATGAGCGGCGCTGGGGCATTACCCGCTATGTCGTCCGCGGGGCTCACTTGGAGGCGGTCGACCAAGTGCGCGCGCACGTGTCATCCGCTGCCCGGTGAGGCCGGGCCCCGGAGCGGAGTGAAGACCCGGCGCGGGTGAGCCGGCCGCCACTCGCGCACTGCGGCCTCCTGAACGGCCTCGGTACTGGTGGGCTCGCGTATTCGACTGTCGCCGGTTCACCAGGGAACCCACCCTGTCAATGACCGTGTGTGGTCACCGGAGGCATGCCGGCTCCGGGCTCCACCGAACTCGGAGACGACCCTCCCGAGGGTTACTTCACGTCGACGTAGTCCGCCGCGGAGGCGATCGCCGGGGTGGTGGACGTGCCTGCGAAGGAGTAGCGGAAGTAGCCGTCCGCCGTGGCCTTCGTCGTCGTCCTCAGGTTGCCCTTGCTGTCCGTCGTGACGGTCTTGAGGGTCTTGTAGGTGCTGGTGCCCTTCTTCTTGAACTGGAGCTTCACCGGCTGCTTGGTGTAGCCGGCGTACTTGTAGGTCTCCCAGTTGGCGCGGGTCAGCTTGCCCGTGACGGTGATCGTCTTGTTCTTCTTCACCGGTTCCGGCGAGGCGTCGACCGTCAGCCTGGAGTTGCGCAGGACCTTCGCCTTGGCGGCGGAATCCTTGGTGAGGTAGTCACCGTCGTTGGCCAGGACGTGGGCTCTCACGGTCCAGGTCCCGGCCAGGGTGTTGTCCTGGAGTTGGATGCGCGGGTTGATTTTCAGCGTGTAGGTGCAGGTGGTCGTGGTGAAGCTCTGGCGCACGCACTTGCCCGCGACGTCCTCGGGGCCCACGAGACCGTAATAGTCGCCGTTCGGGAGGGGCGTGCGCCACATGACCGGGAAGGTGTTTCCGGTCTCGATGCCCGAGTCGTCCGTGGCGGTCACCGCGATGGTGAACGTCTTCACGTCCGTGGTCCCCAGGACGATGTCCTTCCCTCCGTTGACGACCACCTTCGTGATCCTGATGTCGCCCGAGAAGACATCCGCCTGGGCGGTCGCCGGAATCGTGAGCGCGGACAGGGCGAGGGCCCCGGCGAAGCCCGCCACGGTGGTGCGGTGATGCATGAAGGCGTTTCCCCCATGTTCCAGCGCCTCGGGAACGTCCCGAGGCGCAGCTGACGATGCCCACCCGGTACGCGGGTGACACGAACATGACCATCAGGTCGCGGGAATGGTTGCCCAGCGATCACACGGCTGCCAGGACGAGCGCGGGGCTCACGCCCTCTCCCGGCCCCGGAGTGTTCCGGCCTCAGTCCACTGGTGGGCTCGCCTCATCCTGAGGCAGCTGAAGGTCGGTTCGGCAGTCGCGGCAGCGGTCGGGGCCCGGTACCGGGGCGCGGAAGCCGCGGTCGCAGCCGTCGCAGTTGCGCATCTCGTACCGGCCGGGCGAGGGCTCGGCCGGTGCGCGGAAGGGCGGCGGGGGCGGGAGCTGGGCCGTGAGGCGGTGGGCCAGGAGGGCGGCCGGGCGGCGTACGCCCTCGGGCGGCAGGTCGGCGGTCAGGGCGTGGCGTACGGCGGCGGGCGTGACGTCCCGCTCCAGCCAGGCGGCGACGCCGGGGGCCAGGTGGGCCGTGTCGCAGGCGGAGAGGAACAGCCGGGGGTCGTGGCGGTGGAGGCCGGCGAGGAGGTCGGTGGCGGCCCGGAGGAGCGCGGGGGCGGGATACCCGGGGCCGGGTACGGCAGGGAGCTGCCTGCGGGGCGCCCGTGTCTCACGTGCCGCGCGCGACGACTCCCGCTCCTCGCACGCCTCCTGCCGCTCCCGCTGTTGCGGTTCCGCCACCGGACAGGCTGGGGTCCCGGCGGGATGGCGGGCTGCCGCCGGCTGATTGCAGGAGGTGGTGCGGGTGACGATCCGGCCGGAGGGGGTGCGTACGCGCTCGCGGCGCAGGTAGCCGTGGGCCTCCAGCTCGCGCAGGGCGGCGGCGATACGGGTGGCCCCCTCGGGGAACCGGGCGGAGAGGGTCTTGATGTCGGCCGGCGCGCCCTTCGGCAGCGACTGGAGGTGCGCGCCGAGCCCGATGGCGAGCAGCGAGAGCTCCCGGTGCTGGGCCAGGTGGTTGCCGATGACCGTGAAGCGGGTGGTGTGACGGGTGTTGTCGTGCTGGAGCCCGCCGGTGCGGTGGCCCCGGTTCGGGTGCTTGTTGCCCGCGATACGGGCCTGGGCGCGCTGGTGCGCGCTAGGGTTCTGGGTACCCATCGGGAAGCCTCTGTCTTCCTCGGTGGTCAGGCCCTCGCACTGGGATTGCAGTCCCGGCGGGGGCCGTCGCATGTCTGCTGGTGTCCTGCGCTGAGCGTCGGTCCTCGAAGGCCCGGAAATCCAGCCGAACCGGAGATGTTCACCCGCCCGAGTGAGTGTGAGCCACGGGCGGGAGGGGTGGGGCTTGGTGGGGTTCTTTCCCCCGACGTTCTTTGTCTTTTCAGCCGTCGATGCCACCGGAACACGTGGGGGCGGGTTCCGGTGGCGTCAGGCCCAGTTCGGCCCATACGGTTTTCCGCGGGAACCGCCCCTCGACCACTCCCCAGCGGTCGGCCAGCGCCTCGACGAGCAGCAGCCCACGCCCCGACTCGACACCGGCATCGGGCACTTGGAGCGCGGGAAGCCGGTCGCCCCGCGCATCGGTGACCTCGATGCGGAGCGTGGTGCCGACCACGTAGAGCGTGAGGCGGAAGCTGCGGCCGGGGAGGCGGCCGTGGGTGGCCGCGTTGGCCGCCAGCTCCGCTACGACATGGCTCGCCGCCTCCTGCGGAAGTCCCCAGTCCCGGAGCGCGTCCGCCGCGAGCAGACGGGCGAGGCGGGCACCGCGCGGGGTGGACGACAGCAGCACGGTGAAGTCGCGGATTCCGCTGTCGGGTTGAGATCCGGTCTCGGCAATTTCCTGATTCACGTCACTCAGCGTGGCCGACCGGACGTACCGTGACGAGTAATCACGGCGCTGCGTAGGGTGACCGTCCACGGCTTGTCCGGCCCTGTCCGAACTGTCGACGCGGCCCCCACCCGCACGTCGTGACGGTACTGCGCGGCACGACGGAGGAGCGCGACATGTCGGTGAACGGCGAGGCGGTGCGGGTCACGACCGAGACGGACCAGACGGACGAACCGGGGTGGGAGGTCGACCCGGACGACGACTGGGCACTCGCGGTGGTGGCCACCGTGGGACGGCAGTTGAGGCTCCGCCGGGAGGCGGCGGGCATGCGGGTCGGCGACTTCGCGGTGGCGGTCGGTTACGGTGACGACCTCGTCTACAAGATCGAGAGCGGCAAACGCATCCCCCGGCCCGAGTACCTGGACACGGCGGACGAGCTGTTCAACGCCGGTGGCCTCATCTCGGCGATGAAGGAGGACGTGAAGAAGGTCCGGTACCCGAAGAAGGTGCGGGACTTGGCGCAGATGGAGGGGCGGGCGGTTGAAATCGGCCTGTACGTCTGCCACAGCATCAGCGGGCTCCTTCAGACGGCCGACCACGCCCGAGCTGCCTTCGAATCACGGCAACCCGCTTACTCACGGGACGAAATCGAACGGATGGTGGCTGCCCGTGTGGCCCGACAGTCCATCTTCGAGAAAGACCCAGCACCCACACTCAGCTTCGTCCTGGAGGAGGCTCCGCTCCGACGTCCACTCGGAGGCACAATGGTGTGGCGGAGCCAGCTCGAACACCTGCTTGAGGTAGGCAGGTTGCGTTGCGTGACGCTTCAGGTGATGCCGACGCACTGTGAGGTGCATCCAGGCCTGGATGGAAAGATCGAATTGCTGAAGTTCGAGGACGGTTCAGCAGTGGCACGCTGCGAGGGAGCGTTCAACGGCCGCCCGATCTCGGACACTCGGCAACTCCGCATTGCCGAACTGCGGTATGGCACCATCCGAGCGCAGGCTCTCCCGCCTCGGGAGTCGCTGGCCTTCATCGAAGAACTGTTGGGAGAAACATGATCCGCAAGGTCTCCGGCCAGAGCGCTTCGGGCCTCGCATGGTTCAAGAGCAGCTACAGCGACGGCAACGAGGGCGACTCCTGCGTCGAAGTGGCAGGAAATTGGTTCAAGAGCAGTTACAGCAGCAGTGAAGGCGCCTCGTGCGTAGAGATCGCCACTGAGCCCGGCACCGTCCACGTCCGTGACTCCAAGGACGTGGAGGGCGGCCGGCTGGCCTTCGCCCCCGCCGCGTGGGCCGACTTCGTGCCGTACGCGGTCGAGGGCTGACGGCGGCTCCTGCTCGGCCTCGGCCTCCGGTACGTTCACGCCCCGCCGACCCTCAGCCCTCGTCCGTCCCGGGGCCGCCAAGCTTACGGAGCGGGGTGCGGCGATTCAGGGGGACGGGAGAGACGGGGCGGGGGACTTCGGTCATCCGCACTGAGGGCGGTGGGCGCGGGAGGGCGTCGGCGCGGTTCGATCGCGGTCCGGGGCGACGAGGTCAGTTGGTATTCAGCGGAAGGTTGACGCTGTCGCAAACCTGTCCGCTGACCACGTCAACACGCCATATGTCCGTTGTCGCGCCCTCCGACTCCGATTCGACCGCCTGTTCTTCTTCGCGCGTCGTCACATTCACGAGCCACTGAGGTTCCTCAACGAAACGATCTCGTGAGGTGACTCGGCCCAGGGGATCCCGCGAGCCGCGATGAGTCCGGCGGTCGTACCGTCGAACCCGTCACCGAGGAGGACTTCTGATGCGCAGCGTGACCTATTCGATGAGCGTCTCACTCGACGGCTACGTCGTCGGGCCGGACGGCGGCTTCGACTGGACGGCGCCCGACGAGGAGGTCTTTCGCTTCTGGATCGACGAGATTCGAGAGGTCGGCGTCCACCTGCTGGGACGACGGCTGTACGAGACGATGCTGTACTGGGAGACCGCCGACCAGAATCCCTCGCTCGGCGACTCGCAGCTCGAGTGGGCCGCCCTCTGGAAGCCGCTGCCGAAGGTGGTGTTCTCCACCACGCTGTCGGCGGTGCGGGGCCATGCCCGCCTGGCCTCCGGCGGCCTGGCGGAGGAGATCGAGCGGTTGCGGGCCGAGCCGGGGGAGGGCGACATCGCGATCGGCGGCGCGACCCTCGCCGCCGAGGCGGCCGCGTCGGGTCTGATCGACGAGTACCGGGCCATGGTCTACCCGGTGCTGGTGGGCGGCGGCATCCCGTTCTTCCCCCAACGCGAGCGCCGGGTGGATCTCGAACTGGTCGAGACCCGCACCTTCAGCTCGAGAGTCGTCCACCTCCGCTACCGCGTGGCTCGTTAGCCGGCTCGTCCGCCGAGCCCTGGGAAGAACGGGCCAGTCAGTGACGTCTTCTCAGTGAAGATCACTTCCAGTGTCTGTTGAGGACGAGGGCGGCGCGGGTGACGTCGCCGATTCTGCTTGGGCTGAGGGTGGACCACCCCGGGTTCGATGGAGATCTCAGATGGTGGCTGTGATCTGGGGTTTCGTGGTTGCTCGGTAGTGGTTGGCTTCGTATTCGGCGGGCGGGACGTGGCCTGTCTCACTGTGAAGCCGGCGGTGGTTGTACCAGTCGACCCACCCGGCGGTGGCGAGCTCGACGTGTGAGAGCGTCTTCCAGGGCCTCTGCGGTTTGATGACCTCGGTTTTGTACCGGCCGATCGTCGACTCCTTGCGGGCGTTGTCGTAGGCGTCGCAGGTCGGGGACGGTGGTGCTGCCCGGCGGGCGTGAGGTCGAGTGACGGTGCATCGGATCTTGCCGGGGGCGGTCGGCTGCTCGTGCGGGCGGTTTTCCGCAACCGCCCGGCGGGACGGCGGCCTCGGCGTGGCGATGCCGGGACACTCGCCCGCGCCCCCGGGGACGACACACCGCCCCAAAACCGTGAGCACTTCGGCCACCACTGTCCCGATCCTGCCCGTTTGAGCGCTTAAGTGACAGATGCCCGCCGACTGCTCACGCTTTTCGGCACGGCATCCGTCTCCGGCCCCGCAGCCTCGGAACCGCGGAGATCCCCCGCACCACCCGCAGGGACACCATCGGTCGGCCGCTCGCGACCCCAGGCGGCCAGCGGCTGGAGTGCGTCGTTGAGGCGCTTGCCGTCCTCGGTCAGTGAGTACTCGACGCGGGGCGGCACCTCGTCGTAGGAGACGCGGTGCACGACGCCGTCCGCCTCCAGCTCACGCAGGTGAGAGGCCAGCACCTTCTCGGTGATCCCCGGCAGCAGTCGACGCAGCTCGCCGAAGCGACGGCAGGGGTGCTCGTGGAGCGCCCAGAGGATCAGCACCTTCCACTTGCCGCCGATCACCTCCATCGCGGTGTCGATCCCGCAGACGTGTCCGTCCGGTCCGCCCGGCCGGTTCAGCGTCGTCATGCCCCACCCCTTTGACGTGCTCGCTCACCCCGGGGTAACCACCCACTCCCAAGTGCGTACTTGATCACCCCCGGACCTGCGACCAGCCTAATCGGCATGGCACAGAACACCGTTGAGAAGACTCCCGTCACACTGCTGGGCCTCGGCGCGATGGGTACCGCGCTGGCCCGCACCTGGCTTGCCGCCGGCCACCCCCTCACCGTCTGGAACCGCACCCCGGCCCGCGCCGCGGCACTCACCACCGAGGGTGCAAAAGTCGCGGACACCGCCGCTGAGGCGGTCGCAGCGAACACCCTGATCGTTGTTTGTCTGTTGGACGACACCTCGGTCGACGAGGTGCTGGACGGCACCGACCTGGCCGGCCGGGACCTGGTCAACCTGACCACCGGAACCCCTGCCCAGGCCCGCGCACGCGCCGAGTGGGCCCGCGAGCGCGGTGCCCGCTACCTGGACGGCGGGATCATGGCCGTCCCTCCGATGATCGGCGTCCCGGAAGCCGGCGGCTACGTCTTCTACAGCGGCTCGCCAGAGCTGTTCGAGCGGCACCAGGAGACCCTGGCCGTCCCGGTCGGCACCACCTACGTCGGCGAGGACGCGGGCTTCGCGGCCCTGCACGACGTGGCCCTGCTCAGCGCCATGTACGGGATGTTCGCCGGGGCCGCGCACGCCTTCGCCCTGATCCGCAAGGAGGACATCGACCCCGCGGCACTCGCCCCGCTGCTCGCCGACTGGCTCGCCACGATGGCCCCGGCGGTTCACCAGACCGCCGACCGGTTGCGCAGCGGCGACTACACCAAGGGCGTCGTCTCCGACCTCGCCATGCAGGTGGCCGGTACGCCGACCTTCCTGGACACCGCCGAGCAGCAGGGTGTCAGCCCGGAACTGCTCAGCCCCTACTTCGCGTTGATGCGCCGTCGCCTGGCCGAGAGCAGCGGCGAGGAGGACCTGACGGGCGTGATCGACCTGCTGGTGCGCTGAACCGGTTCAGGGCCTGTCCGGCGGATCGTGCCTGGGACCCGGTGGTCCGGCATGTCCCTCTGCGGCGTCGTCGTCAGGTGAGAGAGGAGAATGAGCGGCATGGCCATGGTGAAGGGCATCGACGCCCGCGGCATGCAGCACTGCGAGACGACGGCGCTGGGCGTGCTGCTGCGGCATGAGGGGATCGACCTGTCCGAGCCCATGTTGTTCGGGCTCGGCTCCGGGCTGTCCTTCGTCTACTGGGACAGCAAGGCCATGGGTTTTCCCTTCCTGGGAGGCCGGGTCAAGCCGTTCGAACTCACCAGGAACCTGGCCGCCGCCCTCGGGCTCGAGCTGCTGGTCGAGGAGACCACCTCCCCGCGCAAGGCATGGCGGAACGTGGCGGCGCCCCTCGACGCCGGCCGGCCGGTCGGCCTGCAACTCGACAGCTACCACCTGGACTACTTCAGCACCAAGGTGCACTTCGGCGGGCACGTCGTGGCCATGTACGGCTACGACGAACAGAACGCCTACCTGGTGGACACCGACCAGCAGGGCGGAGCCGTCTCCACCGGCCTCGCCGGCCTGGCCAGAGCCAGGGCCGCGCGCGGCCCCATGACCGCCAGGCACCGCTCCTTCACCCTCACCGCGCCCAGCGGCCCGACGTCACCGCGAGACCGGATCATCCCCGCGATCAAGTCCTGTGCCGACGCCTTCCTGAACCCGCCCATCGCGAACCTGGGCCACCGGGGCATCGAGAAGGCCGCCGGGCGGGTGCCGAAGTGGCTGCAGCGCAGCGACGACCCGCGGGAGGACCTGCCACGGACCGCCGTCCTCATGGAGAGGGCCGGCACCGGCGGCGCCCTGTTCCGCACTCTCTACCGGGACTTCCTCGCCGAGTGTGCCCAGTTGATCGACAGCAGCCACCTGCGCACCGGCCACACCCTGTATGCCGAGGCCGCCGTCCTCTGGACGCAGGTGGCCGCACTCGTCGCGGCAGCGGGCGAATCCGGCGACGCGGAGAACCTCGTACGGGCCGGCTCCGTCCTCCACGACCTCTCGCGCATCGAACGCGAGGCGATGCGGGCACTCAGCCTGCTCTAGGCCCTGTCCGGCGGGTCATGCGCGGAGCCGGAGCCGGCACGCTGTGGTCAGGCCCGTGACCGCGGGCGCTCCCCGTTGAAGCGGGTGAGCCGGGCGACGCCGAACCACAGCAGTACGGCGGTGGCGAGCAGTACGAAGGCGGCGCAGTTCGCGATGGTCGGGTTGACCCAGGCCGGGACCAGGTCGTAGTGCGCGTTGCACTTGTTGCTCAGCGGGAACAACTCGCTGAACGCCCCGGGGTGAGCCTCCAGGTAGGCGCTGTCGTAAGTCTGATGGTGGGCGTACGCGCATGTTTCGCCGACGTCGAGTCCGCCGCTGAACACTCCCCGGAGCCAGGCCACGAAGCCGACGAAGAGCGAGACGGACCACAGACGCGCCCACCACAGCGGGCGTTGCCACGCTCCGTCCCGCAGGCCAGACGGGAGACGGATGAGGTTCCACAGGTTCCACAGCAGCCACACGCCAAGGAGCGCTGCGACGGCGAGAACCGCGGCTTCTTCCATGCCGCAGTTCTAGCCCATGGGTCGGGACGGAACGTACGCACACCGCTCCGCAGGAGCCAATACCCCTGCGGGGGAGCGGACTTGGGACCGCGCCCCCAGCCGGCGAGGTCAGAAGCTGATGCTGCCGATCATCCCCGCGATGTTGGTCGTCAACTCACTGATCGTGGGCGCGATCGTCGACGACGCCATGTAGAAGCCGAGGAGCATGCAGACGACCGCATGCCCGGTCTTGAGGCCCGACTTCTTGATCAGCAGGAAGACGATGATCGCCAGCAGCACCACCGCCGAAATCGAGAGTGCCACGGCGGTTCACCTCCAAGGACCCCAGGACTCGGGGGGTAGGAATATGGGGGCAGAGATACATCCACACAGCAGCCAGCAGGTTCATACCCACTATGCGCGAACGATCATAACTATCCGTACGTGCGCATCGGTCGGCGCACGGCCGCACAAGGGGGCGCATGGCCAATATGGTCATGGCATGACGACCGATGCTGACTCCTTCCCCCGACGGCACGCCCGCACCCAGCGGTTCACACTCGGCGCGCCGCGTGCGTTCACCGTGGCACCCGACGGTTCCCGGGTGGCGTTCCTGCGCTCGGGTTCCGGTACGGACCGGGCGAATTCGCTGTGGGTGCTCGACCCGGAGGGCGGTGGGGAGCGCGTGGCGGCCGACCCGCGGGCCCTCCTGGGCGGCGCCTCGGAGCACCTGTCGGCCGAGGAGCGCGCCCGGCGCGAGCGCAGCCGTGAGGGAGGCGCCGGCATCGTCGGCTACGCCACCGACGCGGCCGTGGAGTTGGCCTCTTTCGCCTTGTCAGGGCGGCTTTTCACGGCCGAGCTGCAGGCCGGGACGGCACGCGAACTGCCCACTCCCGGGCCGGTGCTCGACCCCCGGCCGTCGCCCGACGGACGCCACATCGCCTACGTGGCGCAGGGTGCGCTGCGGGTCGTCGGGGCGGAGGGGGAGGACGACCGGGCGCTGGCGACCCCCGAGGCGGACCACGTCACCTACGGTCTGGCGGAGTTCATCGCGGCCGAGGAGATGCACCGGCTGCGGGGCTTCTGGTGGGCGCCCGATTCGGACCGGCTGCTGGTGGCGCGCGCGGACGACACGCCGGTGGAGCGGTGGTGGATCTCCGATCCGGCGCATCCGGAGCGGGAGCCGCAGCGGGTGGCGTACCCGGCGGCGGGCACCGCGAACGCGGAGGTGCGGCTGTTCGTGATCGGGCTGGACGGGGTGCGTTCGGACGTCGCGTGGGACCGGGAGCGGTATCCGTACCTGGCGCATGTGCACTGGTCAGCGGCGGGCGCGCCGCTGCTGCTCGTACAGGCGCGCGACCAGCGCGGTCAGCTGGTCCTGGCGGTGGACCCGGATTCCGGGGAGACCCGGATGGTGCACGCCGACGAAGATCCGAATTGGCTTGAACTTTTCCCCGGGGTGCCCTGCTGGAGTCCGTCCGGGCAGCTGGTGCGGATCGCGGACGAGGGGGGCGCACGACGACTTGTCGTGGGCGAACGACCGCTCACCGGAGGGCAGTTGCACGTCCGGGCCGTTCTGGACGTCTCCGACGACGAAGTGCTGGTCTCGGCGTCGGCGGGTGAGGAGGCGGCCGATCCGGAGATCGGCGAGGTGCACGTCTACCGGGTGAACGAGCTCGGCGTGGAGCGCGTCTCGCAGGAGCCCGGCGTGCACTCCGCCGTACGTGCCGGGGGCGTCACCGTGCTCGTCTCCGCGACACCGGATCGGCCAGGTTCCCGGGCGGTGGTCCTGCGTGACGGGAAACCGACGGCGACTGTCCCCTCGTACGCCGAAGACCCCGGTATGTCCCCTCGGGTGACCCTCACCCAGGGGGGCGCACGCCGAATCCCGTGCGCCGTGCTTATGCCCCGGGACTACTCCGGTGACGCTCCGCTCCCCGTCCTCATGGACCCCTACGGCGGCCCGCACGGCCAACGCGTGGTGGCCGCGCACAACCCCCATCTGACCTCGCAGTGGTTCGCCGACCAGGGCTTCGCGGTGGTCGTCGCCGACGGCCGCGGCACCCCCGGCCGCTCCCCGGCCTGGGAGAAGGCGGTCCACCACGACTTCACGCTCACCCTGGACGACCAGATCGAGGCGCTCCAGGACCTCGCCGCGTCCCACCCCCTCGACCTCTCCCGGGTGGCCGTCCGCGGCTGGTCCTACGGCGGTTACCTCGCGGCGCTGGCGGTGCTCCGCCGCCCCGACGTCTTCCACGCCGGCATCGCGGGCGCCCCGGTGACGGACTGGACGCTGTACGACACGCACTACACGGAGCGGTACCTGGGCGACCCGGCCGCACGCCCGGAGACGTACGCGAACAGCTCGCTGGTCACCGCCGAGGGCCTCTCCTCCCCCGCCGACCGGCACCGCCCGCTGATGATCGTGCACGGCCTGGCCGACGACAACGTGGTCGTCGCCCACTCCCTGCGCCTGTCCTCCGCCCTCCTCGCCACCGGCCGCCCCCACGAGGTCCTCCCCCTGTCGGGCGTCACCCACATCACCCCCCAGGAACAGGTCGCGGAGAACCTCCTCCTGCTCCAGGTCGACTTCCTCAAACGCTCACTGGGGCTCGAGGGCTGAGCACAGCGGGCCAGCGGGCCGGGACGCGCCACGTCACCCCGGCCCGCTGCCGTGCTCCTCCGGTGGTACCACCTGTTTCTCCTCGGCGAAGTGGCAGGCCGAGGGGTGGGCCGCCGGGCCGCCGGTCTCGCGGAAGGCCTCGGGGACCGCGAGCAGGGGGACCTCCGTCGCGCAGCGGGCCTGCGCCTTCCAGCAGCGGGTGCGGAAGCGGCAGCCGGAGGGGATGTTGGTGGGGGACGGGACGTCTCCGGTGAGGATGATCCGCTCGCGGTGTTCGCGGGCCGCCGGGTCGGGGACGGGGACGGCGGAGAGCAGGGCCTGGGTGTAGGGGTGGGTCGGGTGGTCGTAGATCTGGGTGTCGGTGCCGGTCTCGACGATCCGGCCGAGGTACATCACGCCGACCCGGTCGGAGATGTGCCGGACGATCGACAGGTCGTGCGCGATGAAGACGAGCGCCAGGTCGAACTCGCTCTGGAGCCGGTCCATCAGGTTGATGACCTGGGCCTGGACGGAGACGTCCAGCGCGGAGACCGGCTCGTCGGCGACGATCACCTCGGGGCGCAGCGCCAACCCGCGGGCGATGCCGATGCGCTGGCGCTGGCCGCCGGAGAACTGGTGCGGGTAGCGGTTGACGTACTCGGGGTTGAGGCCGACCACGTCCAGCAGGTGCTGGACCCGCTGGCGCCGGTCGCCCTTGGGTGCCACCTCGGGGTGGATCTCGTACGGCTCCCCGATGATGTCGCCCACCGTCATCCGGGGGTTGAGGGAGGTGTACGGGTCCTGGAAGACCATCTGGATGTTGCGCCGGACGGCCTTGAGGGCCTTCCCCGACAGCTGAGTGATGTCCTCGCCCTTGTAGCGGATCGCGCCGGCCGTCGGCCGCTCCAGGTGGACCAGCATCTTCGCGACGGTGGACTTGCCGCAGCCGGACTCGCCCACGATGCCCAGGGTCTCGCCCCGGCCGAGGGCGAAGTCGACGCCGTCGACCGCCTTCACCGCGCCGACCTGCTTGCGGATCACGATGCCCCGGGTCAGCGGGTAGTGCTTGACCAGGCCGGACACCTCCAGGATCGGCTCAGTCATCCAGGCACTCCCGCCAGAAGTGGCAGGCACTCCCCCGCGTCGCCGAGACCTCGTACAGCGGGGGCTCGTCGGTCCGGCAGACGTCGCGGGCCATCGGGCAGCGGGGGTGGAAGGCGCAACCGGGCGGGATACTCATGAGGTTGGGCGGCAGGCCCTTGATGGCGTAGAGCTGCCGGCCCTTCTGGTCGAGGCGGGGGATGGAGTCCAGCAGGCCCCGGGTGTACGGGTGGGCGGGGGCCTTGTAGATGTCGTGCACGGGCGCCGACTCGACGATCCGGCCCGCGTACATCACGGCGATCCGGTCGGCGACGTCGGCGACCACGCCGAGGTCGTGGGTGATGAGGACGAGCCCCATGCGGTACTCGCGCCGCAGTTCCGCGAGGAGTTCCATGACCTGGGCCTGGACGGTGACGTCGAGGGCGGTGGTCGGTTCGTCGGCGATGATCAGGGCCGGTTCCAGGGCCAGCGCCATGGCGATCATGATGCGCTGGCGCATGCCGCCGGAGAACTGGTGCGGGTACTGCCCGACCCGCTCCCGGGCGGCGGGGATGCGCACCCGGTCCATCAGCTCGACGGCCCTGGCCCGTGCGTCCTTCCTCGACATGCCCCGGTGCACGACGAACATCTCGCCGAGCTGGTCGCCGACGGAGAGCACGGGGTTGAGGGAGGACAGCGCGTCCTGGAAGATCATCGCCATCTCGGCGCCCCGGACCCTGCGGCGTTCGTTCTCCTTCAGCCCCAGCAGGTCGCGCCCCCGGAAGACGACCTCGCCGCCGGTGATCCGGCCGGGCGGCACGTCGAGGATGCCCATGACCGCCTGCGCGGTCACCGACTTGCCGGAGCCGGACTCGCCCAGCACCGCCAGCGTCTCCCCCGCGTCGACACCGTAGCTGACGCCGTTGACGGCCTTCGCGACGCCGTCCCGGGTGTGGAACTCCACGTGCAGGTCGCGCACTTCGAGCAGCATGACGGCGACTCACCTCAGCTTCGGGTCGAGGGCGTCGCGCACCGCGTCGCCGAGCATGATGAACGCCAGGACGGTGATCGCGAGGGCGCCGGAGGGCCACAGCAGCGCGTGCGGGGCGTTGCGGACGTAGGGGGAGGCGGCGGAGATGTCGATGCCCCAGGAGACGCTGGGCGGCTTCAGGCCGACGCCGAGGTAGGACAGGGTCGCCTCCAGCGAGATGTACGTGCCGAGCGCGATGGTCGCCACGACGATGACCGGGGCGATCGCGTTGGGCGCGATGTGCCGCAGCACCAGGCGGGAGTTGGAGGCGCCGAGCGCCCGTGCGGCCTGGACGTAGTCGTTCTGCTTGGCGGTGATGACCGAGCCGCGGGCGATCCGGGACAGCTGCGGCCAGCCGAGCAGCACGATGAAGCCGATGACCGGCCAGACGGTGTTGCTGGTGGTGACGGACAGCAGCACCAGTCCGCCGAGGACGACGGGGATGGCGAAGAAGACGTCCGTGATGCGGGACAGGATCGAGTCCCCCACCCCGCCGAAGAATCCGGCCAGCGCGCCGAGGACACTGCCGAGGACCGCGACGCCGAGCGTGGCGAGGACACCGACCGCGACGGACGTACGGGCGCCGTAGACGGTGCGGGTGTAGACGTCGCAGCCCTGGCCGTCGAAGCCGAAGGGGTGGCCGGGCTGCGAGCCCTCCTGGGCCTTGGCGAGGTCGCATTTGAGGGGGCTGCCGGGGGCGATCAGCGAGGGCCACAGGGAGATGACGATCAGGAAGAGGATGATCAGGGCCGAGACGATGAAGACGGGGTTGCGGCGCAGGTCGCGCCAGGCGTCGGACCACAGGGAGCGGGGCTTTTCCTGCGGTCCGGTGCCCTGCGGGCCGTCCGGGGTGCGCTCGAGTGTCTCCGCCTCGTCCACGCCCAGGTCCATGCCGCCGCCCATGCCGGTGCCCGCGATGGCGCGCTCGGGGTCGTAGTGCTGCTCAGGCATAGCGGATCCTCGGGTCGAGTACGGCGTAGAGGAGATCGACGACGAGGTTGGCGACCAGGAACACCAGCACGAGCACGGTCACGAAGCCGACGACGGTCTGGGTGTTCTGCCGCAGGATGCCCTGGTAGATCTGGTAGCCGACGCCGTGGATGTTGAAGATCCGCTCGGTGACGATCGCGCCGCCCATGAGGAAGCCGATGTCCGCCCCGATGAAGGTGACCACGGGGATGAGGGAGTTGCGCAGCAGGTGCCGGGTGATCACCCGGTGCCGGGGCAGGCCCTTGGCGACGGCGGTGCGGACGTAGTCGGAGCGCCGGTTCTCGGCGATGGAGGTGCGGGTCAGCCGGGTGACGTAGGCGAGGGAGACGGAGGCCAGCACCAGGCCGGGCAGGATCAGTTCGTCGAGGGGCGCCGCGGAGGAGACCGACGGCCTGATCCAGCCCCACTTCACCCCCAGCAGCAGTTGCAGCAGCAGGCCGGTGACGAAGGTGGGGACGGAGATGACGACGAGGGTGAGCAGCAGGACGCCGGTGTCGACGGGGCGCCCCCGGCGCAGCCCGGTGACCACGCCGAGGGCGATGCCGATGACGATCTCGAAGAGGATCGCGACGATCGTGAGGCGGATGGTGACGGGGAACGCGGTCGCCATCAGCTCGGTGACCTCCTGGCCGTTGAACGCCGTACCGAAGTCGCCGGTGAAGACGTTCCCCATGTAGGTCAGGTACTGCTGCCAGACGGGCTTGTCGAGGCCGAACTCCTTCTTCAGCTGGGCGGCCGTCGCCGGGTCGCAGCGCCGTTCGCCGCAGAGTCCGGCGATGGGGTCGCCCATCACGTTCACCATGAGGAAGATCAGCAGCGTGGCCCCGACGAACACCGGGATCATCTGGAGCAGGCGCCGGACGACGTAGCGTCCCATGGCGGATCAGCTCACCTTGATCTGGTCGTACACGGGGACGCTGAAGGGGTTGAGCTTCACGTCGGACAGCCGGTCCGACCAGCCCGCGCTGCCGTTCTGGTACCAGAGCGGGATGGCGGCCATGTTGTCGCGGAGGACCTCCTCGGACTGCTGGAACAGGCCGACGGCCTTGGCGTTGTCGGTCTCGCGGTTGGCCCGGTCGACGAGGTCGTCGAACTCCTGGTTGGACCACTTGCCGTCGTTGGAGGAGGCGTCGGTGTAGTAGAGCGGCTGGAGGAAGTTCTGGATGAGCGGGTAGTCCATCTGCCAGCCGGCCCGGAACGGGCCGTTCATCTTCTGCCGGGTGATCTGGTTGCGGAAGTCGGCGAAGGTGCCGACCGGGTTGCCGGTGCAGGCGCGTTCGTTGCCGAGCGCGTTGTTGATGGAGTTGCAGACGGCGTCGACCCAGTCCTTGTGGGAGCCGGTGTCCGCGTTGTACGTGATGGTGAAGCGGCCGCCGGGCAGGCCGCCGCCCTCCTGGACGAGCTTCTTGGCCTGGTCGGGGTGGTACTCGCAGGCGTCCCCGCACAGGCCGGCCTGGTATCCGCCGTCCTTGCCGAGGACCGGGGAGGTCCAGTCGGTGGCGGGGGTGCGGGTCCTGGCGAAGATGGTGTCGGTGATCTGGTTCCGGTTGATCGCCATGGACAGGCCCTTGCGGACCTTCTCCGAGCCGGACGTGTTCCAGGCCTCGTCGTAGAACGGGAAGGCGAGGGTCTGGATGATGCCGGCGGGGGTGTTGAGGTAGCGGTCGCCGAGGTCGTTCCTGACGTTCTTCAGCTGGGCGGCGGGGACGTCGTCGACCAGGTCGAGGTTGCCGGCGATGAGGTCGGTGTAGGCGGTGTTGTTGTCGGTGTAGACCTTGAGGTCGACGCCGCCGTTCTGTGCCTTGTCGTCGCCGGGGTAGTCGTCCCACTTGCGCAGGGACATCTGCGAGCCCTTGGCGTACGAGTCGACCAGGTAAGGGCCGTTGCCGACCGGCTTGGCGACCCAGGCGGCGTGGTCGTCGAAGAAGGACCGGGGCAGCGGGGCGAAGGCGGCGTAGCCGAGGGTGTCGGGGAAGGTGGAGAACTTCTGGGTGAGCTTGACGGTGAAGGTCTGGTCGTCGACGACCTTCAGGCCGGAGAGGGTCTCGGCGCTCTGCTCGCCCTCCTCGGGGTGGACCTTGTCGTAGCCCTCGATGTAGCCGAAGAAGTAGGCGTTGCGCTGGTTGTTCTTCAGACTGGCACCGTAGTTCCAGGCGTCGACGAAGGACCGGGCGGTGACCTTCTCGCCGTTGCTGAAGGTCCAGCCGTCCTTGACGGTGATGGTGAAGTTCTGCGAGTCCGAGGTCTCGATCTTCTCGGCGAGCATGTCCTGGGCCTCGCCGGTCTTCGGGTCGTAGCGCTTGAGCCCCCGGAAGATCATGTCGAGGACCTTGCCGCCCTGCACCTCGTTGGTGTTGGACGGCTCCAGCGGGTTCTGCGGGTCACCCCAGGAGGCACTCAGCACCGCGCCCGCGTCACCGCTGCCACCGCCGCTGCCACCGCCCCCTCCGCAGGCCGTCGCCGCGAGGGCTGCCGCCACCGCGCATACGGCCCATCTGGCGTGCGTGGCTCCGCGCATGGAGTGCCTCCTCGTACGTACGCGGTGGTGCACCGATCCGTCATACACATATCAACGCAAAAGGGTCATCGCGTGTACGTGCGACACCTGTGCGGACGGAACTCCAGCCGTATGTACGTATGAGCGGCTCTACGTACGGAGGGGGGCGGGGCCGAAGACGCCGGAACCCGGCACCCCTGTGAAGGGGTGCCGGGTTCCGGACAGGCGGTCGGGCTAGGACGTCAGACCGCGTGGACTACGTCCTTCTCCTCGGCGAAGTGGCAGGCCGACTCGTGGGCCGCCGGGGTGTCCGAGCCCTTGAAGCGCTCCGGGACCGCCAGCAGCGGGACCTCCTCGGCGCACTTGTCCTGCGCCTTCCAGCAGCGGGTGCGGAAGCGGCAGCCCGACGGCGGGTTGGCCGGGGACGGCACGTCACCGGTGAGGATGATCCGCTCCCGGCCCTCGCGGGCCGCCGGGTCCGGCACCGGGACCGCCGACAGCAGCGCCTGGGTGTAGGGGTGCGTCGGGTGGTCGTAGATCTGGGTGTCGGTGCCGATCTCGGCCATCTTGCCGAGGTACATCACACCGACGCGGTCCGAGATGTGCCGGACGATGGACAGGTCGTGCGCGATGAAGAGGTAGGAGAGGTTGAACTCGTCCTGCAGCTTCTCCATCAGGTTGATGACCTGCGCCTGGACGGACACGTCCAGCGCGGAGACCGGCTCGTCGCAGATGATGATCTCGGGGTTGAGGGCCAGGCCGCGGGCGATGCCGATGCGCTGGCGCTGACCGCCCGAGAACTGGTGCGGGTAGCGGTTGATGTACTCGGGGTTGAGACCGACCACGTCCAGGAGTTCCTGGACCCGGCGGCGGCGGTCGCCCTTCGGCGCCACCTCGGGGTGGATCTCGAAGGTCTCCCCGATGATGTCGCCCACCGTCATCCGGGGGTTGAGCGAGGTGTACGGGTCCTGGAACACCATCTGGATGTTCCGCCGGACCGCCTTCAGCGCACGCCCGGACAGCTTGGTGATGTCCTGGCCCTTGTAGAAGACCTCGCCCGCGGTCGCCTTCTCCAGCATCATCAGAAGCTTGGCGACCGTGGACTTGCCGCAGCCGGACTCGCCCACGATGCCGAGCGTCTCGCCCTGGTAGAGGTCGAAGGAGATTCCGTCCACGGCCTTGACCGCGCCGACCTGACGCTTGAACAGGATGCCCTGGGTCAGCGGGAAGTGCTTCACCAGGTTGCGCACCTGGAGGATCGGCTCACCGCGGTCGACGGGCGCGTCGAGCGCGGCCACCACCTCGGCCTCGGTCGCGGCGTCGACCGTCTCGACCTCGGTGACGTTGGGGGTGGCGTCCACGGCCTCGTCCGTCTTCTCCAGCTCAGCCATGGATCGTCTCCTTCCAGAAGTGGCACGCGCTGCCGCGGCCGGCCAGCTCGCCACCGTCCCGCTCGGTGACGGGGGACAGCGGCGGGATGTCCGTACGGCAGATGTCCTGTGCCTGCGGGCACCGCGGGTTGAAGGCGCAGCCGGACGGGATCCGCGTCAGGTTGGGCGGCAGCCCCTTGATCGCGTACAGCTCCTGGCCCTTCTGGTCCAGGCGCGGGATCGAGTCGAGCAGGCCCTTGGTGTAGGGGTGCGCGGGCCGCTTGTACAGCTCGTGCACGGGCGCGGTCTCCACGATCCGCCCCGCGTACATCACCGCGATCTTGTCCGCGACGTCGGCGACGACGCCGAGGTCGTGGGTGATCAGGATCAGGCCCATGTGGTACTCGCGCTGCAGCTCCGCGAGCAGGTCCATGACCTGGGCCTGGACGGTCACGTCGAGGGCCGTGGTGGGCTCGTCGGCGATGATCAGGTCCGGCTCCAGGGCGAGCGCCATCGCGATCATGATGCGCTGGCGCATACCGCCCGAGAACTGGTGCGGGTAGTCGTTGACCCGGGCCGCGGCGGCCGGGATCTTCACCCGGTCCATCAGCTCGATCGACTTGGCCTTGGCTTCCTTCTTGGACAGGCCCTGGTGGACGCGGAACATCTCGCCGAGCTGGTAGCCCACGGAGAGCACCGGGTTCAGCGAGGACAGCGCGTCCTGGAAGATCATCGCGATCTTGTTGCCGCGGATCTTCCGGCGCTCCTCGTTGGACATCCGCAGCATGTCCTGGCCGCGGAAGAGGATCTCACCCTTGGGGATGCGGCCGGGAGGCATGTCGAGGATGCCCATGATGGCCTGGGCGGTGACGGACTTGCCGGAGCCGGACTCGCCGAGCACGGCGAGCGTCTCGCCCGCGGCGACGGAGTAGTTGACGCCGTTGACGGCCTTGGCGACCCCGTCCCGGGTGCGGAACTCCACGTGCAGGTCGCGGACTTCGAGCAGCGGGCCGCCGTCGTCCCGAACGCCGTCCGGCGCGGGGCTCCCGGCCGTTTCATCGATGATGGTCACGTACGCCTCCCTCAGCGCAGCTTGGGGTCGAGGGCGTTGCGTACCGCATCGCCGAACATCAGGAACGAGAGCACCGTGATCGAGACCATCACCGACGGGACGATCAGAGTGTGGGGGGCGATACGGAGCTGCTCACGTCCACGCGCCACGTCGCCGCCCCAGGACACGGCCGTGTCACCGAGGCCCACGCCCAGGAAGGACAGGGTGGCCTCGGCCGCGATGTAGCCGCCGAGCGCGATGGTCGCCACGACGATGATGGGCGCGACCGCGTTGGGCAGGATGTGCCGGAACATGATCCGGGACGTCGAGGCACCGAGCGCCTTGGCGGCCACCACGTAGTCCGCCTGCTTGATGGTGATCACGGCGCCGCGGGCGACACGGGCGATCTGGGTCCAGCCGAGGAAGGCGAGGGCCAGGATGACGACCAGGACGGTGCGGTCGTCGAAGGAGTTGAGCACCACCAGGGCGCCGAGCAGGAACGGGATGCCGAGGAAGATGTCGGTCAGCCGCGAGAGCAGGGTGTCGGTCCAGCCGCCGAAGTAGCCGGCGATCATGCCGATGACCGTGCCGAGAACGGTGACGGCGAGGGTGACTCCCACACCGACGGTGATCGAGGCGCAGGCGCCGTAGACGACACGGGCGTAGATCGAACGGCCCTGCACGTCGTAGCCGAACCAGTCCGGAGCGAAGAAATGACCCCAGTTCGGCTTGCCCAGGTAGTGCTTGGCCAGGTCGGCGTCGCGCGGCGAGGCGCTGGTGAACAGTCCCGGCCAGATCGCCATCACCAGCAGGAACACGATCAGCACGGTCGAGACCAGGAACAGCGGGTTGCGCCGCAGGTCGTGCCAGGCGTCGGACCAGAGGCTGCGCGCCTTGTCGGGGGCCGGGCCGGAGTCGGTGACGACGACGGCCGCGGTGCTCGCGGTGTCCCCGGGAAGGGCGTCGACCTTCTTCTCGATGGTCTTGTCAGGCATACCGGATCCTCGGGTCCAGGACCGCGTAAAGCAGGTCGACGATCAAGCTGGTGGCGAGGTAGATGAGCACCATCAGCGAGGCGATGCCCACGACCGTGGCGCCCTCACGCCGGCTGAGCGCCTCGTAGATCTCGATACCGATGCCCCGCACGTTGAAGATGCCCTCGGTCACGATGGCGCCGGTCATCAGGCTGCCGATCTCGATGCCGAGGAAGGTGACCACGGGGATCAGCGAGTTGCGCAGCAGGTGGACACCGATGACACGGCGGCGCGGCAGCCCCTTGGCGATGGCGGTGCGCATGTAGTCGGAACGCAGGTTCTCCGCGATCGACGTGCGGGTCAGCCGGGCCACGTAGGCGAGGGAGAGCGACGCCAGCACGGTGGCGGGAAGCGCGAGTTGGGAGAAGTCCGTCGAGTCGGTCACCGTGGGTGTGGTGACGGACCACTTGAACGCGAGCAGGTACTGCAGCAGGAAGCCCAGCACGAAGGACGGCATGGAGACGAGGAACAGGGTCAGCGTCAGCAGTCCGCGGTCCCGCAGCGTGTCGGGGCGCAGGCCGGCGACGACGCCGAGGCCGATGCCCACGAGCGTGACGAAGGTGAAGGCGAAGATCGTCAGCCTGATCGTCACCGGGAACGCGTCGGCGATGACGTCGCTGATGGGCCGCTGACTGGCGATCTGGGTGCCGAAGTCGCCCTGGACCAGCCCGGTCATGTAGTTCACGTACTGCTGCAGCAGCGACTGATCGAGGCCGAGGTCCTTCTTGATGCTCGCGACCACCGCAGGGTCGTACGCCTGATCCCCCATCATCGCCCGGACGGGGTCGCCGGGCAGGGCGTACATCATGCAGAAGATGAGCAGAGTTGATCCGATGAAGACCGGGATCATCTGGAGCAGTCGTCGTGCGACATAGCGCCCCATAGGTGCCTCCGTGAGGGGTTAACGCAGGTGGGGGGCCGCCTCCTGATGACGAGACGGCCCCACGCACCTCCCACCGCCGCCTGAGCGGCGGCGGGCTTACGGCCGAGTGGGAAGATCCCCGAGGATCCTCTTACTTGGTGGTGACGGCCCACACTTCGAGGTCACCGTGGAAGTCGACGTTGACGTTGTCGACGTTCTTACCGTGGCCGCCGTTGATGCGGTAGTACCAGAGCGGGATGGCCGGCATGTGGTCGACCAGCTTCTTCTCGACCTCCTGGAAGGCCTTCACCGACGCCTCGAGGGACTCGGCCTGGTCCGCCTTGTTCATCAGCTCGTCGATCTCCTTGTTGGAGAACCGACCGTTGTTGGCCTCGGCGGTGGTGTGGTAGAGCTCCTTCATGAAGTTGGCGTTGACCGGGTAGTCGGCGACCCAGCCACCGCGGTACATGCCCTTCACCTGGTCGTTGTCACGGGCCTCGAGGTCCGTGGCGAAGTCCGGCTTGGGGTCGCCGACGCAGTCGACACCGGTGGCGTTGCGGATGGACTCGCAGACCGCGGTCACCCACTCCTTGTGCCCACCGTCGGTGTTGTACTGGACGGTGAACTTGTTGCCCGGAACGCCGCCGCCCTCCTTGACGAGCTTCTTGGCCTTCTCCGGGTTGTACGTGAACACGTCGGTGTCCAGGTTCTGGTTGCCCTTGACACCGGGCGGGGTGAAGGACTCGGCCGGCGTGCGGGTGTTGTTCAGAACCGTCTTGGTGATCGTCTCACGGTCGATCGCCATCGACAGGCCCTGCAGGACCTTCGGGTCGATGTCCTTGAAGGTCTTGGAGTAGAACGCCGGGGTCAGCGTCTGGATGGCCGCGTACGGCTGCTCGATGGCGCCGTCACCGAGGTCCGACTTGTACTTCGGCAGGTCCGTCGGGCCGACCTGGCGGATCATGTCCAGGTTGCCGGAGACGACGTCCTTGTAGGCGGCCTCGAGCGTCGTGTAGGCCTTGAACTGGACGCCCTTGTTCTTCGCCTTGTTCGGGCCCTGGTAGTCGTCCCAGGCCTTGACCTGGATGAGCTTCTTGTGGTCCCACTTCTCGAACGTGTAGGGACCGTTGCCGACCGGCTTCTGGCCGAAGGCCTTCGGGTCGTCGTGGAAGACCTTGGGCAGCGGGGCCCACGTGGAGTAGCCCAGCTTGTAGTTGAAGTACGGCATCGTGTACTTCAGCTCGATGGTGAAGGTGTGGTCGTCCACGGCCTTCAGACCGGACATGGCCTCGGCCTTCGGGTCGCCCTTCTCCGGGTGGACGTCGTCGTAGCCCTTGATGTCCTGGAACCAGAAGGAGTTCTGCTGGTTGTTCTTGATGTTGGCGTACCAGTTCCAGGCGTCGATGTACGACTTGGAGGTGACCTCTTCGCCGTTGTGGAACTTCCAGCCCTTCTTGAGCTTGACCGTCCACGTCTTCGAGTCCTCGGTGGTGACCGACTCGGCGTTCGTGTAGACGATCTCGCCCTTGGCGTCGAAGTCCAGGAGCTGGGTGAACAGGGCCTGGATGACGTACGAGCCGTTGGACTCGTTGGTGTCGGCCGGGATCAGCGGCTTCTGCGGTTCGCCGACGTCGATCGAGACGTATCCCGCAGGGCCGGAACCCTTGCTCTTCCCCTCGTCGCCGCCGTCGCCGCCGCCGCAGGCAGTAGCAGCCAGCGCGACGACTATCGCACCCGCGACCCACTTGGCGCTCTTGGCACCGCGCATGGGTTCCTCCTCATGAGTCCATTGGTTCACCGCAAAGAGGAGCACACGACATCTCACCGCCCACCGCCCGTCGCCGGTGTCGGAGATCGTCAGGTGCCCCCGCGCTCGTAAGTCGGCGCCGTCAGCGCGCGACCCGTTCATCCGAGCTCTACGCGCCTAACTATCTGCCATTCGCCACCGGCCGAACCACACCCCCGAGGTATCGGTTCGATCACAGCCGGGTCCTACATCTTCCAAAATCCGGACAAAGGGTTTGGTGAAAGATCCCTGCGAAACGGACTTGTTACACATCTATCGGGAGTGTGTGTCCGCATATCGGACAGCAATGTACGGAAAACCCGTTGCGGGTAGCGTGGCCGCTGTGCAGGCTTCCCCGCAGGGCTGCCGTGCGCTCAACACGCTTGTGCCGCAAAGCCGTTGGCCGGCGAGGCGCGGCTTCTGCATTTCCCCGGATATGACCGGGCGCGTCGGCCGTCGCACCGGTCCGCTTCCAGAGCAGAGTAGTGCGAGTCGGCCAGTTCAGGGTCGTCTCCCGGCCAGATCGAGGGTTATCCCTACCCTCCTCCTCCGAGATTCCGGTGTGCGATTCCGGCACGCACATGAACGGCGCCGGGCACCCCTGTAATAGGGGTGCCCGGCGCCGTTCATGTGCGTGCGGTGTGCCGGCCGGGGTCAGCCGTGCTTGGCGCGGCTCGCGGCGCGGGCGCGCTCACGGCCGTCCAGGTTCACCTTGCGGATGCGGATGGACTCCGGGGTCACCTCGACGCACTCGTCGTCACGGCAGAACTCCAGCGACTGCTCCAGCGACAGCTTGCGCGGCGGGACGATCGCCTCGAACGAGTCGGCCGAGGCCGACCGCATGTTGGTGAGCTTCTTCTCCTTGGTGATGTTGACGTCCATGTCGTCGGCACGGGAGTTCTCGCCGACGATCATGCCCTCGTACACCTCGGTGCCGGGATCGGTGAACAGCACACCGCGCTCCTGCAGGTTGGTCATCGCGAACGCGGTGACCGCGCCGGCCCGGTCGGCGACCAGGGAGCCGTTGTTACGGGTCGTGAGCGGCCCGAACCAGGGCTCGTGGCCCTCGTGGATGGAGTGCGCGATACCGGTGCCGCGGGTCTGGGTGAGGAACTCGGTGCGGAAGCCGATCAGTCCGCGCGAGGGCACCACGAACTCCAGGCGCACCCAGCCGGAGCCGTGGTTCGACATGTTGTCCATGCGGCCCTTGCGGACGCCCATGAGCTGCGTGACCGCGCCCATGTGCTCCTCGGGCACGTCGACCGTCATCCGCTCGACGGGCTCGTGCACCTTGCCGTCGATCTCCCGGGTGACCACCTGCGGCTTGCCGATGGTGAGCTCGAAGCCCTCCCGGCGCATCTGCTCGACCAGGATCGCCAGCGCCAGTTCGCCTCGGCCCTGCACCTCCCAGGCGTCGGGACGGCCGGTGTCCAGGACGCGCAGCGAGACGTTGCCGATCAGCTCGCGGTCCAGGCGGTCCTTGACCTGGCGGGCGGTGACCTTGCGGTCCTTCACGGCCGCCTTCGCGTCGGCGCCCTTGCCGGTGCTGCCGCGGCCGACCAGCGGCGAGGTGTTGGTGCCGATGGTCATGGAGATCGCGGGCTCGTCCACCATGATCAGCGGCAGCGGAACCGGGTTCTCCGGGTCGGCCAGGGTCTCGCCGATCATGATGTCCGGGATGCCGGCGACCGCGCAGATGTCCCCGGGGCCGGCCTTCTCGGCGGGCTTGCGGGTGAGCGCCTCGGTCATCATCAGCTCGGAGATCCGCACGTTCTGCACGGACCCGTCGCGCTTCATCCAGGCGACCGTCTGGCCCTTCTTCAGCTCGCCCTGGTGGACGCGGAGCAGGGCGATCCGGCCGAGGAAGTTGTCGGCGTCCAGGTTGGTGACGTGGGCCTGGAGCGGGGCGCCCTCGTCGTAGGTGGGGGCCGGGATGTGCGACAGGATGGTGGAGAAGAACGGCTCGAGCGAGTCCGAGTCCGTCGGGACCGTGCCGTCCGCCGGCTTGGTCAGCGAGGCGATGCCGTCCCGGCCGCAGGCGTAGACGATCGGGAACTCGATCTGGTCCTCGTCGGCGTCCAGGTCGAGGAACAGGTCGTAGGCCTCGTTGACGACCTCGTCGATGCGGGAGTCCGGCCGGTCCGTCTTGTTGATGCACAGGATGATCGGCAGCCGCGCCTGGAGCGCCTTGCGCAGCACGAAGCGGGTCTGGGGCAGCGGTCCCTCGGAGGAGTCGACGAGCAGCACGACACCGTCGACCATCGACAGGGCGCGCTCGACCTCGCCGCCGAAGTCGGCGTGGCCGGGGGTGTCGATGATGTTGATCGTGATCGGGTCCCCGCCGTCCTTGGGGTGGTACTTCACCGCCGTGTTCTTGGCGAGGATCGTGATGCCCTTCTCACGCTCCAGGTCGCCGGAGTCCATCATGCGCTCGTCGACCTGGTCGAGCTGGTGGGCGGCGAAGGCACCTGCCTGCTTGAGCATGCCGTCGACGATGGTGGTCTTGCCGTGGTCGACGTGGGCGATGATGGCAACGTTGCGGATGTCGTGACGCTGGATGGACAAAGCCATGGGTTGGCGTACTCCCGGAATGGTGAGAAGCGCCCTGCGCAGACGGCTGTGGTGCGCGGGCCCTGCCGGGCTGAACACGCCACGGCCTCTCCCCATGTTACGGGCCCATGGAACCGGCGGCTCGCGCGTCCTCCGCCGGGGTGCCTCGAGGGGCTGGTGACCTTCCCCTCGTCGTGGCCGCTCCCCGCGCGCACCGGCGGCCCGGGGCCCGCGACACGGGCGCCGTCAAGAACCCCGTGCTCCGGCCCCGTCGCAGTTCAGCAGTACGGGAAGCCGTCCCCGGCGCCCGCCCCGTCCGCGGGCCGCCCGCGGTGGCCGCTCGGCCGGGGGCGGGGAGTGCGGAAAAAGTGCCGAGATCTGTCTCACGTCGGTGCGGTGGCCGGGACTACCGCTCCGAGGGTGAGTCCGAGGGCTCGCCGGTCTTCTCCGCCGGCGTCCCGGCCGGGCCCCGCGCGCTCTTCTTCAGGAAGCCCATGTCCTCGTAGACGGGGGTGCGGAAACCGAAGGCGCCCGCGTTGGCCAGGTCCTTCCGGGCCGCGGTGAGCTGGGGGCGCTGGTAGAGGGGGATCGAGCCGGCCGCCGCCCAGATGCGGGAGTCGGCCTTGCGGAGCAGCTCGGCGCGTTTCGCGTCGTTGAGTGTCGTGAGGGCCTGGTCGAAGAGCTGGTCGACCTGGTCGGTGCCGACCCGGGTGTAGTTCTGCCCGACGTTCAGCGAGCCGTCGGCGGACGGGACCGGCTTGGCGTAGACCGGGCGGGCGTCGGTGGCGGGAAAGGCGGTCGCGGGCCAGGAGTAGAGGGCGAGGTCGTACTCACCGGTGGCGATGTGGTCCGTGAAGTAGCTCTCGTCGTCGACCGTGGAGATGTCGGTGCGGATACCGACCCGCTCCAGCATCCGCGTGATCCGGTCGGCCACGGCGCCCAGGGTCTGTGAGCCGGGCCCGGAGGGGAGCACGAAGTCGAGCGTGAGCGCCTTGCCGTCCTTGGCGAGCGGGGCGTTCTCCGCCTGGGCGGGGGCGGCGGTGCCCTTGGGGGCGTAGGCGCCGGGGGCGCCGCCCCGGTGCAGTCGTGTGTGCTCGGTGCCGTTCCGCGCGAGGTGCTCCGCCGTGCCGCCGTCACCGCTCTTGTCGTCGTCCGCCGCGTCGTCCTTCGTCTCGCCCTTCGTCTCGTCCTTCGCGTCGTCCTCGCCGACGATGTATGTGCCGTCGTCGTCTTCCTTTGACCCGCTCTTGGAGCCCTTGTCGGACGACCCGGCCTTCTTGCCCTCCGCACCGGCCGCCTTCTCGCCGTCCTCTTCCTCCTTGTCCCCCTTTTCCTCGTCCTTCTCGGCTTTCTCGCCCTTCGCTGCCTTCTCGGCTTTCTCGCCCTTCGCTGCCTTCTCGTCCTTCTCGGCCTTTTCCTTCTTCTCGTCCTTTTCCTGGTCGATCGGGCCCCCCGGTACCCAGCCGGCGTCCGCGAGCAGGGCGCGCGCCTCCGCGGCGTCCTGGGCACCGAGGGCGCCGCTCCCGTCGGCGTAGGCGGCCTGCCCGGACAGCGCGACGTGGCTGCCGACGGGCTCGGCGGGCAGGTCGAGCGGCTCGAGGACCGCCTTCGCCAGGGCCTCCCGGTCCAGGGCGCGGGCCACGGCACGGCGGACCCGCTCGTCGGCGAGCGGGCCTTCGTCGCCGTTGAGGGCGAGCTGGGTGTAGGCGGGCTCCAGCGACTTGCGCACCTCGAACCCGCTGAGGGTCTTCTGCTGACGCGCGTGCGTCGCGGCGGCCTCGCGCCGCTGCTCGCGGGCGGAGATCTCCTTGTCGGCGGCGTCCTCGTCGGAGCCGTTCGCGACGGCCCAGGAGCGCAGGGCGTGGGCGGCGGACCGGCCGGAACCGAGGGGGCCCGCCAGGGGCGCGCTCACCCGTTCGGCCTCTCCTTTCCCGTCCTGTTTCCCGTCCTGTTTCCCGTCCTGTTTCCCGTCCTGTTTCCCGTCCTGTTTCCCGTCCTGCTCGCTCTTCTGCTCGCCGCCCTCCTCGCTCCCGCGTGCGCTTTCGCCCCGCGGGCCGGCGGCGACGATGCGGCGGGCGCCGGTGGCGTCGATCTCGGCCAGGTCCAGGGTGCCGGCGGTGAGCGCGGCGATCCGTTCGTCGCGGGGCACCGCGCGCAGCACGATCGTCGAGAGCCGGGCCGGATCGCCCCACCAGCGGGCATTGCGGGTGAGGGTGACCTGGTCGTCCTCGCGGTCGACCTTCTTCACCTTGAACGGACCGGCGGTGACCTTCAGCTTCTTGCGGGCCCCGTCGTTGAAGGAGTCCGGGGAACCCATGACGTCCTTCGGGTACAGCGGTGTGAACAGGGACTTCCAGTCGGCGTAGGGGCGGCTGAAGGTGACCTTGACCTCCAGGTCGTCCTTGCCGCGCTCGATCTTCTCGATGCGGTCGTAGCCGGCGTTGCGGGCGGTCCAGTAGGCGGTGTCCTCACCGGACAGGGCACGCCACTGGGCGGAGAAGTCGGCGGCGCCGATCTCGCGGCCGTCGCTCCAGACGGCCTGCTGGTTGAGCCGGTAGAGGACGACCTGCTTGGGCTCGGTCTCGACGACCTCCGCGGACTCCAGGTAGTCGGCGTTGCGCACCGGGCGCCCCCGGTCGTCCATCCGGTACATCGACGGCAGGACGGCCTGCGCGATCCGGGTGGTGGTGGCGTCGGCGTCCGACTGGAAGGTGTTCAGGGTGTCCGGGACGGTGTCCACCGCCCAGCGCAGGGTGCCGCCGTCGGCGATCGCCGTGCGGTCGGCGCGTGCGACGTCCCCCGCGGCGAGGGGTCGGCCGGCCGGGTCCTCGGAACTGCATCCGGCCAGAGCGGGCACCACGAGAGCGCCCGCGGTGAGGAAGACGACCGAGCGCATGACCGCGCGCGGGGCGACGCCGTCGTGGGACATCTCTGGTTACCTCCGGGAAGCCGCGGACGTTATGATCACTTTTATCAGTATTTTTGGTGCTCATCTGATGTATGCGGCCACTGAAGAGGAAAGGGTTCGGCAACCGAGAGCGACACGGCGGCCACGGGTGGAAAGCTCACCCGTACGGCGTAGCGCACCGCACGATGCACCCCTGCGCCTCGGCCAATCGGTGCACATCCCTTCACAGCGCAAGGTGTGACGCGCGACACTCGCAGGCGCATGAACGTTGCCGCCTTGGGCCTGAAGGACCCTGAAGGACCCGCGGGAAGTGAGGGCAAGTCATGTCCGTGCACGACGAACTGGCATCCGTCCAGCGCAGCCTCGACGACCTGATC
The DNA here is from genome assembly GCF_054061295.1 of Streptomyces sp. TE5632. Classification (NCBI taxonomy): domain Bacteria; kingdom Bacillati; phylum Actinomycetota; class Actinomycetes; order Kitasatosporales; family Streptomycetaceae; genus Streptomyces; species Streptomyces sp. TE5632. Next base: position 3,666,927 of record NZ_JBSSEA010000003.1, on the reverse strand, counting down.
CGGTCGGTGGGACGCCTGGAGAAACAGCTCGGCAGCGGCGGTCTGGAGATGCGCCGCGTCCGATCCGACACCAACCATCTGCGGGAGAGCGTCGCGCTGCTGCGGGAGACGGCCACGGCCGGAACCACCGCGCCGAAGCGGCCCGATCTCGTCACCATCTCCGACACGCCGTACGACCCGACCCTGTGGGTGGACTCGGACGACGAGGGCCTCGGCGTCCGCGACCGCCACGCCCCCTGACCCCCACCGGACCCGCAGTGCCCCCTGACCCCTACCGGAGCGGACAAGTGGCCACTGGTACGGAACCTCCTGCCACCGAACCCCATCCCCGACGTACCGGTGTGCGCACCGGTACCCGCGCCGCGATCGCCGCTCCGCATCTGCGGACCGACCGCTGGTGGCTGGCCCCGGCCGCCACCGCGGCCGGTCTGCTCGCCTTCGTCGTCTACTCGACCTGGCGGGCCTTCGCGAACGCCGACTACTACGCGGCGCCGTACGTCTCGCCGTTCTACTCCCCGTGCCTCGCGGAGAACTGCGAGACGATGCGCGCCGGACCCAACTGGGAGCTGTTCGGCAGCTGGTGGGGCATCTCACCGGCGATCATCATCCTGATCTTCCCGCTCGGCTTCCGCTTGACCTGCTACTACTACCGCAAGGCCTACTACCGGGGCTTCTGGGCCGCCCCGCCGGCCTGCGCGGTGGCCGAGCCGCACAAGAAGTACTCCGGGGAGACCCGCTTCCCGCTGATCCTGCAGAACGTCCACCGGTACTTCTTCTACGCGGCGCTCCTGGTCGCCGGGGTGCTGACCTACGACACCGTCCTCGCCTTCCGCGACGAGCACTACGCGTGGGGCCACATGGGGCTCGGCACCCTCGTCTTCCTGGTCAACATCGCGCTGATCTGGCTTTACACCATCTCCTGTCACTCCTGCCGGCACATCGTCGGCGGAAAGCTCAAGCACTTCTCGAAGCATCCCGTGCGCTACCGGATGTGGCAGTGGGTGAGCCGGCTGAACGCCCGGCACATGCAGCTCGCCTGGGCGTCGCTGGTGAGCGTGGCGGTCGCCGACTTCTACGTCTACCTCCTCGCGTCCGGCGCCTTCGACGATCCGCGCTTCTTCTGATGAGTGGGGCCTTTTGAGATGACCGTGGTCGACCGGCAGGAATGGGACGTCGTCGTGGTCGGTGCGGGCGGCGCCGGGCTGCGCGCCGCCATCGAGGCACGCGAGCGGGGGGCGCGTACGGCGGTGATCTGCAAGTCGCTGTTCGGCAAGGCGCACACCGTGATGGCCGAGGGCGGCATCGCCGCCGCCATGGCCAACGCCAACGAGCACGACACCTGGCAGGTCCACTTCCGCGACACCATGCGCGGCGGGAAGTTCCTCAACCAGTGGCGGATGGCCGAGCTGCACGCCCAGGAGGCGCCGCAGCGGGTGTGGGAACTGGAGACCTGGGGCGCGCTGTTCGACCGGACGAAGGACGGCCGGATCTCGCAGCGCAACTTCGGCGGCCACGAGTACCCCCGCCTCGCCCACGTCGGCGACCGCACCGGTCTGGAGCTGATCCGCACCCTCCAGCAGAAGATCGTCGCACTCCAGCAGGAGGACTTCCGGGAGACCGGGGAGTACGAGTCCCGGCTGAAGGTCTTCCAGGAGTGCACGGTCACCCGCGTCCTCAAGGACGGCTCCCACGTCTCCGGCGTCTTCGGCTACGAGCGGGAGTCCGGCCGTTTCTTCGTGCTGGAGGCGCCCGCCGTGGTCCTCGCGACGGGCGGCATCGGCAAGTCGTTCAAGGTGACGTCGAACTCGTGGGAGTACACCGGGGACGGCCACGCGCTGGCGCTGCTGGCCGGGGCCCCGCTGCTCAACATGGAGTTCGTGCAGTTCCATCCGACGGGCATGGTCTGGCCGCCGTCGGTGAAGGGCATCCTGGTCACCGAGTCGGTGCGCGGCGACGGCGGGGTGCTGCGCAACTCCGAGGGCAAGCGGTTCATGTTCGACTACGTGCCGGACGTCTTCAAGGAGAAGTACGCCGAGTCCGAGGAGGAGGGCGACCGCTGGTACGACGACCCGGACCGCAACCGGCGTCCCCCCGAACTGCTCCCCCGCGACGAGGTCGCCCGCGCGATCAACGCCGAGGTGAAGGCGGGCCGCGGCTCCCCGCACGGCGGGGTCTTCCTGGACGTGTCCACCCGGATGCCCGCCGACGTCATCAAGCGCCGGCTGCCGTCGATGTACCACCAGTTCAAGGAGCTGGCGGACGTCGACATCACGGCGGAGGCGATGGAGGTCGGGCCGACCTGCCACTACGTGATGGGCGGCGTCGCCGTCGACTCCGACACGGCGGCGACGCGCGGGGTGCCGGGGCTGTTCGCGGCCGGTGAGGTGGCCGGCGGGATGCACGGCTCCAACCGGCTGGGCGGGAACTCCCTGTCCGACCTGCTGGTGTTCGGGCGCCGGGCGGGATGGCACGCGGCCGAGCACGCGGGGACGTACACCGCCGGGCGGGGCGCCGGGGCAGGCGCCGGGCGGCCCCGGGTGGACGACGCCCAGGTCGACGCCGCGGCGGCGGAGGCCCTGCGCCCCTTCTCCGCCGAGGCCGGGGAACCGGCGGAGGGCCCGGCGACCGCTCCGGAGAACCCGTACACCCTGCACCAGGAACTCCAGCAGACGATGAACGACCTGGTCGGCATCATCCGCCGGGAGCACGAGATGGAGGAGGCCCTGCACAAGCTCGCCGAGCTGCGGGTACGGGCGCGCCGGGCCGGGGTCGAGGGGCACCGGCAGTTCAACCCGGGCTGGCACCTCGCCCTGGACCTGCGGAACATGCTGCTGGTCAGCGAGTGTGTGGCACGGGCCGCGCGGGAGCGCACCGAGTCGCGCGGCGGGCACACCCGCGAGGACCACTCCGAGATGGAACGCGCCTGGCGCAACGTCAATCTGCTGTGCGCGATGACCGATCCCACCGGCGGCATCGCGGCCACCGCCCCGGAGCGCGGCCAGATCACCCTGACCCGTGAGACCACCGAACCCATCCGCCCCGACCTGCTCGCCCTCTTCGAGAAGGAGGAGCTGGTCAAGTACCTCGCCGAAGAGGAGCTCTACGAGTGAGCAGCTACGAGGCCCGCTTCAAGGTGTGGCGGGGGGATGTCGAGGGCGGCGGCCTGGAGGACTTCCGGGTCGAGGTGAACGACGGCGAGGTGGTCCTCGACATCGTCCACCGGCTCCAGGCCACCCAGGCCCCCGACCTGGCCGTGCGCTGGAACTGCAAGGCCGGCAAGTGCGGTTCGTGCTCGGCGGAGATCAACGGGCGTCCCCGGCTGCTGTGCATGACCCGGATGTCGGTGTTCGACCGGGACGAGACGATCACGGTGACCCCGCTGCGGGCCTTCCCGGTGATCCGCGACCTGGTGACCGACGTCGGCTTCAACTACACCAAGGCACGCCAGGTGCCGGCCTTCGTACCGCCGGAGGGCCTCGGGCCCGGCGAGTACCGGATGACGCAGGAGGACGTGGACCGCTCCCAGGAGTTCCGCAAGTGCATCGAGTGCTTCCTGTGCCAGGACGTCTGCCATGTGGTCCGCGACCACGAGGAGAACAAGCGGGCGTTCGCGGGGCCGCGGTTCCTGATGCGGGTGGCGGAGCTGGACATGCATCCGCTGGACGCCGCCGAGGAAACCGGCCTGGACCGCAGGAGCACGGCCCAGGACGAGCACGGGCTCGGCTACTGCAACATCACCAAGTGCTGCACGGAGGTGTGCCCCGAGGGCATCCGGATCACGGACAACGCGCTGATCCCGCTGAAGGAACGGGCGGTCGACCGCAAGTACGACCCGCTCGTCTGGCTCGGCGACAAGATCCGACGCCGGTCCTGAGCCCCGGTCAGGGCTTGTCCACCCAGCCCTTCCGGTACGCCGTCCAGTCCGCCTCCGTCGCCGCGAAGTCCACGTAGAGGGCGACGCCGAAGCGGGGGCGCCCGGCGTCCGCGCGGGACAGCCCGAGCCGGACACCGCGGACGGCGGCGGGGACGGTCTCGGCGTGGGCCCAGTGGCCGAACCGGTTCTCCTTGAAGAAGGGCAGACCCATGAGGAGGTCGGTGCCGGGCGGGGTGACCTCCAGGGCGAGCGCGGTCTGCTGTGCGACATAGCCGCCGTAGGTGCCCTCCAGCGGCTGCATGGTGTCGTACGACATGACGGCGATCTGGTCGACGCGGCGCGCGACCTGCCCGAAGAACTCCTGCGACCACCACTTGGGGTGGCCGGTGACAGCGCCCCAGAAGGAGTGGAAGCCGGGGAGCGGGTCGATCTGGTGGGCGGCGACGGACAGCGGCACGTCGCGGGAGCCGGTCTCCTCGTGCAGGGCGTCGAGGAGCTCGAGGTAGTTTCCGTCTCCGGAGTGCAGGGGTTCGAGGTCGAAGTGGACGCCGTCGTAGCCGGTGTCCAGGATCTCCCGGGTGGAGCGGAGGATCTCGGCGCGGGACTCGGCTCGCTCCAGGTGCAGCGCCTCGGGGTGCTCGGGCGCGAGGATGTCGCCGAGCCAGGCCTGGACCCGGACGCCGGGTATCTCCCGGTGTACGGACTCGATCAGCCAACGTGCCTGCGGATACCGGGACTTCGGCAGGCTTCCGTCGTGCTCCAGGGGTCCGGAGTGGACGTAGAGGTCGCGTATCCCGGTGCCTTCGAGGCGGCGGGCGAGGGCGGTGACGTCGGCGTCCTTCTTCCGCCCGTCGACCCAGGCGTGCCCGAGCCAGAGGGCGTCCCGGTCCCGGGTGTAGGTCCCGTCGGCGGGGTCGCCGGCGAAGTTGACCCGTAACACCGCCCCGGCGGTCAGCAGCGGCACCAGGACGACGAGCACGACCGCGAGCGTGGTCCACATGAGCCGGCGCTTCCAGCTCCGGGGCCGCTCACCCGGCCGGTCCCGGGTGTGCTCCGCGTCCGCGGATCCGGGTGCGGCCGACTCCGCGGGCTCTGTGGGCTCAGTGGACTTCGTGGGCTCCGTGCCTGACATCGCGCGTCCCCTCCGCCGCCGACCCGTCCGGGCCGCACGGCTGATCTTGCGGAGGAGGACGACGGCGAGGGGCCCGCGGTTGCGGTGTCAGGCGGCGGGCGCGTGCCGTTCGTGCACGTGTCCGTCCAGGGGGAAGGCGGGGGGTGCGGCCGGGAGGACACCGGTCAGTGCGAAACCGGCCTTCTCGGCGACGCGGCAGGACGCCACGTTGTCGACCTGGTGCACCAGCTCCAGGCGGGTCAGGCCTTCCCGGGTGAAGGCCTCGAACGCCCAGCCGGTCAGCGCCGTCAGGGCCCGGTGGGCCACTCCCCGGCCGCGGGCGTGCGCCGCGGTCCAGTAGCCCACCTCGGCGGAACCCGATCCCCTGGCCGCGCACTTGAGGACGGCGTTGCCGACGAGCCGCGGCGCGGAGCCGGGAACTCCCGTCTCCTGCACGGCGAACGCGAACCGGTCTCCCCTCTCCCAGCCCCGCTGTTGTGCCGTCACCCAGCGGGCCGCGCTCGCCTCGTCGTGCACGGCGGCGCTCGCCCAGCGGCGCATCGCCTCGTCCTGGTACAGCTCGGCCAGACCCGCCGAGTCCTCCGGGCTCCAGGGCCGCAGGGTGAGGGTGCCGGCTGCCAGGCGTAACGGGATCGGGGCCGTCGGGATCGGGGACATGGGGGCGAGCGTAGACGAGCGGCGGTCGGTCGACGTGTCGGGGGTCAGAAAAGGCTCATGAGGGCTTCGGCCGGGTCGGGGAGGGAGGTCTCGCCGCCGGGGAGGGGGAGTTCGAACCAGACGGTCTTGCCGCGGGGGGTACGGCGGGAGCCCCAGGCCGCGCTGAGCAGGCCGACGAGTTGGAGGCCGCGGCCGCCCTCGTCGGTGTCGCGGGCGCGGCGGCGGCGCGGCTGGACCAGGCCGGAGTCCCAGACCTCGCAGACCAGGGTGCGGTCGAGCAGGAGGCGGAGCCTGATCTCTCCCTCGCCGTACCGCAGGGCGTTGGTGACCAGCTCGCTGACCAGGAGTTCCGCGGTGTCGACGAGGGGTTCCAGGTCCCAGGCGAGCAGTTGCGCGCGGGCGTGCTCGCGGGCGCGGCCCACGCTGCGGGGTTCGCGCGGCAGCGTCCAGTCGCCGACGGAATCGGCGGGCAGTCCCTGGACCCTGGCCATCAGCAGCGCGATGTCGTCCTCGCCGTGGTGGGTGTTGAGGGTGTTGAGGACGTGGTCGCAGACGTCCTCCAGGTCTCTGTGGGTGTCGGCGCGCAGCGCCGACGTCGCGGGGTGGTGGCCGGGCGACGGGTGGGGCGGGTCGGTGAGGGCGCCCACGAAGGCCTGGAGACCCTCGTCGAGGGGGTGGTCGCGGCTTTCGACCAACCCGTCCGTGTAGAGCGCGAGCAGGGCGCCCTCGGGCAGTTCGACCTCGACCTCCTCGAAGGGCTCCCCGCCGACGCCGAGCGGCATGCCCGGCGGCACGTCCAGCATCAGGGCGGCCTCCCCCGGTTCGACCAGGACCGGCGGCGGATGGCCCGCGTTGGCGAAGGTGCACCGCCTGGTCACCGGGTCGTAGACCGCGTAGACGCAGGTCGCCAGGTAGACCTCGGAGAGGTCGGCCTCCCGGGGACGGCGGGCGGCCCGGGTCGCCTGCTGGACCCCTCCGGGGGCGCCGAGCCCCTGAACGATCTCGTCCAAATGGGAGAGCACCTCGGCGGGTTCGAGGTCGAGCTGGGCCAGGGTGCGGACGGCACTGCGCAGTTCACCCATGGCCACCGCGGCACGCAGCCCCCGCCCCATCACGTCCCCGACGACCAACGCGGTGCGGTGGCCGGGCAGTTCGATGACGTCGAACCAGTCGCCGCCGACCTCGCCGGACCGGCCGGTCGTCGCGCTGCCGGGCAGGTAGCGGCAGGCGATGTCGAGGCCGGAGGCCTCCGGGTCGCCGGGCGGCAGCAGGGACCGCTGCAGCAGCAGGGCGCGTTCGTGCTCGCGCCGGTAGAGGCGGGCGTTGTCGATGCAGACGGCGGCGCGCGCGGCCAGTTCCACGGCGAGGTCGCGGTCGCGTTCCCCGAACGGCTCGCTGCCCTTGGTACGGGCGAACCGGGCGAGCCCGACCACCGTGTCGTGGGCGACCATCGGCACGGCGAGCGTGGTCCGCACCAGCCCGCCCTCCTCGCCCGGCACCAGTCGCGGACGGCCGGTGCGCAGGGCGTCCGCGCACGGCGAGTTGAACGCGTAGTTGTGGACGGCGCCCAGCTCGACGGGCTTGCCGATGACGCTGAACGGCACTTCGGAGACGGCGCTGGCGAAGGCGACGCGGCGCACGTCCGCACTGCCGTCGGCCAGTCCCGGCGGGGTCTCGTCACCGGCCAGCAGCCCCTGGTAGAGGTCGACGGTGGCCAGGTCGCAGAAGCCGGGGACGACCACGTCCAGGAGTTCGCGGGCCGTGGTCTCCAGGTCGAGGGAATTGCCGATCCGGGCACCGGCCTCGTTGAGCAGGGCGAGGTTGCGCCGTGCGGCGGCGGCCTCGCGGGCGGCGGCACGGCGGGCGGTGATGTCGGTTCCCAGCCAGGCGATGCCGATGGGACGGCCGCTGCCGCTGTGCACGCGGTAGAGGTTGACCGACCAGTGGCGGCGCCCGTCGGCGTCCGGGACGAATCCGGTGACGTGCATGTCCGTGATGGAATCGCCGGTCTCCAGCACCCTGCGCATGGTCGCGGCCACCCGCTCGGCCTCGGCGCGCGGCAGGTAGTCGTGGACACCCTTGCCCCGGTGGTCGTCGGGCACGCCGCCGAAGATGGACGCGAACCGCTGGTTGGCGCGGCGCACCCGCAGGTCGGGGTCGATCAGCAGGAAGCCGAAAGGGGATTGGCCGAATATGGCCTGCGAGGCGGCGAGATCGGTCTCGATGCTGCGCAGGGTGCGCACGTCGACGACGATGCAGACGGCTGCCTTCTCGCCCTCCTCGGTGCGCGTCGGCATGACGTAGACCTCGGCGATTCCCTCCCGGCCGGGCTCGTCGTCCACGGTGTCGGGGATCCGGAAGGGCACGACTCCGGTCCACTCCCGGCCGTCGAGGATCTCGGCCATCTTGCGCTGGCCCCGCTCACGCCGGTCCGGGTCGACGAACGCCGCGATGGGGTCCATCCCGACGGCCCGCTCCGCCGGGATGCCGAGGAGTTGTTCGGCGCGCAGGCTCCACTGGTCGACCAGTCCGTCGGGGCCGATGGAGAAGGACGCGACCTTTATGTAGTCGTACATGGAGCCGGGAGGGCTGCTCTGCCACATCCCGTCGACGGTCGGGACGTCGGTGAGGGAAGGGGTGCCGGAAGAGGCGTCGGCGGCCAAGGCCTCGACGGGAGAAACGCCGGCGGACTCGGCGTCGCCGGACCAGGCATCCCCGGAAGTGAGGCCGTCAGCGGCCTCGGCCCTTGCGCCGTCCGACGGGTCCTTGGACTCCGTGGCCTTCGCTGGTATCTCGCTCACGCGAACCGTCCCCTCCAGCTCACCGCGTCCGGCACCGGTCGCCGGGGGCGGCTGCCCGCAGTATCCAGCACTACGGCGCCACACAACACGGTGTTCACGATCACAGCACGCTCCCGATGCTTTTCGGTCCGAACTGTGAGAACACTCCCAGTCTTCTAACCAGCGGACACGTCATCGAACCCCCTTCTTCGACAACCATCAGGGGCCGGAACCGGCCGCTCGACAGAAGTGGCCCGTGCGTACACGGCCGAGGCGCGGCACGGCGCCTCGTTTCAGCCGGGCGCGAACGCCTCACTCGGGCACCGTGAGTTCGAACCACACGGTCTTGCCGACCTCGCCCGGCCGGGTACCCCAGCGGCGGGCGGTGCGGGCGACGAGCTGCAGCCCGCGCCCGCCCTCGTCCTCGGCCCGGGCGACGCGCTCGTGCGGGAAGTCCGGCAGCGGGTCGGAGACCTCGACCCGCAGGACGCCGTCCGGGCCGGAGGGACGCGACAGGCAGACACCGATGGGACCGGTGGCGTGCCGCAGGGCGTTGGTGACCAGCTCGCTGACCAGCAGGGCCGCCAGGTCGCCGACGCCGTCGAGACCCCAGCCGTGCAACTGCGCGCGGACCGTGGAGCGCGCGGCGCCCACGGCGCCCGGGTCCGCGGGGAAAGTCCACGTGACACGGTCGTCTTCGGTGTCGATCACGCGGATCACTTCCGTCACTCCGGGGCTGACAACAGGCTCCCCATATCAGGTTTCATGGGGCTAATGGGCACATACCCGGTATCCCGGTCCGAGTACCGCGCGTACGGACATCGGTCATCGGGCCGTCAGCTCATCGGGCCGTCAGTTCGCCGGTTCGTCAGTTCGTCACCTCGAACGCGCCGCGGGCCCCGCGCTCGGCATCGCTCATGATGTGCGAGACGAACGGATAGGTACCCGCCTCGGGGAAGGTGAGTTCGACGAATCCCCCCGACCCCGGGGCCAGCGAGAGGATCTGTGCGCCACCGTCGCCGGGATCGTCCGGGCGGAGCCGGTGGGCACCCTCCTGGTACACCGTGTCGAACTGGCCGCCGGCCACATGGAACGCGCTCGACCGGTTCGGTCCGGCGTCGAGCACCCACACCCGCACCCGCTCGCCGGTGCGCGCGGTCAGCCGGTCGCGGGCGTACTGGTTGGCGTATCCGTTGAAGACGACGGCGTCGGGCCGCTGGGCCGTCAGCTTGTCCGGGTCGGCGGTCCCGCCCCGCGGACCGAGATAGAGCTCCGACTGGACGAGCAGGTACTCGCGGTCGGCCTCCGGCAGGTCCGGCGGATCGATGACGACGGCCCCGAACATGCCGTTGGCGAGGTGCAGCGACATGGGCATCGTGGAGCAGTGGTACATCCACACACCGCTGCGGGTGGCGGTGAACCGGTAGGTCAGTGACTCGCCGGGCGGGATCGTGCGCATCGGCCGGTCCGGCGCCAGGGCTCCGGCGTGGAAGTCGACGGAGTGGCCGATCGTTGCGCTGTTGACGAGCTCGATCTCGAAGACGTCGCCGACCCGTCCGCGCAGCACGGGCCCGGGAGCGGTCCCGCCGAACGTCCACAGCCGCTGCCTGACGCCCGGGGCGACCTCGCGTACGGCGTCACGCACGGTCAGGGTCCTGCGGTGCGTCCGGGGAGCGGTGTCCTCGCGTGCGGGCGGCAACTGCGCGTCACGGCCGGTGAATCCGGCGGGCGGTTCGGCCATGGGATCGAAGGCGTCCTCGGCAGAGTCCCGTGCCGCCTCCTCGCTGCCGCTGCCCTCGGCGGCCGAAGCACTCCTCTTGTGTCCCTCATGCCCCTCATGACCCTCACGCCCCGCTGCGTCCCCGTGTCCCGCTGCGGACCGCTCGGGGGAACCGGTGGCCTCGACGGTGAGCACCATGCCCATCTGCCGGTGGCCCACCACGGAGCACCATCCGTCCAGGTCCCGTCCGACGACGCCCGCGTCGAGCGTGCCCCACTTCCCCGGGGCCAGCCGGGCGGTGCGGGCGCCGGTCTCCAGGACCAGGTCGTGCTGGTCGGTTCCGAGGTTGTGCACCTTGATCACCAGCCGGTCGCCCGCGGGCACCTCGACGGTGCCCGGCGTGAAGCGCATGCCGCGGACGGTGACCGTCACCGTGGTGGTCCGGCCGGTGGGCGGCACCGCCTCACCGTCCTCGGTGGCGGCGTCGGGCGAGCCGATCACGGGCAGGGAGCGTACGTCCACCGCACCGCCGCCGGCGACGGCCAGCACCGCCACCGCGACACCGACGGCCACACCGCCCAGCCCCCGGTACGGGCGCTGCCGCGGCACGACGGGCCGAGCCGCCGGCCGGGCCGTCGCCCTCGTCCGCACGGCTGTGACCAGCAGCGCCAGGAAGGCGACCAGCACCCCCAGCAGCACCGTCGAGCCGATCACGCGCACCACGCTCGGCACCGGCAGCACACACAGCGGCAACGACAGGTTGACGAGGGTCAGCCGGGCCGGGCCGCCGCGCTCCAGTGCCGCGGTGGTGGCCCGTACGGTGGTGGGCCCGCCCCCGAGCACCACGGGCACCAGGAAACTCAGCGCGCCCATGAGCACCTGCGCCATCCAGCCCCCGGCCAGCGGGGCGGTCAGCGAGGACGTCCGCTCCACCACCGCGGGCCATGACGCCGAGGTCAGCAGGATCGCCATGAGTGCGGCCAGCGCGCCGAGCAGCCAGACCGTTCCCGCCGCCACCGACCAGGCCGCGAACGACGACGGCGCCCGCACCCGCGCCTCGCGGATCCAGGGAACGCCCGCGAGCACCAGCCCCGCCACGAAGACGCCGGCGCCGGCCGCGGCCGGCGCCGGTGGCAGCGTGAGCGCCGCGAGGGCGGCCGCGCCGAGGCCGCCGAGCAGGACCGGCAGGGCGGTGCGGGCCGCCTTCTCCGCGCCGTCCGCCACCCGGGTGCGCAGCATCGTCGGCCACAGGGTGACGAGGGTTCCGGCCACCGTGAGACCGAGCCAGCCGAGGAGGTTGACCATCTCGTGGGCGATCAGCAGGCGGGCGGCGCCGTCGTCGGAGAGACCGCCGCGGGCCATGATCACACCCATCGCGGCCCCCGCCGGCAGCAGCGCGGCGGCCGCAACGTAGTAGCGCACGGTCAGGGCGAAGCGGCTGGGCAGGGCCCGCCGCAGCAGGCGGACCAGCCAGACGGCGTGGACCGCGACGGCGGTGGCGACGACCGTGCCGCCCGCGAGCACGACGGGCCAGTGGTCGGCGAGCATGCCGGCGATCACGGCGACGGCCCCGGCGTTGAGGGCGGCCAGCCGCAGCGCCGCCGGGGCTCCCCGGTCGGCCTCGGGCAGCCGCAGTACGGAGGGGGCGAAGTGCCCCGACCAGATGACGACGGCGTTGCTCACCGCCCCGAGCAGCAGCAGATGGACGAGCAGCCAGCGGGCCGCCGGTACGAAGGGGTGGACCAGCGCGGCGACGGCGAAGAGCACCAGCCAGCCCGCCACCACGGCGTTCACCCGCAGGTGCCAGGAAGCACGGGGTGGTCGCGGCCGCCCGGACGACGGCAGCTCGGCGGGGATTCTGGGTGCTCCGGGCGTTCGAGGGGTTTCAGGTGTCCCAGGGATCTCAGGGGTCTCAGGGCTCTCGGAGGAGGGGTTCACGGTCACTGGGCCTGCTTCTCCGCGGGTCGTGGCTCGGTGTGCGGCGCCGCGCCGGCGGTCACGGACAGGACCGCCGCCGTCCCGACGAACAGCAGGACGGCGGCGATGTCGAGGACCCCGCCCACCCGCCAGGCCGAGGTGGAGTCGCGCAGGTCACCGAGCAGGACGCGCAGCGCCAGCGAGAGGTGCAGCAGCCAGGCGGGGACGGCCAGCACCGGGCGGTACGGCAGCGGGCGGCGCAGCACGGCGGGCAGGACCACCGGGGCGTGCGCCATGATCATCGAGATGACGAACCCCAGGAAGACGCAGTGCACCAGGGCGTCGTAGCGGGGACCGTCGGCGATCGGCCCGTCCAACAGCCACAGCACACCCGCCAGGCCGAGCCAGACGTACCCGGCCAGCAGGCAGGCGGCCGAGAACCGGGGCAGCCCGGTCGAGCGCAGCATGCGGCGGGCGACGTCGTACGTGGTCAGCCAGGCGACCAGGGCGAGCAGCGCGACGGCGAGCAGCAGGGTGCCGGGCACGGGCCACAGCAGGGTGGCGGCGGTGCCGGCCAGTACGGCCCCGACGCAGACGAGGAAGGTCTGCTCGGTGCGCGGTGCCAGGAAGGCCACCCGGGCCAGTTCCAGCCGCTCCCCCGCGATGGTCAGCACCAGGAAGGCGACCAGCCAGGGCAGCAGCCGGGGCACGTCCAGTCCGCCCAGCCACAGCAGGGCCGCACCGAGTGCCGAGACCGCGCCCGCGGCCTGGCCCGCCAGGGCGGGGCCGGGTCGGCGGCGCCAGAAGCGGACGTACAGGGCGAGCAGCAGGGCGGTGCCGAGGACGAACAGCCCCTGCCCGACGCGGAGGTCCACCGGGCTGATCAGCAGCAGGCCGCCCACGCCCAGCGAACCGGGGGAAAGGTACCCCCAGGGGCGGCCCAGCGCGACGGCCCGTTCGAGTGAGATCAGCGTCCCGACGAAGCCCAGGACCATGAGCACGCCGTGGACCTCCGGCAGCCGGTCGGCGGTGACCGGGGCGGGCAGCCCGAGCAGCAGCAGCGCGGCGTCCAGCCCGGCCGACAGGGCGAGCCCGGCCGGCAACAGCAGCACCGCCCGGCGGGCACCGGCCCGACGGGCGGCCTGAGGCGGGGCCTGGGGCGGGGTCGGGTCCGGGTCCGGGGCCGGGGCCGGAGTTAGGTCCGGAGCCAGGGTCGGGTCCGGGTCCGGGGTCGGGTCCGGAGTTAGGTCCGGAGCCAGGGTCGGGTCCGGATCCGGGTCCGGGTCCGGAGTTAGGTCCGGAGCCAGGGTCGGGTCCGGATCCGGGTCCGGGTCCGGAGTTAGGTCCGGAGCCAGGGTCGGGTCCGGATCCGGGTCCGGGTCCGGAGTTAGGTCCGGAGCCAGGGTCGGGTCCGGGTCCGGGGTCGGGTCCGGAGTTAGGTCCGGAGCCAGGGTCGGGTCCGGGTCCGGAGTTAGGTCCGGAGCCAGGGTCGGGTCCGGGTCCAGGGTCGGGTCCGGAGTTAGGTCCGGAGCCAGGGTCGGGTCCGGGTCCGGAGTTAGGTCCGGAGCCAGGGTCGGGTCCGGGTCCGGAGTTAGGTCCGGGGCCGGGGTCGGGTCCGGGGCCGGGGTCGGGTCCGGGGCCGGGGTCGGGTCCGGGGCCTCGGTGGCGGTCATCCGAGGTCCCCGGCCGGGTCGGTCGCGGCCTTCGGACCTCCCCCTGCCGGGTCCGGACCGGTGGCGGCCTCCGGGCCGGTGGCGAAGTGGAGGCGGCAGGCGCCCGGCTCGGCGAAGGGGTGCAGGGAGACTCCCTCCGGGTCGCCGCCCAGCGCGGCGTAGCCCGCGCGGGCCAGCCCCGCGTGGACGTTGCAGATCACACCGGGGTACTCGAGGGCGACCTCGATGAAGGGGCATCGCGGCAGCCGCACCCGTTCCTCGCCCTGTCGCCGCCCCGCCTCGTCGGCCTCCGGTGCGAAGCCGATCTCGTCGAGCAGCGTCAGCACCCGCTCGCGGGCCTCCGCCGCGCTCGAGGTGGGTTCCTGACCGGCCGTCAGGGCGCGGCCCCACTCCTCCCCGGCGGCCAGGGCGTCCGCTCTCGGGTCGGCGCCGGTCCGGGCGATCTGCGCGGCGAGCACGGCGGCCAGCCCGGCGTACTCCCGGACGGCGGACCGCTGCGGCGGCTGGGAACGGTAGCGCCAGGCGGGTCGGCCGCGCCCGGCGGCCGGGGCCCGCTCGCGGACCGCGAGCCCGATCTCCACCAGCGCGTCCAGGTGCTCCCGGACGGTGTTGACGTGCAGCCCGCACTCGCGCGCGAGCGCGGTGGCCGTGGCGGGCCGCGGCTGACCGCGCAGGTGCTGGAGGACGGCGTTGCGCTGCCGGGACACGGGCGGCCGGTCACCGGCTCCGCCGCCCGGGAGTGGCGGCTTATTTTCCACGGACATGTCCGTAGTATATTCGAGGCGCAGCGTCCGTCCGGCCGCCCGGCTCGTTCCGAGCCGCACGGCGCACCTCAACCGCTGGAGACTCCGCATGAGCACTCTCACCATCGCGTCGGACCCCGAGGAGGCCGCGGCCGCCGAAGCCGTCGAGGCTCACCACGCCCAGCTGGCAGGCGAGTTGGGCGGGCGGGTCACGATGCTGCTCGACGCGCTGGACCGCGACCCCGCCTCGGCCGAGGACATCCGGACCGGCCTCGTCGCCTTCTGCGACCGGCAACTCCTCCCGCACGCCGAGGCCGAGGAGTCGGCCCTCTACCCCGCGGCGCACCGGACCGCGGAGGCCCGCCTGCTGATCGAGGGCATGCTCGCCGAGCACCGCAGGATCACGGACCTGGTGGAGGCACTGCGCTCCGCTCCCTCCCCGGCCCGCGCGGCAGGCGACGCCCGCGCGCTCCAGGTGCTCTTCGAGGAGCACCTGGCCAAGGAGAACGACCTCGTGCTGCCGCTGATCGCGGCCTCTTCCGACGTCTCCCTCGCCGGACTGCTCGAGGGAATGCACGACATCCTGGGCGGCCATGACGACACCGAGGGCGGCACGGCCGCGGAAGGCGGGCAGAAGTCCGGCGGCGGTTGCGGCTGCGGTGGCCACGACGACGCCGACGTGCCCGAACTGGACGCCCGCGCCGTCCCGCACGCCCTGCGCCACGCCACGGTCTTCGGCGCCCTCGACGCCGTTCCCGCGGGCCGCGCCATGGTGCTGATCGCCCCGCACGACCCGCTGCCGCTGCTGGGCCAGCTCGAGCGGCGCAACCCCGGCGTCTTCGCGGTCGAGTACCTGGAGCGGGGCCCGGAGGCCTGGCGCCTGCTGCTCACCCGCCGCTGAGCGGGCGGAACGACGTCCGGGGCCTCACCGCGAACCGGCGATGAGGCCCCGGACGTGCGCGAGGGGACGGGCGAAGGGTGCGGGGTCTACGTGAGTTCGCCGGTGGCGGCCAGATCGTCGAAGAGCAACTGGTCCACGGGCGGCACCAGTTCCCGGTCGGCGTACGAGAACCAGGCCATCTCCTCGATCTCGCTGCTCGGCTCCGGCTCCCCCTCGCCCTCGGCGGTGTAGCAGGCCATCCGGACGACCGCGCCCTTGGGAAGGCCGGGGGTTTTGAGGGTCCCGGGGATCGCCGCCTCGTACGTGCCCACGTGGACGGCCGTGTCCGGGTCGAGTGCGACCGCGAGCTCTTCCCTGATCTCCCGCAGCAGCGTCTCGACGTCGCTCTCCGCCCCCTCGCGCTTGCCGCCGGGGATGTAGAAGACGTCCTTTCCACGCGGGCGCGCGCACAGGATGCGGCCCTTCTCGATCCGTACCCAGGCCACCGTGTCGATCAGCACCGAACCCGTCCCGTTTCCGCTCGTTCGAACCGCAGTCGAACGGGACCCTACCGGGACGCGTGACGTCAGTCGGCGGCCGTCGCGTTCTGCCCGATGCGCTCGACCCAGTACAGCTGCTTGTGCCCGCGGCCGTCGAGACTGTCCGCGATCTTCTGCGCCTCGGCCCGGGTCGCGTACCGGCCCACGCGGTACCGGTTGCCGTTGTCGTCCTGCCGCACCACGAGCCAGGGAAGCGTGGCCGTGCCGTCGCTCATCGCGCCCCTCCACTTCCCGCCCGCGACCTGCGCCGCGCCCAGCCCGGTAAGGAAACCCCAATCCGCATATGCCCGAGCCTACGCCTTACCTTTACGCAGCGAACATGGGTTTGCACAAAGAGGTACGCAACCAGCCAGTACCCAGGGGGCGCACGGTGGCGAACGCGCCGTGCGCAAGCCCGACGTATCCGGTCAGCGGCATGCCGCCCCGGCATCCCCCGCTCGGGGGCCACCTGCGAGAACGGCCAGATTTCTACGTCGCCCGACCGGGCATGCCGCCGTCCCCGCCCCCGCCCCGGACGCAGGGACGGGGCGCGGGTGGGGCGCAGAGGGAGCACTTCGGGCCCGGCAACGGCTCCGGGGCGGTCCCCCGAGGCCGTCGCCCGCGATGTCCCGGGACGGGGCGGCTACTTCACCGGGAGGTGGTACGCGACCCGGTAGCGGTCGGCGGGGACCACCACGTCGGCCGTCTCGACCGGGCGGCCCGAGGCGTAGTACGTGCGCCGGACGACCAGGACGACGTGACCGGGGACGCCGCCCAGCGACGCCAACTCCTCGGCGAGACCGGGGCGGGCGCCGACCTCCTCGGTGACGTTGTCCACGATCACGTCGATGGCGCGCATGCGCTCGACCACGCCCATGCCGCCGAGCGGTCCCTCCTCGGGCAGCATCACGGGCGTCCGGCCGGTCAGGGCGAGCGGCTCCCAGGAGGTGGAGAGCATCATCGGCTCGCCCGCCTCCCGGAAGAGGTACCGGGTGCGCATCACCCGGTCGCCCGGCTCGATCTCGAGCCGCTCGGCGATGGCCCCGCAGGCATCGGCCTGCGCACTGCTCGACTCCCAGGTGCCCTGCACGCTCCCGTCCGCCTGCTCCTGCCGGAACGGGGTGGCACCACGCTCCGGACGAAACCCCGAACGGGCGATGCGCCGGGGGACGGGCCGCTCCCGGACGTAGGTCCCCGAGCCGGAGCGGCCCTCGACGAGGCCCTCCGCCATGAGCACCTTGCGCGCCTCCAGCGCGACCGTGTCGGAGACGCCGTACTCCTCGCGGATCCTCGCCTGGGACGGGAGACGGGTGTGCGGTGGCAGCCGACCGTCGACGATCTTCTTGCGGAGATCACCCGCGACACGCAGATATGCCGGCTGCTCACCGAATGTCACTGGCCGCTCCCGTCAGGTTGTACAGATAGCGACAGGGTGGCAACCGTAGGTTGTACCGGGCAAGCAAAGGCCAGAGAATCACTCGAAGTGATGAAGGGTCCTTGCCATGGTCCTTACCCAGGCACTTTCTCCCCGCTGCAGGAGCCCTCACACCTCGATGCTGTCGTCACCGGCCCCGCCGTCCCCGCCTCCGGTCCCGCTCTCGCCCTCACTTCCGTCTTCACTCCCGCCCTCGTCGAACGTCGGCGGGGTGGTGGTCAGGCCCAGAGCCTTGCGCGCGGCGACCCCCTTGTCGGGATCGATGAGCTCCCACCCCTGGGCGGAGTGCTCGTGGAAGGCGTCCAGGCCGTCGGCCTCGGCGGCCTTCTCCCATGCGGCCTCAGCCCTCTCGAGCTCACCGACGAGTTTCGTCACCGGCCCCTCGGCGCCGGCGGGCCACTCGTGCTCCCGCAGCATCCCGCTCTGCTCGGCCAGCGCCTCGGACATCCGCCCCGCCCACTTCTGGTTGCCGGGCAGATCCTCCTCGGCCTCCGCCACGGGGATCTGGTCCAGCGCCGCGTTGAGGACGTGCGTGGCCTTCAGGTAGGCCACCTGGTCCGCGTCGAGCGTGCTCTCGTCCCGGCGCAGCGACCCGGTGAGGGTGGCGTCCGCGTCCCGGTTGCCGAACACACAGGTGATCACGCGGTCGCCGTAGTCCCAGCTCTCCCGGGACGGCGTGATGTGGTACACGTCCACGTCGGACGGCAGGGCCCAGGCGTCCATGGCGTAGCCGTCCTGGAGGGCGTAGCACCGGTCGTCGGCGGTGTCGACGAGGCTGTCGTCGCCCGGGAAGGCGCCGTCGGGCAGGGTGACGAGGGCGAAGACCTCCCCGTCGTGCTCCTGCGAGCAGGGCACCTGGTCGGCCTCGATCGCCCAGCCCACCAGGCCGTCGGGCGAGTCGAAGCAGTCGCCCTCCTCCAGGGCGAGGATCGTGTTGCCGCGCGCCCCCTCCTTGAAGCCCTCCCAGAAGTCGGCCACGGCGCCGGTGGAGAGCGACAGCACCCACAGCGCCAGCCCGACGGAGGACAGCACGGACCCGGCGATCGCCATGCCCCGGCCGCGCTCCGGGCGCCGCCGGATCTGCCACAGCGCGATCAGCCCCAGCACGAGCCCGACGGCCGGCAGGAAGCACAGCAGGCCGCACACGAGGGCGGCGATGGCGACCCCGTTGACGGCGTCGCCACCGGCGGCCGGGGGCTGGAGCCCGTAGGGGCCGTACGGGGAATAAGGGCCGTGGGGGCCATGGGGACCTTGAGTCCCGTAGGGGAACTGCGGTGGCGGATGGGCCCCTTGCGGCTGCGGAGCGGCGTACGGGCCCTGGGGGTACTGCCCCTGGGGGTACTGCCCCTGGGCATGCGGACCCTGGAAGCCCTCGGGCTGACGGGGCCCGGAGGGCGGGGGTATGGACACGGGTGCCGTGCTCCTGGTTCTGCCGTGCTGACGCGGAGAGGTGCATACGCTGGACGCGGGCCGACATACGGCTCCGCGCGCATCGTAAGCGGGCTGTACGCGGGAACCGTCGGGGTACCCCCGGTTCGGGCCGGGCCGGGTCCGCGGGACTGCGTACCTCTCAGGACCTCTCAGGACCTCTCAGGACCTCTCACCGCATGCCACATGCCCCGCCCCCGCGGCGGGCGGCCGGGTCACCGACCCGGAGCCCGACCACGGGGACGAGGCACAGGAACAGCGCTGACGCGGGGTCAGGACCTACGTCAGAACTGCAGGGCCCAGCCGTTGAGCCGGCCCGAGTCGAACCAGGCGTTGTCGCTCACCCGCAACTTCCACGTGCCGTTCGCGGTCTCCGAGGAGGCGTCGACCGTGTACGTGGTCTTGATGTTGTCCGTGCTGCCGCCGGTGCCGTACGACTTCAGCGTGTACGCCGTGCCGTCGGGGGCGATCAGCTGGACCTGGAGGTCACCGATGTAGGTGTGGGTGATGTCCACGTCGACGGCCAGGTCGGAGGGTGCGTTGCCGGAGACGCCCGAGACGGTGATCGGGGACTCGACGGTGGACCGGTCGGGGACGGTGACGCCCTGGGTGCTCTCGAAGCGGTCTCCGGTGGGCGGCGGGGTGGTGCCGCCCTCCCCCACGTTCAGCAGGAGGTTGGGGGAACCGCTGCCCGGGTTGCCTACGACGCCGGTGGTGGCGGCGGCCGTCAGCGCGGAGGAGACCTGGGCGGGGGTGGCCGAGGGGTTGGCGGCCAGGTGGAGGGCGGCCGCTCCGGCGACGTGCGGGCTCGCCATGGACGTACCGGAGATGGTGCTGGTGGCGGTGTCGCCGCTGTTCCAGGCGGAGGTGATGGAGGAGCCCGGGGCGAACAGGTCGAGGACCGAACCGTAGTTGGAATAGCTGGCGCGGGCGTCGCTGGAGGTGGTGGCGCCGACGGTGATCGCCTCGGCGACGCGGGCCGGGGACTTGGTGGAGGCGTTGGTGGACTCGTTGCCCGCCGCGACGACGAAGGTGACGCCGGAGGCGACCGCGTTGCGTACGGCCGTGTCGAGGGCGCTGTCGGCGCCGCCGCCGAGGGACATGTTGGCGACGGCGGGCTTGACCGCGTTCCGGGCGACCCAGTCGATGCCGGCGACGACCTGGGCGGTGGTGCCGGAGCCGGAGTTGTTCAGCACCCGGACGCCGACCACCTTCGCCTTCTTGGCCACGCCGTAGGCGCTGCCGGCGACGGTGCCCGCGACATGGGTGCCGTGGCCGTGGCCGTCCTGGGCGGTGTTGTCGTTGTCGATGGCGTCATAGCCGTAGGAGGCACGGCCACCGAAGTCGTTGTGCGTGATGCGGACGCCGGTGTCGATGACGTAGGCGGTCACGCCCTCTCCGGCCGAGTCCGGGTAGGTGTACGAGTTGTCCAGCGGCAGGTTCCGCTGGTCAATGCGGTCCAGGCCCCAGGAGGGCGGGCTGGGCTGGGTGGCGGTGATGCGGAAGGTGCGGTTCTGGATCACCGAGGCGACAGCCGGGTCGGCGGCGAGACGTTTCGCCTCGGCCTCGGAGGCCTCGACCTCGTAGCCGTTGAGGGCCTTGGTGTAGGTCCGCTCGATCTCGGCGCCGTACTTCTCCGCCAGGGCGCGGCCCTTGGCGGAGTCGGCCTTCGCCTCGTCCGCCTTCAGGGTCACGATGAAACTGTCGGCGACGGCGTTCGCCGCGCCCTCGTACTGGATGCGGCCTTCGGCAGCGGCGGGGGCCGCGCCGGCGGGGAGTGCGGCGACGAGCCCCGCCACGAGCGCCGCGCTGGTCGCGACGCCGAGGGTGGCCATTCTTCGCCGGGGGTGACGCATCACTGCCATGTGAGGGTTCCTCCTCAGTCGGTGGTGCGTTGCTGTGGGGGGTGGTGCGGTCGACGCACGTACTGCGCGGGTGGCACAGCGGACCCATCACTGACCTGATCATGACAACTCTCAGTGACCGGTCAACTCCGTGCGCCAGATGAAAGATTGAGGGTTCCACAGGAATCGCACAAGGGCCCTGCGCGAACGAAACAGGCCTGCCATGCGCGCGTCATATTCCTGCCGGGCCTTCGCCGACGCTCCTCCGGCGTCGCGCAGGCCGTGCCGGCGCTTCGCACGCCTCTTCGCTCGCCGCGCGCAGACGGCGGCCGGTCGCCCGCCTCACCCCGGCGCCGACCCTCGCCGCCCACGCGGCCCACGCGGCCCACCGCATGGTGCGGGAGACGCCGCCGAACCCCTCAAACGCACACGCAAAAGCCGCACTTCAGCCGAAGTGCGGCACAGCGAACACGAGATCACCGCGGGGCCCCGCCGGTCTCCGCGAACGGGTAGACCTCCCGGGCGGCGACCTCAGCGCGGGCCGGCGGGCGGACGGCGGCTTCGTCGTACGGGCCCACTCACCCGCGGGTCGGCCGTCGTACCGCTCCCGCGGGTGACCGGCCGTACCGGCTCCACCGGCCCCGGCCACGTCGTACGGGGTCAGGGCAGGGGCGTACCGCCCGTCGCGTTGAGGATCTCCGCGGTGATGAAACTGGCCTGCGCCGAGGCCAGATAGACATAGGCCGGTGCCATCTCCGCCGGCTGGGCGGGGCGGCCGAGAGGGCTCTGTTTGCCGAACTCGGCGGTGTCCTCCAGCGTCGCGGGGATCAGCGGGGTCCACACGGGCCCGGGCGCCACGGCGTTCACCCGGATCCCGTCGGACGTGAGCATCTGGGCCAGGCCCTGCGTGAACGTGACGATCGCCCCCTTCGTCATCGCGTAGTCGAGGAGATGGGGGGTGGGCTTGTAGGCCTGGACGGACGCGGAGTTGATGATCGAGCCACCCGCCGGGATGTGCGGCAGGGAGAACTTGCACAGCCAGAACATGCCGTAGAGGTTCGTGCGCACGACCCGGTCGAACTGCTCGGTGGAGATACTGCCGATGCCCTTCGGCTGAGCCATCTGGTAGGCGGCGTTGTTGACGAGGACGTCGATGCGCCCGAATTCCGCCACGGCCCTCTCGACCAGTGACCGGCACTGGGATTCCTCGCGGATGTCGCAGGCGACGGCCACGGCACGCCGGCCCGCCTCCTCCACGAGCCGCGTCGTCTCGCGTGCCTCGTCCTCTTCCTCCGGCAGATGGGTGAACAGGACGTCGGCGCCCTCCCGGGCGAACGCGAGGGCGACCGCTCGGCCGATACCGGAGTCACCTCCGGTGACCACGGTCCTCCGGTCCCGCAGCAGCCCGCTGCCGCGGTAGGAATCCTCGCCGTGGTCGGGCGGCGGGTCCATCGGACCGGTCCACCCCGGGTGCGGCTGGTCCTGCGAGGGGAAGTCCGGCTGCGGGTGCAGGCCGGCGGGGTCCTGCGGTGCGTCGTTTCCGTTCGTCATCGTGTCGCCCTCCTGTTCACGTCGCCCTCCTGTTCACGTCGCCCGCTGTTCGCACCGCACCAGGCCGTCACACGGAACGCTGGTTGTACGCCCTCGACGCGCGGTCGTTGAGCGCGCTGCCCCACGCACGGACCTTGCGCGCCACCGGATGGGACGGGGGTCCGACCTCGGCGCCCCTCCGAAACCCTCGACGGCCGTCCCCGGCAGACGGCAGCATGCGTGCGACCAGGGAGGTGGCCCGGGTGGTGAGCGCCGGTGCCACCCCGTGCACGAGGCCGGCCGCGCGGGCGGCGGGCGTGAGCACGATGCGCGTACGCCGCCGCTGGATGCCGCGGACGACGGCCTTCGCCGCACGGCCGGCGTCCATGGACACCAACGGCATGCCCGCCACCGTCGAGAACCAGGCGAATTCCTTCTCCTGCTCACCCCCGAAAACGGCGTGCAGGTGTGAACCGGTGCGCATGAGGCCCGGATGGACGGCGGTGACGGTGACCCCGTCGCGGGCGGCTTCGGCATAAAGCCCCTCCGCCAGCGTTCCCACGGCGGACTTGGCGCAGGAGTACGGCAGCAGATGCGGTGCGGCGAGCAGCCCGCCGACCGAACCGATCAGCGCGAGCCGGCCGCCGGCCGGGCTCCTCCGCAGATACGGCAGCGCCTCCAGCGACGTGTGCAACGCGCCGTAAAAGATCGTGTCCATCGCGGACCGGAACTCCTCGGCGCCGACGGCCTCCACGGGCGCCACCTGGATGATCCCCGCGTTGGCGATCACCAGGTCGACGCCTCCGCATTCCCGGGCGGTTTCGCCGAGCACGTCCCGCACGGCCGCACGGTCCCGCACATCGCACACCGCTGTACGGATGCGTGCCCCGCGGCGCCGACGGAGCAGGTCCGCCGCCCGGGTCAGCTCTTCGCCGTCCCGGGCGACCATCGTCACGGCGCAGTGCTGAGCCGCCAGCTCGTCCGCGAGGAGCAGTCCCAGCCCTCGCGAGCCGCCGGTGACCACGGCTGACAGTCCCCGGATGGACGGGGAAGCGGTCCGAGGTGACATCACGGCCTCCTTGTACGGTGCGCGGCCCGCGCGGCTTCCTGGCGTTGCGGACCGGGGTGCCTCGCGGACGAGTGCCCATGTCGTGCGCGGTTGACGCCTGCGGCACGGCGCGGTGGAGCAGCGCGGTGCGGCAGCGCGGTGCGGCATGCCGCTGGTTGCGGGTACCCGCAGAGCGCCGGTGCCCGTGTGACACCCGTGTGGGACATGCGAGACAGAGGAGACACGTCATGCCGTCCGGATCGAACGCCGAGCGAGAGCGGCAGTACGAGCACATCAAGGAGAGCGCCGAGGAGCGCGGCAGGTCGGAGGGGCGTGCGAAGGAGATCGCCGCGCGCACGGTGAACAAGGAGCGTGCGCGTTCGGGTGAGGCCAAGACCTCGGGCAAAACCTCCGCACAGGACCCGAAGTCCGCCTCGCAGCGGGGCGGAGAGCGTTCCCACAGGGGTGCGCAGGGCCCCACGAAGGATCAGCTCTACGAAGAGGCGAAGAAGAAGAACATCGAAGGCCGTTCGTCCATGAGCAAGCAACAACTGCGCAAGGCCGTCGGGCGCTGACGCTCCCGCCGGAACGGACCGGCACGGCCGCCCGCGGCCCTGCCGGCGCCGCGCGCCCGCCTCTACCGCTCCGGTGCGGGCGCGCGGCGATGGCGTTCAGCCGCGTTCGCCAGCTCGCAGAGAAGCTGGTGGGTCTCGACGACGAGTTCGCCGCCCGTGGCGACCGCCGCCCCTTCCTCCCGCTGAATGTCCGTGGTCAGTGCGTCGTGGGCGGTCAGCGCTTCCTTCAGTGCGGCGTCCCGCCGGTCCTGCCGCGATGCGGAGGGGGGCCGTCCGGCCTCCTCCAGGACTTCCGCGTCCACGCGACACACGGTCGCCGCCTGCCCCAGCACTTCGGCACAGCGGTCCAGGTACGCGGAGGAAGGGGCCACCAGGCGCGACTCGTCGCCGGCCGTGCCCTCGAGGGTGCGGGTGATGGCGACGAGATGACCGCTGATGCGCTCCCAGGCCATGTCCGCTTCGGCCGGGGGCAGCGCGGGACCGTTGCGGCGCATCCGCCACCCGGGGTTGAACCGGTAGCTCTCCGAGGTCCACCGCCTGGCATCGGCCAGGGCCCGCACCGCCCCACCCAGCCGCCAGGCGCGGTCGTGCCACTCCGCGGCGTCCGAAAGCCCGTCCTCCTCACGGAGCCCCTCGGCCACCGAGGCCAGTAGCTCCCCACTGTGGTGGACCAGCGCATGAAGGTTCTCCCGCACACTGCGCAGATGCACCGGCGGCAGCACGAACGCGTTGACCCCGACGCCGACCACGGCACCGATCAGCGTCTCGAGCAGCCGGTGGCCGACGGCTCCCGCCGTGGACGCGCCGTAGGTGATGACGAACAGGGCCGTGGTGGCGCCGTAGATGCCCTGGCTGCCCAGTCGGCGATAGTTGCCGATCAGCACCAGGGGCGGCAGGGTGAGCGCCATCGCGCCCAGGGTGGAATTCCCGGTGACGGCCAGTGCCGCCGAGGCCCACAGCGTGCCCACCACGATGACGGCGAACTGCTGCACCCCCGAGTGCACCGACCGGTAGACGGTGCCCGCCACCAGCACGATGGCGGTCCAGGGTGCCAGCAGGGCCATCGGCGCTTCGAGCCACCATCCGGTCAGCGCCCAGGCGGCGATCGCCGCGCCGGCGGCCTTGAGCGACTGCACCATGGTGTCCCGTTCGGGGCCCGGACGCCTCAGCGCGGAGCGGGCGCTACGGCCCACCGCGGCAAGCTCCCACCCCAGCCGGCGAGCCACCCTCAGAAGCCACGTTGCCAACCGATCCTCCTCCTGTTCCGCATCCGCTCCTCCCGGCCTCCGACGTGGTGCGCCCTCGCGTCGGCCGCCCCCCCCACCCCGCCCTTTCGCATCGGCGCGGGTACCCCGGCGCAGTCCAGGACACGCGTACGCGGCCGGCCGGGACGGTATAAAGAATTCCTATATCCGAGGAAACACCCTTCGCGGCTAGGCTCATGCCTCAATCATCCGGGCCGGTTCCCAGGCCTTCCGCATTTCACCGCGCAAGAGGGGTCCATCCGTTGAACGCGATGTGGCGCATACGTCCGAAGAATACGGCACTGCTCGTGATCGACATGCAGAACGATTTCGTTCTGGAGGGGTATCCGATGGAGGTGCCGATGGCACGCCGGCGGATACCGGAGATGCAGAAGGTGATCGCCGGGTGCCGAGAGGCCGGCATTCCGGTGATTTACACCCAGCACGTTCTGCTCGACACGTTCGACGTGTCCCCGCTGGAATCCACCTACAACCCGGCGCTGCTGACCGCGGGCATGCGCGGCGGCACGTTCGGCGCGCAGGTCGTCGACGCCCTCGCACCGGAGCCCGAGGACGTCGTCGTTCAGAAGCACCGCTACGACGCCTTCCACAACACGCGGCTGGAAAGCGTGCTGGCCGGCATCTCGGGCCTGCGCCAGGTGGACACGGTGATCATCATCGGCACCCTCACCGAGGTCTGCTGCGATTCCACCGCGCGCGGCGCGTACATGCGCGACTTCAAGGTGGCTTTCGTCGCCGACGCCACCGGAGCGCGCAGCGACGCGGCGCAGAAGGCGACGGAGGACACCATGGGCACATTCTTCGGCCGGGTTCTCAAGAGCGGAGAGCTGGTCGCGGAAATCCGCGAAAGCGAAAGCAGAGAAGGAAGCGCGGCATGACAACAAAAGAATACGACGTCCGATATGAGCGCTCGGCTGTTCTGCTGCTGTCCCTGGGATTCGGTCTCGTCGGCCTGGACCGCTGGATCATCAGCCCGCTCTTCCCCTCGATGATGAAGGAACTCGGGCTCGACTATCAGGACCTGGGCAACATCATCGGTGTCCTCGGTCTGGCCTGGGGTTGTTCCTCCCTCCTCATGGGCGGTCTCTCCGACCGGCTGGGGCGGCGCAAGGTCCTGGTCGGTTCGATCGTGTTCTTCTCGGTCTGCTCGCTGCTGACCGGCATGGTCGGCGGGCTCGTCAGCCTGCTCCTGGTGCGGGTCGTCATGGGCATCACCGAGGGGGCGTTCTCCCCGACCGCGGTGACCGCCACGGCGGAGGCGTCGCGGCCCGGGCGGCGAGGGTTGAACATGGGCATCCAGCAGAGCACCTTCGCCCTGTTCGGTGTCGGCCTGGGCCCCATCATCGCCACCCAGTTGCTGAGGATCCTGCCGAGCTGGCACTGGGTCTTCGCCATCATGCTGCTGCCCGGCCTGGTGCTGGCCTACTTCGTCTTCCGGGTCATCCGCGAGCCGCACCAGCTGCCGGCCTTCGAGTCCGCCGTCGTCCCCGTCTCTCCCCAGGAGCGGACCCGCTGGCTGGACGTCTTCCGCTACCGGAACATCCGGCTGGCCATACTGGCGCTGTGCGGCGCGATGACCTGCATCTTCGTGCTGAGCGCGATGGTGCCGAGCTACCTGGTCGACCACCAGGGCATCGGAACCACCCAGATGGGCGTCATCGCCTCCGGCATCGGTTTCGGCGCCTTCGCGGGGCAGCTGGTCATCCCCGGGCTGTCCGACCGGTTCGGCCGCAAGCCCGTGGTCGTCGTCTCCCTGCTGCTGGCGATGGCCATGCTGGTCGGCTTCATCCTGCAGGGGCCGGTGGTGCCGCTGCTGTTCCTGCTGCTGTTCTTCGTCGCCTTCGGCGCCAACGGCTGTCTGGCCCTGCTCGCCGGAACCGTGACCGTGGAGTCCGTCCCGGCCGGCCTGATGGGCGCCGCCGCGGGCACCGTCATGGGCGTCGCGGAGATCTTCGGCGGCGGGGTGGCCCCGTCCGTCGCCGGATACCTGGCTCAGAACCACGGCATCCACACCGTCCTCTACCTGGCACTGGGCGGACTGCTGCTCTGCGTGGTCGCCGCTTCCTTCCTCCAGGAGACGGCACCGAAGAAGGCCGGCCGCACCGGCAGCACGGACCCGGCCGTCACGGCCCCCGCGGGCGCCTAGCGCCCGTCCTCCACCCTCCAGGCCCCCGCCGCCCGGACCGGGCGACCCGCGTGTGAGCACACGGTCATCCGGCTCCGGGCGCTTCGGCGTCCGCCTCGTCCAGGAATCCCGCGATCGACCGTGCGAACGCCTCGGTCACCCCGTGGTCCCGTCCCGCGTCACTGATGCCCACGGTGACGTTGATCTCCGGCAGCAGTCCGGGCAGCGGGGTCGCGGGGAGGTCCGTGGCACACCGGTTCCCGTCGGTGAGGACCACTCCGGCCGGGACGACCGTGATGCACTCGCCCAGCCGGATGAGCGCGTGCATGGTCCGGTAGTCGTCCACCACGTGGAACCGGGAGATCTCGTACGTCTCGATCAGCGTGGTGGTGATCCGCGCGTGGTGGGTCAGCACGGGGTTGTCGAACAGGACGAACCGGTGACGGGAGAGGAGGTCCTTCAGGGCGAGGGCGCTGATCTCCTCCAGGACGGTCCCCGGCGGATGGACCAGCGCCATGTCCTCGGTGCCGATGACCTCGGTGCCGAACGGGTGGTCGGGCTCCGTGGAGTAGAAGAGCCCGGCGTCGAGCTGGTTGAGTTCCAGCAGGTCGATGAGGGTGGTGGCGGGCCGGCTGGTGACCCGGAACTCGTCGGCTCCGTAGTCACCGAGCGCGCTGCTCACCACGGCCCGTACGGAGCGCTCGGACAGCCAGTTGTCCACGCCGAACATGACCCGGTGCGGATGGCCGGCCACTTCGGCGAAGCTCCGCGGCTTGGCCGGGTCCTTGCCGCCGAGGACCGCCGAGGCGTTCGACAGGTCCCGGATGAGCTGGGCGGCGTAGGGCAGGAAGTAGGACCCCTGGGGGGTGAGCACCACGCCGGTCCAGCCGCGTTCGAACAGCGCGAAACCGAGGCTCTCCTCCAGCCGGCGCAGCCGCTGGCTCATGGTCGGCTGGGTGACGTAGAGGGCGGCGGCGGCCTTGGAGATGCTCCGGTGCCTGGCCACCGCGAGGAAGGAGTGAAGGGCCTCGAGGTCCACGAATGCCCCCTCTCGGTCACGAGCGAACTGGATGAGACGGACCCTACTGCCTCCCGGAGCCCTTGTGACCTGCTACGGACCACGCGACCGCGGGCCGCTCGCCGCCCTGTTCCTCACCCCCACGCGCGCCTCACCCGGTGGAACAGCACCGCGACCGGCCCTGCCTGCAACAGCAGCACCACGGCCGTGCACAGCGCCAGGGGGGACACCGGCCGGTCACCCGCGGCTCCGACCGCCCAGGCCGTCAGAGCGACCCCCGCCCCGGTCACCACCAGCGGAAGGACGAACCAGCACCACAGAGCGCTGCCGTGACGCTGCGGACGGAGCAGGTGGGCGAGGCCGGCAAGCACCCCCAGGGCCGCCAGGTAGCCCAGGTAGACGCTGGTGGCGGCGACCAACTGAGGCTGGTACAGCGGTTCGTTCTGCGTCACCTGCCGCACGTCGCCCCGGGCGACGGCCACCACCTCGCCGCGCCAGACGGTTCCGGTGACCCGTTCACCCCGCTCCAGGCGGTGGAAGAGCGGCTCTTCGCCTCGCATCCGGACCGTTCCGTCCCAGCGGCCGGAGCCGGCCAAGGTCAGCTCGTGATCGTCCGAACCCTTCGCGTGCGTCACCGTCACCACGTCCACCACCCGGAAGTCCACCGCGCGCAGGCACTGCTCCCCCTTCTGGTACGGCGTGGTCGGCGAGCAGGGAACGGCGTCCCGGTAGGCCCGGTGGCGGGCGACATCCTCCGGGATACCGGTGAACAGGTCGTGGCCGAAAAGCCCCAGGAGGGGCGCGAGGATCAGGAGGACCGCACCCCCTGCCTGCCTCCCCACCGTGTGCCAGGGCAGCATCGAGCCCACCCCGATCGGCCCGTGGTGCCTCCCCCGCAGCCGCAGCACCAGACGGGCACCCCCGCCCACCAGGCCCACCAGCACCGGCAGCAGACCGAGCAGGAACAACTCGTCGGCGAGGTCAATCCGGTCGTCCCACGTCTCCACCGAGGCGAGATCCCCTCGGTCCGGGCCCTCCGCCTCGATCCAGCCCATGTCCCACCCCTCAGGGCCGTCCCCTCGGACCGGAGGGCCGAACAGCAACGGATCGCGTCCGAGATCGCAGAGGTACTCGCCCTCCCGCAGGCCGGCCCAGGGATCGTTCCACTCGACCACGCACCGACCGTCGGACCGCTCTTCCAGCACCGTCAGCTCGACCAGCTCGATCTCGGTCGCCGTCTCAGACACGCAGGCCCCGGCCCCCACCAGCAGCAGCCCCACAAGCAGCACCCACCGGAACACCGGGCCCGCCCCCGCCGTCCTCACCGACTCACCCCCGGCACCCCGTACCCATTCGACGCGGCCCAGTGTCCCCGGGCGATGGACCTGCTCAACGACGGTCTCAGGCAGCGGACGGCCCGTCGACGACCGGGCCGGGGCGCCGCCGCTCTCCCCGCCGCTCACTCGGGTGCCGTGGGCCTCCCGTCGGTCAGGCCCAGGCGTGCCTGTTCCTCCTCGACGATCCGGCGCGCCAACTCGGTGTCCGACACGTCGACCGCGTCCGGGGTGGCTTCGGCCACGGCGCTGCGGCGTGCGTAGGCGTCGAACAGGCGGGTCTTGTCCTCCAGCATCCTCACCATGCGTTCGTCCACTCCCCCGGTGGCGAGGAGGCGGTGCACGCAGACCGGTCTGACCTGGCCCATGCGGTGGGCCCGGGCCACCGCCTGGTGCTCGAGGGTCGGCTTGATCTGGGGTTCGCAGATGACGACGACCGAGGCGGCCTGCATGTTGAGGCCGACGCCCGCCGCCTGGATCTGCGCCAGGAGCACCGCGGGGCCCGGGACAGCGGTGAAGTCGTCGACGATCTGCTGCCGCCGTCCGGCCGGGACGCCTCCGGTGAGCGGACCGAACACCGGGGTGCCGTCGGCGGGTCCTGCGTCGAGCGCCTCCTGCACCACGCCCAGGACGTCCTTGAAGTAGGAGAAGACCACCGTCTTCTGCCCGTTCTCGCCGGCCTCCTGGACGATCTCCCGGAGCCGGTCCAGCTTGGCCGAGTTCCCGGGGCACAGGTACGCGGCCCTGCGCATCGCCATGAAGTTGCCGGCGCGCACGGCCTCGCGGTACGCCTCCTCGTCCGAGGCGCTCAGCTCCTCCCACTCGTCGGTCTGCTGGAGACTCGGCAGTTCCGTCAGCACGTCCTCCTGGTTGCGCCGCAGGTAGACCGGGGCGACGGCCTTGCGGAAGGCGACCGATCCGGCCGGCGCGTCCCCCTCGCCCAGGGATTCCGCGACGTCGCCGTCGAGCATCCGGACCAGGTTGCGGAACTCCGCGACCCTGTTCTCCATCGGGGTTCCGGTCATGAAGAGGACGCGCTCGCAGTGCTCCGCCCACAGGGCGACCGCCTGGGACCGCTTGGCCTTCGGGTTCTTCACGGAGTGCGCCTCGTCGACCACGAGCAGTCCGATCTCTCCCCCTCCCGGCGCGGGGAATCCCCGCAGTGCGTCGAACGTGGTCACCCCGACCCCGCCCCGCCCCTTCCAGTCGGCGAACGCGTCGTGCCGATCGGGACCGTGGAGCACGCTGACAGGCAGGGCGCTGCGGGTCTCGATCTCCCGGGTCCAGTTCACGAGGACGCTCGCCGGGCAGACGACCATGAAGTGGCTCTGCCCCTCGGCGGCCAGATGTGCCAGCACGGCGATCGCCTGGATGGTCTTGCCGAGCCCCATCTCGTCGCCGAGTATCACCTTGCGCTGCGCGAGGGCGAACCGCGCGCCGAACGCCTGGTAACCGCGCAGGGAGACCCGGCGACGGGAGTCGTCGAGATACAGGGTCCGCACCCGCTCGGCGATCTCGTCGGGCAGGAACCCCTCGGTGGCGGCCGCGTCGGGCAGCCGCCCGGAGATCTCGGCGAGCAGGCTGTAGTACTCGGCCGAGCGGAGCTCGAAGTCCACCCAGGCCGCGACGTCGGACGAGGGCCCCCGCAGCAGGTCCACCGAAGCCTGGGCGAACAGCCCGGGCAGGTCCGCCTGCTCCTCCTCGTCCGCCAGCACCCGGAGCTCGGCGACCGCGGCCAGCGCGCGGGCCTTCTTCTCCCGGCCCGCCATGAGCATCCCAAGACGCCCGGCGGCGGGCCTGGCATCGGCCAGCAACGGACCGAGCCGCTCCGACAGTGCGGTGGCCTTGTCGACGGCGCGTCGGGCGTCCGGGCCGGCCTCCACCAGTACGTGCAGGGCCGTGACGAGCGCGGTGGTGCTCGGTTCCGGCCGGTCCACGTCGATGTGGACGGCCACGGTCTCGTGCGCGGCCTCGGAAAGCCGGCGGGCGGCGGCGAGCATCTGGTCGACGGTGCGCTGCCCGACGCCGGGAATCTGCCGCAACCGGTAGGGACCCGCTTCGAGCACGCTGCCCACCGTGCGCAGTCCGCTCTTCTCGACGCCCCCCAGCCGGAGCCGTCCTTCGGTGACGTCCTGCAGCCGGGCGACGGGGATGGCGTCGAGTTCCCGCCGCACCGCCGCGTCGTGGATCGGCTTCAGTGCCGCCCGCACCGCCCCCACCGCGCTTCCGTGGTCCCCGACCAACGCCTGCGCCGCCTCGTACAGTCGCGCTCCCCTCGCGACCGTGTCCCGCTCACCCCGCCCCACGCTTCCCGCCCTTCCCTCGTCCTCCCCGCATCCTCCCACCGCCCGCACCGGGCCCCGCCGGACGTCCCCGGTGCGCTGCGGATCGTCCCGACCCCGAGGCCTGACACCGCTGTGCGGTCCGGGCCTCGCCGAACGGCGACCCGTCCGTCCACCCCGGTACGCCCACACCCATATCCGCTCGCCCCTGAGCCAGGCCGGCGAGGCCCGCCCCCGCCGTTCGCACAGTCCGACCTCCCGTGCTCTCCGGTGGGCACCCTGCCGACGGGTCAGCACCACGTCAGCACACTCCCGGAGAAGGCCGGCATCAGCCAGGGGACAGGAAGGGGCCAGACCCTAAAATCTGACCCCTGACCTGGGACTTCCTACCCTGACCAGCTCTTTCGGCCGCTCATGGCATCACACGTCAGACGTTGAAGCGGAATGTCTGCAGGCTGATCCTGACCTGCGGCGGAGCCCGGCCCAGGGCGCTGACCGGCGCTTTCACCGTTTGGTTGCGTTGGCCGCCGATGAGTGTTTACGACCGTACTGCGGACTGTCTGCGGACCGGGCAGCCCCCCGTGCCGCCCTGGCCATTCGCATCCACAGAGTTACGACCACCGGTAGGATCGGCACCATGAGCAGTAGCAGAAAGTACTCCATCAGCCTGCCCGAGGACCTTGCCGAGGCCGTACGCGCCCACGTCGGGCCCGGTGGCTTCTCCGCCTACGTCGCCGAAGCCCTCGAACAACGGGTCGCCATGGACAAGCTTCGGGAGATCGTCGCCGACTTCGAGACCGACAACGACGAGCTCACCCGCGAGGAGGTCGAGGCCGCCCGCGCGCTGCTGCGCCATGACCACCGGCAGGCCGGCGGTGCCGCCGCCTGATGCCCGGAACCCTGCTGCTCGACAGCGAAGGACTCTCCAAGCTCTACCGCAAGGACCGCATCGTCGTGGCTCTGGTCCAGGCGGCATCGGAGGAGGGCATCCGCGTGGCCACCAGCGCCATGACCACCCTTGAGGCCGATTACGAGCGGATCCACCCGGCCCGCATCAAGTGGGTCCTCTCCCGCATCGACGTTCACGACGTCACCAAGGAGGTCACCGACGAGGCCGCCGCCCTCCTGCGCACCCATCATCTCCACGGCCACAAGTACGCCATCGACGCCGCCTTCGCCGTCATCGCCCGCAACGCGCCCCCGCCGGTCACCGTCCTCACTTCCGACCCCGAGGACCTGACGCTCCTGTCCGGCCCTTCCGTAGAGGTCGTCAAGGTCTGAAATACCGGCCCCAGTCACGCCGACCTGCCCCACAGCCGACACCACAGCGCCCTGCCGGACCGGGGCTCTCGGGAGAGCCCGGGCGGTGCCGTGGTTCACGCGGGACGAGACCGGACCCCAATTCGGCCTGTACGTGTCCGCGGCCGGTGCCGCCGCTGGTCGCCCCTGGGTGGGCCGGTGGTGGACGACCCGCACGACCCGTCGGTGGCCCCGGACCGCGGCGCCGATGCGGCGCCGGCCCGCGCATTCCGTGAACGTGACCGG
Source organism: Streptomyces sp. TE5632 (assembly GCF_054061295.1). NCBI lineage: Bacteria > Bacillati > Actinomycetota > Actinomycetes > Kitasatosporales > Streptomycetaceae > Streptomyces > Streptomyces sp. TE5632. The sequence continues at coordinate 3,633,583 of NZ_JBSSEA010000003.1, read as the reverse complement.
CTGCACCGCCCGGCGGGACGCCATCCAGCTACGGCGGGCATCCCAGCAGCACCGTAGTTGACGCCGTAAGTACGGTTACTCATACGCAAATTGTGAGTACCGCCTACCTTCGCGTGGTGTCTACGAATCCAACACGGCAGTCGTCCGCCTCTGGCAGGAGTGGCTGGTGCTGCTGCCTGCTGTTCGCTGTCCTGCCCGTCGTCTGGTTCATCGCCGCCCCCTTCCTACCGGAGCAGGTGTTCTGGTTCCCGTTCTGGTTGGGGGCTGTGGTGTGGAACGGAGCGGACGGCCAAGGCGGCATCAGCCACTTGTTCGGCTAACAGCAGGCAGGGACCAGAGCGGCATGGGCACAGAGACGTCCAAGGATCCGTCCGCTAACCCAAGTGCGGCCCATCAGGGCCGCCACATTGCAAGCCAGTAGAACAAGCCAGCCTGCAAGGAGGCTCTACCTCTTGAGCAAGTCGATGACGAACTCTCCCTCTCGCCGCCGCTCCGCCGCTGGCGCGCCGTCGCGACGGAAGTACAAGCCTGGTCACCGATGGGGACTGCTGACCTTGATCGGCTACGACGAGCGGCCCCGGTTCGTTCGCTGCCGTTGTGACTGCGGCAACGTGAAGAGCTTCGACATGACGAACGTGACCGCAGGGCGCACCCGGTCCTGTCGTGGACCGGCTCACCTCTCCCCGAACCAGTACGCACAGGCTCACAGGAAGATCCGGAAGACCCTGGGTCCGGCCAGCGGGTATTGGTGCTGGCTGCGATGCGGCGCGGCGGCGGACGAGTGGGCGTACGACCACAGCGACCCGAACGAGCGGCGCGACATGGACGGCCCCAGCACGGGCATCCCGTACAGCACGGACCCCGCGCGCTACGTGGCGCTGTGCAAGTCGTGCCACGTGAAGTTCGACAAGTGGAGCACCTCCGTTCTCCGCAAGCTCCCTGCGGACAAGCAGTCGCAGAGGCTGGCCCGCATATGGCTGATCCTGCACAACCAGCCGGGAGCGCGCCGAGAGCCGCTCGCTCCCGACACACCGCTCACATGACGGGGCGATTGGAAGACGCGTACTCATCCGCGATGTTGAAGACGCCGGCACAGCGCGGACATTCCGCATGGCCGAAGAGATGGGCGATCCCGTCGGCGAGCACGGTTTCCCCATCACGGACGGCAGTCTCACGCATCCACCGACCGACGCCTGAAAGGCTTTCTGGGGACGCCGGCCTGAGTCCGCGTCGGTCCACGTCACCGAGGTGCCAATCCCGGATCGCTGAGTAGCGCCCGTAATCGCCGATAGCGATCGTCACCTCTGCAGCGCAGTGAGGGCAGGTGACCTGGTAGAAGTCATCCGAGAAGTCCCCCAGGACCGCACTCCAGTGGTACTGCTCTTCCACCGCGAGCAAGTAGAGGAAAGTCGCGAAGTAGTCGTCTGGCCGCGACCGCAGGTGCCGATCCAGCAGCTCACGGAACTCCGCGATCGCGTCGGCGCAGGCCGCCAGCAGATCGTCGCACCCGTGGCCCCCTGCCGCGCACCGCACGATCGTCCCGGCCAGCCCGCGCGCCCGCGCGCTCCGCGACGCGAGACGCACCAGACGCGGCAGTGCGGCGAAACTGGCGGGGAACACCAAGTCGCACTCAAGGACCAGCCGGTAACCCAGCTCATCCCATGCCTCTGCGTCGTCCTCGCGCTCGACGCGCGCCAGGAGCTCGGGGACGCGATCGATGTCCCCGTGGCAGTCGTACATCCGTGCCCAGTTCACCACCTGAGCATTTAACCGCCCTGAGGCAGCCGGGGACGACTCCGCATCCATGAACGCCCCCTGCACGACTCATCAGCCAGGACCCAGCGTCGCGGGGAGGGCAAACACCCCCATTCCTATGCGCTCGGGCCGCCGGGAGATGGAGCCTCGACACTCTCCTGACCTGCGGATACAACCTGTAGCAAGTCGCCGGCTGAGGGGCGGAGTGGTCTGGAACCGTGGCGGAATTCGCGCTGCTAAGACAGGGCGGTCGCCGGTGACCAGTCCAAGGGGTCATACCCCACCCCCTTCGCCCGCGTCTTCGAGCTTCCTCTGGAAGAGCTGATGTCCCCACCCCTGGAGGGGCTCGACATCGACAGCCGGCGGCTCGTCCAAGAGGCCGTCGAAGCGTTCTACGAGGCCCGAGACGCGCGCGACCGTCTACACCACGCAGTGGTCGCCATCGCCGACCACATCAAGGCCCATCCCGACAGCTCGCGGGCGATCCACGAGCAGTGCCTCCGCCTCATGGGCGACGAGCGGGACGCTCGCACCCTCACCAGCGACATCGAGGACGGCGGTCACTACTGACAACCGACACGAAGGAGAGGCCACTTGGCCAACATCCAGAAGCGCCCCGACGGCAAATGGCGGGCTCGCTACCGCGACCTCGACGGCAAGGAGCACGCGCGCCACTTCGACCGCAAGATCGACGCCCAGCGGTGGCTCGACGAGGTCACGGCCAGCCTGGTCACCGGGCAGTACGTCGACCCGCGGTCGGCGAAGAAGCCCTTCAAGGAGTACGCGGAGAAATGGCGGGCCATCCAGCCGCACCGGCCTTCCACGGCCAAGGCGGTGGCCCAGCACCTGCGCTGCTACGTCTACCCGGCCTGGGAGAAGCGGGCACTCGGCGCCATCAAGCCGGGCGACGTACAGAGCTGGGTCGCCAGCTGACCACCACGCACGGGCTGGCCGCCGGCACCTCACGGACGGTCTTCAACACGGTCAACGCCGTCTTCCGAGCGGCCGTCCGTGACCGGATGATCCCTCACAACCCCTGCGCCGAGGCGAAGCTGCCCTCGGTGCCACGGAAGAAGATCGTGCCACTTGCCGTCGAGCAGGTGCGGACGCTGTCCGAGGAGATACCCACCCGCTACAAGGGCCTCGTGCTGCTCGGCGCGGCCACCGGGCTCCGCCCCGGCGAGCTCTTCGGCCTCCAGGTCCGCCACCTCGACCTGCTGCACGCAACCGTCTCGGTCGAGCAGCAGATCCAGCAGACCGCCAAGCACGGCGTGTACGTCTGCCCGCCCAAGACCGCTCGCTCGCACCGCACGGTCCCGCTCCCCCGCATGGCGGTGGATGCGATGAGGGCCCACCTGCGGGACTTCCCCGCCGATGGGCCCGAGAGCTGGATCTTCACGGCGCCGCAGGGCGGACCCGTGGTCTACACGCACTTCATGGACGGGTCCTGGCGGCCCGCCTGCGCGAAGGCCGGCATACCGAAGGGCACCGGACCCCACGCCCTCCGGCACCACTACGCCAGCCTGCTGATCAAGCACGGCAAGTCCGTGAAGACGGTCTCCGAGCGTCTCGGCCACACCAACGCGGCCATGACGCTGAACATCTACACCCACCTGTGGCCCGACTCCGAGGAGCGGACCCGGGCCGCCGTCGACAAGGCGTACGCGGACCAGTCCGCCGATGCCCGGCCGCAGGTCGACGAAGCGGCGTAACCGCTTCCCCGCGTGCCGGACTCATCCAGCACGTTGCGGACTCCGTGCGGACCGCAAAAGCCGCCCAACCCACTCCGCCGCAGGTCAGACGGCCTTTCGCCGAACGTATTAGACGTTGAAGCGGAACTCCACCACGTCGCCGTCGCGCATGATGTAGTCCTTGCCCTCCATGCGGGCCTTGCCCTTGGCGCGGGCCTCGGTGACCGAGCCGGTTTCGACGAGGTCGGCGAAGGAGATGACCTCCGCCTTGATGAAGCCCTTCTGGAAGTCGGTGTGGATGACTCCGGCGGCCTCGGGGGCGGTGGCGCCGCGCTTGATGGTCCAGGCGCGGGATTCCTTCGGGCCGGCCGTGAGGTACGTCTGCAGGCCGAGGGTGTTGAAGCCGACGCGGGCGAGGGTGGCGAGGCCGGGCTCCTCCGCGCCGACCGACTCCAGCAGCTCCATCGCGTCCTCCTCGTCCAGCTCGGCGAGGTCCGCCTCCAGCTTGGCGTTGAGGAAGATCGCCTCGGCGGGGGCGACCAGGGCGCGCTGCTCGTTCTTGAAGTCCTCGTCGGTCAGCTCGTCCTCGTCGACGTTGAAGACGTAGAGGAAGGGCTTGGTGGTGAGCAGGTGCAGGTCGTGCAGCAGCTCGGCGCGCTCGCTGCCCTGGAGGATGCCGTGCGCGAAGAGCGTGTCGCCCTTCTCCAGGATCTCCTTGGCCTCCTCGACCGCCTTGACCTTGGGCGCGATGTCCTTCTTGATCCGCGACTCCTTCTGCAGGCGCGGCAGGACCTTCTCGATGGTCTGCAGGTCGGCGAGGATCAGCTCGGTGTTGATCGTCTCGATGTCGTCCTTCGGCGAGACCTTGCCGTCGACGTGGACGACGTTCTCGTCCTTGAAGGCGCGGATGACCTGGCAGATCGCGTCGGACTCGCGGATGTTCGCCAGGAACTTGTTGCCGAGTCCCTCACCCTCGCTGGCGCCGCGCACGATGCCCGCGATGTCGACGAAGTCGACCGTCGCCGGGAGGGTCCGCTGGGAGCCGAAGATCTCCGCGAGCTTCGTCAGGCGGGCGTCGGGGACGCCGACCACGCCGACGTTCGGCTCGATGGTGGCGAACGGGTAGTTGGCCGCCAGCACGTCGTTCTTGGTCAGGGCGTTGAAAAGGGTCGACTTGCCGACATTCGGCAGGCCGACGATTCCGATCGTGAGCGACACGTTGCGACTTCCCGTACGTGAGGTTGGGGGATGAGGACCCGACGACTGGGCTGCGTGGGCCGATCCACCAGTCTACGGCGTGCCCGCCCTCCTCCCCGGCGACCTGTCGAACGCCTGAACGATCTTCGCTTCCCGGCGTGTCTGACGGGCTATTCGGCACATAAACAGACCTAAGTTGGTCCAGTGGAGCAACCCAGGACGCGACCCGCCCGGTACGGACCGCGACGCGACAGGCCGCCCCGGCCGCCGCTGCCCCCGCAGGCGGGGCGGGCACCCGGGGGCGGGGTCGCGCGGTCCGCCCGACCCGCCGCCCGCCCGGTGCCGGGCCGCCCGGTGCCGGGCCGCTTGGACCGGGTGCGGCGGCCCGCTCTCCCCGCCCCCCGGCACCTGCCGAACCCCCGGCTCACCGGGCTGGGCGGCGGGCTGTTCTGCGGGTTCGTGATGCTGACGCTCGGGTTCCTCGTCGCGCTGCTGTTCGGGTCGGTCCAGACCGTGTACGGCGTTCTGTTCCTGCCGGTGTGCGTGCTGACGGCGCTGTGGGTGCGCGAGGGGGACCTGCTCACCGCGCCCGTGATCGTCCCGATCGCCTTCGCTCTGGGGCTGCTTCCCCTGGTCGACGACGGCGGGAGCGGCGGCTGGCTGATGGGCATGGTGACCGGCCTCGCCACCCAGGCCGGCTGGCTGTACGGGGGCACCCTCGTCGCCGGTGCGATCGTGCTCGGCCGGAGGGTGCGGATGGTCCGCGTGCTCAACCGCCGGGCCGCCGCCCGGAGCCGGCTCCGGACCTGAGCGGCTCCCGGGCCCGGAACAGGCTCCGGGCCCGATCCGCCGCGGGGCGTCACACGCCCGTGGCCGCCCGCATCGCCGCCCCGACGATGCCCGCGTTGTTCTGCAGCCGCGCCGGGACGATCTCGGCCTTGATGCCGTGGATGTGGTGCAGGAACTTCTCGGACTTGCGGCTGACGCCGCCGCCGATGACGAAGAGCTCCGGCGAGAACAGCATCTCCACATGGGCCAGGTACTTCTGCACCCGGCGCGCCCAGTGCTCCCACGTCAGGTCGTGGTCCTCCTTGGCCTTGCTGGAGGCCCGCTTCTCCGCCTCGTGGCCGTGCAGCTCCAGATGGCCGAGCTCCGTGTTGGGGACGAGGAGGCCGTCCACGAACACGGCGCTGCCGATGCCCGTGCCGAAGGTCAGCAGAATGACCGTGCCCCGGCGGCCCTGGCCGGCGCCGAAGTGCACCTCGGCGATGCCCGCCGCGTCCGCGTCGTTGACCACCGTCACGGGCATGCCGCCCAGGCGGTCGCCGAGCAGCGTGCGCGCGTCGGTGTCGACCCAGCTCTTGTCGACGTTGGCCGCCGAACGGACCGTGGTGCCGTCGGTGACCACGCCGGGGAAGGTGACCCCGACCGGCCCGGACCAGCCGAAGTGGTCGACGACCTCCTTGACACCGTCGGCCACCGCGTCCGGCGTGGACGGGTGCGGGGTGAGGACCTTGTGGCGCTCCTGCGCGAGGTCCCCCTTGTCCAGGTCGACCGGGGCACCCTTGATCCCGGAACCGCCGATGTCCACACCGAAGATCTGCATGAACCTACGGTATGCCGGAGGGCGGCGGTCACCGAACCGGATACCGCCGCCCTCCAAAACCCTCCGGAACCTTCACGGGGTCACCCCGCGGAGTTCGCCCCCGGCCCGTCCGACCCGGTGCCGCCGCGCTCCGCCACCAGCGCCGCCGCCTCCTCGCGCAGGTCGCGGCGCAGTTCCTTCGGCAGCGAGAAGATGATGGACTCCTCGGCGGCCTTGACGATCTCGACGTCCTCGAAGCCGCGCTGCGCGAGCCATTCCAGGACCTGCTCGACCAGCACCTCCGGCACCGAGGCGCCCGAGGTCAGGCCGATCGTGGAGACGCCCTCCAGCCAGGCCTCGTCGATCTCGTCGGCGAAGTCCACCAGGTACGCCGCGCGGGCGCCGGCGAGCTTGGCGACCTCGACCAGCCGCACGGAGTTGGAGGAGTTGCGCGAGCCGACCACGATCACCAGGTCCGCCTCGGCGCCCATCTGCTTGACCGCGAGCTGGCGGTTCTGCGTGGCGTAGCAGATGTCGTCGCTGGGCGGGGAGATCAGCTGGGGGAACTTGTCCTTGAGCGCGTCGACGGTCTCCATGGTCTCGTCGACGGAGAGCGTGGTCTGGGAGAGCCAGACGACCTTCGACGGGTCGCGGACCTCGACCTTGGCGACGTCCTCGGGGCCGTCGACGAGCTGGATGTGGTCGGGCGCCTCGCCGGAGGTGCCGATGACCTCCTCGTGGCCCTCGTGCCCGATCAGGAGGATGTCGTAGTCCTCCTTGGCGAACCGGACCGCTTCCTTGTGCACCTTGGTGACCAGCGGGCAGGTCGCGTCGATGGTGGCGAGCCGGCCGCGCTCGGCCTCCTCGTGGACCACGGGGGCCACACCGTGCGCGGAGAACATGACGATGTTGCCCGGGGGGACCTCCTCCGTCTGTTCGACGAAGACGGCGCCCTTCTTCTCCAGGGTCTGCACGACGTACTTGTTGTGCACGATCTCGTGCCGGACGTAGACGGGGGCCCCGTACTGTTCGAGGGCCTTCTCGACGGCGATCACGGCGCGGTCCACGCCCGCGCAGTAGCCCCGGGGGGCGGCGAGCAGGACACGGCGGCCAGACGAAGCGGTCATGCGTCCCATCGTAAGGGCCACGTCCGGCGGGCCGGTGATCGCGTCCGGGAAGCGGTGCGGGCCGGTGTGCGAGAAGGCCTGCGCTCTCGGTGGGTGGGAGGGCCTGCGTTGTCGGTGGCGCGCACTACTCTCGCGGCATGGCTCTCAACACGTCTGCGGAAGCGCCCATCCCGGTCGGTGAGGTGTCGCGGCTCATCGGGGGGTGGATCGACCGGCTCGGCGCGGTGTGGGTCGAGGGGCAGATCACCCAGTTGTCGCGGCGCCCGGGCGCCGGGGTGGTGTTCCTGACGCTGCGGGACGCCTCGCACGACGTCTCCGTCGGCGTCACCTGCTACCGGCAGGTGTTCGACGCCGTCGCCGACGTCGTGAGCGAGGGCGCGCGCGTCGTGGTGCACTGCAAGCCCGAGTGGTACGCCCCGCGCGGGCAGCTGTCGCTGCGGGCCGCCGAGATCAGGCCGGTCGGGGTCGGGGAACTGCTCGCCCGGCTGGAGCAGCTGAAGAAGTCCCTCGCGCGGGAGGGTCTTTTCGCGCCGGAGCTGAAGAAGCCGCTGCCGTTCCTGCCGCGGCTGATCGGGCTGGTCTGCGGACGCGCCTCGGCCGCCGAGCGGGACGTGCTGGAGAACGCCCGGCGCCGCTGGCCCGCCGTCCGCTTCGAGGTGCGCAACGTCGCCGTGCAGGGGGTGCACGCGGTGCCTCAGGTCGTCCAGGCCGTGAAGGAGCTGGACGCGGTCGACGAGGTGGACGTGATCGTGGTCGCGCGGGGCGGGGGCAGCGTGGAGGACCTGCTGCCGTTCTCCGACGAGCAGCTGGTGCGGGCGGTGGCGGCCTGTCGTACGCCGGTCGTCTCCGCGATCGGGCACGAGCCGGACAGCCCGCTCCTGGACCATGTCGCCGACGTGCGGGCCTCCACCCCGACGGACGCCGCCAAGAAGGTCGTCCCGGACGTGGGTGAGGAGTACGAGCGGGTGCGGCTGCTGCGCGACCGCGCGCGGCGCTGCGTCCAGGCGTTCGTCGACCGGGAGGAGCGGGGGCTGGCCCATGCCCTGGCCCGGCCGTCGGTCGAGGATCCGCACCGGATGGTCGACGCGCGGGCCGAGGAGGTCACGACGCTGCTCGACCGGGCCCGGCGCTCCCTGCGGCACCAGCTGGACCGGACCGCCTCCGAGCTGACGCACACGCACGCGCGCGTGGTGGCCCTGTCCCCCGCCGCGACGCTCCAGCGCGGGTACGCCGTGCTGCAGCGGGCCGACGGCCACGCGGTGCGCGATCCGGGCGGGGTGGAGCCCGGCGAGGTGTTGCGGGCACGGGTGTCCGAGGGTGAGTTCACAGTCCGAGTCGATGCGTAGGGTGGGCGGATGACCAGCAAGAAGGACCAGTCGACGGCGGCCTCGGCCGAGGCCGAGGCGCTCGGTTACGAGCAGGCGCGGGACGAGTTGATCGAGGTCGTGCGCCGCCTGGAGACGGGCGGTACGACGCTGGAGGAGTCGCTCGCGCTCTGGGAGCGGGGCGAGGAGCTGGCCAAGGTGTGCCGGCGCCGGCTGGACGGGGCGCGGGCCCGGCTGGACGCGGCGCTCGCGGAGGAGACCGCTGGAGCGGGACGGGCGGAGAACGGGGCCGGGGAGCTGTAGCCCGCGCCCCGGCCCGCCCCCGCCCGCCCCGGCGGGCGGGGGGGCTACTTGGTGTTGTCCTCGGCCAGCGTGTGGGCGACGAGGGCGTTCGCGTGGCCGTGGCCCAGGCCGTGTTCGGCCTTGAGCCAGGTGACCAGCTCCATGTGCTTGACGAGCGGCGAGGAGCGGATCAGCTCCTTCCACTCCGCGATCGGACGGCCGTACTTCTTCTCGATCGACGGGAAGTAGCTGGCGGGGCCCTTGACGGCGTCGGTCATGGCGGGCTGGTCCTCTCTTCTGTGAGTGGCGGTTCTTCTGCGAGTGGCGGTGTACTGCCCTTCAAGACCGTGGGCGGCCGGCGAAGTGCTCGCCGGACCGATGTGGCGTGCGTCACTCCGGAGCGACCCTCCTGTGGAACAGATCACCGGACTCCGCTTTTAATTGAACTTTGAACTTCCCTGTCGTAACGTTTTCCCCGTCAACGGTTTCGCACCGATCGTGTGGAACCGACGCTCCCCCCTTCAGAAAGTTCACCCATGTCTCTCGTCCTTGACCCCGCCGCCCAGGACCTGCTGTTCCGCGAGGCGCGCACCGCCAACACGTTCACCGACGAGCCGGTGACCGACGAGCAGATTCAGGCGATCTACGACCTGGTCAAGTACGGCCCGACCTCCATGAACCAGTCGCCGCTGCGCGTCACCCTGGTCCGCTCCCCCGAGGCCCGCGAGCGCCTCGTCCAGCACATGGCCGAGGGCAACGCGACCAAGACGGCCGCCGCCCCGCTGGTCGCCATCCTTTCCGCGGACAACGAGTTCCACGAGGAGCTGCCGCAGCTCTTCCCCCACTTCCCCGGGGCCAAGGACATGTTCGCCGGCGACCGCTCGATGCGGGAGGGCCAGGCCTCCCTGAACGCCGCCCTGCAGGCCGCTTACTTCATCGTCGGCGTCCGTGCCGCGGGTCTGGCCGCCGGACCGATGACCGGCTGCGACTTCGAGGGCATCCGCAAGGAGTTCCTCGACGACGACCACACCCCGCTGATGGTCGTCAACATCGGCCGTCCCGGCGAGAACGCCTGGTTCCCGCGCAGCCCGCGCCTGGAGTACGACGAGGTCGTCACCACCGTCTGATCGTCGCCTCGCGACATACGGCAGGACCCCCCGACACGTCGTGTCGGGGGGTCCTGCCGTATGTCTGCCGTCGCGAACCGGTCAGTCGGCGGATCCGGTGCGCAGGGCCTCGGCCATCCGCGTCAGCTGGTCGAAGGAGGCCGTGCCCGTCACCACCGTGGTCGAGCCCTCGGGGTCCTCGTGCACCAGCGCGTCGTAGTGATCGCCCTCGTACCGGGTCCAGGTCCTGCCGTCGATCTGCTGGGTGGTCCCGGTCTTCTCCGCGCCCTGGGTCGCGTCCTCGATGAAGACCACCGGCTTCTCGGTGGACTGTTCGACCGCCACGTACTCCCCGTCGGGGGCCCGGTAGCCGAGGTGCCAGGACTCGAAGTCCTCGCTCCGGAAGCGGACGGAGGTGGGCTTCCACGCCTCGGGCAGCCCCTCGGGCGCGGCCACCGCGTAGGAGGCGGCGCGGCGCGCGGTCGACAGGTCGACCCGGTAGTCCACCCGCTTGAGATCGGGCTCCGACTCGTCGTGCGGGCTGAACAGCCAGATCACTCCCGCGGCGAGCAAGATGAGGCCCAGGGAGAGAACCATGTCCCGGGCCGATTTCTGCGTGCTGTTCGTTCCTGCCACGCCCCTATCGTCGCAGGTGCCCGTCGCGCTCATCCGTGGGGTCCCCTGCTCATTTTGTCATCCCGGCGCTAGAGTCGACCCCATACCCTCATCCGGCCGTCGTCGTACAGAAAGGTGCGCTCCGATGACCGAGCACCATCAATTGCCGTCCGAGCTCGATGTGCCCTCCGAAGCTCCCGACCGCAACCTCGCCCTGGAGCTCGTCCGGGTCACCGAGGCGGCGGCGATGGCCGCGGGGCGCTGGGTCGGGCGGGGCGACAAGAACGGCGCCGACGGTGCCGCGGTACGCGCCATGCGCACCCTCGTCTCCACCGTCTCGATGAACGGCGTCGTCGTCATCGGCGAAGGCGAGAAGGACGAGGCCCCGATGCTCTTCAACGGGGAGCGCGTGGGCGACGGGACGGGACCCGAGTGCGACATCGCCGTCGACCCGATCGACGGCACCACGCTGACCGCGAAGGGCATGACCAACGCGATCGCCGTGCTCGCCGCCGCCGAACGCGGCTCGATGTTCGACCCGTCCGCGGTGTTCTACATGGACAAGCTGGTCACCGGGCCCGAGGCGGCCGACTTCGTCGACATCGACGCGCCGGTGTCCGTGAACATCCGCCGGGTCGCCAAGGCCAAGCGGGTCACGCCCGAGGACGTCACCGTGGTGATCCTCGACCGGCCGCGGCACGACGGCATCATCAAGGAGATCCGGGAGACCGGGGCGCGCATCAAGCTGATCTCCGACGGCGACGTGGCCGGCTCGATCCTCGCCCTGCGCGAGGGCACCGGCATCGACCTGCTGCTCGGCATCGGCGGCACCCCCGAGGGCATCATCTCGGCCTGTGCCGTGAAGTGCCTCGGCGGCACCCTCCAGGGCAAGCTGTGGCCGCAGGACGACGCGGAGCGGCAGCGCGCGATCGACGCGGGGCACGACCTCGACCGGGTGCTGACCGACGCCGACCTGGTCACCGGGGAGAACGTCTTCTTCGTGGCCACCGGCATCACCGACGGCGAGCTGCTGCGCGGGGTGCGCTACCGCCCCGAGACCGCCACGACCGACTCCATCGTGATGCGCTCCAAGTCCGGCACGGTCCGCCGGATCGACTCCGAGCACCGGCTGAGCAAGCTGCGCGCCTACAGTGCGGTGGATTTCGACCGGGCGAGGTAGCTCCGCAGGGTCCGCCGGGGATTGTGCCGGGGGCCCACGGGTGTGCGGTCCGTGGATCTCCCGGCCCCGTGGGTCTCGTCGAACGGTGCGGCTTTGGCGGCGGGCTGGGCGCGCGGTTCCCCGCGCCCCTTCTGGCGCACGGTGATCCATGGTGATCCTTGAGGTGCCCCGCGTCGTAGCGGGCGTCGCGGTTCCCCGCGCCCCCTGTCGAGGCACCCCGGGGCGGAAGCGCACTCCGCGCCCCTTGAAGAGCACACCGGCAGGGGTTCCCCCCCGGTGCGGCGGGGCACCCCTGCCGGTGTGCGCCTCAGCCGGCCGCCGCTATGGATCCCGTCGTGCGCGCCGCCTTCTGCAGTTCCAGGTCGCGGCGGCGGCGCCGGGCCAGGACCACCCGGCGCTCGGCGGCGGTCAGGCCGCCCCAGACTCCGTAGGGCTCGGGCTGGAGCAGGGCGTGCTCCCGGCACTCGACCATCACCGGGCAGCGGCCACAGACCCGCTTGGCGGCCTCCTCGCGGGAGAGCCGGGCGGCCGTGGGTTCCTTCGAGGGGGCGAAGAACAGTCCTGCCTCGTCACGCCGGCACACCGCCTCGGTGTGCCAGGGCGCTTCCTGATCCCTGTCTCGCGTCGGCACCCGCCGGGCCGGAACGGCAGCTACCTGCAGGGACGAATGCGGCGGTTGCGGCACGGGTCTACTCCTGACGACGGCTTCGCGAGCGAGAGACGATGCAGCAAGGCCTACCCGCTGTGCGCACGCCTATGCACTGAGTTCCGAACCGCCGCTTCTCGCACCGGAATTCGGCACGGACCGCCTCCGCGATCCGCGGACGCCGCGCCTCCGCCCACCCCCGCCGTACGAGCGCCGGAGCGTCAGGATGTCAGCGGTCCAGCCCCTTGCGCTTGTCCACCGAGCGCTGCACCCGGTCGAGGATGTCCGCCACCAGCTTGCCCCGCTTGGGCTGCGCCTCGACATTGCCCAGCACCGCCCAGCCGTCCACGTAGACCACCGGGGCCTCGGGGTCCTCCGCGTCCAGCGAGGCGATCTCGAAGTTGCCGAGCACGCCACCGCCCATGCCGCGCAGCGACACGTTCTGCGGGACGCGGACCTCGACGTTGCCGAAGACCGAGAAGACCTTGATCACGACCTGCTGGTGGTCGAAGAGCGCCTCGCTGAGGTCTATCTCGACGTTGCCGAAGATCGCGTACACATGGATGCGGCGGCCGGCCCGCCAGCGACCCTTGCGGGTGGCGGAACTGAAGACCGCCACCACGTTCTCGTCGGGGTCCACCGGGATGGCGCCGGCGGTGGGGCGGCTCGGCGCCGAGGCGTGGACCGCGCGCCCCTGATGGGCGGCCGGCAGGTCCCGGACGAACACCTCGAGCTCCCCGGCCGTCTTGGCGGCCAGCACGCCCTCGACACGCTCCGCGTGCTCGTCGGCGGTCAGCCGGCCCTCCGCGAGGGCCTCGCGCAGGAGGTCGGCGATGCGGTCACGGTCCGCGTCCGAGACGCGCAGGTCGGCGGCCGGCGCGGCGCCGTCCCGGGGCTGGGCGTGCTTCTGAAGGTCCACGGCAGCAGCGTACCCAAACGCGATAGATCGCGACTAGCCCCTGTCGGGAACTACTCGTGAACGAGTCCGGAACCCGCCGGAAACCCGCCCCGCGACCTCCGCGACCCCCCGCCCTCCGCGCCCCCGCGTGAGAACCCGTCCGCGAACCCGTCGGGAACTCCGGAAACCACTGAGGACAACCTCACAAGCTCACCCGCGGCGACAGGCCATACGCTGGTGAGCGCCCGCCAACGGAGGCGGGCGGCCGTCTGTCGAGTGAGGAATGGGCGAGATGCCTGAGTTCGAGTACGCCGATCTGCTCCCCATGGGAGAGGACACCACCCCCTACCGGCTGGTGACCTCCGAAGGTGTCTCCACCTTCGAGGCCGACGGGCGGACCTTCCTCAAGGTGGAGCCCCAGGCGCTGCGCAAGCTCGCCGAAGAGGCCATCCGCGACATCCAGCACTACCTGCGCCCCGCGCACCTCACCCAGCTGCGCCGCATCATCGACGACCCCGAGGCCTCGTCCAACGACAAGTTCGTCGCCCTGGACCTGCTGAAGAACGCCAACATCGCGGCGGCCGGCGTGCTCCCCATGTGCCAGGACACCGGCACCGCGATCGTCATGGGCAAGCGCGGCCAGAACGTCCTCACCGAGGGCGGCGACGAGGAGGCCCTGTCCCGGGGCATCTACGACGCCTACCAGAAGCTCAACCTGCGCTACTCCCAGATGGCACCGCTGACCATGTGGGAGGAGAAGAACACCGGCTCCAACCTCCCCGCCCAGATCGAGCTCTACGCCACCGACGGCGACGCCTACAAGTTCCTGTTCATGGCCAAGGGCGGCGGCTCCGCCAACAAGAGCTTCCTCTACCAGGAGACCAAGGCCGTCCTGAACGAGGCCTCCATGATGAAGTTCCTGGAGGAGAAGATCCGTTCGCTCGGCACGGCCGCCTGCCCGCCGTACCACCTGGCGATCGTCGTCGGCGGTACGTCCGCCGAGTACGCGCTGAAGACCGCGAAGTACGCCTCCGCGCACTACCTCGACGAGATCCCCACCGAGGGCTCCCCGCTGGGCCACGGCTTCCGGGACAAGGAGCTGGAGGAGAAGGTCTTCGAACTGACGCAGAGGATCGGCATCGGCGCGCAGTTCGGCGGCAAGTACTTCTGCCACGACGTCCGCGTGGTCCGCCTGCCGCGGCACGGCGCGTCCTGCCCGGTCGCCATCGCCGTCTCCTGCTCCGCCGACCGCCAGGCCGTCGCGAAGATCACCGCCGAGGGCGTCTTCCTGGAGCAGCTGGAGAAGGACCCCGCGCGGTTCCTGCCCGAGACCACGGACGAGCAGCTGGAGTCGGACGGCGACGTCGTCAAGGTCGACCTGAACCAGCCGATGGACGCCATCCTGGCGGAGCTCACCAAGTACCCGGTCAAGACCCGGCTTTCGCTCACCGGCCCGCTGGTGGTGGCCCGCGACATCGCGCACGCCAAGATCAAGGAGCGGCTGGACGCGGGCGAGGGGATGCCGCAGTACCTCAAGGACCACCCGGTGTACTACGCCGGTCCGGCCAAGACGCCCGAGGGCTACGCGTCCGGCTCCTTCGGCCCGACGACGGCCGGGCGCATGGACTCCTACGTCGAGCAGTTCCAGGCGGCCGGCGGCTCCAAGGTGATGCTGGCCAAGGGCAACCGCAGCAAGCAGGTCACCGACGCGTGCGAGGCGCACGGCGGCTTCTACCTCGGCTCGATCGGCGGCCCGGCCGCCCGGCTCGCCCAGGACTGCATCAAGAAGGTCGAGGTCCTGGAGTACGAGGAGCTCGGCATGGAGGCGGTCTGGAAGATCGAGGTCGAGGACTTCCCGGCGTTCGTGGTCGTCGACGACAAGGGCAACGACTTCTTCCAGGACCCGGCGCCGGCCCCGACGTTCACGACGATCCCGGTGCGGGGGCCGGGGCTGGCGTAGCGTCCCCGGGGGGGGGCGGCGGTCGAGGACTTCGGCTCCCGCCGCCCCCCTTCGCGTCTCCGAGGCCGTGCCCCGGTCCCCCTCCGACCCTGAGCGGGTCCCGTCCTCGAACACCGGCCGGGCCGGGGCGGCCCACCGCCCGCAGTTCACCCTCGACCGACCGGGTCGGCTCGACACCGACCGTGCCCTCACGGCAGTCCCCGGCTCGGAAGTGCCCGTGAGGGCTGCTGCGGGGTTTCCGCACGCCCGGATAGCGGACGCTGTGTTCCTTTTTTGGACAACCTGCCCGCGCGGGCCCCGTTTCCGTTGACTCCCTCAACTTCCGCTGTGAGTCTTCTCGCCAATCTGACATGCCCATGCAATGTCGGACTCCGTGTGGCCACCCCACGGCCACCTCCCTAAGGAGACAGTGTGAGACGACGATTCGCCGTGGCGAGCTTCTCCCTCGCCGTCGTGCTCGGCTGCGGAACACTCCCCGCCGCGGCCGCCGCTCCCGCGGACACGAGCCGGTCCGCCCTCGCCGCGGCCGCGCTCGCCGCGCCCGACGTCGACGTGACGAAGGTGCGGGCGCACCTGAGCGAGCTCAGCGCCATCGCCGGCCGCAACGGCGGCAACCGCCGCTCCACCACCCAGGGGTACCGCGACTCCGTCGCCTACGTGAAGGGCAGGCTGCAGGCGGCCGGTTACACCGTCACCGAGCAGCCCTGCACCTCCGGCTGCACCAGCGGAGCGGGCCCCAACCTGATCGCCGAGTGGCCGCGGGGCGACGCGAACAACGTGTACATGTTCGGCGCCCACCTCGACGGCGTCTCGGCGGGCCCCGGCATGAACGACAACGGTTCCGGATCGGCCGCACTCCTGGAGAACGCCCTGACCCTGGCCCAGCAGAACCCGGCCATGCGCAACCGGGTCCGCTTCGCCTGGTGGACCGACGAGGAGCAGGGCCTCAACGGCTCGAAGTTCTACGTCCGTTCGCTGTCCTCCACCCAGCGCTCCCAGATCCGGGCGTACTACAACTTCGACATGGTCGCCTCGACCAACGGCGGCTACTTCATCAACCGCATCACCTCGTCGGCCGCCGCGCCGATGAAGGCGTACTGGGACTCGCTGGGCCTGCAACCCGAGGAGAACACCGAGGGCGCGGGGCGCAGCGACGACTACCCCTTCGAGCAGGCCGGCATCCCCACCTCCGGCTACGCGATGGGCGCCAGTGCCCGCAAGACGTCCGCGCAGGCCGCCAAATGGGGCGGCACGGCCGGTTCCGCCTACGACCCCTGCTACCACCGGTCCTGCGACACCCTCACCAACATCAACACCACCGGCCTGAACCGCGCGGCCGACGGCATCGCCCACACCCTCTGGCAGCAGGCCGTCTCCTGAAGCCGGGACACCGCCGGGTGGCCGTCTCCCCGCGGCCGGTGAGAGCGCGTCCCCGCGGACGGGCCTCCTGACCGACGACGTGTGCCTTCGGGCACCTGGCCGGTGCCGGCCTGCACGTGGTGCTCCGCCCCGCCGCCCCCTCGCGGCGGGGCGGAGCCCGTTCCGGGTACCCGCGCGCGATGCTGGCAAGGGGCCGTCAGGAATACACCCGGCCCGCACCACCGCTGTGGACCTTCGGAGGTATGACGATGACGACCACGGACGACAACCGGCACTACCGCGTCGAGCACGACTCCATGGGGGAGGTGAAGGTACCGGCCGACGCCAAGTGGCGGGCGCAGACTCAGCGGGCCGTGGAGAACTTCCCCGTCTCCGGGCAGCGCATCGAACGCGCCCACATCGAGGCCCTCGCCCGGATCAAGGGCGCCGCCGCGAAGGTGAACGCGGACCTCGGGGTGCTGGACGAGGACATCGCCGAGGCGATCGGCGCGGCGGCCGGGGAGGTCGCCGAGGGCACGTGGGACGAGCACTTCCCGGTCGACGTGTTCCAGACGGGCTCGGGCACCTCGTCCAACATGAACACCAACGAGGTCATCGCCACCCTGGCGACCGAGCGGCTCGGGCGGGCCGTGCACCCCAACGACCACGTCAACGCCTCCCAGTCGTCCAACGACGTCTTCCCGTCCTCGATCCACATCGCCGCCACCGCCGCCGTCATCCGGGACCTCGTGCCGGCCCTGGAGCACCTCGCGGCCTCCCTGGAGCGCAAGGCCGAGGAGTTCGCCGACGTGGTGAAGTCCGGGCGGACGCACCTCATGGACGCCACGCCCGTGACGCTGGGACAGGAGTTCGGCGGGTACGCCGCCCAGGTGCGGTACGGGGTGGAGCGGCTGCACGCCTCCCTGCCCCGGCTGGCCGAGCTGCCCCTCGGCGGGACCGCCGTCGGCACCGGCATCAACACCCCGCCCGGGTTCTCGGCCGCCGTCATCGAGGAGGTCGCCCGGGTCACCGGGCTGCCGCTGACCGAGGCCCGCGACCACTTCGAGGCGCAGGGCGCCCGGGACGGGATCGTGGAGACCAGCGGTCAGCTGCGCACGATCGCGGTCGGGCTGACGAAGATCACCAACGATCTGCGCTGGATGGCCTCCGGTCCCCGCACCGGCCTCGCCGAGATCGCCCTGCCCGATCTGCAGCCCGGCTCCTCGATCATGCCCGGCAAGGTCAACCCGGTCGTCCCGGAGGCCGTCCTCATGGTCTGCGCGCAGGTCATGGGCAACGACGCGGCGGTCGCCACCGCGGGCGCCTCCGGCAACTTCGAACTCAACGTGATGCTGCCCGTCATCGCGAAGAACGTCCTGGAGTCGATCCGGCTGCTCGCCAACGCCTCCCGGCTGCTCGCCGACCGTACCGTCGACGGGATCGTCGCCGACCGCGAGCGGGCCCGCGAGTACGCCGAGTCCTCCCCCTCCGTGGTCACCCCGCTCAACAGGTACATCGGCTACGAGGAGGCCGCGAAGGTCGCCAAGAAGGCGCTGGCGGAGCGGAGGACCATCCGCCAGGTGGTCCTGGAGAGCGGGTACGTCGAGCGCGGCGACCTCACCCTGGAGCAGCTCGACGAGGCCCTGGACGTCCTGCGGATGACGCGCCCCTGAACCCGTGCGACTCAGATGTGTGTCCCCGTCACGTCCCCCCGTGCCGCACGGGTGAACCGTGACGGGGACCGCAGCGTCGGGTGCCATGGGCACCTAATATCTGCCCATGACAGAGGGCGGAGCGACAGGACGCGGGAAAGCGGGCGGCCCACGGCACGGAGACGGAGCGGCGGGCGCCGCGGCGAGCCCCCCGAAGGGCTCCGGCGGTCCCGGGGGCCACTGGGCTCCCGGGACGCAGGTGCTGTGGCGTTACCGGGAGAACGGCGGCGCGCACATTCACATCGCGCGCCCCGTCACGGTCGTACGCGACGATCCCGAACTGCTCGCCGTGTGGATGGCGCCCGGCACCGAGTGTGTGAAGCCGGTGCTCGCCGACGGTACGCCCGTGCACCGGGAGCCGCTCCCGACCCGGTACACCAAGCCCCGTACGGTGCGGCACGACCGCTGGTCCGGGACCGGTGTGCTGAAGCTGGCCCGGCCCGGCGACCCCTGGTCGGTGTGGCTGTTCTGGGATGCGGGCTGGCGGTTCAAGAACTGGTACGTGAACCTGGAGGAGCCGCTGGCCCGCTGGGCGGGCGGGGTGGACTCCGAGGACCACTTCCTGGACATCTCCGTACATCCTGACCGCAGTTGGCACTGGCGTGACGAGGACGAGTTCGCACAGGCCCAGCGGGACGGCCTCGTGGACGCCGCCCTGGCCGGAAGGGTGCGCAAGGCCGGCCGGGACGCGGTGGACGTGATCGCCCGGTGGGGTGCGCCGTTCTCGGACGGCTGGCAGAACTGGCGCCCGGACCCGGCCTGGACGGTACCGTCACTGCCACCGGACTGGGACCGCACTCCCGCGCATCTGTCGTCATGAGACTCTTGATGCACCCCGGGGCAAGAAACGTAGGATCGTCCTCCGCAAGGCACGGGGCGGCAGCAACTTCCGTAACACGCGCTGGGCTTGACCGGACGTCACCGAGGGGCGGCAGGACGTGAGCGAGGGGTACGGCACCACCGGTGCGCGCCGGGGACGGTCGGCAGGCGGCACGGGAACAACCTCTGACCACGCGGGAACTCCGTTCCGGGGACACACGATCCGGGTATCGGAGTTCCGGCGGGACGTACCGCGCGCACGGCGTACGCCCCTGCCCTCGCACCCGCGGGGCAGGCGGGAGTACGAGTGCCCCGTGTACCCCGTGTACCCCGATCACAACGAGCGCTACGAGGACCACAAGGACTACGAGGACCACGAGGACCACGAGGACTACGAGGACAGGGACATGGCCCCGGACGGATGGACTCGACACGCGTGACGGAGCAGCCGACCTCCTACGAGCGCCCGGAACCGGGCGTCACCCCCGCGGATGCCCGCGGGGCGCTCCTGCCCGCCTCGACACCGGCTCACGGGCCGGGCGTGACATCGTCGTCAGCACCGCCCGCCGCATCGTCGTCGGCGTCGGCGGCGGGTCCGGCGGGCGGACCCGGCGCCGAGCACTCCCAGCCGGGCGCCGGGCAGGACGCCGAACCGGACGCGCACCGGCCCCGGCCCGCGCCCGAGGGCATCCCGCTCCAGCCGGCCGGAGAGCCCGCAGCGCAGGGCCACAAGCCCGACGCGCCGGTCGGCCCGGCATCGGACGGGCCGGCCCAGACCCCCCCGCCGCAGGACCGCTCCGCGCGGCTTCCCGACGGCCCGGAGCGCCGCACCGGGCAGGTGACGGCGCCCGGGCGGCCCACGCCGATGCGACGGGACGGGGACCGGCTGAGGTTCGTCGGCGCCGCGACCCGGCGGATCGCCCGCGGTATCGATCTCGAAGAGATCGTCATGGGGCTGTGCCGGGCCACCGTGCCCACCTTCGCCGACACGATCCTGGTCTATCTGCGCGAACCGCTGCCGGTCGGCGACGAGCGGCCCACCGGCCCGCTGGTGCTGCGGCTGCGCCGCAGCGACCGGATCCCGGTCGCCCGCGACACCGAGAACGGGTTCGTGCCGGCCGTCCCGCCCGAGCCGTCCGTGCTGGACACGGTCGGCGCGGAGCGGTGCACGGTGCGGCCCGGCAGTGCGCTCGCCGAAGTGCTGCGTGGCGTACGGCCGGTGTTCACGGACGCGCCCGCCGCCCGGGCCGCGCTGCCCGAACTCCTCGGCGAGGAGGGCGGGTCGGCCGTGCCCGACGGGCAGCGGGCGATCCTCGCGCCGCTGCGCGGTCGGCGCCGGGTCATCGGCGCGGCCCTGTTCCTGCGCGGCCCCGAGCGCACCGCCTTCGAGGCCGACGACCTGCTGGTCGCCGCCCAACTCGCCACGCACAGCGCCCTCGGCATCGACAAGGCGGTGTTGTACGGGCGGGAGGCGTACATCGCCGACGAGTTGCAGCGCACCATGCTGCCGGAGAACCTGCCGCGCTGCACGGGTGTGCGGCTGGCCTCCCGTTATCTGCCGGCCGCGGAGACCGCGCGGGTGGGCGGTGACTGGTACGACGCCATCCCGTTGCCCGGCAGCAGGGTCGCGCTGGTGGTCGGCGACGTCATGGGGCACTCCATGACCTCCGCCGCGATCATGGGCCAACTGCGCACCACCGCCCAGACCCTGGCCGGGCTCGACCTGCCCCCGCAGGAGGTGCTGCACCACCTGGACGAGCAGGCGCAGCGGCTCGGCGCGGACCGCATGGCGACCTGCCTGTACGCGGTGTACGACCCGGTCGCACACCGCATCACCATCGCCAACGCCGGTCATCCGCCGCCCATTCTGCTGCCCCTGGGCGGCCGGGCCGAGGTGCTGCGGGTGCCCGCGGGCGCCCCGATCGGGGTCGGCGGCGTGGACTTCGAGGCCGTGGAGCTGGAGGCACCCGCCGGGGCGACGCTGCTGCTCTACACCGACGGGCTGGTCGAGTCCCGGCTGCGGGACGTGTGGACCGGCATCGACCAGTTGCGCGACAAGCTCGCCGCGACCGCGCAGCTGACCGGCCCGGATCATCCGCCGCCGCTGGAGGCGTTGTGCGACGAGGTGCTCGACATGCTCGGTCCGGGCGACCGGGACGACGACATCGCGCTGCTCGCCGCCCGCTTCGACGGGATCGCGCCGAGCGATGTGGCGTACTGGTTCCTGGAGCCGGAGGACGCCGCTCCCGGCCGGGCCCGCCGGCTGGCCCGCAAGGCGCTGTCCCGGTGGGGCCTGGAGGAGCTGACCGATTCGGTGGAGCTGCTGGTCAGCGAGGTGGTGACCAACGCGGTGCGGTACGCCTCCCGGCCGGTGACGCTGCGGCTGCTGCGTACGGACGTCCTGCGCTGCGAGGTCGGTGACGACGTGCCGCAGCTGCCCCGGCTCCGGCAGGCGCGCGCCACGGACGAGGGCGGACGCGGCCTGTACCTGGTCAACCGGCTGGCCCGGCGCTGGGGCGCGACCCGGTTGAGCACGGGCAAGGTGGTGTGGTTCGAACTGAACCACGGCGGCTGAACGACGGCCGTAGGACACGAAGAGGTGGGGGCGCCCGGTGACAACACCGGGCGCCCCCACCTCTTCGTCGCCCCGCCTACTCCTCCGCGCGGTCCGTCGGCTTGCCCGGCTCCTCCGGGGGCTCGATCGTCGGCGGGGTGAAGGGGGGAGTCGTCGGCGGCGTGGTCGTCGGCTCCTCGGTCGGGGGCTCGGTGGTGGGCTCCTGGGTGGTCGGCTCCTCGGTCGGGGGCTCGGTGGTGGGCGCCTCGGTCGTCGGCTCCTCGGTCGGCGTGTCCGACGGCGTCGGGCTGGAGGACGACGGCGACGGGGGCGGCTTGACGGCCGCGCCCTGGCTGGTCTCCAGGTCGAACCTGCTGGTCTTCTCCATCACGCCGAAGGTGTACGCCGACCAGATCTGCGCCGGGAAGCCACCGCCGTTGACCCCCCGGGTCTCGCCGCCCGCGCCGTACATCTCGACCTGCTTGTGCGGGGGCTTGTCATCCTCGCCGAACAGGCCGACCGCGGTGACCAGGTCGGGGGTGTAGCCGGCGAACCACGCCGACAGGTTGTTGTCGGAGGTGCCGGTCTTGCCGGCGACCTGCTGACCGCCGCGCAGCGGGTGGTCCCGGACGGCCGCGCGGGCCGTTCCGTCGTCGACCACGCCGGTCAGGACCGAGGTCACGGTGTCGGCGGCCTCGCGGCTGATGACCTGTTCGCCGACCGCGTCCGGGACGGTGACGGTGCGGTCGAGGTGCTCCGCCGACTTGAGGATCGTCGGGGTGGTCTTCTTGCCGTGGTTGTCGAGGGTGGCGTAGACGCCGGCCATCTCCAGCGGGCTCGCGCCCATGGAGCCCAGGGTCTGGGCGGGCACCGCCTCCAGCTTCTCGACGTCCATGCCGAGCTTGCCGGCGGTCTCCATCACCTTCGGCATGCCGATGTCGACGCCCATCTGCGCGAAGACGGAGTTGACGGACTTGTTCATGGCCGTCTGGACGGTGATGTCGCCGTAGTCGACGTCGCCCTGGTTCTCCGGGGCGAACCCGACCTTCCTGCCGTTCTCCTCGACGGGGCGCTTGCTGGTGCCGTCGTAGACGGTGTTGGCCGTGATCGGCTCGCCGTCCTGGGTCTCGGCCTGCTCCTCGACGGCGGCGGCCAGGATCACCGGCTTGAAGGTGGAGGCGGGCTGGTAGTCGGCGCGGGTGGCGTTGTTCATGTAGTGCTTGAGGTAGTCCACGCCGCCATACATCGCCACGACCGCGCCCGTCTTCGCGTCCACGGACACGGCGCCGGCCTGGACGTCGGCGTCGACCTTGCGTTCCTTCGGGTCCAGCTTGTCGGTGAGCTGGGTCTTGACGGCCTTCTCCAGCGCCGTCTGCTTCTTCTTGTCGATGTTGAGCGTGATGGTCCAGCCGCCGAGGTCCACCAGGGCGTCGGCCTGCTTGGCGTCCTCGACGGCGCCCTCGGCGACCAGCTGCCTCTTCAGGGCGCTGTTGGCCGCCTCCACCAGGTAGCCGGTCTGGCCCGCCATGCCCGGGTTGCCCTTGGGGGCCTCCGGCACCGGGAACTTCATGCCGGACCGCTCGGAGCCGTCCAGCCAGCCCTGCTCGACCATGTTGTCCAGCACGTAGTTCCAGCGGTTCTTGACCAGCTTCTTGCCGTTCTCCGAGGCCACCGCCCAGTCGTACTGGCTCGGTGCCTGGAGGAGCGCGGCGAGGTAGGCGCCCTGCTCGACCGTGAGCTCCTCGCTGTCGACGCCGTAGTAGGCCTGCGCGGCGGCCTGGACACCGTAGGCTCCGCGGCCGTAGTAGCTGGTGTTCATGTAGCCGGCGAGGATGTAGTCCTTGGACTTCTCCTGGTCCAGCTTCAGGGAGATGACGAGTTCCTTGAGCTTGCGGGAGACCGTCTGGTCCTGGGTCAGGTAGTAGTTCTTCACGTACTGCTGGGTGATCGTCGAACCGCCCTGCGCGCCCTTGCCGGAGAGGGTGTTCAGCACACCGCGCGCGGTGCCCTTGAGATCGACGCCGGCGTCCTTGTAGAACGTCTTGTTCTCGGCGGCGACGAAGGCCCGCTGGACCGACTTGGGGACCTGCGCCAGCTCGACGACCTCACGGTTGACCTTGCCGTCGCGGGCCATGATCAAGCCGTCGCTGTACTTGTAGACGTTGCTCTGCTCCTGGGCGTCGGCGTTCCCCTCGGGGATGTCGATCACCATGTACAGCACGATGAAGGCGCCCATGCCGAGCAGGCAGAGCCCGAAGAACGTGCCGAGGATCTTCCTCCAGGTGAACAGGCGGCGTATCCGCCCCTGGCCCTGCCCGCCCGACGAACGGCCCCCGGATGCCACACGGTGCCCCCCGCGCTGTCGTGCGCGTCGTTCTTCCGCTCGTCCCATGGGTCCGCTCTGCTCCGCTTCGTTCATGTGTGCGCGACTGCCACACAAATTCGCCGCTCAGGTCAACTCCGCAAGCTAACACCGAGAGGTATGACAAACGGCCGCCGATCCGGTCTTTACGGACGTGACAATCAGCACCCGCCCCACTGGAACCGACGTGCGAAGGGTGGCCAAGGTTGCCGTGACCCGCTAAAGTGATATCACTTAGATAGGCAGGCGCTAGCGGTACGAAGACCGTGCGGCGGGCGCCCCGAAAGGCGGGGGATCACCCATGTCCACACATGACGCGCAGGTCACGGCCGTGCTGCCGGAGATGCCGGCACCACGCGTACGGGAGAAGGCGGCGCACAGCATCGGCGGCGGACTGGCCCTGTTCCTCGGTCTGGCCGGACTGCTGCTCGGCGTCGGACTGGCCGTCAGCGCCACGGCGGTCACCGGGGACGGACTGAAGGCCCTGCTGATCATCAGCGGCATCCTGATCTCCATAGCCGCGTTCCTCGCGATGTGCGGGCTGAACATGGTGGCGCCGGGCGAGGCCCGCGTGGTCCAGCTCTTCGGGCGGTACCGGGGCACGATCCGGCAGGACGGCCTGCGCTGGGTGAACCCCTTCACCTCGCGCACCAAGATCTCGACCCGCGTACGCAACCACGAGACCGCGGTCCTCAAGGTGAACGACGCCTACGGCAACCCCATCGAGCTCGCCTCGGTCGTGGTGTGGCGGGTGGAGGACACCGCGCAGGCCACCTTCGAGGTGGACGACTACGTCGAGTTCGTCTCCACCCAGACCGAGGCCGCCGTCCGGCACATCGCCATCGAGTACCCCTACGACGCCCACGAGGAGGACGGCCTCTCGCTGCGCGGCAACGCCGAGGAGATCACCGAGAAGCTCGCGGTCGAGCTGCGCGCCCGGGTGGAGGCGGCCGGTGTCGAGATCATCGAGTCCCGCTTCACCCACCTCGCCTACGCGCCCGAGATCGCCTCGGCGATGCTCCAGCGGCAGCAGGCGGGCGCGGTGGTGGCGGCCCGGCAGCTGATCGTGGAGGGCGCCGTGGGCATGGTCGAGACGGCGCTGGCCCGGATCACCGAGCACGACATCGTGGAGCTGGACCCCGAGCGCAAGGCCGCGATGGTGTCCAACCTGATGGTGGTGCTCTGCGGCGACCGCGCCGTACAGCCGGTCCTCAACACGGGGTCCCTCTACCAGTGACCACCCCCTTTGACCCCTCCGAGGGCAAGGCCCCTCGGCGCAGGCCGCAGCAGCAGCGCAAGCAGGTGCTGCTGCGGCTGGACCCGTTGGTGTACGAGGCGCTGGCGCGGTGGGCGAACGACGAGCTGCGCTCGGCCAACGCGCAGATCGAGTTCCTGCTGCGCCGCGCCCTCGCGGAGGCGGGCCGCCTCCCCGGCGAGGCGGGCCCCCTCCCCCGCCGAGGCCGCCCACCGGCCCGGCCCCCCGGCGCACAGCCGCCCGCCCAGCCCCCCGGCGACGCCCCGCCCGGACCCACGGCACCCCAGTGACAGAACCGTGACAATGGACTCCCACCTGGGCTTCCGCCCCCACCCCCGCACCCTCCCCGGCGCTCTGCACACGCGATGTATACACGGAGCGTATACACCGTGTGTAGAGTCCTCCGCATGTCCATCGGTCACACCCTTCTCGGGCTCCTGGAGTCCGGCCCCCGCCACGGTTACGACCTGAAGCGGACCTTCGACGCGACGTTCGGCCACGACCGGCCGCTGCACTACGGCCAGGTCTACTCGACGATGTCCCGCCTGCTGAAGAACGGGCTCGTCGAAGTCGACGGCATCGAGGCCGGCGACGGCCCCGAGCGCAAGCGGTACGCGATCACCGAGGCCGGCGTCACCGACGTCGCGCGCTGGCTCGCCACACCGGAGAAGCCGGAGCCGTACCTCCAGTCGACGCTCTACACCAAGGTGGTCCTCGCGCTGCTCACCAGCCGCGACGCCGCCGACATCCTCGACACGCAGCGTTCCGAGCATCTGCGCGGCATGCGCGTCCTCACCGAGCGCAAACGCCAGGGCGACCTGGCCGACCAGCTCATCTGCGACCACGCCCTTTTCCACCTCGAGGCCGATCTGCGCTGGCTGGAGCTCACCGCGGCGCGCCTCGACAAGCTCCGTGAGGCGGTCACACCCCGATGACGATCCCCGCCGGATCCCTGCTCGCCGCCCGGGACCTGCGCAAGGCGTACGGCCCGACCACCGCGCTGGACGGCGCCGCGTTCTCCATCCACCCCGGCGAGGTCGTCGCCGTGATGGGCCCCTCCGGGTCGGGCAAGTCGACCCTGCTGCACTGCCTCGCCGGGATCGTCACCCCCGACTCCGGCTCCATCACCTACGACGGGCGCGAACTGACCGCGATGAACGACTCCGAGCGCAGCAGGCTCAGGCGCTCGGAGTTCGGCTTCGTCTTCCAGTTCGGTCAGCTCGTTCCGGAGCTGACCTGCGTGGAGAACGTCGCCCTGCCGATGCGGCTGAACGGCACACCCCGCAAGGAGGCCGAGCGGGCCGCCCTGTCCTGGCTCGAGCGCCTCGAGGTGGACGACGTACGCAAGAAGCGGCCCGGTGAGGTCTCCGGTGGTCAGGGCCAGCGGGTCGCCGTGGCCAGGTCGCTGGTCACCGGTCCGCGGGTGCTGTTCGCCGACGAGCCGACCGGCGCGCTGGACTCGCTCAACGGCGAACACGTGATGGAACTGCTCACCGACGCCGCGCGGTCCACCAACGCCGCCGTCGTTCTCGTCACGCACGAGGCGCGGGTCGCCGCGTACTCCGACCGCGAGATCGTCGTGCGCGACGGCAAGTCCCGGGACATGGAGCACGCCGTATGAGCGGGACGGAGGTACGACCCCCCACCGCCCGCGCCGAGTCGAAGCTCCGGGCCGTGGCCCGGGACCTGGGCATGGGCCTGCGGTTCGCCTTGGCCGGCGGGCGTGAGGGATGGGTCCGGGCCCTGCTCACCGGCGTCGGCGTCGGCCTCGGGGTGGCGCTGCTGCTGCTCACCGCCGCGCTGCCCGGCGTACTGGCGGAGCGGGACCGGCGGGAGGAGGCCCGGCTCGACTGGCCGTTCAGCGGGGAGGTCCTGCCCAAGGCCGACGACACGCTGCTCGTCGCGCGCACCGACACCTACTTCCGCGACCAGCACATCCGCGGCCGGCGGATGGAGCCGGAAGGCCCGAAGGCCCCCCTGCCGCCGGGTCTGGGCGAGTTCCCTGCGGTCGGCGAGATGATCGTCTCCCCTGCCCTGAAGGACCTGCTCGCGTCGGACGACACGGGCCTGCTGCGTGAGCGGCTGCCGTACGACATCACGGGGACGATCGGCGAGCAGGGGCTCGTCGGTTCGCAGGAGCTCGCCTACTACACGGGCGGCACGGAACTCGCCGGAGAGATCAACTCATCGACGGTGCGCCTCGACTTCTTCGGCACCCCTGACGGGCAGGTCTCCGAGGAAGAGACCGACCCGGTGATCACGCTGCTGGTCCTGGTCGTCTTCGTGGTGCTGCTGACGCCGGTCGCCGTGTTCATCGCGACCGCCGTACGGTTCGGCGGCGAACGGCGCGACCGCAGGCTGGCAGCGCTGCGGTTGATCGGTTCCGACGCCTCGGCCACCCGGCGGATCGCGGCGGGCGAGGCGCTCGCCGGGTCGCTGCTCGGGCTGGCCCTCGGTACGGTCTTCTTCCTGATCGGACGGGAGGTCGCCGCCTCCTTCGAGGTGTTCGGCGTCAGCGTGTTCCCGAGCTATCTGACCCCTTCGCCGCTGCTGGCACTGCTGGTCGCGGTGGCGGTTCCGGCCGCCGCGGTGCTGGTGACGCTGCTCGCGCTGCGCGGGGTCGTCATCGAGCCGCTGGGTGTGGTCCGCACGGCACGACCGGCCCGACGCCGGCTGTGGTGGCGGCTGCTGCTGCCGCTGGCCGGGATCGCGATGCTCTACCCCATGGTCGGACAGGGCCGCGAGAACGGGGAGTTCAACGAGTACCTGGTCGCCGGTGGCGTCCTGCTGCTGCTCATCGGGGTCACCGCGCTGCTGCCGTGGATCGTGGAGACCGTCGTCTTCCGGCTCGGCCGGGGCAGCCTGTCGTGGCAACTGGCGGTACGCCGGCTTCAGCTCAGCAGCGGCATGGCGGCCCGGACGGTCAACGGGATCGCGGTGGCGGTGGCCGGCGCGATCGCGCTCCAGATGCTGTTCGTCGGCGTCGAGGGCGACTACACCGAGGACACCGGGCTCGACGTGTCGCTGGCCCAGGCGCAGGTGAGGCTGCCGGACGGCCAGGAACTCGCCCCCGCCGCGGAGAAGCTGTCGGACACCAAGGGGGTGAGCAAGGTCTACGCGGTGTCCCACGGCTACGTCGCCGACCGGCCCTGGGAGCAGGAGCCGGGCGAAACCGCCGCCGTGACCGTCGCCGACTGCGTGACCCTGCGCACGGTGGCGAAGCTCCCTTCGTGCGGTGACGGCGACGTGTTCGCGCTGTCGGGCCCCGAGTTCGACACCGGCACCGCGGCGCTGAACCGGCCGGGCCAGGAACTCCACTTCGAGGTGTCCGACCCCTCGACCGCCTCCGGCTACGGCGAGGACGTCCGCTGGACGGTCCCCACGGGTGTCAAGCAGGCCCAGTCCGTTCCGGACCCTGCGGGCAGTGAGCGCGGTGGCTTCCTGCTGACCCCGGGCGCGGTGACGGCGGGGGTGACGGACGCGCTCTCCGGCGAGCTCTACCTCGAGGTCGACGACTCGGTGCCGTACGCCATGGAGCACGTCCGCAACACGGCCGCCGCGATCGACCCGTTGACGGACATGTTCACGTGGACCGCCACCAAGCGTTCCGATGCCTACGAGTCCATCCGTACCGGCCTGTTCGTCGGCGCCGTCTGCGTCCTGGTGCTGATCGGGGCGAGCCTGCTGGTCTCCCAGCTGGAGCAGCTGCGCGAACGCCGCAAGCTGCTGTCGGCGCTGGTCGCCTTCGGCACCCGGCGGCGCACGCTGAGCCTGTCGGTGCTGTGGCAGACGGCCGTCCCGATCGGACTGGGGCTGGCGCTGGCCGCGACGGTGGGCGTCGCGCTGGGCGCGGTCCTGCTGCGGATGGCCAGGACACCGGTACGGGTGGACTGGGCGAGCCTGTTCCAGATGACCGGCATCGGTGCGGGCGTCGTCCTGGCGGTGACCCTGCTGAGCCTGCCGCCCCTGCTGCGCATGATGCGCCCGGACGGCCTCCGCACGGAGTGACCCGACCCGCCCCCGCCCCGCACCACGGGGCGGGGGCGGTGGTCAGGCGGCGTCCGGGACGATCCGTACCGGCAGGTCCGCCATCGCCTCCCGGAGGGCCGCCGCCAGTTCCTCGTACTCCGCGGCGCGGGCCGCGCCCGTGCGCATGGCGAGGGCGATACGGCGGGAGGGGGCCGGGTCGGTGAAGCACGCGGTGCGCAGGCGGCCGGCGCGGCCGGTCTCGACCTCGACTGCGGTACGGGGCAGCAGGGTCACGCCGAGGCCCCCCGCCACCAGCTGCACCAGCGTGGACAGTCCCGCCGCCGTCGTGGTGGCCGCGACTCCGGCGCGGCCCGCCTCGCGGCAGATGTCGAGGGCCTGGTCGCGCAGGCAGTGCCCCTCGTCGAGCAGCAGCAGGTTCAGCTCACGCAGGACCGTGCGGGGAAGCCGCTCCCGGCCGCCGAGCGGGTGGTCAGTCGGTGTGACGAGCACGAAGTCCTCGTCGAACAGCGGCATTTCGGTCACGCCCGGCGCCCCGTACGAATACCCCCGCCCGGACCCGCGCGCGGCCGGGGAAGGCACCGCTGCCGGAGACGCACTCGCCGCCGGGGGCTCCTTCGCCGCCGGCGGTGACACGGCGAGGAGCAGCAGGTCCAGCCGGCCGGCGGCCAGCCCTTCCAGCAGGCTCGCGGTCTGCTCCTCGTGCACCTGGAGGTCCAGGTGCGGATAGCGGGCGCGGACCTGCCGCAGGACGGTGGGCAGCAGATACGGCGCCACCGTCGGGATCACCCCGAGCCGGAACACGCCGGTGAACGGCGCCCGCAGCGCCTCCGCCTCCTCGATCAGCGCCCCGACGTCCTCCAGCACCGCCTTGGCCCGCACCGAGAGGCGCTCCCCGGCGGGCGAGAGCAGCACCTTGCGCGTCGTACGCTCCACGAGGGTGACACCCAGTGTCTCCTCCAGCGCCGACACGGCGCCCGACAGGGCGGGCTGGCTCATCCCGATGGCCGCGGCGGCGTCCCGGAAATGCAGATGCTCGGCCACCGCGGAGAACGCGCGCAGCTGCGCCAGGCTGGGCTGCCGCCTGCGCCGATTACCCACGGTCACTTATAGGGACCTCCGATCAACCCGACCGATTGTAGCTATTTCACTAATCAATACACCCTGTGCCAACATCAATCATGTCCAACCCATGGGAAACACCCGCAATCCGGGTGTTCCTCGCTGCAAGGAGAGCCTGTGCTCACTGTCGGTGACAAGTTCCCCGAGTTCGAACTGACGGCCTGCGTCTCGCTGGAGAAGGGCAAGGAGTTCGACACGATCAACCACAAGACCTACGAGGGCAAGTGGAAGATCATCTTTGCGTGGCCCAAGGACTTCACCTTCGTGTGCCCCACCGAGATCGCCGCCTTCGGCAAGCTGAACGACGAGTTCGCCGACCGTGACGCCCAGGTCCTCGGCTTCTCCGGCGACTCGGAGTTCGTCCACCACGCCTGGCGCAAGGACCACGACGACCTGCGCGACCTGCCGTTCCCGATGATGGCGGACTCCAAGCACGAGCTGATGCGCGACCTCGGCATCGAGGGCGAGGACGGTTTCGCCAAGCGCGCCGTGTTCATCGTGGACCAGAACAACGAGATCCAGTTCACCATGGTGACCGCCGGCTCCGTCGGCCGTAACCCCAAGGAGGTCCTGCGGGTCCTGGACGCCCTGCAGACCGACGAGCTCTGCCCGTGCAACTGGTCCAAGGGCGACGAGACCCTGGACCCGGTCGCGCTGCTGGCCGGGGAGTGACCTGAGATGTCGCTCGACTCCCTCAAGTCCCGCCTCCCGGACTACGCCAAGGACCTGAAGCTCAACCTGGGCTCGGTCATCGGCAACTCCGACCTTCCGGCCCAGCTGCTGTGGGGCACGGTGCTGTCGACCGCGATCGCCTCGCGCTCGGCCATCGTGCTGCGCGAGCTGGAGCCCGAGGCGAAGGCGAACCTGTCGCCCGAGGCGTACACGGCGGCGAAGGCCGCCGCCGCGGTGATGGCGATGAACAACGTCTTCTACCGCACCCGCCACCTGCTGTCGGACGACGAGTACGGCACGCTCCGCGCCGGCCTGCGGATGAACGTCATCGGCAACCCGGGCGTCGACAAGGTCGACTTCGAGTTCTGGTCGTTCGCGGTGTCCGCGATCAACGGCTGCGGCATGTGCCTCGACTCGCACGAGCAGGTCCTGCGCAAGGCCGGCGTCGAACGCGAGGCCGTCCAGGAGGCGTTCAAGATCGCCTCGGTGGTCCAGGCCGTGGCCGCCACGCTGGACGCGGAGGCGGTCCTCGCGGAGTAACTCCGCGGACCCTCCCTCCTCATCCGCAGCGGGCCCGATCACCACGACGGTGACCGGGCCCGCTGTCGTGCACCACCACCGTGCCGCTCCCGCCCTACCCCCGTGTGTCCTCCGGCGGAACCGGACCCGGCGAGGCCGGCGGCTCCGGAGGTGCCGGGGGGACCTGGGGCGCCGGCGGCACCTGCGGCCCGTGGTGGCTCGTGGCCGCCGAAACCGCCGTGGCGCCCCGGGGCCTGGGGGCGAGACGTACGGCCGCCTCCCGCGAGTACGCGCTCAGATAGCCCACGACGGTGTTCGTCACCGCGACCAGCGGTACGGCGACCACCGCACCGCCGATCCCGGCCACCATCCCGCCGGTCGCGACCGCCAGCACCACCGCGAGCGGATGGACGCGCACCGCGCGGCCCAGGATGAACGGCTGGAGGATGTGGCCCTCGATCTGCTGCACCGCCAGGACCACCACCAGCGTCATGACCGCCGTGAACACGCCCTGGGTGACCAGCGCGACGACGACGGCCAGCGCCCCCGACACCACCGCACCGACGAGCGGGATGAAGGAGAACAGGAAGATGAAGACGGCCAGCGGTACCGCCATCGGCACATTCAGGAAGTAGATGCCGAGACCGATGAAGATCGCGTCGATCAGCGCCACCACCACCGTGCCGCGCACATACGCCGTCAGCGTCCGCCACGCGGCCGGCCCCGCCCCGGCGACACCCGGGCGGGCGGCGGCGGGCACCAGCTTCAGCGTCCACTCCCAGATGCGCTTGCCGTCGTAGAGCAGGAACAGCGTCGAGAAGACCGCGAGCAGGATGCCGGTGAGCGCCTCGACGACGACCGTCACGCCCTCCAGGCCCGCCGAGGTGATCTGCTCGGTGTTGGCGCCGACCGCCTCACGCAGGTTCTTGGCGATCTCGTTGATCTGCTTGTCGGTGACGTGGAAGGGGCTGTTGAGCAGCCAGTTGCGCAGTTCGTCGATGCCGTTCTGGATCTGGTCGGAGAGGTGGTCGATGTTCTCCATGACCTGCCAGGTCACGAACCAGCCGATGAGGCCGATGACGACGAACCCGAACAGCGCGGTCAGCGCCGTGGCCGGGCCGCGCGGCAGCCCGAGCTTCCGCAGCCAGGCCACCGTCGGCTGCAGCAGCGCCGTGATCAGCAGCGCGGAGACGAAGGCCAGCACCACCAGTTGGACGGCGCCGATGACCCGCATGAGCACCCAGACCGTGCCCGCGAGCACCAGCAGGCGCCAGCCGGCCTCGGCGGCGACCCGTACGCCCCACGGCACGGCCTGGGCGGGGTCAGGACGGGAGGGAACGACATGGGCGGGAGCGACAGCGTGCCCGGAATCGGCTGCGGGGGTGCGGCTGCTCGGCAGCACGGGGGCCCGGTCGGCGGGTGCGGCGGCCGGTTCGGTCGTCTCGGCGTGCTCCGGAGTGTCCCGGCTCTCCCGTTCCATCTCGGCGCGGCGCTCTTCCAGCCGCCTGCTCACTTCGGTCAGTCGGGCTCCGACCCGGCCGAGCCATCCTGGCACTCGTGACATGAACCGTCCCTTGCCCCCGTTTCGCACCACCACTCCCCCTGGAGTCGTCGCTCCGACCGTACATGGCGAGAGCCCCACACCTTGAGGACGGTGTGGGGCTCTGCCGAGGTTGAGCGGGACCGCGGGACGGTGCGTCCGGCACGATCCGGGAAGCCTAGTACCAGTGGTTGGCCTGCCAGAACGACCAGGCGCCGCAGGGGCTGTCGTAGCGCTCGTTCATGTAGTTGAGGCCCCACTTGATCTGGGTGGCCGGGTTGGTCTGCCAGTCGGCGCCGGCCGAGGCCATCTTGGAGCCCGGCAGCGCCTGGACGAGACCGTAGGCACCGGAGGAGGGGTTCATGGCCTTGTAGTTCCAGGTGGACTCGCGCTGCACGATGTTGCTGAAGCACTGGAACTGGTCGGCCGGAATCATCTGCCGGGCCATCGCCTGGACCTGGGCGACGGTGTACGAGCTCTGGACCGCGAAGTCGGAGGCGGAGGCGGACGCCGTCTTGGAACGGCTGGCGGCCTTCTCGGCCTCCGCGCGCTCCTTGGCCTCCTTGGCGGCCTGGGCCTCCTTGGCCGCCTGCTCGGCGGCTTCCTTCTTCTTGGCGATCGCGGTCTCGGCGGCGGCCTTGCGGGCTGCCTCCTCCGCGTCCTTCTTGGCACTCGTGTCCGCGGCGATGGCCATGGTTTCGGCCTGCTGCGTCAGGGATGCGGTCTGCACCTGGGCCTGCTGGCCCGCGGGGATGTCCGCGAGCAGCGTGGTGCCGGCTGCCGTCGCCTCGAGGTCGTCGTTGGTCTGCGCGGTACTGCCCGACGCAACACCGACGACGCTTCCGACAGCGGTGACCGCCGTGGCCGAGGCCACTGCGAATCCCCGGACCGAAATCCGGCTCACACGGTTTCCTTCCAGCATCGACCGCTTCGGTGACCCTCGCGGACGCAATCGTGCCCCTGGCACTGGCCTCCCCAACTCGGGTCACGGGAGGCACGGGCCCGGTGGGCAACTCCCGAACGGGAGCGCCGCGTGGTGCTCGGGCGGCATACGACGACGCTATGCAGTTGGCGCTGGTGCCTGTGTGGTGCCTTGCCGCTGGGGGTAAGGCTGTGTCGCATGCGGGGCCTGACAGGAGTGAGACTCTGCCGCAATCCGGAGGCGCGAGGCAATTCCATCGCGCGTGTGAAAGCTCACATCTCGTTTGCCCCTGGAGATTCCCGGAAAGCCGCACGCGCGCCGACGCCGCCCGGCTAGGCTCTTCGCCTTTCCGGACGGCGTCAACCGCCTTGCTGTCGAACCCTGTTCGGAGGCAGGACCAAAAGGACCCACCTGACCCACAGGGCCCTTTGAGGGACCCTTCCGGCCTATCGCCTCAATGGGCCCGATAGACCGCTACCCGCCCGATAGAACCCGGACGGCCCATCAGGGTCGGATCAGGTTCATATCGGGAGCGGCCGTATCAGAGCTGTCCGTCCTCCAGCATTTCGGTCACAAGGGCGGCGATCTGGGACCTCTCGGACCGGTTCAGGGTCACGTGCGCGAAGAGCGGATGTCCCTTCAGCTTCTCGACGACGGCGACCACACCGTCGTACCGGCCCACCCTGAGGTTGTCCCGCTGGGCGACGTCGTGGGTCAGAACGACCCGCGAGTTGGCGCCGATCCGGGACAGCACGGTCAGCAGTACGTTCCGTTCCAGTGACTGCGCCTCGTCGACGATCACGAACGCGTCGTGCAGCGAGCGGCCCCTGATGTGCGTGAGCGGCAGGACCTCCAGCATGCCGCGCGCGGTGACCTCCTCGATGACCTCACGGCTGGTGACCGCCGACAGCGTGTCGAAGACGGCCTGCGCCCAGGGGCTCATCTTCTCGGCCTCGCTGCCGGGCAGATAACCGAGCTCCTGCCCGCCCACCGCGTACAGCGGGCGGAAGACCATCACCTTCTGGTGCTGCCGGCGCTCCAGCACCGCCTCCAGACCCGCGCACAGCGCCAGCGCCGACTTGCCGGTGCCGGCCCGGCCGCCCAGGGACAGGATTCCCACGTCCGGGTCGAGCAGCAGGTCGAGCGCGATCCGCTGCTCGGCGCTCCTGCCCTTGATGCCGAACGCCTCCCGGTCGCCGCGCACCAGACGGACGTCACCCTCGGGCGTGACCCGGCCGAGGGCCTTGCCGCGCTCGGACTGGATGGTCAGCCCCGTGTGCACGGGCAGGTCGGCCGCTTCGGGCACGTGGATGTGCCCCTCCTCGAAGAGGATGTCCACCTGCTCGGCGGGCAGGTTCAGTTCGGACATCCCGGTCCAGCCGGAGGCGTCCGTGACGGCGAGCTCCGCACGGTACTCCTCGGCGAGGAGGCCCACGGAGGACGCCTTGATCCTGAGCGGGAGGTCCTTCGACACCACGGTGACGTCGAACCCCTCGGCCTGCAGATTGCGGGCGACCGCGAGGATGCGGGAGTCGTTGTCCCCCAGGCGGTAGCCACTGGGCAGCACGCTGGGGTCCGAGTGGTTGAGCTCGACACGCAGGGTTCCGCCGAGGTCCCCGATGGGGAGGGGAGCGTCGAGGCGGCCGTACCTCACCCGGTAGTCGTCGAGCAGGCGCAGCGCCTGCCGGGCGAAGTAGCCGAGTTCGGGATGGTGCCGCTTGGCCTCCAACTCCGTCACCACGACGACGGGGAGCACGACCTCGTGCTCCTCGAAGCGGCTCAGGGCGTTGGGGTCGGCCAGCAGAACGCTGGTGTCGATGACATAGGTGCGCCGGTCGGGCTTGTGGCGCTGTGTGCTGGTCACCACGGAAGGACGTACCCCCTCGGAAGAGGTCGGGGAGCGACGGAGCGGAGCTGGACCGGTTGACGGCGCCGATGCACGGGCCGAGAACCGGCCCTCCGCTGCTTCGTCCGTGCCGTGACCGCACGGTCGGGCTGGTGCAAAGGGCCTCCCGGGCGGACGACCCCGGGCCGCCCGCTGAGATCCGACACCCGTGGTTCGGGCGTCGACCTGTCTGGGTTATGCCCTCGAACGAGCGCCGTCATGCCAGGTCGTGCGACGGCGCCCCGATGAACTCCCCGTTACGCGGGGACGGCCTCAGCCGCCGAAACGCCGGTGACGGGCGGCGTAGTCACGCAGGGCCCGCAGGAAGTCGACCTTGCGGAAGGCCGGCCAGAAGACCTCGCAGAAGTAGTACTCCGCGTGAGCGGTCTGCCAGAGCATGAATCCGGACAACCGCTGCTCGCCACTCGTACGGATGACGAGGTCCGGGTCGGGCTGCGCCTTGGTGTAGAGGTGACGCCCGATCATGTCGACGTCGACGGCCTCGGCGAGCTCCTCCATCGAGGTGCCCTTCTCGTGGGCCTCGAGCATCATGGAGCGCACCGCGTCGGCGATCTCCTGGCGACCGCCGTACCCGATGGCGACGTTGACCACTATGCCGTCGACCTGCGCGGTGGCCTCCTCGGCCTCCTTGAGCGTGGCCTGCATCCCGGGCGGCAGCAGGTCCGGCGTGCCGACATGGTGCACCTGCCAGCGGCCGTCGGCGCCGAGGGTGCGTACGACGTCCTCGATGATGCCGAGGAGCGGGACGAGTTCGTCCTCCGGCCGGTCGAAGTTGTCCGTCGACAGCAGCCAGAGCGTGACGACCTTGACGTCGGTCTCGGTGCACCAGCCGAGGAACTCCCCGATCTTGTCCGCGCCGGCCCGGTGGCCGTGGACGGTGCTGGAACCGGAGGCCTTCGCCCAACGGCGGTTGCCATCCATGATGACGCCGATGTGCTTGGGCACCTGAGCGGGGTCCAGGCGGCCTTCCACCCGGCGTGCGTACAACCTGACCAGCAGGCCGCGCAGCTTGTCGCGCAGGTTCACGTGATCGTCAGCCCCTCCGTACGGATCGGACAGGAACGGCACCCGCCGCGATCCACGGCATGCGGCACGCTCTCGGCTGCGGGCGAATCCTGTCCCTCTGGCAGCCCCCGGACGCGAAGCCTACCCCCGTAGGGGGAGAGCCCAGAAAAACGGGCCGGTCCGTGGGGGGGGATACGGACCGGCCCGAGGGGGGGTTTCCACCATAACCCTTCGTAAGTGATGCTGCGTGCATCGGCGGGCCACAACTACTCTCCGAAACCGCCCGACGACTCCCCGACGACCACGGAATCCCGTATTCCAGGCACATCAATGGCCGAAATGAAGCCGTTCCTCCCGGAAGAAACACGCACCAAACGGACATCACGCCCGGCGTGGCGCGGCCCACCCGCGACCGGCCCCCACCACACCGACCCTTCCAGCCGTCCCCCCGACGGGTGACCCCACCAGGAACGCCCACTTGACCCCGCCTCCATGACGGAGCGGCGGACTGAAGAACAGGCCGAGCCCGATCGAAGCGATGGAGGCGATGGAGGCGATGAAAGCAGTGGAGGGGTCGCACAGCCCCCTCCGTTGCGCGCCCCTCCCGCGCAGCTTTGCGCACGCGAATTACGGCAACGTGAACACAGTCCGGCCAACGGCCCACCACCGAACCACTCGGCGATCGAGAAGAAACCGCCTACGACACCCCCGCCCCCACCCGCGGTGCCACTTCCTCCCCCGCGAACCGCACGAACCCCTCCGGGTCCGGCCCGTCCCCCGTCGGCTGGAGGATCACGGAGTCGGCCCCGGCCTCGGCCGACCGCTGAACCGCCTCGGCGACGGCGCCGGCGTCCCCGGCCACGCCGAGATCGGGTTCGGAGCCGACGCCCTCGGCGATCAGCTCGGCACGGAGCCGCTCGTCGGCGCCGGGCCCGGTGGCGGTGAGGAGGTGGACGACGACTCCGTGCCGCCCGGCATCCCGCCCTGCCGCCACCCGCCCCTCCTCGATGAGCCGCCGGGCACGCCGCACCCCCTCGGGTGAGGTGGACGCGGTGAGGACAGTGCCGTCGGCGGCCTCACCGGTGAGGCGCAGGGTGCGCGGCCCGGTGGTCCCGGCTCGTCGACCGGGTGAAGCGGCCGGCGTGAGGCGACAGCCGGAAGACGTTGAGCGGGAGTCGAGTGAGGTCATCGGCCATCGCGACCGTCAGGGTGGCCCCGGCCCCCCGTCCCGCAACCGCACAGGAGCTGACTTCCGGGGCCTGGCGGGGATAGTTTCGGTGTGGGCGGTTGATCGTTCGGTGGTGGAGCGAAGGGGTGGGGTGGGTCGCTGATGACGCGCTGGCACGACGGGCGTGGGGAGTTGGTCGTCCCCGGTGACGACGACCGGCCTGCTGTGCGCGTACCGCTGGAGATCGCCGGCTCCTGCCGGGCCCGCACCAAGGGCCTGTTGGGACGGGACGCCCTCGACGGCGCGCTGCTCCTGTCCCCCGCCAACAGCATCCACACCTTCCGTATGCGCATGCCCATCGACGTCGCCTACCTCGACCGGCGTCTCCGCGTCATCGCCGTGCGCACCATGCCGCCGGGACGGCTCGGGCTGCCGAGGGTCCGGGCGCGGCATGTGATCGAGGCGGAGGCCGGGACCATGGCGGGGTGGAGCCTGCGGGCAGGGGTGCGGGTAGAGGTGGTGCGGGAAGGGGGGTGACGGAGCCGCTACGGCTTTCCGTCCACGTAGGCGGACGCGCCTTCCCTGGACAGGACCGCCCACATGCGGGTGCCTCCGCCCGGCTCCCGCGCGTCGCCGAAGCCCCAGTCGCCGGCGCACGCCCTGACGACGCATGCGAGCACCCTGAGTGCGGCCCGGCGGCGGGCGTCACACGCGGCCGCCAGGCGGGGGTGGGTGTGGCGGGGGTGTGCGTCGTAGAGGACCACGCGCAGGGTGTCGTCCCGGTAGCGGAGGGACACGTACACCTGGGCCGTGGGGGCCAGGCGGCATGCGCAGGCCACCAGTTCGCCCACGACCTGTACCGCCGCGTCGGTCATGTCGTCCAGGCCGTGGGCCCGCAGGATCGACCGGGTGGCGGTGCGGGCGATGGCGGGGCTCCGCAGGGCCGGGGGGGAGGGTGAGGCTGTAGTTGAGAGTGGCGGGGATCTGCGGAGTGGGGGGCTTGTCGAGGGGGGCGACGATCGGGCAGAGGGCGGTCGATTCGAGCACGGTGACTCCTTCGGGCAACAGGTGGTTCGTGGCTCCGCCCAGTGGCTCGTCTCCCTGACGCGAACACGCCCCTCCCAGGGCAGGAGAGTGCGGGCAGGCTCGCGCGATGCCCTTCCGGGTCGGTGCGGGTCGTAGTCGACCTGTCACGGAAGGTAGAAGAAGTGGGGTCACAATGTCCATCGATCCATCGATAATTACCCCCATCGATGGGTGGATCGATAGCACCGCTCCACGGCAGACTGCGTCTCGACAGCAACAGGAGGGGC
Source organism: Streptomyces sp. TE5632 (assembly GCF_054061295.1). Taxonomy (NCBI): domain Bacteria; kingdom Bacillati; phylum Actinomycetota; class Actinomycetes; order Kitasatosporales; family Streptomycetaceae; genus Streptomyces; species Streptomyces sp. TE5632. The sequence continues at coordinate 3,594,001 of NZ_JBSSEA010000003.1, read as the reverse complement.
AGCGTGGCGACGAGGAACTTGCCGACTGAGCGGCAGAAGCGGCTTGGCGCAGAGATGCGCAAGATGAGGCTGGCGGCGGGCGTCACCACGGAGTACGCGGCCGGGCTGCTTGGCATTGACCGAACCCGACTGTCCAACATGGAGTCGGGCATCCGTCCCTTCTCGGCCGAGCGCGTTCGCACGCTGGCCTGTAACTACGCCTGTGGCGACCTCGGTTACGTCGAGGCTCTGGCCATCATGGCGGAGCACAAGGGACGGGGATGGTGGGAGCAGTACCGGGGCACGTTGCCCGCCGGGCTGCTGGACATCGCCGAGCTGGAATGGCATGCCACTCGAGTGCGCACCGCGCAGGTCATGCACGTACCAGGGCTGCTCCAGAGCGAGGAGTACGCCCGAGCGGTGTTCGCCGCGGTGCTCCCGCCGTTGAGCCGGCTCGAGGTCGAACTTCGAGTGGCCCACCGCATGGAGCGGCAGCAGGTACTCCAGCGAGCCGAGCCGCTTCCGTATCTGGCGTACGTCCACGAGGCCGCACTGCGCATGCCGTACGGCGGTCCCGGGGTGGCCCGGCAGCAGCTCGCCCGCCTCGCGGCCGAGTCCGAGCGTGAAGAAATCGAGTTGCGAGTCATTCCGAACGGCGCAGGCGACTTCCCCGGAGCAGGACACGCCTTGCTCTATGCCGAGGGGCCCGTGCCCCAACTCGACACGGTGCAGTTGGACTCGGCTCATGGGCCGGATTTCACCGGTGCTGAGGCTCAGCTCACCAAGTACCGTGCTCATCTGGACTGGATGGACAATGCTGCGCTGCCTTCGGCGGCCTCACGAGATCTCATCCACACCGTTGCCCGCGACATCTGAGGAGCCACCATCATGGCCGGCATCGACTGGGAAGATGCCTTCTGCGGCGAAGGCAACAACTGCTTCCGCATAGGGACCGACACCGAAGGCAACGCCTACATCGCCGTCGCCGGGCAGGAGGAGCACCCGTTGACCGACAGCAGAGAGGCCCTGCGCTCCCTGATCCTGGAGATCAAGGCGGGCAAGGCCGATCATTTGCTGTAGTCAGCTCTCCGTGCGGGGGAAGGAGATCTCCACCCTGCGGTTCTTCTTGCGGCCGGCCTCCGTCGAGTTGTCGGCGATCGGGTACTGCTCGCCGTAGCCGCGCACCTCGTACGTGAGGCCGGAGTCGTTCAGCTCCTGCTCGAGGACACCGTGTACGGCGTTCGCGCGCCGGCGGGACAGGACGTCGCCGTGCGCGGACGAGCCGAGGTTGTCCGTGAAGCCGAAGACGCGGATCTTCGTCGCGTTCTGCGTCTTGATCTCCTCGGCGATCGTGGAGATACGGGACCTCGCCTGCGCGCTCAGCTTGGCGCTGTCCTTGCCGAACAGGACTTCGGCCTGGAGCGCGAACTTCACGTCCGAGTTGGTGTCCTCGCGACGTTCGTCGCCGCTCTGGTCTTCGACCACTTGCTTGATGTCCAGGACCTTGGGCTCCGCGAGGGTGGCGCCGTCCGGGAGCTTGAGGTCCGGGTCGTTGGGGTCGAGTTCCACGGGGGCGGAGGCGGTGGCTTCGGTGCCTGGGGGGACGCTGGGGGCGTCGTCGGCGACGGCAGCTGTGGCGCTGTAGAGGCTCGTGGCGACCAGGAATGTGGCGGTAGCCAAGGCCGAGACGAAACACGGTGACAATGGGCGCATTTGAGTACGCGTCATGACTGGCCTCACCCAGAGATCTGAATGGTGCCGCTGGCGAACGTCGGCAATTGAAGGCTGACTTCGTTAGCGTCAGCCGGCGGTGAAGGGAACTGCATGAACACTGCGAGGCTCTCCCCGGCCTTGATTGTCGAGAAACCCGTGGTCGTCAACGGGCGGCCGTCCGTATCACGCAGCACGTAGTACCGCTTCTTGCCCTTCGAGTCAATGAGCGTGGCGCCGCCGAGCGACCTGCCATTCTTGATGATCTCGGTCTCATTTCCGCTCAGCGCAGAAGGGATCGGCAGGCTTTTGGCTCCGTCGTTCTTGAGGTTGCCGTTCACCGTGACGAAGCCGCCCGCATCGCGCTCGGCAGAGGTGACCTGGAGGAGCAACCCATTGGAGCCCTTCAACTCCGCCAAGAGCTCCTCCGGCTGGCCCTCTTGAGCACTTGGGTCGGACCCCCCGTCCTTGGATGCCGAAGCCGTCGTCTGCGGCTTCTTGTCGTCCCCGCCCCCACTGCAGCTGGCCACACCGAGGGCCAGACCGGCCGCAACGGTCAGCGCGACCATTCCCCTGAGGGCCTTCGTTGTAGACCAAATACTCATGCCTCTGCTTCCTTAGTCACTCGTCGTTCGCTTGTCAGTCGGCCAAGTGGACATCGAAGAGATCCTCGGGCTTGGGAAGGAGGTCCTTGGGCCCTTTCGGGTCCAGCTTCCACTTCTCGCCCTTACAGGTGAGCAACGGTAGGACGTCGTCCCCTGCGCCCTCCGCCGGAAGCTCGAATGTGCAGCGCGGCTCGATCACGGCAGCGGCAGTCTCCTGCGACCGCTGATTCTCCGTGCCGGGCACAATGGAGTCGCCCACAGTGTCGATCGTCTCAACTCGAACCGAGTAACCCAGTGGTCCGTCTGGAGCACAGCTCAGCACAACGGCGTCGTTCTGCGCTGCGAGCTGATCCGCCCTCCAGCACGAAGGAGCGAGCCCCAAGCCCTTGCCGTCGAAGATGTCCTGCCACTTGGTGGGGTCGAGGAGGTTCTTCACCCAGGCACCGGCGAGCTTGTCCCGCTTGTCCTGAGCCGCTGCGAGGGCGGCGGCGTCAGCGGCCGTCTGGGCGCCGTTCCGATTCGCTGCGGCCTGGCCGACCGCAAGGTACGCGAACGCGAGGAAGAGCAGGCCCCCCACCACCGTGATGTAGATGGGGAATGCCTGCCCTGCGTCGCCGAACTTGCGAGGCTTTATCAACCGCCGGTGACCTCGCCGATCTTGGCCGTGATCGCGTCGAAGATCGACTGACCGAGATCCGTCCCCGTGATCGCCAGTACGATCGCCACGACCACCGCGATGATGCCCAGGTATTCCACCGCGGTCTGGCCCTTGTCGTTGCGGGCTGTGCGGGACTGGAGGTACGTGACCGTCGTGTTGATCCAGTTGCTCATGGTGTTCCCCTCCGGCTGACGCGGTTGCGGCTTCCGCTTTCTTCGCGGTGCCGCTTTCGACATCAGTAAGGTACGGCGAATTCCCCCGCCCGCCAGAGGGCCCCAGGGCCCAATTCCGGGCCCAATCACCGGCCCGGTTCATCGTCCCCCGTACCGTCACCGCAGGTCACCCATCCCTCGGTCCGAACCCGGTGCCGTGCCGAGCCACTTCGCGGCGGCCTCGGAACGGCTCGTGCTGTGGAGTTTCGCGAAGATGCGGTTGATGTGGTTCTTGACCGTCTTTTCGCTGATGAAGCACGTGGCGGCGATCTGTTGGTTGGTCATGCCGGACGCGATGAGGTCCATGATCTCCGCCTCCCTGCTGCTCAGTGGGAACCTCGACCTGTCGGGAGCGGCCGGGCGGCCGCTTGTCCACCCAGACGCCGACTGTGCCACATCCGGTTGCAGTCGCGAAAGGTTTTCCACAGAAGTAGGCGGAGCCGGGGTGTACGGAAGGCCGAATTCACCCGAACTCGCCCCCGCATTAGGCGGACCGGCCTCCGCTCGCCCCAATCCTTCCGGTAGCGCATGACTCGTACCCACCCCCTGACGAAGTTGCGCCAGCAACGCTCCGGCCGCTGTCGGGGTGAAGTGCGGTCTGCCGTCCTTGATGTCCCGTACCGCCGACACCAGCTGGTCCGCCGTGAACTCGCCGTGGACCAGGTAGCCGCCCGCTCCCCTGCGCAGGGCCTCCTGGACGATCTCCGACTCCCTGCTGTACGTCAGCATCACGACCGGGGCGATCCGCACCAGGTACGGGAGGGCGGAGATGCCGTCCACGCCCGGCATGCGGACGTCCAGGAGGACGACGTCGGGGCGGTGTTCGTGGGTCGCCTCGTACGCCTGCCTGCCGTCCGCCGCCTCCGCCACGACCGAGATGTCCTCGCGGCCGGAGAGCAGGGCGGTCAGGCCGGCGCGGACCACCGGGTTGTCGTCGGCCACGACCACCCGGAGCACGGCGGGCGGTGGGACGTTCTCGAAGGGGTTCGGCGGCGGCTGCACGGGGCTGCCTCCTCTCCGGGAGTGGGGGGACGGGTACGGCGTCTGCTCGGTCATGCGGCCCTGCCTTCCGCCGGATTCGGGCCCGGCGTCGTCACGGCCGCCAGCGGGAGTTCCAGGCGGACCTCCGTGCCGTGGGCCTGTGTGCCCCGGCCTATGCGGATGCGGGCCCCGACGGAGGCGGCCCGCTCGACCATGCCGACCAGGCCGAAGTGGCCTGCCCGGCGGAGCTGTTCGAGGCTGGTGCCGGACGGGAGCCCACGGCCGTCGTCGTGGACGCTGATGCGGAGCAGGCCGCCGTGGACGCCCGCGCGGACGTCGACCCGGGTCGGTTCCGCGTGGCGGTGGGCGTTCTCCATGGCCTCCGAGGCGATGGTGAGGATCTGGCGGGCCACCGCCGGCGGCACTGGTGGGACCACCGTGTGGTCGACGGTCGGACGGTAGGTCGCCGGCAGGCCGGTGCGCGTGCTGAAGTCACGGGTGCGCGCCGCCAGTTCCTCCAGGACGTCCGTGCCCTGGGCCGGGTCGGACTCGCGGCGCAGGTCGGCCAGCAGTTCACGGGACTCCGCCGCCGCGCGGCGGGCCGAGCGGGCGACGAGTTCCGCCTGCTGCTTCACCAGCTCCGGTTCCATGTGCCGTGCACCCGCCGAACCGGCCAGTCCGTCCGCCGCCAGGGCGACCCCGTGCAGCGTCTTGGCCACCGAGTCGTGCATCTCCCGGGCCAGGCGGGCGCGTTCCGCGCCGACCGCCTCGGTGACGGCCAGGCGGGCCTGGACCGTGGTGAGGGCCTGGGTCGCCGCGCCGAAGCGGAGCATCAGGCCGCGCAGGGTGGAGCCGGCCGCCCCCGCGACCACGCAGAGGCCGGGCAGGAGCGAGGTCTCCGCCAGGCTCGCGTGCGGGTTCTCCACGGCCGCGTAGACCAGCAGCAGGATCAGGCCCTGGAGGGACGCGAAGACGGCCGCGCCCCGCCAGCCGTAGACCAGACCGGCCAGAAGCGGCGTGCAGACGCTGACGTAGGCGAGGGTGGTGTCCGGGCCCGCCGAGATGAGCAGCAGGGCGCCGAAGGCGGTGTCCACCGCGAGCAGCGTGGGGTGGCGCAGCAGGAGGGGGCCGAAGCGTTCCCAGTCCCGGAAGAGGACGTAGGAGGCCATGAAGGTGACCACCACCGCGATGCCGACGAGGCGGGTGCCCCAGCCGGGACTCGCGTTGAGCAGGGCGGCGGGGGCGGCCAGCGCGATCATCGCCAGCCGGAAACCGAACACCTGTCGGCACAGGGCCTGAAGGGCGTTGATCTGGATGTCGACGTCCGGTGCGGGTGCGTGGAGGACGCCCCGGTTTCCGGCCGGCGGGATCTCGTGCCCACCCGCACCACCTGTGCGGGGTTCGCCGTCGGCCGCGGGGGGTCCCTGGGAGGGCCGGGCGTCGGCGTCGGCTGCCGGGGCGTTCACCCGGCCCGCTGCCGTCGGCTCCCAGCCCGGTGGCAGCGCCGGCGTCACCGACGTCACCGGGATGTCCGGCGCTCCCGTGCGGACGTGCTCCGGGAGGACCGTGCCCGCCGGTGGGGTGGTGATCTCCGCGGCCCTGGGGAGGCGGCGGAGCCGCACCGTGCGTTCCCTCTCGATCGTCATGGCACCCTGCCCCGTCCTACTCGCCCGTGATCGAGCCGAAGTCGGTGCCGGAGCCGAGGATCAGGCCGGCGCCGAGCAGGATCATCGTGGCCGGGACCATGAACGTGGTGATCATCATGGTGGCCTTGGGGACCGCGCGGGCGGCCTTGCGGCGGGCGTTCTGCGCGTCCGTGCGGCGCATGTCCTTCGCCAGCGCCACCAGCGTGTCGACGATCGGGGCACCCAGCTCCTCGCCCTGCTGCAGCGCCGTGACGAACATGGCGACCTGTTCGGAGTCGTTCCGCCTCCGGAGTTCCGCGAAGGCCTGGCGGCGGCTCATGCCGAGGTCCATCTGGCGCAGGGTGATGCGCAGTTCGTCCGCCCAGGGGCCCTCGTACCTCGCGGCCACGCGGTCCAGTGCCTGACGGAATCCGAGGCCTGCGCTCACCACGACCGCGAGGACGTCCAGGAAGTCGGGCAGCGTGCGCTCGATCACGTCCTTGCGGATGCGGATCGCCGACCAGATGCCGACCTCCGTCCAGAACGCGCCGAAGGCGAGCAGCAGCAGGGCCACGAAGAGCTGGCCGCGCATGAGGAAGACCAGGAAGCCGACGCCGCCGAGGAAGCCGTAGACCGCGCGGCGGGCGGCGTAGCGGTCGATGGTGAGGCCGCCGGGGTTGCCCGCCAGGTCGATCCTGCGGCGGTACCTGGCGACCTGCTTGGGGCCCATGGCCCGCAGGACGGCCGGGGCGTAGCGCATGCCGAGGCGGTCGACCAGGGAGTCGACCGCGCCGGTGCGGGTGGAGCCGACCTCCAGGGCGAGGGCCAGGTCGCTGGGGAGTTTCGCCTCGGCCCGGTACATGCGGATGCCGGCGAAGACGCCCCAGACGCCGACGGCCATGGTCAGTGCGAGCAGAAGTGCCATGTCGGTTGCTCCTCCGCGCTCAGACGTCGATGCGGGACATGCGGCGGATGAGGACGAAGCCGACGGCGTAGAGCCCGAAGGCGATGACGACCGCGGCCTGGCCGACCGGGGAGTCGGTCATGCGTTCCAGCGCGCCGTCCTTCACCCCGTTCATCAGGAACAGGGAGCCGACGCCCAGGACGGGAACGGCGTACGACGTCATGCTGACCTGGGAGAGCTGGGTGCGGACCTCGCGCCGGGTCTCCTTGCGCTCCTCCAGCGTCTCCGTCAGGTTGCGCAGCGCGCTCACCAGCTGGCCGCCGGCCCGGTTGGACAGCACCAGGGTGGTGACCAGGACGACCAGTTCGCGGGAGGGAAGGCGGTCGGTGAGTTCGCCCAGTGCGTCGTCCATCGAGGCGCCCACCGCCAGCTGGTCGGCCACTTTCGCCAGTTCCTCGCCGGCCGGGGCCTCCAGTTCCTCCGCCGCCATGCCGATCGCGGTACGGAGGGCCAGGCCGGCCTGGGTGGCGTTGGCGAGGATGCGGGACAGCTCCGGAAGCTGGTTGATGAACTTCTCGATGCGTTTCTGGCGTTGCCAGTTGAGGAACTGGAAGGCCCCCCAGACGCCCAGGAGTCCGGCGAGCGGGCCGAAGAAGGGAGCCAGCATGGCCTGGCCGATGAGCCAGAGGCCGGCGACCGTGGCGAGCATGGAGACGAAGAACTCGCCCGGGGTGATGTCCAGACCGGTGGCCGCCAGGCGCAGTTCCAGTTTCCTGCCGGTCCTGGTGCGGCGCAGGCGGCGGTCCAGGCCGTGGAAGTGGCGCCGACGGCCGGCCACGGGGATCTGGGGCCGGTGGCCGAGAGCCTGTCCACCAGCACCTGCCGCTGCGCCTTGCCCGTGGCGTAGGAGTGCACGCCCACGACGGCGAGGACGCAGGTCAGCAGGGCGACGCCCGTGGTCAGCGTGATCAGGTTCTGCAGGTCCATGGGGGCGGTTCCTACCTGGCTTCTCGGGCGGCGAGCTGGTCGGTGGACTGGGCGATGCCGAAGGCCTGGGGAACGGCCTGGCTCGCCATGTAGAGGCGGTCGGCGGTGCGACGCGGCAGCGGGTGGTACTCGAACGCGCCGTGGATCCGGCCGTCGGCGGTCATCGGCTGCGCGTTGAAGCGGGCGGCCGTGGCCAGCCGGTACGGTTCGCCGCCGTGGCTCTCCAGCAGGGCGATCTCGGTGATGCGGCGGGCGCCGTCGGCGAAGCGGGTGAGCTGGACGATGACGTCGACGGCGCTGTTGATCTGGTCGTGGAGAGCCACGAAGGGGATCTCCACCTCCGACATGGAGGCGAGTGTCTGGAGTCGCATCAGGGCGTCCTCCGCGCTGTTGGCGTGGACGGTGGCGAGGGAGCCGTCGTGGCCGGTGGACATGGCCTGGAGCATGTCCAGGGACTCACCGCCGCGGACCTCGCCGACGACGATGCGGTCGGGGCGCATGCGCAGCGAGTTGCGCACCAGGTCGCGGATGGTGACCCGGCCCTTGCCCTCGACGTTCGGCGGGCGGGACTCCAGGCGGATGACGTGCGGCTGCTGGAGCTGGAGTTCGGCCGAGTCCTCGATGGTGATGATGCGTTCGCCCTCCGGGATCAGCCCGGACAGGGCGTTGAGGAGGGTCGTCTTGCCGGTGCCCGTCGCGCCCGAGACGATGACGTTGAACCGCGCCTGCACCAGGCCGGCGAGCAGGTACAGCATGGGCTCGTCGAGCGACCCCAGGCCGATCAGCTCCTGGAGGGTGAAGGAGCGCGGGAAGCGGCGGATGGTGAGGATGGCACCGGTCAGGGACAGCGGCGGGATGATGACGTTGACGCGTTCGCCGGAGGGGAGGCGGGCGTCGACCATCGGGTTGGACTCGTCCACGCGGCGGTTGACGGTCGAGACGATGCGCTCGATCGTCTGCATGAGCTGGTCGTTGGAGGCGAAGCGCAGGGGCAGTTGTTCCACCCTGCCGCCGCGCTCGACGAAGATCGCGTCGGGGCCGTTGACCATGATCTCCGTGACGGAGGCGTCCTCCAGGAGCGGTTCCAGGATGCCGAGGCCCAGGGCCTCGTCGACGACCCTGCGGATCAGCTGGGAGCGTTCGACCGTGGACAGGACCGGGCCCTCGCGGCTGATGATGTGCCCGAGCACCCGCTCCAGGCGCACCCGGCGCTCGGCGGCGGCCATCGAACTCATCTCCGCGAGGTCGATCTCCTCGAGGAGTTTGGCGCGGTAGGCGGCGACCCGGTGACCGTCCTCGCCCCGGCTTCCCTTCTCCTCGGGGGAGTTGATACGTGCCCGCAGACTCATGAGTCCGGTGCTCCTCTCCTCGTTCTTCGTCCTGGACGGTCGTCGGTGGCCGACGGCCGGCCGGCGGTGGGGGTGACCCGCGGTCAGTCGGTGTGGTGACCGGCGGCCGGGCGGCGGCGTCAGTGGTCGATCGGCATCGTGGCGGACTTCCGTGCCGGGTCGAAGTCCCAGCCGGGGACGATCGAGGGGATGTCGATCGTGGCGGTGACGGTGACCTCGTCACCGCCGTACGCGGCCCGGCATTCGGTGCCGTCGGCGAGCCAGCCGCTGACGGCGGCGGTGCAGGCCTGCCCGGTGCCCCGGTCGAGCGAGGCGCTGCGCGCCGCGGCTCGGGCCGCGGTGCCGGCCTGTTGGGCGGTGTACGCGATCAGGCCGAGTTGTACGACGGCCATGCCGACGATGATCAGGACCGGGATGAAGCCCAGGAACTCGATCGCCGCCTGGCCCCGGTCACGGCGCCTGTGCTGGTACGGCATGTCAGTCCACCTCCTCCACCGCGCCCGCGGTGCCCGTCACGTCGAAGGGGAAGTCGGCTGTGCCGGGGAACAGCACGGGGACGTTCAGCTTCACTTCGGCCGTGACATGGCCGCCCGCCGTCGTGCAGTTCACCGTCGCGGCGCCCTTCCACGCGTCGGGCAGCTTGTCCAACCCGGCCTCGCGGCAGGCGCCCTGGCGCCAGGCCCGCTCCGACGCCGTCCCCGCCCGTACCGCCTCGTCCGCGGCATTGCCCGCGAGGGTGAACGTGTATCCCACCAGCACGAGCTGCCACAGCACCACCAACGTCACGAGAATCGCCGGTGTCATCCCGAGGAACTCGATGGTGACCTGGCCCCGGTCCCGTTCCCGGCTGCGGACTCGGTCGCGCGCCCTTCGCATCGTCAGCATCCTCACTCCCTTTGGCCCTTGCGCTGCCGGAGGTTGACCGATCCCCGGTCGCCGCGCCGCCGACCGGCCTTGTGGGCACCCTCGGCGGCCTTGACCAGGCCGAGTTCGCCGGCCAGGCCCCACAGGGCCTGTTTCACCGCGCTCTTGCTCTCCAGCTCGTGGACACGGCCCGCGTCCACGACGCTCTGCAGTTCCTTGAAGTTGGCGGGGACCGCGGTCGCCGCGACCACTGTGCCGGTGATCTTCTGGATCAGCGGGGGCTGGATCTCCGTGGCCCGGGTATGGCGGTTGACGACCACCGTGGTCTCCTCGGCCTTGCGGATCTGCAGCCGCTCCCACATCCGCACCGTCCGCTTGGCGCCCCGGACCGCCACCACGTCCGGCGTGGTGACCAGGAGCGCCGTGTCGGCCATCTCGACCGCCGCCGCGCCCGCCCCGCCGAGCTGGGCTCCGCAGTCGATGACGACGACCTCGTAGCGGGAGCGCAGGGCGCTGACGATCTGCCGGGTGGCGCGGTCGGTGACGTCCTCTCCGCGTTCGCCCTCGGCGGGTGCGAGCAGCAGCGCGACACCGGTGTCGTGCCGGAAGACGGCGTCGGCGAGGACGCGCGGGGAGATGTCGGTGACCGCCGCGAGGTCGACGACCGAGCGACGGAACTGGACGTCCAGGTAGGAGGCGACGTCGCCGGTCTGGAGGTCCATGTCGACCAGGGCTGCGGCTCGGCCGGACGCCTGTGCGGCGAGGGCCAGCTGGATCGCCGTCAGGGTCGTCCCCACGCCGCCCTTCGCCCCGCTGACCGTGACGACGGTGCCGCCGACGCCGGTGAAGACGTCACCGCTCGCGCCCAGATGACGGCGTACGCCGACCGACCACTGGGCCACCGCCTGGACGCGGCTGCCGAGTTCCTCGTAGCTGAGCGGGAGGGCGACCAGGCCGCGGGCGCCGTAGTCCATCGCGGCCTGGAACAGGCCGGGGCTCGCGTCCGAGGTGACGAGGATGACGCCGACTGCGGGGAAGCGCAGGGCGACTTCGCGGATCAGCTCCAGTGCCGGGACGGGGCCGATCCGCTCGTGGACGACCACGACCTCGGGCAGTTCGTCGACCGACTCGGCGGCCAGACGCGCGAGGGTGTCGATGAGCTGGGTGGAGTCGGCCACCGGGGCCATCGGTTCGGCATCCGGGAGTTGGCTGAGCAGTGTGGTGATGGACCGCACCGCGTCCGCGTCGCCGACCGCCGGGAGGATCCTCGTGGGCATACGGCTCTCACTTGTCCTTCGCGAGTTCGTACGTCCGCTGGGAGTCCGGGACGGTGGTGTCGCTGCCGGGGGCGACCAGCGCGAGCCGGACACGCTGGGCGAACGACTCGGCGTAGGTGATGCGCTGGGCGTCGATGGTGGACAGCGCGAAGGTGATCGGGACGCCGTCGGTGGGCTGCCGCCCTCGCTCGTCCTCCCCGGGTTCGAGGGCGGTGATCCGGCCGACGTCGAGGACCTGGGCGTTTGTTACGATGATCTTGGACTGGGCGGGATCACCCTGCTGCGCTCCGGCGAAGGTGGCGTAGACGTTGACCGTCGATCCCGGTGTGATCTTGCCGGCGACACCGGTCGCGGCATCGATCATGATGGCGACCTCCTGCTGCCCCGGCTTCAGGGCGGGCTGGTCCACGATCATGTCGTTCTGCAGAAGAGAACCCTTCCGCAGCGTGGTGACGGCGATCTTGCCCTGGATCTCGTCCAGGTCGGTGACGGCGTTCCGGGACAGCCACCGCTCGGGCATCCGGACCTTTTCGAACTGGCCGGTACTGAGCTCGGTGTAGGGCGCCACGCTGGTCTTCAGCCGGTACGCGGCGACCTCGGGGCCGACTTTGGAGTTCACGTCGCTGATGACGGACAGCACGCCGGCGAACGCGCCGAGGGCGCACAGGACCGACAGGAGCAGGAGTATCACGCCGCGGCGCTGACGGGAGTTCATGAACCGTGCAACCTCATTGGGGATATCGGTCGAGCGGAGTCGGGTGTGGTGGGTGTGGTGAGCAGGCGCCCGGGCGGGCGTGGGCAGGACCCCCGCGCCACGGGTACCGCGGCGCGCCGCGTGTGTTCAGGCCTCACCCGGCGGCCGTCCGGTTCTCCGGGCGGGGTTGCGGCGGGGTGTCGTGGCCGGGCGGGGTGGCCGAACAGAACACGCACCGGTCGCCGAGGACGTCGAGGCCGCACCAGTGGCAGACGCCGCGCCGCACGGACGTGACCAGTTGGTACAGAACGGACAGGTCGGGCAGGTAGGTGCAGAACTCGATCAGCTTGCCGGTCCCCCACCACCCCGGGGACGCGGTCGGCAGTGACGCCTCGCGCAGCCCCTGCACGTTCCAGGACGGGGCCAGGGTGCCGGTGACCCAGTCGGACTGGAGCTGGCCCTCGGCGACGAGCATCCACGTGCCGAACTCCGGTCCGTTCAGTGCGGCTTCCGGGCCGAGGCGCACGAGCTGCGGATGGGGGTGGGCGAGTACGGCGAACTGGCTGCCCGGGAGCCAGGACTTGGCGTGCTGCTTGAGGTTCACGGGGACGCGGTCGAGCCGGGCGACCGAGCCCAGCAGGGCGCCGGCATGGATGTAGTGGACCAGCAGCCGGCCGGCCGAGGCCAGCACGCCGGGGCTGAGATCACACGAGGCCAACTGCCGCAACTGGCTTGCCAGGACGGCCAGTCCGAGCGGTGGCAGGTCGGGCTGGAAGAGCGCGACCCGGTCGGTCTCCAGCAGGGAGCGCAGACTGTGCAGCCGCCGCTGGACGGCGGTGGACTCGGCCGGGGAGCAGACCACGATGATGTGTCCGTGCCGCTCGATGAGCGTCTGCAGTTCGGTCAGCGCCTGTTCGAGCGGGCGGGTACCGATGTCCTGCAGCACGACGGCCGGCAGGGTTCGTTCGTCCTGCGGCGGCAGCGCCAGGTCGGCGCCGGTCACAGCGATGGCGGTCGGCACTCGCGGTTCCCCCGTCCTTCCCCTGCCCAGCGGCCCACCGGGTGTTTCACCAGGCGCACCGCATCCACTCCACAGCGTCACTACGTCCGCACTGTATCCGCGGCTTCATGACCGGAGAACAGCCTTTGTGTAGCCGAACGGCAACAGGTGTCGCGCAAGATGCTCCAAAACGGGACACGTAGAGCATCTCGGCGGGCCCGATCAGGCACGGGGCGCGTGGGCCCTGTGCGCCGCTTTGACACTGGGCCCGGTTTGGGCCCTCGGGCCCACGCTTTCCGGCCACGGCCGTACATACGCTCGCGGTCCACACCGAGGCTGCTGGGCGAGGAGGGGTGCCGTATGGCTCGCGGGGGCATACGGACGGGCGGGCGACAGAGACACGTCCGGGACGACCGGGGGGCGACCGCCCCGGAGTATCTCGGAATGATCGTGGTCAGCGCCGCCGTCGTCCTGGCGGTCTCCGCCACGGGCATCGGGCAGTCGGTCTACGACGAGATCGCGGCCCAGGTCTGCCGGGTCACCGGCGGCGGGAACTGCGGAACCGGTGGGAACGGCGGGAACGAGCAGGGCAAGCCGCTCACCGACGCCGACTTCGAACCGGCGCTGTGCCAGGTCTCGTCGGTCACCGACAAGGCGGGCTCGAAGGCGAAGATCGCCTTCTGGGAGATCGGCAACGAGTACGGCTTCCAGGAGCAGCGGATCAAGGCGAAGACGGATGTCAACGGCGACGGCAAGGTCGACGACAACGACGAGATGGTGTACCTGACCTTCACCGACGCGGCGTCCGTGGCGGCGAAGAAGGACTTCAAGCCCGGCATGAAGGTCGGCAAGTTCGGCACCGACAAGGTGGAGCTCGGCCTCGGCATCAAGGTCACCAACGGTGACACCTGGGTCTTCGAGAGCCCCGAGGAGGCCCAGCGGTTCCGGGACGACGTCGAGACGCTGCAGATGTACGAGATGCGGCGGAGGTCGCCGCACGGCGGGGAGGTGGCCCTGAGCGACAGCATCCTCTACCTCTTCGGGACCGGCCCGCTGAAGGACGAGGAGGAGACGCGGGAGCGGATCGAGAACGACCTCGGCGACAACCGGAAGATCACTTACGGCAAGGTGAACCTGGAGGCCTCGGCAGCGGCCGGCCTGAAGTTCTCGGTGGCCGACGAGAAGAAGCTGAGCGCCACGCTCGGCGGCAACTTCAAGTACGCCCCCGAGGTCACCTGGACCGACAACGCGTACAAGAACACCAGGTCGTACACGTACTCCTCGTCCATCGAGTACGGCGCCAAGGCGAGCTACGAGGCGGGCGCGCTCAACGGCGACGCCTCGGCGAACACCACGCAGACCGGCACCATCACCGTCACCTACGACAAGACCACCGGCAAGCTGGTCCGTATCGACACCACCCGCACCGTCGAGAAGGGCAGCCAGAAGGACGGCGCCAAGCTGGGCGGCGACAACGGCCGGAGCGGGAAGGACAAGCGGGGCGGAAGCGCGAACGTGAAGGGCACGGACAGCCCCAACGAGGTCGAGATCGTCACCAACACCCTGGCCTTCGACCCGGGACCGGCCGGCGACCAGGACCGGGCGGTCGCCGAGCAATGGCTCGACGGCAACAACGAGCAGTTCGGGACACCGTTCCAGTACATGTTCGACGACAACGCGCCCACCGACCGCCCCGGTGCCGACGACCCGTTCGGGCAGTTGATGTTCGACGAGGGCAAGTCGAGCCGGATGAACTACACGGGCGAGGTGAACGCCGCCGAGTACGGCTTCGAGCTGAACGTCGGCCTCAGCCTCGGTCTGTCCATCAGCACCGAGCAGAAGGCGGAGACCCTGACCGACGCACAGTTCCTCGGCGCCCCCAAGGGGAACAACCGCTCCTACGTCCCCTATAGCTACTGTGCCGACTGACCGGACAAGGAGCCCGCACCGATGACTCATCCGAAGCCCCGCAGTACGTACCTGACCACCGGCCTGCTGGCCCTCACCCTCACCCTCTCCGGCTGCGGCACGGACGACTCCGCCTCCGGCTCCGCCTCGGTGCCGGACGGCTGGGGGACGCTGAAGACCAAGGGGGTCTCCGTGTCGTACCCCGAGGGGTACGAGGAGCAGAGCGCGGGAGAGCGCAGCAAGTTCAACGCGGCCGCGGCCGAGCGCACGGAGGGCGGCAGGACCGTCTCGCTGATCACCGTGCAACTCGGCTTCACCCAGGCGGACTCCGCCGAACGGGCGGCCATCGCCGCCGAGGCCGGCATCCAGATGGGTGCGGACGTCAAGGGCCAGAAGGAGGTCGAGCTGGCCGGCACGGACGGGGCCCGCCGGATCGACTTCACCTTCAAGGCCTCCGGCGAGGAGGGCGGACCGCCCAAGGGCACACAGGTGAACGGCGTGATCCTGACCGGCCTGGACTCCGCCGAGCAGACCTTCCAGGTCCGGATCGACGCCCAGCGGGGGGAGCTCTCCGACGCCGATGTACGGCGGATCGTCGAGTCGGTGGAGGTCCACTAGCCATGGAGGTGCGCCGACCGTGGAGGTGCCGGGCGCCGGGTACGCCGTATCGACGCAGGAAGGCACACCGGTGACCGTGACGTACGACCCGCGGGACCCGGGAGGGTCCGCGACGGTGGCGGACCGGGGCAGGTGCTCGCCGGTGCCGGGATCGCTCGCCGTCGTCGCGGGATGCGGTACGGCGGCCGTGGGTTTCGCGGTGGTCCTGTACTTCGAGATACGGGGAGGTTCCTGATGACCCGCCACGACACCCCGACGCGGGCCGGTTCGCCCGCCCTCGCGCTCGTACGGTCGTGGGCGGCGGGCGTGATCGTCCTGGTCGTCACGGCGGCGGTGCAGGGGACACTGGTGTACGACCACCTGCTGGGCCCGGAGGGCGTCGGGTCGTTCGGGGCGGCGCTGGGGCTGGTGCACCTGCCGAACCTGGTGTGCGTGGTGCTGGCGACATGGGCGGCGGCGTCGGTGCACCCGGAGCCGTGGCGGGAGGTGCCGCCGCGGCACGCGGCGGCGGCCTGCGCGGTGCCGGTCGCGGCCCAGGTGCTCACCCTGTCACTGCACTGGGACCGGGCGGGGGTCGGGACGCTCGCGTTCTGGTTGTCGACGGGAGTGCTGCTGGCGGGCTGTGTGCTGGGGGTGCTGCTGGACCGCCTGTGGAAGGCACGGGATTGACGCGCGAGCGGCACAGGGCGGCGGGGAAGCACGGCGGGTGGCCGGCCTGAGGGGCCGATGAATGGTCCGGACCCATTGACAAGCCTATTGGTCTGGACCATTTTGTATCCCCGACGGCAGCCACCGTCGTTCCCTCCTCCTCTGCTCCCCCTTTTCCCTCTCCCCCCACCGGAGGCCCCAGTGGATCGCGCACCCAGCACGCCAGGACCCAGGCACAGACGTTCGTGGGCGGGCGCCCTCGTCTCCGCCCTGGCTCTCACCCTCCCCCTCGCGGGCGCGGGCCAGGCGGTCGCGGCGGACGTCAACAACGTCAAGAACGCCGGCTTCGAGGCGGGCCTGAACAACTGGACCTGCTCGGCGAACAGCGGGACGACCGTCTCGTCCCCCGTGCACGGCGGCACGGCCGCGCTCAAGGCCACGCCCTCCGGGCAGGACAACGCCCGCTGCACGCAGACCGTCGCGGTGCGGCCCGACTCCACGTACTCCCTGAGCACCTGGGTGCAGGGCGGCTACGCCTACCTGGGCGTGACCGGCACCGGCACGACGGACGTGTCCACCTGGACCCCGGACTCGACCGGCTGGAAGCAGCTGACGACGAGCTTCCGGACCGGCTCCGCGACCACCTCGGTGACGGTCTACACCCACGGCTGGTACGGACAGCAGGCCTACTACGCGGACGACCTGTCGGTCTTCGGCCCCGACGGGGGCGGGGGCGGTGACCCGGAGCCCACGGTCCCGGCCACGCCGGGCGGCCTCGGCGTCTCCGGTACGACGTCGTCATCGGTGTCGCTGGCGTGGAACGCTGTGTCGGGCGCGACCGGTTACACCGTCTACCGCGACGGTACGAAGGTGACGGCGGTGTCGGGCACGTCGGCGACGGTGACCGGCCTCGCGGCCTCGACGTCGTACTCCTTCCAGGTGGCCGCCACCAACGCGGCGGGCGAGTCGGCGAAGTCGACGGCCGTGACGGCCCGGACGAGGGAGAACGGTGGCGGCGGAGGCGGTGGTCTGCCCAGGCACGCGGTGACCGGCTACTGGCAGAACTTCGACAACGGCGCGGCGGTGCAACGCGTCTCGGACGTCCCGGCCCAGTACGACATCATCGCGGTCGCCTTCGCGGACGCGACGGGCACTCCGGGGGCGGTCACCTTCAACCTGGACACGGCCGGCCTGAACGGCTACACCGTCGACCGGTTCAAGGCGGACGTGCGGGCCAAGCAGGCGGCCGGCAAGAAGGTCGTCATCTCGGTGGGCGGCGAACTGGGCACCGTGTCGGTGAACAACCCCACCTCCGCGACGAACTTCGCGAACTCCGTGTACGCCGTGATGCAGGAGTACGGCTTCGACGGCGTCGACATCGACCTGGAGAACGGCCTCGACGCGACCTACATGACGCAGGCGCTGCGGTCGCTGTCCGCGAAGGCGGGCCCGGACATGATCCTGACGATGGCCCCGCAGACCATCGACATGCAGTCCACGTCCAACTCCTACTTCCAGACCGCGCTGAACGTGAAGGACATCCTCACGGTCGTCAACATGCAGTACTACAACAGCGGTTCGATGCTGGGCTGCGACGGCAAGGTCTACAGCCAGGGCTCGGTGGACTTCCTGACCGCACTGGCCTGCATCCAGCTGGAGGGCGGCCTCGACCCGTCCCAGGTGGGCCTCGGCCTCCCCGCCTCCACCCGCGGCGCGGGCAGCGGCTACGTCTCCCCGACCGTGGTGAACAACGCCCTGGACTGCCTGACGCGCGGCACCCACTGCGGCTCCTTCAAGCCCTCCCGGACCTACCCGGGTCTGCGCGGCGCCATGACCTGGTCCACCAACTGGGACGCCACCGCCGGCAACGCCTGGTCCAACGCGGTCGGCCCCCACGTCCACGCCCTGCCGTGACCTGAGAGGGGGTGGTCCGGACTCGGCACACTCGGTTTTCCGCGTGCCGAGCCCGGACCTCCGGGGGCGCGCCTCAGGCGTTCTTCAGCTCGATGCCCTTGGTCTCCTTCATCAGGTAGACGGCGACACCGGTGCAGAGACACAGCACCATGATGTAGAACTCGGACAGCTGCGCCATCTTCAGGTCGATGAAGAGCTGGTTGAGGTAGGGGGCGGTACCGCCGAAGAGGGCGACGGAGATGGAGTAGGCGAAACCGATGCCCTGGGTGCGCACCCTGGTCGGGAAGGTCTCCGACATGGTGGCCGACAGCAGCGCGCCGGGGATGGCCACGATGACGAGCGCCACCGTGGCTGCGACGAAGAGCGTCCAGCCCGCCGAGCCGATCATCCCGGTGAGCGGCATGTGCAGCGCCGCCATCAGCACCGCGAAGCCGATCAGCATCGGCCGGCGGCCGATCCGGTCGGAGAGGTGTCCCCACAACGGCAGCGTCGCCAGCGCGATGCACTGGGCCGCGACGGAGCACCAGTAGGCGACGCCGGGGTCCATGCCGTGCTGGGTGATGGCGTAGGTGGAGACGTACGAGGTCCAGGTGTAGTGGGCCGCGGTGATGCCGGACGTCATCAGGATGACCAGCAGCACCGACCGGGTCACCTGCTTGCGGGAGACCTGCCGGCCGGTGTCCTCCGTGCCGGACTGCTGGTTCTCGAACACGTCGCTCTCGTCCATGCTGCGACGCAGATACAGCGCCGCCAGCGCGAGGAACGCGCCGAGGAAGAACGGGATGCGCCAGCCCCAGTCGGCGACGGCGCTCTCCGTCAGGGTGGAGGTGACCACGCCGCCCACGGTGTAGGCGACGACGGAGCCGCCGAAGATGGCGACGAAGACGATGCTGCCCCACATGCCGCGCCGGTGGCTGGGCGCGATCTCCGCCACGTAGGTGTTGGCGGTGGCGGACTCGCCGCCGTGCGCGAATCCCTGCACCACCCGGGCCAGCAGCAGGATCAGCGAGGCCCAGGCGCCGATGGAGGCGTACGAGGGGAGGAAGCCGATGACGAGGCTGCCGCCGGCCATCATCAGCATGGTGGTGACCAGCACGAACTTGCGCCCGCGCCGGTCGGCTATACGGCCGAAGACGATGCCGCCCAGGGGCCGCATGAGGAAGCCGACCGCGAAGACCGCGAGGGTGGACAACAGCGCGGACACCGAGTCCTGGGAGTTGAACATGGCCGTGGCGATGAACGGAGTGAAGACGGCGTAGGCGCTCCACTCGTACCACTCGAGGATGTTGCCGACCGTGCTGGCGATGAGGGACTTGCGCTTGGCGCGCAGCGAGAGCCCGGTCTGGGCTCCGGCTTCGTCCGGCGCACCACGATGTGTCTGTACGTCGCTCACGAGAGCTCCTTTGCTCTGGGGCGGGCAGGGGCGAGGGCAGTGCGTTACGGCGATGCGTTACGGCGATGCGTTGTGCCGGGGCACGGTCAGCGGGCGGCGTGGGCGGCGGCCGCCTCCAGCAGGAGGGGCACTCCTGTCTCCAGCGACGGTCCGAAGGTGCGGTCGTGCGGGCGCTCCCCGCGCAGCCACCGGGTGTGGATGGCCTCGCAGAAGATCGCGGCCTTCCACAGCGCGAGCGTCTGGTACCAGGGGAGGGCGGTGAGATCGAGGTGGTCCATGCCGGCGTGGTAGCGCCGGACCAGCTCGGCGCGCGTCGGATACCCCTGCTCACGTGTGACGGGGGTGAGTTCGAGCGGGGTGGCGGGCTGCCCCGGCTCGGCGTACGTGGCGGTGAGATAGCCGAGGTCGGCCAGGGGGTCGCCGAGGGTGGCCATCTCCCAGTCGAGGACGGCCAGCAGCCGGGGCGGGCCGTCGGGCGCGAACATCAGGTTGCCCATGCGGTAGTCGCCGTGCACCACCGTGGCCGCCTGGCTGACCGGCAGGTTGCCGGCGAGCCAGTCGGCGAGCCGGGCCACCGCCGGCAGGCTGCGGGTGGTGTTGACCTCCCACAGGCCCGCGAAGCGCTCCACCTGCCGGGCCAGATAGCCCTCGGGCCGTCCGAAGGAGGCGAGTTCGCCCCGGGTGACGTCGACGCGGTGCAGGCCGACGAGGGCGTCGACGACCGCCAGGCCGGTGGCCCGGCGCCGTTCCGGTGTGTCGAGATGAGCGGGGACGGCGTCGGTGATGACGGTGCCGTCGAGATGCCCCATCAGATAGAAGGGCACTCCGAGCACCGACTCGTCCTCGCAGACGGCGAGGATCTCCGGCACCGGCACTCCGCGGCCGCCCACGGCCTGCTGGATCCGGGCCTCGCGGACCATGTCGTGGGTGGACCTGGGCAGCGGCGGGCGCGGCCCGCGGCGCAGGACGACGGAGGCGTCGCCGCGCCGGAGCAGATACGTGACGTTGGAGTGCCCGTCGCCGATGCGTCCCCAGGCGAGGGGCCCGCTGCCGATGCCGTGCTGGTCGAGGAAGTCGGTGACCTCGTCGACGACGAGCAGGGGCGGGACGGTCAGCCGGTCGGCGGTCTCCCGGTCGGCGACGACCTCGATGCCGTCGGGAACGGTGTGCATCAGGCTTCCCCGCCCCGGACGACGGCGGTGCCCTGGTGGCGTTCGCCGGCCTCCACTTCGGCGCGGCGCCGCTTGGCGGCGCGGCGGGCGATCGCCCACTTGTGGGTCTCGGTGGAGCCGTCGTAGATGCGGAACGGACGGACCTCGTTGAGGTACTGGGCCAGCGGCAGCCCGTCGGAGACGCCGTCGCCGCCGCACAGCTGCACCGCCCGGTCGATGACCCGGAAGATCGCCTCCGAGCAGTGCACCTTGGCGACCGAGGACAGCGCGGAGCCGGCTCTGGGGTCGCTCGCCAGCAGCGCGGCCGTCTTGGTGATGATCGCGTCGGAGGTCTCGATGTCGATGACGGACTCGGCGATGAGGTTCTGCGCCAGCCCGAGCGAGTTCATCGGAGCACCGAACAACTCCCGCCGCTCGGCCCGGTCGAGGGCGATGTCGAGGGAGCGCCGGGCCAGCCCGAGCCATCGCATGCAGTGGGTGAGCCGTGCCGGTCCGAGCCGCACCTGCGCGTACCTGAAGCCCTGGCCGACCGCGCCGAGGACGGCGTCGTCGGGCACGAAGCAGTCCTCCAGGTGGACGTGCGGGTGGCCGCCGTCGATGTAGCGGTCGACGGTGTGGACGGGGGCGCCGACCCGGATGCCGGGGTTGTCCATGTCGACCAGGAACATGGTGGCGCCCTCGGGTGCGTCCCCGGTCTCGGGGGTGCGGGCCATCACGATGCAGAAGCCCGCGCCGACGGCCCCGCTGATGAACCGCTTGTGCCCGTCGATCACCCAGCCGCCCTCCGCCCGTACGGCGGTGGTGCGCAGCGCCGCCGGGTCGGAGCCCGCGCCGGGGTGCGGCTCGGTCATGCCGAAGCAGGAGCGGATCTCGCCGGCGGCGAGCGGGACCAGGTAGCGCTTCTTCTGCTCCTCGGTGGCGATGAGGTGGAGCATGTGCATGTTGCCCTCGTCGGGGGCCATGCAGTTGAGCACACTCGGGCCGATGGGCGAGTAGCCCGCCTCCTGCAGGATCGGTGACCAGTGCTCGACGGACAGGCCCTGGCCCCCGTACTCGGCCGGCATGTGCGGGGCGAAGACCCCGGCCTCCTTGGCCGCGGCCTGCAGCCGGTCGCGTGTGGCCTTCTCCAGGCGCTCGCCGGGGACGGGCTCGGCGTCGATGACGGTCTCACGGATGAAACGGCGGGTGCGCTCGCGCAGCTCCTCCACCGCGGACGGCAGGTGGCTGGTGGGCATGCTCGGATCCTTTCGCTGATCGGGTGCCGCGGGTCAGGCGGTGCCGCCGGCGACCGCGAGGCCGCCGTCGACGGTGAGGACATGGCCGGTGACCCAGGAGGCGTCGTCGGAGACGAGGTAGGCGACGGCGGAGGCCACGTCGGCGGGTGCGCCGAGCCGCCGCATCGGGTAGCCGGCGGCGACCTCGTCCTCCCTGTCCTGGTAGAGCGCCTCGGCGAAGCGGGTCTTGACGACGGCCGGGGCGACGGCGTTGACGCGGACGTCCGGGCCGAGTTCGGCGGCCAGAGCGCGGGTGAGGTGGGAGACGGCGGCCTTGCTGACGCTGTACAGGCCGATGCCGGGGGCAGGCGTGTCGCCGGTGACGGAGGAGAGGTTGACGACGGTGCCACGGCGCTCGACGAAGCGCAGCTCGGGGTGGGCGAGAGCGGCCTGCACCCAGGCCAGCGTGGCGAGCACGTTGACCTCCAGCACCTTGCGGGCGACGTCGAGGCCGACCTCGGTGACCGGGCCGTAAGCGGGGTTGATGCCGGCGTTGTTGACCAGGATGTCGAGGCCGCCGAACTCCCGCGCCACGGTGTCGAGGACCTCGGCGCGGTGCTCGGGGTCGTCCGCCCTGCCCGCCACGGTGAGCACACTGGCGGCGGGCAGCGTCCGGGCGGCCTCGCGCAGCGGTTCGGGCTTGCGTGCGGTGATGCACACCCGCGCGCCCTCGGCCACCAGGCGTTCGGCGATGGCCAGGCCGATGCCGCGGCTGGCTCCGGTCACCACGGCGGTGCGTCCGGCGAGGCGGCCCGTCGCCCGCGTGGTCTGGTTCTGGTCGGCGTCGTGCTGCACCGGTCAGCCTTTCGTCGTGGTGGGAGGGAGGTCACGGCCCGCCGCCCCGCGCAGTTCGGTGCGGCGGATCTTGCCGCTCTGGGTCTTGGGGAGGTCGGCACGGATGTGCAGCTCGGTGGGGCGTTTGTACGCGGCCAGCCGTTCGCCGGTGAAGGAGATCAGCTCATCCGGGGTGGCCGTGGCACCGGCGGTGAGCGAGACGTAGGCGACGACGGTCTCGCCGCGGTAGTCGTCCGGCTGTCCGACCACGGCGGCCTCGTGCACCGC
Source organism: Streptomyces sp. TE5632 (assembly GCF_054061295.1). Lineage (NCBI taxonomy): Bacteria > Bacillati > Actinomycetota > Actinomycetes > Kitasatosporales > Streptomycetaceae > Streptomyces > Streptomyces sp. TE5632. The sequence continues at coordinate 3,571,167 of NZ_JBSSEA010000003.1, read as the reverse complement.
CGGGTGCTCGTAGAGGGCGTCCTCGACCTCACGCGGCCAGACCTTGTAACCGGAGGCGTTGATCTGGTCCTTGAGCCGGTCGACGAGATAGATCCACCCCCGCTCGTCGATGATCGCGCCGTCGCCGGTGCGCAGCCGGCCGCCCGGCATGGTCTGCTCGGTGGCGGCGGCCTGCCGCCAGTAGCCGGGGATCACCTGGGGGCCGCTCAGTTCGAGCTCACCCTGTTCGCCGGGAGGCAGCGGATTGCCGTCGAGGTCGACGACCCGGGCGGTGAGGTTGGGCAGCGGGACGCCGATGGAGAGGGTGCCGCCGGCCTCGTGCACGGGCGCGGTGGTGCCGGGCGGCACGGCGATGACGGCGGAGGTGGTCTCCGTCATGCCGTAGATGTTGTGGATGTAGACGCCGAATCGTTCCCGGAACCGGTCGACCGTGGCGGGCGGGATGGGGGCGCCGCCGGAGAAGAGGTGCTTGGCGGTGGCGAAGTGCTCCGGCCCGGCGTGCTCCACCGTGGACAGCGCGTTGTACGCGGTGATCGAGCCGACCGTGTGGGTGACCCGGTGCTCGACGAACGCGTCCAGTGCCACGTCGGGGCGGAAGCGGCCGGTGAGGACCAGGGTGGTGGGGGTGATCAGCGAGACGACCGCGTTCACCACCGCCCCCGTGATGTGGAAGAGCGGGGCCAGCGCGTACACCGCGTCGCCGTCTCCCAGATCGGCCCAGGCGGCGTTGGTGAGCGCCACGCTGAGGACGTTGCCGTGGGTGTTCATGGCGCCCTTGGGCGGGCCGGTGGTGCCGGAGGTGTAGGTCAGCAGGGCCACGTCGTCGCGGTTGAGGTCCACCGGCTCGGGACTGCGGCCCGCGAACTCGCGGAGGAGGGCGGCGAGATCGCCGTCGGGGGCGGGAGCGGGGCGCTCGGTCGAGGGGAAGGCGCGCGGGTCGTCGCGGGTCTGGAAGTCCAGCGCCGACGTACTGATCATCCAGCGCACCGAGCTGCCGGCGAGGGTCGCACGGGTCTCCTCGACGTCGGTGTCCGCGCAGACGATGCCGACGGCCCCGGCGTCGTCGATCAGGCGGCGCAGCTCGCCTCGGCGGTACATCGGGTTGAGGAGGAGCGCGGTGGCGCCCAGTTTCCACAGGGCCAGCAGCACCAGGGCGTACTGCGGGACGTTCTGCAGGTAGATGCCGACCCGGTCACCCCGCCGGGTGCCGCGGGCCGCGAAGGCGGCGGCCAGCGCGTCGGAGGCGGCGTCCGCCTCCCGGGCCGTCAGCGCGCCGTCGAAGTAGCGCAGGGCGACGGCGTCGGGGTCGTGCGCCACCCGAGCCCGCCATGCGGCCGTCAGGGAGTCGTGGCCGACCGTCATCTCCGCCGGCACCCCGGCCGGGTACAGCTCCCGCCACGGACGCGCCTCGGGCATCGACATCTCCCGCTCCCTCCACCGGCTCCGAACAGCCCGGGGTATGCTGGACAACGTACCGACCGAGCGCTCGCTCGGTATTGCAGGTGAGGATCTACGGGGCGCGTCAGCGTGTCAAGGGGTTGCCCGGAGATGGCCGCCCGGCGGAGCAGGCGGGGCGCCTGTGCATACTTACGTACCGGTACCAGCACACGCGGCGAGGAGAGCATGACCGAAGCCGACGCACCGACCACCGGCGGAGCCGCCGTGACCGGGGACGACGGGGCCGGAGCCACGGCGGACTGGAGGCTCTACACCAGCGACGGCCTGCCGCCCGTCCTGGGGGCCGCCCTGGCCTGCTTCGTGGAGCAGGGGTACCACGGCACCACGATCCGGGAGGTGGCGGCACGGGCCGGCCTGTCGGTGCCGGGGGTGTACCACCACCACCCGTCGAAACACGCCCTGCTGGTCGGCATCGTCACCCGGGCGATGGCGGAGCTGTGGGAGCGCAGCACAGCGGCGCTGGAGGAAGCCGGACCGGACGTCGGGCGGCGGCTGGACCTGCTGGTGGAGTGCCTGGTGCTGTTCCACGCGCACCGGCGGGACCTGGCGTTCATCGCGGCGAGCGAGATCCGCAGCCTGCTCGACGACGACCGCACCACCTACCTCCAGGCCCGCGACCGGCAGCAGCGCCTGATGGACGCGGCCGTCGAGGAGGGCGTGGCGCTGGGGACGTTCACGACACCGTACCCCCGTGAGGTCAGCCGGGCGATCGTCACGATGTGCACGGCGGTGTCCCAGTGGTACCGCGTGGACGGCAGTCTCTCCCCCTCGGAACTGGCCGCCCGCTACCGCACCATGGCCCGCATGACCGTCGGCGCGACACCGCTGGAACCGTCCGCGCCGGCGTAGGCAGCGGCCACGCCCCGCCGTGACCGGACCTCCTCCCGTCGCCCCACCTTGAAGGCGCCGCTCCGCCCGCGCCGCTCCGGGAGCGCTGCGCACTCTCCCGAAAGCGTGAGCACTTCGGCTGCCGCTGTCCGGATGCCGCTCGTTTGAGCGCTCCCGTGACAGTCGACCGCCAAGTGCTCACGCTTTTCAGCAGCCTGCCCTCCGGGGTGGGTCACCTCACCGACAGCCAGGACTCGTTGCGACGCGTGATCCTCGACATCAAGTCGGGGAAGGCCGACCACCTGCTGTGAGGTTCGGGTGAAACATTTCCCGGGGCCACCGCATCAAAGAAGTGAAAGTGGTGGGGCGCGGGAGGGGCGCACTGATGGGACAGGGCGGACGCGTTGACGGGTACGGGGAGTTCGCGGCGGCGCGGGCCGGGCATTTGTACCGGTCCGCGTGCCTGCTCACCGCCGGTGACACGCACCTGGCCGAGGACCTGGTCCAGGAGACCCTGGGGCGGGTGTACCTGCGCTGGGGGCGGGTGGCCCGTGCGGACAACCCCGCCGGGTACGCGCAGACCGTTCTCACCCGCGCGTTCCTGGCCCACCGGCGGCGGCGCAGCAGTACCGAGCGCTCGACCGCCGAGTTCCCGGATCTGCCGGGCGCCGACGCCGACCCGTCCCTGCGGCTCACCCTGCTCGACGCCCTCGCCCGGCTGCCCGCGAAGGACCGCGCGGTGATCGTCCTGCGGTACTGGGAGGACCGCTCGGTCCAGGAGACCGCCAAGGCGATGAACGTCAGCTCGGCGGCGGTGCGGACGCGCAGCGTGCGCGCCCTGGCCCGGCTGCGGGAACTGCTCGGCGAGGAGCTCGTCGAGTACGCCCGGTCCTGACCGGCCGCAGGCCGCCCCCTCCTCACTTCTCCATGCTCATCTGAGTTCACCTCAGTTCACCTCAGTTCACCTCAGTTCACCTCACGGAAGCGGTGGTTCGTCATGTCCGTCGACCAGCACAGCGGCCCCTTCGAGGAGCGGCTCTCCTCCGCTCTGCACGACACCGGCAACGCCTTCGATGCCGACCGAAGTGCCCTCACCGACGGGGGGCGGGCCCGCGGAAGGCGGATGCGGGTACGGCGGCGGGCCGCCGTCCTCGGGGGCGCGGCCGGGATCGCGCTCGTTGGGGTGGGCGGGGCACTCCTCCTGCCCGGCGGGGGCGGGGAGGACGGGCGGGCGTCGGCAGCCTCGGGAGCCGAGGTCACCGCCGCCGCGCAGAGCGCTCCGGCGCCCGTCTCCGGTGAGGAACTCATCCGCACACTGGAGGGACTCCTCCCCGACGGGGAGTTCAGCGGGGAGCAGGGGCGCGGGACCGACTCGCCCTTCGGGCCGTTCGCCCAGGTCGTGTACGACGACGGTGAAGGGCCCGCAGCCGTCGGCGTCAGTCTCCACCGCGTCGAGCCGGGAAGCCCCCAGGCCCGCGAGGCCACCCGGTGCCCGGACAAGGTGTTCACCCCGCACGACAGTTGTGTCACCAGCACTCTGGCGGACGGGTCGAAGTTCGTGATGTTCAAGGGGTACGAGTATCCGGACCGGCGCGTGGACACCAAGTGGTGGAACGCCGTCCTGGTCACGCCCCAGGGGCAGCAGATCAGCGTGAGTGAGTGGAACTCGGCCGCCGAGAAGGACAAGCCCGTCAGCCGGCCCGCGCCCCCGCTGTCCGCCTCGCAGCTCAAAAAAATCGCCACGGCTCCGCAGTGGCGGACCGCCGTCGACGCCATTCCGGAGAGGGCCGGGAAGCCGTCCGCGGCTCCGAGCGCGCCGCCGCCACCCCGTGCCGACGGCCCGGCGGTCCGGGAGACGCTCGCCGAACTCGTCCCCGACCGTGTCGAGGTGGTGTCGAAGGGCGGCCAGGAGTCGGAGTACGCCTATCTCGTCCTCGACGACGGCAAGGGGAAGAGCTTCGTCCAGATCAACGTCCAGCACGGCGTGCTCGGTGACGCCGGCCAGCTCTACGGCTCCGCCGAGACGCTTGACGACGGAACTCTGGTGGCGACCCGGCAGGGGCCGGGTGCGGAGGGCGCCGCCGGTGTCGTCATGTGGACCGTCGACACCCTGCGGGTCGACGGCATGCGCGTGGTGATCAGCGCCTTCAACACCGGTGCTCAGCACGAGGACGCCACGCGCGACGCCCCCGCGCTGAGCATGAAGGAACTGCGGGCGATCGCCCTCAGCCCACGGTGGGACAGCCTGAACTGACCTGTCCGCTAGAAGAACTCCGACCAGGGCTGGTCCCAGACCTGCTTCACGCACAGGACCAGGAAGAGGAGGCCCGCGATGGCGAGCATGGTGTTGCTGAGGGGGCCGTTGCGCCATTCGCGGGGGGTGCGGGCGGAGTTGAGGAGCCAGACCAGGGTGAGGGCGAGGAAGGGCATGAAGGCGGCGCCGAGGACGCCGTAGATGATGATCAGGCGGAACGGCTGGCCTTCGAACAGCAGGATCATGGGCGGGAAGGTCAGCCACAGCAGGTAGGCGCGGAACGGCCAGGACTTCTCCGGCCGACCGGAGGCGATGGCCTCGCCCGTCGACGGCTTCGCCTTCTTCCGGCCGCGGGTCACGAAGTCGGCGAACATCAGGCTCACCCCGTGCCACACGCCGATCAGTGACGTGAACGAGGTGGCGAAGAAGCCGATCAGGAAGAACCTGGCCGTCGTGGCACCGTACTTGTCCTCCAGGATGTCGCTCAGCTGGATCAGGCCCTTGTCGCCGCCGGCGATCGCGACACTGGCGGAGTTCAGGAGTTCGGCGCCGACGACGAGCATCGCGACCACGAAGATGCCGGTGGTGAGGTACGCGACGCGGTTGTCCAGCCGCATCACCTTCATCCAGCCGGAGTCGGTCCAGCCCTTGGCGTTGATCCAGTAGCCGTACGCGGCCAGCGTGATCGTGCCGCCGACGCCGCCGATCAGGCCGAGGGTGTAGAGGACCGAGTCGTCTGCGTCGGGCAGGACCGGGAGCAGTCCGGCGAAGGCGTCGCCCAGGTTCGGGACCACCCTGGCCGCCAGGTAGACCGTCACCACGAACATGACGCCCACCAGGACCGTCATGACCTTCTCGAAGACCGCGTACCGGTTGAACCAGACGAAGGCCAGGCCCACCAGGGCGCAGGCGATGCCCCACCACTCGAGGTCCATCACGCCCGGGAAGAGGGCCTGCAGGGGCAGGGCGCTCGACGACATCGCCGCCGCGCCGTAGACGAAGCCCCAGATGACGACGTAGACGCCGAAGAAGTACGTCGTCCAACGGCCGAGGCTCGCCCAGCCGTCGAACAGGGTGCGGCCGGTGGCCAGATGCCAGCGGCCCGCGGCCTCGGCGAGGGAGATCTTCACCAGGCAGCCGATCACCGCCGCCCACAGGAGGGTGTAGCCGAAGCTGCTGCCGGCGACGAGGGTGGCGACCAGATCGCCGGCGCCCACCCCGGTCGCGGCGACGACGATGCCGGGGCCGATGTAACGCCAACTGGACTTGCGGGGCTGGGGTCCGGGGCCCTGGAGTGGCGCCCCGGTGTCCTGGATGTTTCCGGTGTTTCCCGTGGTGTCCGCCATGAGGGCAAGAAAGCCGATGGAGGCCGGTCGGACAAGGGGGCGTGCGGGGATCTTCACTGGATGCACCTGGTCGGGTGGCCAAAGGGTCAAACGGTCGACCGACATGACGGTATTGACCTGATCATGTCATGCGCGCAGGATTGCGGCACCGCACACCGCACAGCACGTTAGGCACGTCGCCATGGACAACCCCACCTCCCACAAGGAGACTTCATGCGACTTCGCACACGCGGCAGACGCTCCGCCGTGCTCGCCGCACTCCTCGCCCTCGCCCTCGCCGCGCCCGTCTCGATGACGGCCACTCAGGCCGACGCCGACAGCACGGAGCCGGCGGCGGCCTCGGCCGACGACATCCGCCAGTACGAGATCCATCAGCACACGACTCCCGTGACCCGTACGGAGATTCAGCGGGCCGGGGTCACCGTGGACGAGGCCGACGAGGAGACGGTGGTCGTCTCCGGCCGTGCGGACCAGATCCGCACCCTGCGCCAAAAGGGTTACGAGGTGACGCCGTTGGGCGCCGCCCCCGACCGCTCGTCCGCCGCCGACGGTCTGCGGCTGTTCGACTTCCCATCGGCCGACTCCCGCTACCACAACTACGCCGAGATGAACGCGGAGATCGACCAGCGACTGTCGGCGTACCCGAACATCATGAGCAAACGGGTGATCGGCCGCTCCTACCAGGGCCGGGACATCGTCGCCATCAAGATCAGCGACAACGTGACGGCGGACGAGAACGAGCCCGAGGTCCTGTTCACCCACCACCAGCACGCGCGTGAGCACCTGACCGTGGAGATGGCGCTGTACCTGCTGCGCGAACTCGGCGCGGGATACGGCAGCGACTCGCGGATCACCGACATGGTCGACGGCCGGGAGATCTGGATCATCCCGGACCTCAACCCGGACGGCGGCGAGTACGACATCGCCACCGGCTCCTACCGCTCCTGGCGCAAGAACCGGCAGCCCAACTCCGGTTCGTCGTACGTCGGCACCGACCTGAACCGCAACTGGGACTACCGCTGGGGCTGCTGCGGCGGCTCCTCCGGCTCCACGTCCTCCGAGACCTACCGGGGTTCGGCTCCCGAGTCCGCGCCCGAGGTGAAGGTCGTCGCCGACTTCGTGCGCAGCCGGGTCGTGGGCGGGGTGCAGCAGATCAAGGCGGGCGTCGACTTCCACACGTACAGCGAACTGGTGCTGTGGCCGTTCGGCTACACCTACTCCGACACCACGACCGGGATGACGGCCGACGACCAGGCCGCCTTCCGGACGGTCGGTCAGAAGATGGCCGCGAGCAACGGCTACACGCCGCAGCAGTCCAGCGACCTGTACATCACGGACGGGTCGATCGACGACTACCTGTGGGGCACGCACAAGATCTTCGGCTACACCTTCGAGATGTATCCGAGGTCCTCGTCGGGCGGCGGCTTCTACCCGCCCGACGAGGTCATCGAGCGGGAGACGTCCCGGAACCGGGACGCCGTCCTGCAACTCCTGGAGAACGCGGACTGCATGTACCGCTCCATCGGCAAGGAGGCACAGTACTGCCGTTAGCGGCACCGCCGCCCGGCGCGAGGGGTCGTCGCGGTGCTAGGACTTGCCCTCCTTCGCCTCCGCGTCGGCCTTCGCGTCGGCGTCCGGCTCGGACTTCCCGGCGTCGGCGTCCGTGTCGGGCGAGTCCGTGTCGGACGTGTCTGCCTCGGGTGTCTCGGAATCGGGCGTCTCGGGGGCGGACGTCTCCGACTCCGGTGCCTCGTCGTCGAAGTAGGCGTCCAGGACCGCGTCCAGCTCCGTGTCCCACTCGGCGAAGCGGCTGCGGGAGGTGGCCTCGATCTCGATCGGGTACCAACGGCGTTCCGTGGTGTGGACGGTGACCGTGTAGCGCTTGCCGAAGCGGGCGGTCTCCGTCTCCACCGCGCCGATCTCGTCCCAGCGGAACTCGCACTCCTGGTCGTCCAGGCGGAGCCGTACGCCACCGTGGTCGGCGACGATCCTGGCGCGGCGGTCGGACGCCTCGAAGACCGGGCCGTCGGGGGCGGACTCCTCCTCGGAGGCGTCGGACTCGTCGGAGGCGTCCGAGGCACCGGAGGCGTCCGAGGCGTCGGCGGCCTCGGGCTTCTCCGGTGAGGTCTTCTCCTCGGACTCCGCCGCCGTATCCGCGTCCGCCTGCTCCGACGCCGCCTTCGATTCCTCCGGCTCCACCTCGTCCTTCACGTCCGCCTTGCGGCCGGACGCGGGGGCGGTGAGCCCGGGGATGAAGGCCGGGTCGAATCCGGCGCCCTCCAGGGGCTGGCTGCTCGAACCTATGCGCTGCTCCACACCGGAGGAGTATGGTCGACGATCCTGTGCGGGACACAGCCAGCCCCTGTTTTCGTTATCAGACGCCTACATGGGAGCCACCGTTCGCACCAATCGGACGATGATCCGACAGGGTTCGCGGGCCGGAGTCGGCGGGTCGGGTCAGACGGCCAGGCTGAGCGCCGCCGCGACCACGAAGCCGGCCACCGACAGGACGCTCTCCAGCACCGTCCACGTCTTCAGTGTGTCCCGCTCGCTGATGCCGAAGTACTTGGCGACCATCCAGAACCCGCCGTCGTTGACGTGCGAGGCGAAGATGGAGCCCGCCGAGATGGCCATGATGACGAGGGCCACGAACGCCTGGGAGTGGTCCCCCTCGGACAGCAGTGGGGCCACGATGCCCGCCGTCGTGACGATCGCCACCGTCGCCGAACCCTGCGCGACCCGGAGCACCACGGAGATCAGGTACGACAGGACGATCACCGGCAGCCCGACGTCGTTGAACGTGTCGGACAGCGCCTGGGCGACCCCGCTCCCCTTGAGGACCGCGCCGAAGACCCCGCCGGCGCCGACGACCAGCAGGATGTTGCCGACCGGCTTCAGCGAGGACGTCGAGACGGTCTCCAGGGACTTGCGGGACCAGCCGCGCCGGATGCCGAGCAGGTAGTACGCCATGAACAGGGCGATGGTGAGCGCGACGAAGGGGTGGCCGAAGAACTCGACGACCGAGCGCAGCGTCGACTCCTCCAGGGCGATCGAGGAGAAGGTCGCGGCGAGGATCAGCAGGAGCGGCGTACCGATGATGCCGAGGACCGTGCCGAGCGGCACCGGCGTCTCGCGCGGCTCGACGCCTGAGGCGCGCTGCTCGTCGAGGACGGCCTGCTTGGACTCCTCGGCGGCCTCGACCATGTCCTGCGGTACGGCGACGAAGATCCGCTTGCCGATCCAGGCGGAGTAGACCCAGGCGGCGATGACGGCCGGGATGCCGGTGACGACGCCCATGAGGATGACCCAGCCGAGGTCGACGTCGAGCAGTCCGGCGGCGGCCACCGGGCCGGGGTGCGGGGGCAGGAAGGCGTGGGTGACGGACAGACCCGCGAGCAGCGGCAGGCAGTAGAGCAGGATCGACTTGCCGGAGCGTTTGGCGGCGGCGTACACGATCGGCGCGAGGACGAAGATGCCGACGTCGAAGAAGACCGGGATGCCGAAGATCAGACCGGTGAGGCCCATGGCGAGCGGGGCCCGCTTCTCGCCGAACACGCCGAGCAGCCGCGAGGCCAGTACCTCGGCGCCGCCACTGACCTCGAGGATCGCGCCGAGCATGGTGCCGAGGCCGATGATGATCGCGACATGGCCGAGAATGCCGCCCATCCCCGACTCGATGGTGGACACCGCGTCCGAACGCTGGACCGTGCCGAAGAGTTCGGTGACCGACAGGCCGGCCATCAGGCCGACGGCTATGGAAACGCCGAGCAGCGCGACGAAGGGCTGCACCCGCGCCTTGATGATCAGGAAGAGGAGCAGTGCGATGCCGATGGCGGCGACGGTCAGCAGACCGGCGGTGCCGTCGATCAGCAGGAGCAGCCCTCCGGTGTGCGGGGGTGCCTCGGCCGCGGCGTCGGCGGCGAGCGAAAAGGGTGGCTGGGACAGTCGGGACATTCGGGGGTCCTCTGCTTGAGCACACGGAGCTTTCGGGCATGGGGGATCGCGGCACGGCGCCCCAGGGATGGTGGACGCCGTGCCGTGGCACACGAGGTGTGAGGGAGGTACGGAAGACGAAGAAGAAGGGAGCGCGCGTCAGCCCAGTACGGCCAGTGCGTCGATCTCGATGAGGAGCCCCGCGGGCAGGCCGACGTAGACGGTCGTGCGTGCGGCGGGCGGCTGGGTGAGGCCCTGCTCCTCGAAGTAGGTGTTGTAGATCTGGTTCATCTCGGCGAAGTGGTCCACGTCGGTGAGGTAGACGCGGATCATCATCGCGTCGTCCCAGGTGGCGCCGCCCTCTTCGAGGATCGCCTGGACGTTGGCGAGGGTCTGGAGGGTCTGCTCGCGCAGGGTGGGGCCGGCGGGTGTGGGCGCCTTGCCCTCCTCGGCGGGGAGGAACCCGACCTGGCCGGCGACCTGGAGGACGTTGCCCTTCCGCACGCCGTGAGAGAACTTCGCGGGCGGGGTGGTGTGGGTGCTGGGGGTGAGGGCGACTTTCTCGGTCATGCGGGGCTGTCCTTCACTTGAGTTCTGCCGGGGTTCTGCCGGAGTACTCGCCGCTGATCGCGTCCGCGGTGCGGCGGACCAGCGGGAGCAGGGTGAGGAGTTCGTCGGCGGTGACGACGACGTTCGGCGCGGAGACCGACATCGCGGCGACCACCCGGCCGTCGGCGCCGCGGATCGGCGCGGCGACGCAGTTGATGGACTCCTCGTGGCCGCCGAGGTCGGTGGCCCAGCCCTGTTCGCGCACCTTCTCCAACTCCCGCAGGAACGCGGCCGGGTCGGGTGTCGAACGGGGCGTGTACATGGGGTAGTCGAGCTGCTCCGCGAGGGCGCGGCGCTCGGGCTCGGGCAGGTCGGCGAGGAGCAGCTTGGCCACGGCGGCGACGGTGATCGCGACGGGCTTGCCGATCCGCGAGTACATGCGCACCGGGTAGCGGCTCTCCACCTTGTCGATGTAGAGGACCTCGTTCTCCTCGTACACGGCGAGGTGCACGGTGTGGCCGCACCGCTCGTTGAGGCGGGCGAGGTGGGGGTGGGCGATCTCCCGGACGTCGAGGTTCTCCATCGCCTCCTGGGCGAGGGCGAAGAGGCGGGCGCCGAGCCGGTAGCGCTGGTCGGACTGGCGGTAGACGAGTCCGTGCTCGTGCAGGGTGCGCAGCAGCCGCAGCGCCGTGGACTTGTGCACGCCCAGGCGGTCGGCGACCTGCCCGAGGTCGGCGGGGCCCTCGGCGAGCAGCGGCAGGATGCTCAGCGCACGGTCGACGGTCTGGCTCATGGGGTACGTCCCTCCTCCTCGGCCCGGTCCGCGTGGCCCGCGTCCGGGTGCGCGCCCGCGGTGTCGGTCTCGGTCCAACCGGGGCCGAGACGCAGTCTCCCCCACGCCGGGTCGTCCAGGGCGGCCAGCCGGTCGGCCAGCTCGCGGGCGGGGGGTGCGGCGAGGTCACCGGAGGTGGTGAGGGCGGCGGCGGCCGCGAGGTGGCCGTGCCGGAGCCGGTCCCGTACGGGCAGGGCGCGCAGGGTGGCGGAGAGGTACCCGGCGGCGAAGGCGTCGCCCGCGCCGACGGCGGCCACGACGTCCACGTCGAGGGACGGGGCGAAGACCGCGGCGTCGGTGTCCGCGGTGCCGGGGCCGGCCCCGCCCGGGCCGTAGGCCGTCGCGCCGCGGCTGCCCTGCTTGACGACCAGGATCTCCGGTTCCGGCAGCTCCTCCCGTACGGCGGCGGCGTCCCGCAGGCCCCAGGCCTCGCGCGCCTCGTCCTCGCCCACGAAGACGATGTCGGCGCCGCGGGCCAGTTCCAGCAGTACCTCGGGGCCGTGGGCGGCGCTGTCGCGCCACAGTCCCGGCCGGTGGTTGACGTCGAAGGAGACGAGCGGGCGGCCGGGGCGGCGGGAGGTCAGCTCCCGCATGAGGTCCAGGCAGCCGGCGGAGAGCGCGGCGGTGATGCCGGACAGGTGCAGGACGCGGGCGGCGCGGGCGGCGGCCAGGTCGACGGTGTGGGGGCTCATCGCGGAGGCGGCGGAGCCGGCCCGGTAGTAGGCGACCTCGTGGGCGTCGGTGGCGCGGTCGCCGGCGGTGCGGAAGTAGACGCCGGTGGGGCGGTGCGGGTCGCGCCGGACGTACGACACGTCGACGCCGTACTCCCCGACGGCCCGGACGAGGTGGTCGCCGAAGCCGTCCTGGCCGACCGCGCTGATCCAGCGTGCCGGGTGTCCGGCCGCCGCGAGCACGCACGCGGTGTTGGACTCCGCGCCGCCGATGGCCCGTTCGAAGGAGGGCACGTCGGCGAGGCGGCCCGGCCGGGAGGGCAGGAACGTCACCATGGACTCGCCCAGCGCGACGACGTCGACGACCTCCACGACGTCGGGGGCGGTGCGGGGTCCGGTGGCGGTCACGATGGCGGGGCTCCTCGGCGTGGCGGGGTCGGGCGGCGGGGGCGGTGGCGGGCGTCCGCGGCGTCGTCCGCGGTGGCTGCGTGGGGCGGTCGCGTGGGGCGGTCGCGTGGGCGGTTGCGGTGGTGGCGGGGACGCGTTTCCGTTGACCCCGCGTGGCCGAGATGTTAGACAGCCGTAAGCGACATACGCAATGGATGTTGCAGAGAGTGCAACACGCCAGATCAGGGAGGCTCTGATGGTCCTCGACCCCGGCTCCGACAGCTACCAGCACCTCACCGAGGAACGCGTCGACCACCGTTTCAAGGGCCTCCCGCCGGACGCCGCCGGGCTGACCGTCGGCGAGCTGGCCGCCCAGCGCCGCAACCTGTTCACCGGCGGTTTCACCACCCCGGTGCTCGCGCTGTCCGCCGAGCGCCTGGAGCACAACCTGAAGCTGATGGAGACGTACGCGGCCCGGCACGGCCTCGCCTTCGCCCCGCACGGCAAGACCTCCATGGCCCCGCAGCTCTTCCGGCGCCAGATCGAGCACGGCGCCTGGGGCATCACGCTCGCGGTGCCGCACCAGGTGCGGGTGGCACGGTCGTTCGGTGTCCGGCGGATCTTCCTGGCCAACGAGGTGGTGGACGCGGCGGCCCTGCACTGGGTCTCCGGTGAGCTGGACGCCGACCCGGACTTCCGCTTCGTCTGCTACGTCGACTCCGTGCGCGGCGTCGAGCTGATGGACGCCGCCCTCGCCGGGTCCGCCCGCCCGGTGGACGTGGTGATCGAGCTCGCCGCCGGTGAGGGCGCCCGGACCGGGGTGCGCACGGAGGCGGAGTGCGCCGCCGTCGCCGACGCGGTGGCGGGCGCGCGCGGTCTGCGGCTGGTCGGGGTCGCCGGGTACGAGGCCGAGGTGCCGGACGCCGACCCGGAGCGGGTGCGGGCGTGGCTGCGGCGGCTGGTGGCCCTGGCGGTGGACTTCGACAAGGCGGGCCGGTTCGCGGGCCTGGACGAGATCGTGGTGAGCGCGGGCGGCAGCGCCTGGTTCGACACGGTGGCCGACGTCTTCGCCGAGATTCCCGAACTCCCCTCTCCCGTACTGAAGTTGCTGCGCTCGGGCGCGTACGTCTCGCACGACGACGGGCACTACAGCGCGGTGACGCCGTTCAACCGGGTGCCGGAGGAGGGCGCGCTGGAACCGGCGTTCCGGCTGTGGACGCAGATCGTCTCCCGCCCGTCCGCCGACCAGGCCTTCGCCAACGCCGGCAAGCGGGACGCCGCCTACGACCTCGACCTGCCGTTCGCCCAGGTGATCCGCCGGGACGGCGCCGAGCGCCCGGCCACCGGCGTCTCGGTGGTCTCCCTCTCCGACCAGCACGCCTGGCTGCGCACCACCCCGGAGACCGACCTGGAGGTCGGCGACTGGCTGGGGCTCGGACTGTCGCACCCGTGCACGTCGTTCGACAAGTGGGTACTCATCCCCGTGACGGAGGCGGACGGCACGGTGGTCGACTACATCCGCACGTTCTTCTAGGAGGGCCGGGGCATGGAAGAACTCGTCATCCGGGACGCCGACGTCGTGGACGGCTCCGGCGACCTCTCCTACCGCGCGGACGTGGTCGTCGACGGCGGCCGGATCGTCTCGATCGTGAAGGAGGCGGCGGCAGCGGGCTGTCAGCGCCCGAAGGCCCGCCGTGAACTGGACGCCGAGGGGCTGGTCCTGGCCCCCGGCTTCATCGACATGCACGCGCACAGCGATCTGGCGCTGCTGCGCGACCCCGACCACAGCGCCAAGGCGGCGCAGGGCGTCACCCTCGAAGTACTGGGCCAGGACGGCCTGTCGTACGCGCCGGTCGACGACCGCACGCTCGGCGAGGTGCGCTCGGCCATCGCCGGCTGGAACGGCGGCGGGGACGACATCGACTTCGACTGGCGTTCGGTGGGCGAGTACCTGGACCGGCTCGACGCGGGCATCGCGGTCAACGCCGCGTATCTGATCCCGCAGGGCACGGTCCGCGCGCTCGCCGTCGGCTGGGAGGACCGGGAGGCGACGCCCCGGGAGCTGGACCGGATGCGGCAGTTGGTCGCGGAGGGCATGGAGCAGGGCGCGGTCGGCATGTCGTCGGGGCTGACGTACACGCCCGGCATGTACGCCGAGGAGGCCGAACTCACCGAGCTGTGCCGGGTGGTGGCGCGGTACGGCGGCTACTACTGCCCGCACCACCGCTCCTACGGCGCGGGCGCCCTCGAGGCGTACGCGGAGATGGTGGCGCTCACCCGGGAGGCGGGCTGCGCGCTGCACCTGGCGCACGCGACGATGAACTTCGGCGTGAACAAGGGCAGGGCGCCCGAACTGCTGGCCCTGCTGGACGAGGCGCTGGCCGCCGGCGCCGACATCAGCCTCGACACGTACCCGTACACGCCGGGCTGCACCACCCTCGTCGCGATGCTGCCGAGCTGGGCGAGCGAGGGCGGCCCGGAGGAGACGCTCAGACGGCTCGCGGACGACGGGACGGCCGAGCGGATCCGGCACCACCTGGAGGTGACCGGCTCGGACGGCTGCCACGGGGTGCCCATCGAGTGGGACACCATCGAGATCTCCGGGGTGGGCGACCCCGCACTCGGCGAGTACGTGGGCCGCACGGTGCGGGAGTCGGCCGAACTGCGCGGGGAGAGCCCGTGGGCCCTCGCCCGCGAGCTGCTGCTCAAGGACAGGCTGGCCCCGTCGATCCTGCAGCACGTCGGCCACGAGGAGAACGTGCGGGCGATCATGCGGCACCGGGTGCACACCGGCGGCTCGGACGGCATCCTCCAGGGCGCCAAGCCGCACCCGCGCGCGTACGGCACGTTCCCGCAGTATCTCGGGCGGTACGTGCGGGAGCTGGGCGTGCTGTCGCTGGAGGAGTGCGTCGCGCACCTGACCTCGCGGCCGGCCGCCCGGCTGCGGCTCGCGGACCGCGGACTGGTCCGCGAGGGGTACAGGGCCGACCTGGTGCTGTTCGATCCCAAGACGGTGGCCGCGGGCTCCACCTTCGAGCAGCCCCGGGCGCTCCCCGTGGGCATCCCGTACGTGCTGGTCGACGGGCGGTTCGTGATGGAGGACGGACGGCGCACCGACGTACTGGCGGGGCGGGCGGTCCGCAGGTCTCCCCGCTGACCGCCCGCCCGCGCCGGGCGGGTCACGGCTTGGGCGGGGTGCAGCCGCCCGCGTGCGGGTCGAGCCTGCCGTCCAGGCCGAAGCAGGCGGTGAGCGGGTAGGTCTGCTGGACGTAGTTGATGTTCCGGCGGACCGTGACGGCGCCGTTCTCGTCGGCCTCGCACGGGTTGTTCATCGTGCAGCGTCCGCCGCCCGTGTTGCCGGTGGCGTCGTCGACGACCGGCGAACCGGGATGGCCGTGCCGGCCGCCACCCGTGCCAGGATCTCCCGGACCTGCGGAGGGGGAGGCGGCCGGCGTGGGGAGGGTGGGTGTGGAGGTGGTGGAGGCGTCGGACCGGTACACGTTCGGGGGAACCCGGGGCCGTCGAGCGCCGCGCCCCCGCCCCGCCCGAGAGGGCTCGGATGGGGCGCCGCACGGCGGGAAGGCGGGGGACCACGGGGCCCCGCGCGGACATAACGACCCGAACCGTTGCGTCTCACGTGGCGGATGACACGACGCACGAGCCATTACCGAGCCGTAAGCTCCCAGCATGCAGGTGATCCAGTCGACCAAGCTCGCCAACGTCTGTTACGAGATCCGGGGCCCGGTGCTCGAGGAGGCGATGCGGCTGGAAGCTGCCGGTCACCGCATCCTCAAGCTGAACACCGGCAACCCGGCCGCCTTCGGCTTCGAGTGCCCGCCCGAGATCCTCGAGGACGTCCTGCGCAACGTGTCGTCGGCGCACGGCTACGGCGACGCGAAGGGGCTGCTGGCCGCGCGCCGGGCGGTCGTCATGCACAACCAGACCCTCGGCATCGAGACCGACGTCGAGCACGTCTTCATCGGCAACGGCGTCTCCGAGCTGATCGTGATGGCGATGCAGGGGCTGCTGGACGACGGGGACGAGGTGCTGGTCCCGGCGCCGGACTACCCGCTGTGGACGGCCGCCGTCTCCCTGTCGGGCGGCACGGCGGTGCACTACCGCTGCGACGAGCAGTCCGACTGGATGCCGGACCTCGCCGACATCGAGCGCAAGGTCACCGACCGCACCAAGGCGATCGTGATCATCAACCCGAACAACCCGACCGGCGCGGTGTACGACGAGGCGATGGTCAAGGGCCTGACCGACATCGCCCGCCGCCACAACCTGCTGGTCTGCTCGGACGAGATCTACGACAAGATCCTCTACGACGGCGCCGTCCACATCCCCACCGCCTCCGTCGCCCCCGACCTGCTCACCCTCACCTTCAACGGCATGTCGAAGGCGTACCGGGTGGCCGGCTACCGGGTGGGCTGGATGTCGGTCTCCGGGCCCCGCGCGCACGCCGACTCCTACATCGAGGGCCTGACGATCCTGGCGAACATGCGCCTGTGCGCGAACATGCCGGGCCAGCACGGAGTGGTCGCCGCGCTCAGCGGACGCCAGACGATCAACGACCTGGTGCTGCCGGGCGGCCGGCTGCGCGAGCAGCGGGATGTGGCGTACGAGCTGCTGACCCAGATCCCGGGCGTGACCTGCGTGAAGCCGAAGGGGGCCCTGTACCTCTTCCCGCGCCTCGACCCGAACGTCTTCAAGATCAGGGACGACCGGCAGATGGTCCTGGACCTGCTGCGCAACGAGAAGATCATGGTCGTGCACGGCACCGGCTTCAACTGGACGGAACCCGACCACTTCCGGGTGGTGACCCTGCCGTCGGTCGACGACCTGCGGGACGCGATGGGCCGGATCGCCCGTTTCCTGGACGGCTACGGCCAGCTCTGACGAGGTGCGCGCTCACCCTGCGTGCCTAAGCTGTCCGATCTTGTGAACGACTCAACTTTAGACGAAATCCAAGCTAGGATGGTTTCCTGCCAGCACCCAGGAGGCCATCCATGTACGAACCGATCCGCAGTAAGTCGGTCCACCGCACGATGGCCGGCACCCCCCACGACTTCCCCCACCGCTCCCGTGAGGAAGAGCTGGACATCCAGCTCGCGGGCCATCTCGCCGCGCTGCTCGCCGTCACCGACGAGCTGCGCGTCGCGGCACCCTCGGCCGATCTGGACACCGCGGCCGAGCGGCTCGCCGAGCAGGTGACCCGCCTGCGGGGAGGACGTAAGCCGGCTCGCGCGTCGGCGACCACGAGGGGCCGCCAGGCGAACGCCGCGGCCCTGCACCGACAGGCGCACGCCCGCGCGGGCCGCGCCCTGGTCGTCGCCGCCTCCCGCGCCGACACGGTGGCCGCGATTCTGGCCGCCGAACGGATGGACGCGCACACCGCGGCCCTCGAACCGCGCGACCTCGCGTCCCGCTGAGCCCACCGGGCTCCCCCAGACGGCCCCGGTCCGTGTGCACCCGCAGCGACGCACGGACCGGGCGCCACGCACCGCGCACCCCGACGGGGCACCCCGGGCAACCCGCCCGGGGTGCCCCGTCGGCGTTTCCCCGCGGGATCGGCTCGTGTATGCAGATCAGCCCGCGTACTCCGACGCGCCCGCCGTGCGGCGGATCTCCGGCAGCGCCGAGTGGAGCGCGACCGAGAGAACAAAAAGGGCGAAGTAACTGCTTTTCGGTGGGGTGAATTCCCTGAATGTCCTTGGGCTTGACGAACTCTCGATCCGTTGGTCAATAATGCGCCCGCGCACCCGCGAGCCGGCCTTTCACCTGCTCACGGGCGGCGGAACGTAGCCGGCTTCCGGGCCTGGTACGTAGACGGCAGGCCTTCTGTGGGGTCTGGTCATCACACTTCCGACTTGGAACTGACTCGGGTTCGCACATCCGCGCCGGCTTTCACTGATGCGCTGAGCGGGCTGCGGCAGGACTCACAGCAGTCCCAGTCCCAGAAAGGCTGGAATCGGATGTCGGTCCCCCCCTCCGCCGAATCCTCACGAGCCGCCCGGCCCGTGGCCCTGTCCCGAACCACAGTGGCATCCGATGCCCCCGCCCGCGCCACCAGCGTTGAACGGCCTGGCGGTCACCTCCCTGGTGACGTCGCTGCTCTGCCTCGCGCCCCTGGGGCTGGTCTTCGGCTGTATCGCGCTGTGGCAGATCCCCAGACGGAGGCAGCGGGGCAAGGGACTGGCGATCGCCGGTGTCTCCG
The DNA here is from genome assembly GCF_054061295.1 of Streptomyces sp. TE5632. Taxonomy (NCBI): domain Bacteria; kingdom Bacillati; phylum Actinomycetota; class Actinomycetes; order Kitasatosporales; family Streptomycetaceae; genus Streptomyces; species Streptomyces sp. TE5632. Next base: position 3,552,692 of record NZ_JBSSEA010000003.1, on the reverse strand, counting down.
TCTCCGGAGCGATTCTCCTGCTGGCCGCTGTCGTCATCCCGGTCATCGACTTCAGGATCTGGACACTTCCCGCTCGCAGCGACAGCGGCGACGTCACAAAGCCGGGCTGGACCACGATCCAGTCGATCCGCACCGGTGACTGCTTCACCCCGCCTGGCGGACTGCCGAAACCGGGAAGACCGCCGCTGGGCGGAAGTGTGGAACTGATCCCCTGCGACAAACCGCACCGCGCGGAGGCCTACGCCTCCTTCACCCTCACCGAGGGTGACTTCCCGGGGCTCGACGGCATCACGGCGACCGCCTGGCCACAGTGCGCGAGGCTCTTCATGGACTACGCGCTCGATCCGCTGGCCTTCGGACGACTGCAGACCTACTACTTCCATCCCGACGAGGAGGGATGGGCGGCCGGGCGGCGCACCGTGGTGTGCTGGGTGGCCCGGCCGGACAACACCGAACTCGACGTCTCGGTGCGCGGGAACGCCTCCGATCTGGACGCCGCCCAACTGGAGTTCCTCGCGGCGGTGAAACCGCTGAACACCGCCGGCGCACTCCGCCCGGCGAAGAGCCCGCAGCAGGACCTCGCCGGCGCCACCGCCTGGGCCGGAGACATGGCCCAGGCGCAGGCCGAGACCATCCGACTGCTCAAGGACGCCGACCTTCCGGGCGCGGAAGCGCCCACCGGCCGACTCGTGGCGGACCTCGAAGCAGGACTGCCCTTCTGGCAGCAGGCAGCCGAAGCACCCGACGCCGACGCCTTCCTCAGCCATCTGCGGTCCCTCGACCGGCACAACGGAGAGCAGCACCACCGCCGGATACGCGGCCTGCTGGATCTCCCCCTGCCCGCGTCCGAACCGACCCAGGAACTCGAGCGCACCGCCGCCTCCGCAGCCGACCGGGCCCGCCGGGCCGGCAGGGATCGCAGTTGAATCGTCAGTGAGCAGGGACGTTGCGCCCGGCGGGGGCAGCAGCGATCGCCGTCACCCCTGGTGGCCGCATGCGCCATTGGCTCTGTCCACGTGTTTCGACGGCGTCCGAGGCAGCCGTTCAGGCCGACCAAGCCTCACCGGAGTGCCACTGCCGCACCCACCGCTCGAAGCCCCATGCATCCTCCCCGGGCACCGGGCCGGCCCCCACGTCGGCCACCATCCAGACCTCGCCCCGGCGGGGCCCCGCGGTCACCAGCACCCAGAACGACTGCCCGTCCTCCGAGCCGAGAACGACCGACCCCTTGGTGTACACGGCATCGGTGCGTGGATCGCCCTCAGGATCGACCGTCTCGTCGTCCTCCCACTGCCAGGCCGCCTCCAGGGGGAACAGTTCTCCCGGCTGCCGCGGACCGAGGTCCGGCCAACTCTCCGGCAGCCACCCGAGCGGCTGCAGACCGCCGTCCTCTGCGGGACCGAGGCTGCACCCGTTGCTGATCTCCGCAACGAAGGTTCTGTACGGCTCCGGGAGCGTCACCCGGTTCTCGGTCTCCCACACGGCTACGCCCTCATAGCCGAGGGGAGGCTCACGCCACTCGGGCGCAGGAAGGTGATTGCCTCGGTACACATGAAAGGATTCTTCCGAATGACCGACTGGGTTCAGCGCATTACCGACATCACGTCGTGGGAGCCGCTCGACGTGCGGATCGACTGGCGACCCGTGGAGGAACGGCTGGGTTTCGGTCTGCCCGAAGACTTCAAGAAGATCGCGGAGACCTTCGGGGTGGGGGGATTTCAGCGGCTACCTGAATCTCCTCACCGGGCAGGAGATGAACGACTTCAGCGTCATCGGGGTGCTGACGGGGCTGCGCCGCGTGCTGACCCGTGTTCTGCACCGCGACGAGGCCTACTCCCCCTACCGGATCTTCGACGGCGACAGGGAGAAGGGTGGCCTGATTCCCTGGGGGAGGGGTGTGGAGGAGGCCGAGTTCTTCTGGCTGGCGGAGGGCGACGACCCGAATCACTGGCCCGTTGTCGCGAGGCTTGACGCCGAGGAGGAATGGCACCGATTCGACATGAGTACGGCCGAGTTCGTTTTCCGGATGCTGGATGAGGATGAGACGGTGGAGCCGTTCACCGTTCCGGAGGAATTCGGGGCGCCTCGTCATCTCGCGTATTGACGGCACCTCTCCGCGGTCGTGGGCGTGGGCGTGGGCGTGGTCATGGTCGTAGTCGTGGCCGCGGTCAATGCCGTTCAGTTGTCTTGATTTTTCACGAATGGGCCGTCGGTGAACTGACGGCCCATTCGTGATGAGGGCCAGTGGCCCCGCGCGGGTGAGAGCCGGTGGCCCCTGTGCGGTGAGGGCCGGTGGCCCCTGCTGCTGAGCCCCTGCTTCCAGGACAGCACCAGCCGGCGTCGGCTACAGAGCCCGGGGAGGGTACCGACGACAGGGCCCGCTAGGGGGTGCCTCTATGTCTTTCGTCAAGGCACCCCCCGTGGCCAGGACAGTAAGCGGGGGGGGAGAGGCCCTCGCCGAGGTGCCGGATCACGTTGGTGACGAGCTCGCTCGCGCAGAGCTGGACGTCGACGCCGTAGTCGCGCAGGGCGCGGCGCACTCCGGACACGGCCGCCGGGGTGGCGAGCAGTTCCAGGGTCAGAGGTGGTCGCCTCACGCGTCCCCCTTGCGGAGGGCGGCGGTCAGGGCGCGGGCGGTGAGCAGGTTGCAGTTGCCGAGCGCGATCAGCGGCCGGGTGGGGTAGCGGGCCGCGAAGGTCGGGATGTCGACGCCGAGGGACGGGAGCGTGATGCCGTGCGCGGCGAGCGCGTCCCGCAGTTCCTCGACGCAGGCGTCGGCCGAGGCGGGGTGGGGGTCGTGCATGGGGAGTTCACACCTTCCAGTGCCGTGAGTGACGAACCGCTCACACTCTGCCGCCGAACTCCGTAGCGTGACAGGGGTTCGGGCTCCCGGCCCTGAACTGCACGTATGCCCGGCAGGAGTCGGCGCGGGCCGGGGAACGCCGGGCAGTGGGCGGTAACGGCACACCGAGGACGGTGAACGATGGGGCAGCGCAAGGACATCGACGGATCAACGGGCGTCCCGACCTTCTACGGCAGCGAGTTGCGGTGGAAGCGGGAGGAGGCCGGGCTGACGCTCCAGCAGCTGGTCGAGGGCAGCTTCTACGGCCCCAGTCACCTCAGCGAGATCGAGCGCGGCACACGCCGCATGCCGGCGGAACTCGCCGACCACGTCGACAAGGTCCTCGGCACGGACGGCTTCTTCCGCCGCCGCTGCGAGGACGTGCGGCGGGCGAAACGGCGGGGACACGCGAGCTACTTCGAGCGGGTGCTGGATGCGGAGAAGCACGCGGAGACCATCGAGGAGTGGTGTCCGACCCTGATTCCTGGCCTGTTGCAGACAGATGCGTACGCGCGGGCCGTGGTGCGAGCGACGCACCCACTGGCACCGGACGAGGAGGTGGAGGAGAAGGCCACCGCCCGGCTGGCGCGCGCCCGCCTCTTCGAGGAGAACCACAAGACCCCGGTGTACTGGGCAATCCTGTCCGAGTCCGTGCTGCGCCAGCCGATCCTCCCGCCGGAGCAGGCGGCCGAACAGCTGGAGCACATCGCGGCACTGGCCCGACGGCACCGGATCGTTCCCCAGATCCTTCCGTGGAACTGCGGGGCACATCCCTTCATGCTGGGCACTGCAATGATCATGACCTTCCCTGATGCCCCACCCCTGGTCTACACGGAGGCGCTGCACAGCGGGGACACCATCGACGATCCGGGTCTCGTGAAGGAGTACCGCAGGTCGTACGATCTGCTCAGGGCCGCCGCACTGCCTCCGAAGGCGTCCCTCGCCCTGATCGAGCAAGCGGCTGAGGATGACCGAAATGGCAAACCACGGAACTGATTTGCGCACGGCCGTCTGGCGCAAGAGCAGCTACAGCAACGGCAGCGGCGGCAACTGCGTAGAGGTGGCCGAGGCCTTCCCCGGCGCCGCCCGCTGGCGCAAGAGCACCTACAGCAACGGCGACGGCGGCAACTGCCTCGAAGTGTGCGACGCCCACACCGGCGTCGTCCCCGTCCGCGACTCCAAGGTCCCCCACGGCCCGGTCCTCACCATCACGGCCCCGGCCTGGACGTCGTTCGTCACGTCCCTCAAGTCGGCGCCCACCGCGTGACGCAGCCGTCCGGCGTCGACCTCTTCGACACCGACCGGCTCCGCCTGATCGAAGCCCCGCCGCCCCGGCTGTCCCCCGAGGACCGTCACGCCATGGACGACGCCTGGGACGCGGCGGTCCGGGTCAACCCTGCCCTGTTCGACGGGCCGGTGGCCGGGTGTACGGGTCTGGAACACGACGCACGTGACGGCCTCGTCCTGACCTGGGTGCGGGCGACCCACCGGTTCTACGTCCTGCGCAGGGTGCCCGGCGCGTCCGTACGGCTGCCGTCCCTGTTCGTGGCCGTCGCGCAGCCGGTGGACGACGGGCGCCTGCTGGTGGGGCGGATGGCGTCCTGGACGACCGCGCCCGGCCGCTGGCAGCTGCCGGGCGGCTCGGTCGAACCCCCACCGGACGGCGAGCCCCTCGACCTGGCTGCCCTCCGCCGTCACGCGTCCCGGGAGCTGGCCGAGGAGACCGGTGTCGACACTCCTGCCGACGACCTCACCCCCTGGCAGGTCACCCGGGGCGCGAACGGCAGTGTCGGCGTCCTGTTCCAGGCCCCGCCCCGACCGGAGCCCTGGCTGTACGAGCGCTTCGCCGCCCTCACCTCCGCCGAACACGCCCTCGGCCGCGTCCCGGAACTGGACCGCCTCGCCCTCGTCCGCTCCCGCGCCGACCTGACCGGCCTCGGTGGCCTGCGGGTGGCCTACCTGGAGCCGGTCCTGCGCCGCCACGGCCGGTTCCGGCCCACCGGTCGGACGGGCGAGCCCGCCACAGGTCGCGGGGCACCGCGATCTCGGCCAGGTGGTGGATGAACCCGAGGTCGGCCTCCGGCCGTGGCAGGCAAGGTGGACTTCGGTGGTCACGCCTCCCGGGCTCGGCCGAGGACGGAGTCGATCCGCACCAGCCGTCCGAGGGACGCTGCCGTCACCTGGTTGGGCGAGCGCACCACTCGGTTCCGACCGGCGGGGCAGCGCCGGTCAGGGCTGTGATCCGCGCTGGTGAACCGGTCACGCTCGCTGCCGTGCGGGTGCCGGGCCCGGCCACTGTCGCGGGTGCTGGAGGTGTGCGGCGCGGTTAGCGTCGAGGAGGCGTTCCACGCCTGGCAGCGTGGTCATGGATACCGGTTCGACGGAAAGAAGGAGCGTGGTCGGTGTGGCCCGGAACCGCCGGTTGATCCTGAGCTCGCCGTCCAGGGTCTGGGACCTGCTGTCCGACGGCCGGCGCTACGGGGAGTGGGTCTCGGGGACGCAGCAGGTCACCGCCGCGGATCCGCACTGGCCGGAAGTGGGCGCCCGCCTGCAGGTCCGGGTCGGGCTCGGCCCGCTGGCCCTCGACGACGTCTGCGTCGTGCGTATCTGTGAGCCGCAACGCCGTCTGGAGCTGGAAGCGAAGGCGGATCCCTTCGGCGCGGCCCGCATCGCCATGAACCTGATCCCCTGGGGCGAGAGCACTCTTTTCCTTCTCGACTGGCATCCCCTGCGGGGCCCCGGCATCCGGATGCACGGGCTCCCCGTGGACTACCTCGTCTCGATCCGCAACGGCATGATGCTGACGAAGCTGGCCCGGATCGCGGTGCGCGAGCACCACGGCAGCGCCGGTGGCGCCGGCAGCGCTCTGCAGAGCACCCGGAGCTGATGAGGAGCTACACCGCAGGGTGACCCGGGCCGGTTCGTCTCGTTGTGAGAGGTGTACTTCTAAGAGGTACGCCTCTAAGAGAGGGGTGCGCCTCCGAGACCAGGGAGGTGCCCGATGGCCCGGTCCCCCGGACGCAGTCTGCCGAGACCGCCGGACATGTTCGACCGGGAGTGGGAGTGGAGCGAGCTGACCGCCTTCGCGACCGGTGAGGGCGCGGGGCCCCGGCTCGGTGTGGTGTCGGGCCGTCGGCGTCAGGGCAAGAGCTTCCTGCTGCAGGCGCTGGCCGACGCCACCGAAGGCTTCTACTACGCCGCGGTCGAGGCGTCGGCCGCCGAGTCCCTGCACCTGCTGGGCGAAGCGGTCGCGCGCTTCACCGGGACCGCCGTCCCTCCTCGGCCGGCGAACTGGGACGAGGCGCTGGAGATGCTCTTCGGGTTGGCGAAGGAGCGGCCGCTGCCGGTGGTGATCGACGAGTTCCCGTACCTGGTGCGGAACGCCCCCGCCCTCCCGTCCCAGTTGCAGGCAGCCATCGGCGTACGTTCCGAGCGCCATCGCAAGGAGCGTCCCCGGATCCTGCTGTGCGGCAGTGCGATGTCGTTCATGGGCGGGCTGCTCTCCGGTGCCTCTCCGCTCTACGGCCGGGCCGGTCTCGACCTCGTGGTGCATTCGCTCGGTTTCCGGGAGGCCGCCGAGTTCTGGGGTATCGACGAGCCCCGGCTGGCGGTCCTCGTCCACTCGATCGTCGGCGGGACCCCCGCGTACCGGCGGGAGTTCGTCGATGACGACGTACCGGAGGGCCCCGACGACTTCGACGCCTGGGTCTGTCGGACCGTGCTCAACCCGGCCCGCCCGATCCACGGCGAGGCGCCGTACCTGCTCGCCGCCGAACCGGACCTGCGCGACCGGTCGCTGTACCACTCGGTCCTGGCCGCGGTGGCGGGCGGCAACCGCACCAGTGGCGGCATCGCGAGCGCGGTGGGCCGCAAGGCCACAGACATCTCGCTGCCCCTGACCGTGCTGCGGAACTGCGGTCTGCTGACCGCCGAGCCCGACGCCTTCCGCGGCAACCGCACCACGTACCACGTCGCAGAGCCGCTGATCAGTTTTCACCATGCGGTGGTACGGCCCGAGACGGCTCTCCTCAGCCGTCGACGAGGAGCCGCCAAGGTCTGGGAGCACAGCCGGTCCACGTTTCTCAGCAAGGTCGTGGGCCCGCACTTCGAGCGGCTGTGCCGCGAGTGGGTCGAGTGGCACGCGGACCCCGAGACGTTCGGGGGCACGCCGATCCAGGTCGCCTCGGGAACCGTCGCCGATCCGGTGAGCCGCACCAGCCTCGAAGCCGATGTCGTGGTGCACGGTGCGATCGGCCAGGACCAGGGCATCCTGCTGTCCGTGGGCGAGGCGAAATGGCACAAGGTCATGCACCTCGGGCACCTCCAGCGCCTGCGCCGCATCCTGGAGTTGCTCACCGCACGAGGCGTGGACACCCGCCATGCCAAACCCGCCTGCTACAGCGGGTCGGGCTTCGCCCCCGAACTGAGGGCGGCCGCCGACCGGGGCGAGGTGCTGCTCGTGGACCTGGAGCGACTGTACCGGGGGGCGTAGCAGGACGGTGGTGGACGTGGCCTGACATGGGCGAAGGCCTGTCGTCGCCCTGTTCCGCCGGGGCGGGCGGGAGGGTGACGACAGGCCCAGGGCCCCGCACGCCGTTGTACGGGGCCTCGCCGGTCTGTCCCGCGGCCGGTCGTGACGATCGCTGGTCAGGGCATCCCATCCCAACCGGCCGCGGAGTCTGTGTGCCGGGCGGCTCAGCCCAGGCGCTGCACCAGGGCGTGGTACTGGTCCCACAGCTCGGTGGGCGTGTGGTCGCCGAAGGTGTTGAGGTGCTCGGGGACGAGCGCGGCCTCCTCGCGCCACACCTCCTTGTCGACGCTGAGCAGGAACTCCAGGTCGGTGTCGGCCAGTTCGAGGCCGTCCGTGTCGAGGGCCGCCTTGGTCGGCAGGATGCCGATGGGGGTCTCGACGCCGTCCGCCTTGCCCTCCAGGCGCTCCACGATCCACTTCAGGACGCGGGAGTTCTCACCGAAGCCGGGCCAGACGAACGTGCCCTCGTCGTTCTTGCGGAACCAGTTGACGTAGTAGATCTTCGGCAGCTTGGACTGGTCCTTGTCCTTGGCGACGTCGACCCAGTGGCCCATGTAGTCGCCCATGTTGTAGCCGCAGAACGGCAGCATGGCGAACGGGTCGCGGCGCAGCTCGCCGACCTTGCCCTCGGCGGCGGCGGTCTTCTCGGAGGCCACGTTGGCGCCGAGGAAGACGCCGTGGTTCCAGTCGAAGGACTCGGTGACCAGCGGTACGGCGGTGGCGCGGCGGCCGCCGAAGAGGATCGCGGAGATCGGCACGCCCTTGGGGTCCTCCCACTCGGGCGCGATGATCGGGCACTGCGCGGCGGGGGTGGTGAAGCGGGCGTTGGGGTGGGCGGCGGGCGTGCCGGACTCGGGGGTCCAGTCGTTGCCCTTCCAGTCGGTGAGGTGGGCCGGGGTCTCCTCGGTCATGCCCTCCCACCACACGTCGCCGTCGTCGGTGAGGGCGACGTTGGTGAAGACGGAGTTGCCCCACAGGGTCTTCATCGCGTTGGCGTTGGTGTGCTCGCCGGTGCCGGGCGCGACGCCGAAGAAGCCGGCCTCGGGGTTGATGGCGTAGAGGCGGCCGTCCTCGCCGAACCGCATCCAGGCGATGTCGTCGCCGATCGTCTCGACGGTCCAGCCGGAGATCGTGGGCTCCAGCATGGCGAGGTTGGTCTTGCCGCAGGCGGAGGGGAAGGCGGCGGCGACGTACTTCGACTCGCCCTGCGGCGGGGTGAGCTTGAGGATCAGCATGTGCTCGGCGAGCCAGCCCTCGTCGCGGGCCATGACGGAGGCGATGCGCAGGGCGTAGCACTTCTTGCCGAGCAGGGCGTTGCCGCCGTAGCCGGAGCCGTAGGACCAGATCTCGCGGTCCTCGGGGAAGTGCGAGATGTACTTGGTCTGGTTGCAGGGCCAGGGCACGTCCTCCTGGCCGGGCTCCAGGGGGGCGCCGACCGAGTGCACGGCCTTGACGAAGAAGCCGTCGTCGCCGAGCTCGTCCAGGACGGGCTGCCCCATACGGGTCATGGTGCGCATGGAGACGGCGACGTACGCGGAGTCGGTGATCTCGACGCCGATCGCGGACAGCGGCGAGCCGAGGGGGCCCATGCAGAAGGGCACCACGTACATCGTGCGGCCCTTCATGGAGCCGCGGAAGACGCCCTTCTCACCGGTGAAGATCTCCCGCATCTCGGCGGGGGCCTTCCAGTGGTTGGTGGGGCCGGCGTCCTCCTCCTTCTCGGAGCAGATGAAGGTGCGGTCCTCGACGCGGGCGACGTCGCTGGGGTCGGAGGCGGCGTAGTAGGAGTTGGGGCGCTTGATCGGGTCGAGCTTGCGGAACGTGCCCTTGGCGACGAGCTCCTCGCTCAGCCGCTCGTACTCGGCCTCGGAACCGTCGCACCAGACCACACGGTCCGGCTGGGTCAGCTCTGCGATCTCGTTGACCCAGGAAATCAGTCCCTGGTGGTCGGTGGGGACGGTGGGAGCCGCGATGTCGCGCGCCACGATTGCTCCTAAGTGAGGGTTTTCGGTTGAGAGGCCCCGTGGGGGCTGCGGCCCGGATGCTTCACGGTGGGTGTTCGGCGCTCATCCGGTGCCGACCGCACTCATTTGATCCTCTGATGAGAGCGCCCATCTGTCCAGAGGGATGCACAGGTGAGCAGAGTGACGCTGGCCACGGTTTCCTGAGAACCCCCGCGCGCACGCTGGGTCGCTTTACGCACACGTTGCGTGCGCATTGCGCGCGACAGGTCGCTTCTTTGCGGGTTCTTTGCGCGGCCGGTCACTCCGGTGCCCTTCTCACCCGAAGTGACGGCACCGGCGGACACCGACCCGGTATGCCGCGTGAGAGGATGGCCACTACGTCACGGCCAAGCAGGCACACCGCTCTGTAACTTACGGTTACGTAGGTACGATGCGGCCATGACAGCGTTCGACCCCGACGCAACCGCGGACCCGTCGGCCAAAGGCCGCGGTCCGGTAGAGACCTCCCTCCCGCACCCGGCCAAACCCAAGTTGCGCGGCTGGCTGCACCTGGGCATGTTCCCCGCCGTCCTGGTCGCCGGGCTGGTGCTCACCGCCCTCGCCGACTCGCCCCGGGGCCGGCTCGCCTGCGGGATCTTCTCCCTGACGGCCTGCCTGCTGTTCGGCGTGAGCGCGCTGTACCACCGCGGCGACTGGAGCCCCCGCATGGACGGGGTGCTGCGCCGCCTCGACCACGCCAACATCTTCCTCATCATCGCCGGCACCTACACCCCGCTCACCCTGCTGCTCCTGCCCGAGGCGAAGGGCCAGTGGCTGCTCTGGGGCATCTGGGCGGCCGCCGCCGCCGGGATCGTCTTCCGGGTGTTCTGGGTGGGCGCCCCGCGCTGGCTCTACACCCCCTGCTACATCGCGATGGGCTGGGCGGCCGTCTTCTACCTCCCCGACTTCATGCGCACCGGCGGCATCGCCGTACTGGTCCTGGTGATCGTGGGCGGCCTGCTCTACAGCGCGGGCGGAGTGGTCTACGGCATCCAGAAACCCAACCCGTCACCGCGCTGGTTCGGCTTCCACGAGGTCTTCCACTCCTTCACCCTGGCCGCCTTCATCGCCCACTACGTGGGGATCTCCCTGGTGGCCTACCAACACGGATGAGCCGGGTGCGCCCGGAAAAACCCGGGCCGCGGACCGCGCGCATGACATCCTGAACGGGTGAACGGTCCCGAGATCCACGTCGAGTTCGCCCCCGAACTGCTCGTCTTCGTCCCCCGGGCACGGTCCACCGGCGCCACGAGGGCCGCCATCGACGGCGTCTCCACCCTCGGTCACGTCGTCGAGTCGCTCGGCGTCCCGCTGACCGAGGTCGGCGCGCTGCTCGTGGACGGCCGCGAGGTGCCCGTCTCGCACACCCCGGCCGCCGGCGAGTCGGTGACCGTCCGTCCCGTCGCACTCCCCCAGCGGGTGCCCGGCGCCCCGCTGCGCTTCCTGCTCGACGTGCACCTCGGCACGCTGGCCCGCCGGCTGCGACTGCTGGGCGTGGACACGGCGTACGAGTCGACGGACATCGGCGACCCGGCACTGGCCGCCCGCTCGGCGGCCGAACAGCGGGTGATGCTCAGCCGCGACCGCGGCCTGCTGCGCCGCCGGGAACTGTGGGCCGGCGCGTTCGTCTACAGCACCGGACCCGAGGAGCAACTCCCTTACGTACTGGACCGCTTCCAGCCCGAACTGCGCCCCTGGACCCGCTGCACCGCCTGCAACGGCCTGCTGGGGCCCGCCACCAAGGACGAGGTCGCCGACCAGCTGAAGAGCGGCACGCACCGCTCGTACGACGTGTTCGCGCGGTGCTCCGACTGCGGCCGCGCCTACTGGCGGGGCGCCCACCACGACCAGTTGGAGGCGATCGTGGAACGCGCACTGAGCCGGAGCGCTCAGGGGCACTGAGTACCCCGGCCGATGTCCGGGCGCCGGCCGGCGCGGTGGGATGACGGCATGAGCATCAGCGCACCACGGCCGCACTCCGCCACCCGTCCGCTGACCGTATGGGCCGTCGCCGGACTCGTCCTGCTGCTGCCCACCGTGGTCGTCGCCTGGATCGCCGTCCTGTCCACCGAGCGGGGCAGCCGCTGCCTGACCTACGGCGAGCAGTGCTCCGGCGTACCGGACGGGCTCACCCCGGGTTTCTTCGTGACCGCCCTCGTGGCCGGGGTGCTGGCCACGGCGTGGCCCCGGACCCGGTGGCTGCCCGCCAGGTCCGGAGCCGTCGCCGTACAGTGGGCCGCCATGCTCACCATGGGCGCGCTCATCCTCAGCGGCGCCTGATCCCGTCCGCCACGGCGCCTGACCTACGTCCTCGGCAGCACCCGACACCGGCCCGGCCGAGCCGTGGCACCGGCCTCAGCCCGGGAGACGGGGCGGCGGCCTCGACGGTGGACCGGTCGACGGTGATCCGCCGGGTGCCGGCGTGGTCCCACTCGCCGTCGATCGGCGAGCCGAGCACACGCCGCCCTGACACGTCCGCCGTGTCAGCCGCCCAGGGCCGTGTTCAGCCGGTCGGGGTCGGTCGTCGGCGCGTCGCAGGTGAAGTTGCGGCAGACGTACGCGGCCGGTTCGCCCCCCACCAGGGGCCGGTCGGCCAGCAGTGGGAACTCGTCGCTCTCCGGCATGCCGACGGCGACCACCGCGCCCGGGGCGACGCCCAGAAGTGCCCTGCGGTGCAGGGCCCTCGTGGCCGGATCGTCGAGCGCCGGACCGACCACCGCGACCTCCCGCGGCCCGTCCAGCGCCGCCTCGGCGACCGCGAGACCCCAGCCGACGAACCGCGGCACCCGCGGACCGAGCGTCTTCACCATGCCCAACGCCCGCTCCGCGGCGGTGCGATGCGGCTCGGAGCCGGTCTGCGCCGCATACCCCAGCAGCGCCCCGGCGGCGGCGGTCCAGCCGGACGGCACGGCGTTGTCGGTCGGGTCCTGCGGGCGCCGGATGAGCCGCTCGGCGTCGGACGCCGTGTCGTACAGGGCGCCCGTCTCCGGGTCGGTGAAGCGGGCCAGCACATGGTCGAGGAGCAGACCGGCGAACTCCAGCCACACCCCCTCCCCGGTCACCGAGGCCAGCGCGAGGAACCCCTCGGCGACATCGGCGTAGTCCTCCAGCACGCCCGCGTTGGCACCGACCCGGCCGTCCCTGCTGGTCCGGGCGATCCGGGCGTGGTCGTCGAGATGCACCCTGACCAGCAGGTCCGCGGCGGCGACCGCGGCCTCGGTCAGGTCCGGCCGGTCGAAGTAGGCGCCGGTCTCGGCGAGCGCGGCGATCGCCAGCCCGTTCCAGGCGGCGACGACCTTGTCGTCCCGGCCGGGGGCCGGGCGGGCGTCCCGCGCCGCGAGCAGCCGCTCCCTGACGCCGCCGGCTCCGCCGATCCGGCCGGCGTCGAACACCTCGTCCTGCTGCGGCAGTCGCAGCACCGAGGCGCCCTCCTCGAAGGTGCCCTCCTCGGTCACCCCGAAGTACCGCGCGGCGAGTTCGGCGTCCTGCTCACCGAGCACCTCGCGCAACTGCTCCGGCGTCCAGACGTAGTACGCGCCCTCGACGTGCCGCCCCGTCCCGTCGTCGCTGTCCGCGTCCAGCGCGGAGGCGAACCCGCCCTCTGGCGTGCCCAGTTCGCGGACCATGAAGTCGGCGGTCTCCAGCGCGACCCGGCGCGCGAGCTCGGAACCGGTGGACCGCCACAGATGGGCGTAGACGCGGCAGAGCAGGGCGTTGTCGTAGAGCATCTTCTCGAAGTGCGGCACCACCCAGTCCCGGTCCACGGAGTACCGGGCGAAACCGCCGCCGAGCTGGTCGTAGATGCCGCCGCGGGCCATGCGCTCGGCGGTGTCCCGCGCCATCTGCAGGGCGCCCTCGGAACCGGTGCGGGCGTGGTGCCTGAGCAGGAACTCGAGCACCATGGACGGCGGGAACTTCGGCGCCCCGCCGAACCCGCCGCGCTGCGCGTCGTACTCCCGCGTGAGCCCGAGCAGCGCCTGCGCCTGCTGCTCCTCGCCCGGGAGCCGTGCGTCACCGTAGGAGATCTCCCGCCCGGCCAGATCCCGCACGATCTTCCCGGCGACCTCGGTGACCTCGTCCCGGCGCTCCGTCCAGGCCTGGTGCACGCCCTGGAGAAGCTGCCGGAAGGACGGCATGCCGTGCCGGGGCTCGGGCGGGAAGTAGGTGCCGAAGTAGAACGGCTCGGCGCCGGGGGTGAGGAACACGGTCATCGGCCAGCCGCCCTGCCCGGTCGCCGCCTGTACCGCCTCCATGTAGACGGCGTCCACGTCGGGCCGCTCCTCGCGGTCCACCTTGACGCTCACGAAGTGCTCGTTCAGATAGTCGGCGGTCGCCCGGTCCTCGAAGGACTCGTGCGCCATGACATGACACCAGTGACACGAGGCGTAGCCGACACTGAGCAGGATCGGCACATCCCGCCGCCGCGCCTCCTCGAACGCCTCTGGCGTCCAGGGCCACCAGTCGACGGGATTCTCAGCATGCTGAAGCAAATAAGGCGAGGTCACACCAGCCAGCCGATTCATGTGCCCAGACTCTCACACCACCCCCGCCTAGCCTGTGGAACCCGCACGCCCCGTCCGCTTGACCGAGGTGTGCCCATCCGCCGTTGCTCGGCATGAGGGTATGTCCAGCCCAGAAGAGGGCGACATGGATGCGCACCATAATGCCGGAGACATGGTGCACGACGACATCACGTATCTCCGGCACCAGACCCAAGCGTTGGTCTCGCCGAACGACCACAGCAGCCCGGCAGCGACGGTCCAGGAAGCACATGACGAGCCCCTCGCCGAATCCAGCAACAGCCCTGGAAACCGAGGAGGAAGTGAGTGATGTCCGAGTGATCCTCGCTTCCTGCCGCGACCTCCGGGGCTCCGACACCGCGGCAGAGTGACGTGAACACACAGGATCGCGTCGTGCCGCTGGGCGTCGAGTCAGGGTCGGGAAATCCGCGTTGTGCCTTCGAGGCTGTACAAGCCTGGACTCGCTGACCCTCACTCTGTGTCGATATCGGCCTCCCCGACCTCCGTGTCCGCCGACTTGATGCCCAGGCTCTCGATGAACTGCCGCTCCCGCGCGGCCAGCTCGTGCTGGCGCGCAAGAATGAAGTCGGTAAACTCGTCGGCCTTGAGGTGCTCGATGGACGCGAGACTGACTCCGTGTGAGTCCAGGATGTCGGTGCTCCCCTCCTCCGCGAGTCTGATAAGCGCCTGCCGGATCGACACGCCTGGCGGTGTCGTCATGACGATCCGGTTGGCGGGGCTGGACGCCCCCGGGACCCCACTCTGAGTGATGATGTGTCGATAGGTCTCGCTGTGTGCCGTCGCAAACTGCTCCAGTACGTTGGCGGTGCCGCCGTCGAGGTTCTTCCGCTCCGGGAACGTCTGCAGATCCCAGAGGAGGTAGGCGCGCACGCGCGCGCTGCGCAGGTCGAAGCGCTCGGGGAAGGAACGGGCCCGCTCACCGGAGTAGCTGAGCCCGCCCTTGCCCCGGGCGAAGGCCTTCATCTCCATGATGAAGTTCCGGACCTGGGTGGTGGTGGACCCGGCGAAGGTGCCCGCCAGCGACGTTGTCCAGAACCAGTTCCGGAGCTTGACCCGCTGCTCCGCTTCGACCTTGCCGGAGAAGTGGAAGAAGACGGCGAGCAGCATGATCTGGATGTTGTAGGGAACCAAGCGGGCCAGCGGGACTCGGACCTCGTTCTGCAGGAACTCGACTACCTGCTGGAGGGTCAGGTCGGTGTCCGTCACTGCGGTCATGAGCTGGCCCTGTACCTTGCGGGCCATCGTCTCCCAGGATGTGTCCCGCTGCACGTCCTCCTCGCCGGACAGCGCAAGGACGGTCTGAAAGATCGTCATGATCGGGATCTCGCCGAAGCCAGAAGCGGCGACCCGTCCCTTGATCTCCTCCATCTTGTCGCTGAGCGTCTCCGAGCCGATGGTCCCGTAGGTCAGAGCGGAGACCATCTGGTCGGGACGCATCTTCTGGCCACTACTGTTGATCCTGGAAAAGACCTCGATGGCCTGCTGGAGAGTGCCGCCCTCCATGCGCACCACGGAGACCTTGTAGTTTTTCACTCGCTTCGCGATGCGCTCGCTCTCCGTGGTGAGGCGGTCGGCCTCCTCACGAGAGGCGGTAGACATCGGACAGTTTCCGTGCGTATTCGAGGAAGTCCAGGGTCCCCAGCACGGACCGCATGGGCAGGAAGTGGCTGGGCACCTCCTCGCCACTCTTCCAGTGGCGGTAACGCAAGCCGTCGTGTTCCGACCGGACGAGCGGCCGGTAGACCCACCACATCCAGTCCTCCTGCCGCGTGGACCGCGGAGCGTCGGCTGAGCGGTGGAGTACGCCGAAGAGCGTCGAGAGCCGCTGATGACCGTCCAGCACATAGGCGACCTTCGCCCCCCCTGGTGCCGGCGGAATTCTGCGCCCACCAATGGTGTCGAGGCTTTCGAGCGGCATGGTGGTCTCCCAGATGAGCAGGCTTCCCATCGGATAGCCGCGCTCCATGCTGTCGAAGAGCTGAAGCATCTGCTCGGGGCGCCACAGGAAAGGGCGCTGGAACTTCGGCACCCGCAGCTCGCCCTGTGAAATCCGCTCCAGCACCTGCTCCAGGAAATGGACCTCCGGCACCACCGAGATATCTTTAACCACCTCGACATCTCCCATGCTCAGATCACGCCCCGAATCGTCTCGAACATCGATTGCAATTCCTGCTTCGCTCCGGGTCCCAGGCCATCCAGGTCCCGCTCCGATATGCCGCCGCGCATCACCTCTTGCAGGAACAGATCCGGCAAGTCCGTCCCGAATCCATCCTGGAGGGTGATGAGATCCTGCTCCGCCACTTCTTCGTACAGATCACCGTGGCGCGTGGGAATGACGTAGGTCGTCCCCACCTTCCCGGAGGGCCGTCCCTTCCGGTCGGGGCCCTTCTGCGGTTTCCCTTTGAATCCATGCTTCATGTCGAAGTGGGCGCGCTGCTCGGTCGAGAAGTTTTTGAGGGACTCCAGGCGCTTGGCCATGGAGGACATTCCGACGGTCTTCTTCGGCTGGCGGGCCAGGACCCGGTTGGGAATGTAGTTCTCCATCTCCCGGAAGCTGAGGACGTGCGAATTGACGCCTTCGCGGGCCGCGACTTCGGCCTTCTCATGATTGGCGGTCCGGTCCGCGGGGTGGAAACTGTCACTGTCGATGACTAGGACCACACGCTTGGTCCTGGAGAACTGCGCGGCCTGATCAACGGCATGCCGAGTCGCGCCGTCCTTGCCGCCTCCGTTGTACACACCGAGGCGGCTGTCTTCCTTGGCGTCGACGACGTCCTCGCAGCCCAACAGGCGCGCGAGCGCCTCGATCATCTGCCAGTCGTAGATCGCGTTCTCCACGACCAGCACAGCTGGCCGCTCCAAGTCGCGGATGTCTGCCGCCAGCGTCTCGCCGGTCACCCTGACCACGCCGGTGGTACCCCCGTGCGGCGCCCAAGCCTGAGCCATGCTCGCCTTCTGCGCGAGCAGCAGGTAGATCTGCGCCAGGACCGGAACGTGACGCTCCAGGAACGCATGGACGGCGTCCACATCAAGGGGGGAGATCACCCACTCATGCCGCGCCTCCCTGAAGAACGCGATCAGCTTCAATATGAGCTCTGCGTTTTCGTCACCCTGACGGTCTGTCAGCAGCTCGACCGGAATCTCAACGCGCATCGTTGATCCGATTCGCCTGCGCGTCCGCGAGGGCGCGCACCTCCTCAAAGTCCTCTGCGAAGACTCCCCGCGGCCAGTAGTCGAGGTTGCCGAGGGCATCCACTTCGATCTTTCGCAGGGTAGCGGCCCCCTCGGTCTGCTCGACGAAGTAGATCTTCACGTCTTCCGGCGCCAGCTTCCGCTCCGCAACCCGTCGACGCAGCCTGAGGAGGAAGTTCTCGCTGTGCGTCTCCACCAGGAAGCGCACCTGCGACTCCTGCACGGCGTCAACATAGAGATCGGCGATCGCGGCGTGCGCCGAAGGATGGAGATGGAGTTCGGGCTCCTCCACGATCTCGATCACAGGTCCGGCGGGCGACTCCACGCGGTCTGCGGCTCGCTGGATGACTATCGGCAGGAACTGGACCACACCGGTGCCGACGTCATCGATGTGGACGAGGAGATCGGGGTCGCGCAGGGAACGCAGCTTGGGGATGTACATCCCGGAGCCGACGTCGGTGACTTCGAGGCGCCAGCCAGGCAGGATGCTTTCCAGCAGAGTGTTCACCTCACGGCCGATCAGACCGCGCCCGTACATCTCATCCGCGGCGAGTACGCCGAGGGCCCTCCTCCCCAAGAAGCTTCGTGCGCAGGACACTTGGCCGACGCATAACCGGAGGGGGTCTCGGGGATGGGTCGGAAGGGACCCGAGGACTCCCGGGCACACCGGGGGCGACCGAGGCCGTCGGAGGGGGACGTGACATGCGGGACGGTCATCGTGCGGACGCGGAGCGGCTGTTGGCACGGGCTGTGGAGGAAGAGGTACGCAGGTCGGGCGGGCGTACCGACGGAAAGGTGCTGCTGTCCCGGGCGCGCGGGGCGCTGGACGCGATCGCGCGGACGGCGGCCGAGGAGTACGAGGCGTACACCCGCGCGCTGGACGAGGCGGCGGCCGGGCAGCTCACCCTCCGCCAGCGGTACGCCCGCGAGGGCGCCGGGACGCCGCTGCTCGTGGCCGGGGTGGCCGGGCTCGCGGCCGTGGTCGCCGACCTCGCCCTCGGTACGGGGACCGGGACGGCACTGGGCGCGGGCGTGGCCGTCGGGGTGGTCGGCGCGGCGGCGACCGTGGTGAAGGTGGTGGGCGCGCATGTGCCCGCCGCGCACCACCGGGCCGGCGCGGTGAGCCAGCCGGGCGGGCCGGAGCAGTTACGGCTGCTGTGGCTGACGGCGCTGGAGGTGCGGGGCATCCGGCCGTTCCTGGACCAGCAGCGGATGCTCACCGCGTCCACGGGCTCCCGGCAGACGGGGCCGCGGCTGCGCGGCGCGGACAAGAGCGCGGCGGCCCGCGGACGGAGTGTGCTGGAGCAGTCGTTCGGGCAACTGCCGGAGCCGGTGGGGCCGTTCGCCGGGCGACGGCAGGAGATGGCACGGATCCGGCAGTGGGTGCAGGCGGCGCGCGCGAGCACGGAGACGCAGCCGACGGTGGTGGTGCTGCACGGGGAGCCCGGCAGCGGCCGGACCACCCTCGCGGTGCGCGCGACGCACGACCTGAAGGACTACTTCCGCGGCGCCTGCGTGGTCGATCTGCGCGCCGACAGTCCCGGCGAGCCGCCGCTGTCCACCCGGGACGCGCTGCTGCATCTGCTGAACCGGCTGGGGGCGCCCCGCGAGCAGCTGCTGTTCCGTGAGCGGTCCTCCCCCGACCAGCAGGTGAGACGGCTGAGCGAGCTGTACCACCAGCATGTGACGGGCATGCCGGTGACGGTCGTCCTCGACGACGCGGCGGATCCGCAGCAGGTCCGCACGCTGCTGCCGGAGCGGTCCGACAGCCTGGTCCTGGTGACCTCCCGCGCGCCGCTCGGCCTACCCGACGATCTGCCGGCCCGGGTGCACCAGCTGCCGGTACGCGCCCTGGACGCGGCGGGCGCCGAGGAACTGCTGGCCGCCGTCGCGCAGGACTCGTCGGGGCCCTACGACGCCGACTCCGCCGACCGGGTCCGGGAACTGTGCGGCGGGCTGCCGCTGGCGCTGCGGATCGCCGGTTCCTCCCTGGGCCCGCGCTCCCCGCGCGCGCTCGCCACCGACCTGGGGGCCTATGGCCCGGTGAGCCCGGTCGAGCGCGCCCTGTGGCTGCGCTACACCGACCAGCCGGAGACGTTGCGGCGGCTGCTGCGCCGGCTGGCGCTGGCCGGCCGGGTGTCGCTGGGCGCCGCGGCGGCGGCCTCGTTGCTGGCCACCGACGAGGCCGAGGGGACCCGGCATCTGCGGGCGCTGTCCCGGGCCGGTCTGATCACCCCGGTGCGGTCCGGCCGGTACCGGCTGCACGACCTCGTACGCGCCTTCGCCCTGGCCCGCCTCCTGGACGAGGAGGACCCGGCCGAGCGGACGGCGGCGCAGGAGCGGCTGATCGTGAACTACGCCGAGCTCGCCGACTCGGTGCTGCGGCTGGTCGACGGCAACATGTCGACCCGCTCGGACCGCTTCGGCCCGTACGGCTTCACCTCGCTGGACGAGGCGCTGCGCTGGCTGGACGACGAGTCGAGCTTCATCACGGCGGCGCTGCGGCACTCGGAGGGCGTGAACCAGGCGGCGGTGCTCAATCTCCTCGGCGCGCTGTGCGACTACTGCCTGCTGCGCGGCGACCTGTACCGCCTCGGTGAGATCAGCGAGCTGGCGCAGGCCGTGGACGAGGGGCTGCTGATGCGTTCGGTGCAGTGGCGCACGGGTATCGCGGCACGTCAGCTGGGTGAGCTGGACAAGGCGCGGACGACGCTGTCCTCGGTGGTCGACCTGTACCGGGAGTCCCATCACGACGCGGGGGCCGCGCGGGCGCTGACCTCCCTCGGCATCACGCTGCACCACCAGGGCAATCTGACGGAGGCGTCGGCGAGGCTGCGGGAGGCGATGGACCTGCAGTCCGCGCCCCAGCTGGCCACCGACCGGGCGTGGACGATGCACGCGCTGGGCGCGGTGGAGCGCGACCGCGCCCGGCTGTCCGAGGCGCTGGACCTGCTCACCGAGTCGCTGGTGCTGCACCGCGCGGGCGAGTCCGTGCACGGTCAGGCCTGGGCGCACTTCCAGCTCGGGCAGCTGAGGCTGCGCACGGGTGACGCCCCGCGCGCCGAGTCCGAGCTGCGCGAGGCGCTCGAGCTGTACGGCCGTACCCGGGACGCCCGGGGCGAGGCGTGGGCGCTGACCCAGCTGGCCCGGGCCAGGCTGGTCGGCGGGGACGCCTCGCCGGCGGTGGAGGACCTGCGGCGGGCCGCCGCCCGGCACCGGGACAACGAGGACGCGCGCGGGGAGGCGTGGACGCTGTACTACCTGGGCCAGGCGCTGGAGGAGACCGGGGACCTGGACCGGGCGGTGCGCGAGCTGGAGCGCTCCCGCACCATGTTCTCCCGGATGCGGGACGTCTACGGGCTGGCCTGCGCCCGGCACCATTCGGCCCGGGTGACCCGCGACCAGCGGGCCGCGCAGACCGGTTCGCTGCGCAACTCGGGCTTCGCCCGTCAGCTGCTGGTCGACGCCCGCGCGGACTTCCAGCGGATCGGGGTGGCCCACGGCGAGGCGTGGACGTGCCTGGAGCTGGCGGTCGTCGACGCGGGCAACGCCCGCACCCAGCAGGCGCTGGCCCTGTGCGACGAGGCGACGGCGCTGTTCGCGTCCTACGGGGACCGGCGCGGCGAGGACTGGGCCCGGTTCCTGCGCTGCACGCTCCTGCCGTACGCGGCCCCGGGCGGTACCGAGGTCGGTACGGCGGTGGCCCAGGAGGACCTGGCGCAGCTGGCCCGGACCGCGCACGCCGCCCGCGACGAGAAGCTGGGCGACTACGTGGACGCCTACCAGCTCCTGCTGGAACGCGGGGTGAGTCTGGAGGCGGGCTGGCAGGCCTGGCGCCTCGGCATGGTCCCCAGCCGCCACGCCCGGGAGGTGATGGGGGTGGCCATGGGGTCGACCACGTAGGGCCGCGGGCCCGGCGGGTGCCGCCGCGGGCCCGGCGGGTGCCGCCGCGGGCCCGGCGAAGTGCCGTCTCGTAGCCCTCCGGGGGCCGGAAGGCTACGAGGCTCAGCCCTGCTTCTTCTTCTCGGCCCCGCCGGACGGCGCACCCGCGGCCGCGCCGGACGACGCCGGCTTCGCGGCGTCCTCGGTTCCGGTCCGGCGGTCCGCGGACTCGTCGAAGTCGACCCGGTTCATGTGGCGGGTCATCGACTTCATCAGGCCCCAGACCGCCAGGGCCATCACCGCGAAGACGATGAAGCCGAGGACACCGGGGGTGACCTTGTCCTTGTCGACTTCGGCGAGGGTGACCAGGTGGCTCATTGCCAGGCTTGCGCTAGCGCTCATGTCAGGCATTGTCCCGGATGCCCGCGAAGAGGTCGTCCTCGGGGAGGGATGTGTCGACGAGCGACTTCGCGAGCTCGTACTCCTCGGTGGGCCAGACCTCCTTCTGGATCTCCATCGGCACCCGGAACCAGCCGCCGTCGGGGTCGATCTGTGTGGCGTGCGCGATCAGGGCCTTGTCACGGATCTCGAAGAAGTCCCCGCACGGGACGTGCGTGGTGAGCGTGCGCTCCTTGCGCTCGAACTCCGCCCAGCGCTTGAGCCAGTCCCCGTACGGCGACTCCAGGCCGCGGTCCAGCAGCGCCCGGTGCAGCGCCTCGGTGCGGGGGCGGTTGAAACCCTGGTTGTAGTAGACCTTCAGCGGCTGGTGGGCCGGGCCGAACTCGCTCTCCGGGTACTTCCCGGTGTCCGCCGCGCCCTCGAAGGCCACCATCGTGATCTTGTGGGTCATGATGTGGTCGGGGTGCGGATAGCCGCCGTTCTCGTCGTAGGTGGTGATCACCTGGGGACGGAACGCGCGGATCTTCCGCACCAGCTCACCGGCCGCCTTGTCGACGTCCTCCAGGGCGAAGCAGCCCTCGGGCAGCGGGGGCAGCGGGTCGCCCTCGGGCAGGCCGGAGTCGACGAAGCCGAGCCACTCCTGCTTCACACCGAGGATCTCCCGGGCCTCGTCCATCTCCTTCCTGCGCACCTCGTGGATGTTCTCCTCGATGTACGGGTCGCCCTGCAGCTTGGGATTGAGGATGGAGCCGCGCTCCCCGCCCGTGCAGGTCACGACCAGCACGTCCACCCCCTCGGACACGTACTTCGCCATGGTGGCCGCGCCCTTGCTCGACTCGTCGTCGGGGTGGGCGTGCACGGCCATCAGTCGCAGCTGGTCAGTCAAGACTCATTCCTCAAGTCGGTAGGCGCCCGGGGTGCCCGGTGCGGTCCCCCCCCGGCTGTCGTCCCCGTGGGACGTCGCGGTGGGGTGGCGGTCGGGCGACGGGCGGAAGACTTCTATAGTGACCGAAGCCGGGGACGAATAATTCCGGAGCCCGGCACCGGGCGCCGCCCGGGGCAGGCGTCCCCCCCTTCCCGCCGAGGAGACGATCATGAGTACGGCGAGCACGCGACCGCCCGAGGGCCGGTACGGCCGCACCTCGGACGAACGTGCCGACCGCACCCTCAAGGTCGTCGGAGCGGGCCTGGCCGCGGTGATGCTGGCCCTGATCGGCTGGTTCGGCTACCACTACGTCGCGGGCAGCGAGATCAGCGGCGAGATGATCGGTTTCGACACCTCGAAGGAGACCGTGCGGGTGCGCCTGGAGGTCCACAAGGACGCGGGCGTGGACGGCTACTGCACGGTGCGGTCCCAGGCCGTGGACGGCGCCGAGGTGGGCCGCGCCGACTTCCGCTTCGACGGGGACGGCACGCGCTTCGACGAGGTCGTCACGCTCCGCACGACCTCCCCGGCCGCGACGGCCGAGCTGCTCGGCTGCCACGCCGACTGACCTCGGTCGGCTCCCCCGCTGTCAGGGGCCGGTGTCGCAAGCAACACAGGGCCGCTGACCTGCGGAAAAACAGCTCCGATGGCATATGTCCTCCCCCTTTGGCCGCTGAATTGTTAGGCTCGTGGTTTCGCCCATCCGTGGAGGAACATCCTTCAGGGAGGGCGTTGCTTTGTATTCCAGCACCTACGAGGAGCACCAGTGACCCAGACCAGCGAGAACGCCACCTGGCTGACGCAGGAGGCGTACAACAAGCTCAAGGACGAGCTTGCATACCTTACTGGTCCCGCGCGTACGGAGATCTCCGCCAAGATCGCCGCCGCGCGCGAGGAGGGCGACCTGCGGGAGAACGGCGGGTACCACGCGGCCAAGGAGGAGCAGGGCAAGCAGGAGCTCCGCGTGCGGCAGCTCACCCAGCTCCTCGAAAGCGCCAAGGTCGGTGAGGCGCCGGCGGCCGACGGTTCGGTGGCGCCGGGCATGGTCGTGACGATCGCCTTCGACGGCGACGAGGACGACACGCTGACCTTCCTCCTCGCCTCGCGCGAGTACGCGAGCGCGGACATCGAGACGTACTCCCCGCAGTCCCCGCTGGGTGCCGGGGTGTCCGGCCGCAGGGTCGGCGAGACCGTGGAGTACGAGCTGCCGAACGGCAAGACGGCCTCCGTGAAGATCCTGAACGCCGAGCCGTACAAGGGCTGAGCCACGGCCCACGGCTCAAGACCGTGAGGGTGCCCCCGGCGCCATGCCCGCAGCGGGACGCGTGAGTGTCCCCACCGCGGTGCCGGGGGCTTCGTCATGCGGTCGCCGAGCCGCGCGGGCCGGGCGTCCGGGTCGGTCAGTGACCGTGCAGGACCATGTGCCCCGCGTCCCGCAGGGCCTGTTCGACCTCGGCGCAGTGCTCCGGGCCCTTCGTCTCCAGGTGCACTTCGACCTCCACCTCCGTGAGCCCGAGCCGCGGATCGGTCCGCACATGGCTCACGTCGAGCACGTTGGCGTCCACCACCGACAACGCCCCGAGCAGCGACGCGAGAGCGCCCGGCCGGTCCGTCAGCCGCAGCCGGACCGCCAGGTAGCGGCCCTGTGCCGCCATGCCGTGCCGCAGTACCCGCTCCATCAGCACCGGGTCGACGTTGCCACCGGACAGCACGGCGACGACCGGGCCCGCGAACGCGTCGGGGCGGCTCAGCAGCGCCGCGACCGGGCTCGCCCCGGCCGGCTCGACGACCAGTTTGGCCCGCTCCAGGCACAGCAGCAGGGCGGCGGACAGCTCGCTCTCGGTGACCGTGCGGACCTCGTCCACCAGGTGCTCGACGATCCCGAACGGCACGTCGCCGGGCCGCCCCACCTTGATGCCGTCGGCCATCGTCGCCGGATCGCGCACCGACACCGGGTGCCCGGCCGTCAGTGAGGGCGGATACGCCGCCGCGCCCGCCGCCTGCACCCCGATGATCCGTACGTCCGGCCGCAGCGCCTTCACCGCGACGGCGATCCCGGCGATCAGCCCGCCGCCGCCCATGCCGACGACGATCGTGCGCACCTCGGGGCACTGCTCCAGGATCTCCAGGCCCACGGTGCCCTGACCCGCGATGATGTCGGGGTGGTCGAAGGGGTGGATCAGCACGGCGCCCGTCTCGTCCGCGTACTCCTCGGCGGCGGCCAGCGCCTCGTCGACCACCTGGCCGTGCAGGCGCACCTCGGCGCCGTACTCCCGGGTGGCGCTGATCTTCGGCAGCGGGGCGCCCTTCGGCATGAACACCGTCGACCGCACCCCGAGCAGCGAGGACGCGAGCGCGACGCCCTGTGCGTGATTGCCGGCGCTCGCCGCGACCACACCGGCGGCGCGCTGCTCGGGCAGCAGCCCGGCGATCCGGACGTACGCGCCGCGCAACTTGAACGACCCCGTCCGCTGGAGGTTCTCGCACTTGAGGTGCACCGGCGTGCCCACCGTCCGGGACAGGTGCCTGCTGCTCTCCATCGCGGTCACCCTCGCCACGCCCGAGAGCATTTTCCGGGCGCCGCGCACATCGTCGGGCGTGACGGTACGAAGGGAGTCAGCCGTGCCGTAGCTCATGACTCCAGCATCGCAGTTCACCGCCGTCGGCGATCGCGGCGGCCGATCCGCGGATACGGCTTTGCGCAGCGCCGGTACGACGGGGCCCCCAGCCGCGTACTCTGTCCCCCAATTAGCAGCCCTCCACGAAGTGAGCCTCCGGCCATGCCCACTACACCTGACATGTCGATGGACATGACGACCGGCGGTGACACCGGTCTTCTCGACACGCTGCAGCACGAGGTGGCGCTGTTCGCCCGGCGCGCCGAACAGACCCGGCTGGGCGGCGTCGGCCAGGTACGCAACTCCATGGACCGCGCCGCCTACCTCCTGCTCAACCGCCTCGACAAAGAAGGCCCGATGGGTGTCAAGGCGCTCGCCGCCGGCATGGGCATCGACTCGTCGACCGTCACCCGGCAGGTGGCCCCGCTGGTGGACACCGGACTGGTGAAGCGCACCTCGCATCCCGAGGACGGCCGGGCGGTCGTGCTCCAGCTCTCTCCGCGCGGGCAGTCGCGCCTGGAGGAAGTGCGCTCCTCACGGCGCCAGTTGATGGCGGACCTGACCCACGACTGGGAGCCGGAGGAGCGCGAGGCGTTCTGCGCGCTCCTCACGCGCTTCAACGGCGCGCTCTCCGCGCGGATGTCGGTTCCGGGGGGACCGGGGCCGGAGGACGGCCAGCCGGAGTCCTGACCCGGCTGCTCCGGCTGACCCGACTGCTCCGGCCTGAGCCGTGCGAGAGGCCCTGGGTGCCGGGCAGCCCGCGCGCCGAGCCGTGCGCGGCTCTTGACCGCGGGCCGGCCCTGCCCTGAGATGAGATCGGGTCCCGTCGCACGCGCCCGCCGAAGGCCGTTCGCGGCCGGGACCGGTCCGGGCAGGGGTGTGCGGGAGGCGCGGTTGTTGCAAGGGCATGCGTCCCGGGACGCCCGCCGGGCCCGCGAGTTCGAGGCGTTCGTCGCGGGTGCGGCCGGGCGGCTGCTGCATGCCGCCACCCTGCTCACGGCGGAGGCGCGGGACGACAACCCCCGCGCGCGGCGCCTGCTGACCCTGGCGCTGGCCCACACGTACGCGTGCTGGGACCGGCTGCGCGGTGACGATCCCTACGACCGGGCCCGCCGGTACCTGGCCACCCGCTTCGCCCGTGCCGCCTGGCACGAGCGCGGCGGACTGCTCCGCTCCCGTCCGCACCCCGCGAGCCCGCTGGCCGGGCTCGGCCCGCAGGAGCGTCTGATCCTGGTGTTGCGGCTCTACGAGGACGTCGCCGAGGAGCAGACGGCGGCCCTGCTCGGCCTGTCCACGGACCGGGTCCGCGCGATCTGCAACCGCGCGACGACCGCGGTACTGGACCAGCGGCGGCGTGCGCCGGCTCCCGCGGTGCGGGGCGTCAGGGCGGTCTCGTCATGAGTTGGGGCCGTGAGGCGGCCGTACGACGGCTGCTGGAGCAGGCACCGCCGCCGGTGCCGCCCGACCTGCACGCGAAGGCCGTGCGCCGCGGAGCCCGCATGCTGCGGCGCAGGGCGCTCGCCCGCCGCGTGTGGTGGCTGGTGCTGCTCGCGGCGGGCCTGGCCTTCGTGATCTGGGCGCTGACCACGCACCCGTGGGTGGAGCCGCCGTCGGAGACGACTCCACCCCTGACGGGCTGGTGAACCGGCCGGGTGCGAACCGCACCGGAGCCCCCCGCACGGCCTTACCGGCCGAGGGCCTGCTGGAGGTCTTCGAGCAGGTCGTCGATGTTCTCGATGCCCACCGAG
Source organism: Streptomyces sp. TE5632 (assembly GCF_054061295.1). NCBI lineage: Bacteria > Bacillati > Actinomycetota > Actinomycetes > Kitasatosporales > Streptomycetaceae > Streptomyces > Streptomyces sp. TE5632. The sequence continues at coordinate 3,526,011 of NZ_JBSSEA010000003.1, read as the reverse complement.
AGGCGCACCAGGTCGCCGGGGACCTCGAGCGCGGAGCCGACCACGGAGGCGTGCGTCATGCGCCCGGGGTGCTCGATCAGCGACTCGACGCCGCCCAGGGACTCGCCCAGCGTGAACACCTCGGCCCGGTTGCAGACCTCGACGGCCGCCTCCTCGCCGCCCTCCACCCGGAAGGAGACCATTCCGCCGAAGGACCGCATCTGCTTGGCGGCGACCTCGTGACCGGGGTGCTCCGGCAGCCCCGGGTAGAGAACGCTCGTCACGCGTGCGTGCCGGCTGAGCATGTCGGCGACCTTGGTGGCGTTCTCGCTGTGCCGGTCCATGCGCACCGGGAGCGTCTTGGCGCCGCGCAGCACCAGCCAGGAGTCGAACGGCCCGGCGACCGCGCCCATCGCGTTCTGGTGGTAGGCCAGCTCCTCGCCGAGCTCCGCGTCGCCGGTGATCAGGGCGCCGCCGACGACGTCCGAGTGGCCGCCCATGTACTTGGTCAGGGAGTGCACGACGACGTCCGCGCCGAGCGCGATCGGCTGCTGGAGGTAGGGCGTGGCGAAGGTGTTGTCGACGACGAGGCGGGCGCCGGCGTCCCGGGTGATCTGGGCGACGGCGGCGATGTCGGTGATGCCGAGCAGCGGGTTGGAGGGGGTCTCCACCCACACGACCTTGGTCTTCGGGGTGATGGCGGCCCGGACGGCGGCCGGGTCGCTGGTGTCGGCCACCGACCACTCAACCCCCCAGCGGGCGACGACCTTGGCGAACAGCCGGAACGTGCCGCCGTAGGCGTCGTTCGGGATCACCACGTGGTCGCCAGGGCTGAGCAGCGTACGCAGCAGGCAGTCCTCGGCCGCCAGCCCGGACGCGAACGCGAGGCCGCGGCGGCCACCCTCCAGGGCGGCGAGGTTCTCCTCCAGCGCGGTCCTGGTGGGGTTGGCGCTGCGGCTGTACTCGTAGCCGCCGCGCAGGCCGCCGACACCGTCCTGTTTGTAGGTGGACACCTGGTAGATCGGCGGGACCACCGCGCCGGTCAAGGGGTCCGCGGTGTTGCCCGCGTGGATCGCGAGCGTCTCGAAGTGTTGACTGATGTGCCTGTTACTCATGGGCACCGAGGGTAGTCCGCGCGCACGGTGTACGACGCGCACGGGAGTTTTCCACAGATCAGGCGGCAGGTTGGCCATTCGTCGGCGCGATCTGGTTCGCTGGTGACATGGAAATTCTCTTGGTCCTGCTCGGGCTGGTCATGATCGGCTTCGTGCTGGTGCCGTTCCTCCGGCGTACCCGCGGCGGGATCGCGCAGGTGTCGCCCGGCCATCCGGACGCGGCGGACCCGGCGGCCTACGGCTTCGCCCGCGAGGAGGAGCTGGACATCCGTATGCCCGGCCCCGACCAGGACCTTCTGGATGTTCTGGACCTGGTCCAGCGCACCCAGGACTACCGCGGGGCGCAGCAGCTGCTGGCCGGTACGGACGCGAAGAGCGAGCTGCGCTGGCAGCGCGTGCAGGCCTTCGCGGGTGCCGCCTCGCTGGAGCTCGCCGCGCGGCCCGGCGGGGCCGGTGAGTCGCCGGGCGGGCAGTGGCTGCGGGCGTGGCGCGCCGAGGCGCCCAAGGACGCGGGCGGCGCGGCGGTGCACGCCGAGTTCCTGGTGCAGCAGGCGTGGCGTACGGCGACTCGGGGGACGGACGAGTTCCGGATCATCATGGAGGAGGCGAAGGCGGCGTGCGGCGAGGCGGCACTGCTGGCCCCCGGCGACCCGGTCCCGTACATCGTGGAGCTCTCGGTGGCCCGTGGACTGGCCTACGAGCAGAAGGACTTCGAGCAGGTCTGGCTGAAGATCCTGGACCGTGCGCCGGCCCACATGGGAGCGCACCTGGCCGCGCTGCACTACTGGTGCGAGAAGTGGCACGGCTCGCGGGAGCTGGCGAACTCGTTCGCGGAGGCCGCGGCGGCACGCGCACCGCAGGGTTCGCTGCTGGCCGCGATGCCGCTGTTCGCCGTGTTCGAGCATCTGCCGGAGGTGAACCTGGTCAGCGGTTTCTACCAGAGCCAGGTGGTGACCAGGGCGGTGCACGGCGCGCTGCACGCGGTGCACTCGGCCCGCCCCGACGACCCGATGTCGGCGCACGTCCGGCATCTTCTGGTGTTCTTCCTGGTCCGGGGTGAGCGCTGGGCGGAGGCCATGAACCAGCTGATACACATCGACGGCCATGTCGGCGCGCTGCCCTGGACCCTGTCCCCCGATCCCGCCGCGGAGTTCGCGGTCTACCGGGCCCTGGCGGTCGCGGGCTACGAGGCCAACGGCGGCAGCCCGGCCACGCTGCCGCACTGAGGACCGTTCGCGGCGTGGCGGCCGCGGCCTCGGGTCCGTGTCGCCCGCATGCGGAGGGCCCGCCGGAAGCCGTGCTTCCGGCGGGCCCGCGCCCGGTGCTCAGCAGGGAGCCGGCGGGCGGCTCACTTGCCGTGGTAGGCGTTGTGGATCGAGATCGTCGACTGGTTGCCCTTCTTGTCGGTGATCTTGGCGCGGAAGGAGATCGCCTTCCCCTTGGCGGGGTTCTTGACGGTGATCTTGCCCTTCTTGACGTCGGTCTTCTTCCAGGTCTTCCCGGAGTCGTAGGAGACGTACACCGCGAGCGACTTGAGGTTCTTGCCCTTGGCGGCACCCTCGACGGTGACCGGGAAGGTGACCTTCTTGCCCGCGGTGACCTTGCTGTCCAGTCCGGTGACCGCCTGGAAGCGGGCCGTGGAGGCGGGCAGCTGCTTCAGAGCGGAGGTCTTCTTGGAGCGGAAGGTCCAGCTCGCGTCGATGCGGGTGGACGCGGCGGCGACCTTGGCGCTGCGCTTGACCGAGGTCGTCAGCTTGTAGGCGGCGTCGCCGGCGGGAACCGTGAACTCCTCGTCCCCGAACAGCGGGTCGTCGTGGGAGCCGACCTTGGTGCCGTTGCGGTAGAGGCTGGTGGTGACCGAGGTGAACAGGGAGGAGCCGGGGTTGCCCTTGCCGTCGGCGAACAGCGGGAGGAACCCGTAGATGCTGTTGCGGTCGCGGAAGAGGCCGAAGTCCGAGGTGACACGCGGCCCGAAGACGGCCGTGTGCACGGTCCGGGAGTACTTCTTGCCGGCCTTGAGGGCCAGTGAGTCGCCGAGGACGTAACCGGCTTCGGTGATCGGCCAGCCGTCCGCGTCGACGCCGCCCCGCTGCTCGAAGTGGAGGTCCCACTTCACCCCGCCCGTGGTGGACAGGTACAGGGTGCGGGTGCCGGGCAGGGTCTGCGGGATGCCGATCGAGGAGGCGGAGAAGGTTCCCGGCAGCCAGCCGACGGCGTCGACCGCGCCCTTCTTGCCGCTCGCCGCCGCGCCCAGGCCGACCTTCACCGTGGCCAGTTCGGACGCCTTGTAGGTGCGGGTGAAGCCGGTGGCGAGCTTCTTGACCTTGCCGCCGGCGACGGTGCTGTACTGCGTCTTGCCGCCCTTGCTCCAGTGGGCGTCCCACTGCTGGCTCAGCGAGCCGTCGGTGATCTGCGGCCCGAGGTGGGCGGAGCGGAAGTTGGCGTACGAGTCCAGCCACCAGCCGAAGCCGTAGGCGGAGTCCTTCGTCTCCACGGTGTAGTCGGCCGAGGCGAACTCCGACTTGGCCGCCTTGTCCGGCACGGTGATCTTCACCGGCTTGGCCTTGCGGGCGTCCACCGTGACGGTGGTGTTCTTGGTGACGCTCAGCTTGGGCTGGGCGATCCAGTCGGCGCCCTTCCACTTCTCCGGGTCGGTGCCGACCAGGACGGCGGAGTCCAGGATGTAATCGCCCTTGGGCAGTCGGGCGGTGACGGTGCCGTCGGCGTCGTAGGGCCAGTGGAACTTCTCGGCGCCCAGGCCGGAGACGCCGACGAGGGCGGCGAAGTAGGCGCCGGTCGCCTTGCCGTCACGGCCGAGGAACTTCAGCTTCACGTCGTACGACTCGGCCTCCCGCTGCACCGCCGCGGCGGTGCGGACGGTCTGGCCGCCGCCCGTGGCGACCACGTACGCCGAGTAGGCGCCGTCGACCGTGCCGCCGAGCCGGGTGTCGACGGTGAAGCCGACGGAGGCCTTGCCGCCCGCGGGGACCGTCACCGTGGTGGCGCCCAGGGTGAAGAAGCCGGCCGGGGCCGCCTTGCCCTTGGGGTTGGTGGCGGTCGACGTCAGCTTCAGGGTGACGTCCTCGGTGCCGAGGTTGCGGTAGGTCAGCTGCTTGGTGACCGGCTTGTCGTCGGTGTGCGGCCACTGCTGGACGCCGAAGCTCACTGAGGCCGGGTCGGCGATCACCGTCTGCTGGACGGCCTTGTCGACCTGGATCCGCCCGGAGCCCTGCTCGAACGCCGTGTACGCGCCGCCCTTCGTGGAGCCGGTGAGCGCGCCCTTCAGCTCCGTGTAGGTCCAGTCGGGGTGCTGCTGCTTCAGGAGCGCGGCCGCGCCCGCGACATGAGGGGTCGCCATCGACGTGCCCGAGATGGACATGTAGCCGGCCGGCTTCTCGCCGACCTCCTTGGCGATGTGGTTGCCCTTGGCCGAGGCGGCCGTGATGTCGACGCCGGGCGCGGTGAGGTCCGGCTTGACGGCGCCGTCGCCGACGCGGGGGCCGGTGGAGGAGAAGTCGGCGAGCTTGTCCTTGTCGTCCACGGCGCCGACCGTGAGGGCGGCGTCGGCGCTGCCGGGCGAACCGATCGACTCGGGGCCCTCGTTGCCCGCCGCGATGGCGAACAGGATGCCCTTCTCGGCGGAGAGCTTGTTGACCGCCGCCTCCAGCGGGTCGATCTCGGCGCTGTCGCCGCCGCCCAGGCTCATGTTGACGACGTCGGCGCCCTGCGCGGCCGCCCACTCCATGCCGGCGAGGATGCCGGAGTCGTCACCGTAGCCGGAGTCGTCGAGGACCTTGCCGTTGAGGACCTTGGCGCCGGGGGCGACGCCCTTGTACTTGCCTCCGCTCTTTGCGCCGGTACCGGCCGCGATCGAGGCGACGTGGGTGCCGTGGCCGACCTTGTCGCCGGTGCTCGACGAGCTGCTGAAGTTCTTGGACGCGGTCACCTGACCCTTCAGGTCCGGGTGGGTCGCGTCGACACCGGTGTCCAGGACGGCGATCTTCACGCCCTTGCCGTCGTAGCCGGCGGCCCACGCCTTGGGGGTGCCGATCTGCGCGACGGACTTGTCCAGGGCGGCCTTGCGGACGCCGTCGAGCCAGACGTGGGCGATGCCGGACGCGGTCCGGTCGCCGTCGGTGACCGCCTTCCACAGGTCGGGCGTGTCCTCGTGCGGGGTCTGCACCGCGTCCGCGTTCAGGGCGCCGAGGGTCCGGCGGAGGGTGCCCGCGTCACGGACGTCGGACTTCGCTTCGGCGGCGCGGCCCTGGTACCCCACGATGACCTTCAGGCCCCGCTGCTGGGAGCGTCGGGTGGAGTCCTTGCCGAGTTCGGTGATGTCGAAGAGCCGCCGGTCGAGCTTGCCGCTCGCGACCAGCCGGGCGGCGTCCGCCGGCAGCACATGGGTGTGGCCGCCCGACCTGTGGATCTGGACGGGTATGTGCTCCCTCCCCTTGGCCCGCTCCAGGCCGACCACGCGGCCCTTGGCGTCCACGACGACCCGGTCACCGGTGATGAGGGTGATGCGGTGCTTGGCCTTCGGCGAGGACGACGCCTTCGCCTGCGCCGCGTTCGTGTGCGCCGGCCCGGACGCCCCGGCGGTCGTTCCGGCCGCGGTGCCCGCCGCCGTCCGTTCTCCGTTCGCCGACGCCGGGCCGGTCATGCCCGCCACGAGTGCCACAGCGGCTGCCGTGGCGACCGTGGCCGCGCCCGTCGCGCGCGCTCTCTTGAATTGTCTGCGCAAGGTTCCCCCCTAGCGGAGTTGCCGGGCGAATTCCCCTTCACCCGGCCGGGGGTGGTCTCGTACGCGTGTGCGCACCCCCCGGGACACGCAGTATGCCGAGTGGCGATCAAACGCCTCAAGAGACCCAGGAGAAGAACACCGAGTCGACGGGTATCTGTGACACCACTGCTGGAACTCCGTTACCTGATCGACGGGTTGAGGACGCCGGGCGTCCGCGCAAGCCGTGTGCCGAGCGGTCGTCACACCCCGGCCACGCTCCCTCCGGCCGCGTTGTCAGTGGCCGGGGATAGCTTCGCTCGTGTTGGCGCCGAAGTGGCGTGGACGTCCCCTTTCGCATGCATGGGAGATGGTGCGTTGTCCGTCTGGGAGAAGTCGAGCACGGCGCGGGTGGTGCCGCCCGCGAGGCCGCGGAAGCTGTCCAAGGTGCCGTTCGTCGAGCTGGCGGACGGGCGGCTGCAGGGAGTGGTGTCCAGCGGGTCGGACATCGGGCGCGTGTATGTGTCGTCCGTCGTCGCCGGGACCTACGCGTTCGCGTGCAGCACCAACAACAACCGCCCCTGCGGCGGCGCGCGCGGGTGGTTCTGCAACCACATCCAGGCGCTGATCGACGAGGCGGTGGTGCAGTACGGCGCCGAGCGCGTGGCCCGGTACCTGAAGGTCGAGGTGACCGACGGCGAGCTCGGCGAGGGTTCCGTCACCGACGCCATGCGGCGTACGAGGCCCCCGCAGGGCGACAAGTCGGCCGCGGCGTCCGTGTTCAGCCGGTTCCTGCGGCATCTGGCATACCTCGAACTCGCCCCGAGCACCGCGCCGCTGCCCGAGATGCAGTGGTTCCCGACGACGAGGGCGGCGGCCTGATGCGCACCGATCTGCTGTTCGACGGCATCGACGGTCTCGACGAGGCCCTCGCGGCCGTGGACGCCTTCGACACGGCGCTCGTCGCCGGTCTGCTCCGGCCGCAGCCCGAGCAGGCCGCCGGTGTGACGGAGTTGGCCGACGCCGTGGCCGGGACCCCGCTCGCCGCGCGGGTCGGCGAGGCGGCCGACAAGACGGCGGCCGGGGCCGCGGGCGAGGACCACTTCGTCGCGCTGGCCGCCGCCCGCTGCGCGCTGCTCGGCTCCGTGCACGACGCGCTGACCGCTCGCGTGGCGGAGGCCGTCGGCCGTCCCCTCGCCGAGGAGGCCGCCGCGGCCGGGGCCGACGGCGCGGACCACGCGGCGAACCTGCTCGCCGCCGCCCGCAGTTGGCTGTGCGACCTCGCGCGGGCCGGCTGGCAGGGCACCGACCACGAGCTGGTCGCCGGTGCCGCACCCGTCGTCTCCGCGATGCTGCCCGACCCGGCGCTGCGCAGGCAGGCCACGCTGCTGGACGGATTCGCCGCCGAACTCGCCGCGTCCTGTCCGGGAGCCACCCTGGAGCGGATCCCGGTGCGCCGGTGGGCGGACCTGTGGTCACGGGCCCTGCTGCTGACCGTGCCCGGAGCGACCGGCACCTTTGCCAGGGGCACGGCCACCGGCCGCCTGCTGCCGCTCGGGGTCGACGTGCAGGAACACGCGACCGCCGTACAGGCCCAGGTTCACGCGGTGTTCGAGCCCTCCGACGGCTCCACGCCCCGGCTGGTGCGGGCCGCCGCGTCCGCACCGAAGCCCGACACCGTCGTCGGGGCGGGTCTGTGGCAGCTGCTGCGCCCGCACCTGTCCCTGCTGACCGCCGTGAGCGAGGGCCGCGCGATGGACCTCGACGCCATGCCCGTCACCGCCGAGGGCGACCTGGTCTGGGACGACGCGCACGCCCGCGTGGGCGAGCCGGCCGACGCCTTCACCACCGCGCGCGTGGCCCTGCCCGCGGCCGCCGCGGCGGCGACCGCGCCGCTGGACCGGCACCCGGCCCGTATCGCCGTTCCCGTCCTGCTGGAGGGCTACGAGGTGCACAAGGACGACGACGGGACGGCGTTCGCGATCGCCGGACACCGTCTGGCCGTCGACACCGACCGGGCACCCGCCGCCGGACCGCTCACCGCGGAGGCCGTCGCCGCGTCCGTCGCGTGCGTGGCGCTGCTCCGCTGGGACGCCGGGCAGTTCCACGTCCAGCCGCTGGCCGTGGAGAAGACCGTGCGGAAGAAGCCCGTCGCCGTCCACGCCGGCGCGTGGGCCGGGGGCACCACCGACAAGGCCGGTGTCCGCGCGGAGAAGGCCGCCACCGGCGCCGTCGACGCGCTCCGCGAACGAGCCGGAAGGCTGCTGCGGAAATGACCGACCCCATCACCGCCCCGGCCGCCGGCCCCGCCCCGGCCGCCGTGCCCGACCCGCACGACAACCGGCGCCAGGTGCTGTACTGGCGGCTGCTGGCCCGGCTGTTCGACCCGGAGGAGCAGGCCTCGCTGGAATCGGCGAGCCTGGCCGTGGTCGAGGACATCGGCCTGCCGCCCGCACTGCTCGACCCGGGCGCCTCCGTCGACTCCGTGGTGCAGCGGCACCCGGAGCTGGCCGCCGAGTTCGACGGGCTGATGGCTCCCGAGCCGGAGGACGACGACGCCCGCGACCGGGCCGCCGAGGTGCGGCGCGCGGCCCTCGTCTCCAAGGTCCTGCTGAACGTCTTCTCCACCGGCTCCGGCGCCGTCACCGCCGAGCAGCTGGTCCGCTGGCAGTCCGACGCGGGCTGGCTGGAGCGGGCGCTCGGCTGCCGGCCCGGTGAGCTGCGGGGCGGACGCGGCGGCGCGAGCGGCACGGGCGGCGTGGGCACGGGCGGCGTGGGCACGGGCGGTGTCGGTGCGGGCGGTGTCGGTGCGGGTGGCGTCGGTGCGGGTGGCGTCGGTGCGGGTGGCGTCGGTGCGGGTGGCGTCGGTGCGGGTGGCCAGGGCGTCAGCCCGACCGGCAGCGGCGGTGGCGGGCGCACACCCGACCTCAGCCGGCTGGTCCCCGCCATCGGCCCGGAACTCGGCTCCATCGAGGCCGGTCTGGTCAAGCGGATGCGGCTGCGCGAGGTGCTGGCCGATCCGCAGCTGGCCGCGCGGCTGACGCCGAGCATGTCCCTGATCGAGCAGTTGCTGCGGGACAAGGACAACCTCTCCGGTGTGGCCCTGGCGAACGCCAAGTCGCTGATCCGCCGCTACGTCGACGAGGTCTCCCAGGTCCTGCGCACCCAGGTGGAGAAGGCCACGGTCGGTGAGATCGACCGGTCCGTCCCGCCCAAGCGGGTCTTCCGCAACCTCGACATCGACCGCACCATCTGGAAGAACCTCACCAACTGGAGCCCGGAGGAGGAGCGGCTCTACGTCGACCGCCTCTACTACCGGCACACCAGCCGCAAGACGACACCGCAGCGGCTGATCGTCGTCGTGGACCAGTCGGGCTCCATGGTCGACTCGATGGTCAACTGCACCATCCTGGCATCCATATTCGCCGGGTTGCCGAAGGTGGACGTCCACCTGATCGCCTACGACACCCAGGCGCTGGACCTCACGCCCTGGGCGCACGACCCGTTCGAGACCCTGCTGCGCACCAAGCTCGGCGGCGGCACCGACGGCACCGTCGCCATGGCGCTCGCCCAGCCGAAGATCGCCGAGCCGCGCAACACCGTCGTGGTGTGGATCTCCGACTTCTACGAATGGCGCACCGACGAGCTGTTCGAGAGCATGGCCGCCATCCACCGCTCGGGCGCGAAGTTCATCCCGGTCGGTTCGGTGACCAGCGCCGGGCGCGGCAGCGTCAACCCGTGGTTCCGGGAGCATTTCAAGGACCTCGGCACGCCGGTGATCTCCGGCCACATCAAGAAGCTCGTGCACGAGCTCAAGGCGTTCCTCACCTGATTCCCCTGATTCCTCGGGTCCTTCTGGTCCCTCTGATCCCCCCTGCGCCCCCGACCTCTTTCTCGAGCACCGAACGGAAAGGCCCTCACCTGATGTCCGACCTGCTGCGCGCGCCCGCCGAGATCAAGTACGCCGAGGAACTGGACTGGCTGGAGTCGATCGACGACGGCGCCAAGCCGTTCTCCTGGCGGCTGTCCCCGAAGATGGTCCGGCTGTTCATCCTCGGCTCCGAGCGCTCCGACGGCCTGGACCGGGAGATCTCCCAGAAGTGGTTCGGCGACCGGAGCTTCGTCGAGCGTTCCATCGTCACCCTCGCCTCCGACCGCGGTCTGCTCCTGATCGGCGACCCCGGCACCGGCAAGAGCTGGCTGGCCGAACTGCTGTCCGCCGCGATCAGCCGCAACTCCACCCTCGTGGTGCAGGGCACGGCCGGCACCACCGAGGACCACATCAAGTACTCCTGGAACGTGTCCATGGTCATCGCCAAGGGCCAGTCCAGGGAGTCGATGATCCCGTCGCCGATCATGACCGCGATGGAGGCGGGTTCGATCGGCCGCTTCGAGGAACTGACCCGCTCCACCAGTGACGTCCAGGACGCGCTGATCTCCATACTCTCCGAGAAGTACATCTCGGTGCCCGAGCTGGAGAGCGGCGGCAGCGACAACATCGTCTTCGCCAAGCCGGGCTTCTCTATCATCGCCACCGCCAACAGCCGCGACCGCGGGGTCAACGACCTCTCCTCCGCACTGAAGCGCCGCTTCAACTTCGTGCGTATCCCGGTCATGACGGACAAGAAGAGCGAGGCGGAGATCGTCCGCTTCCGCACCGAGGAACTGCTGCACCGCCACTCGATCGAGCTGGAGGTGCCGCCGACCCTGCTCGACGTGCTGCTGCAGAGCTTCGCCGACCTGCGCGCCTCCGCCGCCGCGGCCGGGAGCGACGACGAGAAGCTGGAGTCCGCGCTGTCGACGGCCGAGCAGATCGGCGTGCTGGAGGACGCCGTGCTGCACAGCAACTTCTTCGGTGAGCGCGCGCTGACCGCCCGTACCCTCGCCTCCTCCCTCGTCGGTTCCCTCGCCCGCCGTGAACCGGAGGACCTGGCCATCCTCAACAAGTACCTGCACGGTGTGGTCGAGCCGCGCAGCAAGGAGCAGGGCGGCTCCTGGCCCGAGTTCCTGGAGGGCGGCCGGGACGCGATCGCCACGCTGTCATGAGCGCCGCACCCGAGAACCCCGAGCACCTCGAAACCCCCGAGACCCCCGAGACCCCCGAGACCCCCGAGACCCCCGAGACCCCCGAGAACACGGTCGCCGCGCGGGAGAGCACTTTCGCCGCGCTGCGCGACCAGCTCCACGAGGCCGCCGCCACGTTCGCCGGCGGGCCCGACGCCCTGGAGGGCATCCTCCTGGGCATGGTCGACGACGTGGACCGCGCGGTGCGCGAGCCGTTGGAGGTCTTCCCCGTCTGCCACCACTCGCCCGCCTCCGCTCTCGCGATGGCCCGCCGCCTGCGCGAGAAGCAGCCCAGGGTGGTGTACCTGGAGCTGTGCGAGGACATGGCGCCGCTCCTCACCGAGCTGCGCAACTGCCGGCTCCCGGTGGCCGTCCAGGCGTTCGCGAGCGAGGTGGAGGGTTTCCCGCCCGAGTGGGCGCCGCTGTCGGTGGTCGCGCCGATCACCGAGGCGTCCGCCGAGTACCAGGCGATCGCGTACGCGCTGGACACGCCGGGCGTCGAACTGGTCCTCGTCGACCGGTCCTCCGACCACGTCTTCCAGTGGGACAGCCGGGGGGAGCCCGCCCCGGGGCCGGCCGAGAAGGGCACGGACGGCACAGGCGGCGCGGACGACGAGACCGCGCTGCACGGCGAGGCCGTCGGTGTGGAGATCGGTGACCTGCGGCCGCGCTTCGCCGAGCTGGAGGAGCACCTGCTGCGGCACGGCAGGGTGCGGCACTGGTCGGAGTGGTGGCACCAGTACGTCGAGCTTCCGCTCGGCGACGGCGACCACGAGACCTACCGCCAGGTCATGCTCCTCATCGGCAGCCTGTTCCGGCGGCTCGCCCCCGGTGACGCCTCGCGGGTGCGGGTGGACGAGGACCGCGAGCGGTACATGTGGACCCGGATGCGCGAGCACCTGGCCGCGACCGGCACCGACCCCGAGGACTGCCTGTACGTCTGCGGCGCGTTCCACGCGGCCAGCAGGGTGGAGGAGTTCGGGGTGGCCGGCACCGGCACGTACGAGATCTCGCCGCGCTCGGCCACGACCTGGCAGTACGGGCTGATCCCGTCCAGTCACGCGGCGATCGAGGCGCAGTTCGGTCTCGCCGCCGGCTCGGTGTCCATCGCGGCGACCGAGTGGGCGAAGAGCCTCAGGCGCACCCGGGTCCGGCCGTACCGGCTGGAGGGACAGGCCGGGGCGAAGAAGTCCCGGGCGAAGCAGACCGCCGTACCGGCCGTGTCTGCCGGGCCTGCCGGGCCTGCCGCCACAAACAAGCTGTCCGGCTTCCTGCGCCGGCCGCCGGTCCTGGACTCCCTGGACGAGGCCGAACTGCTCGGCTGGTCCGTGGACATCGTGCACGCGGCCCGGCGCAACGGCTATCTGGCCTCCACCGCCGACGCGATCGCGGTCTTCGAGACGTCGATCCTGCTCGCCGGGATGCGGGACCGGGCCAAGCCCACGCCGTACGACTTCCAGGACGCGGCGGTCACCTGCATCGAGAAGGACGCGGTGCCCGGGCGCCGGGACGTGCGGCGGCTCGTCGAGATCATGATGGGCGGCGACCGGATCGGCCAGGTCGGCTACGACTCGCTGCCGCCGCTGGCGCGCGACGTGCACGACCGGCTGGAGCCGCTGGGTCTGAAGCTCCAGCAGCGGGGCGTGCGGCGGGCCCTGCTGGACATGGCCTCCCGACCGGAGCTGCGGGCCTGCTCCGACGTGCTGTGGATGCTGCGCCGACTGCTGCCGCAGGGCGCGGCACGGCCCATCATGGGCGAGCGCGGGCTCGGCGAGCGGTCGATCCAGGAGTCCTGGGACCTGGCGCTCGGCACCCATCAGCGGGCCCTGATCGAGCTGGGCTACGAGGGCGTCAGCATCGAGCAGGTCCTGGAGCAGCGGCTGCGCCGCGCCGCGTACGCGCCGCAGGCGACGGCGGCGACGGTCCTCGAAGCCGTCGAGGACGCGACGCTGTACCTGGGCGGCCGGCGCCTGGCCGACGAGCTGGGGACGCGCGCGCTGGAGGTGCTGTCCTCCGAGCGCAGCGTCGACGGCGCGCCGGAGGTGCTGCGCCGGGTGCGCCGGCTGCTCGGGTACTACCGGACCAGCGAGCCGGTGCTGCCGCCGTGGATCGAGTCCTTCGTCAAGGCCGGTTACGCGCACTACTGCACGCTGCTGCCGACGGCGTTCACGGACGAGGACGCGACGGTGGGCCAGGTCGCGGCGATGCTGGGCTTCCTGTTCGGCATGGAGAGCCTGGCGCTGTCGCTGGGCTGCGACAGGGCGCAACTGGAGCTGGCGGTCGCGCAGTCCCATCCCGAGGACCCGTCGAAGACGGCTCTGCTGTGGGCGGCGCAGGTGCAGCTCGGCACCCTTTCCCGCGAGCAGTTGCGGGCACGGTGCGACGAACTGCTGGCCAACCCGCTGGTGGTGCCCGCGTATCCGCGCTACCTCAGCGGCTTCGTGCACGCGCTGGAGCCGGTGCCGGGCCTGGCGGACGTGGTCGTGGAGGCGGTGTCGAACGCGTTCGGCAGGCTGCCCGACGCGGTGCTGCTGCCGTGGCTGCCGACGCTGATCACCACGCTGCGGTCGGGTGCGGCGGACCTCGCGCCGCTGCTGATCCGCGAGGCCGGGCGGATCTTCCCGGCCCGGCTGGCGGCGCTGGACACGTGGGTGCCGCCGTGGCGGGCCCCGGTTCCGGCTCCCGTCCGCCGCGCGGGGCGGGCGGCAGAGGAGACACGGCGTGGCGCCGCGCTGCCGGCCGCGTACCCGGCGGCGTTCGACGCGGTGGCGGAGCTGCTGGGCTGCCCGGACGGGTGGGCACCGGCCGCCGCCTTGGCCGCCCCGGCGGGCGTGGCGCTGCTGCCCGCGTACCCGACGACCTGCGACGCGGTGGCGGAGCTGCTGGGCTGCGAGGACTCCTGGGCACCGGTCGGGCCTCCCCCGGTGGGCGGTGCCGCCCTCCTGTTCCGCCATCCGGAGTCGGCGACGGCCCTGGAGTCGCTCCTCGCGGACGGCCGGCGGGGCGCCTGAGCAGCGACGCGCTCCCGGCCACCGGATTCGTTCCGGCCGGGAGCGCGTCGCCGTACGCCGTCCGCGTGCCCGGTCAGGCGGCCGGGTTCTCCTTCACCGTGATGCGGCCCTTTCGGATGGTCGCCACGCGCGGTGCCTGTTTCGCCAGGGACGAGTCGTGGGTGACCATGACGAAGGTGAGCCCCAGCTCCTTCCACATGCGGATCAGTACGTCCATGATCTCGTCGCGCATCGACTCGTCGAGGTTTCCGGTGGGTTCGTCGGCGAGCAGCACCTTCGGCTCCTTCACCAGCGCCCGCGCGATGGCCACCCGCTGCTGCTGCCCGCCGGACATCTCGGCGGGCAGATGCCCGAGCCGTTCACCGAGTCCGACCGACGCCAGCGCCTCGGCGGCCTTCTCCCGCCGCTCCTTGGCCCTCACCCCGAGCGGTACGAGGGCGGTCTCGACGTTCTCCTGCGCGGTGAGGGTCGGGATCAGGTTGAAGGACTGGAAGACGAAGCCGATGTTCTCGCTGCGCACCCGGGTGAGCCGGGCCTCGGGCAGCGTGGCGAGGTCGGTGCCGTCGAGGACGACCTCGCCGGAGCTGGGCCGGTCGAGGCCGCCGAGCATCTGCAGCAGCGTGGACTTGCCGCCGCCGGTGGGTCCCTGGATGACGAGCCGGTCGCCGTCGGGGATCGTCAGATCGACGCCGTCGAGGGCGTGGACGGTTTCCCTGCCGCGGGTGTAGCGCCGGGTGACGCCTCTGAGTTCGTACATGGGTATGGGTCAACTCCTGGAGTGCTTACGAGCGTGAGAGCCCCGGGCCTGCGCCGGGTGGGCGTCAAGCGACGCGGCGCAGCGCGTCCGCGGGGCGGAGGCGGGAGGCGCGCCAGCCGCCGAAGGCACCGGCGACGAGACCGCCGGCCACCGCGAGGCCGACCGCGAGGGCGATGGTGGTGAGGCTGACCGGCGCGGTGAGGGCGACGTCGAGGGTCTTGGCGGCCGCCTGCCGTACGGGACCGGCCATGCCCCCGCCGCCGGGACCGCCACCGGGGCCGCCCGCACCGCCCCCTCCGCCACCGAGCTGGGCCTGGAGGGTGGGGCTGATCGCGGTGACGGCGTACGCGCCCGCCAGCCCGAGCGCGATGCCGAGGGCACCGCCGACCAGGCCGTGCACGACGGCCTCGCCGACCACCTGCCGGGTCACCCGGCCCGACGTCCAGCCCAGCGCCTTCAGCGTGCCGAACTCCCGCACCCGGCGGGAGACCGCCGAGGAAGTGAGCAGCCCGGCGACGAGGAACGCGGCCGCGAGCACCGTGATCGACAGCCACTTGCCGACGCCGGTGGCGAGGGAGGAGGCGGTGGACAGCGAGCCGGAGACGGTGTCCGCGAGGTCGGCGGAGGTGGTGACCGTCGTCCCCGCGACGTTCTTCTGGATGCCCGACTTGACGGCGTCGAGCTGCTGGGAGTCGGTCGCCCTGACGTAGATCGTGGTGACCTTGTCCTTGGCGTCGGCGAGGTTCTGAGCCTGCTTCAGCGGGATGTAGAGGTTGGCGGCGGCGTCCCCGCTGTCGGCGGCGGCGATCCCGATGATCTTGTATTTGGTGCCCTTGACCGTGACCGTGTCACCGGTCTCGAGCTTCTTCTCCTTGGCGTGGGCGGAGTCGACGACGGCCACCTTCGCGTCGGTCTCGCTCGCCTTGAAGGTACGGCCGCTGGTGATCCGGGAGGAGGTCAGCGGGCCGAGTTCCGGTTCGGTGACGTCGGTGCCGTAGACGGAGTAGCTGTTGACGTCGAAGTCGGCGCCGCCGCCCTGCACGCGCCCCTCGGGGGCCGGCCGGGCTCCGCCCGGCCCTCCCTCCTGGCCGCCCGGGCCGTCCTGACCGCCGTCCTGCTGGAAGCGGCCGCGGGTGAACTCGCCGCTGACCTTGACGACCTGGAGGCTCAGACCCCCCACCGCGTCGGCGACACCGCTCTGTTCGCCGACCTTGCCCACGGTGGAGCTCGCCAGGGTCTGGAAGCCCTGCACCATGACGTGGTCGGTGCTCTGCTCCTCGCCGGAACCGTCCTCCCGGGCGTCGAAGCGGAAACGCGGCCGTTCCTGGGCCGTCGAGGCATCGGCGGCCTTGGTGACCGTCATGTCCGTGCCCAGTCCGTACAGCGACTGCAGGACCTTCTCCTGCGCCTTGCCCATGCCCGCGGACACGGAGTTGACCACGATGACCAGCGCGATGCCGAGTGCGAGACCGGAGGCGACGACGAGGGCCGCCTTTCTGCGGCGGCGCAGTTCGCGCCTCAGGTAGGTGAAGAACATGAGGGCAAGCTAGGGACCGTCCCTGATGAAGTGTTGAGTCCGCGCTGAGAGCCGGATGAGAAGTCTCCATGAGAACGACGACGCCGCCGCCCGCCCTCGAAGGGGCGGGCGGCGGCGTCGTTCAGGTGGAGTGGGTTGCGGCGAGCGGACGGTGTCAGACCGCCGAACCCGCCTTCCACTGGGCCCAGTCCATGTTCCAGCCGTTGAGGCCGTTGTCCGGGGCGATGGTCTTGTCACCGGTGTTCTTCACGACGACCACGTCACCGACGATGGAGTTGTCGTAGAACCAGGCGCCCGGCGTGTTCGGGTCGCCCGCGCCCTGGGTGTCGGACAGACCGATGCAGCCGTGGCTGGTGTTGGCGCTGCCGAAGATGGACTTGGCGCCCCAGTAGTTGCCGTGGAGGAAGGTGCCGGAGTTGCTCAGCCGCATGGCGTGCGGCACGTCCTTGATGTCGTACTCGCCCTTGCCGTCGTCGTCGGTGAAGCCGACGGTCGCGCCGTCCATCCGGGTCTCCTTGAACTTCTCGGAGACGACCATCTGGCCCTCCCACGTCTTGTTCTCGGGGGACCCGGCGGAGATCGGGATGGTCCGGACGGTCTTGCCGTTCTGCGTGACCTTCATCTGCTTGGTGGCGGCGTCGACGATCGAGACCTGGTTGCGGCCGATCTTGAAGTTGACCGTCTTCTGCTGGACGCCGTAGACACCCTCGGCACCCTCGACACCGTCGAGCGCCAGCTTCAGGGTGACGGTGGAGTTCTCCTGCCAGTAGTCCTCGGGACGGCAGTCCATCCGGTTGGCGTTGAACCAGTGACAGGCGACCTCCTGACCACTGGTGCTGGAGACGGTGATGCCCTTCTGGACCTCGGCCTTGTTGGTGATCGCCTTGTCGAAGTTGATCGACACCGGCATGCCGACGCCCACGGTCGAGCCGTCGTCCGGGGTGAAGGTGCCGATGAAGCTGTTGTCCGGGGCGACCGTGGTGAACGACGCATTCTCGTGGGCGGCGCGGCCCTCGGAGTCCTCCGCACTGACCGACAGCTTGTAGGTGGTGGCGCGCTCCAGCTGGTCGCTGGGCTTCCAGCTCTTCTTGTCCGCGGCTATCTCACCCGCGACGGCGGTGCCGTCGGTGGTCGTCATCTCCACCTCGGTGAGGGTGCCCTTGGACACGGCCACCGTGGCGGAGTTGTTGATGGAGGCGTTGTTCGAGCCGTCCTTCGGCGTGATCTTGATCTGGGCCTCGGAGGTCTTCTTGGCCGCCGCCTCGTCGACCTGGGCCTGCGACGCGCCCTTGCCGTCGCCCCCACCGGAGGCGGTGTCGTCGCCGCCGGAGCATGCCGAGAGCACCATCACTCCACCGAGCAGAGCGGACGCAGCCATCAGACCCCTGCGCCGCTTACCGTCCGTCATCACACGCTTCTCCATCATCGCCGCTTCCCCGAACCCCGCGGGCCTCCGCGCCCGAAGCCGAGAGTCCCCGTCAATCAATCCAACGCTACGACCGGTAGGTCCCGTTCCATACGGGCCACAAATGTGGGGCTCACCACGTCCACAGCGGCCGGGCGGGGTTTCGGCCCGTGCGCCACCTGAGACGCCATGACCCCGGGCCGCGGTTGCCGCCCGAGGTCACGATTTCCCCATGCCGCCTCATCCAGTCACGCCGACCTGGCACGACTCTCCTTTTCGGGCCGCCCCCTCCAGCCAACTCGCCCGATCCCACCACTTCACAACCATTGCGCACTTCATGCTAATTGTCCGCATTGTCTTTTTTGCCCTCATCACCCTTGGCGTCACTCTCGTCTGACACGTCATAGGTCTCACCGCCGTCGTCCTCGTCGAGGTCCCACTCCGGCGAGTCCGGGTCGTAGTCGATCTGCTCACTGCTCCACGAGGCCTGCTGGAGTTCCACCCCCGGCACATCGCCGATCAGATTGAAGGGGTCGACGAGATACGCGAGGGCCTCGGCCGCGTCCTCGTTCACCGTGTTCCGGGCGGGCAGCCGCTCGGCTTCCGTCATACCGCCGTCGTCCGCGATCCTCGCCAGCGCGGCGCCGGTCACCGCGTCCTCGTCGTCGACCTGGAGAACGAGGTCGACGCGAAGCCTCACAAACCGTGACGTCTCTGGAGTGCTCATGCCCGGAGCGTACGGCTCCGGGGGCCGCGACTTTCCGGTGACCCGCGACTTTCACTAACATCACTCCACACGGCCAATTAGCCAGCGCCACAAGGGGATCGATATTCCGTGTCATCCGCTCTCCGTCCGTTGCTGACCGCCACCGCCGCGGGCACCCTGCTGTGCGCCCTGTGGTTCGTCCCGTCCGCCAACGCGACCTCGGACATCCCGGCGGGAGGGACACCCTCGGCAAGCCCGTCTCCGCAGGTCACGGAGCAGGCGAGGGTCGTGTCCAGCACCTCGTCCATATCGTCGGCTTCGGCAGCCCTGTCGGCGTCGACAGCGTCGTCCGCGCCGTCAGCGTCGGCAGTGTCCTCAGTGTCCTCAGTGTCTTCACTGTCTTCAGGGGGCGTCGACACCGCCGGCGGGCAGGTCAGACTCGCCGACACCGGCAGCTTCAACAGCACGCCGTACGTCCTCGGCGGCACCGCCTGCCTCACCCTCGGCGCGGGCTTCGTCGTCTACTCGGTACGCCGGGAGCGCCTGGACTTTCAACTCCCTTGACCATTAGTTGAGGTGGGCCCGCCTCCGGCGCCCCGCCCCGCGTGAACGTCACCGCAGCGGGCCGGTGACCCCTTCCACCGCCGCCAGCAGTCGGCCGTCGCGCACGAACGCTTCCGCCGCGGCGAGGTCGGGCGCGAGATGACGGTCCGGGCCGGGACCGCCCACGCCCGCCTTCCGCGCGGCCTCGATGACGGCCCGGGTCGCGGGCGCCGGGCTCAGCCCCTCGCGCAGTTCGACGGCACGCGCGGCGGCGTACAGTTCCACCGCGATGACCCGGGTGAGATTGTCGACGGACGTCCGCAGCTTGCGCGCGGCCGACCAGCCCATGGAGACGTGGTCCTCCTGCATCGCGGAGGACGGGATCGAGTCCGCCGACGCCGGTACGGCGAGCCGCTTCAGCTCGCTCACCAGCGCGGCCTGCGTGTACTGAGCGATCATCAAGCCCGAGTCGACACCGGCGTCGTCGGCGAGGAACGGCGGCAGTCCGTGGCTGCGGTTCTTGTCCAGCAGCCGGTCGGTGCGGCGCTCGGCGATGGAGCCGAGGTCGGCGACGGCGATGGCGAGGAAGTCCAGCACGTACGCCACCGGGGCGCCGTGGAAGTTGCCGTTGGACTCGACGCGCCCTCCACCGGTGCCGAACGCCCCCGATCCGGTGTCCGCGGGCAGCACCACCGGATTGTCGACGGAGGAGGCGAGTTCGCGCTCGGCGACCAGCCGGGCGTGGGCGATGGTGTCCCGTCCGGCGCCCGCGACCTGCGGGGCGCAGCGCACGGAGTAGGCGTCCTGAACCCGCGGGGCGTCGTCCTGGTGATGTCCGGTCAGCCCCGAACCGGCGAGTACGGCCAGCATGTTGGCGGCGCTGGCGGCCTGGCCCGGGTGCGGGCGAAGCGCGTGCAGTTCGGGGGCGAGCACCTTGTCGGTGCCGAGCAGTGCCTCCAGACTCAGGGCGGCCGTGACGTCGGCGGACCGGTACAGGATGTCGAGGTCGGCGAGAGCCATGATGAGCATGCCGAGCATGCCGTCGGTGCCGTTGAGGAGGGCGAGCCCTTCCTTCTCGCGCAGTTCGAGAGGCCGGATCCCGTGCGCGGCGAGCAGTTCGCCGGCGGGGCGCAGGGTCCCGTCGGGCCCCTCGGCCTCCCCCTCGCCCATCAGCGCGAGGGCGCAGTGGGACAGCGGGGCCAGGTCGCCGGAGCAGCCGAGGGAGCCGTACTCGTGCACGACCGGGGTGATCCCGGCGTTCAGCACGTCGGCCATGGTCTGCGCGACCTCGGGGCGTACGCCGGTGTGCCCGGAGCAGAGGGTCTTCAGCCGCAGGAACATCAGGGCGCGTACGACGTCCCGCTCGACGCGGGGGCCCATGCCGGCGGCGTGCGAGCGGACGATGTTGCGCTGCAGCCGGCCGCGCAGCTCCGGGCCGATGTGCCGGGTCGCCAGGGCTCCGAAGCCGGTGCTCACCCCGTACACGGGGTCCGGCTTGGCGGCCAGGGCGTCCACGATCTCGCGGGACGCGGCGAGGGCGGCCAGCGCCTCGTCGGAGAGCTCGACGCGGGCACCGCCGCGCGCCACGGCGAGCACGTCGGACGCGGTCACTCCCGACGCCCGCCCGTCTCCCACCACCACCCTTCCAAGACCGCGCTTCACGCCTTCCCCGTTCACCACAGTGTGCATATCCATATTCAGGAGAGTACGCAGTGAATTCGATGATGTCACTACTGGAACCCGCGTTCACCCCTTACCTGCCCTAAGGCGAGTGCCGGCCCCGGAAACGGCGCCGCTCCCCGTCCGCGCTCCGTGCGGGTTCGTCCGCCAGCCGCACGATCGGGTCACCCGGCCCCGCACGCCCGGCGACCACGGGACGGGGGGCCCGCTCGGCCTTGGCGCGGTACTGCGCCGCGTCGGCCAGCCGGAAGAGCCGCCGGGCGGAGGACACCGGCCCGATGGGGTCGCCGGTGGAGGCCACCCCACAGGCCACGCCGTCCCCGATCCCCAACTCCACGGCACGGCGGCACACTTCGTCGGCCGCCTTGACGACCTCGTCGGCGGGCGGCCCCACCA
Source organism: Streptomyces sp. TE5632 (assembly GCF_054061295.1). NCBI lineage: Bacteria > Bacillati > Actinomycetota > Actinomycetes > Kitasatosporales > Streptomycetaceae > Streptomyces > Streptomyces sp. TE5632. Next base: position 3,505,101 of record NZ_JBSSEA010000003.1, on the reverse strand, counting down.
CCAGCAGACAGAACTCGTCCCCGCCGAGCCGCGCTGCCAGCGCTCCCGGCAGCATGGCCCCGCACAGGGACAGCACGGTCCCGAACCGCTCCAGCAGCCGGTCGCCGACCGCGTGCCCCTGCGTGTCGTTGACCCGCTTGAGCCCGTTGACATCGCACACGACGAGGCTGACGACCGCCCCGTCCCCACGATGCCGCTCGATCGCCTCGTCGAGGCGCGCATCCACCGCCCGGCGGTTGGCGAGCCCGGTGAGCGCGTCCGTGTACGCCAGCCGCTGCGCCTCCTCCAGCCGCTCGCTCTGCGCGAGCCCGGCGGCGACGACGGCGGCCAGCACCGTCGCGAAGTCGGCGTCACCGCGCCCGAAGACGGGCACCCCCACCGGCCGGGCCACATACAGCTCCCCCCACGCCCGCCCGTGCAGCACGACCGGGGCGACCACACAGCAGCCGCGCCCGCGCCGCCGCAGGGCCTCGACCCGCTGATGGCGGCAGCCGGGGCTTCTCTCCGCCGGCCCCTCGGCGGTCTCCACCCAGGCGTCGGGCTCGCCGCCACCGGCCCACCGCTCGTGCAGGAACTCGGTGATCTCGGCGAACCGGTGCACGGGATAGGCCTCGCTTTCCGGGAACTCCTCCTCGCCCTCGGCCAGCTCGCCAACGTTCACCAGGACCCGCAGCCGCCCCCGCTCCCGCTCCCACACGGACAGCGCGGCGAAACTCCCGCCGAGCGCCCGGCAGGCCCCGAGGGCCGCGGCCCGCCAGACCTCTTGCGAGCCCTGCACGGCGGCCATGCCCTGCGCCAGTGCCACCACGGCCGCCAGCCGGCTGTCCTCACCCATCCCTCCAGGCTAGGGACGTTCCGTACGAATCGGGAGATTTACGGAGCGAATGGGGAGCCGTCGAGGCAAGTCTCCGCAGGTGGGCGGGGCTCCGCCCACCACTGCCCGCCCACCGCCCGCCCGCTGTCGGCCCGTCCCCGCCCTGTCGCCCGTCACCGCCCCGGCCAGTTCGGCTTGCGCTTCTCGTTGAAGGCGGCGACACCCTCCGCGCGGTCGCCCGAGAACGCCACCGACCGCCAGGCGGCGTCCTCCACCTCGAGCCCGGCGGGCAGATCCAGCCCCTGCCCCAGACGCAGTGCCCGCTTGGCGGCCCGCAGGCCCACCGGCGAGTTCGCGGCGATCCGAGCAGCCATGGCCAGCGCCTCCTCCCGGTCCCGCCCCGCCTCCACCAGCTCGTCGACGAGGCCCAGTTCGCGGGCCTCGGCGGCCTCCACCCGACGCGCCGTGAAGATCAGTTCGGCGGCCCGGGCCGCCCCCACCCGCCTGGGCAGCAACTGCGTGCCACCGCCGCCCGGAATCACCCCGACGGACACCTCGGGCAGCCCCAGCACCGCCGTGCGGTCGGCCACGATCACGTCGCAGGACAGGGCCAGCTCGAAACCGCCCCCCAGCGCGAACCCGTGCACCGCCGCCACGGTCGGCACCGGCAGCTCCAGCACACCGGTGTAGGCCCCGCGCGCCACCGGCCGCTGACGGACCAGGTCGGCGTCACTGAAGGAATTGCGCTCCTTCAGGTCGGCCCCGACGCAGAAGGCCCGTTCGTGCGACGAGGTCAGCACCACCACCCGCACCTCCGGATCCCTCCCCAGCTCCGCACAGGCTCCGGCGACGGACCGGGCCATCTCGGTCGAGACCGCGTTCATGGCCTTGGGCCGGTCGAGGACGAGCTCCGCGACATGCCCCTGCTCATGCCGCCGCACCAGCACGAACTCCCCGAACCGTTCCTCACTCATGACACCCTCCGGTTAACGCGGGTTAACATCCGTCGTCCCCGATCATCGCAGTCGGAGCCCACCCGGCAAAAGGGCGTACGCCCAGTTCCCTCATCACCCCCCGTCCACCCGTTCGAGTGATATCCCGTCTGCTTCGGCCCGGGCCCGGGCCGGAACGCATAGCGTGCGCTGCACCGCGGCGCGTTGGGGGCGCGTACGCAGGGGGAGGAATCGCCATGACGACGAACACGCCGACCAGACCACAGCCCACCGCACCGGACGCGGCCGACCGGGCACCGGCGCACACCGGATTCGCCCTCTTCAGCGCGCGCATCCGGGGCCGCCACCGCAAACCGCGCCCCCGGAAGCTGCTGCTGGCCGCCGGTGGCCTGGCCCTGGCGGTCGGCGCCCTGAGCCTCGTACGCATGGCGTCCGACCCCGGCCCCGGGGACATCGGAGCCGAGGCCGGCCCCCGCCCGGTCCCGGACACCGCGAGTGCCGCAAGCCCCGACCCCGACGGCGCCGACGGCGCCGACGGTTCTGACAGCACCGCCGACTCCACCACCGCGGGTCCGGCGTCCCCCGCCCCGGAGGCGAGTCCCTCCTCGCCCACCGTCCTGGGCGGCCAGAGCGGCGCGCCGCTCACACCGTCCGCTCCGGGCAGAACCGCCGCACCGACCGCCACGACACCGGCCCTCACCGCTCCGACCCCGGCCGCCCCGAACGCCCCGAACGCCCCGAACACCTCAAGCACTCCGCACGCCCCGAACGCTCCCGGAGCGCCGCCCCCCACCGCCGCCGCACCGGACGGGCCCCCACCGGGCCCTCCGGGCCGCACACCGTCTCAGCCGAAGCCAAAACCGAAGCCGCCGCCGGACCGGCAGACACCACCGCCCCCGCCGGCGGACCGACCGGGCGAAACGGACGACGGCCCCCTCCTCTGCGTACCGATCATCGGCCTGTGCGTCGACGGCGGCCTGGCTCTCAGCGGCTGAACAAGACCGGACGGGGCGGGGCGGCCGTCAGGGACTGTCCCGGCGGGTGAGCAGCCAGGGCTCCACCACGCCCAGACCACGCACCGGCCGCTGGTACATCGGCCGCAGCGCGAAGCGGTACGTCGGCGGTTCCTCGCCCTCCTTCTCCGCGGCAGCGGCCGCCTCGGCAGCGGCCGCCTCGGAGGCGGGGGCGTCCCCGGTGCGGATCAGCTCCTCGGCGAACGCGGTGTCGACGAGCAGGCCGTCACGAGGAGCTATCGAGGTGAGCCGGGAGGCCAGGTTCACCGTCGTACCGAAGACATCGCCCATCCGGGTGGTGACGGTGCCGAAGGCCATCCCGACCCGCAGCTCCGGCATCGTCTCGTCGTTCGCCATGGTCTCGATCAGCCGCAAGGCGATCTCCGCGGCCGTCCCCGCGTCGTCGGCGGCGTAGAGCACCTCGTCGCCGAGGGTCTTGATGAGCCGTCCGCCGCGCGCGGCCACCAGGTCGGCGGCGGTCGTCTCGAACGCCTCGACGAGCTCGCCGAGCTCCTCCTCCTCCATCCGCCGGGTGAGCCGGGTGAACCCGACGAGGTCCGCGAACGCGACGGCGAGCCGCCGGTCCACCATCTCCTCGTCGTCGGCCGCCTGGAGCACCCGCCCGGCCGAGGCGGCGAGCTGCCGCCGCCAGACGTAGACGAGGAACTCCTCCAGCTCGGGCAGGAGCAGTTCGATGATGGGGTACGTGACCTCGGTGCGCGTCATGCCCAGCTCGGGCGGCTCGGTCAGACCCTCCAGGAAGGAGTCGATCTGCCACTCGGCCAGGCGCGCGGTGGTCTGTCCCGTGGACCGCGCCACCTGCACGGCCATCGCCTCGCTCAGCAGGCCCGCCTCCACCAGACCGGCCAGCCGGCGCAGCGCCAGTACGTCCGCCTCCGTGAGCACCCTGGCCTGCCCGACGTCGGCGAACCCCATGGCCCGCCAGAACCGCGTGGCCAGCTCCACCGTGACGCTGGCACTGCGCGCCGCCTGGAAGGGGGTGTAACGGCGCTCGGCGCCCAGGATGAGCTGTTCGAGACGCAGAGCGAGCGGGTCCTCGCCGTTGTCGGCGGGACGGAAGTCGTCCCCCCGTCGGCTCCTCCGCTCAGGGGAGTCCCCCCGACCGGGAGGGTTCGAGGGTGAAGGAGGCTCCGCGCGGCCCTGCGCTTCCGTACCGGAGCCCGAGTCGTCGACGGTCACGCGTTGCTGCCCTTCCGATCTGCCACGGCCATGTATCGACCGGCCTCAACTCTACGGCAGGTGTGCGCCAGCTCACTCCGCTCGGTCGGCCCGACAGGTGGCACGACCGGCGCATCCGGCATCGAAGTACCCACCGTGGGCACCCGCATCCGCACCCGCGTGCGCCCACCGCGCCCCCTCCGGGCCCGCCCCGGGTCCGATCACCCGCCCTCGACGGGGCGCACATGCACGATGTCCCCCGCTCCCACCGGTTCCTGCACCCCGGCCTCCGTCGCCAGCACCAGCCGCCCGTCCCCGTCGACCGCGACCGCCTCGCCCACCAGGACCCTGTCCCCCGGCAGTTCGGCCCGCACCGTCCGCCCGAGCGTCGCGCATCCCGCGGCGTACGTCTCCTGCAGGCCGCTCACCGCCGGATCGCCGCCCGCAGCCCGCCAGCGCCCGTACCAGTCCTCCAGCGACCGCAGCACCCCGCGCAGCAGCGGGTCCCGGTCGGTGTTCACCGCGCCCGCCAGCACCAGCGACCCGGCGGTGGGCACCGGCAGCTCGTCGGCGCGCAGGCTGACGTTGATGCCGACGCCGATCACCACCCCGTCACCGGCCCGCTCCGCGAGGATGCCGGCCGCCTTGCGCTCCTCACCGCCGACGGTGACGAGCAGGTCGTTGGGCCACTTCAGGGCGGTGTCGACGCCCGCCGTCCGGGACAGTCCGGTCGCCACCGCGACGCCGGTGAGCAGCGGCAGCCAGCCCCAGCGGGCCACGGGCACCTCGGTGGGCCGGAGCAGTACGGAGAAGGAGAGCCCGGAACGGGCCGGGGCCGTCCAGTGCCGGTCCAGGCGGCCCCGCGCGGCGGTCTGCTCCTCGGCGACGAGTACGGTCCCCTCCTCCGCCTTCCCCTCTGCGGCACGGGCCACCAGGTCGGAGTTGGTGGAGCCGGTGCGCTGCACCACGTCGACCTGCCGCCACAGCCCACCGGCGCGCACCAGCCCTCTGCGCAGACCGGCGGCGTTCAGCGGGGGGCGGTCGAGGTCGGACCAGCGCTGCGACCGCTCCGGCCCCGGCGGACGCTGCCCGCCGGGCGTGCCTTCGTCATCAGGTGACTGAGTCATGCGGGCAACCCTAGGTTCGGCGGCCTCCCTCCCGCAGCGCGGGCGGCCCCGTCGTCCGCCGGCACGCGACCGCTGTCGCGGAATCGCGTTCTCCGGTATGTGAAGAGGCACGGCGTGTGGGATAGACCGCACTGCCGACCCCAGGGGCCCGCACTACGCTACGGATGAGTAACCGTCCCCCTTATGAGCAGGCAGGGAGCCGCATCCCGATGTCCGAGCCGGAAGAGCAGCAGCCTGACATTCGTACGACCGCGGGGAAGCTCGCGGACCTGCAGCGGCGCATCCACGAGGCCACGCACGCCGGCTCCCGACGCGCCGTGGAGAAACAGCACGCCAAGGGCAAGCTGACCGCCCGGGAACGGATCGCCCTGCTGCTGGACGAGGACTCCTTCGTGGAGCTGGACGAGTTCGCCCGGCACCGCTCCACCGGCTTCGGCCTGGAGGAAAACCGCCCCTACGGCGACGGCGTCATCACCGGCTACGGCACCGTCGACGGCCGCCCGGTGGCGGTCTTCTCCCAGGACTTCACCGTCTTCGGCGGCGCGCTGGGCGAGGTCTACGGACAGAAGATCGTCAAGGTGATGGACTTCGCGCTGAAGACCGGCTGCCCGGTCATCGGCATCAACGACTCCGGCGGCGCCCGCATCCAGGAGGGGGTGGCCGCGCTGGGCGCCTACGGCGAGATCTTCCGCCGCAACACCCACGCCTCCGGGGTGATCCCGCAGATCTCCCTGGTGCTGGGCCCGTGCGCGGGCGGCGCGGTCTACTCCCCGGCGATCACCGACTTCACCGTGATGGTGGACCAGACCAGCCACATGTTCATCACCGGCCCGGACGTGATCAAGACGGTCACCGGCGAGGACGTCGGCTTCGAGGAGCTGGGCGGGGCCCGCACCCACAACACCGCCTCCGGGGTGGCCCACCACCTGGCCGGCGACGAGAAGGACGCCCTCGACTACGTCAAGCAGCTGCTGTCCTACCTGCCGTCCAACAACCTCGCCGAGCCGCCCGCCTTCTTGGAGCAGGCCGACCTGACGCCCACCGCGCAGGACCGGGAGCTGGACGCGCTGGTGCCGGACTCGGCCAACCAGCCCTACGACATGCACACGGTGCTCGAGCACGTGCTGGACGACGGCGAGTTTTTGGAGACCCAGCCGCTGTTCGCGCCGAACATCCTCACCGGCTTCGGCCGGGTGGAGGGCCGGCCGGTGGGCGTGGTGGCCAACCAGCCGCTGCAGTTCGCCGGCTGCCTGGACATCGCCGCCAGCGAGAAGGCGGCCCGGTTCGTGCGCACCTGCGACGCCTTCAACGTCCCGGTGCTCACCTTCGTGGACGTGCCCGGCTTTTTGCCCGGGGTGGACCAGGAGCACGAGGGCATCATCCGCCGCGGCGCCAAGCTGATCTTCGCCTATGCGGAGGCCACGGTGCCGCTGATCACGGTGATCACCCGCAAGGCGTTCGGCGGCGCCTACGACGTGATGGGCTCCAAGCACCTGGGCGCCGATGTGAACCTGGCCTGGCCGACCGCGCAGATCGCGGTGATGGGCGCGCAGGGCGCGGTCAGCATCCTGCACCGGCGCACCCTGGCCGGGGCCCAGGACGCCGAGGCCGCCGAGGCGACCCGGGCCCGGCTGGTGCGGGAGTACGAGGCCGCGCTGCTCAATCCGTACACCGCCGCCGAGCGCGGCTACGTGGACGCGGTGATCATGCCGTCCGAGACCCGCCGGCACATCGTGCGCGGGCTGCGCCAGCTGCGCACCAAGCGGGCCGTGCTGCCGCCCAAGAAGCACGGCAACATCCCCCTTTGACCCCCCGCCCGCCGGAATCCTCAGGAGCCGTTGTGATCAAGGTCGTACGGGGCAACCCCACCCCGGAGGAACTCGCCGCCGCACTGGCGGTGGTCCGCGTCCGCGCCGCGGCGGCGTCCGCCACGCCGTCCGGCGCGGACGCCCCCCGCGACTCCTGGTCCGACCCGTCCCGCATCGCCGCCCGCCACCTGCCCCAGCCGGGGCCGACGGCCTGGTCACGGACGTACTGGCCGGGCGGATAGGGCTGTCCGACGCGCCGACCGGCGGTGACCGCCCGGGAAGTTGAGTACGCGTACTCAGGCACCCCGGGGGTCGTCGCCGGAGCATGGAGAGCATGCTGTGGTCCGACCCCGAGAACGAGCCGCCCAAGGAACTGCGCGACACGCAGGACATGTTGCGGCGGCTGGGCGTTCTCGTGGCGCTGGCCATGGTGCTCGCGATGCTCGTGATCGGTGTGAGGTGAGGCATCCGGCCCACGCCGATACGCTGACCGCATGACAGATCAGCCCCGCCGCCGGCTCGTGCTCGCCTCCCAGTCCCCCGCCCGGCTCGGGCTGCTCCGCCAGGCCGGACTCGACCCCGAGGTGCTCGTCAGCGGTGTCGACGAGGACGCCGTCACCGCACCCACCCCGGCCGAACTGGCACTCGCCCTCGCCGAGGCGAAGGCCTCCGTCGTCGCCGCGAAGCCCGAGGTCAAGGGCGCACTGGTGATCGGCTGCGACTCGGTGCTCGAACTGGACGGCCGGGCCCTCGGCAAGCCCCGGGACGCCGAGGAGGCCACCGCCCGCTGGAAGGCGATGCGGGGCCGTGCGGGCATCCTCCAGACCGGCCACTGCGTCTACGACACCCTCGCCGAGGGCAGTCGGTACGCCTCCGCCACCGCGTCCACCGTGGTCCGTTTCGGCGAACCCACGGACGAGGAGATCGCCGCCTACGTCGCGTCCGGCGAACCGCTCCGGGTCGCGGGGGCGTTCACCCTGGACGGCCGCTCGGCCCCGTTCATCGAGGGCATCGACGGCGACCACGGGAACGTCATCGGCATCAGTCTGCCGCTGGTGCGGCGCCTGCTGGCCGAGCTGGGCGTCGGCATCACGGAGCTGTGGGCGCCGCCGGAGGCGTGACCGGGGTCCCGCCGGCACCGCCGGGCGCGGGGTCGGCGGGTACGGGGGCGTCCGGGCGGTCGTGCGTCATCAGCAGCAGGACGATGAGGCCCAGCACCACCACCATGTACAGGAAGGCGTGCGGGCCGACCAGGCCCCACCCGAACGCGCCGAGCAACGCGTGCACCACGGCGGCGCTGATCAGCAGTACCCTGCCCGGTCCGGCGGGTGCGCGGTCGCGCAGGGCGGCCAGCAGCGCGACGAGGCCGCACAGCGCGAAGTAGAGCCCGAAGACGATGCCGCCGGCCTTCGAGGACACCGACATCATGTGCGGGTCGAGGCCGGCCAACGACATGTGCTGCCGGTCGACGACGACCCCGAGGAACCAGTTCACCGCTCCGATGCCGAGCGCCTCGACGAAGAGCACGAGTGCCACGATCCACGCCACCGGTCTGCGGACCACCGGCCCCCACCCACTTTCGAGCACGACTGCGGTTACCCCGAGTACGTTCGAGACGGCGCGAACGTTACTGACAAGTAAAGCCGGGGACAAGGGTCCCGCGAAGGGCAGAGAACCATTGGGCCATTCGTAGGGACTCGACAAAAAAACGTAGTGGGCCGCAGCACGCTCTCACAGAGACCTTGACCACATGAGCGGGCTAGGGTTTCCCGAAGGAGTCTTGCGTACCAAGGTGCGACATGGGATTTCGCGGGTCGAGCGAGCCTCGGATCACGCTCCGTGTGGGCAAGCTCACCCATGGGGACGGGTCGTAGTGCCGTGTCCGCAGTCCCTAAACTCGGCTTGTTTCAAGGAGGGAGCCTCAATCGTGCGCAAGGTGCTCATCGCCAACCGTGGCGAAATCGCTGTCCGCGTGGCCCGGGCCTGCCAGGACGCCGGCATCGCCAGCGTCGCCGTCTACGCCGACCCGGACCGGGACGCCCCGCACGTCCGCGCCGCGGACGAGGCGTTCGCCCTGGGCGGTGACACCCCGGCCACCAGCTACCTGGACATCGACAAGGTCCTCAAGGCCGCCCACGAGTCCGGCGCGGACGCCATCCACCCCGGCTACGGCTTCCTCTCGGAGAACGCCGACTTCGCCCAGGCGGTCCTGGACGCCGGGCTGACCTGGATCGGCCCGCCCCCGCAGGCCATCCGCGACCTGGGCGACAAGGTCGCCGCCCGGCACATCGCCCAGCGCGCCGGCGCCCCGCTGGTGGCCGGCACCCCCGACCCGGTCACCGGCGCCGGGGAGGTGCTCGCCTTCGCCCGGCAGCACGGCCTGCCGATCGCCATCAAGGCCGCCTTCGGCGGCGGCGGCCGCGGCCTGAAGGTCGCCCGCACCCTGGAGGAGATCCCCGAGCTGTACGAGTCCGCGGTGCGCGAGGCCACCGCCGCCTTCGGCCGCGGCGAGTGCTTCGTCGAGCGCTACCTGGACAAGCCCCGGCACGTGGAGACCCAGTGCCTGGCCGACGCGCACGGCCACGTGGTGGTCGTCTCCACCCGGGACTGCTCGCTGCAGCGCCGCCACCAGAAACTGGTCGAGGAGGCCCCCGCCCCGTTCCTGTCCGAGGAGCAGACCGCCCAGCTGTACGCCTCCTCCAAGGCCATCCTGAGGGAGGCCGGCTACGTCGGCGCCGGCACCGTGGAGTTTTTGGTCGGCTCCGACGGCACCATCTCCTTCCTGGAGGTCAACACCCGGCTGCAGGTCGAGCACCCGGTCACCGAGGAGGTGGCCGGCCTGGACCTGGTGCGCGAGATGTTCCGCATCGCCGACGGCGAACCGCTGGGCTACGACGACCCGGTGCTGCGCGGGCACTCCTTCGAGTTCCGCATCAACGGCGAGGACCCCGGCCGCAACTTCCTGCCCGCCCCCGGCACCGTCACCGCCTTCGCCCCGCCCGCCGGCCCCGGGGTGCGGCTGGACGCCGGGGTGGAGTCCGGCAGCGTGATCGGCCCGGCCTGGGACTCGCTGCTGGCCAAGCTGATCGTCACCGGCCGCACCCGCGCCGAGGCGCTGCAGCGCGCCGCCCGCGCGCTGGCCGAGTTCCGGGTGGAGGGCATGGCCACCGCCCTGCCGTTCCACCGCGCGGTGGTCGCCGATCCGGCGTTCGCCCCCGAGGTGCACGGCCAGGACGGCCCGTTCACCGTGCACACCCGCTGGATCGAGACCGAGTTCGTCAACCAGATCCCCCCGTTCGCGGCCGCTGCGGACGCCGAGGCGGACGCCGAGGCGGACCGGGAGACGGTGGTGGTGGAGGTGGGCGGCAAGCGCCTGGAGGTGTCGCTGCCCGCCTCGCTGGGCATGTCGCTGGCCCGCACCGGGCTGGCGGCCGGCGCCCGGCCCAAGCGCCGGGCGGCGAAGCGGTCCGGGCCGGTGGCCTCCGGCGACACGCTGGCCTCGCCGATGCAGGGCACCATCGTCAAGGTCGCGGTGGAGGAGGGCCAGCAGGTCGCCGAGGGCGACCTGGTGGTGGTGCTGGAGGCGATGAAGATGGAGCAGCCGCTGAACGCCCACCGCTCGGGCACCGTCAAGGCACTGGCCGCGGAGGTGGGCGCGTCCATCACCTCCGGCGCGGTCATCTGCGAGATCAAGGACTGACCCGTACAACATTGGCCCGCGGCACGCCTTGGGGCGGCCGGCGGATCCGCCAGGTCCGCCGGGCGCCCCGCGCCGGCGTGCCGACTGGTGACGCGCCCGCGGGCCACCGCGTACGGACGGGCGGCCGTGCGCTCACCGCCCGCGCAGGTCCGCGACGCGTGCCCGCTCCGCGCTCTGCGCCGGTTCGGCCGCTCCCAGGGCCACCGCCGGACGCAGCCCCGGACCCTGCCGACGCGGCCCCGGCAGCGGCATGTCCCGGCGCTGCTGCTGACGTGCCGGGGCCGTGTCACCCCCCGAGCCCGCGGCACCTCCCGGCGCCCCGGCCACGGCGATCTGAACGCCCTGGTCGGCGAGCGCCTGCAACTCGGTGCCGGCGCGGTCGTCGTGCGCGGGCGGCTCGTCCGTCACCAGGCGGGTGATGACGTCCGTGGGCACGGTCTGGAACATGGTGTCCATGCCGAGCTTGCTGTGGTCGGCGAGGACCACCACCTCCGCGGCGGCCTGCACCAGCGCCCGGTCGACGGAGGCCGACAGCATGTTGGACGTGGACAGCCCCCGCTCGGCGGTCAGCCCGCTCCCGGAGAGGAACGCCCTGGACACCCGCAGCCCCTGGAGGGACTGCTCGGCTCCGCTGCCGACGAGGGCGTAGTTCGAACCGCGGAGCGTACCGCCGGTCATCACGACCTCGACCCGGTTGGCGTGCGCCAACGCCTGGGCCACGAGCAGGGAGTTGGTGACGACGGTCAGACCGGGCACCCGGGCCAGCCGGCGGGCCAGCTCCTGCGTGGTGGTGCCCGCACCGACCACGATGGCCTCGCCCTCCTCCACGAAGCCGGCGGCGAGGTCGGCGATGGCGGTCTTCTCGGCGGTCGCGAGATGTGACTTCTGCGGGAAGCCGGACTCCCGCGTGAACCCGCCCGGCAGTACCGCACCGCCGTGCCGGCGGTCGAGGAGTCCTTCTGCCTCCAGCGCGCGCACGTCCCGCCGTACGGTCACTTCGGAGGTCTGGACGACGCGGGCGAGCTCACGGAGCGACACGGCCCCGTTCGCTCGCACCATTTCGAGGATCAATTGGCGACGTTCTGCAGCGAACACGAAACTGACAGTAACGCCAGCGACCGTCTGCTTTCAGCACTTTGCGCTGAATAGCAGAAGTTGTTCGCACACCCGACCGCCGAGTGGTATAAGACCTAGTCGCCTCGCCCACACCGAACACCCATCCGGCAACTCCCCGTGACCGGCGGGGAGTTGGTTTCAGCCGTCAGGCCTCCAGGCCGCCGGACTGTCGGGTCCTCAGGCTGTCGGGCCGTCAGGACTCTCCCGTCATCTTGCGCGTGTGCAGCTGCCGTGCCACCTCGGCGATCGACCCCGACAGCGAGGGGTACACCGTGAAGGCGTTCGCGATCTGCTCGACCGTCAGATTGTTGTCGACCGCGAGCGAGATGGGGTGGATGAGCTCCGAGGCGCGGGGCGCCACGACGACACCGCCCACCACGATCTCGGTGCCCGGCCGGCAGAAGATCTTGACGAAGCCGTCGCGGATGCCCTGCATCTTCGCGCGGGGGTTGCGCAGCAGCGGCAGCTTCACGACCCGCGCGTCGATCTTCCCGGAGTCGACCTCGGCCTGGCTGTAGCCGACCGTGGCGATCTCGGGGTCGGTGAAGACGTTCGACGAGACGGTCTTCAGGTTCAGCGGAGCCACCGCGTCACCCAGGAAGTGGTACATGGCGATCCGCCCCTGCATCGCCGCCACCGACGCCAGCGCGAAGACGCCGGTGACGTCGCCGGCCGCGTACACGCCCGGAGCGGTGGTCCGGGACACCCTGTCGGTCCAGATGTGCCCCGACTCGCGCAGCCTGACCCCGGCCTCCTCGAGCCCCATGCCCGCGGAGTTCGGGATGGCGCCGACGGCCATCAGGCAGTGCGACCCGGTGATGACCCGCCCGTCGGCGAGGGTCACCTCCACCCGGTCCTCGACCCGCTTGGCGGACTGCGCGCGCGAACGCGCCATGACGTTCATGCCGCGCCGGCGGAAGACGTCCTCCAGCACCGCGGCGGCGTCCGGGTCCTCACCCGGCAGCACCCGGTCGCGCGACGACACGAGCGTCACCTTCGACCCCAGCGCCTGGTAGGCACCGGCGAACTCGGCACCGGTCACACCGGAACCGACCACGATGAGCTCCTCGGGGAGCTCGTTCAGGTCGTACACCTGTGTCCAGTTGAGGATGCGCTCGCCGTCGGGCCGCGCGTCGGGCAGCTCGCGGGGGTGACCGCCGGTGGCGATGAGCACCGCGTCGGCGGTCAGCGTCTCCTCGGACCCGTCGGCGGCCCGGACCACGACCTTGCGCGACCCGTCCAGGGCCTGCATGCCCTCGAGCCGCCCCCGCCCGCGCAGCACCCGCGCGCCGGCCCGCGTCACGGACGCGGCGATGTCGTGCGACTGGGCCAGGGCCAGCCGCTTCACCCGGCGGTTCACCTTCCCCAGGTCCACGCCCACGACCCGGGCGGCCTGCTCCACGTGCGGGGTGTCGTCGGCCACGATGATGCCGAGTTCCTCGTAGGAGGAGTCGAAGGTGGTCATCACCTCGGCCGTGGCGATCAGGGTCTTCGAGGGCACGCAGTCGGTGAGCACCGACGCCCCGCCCAGACCGTCGGAGTCGACGACGGTCACCTCCGCGCCGAGCTGCGCGGCGACCAGCGCCGCTTCGTATCCGCCGGGTCCGCCACCGATGATCACGATCCGAGTCACATGCTCCATTGTCCCGCACACTTCACCGTGCGACCGTCCGGGGGCCATCCCCGTGGCCCCCCTGTTACCGGAGGGGCCCGCGGTGCGGCTGCCGTACGCTCTCCCATATGTCGCTCTACGCCGCGTACGCCGGCAACCTCGACGCGCGGCTGATGTCCCGCCGCGCCCCGCATTCGCCGCTGCGTGCCACCGGCTGGCTGAACGGGTGGCGGCTGACCTTCGGGGGCGAGAACCTGGGCGTGCACTGGCCGAGCGGGCCCACCGACCCGGCCGAGCCCACCGACCCGGTCGCGGGAGGCGGCGCGCTCGCGACGATCGTCGAGGACCACTTCGCCCAGGTCTTCGTCGCGCTGTACGACATCGCCCCCATGGACGAGGAGTCCCTGGACCACTGGGAGGGCACGGGCCTGGACATCTACCGGCGCACCCGCGTCCGCGTCCACACCCTGGACGGCGAGGAACCCGCCTGGACCTACGTCCTGAACGCCTACGAGGGCGGCCTCCCCTCGGCCCGTTACCTCGGCGAGGTCGCCGACGCGGCGGAATCCGCGGGCGCCCCCCACGACTACGTGATGGAACTGCGCAAACGCCCCTGCTGAACCCGCGCCCCGGGCCGGGCCGCCGAGATCTGCCCGCCCGAGCCGGCAAGGCCTCCTCGGAAACGACAAGACAACGATCGCGGGCCCGTGAGCTGTGACATCTACGCGCGTAGGCGAAGACCGGCTACCCTCATCCGCGTGAACGCTTCTCTTCTTCCGGACGACATCCAGGGCGACCCCCACGCCGCCGCCGACGCCGCAGCCGCGCGCCTGCGCGAGCTCACGGGCGCCGAGACCCACGACGTCGCCCTCGTGATGGGCTCCGGCTGGGCACCGGCCGTGGACGCCCTCGGCTCACCCGACGCCGAGTTCCAGGTCACCGAGCTGCCCGGCTTCCCGCCGCCGGCGGTCGAGGGGCACGGAGGCAAGATCCGCTCGTACCGCCTCGGTGCCAAGCGGGTCCTGGTCTTCCTGGGCCGCACCCACTACTACGAGGGCCGCGGCGTGGCCTCCGTCGCCCACGGCGTGCGCACCGCCGTCGCCGCCGGCGCCAAGACGATCGTCCTGACCAACGGCTGCGGCGGCCTGCGCGAGGGCATGCGCCCCGGCCAGCCGGTCCTGATCAGCGACCACATCAACCTCACGGCCACCTCCCCCATCGTCGGCGCCAACTTCGTCGACCTCACCGACCTCTACTCCCCCCGGCTGCGCGCCCTCTGCAAGGAGATCGACGCCACCCTGGAGGAGGGCGTCTACGCCCAGTTCCCCGGCCCGCACTACGAGACCCCGGCGGAGATCCGCATGGCACGGGTGATCGGGGCGGACCTGGTGGGCATGTCGACGGTGCTCGAGGCCATCGCCGCGCGGGAGGCGGGCGCGGAGGTGCTCGGCATCTCCCTGGTCACCAACCTCGCCGCCGGCATGACCGGTGAACCGCTCAACCACGAGGAGGTCCTCCAGGCGGGCCGGGACTCCGCCTCCCGCATGGGCACCCTCCTGACCCAGGTACTGGGCCGCCTGTAGGAACGGGGTACTCACCGTCGTACGGCGAGAAGCACGACCGGGCGGCGGGCGTGCGCCCGTCGCGCACGGCGGGAAGGGGACGGGGCGGGGGTGTCCGCCCGCAGCGGCCGGCGCGTCGACGGACCGCACTCTCCCCGTCACCGGATTCCGCACCGGACCGAGGACGGACACCCCCGACGCGGCCCCGACCCACCCACCGGCCGCAGGCGCGACGCGCGCCCCCACCGGACCGCAGCCGCGCCGCGGGCCCACGACGCGCACCCGCCCCACCACCACACACAGACGCACACCGATCGACGGACGACGGACGAGAGGCTGACCGACGTGCAAGACGACCTCATCGCACGGGCCAGGGCATGGCTGGCCGAGGACCCCGACGCGGACACCCGTGAGGAACTCGCCCGCCTCATCGACGCCGGGGTCCACACCGAACTCGCCGCCCGCTTCAGCGGCACCCTCCAGTTCGGCACCGCCGGTCTCCGCGGCGAACTGGGCGCCGGCCCGATGCGCATGAACCGCGCCGTCGTCATCCGCGCCGCCGCCGGCCTCGCCGCGTACCTCAAGAAGCAGGGGACCCCCCACGGGGACGACACAGCCGGCCTCGTCGTGATCGGCTACGACGCCCGGCACAAGTCGGCGGACTTCGCCCGCGACACCGCCGCCGTGATGACCGGCGCCGGTCTCCGGGCGGCCGTCCTCCCCCGCCCCCTCCCCACCCCGGTGCTCGCCTTCGCCATCCGGCACCTCGGCGCGGTCGCCGGGGTCGAGGTCACCGCCAGCCACAACCCGCCCCGCGACAACGGCTACAAGGTGTACCTCGGCGACGGGTCCCAGATCGTCCCGCCCGCCGACGCGGAGATCGCCGCCGAGATCGCGGCCGTCGGGTCCCTGGACGACGTGCCCCGTCCCACCACCGGCTGGCAGACCCTCGACGACTCCGTCCTGGACGCCTACCTCGCCCGCACGGACGCGGTCCTGGCCGAGGGCTCCCCCCGCACCGCCCGCACGGTCTACACCGCGATGCACGGCGTCGGCAAGGACGTCCTGCTCGCCGCGTTCGCCCGGGCCGGCTTCCCGGAGCCGGTCCTGGTCGCCGAGCAGGCCGAGCCCGACCCGGACTTCCCCACCGTCGCGTTCCCCAACCCGGAGGAGCCCGGCGCGATGGACCTGGCCTTCGCGAAGGCCCGCGAGGCCGAGCCCGACCTGGTCATCGCCAACGACCCGGACGCCGACCGCTGCGCCGCGGCCGTCAAGGACGCCGGCGGGGAGGGCACCGGCGACGGGGACTGGCGCATGCTGCGCGGTGACGAGGTCGGCGCCCTGCTCGCCGCCCACCTGGTCCGGCGCGGCGCGACCGGCACGTTCGCCGAGTCGATCGTGTCGTCGATCCTCCTCGCCCGTATCGCCGAGCAGGCGGGGCTGCCGCACGAGGAGACCCTGACCGGCTTCAAGTGGATCGCCCGGGTCGAGGGCCTGCGCTACGGCTACGAGGAGGCGCTGGGCTACTGCGTCGACCCGGAGGGCGTACGCGACAAGGACGGCATCACGGCCGCGCTGCTCCTCGCCGAGCTGGCCTCCGAGCTGAAGGCGGAGGGCCGTACCCTCCTGGACCTCCTCGACGACCTCGCCGTGACCCACGGCCTGCACGCCACCGACCAGTTGTCGGCCCGCGTCGAGGACCTGTCGCTCATCGCGGACGCCATGCGCCGCCTGCGCGAGAACCCCCCGACCGCGCTGGCCGGCCTGACCGTCACCCGGGCCGAGGACCTGACCCGCGGCACGGACACCCTCCCGCCCACCGACGGCCTGCGCTACACCCTTCAGGGTGCCCGCGTCGTCGTCCGCCCGAGCGGGACGGAGCCGAAGTTGAAGTGCTACCTGGAGGTCGTCGTCCCGGTCACCGCCCGGGCCGACCTGCCCGCGGCCCGCGCCAGGGCGGTCGCCCTGCTGACCGCGCTCAAGCAGGACCTGAAGGCTGCGGCCGGTATCTGAGCGATCGAACACCGGAGGGGGCCGCGGTCGGCGGTCCTGCGGACCGCGGCCCCCTCCGGTCGTTGCTCCCGGGCTCAGGCGACGGCCAGCAGGACCGTCAGCAGGATCACCCCGGCGAGCGTCGGGGCCAGGATCTCGTAGGACCAGCGCACGCTCACCTCGCCCTGCGCGCTCCCCGCGGCCTGCCGGGCCTCGTGCAGCTCGCGCAGTTCGTCCATCGCCCGGTCGCTCGGCGCCCGCTCCGGTCCTTCCGGTCCGCCCGGCGCGGACGCGGCGCCCCCGCGCCGGGGCGCGCCGCCCGCCCTCGGGACCTGCCCCGCGGTGCGGACGTCGACGCCCTGCGCCCGCTCGCCCGCGGCCCGCATCTCCCGCCGCGCGGCCCGCTTGCGGGCCCGCAGGGACACGGGCAGGGCCCACAGCTGGTACTTGGTGCCGGAGTCGGAGACGACCTCGTTGGTGTAGCTGGCGCGCAGCGCGGCGACCCGGCCCCAGGGCAGCACGATCGTGCGGAAGGGATTGCGGACGCGCAGCCGGTCGTCGTCGGCGTACACGGCGGGCAGCAGGGTGTAGGCGACCACCGGGGGCACGATCGCCAGCAGCGTGGCGAGCGCCAGCCACGGGGCCCGGCCCTCGCCGGTGACCACGGCGTCGACGCAGAGCCAGCCGACGATCGCCAGCAGCAGCACGCCACCGGCGATGCCCGAGGTCGACCGGTACACCCGGTCCTTGGCCTCGAAGCCCTCGGGCCCGTGCCCGCCCCTGGGCTCCGGGTCGGACGGCTGCTGCGCTGGGGTGTTCATGCCCCCGATTCTGCCCGACGGGTCCGCACGCGCCGGCGGGTGGTGGGCGGGGCCTGAAACGGGTGGGAGGGCTGTACAGCCGCTACGCGCGTAGATATGCTCGGCTGGTGACCATGTCCTCCACTGCACCACACGCTCTCGGTGACGTCACCGCGTCCGACGGCACGCTGCGCCGCTTCCTGCACGGGCTGCCCGGTGTCGACGCGGTCGGCCTGGAGGCGCGTGCCGCCTCTCTCGGCACCCGCTCGATCAAGACGACCGCGAAGGCGTACGCCATCGACCTCGCCATCTCGATGGTCGACCTGACGACGCTGGAAGGCGCGGACACCCCGGGCAAGGTCCGGGCACTCGGCGCGAAGGCGGTCCGCCCCGACCCGACCGACCGCACGGCCCCCGCCACGGCCGCGGTCTGCGTCTACCCCGACATGGTGGCCACGGCGAAGGAGGCCGTCGCCGGCTCCGCGGTCAAGGTGGCCTCCGTCGCGACCGCCTTCCCGGCCGGTCGCGCCCCGCTCGCGGTCAAGCTGGCCGACGTCCGGGAGGCCGTCGCCGCCGGCGCCGACGAGATCGACATGGTCATCGACCGCGGCGCGTTCCTCGCGGGGAACTACCTGAAGGTGTACGACGAGATCACCGCCGTGAAGGAGGCCTGCGGGGCGAGCGCCCGGCTGAAGGTCATCTTCGAGACGGGCGAGCTGTCGACGTACGACAACATCCGCCGGGCGAGCTGGCTCGGCATGCTGGCCGGCGCGGACTTCATCAAGACCTCGACCGGCAAGGTCGCGGTGAACGCCACGCCCGCGAACACCCTCCTGATGCTGGAGGCGGTCCGCGACTTCCGTACGCAGACCGGTGTCCAGGTCGGGGTGAAGCCGGCCGGCGGCATCCGCACCAGCAAGGACGCGATCAAGTTCCTCGTCCTGGTCAACGAGACCGTCGGCGAGGACTGGCTGGACAACCACTGGTTCCGCTTCGGCGCCTCCTCCTTGCTGAACGACCTGCTGATGCAGCGCCAGAAGCTGGCCACCGGCCGCTACTCCGGCCCCGACTACGTGACGGTGGACTGATCACCATGGCACCTGTTTTCGACTACGCGCCGGCGCCCGAGTCCCGCTCGGTCGTCGACATCGCCTCCTCGTACGGCCTGTTCATCGACGGCGAGTTCACCGAGGCGGCCGACGGCAAGGTCTTCAAGACCGTCTCCCCCTCCACCGAGGAGGTCCTCTCCGAGGTCGCCGAGGCCGGTGAGGCGGACGTCGACCGCGCCGTGAAGGCCGCCCGCAAGGCCTTCGAGAAGTGGTCGGCGCTCCCGGGCTCCGAGCGCGCGAAGTACCTCTTCCGCATCGCCCGGATCATCCAGGAACGCAGCCGCGAACTCGCCGTCCTCGAAACCCTCGACAACGGCAAGCCGATCAGGGAGACCCGCGGACGCGGACATCCCCCTGGTCGCCGCGTACTTCTTCTACTACGCGGGCTGGGCGGACAAGCTCGGCCACGCAGGCTACGGCGCCAACCCGCGCCCTCTGGGCGTCGCGGGCCAGGTCATCCCCTGGAACTTCCCCCTCCTCATGCTGGCGTGGAAGATCGCCCCGGCGCTGGCGACCGGCAACACGGTCGTCCTGAAGCCCGCCGAGACGACCCCTCTCTCGGCGCTCTTCTTCGCGGACATCTGCCGCCAGGCGGGTCTCCCCAAGGGCGTCGTCAACATCCTCACCGGCGACGGCCGCGCCGGAGCCGCGCTGGTCGCCCACCCGGACGTCGACAAGGTCGCCTTCACGGGCTCCACCGCCGTCGGCAAGCAGATCGCGCGCACGGTCGCGGGCACCCGCAAGAAGCTCACCCTCGAACTGGGCGGCAAGGGCGCCAACATCGTCTTCGACGACGCCCCCATCGACCAGGCCGTAGAGGGCATCGTCAACGGCATCTTCTTCAACCAGGGCCAGGTCTGCTGCGCGGGCAGCCGCCTGCTCGTCCAGGAGTCCATCCACGACGAGCTGCTGGACTCCCTCAAGCGCAGGCTCACCACGCTGCGCCTCGGCGATCCGCTGGACAAGAACACCGACATCGGCGCGATCAACTCCGCGCAGCAGCTCGAACGCATCACCTCGCTCGTCGAGCAGGGCGAGGCGGAGGGCGCCGAGCGCTGGTCGGCGGCCTGCGAACTCCCGGAGAACGGCTACTGGTTCGCGCCGACGCTGTTCACGGGCGTCACCCAGGCGCACACCGTCGCCCGCGACGAGATCTTCGGCCCGGTGCTGTCGGTGCTCACCTTCCGCACCCCGGACGAGGCCGTCGCCAAGGCCAACAACACGCCGTACGGCCTGTCGGCGGGCATCTGGACGGAGAAGGGCTCCCGCATCCTGGCGGTGGCGAACAAGCTCCGCGCGGGTGTCGTCTGGTCCAACACGTTCAACAAGTTCGACCCGACCTCGCCGTTCGGCGGTTACAAGGAGTCGGGCTTCGGCCGCGAGGGCGGCCGCCACGGCCTGGAGGCGTACCTCGATGTCTGACGCACGACTTTCCGTACTGAAGACCTACAAGCTGTACGTCGGCGGGAAGTTCCCGCGTTCGGAGAGCGGCCGGGTGTACGAGGTGACCGACTCCAAGGGCAACTGGCTGGCCAACGCCCCCCTCTCCTCCCGCAAGGACGCCCGTGACGCCGTGGTCGCCGCGCGCAAGGCGTTCGGCGGCTGGTCCGGCGCGACGGCGTACAACCGCGGCCAGATCCTCTACCGCGTCGCGGAGATGCTGGAGGGCCGCAGGGACCAGTACGTCCGCGAGGTGGCGGCCGCCGAGGGCCTGTCGAAGTCGAAGGCCGCCGACCAGGTGGACGCGGCGGTCGACCGCTGGGTCTGGTACGCGGGCTGGACCGACAAGATCGCCCAGGTGATCGGCGGCGGAAACCCGGTCGCGGGCCCGTACTTCAACCTGTCCTCCCCCGAGCCGACCGGTGTGGTCGCCGTCCTGGCACCCCAGGAGTCGTCCTTCCTGGGCCTGGTCTCGGTGGTCGCCCCGGTGATCGCCACCGGCAACACGGCGGTCGTGATCGCGAGCGAGCGGTTCCCGCTGCCCGCCCTCTCCCTGGGCGAGGTGCTGGCCACCTCCGACCTGCCCGGCGGTGTCGTCAACGTCCTCTCCGGCCGTACGGCGGAGATCGCCGCGCCGCTGGCCGCGCACCAGGACGTCAACGCGATCGACCTGGCGGGCGCCGACGAGGCGCTGGCGAAGGAACTGGAGATCGCGGCGGCGGACAACCTCAAGCGCGTCCTGCGCCCACAGCCTGTGGACGACTGGTCGGCGACCCCGGGCACGGACCGCATGACGGCCTTCCTGGAGACCAAGACGGTCTGGCACCCGACGGGCTCCCTGGGCGCCTCGGGCTCCGCCTACTGACCGAACACCCCTCCGCACCCCGGAGAGCCGCGCCCCTCCACCCGGGGGGCGCGGCTCTCCGCCGTCGTCCTGCCGCCGGGTCAGTCGCCGAGCACCCCCGCCGCCGGGCCGGCCACCGGGACGCCGTCGACCGACGGGGCCTGGGTGACCGGGCCGGTCACCGTGCGCGAGTCCACCGGCTTGAAGTCGGCGACCTGGGTACGGACGCCGTTGTCGAGGGGGTCGACGCCGGTTCCGGCGAGCGGGTTGGGCTTGAGGCCGGCGACCGGACCGACGGCATGCCCTGCCGCGCCGGTCAGGTCCAGCGGGGAGCCGGAGTCAGCCGCTGCCGCCGTCGCGCCCACCCCCAGGACCGCTCCCGCGGCCGCGAGCATGACCAGGGCGCGCCGGACGGCCGGCTTCTTGGGTGCGTCGTGTCGGGCCATTACTGATGCCACCTTCCGCTTCTCTCGGTAATCGGACCGACGCGCAGCGTAATTGAAGTGTGACGCGTGCTTCAAAGCCGGTCCGCACGGTCGTGGAGCACCCGTTCCATGCCTCAGACTGGTGTCCCGTGAGTTCCCAGTCGCCCATGTCCGCGCGAGTCGTGCTGCTCTGCGGCCCCTCCGGCTCCGGCAAGTCCCTCCTCGCGGCCCGCTCCGGCCTTCCGGTGCTGCGCCTCGACGACTTCTACAAGGAGGGCGACGACCCGACGCTGCCCCTGGTGGCGGGCAGCTCCGACATCGACTGGGACCACCCCGGCTCGTGGGACGCGGACGCCGCCGTCGCCGCCATCGACCGACTGTGCCGCACGGGTCGCACAGCCGTGCCCGTGTACGACCTCTCCCTCAGCGCCCGGACCGGTGCGGACACGGTCGACATCGGCGGCGCTCCGCTGTTCATCGCGGAGGGCATCTTCGCCGCGGAGATCGTCACGCGCTGCGGCGAACTGGGCCTCCTGGCCGACGCGCTGTGCCTGAGCCGCGGCCCGATGAAGACCTTCCGCCGCCGCTTCCTGCGGGACCTCAGGGAGGGGCGCAAGTCCGTACCCTTCCTGCTGCGGCGCGGCTGGCGGCTGATGCGGCTGGAGCGGACGATCGTCGCCCGCCAGACCTCGCTCGGCGCGTACGCCTGCGACCGCGACGAGGCCCTGAGCCGCCTGGCGGCGGCGGGGGTCGGCGGCAACAGGCAGGCCGGGGCGGACACGCGCACCGAGGACTCCGGCACGGACTCGGGCGCGAGGTCGACCGCGCGGTCGGCGTAGCCGGGGCGAACCCGGGACGTACGCACTGAAGGGGCGGGACTGGAAGGACCCCCCGGCCCTCCAGTCCCGCCCCTTCGTGCTCCCCCGTTGCCCCCGGTTCCCCCCTGAGATCCCCCGATCCCCTCGGTTCCCCGTTTTCCCCTTCCCCCGGTTCCCCCCGTTCCCCCGGTTCCCCCCGTTCCCCCGTACCTTCAGGCGACCAGTTCGCCGAAGGCGTCCTCCCGGTCACGGCCGAAGCTGAGGACCTCGTCCTCGCGCAGCCGGCGGAGCGACCGCCAGATGCTGGACTTCACCGTGCCGACACTGATGCCGAGGATGTCCGCGATCTCCGGGTCCGTGCGGCCCTCGTAGTAGCGCAGGACCAGCATGGTGCGCTGGAGTTCGGGCAGCCGGGCCAGCGCCTGCCACAGGACCGCGCGCAGCTCGGTGCCGCGCATCGCGTCCGTGTCGCCGACCGTCTCCGGCAGCTCCTCGGTCGGGTACTCGTTCAGCTTGCGGCGGCGCCACGCGCTGATGTGCAGGTTGGTCATGGTGCGGCGGAGGTATCCGCCGACCGCGGCCTTGTCGCTGATCCGGTCCCACGCCCGGTAGGTCGAGAACAGCGCGCTCTGCAGCAGGTCCTCGGCCTCGAAGCGGTCACCGGTCAGGTGGTAGGCGGTCGCGTACAGGGAGGCGCGTCGCTCCTGGACGTAGGTGGTGAACTCCACCTCCGACAGCGAACGGCGCTCCCCCTCTGCCTCCCTGCACCCGCTTCCCCCGTGTGTTTCCCCCGTGTTGGTTTCCCCCGTGGGCGCGTCAATCACCGTCATGTAGGCGGTGTGACGCCCGGCACCGCGAGCGCACCCCCGTTTGCCCAGGGCACCGGACTTCTCACCGGCTCGGTGCACGTCGTGCAGACGCGTGACAACCGCGCTGGAGCTGGTGCCGTGCAGCGTGTTCATCTCGCGCCCCCCGTCTTGGACTTCCGGTGTCTTCATGTGCTGTTGTGCTGGTGACGAAAATCCTGCCCGGGCGACTTCATGGCCGTGTCCGCCGACTGTCACAGAGCTGTCACAGGGGCCGCCACGCCGGGCTCCGGTCGTCGACCACGGCGCCCTGACGGATCTCGGCGCACGTGGCCGTCCATGTGCGGGTCGCACGGACTTCTGCCCCCACGGGTCGAACCGGAAGCCCTCCATGGGACAGAATGAGCCCGTGCCTTCCCTGTTGCTGATCGAGGACGACGACGCCATCCGCACGGCCCTGGAGCTCTCACTCACGCGCCAGGGCCACCGCGTGGCGACCGCTGCCAGCGGTGAGGACGGACTGAAGCTGCTGCGCGAGCAACGGCCCGATCTGATCGTGCTGGACGTGATGCTGCCCGGCATCGACGGATTCGAGGTGTGCCGGCGCATCCGGCGCACCGACCAGTTGCCGATCATCCTGCTGACCGCGCGCAACGACGACATCGACGTGGTGGTCGGCCTGGAGTCCGGTGCCGACGACTACGTGGTCAAACCCGTGCAGGGCAGGGTGCTGGACGCCCGGATCCGGGCGGTGCTGCGTCGCGGGGAGCGGGAGTCCAACGACGCGGCGACCTTCGGCAGCCTGGTCATCGACCGCTCGGCGATGACCGTGACGAAGAACGGCGAGGACCTCCAGCTGACCCCGACCGAGCTGCGGCTGCTGCTCGAACTGAGCCGACGGCCCGGCCAGGCGCTGTCCCGGCAGCAGTTGCTGCGGCTGGTGTGGGAGCACGACTACCTGGGCGACTCGCGTCTGGTGGACGCCTGTGTCCAGCGGCTGCGCGCCAAGGTCGAGGACGTGCCGTCGTCCCCGACCTTGATCCGTACCGTGCGCGGTGTCGGCTACCGACTGGACCCGCCTCATTGAACCCTCCCCCGGCCGCAGCAGAGGGATTCCTGGCTCGAGCGGCTCGCTCGCTCAGCAAGCGGACGAGTCCGACGCTCTCAGCACCAGCCGGGACGGAACCTGCCCGGTTGCCCGTCAGGACAGAAGTTGCGCGTACTTGGCTCTCGCAACGCACACGGGTCACCCCACCCGACCATGTGGGCGGTTTTTCGCCTTTGGGGCGAAAGCCTGTTCCTTGCCCTGCTCCGCAGGAGCCCGATTCCTTCCCTGGCTGCCGCCGGGAGCGTCCCCGGAGGTTTCCGTGACACAGAAGCACCACGTGCCACAGGAGCGCCAGAAGGGGTCCCGCGGCTGGTCCGCGGCGCGCAAGGGGGTCTGGTCGCGGCTGCGCTTCACCAGTCTGCGGCTTCGGCTGGTGGTCGTGTTCGGGCTGGTCGCGCTCACCGCCGCGGTGTCCGCGTCGGGCATCGCGTACTGGCTCAACCGCGAGGCGGTGCTCACCCGCACCCAGGACGCGGTGCTGGGCGACTTCGAGCAGGAGATGCAGAACCGGGCGGGAGCGCTGCCGGAGCACCCGACACAGGAGGAACTCCAGCACACCGCGGGCCTGATGGCCAACAGCAGTCAGCGGTTCTCGGTGCTGCTGATCGCCGAGAACCCGCAGGGCCGCACGGTGTACGGCAGTTCGGGCGGGCTGAGCGGCTTCTCCACCCAGGACGTGCCGACCGCACTGCGCAAGGCGGTGAACGAGCGGCAGAAGATCACCTCGACCAACAAGCATCCCTACCGTCTGTACTGGCAGCGGATCGTCCACGGTGGCACCCCCTATCTGGTGGCGGGCACCCGGACGATCGGCGGCGGGCCGACCGGCTACATGCTCAAGTCGCTGGAGCCCGAGGCCAAGGACCTCAACTCGCTGGCCTGGTCGCTGGGTATCGCCACCGGTCTCGCCCTGATCGGCTCCGCACTGCTGGCGCAGGCCGCGGCGACGACCGTGCTGAAGCCGGTGCAGCGGCTCGGGGTCGCCGCCCGGCGGCTCGGCGAGGGCAGACTGGACACCCGACTGAGGGTGTCGGGGACGGACGAACTGGCGGATCTGTCCCGGACGTTCAACAAGGCGGCCGAGGCGCTGGAGAAACGGGTGGCCGACATGGCCGCGCGGGACGAGGCGTCCCGCAGGTTCGTGGCGGACATGAGTCACGAACTGCGCACTCCGCTGACCGCGATCACGGCGGTGACGGAAGTCCTCGAGGAGGAGCTGGAGTTCGAGGGCGGTGGCATCGACCCGATGATCGAGCCCGCCGTACGGCTCGTGGTCAGTGAGACCCGGCGGCTGAACGACCTGGTCGAGAACCTGATGGAGGTCACCCGCTTCGACGCGGGCACCGCCCGTCTCGTCCTCGACGACGTCGACATCGCCGACCAGATCACCGCCTGCATCGACGCCCGTGCCTGGCTGGACGCGGTGGAGTTGGACGCGGAACGCGGCATCCACGCCCGGATCGACCCGCGTCGGCTGGACGTGATCCTGGCCAACCTCATAGGCAACGCGCTCAAGCACGGCGGCTCGCCGGTACGGGTGTCGGTGCGCGTGGACCGCGAGGACGGCGGCGACGGCGCGGCTCCTGTGAGCGGTGAGGCCGGTGGGGGCGGTTCGGAGGGCGGGGAGCGCAAGGACGGCGGGGCCCGCGAGGACGGCACCGGGGAAGACACCGGGACGGGTGCCGAGGACGGAGACACCGTGGTCGGGGACACCATGGCCGGAGGCGCTGTGGTCATCGAGGTGCGGGACCAGGGGCCGGGCATCCCCGAGGACGTCCTGCCGCATGTCTTCGACCGCTTCTACAAGGCCAGTGCCTCCCGGCCGCGTTCCGAGGGCAGCGGTCTGGGCCTGTCCATCGCGCTGGAGAACGCCCACGCCCACGGCGGCGAGATCACCGCGGCCAACTCCCCCGAGGGCGGAGCGGTGTTCACGCTGCGGCTGCCGCGGGACGTCTCCGCCCTGACCGAGCGGGACGACGGACCCGCCGAGCACACCGACAACGCAGGCAACGCAGGCAACGCCCGGCAGGACAAGGGCGGCGCCGGTCCCCGCCGGTCGAGCGCCGAAGGGGACGCCCGATGAACATACGCCGGACGACTCCGCGCTCGACGGGCATACGCGGCATACGCGGTGTACGAGGCACACGACGACTGCCGGGGCTGCTGGCCGTCACCGCGCTCGGTGTCCTGCTCTCCGGGTGCGGGATCCGGGCCACCGAGGTGCCGACCGACTTCGGTCCGGCGCCCTCCCGGGTGCGCTGCTCGCAGGCCGAGGCGGACGGGGCGGCGCAGCCCGCGCGGGGCTTGCCGGTGCGGGTGTTCCTGCTCTGCGGCTCGTCACTGATGGCCGTCGACCGGACGGTACGGGTGCCGGAGGGCGCGGCGGACTCCGGGCAGCGGCGCGCCCTGGTGGCGCAGGGCCTGCTGGACCAGCTCTCGGCGCCGCCGACGCCCGCCGAGAAGGAGGCCGGGTACACGACGAACGTGCGGGGCGGGATGACCGTGAGCGGTCCGCGGTCCGGCGACCCGGAGGACGCGCTGCGCCTGAGCACCGCGCCGGGGAGCCTGACGTCCTACGCGCTCGCGCAGATCGTCTGCACCTTCTCCGACTCGGCGGCGGCCGAGGGAGACGGCTCGGTGGTCCTGGGCGGCCAGGACGACGGGCCGCCGCGCCGCTACCGGTGCACGGACGAGGTCCGGGCCCGTCCGGGCGGCACGGAACCCCCGTCCACGGCGGTCACCGAGGGGTGACCCCGGAAGGCAGGCGCCGCGGACCGAGGCCGGCGGGGCTGTGGCGCAGGCCTCACCCGGCGAACGGGGCACTTGCCGGAACCGATCCCGCCGGGCGTCGCGTCTAGGGTTTCGTGCAGCGTCAAGGCCCCGTCGGCGGCACCGCCGCGTCCCGTGTCCGTGTGACAGGAGGTCTCCTCCTGGCCGCGTACCTCGTGTTCGTCGCCTGGTGCACGCTGCGCCCCCTGAACGTCCCCTGGGTGATGCCCGCCAACCTGCGGCTCTTCGACGGCATCCGGGCCGACTTCGCGCTGGGCTGGGGTGCCGGGGCCCGCCGGGTCGGTGAAGGGCTCGCTCTGCTCGCTCCGCTGGGTGTGCTGCTGCCTATGGCGGGGGGCAGGCTGACCGTCTCGCCACTGGGTTCGCTGGTCCGCACCATGGCCGCGGCGGCACTGCTGTCGCTGGGTATCGAGATGCTGCAGACCGCGGTGCCCGGCAGGGTCGTGGACGTCGACGCGCTGTTGCTGAACACGGTGGGCGCGGCGCTCGCGCATGTCGCCGTGGTACCGGCGGGCCGTGCCTGGCTGCGCCGCCGGACCGTACGCCGGGCCGGCGCCGGAACGTTCCGGGAGGAGCCGGCTCAGGGTCGGACCCCGACGATTCCCAGGGTCGGGATCGCCCCATGGAGTGATGCTTTGCCCCCTTCGTCTCCGTAGTGTGGAGAGCGGTAGAACAACCGACGGAAGCCGACACGGCGCCGTGGGTCACCGCACCGCACACCACCGAGGAGTCCACGATGTCCCGCCTCGTCCGCCCCACCAACAACCGTGTGATCGGCGGCGTGTGCGCCGCGCTGGCCCAGCGCTTCGGCACCTCCGCGACCACGATGCGCGTGATCTTCCTGGCCTCGTGCCTGCTCCCCGGGCCGCAGTTCCTGGTCTACATAGCGCTGTGGATCCTGCTCCCGTCGGAGGACAAGGTGCGGACGGCCTGGTGAGTCCGTGTGCCGTTCCGCGCGAACGCCGATGGGGCGCGCCCCGGACTCGGGGTGCGCCCCATCGGCAGGGGGCCGCGCGGGTGGGCCGGGGTGAGTGGGTCAGCCGAGCGGGACCCCGTTGACGGCGACGCCCTTCGTGGGCAGCCCCTTCGCCGGCAGGCCCCCGAGCAGACCACCGACCTGCTCCTGAGGGCCCTCGGAGGTCAGCTGCTCGGCGACCGGCCGCGTGGTCGTCATGCCCGTGCCGACCACGTCCTGTCCCGTCTGCAGGGCCCGGTCCGCGCCCGGCGCCACACGGGAGACGTCCTCCGCCGGAAGGCTCTGAGCGACGGTGTCCAGCGCGGCACCGGCGTTCGGGACGGCCGGGGCTGCCGGGGCCGCGCTTGCGGCACCCGCACCGACGGCGGCGAAGGCGGCACCGAGAACGGCGACACCGAGGGTCTTGGCAGCAGACTGCTTCATGAAATGCGTCCTCGAAACGGAATGGGGGGAACGAGCGGTCCTCGACCGTAAACACCCGGCACCACCCGCCGCAAACCTCGAAATGCGGACGATCGGTGAAGGCCGCCCGCCCTCCCGGAATCCGCGAACGCCCCGGTCAGCCGTCTTCAGCCGCAGAACCGCTGGTGGAGGCGGTCTGCCGAAACAGCCATTCGGATTTCAGCTCGGCATATCCGGGCTTGATGACGTCATTGATCATGGCCAGCCGTTCATCGAAAGGAATGAACGCCGACTTCATCGCATTGACGGAAAACCATTGCATGTCGTCGAGCGTGTAGCCGAATGCCTCGACCAGGTGCTCGAATTCCTGGCTCATGCTGGTGTGCGACATCAGGCGGTTGTCGGTGTTCACCGTGGCCCGGAAGTGCAGCCGGCGCAGCAGGCCGATGGGGTGCTCGGCGTACGAGGCCGCCGCCCCGGTCTGCAGGTTGGAGCTGGGGCACAGCTCCAGCGGGATGCGCTTGTCCCGGACGTAGGAGGCGAGCCGGCCGAGTTCGACCGAGCCGTCGTCGTGGACCTGGATGTCGTCGATGATGCGCACCCCGTGTCCGAGCCGGTCGGCACCGCACCACTGGAGGGCCTGCCAGATGGACGGCAGCCCGAAGGCCTCGCCGGCGTGGATGGTGAAGTGGTTGTTCTCCCGCTTGAGGTACTCGAAGGCGTCGAGGTGCCGGGTGGGCGGGTAACCGGCCTCGGCGCCCGCGATGTCGAAGCCGACGACGCCCAGGTCCCGGTAGCGGTTGGCCAGTTCGGCGATCTCCAGGGACCGCGCGGCGTGCCGCATCGCGGTGAGCAGCGCGCCGACGCGGATGCGGTTCCCGTTCTCCCGCGCCCGCCGTTCCCCTTGCCGGAAGCCCTCGTTGACCGCCTCGACGACTTCTTCGAGGGTCAGCCCGCCTTCGAGGTGCTGCTCGGGGGCGTAGCGCACCTCGGCGTAGACGACACCGTCCGCGGCGAGGTCCTCGGCACACTCGGCGGCGACCCGCACCAGGGCGTCGCGGGTCTGCATGACCCCGACGGTGTGCGAGAACGTCTCCAGGTACCGCTCCAGGGAACCGGAGTCGGCGGCCTCCCGGAACCAGAGGCCGAGCTTGTCGGGGTCGCTCTGGGGGAGCCCGGAGTAGCCGGCCTCGCGGGCCAGGTCGACGACCGTGCCGGGGCGCAGTCCGCCGTCGAGGTGATCGTGCAGCAGAACCTTGGGCGCCCGGCGGATCTGGTCCGGGGTCGGGGTGTTCGCAGTGGTCTGGCTCGTCATTGCCGCACTCTAGCGCCTACGCGCGTAGATCACCGGTGTGCGAATCCGCCGATACGTAACGGTGACCGCACGCGAGGGTGGCGTACACCGGGGCTTCTGACACTCTGCTGCCATGGCACAGCAAGCGACGCCGGTGCGCACGGCCCGGCTGGGGAGGGCGCTCGGCCCGAAGCCGAAAGCGGTGGGCGGCGCGGTGCTGCTGCTCCCCGGCGGCGATCCGGTCTCCAGCCGCAGACCGTCCCCCGTGGTGGCGGCCGCCTCCGTACGCGCCCTGGGACACCGTCTCGGCCGCGCGGGCCGGGCCGAAGGGCTCGCCACCCATGTCGTCCACTACCGCTACCGGGGCTGGAACGGCAGTGAGGCGCATCTCGCGCGTGACGCCACCTGGGCCGTGGACGAGATCGTGCGGCGCTACGGGGATGTTCCCGTGTGCCTGGCCGGTCTCGGCATGGGCGGCCGGGCGGCGCTGCGGGCGGGCGGTCACGAGGCCGTCAGCTCCGTACTGGCGCTGGCTCCCTGGCTGCCCGAGGAGGATGTGGCCGCGGCCCCCGAACCGGTGAAGCAGCTGGCCGGGCGGCAGGTGCTGATCGTGCACGGCACGCGTGACGCGCGGGCCGACCCGGAACTGTCCTTCCGGCTGGCGGCGCGGGTCAAGAAGGCGAACCGGAACGTGTGCCGCTTCGAAGTGCACGCCGACGGACACGGGTTGAACCAGTACCGGGACGAAGTGCTGGCGCTGTGCGAGGACTTCATGATGGGGACGCTGTTCGGGCGGGCGTTCTCCCGTCCGGTGCAGGATGCCCTGGCGGCACCCCCGCCCCTGGGGCTGAGGATGCCGCTGGCCTCGGGGTTCGGCGCGTCGTTACGCCGGTAGGCGGGGGCGGTCGGCGGTCGGCGCCGGTCACGTGCGGTCGGCGGCGGTCGCGGGCGGTCGGCGGTGGCTCCCGGGCTGCCGTCAGCGGTTCGCGGGCGGTGGGCGGTGGTTCGCGGGCGGTCGTGGTTCAGCCCGGGAGCAGGTGACCCCTTCTCGACAGCAGGAACTTCTTGAAGGCCGCCACCGGCGGGGTGTCCGGGCGGCCGGCCAGCCAGGCGACGCCGATCTCGCGGGCCGCCCGCGGGGAGGTGACGGTCAGTTCCACCACCCCGGGGCGCGGCACGGCCGGCGGGGGCAGCAGGGCGACGCCCAGACCGGCGGCCACCAGGCCCCGCAGGGTCTCCGCCTCCTCGCCCTCGAAGGCGACCCGGGGCCGGAAACCTGCCTGTGTGCAGAGGTCGTCGGTGATGCGGCGCAGGCCGTATCCGGGCTCCAGGGTCACGAACGTCTCGTCGGCGGCCTCGGCGAGGCGGACACGGCGCCGGCCGGCGAGCCGGTGGTCGGCGGGGACGACCAGGCGCAGTTTCTGCTCGTCCAGACGGCGGGCGACGAGGTCGGGGGCGTCCGGGACCGGGGAGGTCAGGCAGAGGTCCAGCTCGCCCTCCCGGAGGCGCTCCAGCATGGCCTCGCCGTAGTTCTGGACGAGGCTGAAGCGGATGCGCGGATGGTCGGCGCGGAAGGCGTGCAGCAGGCCGGGCACGGTCTCGGCGCCCATGGTGTGCAGAAACCCGAAGGCGACCTTGCCGGTGGCCGGGTCGGCGTCGGCGCGCACCTCGTCGGCGGCCCGCTCGACCTCGGCGAGGGCGCGTTCGACGGAGGCGAGGAAGGTGCGGCCGGCGGGGGTCAGGGAGAGGGTGCGGCCGTGCCGGGCGAACAGGTCGACGCCCAGGTCGTGTTCGAGGCGGACCATGGACCGGGAGAGCGTGGACTGCGGGACCTGCATCTCCTGGGCGGCACGGGTGACGTGCTCCGTGCGGGCGACGCCGGCGAAGTGAACGAGACGTGGCGCGAGCAGCGCGACGATGTCTTCTGTGTCACCGGACGGTGACAGCTTCCTCTGTGACCTCTGCTGATGCACCATGGGAACGATTATGGCGTTTCCATGCATTGGACGGATGAGCGGGGCCGTCCGTAGGTTCGCAGCATGTCATCCGTCAGTACCGGGGCGTCCACGCGTGTGGACGCCGGCCCGCCCGTCACTCCCTCTTCCTCTGCCGCTCCCTCCACAGCTCCCTCTGCGCCGTCCGCCCCGGGCGGACCCGACTCCCGGATGTCCCCCGGCGGCCCCGGTTACCGGCGGATGAGCCTCGCCCTCTTCCTGGCGGGTGTCGCGACCTTCGCGCTGCTGTACTCCACCCAGGCCCTGCTGCCGCTGATCTCCGGGGACCTCGGGGTGAGCGCGGGCGACGCGAGCTGGACGGTGGCGGCGGCCACCGGCGGTCTGGCACTGTTCGTCCTGCCGATGAGCGCGCTGTCGGAACGCTACGGACGCCGTACGGTCATGACCGCCTCCCTGGCCGTCGCGGTGACCGTCGGGCTGCTGGTCCCCTTCGCCCCGTCGCTGGGCGCCCTGGTGGCGCTGCGGGCGCTCCAGGGGGCGGCCCTGGCCGGGGTGCCCGCGTCGGCGACCGCGTATCTCGCGGAGGAGGTCAGGCCCAGGGCGCTGGTGACCGCGATCGGACTGTTCGTCGCGGGCAACAGCGTCGGCGGGATGAGCGGCCGGGTCGTCACCGGATGGGTGGCGCAGGAGTGGGGCTGGCGGGTCGCCGTCGGCGTGATCGGGGTGCTCGCGGTGGCGTGCGCGGTGGCGTTCCGGCTGCTGCTGCCGGCGCCGAGGCACTTCCGGCCGGGCTCGCTGCGCCCGCGCGTGCTGGCCGGCGCGGTCCGGGGCCACCTCGCCGACCCGCTGCTGCGGCGCCTGTACGCGATCGGCGCGCTGTTCATGACGGTGTTCGGCGGGGTCTACACCGTGATCGGCTACCGCCTGAGCGAGGCGCCCTTCTCGCTCCCCCAGGGCGTCGTCGGCTCGATCTTCCTGGTCTACCTGGTCGGCACGGTGTCGGCGTCGGCGGCGGGGCGGCTGGTGAACCGGCTGGGCCGCCGGGGCGCGCTGTACGCGGCGGGCGGGACCACCGCGGCGGGTCTGCTGCTGTCCCTGGCCGGCTCGCTGTCCCTGATCCTGCTGGGCCTGGTGCTGATCACCGGGGGCTTCTTCGCGGGCCACGCGGTCGCGTCCTCGGCGGTGGGACGGACGGCCACCGAGGGCCGCGCCCAGGCGTCGGCGCTGTACCAGTCCGCCTACTACGTCGGCTCCAGCGTGGGCAGCACGGTCGGCGCGCTCGCCTTCCACTCGGAGGGCTGGGCCGGAACGGTGGGGGTCGGCCTGGTGGCGGTGGCCGGTGTCGTGACCATCACGGTGCTGGGCACCCGGGCGGCCCGGGTGGAGCAGCGGCGGCTCGCCCCCGCGTGAGGCCGCGCACGCCCGGCCCGGCGGGCGGAGGATTTCGTTCCGCCCGTTGAACTCGCCTCTCCGACCTGCGCTTTCATCCACTCGGGGGGCCGTTGTCAGTGGCCTGCGGTAGCTTCCGAAGTGCTGGGTGCGAAGGTGCGCCGCAGACAGGCCACAGGGGTGGGTGGACGATGACGAACGGCACGGCGACGACGACCGGTCTCGACGCCAGGCTCGAGGCGCACCGCGTCGAGCTGACCGGGTACTGCTACCGGATGCTCGGTTCCTCCTTCGAGGCGGAGGACGCGGTGCAGGACACGATGATCCGTGCCTGGCGCGGCTTCGACAGGTTCGAGGGCCGTTCCAGTCTGCGCTCCTGGCTGTACCGCATCGCGACCAACGTCTGCCTGGACATGCTGACGGCCGGCAACAAGCGGGCCCGGCCGATGGATCTGACGGAGTCGACCCCGCTGGCGCAGGCGGCCCTCTCGCCGCGGCCGGACCACACCTGGCTGGAGCCGGTGCCGGACTCCCGGGTGCTGCCCACCGTCGAGGACCCGGCGGAGGCGGCGGTCGCCAAGGAGTCCGTGCGGCTCGCCTTCATGGCCGCGCTGCAGCAGCTGCCGCCCAAGCAGCGGGCGGTGCTGCTGCTGCGGGAGGTGCTGGCCTGGCGGGCGAGCGAGGTGGCGGAGCTGCTCGGCACCTCGGTGGCGTCCGTCAACAGCGCGTTGCAGCGGGCGCGGGCGACGCTCGCGGAGCGGCGCCAGCCGGGCGCCGACGCGTCCGTCTCCGACCCGCTGGACGAGGAGCAGCAGAAGCTCCTGGAGCGCTATGTGGCGGCGTTCGAGGGGTACGACATGTCGGCGCTGACGGCGTTGCTGCACGAGGACGCCGTCATGACGATGCCGCCGTTCGACCTGTGGCTGACCGGCACCGCCGACATCACGGGCTTCATGACGACGCTGGGCGCCCCTTGTGCGGGTTCGCGGCTGCTGCCTCTCCAGGCCAACGGCCTGCCCGGGTTCGCCCAGTACAAGCCGGACCCGGAGGCGGGTGGTTTCACGCCGTGGGCGGTCCAGGTGCTGGAGATCTCAGAGGGCCGGATCACCGGGTTCCACTGCTTCCTCGACACCAAGCGCTGGTTCCCGCTGTTCGGGCTGCCCCTCCACCTCGAAGCGGAGGCCGACCAGGTCGAGCAGGGAGCATAGGGCGGGGTCGGGGTCGCGCAGCCGTATCCGGCCCCCGGTCCGGTGGACCAGGAGCTGGAGGCGGGCGAGCAGGTTCACGGCGGCGAGCCCCGGCGGCCCCAGGCCTCCCACGTCACAGACGACGATTCCGTCGTCCTGGCTGCTCCTGCCGCTCCTGCCGCTCCTGCCGCTCCTGCCGCCCCCGCCGTCGTCCAGCAGTGCCCGCAGCGCTTCGCTCGGCCCGCTCACCCCGTCCCGGGTGACGGGGCCGCGCAGCACGAGTACGGGCGGTGTCCTGGTGTCCACGAGCGGTAGACCGGGCACGGGCGCGTAATTCATCGCGGCGTCCCGCCTGCGTCCGGGCACCGCGAAGATCATATTGACCCGGGCATGACCTTCCCGCGAGGGTTGGGTGTATGCGCCACAGACCTTTCCCGTCCGCGACCTCCGGTGCTCGCCGCCCCGGCGAGGAGCCGCTGTGCAGGGGGTGCTGAGCGGTTTCGCGGTGATCGCGGTGGTCATCGGCGTCGGTTATGTGGTCGGCCGCCGGGGGTATCTGGGCCGACAGGCCCACGAGGTGCTGACGAAACTCGCCTTCCACGTGGCCTCACCGGCCCTGCTGTTCACCCTTCTCGCCGAGGCGGACCTGTCGGTGGTCTTCTCCGGCCGGCTGCTGGTCACCGCACTGAGCACGGCCGCGGTGGCCGGCGTCTTCGTGGCGGTGGGTGTCGTACGCCGCTGGGGCGTGGGCCGCACCACCATCGGCGCCCTGTGCTCCAGCTACGTCAACTCCGGCAACCTCGGCATCCCGATCGCCGTGTACGTCCTCGGCGACGCCTCACTGGTGGCGCCGGTGCTGCTGTTCCAGCTCGTCGGGATCACCCCGGTCGCGCTGACGATCCTGGACCTGGCGACCGCCGGGGAGAAGCTGCCACTGTGGCAGCGGCTGCTCACACCGCTGCGGAACCCGGTCGCGCTGGGCTCGCTGGCGGGGGTGGCGGTGTCGGCGTCCGGCCTGGAGATCCCCGGCCCGGTCATGGACCCGGTGACGCTGATCGGCAACATGGCGGTGCCGGCGGTCCTGCTCGCGTTCGGCATCTCGCTGCGCGGCAGCGCCCTGCCCCTGCGGGGCGGGGAGCGCGGTGCGGTGCTGCTCGCCGTGGCGCTGAAGTCGGTGGGCCAGCCGGTGGTCGCCTGGGCGCTGGCGGCGGGGGTCTTCGGGCTGCGCGGGGCGCAGTTGCTCGACGTGGTGGTGACCTCGGCGCTCCCGGCCGCGCAGAACATCTTCACATTCGCGAGCAGCTACCGCGTCGGCGAGACCCTGGCCCGGGAGGCGATCCTGGTGTCGACCCTGCTCTCGGTACCGGTACTGGTGGTGACGGCGACCCTCCTGGGGTGAGGGTCCTCACCCCAGGAGGCGCCCGGACGGGCCGTACCCGACAGCGGCCTCCGGCTGCGGGCGCGGGTCAGGCGATGCGTTCCCGCACCACCGGCGTGGCCTCGAAGGCGGTGCCGGGGGCCGCGATGTCGTAGGAGCCCGCCACCGCCTCCAGGGCGTAGGCGAAGCGGTCCGGGGTGTCCGTGTGGAGGGTGAGGAGGGGCTGGCCCTCGGTGACCGTGTCGCCGGGCTTGGCGTGCAGTTCGACGCCGGCGCCCGCCTGTACCGGGTCCTCCTTGCGGGCGCGGCCCGCGCCGAGGCGCCAGGCGGCGACGCCGACGTCGTAGGCGTCCAGGCGGGTCAGGACGCCGGAGGCGGTCGCCGTCACCACGTGCTGTTCGCGCGCCGTCGGCAGGGGCGCGTCCGGGTCGCCGCCCTGGGCGGCGATCATGCGGCGCCAGACGTCCATCGCGGAGCCGTCGGCCAGGGCCTTCGCCGGGTCGGCGTCCTTGAGGCCGGCCGCGTCCAGCATCTCGCGGGCCAGGGCGAGGGTCAGTTCGACCACGTCCGCGGGGCCGCCGCCCGCCAGGACCTCCACCGACTCGCGGACCTCCAGGGCGTTGCCCGCGGTCAGGCCGAGCGGGGTCGACATGTCGGTGAGCAGGGCGACGGTCCGCACGCCGTGGTCGGTGCCGAGACCGACCATCGTGGACGCCAGTTCGCGGGCGTCCTCCAGGGTCTTCATGAAGGCGCCGCTGCCCACCTTCACGTCCAGGACCAGCGCGCCCGTGCCCTCGGCGATCTTCTTCGACATGATCGAGGAGGCGATCAGCGGGATCGCCTCGACGGTTCCGGTCACGTCGCGCAGGGCGTAGAGCTTCTTGTCTGCGGGGGCCAGGCCGTCGCCGGCCGCGCAGATGACGGCGCCCACGTCGTCCAGCACGGACAGCATCTCCTCGTTGGACAGCAGTGCGCGCCAGCCCGGGATCGCCTCCAGCTTGTCCAGGGTGCCGCCGGTGTGGCCGAGGCCCCTGCCGGAGAGCTGGGGGACCGCCGCACCGCAGGCCGCCACCAGCGGGGCCAGCGGCAGGGTGATCTTGTCGCCGACGCCGCCGGTGGAGTGCTTGTCGGTGGTGGGGCGGGACAGCGAGGAGAAGTCCATGCGCTCGCCGGAGGCGATCATCGCGGCCGTCCAGCGGGCGATCTCGGTCCGGTTCATGCCGTTGAGCAGGATCGCCATCGCGAGGGCCGACATCTGCTCGTCGGCCACCTCCCCGCGGGTGTACGCGTCGACGACCCAGTCGATCTGCTCGTCGCTGAGTTCACCGCGGTCCCGCTTGGTGCGGATGACGGAGATGACGTCCATGGCCATGGCTGGCATTCCTTCCGGAGTGCGAAGAGTGCGGCGCGGCCCCTCCGGCCGACGGTTGTGGCAGTCGATCGGAGGGGCCGCAGGGGAGTTACTTGGCGAGGTGCTGCGGGCCGAAGGCCTGGGGCAGCATCCTGGACAGCGGCAGGATGCCCGCCGGGGTCTCCAGCAGCAGCTCGGGGCCGCCGAACTCGTACAGCAGTTGCCGGCACCGGCCGCACGGGACGAGGATCTCGCCGCTGCCGTCCACGCAGGTGAAGTGCGTGAGCCGGCCGCCTCCGGTGCGGTGCAGCTCCGAGACCAGCCCGCACTCGGCGCACAGGCCGAGCCCGTAGCTGGCGTTCTCGACGTTGCAGCCGGAGACCGTGCGTCCGTCGTCGACCAGGGCGGCGGCACCGACCGGGTAGCCCGAGTAGGGGACGTACGCGTGGGTCATGGCCTCGCGCGCGACCGCGCGCAGCGCCTCCCAGTCGACGCCGGCCGTGGTGGCCCCGGGCGGGGTCATCCGCCTTGCCCCTTCCGGTAGGGCAGTCCGTCCGCCTTCGGCATGCGCAGCCGCTGTGCGGACAGCGCGAGGACGACCAGGGTGATGACGTACGGCGTGGCGGAGACGACCTGGTTGGGGACCTCGTTGGTGCCGGCGTACCAGGCGTAGACGAGGGCGCCGACGACCAGGGTGACGAGCGCGTGCACGTACTTCTTGCGGACCACCAGCCAGATCGCGCCGATGACCAGCAGCAGCGCGCCGAGCAGCAGCAGCGCGTGCACGTTGGCGGAGCCGCCGCGCAGGTTGAGGCTGTCGGTGTAGCCGAAGAGGCCGGCGCCGATGGCGAGGCCGCCCGGCATCCAGTTGCCGAAGATCATCGCGGCGAGGCCGATGTAGCCGCGCCCGCTGACCTGGCCCTCCAGGTAGAAGGGGTTGGCGACGATGGACAGGAAGACACCGCCGAGGCCGGCCAGGGCACCGGAGATGATCACGGCGATGTACTTGTACTTGTAGACGTTGACGCCGAGGGACTCGGCGGCGACCGGGTTCTCGCCGCAGGAGCGCAGCCGCAGGCCGAAGGCGGTGCGCCAGAGGATCCACCAGGTCGCGGGGATGAGCGCGATGGCGATGAGGGTCAGCCAGGAGACGTTGGTGACCAGTCCGCCGAGCAGGCCGGCGATGTCGGAGACGAAGAACCAGCCCTTCTCGTTGAGGTCGCGCAGTCCGTCGGACAGCCCCGGCACGGTGAAGTGGCCGAGCGACTCGATCGCCGGGGACTGCTTGGCGGAGCCGCCCTGGTGGCCCTCGAAGGCCAGCGGGGCGAGGTAGCGGGTGGCGCCGAGGGCGAGGATGTTGATGGCCACACCGGAGACGATGTGGTTGACGTTGAAGGTGACGGTGACGAAGGCGTGCAGCAGGCCGCCGAGGGCGCCGCCGATGAGGCCGACGAGGACGCCGGTCCACGGGCCCCACTGGAATCCGGCCCAGGCGCCGAACCAGGTGCCGAGGATCATCATGCCCTCGAGACCGATGTTGACGACGCCCGCGCGCTCGGCCCACAGACCGCCGAGGCCGGCGAGACCGATGGGCACGGCCAACTGGAGGGCAGTGGACATCTGGCTGACGTTGGTGATGCCGTCCGCCCCGGTGACGAGGCGGACGAACGAGACCAGGGCCAGGGCTCCGGCGATGACCAGCAGCAGCACGGGCCACGACATGCGGCGGCCGGTGGGCGCCGCGGGCTGCAGCGAGGGCTGGTTGACGTCGGTCGCTGTGGTCGGGGCGGTCATCGGCCGGCCACCTCCTTCGTGGAGTTGTTGACGGCGCCGAGGACGTGACCCGCGGCGAGTTCCGCGCCGACCCGGCGCTGCTGGCGGCGCAGGCCCCACTCGCGGACGGCCTCGTAGGAGACGACGACCGAGAGCACGATCAGGCCCTGCATGATGACCGCGATCTCCTTGTCGTAGCCGTGGAAGTCCAGCTCGGGCGAGGCCTTGTCGAGCCAGGCCCACAGCAGGGCGGCGAAGGCGATGCCGACCGGGCTGTTGCGGCCGAGCAGGGCGATGCCGATGCCGAGGAAGCCGATGCCGGTCGGGAAGTTCAGGCTGTAGGTGTGGGTGTCGCCGAGCAGGATGGGCAGGCCCGCGAGGCCCGCGATACCGCCGGAGATCAGCATGGCGCTGAGCACCATGCGCTTGGGGCTGACCCCGCTGGCCGCGGCGGCGGTCTGCGAGGCGCCGGAGGCGCGCAGGTCGAAGCCGAAGCGGGTGCGGTTGAGGACGACCCAGTAGCCGATGCCGAGCAGCGCGGCGAGGACGACCAGGCCGTAGATCTCGCCTGCCTCGCCCATGTCGATGCCGGGGACCCAGCCGGACTCGTGCATCACGCCGGTGGTGTTGTTGTTGCCGACCTTGACGCCGAAGACGGTCGGCAGCCACAGATAGCCGATCACGGAGGTCGCGATCGCGTTGAGCATGATCGTGGCGACGACCTCGCTGACCCCGCGGGTGACCTTGAGGACACCGGCGATGCCGGCCCAGAAGGCGCCGGTGAGGACGGCGGTGAGCAGCAGCAGCGGGATCTGCAGGGCGGCCGGCAGGGCGGCGTGGGCGCCGACGATGGCGGCCATCATGGCGGCGAGCTGGTACTGGCCGTCGACACCGATGTTGAAGAGGTTCATCCGGAAGCCGATGGCCACCGCGAGGGCCGCGATGTAGTACATCGAGGCCTGGTTGATGATCAGCACCTGGATGTCGGAGAACGTCGCCTGCTCGAACATCAGGGCGAACGGCTCGACCGGGCTCTTGCCCGAGGCGAGCAGCACGATCGCGCTGAGCACGAAGGCCACGGCGAGCGCGATGACCGGGCCGGCCACCGCGAGGAGCACGCGCTCCTTGTCGAACTTCTTCATCAGCGGGCCTCGCCTTCCGGAGACTCGGGGGCGTCGGCCCGGGTCTCGGGGGTCTCTTCGTGTTCGAGGTGTCCGGTGGTCGCACCCGTCATGGCGGTGCCGAGCTCCTCCGGGGTGATGGTCGTGGGGTCGGCGTCCGCGACCAGCTTGCCGTCGTAGATCACCCGGAGGGTGTCGGACAGACCGATCAGCTCGTCCAGGTCGGCGGAGATCAGGAGAACGGCGAGGCCCTCGCGGCGCGCTTCCCGGATGTGGTCCCAGATCGCGGCCTGCGCGCCGACGTCCACACCGCGGGTGGGGTGGGAGGCGATCAGGAAGCGGGGCCGGTGGCTCATCTCGCGGCCGATGATCAGCTTCTGCTGGTTGCCGCCGGAGAGGGAGGCGGCGGTGACGTCGATGCCGGGGGTGCGGACGTCGTACTTCTCGACGATGCGGCGGGTGTCCTTCTGGGCGGCCTTCAGGTCCAGCCAGACGCCCTTGGCGTTGGGCTTCTCCGTGACGTGGCCGAGGATACGGTTCTCCCAGAGGGGGGATTCGAGGAGCAGCCCGTGGCGGTGCCGGTCCTCGGGGATGTAGCCGATGCCCTCTTCGCGCCGCCGGCGGGTGGGCCAGGCGGTGATCTCCTCGTCGGCCAGCCGGATGACGCCGGACTCGGCGGTCCGCAGGCCGATGAGCGCGTCGACCAGTTCGGTCTGGCCGTTGCCCTCGACGCCGGCGATGCCGAGGATCTCGCCCTCGTGGATGGTGAAGCTGATGTCGTCGAGCAGGGCCTTGCCGCCGGGGGCCGTCAGGCGCAGCTTGTCGACGGTGAGCACCGCGCGGTCGGTGACCGTGGACTCGGCGGTCTGAGGCGTGGGCAGTTCGCTGCCGACCATCATCTCGGCGAGCTCGCGCGGGGTGGTCTCGGCGGGTACGGCGGTGCCGACGGTGGTGCCGCGGCGGATGACGGTGATGTCGTCGGCCACGGAGAGGACTTCGCCCAGCTTGTGGGAGATGAAGATGACCGACAGGCCCTCCGCCTTGAGCTCGCGCAGGTTGTCGAAGAGCGCGTCGACCTCCTGCGGGACGAGGACGGCGGTGGGCTCGTCGAGGATCAGCGTGGTGGCGCCGCGGTAGAGGACCTTGAGGATCTCCACGCGCTGGCGGGCGGCGACACCGAGCTCCTCGACCAGCAGGTCGGGGCGTACGCCGAGGCCGTAGCGGTCGGAGATCTCCTTGATCCTGCGCCGGGCCTTCGCACCGATGCCGTACAGCTTCTCGCTGCCGAGCACCACGTTCTCGAGGACCGTGAGGTTGTCGGCGAGCATGAAGTGCTGGTGGACCATGCCGATGCCGCGGGCGATGGCGTCGGCCGGCGAGGAGAACGCGACCTTCTCGCCGTGGATCGCGATGGTGCCCTCGTCCGGCTTCTGCATGCCGTAGAGGATCTTCATCAGCGTCGACTTGCCGGCCCCGTTCTCACCGACGAGGGCGTGCACGGTGCCTTTGCGGACCGTGAGGTGGATGTCATGGTTGGCCACGACGCCCGGGAAACGCTTCGTGATCCCGGCGAGCTCGACGGCGGTCACCGATTCGTTGACCGCGGCTCCGGCCGGAGGGCTGCTGGACGCGTTGATGGCGCACTCCTGGGGACGGGGGTCGTCTACGCGCGTAGCGCCCCGACGGCATCAAAGGGGGCGGCACAC
Source organism: Streptomyces sp. TE5632 (assembly GCF_054061295.1). Lineage (NCBI taxonomy): Bacteria > Bacillati > Actinomycetota > Actinomycetes > Kitasatosporales > Streptomycetaceae > Streptomyces > Streptomyces sp. TE5632. Next base: position 3,463,553 of record NZ_JBSSEA010000003.1, on the reverse strand, counting down.
CGAACCGACGGGGTGCGGGGAGTTCACTCCCCGCACCCCGTCGAGCGGTCGCAACCCCGTGGGTTACACATTGCTCAGGACTTGCGGGCTCAGCTCGACTTGACCTTGATCTCGCCGCTGATGATCTTCTTCTTGGCCGTCTCGATGACGTCCTGGAGCTTGGCGTTGTCCGCGAACTTCGGGTTCGAGTTCGACAGGCTCACCTCACCCGCCTTCAGATCGCCCCTGAGGATACCGGTCCGGGGACTGCGGTCCTCGACCGACTGGGCCAGCTTGTACACGGACTTGGCGACGTCCTTCATCGCCGAGGTGAGGATCCAGTCCTTGTACTTGGCCAGGGCTCCCTGCTTGTACTGGTCGGAGTCCACACCGATCGCCCACACCTTGTTGGTGGCGGCGGCCTCGATGACACCCTGACCGGACAGACCGGCCGCCACGTAGACGACGTCGGCCTTCTTCTCGATCTGGCCCTCGGCGGCGGCCTTGCCCTTGTCCGGGCTGGAGAAGCCGCCCTCCTCGGCGGTCTGCGTGAGGAACTGCGAGATGACCTTGACGTCCGGGTTCGTGTCCTTGACGCCCTGCTCGAAGCCGGCCCGGAACTTGTGGATCAGCGGGATGTCCACGCCGCCCACGAAGCCCACGACATCGGTCTTGGTGGTCTCGGCGGCGGCGACACCGGCCAGGTAGGAGACCTCCTCCTCGGCGAAGACCAGGTCGGCCACGTTGTCGGCCTCGACCGTGGCGTCGTCCACGATGCCGAAGGTGGTGTCCGGGTACTTCTCCGCGACCTGCTTCACCGCGGAGGCGTAGAGGTAGCCGACACCGACGACCGGGTCGTACCCCTGCTTGGCCAGCGAGGCCAGCCGCTGCGCCTTGTCCGCGTCGGTCTCGCCGTCGGTGGGCTCGACGTCGGTGGTCTTGTAGCCGAACTGCTTCTTCGCCTGCTCCAGACCCGCGTACGCGGCGTCGTTGAAGGACTGGTCACCCCGGCCGCCGACGTCGTACGCGATGGCGATGCCCTTGTCGCCCTTGGATTCCGACGAACCGGAAGAGGTCGAGGTACCGCCGCAGGCGGAGAGCGTGAGGGCCAGAGAGGCGGTCGCTGCGCCTGCGACCGTGATCCGGGAAAACCGGCGCATGTGTGGTGCTCCTTCGTACAAGCGCCGGATGATTCGGCTACGGCGCTGCTCGCCGCAGATTAACGCGCGTAGACCTCCCGGGAAAACCCTTCTGTCCACCTTGTTACAGGCCCGTGGCCAATCCCACTTCCCCGGCGTTCCCACCATTTCACAACGTTGCCGATCGCGAACGGAGGGTGGCCGTGCGGGGCGCGGGAGTTGACGCACAGGGGCGGGCACCCGCTCGGGTGCCCGCCCCTGTGCTCGACGTGACGGCCGGCTCTCTCGTACGGCCGGCCGGTGTCACCGGCTCCCGCCGACTGCTCCGACTACTCCGACTTGACCTTGATGGAGCCGTCGACGATGCCTTCCTTGGCCTTGGCCACGGCGTCCGTCAGGCCCTTGATCTCGGCCATCTTCGGGTTGCTCTCGGAGAGGCCGACGCCGTCCGCCTTCAGGTCGAAGACCTGGGCGCCGGTCAGCGGCTTGCCGTCCTCGACGGACTTGGCGAGGGCGTACACCGAACCGCCGACCTCCTTGGTGGCGGAGGTGAGGATGAAGTCCTTGTAGCCGGCGAGGGCTTCCTGCTGGTACTGGTCGGAGTCGACGCCGATCGCCCAGACCTTCGCCTTGGCGGCGGCCTCGATCACGCCCTGCCCGGAGAGACCGGCCGCCTGGTAGACGACGTCGGCCTTCTTCTCGATCTGGCCCTCGGCGGCGGCCTTGCCCTTGTCCGGGCTGGAGAAGCCGCCCTCCTCCGCGGTCTGTGTGAGGAACTGCGAGATGACCTTGACCTTCGGGTCGGTGTCCTTGACACCCTGCTCGAAGCCGGCCCGGAACTTGTGGATCAGCGGGATGTCCACGCCGCCCACGAAGCCGACCGTCTTCGTCTTGGTGGCCTTGGCGGCGGCGACACCGGCCAGGTAGGAGGCCTGCTCCTCGGCGAAGACGAGGGAGGCGACGTTCTTGCCCTCGACCACGTAGTCGACGATGCCGAAGGTGGTGTCCGGGTACTTCGCGGCCACGGCTTCCATCGCCGGCCCGTAGGCGAAGCCGACGCCGATGACGGGGTTGTAGCCCTGCCTGGCGAGCGTGGACAGGCGCTGCTCCTTGTCCGCGTCGGTCTCGCCCTCGGTGGGCTCGATGTCGGCGGTCTTGTAGCCGAACTGCTTCTCCGCCTTCTCCAGGCCCGCGTACGCGGCGTCGTTGAAGGACTGGTCGCCCTTGCCGCCGATGTCGTAGGCGATGGCGAGACCGAGGTCTTCCTTGGTGTCGCTCTTGTCGCCACTGTCACTGCTGGTGCCGCCGCAGGCCGTGGCGGCGAGTGCGAGCGACGCGACGCCCACCGCGACGCGAGTCAGTCTGGATATCCGACGCATCTGAAGTTCCCCATTCCGCAAAGCCCCGCATCGGGTGCTCGATCCGGCGCAGATTAACGCGCGTAGACACTCCTGGGAACGGGGTACCACAGGGCTGTTATCCATTCGTGCCGCCAAGGCGACACGCGCACCACTCCGCCCCTCCCCCGGCGCACGCGCGAGCGGAGTGCAAGGGGAGCGCAAGGGGAATACAGGGGGGAGCTCAAGTGGATCGAAACCAGGGGCAGTTACCGCAGCGCGTCCAGCAGGGCGGCGGCGGTGAAGAGTTCGACGCCGACGGTGATGGCGTGCTCGTCGACGTCGAAGTCGCCCTGGTGCAGATCGCGCACGGTGCGCTCGCCCGGAGGGCGGACCCCGAGACGGGCCATGGCGCCGGGGACCCGCTCCAGGTACCAGGAGAAGTCCTCGCCGCCGAGGCTCTGTTCGGTGCTCTCCACGGAATCCGAGCCGCGCCGGGCGATCATGGCGTCCCGCAGGAGCTCGGTGACGCCGGCCTCGTTGACCACCGGCGGGACCCCGCGCACGTAGTTGATCTCCGACTTGGCGCCGTGCAGGTTGGCCACCTCGTCGATCGCGGCGACCACGAGGTCGGGGGCCAGCCGCCAGGTGTCCAGGTCGAGGCAGCGCACGGTACCGGAGAGTTCGGCGTGCTGCGGGATGACGTTGGGCGCGTGGCCCGACTCGATCCTGCCCCAGGTGACGGCGAGCCCGCTGCGGCTGTCGACCCGCCGGCCCACCAAGGCGGGCACGTCGGTGACGACCCGGGCGGCGGCGGTGACCAGGTCGGTGGTCAGATGCGGCCGGGCGGTGTGGCCGCCGGGGCCGTCGAGGGCGATCTCCAGACGGTCGCAGGCGGAGGTGATGGGGCCCGGGCGCAGCCCGATCCGCCCGGCGTCGACCCGGGGGTCGCAGTGCACGGCGATGATCCGCCCGACCCCGTCGAGCGCGCCGTCCACGATGGCCTCGGCGGCGCCGCCGGGCAGCACCTCCTCCGCGGGCTGGAAGATCAGCCGCACCGGCCGGGGCAGCAGGCCCTGGCGGTGCAGTTCGGCGAGGACGAGCCCGGTGCCCAGCACCACGGTGGTGTGCACGTCGTGGCCGCAGGCGTGCGCGCGGTCGGGCACGGTGGAGCGGTACGGGCACCCGGTCTTCATGTCGGGGATGGGCAGGCCGTCGATGTCGGCGCGCATGGCGAGTATGCCCGTGTCCGTGCCGATGTCCGTGTCCGTGCCGATGTCCATGGGCACGGCCGCGATGCCGGTGCCGTCCGTCACCCCGATGTCACAGATGACCCCGGTCCCGCTGGAAAGTACACGGGGCGCGAGGCCGGCCCGCTCCAGCCGCTCCTTGATCGCCGCGGTGGTGCGGAACTCCTGGTTGCCGAGCTCGGGGTGCATGTGCAGGTCGCGCCGGAACGCGATGAGCTCGGTGCGCAGCATCTCGGGGAGGGCGCCCGGAAGCACCGCCCCTCCGGGCAGATCGACCTCGGACTCCAGTGACATCTGTTGCTTCACCCTTTGAAGGGTAGGACGCCGGGACGGTCCGCTGCTCCCCGATCAAGAAAAATCAGCCCGTCAGGGGAAGAAAAACTGGCGGTCCCGTGCATAGCCGTACATCGGGATGGGTAAACTCGTCGCTCTTGCGCGGAGTGTGAGGCCACCCGGCCCGTCGGCACGTGATATCGGTCACAACGGCCGTTCCGCTGTGCTTCCGTCGCCGTTCCGCCGTTCTCCGGCACCCGTTTCACCGCACTGCACCTCTCCTCGGTGTACCACGGTGTACCACGCATCACCCGAGGCACGCCGACCGGTTCAGGTGACGGACACGGCACCCGCGCCACGCCGTCGTCCACGCGTACGGGTGAAAGCGTCTCCGTGGCCCCGGGTTCCGCCGATAGGGTGCGGGGCCATGCGTGCCGACCCGCCGGAGTTCCTCCACGCCACCCGCGTCTCGTACGACGCCATCGCCGACGAGTACACCGACCGGTTCGCCGACGGGCTGGCCGATCTGCCCCTGGAACGCGCCCTGCTCACGGCCTTCGCGGACCTCGCCCGGACCACCGGGCCGGGCGAGGGGACCACCCGGCTGCCGGTCGCCGACCTCGGCAGCGGTCCCGGACACGTGACCGCGCGGCTGCACCGGCTCGGCCTGCCGGTCTTCGGGGTCGACCTCTCCCCCCGCATGGTGACCCTGGCCCGCGCGGCGCATCCGGGTCTGCGGTTCCACGTCGGCTCGATGACCGCGCTGGACCTGCCGGCCGGGACGCTGGGCGGCATCGTGGCGCTGTACTCGGTCATCCACATCCCCGACGACCACCTCACCGGCCTCTTCACCGAGTTCCACCGCGTCCTGGCACCGGGCGCCCCGGTCCTGCTCGCCTTCCAGTCGGGCGACGAGGACGGCGGCCTGCACCTGGACGAACGTTTCGGCCACCCCGTCTCCCTGGACTACCACTGGCGCACCCCCGCCACGGTCATCACCCACCTGACCGAGGCGGGCCTGGAACTCACCGCGCAAACCCTGCGGGAACCGACCACCGACGAGAAACGCCCCCGCGCCCTCCTCCTGGCCCGCAGACCAAAGACGGCACGAGGCTGACGCCGACCCGGCCTTCACGCGGGCGGCGCGAACCCCCGCGTGCGGGCCGGGGAAGCAGGCGGAGGCGCTGTCGCCGGTCGTTCCCCGGCCCGGGACCGGTTCAGTGTCCGCGTGCGATCCATTCGGCCAGGTACGGTGCCTCCGCGCCGATCGTGGTGCCGTCGCCGTGTCCGGTGTGCACACGGGTTTCTTCCGGCAGCGTGAACAGCCTGTCCCGGATGGACCCGATGATGGTGGGGAAGTCGGAGAACGAACGGCCCGTGGCTCCGGGGCCGCCCGAGAACAGCGTGTCCCCGGTGAACAGCACCTTGGCTTCGGGCAGGTGCAGGCAGACGGACCCGGGAGAGTGTCCCGGAGTGTGGATCACCTCGAGTGCCGTGCCCGCCACGTCGACGCGTTGCGCGTCGCTCGCGTGCCCGAAGGCCTGGCCGGGGTGGGTCATCTCCCACAACTCCCGGTCGCCGGGGTGCAGCAGGATCGGCGCCTGGAGTTCACGGGACAACTGCGGCGCGACGGTGACGTGGTCGTTGTGACCGTGCGTGCACACGACGGCCACCACGTTCCGGTCTCCCACCGCCCTGATGATCGCTTGCTCGTCGTGCGCCGCGTCGACGATCACCACCTCGTCGTCGTCGCCGACGAGCCAGACGTTGTTGTCGACCTCCCACGTGCCGCCGTCGAGGGCGAAGACCCCGGAGGTGACCACGCGTTCGACACGCAGGCCGCTCACAGGACCACCACCGAACGCAGCACCTCGCCGGCCTGCATGGTGTGGAAGGCCTTCTCGACCTCTTCGAGTGCGATGCGCTCGGAGACGAACTTCTCCAGCGGCAGCCTGCCCTGCAGGTGCAGGTCGACGAGCATCGGGAAGTCGCGCTCCGGCAGACAGTCGCCGTACCAGGACGACTTCAGGGAGCCGCCGCGGCCGAACACGTCGAGGAGCGGCAGTTCGAGCTTCATCTCCGGCGTGGGCACGCCCACCAGCACGACGGTGCCCGCGAGGTCGCGCGCGTAGAACGCCTGCTTCCACGTCTCGGGGCGGCCGACCGCGTCGATGACGACATCGGCGCCGAAGCCGCCCGTCAGTTCGGCGATCGCGGCGACGACGTCGGTCTCGCCGGCATTGACCGTGTGGGTGGCGCCCAGGTCGACCGCCCAGGTCAGCTTCTTCTCGTCCCGGTCCACCGCGATGATCTTCGATGCGCCCGCCAGCCGCGCCCCGGCGACGGCCGCGTCGCCCACACCGCCGCAGCCGATGACTGCCACCGAGTCCCCGCGGCTCACCCCGCCGGTGTTGACGGCGGCGCCCAGGCCGGCCATGACACCGCAGCCGAGCAGACCCGCCACGGCGGGGTCCACGGACGGGTCCACCTTGGTGCACTGCCCGGCGTGGACCAGGGTCTTCTCCGCGAAAGCACCGATGCCGAGCGCCGGGGTGAGTTCCGTCCCGTCGGTCAGAGTCATCTTCTGGCTCGCGTTGAACGTGTCGAAGCAGTACTGGGAACGCCCGCGCCTACAGGCCCGGCACCGCCCGCACACGGCACGCCAGTTCAGGACGACGAAGTCGCCGGGCCGCACCGAATCGACACCTTCGCCGACACTCTCCACGGTGCCGGCGGCCTCGTGTCCGAGGAGGAACGGGAAGTCGTCGTTGATACCGCCTTCGCGGTAGGTCAGATCGGTGTGGCACACGCCGCACGCGGCGACCGCGACGACGACCTCACCCGGTCCCGGATCGGGAATCACGATGTCGGTGAGCTCGACCGGAGCTCCCTTGGAACGGGCGATCACACCGCGGACCTGCTGTGGCATCTGAGCTGGTTCCTCTGTCAGTCGGTTGTCAGTCGGTCAGAGGGCATGCGCACCGGCGCACGCCCTCTACGACCACGACGTTAGCCCCGGAACAAGGACGGGCGACCTGTGCGACGGACCAGGAGAACCTCGACCTTCGGTCAGCGGCCGAACCGGCTATGGTGCGTGGGATGCTCGACACGAAAGAACCGCCGGAGGCGGATGTTCTCGCACTGCGAGAGGTCATCGAGGGTCCGCTGCACGAGATCGCACGCCGGTTCTCCCGCTTCCTGTCGGACCGGTGGCCGCACACCGCGCTCGTCGTCTTCACCAAGGAGTGCACCGGCCGGCCGCGGAAGGTCGCCGGCGCGACCGAAATGGTCAACAAGGTCACGATCGACGAACTCGAGCAGCTGAAGGCCCTCGTCGAACCCGGCCGGCCGCTCAGCACCACGGCGGCGGTCGGCGGGGCCACCCGCACCGTCTGGGCCGTCCGCGACCCGGTCGGCACGCTGCTCGTCCTCGTGCCGCGCGGCTCCCGGAAGCGGCTCCCGCGGCCCGCCGCCCTGTCGGCCCTCTTCGGGATCGTCGCGACCTCGATCAGCCAGCAGGTCGCGCAGGCGAGCCCGGACTACCTCGCCGAGTCGCGCGCGGCCTCCAGTGAGCGGGCCCGCACCATCACAGAGATGGCGACGGCGCACGAGAGTGCGCTGGTGGCCATCCTGAACACGCTGCGCGCCACCGCACTCGACGATCACCGTGCCCGCGTGGCCGCGACCGAGTCCGCCTCCGTCGCGCTGGTGGCGTTGCGCTCCGCTCAGAAGTCCGGTCTGGCCCTGTCCGAGGAACCGGCCCCGGCCGCGTTCACGAAGCTGCGCAGGGACATCCGGCACCTGCTCAAGCATCACGGAGCGCACGTCGAGTTCGTGCCGCCGGCCAAGGCGGCGCGTCCGCTGCCCGGAGAAGTCGCCTACGCCGCTCGCGCGATGACACGGACCGCGGTGCTGGCCTTCACCGCGCAACCGGGCCCGTCGCGCCTGCGCGTCGCCTGGACCTGTGACGGCACGTCACTGCGGATCGACGTGCGGGAGCAGGAGTCCGGGAGCGTGGACGTGCGCGCGCTGTCACGCCAACTCGAAGGCCGCGCCCGCACGCTCGGCGCCACGGTCAGCCTCGACGCCGTGCCGGGCTGGGGAAGCCGGGCCGGCATCACCCTTCCTTTCGACCCGCCGGCCGTTCGAACAGGGAAGACCAGGCTGTCGAGTCTCAACGCGCGGGAACGGGAGGTCCTGCACCTTCTTGCGCAGGGCAAGCGGAACAGGGCCATCGCGGACGCACTCGGAATCACGGAGAGCACCGTCAAGTTCCACGTCACCGGAGTGCTGAAGAAACTCGAGGTCAGCTCACGGGGTGAGGCCGCGGCACTGGCCCTGAACGGGTACGAGCAGGGTTCAGCGGCCGGGGGCCGAGAGGGGCAGTGACCGTCGCCGGCCGGCCGGGCTCCCGGAGAGTCGCCGTGCGGTCGGCGGGCGGACGCCGTCGCTCACCTCCCAGTGGGCGGTCACCGGCGTCCGTTCACGCCGGTGCCACCGCCGACAGGCGGTGGACGTCGCGGGCGGTGCCGGTGACGCCGGAGAGGAAGCCCTGGGCGCGGGGGGAGGCGTTCTCGGTGAGCCAGGCGGGGTCGATGTCGCAGACCGCGATGCGCACCTCCGTGCCGAACAGGGCGAGGGGGAGGGTGTGGACGACGGTCGACGGGAAGCTGAGGACGGTGCCGCCTATGGGGCCCCGGCGGGCGATCAGTTCCAGGGGGAGTTCGGGGCGGACGATCTCCAGGCCCGTCTCGACGGCGAGCCGGTGGAGTTTCCCGGTGCTCTCGCGGCGGTGGGCGAAGTAGCGGGTCGCGCCGTGGGTCTTGGCGAGGGAGCGGACGGCCTCCAGGTAGGCGTCGGCGTCCACCACGCCGGTCTCCACCAGGGAGGTGCCCACCATGTCGGCGGTCCTGGTGATGCGGGGCGGGCCGAACCGGGCCCGGGTCCAGGCGAAGGCGTTGGCGCTGACGGTGACTCCGGGTGGGGTGTCCGCCACCGGCATCGAGGAGAAGACCTCCACCCGGCGTCGGCCGCCCGGGGTGAGCCTGCGCCGGGCGACGCCGGACACCGGGGCGAGGAGCAGGTCCCGGGGGCCGCGCCGGCCGCCCTTGCGGTGCCAGCGCACCAGGCTTTCGCCGCGCGCGAGTTGGCCGACGAACTCCATGGTCGCCGTGCCGTCGTCGACGACGACGAGGTCGCGGGCCCGGGTGATCGTCAGCAGGAGCTGTACGTACCGGGAGAAGGGGTCCCCGAGGAGGACGCGGTCGGCCCGGCGCAGCGGGCCGGCCAGGCCGGCGATGGTCTGGAAGGGTGCGGCGGGTCCGCCGCGCGCCTCCTCCCAGCGGACCTCGTGGCCCTCCTCCCGGGCCAGTTCGGACATGCGGCGCAACTGGCCGCGGGTCATGGGGTCGACGGGGGACAGCACCACGAGGGTGAGCCCCGCGCCGGGCGCATGCGCGTGCGCCCACTCCAGCACGTTCAGCAGCTGTACCGGGCTCTCGACGAAGGCGAGAGTGTGGGAGCCGGCGTTCCCGGCGCGGGGGCTCATCGACGTACGACCGTTCCCGTCGTCAAGGGGATGGTGGGTGGGGAGGGTCAGACGGTCAGCGGCTCGCCGGCGGCCGCGGCGATCTCCGCCTCGGCGACGACGCCGGGGACCCGGCGGAGCTTCTTCATCGGGCCCAGCTCGGACTCGTAGACCTTCTTGACGCCGTCGCCGAGGGAAGCCTCGATGGTGCGGATGTCGCGGACGAGGCGGCTCAGGCCCTGCGGCTCGACGGACGCGGCCTGGTCGGAGCCCCACATGGCGCGGTCCAGGGTGATGTGGCGCTCGACGAAGGTGGCGCCGAGGGCGACCGCGGCCAGGGTGGTCTGCAGGCCGGTCTCGTGGCCGGAGTAGCCGATCGGGACGTTCGGGAACTCCTGCTGGAGGGTGTTGATCATCCGCAGGTTCAGCTCCTCGGCCTTCGCCGGGTAGGTGGAGGTGGCGTGGCAGAGCAGGATGTTCTCGCTGCCCAGGACCTCGACCGCGTGGCGGATCTGCTTCGGGGTGGACATGCCGGTGGAGAGGATGACCGTGCGGCCGGTGGCGCGCAGGGCGCGCAGCAGCTCGTCGTCGGTGAGGGAGGCCGAGGCGACCTTGTGGGCGGGGACGTCGAACTTCTCCAGGAAGGCGACGGCCTCGGTGTCCCACGGGGAGGCGAACCAGTCGATGCCCTTCTTCTTGCAGTAGGCGTCGATCTGGCCGTACTCCTCCTCGCCGAACTCCACGCGGTGGCGGTAGTCGATGTACGTCATCCGGCCCCAGGGGGTGTCGCGCTCGATGTCCCACTGGTCGCGCGGGGTGCAGATCTCGGGCGTGCGCTTCTGGAACTTGACGGCGTCGCAGCCGGCTTCGGCGGCGGCGTCGATCAGCTTGAACGCGTTCTCGATGTCGCCGTTGTGGTTGATGCCGATCTCACCGGTGACGTACACGGGGCGGCCGGGGCCGGCCTCGCGGGTACCGAAGCGGCGGATGCGGGAGCCGGGGTTCACGGTGCTCATGACGGTGTTTCCTTACTTGGGGAGGGAATCGAGGGAGGGGCCGAGGATCCAGCCGGCGATCTCCCGGACGGCGCCGTCGCCACCGGGGAGGGTGGTGACCGCGCGTGCGGCGCCGCGCACGACGTCGTGGGCGCTCGCGACCGCCACGGGCCAGCCCACGAGGGCGAAGCACGGGAGGTCATTGACGTCGTTGCCGACGTAGAGCACGCGCTCGGGCGCGATGCCCTGTTCCTCGCACCACTGCTTCAGTGCCAGGTCCTTGCGGTCGACGCCGTGCAGCACGGGGAGCTTGAGCTTGTGTGCGCGGGCGGCGACGACCGGGTTCTGTTCCGTGGACAGGATCAGCATCTTCAGGCCCGACCTGCGCAGGGCTGCGATGCCGAGTCCGTCGCCGCGGTGCACGGCGACGAATTCCTGTCCGCCGGCGTCGATCAGCACCCTGTCGTCGGTCTGGGTGCCGTCGAAGTCGAGGACGACCGCGTCGATGTCTTCGGCGGTCGGGAGGGCGCCGGGCCGTTCCGCGTCGAAGAGCGGGGCGAGGGCGCGGGCGCGGGCGAGGTCGTGCGGGTCGTCGATCTCCAGGACCCGCGCGGGGTCGGTGCGGACGAGTTCGGTCCGGCCGAAGAAGCGGTGCCGGTGCTCGCGGAAGCCTGCCGCGTCCATCGCGTAGGCGGCGCCGGTCTCCAGCAGGTCCTGGGGGCGGTCCTGGCGGCGGGGGCGGAACGACTTGTCGTGGTTGACGCCGAATCCGCCGCTGCCACCGACCGACCGAGCGCCCGCCTGAGTGTCCGTCGGCGTCTCGTCCGTCGCGTCCCGCCAGACGAAGCCGTGGAAGGGAGCCACGGTCACCGCCGTGTCGGCACCCTGTTCGGCGACCGCGCCGGCCACCCCGTCGATGTCCTCGCGGACCAGGAAGGGGCTGGTGCACTGGACGAGCAGGACGACGTCCACCGGGGCGCCGTGCAGGGCCTCGTGGGCGTCCATGGCGTGCAGGACGGCGGCCTCGGAGGTGGCGAGGTCGCCCGCGATGGCGGCGGGGCGCAGCACGATCTCGGCGCCGGCCTGCCGGGCGGCGGCGGCGATGGCCTGGTCGTCGGTGGAGACGACGACGTCCGTGACGTGGCGCGCGGCCCGGCACTCGCGGACGGCGCGGGTCACCAGGGGTACGCCGCCGACCGGTGCGAGGTTCTTCGCGGGCACGCCCTTGGAGCCGCCGCGCGCGGGGATCACGGCGAGCACCCGGCGCTCCGGCGCACCGCTTCGGCCCGCTTGCGGTTCGGTCATGGGATCAGCTCCTCGAGCAGGAAGGGAGGCGGTCACAGTTCGCCCATCCGACGGATCACCGGGGCCACCCGCTGGACGCCGTGCCGGTAGGCACCGCGCGCCGCGCGGCGCACGATCTGCCGGACCGGTCCGGGCTCCCTGTCGGCGGCGGGGGCGCCGGGCAGCGGGGTGCCGTCCGGGCCGAGGTGGTGGCGGGCGAGCAGGCCGGGCAGATAGCCGGGCGCGGTGACGGGCGTGTAGTACGGGGCCAGCGGCGGCAGGCCGCCGGGACGGTCGAGCAGCTCGGCGACGCGTTCGCGGGCGGCGTCGAAGGCGGTGGCGTACGAACCACCCGTCGCGACGCCCTGCCGGGACACCCACTTCTCGTCGGGCACGGGCCGGTGCCCGGCGTCGAGCTGGTCCCAGGAGGCGAGGCAGCCGGAGCCGACGAAGTGGTGGTTGCCGAGCGCCTCGCGCACCCCGAGGTCGGTGAGGACGACGGTCGGGATACGCCGGTGCAGGGACTCCAGGGCGGCCGTGGAGCTGATCGTGACCAGCAGATCGGTGCGGTCCAGCACCTCGCCCATGTGCCCGTACACCAGGCGGAAGTTGGCCGGCGGGTCGAACCGCTGGGCCAGCTTCTGGTACGGCAGTTCCTCGATGTGCGTGGTGTGCTCGCCCGGCTTGGAGCGCAGCTTGAGCAGTACCTCGCGCTCGGGGTGCCGACGGGCGTGCTCGATCAGCCGGTTCAGCAGGTAGGTGCGGTCCTTGCGGCTCTCCGGGACGGAGGGCTGGGCGGCGAAGACCACCGTGTAGGGCCTGCGCCCTTGCTTCGCAGAGGGGTCGTGTTCCCCGGTGTGGGCGGCGCCGCCGAGGAAGGGCAGCGCGACCTCGGTCACCGAGCCGGCGTCGGCGCCCACACCTTCGTACACGGCGCGGAAACGGTCCGCGTCCTGGCGGGAGTTGGCGAGGACGAGGTCGGCGCCGTGGCGCAGCAGCAGGCCGTCGGCGAGCTTCTCGTAGACGACACCCACGTATCCGGTGACCACGACGGGCCGCTCCGGCCGGCCGGCGGGGCCGTCCTCCCAGACCCGCCCGAGCCCGTGCAGCATCGCCTGGACCCCGCCGCCCACCAGGGCGAGGACGAGGACGTCGTACGGCTCCTCCCGCACGGCGTGCAGGAACTGGACCGCGGTCACCTCGTGGAGGGCGTCCGCCTGGACGCCGACCTCTTCGAGCTGACGGGCGGTGGGAGTCGCACGGCCCCGCAGGAGATAACCGTCCAGCCGGATGTCCGAATCCTCCGGGGCGATGCGGTTCGCGGTGAGCGCGCCCCATTTCCACCGGGTGTCGGAATCCGCGAGGACGGCGACTCGCAGGGTCTTCGTTGCACTTACTGGCACGACGAAGACGCTAGGAAGCAATTTCCAGTAGCGGCCCAACCCGAATCCAACAAATGGTGAACAGAAGATCGCCGAATGACGAATCGGCCCGCCCGACGTACGGAAAAACGTTCGCTTCACTGCTTCGACACGCGTCGTTCATCACGTATCAAGGTGTGGGTAAAGACGGATGACGGGCCGCCGCCTAACGTCACCGACGTGCTCAAGCTCTCCGTCATCGTGCCGTTCTACAACGTGCTCCCATACGTCCCCGATGCCCTGCGAAGTCTGCGCGCCAACGCGCGGGACGACTTCGAATTCATTCTCGTCGACGACTGCTCGACCGACGGGACCGCGGATCTCCTCGCGCACGCGGAACGTGAACTGCCGGGGGCGGTGCTGGTGGGACACGAACGGAACGGCGGGCTCGCGACCGCCCGCAACACCGGCATCGACCGGGCCCGCGGCGAGTACCTGACCTTCCTGGACGGCGACGACTGGCTGGCGCCGGGCCACTACGCCCGGTTGGTCTCCGTGATCGAGAAGCTGGACTGCGACTTCGTCCGCACCGACCATGTGCAGTGCACGGCGCGGGCCCGCACCGTGCACCGCGTCCCGCACGGCCGGCGCAACGTGCCGCTCAGTCCGCGCGACGCGATCCTCCCCGCCCACCGGACCACCTCCGTCGACTACGCCTACGCCTGGGCGGGCATCTACCACCGCAGGCTCGTCGAACGGGGCCTGCTGCACTTCACCGACGGACTGCGCACCGCCGAGGACCGGCCCTGGATCTGGAAGCTGCACCGGGAGGCGGAGTCCTTCGCGGTGACCAGCCTGCTCGGGGTGTTCTACCGGCGCGGTGTCTCCTCGTCACTGACCCAGATCGGCGACGCCCGACAGCTCGATTTCATTCGCGCGTTCGACCAGGTGATCGAGGAGACCGCGCGGGATTCCGAGGCGGCGACGCTGCTGCCGAAGGCCGTGCGCACCTACTGCGCCATCATTTCCCACCACCTGGGATCCATCGAAAGGTTCGAGCCGTCCGTGGCCCGGAAACTGAAGGACATGGGCACCGCCGCGCTGCGGCGCATGCCCCAGGACGTGCTCGACGACGCACTCGACTCGATGGACACCGAGCGCGCCGGCCGGCTGCGCCGGCTGCGCCGCCGTCCGGCGCCGGCCTCGGAGGTCGCCGCATGACCACTCAGATCTTCATGGCGTCGACCCTCTACGGAGCGGCCACCCTCGCCGCCGCCCTGGACTCGGGCTGCTTCGCCCCGGCCGGCCGGCGGATCCTGCTGGTCTCCAACAACGCGACGACGCCCGAGACGACGCCCGCCGTGAACGAGATGCCCGGGTTCGAGCACCTGCGGCCCCGGTTCGACGACGTGCTGTCGTGGAACGAGGCGATCTTCCCGTTCCACCCCGGCGGCTGGGCGCCGCGCCTGGACGACGTGCCCCTGTGGGAGCGCCATCTGCGGCTGCTGTGGAACCTGGGCGACGACGACGTGGCGCTCGCCGTGGAGTCCATCCAGGTCAACCCGGCACTCGGGGTGGCGCAGATCTTCACCGACGCGCCCGTCACCGTCTACGCGGACGGTCTGATGAGTTACGGCCCCACCCGCAACAAGATCGACCCGCTGGTCGGCACCCGGGTGGAGCGGCTGCTCCACCTCGACCTGGTGCCGGGTCTCGAGCCGCTGCTGCTCACCGAGTTCGGGGTGGAGCCGGAGGTGGTGGCGACCCCGGTGTTCACCAAGGTGCTGGCCGAACTGGTCGACACCGGAGCCGAGTTGCCCGATGTGGCGGAGCCCGCGCTCCTGCTGGGCCAGTACCTGTCCGCGCTGGACATCCTCTCCGCCGAGGAGGAGGAGAACCTGCATGTGCGGATGCTGAAGGGCGCGGTGCACCTCGGTCACAGCCGGGTGGTGTTCAAGCCGCACCCCACGGCCCCGGCACGCTTCACCCGCACCCTGGAGGAGGAGGCCGAGCGGCTCGGCGTCGCCCTCACGGTGGTGGACACCCCGGTCCTCGCCGAGGTGCTGTACCAGCGGATGCGCCCGGCCCTGGTCGTCGGCTGCTTCTCCACGGCCCTGCTGACCGCGTCCGCCCTGTACGGCCTGCCGGTCGCCCGGGTCGGCACGGACACCCTGCTGGACCGGCTGACGCCCTATGAGAACAGCAACCGGATCCCGGTCACCATCGTCGACGCGCTGCTGCCGGCACCGACGGACACGGCGGCGGTCGCCGAGCGGCGCGGGGCCGTGGACACCGACGCGCTCGGCGACCTGGTCCGCACCGTCGGCTTCGCGATGCAGCCGAAGATCCTCTGGGAACTGCGGCCGCAGGCCGAGCGTTACCTGTCCACACGGCTGGACGGCGACACCCGGCGGTACTTCAAGAAGAGGCGGCTCACCTCGCTGGGCCTGCCCGGCGGCGTTCCGCAGCGCCTGGCGTTCCTGCGGCACAACGCGACGGCGCGCAGAGTGGTGCGGCGTGCGCGGGCCGTCCGGCGCGCGGTCAAGCGGTGAAGGACGACGTGCGGCCGGACGGCGAGGACCGGTCGGCCGTTCGAAGGAAAGTGTTCATCGTCCGTCCGCCGGAAAGACACCCGCGGCTCGTGGCAGTGGGGCACATGCGGCCTCCGGTCCGAGAACGGTGGAACCTGTGACGAACCCCCCTGGCGGGATTGTTCGGAATTGCTCAAGACACGGCTGAAGGAGGCCGTCAGGCCGGTCCCGGCCGAAAATCGACGAACTCCGGAAAACCTTCGGTCGAGCGTGAGACGCCAAGAGTTCACCTTTGATGCGTGCGGAATTCACCCCTCCGTCTCGGGCGGCACCTTCCCTTTCGAAAAAGTCGACAGACTGTTCCCCATCTCCATCCTTCGAGCGTGAGAGGCCCCCGTGCCGAGATTGTCCGTCGTCGTCCCCATGCACAATGTGGGAGCGTTTGCCGAGAGCACGCTGCGAAGTCTCGCCAACAACGCGGGCCCCGATGTCGAGTTCCTGCTCGTGGACGACTGTTCCACGGACTCCACCTCCTCGGTGATCGACCGGTGGGCAGAGCGGCAGCCCCGCGCCAGGGTGATCCGACACGAGAAGAACATGGGGATAGCCCAGGCACGCAACAGCGGTATCGATGCGGCGGACGGCGAGTTCATCACGTTCCTCGACGGTGACGACTGGTACGGGCCCGGCCACCTCGCCGAACTGGTGCGTGCCATGGACGAGCTGGGCTGCGACTTCGCCCGCACCGATCACGTCCAGGCCACCGGCACCGAGCGGGTGATCCGGCGGCCCTCGGCGCCGGCGCGCAACATCGTGATGGATCCGCGTGAGGGAATAGCGCCGGCCGACATGGAGACCATGGTCGACTACCCCTTCGTCTGGGCGGGGATCTACCGGCGGCACCTCTTCGACGACGGCGGCATGCGCTTCGCGACCGAACTCCGCACGGCGGAGGACCGGTTGTGGATCTGGCAGCTGCACCTGAAGGCCAGGACGTACGCGTCCCTCGGTGTGCACGGCGTGTTCTACCGGCGGGGCGTGGCGACCTCGCTCACCCAGATCAAGGACTCCCGTCAGCTGGACTTCATCCCGTCGTACGACACGCTGCTGCGGGAGCTGCAGAAGGACCCGGAGGCAGAACGTTTCCTCCTCAAGGCCGTACGGACCTACTGCGCCATGATCGCCTTCCACATCGGCAAGGCGAACGAGTACGAGCCCTCGGCGGCGCAGCGGCTGCGGCGGGAGACGCGGGCCGCGCTGCACCGCATGCCCCAGCATGCGCTCGAGGAGACCCTCAGAACCATCGACAGCACTCGGAGCAGGTTGCTCAGCCGCCTGCGTGACGGGCGGAAGGCTGCCTGACCCATGTCCCGCAAGACCCAGATCTTCCAGGTCTCGACCCTCTACGGAGCGGCCACCCTCGCCGCGGCGCTCGACGCGGGCCTGTTCGGACCGCGCGACGCGGCCCGGCGCATCCTGCTGGTCTCCAACAACGCCGCCGTACCGGAGACCGCCCTGCGGCTCGACGAGATGCACGGCTACGCGCGCATAGCGGGCCGGTTCGACTCGGTGGTCAGCTGGAACGAGGCGATCAGTCCCCACCACCCCAGCGCCTGGGGCCCACGGGGCAACGACACGGTGATGTGGCAGAAGGCGTTCCGTCTGCAGTGGGGCATCGGCGAGCGGGACCTGATCGAACTCGCCGTCGAGTCGATCCAGGTCAACCCGGCCCGCGCGTTGGCGGCGATCTTCTCCGAGAGCACCGTCCACGTGTACGCCGACGGCCTCATGAGCTACGGCCCGACCCGGGACAAACTGCCGCTGACCACCGCCCGCCGCATCCGGCGGCTGCTCCACCTCGACCTGATCCCCGGTCTGAAGCCCCTGCTGCTGTCCGAGTACGGCGTCGGGCCCGAGGTCGTCCCGGACGAGGCGTTCCGCGAGGTGCTCGACGAGATCTCCCGGGACGCGGCGGACGACCCGCGGTTGGCGCCCGTCCTGGAGGAGGCGCCGACGGCCGTGCTGCTCGGCCAGTACCTGGCGGCGATCAACATCCTGAGCGCGCAGGAGGAGGAGGACCTCCATGTCCGCATGCTCACCGGGGCCGTGCGGGCCGGCCACCGGTCCGTGGTCTTCAAGCCCCATCCGACGGCACCCGCCGGCTACTCGGCGGCGCTGAGCAAGGCGGCGGCGGACGCCGGGGTCCGGCTCACCGTGCTGGACGCGCCGCTGCTGGCCGAGACGCTGTACCACCACTGCCGTCCCGCACTCGTCGTCGGCTGTTTCTCGACGGCGATGGTGACCGCCTCCGCCTACTACGACGTGCCCGTCGCACGGGTGGGGACCGGACTGGTGATGGGGCGCCTCAAGCCCTATCCGAACAGCAACCGCGTGCCCCTGGCCGTGGTCGACCATCTGGTACCCGATCTGGAGCGCGACCAGGACCCGGCGCTCGTCGGCACGGCCCCCGAGACGTTGTCACCGCTGGTGAGCGCGATGGGTTTCTGCATGCAGCCCAAGACGTACCCACAGCTGCGGGAGTCGACGGCCGACTGGCTGCGACGCAACCTGGCCGGCAGCCCCGGCCACTACTTCCCCGAACCGCGGCTGGCCGAGCTCCGCCTTCCCGGCAGCAAGCCCCGATCGCGCGCCAAGCTCCAAGTGAGCCGGGCGAAGCGCGTGGTGCGCAGGACGGTACGGCGCGGCGTCCGGAAGGGGTGACGCAACCCCGGCCACCGGAAGGCCGGGCCCTCTCACCCGCCCCGGGCCGCCAACCGAGACTCACCGGTCACAGTGGAGCCATTCACTCGTCAACTCCCGTACACCGGGCACACGGAGAGTGGCCCGGTGCCGAACGACACCGCAGTGCTCCTGCCGCAGCAGCAGAGCAGCGCTCCTTCCGGACAGACCGCCGCACCGCGCGAACACCGCTTCGACATCGACCTGATGCGGCTGATCTGTTCCGCCACCATCATGCTGGGACACGTGGGCGCCCAGTTCATCCGCTCCACCGGCAACGATCCGGAGAACGGCTCCGGATCGTACTGGGCGGGACACGTGGCGGAGGCGATCAACCCGTTCGCCGTTCCCATGTACTTCGCCATCGCCGGCTGGGCCGTGCTGGTCGGCGCGCCCCCGCGGGACAGCGCGCGGATGTGGCAGCGGATCGTCCGCAACCTCGTTCCGCTCTTCGTGTGGACGGCGATCTACCTCGTCTGGGCCTGGCTGCGCGACCGCAACGACCGGCCCGTGGCCGAGCTGGCCACGGACTCCCTCTTCGGCTCCGTGCAGCCCGCCTACCACCTGTGGTTCATGTACGCCTACATCCCGATCATCATGCTGCTCGCCTTCGCGGTGCTGCTCAAGGCCGGCAAACGGCCCTGGGGGCTCGGGGCGGCCCTGCTCGGCATCGCGGTCCTCCCCAGCGTGCTGACCACTCTCGCCGAGGTGACGGATCACGACATGCCGTCCTCGGCCTGGGGCTTCGGCACCTACTCACTGGTGTACGCGGTCGGCGGCGCGCTGCTGTTCTCCCTCCCGGCCGGCGCCGTACGGTCGCGCCGGCCGCTGTTCCTCCTGCTGCCGCTCACCATGGTCGGGGCCCTCTGGTACAACACGCAGATCCATTACGTGATGCCCAACGCACATCTGTTCGTCGCCCTCATGAGCATCTGCGTGCTGCTTCTGATCAGCAGGGTCAGGGTTCCCGAGAAGCGGCGGCCCCTGCTGCGGAAGCTGGCCAATGCCGCGCTCGGCGCGTACATGGTGCATGTGCTGTTCGTCGAGGAGATCGTCGCCCCGCTGGTGTCGCCGGACCTGAGCGGACCGGCGGCGGGGCTGCTCCTGGTGGGCCTGCTGATCACCGTCGTCTCCCTGTCGTTCGCCACCAGCCTGCTGTGGGGGAGGCTGAACCTGCGACGCCTGCTCGGGTGAGCCGGCCGGAGCGCGTACGCACAGAGAGGCCCCACCCCGCCGAGACGACCGGACTCGCGGGGGCGGGGCCTTCGGCGTTCCCGCGTCCGCCGGCCTCCGGCGCACCCGGATCCCGTGAGGGCTCCATACGGAGTTCGCCACTTGTTCGCCTGCCGATCGACTTCGTATTCCTCCCCCACCGCGGCCCCGCCCCTAGCCTGTCCCCAGCCCGCAAGCCGCATCACTCCTGCTCGACTCCCGACGGATTGAGGCATTCGGTTCCATGAACAGCCGTTCCCTGCTGACCAGCCCGGCCTCCCGGCGTCTGCTGCGCCCGGTGGCCGACCTCATCGACCGACGCATCGAGCGGCGCATCCGCTCGGCGGCCGCCGCGGACACGGCGGAGAGAGAGCGACTCCGCGATGCCGTCGAGGAGATGAAACGCGGGCAACTCACCCTCGACCTGCTGCTCGGCTCTCGTGGTCGAGGTCTTTCACGCATGGTGAGCCCCGGTCCGCTGGGCCGCCTGCACTCCGAGGTGGCCGAGCTGGCGGGCGACCGGGCCGCCGCCGAGCGCAACGTCGCCACCGCGTTCCGGCTGCTGGTCTCACTGGAGTCGCTCGGGGTCGGCCGGATCGCCGGCGGCACCATGAACATCTGCGGCAAGCTCGGCACCATCCCCCTGCTCGACCCGCCGAACGACGAGATCCTCGAGATCGGCACGCTCTACGGCATGTTCTCCACCGGGCTGATCCGGATGCTGGAGCGCGACGGCCGCAGCCCGAGCGTGACGATCGTCGACCCGTTCGCCGGCGTGCAGCTCCAGCCCGGCACGCCGCGGCGCGACGACCCCTCCGGCACCCCGGTCGACGAGCACGCCGTCCGCACCAACCTCGCCCTGGCCGGTCCGGCGGGCCTGGCCGCCCGGATCCAGCGCGGTTTCTCCGAGGACCCCGACACCCGCGCCGCCGTCTCGGACCGCCGCTACGGCGTGATCGTCGTCGACGGCGACCACTCGGCCGAGGGTGTCGCCAGGGACCTCGAATGGGCGGAGGAGATCGCCGCCCCGGGCGCGATCGTCGTCCTCGACGACTTCGGCGACCCCAAGTGGCCGGGCATCAAGGAGGCGCTGGACAAGCACCTCGCGAGCGACACCCGTTTCACCTACCTCGGCAAGGCGTCCCACTCGGCGTTCCTACGGGCTTCCTGACACCCGGACGGGGGGGCAAGGGCGCAAAAGGCACGGACGGCACGGACGGCACGGACGGCACGGACGGTATCGAAGCACGGAGGACCACCAGCGTGACCGAGACGGCCGTCAGCCCGGCGCCGCAGCCCCGGCCCACCGCCACGGCGCCCGCGAAACCGCGGGACGGCCCCACCGCCGCCCCGTCCCGGTCCAGAACCCCCGGCGGCCGTCTGCGCGCCCTGGACGGGCTGCGGCTGCCGGCCGCGCTGATGGTCGCGGGCGCCCTCACCCACCCGTTCCACCCGGTCCACGAGCACCTGGGCCGGATGGTCGTCCACGCCCCGCACCGCGGCCTGGGCATCGGCTCGGCGGAGACCTTCGGCCTGACGATCGCCGCGATGCTGCTGCCGGCCCGGCCGCTGAACCGGTACCTGGAGGACGTCCTGACCCCGAAGATCCGGACCCGCCTGTCCCGGCCCTCCCCCAAGCCGCTGTCCAAGGCGGCCTGAGCCTCGGACGGCCGCCTGCCCGCCGGCCGGGGCAGGCGCGGCCCTACGCGCTCGCCAGCGAAAGCTTCACCGCGAAGCCCAGGAAGAGGGCGCCCGCCGCCGAGGTGGCACCCGCCGACAGGCTCCGGCGGCGGCGGAAGGCGTCGGCGAGCCGGGTGCCGCCGAATATCAGTGCGCTGAGGTAGAGGCCGCTGGCGAGCTGGAGCATGGCGCCGAGGATCACGAAGGACAGTGCGGGATAGGCGTAGCCCGGGTCGACGAACTGCACGAAGAAGGCGACGACGAACAGGATCGCCTTCGGGTTGAAGAGACTGATGACGAACGCCTGGCGGAAGGGCCGCTCCGCGGCGGTGGCGACGGCCGGGGCCCCGGCCGGGGCGCTCTCCCGGCGCGTGCGCCACATCTTCCAGGCGGCGCGGAGCATGCCGACGGCGAGCCAGGTCAGATATCCGGCGCCCAGCAGCTTCACGATCCCGAACAGGAAGGCGTTCGTCTGGAGCAGCGAGGCGGCTCCGGCGGCCGACAGCGTCATCAGCACGGTGTCCCCGCACCAGACCCCGGCCGCGGCGGTGTACCCGGCCCGCACGCCCCGGCGGGCGGCGACGGACAGGACGTACAGGGAGTTGGGGCCGGGCAGCAGCACGATGAGGACGAGCCCTGCCAGGTAGGTGGGGAGGTCTGTGACGCCGAACATGGAGGGAGTGTCGCACGAGTTTGCGACACTCCGCGCCGGTATTTCAGCCGTCGAGAAGCGTGTCCACGGAGAGCTCCACGCGCACGCCGACCGACTCCGGGACAGCCACGTCCTGACCGCGCTTGAAGCGCTGCGGGTCGGGATACTCGCCGTCGGCCGGTTCCGTGCAGAGCAGGACCTCGTCGTGCTTGCGGTCCACGACCAGATAGGCCGGGATGCCCGCCTGGGCGTAGCACTCGACCTTGGGGCCGAGGTCGTCGGACCAGTTGGACGACGTGATCTCGACGACGAGGCGGAAGACGTTCGGCGCGTAGTAGTTCTTGGTGACGTAGGCGTCGCGGAGGTCCTCGTCGACGACGGACAGGTCGGGGATCGCGAAGTCCGCCGGCAGCGTGGGAAGCCACAGGCCCACGCCCTGGATCCATTCGGCTCCGCTTTCCGCGAGAGCCGCACGCTCGAGCGCCCTTCAGAACTTCGTCAATGACAACCCGTGCGAGCCATCCGGCGACGGTGTCACAGTGAGCCTCCCCTGGAGAATCTCCACGCGGTGGCCAGGCAGTGCACGGGCGAGCTGGTCGGCAGCCCCGCCCAGGGTCAGCTCCTGCTGCAGTACGGCCATGGCGTCCTCCTTTTCGGGGCCCACTCTCCACGAGAGTGACCAGGGCGGGTCGAATGCCGCCCATGATCACCCGTACGGATTAACAGCCCAGGTCAGAACGCGTCGCTCGGTACGTACGTGCCCCAGATCTCCCGCAGCGCGTTGCACACCTCGCCCACCGTCGCCCGCGCCCGCAGGGCCTCCTTCATTGGGTACAGGACGTTGTCCTCGCCCTCCGCGGCCTTCTTCAGGGCGGCGAGCGCCGAGTCCACGGCGCCCTGGTCGCGCTCCGCGCGGAGCTTGGCCAGGCGTTCGGCCTGCTGGGCCTCGATCGCCGGGTCGACGCGCAGCGGCTCGTACGGCTCCTCCGCGTCGAGCTGGTAGCGGTTGACGCCGACCACGACCCGTTCACCGGAGTCGGTCTCCTGGGCGATCCGGTAGGCGCTGCGCTCGATCTCGCTCTTCTGGAAGCCGTGCTCGATGGCGTTGACCGCGCCGCCGAGGTCCTCGACCTTCTGCATCAGCTGCAGCGCCGCGGCCTCCACCTCGTCGGTCATCTTCTCGATGACGTAGGAACCCGCGAAGGGGTCGACGGTCGCCGTCACGTCCGTCTCGTAGGCCAGGACCTGCTGGGTGCGCAGGGCCAGCCGGGCGGACTTGTCGGTGGGCAGCGCGATGGCCTCGTCGAAGGAGTTGGTGTGCAGGGACTGGGTGCCGCCGAGGACCGCCGCGAGGCCCTGGACGGCGACGCGGACCAGGTTGACCTCGGGCTGCTGGGCCGTCAGCTGCACACCGGCCGTCTGCGTGTGGAAACGCAGCATCAGGGACTTCGGGTTCCTCGCCCCGAACTCCTCCTTCATCACCCGCGCCCAGATCCGGCGGGCCGCCCGGAACTTGGCGACCTCCTCCAGGATCGTCGTCCGGGAGACGAAGAAGAACGACAGGCGCGGGGCGAAGTCGTCGACGTCCATCCCGGCCGCGACCGCCGTACGGACGTACTCGATGCCGTCGGCCAGCGTGAACGCGATCTCCTGCGCGGGGGACGCCCCCGCCTCCGCCATGTGGTAGCCGGAGATCGAGATCGTGTTCCACTTCGGGATCTCGGCCCTGCAGTACTTGAAGATGTCGGCGATCAGCCGGAGGGAGGGCTTCGGCGGGAAGATGTACGTGCCGCGCGCGATGTACTCCTTCAGCACGTCGTTCTGGATCGTGCCGGTGAGCTTGCCGGCCGGCACGCCCTGCTCCTCGGCGACCAGTTGGTACAGGAGCAGCAGGAGGGCGGCGGGCGCGTTGATCGTCATCGACGTCGAGACCTGGTCCAGCGGGATGCCGCCGAACAGCACCCGCATGTCGTCGATCGAGTCGATGGCGACGCCCACCTTGCCGACCTCGCCGGAGGCGATCGGGGCGTCCGAGTCGTGGCCCATCTGGGTGGGCAGGTCGAAGGCGACCGACAGGCCCATCGTGCCGTTGGCGATCAGCTGCTGGTACCGCGCGTTGGACTCGGTCGCCGTGCCGAAACCGGCGTACTGGCGCATCGTCCAGGGACGACCGGTGTACATCGTCGGGTACACGCCCCGGGTGAACGGGTAGGCGCCCGGGGCACCCAGCTGCTCGGCCGGGTCCCAGCCCTCGAGGGACTCCGGCCCGTAGACCGGTTCGATGGGCAGTCCGCTCTCGGTGGTCCGGGCACTGCCCGACTCGCGCGCCATGGTGTGATGCCTCCCGCTGAGCGGTACTGCTCGGACCGCTCGCCTGTTACCCGTCAGTTACCCGCCAGTAAAGACCCGACGCTTCGACGGACTGTAGCCGTGCGGGTGCGGCCCGGTGCAGAGGCGCACGCTGGGACCTTGCTCACAGGGCCGGTGGGACCGCGCTCACAGCACACGCCGCCCCTGCCGTCTTCCCGTCACACACCACCATGCCCCGTGGTTCGGAAGCGGTCACGTCCGGGGAACATCTCAGGGAAAAACCCTAGATGACGACCGACCGCGAGCGGTGAGACGACGGGAGGGCCGCGTGCGCAGTACGGGCATGGGGACGGGAAGAGCGGTGGCCGTGTTCCTGGCGCTGGCCGCCCTGACCGGCGGAGCCGTGGGGTGCACGGTGCAGCCCGTCGACGCGGACGGCAAGCGGCGGTCACCGATACACATCGAGAGACCGAGCGAAACGCCGTCCGCGTACCGGCCCCCGGACTCCGGGTCCGGTTCCGGTTCCGACGGCGGGGAAAAGAGCGGCCGTGGCGGTGCGGAGACCGCCGCGCCGCCACGGCCGCCCGCGCGGGTGCTCTGGTCGCCCGGCGACTCGGGGCGCGACGTCCGCGAGCTCCAGGCCCGGCTGCGTCAGGTCGCCTGGCTGTTCGACGGCCCCACCGGGACGTACGACGACCGGACGAGGAAGGCGGTCGAGGGGTTCCAGGGCAAGCGCGGACTGCCGCGGACCGGGAGGACCGACACCGTCACCTGGCAGCGGCTGCTCGGCATGACGCACGAACCGGGCAAGTGGGAGCTGTACCTGATGGGCGGCCAGCCGGCCGCCGCACCCGACGCGCGGTGCCGGACGGGCCGGGTGCTGTGCATCAGCAAGTCCACCCGCACCCTGCGCTGGATGATCGACGGGCGGACCGTGATGACGCTGCCCGTCCGTTTCGGCGCCGACCCGACACCGACCCGGGACGGCGTCTTCCAGGTCTACTGGAAGTCCCGCGACCACTGGTCGACGCTCTACGACTCGCCGATGCCGTACGCCATGTTCTTCAGCGGCGGCCAGGCCGTGCACTTCTCGGCGGACTTCGCCGCGCGGGGCTACGCCGGTTCCTCGCACGGCTGCGTCAACGTGCGGGACGAGGCGGCCATCGCCCGGCTGTACGGGCAGGTGCGCAACGGCGACAAGGTCGTCGTCCACGGGTGAGCGCCGCGCGGGCACAAGGGGGTGGGAAAGGGCGCGGGCGGGACCGGGGGAACGTGTCCCGCCCGCGCCGAGATGCACGAGCCGCAGGTACGGGGGGAACCCCGGCTCAGTGCTGAAGCCGATGACCAGTCGGCTCACTCATTACTGCGCCCCGGCGGCCAAAAACGTCACACATGGCGGCCAAGAGGTGACCAAATCCCGCAAAGCCGCAGGTCAGCCGGGCTTGTCGGCGCCCTTGCCGTTGTTGCCGTTGTTGCCGCCGTTGCCCTTACCGCCGCTGTTGGCGTTGCCGTTGCCCGCGCCCTGGTTGCCGCTGTTTCCGTTGTTGCCGTTGTTGCCGCTGTTGCCGCTGTTCCCGTTGTTCCCGTTGCTCCCGTTGTTCCCGTTGTTCCCGTTGTTCCCGTTGTTCCCGTTGCTCCCGTTGTTCCCGCCGTTACCGTTGTTGCCGCCGTTACCGTTGTTGCCGCCGTTGCCGTTGCCCCTGCCCTTGTCGCGGGTGTCGGGGTCGCCGTCGTTCTGCGCCGTGGAGCCGGAACCGGAGCCGTTGCCGGAGCTCGTGCCGCCGCCTGAGCCGGTTCCCCCGGCCCCGGGCGGCCAGGACGTTCTCGCAGTACGGCCCGACCTGGGAGGAGCCGCCCGCGGCCTTCTCCAGGAGGCGCTTGCGGTTGCCCTGGAGCTTCCTGCCGTCGCGCAGCGCACGGCAGGCCGAGGCGATCTGCCCGCGGCCGGCACCGACCGCCGGGTCGCCCGGCCGCGCCGCCGTACCGCCGCCCTCGTCGCCGCCCGGCCCGTCCCCCTGCCCCGTGACCGCTTCGTCGTCCCCGGACCGCTTGCCCGGGTCGCCCCCCGGTGTGGCTCCGCCCCGCGGGTCCCCCTTCGGCGGGGGCGGCGGCTGGGGGCGTTCGGGGGTGGCGGAGGCCGTGGGGTCGGTGCCCGAGGACCCCGAGGACCCCGAGGACGCCGTCGGCAGGACGCCGGTCGCGGCCACGACCGCCGCCCCACCGAACATGCCCACGGTCAGCGCGGCCGCCAGCCCGTAGCGCACGGGGCGCGCCCAGCGGGGCCCCCGCCGGGTTCCGGAACCGTCCCCGCTCGGGGCGCCGATACGGATCAGTCCGGCGTCGACGGACCGCGTTCCGGCCCGGTGCTCGGCGGGCGGGACGGCCGAGTCGGCGTGCGGCTGTCCCGCGCGTTCCCCGCGCACCTTGCGGAAGGCGGCCAACGCTGCGGCCTCACCGGGGAGTTCCTCGTCGGCCGACGGGGGTGGGGGTGGGGAGGAGAGCGCGCCGAGCGTTCGGGCGAGACGTTCTGCCTGGTCACGGGTGGTCGGGTCGGCAGCTTCGAGTGGCTCTCCGTTCAGCAGTCGCTCCGCGGTTTCGCGGTTCAGCCACCTGTGCTGCTCGTCGGCCATCACATGTCCTTCTGCGTCCGCGCTCGCATATGCGTCACACTCGCGGACGTCACCGCGGGGCGGCGCGGTTCTCTCTGGAGGGGGAGGGCGTCGAGCGCCCCGGCGGATTCCGGATGTGCCTCCGGATCGCCGTCGAGCATCTCGGCCAGCCGTTTCAGGCCCCGGTGCGCGGCGGTGCGTACGGCGCCCGGCCGCTTGCCCAGCGTCTCGGCGGCGGTCTTCGCGTCGAGGCCCACGACCACCCGGAGGACGACGGCCTCGGCCTGGTCCTGCGGCAGTCGGGCGATGAGGGCGAGGGCGCCGTCGGTGGCCATCGCCTCGATGGCCCGGTCGGCGGTGTCGAACGCCGCGGCCCGCCCGGTCAGTTCGGTCTCGTCGCCGCCGATCGCGGGGCGGCGCCCGCGCATGCGTATGTGGTCGAGTGCGCGGTTGCGGGCGATCCGGGCGGTCCAGCCGCGGAACCGGTCCGCGTCACCGCTGAACCGCTGCAGGTCCCGGGCGATCTGCAGCCAGGCCTCGGACGTCACGTCCTCTGCGTCGAGATCGCCGACCAGTGTGCGCACGTATCCCAGCAACCGCGGATGCACGGCTCGGTACACAGTCCGGAACGCGGTCTCGTCCCCGTCCTGTGCCGCCCCCACCGCGGCGGTCAACTCCGCGTCGTCCCCCAACACCGCGCGCGCCCTTCTGCGCCTCAGCCGGCACCGCTTCCGCGGACCGGGTACTCGCCGTCGTGGTTACTCGATCGATTACGGACTCTAGGGCCTGCCCCGCGGCCCGTGATGGTTGTGGTCGTTTGTCCTTCACGGCCTGGCGCGAAAGGCACGTTACGACCTGAAACCTCTCCCCGTCCATGCCCGGCGATGACTGTCCATGATTTTCGTGCATGGTTCAACAGACCTGTGACCGGCCGGTGTGACGGAAAACGCACACATGGCGCTGTAGGAGTTACGGGCCGCCGCGCGGCCCGTGCCGCGCGACGGCCGGGGCCTCTCCTGTGGGGGGTGGCGGCCCCGGCCGTTGCCTTGGCGGCTGACGGGACAGGATTACGGCTTCTTCTCGCCACCCGGCTGAGCGGGCTTGCCCTGACCGTTGCCCGCGCTGTTGCCCGAAGCGCTGTTGCCCGCGCCATTGCCCGAAGCGCCGTTGCCGGAGGAGCTGTTTCCAGCCGCCCCGCCCGCGCCACCGGTCCTGTCGGTCGGCGCACCGGTGCCGCCGGGTTTCGCCTCACCCGTCGCCGACCGCAACCGCTCGGCGCAGTACGCGTCGACGTTCACCGCGCCGCCCGCCGCCTCGACGAGCCGCTTCCAGGCGACCGACTCCAGCGCCTTGCCGCGCCCTTCGAGCCGCTCGTACGCCCGACAGTGGGCCTCGACGTCCCGGGCGCCGGCGGGGCGCTCCGGCGCGGCGGAGTCGGAACCGGGCCGGGAGTCCGCACCGGCGCCGGCGGACCGGTCGTCGGACGGGCCCCCGGAAGCCGAGGCGCCGGCCGGAGCCGTGGTGTCGGCCGGAGCCGTGGTGGGGCCCCGGTTCCCGTCTTCCCCGGGGCCATCCACCGCCGAGCCGGCCGCGCCGATCCCGGCGACGGCGACCCCACCCAGGCTGAGACCGGCGATCAGGACGGAGAGGGTGGCCTTCACCGAGAAGCGGCCGAGGCGCCGCTCCCTCGGCCGCCAGTCGTCCCGGCGCCGGGGGCGGGCGCCGGTGCGATGCGCGCCCGCCTCCCGTGCCTCCCGGAACGCGGCCACGGCCCGCTGCTCGCCCTCGTCGTCGACACCGTCCCGGACCAGCGCCCGGACGAGCAGCGCTTCGAGGCCCGCGGTGCCACGGACAGCGTGCGGACCGGAGCCGGGACGGCCCTGACCGGCCGGGTGACGGCCCTGCGACGCGCCCTCGGGGTGCCCACGCCGACGGCCGGACGGCGCGCCGTCGTTCCTCCGCTCACCCATGTCCGTTTCCGTCCCTGCTCGATCCACTCGGTTCACTCCCGGCCCCGCCCGGCACGGCCGGCCCGCACGCCCCACTCGCTCGGGCGGTACGGCCCGACCGACGCATACGTTCCGCGCGTCCGGCCTGTTCAGACCGCCCGGCGGGCCGGAGGCCGCGGGTCGCCGGGGCAGGCCGGCCCGGTCGGGGCGCCGTCCCCGCCCTCCGTCACGCGCCGTCCCGGTCGCGGGTCACTTCGACTCACCCAGCGTCCGGGAGGCCTCATCCGTCACACTTTCGACACCCAGTTGTGCGGCCAGGCGTTTCAGACCCCGGTACGCGGCCGTCCGTACCGCGCCCGGCCGCTTTCCGAGGACGCGGGCGGCGGCGGGTCCGTCGAGGCCGACGACCACCCGCAGCAGTACGGCCTCGGCCTGGTCCCGGGGCAGTCCGGCGACCAGCGCCAGGGCGTGCTCCGTGGAAATGGCCTCCAGCGCCATCTCGTGCGTGCTCTGCCGGCCGGGGAGGTCCCACACGTCCTGTTCCAGTGCCGAGGGGCGAGGCCGCGCCCGCTGCCGGCGCAGGTGGTCCAGGGCCCGGTGCCGGGCGATGGTCGCCGTCCAGCCCCGGAACCCCGCCCCGTCGCCCTTGAACCTGCCCAGGTCGCGGGCTATCTCCAGCCAGGCGTCCGACGTCACGTCCTCGGCGTCGTCACCGACCAGCCCGCGCACATACCCGAGCAGTCCGGGCTGGACGAGCCGGTAGGCCATGGCGAAGGCGGCCTCGTCCCCGTCCTGGGCCCGCGCGACAGCCGCGCCCAGCTCCCCGTCGTGCTCCTTCGCGCGACGGGGTTCCCCTCCCTTGCCCAAGAACCGTCCTCGTCCGTACCGAGTTCGTGGGGCGACCGCTTGGTGCGACACATCGGGCCGTAGCCCGCCCCACGGTCATCAGCGTCCGGCGCCACGAAAGTGTCACAGCTCGTCAACCGCCCCGTACGACCCTCCGGTCGCGAGGGATCGAGGATCCACGGACCGGTCGGGTGCCGTATCCGCACACCACGGCCGGGGCTCCGTGCGGGACGCGGAACCCCGGCCGTGGCGCGTGCGCGGCGCCGCGCATCACGTCCGCAACGCGTCCCGGCACAGCAGGCGCAGTGATCCGTCGCCCGTGTAGCAGCGGCGGGCCTCGTCCACGGGGTCCCAGAAGCGGCCGTCGGGGGTGCGGACCCAGTGGTCGCCGCCCGAGGCCCACCACTCTCCTCCGGTCTGGCGCACGATCACCTCACCGGCATAGGCGCCGAATCCGCGCAGCACCGTCTCCACGGCGGCGTACGGGGCCGCCTCCTGGCGTATGTCCCCGATCATGCGGTCGACGCTCCACAGACTGCGCGCCGAGTAGTCGAGTCGCAGCCGTGCCCCTTCACGCATCGCCGTCACGGTGTCCGCCGCCCATCGCGCGGGCTTGGTCGCGGCCGAAGGCCTGGTGCCCTGCTGTGTCGTCGCAGTCGTCGCAGTCGTCGCAGTCGTCGCAGTCGTCGCAGTCATCGCAGTCGTCACACTCGGTAGAGCGCTCGGGCCGATGGATTCGTCACCGCGGTTCCGCAACCGGTGCAGAACCGCCCCAGGGCCACCGCACCGCGGTCACAGAACGTGCTCGTTCGGGTGGGGATGTCGACACGAGGGTGACGGATCGGGGGTCTGCTGCGCTCCTGTCTTCGATGAGTACGTACTTCCATCTACGCGCCGTACCGTCCCCGGCCCTGCGCAACAGCCCCGCCTGGCTGCTACGGCTGTTCGAGGACGACTGGGAGGCCGTGCGCGGACGCATAGGCCGGCACCGTGAGGAGATCCTGGACAAGGGGTATCTCGACCAGGAGTTCCTCTACACCGGTGCGGCCCCGCGGCACACGCCGGCCGGCCCGCCCGCCCACGTGGTCCTCGGCGGCCGTCCGGTCACCCCGCCCGGCCCGGACCGGCCGCCCTTCCTGCTGCTGACCTCGGCCCAGGCCGGCCGCGTCGCCTGCTTCCTGGAGAGCGCCGACTTCGACGCGCTGTGGCGGCGGGCCCGTGACCGGCTCCTTCCGCGCTACGGCGGGCCGGAGGTGGAGCCGCAGGCGCGCGACGCCTTCGCGGCGGCCCACCGCGACCTGACCACGTTCTACACGTGCACGGCACGGCAACAGGAGGCAGTGGTGAAGTGGCTCCTGCCCTGACCCGGAACGACCGTCCCTGCCGGTCGCCGGTGCCTGGCGGTCAGCCGTCCCTCAGCCGTCTCTGCGGCTCCGGCGGGACAGTGCGGCGACCAGTACGCGGCGGCCCTCCGTCGACACCTCGAGCGCACGGCGCAGTCCGGCCGGGCCGTGGCCGGCCAGGACCTCCAGAACGGTGATCTGGCGGCGCAGTTCGGCGGCGGCGAGCGGCGACAGCGGCAGACCCTCCGTACGGCCCCCGAGGGCTGCCGCGATCGCGTCCGTCACGTCCTCGTGCGGAGCACCGCCGTCCAGGAACCGGTGGATCCGCAGCGCGGCGACGGAGCAGGCGTGGGCCCACTCCCCCAGCGCGGGGGCGGAGCGCTCGGCGGGGGCGGTGGTGAGCATCCGGTGCGCGAGCGCCACGGCGTCACCGTCGGCGGCCCCGTCGGCCGCCCCGTCGAGCTTGCCCCGCGTCTGCTCCAGCCGCTGTGTCCAGTCGTCGGCGGCGGCGTCCTCGGCGAGGCTCGCCCACAGGGGGCGCAGCGTCTCGTCGTCGCCGCCCAGCAGCGGTACGCACCGATCCAAACAAGCCAGTCCGCTCGCGGCCAGCCCACGCTCGTCCGCCTGCGCGATCAGTTCCACCAGACTCATCCACGTCTCCCTCAGCGGGTCTTCGCAGGCCCCTGACAAGGCCCCTTTCACGGACCTCACGGGGCGGAGGCCGCATTTCCCCTTACTGCGTGCGACGGCCCGGGAGTGTCACAGAGGCGCCACTCCGAGCCGGTCGAGTAAGCGGAAGAAGAGGTTTTCAGCCACAGTTCCGGGACCGGGGTCGG
Organism: Streptomyces sp. TE5632; assembly: GCF_054061295.1. Taxonomy (NCBI): domain Bacteria; kingdom Bacillati; phylum Actinomycetota; class Actinomycetes; order Kitasatosporales; family Streptomycetaceae; genus Streptomyces; species Streptomyces sp. TE5632. Next base: position 3,431,701 of record NZ_JBSSEA010000003.1, on the reverse strand, counting down.
CGGTCAGGATCTCGACCAGCGCCTCGGCGGACACGGTGTGTCCGGCCTCGGCGGCCCATTCGACGGCACGCTCCGCGGCGTCACGGGGCTCGAGGAAGTAGTCCTCCAGCGTGAGCCCCTCCCGCTCCACACCGTCCTGCTCCCCGTCGTCCCGCCCGCCGTCCGTTCCCGCGCCGAGGTGGCCCGCCATCGCGGCACGCGCCAGGCAGGTGGTCCACGCGCCGCTCTCCGGCGCCGCCGCCTCCACCACCACGCAGGCGCTGTCCATCACGTAGCCGAACAGCGCGGGCGCGCCCGTCTGTCCGGCCAGGTCGTTCATGCTCCCGATGCCGCCGTCACCGCTCGGGTACTCCCAGATCTGCCAGCCGCCCGGTGCCGACGTGCGCAGGGTCATGCCCCGGGCGCCGGCCAGCGCGTCCAGTTCGGGGAGCGGCCGCTCCCCGCGGACCACGACGAAATACCCCCAGTAGCCCATGTGCCGGTATTCCCCCCGTGTCGGTCTCGGCTCGACAGAAGACCACCACAGTCGCACGGGGGTTCGCAGGAATACGCTGCAATCCGTTCGTTCGTGACCTTGTCGCAACCGCCGGCTCAGCCCAGCTTGTCCGCCAGGGCCCGGAACTCCGCCCAGGACAGTTCCGGTTCGCCGCCCGGGTGCCAGAGTTTCTGCACCGTCGCCCGCAGCGGCATCCTTATCCCGGCCGCGACCTGCTCCTGGGTCTGGGAGTTCGCCAGGTCGCACCAGACGGCGAAGGACCCGCCGAGGATCTGTCCGTCGTACTTGGCGGGCACCGGGGTGGTGCCGCGCAGCACCAGCGGCGTCCACTGCTCGTAGATCCGCTCGCCCGTCGGGTAGACGAAGGTCTGCGGCTCCCCGAGCACGTAGTAGAGGAACTCGTCGTTGTAGTTGACGACGTCGCGGCCCTCGCTCAGGTACTCCACCGGCTGGCGGGCGCCGATCTCCTTGCCGGTCCAGTAGGCGATCTGGACGTCCTCGGCCGCCTGCACCGAACCGCCCCTGAAGAAGCCGTCGTTCCAGGCGCGGGGCGTGCGGTCGTGGGCGCGGACGGTGTCGGCCCGGTCGTTGAGCCAGCCGGTGGCCAGGTCCTCGACGGTGGCGCCGGAGCCGTACTTCTTCCGCGCGGCGGCCGCCAGGTCCGGGAACGACGCCTCCGGGTCGGAGACCACCAGCGCCTGGTACTCGTCGGCGCCGAGGTGCCACTGCCCGCCGGGGAAGAGCCCGGCGTACTCGTCCAGCAGGTCGTCGACGATCTCGGCGGACGCGTCCTGGGAGATGTCGATCGCGCCGCGCACCACGCCGCCGTTCACGTTGCGCAGCTGGAGGGCGGGGTGGGCGGCGATGACCGCGCCGAGGTGTCCGGGCGAGTCGATCTCGGGCACGACGGTGATGTGCCGGCTCGCCGCGAGGTCGACGATCCGCTTGACCTGCGCCTTGGTCAGGTGCTGCTCGGACACGATCTCCGGGTGCGAGTCCGACTCGATGCGGAAGCCCTGGTCGTCGGAGAAGTGCAGACCCAGCTCGTTGAACTTCAGGTCGCCGAGCTCGCGGACCCGGTCCTCGATCCAGTCGGCGGTGAAGTGCTTGCGCGCGACGTCCAGCATCATCCCGCGCCGCTGCTTGGCGGGCTCGTCGCGCACGACGCCCTCGGGGGCGGTCTCGGCGCCGCGTATCTGCTGCTTGAGGGTGCGGGTGCCGTAGAAGACGCCCGCCTCGGCGGGAGCGCTGACGGTCACCCGGCCGCCCCGCACGGTCATGGTGTACGACTCGGGGTTCGCGCCCTTGTCCTTGTTCAGCACCAGGCGCAGGTCCCCGGCGCGCTCGTCGTCCTTCTCCCCCGCGTACGTCAGGCCCAGCTCACCGGCTATGAGGCGGCCCTCGTCGGCCAGCGCCGGATCGCCGACGACCACCCGGTGACCGCGCTCGGGGCGCCAGCCGGGGCCGCGCTCGGCGCTGTGGTCGCGGACGGCGGGTATGGTCCGGGGCGCCTGGGACAGGGGGTAGGAGCGGGTGGGGCTCGGCTCCGGCGGCGCGCCCTCGGACCGGGAGGCCGCGGAACCGGCGTCGTCCGAGGTCGCCCAGAGCCCGAGGCCCACCCCGGAGGCCGCGACCACCGCGCCCGCGGCCAGGGCCACGACCAGCGCCCTCCGCTGTTTCTTCTGAACGGATGCCCGAGATGCCCGACGCTTGCGTCGCCTGTGCTGACTCACACGGCCAACCTACGACTCGTACGGGTGAAGAGCATCGACGGGCTGTTCCGAAACTCTCCCGTCCGGGTGAATTTCGGATATCGATCGGACACGTCATGGACTCACTCGATAACGTGACGACACAACTCTCACACCACCCGCCACCTGATCCCTCACCGCCTCGCCACCTCGCCGCCTCACCCACCGACAGACCCACCCACCCGCCGACACCCGTGACACCCCCGAGGACTCACGCTGCCTGCGCACCGTCTCCCGCATCGCCCCGGCCGTGTCGCCATACCCGGACAGTCTCGCGGCACGCCCACGCCCGACACGCCCGGATCGACCGACACGCCCGGCGACGTCCCGTCCCCGCTGGAGCGCTTCAACGCCGCGTCCGCCGAGGACGCCGAGCGAGCCCTCCTGACCTGTCTGCACAGCCCCGGCTGGGCGGTGCGCGTCGCGACCCACCGCCCGTACCCGGACCTGGGCTCCCTCCTGGCGGCAGCGGACGAGGCGGCCTACGACCTGCCCCGCACGGAGCGTGTCGCGGCCCTGGCCGCGGAGGCCCTCCCCGGCCTCCCGAAGGACGCGTACTCCGCCGCCCACACGGCACTGAACGCCGCCAACGCGGCCTATGAGAGCCGCTTCGGGCACCCGTTCGTCATCTATGTCGACGACCTGAAGCCGGACGAGGCCCTGGACCACGTACTCGAAGGCATCCGGTCACGATTGGCCAACGATCCGGAGGAGGAGCGCCTGGTCGCGGGGGAGGAACTCCGGCGTCTGGCACGGGGCCGCCTGATCGCTCTCCTCTCGGACGGGAACCGCTGACAGGCCGCGGCATCCGCCCCATCGGCACCCTTCCCGGAACATCACCGGACAGTCCGCTCCATAAGCGGCCTTTCTAGCCCGTAAGCGTGCCAGTTCGATCCCAGCGGCAGGGCCCCTGTCCGCCTCACGACAACACGTGGCTACGATGCTGGGGGCCGGTGGACCGTACCCGGCCGGGCCCGACCGACACGGAGAAAGCCGGCGCGGCCCCGAACCCCGCTCCCGGAGGCAATTTCCGTGCCGGCTGGAACGCTGTACCGCGGCCGGGAAGGAATGTGGTCCTGGGTGGCTCATCGAGTCACCGGCGTCCTCATCTTCTTCTTCCTGTTCGTTCACGTGCTGGACACCGCCCTCGTGCGGGTGTCCCCGGAGGCCTACGACACCGTCGTGGCCACGTACAAGACGCCGATCGTCGCGCTGATGGAGTACGGCCTCGTAGCCGCCGTCCTCTTCCACGCGCTCAACGGCCTGCGTGTCATCGCCGTCGACTTCTGGCTTCAGGGCGCCCGGTACCAGAAGCAGATGCTCTGGACCGTCGTCGCCGTGTGGGTCGTGCTGATGCTCGGGGCGATCTACCCCGTGCTCGGCCACGCCGCTCGTGAACTGTTCGGGAGCTGACGCCAATGTCCACGACTGATTCCACCGCTTCGGGCATCGGCCCCGTCGAAGGCGCCTCGCTCTACTCGGTCGACCACCCGGCGCCCTTCATCGAGCCGCCCCGCGCGCGCACCAAGAAGACCCCGAAGAGCACCCGGGGCAACTTCGAGATGGCCGCCTGGCTGTTCATGCGCCTGTCCGGCGTCGTCCTGGTCGTCCTGGTCATCGGGCACCTGCTGATCCAGCTCGTCCTGGACGGCGGCGTCTCCAAGATCGGCTTCGCCTTCGTGGCGGGCCGCTGGGCCTCGCCGTTCTGGCAGGTCTGGGACCTGCTGATGCTGTGGCTCGCGATGCTGCACGGAGCGAACGGCCTGCGCACGGTCATCAACGACTACGCGGAACGCACGAACACCCGGCTGTGGCTCAAGGGCCTGCTCTACACCGCCACGGTGTTCACCATCCTGCTGGGCACGCTGGTGATCTTCACCTTCGACCCGAACATCCGCTAGGCACGGGGTTGCGAGAAACATGAAGATCCACAAGTACGACACCGTCATCGTCGGCGCCGGTGGCGCCGGTATGCGGGCCGCCATCGAGGCGACCAAGCGCAGCCGCACCGCCGTGCTGACCAAGCTCTACCCCACCCGCTCCCACACGGGCGCCGCGCAGGGCGGCATGGCCGCCGCGCTGGCCAACGTGGAGGAGGACAACTGGGAGTGGCACACCTTCGACACGGTCAAGGGCGGTGACTACCTGGTCGACCAGGACGCCGCCGAGATCCTGGCGAAGGAGGCCATCGACTCCGTCCTCGACCTGGAGAAGATGGGCCTGCCGTTCAACCGCACCCCGGACGGCACCATCGACCAGCGCCGCTTCGGCGGCCACAGCCGCAACCACGGCGAGGCCCCGGTCCGCCGCTCCTGCTACGCGGCCGACCGCACCGGTCACATGATCCTTCAGACGCTGTACCAGAACTGCGTCAAGGAGGGCGTGGAGTTCTTCAACGAGTTCTACGTCCTGGACCAGCTGATCACCGAGGTCGACGGCGTCAAGAAGTCGGCCGGTGTGGTGGCGTACGAGCTGGCCACCGGTGAGCTCCACGTCTTCCAGGCGAAGTCCGTGATCTACGCCTCCGGCGGCAACGGCAAGTTCTTCAAGGTGACGTCCAACGCGCACACCCTGACCGGTGACGGCCAGGCGGCCGTGTACCGGCGCGGGCTGCCGCTGGAGGACATGGAGTTCTTCCAGTTCCACCCGACCGGCATCTGGCGCATGGGCATCCTGCTGACGGAGGGCGCCCGCGGTGAGGGCGGCATCCTGCGCAACAAGGACGGCGAGCGCTTCATGGAGAAGTACGCGCCGGTCATGAAGGACCTCGCCTCCCGTGACGTCGTGTCCCGATCCATCTACACGGAGATCCGCGAGGGCCGCGGCTGCGGTCCCGAGGGCGACCACGTCTACCTGGACCTGACCCACCTCCCGCCGGAGCAGCTGGACGCCAAGCTGCCCGACATCACGGAGTTCGCGCGCACCTACCTGGGCATCGAGCCGTACAACGACCCGATCCCGATCCAGCCGACCGCGCACTACGCCATGGGCGGCATCCCGACGAACGTCCAGGGCGAGGTCCTGGCGGACAACACCACCGTCGTGCCGGGCCTGTACGCGGCCGGCGAGGTCGCGTGCGTGTCGGTGCACGGCGCCAACCGCCTGGGCACCAACTCGCTGCTGGACATCAACGTGTTCGGCAAGCGTGCGGGCATCGCGGCGGCCGAGTACGCCCACACGACCGACTTCGTCGAGCTCCCGGAGAACCCGGAGTCGTTCGTCGCCGAGCAGATCGAGCGGCTGCGGACCTCCACCGGCACCGAGCGGGTGGCCGAGATCCGCCGCGAGCTGCAGGAGACCATGGACGCCAACGTCATGGTGTTCCGCACCGAGCAGACGATCAAGACGGCGGTCGAGAAGATCGGGGAGCTGCGCGAGCGCTACAGGAACGTCGCCATCCAGGACAAGGGCAAGCGGTTCAACACCGACCTGCTGGAGGCCGTCGAGCTGGGCAACCTGCTCGACCTGGCCGAGGTCATGGCCGTCTCCGCGCTGGCCCGCAAGGAGTCCCGCGGCGGCCACTACCGTGAGGACTACCCGAACCGCGACGACGTCAACTTCATGCGCCACACCATGGCGTACCGCGAGGTGGGCGACGACGGCACCGAGTCCATCCGTCTCGACTACAAGCCGGTCGTCCAGACCCGCTACCAGCCGATGGAGCGTAAGTACTGATGGCTACCCCTGTTCTGGACAAGGCGGACGCGGCCGGCTCGCCCGAGCCCGGTTTCGCCGACTCCCCCTACATCACCGTCACCTTCCGGATCCGCCGGTTCAACCCGGAGGTCTCGGCGGAGGCGACCTGGGAAGACTTCCAGCTGGAGATCGACCCCAAGGAGCGCGTCCTCGACGGTCTGCACAAGATCAAGTGGGACCTGGACGGCACCCTGACCTTCCGCCGCTCCTGCGCCCACGGCATCTGCGGCTCCGACGCCATGCGGATCAACGGCACCAACCGCCTGGCGTGCAAGACGCTGATCAAGGACCTCAACCCCGAGAAGCCGATCACGGTCGAGCCCATCAAGGGCCTCACGGTCCTCAAGGACCTGGTCGTGGACATGGAGCCGTTCTTCCAGGCGTACCGGGACGTGATGCCCTTCCTGATCACGAAGGAGACCAACGAGCCGACGCGTGAGCGGCTGCAGTCCGCCGAGGACCGCGAGCGCTTCGACGACACGACGAAGTGCATCCTGTGCGCCGCCTGCACGTCCTCGTGCCCGGTCTTCTGGAACGACGGCCAGTACTTCGGTCCGGCCGCGATCGTCAACGCGCACCGTTTCATCTTCGACTCGCGTGACGAGGCCGGCGAGCAGCGCCTGGAGATCCTCAACGACCGTGACGGCGTCTGGCGCTGCCGGACGACCTTCAACTGCACGGACGCGTGCCCGCGCGGCATCGAGGTCACCAAGGCGATCGCGGAGGTGAAGCGGGCGCTCATCACGCGCCGCTTCTGACGTTCTCCCGACGCTCCGCGCCGTGACGACCGAGGGCCCCGATCCACTGGATCGGGGCCCTCTCGCCCTGAGGGAACCCCGGGCGCTGCTGGTGACCGGCCTGCGGGTAGCCGGGCTGCGGGTAGCCGTAGGGGCCGGACTGGCCGGCCGCACCGGAGTTCGGGGAGCCGAAACCGGGCGGCTGGGACGGCTGCTCGCTCACGGTGGTGTCTCTCCTGGTGAATGCGGAAACTGCCAGTCATCTCGCAGGACGCGGACGGCGAAGAGAAGTCGGGCCCCGGCCTCGGCCGCCCCTCCGGAAGAGTGGCCCTCCACCGCTCCGTCCCCTCATCCGCTCACTTCGGAGGGAAAGCACCTAATGTGACGTCATGCCAGGTGACGAGTCCTACGAACTGCTCGGGTTCGACCATGTTCTGTTGCCCGTCGGGGACCTCGACGAGGCTGTCGGGTTCTACGGTCGGGCCGGGTTTCCCGTCGGCTTCCGGCTGGACGAGGCCGGGATCGTCCAGCTGAAGGTGGGCGGCGAGACGCCCGGGATGGTGCTGCGGCTCGAGGAGGGACTGGGGTGCCGGCCGCCGGTGTGGCCCTCCGTGCGGGTGTGGCTGGAGGTGCCCGACGCCCGGGTCGCCGCCGAGGCGTTGAGCGGTGCCGGGATCGGTCTGCTCGACGGGCCCTTCTCGGGCGCCACCGGCTGGACCGTCGAGTTCGCCGACCCCTGGGGGAACGTGGTCGGCCTGACCGACTACGCCAAGCGTCCTCAGCTCGGGCGTCGGCCGTGACCACCGGCCGTACCCGCGACGGGAGTCAGGACGGTCCCCGCGCCGCCCCGCGGGGTCTTCCTCCCCGCAGGGCCTTCCTCCCGGCCGGGGGTCCTCCGGCATGCCGTTAGGCTCTTCTCCCGTGCCCGCGAAGAACGACGGCCCCGGCGACGGTGCCGCACCCAGCAAGTCCGAGCAGACCCGCGCCCTGATCCTGGAGACGGCCATGCGGCTGTTCCAGGAGCGCGGGTACGACAGGACGACCATGCGGGCCATCGCCACGGAGGCCGGGGTCTCCGTCGGCAACGCGTACTACTACTTCGAGGGCAAGGAACACCTGATCCAGGGGTTCTACGACCGGATCGCCGCCGAGCACCGGCAGGTGGTCCGGGAGATCCTGGACCGGGAGACCGAGCTGGAGGCCCGGCTCGCGGGCGTGCTGAAGGCATGGCTGGACATCGCCACGCCGTACCACGAGTTCGCGGTGCAGTTCTTCAAGAACGCCGCCGACCCGGACAGCCCGCTCAGCCCCTTCTCCCCCGAGTCGGAGCACGCGCGCGTGCTGGCGATCGGCGTCCACCAGGAGGTGCTGGCCGGGTCGGGGGCCAAGGTCGCACCGGAACTGCGGGAGGTGCTGCCCGAGTTGATGTGGCTGGCCCAGATGGGTCTCGTCCTGTACTGGATCTTCGATCGCACCGCGGACCGCGAGCGCAGTCACCGCCTCGCCGAGCGCGGCGCCCGCATCACCGCGCGGGGTGTCGCCCTGGCCCGTTTCCGCGTACTGCGCCCCCTGGTCCGCGAGGTCCACGAACTGTTCACGGACTTCCTGCCGGGCCTGACCGGGGCCCTGCCCGACCCGGCGAGACCCCGCGGCACGACACCCGCCGAGCACGGCCGCACCGCACCGCGCGACTGACCACTCCCCGCGCGGAGGCGCACGGGGCCGCCGTCAGGTCTGCTTCGACGCCAGTTCGATCACCGTGATGTCCGACGGCGCGCCGATCCGGGTCGGCGGACCCCAGGCGCCGGCGCCGCGGCTGACGTACAGCTGGGTGTCGCCGTACCGGTCCAGGCCCGCGAGGGTCGGGTTGGCGGCGGCGGCGAGGTAGCTGGCGGGCCAGAGCTGGCCGCCGTGGGTGTGGCCGGAGAGCTGGAGGTCGACGCCGTGGTCGACGGCCTCGTGGACCATCACCGGCTGGTGGGCGAGGAGCACGCACGCGCGGGCCCGGTCCCGGTCGCCGAGCGCCCGCGCGTAGTCGGGGCCCTGGCCGTAGTTCTCACCGGCCAGGTCGTTCACCCCGGCGAGGTCGAAGTACGGGAGTTCCGTGCGGGCGTTCTCCAGGGGGAGCAGACCGAGCCGTCGTACCTCCGCGACCCACTCCTCGGCGCCGGAGAAGTACTCGTGGTTCCCGGTGACGAAGAAGGAGCCGTGCCGCGCCGTCAGCTGCGCCAGGGGGGCCGCGGCCGGGCCGAGTTCCTTCACGTTGCCGTCCACCAGATCGCCGACGACGGCGATCAGGTCGGGCTGGGTCGAGTTGATCGTGTCGACGACCTTCTGCGCGAAGCCCCGGCCGAGAACGGGTCCCAGGTGGATGTCGCTGACCACCGCGATCCGGTAACCGTGCGCCGCGCGGGGCAGCTTGGCGAGCGGCACGGTGATCCGCTTCACCCGCGGTCCGCGCACCACGCCGTGCGTGCCGTACCCGACCGTCCCGACGGCCGCCGCGGCGGCGGCCCCGGCGACCACCCGGGAGACGAAGAGACGACGGGAGGGACCGGCGGGGCTCGAAGAAAGAGCAGGAAGGGAAGAAGGGGAAGAAGGGGCGGGAGGGGCGGGAGGGGCGGCGTCGGGGCCGGGGGCAGGGGTGTCCGGGGCCGCCGGCTGCGCCGATCCCGGTGCGGCGGCCGTCGCCCCCGCGGATATCGGCGTCGGTGCCTCGTGCGCCGGTGCCTCGTGCGCCGGTGCCGTCCGCCGCGCCGCCCGGCGTTCCAGGAACAGGCGCAGTACCGGGCGTACGACCTCACCCGCGAGCACCCCCAGCAACAGGTAGAGGCACAGGGCCAGCCAGAGGTAGCCGGGCCAGGCCAGGGCCTGCTTGAGCCAGAACGGGGCACCGCTGCGCGTGGCGAAGAAGGCCGCGAAGGTCAGCGCCCAGCCTCCGGCGAACACCAGGGCTCCCCAGCGGCGCACGGCCCCCGGCCCCCGGGTCGTGTCGCGGAACAGACGGCGCCACATGTACCAGTTGCCCGTCACCAGTACGGCGAGGACCAGCAGTGCGACGAGTGCGAAGACGATGGGCACGGTGCGGTGTTCCCCAGTTTTCCGTTACGACGTGCGTGACGTCCGGCTCAGTGCGCGCAGACCACGCAACCCGATGGCTCCGACGACCGTCCCCAATACGAAGGAGACGACGGCCAGCAGCAGATGGACCCAGAAGTACGCCGTCGGCTCGCCGTCGTCGAACGCGAGCCCGCTGCCGTCCTTGACCAGGTTCTTGACGAAAGTGATCCAGATGATCCAGCTCCACACCCCGAAGGCGAGCAGGAACCAGGAGACGGGGCGGCTGAGCTTCACCAGAGCGGACCTTTCATCGCAACGCCGGGCACCCGGAGTCGGCCAGGAGGCCAGGGGTTGTCCCCCGGACGGGCACGGCATGGATCCAGTATCGCCGGACGGTGTCCGGTTCCGTTCGCGGGGTGGGGGCGGAAGGGGGACTTCCATGGTCAGGGCATGTACGTTTCCGTCCGTGCCCGCACCCAAAAACTCCATCCGGCGATCGCTGCTGGTCACTTCCGCCGTTCTGTTGTCCACCGCGCTGACCGCTCCCGTCGCCCTCGCGGCGCCGAGCCCTTCGAGCAGTCCCTCGGCCACTCCCCCGGCGACCATGTCGTCGGTGGGCGGCGCCCGGCTCGGGCAGCCGGGAACGCAGGTCAACCTCGCGAGCGGGGTGCCGGTGCTGCCGAAGGAACTGTCGGCCCGTTCCTGGATCGTCGCCGACGCCGAGTCCGGCGAGGTGCTCGCCGCGCACAACGCGCACTGGCGGCTGGCCCCGGCGAGCACCCTGAAGATGCTGTTCGCCGACACGCTGCTGCCGAAGTGGCCCGGATCCGCCGAGCACAAGGTCGCCCCCTCCGACCTCGCCGGTATCGGCCCCGGCTCCAGCATGGTCGGGATCAAGGAGGAGGAGACCTACACCGTCCACGACCTGTGGCTCGGCGTCTTCCTTCGCTCCGGCAACGACGCCGTGCGCGTGCTGGCGGCGATGAACCACGGCATCGACAACACCGTCCAGGAGATGAACGAGCACGCCGAGGAGCTCCAGGCCCTCGACACGCACGTGGTCAGCCCCGACGGCTACGACGCCGAGGGCCAGGTGTCCTCCGCGTACGACCTGACGCTGATAGCCCGTTCCGGGCTGCAGAAGAAGGCCTTCCGGGAGTACGCCTCGACGGTCCGCGCCGACTTCCCGGGCGAGACGAAGAAGAACAAGAAGGGCAAGAAGGTCCGCAAGTCCTTCGAGATCCAGAACACCAACCGGTTGCTGTCCGGCGACTACGACGTGCCCGTCTACGAGGGCATAGCGGGTGTGAAGAACGGCAACACCACCAACGCGGGTGCGACCTTCACCGGGGTCGCCGAACAGGGCGGCACCGTGCTGCTCGTCACCGTGATGAACCCGGAGAAGGGCGGGAGCAACGCGGTCTACAAGGAGACCGCGAAGCTCTTCGACTGGGGTTTCAAGGCGGCCGGCAAGGTCGATCCGGTGGGTGAGCTGGTGCCGCCGAAGAACGCGGTGCAGGCGGGCGCCCAGCCGGACGCCTCCGCCTCCCCCGGCGAGGCGGGCGGCGCCGGTGACGGCACGCCCGGCGCCGCGGGCGCCGAGCCGGTGGCGAGCGCCGCGACCGGGGGCGGCGCCGACGGCATGGGAACCGCGCTCGCCGTCGCGGGCGGGGCGCTGGTGCTGCTCGCGGGCGGAGCGTTCCTGGTCAACCGCCGTTGGCCACTGCCGGATCTGGTGCGCCGCCGCTCGCGTCCGTGAGCCCGGTCTCCTCGTTCTGCGTCGTCGCGGTCCAGGCGGCGCAGAACAGGACCAGTTTCGTGGTGAAGTTGATCCACAGCAGCAGGGCCACCGGGACGCCGAACGCGCCGTACATGCTCTTCGCGGCCACCCCCTGCATATAGCCGCTGAGCAGAAGTTTCAGCAGTTCGAACCCGACCGCGCCGATGAGCGCGGCCACCACCAGACGGCGGCGGGCGGGTTCGACGCCGGGCAGCAGGGTCAGGACGTACAGCAGGAGCAGGAAGTCGGCGCCCACGGCCACGGCGAAGGCCGCGACGTACAGCACGATCCCGCCCCAGCCGCCCTCCTCCAGCCCGATGCCCCTGCTGATCCGGCCGACCATCGCGGAGGCGACGGCGGACGCGCCCAGGGTGATCAGGACCGCGCCGCCGAGCCCGACGAGGACGCCCGCGTCCTTGGCCTTGCGCAGGGCGGGATTCTCCTCCTCGTCGGGCAGCTCCCACACCGCGCGCAGGCACTCGCGCATGGATCCGGCCCAGCTGATGCCGGTGAACAGCAGGACGGCGCCGGCGATGAGGCCCACGGTGCCGGCGTTCTGCACCAGGCCCCCGATGTCCAGCTGGTCGGAGATGCCGGGCACCTGCTGGGTGATCTTCTCCTGGAGGGTGTCCTGCTGCTCCTGGCCGAGCGTGGCGGCGCCGATCGCGGCGGCGACCGTGAGCAGCGGGAACAGCGCGACGAAGCTGGTGAACGTCATCGCGGCGGCCAGCCGCGTCCAGTGCACGCGGTCCATCCGCTCGTACGACCGCCACGCGTGCGTGCGCATCAGTCGCACCGCCCACGGGCCGACGACCGGGAGTTTCTTCAGCCAGTCCATGAACCGCCTCTGCCCCCCTCCCGCCGGGCCGGAACTCCGGTCAGTGCGCGGAGACGGAGCCGCAGTCCGCGCGCCCGGCCTGCGGCGGCACCACCAGCGAGCCGAACGGGAACTGCCGCAGCTTGCGCCACACCGCGTCGGCGCCCTGTTCGTAGAGCGCGAAGCCGGTGCAGGGCCAGTGCGCCTCGTAGTCGGCGAGTTCCTCGAAGGCGCGGTCCATCGCCGCCTCGTCGATCCCGTGCGCCACGGTGACGTGCGGGTGGTACGGGAACTGCAGCTCACGGGCGACGGGACCGGAGGCGTCGCGGACCTGCTTCTGCAGCCAGGTGCAGGACTCGGCGCCCTCCACGATCCGGACGAACACGACCGGCGACAGCGGCCGGAAGGTACCGGTGCCCGACAGCCGCATGGGGAACGGCCGAGCGGTCGCGGCGACCTCGCTCAGATGCGCCTCGACGGCCGTCAGGTCGCCCTCGTCGACCTCCGTCGGCGGCAGCAGGGTGACATGCGTGGGGATACCGTGAGCAGCGGCGTCGCCGAAGCCCGCGCGCAGCTGCTGAAGCCGGCTGCCGTGGGGCTCCGGGACCGCGATCGACACACCGATCATTACGGTCCCCACGTCGTCTCCTTCGTTGTGATGGTGATTCCGCCGAGCACCTGGTGACCGCCGAAGCGGTCGCCCTCCACCCGACTGTACGACCACGGCCCCGTCCCGGGCAGGCGCAGCCGGCGTGATGTACGGCGCTCGCCCGGTGGTACGGATCGGTGCCCGGGTCGCGTTCAGTACGGTCGGCGGCGACCCGGTCCGTTCAGTGCTTGGCGCTCAGGAAGCCCACCCGGTCGTAGGCCCGGGTGAGGGTCTCCGCGGCGACGGCACGCGCCTTCTCCGCACCCTTGGCCAGGATCGAGTCGAGCGTCTCGGGGTCGTCCAGGTACTGCTGGGTGCGCTCCCTGAAGGGAGTCACGAACTCGACCACGGCCTCGGCGAGGTCCGTCTTCAGCGCACCGTAGCCCTTGCCGGCGTACCGCTCCTCCAGTTCGGTGATACCCGCTCCGGTGAGGGTCGAGTAGATCGTCAGGAGGTTGCTGACGCCGGGCTTGTGCTCGCGGTCGAAACGGACCACCGTGTCGGTGTCCGTGACCGCGCTCCTGACCTTCTTCGCGGTGGCCTTCGGCTCGTCGAGCAGGTTGATCAGGCCCTTCTGGGTGGCCGCCGACTTGCTCATCTTGGCGGTCGGTTCCTGAAGGTCGTAGATCTTCGCCGTCTCCTTGAGGATGTACGCGCTCGGGACGGTGAAGGTGTCGCCGTAGGTCTGGTTGAAGCGGTCCGCGAGGTCGCGGGTCAGCTCCAGGTGCTGGCGCTGGTCCTCACCGACCGGGACCTGGTCGGCCTGGTAGAGCAGGATGTCGGCGACCATCAGCATCGGGTACGTGAACAGGCCGACGGTGGCACGGTCGCTGCCCTGCTTGGCGGACTTGTCCTTGAACTGGGTCATCCGGGAGGCCTCGCCGAAGCCGGTGATGCAGTTCATCAGCCAGCCGAGCTGCGCGTGCTCGGGGACGTGGCTCTGGACGAACAACGTGCAGCGGTCCGGGTCGAGGCCTGCCGCGAGGAGCTGGGCGGCGGCGACCCGGGTGTTCTCGCGCAGCTGCTTCGGGTCCTGCGGGACCGTGATCGCGTGCAGGTCGACGACCATGTAGAACGCGTCGTGGGTGTTCTGCATGTCGACCCACTGGCGGACGGCACCGAGGTAGTTGCCGAGGTGGAACGAGCCGGAGGTCGGCTGGATACCGGAGAGCACGCGCGGAGAAGCCATGCTCACCATTCTCTCAGGCCGCGGGGAGCGGTCGGGCACTGGTCAGGAACAGGGAGGTTCCATTCCGTCCACGGCGGTGCAACGGCGTGCGGGACCGGGTGTGGTGTGCCGGGGCGGGGGTCGGGGCGGGCATCGCCGGGCCCCTGCCGACACGCCGCGCGGCGGCCCGGTACGGTGCCGGACCGCCGCGTGGGGAGCCGCGTCAGGAGCTGACCGGCCGCTGAGAGCCCCGGACGAAAGGGGCGCCCGGGCGTCAGCCGAGGTCGATCTCCGGGTAGAGCGGGAAGCCGGCCACCAGGTCGGCGGCGCGGCGGGAGATCTCGTCGGCGGTCTTCGCGTCGAGGACGTGGGCGGCCTTGGACGGGGCGCCGGACTTGGTGGTGCCGGGCTCCGCGGTGGTCAGCACGCGGTCGATGAGGGCGGCGACCTCGTCCATCTCGGCGGTGCCCAGGCCGCGCGTGGTCAGTGCGGGGGTGCCGATGCGGATGCCGGAGGTGTACCAGGCGCCGTTGGGGTCGGCCGGGATGCTGTTGCGGTTGGTGACGATGCCCGACTCGAGCAGGGCGGCCTCGGCCTGGCGGCCGGTGAGGCCGTAGGAGGCGGCGACGTCGATCAGGTTGAGGTGGTTGTCGCTGCCGCCGGTGACCAGGGTGGCGCCGCGGCGCATCAGGCCGTCGGCGAGGGCGCGGGAGTTGTCCACGACACGCTGGGCGTAGTCCTGGAAGGAGGGCTGCCGGGCCTCGGCCAGGGCGACCGCCTTGGCGGCCATGACGTGCGGGAGCGGACCGCCCAGGACCATCGGGCAGCCGCGGTCGACCTGGTCCTTGAGCGAGTCGTCGCACAGGACCATGCCGCCGCGCGGGCCGCGCAGCGACTTGTGGGTGGTGGTGGTGACGATCTGGGCGTGCGGGACCGGGTCGAAGTCGCCGGTGAGGACCTTGCCGGCGACGAGACCGGCGAAGTGCGCCATGTCGACCATGAGCGTGGCGCCGACCTCGTCGGCGATCTCGCGCATGATCCGGAAGTTCACCAGCCGGGGGTAGGCGGAGTAGCCGGCCACGATGATCAGCGGCTTGAACTCGCGGGCGGAGGCGCGCAGCGCCTCGTAGTCGAGGAGGCCGGTGGCCGGGTCGGTGCCGTAGGAACGCTGGTCGAACATCTTGCCGGAGATGTTCGGGCGGAAGCCGTGGGTGAGGTGGCCGCCGGCGTCCAGGGACATGCCGAGCATGCGCTGGTTGCCGAAGGCACGGCGCAGTTCGGCCCAGTCGGCTTCGGAGAGGTCGTTGACCTGGCGGACACCGGCCTTCTCCAGGGCGGGTACCTCGACGCGCTGGGCGAGCACGGACCAGAAGGCGACCAGGTTGGCGTCGATGCCCGAGTGCGGCTGGACGTAGGCGTGGCGGGCGCCGAAGAGCTCCTTGGCGTGCTCGGCGGCCAGCGACTCGACGGTGTCGACGTTGCGGCAGCCGGCGTAGAAGCGGCGGCCGACGGTGCCCTCGGCGTACTTGTCGCTGAACCAGTTGCCCATCGCCAGGAGGGTGGCCGGGGAGGCGTAGTTCTCGGAGGCGATCAGCTTGAGCATCTCGCGCTGGTCGGCGACCTCCTGGCCGATGGCGTCGGCGACGCGCGGCTCGACGGCGCGGATCACGTCGAGGGCGGAGCGGAAGGCGGTGGAAGCGGTGGAGAGGGGCTCGGCGGACATGAGGACCTCCGGACGTGGCGTTCGGCGTTCACGGCATGGCCCAGGCGCACGGCACTCGTACCGGGCACCCAGGGGTGATCCGGGGGCCGCTCCCCGATGGTCGGTCCCATCCCAGCACGCCAGTCACGGCCCTCGGTCAGCCTACCGGGCGGCACGGAGTGCCGTGGCGAGGCGTCCGCCATGCGAGCGGGAGCATCCGCCCGGCGGCCGCCGGTTTCCCTCTGCGGGTTCGCTGTGGCCGGTCGCGCCCCCGCGACGGAGTCGCATACCGGCACCTCCTCGCGCCCCTTCGGGGCGCTAAAGGATCACGTGGGGCAGAAAGCGGGCGTACTCGTCGGTGATGAGGCCCGAGGACTCGCGGATGCCGAGGCCGGCGGACTCGTCCCCGACGGTCCAGGCACCGAGGACGACGTGGTTGCCGTCGAAGTCCGGCAGCGGGGCGAGTTGCTGGTAGCAGCAGGGCTCGTCGCGGACGACGGGGGCGCTGCCCGGCTGGTGGATCGTCACACCGGCGCCCTCGCGGCCGAGCAGCGGCTTGGCCACGTAGCCGGTGTCCGACGCCAGGTCGCGCGGGCCGTCGAGGTGGGCCGGGAGGAGGTTGGGGTGGTCCGGGTAGAGCTCCCAGAGGATCGCCAGCAGGGCCTTGTTGCTGAGCAACATCTTCCAGGCCGGCTCGATCCACAGGGTGCTGCCGGTGCCGCCGCCGTTGTCGAGGGTGTCGAGGACGTGGTCGGCGAAGCGGTCGGTGGTGAGCCACTCCCAGGGGTACAGCTTGAAGATGCTGCGGATGAACCGGAGGTTCTTGTCCACGAAGCGGCCGGAGAGCCGGTCCCAGCCGATCTCCTCCATGGAGAGCCACTCGGTGGCGAGGCCCGCCTGTTCGGCGGTCTCCTTGAGGTAGGCGACGGTCATGAGGTCCTCGCCGATCTCGTCGGCCGAGGAGTGGGCGAAGTGCAGGGGACTGCCCGGCGGGAGGAGGGCGGCCTGTTTCCTCCAGGCGTCGACGAGTCGTTCGTGCAGCGAGTTCCACTGGTCGGCGCCGGGGAAGCGCTCCTCCATCCAGAACCACTGCGGCGAGGCCGCCTCCACGAGGGAGGTGGGGGTGTCGGCGTTGTACTCCAGCAGCTTCGCGGGGCCGGTTCCGTCGTAGCGGAGGTCGAAGCGACCGTAGACGGAGGGGAGTTCGGCGCGCCGGTGCCAGGCCTCGGCGACCGCTTCGACGACCCGCGGGTCGGTGATGCCGAGGTCGGCGAAGCGGTCGGCGGTGACGATGTGCTCGGCGGCCGCGAGGCACATGCGGTGCAGCTCCTCGACGACCTCCTCCAGCGCCTCCACCTCGTCCAGGCCGAAGACGTAGTAGGCGCTCTCGTCCCAGTAGGGCACCCAGGCGTCGTCGGGGACGGGCATCCCCGCCGCTCGGGCGGGCTCGAGGGCCTGGGGAAGGGTGAGGGGGTAGATGAGCCCTTGTTCCTCGACGGTCTGCTGCCAGCCGGGGCGGGGCTCTATGGTGCGGCGTTCCACGGGCGGGTCCTTCGTTCCTTCGCTCGCCGGGGTGTGTTCAGCCGCCGCCGGTGCCGGAGGAGCCGAAGCCGTCCCGGTCGACGGCATCGCTCCGGCTGAAGGTGCCGCTGTGGGCCCGGCCGTTGCTGACATCCGCGTCGTAGTACCAGTCGGCGTCGACCCGCTTCGACCCGGTGGACCTGCCCTTGCCCACGGAACCGGAGGTCGTGCAGTTCTTGTCGGCGACGATCTTGTAGCCGTTGGGGTAGTCGTAGCTGTTCCGGTCCACGCAGCGGCGGTCCGGATCCGAACTGCACGCGGACAGGGCGGCCGCGAGGAGGCCCACGCCACCGAGCACCACCGTGCCGGACCGCAGTCGTCGCCTGGTCTCCGCCATGTTCCCCACTCCCCCTCGTACCGCGTGTACCCGCCCCCCGGGCGCCTGCTCCCCGGCTCGCGGCGGCCAGCCTAGGCGCCGCCCGCCCGAGGTGTCCGCGAGACCCCCGAGGACAACCTCACTCCCCCGTTGCTTCACGGCTTTTGCTCCCTTGTGCGCGCTTGGTGCGACGCCAAAAACCCCGGGGAAGGGCTCTGCACAGGGCGTCCGGTGCACAGCCCCGCACCCACCGGGCGCGGTGGGTGCGGGGCTGTGCGTCGTGCCCGGACCGGGCCGGTCGTCAGGGCAGCCATGCCTTCCAGGTGGACTCGTTGGCGGCCACCCACTTCCCCGCCGCTTCCTGCGGTGTCAGCTTCCGGTCGGCGATCATCAGGGAGACCTCGTTCTGGTCCTCGGTCGACCAGGTGAACTTCTTCAGGAAGTCCGCCGCGTCGCCTCCGTCCTGCGCGAAGTCCGCGTTGAGGTACTTCTGCAGCGGGGTGTGCGGGTAGGCGCAGGCGACCTTCGCCGGGTCGGCGTCGCAGTCCTCCTCGTACTCGGGCAGCTCCACCTCGGTCATCGGCACCTTCGCGGTCAGCCACTGGGGGGTGTACCAGTAGCTGAGGAAGGGCTTCTTCTCCTTGGCGAACTGCTTGATCTGGGTGATCTGCGCGGCCTCGGACCCGGCGAACACCACCTGGAAGTCCAGCTTCAGGTTCTTCACCAGCGCCTTGTCGTTGGTGAGGTAGGCCGGTGAGCCGTCCAGGAGCTGGCCCTTGCCGCCGCTCTCCGCGGTGCGGAACTGCTCGGCGTACTTGTTGAGGTTCTTCCAGTCGGTGATGTCGGGGTGCTGCTCCGCGAAGTACGTCGGCACGAACCAGCCGATGTGCCCGGTGACCCCGAGGTCACCGCCGGGAGTGATCGTCTTCTTGTCCTGGACGTACCGCTGCTCCTGCTCCGGGTGGCCCCAGTCCTCCAGGATGGCGTCGACCCGGCCCTGGCTGAGCGCGTCCCAGGCGGGCACCTCGTCGACCTGCACGGTGTCGACGCGGTAGCCGAGTTCGTGCTCCAGCAGGTACTGGGCGACGGCCACGTTGGCCTGGGCGCCCACCCAGGACTGCACGGACAGGGTGACCGTCCGTGCGCCCTCGGCGTTGGCGAACGGCGAGGCCTGCTTGGTCATGTCCGCGGCACCGCAGCCGGTGAGCAGCGCGAGCGCGAAGGCTCCGGCCACCGCGGAGGTCGTACGGCGTCGCATGTCAGGCTCCCTTCTTCACACGGCGTTCGGTGGGCTGGGTCACCCGGTCGAGCATCAGGCCGAGGCAGACGATCGCGGCACCGGCGACCAGACCGGTCGCCAGATCGCCCTGGGCGAGCCCGAAGACGACGTCGTAGCCGAGGGCGCCACCGCCGACCAGGCCGCCGATGATGACGACGGCGAGGACCAGCACCACGCCCTGGTTGACGGCGAGGAGCAGTGCCGGACGGGCCAGCGGGAGCTGGACCTGGCGCAGCTGCTGACCGCCGGTCGCGCCGAGCGAGCGGGCCGACTCCAGCGCCGCCGGGTCCACTTGGCGCAGCCCCTGGGCGGTGATGCGGATGACGGCCGGCAGCGCGTAGACGACGGCCGCGGCGACGGCGGGGGCGCGGCCGACGCCGAACAGGGCGACGACGGGGATCAGGTACACGAACTGCGGCATGGTCTGGAACACGTCCAGCACGGGCCGCAGCAGCCGCTCGACACGGTCGCTGCGGGAGGCCACGACGCCGATCGCGAAGCCGATGACGAGGGTGACGGCGACGGCCGCGAGGACCTGGGAGAGCGTGTCGAGGGACGGTTCCCACACGCCGAGCACCCCGATGGCGGCCATGGCGAGGACGGCGGTGAGCGCGGTGCGCCAGGTGCCGATCAGCCAGGCCAGGGCGGCGACCACGAACAGCACCGACCACCAGGGCAGCCACTGCAGTCCGTCCCGGACCGGGTCGAGGACCCAGGTGGTGAAGCGTGCGGCCCAGTCGGCGGTGCCGCCGCCGACGGGGACGCCCGAGTACAGGTGGTCGGTCATCCAGTCGACGGCGCCGTTGACCGGTTCGGCGAGGGCGACGACCCACCCGCCGGGCCACTCCAGCCGGTCCGTCAGGCGTCCGGCGACCGCGACGGCCGCGGCGCCGGCCGCGACGTACAGCCAGTGCGTGCGGGGCCGGGGCGCCTCGCCGAGGCCCGCCCCGGCCGCTGCGGTGACCCGGTCGAGGACGACGGCGAGCAGGACGATCGGGATGCCGGCGGCGAGGGCCGCGCCCACGTCGACCGAGGCCAGCGCCTGGTAGACGCGGTCGCCGAGACCGCCCGCGCCGATCACCGAGGCGATGACGGCCATGGACAGCGCCATCATGATCGTCTGGTTGAGGCCGAGGAGGAGTTCCTTGCGGGCCAGCGGGATGCGGGCGGTCAGCAGGCGCTGGCGGGACGTGGTGCCGAGCGACTCGACGGCCTCCAGCACCTCCTTGTCGGCACCCCGCAGACCGAGCGAGGTCAGCCGGGCCATGGGCGGCGCGGCGTAGATGACGGTGGCCAGGACGGCGGCCGGGACGCCGATGCCGAAGACCAGCACGACCGGCAGGAGGTAGGCGAAGGCGGGAAACACCTGCATGGTGTCCAGGACCGGGCGCAGGACGCGGTCCATCCACTCGGAGAGCCCGGCGGCGAGCCCGAGCAGCGCGCCGACGGCGACGGACGCGGTGACCGCGACCACCATCAGGGCCAGCGTCTGCATGGTGGGCACCCACATGCCGAGCAGTCCGCAGGCGAGGAACGCGACGGCGGTGCCGAGTGCGAGGCGGATGCCCGCGACGCGCCAGGCGACGAGCCCGGCGAGAGCGGTCACCCCCGCCCATCCGACGGCGAGGAGGGCGAGGTAGACGGCCCGTACGGTGACGACGACGACGTTGCTGACGTGGCCGAAGAAGTACAGGAAGAGGGGGTGGGAGTCCCGGTTGTCGATGATCCAGTCGCTGGCCCCGGCCAGCGGTCCGGAGACGTCCACGGTCAGCGCCTCGGGCCAGCTGCCGCCGGCCCAGCGAGCGACGGCGAACGGGACGAGGACCGCGGCGGCCACGGTGAGCAGCAGGAGCTTGCGCACGGCGAGGTGTCCGAGCAGACCGGACCGGCCGGTCCGGGGGGCGACTGCGGTGACGGTCACCATCAGACGGCCTCCTCGGGCAGCTCCGTCCCGGCGGGCTGCCCCGCTTCCGCGGACTGTCCCGTCCCGGCGGGCTGCCCCGTCCCGGCGATCACCGACAGCAGCGCGTCGGAGTCGACGACGCCCAGACAGCGGCCCTCGTCGAGGACCCGGGCCGGACCGCCCCCGCGGGCGACGGCCTCGATGGCCTCCGCCACCGTGGCGTCCGGGCGGACGGCGGGGCCGCTGTCGGCCTCCTCGGCAAAGGCGGCGGGGCGCATGGCCGTACGGACGGTGAGGACCTGTTCGCGCGGGACGTCCCGGACGAAGTCACGGACGTAGTCGTCGGCCGGCGAGCCCACGATCTCCTCGGGGGTGCCCAGCTGGACCACCCGTCCGTCGCGCATGAGGGCGATGCGGTCGCCCAGCTTCAGGGCCTCGCTCAGGTCGTGGGTGATGAAGACCATCGTGCGGCTCTCCTCGCGGTGCAGCCGGATCACCTCCTCCTGCATGTCGCGCCGGATGAGGGGGTCGAGCGCGCTGAACGGCTCGTCGAACAGCAGCACTTCGGGGTCGACGGCGAGGGCGCGGGCGAGCCCGACGCGCTGGCGCTGGCCGCCGGAGAGCTGGGCGGGTCTGCGCTGTTCCATGCCCTCCAGGCCGACCTTGGCGACGACCTCGGCGGCCTTGGCGCGTCGCTGCGCCTTGCCCATGCCCTGGATCTCCAGGCCGTAGGCCACGTTGTCGAGGACGGTGCGGTGCGGCAGCAGCCCGAAGTGCTGGAAGACCATGGCGGCGCGGTGCCGGCGCAGTTCGCGCAGCCGCGCCCTGTCCATGGCGCGGACGTCCTCGCCGTCGATGGCGATGGTGCCCGCGGTCGGCTCGATCAGCCGGGTCAGACAGCGCACCAGTGTGGACTTGCCGGAGCCGGACAGGCCCATGACGACGAAGACCTCGCCCTTGCGGACGTCGAAGCCGACGTCCCGGACGGCGGCCGTGCACCCGGTGCGGGCGCGCAGTCCGGCCGGGTCGAGCGCGGCGAGTTCGGGGTCGCCGGGCACCCGGTCGGCCTTCGGGCCGAAGACCTTCCACAGTCCGTCGACGGAGAAGACGGGTGAGTCGGCCTCCGAGCCGGCGGAAGCGGCGGGGGCGGTGGCGGTACCCATCACGCATCACTCCCGATCAGGTCGACGGCCCGCTCGCCGACCATCAGCACGCCGATCATCGGGTTCACGGCGGTCATGGTCGGGAAGACGGAGGCGTCGGCGATCCGGATGCCCTGCAGGCCGCGAATCCTCAACTCGGGGTCGACGACGGCTGTTTCGTCGTCCGCCGCACCCATCTTGCAGGTGCCCGCCGGGTGGTAGACGGTGTGGGCGACCTTACGGGCGTACTCGCTGAGCTCCTCGTCGCCCGTGATGTCCGGGCCGGGGGCCACCTCGCGCTTGAGCCAGCGGGCCAGTGGCTCGGTCCTCGCGATCTCGCGGGCGATGCGGATGCCGTCGACGAGGGTACGGCCGTCGTAGTCGCCCTCGTCGGTGAAGTAGCGGAAGTCCAGCGCGGGCTTGACCTCGGGGTCGGCGCTGGTCAGGTAGAGCCTGCCGCGGCTCTTCGGCTTGGGGATGTTCGGGGTCATGGAGACGCCGAACTCCGGCCGCTGGTAGCCCAGTCGCTCCGGATTGTCCGTGAACGGGATCTGGTAGAAGTGGAACATCAGGTCGGGGCCCGCGTGTTCGGGGTCGCGGCGCACGAACAGGCCCGCGTCGGAGTCCATCGCGGAGTTGTCCGGGATGGGGCCGTCGGTCTCCCAGACGATCACCGACTCGGGGTGGTCGAGCAGGTTCTCGCCGACACCGGGAAGGTCGTGCGCCACGGGTATGCCGAGCGCCTCCAGGTCGGCCTTCGGGCCGATGCCGGAGTGCAGCAGCAGCCGGGGCGAGTCGACCGCGCCGGCGCACAGCAGGACTTCGTTCCGGGCCCGTACGAGGATCTCCTCGCCGTCCTTGGTGCGGACGTGGACCCCCTCGGCGCGCGTGCCGTTCAGCTCCAGCCGGTACGCCCAGGTCTCCAGCATGATCGTCAGGTTGGGGCGTTCGTCCATCACCGGGTGCAGATACGCGACCGACGCCGAGGAGCGCTTGTTGTTCTCCGGGTGGTAGGCGAGGTCGAAGAAGCCGACGCCGTCGTCGAACGGCTTCTTGTTGAAGCCCTCGACCCGCGGCACGCCCAGCGCGCCCTGGGCGGCGTCGACGAAGTCACGGGCGATGGCGTTGCGGTCCTTCTCGTCGACCGGGACGATGTTGTTCTTGAGCCGGGCGTAGTACGCCTCCATCTGCACCGCGCCCCAGCCCTTGGCACCGGCCTTCTCCCACTCGTCCCAGTCGGACGGGAGCGGCTTGAAGGCGATCAGGGTGTTGTGCGAGGAGCATCCCCCGAGGACCCGGGCCCGGCTGTGCCGGATGTGCGAATTGCCGCGTGGCTGCTCGGTGGTGGGGTAGTCGTAGTCCAGTTCGCCGCCGAGCAGGCCCATCCAGCGGCGCAGGGTCAGTACGTCGTCGCGGCCGACGTCGCTGGGGCCGCCCTCGATGACCGCGACGGTGACGTCCGGGTTCTCGGTCAGCCGGGAGGCGATGACGGACCCTGCGGTACCGCCGCCGATGACAACGTAGTCGTACGTGCGTTCGTGGGTGTGATCCGGCATGGAGGTCGCTCCTACGGGGACTCTGGGACGGGACAGGGGGACAAAGGGTGCCGAGCGATGTCGGCGGGACCTCGGGCGGAGCCCTGGTCAGGGGTGTCGTTCGAGGCAGTACGTTTGAAGCAGTACGGCGTCACGCGGTGCGTGCGGACCGGGCCGCACGCACCGCGTCCACTCCGGGTGCCGCTCGGCGGTGGCGGCTCAGCCCGCGAACCAACGCACCGGCTTCGGCGCGAGGTTCTGGTAGACGTGCTTGGTCTCGCGGTACTCGGCGAGGCCGGCCGGGCCGAGTTCGCGGCCCACTCCGCTCTTGCCGAAGCCGCCCCACTCCGCCTGCGGGAGGTAGGGGTGGAAGTCGTTGATCCACACGGTGCCGTGGCGCAGCCGTCCGGCCACCCGCCGGGCGCGGCCCGCGTCGGCGGTCCAGACGGCGCCGGCCAGCCCGTACTCGGTGTCGTTGGCGAGGGCCACGGCCTCGTCCTCGGTGCGGAAGGTCTCGACGGTGAGGACCGGTCCGAACACCTCCTCGCGCACGACCCGCATCTCGCGGTGGCAGTGGTCGAGGACGGTCGGCTCGTAGAAGTAGCCGGCTTCGGGCCGGTCGGCGGACGGCTCGGGCCGCTTGCCGCCGGAGCGCAGCACCGCCCCCTCCTTCAGCGCGGAGGCGACATACGCCTCGATCCTGTCGCGCTGCTGCTCGGAGACCAGTGGTCCGCACTCGACGCCGTCCGCGGTGCCCCGGCCGAGCCTGATCTTCTCGGCGCGGCGGGCGAGTTCGGCGACGAAGCGGTCGCGGACCGACTCCTCGACGATGAGCCGGGCACCCGCCGAGCAGACCTGGCCGCTGTGGATGAAGGCCGCGTTGAGCGCCTGGTCGACGGCGGTGTCGAAGCCGTCCCTGGTGGCGCAGGCGTCGGCGAAGACCACGTTGGGGTTCTTGCCGCCGAGCTCGAGGGCGACCTTCTTCACGCCCG
Source organism: Streptomyces sp. TE5632 (assembly GCF_054061295.1). Classification (NCBI taxonomy): domain Bacteria; kingdom Bacillati; phylum Actinomycetota; class Actinomycetes; order Kitasatosporales; family Streptomycetaceae; genus Streptomyces; species Streptomyces sp. TE5632. Next base: position 3,407,097 of record NZ_JBSSEA010000003.1, on the reverse strand, counting down.
GCGCGGCGGCCTGGGCGACCTTGGTGCCGCTGACCAGTCCGCCGGTGAAGGAGACCAGGTCGACGTCGGGGTGCTCGGCGAGCCGGGCGCCGACGGTGTGACCGGGCCCGGTGACGATGTTGGCGACCCCGGTGGGCAGCCCCGCCTCGATCAGCAGGTCGATGAGCGCCACGGTGGTCAGCGGGGTGATCTCGCTGGGCTTGACGACGAAGGTGTTGCCGGCCGCGAGGGCGGGGGCGATCTTCCAACTGGCCTGGAGCAGCGGATAGTTCCAGGGCGTGATCATGGCGCAGACGCCGACGGGCTCGTGCACGACGACGCTGTGGACGTCGGTGGAGCCCGCGTCGACGACCCGGCCGGGGGCCTCCCCGGCGACCAGGTCGGCGAAGTAGCGGAAGGCGTCGGCGACACAGTCGATGTCGACGCGCCCCTCCTCGACGGTCTTGCCCGCGTCCCGGCTCTCCAGCAGGCCGAGCGTCTCCCTGTCCCGGACGAGGAGACCGGCGACGCGGCGCAGCAGCGCGGCCCGTTCGGCGACGGGGGTGTGCGGCCACGGGCCCTCGTCGAACGCCCGCCGGGCGGCGGCCACCGCCAGGTCGGCGTCCTTCTCGTCGCCCTCCGCGACCACGGCGAACGGCAGCGCGTCCGCGGGGTCGAGGATCTCGCGGGTGGCTCCCGAGAGGGCCGCCCGCCACTCGCCTCCCGCGTGGATCGAGGTGCGCACCTGAAGCTCTGTACTGTCCGCCATGATCGCCTGCTGCCTTCCGTTCCTGTTCAGCGCCCGTGAGTGACACAGGTGTCGTCCCACGGGACCGGGTGCACCTGCCCCGGGGGCTCGAATGCATGCGCGATCCACAGCGAAACGTGCGCTTCCTCACGAAGCATTCGAACGAAACGGAAGAAACAGCCCCATGTGTCGGGGAGCGGAGGGGCGTTCAGAGATCGAGGGTCAGACGGGGGGTCCGGGCGCGGCCCACGCAGATCATCATGGTGTCGTTGGCGGCGCGTTCCTCCTCGGAGAGCAGGCTGTCGCGGTGGTCGGGGACGCCGTCGACGACCTTGGTCTCGCAGGTGCCGCATATGCCCTCGCGACAGGAGTTGGGCAGGTCCAGCCCATTGGCCTCCAGGGCTTCCAGGACGGTGCTGCCCGGGGGGACGGTGAGGGTGCGGCCGCTGCGTCCGAGGACGAGCTCGAAGGGAGCCTCGCCCTCCCGGCCGCCGGCGTCGGTGTCGCCGTCGGCCGAGGAGGCGCCCTGCGGGCGGGCGGCGAAGCGTTCCGTGTGCAGGGTGCCGACGGGCCAGTCGGAGCAGACGCGTTCGACCGCCCCGAGCAACGGCTCCGGGCCACAGGCGTAGACCAGGGTGCCGGTCCTCGGGGAGCCGAGGAACCCGGCCAGGTCGAGCAGGCCGAAGCGGTCCTCGGGGCGGACGAGCACACGCCCCCCGTACCCGGCCAGCTCCGGGAGGAAGGCCATGCTCTGCCGGGTGCGGCCCCCGTACAGCAGCGACCAGCGGGCACCGCGGGCGGCCAGCCGCCCGATCATGGGAAGCAGCGGGGTGATGCCGATGCCCCCGGCGATGAACAGGTGCTCGGCGCAGGCGTCGACGAGGGCGAAGTTGTTGCGCGGGCCGGTGACCTCGATCAGGTCCCCCGGCCGCAGGACGCGGTGCACCGCGGCGGAGCCGCCGCGCGAGGCGGTTTCGAGGAGGACGGTCACCCGCCAGGTGCCGGGGTCGTCGGGGGATCCGTTCAGGGAGTACTGACGGGTCAGGCCTCCCGGCAGGCACAGATCCACGTGCGCGCCCGGCTCCCAGGCGGGCAGGGGGGCGCCGCCGGGCCGACGCAGGTGGACGGAAAGGACCTGTTCGGCCTCCCACACCAGGGAGGTGACGCGCAGCGTCAGCCGCTGCTCCTCGTCCCGGACACGCATCGTCGTTCACTCCTTGTCGCGGCCGGGGCCGCGGATTCGGTGGGGTCGTTCTCGGTGGGGTCGGTTCGATGGGCGCCGTCGGGCGGTGGGGTCCGCCGGGGCCGTGCGGGACTGTTCACGGCACCCAGCCGAGCGCGCCGCCGTCGTGGGTGCGCAGCCGGACGACGGCGAGAAACGCCTCGCCGCCCGCGGCGCCGGAGGCCGTACCGTCGGCCGCCCCCGTGATGCCGAGCGGAGCGACGGTGACCGCCAGCGGGTCGTCCCCCTCGAGGACCATGGCGTCCGCGTCCTCCAGCCGGTGCCGGTCCTCGACGAGGACCGGCCGGCCCGAGGCGAGCAGGACCACGATCTCCTCGGCCGCGCGCTTCAGCTCCAAGGGCACGTCGGCTCCGACGACCACCACCTCGGCGCTGATCCGCCCGGGGTCGGACATGACCTCCACGGCGGTGTCCCCGGCCAGGGACCGGACGGTCCGAACGGCCTTCGCGGGCCGGCCCTCAGGTCCTTCGCCCAGCCCGTCGGCGGGTCCGTCCACCGACCGGGGCCGACCCGCCGTGAGGAGCCGCACCTGCCAACTCCACCGCTCCCGGCGGGGGGTGTCGGGGGACGCGGCCACCTCCCGGCAGCCCTCGTGCACCGTGCGGTGGGCGTTGGAACGCAGCAGCAGCCTCATCGCCGTTCTCCTCCTTCGTGCGAGCGGACCGGACTCAGCGGACCGAGGCCAGGAACGCCTGGGTGCGGGCGTGCCGTGGATCGTTGATGATCTGCGCGGCGGGGCCGCACTCGACGACCTGGCCGGCGTCGAAGAACACGACCCGGTTGGCGACTTCGCGGGCGAAGCCCATCTCGTGCGTCACCACGACCATGGTCATTCCGGAGGTGGCCAGGTCACGCATCACGGCGAGCACGTCGCCGACGAGTTCCGGATCGAGTGCCGAGGTCGGCTCGTCGAAGAGCATCAGCTTGGGCCGCATGCACAGGGCGCGGGCGATGGCCACGCGCTGCTGCTGGCCGCCGGAGAGATGGCGGGGGTAGGCGGACGCCTTGTCGCGCAGCCCCACCCGGTCGAGCAGACCCGTCGCCCGCTCCGCCACCTCCGCCTTGGGCTCGCGCAGCACCCGCACCGGGGCCTCGACGAGGTTCTGCAGCACCGTCATGTGCGGGAAGAGGTTGAAGTGCTGGAAGACCATGCCGATCCGGGCGCGCCGGCGGCAGATCTCCTTGTCGCCGAGTTCGTGCAGCCTGGAGCCGCGCTGCTCGTAGCCGACGACCTGGCCGTCCACCCACATCCGGCCGTCGTCGATCGACTCCAGGTGGTTGACGCAGCGCAGGAAGGTGCTCTTGCCGGAGCCCGAGGGGCCGATGAGACACACCACCTCGCCCCGTTCGACCTCCAGGTCGACGCCCTTGAGCACCTCCAGACGGCCGAAGCGCTTGCGGACCTGTACGGCCCTCAGCATCGGGGCGCCGTCCGGACCCGTGCCGGTCCCGTTGTCCGGCCCGGCGGCCGTGCTCGCGGCGCCGGTCTTCGCGTATGCGGTCATGAGGTCCTCCGGGTCGCGATCGGCGCGTGCACGCGCACTGCCTCGCGCAGGCGCTGGAGCGGCGTCGGCGGCAGCACCCGGTCGCCCCGGGAGTAGCGCCGCTCGACGTAGAACTGACCGGCCGTCAGGACGGTCGTGACGACGAGGTACCAGATGCTGGCGACGATCAGCAGCGGGATCGTCTGGAAGTTGCGCGCGTACAGGATCTGAGCGGAGTAGAGCAGGTCGGGTACGGCGAGGACGCTGACCAGCGCGGTCGTCTTGAGCATGCCGATCGTCTCGTTGCCGGTCGGCGGGATGATGACGCGCATCGCCTGCGGCAGGATCACCCGGCGCAGGGTCTGCGCCCGGGTCAGTCCGAGGGCCCCGGCCGCCTCGCCCTGACCGTGGTCGACGGACTGGATGCCGGCCCGCACGATCTCGGACATGTACGCGGCCTCGTTCAGGCCGAGGCCGAGGACGGCTGCGACCATCGGGGTGATCAGCTGGTTGGCGTCCAGGGCGACCCCGGGAACACCGAAGGTCAGCGTGGGGTAGAGCGCCGCCAGGTTGTACCAGAACAGCAGTTGGACCAGGACGGGTGTGCCCCGGAAGAACGAGACGTACAGGAACGCGGCGGACCGTACGACGGGGTTCGCCGACAGCCGCATCACCGCCAGCAGCACCCCGAGGGCGATACCGACGGCCATGCAGACGGCCGTCAGTTCCAGGGTGATCAGGAGGCCGTGGCCGATCGACACGTCCCGGAGGTAGGTGTCGACGACGTCCCAGCCGAAGCGGGGGTTGGTGAAGACCGACGTGAGTCCCGCCACGCCGATCAGCAGGAGCAGTGCTGCCGACACCCAGCGGCCGGGATGCCGTTTCGGTACGACGGACAGCTTCTCGATGCCGGACGGTGGCTGCGGTCGGGATTCGGTGAGGGGTGGGGACGAGGCGGCCATGGGTCAGCTCCCGTTCTCGGGGGCCGCCTGGGCGGGGACGCCCCACTTGTCGGCCAGCTTGCCGGCCGTGCCGTCCGCCGTCAGGGACTTCATCGCCGCGTCGAGGGCGGCCTTCAGCTCGGACCCCTTGGCGAGGGCGAGTCCGGCGGGGACCGGCTTGTACTCGGGGCCGGGGGCGAGTTCGAACTGGCCGCCCGACGCCTTCGCCTGGAGGGTGAGCGGGGCGGTGTCGGCCATCGAGGCGTCGACACGGCCGCTGACCAGTGCGAGGTTGGCCCCGTCCTGGGACGGGAACATCTCCGTGCGCACCGCGGCCCTGCCCGCCTTCGTGCACGCCGCGGAGATCTCCGGCAGTTGCTCCAACCCCTGGATGCTGCCCTTCTGGGCGGCGACGGTGCGTCCGCACAACGCCATGGGTTCCATGCGCAGCTTCAGCGGGTTGCCCTTCTTCACGGCGATGGCGGAACCGAGGTCGACATAGCGCACGAAATCCACGGACTTGGCGCGCTCCGGGGTGATGGAGAAGGCCGATGCGCCGATGTCGTACTTACGGGCGGACAGGCCGGGCAGGATGCCGTCGAAGCCGGCGTTGACGTGCTCGACCTCCAGACCGAGCTTGGCGCCGAGCGCGTCGGTGATGTCGATGTCGAAGCCGATCATCGTCTTGTTGTCCGTGTCGAAGTACTCGAACGGGCGGTAGGAGGCGTCGCTGGCGACCGTGAGCACTCCCTTCTGCTTGACGGCCGCGGGGAGCAGTCCGGCCGCTGCCGGGTCGACCGCGACGGCGCTGTCGGACCGGTCTGCGGGCGCGGTGGCCCCGGTGGCGGCATCGCCGTCGGCCGGGGCGTCGGTGCCGCCGGCCGAGGCGTCGGTGCAGGCGGTGGCGGCCAGCAGGAGCAGCGTCGCGAGGGCGGCGGTACGGGATGTGTGACGCACGGTGGTGCCTTTCGGACAGGTCGGGCCGGGGACGGCCGAGGCGAACCGGAAGAGGCGGTGCGGGGGGTGGGGCTGCGACGGGTGGAGAGCGGTGCCGAGGCGCGCGGCGGCACTCGGTGGCGTTGCGGAGCGGGCGTCCCGCGGGACGTTCGGACGAGGGTCGGCACGTGGTGGCGCCGCGTGACGTACCCGAAGGGCCGGTGGCGGTGCCCTGGTGTCCGGAGAGGCAGAGGAGAAGCGGAGGGGAGTAAAGGGGAGCGGAGTAAAGGGGAGCGGAGGGGTGCGCGGGGCTCGGGGCGTGACCCGCGGGCGGGCGCCGGGCCCCCGGAGGGGTTCCGGGGCGGCCGTCGGAGGAGGGTGGCGGCCGCCGCTCGGCGCGGGACGGGGGTGCGGGCCGTCAGCCGCCGGCGACGGCAGCGGCCGGGGGGACGGTGGCGGCCGGGGGGACGGTGGCGGCGGAAGCGGGGGGCGGGGAGGATGCGTCGCCGGCCGGCCCCCCTGTCCGGGCCCGGCGTTCGTCGGCCAGCAGTTTGGCGAGGACGCGGCGGGCCTTGGCCACGCCGGCGTCCTGGCCGATGAGCACGTCGTGTTCGCCGGCCGGGCGCTCCCGCATCCCGATCTCCTGGGCCTTGAGGGCGTCGGCGTCCTCGCGCAGCACGGTGGCCAGGCCGGTCTCCAGTTCCGTGGTGGCCCACTCGTTGTCCACCGCGAAGTTCCGGCTGAACGCGTAGTAGTACCAGGTGGTGTGCCGGTCCACGGGGGTGATGCCGTTGAGCACCTTGATCAGGTGGCCCTCTTCGCGTGGGGCTCCCTGTGCGGTGATCCCGGAGTGCAGCACGTGGTAGGCGGGCACGTGGAACTCGGTGGCGTGGAAACGGTCGTAGAGCCCCGTGACACCCATGGTCTGCGCGTACAGCGGCGGGGCCTCCACCCCGGGCATGAGCCGGTCGACGGTGACCACGGCGCCGTCCACCTCCACGGTGATCCCGTGCTCGTAGATGTAATCGTCACCGACGGTCGACTGGTGCAGGAACGACTCGTGGGTCAGGTCGAGCAGGTTGTCGTGGATGAGGTCGTGGCGGCACTCGAACAGCACGGTGTGGGTCACGGTCGCCCACTCCGGGTCGGCCATCCAGTGCGTGTCGGGGACCAGGGACGCGTCCGCCAGTTCGGCGTCGCCGGTCCACACCCAGATCCATCCGTCCTTCTCCACGACGGGATAGCGGCGCACCCGGGCCCGTACGGGAATGGACGACTGCGCCGGAACGCGGGTGCAGACGCCGTCGGGACCGTAGGCGAACCCGTGGTAGCCGCACTCGACGGAATCCCCGACGGTCCGGCCCTCGGAGAGCGGATAGGCGCGGTGGGCACACCGGTCGGCGAGAGCCACGGCCTCCCCCGCCTGCGTGCGGTAGAGCACGAGTGGCTGTTCGCAGATGACGCGGCGCACCGGTTTCCTGCTCACCTCGGTGGACCACGCGGCAACGTACCAAGTGTTGAGGACGTACTCACCGGAGGTGACCCCGCCGGTTGTGACCGTGCTCATACTGCCTCCCTGGATGCGGTGGATGCACCGTATACAGTGAATGCGTAGGGCACAATGGGTCGGTTCAAGTGATTGTCTTCAGCCGGGGATCCCCGGCCCTCGGCACCGGCGGTCCGGGCACCCGCCCCGGGCCGGGCCGCGGGCGGCGAGCAGCAGGACGGAGAGCCGACGTGGAACCACTGCACAGCGACCCCAGGGACTCCCGGCCGCTGGGGGTGCGGGTCTACGAGCGCCTGCGCGACGAGATCGTCGCCGGGGTGCTGGAGGCCGACACACCGCTCATCCAGGAGCAGGTGGCCGAGACCCTGGGGGTGTCGCGCACCCCGGTCCGTGATGCCCTCAACCGGCTGGCGCACGAGGACCTGGTGACCTGGCTGCCGGGCAGCGGCTACCTCGTGAACGCCCTGCGCCCCGAGGTCATCGCCGAGGTGTACCAGGTGCGCAGCGCTCTGGAGTCCCTCGCGCTGCGACTCGCCTGCGGCAAGCACGACCAGGCCCGGCTCAGCAGGCTGGCCGCCGTGATCGAGGACATGGAAGCGAGCGACCCCGCGGACGGGGCGGCGCAGTTCGAGCTCAACCGGACCTTCCATCTGTCCCTGGTCGAACCGTGCGGCAACGCGCTGCTGCTGCGGACCCTCGCCACGCTCTGGGAACATCCGGTCAACCGGCGGATCACCCGCTCCTACGTCACGGACACGGGCAACGTGTCCCTGATGACGGAGGAGCACCGCGCCCTGCTGGAAGCAGCCCGCGCGGGTGACGAGAAGCTGCTGATCCGGCTGGCGGACCAGCACATGTACACGGGCTACGAGGAGGCCCTCCCGGAGGGCAGCGGTATCACCCTGGACCGTCCCGCGTAGCTCCGCAGCAACGCGCCCCACCGGTCGAACGACCGGTGGGGCGCGGTGGGCCGGCTTCGGATCAGATGAGGCCGAGGCCGCGGACCGCCTCGCGCTCCTCCTCGAGCTCCTTGACGGAGGCGTCGATGCGGGCGCGGGAGAAGTCGTTGATCTCCAGGCCCTGGACGATCTCGTACGTGCCGTCCTTCACGGTGACCGGGAAGGAGGAGATCAGACCCTCCGGGACGCCGTAGGAGCCGTCAGACGGGATGCCCATGGAGACCCAGTCGCCGTCCGCGGTGCCGTTGACCCAGGTGTGGACGTGGTCGATGGCCGCGTTGGCGGCGGAGGCGGCCGACGAGGCGCCACGGGCCTCGATGATCGCGGCACCGCGCTTGGCGACGGTCGGGATGAAGTCCTCGGCCAGCCACTTCTCGTCGTTCACGACCTCGGCGGCGTTCTTGCCGGCGACCGTGGCGTGGAAGATGTCCGGGTACTGGGTGGCGGAGTGGTTGCCCCAGATGGTCAGGCGCTTGATGTCGGAGACCGTCGAACCCGTCTTCTTCGCCAGCTGGGTCAGCGCGCGGTTGTGGTCCAGACGGGTCATCGCGGTGAAGCGCTCGGCCGGTACGTCCGGGGCGGCGGCCTGGGCGATGAGCGCGTTGGTGTTGGCCGGGTTGCCCACCACCAGCACCCGGACGTCGTCCGCCGCGTGGGCGTTGATGGCCTGGCCCTGCGGCTTGAAGATGCCGCCGTTGGCCTCCAGGAGGTCACCGCGCTCCATGCCCTTGGTGCGCGGGCGGGCACCCACGAGCAGGGCGACGTTGGCGCCGTCGAAGGCCACGTTCGGGTCGTCCGTGATGTCGATGCCCTGCAGGAGCGGGAACGCGCAGTCGTCCAGCTCCATCGCCGTGCCCTCGGCCGCCTTGAGCGCGGGGGTGATCTCCAGCAGGCGCAGCTTGACCGGCACGTCCGCGCCGAGCAGCTGGCCTGAGGCGATGCGGAAGAGCAGGGCGTAACCGATCTGGCCGGCCGCGCCGGTGACGGTGACGTTCACGGGAGTGCGGGTCATGGCGTTCTCCGTATGACAGCTGGCGGTGGGGCGTCCCGGCCCCGGGGGTACGGATCCCGCTCCGGCGCGTGACCGGTGCCCGCCACGATGATCGACCACCGGTGCGGATGGGTCATCGTGGTGAGTACCGGTGATCGATCTCTTGGCGTCAAGAGAGATCCAGCGATCAGGCTATCGCGGCATCCACGATCGTGGACGTCCAGGCTCCGTGTGGTCAGTCCCACAGAGTGACGAACGTGTACGCGAGCACGCCCGGGGGAAGGCGGCCGCCTGTCCGGGAGAGGGGCGGAGGCGGCCGCCGATCGGGGGACCGATCGTGCCGGACTCCCGTGGGGGTGAGGTTCACGTGCCCCGGTTCCGCCGTCTCATGCGCACACCGCGCCACGAACTTCACGGGCGGCTGCACGGCGCGCCCGGCTCGTCGGCGGGCCGCCGCCTCGGCATGCCCTACTCCGTGCACCCCTCCTCGCCGGAGGCCAGTACCACGCAGGCCTTGGCCTGTGCGGCGCTCTCGACCGCCATCATCGGGGTGTAGGCGACCGTGTCGCCGACCTCGGTGATGCTGTCGCTCTGCTTCGACTTCCCACCGGTGATCTCGATCTCGTCACCCTGCGCGGCCTGGGTGATACGGCCCCACGCGGCACCGCAGGTCTTGCTGTAGCGGACCTCGACCGTGGTGGCGCCGACGGTCGCCGTCTGCGTGGTGGTCACGAGGTCGCCGCTGCACCCCATGTTCTCCGCGTCCTTGCCGTCGCAGCCGTCGCCGCTGCACTTCACCCCGGCGGGCAGTGCCGCGGGGGCGGAGGCGGTGGGTGAGGGGGACTTCCCGGCTTCGCCCTTCCTGCCGCCGTCGCTCTCGGTGACGTAGAACGCGGCGGCGATCACCACCAGCACCCCGACGGCACCCGTGAGGAACATCCCCGTCCGCCGCTTGCCGTCCGGGCCACCGGAGCCGCCACGACCTCCGGCGCCACGGGGCGGCGCGGGAGGGGCAGCGGCGCCGTGACGGCCCGACGGGGCGGGCCCTGCGTACCCGGCCATGCCCCAGGAGTTCGCCCCGGAGGCGTCACGGACGTCCGAGGCCGTCGGCTGCGGCGGCACGCCCGGTGAGACACCGGCCGGTCCGGCGACGCCCGGCCGGACCGGAGCGCCACCGCCCTTGCGGCCCCTGCCGCCCCCGCCGTTCGACGACGGTCCGGCGAGCTCGCTCAGCGCGGAGCGCGCCTGCGAGATCCTGATCGCCTCCATCGTCATGTCGTGGCGCATCTCCGAGCGGCTCCAGGCCCGCTCGGCCAGCTCCCACATGGTGGTCAGGTGCACCGGATTGGTTCCGGTGACCTCGGCCAGGGCCACGATCGCGCCCTTGGGCGCGAGCAGCCGGCCGTTCAGATAACGCTCCCAGGACGTCTTGCTGTAGCCCGTGCGGTCGGAGACCGACGCGACGCTCAGGCCGCTGCGGTCCACGACGCGCCTGAGCTGGCTCGTGAACTCCCTGATCTGCGGATCGAGTTCATCCGGCAAGGCCTTCCAACGAGGCATTGCTTCCCCCTCTTCCCCCCGGTCGTACTGGTATGTCCCTCGCGCGTGGTGGCCCTCTGCCGAGTCGCCGTTCCGGCTACCCACATGGATGCCGCCGGTCAGGATCTCAGTTCCCCGGGCGGGGGCGCACAGGAGCGCCAGGGCCGCGGGCATGCGCCGTCGCGCGCGCGCTCGCTCGTGGCCCAGTCTCCCACCGGCAGCCCCCTCGACCGAACAGAACCGGGCACAACACCGGAGGGCGGCGCGGATCGTCAGGATCGTCACGCCGGTCCCACCGGCCGTCCGAAGTGCCCGCCCTGTCGTGAACGGCGGCCCGTCCTCACCCCCGTGAAAGGACGGGCCGCCGCCGGAAACAACCTTCCTGCACGCCGAACCCGCTGTTCAACGGCTGTCCGGGCGCTGTGGCACGGAAGTGACCGTTCCGCTACGTCCCCCGGATTCCCCGGATCATCCTGGGACAGCCCCCGCTAACTGCTGACCGTGAAGTGCAGCAGGTCCTTCAGGAACGGGAGGTTCAACTTGGCTTCCGGCTGCACCATCAGCGCCAGCAGCACGATCACCAGTCCCAGCACGCCGTACGTGACGATGTCCGTGAAGCGGGAGCGCACGGCGAGCATGCCGACGTCCGGCAGCGCCCAGCGGAGCACGCCGCCCGCCAGCAGCGCCACGCCGATCAGCAGCGTGCCGATCTGGAACAGGTCGAACACGGTCAGCAGCAGGCCGAGCCCGGCCGTGAGCAGCACCGCGAGGATCGGCCACTGCCGGGCGGGCGCGGGGGCGTCGCCGGCGGCGGCCCGGCCGCCGCCCTCCGGGCGGGCGGTGTCCCTGGTGAACCGCGGGAAGCGGCGGGTGGTACGCCGCGGCTTCCCCTCGGCGTCGGGCGCGCTGACGGGATCGGGGGCCTTGGCGAGGTCGGGGGCCGTGCCGGCCTCGGCCTGCGCCGGCTCCGACGACGGCTCCGGTGCCTGAGACTGCTCCGACGCCGGCTCCGACCCGGGTGCCCGCGCCTCGCGGGCCTCGCTGTCAGCCGACACTGCGCTCCGCCGCCTCCACCACGTTGACCAGCAGCTGAGCCCGGGTCATCGGGCCGACACCGCCGGGGTTCGGGGAGACCCAGCCGGCCACCTCGGCCACGTCCGGGTGAACGTCACCCACGATCTTGCCCTCGGCGTTGCGGGAGACCCCGACGTCCAGGACGGCCGCGCCGGGCTTGACGTCCTCCGCGCGGACGAGATGGGCGGAGCCGGCGGCGGCGACGATGATGTCCGCGCGCTTCAGGTGCGCCGACAGGTCGCGGGTGCCGGTGTGGCACTGGGTCACGGTGGCGTTCTCGCTGCGCCGGGTCAGCAGCAGCGGCATCGGGCGGCCGATGGTCACTCCGCGGCCGACGACCACGACCTCGGCGCCCTTGATCTCCACGCCGTAGCGGCGCAGCAGGGTGAGGACGCCGTTGGGGGTGCAGGGCAGCGGGGCCGGCTCGTTCAGGACGAGGCGACCGAGGTTCATCGGGTGGAGGCCGTCGGCGTCCTTGTCCGGGTCCATGAGTTCGAGGATGCGGTTCTCGTCGATGCCCTTGGGCAGCGGCAGCTGGACGATGTACCCGGTGCAGGCCGGGTCCTCGTTCAGGTCGCGGACGACCGCCTCGATCTCCTCCTGCGTGGCCGTGTCGGGCAGCTCCCGCTGGATGGAGGCGATGCCGACCTGGGCGCAGTCGCGGTGCTTGCCGGCGACGTACTTCTGGCTGCCGGGATCGTTGCCGACGAGGATCGTGCCGAGGCCGGGCGTGACGCCCTTCTCCTTCAGCGCCGCCACGCGGGCGGTCAGATCGGACTTGATCGCTGCTGCGGTGGCCTTGCCATCGAGAATCTGGGCGGTCATGGACCCATCCTCGCGGATGACCGGGCCCCGGTTCCAATCCGGACGCGTTCAGCCCGTGCTTCGGCCGCACTCCGCCCGCGCTCCGGCCGCGTCCCCGGCGACCGCGAGATTCGCAATCCCATATTTCACCTCCAGTCCACCCTCGGACCGGCCATGTTTCACCTGTATCCGGCCAAGATCAGCAATGTTGCACTTGCACAACACATACCGCCTGCGGCTGGACAAGCGACAGATCGGTCAAGAACGATGAACGACACGGTGCCGCGGGCAAGAACCGGGGGGACGGACCGCGTCTGCAGAACTTCCTCCGAACCGCGCCCCGCGTCGTCCCCGCACCCGCAGCGACAACGGAGGAAGAAGCGCCATGAGTTTCGGCGACCCGAACAACCCCTACGGACAGCCGCCGCAGCAGCCCGGCCAGCCCGACTACGGCTACCCCCAGCAGCAGCCCCCCGGTCAGCCCGGCTACGGCTACCCGCCACCGCCCGGGTTCCCGCAGCAGCCCTACGGCCAGCCGGGCCCCGTGGCGGTCATGCCCGGCAGCGTGAAGGCCGCGCGCGTGATGCTGTTCGTCCTCGGCGGCTTCCAGGCCCTCGGCGGCCTGCTGATGATGATCGCCAGCGCCTGGTTCGCCGAGATGTTCGAGGATGTCATCGCCGATGACCCGAGCATCTCCGCGGAGGACGCGGACACCGTCGCCGGCATCGGCGCGGGCGTCATGATCTTTTTCGGTGTGATCGTACTGGCGTTCGCGTTCTGGGCGATCTTCACGGGCGTCAAGATGGCCACCGGCCGGGGCGGGGTGCGCGTCTCCGCGATCGTCTACGCCTCGTTCGTCACGCTGTTCAGCGTGATCAGCCTGCTGGGGGCCAACTTCTTCGCCCTGATCAGCCTGGTCCTCGGCATCCTGGTCATCGTGTACTGCGCCAACAAGAACGGAAGCTACTGGTTCAACCGGCCCCAGTACTGAACCCGTTCCACCACCGTGCCTGTCGTGCGAGCCGCCCGACAGGCCGTGAGAAGGGGCCCCGGCCGACGCCGGGGCCCCATTCCGTTCAGGGGAAGTTCAGGGGACGCGTGCCGCTCAGTGGAAGAAGTGCCGCGTCCCGGTGAAGTACATCGTGACGCCGGCCTTCTTCGCCGCCTCGACGACCTGCTCGTCACGGACCGAACCGCCCGGCTGGACCACGGCCTTGACGCCCGCCTCGGTGAGGATCTCCAGGCCGTCCGGGAAGGGGAAGAAGGCGTCCGAGGCGGCATAGGCGCCCTGGGCGCGCTCGGCGCCGGCCCGCTCCACCGCCAGCTTCGCGGAGTCGACGCGGTTGACCTGGCCCATGCCGACGCCGACCGAGGCGCCGTCCTTGGCGAGCAGGATCGCGTTGGACTTCACGGCCCGGCAGGCCCGCCACGCGAAGGCCAGCTCGGCCAGCTCCGCCTCGGAGAGGGCCTCGCCGCCGGCCAGCGTCCAGGTGGCCGGGTCGTCACCCTCGGCCTGGAGGCGGTCGGTGACCTGGAGCAGGGCGCCACCGTCGATCGGCTTCACCTCGACGGGGGCGGCCGGGGCCTCGGGGGCGCGCAGCACGCGGATGTTCTTCTTCTTGCCGAGGGCTTCGAGGGCGCCCTCCTCGTAGTCCGGCGCGACGATGACCTCGGTGAAGATCTCCGCGACCTGCTCGGCCATCTCCTTGGACACCGGCCGGTTGACCGCGATCACGCCGCCGAACGCGGACAGCGGGTCGCAGGCGTGCGCCTTGCGGTGCGCCTCGGCGACGTCCGCGCCGGTCGCGATGCCGCACGGGTTGGCGTGCTTGATGATCGCGACGGCCGGCTCGGCGTGGTCGTACGCGGCACGCAACGCGGCGTCGGTGTCCGTGTAGTTGTTGTACGACATCTCCTTGCCGTGCAGCTGCTCGGCCTCGGCGAGGCCGCCTGTGCCGGAGACGTACAGAGCGGCGGGCTGGTGCGGGTTCTCGCCGTAGCGCAGGGTGTTCTTGCGCTCCCAGGTGGCGCCGAGGAAGTCGGGGAAATCCGACTCGTCGACGGGGGCGTAGTCGGAGGCGAACCAGGAGGCGACCGCCACGTCGTACGCGGCCGTGTGCTGGAAGGCCTCCGCGGCCAGGCGCTTGCGGGTGGTGAGGTCGAAGCCGCCGTCGCGGACGGCGGACAGGACGTCGGCGTACCGGGCGGGGTCGGTGACCACGGCGACGGACGGGTGGTTCTTGGCGGCGGCGCGGACCATGGAGGGGCCGCCGATGTCGATCTGCTCCACGCACTCGTCGGGCGTCGCACCCGAGGCGACGGTCTCGCGGAACGGGTAGAGGTTGACCACGACCAGGTCGAACGGCTGCACGCCCAGCTCGCCGAGCTGCTGCCGGTGGCTGTCGAGGCGCAGGTCGGCGAGGATACCCGCGTGCACCTTCGGGTGCAGGGTCTTGACCCGGCCGTCCAGGCACTCGGGGAAGCCGGTCAGCTCCTCGACCTTGGTGACGGGGACACCGGCGGCGGAGATGCGGCCGGCCGTGGACCCGGTGGAGACGAGTTCGACGCCCGCCTCGTGCAGGCCACGGGCGAGCTCCTCGAGCCCGGTCTTGTCGTAGACGCTGACGAGCGCCCGTCGGATGGCCCGCTTGTTGCTCTCGGCGGTCACTGGATAACTACCTTTCGTCCCTCGATCCGATAGCCGTTGCGGGCGAGCCGCCCCACGACCTCTACGAGCAGCCTTCGCTCGACTTCCTTGATGCGCTCATGCAGCGCGCTCTCGTCGTCCTCGTCCCGGACCTCCACCACGCCCTGCGCGATGATCGGCCCGGTGTCGACACCGTCGTCGACGAAGTGGACGGTGCAGCCGGTGACCCTGGCGCCGTACGCGAGCGCGTCCCGTACGCCGTGGGCTCCGGGAAAACTGGGCAGCAGGGCGGGGTGGGTGTTGACGAACCGCCCGCCGAAGCGCGCGAGGAACTCCTTGCCCACGATCTTCATGAACCCGGCGGACACCACGAGGTCGGGTTCATGGGCGGCGACCGCCTCGGCGAGCGCCGCGTCCCACTCCTGGCGTCCGGCGAAGTCCTTGACCCGGCACACGAAGGTCGGCAGCCCGGCGTGCTCTGCGCGGGTGAGCCCCTCGATGCCCTCACGGTCGGCGCCGACGGCCACGATCTCGGCTCCGTACGCCTCGGCGCCGACGGCGGCGATCTCGTCGAGGAGCGCCTGCAGGTTGGTGCCGGATCCGGAGACCAGCACGACGAGGCGCCTGGGGCGCTCGGCCACGGGCTTGGCGGCCACGGTGGGGCCCTTTCTCGGGAGCGCTCGTGCGGTCGGAGACACAGCGCTTTGTATATTCGTACGAATGCTTCGCCCCCTCGGATACGGGGAAGCCTACGAAGCGGCCGACCGCCAGCAACGATACCGGCACACGGGGCGGCCCCCACGGGACGGGGGCGTGGCTGGAAGGTAGCGTCTGGGAAGAGCCGGTCCGGGAACACTCCCGGACGTTCGGGAACGCTCGGGTCGCCCGGGAACGCCTCCTGTGCACCAAGCGTTCCCAAAAGGGGGCCCGAGACCGGAGAACGGACGGAACACTCCGGCTCAGCCGCGGAAGTCGTCCGTAGCCAGCCGTGCTCGATCAGTCGCACTTCGTTAAAAGGGGAAGACGCTCACTTGATGCCGGACCGCAGCCTGCGATTCCTCACGTTCCCCCAGCCGTCGGCACAGGGAGGGGAGCGTGGCGCCGTGCTGCTGCGGGAGCACCCCTCCTCGCCGCCCGAGACGCCCCGGGACGAGGGCGGCGGCGAGCGGCGCCGTGGCTCCGAGGAGAACAACCCGTTCGCGCCGCCCCCGGAGGGGACCCCCGACCAGCCCTGGCAGCCCCGGCACCCGTCCGGCGACGAGGGCGGCGAGGGTGGCGGCCGGGGAGACGGCGGCCGCTCCCCGTGGGGCGGGCGGTGGAGTGACCGGCAGCCCGGCCGTTCCTCGGGCGGCTTCGGCGATCGTCCGCGCAGCCCGGAGGGACAGAACGGCGGGAACGGCGGCCCCCAGGGCCCCGGACCGCGCTGGGACCCGACGGACCCGGTCCAGCGCCGGGCGCGTTACTCCCTGCTGTCCGGTATGTGGGCCTTCTTCTTCGCCCTGTTCAGCTGGCCCTACGTCGCACTGCTGCTGGGCGCGCTCGCCCTGTACTGGGCGATCAGCGCCCTGCGCGCCAAGCCCCGCGCGGCCTCCGACCCCGACTCCCCGGCACCGGCGCAGACCGGCCGTCCGCAGACCACGGCCGCGGTGAGCGGGCTGGTCACGGCCTCCCTGGCGCTCGTCCTGGTCGCCGCCAACTTCACGGCACAGCTGGTGTACCGGGACTACTACACCTGTACGCAGGACGCCCTCACCCAGGAGGCCAAGCAGTCCTGCGAGACCCTCCTGCCGGACGAACTCCGGAACTTCCTCGGGACGGCCGACTGAGAGACCTGCCGACAGCCGCTCCCGCACACCCGAGCCGCCCCCTCACACCGCAGGGGGCGGCTCGGGTGTGTTCGAGGGTTCGGGAGTGCGGGGCGCGGGGGGAACCGCGGGAGCACCGGGTCCGGCCGGGGCGGGGTCCGCGGGCAGCAAGTCGTAGGGGCTGGAGGCGTCCGGGGGCCGTCGCGCGCCCGTCGTACGCGCCTCGTCCTCCGGTGGCCGCCTGCGCGACCCGCCGATTTTCGGCATCCTCGGCACCCGCGCCCTCGCCTGCGCCCATGTCCATGCCCTTGTGTCAGGTCCCGCCCCCGCCGACGCCCTTGCCGGTGCCCGTTTCGCCGGTTCGTCCCGAGGCGTGCTGCACCGCCGTGCCCGTACCACCAAAGCCGTCGCCGTCGCCACCAGCCCGACCCACACCAGCGTCGCGCCTCCCGTCTGCCACCACACCGGCCCGAAGCGGGAGAGCGCCGCGACCCCCATCGGCCCGCCCGCCAGCGCGGCGGACAGCGCCAGCAGAGCCGCGCACAACACTGCCGCCACCCCGGCGGCGCCGACTGTCCGGCTCCGCGACCAGGCCACGTCCGGCGCCCGCACCGACCGCCGGCCCTCCCGTTCCGCCGGCGCCGGGTGCCCGGTCGCCGTGGCGCCCTTCCCGACGAACCACCCCGTCACCACACCGGCCGCCAACGGCACCGCCCCGGCCGCCCAGTTCACCGGTGTCCCCGGCCCCGCGTCCGGCACCGCCGCCAGCAGCGGGAAGGCGGACAGCAGCGGGGCCGGGGTGGAGGCGAACGGGGTCACGGCAGTGCCGGCCCCGAGGAGGAACCCGGGGCCCAGCGCGTAGGCCGCCGCCCACACCGCCGCGTTCGGCAGCAGCATGACGCCGAGCAGCAGCACCGCGGCCCGCCCCGACCATCCCTCCGTCAGCCGCAGAAAGGCCGCCTGGGTTTCCCCGCCGTGCCACACCAGCGACACCGTCAGCAGCAGTGCCCCGCCGCCGACGAGCACCGCGGCCCCGGCCGTCGCCGCGCGTGCCGCGACCCCGAGGCGTCCGTCCGGGCCGAGGAGCAGATGACGCACCCCCCTCGGCAGCAGTGCCCCCACGGTCCGTTCCAGCGGCCCGCGGGGGCAGCCGTACGCCCGCCACACCCCCACGCCCGCGGCCAGCACGGCGACCAGCGGAACGCACACGCCCGCCGACACCCACGCGGGCCGCAGCTCACCACCCGCGGCATGGAGCGCGGCGGGCACACCGACGGCCAGGTAGCCGAGGACGACGCCCGCCCATGCGGTCGGGCCGTCGACGAGCGGAGCGTCGTCCGACGCGTCCCCGTCCGTGGCGTCGCGGGCCGCCCGGTGCAGCAGCCACACCGGGACCGTGAGCAGCAGCAACGGCGGAACGCCCAGGGGCGCCGGCACACCGGAGAGCGTGTCGGTACGGATCAGCTCGGTGCCGTGCGCCAGCAGCCACAGCGCCGCCGCGATGTGCAGCGCGCCGTCAGGTCCGCTGTCGGGGTAGGGCGAGCTGATCCACAGCAGGATCACGAGCATGGCGAACGCGGCGAGTCCGAGTCCCGCGGCGAGAGCGCCACCGAGGAGACCGGCGGTCAGTCCGGGAGGGCGGTCACGCATCCGGGCGAGCAGCAGGGCCGGCGCCGATCGACGGGCAGTCGTCTGGATCACACCCGCCATGCTCCCAACGACACGCGCTTTCCCGTCGTAACGGGCGAAGCACCGCTGTGTCGCTCAATATAACGTTATGTTCCTTCTTGTGCGAAGGGGCGTCCTGTGACACGGAGCCCTGCCACCCCCCTCCCCTCGCCCGAGGAACGGCGACGCCTACGTGAATCCCGCTCGCTGACGCAGGCTCAGCTCGCGAAGCGGATCGGCGTCAGCCGCGAGACGGTGCGTGCGTGGGAGTCCGGCCGCAGCACACCGCTCGGCCGGAAGCGGGAGACGTACGCGAAACTGCTGACGGCCACGACGGCACCCGCACCCACGGGGCGGCCCAGGCGGTCCGAGCGGCCGGGTCGGTCCCTCGAACACCCTGATCGCTCCGCACACTCCGCATGCTCCGCACACTCTGAACACCCTGGATGCTCCGAACATCCCGAACCGGCCCTCGCCCCGTTCGGCCTGGAGGGCGGCGTTCCCTCCGCCCTGACACCCGCTCAGGCCTTCGACGCCCTGTACGCCTTCTGCGCCCCGGCGCTCGTACGGCAGGCGTACCTGCTGTCCGGCCGCCGCGGACTGGCGCGCGAATCGGTCGAGCGGGCCTTCCAACTGGCCTGGGACCGCTGGCCCGAAGTGGCCCGCGACCGCGACCCGGCCGGTTGGGTGCGTGCGGCGGCGTACGAGTGGGCGCTGTCCCCCTGGCACCGGTTCCGGCCCCGCCACCGGCGCCCGGAACCGCCGCCCTCGGAGCCGTCCGACCGGGAGCTGCTGGACGTCCTGCTGCACCTGCCACCGACGTACCGCCGCACGCTCGTGCTCTACGGCGGTGTCGGCCTCGACCTGCCGGAGACCGCGGCGGAGACGGAGGCCAGCACCCGGGCGGCCGCGAGCCGGCTGCTGCACGCGCACGAGATCGTCGCGGCCCGGCTGCCGGAGCTGTCGGATCCGCGGGTGCTGCACGAACGGCTGGCCGCACTGGCCTCCTCCGAGCACCTGCGGTCCGCCAAGCCGCCGGAGGTGCGGGACGGCAGCGAGCGCAGGGCCCGGTTCTGGACCCGGGCCGTCATCGCCTTCACGGTCGCCCTGATCGGCGTCACCGCGCTCACCCTGGCCACGGCGCCCACGCGCTACGACCCACCGCCGCCGCCCGGGGAGACCGTCCAGGGGGTGCCGCCGCAGATGGCCCCGGGTCCCCTCTCGGACAGGGAACGGAAGCTGCGGAGCAAGCTCCGGGAGGAGCTGCAGCACGGCCCGCAACGGCTGGCACCGCAGCCACGATGACCGGCCGACGTGGTGCCGGGCACCGGGTACCGGGTGCCGCTGCCGGGCGCCGGGTACCGGGTGCCGCTGCCGGAAACGACGGTGGGCCCGTCCCCCTGAGGGAACGGGCCCACCCGTGTTCTGCGGTTGCTCAGCCCGCGAGGAGCTCGCGCGCCAGCTTGGCCGTCTCGGTCGGCGTCTTGCCCACCTTGACGCCCGCGGCCTCGAGGGCCTCCTTCTTCGCCTGGGCGGTGCCGGACGAACCGGAGACGATGGCGCCGGCGTGGCCCATGGTCTTGCCCTCGGGCGCGGTGAAGCCCGCGACGTAGCCGACGACCGGCTTCTTCACGTTCTCCGCGATGTAGGCCGCGGCCCGCTCCTCCGCGTCGCCGCCGATCTCACCGATCATCACGATCAGGTCGGTGTCGGGGTCGGCCTCGAACGCGGCCAGCGCGTCGATGTGCGTCGTGCCGATGACCGGGTCGCCACCGATGCCGACGGCCGAGGAGAAGCCGATGTCCCGCAGCTCGTACATCATCTGGTACGTCAGCGTGCCGGACTTCGAGACCAGGCCGATCCGGCCCGGCTTGGTGATGTCGCCCGGGATGATGCCGGCGTTCGACTGACCGGGGCTGATCAGGCCCGGGCAGTTGGGGCCGATGATCCGGGTCTTGTCGCCCTTCTCCACGGCGTACGCGTAGAACGCGGCCGAGTCGTGGACGGCGATGCCCTCGGTGATGACGACCGCGAGCGGGATCTCGGCGTCGATCGCCTCGACGACGGCGGACTTCGCGAAGGCCGGCGGTACGAAGAGGACGGATACGTTCGCGCCCGTCTTCTCCATCGCCTCGGCGACCGTGCCGAAGACCGGGATGTCGTTGCCGTCGATGTCGACGGAGGTGCCCGCCTTGCGCGGGTTCACACCGCCGACGATGTTCGTGCCGTCGGCCAGCATGAGCTTGGTGTGCTTCATGCCCGTGGCACCGGTCATGCCCTGGACGATGACCTTGGAGTCCTTGTTGAGGAAGATAGCCATGGCTGTTCTGTCCCTCGTCCCTTACTTCGCGGCCGCGAGCTCGGCGGCCTTGTCGGCCGCGCCGTCCATGGTGTCCACGCGCTGCACCAGCGGGTGGTTGGCGTCGGAGAGGATCTTGCGACCCAGTTCGGCGTTGTTGCCGTCCAGACGCACGACCAGCGGCTTGGTGACTTCCTCGCCCCGGTCCGCGAGCAGCTGCAGTGCCTGCACGATGCCGTTGGCGACCTCGTCACAGGCGGTGATGCCACCGAAGACGTTGACGAACACGGACTTGACATCCGGGTCGCCGAGGATGATCTCCAGGCCGTTCGCCATGACGGCGGCGGAGGCGCCGCCACCGATGTCGAGGAAGTTGGCGGGCTTGACGCCACCGTGCGCCTCACCGGCGTAGGCGACGACGTCCAGGGTGCTCATCACGAGCCCCGCGCCGTTGCCGATGATGCCGACCTCGCCGTCGAGCTTGACGTAGTTGAGGTTCTTCTCCTTGGCGGCGGCCTCGAGCGGGTTGGCCGCGGCCTTGTCGTGGAGCGCCTCGTGGTCGGGGTGACGGAACTCGGCGTTGTCGTCCAGGGTGACCTTGCCGTCGAGGGCGAGGACGTCACCGGAGGCGACCTTGGCCAGCGGGTTGACCTCGACGAGGAGCGCGTCCTCGGCGATGAAGGTCTTCCACAGGGTGACGAGGATGTCGGCGACCTTGTCGGCCACCTCGGCCGGGAAGTTCGCAGCCTCGACGATCTCGCGCGCCTTCTCGGGGGTCACGCCCTCGTTGGCGTCCACCGGCGTCTTGGCGACGGCCTCCGGACGGGTGGCCGCCACCTCCTCGATGTCCATGCCGCCCTCGACGGACGCGATGGAGAGGAATGTGCGGTTGGCACGGTCGAGGAGGAAGGAGACGTAGTACTCCTCGACGATCTCCGGAGCGGTCTCGGCGATCATCACCTTGTGGACCGTGTGGCCCTTGATGTCCATCCCGAGGATGTCCGTCGCACGGGCGACGGCCTCGTCCGGGCTGGCCGCCAGCTTCACACCACCGGCCTTGCCGCGTCCACCGACCTTCACCTGGGCCTTGACGACGGACTTGCCGCCCAGGCGCTCGGTGATCTCGCGCGCCGCCTCAGGCGTGTCGATGACTTCACCGGCCAGCACCGGTACATCGTGCTTGGCGAAGAGGTCCCTCGCCTGGTACTCGAACAGGTCCACGCGCTTCCGTCCCTATCAGTGATTCGCGATTCGTTGGATGCGTGGGCGTGCCGCGAAGGGCAACGTGACTACGTCCGCAGTGTCACAGAGGGAGCGCACACGGTGTCCGAGCGCGCGGCATGTCCGTCTCGCAGGTTAGCCCCGGTTGCAAGGTGTCTCTAAATCGCGGGTCACACATGAGCGGTGATACCTGTCACATGATGCCGCAAACAGTGACACAGCGTGCCATCGGTGTGGGGCCTCACCGGGCTGGGGTTGACCCGGTGAGGCCCGCCGTGCACCCGGAGCGGGGACGTCGTCCCTGCTCCGGGGCGCGCGGTGGCCGACCCCCACCCCAATGGGGGCCGGCCACCCCATCCACGGGGTTGCGGCCGGACCAGCCGATGGCGTTCGGCCGTCCGGGTCCGGATACCCCCGTGGAGCTTTCATTACTCGTGAGTCAGGTATCGCACGCACGAGGCGCATGGGGCTTGCGAGGCCTATGGGGTGCAAGGGGCCGCAAGGGGTGCAGGAGGCGTGCGGATGCAGGACGCTCGTACGGGCGTGGGGTGTGCCCGCTTCCAGACGGCCGGGTGAGGGCCCTGCGCAGGTGCGCGGCCTGCCCGCGGGGAGGCCCGCCTAGGCGGGAGAGACCGGGACGTCCCGGTGCCGGTCCCGGGTCTCGGCCGCCTCGGTGGACGCGGTGGCGCCGGGTACGAGCCGGACGCGGAGACGGTGACTCGGGGTGACGGCGTGCGCGTCGCCGTGGCGTGGTGTGCCGTGGTCCGCCGCGGAGCGGTGGCCCGTCGTGCCGTCCGGGCTCCCGCCGGGGGCGGGGGGCGCCGGGGTCGGGTCGGTGTGCGGCGCGGGGGGTGTGGCGCGGCGCTCGGTGCCGTCGTGCGGCAGCGGGTCGACGGCGAGGCCTGCGCCGGCCCCTCCGACGTCCGGGCCGTGCGTGGCGGCCTCCGGGGCTTCGGGCCGCGGAGTGGGAGCGGAGGCGTCGGTCGCCGGTGGCACGGGGGCTTCCGGCCGAGTGAACGGCGCCGGGAGGGTGTCCGGCACGCCCTGCACGCCCTGCACGCCCGGCGCGTCCGGCGGCACGGCGGGCAGCCCCGGGGGCCGGGACTTCACCGGGAGCTCGGGCAGTCCCGGGAGCTCCGGAAGGGCGGGCTGCGTCAGACCGGGCAAGGTCGGCAGGGCGGGAGCCTGCGGGCGTGAGGGCGGAGGCGGTACCGGAAGCACCTTCGCGGGCACCTCGGCCAGACCGTCGACCACCCCGACCAGCCGATCGGTGACCGGGGTCACGACCCGCTCACCCACCGACCCCGAAACCGGCACCACCGCACCAGTGACCGGAGGACCGGAGGAGGTGTTCACCGGGCTGCCGCCGTCCGCCGCCTGGGCCCGCTCCCCGCACAGCACGCCGAGCACGAACACCGCGCCCACCAGGAACGCCAGGTGCGGCGCACGCCTGCCGGCCGCCGTACGCATCGCGCGCAGAGCGGCACCGGGCAGAAGGGCTGACCAGGTCAAGGGAGGAAGGTTTCTCGTGGACGGCGGTACATGAGGGAAACTCGATGCCTCAGGCGTCGAGCGCCGTCGATCCTCGCACGCGACTCCCGAGGATGCGCAAGCCCTCTCTCACCGATGGGGCGTCATGTCCGTCTTTGCCGCACCGAGTCGGACGACGACGGAGCGGCGAATCGCCCCTCCCTCTCCTCCCCTCCTTCTCTCTCCTTCTCTCTCCTTCTCTCTCCTTCTCTCTCCTTCTCTCTCCTTCTCTCTCCTTCTCTCCTCTTCGTTCCTCACACCGGATCCGGTATCGGCAGTGGCCGCTTCTCGATCGCCGCGGCCATCACCTCCGGGAACAGGTCGGGCGTGCAGGCGAACGCCGGCGCGCCCAGCGCGGCGAGGGCCGCCGCGTGCTCCCGGTCGTAGGCGGGCGCCCCCTCGTCGGACAGTGCCAGCAGCGTCACGAACTGCACCCCCGACGCCTTCATCGCCGCGACCCGCTTGAGCATCTCGTCGCGTATGCCCCCCTCATAGAGGTCGCTGATCAGTACGACCACCGTCTCCGCGGGCCGGGTGATCTGCGACTGGCAGTACGCCAGCGCCCGGTTGATGTCCGTACCCCCGCCGAGCCGGGTACCGAAGATCACGTCGACGGGGTCGTCGAGTTGGTCCGTGAGGTCGACCACCGCCGTGTCGAACACGACGAGCCGTGTGTGGACGGACCGCATGGACGCGAGCACCGCCCCGAACACCGAGGCGTAGACGACGGACGCCGCCATCGACCCGGACTGGTCGACGCAGAGGACGACCTCCTTCTGCACGGACTGCACGGCACGCCCGTAGCCGATGAGCCGCTCGGGCACGACCGTCCGGTACTCGGGGAGGTAGTGCTTGAGGTTGGCCGCGATCGTGCGGTTCCAGTCGATGTCGTGGTGACGGGGCCGGCTGACGCGGGCGCTCCGGTCGAGGGCGCCGGTGAGGGTGGCCCGGGTCCGGGTGGCGAGCCGCTTCTCCAGTTCGTCGACGACCTTGCGGACGACGGCCCGTGCCGTCTCCTTCGTCGTGTCGGGCATCGCCTTGTGGAGTGACATCAGCGTGCCCACGAGATGGACATCGGCCTCGACCGCCTCCAGCATCTCCGGTTCCAGCAGGAGGGTGGCGAGCCCCAGCCGGTCGATGGCGTCGCGCTGCATGACCTGGACGACGGAGGAGGGGAAGTAGGTCCGGATGTCCCCGAGCCAGCGCGCCACCGACGGCGCGGACGCCCCCAGTCCCGCCGAACGCTCCCGCCCCGTCTGCGGCTTGTCCCCCTTGCCGTAGAGCGCGGTGAGCGCTCCGTCCATGGCGGCGTCCTGGCCGGACAGCGCGCATCCGGTGCCGTCCGCCGTGTCCCCGCCGAGCACCAGCCGCCACCGTCGCAGCCGTTCCTGCGCCGGGTCCGTCATCGCTGCCGTCATACGTCCCCCTCCGTCTCTTGCTCCTTCGTCTCTTGCTCCTTCGTCCGGTGGACAGGTGACCGTCATCGCGTCGCTCCCACCAGGCCGGCGTCTGTGTCCTCGCCGCCTCCCCCGTCCCCGGCCGCCTCCTCCCCTACCGGTCCCAGCCCCAGCAGCAGCCGCACCACGGGCAGGACCGCGTTCGCCCGGCCGGTGTCGAGGCCGGCCGCGAAGCCGGGTGTCCCGGAACCGGCGCTCGCCACACTGCCCCGCGCCCCCGGTCCACGCCGGACCAGCTCGCCGAGCGTGCGCCGCACCCCGGGCTCGTACGCCGAGAAGGTCCTCCGCAGCAACGGGAGTACGTCCGTGAACGCCTCCGCCGGCACCCCCGTCAGCCACGCGTCGACCAGGCCGAGGAGCCGCTCGTCGTGGACGAGGAGCAGCCCGCCCCCCGAGCCACCGACGAACCCCTCGATCCACGCCGCCGCGTCCGCCGGGGACGTGCCCGGTGACGACAGCACCAGCCCCATCTGCCGGGCCGCCTCGTCCTGCGCCAGCTCCCCGTCGTCCAGCAGCAGGCGGACCGACCGCCCCCGTACGACACCGGGCACGGTGTCCCGCGTCGCCAGCTTCCGCAGTGCCGACGCCCAGCGGGCGCGCAGGTTCCCGTGGCCCGGCGCGGGAACGTCGCCGAGGAGCCCCACCGCCCCGTGCACGGCGTCGAGATGGCGACGCATCTCGACGGCGGCGTCCGCGTCCAGTCCGGCGCAGGCCGGGGGCAGGCCGACCAGGACCCGCTCCGCCAGCCCGGCGGCGACCTCGGCCAGCGCCGCGGTGCCGGTGCCGCGCACATCGCCGTAGCGCAGCGAGCGGACCAGGGCGGGCAGGGCCTGGGCGAGATGGCCGACGTCCGTGTCGAGGGCCGCGCGGTCGGCGAGTATCCGCATCACCGTGGGCAGCGCGTCGGGCAGTTCGGCCAGGAGGCAGTGCTCGGCGAGCCCGGTGACGGCGGCGAGGTCCCGCGCCGCGACGGCGTCCGCCTCGGCCCTGGCGGTCGCGGCGGCTAGTACGGTCGTCCCCCATATCCCGGCCTCGGCGACCCGCACGGACAGCTCCGGCTCCCAGCACAGCCGCCATGTCTCCCGGAACGTGCCCGTACTCCCGTACGAGGCCACCGGCTCCCCCCAGCCGATGCCGAGCAACCGCAGCCGGTGCAGCAGCCTGCTGCGCTGCCCATCGGTCTCCTTGCGCAGGTCGAGTTCCAGTTCCCGCTCCGCGGCCTCGGGTTTCAGCCGCAGCCGGCGCTGGGTCCGGGTGAGGTCCCGTTGCAGGGGCACTGCGGGGGCCGTCGCCGGCACCTCGCCGAGCACGTCACCGACGATCAGCCGGTCGTGCACCAGTGCCAGCGGCACGTCGGAACCCTCACACATCACCGCCCGCACCGCGTCGGTCGTCTCGCCCAGTCCGGGCAGGGGCCGGCCGCGCATCGCGGCGAGTGTCTCCGCCAGCCGTACCGCCTCGATGACATGGGCGGAGGACACGATCCGGTCCTCGGCGCGCAGCAGCCCCGCCACCTTCGTCATCCACCGCTCGACCGGCCGGTCCTCCGCGCCGAACAGGTGCCCGTACCAGCCGGGCGAGTCGATGCCCGCGCCGTAGCCACTGAACCGGGACAGCCTGCGGTTCGTCCACGGCACCCACGTCATGTCCGTCTTGACCTTCGGCAGACCTCTGAGCAGGGCCCGGTCGGCGGTGACGGTGGCCTTCCGCCGCAACGCGGGCACGTGCCAGGCCCCGCAGACGACGGCCACGCCACCCCCGAACTCCCGCTGCGCCGCCCGGATCTGGAGCCGCATGTACGCCTCGCGCACGAGATCCCGGTCGTGTCCCCCGCTGCCGTACACCTCCCGCAGCGCCGTCATGGCCTCCTCCAGCGCGGTGAACGGGGCGAGCGCGTCGCCCTCCTCCCCCGCTCCGCGGTGCTCGACGACGTCCTCCCACCACCGCTCGGCGTCGTCGTACCCGGCGGCCTCGGCCAGCACCCGGAGCGGATCGATCCGCACATCGGTCTGCTGCCCGGCGCCCGCCTGCTCTGCCTCGTCCGCCTGCTCTCCGTCGTTCGCCTCGCCCCTCCCCCGGGCCAGGGTGTGGCTGGCCGGCAGGTCGATGAAGCGGGCCGGGGCGCCGTGCTCCAGCGCCCAGTGGATGGCGACCCACTCCGGGGAGAACGCGGCGAGCGGCCAGAACGCCGAGCGACCGGGCTCGTCCACCGCATGGGCGAGCAGAGCGACCGGCGGACGCATGCCGTCGTCCGCGGCAAGCGGAATCAGATCGTTCGCCTCCGGCGGGCCCTCGATCAGGACGACTCCCGGACGGGCCTCTTCCAGGGCCGCCCGCACCGCCCGCGCCGACCCCGGCCCGTGGTGCCGTACTCCGAGCAGCAGCGGTCCCGCCCCCCGGCCACCGCCTGACTGCTCCACCTCGCTCACGCGCCTGCCTCCCTGCAGGCCCGGTAGAAGTCCTTCCAGCCGTCGCGTTCGCGGACGACGGTCTCCAGGTACTCCTGCCAGATGACGCGGTCCGCCGCCGGGTCACGGACGACCGCGCCGAGGACGCCCGCCGCGACGTCCCCGGCCCGCAGCACGCCGTCCCCGAAGTGGGCCGCCAGCGCCAGCCCGCCCGTGACCACGGAGATCGCCTCGGCGGTCGACAGGGTGCCGCTGGGCGACTTCAGCTTCGTCCGGCCGTCGGCGGTGACCCCGTCGCGCAGCTCGCGGAAGACGGTGACGACACGGCGGATCTCGTCGATGCCGTCGGGCACGGTCGGCAGGTCGAGGGAGCGGCCGATCTGGTCCACCCGGCGCGAGACGATGTCGACCTCCGCCTCGGGGGTCTCGGGCAGCGGCAGCACCACGGTGTTGAACCGACGGCGCAGGGCGCTGGACAGGTCGTTGACCCCCCGGTCGCGGTCGTTGGCGGTGGCGATCAGGTTGAAGCCGCGGACCGCCTGCACCTCCTGGCCCAGTTCCGGTATCGGCAGCGTCTTCTCCGACAGGATCGTGATCAGCGTGTCCTGCACATCGGCCGGGATCCGGGTCAGTTCCTCGATGCGGGCCGTCGTCCCCTCCGTCATCGCTCGCATGACGGGGCTGGGCACGAGGGCGTCGCGGCTGGGGCCGTGGGCGAGCAACCGGGCGTAGTTCCAGCCGTAGCGGATGGCCTCCTCGGGCGTGCCGGCGGTGCCCTGGACCAGCAGGGTGGAGTCGCCGCTGACCGCCGCGGCCAGGTGCTCGGACACCCAGGTCTTCGCGGTGCCGGGCACCCCGAGCAGAAGCAGGGCGCGGTCGGTGGCCAGAGTGGTGACGGCGACCTCGACGATGCGGCGCGGGCCGACGTACTTCGGTGTGATCACGGTGCCGTCCGGCAGTGTGCCGCCGAGCAGGTAGGTGGCGACGGCCCACGGGGACAGTTTCCAGCGGGCCGGCCGCGGACGGTCGTCCTGCGCGGCCAGCGCGGTGAGTTCGGCGGCGAAGGCGTCCTCGGCATGCTCCCGCAGCACCTCGGCCGCGGGCGCGGGCGGGGTGTCCCTCGCGCCCCCGTCCACGGGCGCGGAGCCGTTCCGGCTCGGGCCGACGGACGTCGGTTCGACAGACGCCGGTTCGACAGACACAGAAGACACAGACATGGCGGAGTCCCCCTCCAGCTCGGCCGGTTCGGATCTGGCACCCACCGTGCACCACACCACTGACAATCGCTGCGACCTGGGAAAACGCTCATGCGAGGCCGATTGTCAGTGGGGGGATCTACCTTCGATGACATGACTCAGCAGGGGGTGCGCTGGACCGCGGACCAGGTGCTGGCCTTGGCGCCTGACGTCGCGTCGCGCACAGCGGGAAGCAAGCTCGGCGCGGCCGGTCCGTGGTCCGAGGCCGGCAGTTCGGGCGAGGGGGCGGTGTGGGGACTGTGCGAGGGCAGCGGCAGCACGTCGTACCGGACGGTGGTCGACATCGCGGACGTCTCCGGGCCCGCGTACAAGTGCAGTTGCCCGAGTCGCAAGTTCCCGTGCAAGCACGCCCTGGGTCTGCTGCTGCTCTGGGCGGGCGACGAAGGGGCGGTGCCGCGGGCGGAGGCGCCGGAGTGGGCCGGGCAGTGGATCGCGGGCAGGCGCGGGCGCGCTGAACGGAACGGGGCCGCGGTTCCGTCGGGCCCTCCGTCCGGACCCGCCGATCCGGAGGCGGCCCGGCGCAGGGCGGAGCGCCGGGCCGAGCGGGTCACCGCGGGCGCGTCGGAGCTGGAGCAGCGGCTGACGGATCTGCTCCGCGGCGGACTGGCCACGGCGGAGCGGTCGGGGTACGGCCTGTGGGAGGAGACGGCGGCCCGCATGGTCGACGCGCAGGCGCAGGGACTGGCCGGCAGGGTCCGGGAGTTGGGGGCGATCCCGGGCACGGGTCCGGGGTGGCCGGTGCGGCTGCTGGAGGAGTGCGCGCTGCTCCACCTCCTCGATCAGGGCTGGCTGCGCCGTGATCGGCTGCCGGAGGGGCTGGCCGCGACCGTCCGCTCCCGCATCGGTCTGCCGGCCTCGGCGGACGGCCCGCCGGTGCGGGACCGCTGGCTGGTCCTCGCCCAGTACGACTCGGCGGACGCGCGCCTGACGACCCGCCGGATCTGGCTGCACGGCACGGACTCGCGGCGCACCGCGCTGCTCCTCTCCTACGGGGCCGCGGGGCGCGCTCCGGAACTCGCGCTGCCGGTGGGCCTGGCCCTGGACGCGGAGCTGTCCGCCTACCCGGGTACCGGGCAGGCGCGGGCGGCGCTCGGTGAGCGGTTCGCGGCGCCCGCCCCCACGGCCGAGCGGCCCCCCGGGACGACGACGGCCCGGGCCGCCGCCCGTTACGGCGACGCGCTGCGCGACGACCCCTGGCTGGACTCCGTTCCGGTGACCCTGGACCGGGTGATACCGGCCCCGGACGGCGACTCCTGGCAGCTCGCGGACGCCGACGAGGACGCCGCCCTGCCGCTCACCGCGGCCGCGCGTTCCCGTCCCGGGCTGTGGCGTCTCGTCGCCCTCTCGGGCGGTGCGCCGGTCACGGTCTTCGGCGAGTGCGGCCACCAGGGCTTCACCCCGCTGGCGGCCTGGCCGGAGGGACCCGGCGAGGTGGTGCCGCTGTGCTGAACCGCCCGCACCTCGCCGGCCCCACCAGCCTCCGGCCTCCCCCGGGGTCCGACGGAAAGGGAGCTCTTGACATCTCCCCCTGCCGAGCAGGTGGATTCAACCCTCACAGGTCGATCTTTCTGTTTCATCTTCATCGACAGCAGCCGACCCGAACCAACGGCGAGGACTGGTGTACCAGTCCTCGGTCTTACGCCGGCTCCACGGACCTGACATCCCACCGGCCCGGCGGTAGACCCGGTCAGCTTGCTTTTCGCCGACCGGACATCTCGCACACATCAACCCCATCCGGGGGCCGTGGGTGGCCGACGACGAATCGCCCCTGAAGGACGGGTTTCCCTCGAAGGAGATCAGATGAGCAGGACCTCCGTACCGGCCGCACCCTCGGCCGCGTCGGCGCCGCACTCTGCGGACCCGTCCCTCCCGGGCGCCTGGGAGGACCTCGTCACCACGGCGCTGCTGGGGACGGACCGGCGTACTCCGGCCGGCGCCGCGCCCGGCGCGGGCGCCCCGAAGGCCCTGCTGGACGCGGCGGCCGTGGTGACCGTGCGGCGCCGCGCCGGACTGCGTCCCGCCAGGGCGGCGGAGCGTCCGCGACCGGCGCCCCGGGACCCGCGCCCCGCGCTGCCGCCCGCCGCCGCCCGCCGGCTCACGATGCTGCTCGCCGACCGCCCCGGCACCTCCGGCGGCGGTCGCCGGGGCACGACACCGGACCTGATGGAGCTGCTGCCCCAGTGGCTGGCGGCGGCGAACGCCCACGGCTTCGCGGCGCCCGCCCCGGCGCTGCCCGCGCTGCTCGACGCCGCGCGGGGG
Source organism: Streptomyces sp. TE5632 (assembly GCF_054061295.1). NCBI lineage: Bacteria > Bacillati > Actinomycetota > Actinomycetes > Kitasatosporales > Streptomycetaceae > Streptomyces > Streptomyces sp. TE5632. The sequence goes on along the minus strand of NZ_JBSSEA010000003.1, from coordinate 3,376,342 downwards.
CGTACGGACCTGCGGCCGGCGGCCCTGCGGTTCGCGGGGCCGCGCGCTCTGTGGCTGGCCCGCCTCAACCCGGACTGGCGGTTCGCCCTGCGCTCGGCGCCGGGAGGGGGCATGTCACTTCCGGGGACCGTGAACGCCGTGAACCCCAAGGGCCTTGAGGCTCCCGAGGAGCCCGAGGTCCTCGAGAACACGGAGTCGTCCCTGCGGCTCTGGCAGGAGGGCCTCTTCGCGGAACGGGTCGCCCTGCTCGCCGCCCTCCGTTCCCGCCGTCCCGCCGCCGCACGCGAACTCCTCGCGACGACCTGGGCGACGGAGCGGGCCGAGGACCGGCTGATGTTCCTCGACTCGTTGCGCACCCGCCTCTCGCCGGACGACGAGCCGTTCCTGGAACTGGCGCTCGCCGACCGCAGCCGCAACGTACGGGCGACGGCCGCCGAGCTGCTGTCGGCGCTGCCCGGTTCGGCCCTCGCGGAGCGTATGGCGGTCCGGGCCGGGGTGTGCGTGGCCGTGGACCACACCCGGGACACGCCCACCCTCACCGTCGAGGCGCCGCACGAGTGCGACGCGGACATGGAGCGCGACGGGGTGGCGGCCAAAGCTCCCGCGGGCCGGGGCGAACGGTCGTGGTGGCTGGGGCAGCTGGTGGAGGCGGCCCCCCTGGGCACCTGGTCGCGGCGGCTCGGCGGACGTTCCCCCCAGCAGATCGTGGCCCTCCCCGTGGCGGACGACTGGCGGAGCGAACTGCACGGGGCATGGTGCCGCGCGGCGGTGCGTCAGCGGGACGCGGAGTGGTCGCGGGCACTGCTCGGCGAGCCCTCCGCGGTGGAGGCGGGCGGCCCGGGGGCGGTGTCCCTGGCCGAACGGGCCAAGCTGCTCGGCACGCTGGGCGCGGCCGAACGAGCCGAGTGGGTGGCGGGGTTCATCGAGACACACGGACTGCCGGACGCGTTCCAGCTGCTCGGCGTGTGCGCGGTGCCGTGGGCACCACCGCTCGGCCGGGCCGTGGTGGACGCGCTCAACATCGCCCGGGACGCGGGGAGTTATCCCTGGAGTTTCAGCGGTGTGATGGGCCTGGCCGAGCGCTGCCTCGACCCCTCGGAGGCAGGCCACCTCGATGCGCTCCTGGCCGTACCGGACGAGCCCGAGGACGCCTCGCCGGGCTCCGGTGGCTACTGGTCGGAGGCGTTCCAGCGACTGGTCACCACACTGCGGCTGCGCGCCGCGATGCTGGCGGAGCTGACCCCGGCACCACCCGACCGCCTTTGACTCCCCGGCTCCCCACAACCACCGCTCACCGGCCCCGCGGATGAACGCGGGGCCGGCCGCGCGGTCCGCATCGGAGCCGGAGCCCGCACCGTCGGTCCCGAAGCGGGGTCCGCGCGGTCGACGGGGACCGCCCGGGCCGGGGTCTACGCCTCCGCGGGATGCCGCACGGTCGCGCGCACCCAGTCCACGATCGAGGCCGTCGTCGCCCCCGGGGTGAAGATCTCCGCGACGCCCTTCTCCTTCAGCGGAGCGATGTCCGCTTCGGGGATGATCCCCCCGCCGAAGACCAGGATGTCCGCCGCGTCCCGTTCCCTGAGCAGTTCGATCACCGCCGCGAAGAGCGTGTTGTGCGCACCGGAGAGGATGGACAGACCGATCGCGTCGGCGTCCTCCTGGATCGCGGTGTCGACGACTTGCTCGGGAGTCTGGTGGAGCCCGGTGTAGATGACCTCCATACCGGCGTCGCGCAGGGCCCGCGCGATCACCTTGGCCCCACGATCGTGGCCGTCGAGCCCCGGCTTGGCCACCACCACGCGGATCGGACCGGCTGCCACACCCATTACTGCCTCCTGAAGCGACTACATCCATCCGTACCGAGAAATACCGCACATACAAGCCATGCCGCACCCGTCACGTGCCGCATGGCTCCGCCGCCCACCGAATACGCCGCCAAGGTACAGACGCCCGGCCCGCACCGGACCGGAGAAGTGAGTGAACGGACGTTATCCCCAGCATCCCGCAACCGGCAGTTTCACGGTGCGGACAGAGGGGGAAATCACACAGAGAGACATGTTCACCGCGCACCGTCCCGGTGCCTCACGAGCCGGGCACCGCTGCCCGTGCGACACACGGACAACAGTGGGAACATGCGTATAAGGGATTCGTAACGAGGTCGTTTCCACCGCCGCGACCAGCCAAAGCTCCTGACGGGCGCGGCGTCGACCGCTTTTCGTAGCGAACCCCATGAGGGCACACGGGGGACAGAGCTGTTCTTCGCGTGCCGACAGGAGGTCGGCCATGAAGGTCACGGAGGCAGTACTCCCCTTTCTGCCACTCTGCCGGCGCCTGGTGCCGAGCCGGCTGGCAGGCCTCTCCACCGCCCTGCTGAAGGCCACCGCCCTGGAGCTCGCCATCCTGGTGGGCCACATGCTCCTCTATCCCGCCGGCATCGTGCAGGAGCGGCGGGACACGACCCCTGAGCTCCCCCCGCCGGACGGCACCGCGAAGCTGCCGGTGGAGTGCCGGCCCCCGGTCGTACTGCTGCACGGCTTCATCGACAACCGTTCGGTGTTCCTGCTGTTGCGCCGCAGTCTCGCCCAGCACGGCAGGCAACAGGTCGAGTCGCTCAACTACTCCCCGCTGACCTGCGACATCCGCGTCGCGGCCGAACTACTGGGCCGGCACATAGAGGAAGTGTGCGAGCGCACCGGCAGCAGCCGCGTCGACATCGTCGGGCACAGCCTCGGAGGGCTGATCGCGCGGTACTACGCGCAGCGCCTGGGCGGTGACGCCCGCGTACGGACCCTCGTCACACTCGGCACTCCGCATTCCGGCACGCGCGTCGCTCCGCTGGCCAACGCGCACCCCATCGTGCGCCAGATGCGTCCCGATTCACCGGTGGTCGAGGAGCTCGCCCGCCCCGCGCCCGGCTGCCGCACCCGCTTCGTCGCTTTCTGGAGCGACCTCGACCACGTCATGGACCCGCTGGAATCGGCCTGCATCGAGCACCAGGACCTGATCGCGCAGAACGTGCGGGTGGGCGGCGTCGGCCACCTCGCCCTGCCCGTGCACCCCGCCGTGGCGACCGGCATACGGGAGGCCCTGGACGCGGCACACCCCGGAGAGCCGTCCACCGGCCACGCGGGCGGCCTGACGGTGGCGTGACGAAAAGCGGGCGACACGCCCGGAACGCGCGCTCCTCGACAACCGCGACGGCAGCACTTCCCCACCCGAACAACAGCCGCTCCGTCCGGCCGACTTGGCGACGTGGACGCATACACATCTCGAACAGACTTCGAACACAAAGCCAAGACCGTGAATACCCGCCGCCAAAACGCAACCGAATGCCCGTTTCCTGCGCGCGCGAAACCTGCGGAAGATTGTCGCGCCCGCGTACCGCCGGGTACAGTCGCCGCACTGCTCTGCCGGCCCCTGTTGTCGAGGCGAAAGAGAAGTTGGTGAACGACCGTCACCCGTCGGGGACAATGGCCCCGCCCCCGGCTTCCGACGCCGTCTCGGCGCACTACGCGTCCTACGGCACCCAGGAAGCCCAGTACGGCGACTTCACCACGTACAGCGGCTACGACACCGATGGTTTCGACCCCACGGGCTTCGGAACCGGCACCCCGGCCACCGCTGCCTTCACCACCGACCCCCTCTTCGGAGACCTCTCGGAAAGCGGTCACGACCCGGCTTCGTACGCCACCGGGAACTGGTCCGCGGGCGGCCACGACACCGCGTACCACGACGCGTACCCGGCTCAGCAGCAGGCCACCTATGACACGGGCGGCTACGACGCGACCGCCTGGACCACCGGGCAGCAGCAGATGCCGACGGTCCCGCCGCAGGCCACGGCACCCGACGCGAGCGGTCAGTGGGACGCCGGCGCCTGGCTCCAGCCCGACCCGACCCAGAGCACCGCCGACCCGACCCAGAGCACCGCCGATCCGACCCAGCAGTGGTACTGGGGCACCCAGACCTTCGACACCGGCGCCTACGACGCCACGCAGTGGAACTCCGACGGCAGCACGGCCCCACAGGTCTCCGAGTCCTACAAGACCCCCTCCTACGAACATCAGGCCGTACCGTTCGACCAGCAGGCCACCGCCACGTTCGAGCAGCACCCGGGCCTGCGGTCCTCCACCGCCGATCCCTCCCCGGCCTTCGATTCCCAGGAATCCGATCAGGAGCTCCACGAGGTCCGCTACGAGGATTCCTACGAGTCCGCGCACGACACGCCGGACGACGCCGGTGAGCCGTCCACGGTGGCCCCGCTGCTCGACGAGCAGGAGGAGCCCACCCCGCTGCCCGCGCCGCGTGCGGCGTCACGCGGCGGGTCCCGTTCCCGCCGCCGCACGCCCGCCAAGCGCTCCGCGCTGCTGACGGTGGCCGTGCCCTCGGTGTGTGTGATGGGTGTCGCCGGTATCGCGGCGGCCTCGGTCGGCGATCTGGCCGAGGACGGCGGCGGCCCGGAGACCAGGACGACCGCGGCGGACCCGCCGCCGGTACAGCCCGCCACCGTCAACAACGAACTCAACACCCAGCTCGAGAGTCTCTCCGCCGGAGCCAACGACTTCGCCGACCGGGCCAGCCGCACCCAGGAACGCATCGACCTGAAGGCCCAGCAGGAGGCCGACCGCAAGGCGGCCGCGGAGGAAGCTGCCCGCAAGGAGCGGCTGCGCCCGAAGTTCGCGCTTCCCGTCGCGCAGCACGGCCTCAGCGCCTACTACGGCCAGTCCGGCATCAACTGGATGTCCGTGCACAGCGGAATCGACTTCCCCGTCTCGTACGGCGCGCCGGTGATGGCCGCGACCGACGGCACGGTCCGCACCCAGTACAACAGCGCCTACGGCAACATGATGATCGTGACCGCGATGGACGGCACGGAGACGTGGTACTGCCACCTCTCCAGCTACCAGGTCCCCACCGGTACGGCGGTGAAGGCCGGCCAGCCGATCGCGTTCTCCGGGAACTCGGGCAATTCAACCGGTCCGCATCTCCACTTCGAGGTCCGCCCGGGCGGCGGCTCGGCGATCGACCCGCTGGCGTGGTTCCGCAGCCACGGCCTCGACCCGACGTAGCCCACCCCCGCCGCCCGGCGACAGCGGGGGCCACCGCCCGACGCCGGACGGCCCGGCTCCCGGCTCCCGGCTCCCGGCTCCCGGCTCCCGGCTCCCGGCTCCCGGCTACAGCTTCTCGACCGGCGCGTACCGCAGCAGCAGCCGCTTCGGCTTGGTGTCCCCGAAGTCGATCGTCGCCTCGGCGTTGCCGCCCGTGCCCTTCACCGCGACGACGGTGCCGAGCCCGAACTGGTCGTGCGTGACACGGTCCCCGACCGCCAGCGACACCGCCGGCTTCTCGGCGGCCCGGCGTGTGGCGAAGCCGGACGCGCCCGACGCCGCCGAGCGGGAGCGGGACGACGAGAGTGAGGCCGCCACCCCGGACACCGGTCCGGAGGACACCGGGGAGCTCGCACCCGTCCGCTTCCACTCCAGATGGGTGGCCGGGATCTCCTCCAGGAAACGCGAGGGCGGGTTGTACGAGGGCTGCCCCCAGGCGCTGCGCAGCGTCGACCGGGTGAGGTACAGCCGCTCACGCGCGCGCGTGATGCCGACGTACGCCAGGCGTCGCTCCTCCTCCAGTTCCTTGGTCTGGCCGAGGGCGCGCATGTGCGGGAAGACGCCGTCCTCCATGCCGGTCAGGAAGACGACGGGGAACTCCAGGCCCTTGGCGGTGTGCAGGGTCATCAGGGTGATGACGCCGGAGCCGTCCTCGTCCTCGTCGGGGATCTGGTCGGAGTCGGCGACCAGGGCGACCTGCTCCAGGAAGTCGGACAGCGCGACCGACTCGCCCTCCCCCCGCTCCTGCTCGAACTCCAGGGCGACGGCGGCGAGTTCCTGGAGGTTCTCGATCCGGGTCTCGTCCTGCGGGTCGGTGGAGGCCTGCAACTCGGCGAGGTAGCCCGTGCGTTCGAGGACCGCCTCCAGGACCGTCGCCGGGCCCGCGCCGGACTCGACGATCGTACGGAGGTCCTCCATCAGCGTGTTGAACCGCTTCACCGCGTTGGTGGAACGCGCGGCCATGCCGTACGCCTCGTCGACGCGCCTCAGCGCCTGCGGGAAACTGATCTTCTCGCGCTGGGAGAGCGCGTCGATCATGGCCTCCGCACGGTCGCCGATGCCCCGCTTGGGGACGTTGAGGATGCGGCGCAGCGGCACCGAGTCCTCGGGGTTGGCGAGCACCCGCAGGTAGGCCAGGACGTCCCGGACCTCCTTGCGCTCGTAGAAGCGGACGCCTCCGACGACCTTGTAGGGCAGGCCGACCCGGATGAAGATCTCTTCGAAGACACGGGACTGGGCGTTGGTGCGGTAGAAGACGGCGACGTCCCCGGCCTTGGCCTCGCCCGCGTCCGTGAGGCGGTCTATCTCGTCGGAGACGAACTGGGCCTCGTCGTGCTCGGTGTCGGCGACGTACCCGGTGATCTGCGCGCCGGCGCCCGCGTTGGTCCACAGGTTCTTGGGTCGGCGGGACTCGTTGCGCTCGATGACGGCGTTGGCGGCGCTGAGGATCGTCTGCGTGGAGCGGTAGTTCTGCTCGAGCAGGATCGTCGTCGCGCTCGGGTAGTCCTCCTCGAACTGGAGGATGTTGCGGATCGTCGCGCCGCGGAAGGCGTAGATCGACTGGTCGGCGTCGCCCACCACGCACAGTTCGGCGGGCGGCAGGTCGTGCGCGCCCGGCTGTACGTCGGCGGGGTGCTCGGAGGTGCCGACCAGCTCGCGCACGAGTGCGTACTGGGCGTGGTTGGTGTCCTGGTACTCGTCCACCAGGACGTGCCGGAAACGGCGGCGGTAGTGCTCGGCGACGTCCGGGAAGGCGCGCAGCAGGTTGACCGTCGTCATGATCAGGTCGTCGAAGTCGAGCGCGTTGGCCTCGCGCAGCCGCGACTGGTAGAGCGCGTAGGCCTGGGCGAGGGTCTTCTCGAAACCGTCGGCCGCCTGCGCGGCGAAGTCCTCCTCGTCGATCAGCTCGTTCTTCAGATTGCTGATCTTGGCACTGAAGGACTTGGGCGGATAGCGCTTCGGGTCGAGGTCCAGGTCACGGCAGACCAGGGCCATGAGGCGCTTGGAGTCGGCCGCGTCGTAGATGGAGAACGACGACGTGAAGCCGAGCTTCTTGCTCTCGCGACGCAGGATGCGCACACACGCGCTGTGGAACGTCATGACCCACATCGCGTGCGCGCGCGGGCCGACGAGCTGCTCGACCCGCTCCTTCATCTCGCCGGCGGCCTTGTTGGTGAAGGTGATCGCGAGGATCTGGCCCGGGTGGACGCTCCGCGCGGCGAGCAGGTGCGCGATGCGGTGCGTGAGCACCCGGGTCTTGCCGGAGCCGGCGCCAGCCACGATGAGCAGCGGGGAACCGGAGTGCGTGACGGCGGCGCGCTGGTTGTCGTTCAGCCCCTCCAGGAGGGCGGTGGGGTCCAGCACCGGGCGCGGGGCACCGTCGCGGTAGTGGGTGTCCCGGTCCGGCGGCACGTCGAACTTCCCGCCGAACAGATCGTCCGGAACCTCCTCCGGCACATGATCGTCCTCGGGTGGCGGCGGGGGTTCGTCCACAGGGCCCCGCTGGGCCTGGAGGTCCGCCAGGAAGCTGTCGTCAAAGAGGCTGCTCATCGCTCTCCGAGTCTAGGCCGCCCCACCGACAAGCCGTGGCCACCCCGAGAACATCGCCCCGCACCGCGCCCCCACCCTCCAGCATCGCGGTCTCACCCTGGGTGACGTGACGAAGAAGGTCACGAAAACGTATCGGGCATATCACCCATCAACCTTCACACGAGCCACATGAGTTGGCTACGGTTCGGGCGGGCCGCGCGTCCCCCACCGGCGAACCCCGCCGGGCCGAGCGGCCTCCGCCGAGTCCGTCACCGCCGTCGCGGCAGCCGGTCCCTGGCCCTCCCCGGAGCGATGACGGCCCGGAAACCCCCTGCCGCCGCCCCGCAGGCGGAACGTTGGAAGGAGTCGCCTCCCTTGGCGTCGCACCGCAAGTCGAGCACCCCCGGTACGCGCGGGGCCGGCAAACGGACCCCCGCCCTCGCCACGGCGGCCCTGACCTCCGTCGCCCTGCTGTCCCAGACCGCCGACGCCGCCCCCTCGGACGACGGCCGGCCGAGTCTGGAGGAGGTCGAGAAGAAGGTCGACGACCTGTACCGCCAGGCGGAGTCGGCGACCGAGAAGTACAACGCGGCCAAGGAGAGGACCACCAAGCAGCGCAAGCGCGTCGACACCCTCCTCGACGACGTGGCCCAGCGCACCCAGACGCTCAATGAGGCGCGGGAGAAACTGGGTTCCTTCGCTGCCGCCCAGTACCGGACCGGCGCGGGCGTCCCGGACACGGCGACCTTCCTGCTCGCGGACTCCCCGCAGGACTTCTTCGATCAGAACCAGCTGATGGACCGGATGACCGGCCGCCAGAAGGAAGCGGTCGACGACTACGTCACCAAGCAGTCCGAGACGATGGAGAAGCGGCAGGAGGCCACCGAGAGCCTCGAGACGCTCACCGAGTCGCAGAACGATCTGAAGACCGCGAAGGCCACCGTCCAGAAGAAGCTCAGCACCGCGCGCGAGCTGCTGTCGAAGCTGGACGCCGAGGAGAAGGCGCGGCTCGCGGCGGCCGAGGAGAAGAAGCAGGAAGAGGCCGCCCGCAAGGCCGCCGGGCTCGCCCGGCAGCAGGCGGAGCAGCAGAAGACCGAGGAGGAGGCCCGGCAGGAGAGCGGCACGTCCGACGCCTCCGGCACGGTCGGCACATCCGGCTCCTCCGACTCCTCCGGCTCGACGACCGCCCCGTCGGCCCCGCCGTCAACGTCCCCGTCGGCCTCGGCGGACTCCTCGTACGCCGTCAAGGCCGAGAAGGCCCTCGCCTTCGCCCGTGCGCAGATCGGCAAACCCTACGTCTGGGGCGCCACCGGTCCCGGCTCCTACGACTGCTCCGGCCTCACCCAGGCCGCCTGGAAGGCCGCCGGCGTCACCCTTCCCCGCACCACCTACGACCAGGTCGACGCCGGAACCACGGTCCCGCTGTCCCAGGCACAGCCCGGCGACCTCGTCTTCTTCTACGACGACCTCACGCATGTGGGCGTCTACGTCGGCAACGGCATGATGATCCACGCGCCGAAGCCCGGCACCTACGTCCGCGAGGAGTCGGTCTTCTACGACGGCGAGTCGTCGATCCACAGCGTGGTCCGCCCGGCCTGACCCACGCTCCGACCCGCGGTCCGACCCACGGCCTGCCGCGCCCTCGCGCGCGGCGGGTTCTTCTAACATCGCCCCATGCCCGCCCCCACCCCCTCCCCCTTCCGCGCCTGGTGGGCGCAGCGTTCCCCGGCGTCCGGCTCCGCCGTGTTGGCGACCGGCATCGTGTCCGTGGCCCTGCAGCTGGCGGGGTGGGAGATCCTCTCTCCCTGGTCTTCCTCGTGCTCGCCTGCGCCGCCTGGCTGGGGCTGGCGGCGGAGTTCGTCCTGCGGTTGCTGCGGGAACGGGAGCGGTGGGTGTCGGAGGCAACGACTCCGGGTTCGCTCACCGCGGTCGCCGCGACGACCGTGCTCGGCGCGCGGATGTCCGCGCTCGGCCACGACCCCCTGGCCGGAGCGCTGCTCGCGCTGGCCACGGTGCTCTGGCCGGTGCTGCTCGTCCTCGTCGTACGACGCTGGCGGCCGCGCATGCCCGGCTCCGTGTTCCTGGCCTGCGTGGCCGCGCAGGGGCTCGCCGTCCTGGGCGCCACGCTCGCCGCCGCCGAGTCGGCGGCCTGGCTCGCGCGGGTGGCGCTGGTGCTGTTCTGGTCCGGGCTGGTGCTCTACGGGCTCGCCCTGTTCCGCTTCGACGCGCGGCAGGTGCTCGAGGGAGCCGGGGACCACTGGCTCGCGGGCGGTGCCATCGCCATCTCGGCGCTCGCCGGGGCCGAGCTGCTCACCGCCGACAGCGCCCGGCTGTATCTGTGGAACGACGACGACCTCGGTGTCCTGCGCCTGACGACCGTCGCCCTGCTGGTGCTCGACCTGGCCTGGTACGCGGTACTGCTGGCCGCCGAGGCCGTCCGACCGCGGCCGGCCTACGACACACGGCGCTGGGCGACCGTGTTCCCCCTCGGCATGACGGCGGCGGCGACGCTCTCCGCGTCCGCCGCCCTCGGTGTCCCGTGGCTCGATGGCCTGGGGCGGGTGCTGCTGTGGGTCGCGGTGGCCGTCTGGCTGACGGTCGCCGTCGGCGCGGCGGCCTCCGCGCGGGCCTCGATCACGTCCGGCCCCCTGTCGGCCTTTGTCAGGTCCAGAGCACGGCGATGAAGATGTTCGCCGTGGTCAGCAACCCGACCAGCCCGAACAGGCCCTTGTCCACCTTCTCGTCGTCCCGCTTCACGTAGACCAGGCCGAGGATCACGATCAGCAGGGCCAGCTTGACGCCGATCTTGATGTGGTCGACGGAATGGTTCTGCGCCTCGTTGAGCCCGACCAGGACCACACCGGTGACCAGCATCGTCAGCGCGCCGTGCAGCATCGCGGGCACGAAGCGGGCGGTTCCCTGCCCCATGGCCTTCATCTGGGTGAGGAACCCACCGAGCAACGAGGCGATACCGATGATGTGCAGTCCGACAAATATGTGGATGAGTACGTCCATGAGCCGGAGCCTAACCAGCCCCCACCCCACGCCCGACACCGGCCCGATGCGACGGCTACGGCTGCAGGGCTGTGGCCGGCCGTCGGCGGTCGCGGGCAACCAGGACGGCTTCGCGGGCTAGGACCAAGGCACGGGCCGCGGGGACCGACGGAGCCTTCTGTACGGCGCCCTGGACATCGCCGCTCCAGCCTCAGCGCCCGTTCCTCGAATCTCAAGCTCCGGTGCGGGTGTACGCCACAAACGCGGCCCAGGCATCACCGGCGACGGCAAACCGCAGATCCGGGGGCCGAGCTTCGAGTCCCGGACCTTGATCTGGCTTCCGCAGTACCGCCAGGCCACGGGCGGCTGGGAGTTCACTTCGGTCGGCACACGCACCTCCGCCGGGTCCAGGGTGGGGACAACCACGTGCTGTACCCACGTCGCTCCTCGCGAGGCTGTGCGCGGGCCGAGACCGTGATCCCACGAAACGTCAGAAGTTCGACGCAAGGGATGAACAGCGCATGCAGAGCCCGCGACTTCCGCTGCCGACGACGGCCCCGAGGGACATCGAGTGGCGCCTGCCGCGTCACGCGAGAAGCGTGGGCAGGGCACGCGCGCTGTTCCGCGGACAGGCGGCGTCCTGGGAGCTGCCGCAGGACGTGACGGGCACTGCGGAACTCCTCCTGAGCGAGCTGATGACCAATGCCTACCGCCACGCGAAGGTCCCGGCCGGCCGCGAGATCCGGGCCCGCTGCGAACTCACGGACGACCGCCTCCGCATCACGGTTACCGACGCGAACGACACGCTCCCGTCCCCGGCCACAGCCTGCCCGGACGACGAGTCGGGCCGAGGCCTCGCCTTGGTGGAAACGCTGGCGGACGACTGGGGTGCGGAGCTACGCAAGTCCGGCGTCGGCAAGACGGTTTGGTTCGAGGTGGCACTCACGCGTCGTCGCGCAGTGACTGTACGTTCGCCATACGAAAACGCAGCAGCATGCAGCCCTCCTCCCACCGGTCCCAGCGTGATCCGTCACAGCGAAGGCTGAGCGCCCGAGCCGCGTGAGACCAGACGGACCGGGTCTTTGGTGACGTCCTCGCCTCGTACGCGGCGCCCGCTGCCTGCCTCGCCGCCCGACCTCTGACCAGGAATTCGCCTGCCGTCAAGATCGTTCAATCGGCATGCCACAGCACCAGGACGCCCCTGACGTACGTCCCATCACCGATGCCGACGTCCCCACCGCGGTCGACACCCTCACCCGGGCCTTCGTCGACTATCCCTTCACCCGGCACGTGATCGCCGCGGACAACCACGAGGCCCGCATCCGGCGTTTCCAAGAACTCTGCCTGACCCGCATCGGGATGGTGTACGGCCGCGTGTGGGTTGCCGACGCGGGCCGCGCCGTCGCTGTCTGGACCACTCCTGACCAGGACCCCTCGCCCTCGTTCGCCGAGATCGGCCCACTGCTCGGCGATCTCACCGGTGACCGGACGGCCGCCTACGAGTCCGCAGAGCAGGCCGTTGCTCCGTATCGACCGCAGGAGCCGGCGTGGTTCCTCAGCACGGTGGGAGTCACCCCCGGAGCCCAGGGGCGGGGCCTTGGTACCGCGGTGCTGATCCCCGGCATCAAGGCAGCCGAACGCGCCGAGTGCCCGGCGTTCCTGGAAACCTCCCGCGAGCGGAACGTGACGTTCTACGAGCGCCTCGGTTTCAAGGTCACAGCCGAGGTCCTGCTCCCCGGCTTCGGCCCCCGCACGTGGTGCATGCGCAGGGATCCGCGGTAGAACTCCGGGGGCCCTACCGCGGGAGAACACGGAGCCCGGACATCAGGTTCACCGGCGTGCACAGCGCTCGCCATGTGCGGTGCGAGCACGTCACCCTGTTTCTGCCCGTCCGGTCCCGACCCGCTCGGCGCTCAGCCTTCGACGAGATTCGCTCGGCCTTCGCTGTGACAGGTCAGGAACGGAGTGATCGCAGCGGTGCCCACCGGGCGGTCACACCAGGCGCCGGGCCGTCGCCCAGCGGGTGAGTTCGTGGCGGTTGGAGAGCTGGAGCTTGCGCAGGACCGCCGAGACGTGGGACTCGACCGTCTTCACGGAGATGAAGAGCTGCTTGGCGATCTCCTTGTACGCGTAGCCGCGGGCGATCAGTCGCAGCACTTCGCGTTCACGCTGGGTGAGGCGGTCGAGGTCCTCGTCGACCGGCGGGGCGTCGGTCGAGGCGAAGGCGTCGAGGACGAAGCCGGCCAGGCGGGGGGAGAAGACGGCGTCGCCCTCCTGGACCCGGAAGATCGAGTCGACCAGGTCGGTCCCGGTGATCGTCTTGGTCACGTATCCGCGGGCGCCGCCCCGGATCACGCCGATCACGTCCTCCGCCGCGTCCGAGACCGAGAGCGCGAGGAAGCGGACCGGCTGCTCGGTGTTGCCCATCAACGGGGCACAGCGGCGGAGCACTTCCACGCCTCCGCCACCGGGCAGGTGCACGTCGAGGAGGACGACCTCTGGCCGGGTCGCGGTGATGACCGTGACCGCCTGGTCGACGTCCGCGGCCTCGCCGATCACCTCGACGCCGGTCTGTTCGGTCCGGCCGATCTCGGCCTGGACGCCCGTGCGGAACATGCGGTGGTCGTCGACGAGGACGACACGCACATGACGTCCGGCGCCGTCGGCCGGTCCCGCCGTTCCGTTCGGCTCGGTGGGCTCGCTCATGACGTTTTCTCCGCCCTCTCCATCTCCAGCTCGACCTCCGTGCCGCCGTCCGGCACCGCGCGCAGCCGCGCCGTGCCGCCGTTGCGCTCCATGCGGCCGATGATCGATTCTCTGACACCCATGCGGTCGGCGGGTATCGAGTCGAGGTCGAAGCCGGGGCCGCGGTCCCGGACGGACACGAAGACCGTCCTTCCCTCGACTTCGGCGTAGACCTGTACGGCACCCCCTTCGCCACCGTACTTGGCCGCGTTCACCATAGCCTCGCGCGCGGCCTGCATCTGCGGGCCGATCTTCTCGTCCAGCGGGCAGTCGCCGACGACGACGACTTCGATGGGGACGCCGTGCTTGTCCTCCACCTCGGCGGCGTTGCGCCGCACGGCCTCGGCGAGAGTGGTGGGCTCGTCGTCCTCGTCCTTGCCGGTGCCCTCGGGCTTGTAGAGCCAGTTGCGCAGGTCGCGCTCCTGGGCGCGGGCGAGGCGGCGCACCTCCCCCGGGCTCTCGGCGTTGCGCTGGATCAGGGTGAGGGTGTGCAGCACCGAGTCGTGGACGTGGGCGGCGACCTCGGCGCGCTCCTGGGCACGGATGCGCATCAGCCGTTCCTCGGAGAGGTCCTGGGTCATGCGCACGAGGTAGGGGCCGGCGAGGAGTGTGATCCCGACGAGGACCGCGAGGGCCGCCTGAAGCACCGATGCGAGGTGAGTGCCGGAGCCCCGCAGGACGAAGATGCCCGACACACCCGCCGTGACCAGCAGGACGCCGGCGCCGCCCCGCAGCAGGGTGACCGTACGGCGGCGGCTGCCGACCTCGACCCAGCGGGCCCGGCGCGCGTTGTCGGCCTGCCGCCAGACCAGGGCGACGCCCGCGCCGACCAGCACGGTCGGCCAGAGATAGGCCCTGGCGCCGTTGGACAGGTTCACATTGCCGACGAAGCCCATGGCCACGACGACCATGAGGAGCAGGGCGACGATCTGGCCCTTGTCCGGTCTGCGGGTGACGAGTCTGCGCCGGCCGTCCGGAGAGGTCTCGGTCCCGACCAGCGGGGGCGGCTTCTGCGCGTCCACACCGCCGACGCCGAGCGGTACGAAGAACCAGAACGCGGCATACAGCAGCGCGCCGAGGCCGTCGGCCATGAACAGGCCGACGAACACGAGCCGTACCCAGATCACGGGCAGACCGAGGTGTCCGGCGAGCCCCCGCGCCACACCACCGAGCCAGCGTCCGTCACCGCTGCGGTAGAGCTTGCGCGGCGGCCGCGGCTCGACGAGTGGCGCTGCTGCGGCTTCCGACATGTCAACGATGGTCACACGGTCCCCGGTTCCGGGGCATCAGGGTCGATCCCGGAGACTCCCCTGATCTCCGGGTCCGGGCACCTCGCACACTCCCCCGGCCACCCCTCAGGGCCGATATCAGGGTCCGGCCAGGGTCGTCCCGACTGCCGTCACGGCGGCTCGCCCGTCACCATGGGACTCATGACAGATCACCAGCACGCCGCGCCGGGCCCGGGGCCCGGCTCCGGCGCGGTCGGAGAGGCCGCTTCCGGCGGGGCCCCGCAGCCGCCCGGCGAGGCGGGCGTGCCCGAGCCTCCGCACCGTTTCCGGCGTGACCGCCGGCACCAGATGATCGGTGGGGTGTGCTCCGGGCTCGGCCGGCAGTGCGACATGGACCCGGTGATCTTCCGCATCACGCTGGCGGTGCTCTCCGCCACCGGCGGCGTCGGCCTCATCTTCTACGGCTTCGCCTGGCTCCTCGTCCCGTACGAGGGCGAGGAGGAGAACGAGATGCGCAGACTGCTGACCGGCCGGGTCGGCGGCCACACGCTGGCGGCGATACTTTTTGCGCTGGTCGGCTGCGGCGTCTTCCTCACCATGCTGAACAACGGCGGGGTGCTGAGCTTCGCCGTGATGCTCTCCCTGCTGCTCTCCGGTGCCGGGTACTGGTCCCGGCACCGCGGTGCCCCCAGCCCCGACCCCCTCGCCGCCCAGGCCGCCGCCGACGCCCCGCCGGAGCCCCAGGCGCCGCCGGTTCCCGCCGCCTACTCCTCCTGGTGGCGCGATCCCATCGTCAAGGACGGCACACACATCGGCGGTACGGGCTATCTGTGGGGCCCGGGGAACTCCCGCGACCTGGACATCGCCGCAGTGGTCGACGTCCGCCTCGACCCCCACGGTTCCGGCCGCGGCGCCGCGCGCGCCCCGCACCCGCGGCCGGCCAAGCCGCGAGGGCCCCGCGGGATCGGCGGCTGGGTGTTCCTGCTCGCCCTGCTCGCGGCCGGCCTGGGCACGGGCCTGACGTGGCAGGAGCATCCGCTCGGCACCAGCCTGCAGACCGGTCTCGCGTGCGCGCTCGCCGTCTTCGGCCTCGGTGTGGCGGTCAGCGCGTTCCTGGGCCGCACCGGAGCGGGGTCGATCATCCTGGCGGTCATCACCGCGGGGCTGCTGGCCGCCTCCGCGGCCGTGCCCAAGGACATCGGCACCGAGTGGACGCGCACCAGCTGGGAACCCGCCTCGGTCGCACAGATACGCCCGGCGTACGACCTGGGCACGGGGAGCGGCACCCTCGATCTGTCCAAGGTGCGAGTGGCCGAGGGGCAGACCGTGTCGACGCGGGCGAACGTCGGCCTGGGCCGCATCCACGTGATCGTGCCCGAGAACGTGACCGTGCGGCTGAACATCCAGGTCGGGCTGGGCGACATCCAGTTGCCGGGCGACCCGCGGAAGGACGTGGACGTGGCGCCCGACAAGCGCAAGGAGGCGACCCTGGCTCCGCCCGCGGGCGTCAAGAAGGCGGGCACGCTCGACCTGGACCTCCAGGTCGGCGCCGGACAGGTGGAGGTGAGCCGTGCTACGTCATGAGTTCCAGCCCGGCAGGCTGGTCGCCGGCGCCTTCCTCGCTCTCGCCGGCGTGCTCTACGCAGGAGACGCGGGCGACGCCTGGGACGCCCCGTGGTTCGTCGTGTTCCCCGTCGTCGCGGGCGGCCTGTGCCTGGCCGCAGCGGTGGGCGGCGTGACGGGCCTGATACGCCGGCACAGACGGTCCGGCGACCGGGCGAGCCACGCGAAGTCACCGACCTGACGAAGGCGGCCGGCAGCCGGACCGGCACTTTCGCCGCGGAGGGGACGGGCCCTACCGGTAGTCGCTCACCCGCCGTCGCCGGCGCCCCCGGAGGGCGGCGTCCACGGAGAGCAGGGGAGCACCTGCCAGCACCAGCGGAATCCAGCCCATGAGGTAGGGAAGATCATTTCCGTAGTAGTACGGTTCGGCGGCCCAGCTCACCGTCAGCCACAGGCTGAGGGAGATCAGCGCGCCGCCGAGGGCGGCCGGCCGGGCGAGCAGACCGATGAGGGTTCCGATGCCGACGGCCAACTCGCCGAAAGCGATGGCGTAACCGAAGGCGACGGGATTCTCCAGGGCCATGTCGACCAGCACGGGAATGGCCGAGGAGTCGCGGACGGCACGCATCATGTCGCCGATCGACCCTGCCCCGGCGTCCTTCATGAACGCGCTGTCGGTGAGTTTGTCCAGTCCGGCATAGATGAAGGTGACGCCCAGAAAGATCCGCAGAGGAAGGAGTGCGTACCGCGTGGCGGTGTCCCGCCAGTTCCTGCTGCCGCCGAAGTGAGGGCTGTACGTATCCGTGCGCATACCGTGAGTCATCGCCGTCTGCCGCCTCTCGCCGCCGTACCGAGACCCCCTCGACAGACCATACGTACGACAATCAAGGCCGGATCAATCCATTACCGCCCCGATTTTTCGGAACGTCACCTCGGCCACTCGGCCACTCGGCTCGGCCACACCGACCGGTCCGGCTAGTCCGTCACGTCGATCGCGTACCGGTTCGTCTCCACCCCGGCTGCCGTGACGACCTGCACCTCCACCCGCCCCGGTTCCACCTCCGCCGGGACCGGAACGGTCAGCAGGGCGTCCGTCGGGTTGTCGAAACCGCCCCTCACCGGCACCAGCGGCACATGGACGTGCACCGTTCCCACCCGGACCACCATCCGGGCCAGCCGGTCGGCTCCCTGCGCGCCCATCGGAACGAAGCCGGTGCCCCGGATCTCGATGTCGTCGCCGGTCCGGATCGGCGCGTCCAGGTCCCCGGCCTCCCGCGCCCGTACCACCGAAAGGATGACCGGCCGACCGCCTTCCGCGTACTTGCCCGCGAGATAGGTCGCCGCCGACACCAGTACGACCACCGCGAGCCCCCACGGCAGATCGGGCAACTGGTCCGGCCGCCGCGCCAGTCGCACCGCCGCGAACACCAGCGCGACGGCGCTGATCACGACGTACTGGATGTCGGCGAAGCAGCCCCGTCCCGCGTCGTCGGTCAGCAGATCGGCCGCCCGGGGCCGGTCCGCACGCACCTTCTGCAGCCGCTGCCCCTGCACACGAAGTCCGACCACCCGCCGCACCACCACGGCGATCCCGCACACCACGGCGAGTACGGTCACCACGCCCACACCGCGGGCCAGTTCCAGTCCCGCGATCAGCGCGTCGCGATCCCGGTGCTCGGAGGCGACCGCCAGTTGCCCCACCAGGACCAGCACCGCGTACGCCAGGAGCAGCACCCAGGAGGCCGCCACCACGCGGGACGTGGAAAGACGGTTGTCCTCCCCGATCACCGGCGCCAGCACCCCGCCCCGTGCCCGGTGGAACCACGAAGCGGCGGTCAGCGCGCCGGCCACCACCAGCGCGGCCAGCAACCCTGCCGTGCGGGCGGCACTCCAGCCCGCGCCGATCGCCGTGAGCGCCTGGCCCAGAAGCAGCAGCACGACCGCCGCCCACACCACGACCGCCGTCCGACGCCACAGGCGCGCCAGCCAGGCCGCGCCCTCGGCCCGGCCGCGCTCGGCCACGAGTTCCGCGGCCTGCGCCAGCTCCTCCGAGACCCACTGGCGGGAGGCGGACGCCGAGTGGGCGACCGCCGCGGGCAGCCCCTGCCCGGCCGCGAACTCCTCCCGCTTCAGCAGGAACGCGGCGACCGCGCGCCGGTGCCCCTCACGCACCCCGTGCGGACAGTCCCCGCAGGCGCAGCCGCCCTCGTGGGCGCCCACGTCCGTGCCATACCCCGTCCCGGTGGGGTTCGCCTCCTGCACCGCCACGCCCGAAGCCCGCCTTTCCCATGTCCGCGCACACGTTGAAGATCACAATCGGTGCACGCAACTCCCCGGCAACGACTGCGAATTGTGCCCTACGTCCGACCCTCCCCACTCGGCAGGTCCGGTCAGTGGGTGAAGTCCGAGGCGTCATGTTGACCCGGCCATGAGATTCCCCCCGTGGCCGGCTGTGGCCGGCTGTGGCCGGCTGTGGCCGACCGCCGTACGGCGCCTGCTGCTCCATCCGGAGGACACCGCGGATACCCGACACGAGGTGTCCGGTATCCGCGCCACACTCGGCCCATGGACACGAACCCCGTGAACACGAACTGGGGGGCTTTCACCTCCGCCGAACCCGATCTCGCGAAGACCGTGGAGGAGCGCTTCCGCGCGCACACCCACCACGTCCTCGCGACCCTGCGCAAGGACGGGGCGCCGCGCACCACCGGCCTGGAGGTGCGCTTTCTGAACGGTGAGCTGTGGCTCGGCATGATGCCGGACTCGCTCAAGGCACTCGACCTGCGCCGCGACCCGCGCTTCGCGCTCCAGGCGAACCCGGGGGCGGGCACGGGCATGGGCGGCGGGGACGTCCGGATCAGCGGGCGCGCGTTCGAGGTCGACGACGCGGACACCAGGAGCGAGTACGCCGAAGAGGTGGAACCGCCGGAGCCGTTCCACCTCTTCCGCACCGAGTTGACGGAGGTCGTACGGACCTACGTGGAGGACGAGACGTATCTCGTCCTCCAGGTCTGGAAGCCCGGTGAGCCGGTGCGCACGCTCAAACGGACGTGAGTCCCCTCCGAACAGGGGCTGCCCGAACAGGGGCTACTCCCACTCGATGGTCCCCGGCGGCTTGGAGGTCACGTCGAGGACGACGCGGTTGACGTCCCGCACCTCGTTGGTGATGCGGGTGGAGATCTTCGCGAGGACGTCGTACGGCAGCCGCGACCAGTCGGCGGTCATCGCGTCCTCGGAGGACACCGGGCGCAGGACGACGGGGTGGCCGTAGGTGCGGCCGTCGCCCTGCACACCGACGCTGCGGACGTCCGCGAGCAGGACCACGGGGCACTGCCAGATGTCCCGGTCGAGGCCTGCCGCGGTGAGCTCCTCGCGGGCGATGGCGTCGGCCTCGCGCAGCAGGTCGAGCCGCTCCCTGGTCACCTCGCCGACGATGCGGATGCCGAGTCCCGGGCCGGGGAACGGCTGCCGCTGGACGATCTCCTCGGGCAGGCCGAGTTCCTGGCCGACCATCCGGACCTCGTCCTTGAACAGCTGGCGCAGCGGCTCGATCAGCTTGAACTCGAGGTCCTCGGGCAGACCGCCCACGTTGTGGTGGGACTTGATGTTGGCGGTGCCGGTGCCCCCGCCGGACTCGACGACGTCCGGGTAGAGGGTGCCCTGGACCAGGAACTCCACGGCCGGGCCCGCGTCCGCGACGATCTCGGCCTGGGCCTGCTCGAAGACCCGGATGAACTCGCGGCCGATGATCTTCCGCTTCTCCTCGGGGTCCGAGACGCCCTTGAGCGCGGTCAGGAACCGCTCCGACGCGTCCACGACCTTCAGCTGCACGCCGGTCGCGGCGACGAAGTCCTTCTCGACCTGCTCGGTCTCGCCCTTGCGCATCAGGCCGTGGTCGACGTACACGCAGGTCAGCTGCGAACCGATGGCCTTCTGGACGAGGGCCGCGGCGACGGCGGAGTCCACCCCGCCGGACAGACCGCAGATGGCACGCCGGTCACCGACCTGCTCACGGATGGCGGCGACCTGGTCCTCGATGACGTTGCCGGTGGTCCAGCTCGGGCTCAGGCCCGCGCCCCGGTACAGGAAGTGCTCCAGCACCTGCTGCCCGTGCGTGGAGTGCATCACCTCGGGGTGGTACTGGACGCCGTAGAGCTTCTTCTCGTCGTTCTCGAAGGCGGCGACCGGGACGACGTCCGTGGAGGCCGTGACGGCGAAGCCCTCGGGGGCCGCGGAGCAGGCGTCGCCGTGCGACATCCACACGGCCTGCTCGTCCGGGGTGCCCTCGAAGAGGGTGGAGGACGACTTGGAGACGTGCAGCTCCGTACGGCCGTACTCACGGGCGCCGGTGTTGTCCACCTGGCCGCCCAGGGTCCGCGCCATGAGCTGGAAGCCGTAGCACATGCCGAAGACCGGGACACCGGCCTCGAAGAGCGCGCGGTCGACGGTGGGGGCGCCCTCCTCGTACACCGACGAGGGGCCGCCGGAGAGAATGATCGCCGCCGGGTTCTTGGCGAGGATCTCCGCGACCGGCATGGTGCTCGGCACGATCTCGCTGTAGACCCGCGCCTCGCGGACGCGACGGGCGATGAGCTGGGCGTACTGCGCGCCGAAGTCGACGACCAGGACGGTGTCGGGCGCGTTGGCAGCGGAAGTCGCTGATGACACGAGGTGCCTTCCGGCGGTGGGCGGGTCTGGTGTCTTCCGATTCTAGCCGGTGGACATGCGGCCCTCCCCTGGCTCCCGCAGCCGCGCACGGCCGGGGCCCGTCTCACCATGCGACCCGGGTTGGACGGCCGGGGCGGGCGCGGCATACTGGGACCCATGTTCACGCACACGGCCTTCTCGGCTTTCCTCTTTACCTATGGCAACCGGCCCACCGGCTGCCATGGTCGTGCTGCTTGAGCAACTGACAAGCGACTTCCCAGGCGCCCCGGGCCGACAAGGTCCGGGGCGCCTGACGTTTTCGGACCCGGTCGTTCCAGGGCATCCCACACATCCACCGAGGAGCCCCGCCATGACCACCACCGACATCACCGCCGCCGACGGCACGACCGCCGAGAGGACCGGCGCCCGCACCGCAGAGGCCGCCGACGTGATCACCGGTGCCCGCGAGCGGATCGACGCCCTGGACGATCGGATCATCGGCCTGGTCCAGGAACGGATGGCCGTGTCGGCCGTCATCCAGCGGGAACGGATCACCTCCGGCGGCCGGCGCGTGAACCTCTCCCGCGAGATGGAGATCCTCAGCCACTACAGGGAGGCCCTGGGCAAGCCGGGCACCACGCTCGCGATGACCCTGCTGGAGCTGAGCCGCGGCAAGATCTGAACCGGCCGGACACCGCTGCCGACCGCCGCTGCCGGCCACCGGCGACTGAATCCGCGTTCCCGGCACACATGTACGCATTCACCCTCACCCGTACGGCGCGTGACCGGAGCCGCGGTCGCGCCGTTGGTACGGGTGTCCGTGTCAGCCAGGGGCGGGCTCGAAAGAACCACGCGTGGCTCGCCGGAGCGATGAGGCGTGCGGATCGTGCCGTGCGTCGTGGGATCTCGCTCCGGACAGGTGACCGGACGGCAGGGGACAGCAGCCCGGTCACCCAAGAGAACGGCCGGCTCCGGGGACGCCCGGGGCCGACCGGCGGAACCCTCCTCCCGCGGCCGGCATCCGTGCGGGACGTGGTGTCAGGTGCGGGACACGACACCGCATTCCCCGGCGGCCCCCTCCAGCCCCCGGCTCCGGTCGTACGGATCCCGCTCCTCCCCCGTCGGCATGGGACCGCCTTCCAGGTCGGCGAGGAACTGCGGACGGATCACTCCGTCACCCTCGCGGCAGTCGTCGTTGCCGATCTCGCTGTTGACGTCGGCGAGCCAGATGTGTCCGTCGGTCGCCTGGAACCTGGCGGGATCCACCGCCTCCACCTCGATCACCCGGCGCACGATCACGCGGGCCACCTCGCCCCCACCCCGGCGGGCGAGCGCGTACACGAAGGTGTAGTCACCCTTGACCACGGCCTTTCCGGCGGTTCCGCGCACGGACTCGACCGTCAGACGGCCACGGACCCTCACATCGTCCACCGGTTCGACCTCGTCGGGGTCGAACCGGGTGAGGACCCACACCGGGTCGTTCTCCACCGTGGGCTTGCGCAGCCCGGCGCGCAGCTCGGCCAGGTAGTCCCCCATCAACGGGTCGAGGAGGGCCAGCGCCTTCTTCGGCTCGGCCCCCATGATCACCTCATGGTCGAGGTTCGAGGTGATCAGGAACTCCCTCGCCCCTTCCAGGGCCGCCTCGACGGCGGCTGCGGAGACGCCGTTGACGGCCTTCGCCTTCCCCTCCGGCAACCGGATCGCCTCCGCTCCCGACTCCCACCGCGCGGCCGGAGATCCGACGAACGGCCGCTTCCGGGTGGGTATGTCGGCGGGGGCCGCGGAGGGGGCGCTCGTGGGACGGGCGCTCTCGGGGGCCAGCGGTGCGGCGGAGGCGCCGTTCGTCTCGTCCGAGCCGAACCCGTCACCGAGTTCGCCGGGCAGCCGGGAGAGCGCGCCGGACGGGTCGACGGCGACCACGGCCACCGCTATGGCCACCAGCACGCCGAGGACGCTCCAGCCCGTGCGCCGGCGCGTGGTGCGGCCGTTCATCTCCTGCCAGGCGGGCCCGGTGCGCCATCCCTCGGGCCGGGCGGGCGGGGCGGTGGGCTCGTTCCGGCCCCAACGGCGCTTTCCGCCAACGCCGTTCGACCTGGCCTGCGCCTCGTCCATGGCGCGCAGCCGCTCGGTCACCATCCGCGCCCGCGCGGACGGTTCCTTCGGGGCGGAGGCGCGGATGTCGCGCTCACTGTCCTCGAAGAATTTGTCCCACACCTCGTCAGGCGGGTTGGAGGACTCAGGTCTTGTTGGCTCTTCGGACGACTGCTCGGGCACCGGGTGACGCGCTTTCTGCCATGGAGTGTCGGATTCCGCCGACGCGGATCGAAGGGTGAGCGTACGCCCGCACCGATCACTCCGCACGAGTGACCCACCTCACATAAATTTTCTGTCAGAGCCAGGACAACCATTCACAGGGTTCGGTGATCAAACCCATCAGAACCACGGGCCACATCCCCGCGCCCCACCGCGGAGGCCTCCCCCCTGACGCGTACCGCAACCGGCGGTACACCTGACTTCCCGAGGTCTTCATGAAGCTCCGCCGCGCCATGGCTGTTGCGGCCGCAACAGCAGTGATCGCCCCGGCTGCGCTCCTCGCCGCTCCGGCCGCGTACGCCACCGACGACCCGACGAGCCCGTCGCCGACCGCCTCCTCCCCTGAGTCGACCGGGGAGACCGAGCCGACGGAGACGGACGACCCGTCCACCGAGCCGTCCGCCACCGAGACGACCGACGACACGGACAACCCCGGCGACACCGAGCCCGGCGAGCCCGACGAGCCCGGCGAGCCCGGCGACGAGGAGCCGGAGCCCACGGCCAGCGAGTCCGACCCGGCCCCGAGCACCTCCGCGCCCGAGCCCACGCCCAGCGCGTCGAAGCCGGAGGAGTCCGAGACTCCGGACCCCGAGCCGTCCATATGTGAGGACACCAAGGTCGACGTCGGCTTCTCCGGTCTGCCCGGCAAGATCGCGGTGGGCAGCGGCTGGCACAAGTTCTCGCTGGACGTGGTGAACAACTCCGACTCCACCCTCGAGGACCTCGACTACTTCGCCGGGGCCTCCCCCGACGCGTACGGGGAGGACATGTTCCGGAGCAAGCACGTCCAGCTGCAGGTCTGGGACCCGGAGGACGAGATCTGGGCCGACCTCAACGAGGGCGGCTACGCGGTCGGCTACATCGGCTACAGCACCGAACTCGAAGCCGGCTACCAGGTCAACATCCCGATGCGGATCAACGTGAAGGCCTCCGCCCCGGTCGGCGCCGGCTTCTCGCTCGGCGCGACGATCTACGGCGACAGCGACGGCGAGTGCCTCGGCTACGGTGACGTGTCGTACAAGTTCCAGATCGTGGCCGCCGGTACGAACACGGACGGCACCAAGCCGCAGGTGGGCGGCAAGGCCCCCGTCACGGACAAGAAGCCGGCCGCCGACACGCCGAAGGTCACCGGCAGCCTGGCCGAGACCGGTTCCAGCTCCGCGCTTCCGATGATCGGACTCCTCGGCGGTGCCGCCGTCGTGGCCGGTGCGGGTGCGGTGTTCGTGGTGCGTCGCCGCAAGGCCGGTGCGGTGGCGTAAGCACACCGTGGGCAAGGTGGCGTGAGCACGCCGCAGACAAAGGGAAGAGGACCTGCGCTCGGAGGGGGGCGCAGGTCCTCTTCCCTTCTCGGGGCCGCCCGGATCACCCGGACCGCCCGGCTGCCGTGGCTACTTCTTCGGCGGCACCGCCGGCATCCCCAGGAACGGCAGCCTCAGCGCGCCGAACGCGTCCGCCGGGACCGCCGGCGCCTTCGGCTCGACCGGCTGGAGCCGCTCGTAGGGCGCCCCCTGCCGCGGACGAGGATCGGGTTCGCCCTTGTTGGGCCAGTACGACATGGCCCGCTCGGCCTGTGCCGTGATCGTCAGGGACGGGTTCACGCCCAGGTTCGCCGAGACCGCCGCCCCGTCCACGACCGAGATGCCGGGGTGACCGTAGAGGCGGTGGTACGGGTCGACCACGCCGGTGTCCCGGGTGGCTCCGATGGGGCAGCCGCCCAGGAAGTGGGCGGTGAGCGGCATGCCGGACAGCTCGCCGAGGTTGGAGCCGGCGAACCCGTTGATCTCGGCCGCCAGGGCGGACGCGCCCTCCGTGGCCGCCTTGATCTGCTTGGGGTTGGCGGCACCGTGGCCCTGCCGCGCGGTGAGCAGCCCGCGGCCCGCCCCGGACGGTTTCAGGTACGTCGTCAGGGAGTTGTCCAACGACTGCATCACCAGGCCGATGATGGTCCGCTCCGACCAGCGCCGGTTGGAGAGCGAACGCATCATCTGCCAGGGGTGCCTCGCCGCGTTGCCCAGCCAGCCCAGCACCCTGGCCGCGCCCGAACCGTCGCCAGCGTACGGGACCTGGAGGATCGACAGGCCGCCCATCGAGTTGGAGCCGCGACCGTAACGGACCGGTTCGATATGGGTGTTCTCGTCGGGGTGGATCGACGAGGTGATGGCCACACCGCGGGTGAAGTCGACCTTGGGCGACCCTGTCGCCTTGCGATAGCGGCGGTCGTCGGTCTGCGCGCCGACCAGCGCCTCGGAGTTGGTACGGGTCAGCTCGCCCAGCCTGTCCGAGATGTGGGGAAGTTGGCCGTTGGCCTTCATCCGGTGCAGCAGTGTCTGGGTACCGTACGTGCCGGCGGCCAGCACGACGCGGCGGGCCCGGAAGGTCCGCCCGCCGCCCTTGCGGCGGTTGTCGGTGGGGAGCGCGGCGACGGCGAATCCGCCCTGCGAGTCCTCCGTCACCGACACGGCCGTCGTCATGGGATGGACGACCGCGCCCGCCTTCTCGGCGAGATGGAGGTAGTTCTCGTCGAGGGTGTTCTTCGCGCCGTGCCGGCAACCGGTCATGCACTCGCCGCATTCGGTGCAGGCCCGGCGCGAGGGTCCCGCCCCACCGAAGTACGGGTCGGCCGCCTCCCGCCCCGGCTTCGCCTTCACCGTGCCGTCGGCGTCCTCGCCGTCACCGAAGAAGACGCCGACCGGGGCCATGTGGAAGGTGTCGCCCACGCCCATCCGCTCGGCCGCCGCCTTCAGGTGCACGTCGGACGGGGTCGTCGTCGGGTTGAGCCGCACGCCCAGCATGCGCCGCGCCTGGTCGTAGTACGGCTTCAGCTCGTCCTGCCAGTCGGTGATGTCGCGCCACTGCGGGTCGTCGAAGAAGGGCTTGGGCGGTACGTAGAGGGTGTTGGCGTAGTTGAGGGAGCCGCCGCCGACGCCCGCGCCGGCCAGGACCATCACGTTGCCCAGCAGATGGATGCGTTGGATGCCGTACATGCCGAGCCTGGGGGCCCACAGGTAGTTCCTCAGGTCCCAGGAGTTCTTCGGCAGGGAGTCGCGGGTGAAGCGGCGGCCCGCTTCCAGTACGCCTACGCGGTAGCCCTTCTCGGTCAGGCGCAGGGCCGTGACGGAACCGCCGAAGCCCGAGCCGACGACGAGGACGTCGTAGTCGTACACGGCGTCGTGCAGTGTTTCGTCCTCGCGTTCGTCGTTCCGTTCCTGGGCGGAGTTCTCCTGTGACACGTGCTCTCCTCGTCGAAAGCTGCGGTGCCGGCTTGGCCCGGGCGGGGCGGGGCGGGGCGGGCTAGGTGGTGTCTTCAAATGTCACGCCCACATCAGGAGCGAGGCAAGGGTGACGGCTGCCTGGTAGGACTCGACGGTCTTGTCGTAGCGGGTGGCGATGCCGCGCCACTGCTTCAGCCGGCTGAAGCAGCGTTCGACCACGTTGCGCCGCTTGTAGAGCTGTCGGTCGAAGACCGGCGGGCGCCCGCCGCGGCTGCCCCGGCGGAGCCGGTTGCGGACCTGGTCGGCCCGCTCCGGAATGGTGTGGGCGATGCCCCGCCGCCTGAGCCAGGCCCGGATCGCCTTGGAGCTGTAGCCCTTGTCGCCCAGCACGTGATCGGGCCGCACCCGGGGGCGTCCCGGGCCGAGGCGGGGCACCCGGATCGCCTCCATCACGGCGGTGAACTGGGTGCAGTCGTTGGTGTTGCCGCCGGTGACGGTGAAGGCCAGCGGACGACCCCATGCATCGCAGGCCAGGTGGATCTTGCTGGTCAGGCCGCCTCGGGAGCGTCCGAGGGCGGGGCTGCGGAGCCCCCTTTTCGGGCCCCGGCGGCGTGCTGGTGGGCCCGCACGACGGTGGAGTCGACCGACACCAGCCAGTCGATGTCCCCGGCCGCGTCCGCCCTGGCCTGGGCGGCCTGGAGCATCCGCTCGAAGGTGCCATCCAGGGCCCAACGGCGGAAGCGGGTGTGCAGCGTGGCCCACGGGCCGTACCGCTCGGGCACGTCCCGCCAGGCGGTCCCGGTGCGGAACTTCCACACGATCCCGTTGAGCACCGTGCGGTCGTCCAGCCGCTTGCGGCCCCGCAGCGATGCGGGCAGCAGCGGCCGGACGAACTCCCACTCGGCGTCCGACAGTTCATGGCGACGTATCACCCGACCATGATCCACCACCCAAGACCATTTGAAGACACCGCCTAGCGGAAACGGAATGCCTTCATCAGGCGCAGGCTCTGGCTCATGAACTCCGCGTACCGCTCGTCGTCCAGGCCGAGGGAGGGAGCCATCGGCAGCAGCCGCTGGTGCGCGACGGTCTGGGCCTCCGTGTACTTGAGGATGCCCTCGGAGCCGTGCCGGCGGCCGAGGCCGGAGTCCTTCATGCCACCCATCGGCGACTGGACGCTGCCGTAGGCGGGCGCGTACCCCTCGTTGATGTTGACCGTGCCGGTGCGCAGCCGGCCGGCCACCTCGCGGCCGCGCCGGGCGTCCTTCGTCCAGACCGAGGCGTTCAGGCCGTACGGGGTGGAGTTGGCGCGTTCGACGGCCTCGTCGTCGGAGCCGAAGCGGTAGAGGGAGACGACCGGGCCGAAGGTCTCCTCCGCGCAGACGGTCATGGACTCCTCGACGCCGTCGAGGATGGTCGGCTCGTAGAAGTACGGTCCGACGTCCGGACGGGCCGTGCCGCCCGCGATCACCTTGGCGCCCTTGGCGACGGCGTCCTCCACGTGCCGGGTGACGGCCTCCAGCTGGCGTTCGCCGACCAGGGAGCCCATGTCGGCGCCGTAGCTCAGGGAGGTGCCGAGGCGGATCGCGCGGGTCCGGGCGGCGAAGCGCTCCAGGAAGGCGTCGGCGACCGACTCGTGGACGTACAGCCGCTCGATGGAGATGCAGAGCTGGCCCGCGGAGGAGAAGCAGGCGCGGACAGCGCCGGCGGCGGCCTTGTCCAGGTCGGCGTCCTCCAGGACCAGCATGGCGTTCTTGCCGCCGAGTTCGAGGGACACGCCGACCAGGCGGGCGGCGGCGCTCCGGGCGACCTCTCGGCCGGTGCGGGTGGAGCCGGTGAAGGAGACGTAGTCGGCGTGCCGGACGACCTCCGGACCGACGACCGGCCCCTCGCCGAGCACGACCTGGAAGACGTCGGCGGGCAGCCCGGCCTCGATCAGCAGGTCACGGGCCCAGAGCGCGGTGAGGCAGGTCTCCGTGTCGGGCTTCATCACGACCGCGTTGCCCGCGACGAACGCCGGAAGCGCGTCGCCGACGGACAGTTCGAGCGGGTAGTTCCAGGGCGCGATCTGGCCGACGACACCGCGCGGGTGACGCAGCTCGGTGACCTTCGTGAGGGCGGGCATGGCGCCCGCGTGGCGCTTGGGCCGCAGATACGCGGCGGCCCGGCGGCCGTAGTGGCGGGCGGCGACGGCGACGGCCTGGACCTCCTCGTGGGCATGCAGGCGGGCCTTGCCGGTCTCCAGCTGGATCAGGTCGAGCACCTCGGCCTGGCGTTCGAGCACCAGGTCGTGGAACCGGAGCAGAACGGCGGCGCGCCGTCGTACCGGGATCTGCGCCCACACGGCCTGGGCGGTGCGGGCCGCCTCGAAGGCCCGCTCCACGTCCTCGGGGGTCGACTCCGGGAGGTCCGCCAGCTTCTCGCCGGTGAAGGGCGTGTGGTTGGCGGTCCGCCCGGACCCGACGACTCCCTTGGTGAGCTGGGCGACCAGTTCGGGAGTGACCACGTCGGCCGCGGTGCGGGCGCCCGCCGGGGCGGGGGCCGGAGGGTTGGTGCCGGTGGTGTCCCGGGTGGTCTGCACGTCCGTCATGAGCCGCAGGGTATGCCCACCCGAACACTTTGTGTACCCGTCGGTAACAGATTCACGGACCGCTCACCCACCATGCCAGTGAACGCTGGCAACAAACCCGCTGATCAGGGCGTTGTTCGGTCAGGGTTCGTCGACCGGCTCCTCGGCGGACTTCTTGGCGGACTCCTCGATGTCCAGGTTGTCGATCACGGTCTGCGCCACCTCACGCCCGCGCTCCGTGAAGTCGCCCTTGCCCGGGTAGCTAATGGTGAGCTTGTACATGTCCTCGGCGGAGGTCATGTAGTAGAAGATCCGCATCTCGCGCGGACGGGGGTTCTGGCTGTCGTCCGTGGTGTAGACGACGGTGTTCTCCGCGGCCTTCTTCCCCTTGTGGGTGAGGTTGGGCTTCGGGTGTGTCGTCGGGTCCTCCGGCATGTCGAGGGAGTAGTTGCCGGTCTCCTTGAAGCGCTTGTTGTCGTCGTACATCTCGGCGTCGGCGGAACCCTCGATCTCGTTACCGGTGTCCTCGGCCTTCCGCTCGAGTGTCAGACCGACCCAGATGCTGCCGCTGTGGTCCGTGTACCTGACCCAGTGGTCCTGGTCCGTCTTCCGGTCGGGCACGGACCTCTGATAGCCCTTCGGCACCGACACGGACGCCGCAACGTCCTCCTCCTTGTGGGTCTCCCAGCCGTCCGGCAGCGGCCCCGCGAAGGGGTCCGCGATCACCAGGTACGCGGCCACCGCTCCGGCGACGACCGCCGCCCCCAGACCGGCCAGCGTCCTGTAGCCGATTCGAACACCACCCTTGCCGCCGGACACGGGCCCGGATCCGTTGCCGATGCCCGGCGTGTGGACGACCTGCGTGGGCGGGGGCGCGGGCGGGTTGGCGACGGCTTCCAGCAGCATCCGGACCTGCGCGGCGTTCGGGCGGTGCACCGGGTCCTTCTGCAGCAGTCCGGTGATGACCTCGGCCAGCGGCCCCTGCGCGGCGGTCGGCGGCGCGGGGGCGGCATTGAGGACGGACTGGAGTGTCGCGGGCGTGTTGCTGCGCCGGAACGGCGAGACCCCCTCCGTGACCGCGTACAGCACGACCCCGAGGGACCACAGGTCGGAGGCGGGGCCGGGGCGCTGGCCCAGCACCCGCTCCGGCGCGATGTACTCGGGCGAACCGACGAAGCCGCCGGTGTCGGTCAGGTTGGTCTCGCCCTCGATCTGGGCGATACCGAAGTCGGTGAGGACGACCCGGTCGTGCCGGCCGAGCAGCACGTTGTCCGGCTTCACGTCCCGGTGCAGGACGCCGGCCGCGTGCGCGGCCTCCAGCGCGCCGAGCACCTCCAGTCCGACCCTGGCCGCCTCGCGCGCGGAGAGGGTGCCCTCCTCCTGCAGTACGGCGCCCAGTGAGCGGCCCTGGACCAGTTCCATCACGATCCACGGCTGTCCGTCCACGACCGCGACGTCATGGACGTTGACCACCGCCGGGTGGTCGAGCCGGGCCGCGGCACGGGCCTCGCGGCGCATCCGTTCGAAGGCGTTGGCCCGTTCGCGTTCGGGAAGGTGATCCGGGACGCGGGGCTCCTTGACGGCGACCTCACGGTCCACCGTCTCGTCCGCGGCCCGCCACACCGTGCCCATGCCGCCGTGCCCGAGCTTGGAGAGCAGCCGGTAACGACCGGCGATGAGCCGGCCGACGCCGGGGTCCTGCGACGGCTGCGAGGAGGACGGCGGCGCGTGGGGAGGCTGCTGCGACGGCGCCTGCGGGGTGTGCGGCTGCGGCGGCACCACCTGCGTGGGGGACGCGTACGGGTTGCCGGGATGCGTCATGGGCGCGGCCGGGTTCGGAACCCGGTCCGGGTTCGGGGCCGGCGGTTGCAGATCAAAACTCGTCGGCTCGTCTACCCCACCGTGGCGGGCTCCCCCGTGGCTGCTCATGCTCCATCCATATCGCGCCGACCCCTCACGGAGCCACTTCGAACACCGTCCGGTCACAGACCCGTGACCCTGCCTGCGGCTTATCTCCTTTTTACGCCGCTATGCGGCCGGTGACGTCGCGTCGGACGGCGTATCGGGCGGTGTATCGGACGGCGCACCGGCCGTGACGGACGCGCCGGGAGCCGTGGGGACGGTCGTGGGAGACACCGCTGTGGGAGACACCGCTGTGGGAGACACCGTGGCCGACGGGCGGCCCGTGCGGGACGGGCGTGGTGTACCGGACGGCCGGGGTTCGGGAGACTGGCTCGCGGGTGTCCGCGGTCCCGTGCTGGACGGCGTACCGCCGCCTCCGCCTCCGCCTCCGCCCCCGTCACCGTCATGGTCCAGGAGCAGTGCCGCCGCGGACACCCCGGCGCCCGCCATCGCGGCGACGGCCAGCGCGGCCACGAGCACGCTCCGCGTGGGCTGCCGGGCCGGGCGTTCCCCGGCGAGGCCGTAGGCCGGGCGCCCCCGCCCGGCCCCTCCGCCGGCGGCCCCTCCCTGGAGCGCTCCTCTCCCGGCCCCGCCTCCTCCAGCCGCCCCTGCCCTGCCGGCCGCCCGCCCTTCGGCCTCCGTCGTCACGGTGTATCCGAGCGGCGGGTACTCCGGTGTGCGGCCCGTCTCGCGGAAGGCCCGCAGCATTCTCTCGGCCCGGTCCGCGTCCAGCCGTCGGTCGGGGTCGCGCTCCAGCAGGCCCCGTACGACGGGCAGGATCGGCCCGGCCTGCGCGGGTGGCCGTATCTCATCGGTCACGACCGCGTGCACGACCCCGCCGATCGAGTCCCGGCGGAAGGGCGACTCACCGCTGAGCACCGTGCACAGCAGGGCGCCGAGCGACCACAGGTCGGACTCGGGGCCGGTCCTGGCCCCGGACATCCGCTCGGGGGCGGTGTACTCGGGCGAGCCCACGAAGGAACCGGACTCGGTGAGCGTGGTGGCCCCCGCCACCTGGGCGATCCCGAAGTCGGTGAGGACGACCCGGTCGGTGCCACGCTCCAGCAGCACGTTCGCGGGTTTGAGGTCGCGGTGCAGGACACCCGCCGCGTGGGCACCACGGAGCGCGCCGAGCAGGTCGATGCCGATGCGCGCGGCCTCCGCGGCGTCGACCGGGCCCCGCGTGGCGATACGGTCGGCCAGCGATCCGCCGTCGATCAACTCCAGGACGATGTAAGGACGTTCGTCGTCCTCGACGACATCATGGACGATGATGATGTGCGGGTGGCTCAACTGGGCGAGCGCGCGTGCCTCACGGAGCGTACGGTCCCGCTGCCGCCGGGCCTCCGCCGCGGAGAGCGTCTCGTCGAGGGGGAGTTCCTTGACGGCGACGTCACGCCCGAGTAATTGGTCGGTCGCCCGCCACACCACGCTCATGCCACCGCGGCCGAGTCTCTCCTCCAGCCGGTAACGGCCCGCTATGACGCGGGTGTTGTTCCGCGCCGCCCCGGTTCCGGGCTCCCCCTCGGTCCCCATGGGCCCATCATGCCCCACCGGATGTGTTCCCTCCGGTAGGCCTATTCGGCCAAGCGCGCCCGGCTACCGAGGTTCGCGCCACCCCTGCAGGATCGTTTCGAACTGCTTGCTCGTCGTGGCCCAGTCCTCGGCCGGGGCCGCCATGTAGAGCGCGTACTCGACCCCGTCGCGCGAGAGGTACATCTGGTCGACGGCCCGGTACGGCCCCGGGAACTCCGTGTCCTTGGGCAGCGCGGTCCAGGAGTACTCGAGTCGCGCGCTCTTGCGGTCGCGGTAGACGCGGCGCTCCAGACCCACCTGCCGGTAGTCGACCAGCCGCTGTCCTATCTGCTGGTCCAGGTCTCTCAGGTGCTCGTACGGGTCGTCGAAGTCGGGGGAGTCGTCGGCGGCGATACGGATGAAGTGCTTGCCGCCGTCGGGCGTGTAGTCGACCTGGCGGGTCTCCTCGTCGAAGACGACCCGCTCCCAGTCCTCGCCGGGCAGGACGATGCTGAAGCCGAAGGGATCGGTGCGGCGCACCCACCCCTCCGGCAGGCCGTCCGTCTGCTCGGTGTCGTCGCCCGTACCACCGGTCGCGTCGGGCGTGGGCGTGGTCGTGTCGAAAGGCGCCGCCGAAGTACCGCCACCGCCCTGTGCGTTGCCCTCGCCCTCGTGCAGCAGCACCGCGGCGCTCCCGCCGACGAGTGCGGCCAGGACCACGACCAGGGCGATCAGGCGCGGGCGTCCGTGCCGCCGGGGCCCGGCGGCCACTGCTGCGGAAGGCGGCTGAACCGCCGTGGCACCCACACCCGCCTCGGGCCCGTACGCCGACGGCGACGCCGTCGGCACGGGGGCGGGGGCGGGGGCGGGCGCGGAGGTGGGCACGGGTGCGGGTGCGCCGACGGCCCGCGTCGGCACGTACGTCTGCGCCGAGTTCGGCCGACGCCCCTCCGCCGCCTCGGCGAGCATCTGCTCGGTCGCCGCCGCGTCGGGCCGCATGGCCGGATCCTTGCGCAGGAGTGCGCTGATGACGGGCGCGAGCGGGCCGGCGTACCGCGGCTCACCGGCCTCCTCCTCGACGACCGCCTGCATGGTGGTCAGCGGGGACGTCCGGCGGAACGGCGATCTGCCCTCCACCGCCGTGTACAACGTGGCGCCGAGCGCCCAGAGGTCGGAGGAGGGGCCGGGATCCTGGCCGCGGATGCGCTCGGGTGCGAGATAGTCGACCGAGCCGACGACCTCTCCGGTCCGGGTGATCGCCGTGTCACCCTCTATCTGCGCGATGCCGAAGTCGGTGAGCAGCACGCGTCCGTCGTCGCCGAGGAGCACATTGCCGGGCTTGACGTCGCGGTGCACCACACCGGCGGCGTGCGCGGCCCGCAGGGCGCGCAGCACCCACAGACCGATCCGTGCCGTCTCGCGGGGCTCGACACGCTCCCGCTCCTTGACGGCGTCGGCGAGCGAGTGGCCCTCGACCAGCTCCATGACGATCCACGGACGGCCGTCGTGCTCCAGTACGTCGTGCACCGTGACGACCGCGGAGTGGTTGATCCGTGCCGCCGCACGCGCCTCGGCGCGGGTGCGCGCCAGCAGCGTGGCCTGCTCGCTCTCGGCTACGTAGAGAGCGGCGGTCAGCTCCTTGACCGCGACGGATCGGTGCAGCACCTCGTCATGCGCGCGCCACACCCGGCCCATGCCACCGCTGCCGATGGCTTCGCCCAGCCGGTAGCGGCCCGCGACGAGCCGACCCTGTATCTCATTCACCTTGCCCCGCAATGGTCTTGACAACGTCAGGGTAGGTACCCGGGTCGGCCCTGGGAACCGAAGGGGGGCCATGGAGACCGCACTGTGATGGTTGTCGCCGTGCGGGACGGGAGGCAACCGAAGCGCCTGCAGAGGCGTACGGCCCTCGGGCGCCTCCTTGCCGCCTCCTCGCCGCTTTCCCGGTCAGCCGGTGAACCGGTACGTCGTCGACGCCTGCTCGAACAGCCGGCCCACCTCGTCCCGTTCGCCCTCCGGGCCACGTACCTGCACGACGTGGTACCGGCCGTCGATCAGCGCCGCGAGGTTACGGACGTACAGCTCGCCCCCGTCGCCGCCGGTCCACGTGAACTGTCCCTCGGCCATGGTCCGTCCGCCCACCTCGATGGTCTTCAGCCCGGTGGACGTGGCCCAGCTGGAATCGCGGTACGGCTGGAGCTCACGCTCGTCGTCCCGCTGATAGGCCATCGGGTCGTCGCCGTACTGCGAGGCACTGTCCCGGCCCGGCACGACGATCAGCTCGAAGTCGCCGCTGGAGTAGACGACCTGGCCACTGCCGTTCTTCCCGGTGCGCTGCCAGCCCTCGGCGACGGCGACCCGGAAGCCCTCCGGGTCCTCGCGCAGGGTGAAGCCCTCGGCGGCGTCGGGGCCGGTGGTCTGCGTCTCGTTGGACGCGGCCGACTCCTCGGCGCCGCCCTCCGGGTTCTTCGGGTCGTCCGGCTTCGTCGAGGAGTCGTCGGCGCCCGGCGCTCCGCCGGCCTCCCTCGACGGGGACACCTCACCGACCTCTCCGGTGGCGCCGGTGCGGTCGGCCGTACCCGCGCCCCCGGTCTCCTCTCCGGCCTTCGGCATGAACAGGACGGCGTACGCGATCGCCGCGGCCATGGCGAACAGCACCAGCAGGAGCAGGGTGCGGCCCAGCCGGCGCGGGGACCCCGACTCCTGTTTGGCCCGCTTGTGCCGCCCGTGGTGCGCGGGCAGTGCGGCGCGGCGTCTGCGCACCAGCTCGCCCCGGCGCCGCACGACGGGCAGCCGGCTGGTGTCGACCGGCGGTGCCGCTATGACGTGTACGCCGGCCTCCGGCTCGGGCGCCGACCGCACCAGTGAACGCAGCCAGCCGCTCAGCTCCTCGAAATCCAGCCGCTCGGTGGGATCCTGACGCAGCAGCGACTCCACGACCGGCCTGAGCGGCCCGCACTCCTCGGCGAACGCCGGGGGTTCGGCGCACACCATCTGCACCAGTTCGGCCGTCGACTCCTCCGGGTAGGGCGCGTGGCCCTGCACGGCCCGGAACAGGAGCGCGCCCAGCGCCCACAGATCGGTCGCGGGGCCGATGGGCGCGGCCAGCTGCCAGTTCTCGTGCACGGGCCCGGCCTGCTCCGGTGCCCACCGCTCCGTCACGGGGCCGACGACGGCCATCCGCGCCTGTCGTGCCCGCTCGGCGGCCAGCGCGGTGGTGGGGGCCCGGCGCGCGGGTGTGTGGGCCGCCGGATCGTCCCAGCGGGCGGGCGGGACGGCTCCGCCGGACGGGGCGAAGCCTCCCGAGTCCGCCGCGCCGGTCGCGGGACTGAGCGCGGATGCTGACGTGGAACCGCCGGGCGGCAACGCGGCGTCGGGTCCGCCGCGGGGGGCGGTGCCGGGCCTGCCGGTGGTTCCCACGCCGTAGGGGTCGGCTATCCGCCCCGGCGGAACCGCACCGGTCCCGCCGCTCTGCCCGGCGCCGGGCAGGGCGGTCCGGCCTGTCTGCTGTGCCTCCTGCACCCGGGCGGCGGCACGGGCGCCCGCCCGGTACGCGGCGATCGCCCCCGCGCGTGCGGCCCTGACGTCTCCGGCGCTGTCGACGGGCTGTGGGGCCCCCGCGGCGGAGGCGCCGTTGGCCGGGCTCGCCGTCCCGCCACCGGGCAACCGGCCGGCCCGCGCCTCGATGGCGGCCCGCCGCGCGGCGTCTGGGTCCGGGTCCGCCGTGAAGCCGGGGGGCCACGACGGAGTGCGCTGCGGAGCCGAAGCGCCCGTGCCCATGCCCGTACCCGTGGGCGCCACCGGTCCCAGCTCCCCGGTCGCTCCCGCCCCCGGCACCGCGGCATTCGGAACGACGGCACCTGGGACCGCCGTACCCGGAACGGGAGGACCCGAGGCGGGAGTGTGCGCCACGAGGGAATCCTCAGCAGGTACCGGGTCGTACCCGCACAGCGCCTCCTCCGCCGCGCCGACGGCGAGACCGGTGAGCATCACCCGGCCGTCGTCACAGACCAGCACCGTGCGCGGGGTGATGTTCCGGTGCACCCAGCCATGGGCGTGCAGGACCCGCACCGCCATCAGGACGTCCGAGGCGACCTCGGCCGCCCGGTACGGAGTCAGCGGCTGCTCGGCCAGCAGCGCCGCCAGTGGTCGGGCGGACACCAGTTCGCTGACGATCCACAGGGAACCGCCCTCCGCGAACACGTCGAAGACCTGGTCCAGCCGCGGATGGTCGGGGATGGCCGCCGCGGCCTGCGCGGCCTCGACCGCGCGCCGCGCCACGGGGTCGGTGGGCCGTCGTGCACCCGCGCGGTCGCCGGTACGTCCGGCGGCCCGCCGGACGCTTCCGTCGCGCGCCGTGAAACCGTCGGGCAGCCCCTCCGCGTCGAGCACCTCGGCCTCGACGACTTCCGGCAACGGCACCTGCCTGACCAGGACTTCCTGCCCGCTGTAGGTGTCGAAGGCGCGGGTCTCGGTCAGTTCGTACTCGTCGGAGGGAGGCAGCGGCAGGCGGTAGCGATCGGCGAGAACTCGTCCCGCGTATTCGTCCACTGTGCCTCCCCCGGCATTACGGTCGGTCAGTTCCGCTCGCCCAGCAGCCCGTTCCGGCTGCGTACGGTCTGCGAACACTCACGATACGTGCCGGAGGCAACCCGCAGAGAGGGGATGCCACATCTCACTCCCCAATCGAGCGGTCACCCATGCTCAGGACTTGGGTTCAAAGGACTGCGTCAACACCTGCCACGTCTCCTTGCGCTGCTCACCGTCCCAGTCGGCGGCCTTCGCCGAGTACATCAGCGCGTACCCGTACCGGCCGTCGACGACGAATCCCCGGTCGAT
This sequence comes from Streptomyces sp. TE5632, assembly GCF_054061295.1. Lineage (NCBI taxonomy): Bacteria > Bacillati > Actinomycetota > Actinomycetes > Kitasatosporales > Streptomycetaceae > Streptomyces > Streptomyces sp. TE5632. The sequence continues at coordinate 3,339,180 of NZ_JBSSEA010000003.1, read as the reverse complement.
GGTCCGGTACTTCGTCCCCCCGTCCACGTAGGTGAACTCCCAGTCGGCGGTGTTCCACCCCCGGTAGTCCACCGCCTCTATGCGGATCCTCTTGTACTGCGGACGCACCATGCCGCGTTCCTGGTTCTTCCAGTCGGCCACCGGGTCGCCCTTCGGCGTGGAGGTCCAGGCGACGAGCAGCCTCTGTCCGTCGGGCCCGGTGAAGCGGTCCCCGGCCCTGTCCGCCGACTGGTACTTCCAGCCCTCGGGCAGGCCGATCGAGTACCCCTGGCTCCCGTTGTGCGTCGCCTTCACCGCCGAGGCGCCGTCGCCGCCCCCGGCCGGGTCGTCGGCCTCGCTCTCCTCCGAACCGGCGTCGCCGGATTCCGGCTCTCCTCCCGTGCCGGTCCCCGAGTCCACCGACTCGTTCGCCGCACCGTCGGTACCGGTACCGTCCCCGGCGTTCTCGGTGTCGGCCTCGGCCTCGGTGCCCTCGGCGTTCTTGGTGTCGGCGCTGGGTGCCTGACTGGCGGCCACCTTGTCCGTGCCGCCGCCCTTCGCCCCCGCGCCGTTCTCGTCGCCATCACTGCTGAGCACGATGGCCAGCACGGTACCGAGCACGGCGAGCACCACGACCACCGCGATGACGACCAGCGTCCGCCGCGGCACCACGTCGGTGAGCGACGCCTTCGGCGCGGACCTCGCCGGGAGATCCGGCGGCGTCATCACGGGCCACCCCGAACTCCGCCCGCCAGGAGCCTGGTTCGACGCCCTGCCGGGTGCCGGGTGCGGCGTCGGGCCCGAGCCCGCACCGGAGCCACGGGTCGAACCCGGTGTCGAGACCGAGGCCGGCCCGGAACCCAAGGGGGACCCCACAGCCGGCCGCCCATCGGTCCGGGCTCCGGCCGCCGCACCGGACGCCGTGGCCGCGGAGGCCGTACCGACCGCCGAACTGCCGACGCCACTGCCGGACTTGGCGCGTGTCGCCGCCGCGGCACCGGCCGAGCCGGCGGCCACCGCCGCTTTCCGCACGGAACGCATCGCACCGCGCAGCCGCTCCCCGGCCTCCTCCCCCCGCCTGCTTCCGCCACCGGCACGCCCATCGGGCTGGTCGGGCAGCGGCACGACCTTCGTCGCGTCCGCCGGTTCCGGGTCGCTCCGCTTGCCCCCGGGTGCGTGGATCACCGCGCTCAGCATGGTCCGCGCGCGGGTGTCGTCGAGCCGCTGGGCAGGGTCCTTGTTGAGCAGCCCGTAGATGACGTCCTTGAGCGGTCCCGCGTTCCTGGGCTCCTCGAGCGGCTCGGTCATCACCGCCGTGAGCGTCGCGATCGCGGACCCCTTGTCGTACGGCGGCGCACCCTCCACCGCCGCGTACAGCAGCCCGCCGAGCGACCAGAGGTCCGCCGCCGGCCCCGGCTTGTGCCCGCGGGCCCGCTCCGGGGAGATGTAGGAGGGGGCCCCGACGAGCATGCCGGTCGAGGTGATGGACGGGTCGCCCTCGACCTGGGCGATGCCGAAGTCGGTGAGCACGACCCGGCCGTCCTCGGCGATCAGCACGTTCGACGGCTTCACGTCCCGGTGCAGAATGCCCTCTCGGTGCGCGGAGCGCAGCACGTCGAGCACCGCGAGCCCGACCTCGGCGGCGCGCCGGGGCTCCAACAGGCCGTCCTCCCGGATGGCTTCGGCGAGCGACTTGCCCTCGACGAGCTCCATCACGATCCAGGGCCGGTCGTCCTCCTGGACCACGTCGAAGACCGTCACGGCGTTGTTGTTGCGGATCCGCGCGATCGCCTTGGCCTCGCGCAGCGTCCGTGTGATCAGCCGCCGCTTCTCCTCCTCGTCGATGTTCGACGGGAACCGGAGTTCCTTGACGGCGACCGTCCGGCCCAGGGTCTCGTCCACGGCTCGCCACACCGTCCCCATGCCACCGCGGCCGAGCACATCTCCCAGCCGGTACCGCCCGGCGAGGAGACGTGCGCTCTCGTCCTGACGGGGTGTCCCCGCCCGCTCCGGCTCCGACATGCGTCCCCTCATGCAACCCGCCCTGACAGAGCCTTCATTGTCCCTCACCCGACAAGTGCTCCACGCCCAGGGTGCCCCTGGCGACGCCTCATGCCCGGCGCACCCGGAACCCGGGTGAAGGACATGTTCCGCGGCCTTGCATGATGTCCCTCCGACGAGAGAGGAACCGGGATGCCGCCGCCTCGGACGCTACTGGCCATCGCTGTGTCCGTGGCTTCGCTCGCCCTGACCCCGACCGCCTCCTCGACTCTGCCGGTCCCGCCGGCGGACACGCTCCTCCCGCTGCTGGTCACACAGGGTGGAGCCCCGGCGGCGGCCCTCCTTGCCCTGGAGAGGACCGGCCCGCGTTACGCCTCCGCCGGCGAGGGCATCACCCGGGCCGACCACTTCCGCGCCGGCAGCGTCACGAAGACGTTCATCGCGACGGTCGTCCTGCAACTGGCGGACGAGCACCGCCTGTCGCTCTCCGACACCGTGGAGAAACATCTCCCGGGACTGGTGCGAGGAGCGGGCAACGACGGCCGCGCGCTGACCCTGCGTTCCCTGCTCAGCCACACCAGCGGCCTGTACGACTTCGCCAAGGACACCGGTGGCACCATCCCCGTCACTCCGCGTCAGGCACTGCGTATCGCACTCACCCACTCTCCGGCCGACCCAGGCCGCTTCGCCTACTCGAACACCAACTACGTCCTGCTCGGTCTGGTCGTCGAACACGTCACCGGCCACTCGTACGCCACCGAGGCCGAGCGGCGCATCATCTCCCCCCTGGGTCTGACGGGCACCTCCTTTCCCGGCTCCCGCACCTCTCTGCCCTCTCCGCACGGCCGCGCCTACGCCGCCGGCGGAACCGACGTCACCGAACTCGACCCGCGGGTGGCCGGCGCCGCGGGCGAGTTGGTGACCACGCTCACCGACCTGAACCGCTTCTACGCGAGTCTGCTCGGCGGCGAACTGCTGCCCCCGCGCCAACTGCGCGAGATGCTCGACACCCGTGCCGCACACGGCTCGTACGGCATGGGCCTGTTCCCCGTGAAGCTTCCGTGCGGCACCACCGTGTGGGGGCACGACGGACACATCTCCGGCAGTTACGTGCGCACCGCAACCACCGCCGACGGCGGGCATGTCCTCACCCTCCGGGTGAACACGGACGCGATAGCGGACCCCGGTCTCGTACCCGCAGTCCTCGCGGCCGAGTTCTGCCCTCGCACCTGATAAAACGCCCGGGTTCCGGACAGAGATCCCAGTTCACGACACTCGTTCGAGTGAAAGGCGAGCGGAAACGCCCTGTCTCGCGCCGGCCTACATCGGAACGATGTCCGGCGCTCCCAGCCGTGCCGCGTCCGCCGTCAGGTCATCCGGCTGGCGCTGCGACTCCCGTTCGGCCTCCACCCGCTTCTCGTAGTGCCGCACCTCGCGCTCGATCCGGTCCTTGTCCCAGCCCAGCACCGGCGCCATCAGCTCGGCGGCCTCCCGTGCGCTGCGCGTACCCCGGTCGAACGTCTCGATCGATATGCGGGTGCGCCGGGTCAGCACGTCGTCCAGGTGGCGCGCCCCCTCGTGGGAGGCGGCGTAGGTGATCTCGGCGCGCAGATAGTCGTCGGCCGCCTGCAGCGGTTCGCCCAGCGAGGGGTCCTGGGCGACCAGTTCCAGGAGCTCCTCCGCCAGCGTCCCGTACCGGTTCAGCAGGTGCTCGACCCGGACCACGTGCAGTCCGGTGCGCGCGGCAATCCGCGCCCGCGCGTTCCACAACGCCCGGTACCCCTCGGCGCCCACCAGCGGTGTGTCCTCGGTGACGCAGGCGGCGACGCGTGCGTCGAGGCCGTGCACGGCCTCGTCCACCGCGTCCTTGGCCATCACCCGGTACGTCGTGTACTTGCCGCCCGCGACCACGACGAGTCCGGGGACGGGATGCGCCACGGTGTGCTCCCGCGACAGCTTGCTGGTGGCGTCGGACTCCCCTGCGAGCAGAGGCCGGAGGCCGGCGTACACGCCCTGGACGTCGTCCCTGGTGAGCGGGACCGCGAGCACCGAGTTCACATGCTCGAGCAGATAGTCGATGTCCGCGCTGGACGCTGCCGGGTGTGCCTTGTCGAGGTCCCAGCCGGTGTCCGTGGTCCCGACGATCCAGTGCCGACCCCACGGGATGACGAACAGTACGGACTTCTCCGTGCGCAGGATGAGCCCGGTCGTGGAGTGGATGCGGTCCTTGGGGACGACCAGGTGGATGCCCTTGGAGGCCCGTACGTGGAACTGTCCCCGCTCACCCACCATCGCCTGGGTGTCGTCGGTCCACACTCCGGTGGCGTTGACGACCTGCTTGGCGCGGATCTCGTACTCCCCGCCGCCCTCGGCGTCCCGCACCCGGGCACCGACGACCCGTTCGCCCTCGCGCAGGAACCCGGTCACCCGGGCACGGTTGGCGACTCGCGCGCCGTACGCCGCCGCGGTGCGCACCAGGGTCGCCACGAACCGGGCGTCGTCCATCTGGGCGTCGTAGTACTGCAACGCCCCGACCAGGGCGCCCTTCTTCAAACACGGGGCCACCCGCAGTGCGTGACGGCGGCTCAGATGCCGGTGCACGGGCAGCCCGCGTCCGTGCCCGGGGGCCATCGACATGGTGTCGTAGAGCGCGACGCCCGCCCCGGCGTACAGCCGCTCCCAGCCCCTGTGCTGCAACGGGTAGAGGAACGGCACCGGCTTCACCAGGTGCGGAGCGAGTTTCTCCAGCAGCAGGCCACGCTCCTTCAACGCCTCCCTCACGAGGGCGAAGTCGAGCATCTCCAGATAGCGCAGCCCGCCGTGGATCAGTTTGCTGGACCGGCTGGAGGTGCCCGAAGCCCAGTCACGCGCTTCGACCAGTCCCGTGGACAGACCACGGGTCACGGCGTCGAGCGCGGTGCCGGCACCCACCACACCGCCGCCCACCACCAGGATGTCCAGCTCACGCTCGGCCATGGATGCGAGTGACTCGGCACGCTCCGCCGGTCCCAGTGTCGCTGTCCTCACCGCTGCCTCCCGCTTGTCGGTCGCATCGGCCGCACCCGTCGGGCGAAGCCCGGTTCCCCCCTCCCTCATGCCCAAATTCTGGCCGGGTTGCCCGACTGCAGCCACCGCGCACTCCCAGCCTGTGGACAACCCTCGCGGCGACTCGACGAAACTCGACCGATCAATACAGCAAATCGGTCATATTTACTCCTAGTCTGACATTGCGCTCGCTCGTTCTGTCCACAGGGCTTGCGCGCCTGTCCCGCTTCGGTTACTGGGAAGGACGGCCCACGCCATGCCCGCAGATCTCGCCGTCATCGGACTCGGCCCGTACGGCCTGCCCCTGGCCCAGGCCGCCGTCACCGCCGGCATCCCCACCATCGGCTACCGGACCGGCCCGGAGGCCGCCTCCCTCAGCCCCGCCGAACTGCGCCGCATGGTCGCGCAGGGGTTCCGGGTGATGACCAGCCCGGCCGAACTCGGCCGGGTACGGACGGCGGTCATCTGCGCACCGGCCCCACCCGGCGCGGAAGGCGGGCTGGACCTCAGCCAGGTGGAGACGGCCGCCCGCACCCTGGCCGCGCGGCTGCGCCCGCACACCACGGTGATCCTCGAGTCGCCGGCCCCGCCCGGGACGACCGAGGGGCTCTTGTGCCCCCTGCTCGAATCCGGATCCGGGCTCCGCGCGGGCCGCGACTTCCACCTCGCCTACTCCCCCAGCCGCGTCGATCCCGGCAACCGCGACTTCACCCCCGCCAACACCCCGAAGGTCATCGGCGGGCTCACCCCGGCCTGCACCGAGTCGGCCGCCGCGTTCTACGGGAGGCTCACCGACAAGGTCGTACGCGCGCGTGGCCCACGGGAAGCGGAGACCGTGCAGTTGCTGGAGACCAACTTCCGGCACGTCAACACCGCCCTCGTCAACGAGATGGCCGTGCTCTGCCACGACCTGGGCGTCGACCTGTGGGACGTCATCCGCTGCGCGGAGACCAAACCCTTCGGCTTCCACGCCTTCCGCCCCGGCCCCGGCGTCGGCGGCCACGCCGTCGTCCAGGACCTGACCGCCCACACCGGCCGCACCCTGCGGATGGCAGAACTCGCCCAGCAGGTCAACGGACGGATGCCCCACTACGTCGTACAGCGCGCCGCCGCGCTCCTCAACGAACACGGCAAGTCCGCCCGCGGCGCACGCGTGCTGCTCCTCGGCGTCACCTACAAGGCCGACCTCGCCGACCAGCAGGGCAACCCCGCGCAGGAGATCGCGACGCGGCTGATGGAACTGGGCGCCTCCGTCAGTTACCACGACCCGCACGTCCCGTCCTGGAGCGTGCTCGACCGCCCCCTCCCGCGCGCCGACTCCCTGTACGAGGCCGCCGCCGACGCCGACCTGACGATCCTGCTCCAGCAGCACCGCACGTACGACCTGCAGGGCCTGTCGGTGAAGGCCCAGCTGCTGCTGGACACGCGCGGGGCCACCCCGACGGGGGCGGCGCACCGGTTGTGAGAGGGGGGCGCCCACGACGCCCCGCGCTCCAGGAGCTGATGGTGGGCGGCACTCCGCGCGGGTACCTTGGGATTCAGGTGGAGCCGACCGCAGCGGCTGACTGCGGCAGGCTCCAGATGGATCACGGAGTGTCCACCCCTAAGTCTCGTAGGGGTGGCTGCTCGCCATCCAAAAATCCGCAAGACCCACCTCCCCCGGCACTTCACCGTCCACAGACGGATCCGATCCCAGCGGGTGGGCCTGCGGTGGCGCCCCATGGGCACGCCCCCCTACCGCCCCACGCGCCCCCACCACCACTCCCCCACACGGACACGCGACGGGGCCCGGCCACCCCACATGCTGGCGTGGTGGCCGGGCCCCGTCGTCACTCTCAAAGGCGTCCGCCACGCTCAGGGCGAGCGCGGCATCACGTCATCGCCGGTGCTGCGAGTCCGCCACCGTCACCTCGACGCGCTGGAACTCCTTCAGCTCGCTGTACCCGGTGGTGGCCATGGCGCGACGCAGGGCACCGAAGAGGTTCATCGAGCCGTCGGACGTGTGGGACGGGCCGGTGAGGATCTCCTCGATGGTGCCGACGGTGCCCAGGTCGACCTTCTTGCCACGGGGCAGTTCCTCGTTGACGGCTTCCATGCCCCAGTGGTTGCCCTTGCCCGGACCGTCGGTGGCGCGCGCGAGCGGGGAGCCCATCATCACCGCGTCGGCACCGCAGGCGATCGCCTTGGGCAGGTCGCCCGACCAGCCGACGCCGCCGTCAGCGATCACGTGCACGTACCGGCCGCCGGACTCGTCCATGTAGTCACGGCGGGCGGCGGCCACGTCGGCGACCGCGGTGGCCATGGGGACCTGGATGCCCAGCACGTTGCGGGTGGTGTGTGCGGCACCGCCGCCGAAGCCCACCAGGACGCCGGCCGCGCCGGTGCGCATCAGGTGCAGGGCCGCGGTGTAGGTGGCGCAGCCACCGACGATCACCGGGACGTCGAGTTCGTAGATGAACTGCTTCAGGTTGAGCGGCTCGTGCGAGCTGGAGACGTGTTCCGCGGAGACCGTCGTCCCGCGGATCACGAAGATGTCCACGCCCGCGTCGACGACGGCCTTGGAGAACTGGGCGGTGCGCTGCGGGGAGAGCGCGGCCGCGGTGACGACGCCGGAGTCACGCACCTCCTTGATGCGCTGCCCGATCAGCTCCTCCTTGATGGGGGCGGCGTAGATCTCCTGGAAACGGCGCGTGGCCGACTCGGCGTCCAGTTCGGCGATCTCGTCGAGCAGCGGCTGCGGGTCCTCGTACCGCGTCCACAGCCCTTCGAGGTTCAGCACGCCGAGGCCGCCGAGCTCGCCGATGCGGATCGCCGTGGCCGGTGAGACGACCGAGTCCATGGGGGCTGCCAGGAAGGGCAGCTCGAAGCGGTAGGCGTCGATCTGCCAGGCGATCGAGACCTCCTTCGGGTCCCGCGTACGGCGGCTGGGGACGACGGCGATGTCGTCGAAGGCATACGCCCGGCGGCCCCGCTTGCCTCGCCCGATCTCGATCTCAGTCACGTCTGTGGCCTTTCCCTGATGCGTTGCAGCGCCTTCCAGTATCCCCGACGGCCGTGGCAGTCAGCGCGCCGGACATACGGCGAGGGCGGCCCCGGACACTCCGGGGCCGCCCTCGGGAGGCCGCTGCCTACTTACGGCTGTAGTTCGGTGCCTCGACCGTCATCTGGATGTCGTGCGGGTGGCTCTCCTTGAGGCCCGCGGAGGTGATCCGCACGAAGCGGCCCTTGGTCTCCATCTCCTCGATGGTGGCGGCGCCCACGTAGCCCATGGTCTGGCGCAGACCGCCGACGAGCTGGTGCAGCACGTTGGCCAGCGGGCCGCGGTAGGGCACCTGGCCCTCGATGCCCTCGGGGACGAGCTTGTCGTCGGAGGCGACATCGGACTGGAAGTAGCGGTCCTTCGAGTACGACCTGGCCTGGCCGCGCGACTGCATGGCGCCGAGCGAGCCCATGCCGCGGTACGACTTGAACTGCTTGCCGTTGATGAACTGCAGCTCGCCGGGTGACTCCTCGCAGCCGGCGAGGAGGCTGCCGAGCATCACCGTGTCGGCACCGGCGGCCAGCGCCTTGCCGATGTCGCCGGAGTACTGCAGACCGCCGTCACCGATCAGCGGCACGCCGGCCGGGCGGGCCGCGAGGGATGCCTCGTAGATGGCGGTGACCTGCGGGACGCCGATGCCGGCGACCACACGGGTGGTGCAGATCGATCCGGGGCCCACACCCACCTTGATTCCGTCGACACCGGCGTCGATCAGCGCCTGGGCGCCGTCACGCGTCGCGACGTTGCCGCCGATCACGTCGACGCCGACGCTCGACTTGATCTTCGACATCCAGCTGAGGGCGTTGCTGTTGTGGCCGTGGGAGGTGTCGACGACCAGGAAGTCCACGCCGGCCTCGGCGAGCGCCTGGGCACGCTCGAGCGCCTCGGGGCTCGCACCCACGGCGGCACCGACGATCAGGCGGCCCTCCGAGTCCTTCGCGGCATGGGGGTACTGCTCCGCCTTCACGAAGTCCTTGACCGTGATGAGGCCCTTGAGGACGCCCTCGTCGTCGACCAGGGGAAGCTTCTCGATCTTGTGACGGCGCAGCAGCTCCATGGCGTCCACGCGGGAGATGCCGACCTGACCCGTGACCAGCGGCATCGGCGTCATGACGTCGCGCACCTGCTGGGAGCGGTCGGTCTCGAAGGCCATGTCACGGTTGGTGACGATGCCGAGCAGCTTCTTGTTGCCGTCGGTGACCGGGACGCCGCTGATGCGGAACTTGGCGCACAGCGCGTCGGCCTCGGCAAGCGTGGCGTCGGGGTGGATGGTGATCGGGTCGGTGACCATGCCGGACTCGGAGCGCTTCACCAGGTCGACCTGGTTGGCCTGGTCCTCGATGGACAGGTTGCGGTGCAGGACGCCGACACCGCCCTGGCGGGCCATCGCGATCGCCATGCGGGACTCGGTCACCTTGTCCATGGCCGCCGAGAGCAGCGGGATGTTCACACGGACGTTGCGCGAGATACGGGACGAGGTGTCGACCGCGTTGGGGAGCACCTCGGATGCACCCGGCAGCAGCAGCACGTCGTCGTAGGTCAGCCCGAGTGTCGCGAATTTTCCGGGCACTCCGTCGACGTTCGCAGTCATGACACCTTCCCCAAATGGCCTTGATCGGTGCGGATGTCCATGCTAACGGGAAGTGGGGGTGTCTCATTCCATGGTTCCGCACGGTTCCGGTCTTCGTATGTTCGTACGGAATCGTCCGGGTGCCCGTTCACCACCCAAGGGCGCGCCGGGCGGCGGATGGTTTCCGCAGTGGCGGTCACTGCTCCGCCAAAGCTCGTAGCCGGCTCAGCGCACGGTGCTGGGCGACCCGGACGGCGCCGGGTGACATTCCCAACATCTGGCCGGTCTCCTCCGCGGTGAGGCCCACGGCGATGCGCAGCAGAAGCAGCTCGCGCTGGTTCTCGGGCAGGTTGGCCAGCAGTTTCTTGGCCCATGCGGCGTCGCTGTTGAGAAGAGCGCGCTCCTCCGGGCCGAGGGAATCGTCGGGACGCTCTGGCATCTCGTCGGAAGGTACGGCTGTCAGACCGGGATGACGCATCGCCGCGCGCTGCAGGTCGGCCACCTTGTGCGCGGCGATGGCGAAGACGAACGCCTCGAAGGGACGTCCGGTGTCCCTGTAGCGGGGCAGCGCGAGGAGCACCGCCACACAGACCTCCTGGGCGAGGTCCTCGACGAAGTGCCGGGCGTCACCCGGGAGCCGGGACAGGCGGGTGCGGCAGTACCGCAGCGCCAGGGGGTGAACATGGGCGAGCAGATCGTGCGTCGCCTGCTCGTCCCCGTCGACAGCGCGGTGGACGAGCGCACCGATCGCCCCTTGGGCAGTGCCCGCCTCGTCGTCGCGCATCGGTCCATGGTGCCCTGCGGGCTTCTGCTCCGCGGCACCACGTCCCTTGTTGTGCACCGAAGCGTTATGAGCAGGTGCGCCGGAACTCATCCCCTGCGCCCTCCCCTCCCGCTCGACCGACTCGTCCCCGAGGAACTTCACACCTCAAGGATGCGTCATCCGCGGCGAAACAGGGACAGGGCACCCGGCGGTCGGCTTCGGTGCCCTGGTGGACCGGGCTTTCCGCGCCTCTGCCGACGAGGCATGAGCGGACGGCCGTAGGGCCTGTCGTCCGGATCGGTCCGGGGCGGTCGAGCCGCGCGCCCGCCCCGCCGGGCCGCGGGTCGCACCCGGCGGGGCGGCGGCGGTCCGCACCGGTGGCGCCGCCCGTCACCGGTGCGGCCCCACGCGGGTGCGGTCCGGGTGGGGGCGGTCCGCGCGGGGCATTCGCGTGCCCGCGCCCGCGGGCACGCGCTCGATGTCGTGCACCGGAACCGGTCCGATCCGAAGGACAGGCCCTAGCGCACCAGGCCCCACCGGAATCCGAGCGCCACCGCGTGGGCCCGGTCCGACGCACCGAGCTTCTTGAAGAGCCGCCGGGCGTGCGTCTTGACGGTGTCCTCGGAGAGGAACAGCTCGCGGCCGATCTCGGCGTTGGAGCGGCCGTGGCTCATGCCTTCGAGGACCTGGATCTCACGCGCGGTGAGCGTGGGCGCGGCACCCATCTCCGCCGAGCGCAGCCGCCGGGGGGCGAGCCGCCAGGTCGGGTCGGCGAGTGCCTGGGTGACCGTCGCGCGCAGCTCCGCGCGGGAGGCGTCCTTGTGCAGATAACCGCGGGCGCCGGCGGCCACGGCGAGTGCCACACCGTCGAGGTCCTCGGCGACGGTGAGCATGATGATGCGCGCACCGGGGTCGGCGGACAGCAGCCGCCGCACGGTCTCGACGCCGCCCAGGCCGGGCATGCGTACGTCCATCAGAATCAGGTCCGAGCGGTCGGCACCCCAGCGGCGGAGGACTTCCTCGCCGTTGGCGGCCGTCGTCACGCGCTCGACGCCGGGCACGGTCGCGACCGCGCGGCGCAGCGCCTCTCGGGCAAGCGGGGAGTCGTCGCAGACGAGGACGGAAGTCATGGCCGCCCTCCGCAGCTGATGCGCGTCACCTTGTGCCTCCAGGCTGGTACGAAATCGTCACCTGTGCGGTCGACCGCTTCGGACACCTGCCCGAGCGCTTGTTCCTTCAACCGCCTCGCACTCTCAACGACGGTCACTCGAAAGAGTTACGGGGCCGTCCGCTGTCTTCGGCACTCTACGTGAGGGGACGAACACGGTGCAGACACGCGCGGGAGACCCTCGAACTTTCATCACAACCGATGCCTCGTTCGGACCCTTTTCTTCCCATTTGCTGGTGTCTGAGGCTAGATTCGCAATGGGTCATATTTTCATCTCCTTGGATCGTAGTTGTACGGTCTTGGATACGGATCCGCCCAGAATGGCTACAAGGGGTCACGAAATGGCAGATTTCTCCCGCCTTCCAGGACCGAACGCGGACCTGTGGGACTGGCAGCTCCTGGCCGCGTGCCGCGGGGTGGACAGTTCGCTCTTCTTCCACCCCGAGGGTGAGCGCGGGGCGGCACGAAGTGCTCGCGAGAACTCGGCCAAAGAGGTCTGCATGAGGTGCCCGGTACGCGCCGAGTGCGCCGCCCACGCACTGGCCGTACGCGAGCCGTACGGCGTGTGGGGCGGACTGACCGAGGACGAACGCGAAGAACTGATGGGCAGGGCGCGCCACCGGCTGGTGTCGTCCTCGACGTCACCACCGGAGCCGGTCCCGGCATCGGTCTCGACCACCGGCGAGCACGCCGCTTCGAACAACTGAAGGAACGTTTCTTCACCCTCGGGTGCGCACGTGTCTTCACCCTCGGGTACGCACGTGCCCTTGTTTTTTCGCAGGAGGCATCCCACCGCCCCCACCGACGGACGACCGGTAGACAGACGACCGGTGGACAGACGGCCCCGCCGGGCCCGGCCTACCGCCCGGCTGCCCGTGCCAGTTGGTCGAGCGTCGCGTCGACCGCGGGTACCTGGGCGAGGTCGGGAAGCGTCAGTGCGACGATCTCCCGCCGCACCGCGGGCTCCAGGGCCACAGTGCGCACCCCCCTGGGCCGTACGGACTCGAGGGCCAGCTGGGGCAGGACGGCCACCCCGAGTCCCGCACCGACCAGACCGGCCACCGCGGGGTAGTCGTCGGTCGCGAAGTCGATACGCGGGGTGAAGCCTGCCGTCTCGCACACCTCGACCAGCTGACCGCGGCAACGCGGGCAGCCCGCGATCCACGGTTCCTCGGCGAGTTCGCCTATGGCGAGGGACTTCGCATGCGCCAGCCGGTGCCGCTCGGGCACCAGCCCCACGAGCCGGTCCGTGAGCAGCGGACGCACGACCAGGTCGTCCCATTCCTCGGCACCCGCCGCCCCCTCGTACCGGAAGGCGAGGGCGATGTCGCAGTCGCCCTCACGCAGCATCTCGACGGACCGGGGCGGCTCGGCCTCCTCCAGGGAGACACGAGTGCCGGGGTGAGCGTCGCGCAGAGCGGCGAGGGCTGTCGGAACGAGCGTCGAACTGCCGCTGGGAAAGGACACGAGCCGCACCCGCCCCGCCCGCAGCCCGGCGATGGCGGCGACCTCCTCCTCTGCGGCGGTCAGCCCGGCGAGAACGCCGGCCGCATGGCGCACCAGCACTTCTCCGGCCTGCGTCATGCGCATCTCGCGCCCGGTGCGGACGAGCAGCGGCGTGCCCACGGACCCTTCCAGCGCCTTCATCTGCTGGCTGACGGCGGGCTGGGAGCAGCCCAGTTCCCGGGCCGCCGCGGAGAACGAACCGGTGGTGGCCACGGCGCGCAGCACACGGAGATGACGGGCTTCGATCACATCCTCAAGGATAAGCCGCCCTTTGACGTAATGCCGAATACCGCTTCGATACTTTGACCCATATCGCTTACCGTGCAGCTCATGAAACTTCTGTCTGTGAACCTGGGGCGCCCCAAGGCCGTGTCGTACACGGACCAGCCCGAGGGCGTGACCGGCATCGACAAGCAGCCGGTGGACGGGCCGGTACGGGTGGCGGCGCCGGGGCCGAAGGGGGTCGGCGCGAGCGGGCTGGCCGGGGACGCGGTGTGCGAGACGCGGCACCACGGAGGCGATGACCAGGCCGTGTACGCGATGGCCCGCGAGGACCTCGACGAGTGGGAGGGCGTGCTGGGCCGCACGCTGCCGAACGGCTCGTTCGGCGAGAACCTCACCACGGAGGGGATCGACCTGTCCGGCGCCCTGATCGGTGAGCGCTGGGGCATCGGACCCGAGGTGGTGCTGGAGGTCACCTCCGGCCGCATTCCCTGCCGCACCTTCCAGGGCCATCTGGGTGAGAAGGGCTGGGTGAAGCGGTTCACGCAGCGGGGCGCGCCGGGTGCCTATCTGCGGGTCGTCCAGCCCGGTGAGGTCCGGGCGGGTGACGCGATACGGATGGTGCACCGGCCGGACCACGAGGTGACGGTCGCGCTGCAGTTCCGGGCGGTGACGACGGAGCGGACGCTGCTGCCGCGGCTGCTGGCGGCGGCGGACGCGCTGCACCCGGAGACACTGGCCACAGCGCGGCAGTACGAGACGAAGTACGGGGCGGACCGGGCAGTCTGACGCAGGGCCACGGGGCGCCGCACCACTTCCCCTCTCTCCCCCTCTCTTCCCCCCTCTTCCCCCCTCTTCCCCTCTTCCCCTCTCCCCCTCTTCCCTCCTCACTTGTCCGCGCGGTTCTCCCGCACTTGTCCAGCCGGTTCCAGGGGGAAATCCCTGATGTCGAGCGAGGGTTGACTCAGGGCCGGTTCCGGGGAGGTCCCCGATGTCCGGCGGACCATGAACCGCGACGCTTGAAGCATGTCTCGCCATACGCCCAAGAGCGAGGTGCCGGACGGGAAAAGCCCGCCCGGCACCACCCGCCGCGCATTCCGCTGGAAGCGCCTTGTCATCGTGCTCGGCTCGCTGGTCACCGCGCTCGCCGTGACCGTCGGCGCCCTGTTCGCCTGGCTGTGGACCGGTGCCACGGTCAACACGGTGGGCAAGGCACCGTTCGACAACGCGCTGGCGATACCTCCGCAGGCCGAGTCGACCGTGGAGAAGGACGGCACCCGGGTCTTCGACCTGCGCATGCAGGCGGGCGAAACGGAGTTCCAGAAGGGGAAGAGGACCCCGACCTGGGGGTTCAACGGCTCCTACCTCGGCCCGACACTTCGGGCGAAGCGCGGCGAGAAGGTGCGCGTACGGGTCGGCAACGACCTGGACGAGGCGTCCTCCGTGCACTGGCACGGGATGCATCTGCCGGCCCGCATGGACGGCGGCCCGCACCAGATGATCGCCCCGGGTGCCACCTGGACCCCGCACTGGACGGTGGACCAGCCGGCGGCGACGCTCTGGTACCACCCGCATCCGCACGGCAAGACCGAGGAGCACGTCAGGCGTGGTCTCGCCGGCCTGTTCCTCCTCGACGACGAGAAGTCCGCTCGCCTTCCCCTGCCGAAGCGGTACGGCGTCGACGATCTGCCGGTCATCGTGCAGGACGTCCGCTTCGACGGCTCACGGCTGTCCGGCGACCGCGGGCTGATGCAGAACGTGGGCTTCCTGGGTGACCGGACCATGGTCAACGGCACCCTGCGCCCCTACCGGGATGTCCACGACGAACTGATACGGCTGCGGCTGGTCAACGCCTCCACCGCCCGCACCTACGCCTTCGGTTTCCCGGACGACCGTGACTTCTCTCTGATCGGGACGGACGGCGGGCTGCTGGCGCGGCCCGCGGTGATGGACCGGATACAGCTGTCACCGGGTGAGCGCACCGAGATCGTCGTACGGGTCGCGGCGGGTGAGCGGGTGATGCTCCGGAGTTTCCCCCAGGACAACTACGGCGGCTTCTGGCAGCGGCGGTTCGGCGGGGGCGACGACTCCTTCGACGTACTGGAGCTGCGGGCGGCCCGGCAGTTGCGGCCGTCCCCGCGGTTGCCGACCACGCTCACCGAGCCGGAGCTTCCCGACGGTGCCGAGGCGGTGCGCGGGCGGCACTTCGATCTGAAGCTGTCCGGGATCAACGGCCGGTCGATGGACATGGGCCGCATCGACGAGACCGTCACCCGCGGGACGACGGAGCTGTGGACGATACGCAACACCAACGGCATGCCGCACAACTTCCATGTGCACGATGTGCAGTTCCGCGTGGTGGAGGTGAACGGGTCGGCTCCGCCGCCGACGCTGCGCGGGCCGAAGGACACGGTGTTCGTCCCGCACGGCACGACGATGAAGCTGGCACTGCGCTTCACCGGGCCGGCCGATCCTGACGTCCCTTACATGTACCACTGCCATCTGCTGTACCACGAGGACGAGGGGATGATGGGCCAGTTCGTGGTGGTCGAGAAGGGCCGGTCCGCGGGGACCCCGCCGGATCACGCGGAGCACGGGGCCGGACAGGCCCCGGGGGGCGGGCACTCGGGTGACTGATCCGGCCGGGCTTCAGTGCACCGGTCGGGGCGGCGACGCCGGGCGGACGCCCGGACTCCGGGTAACTAGTCTTGCGCCATGACAACCGCTCTGATTACGGGATCGACGGCTGGGATCGGTGCCGCGTTCGCGCGGAAGCTGGCAGCCGACGGGCATGATCTGGTGTTGGTGGCCCGCGACATCGTCCGGCTCCGCGAGCAGGCGACCGAGCTCCACGACCGCCACGGCATCGAGGCGGAGGTGCTGAGGGCCGACCTCGCGGAGGACAAGGGCATCGAGGTGGTGACCGAGCGGCTGGGTGACCGCAGGTACCCCGTCGACCTGCTGATCAACAACGCGGGTTTCGGCAACAAGGGCCGGTACCTCGAGGTCTCGATGGCGGACGAGCTGAGGATGCTCAAGGTCCACTGCGAGGCGGTGCTGCGGCTGACGTCGGCGGCGGCGGAGGCGATGCGGGAGCGCGGACGCGGGGGCGTCGTGAACGTCGCCTCGACCGCCGCGTTCGTGCCCCGCGGGACCTACGGGGCGTCCAAGGCATGGGTGGTCCAGTTCACCCAGGGCGCGGCACAGGACTTGGCGGGCAGCGGCGTACGCCTGATGGCGCTGTGCCCCGGCTTCGTCCGCACCGAGTTCCATGAGCGGGCGGGGATGGGGACGGACAGCATCCCGAACTGGATGTGGCTCGACGCGGACAAGGTGGCGGAGACGGCCCTCGCAGACCTGGCCCGCGGCAAGTCGGTGTCGATCCCGGACCCGCGGTACAAGGCCCTGATGGGAGCGGCGAAGCTGGTCCCACGCGACCTCCTGGGCGGCCTCTCCTCCCGAACGGGCCGCAAGTACGGGCCGCGCTGACGGCACGGACGGGGCCTGTCACAAAGAGGACCTCGGCGGTTCAACGGTCAGGTCACGGGCTGCCGAACGGCTTCCTCGTAAGGTCTTGCTCCCGCTGCGACGAGCAGTCCGGCAGTCGCGGGGTGAGGGCCGTTGTTCGCCCAGTCCAAAGGAGACCAGCCTGCTCCCTGGTCTTCCCGGAGGTTCGGGTCGGCACCGTGCGCCAACAGCTCACGCACGGTCTCGGTGTGCCCCCAGCACGCGGCTGCACACAGCGGTGTGCCGTCCGAGCCGACTCCCCTGCTCTCGGTGTCGGGGGAGGCCCCGGCTTCCAGGAGCAAGCGTGCGACCTCGGCTTCCCCCTGCACGGACGCCAGATAGAGAGGGGTGGTTCCGTCGCTGTCTCCTCGCTCCGGGTCCGCTCCGGCCCGCAGGAGTGCCTTCACTCGGGCAGCGTCGGCTGCCAGAATCGCTTCGAGGAGATGACGGGAGAGCTTCTTTTGCCGGCGCCGCTTCATGGTCGGCGAGGCTACCGATCACGAACGCGGTGAAGTCAGCCATATCCACTGGTCGGCACCAGCCCCACGTCTGCACACCTCGGGGGCTTCGACGAGCGAGCGCCGGAGCCGTGCTCCGAGACCCGCCCCGCGGAGAACGGACCCTCCTCCATCAGAGGGGGCGACTGGAATTTTGGTCCTGTCGTCAGTCAGGGGAGGCCCGGCACGCTGCGGCGTGGGTCTCCCCGCTTCCGTCGCCGTCTCCTGGAGGTGCCCGGTGTCCGCTGCCCCGGAACCGGCTGCCCCCGCTCCCCGTGAGCGCTGGTTCCAGCCGCGGCGGTCGGGATTCCGGCGGGAGCAGGAAGGGCTGGACCACGTTCGCGGTCTGATGCCACGGACCGGTTCGCCCTCAACCTCTGTCGGGAGTCCTGGCCGCAGGCCGTGCCACGCGCACGGGAGCTGGCGAAGCCGGGTGAGGAACGCAAGAGGAATCCGTCGACCGGAACGGGGCGTCTGGTCGAGCACATCGTGCCGGCGTCTCCACAGACCTGAGAGGAGCTCGGGAACCTGATGACGGTTCCGGGTTTCCGGCTGGTCGTGGCGAGACAGCGGGATCGCCTCTTCGGCTACGTCCACGGTCATCCGCTCCCCGTCGACCACGGCTGGTCGCGCGACTTCGTCCACCCGCTCCCCGCCGTCCCGGTACGGGAATGGCCGGGCCGGACCTTCGCCGTCGTCAGCCTGGAGGTCCTCCCCGAACGGCGTGGCCGTGGCACGGGGGAGGCGCCCGGTGGAGGAGCTCCTGCACGACCGCGAGGAGCAGCGCGCGGTCCTCTCGGTGCGACCCACCGCCCTCGCCACGCAGAGCGTCTACCGGCACTGGAGGTGGAGGGAGGTCGGCGGGAAGGGTCCTCTGGCCGGCGTCACACCGCCCTACTGGGACGTCCACGTCCGCGAACTGGGCGTTCCGCACCGGTGGTCGAGCCGACCCCCTCCGGGGTGCGTTCCGGGGCGGTCGCCGGCGGGGCCCTCGGTCCGCCGATGCCTAGGTGGTCGGGACGTGGGAGAAGAGCTGATGCCGTGGGCGAAGTGAGCCGGTTCGACGATCACGAACACCACTTCGCGAACAAGGTCACCGGCAGCTGCTCGGAACCCGGCTCGGGGAGGGGCGGGCAGAGTTGCGGTCCGAAGAACAGGTTTGTTCGGGCGCGGACGGTACAGACGAGGAACTGACACGGTCTTCACGACAGGACGGAGACAACAATGGGCATCATCGCGTGGATCGTCATCGGCCTGCTCGCCGGCGCCATAGCCAAGTTCATCATGCCGGGCAAGGACCCCGGCGGCATCATCATCACCATGCTCATCGGCATCGCCGGCGGTCTGCTCGGCGGCTGGCTCGGCAAGGTGATCTTCGGCGTCGACTCCATCGACGGGTTCTTCGAGCTCTCCACCTGGATCGCCGCGATCGTCGGCTCCCTCATCCTGCTCGCTCTGTACCGCCTCATCACCGGCAGCCGGCACTCCCACCGCCACGCCTGACCCCCTGATGGCGCCTCTGGACGGCTCCCCCCTGGTTCGCAGGACGGGAGCCGTCGGGCGTGTACGGACCGGGCGCCGGAACGGCCGGTTCGGAGGGCGTGGAGAAGTGCCGCCATCACCGATGCGGGAAGAGCCGTGCCGCGCCCACAGGCCCACATGCCGAGCACGCTCCGGACCCGTGCACAACCGCTGTCGGCAACTCGCGTACAGAGCCACCTCCAGTGATGTGAGGACGGCAGCCTGGGTTCCCAAAGGGCTGCCAGAAACGGGGAGTTCGGGTCGGCAGGGGCCAGTGTCACGATGACGCCATGAGACCTTCCCGTGGATCGCTGAACCTCATGGTCTTCGGCCTGCTCCTCGTTCTCCTCTCCGTCGGTCTGTTCGCCGCCGTACCGGGCGCGCTGGCGAAGCAACATGAGTACGCCTCCGCACCCGCCTGCCCGGACGGCACCCGCTCCGACTCGTGCACAACGGCCGTCCCGGCGACCGTCACGAGGACGGACGACGAACCCCAGGGCAGGAGTGTCCGGCACTGGGTCCTCGTCACCGAGCAGGGCTCGGGCATGGTGCGGCGCATACGTATGGCCGGGAACAAGCCGGTGTTCGACGCGGTACGCGCCGGTGACTCGGTGACGCTGACCTACTGGAGGGACGCGGTCCGCACCGTGCGGTTCGGCACCGCTTCCCAGGAGACCCACGCGTCACCGTCCGAGGACTGGCGGCTGCCCACGGCCTTCGGTCTGCTGGCACTGCCCTTCGGACTCGGCCTGCTCCTGGCCGGCCTGTGGCTCCGTTTCCCCTCCGCCCGGCGCCCCGCCCCCTCATGGCCCGGCATGGGAATCGTGGCGGGCGCCTTCCTGAGCTGCGTCGGCTTCCCCGTGGCCATGCTCAGCGGCGGGCTGGGACAGACCCTGTTGTTCACAGCGCTCGGCTTTCCGCCGGTCGCGCTCCTGGCCGCCCTCTACGTCCGGAGGATGCGCCGCCGGACCACCGAGCCGGTGCCCACGGTGACTTAGTCGTCGCCGAGCCGTGCCCGAAGGAACACGCCAGCGGGTTCGGGGAAGAGAGCCGGGTCGTCGCTGGTGCAGGCGACCGGCCTCCTGTTGGTCCCCGACGAGATGGGGTCCCTCCAGCGGCTGCGCGACGACGTGACCCCGCAGTCGTGGCGGGCGGCGGTTTCGGACGCCGGGACGGGTCTGCCCCTGCCCGAGGTGGACCCGCAGGCCGTGCGCGGGCTGAAGTTCGCCGAGGCGCTGCCCGCACGGCTCGCGGAGGCCACCCTCGCCGCACGGCTGGGGGACACCGACGGGGCGCGGGCGGCACTGGCGGAGCCGGTCCGGTTCCTGCTGCGGCAGGACGGCTGACCGCACGGGGAAGGCCCCCGCTCCGGACCGGATTTGCGTCCGGGGCGGAACGGGGGCCTTCTACGAGCGGGATGCTCAGTGGGCGTGGCCGTGGCCGTGACCACCGGCGGCCGGCTCCTCCTCTTCCTTCTTCTCGACGACCAGGGTCTCGGTCGTGAGCAGCAGGGAGGCGATGGAGGCGGCGTTCTCCAGGGCGGAGCGGGTGACCTTGACCGGGTCGATGACGCCGGCCTTGATCAGGTCGCCGTACTCGTCGGTGGCGGCGTTGTAACCGCTGCCCTTCTCCAGCTCGGCGACCTTGGAGACGATGACGTAGCCCTCGAGGCCGGCGTTCTCGGCGATCCAGCGCAGCGGCTCGACGGCGGCGCGGCGGACGACCGCGACACCGGTGGCCTCGTCGCCGGTCTTGTCGAGGTTGCCCTCGAGGACCTTGACGGCGTGGACGAGCGCGGAACCACCACCGGAGACGATGCCCTCCTCGACCGCGGCGCGGGTCGCGGAGATGGCGTCCTCCAGACGGTGCTTCTTCTCCTTCAGCTCCACCTCGGTGGCGGCGCCGACCTTGATGACGCACACGCCGCCGGCCAGCTTCGCGAGGCGCTCCTGGAGCTTCTCGCGGTCCCAGTCGGAGTCGGTGGTCTCGATCTCGGCCTTGATCTGGCCGACGCGACCGGTCACGTCCTCCTTCTTGCCGGCACCGTCGACGATCGTGGTGTCGTCCTTGGTGACGGTGACGCGGCGGGCGGAGCCCAGCACGTCCAGGCCGACCTGGTCGAGCTTGAGGCCGACCTCCTCGGAGACGACCGTGGCGCCGGTGAGGACGGCCATGTCCTGCAGCATCGCCTTGCGGCGGTCGCCGAAGCCGGGGGCCTTGACCGCGACGGCGTTGAACGTGCCGCGGATCTTGTTGACGACCAGGGTCGACAGGGCCTCGCCCTCGACGTCCTCGGCGATGATCAGCAGCGGCTTGGAGGCGTTGGCCTGGATGACCTTCTCCAGCAGCGGCAGCAGCTCGGCGATGGAGCCGACCTTGCCCTGCGTGATGAGGATGTACGGGTCGTCCAGGACGGCTTCCATGCGCTCCTGGTCCGTCACGAAGTACGGCGACAGGTAGCCCTTGTCGAAGGCCATGCCCTCGGTGAAGTCCAGCTCCAGACCGAAGGTGTTGGACTCCTCGACGGTGATGACACCGTCCTTGCCGACCTTGTCCATCGCCTCGGCGATGAGCTCGCCGACCTGCTGGTCCTGGGCGGACAGCCCGGCGACGGCGGCGATGTCGGCCTTGTCGTCGATCGGGCGGGCCGAGGCGAGCAGGTCCTCGGAGACCGCGGCGACGGCGGCGTCGATGCCCTTCTTCAGGGCGGCCGGGGAGGCGCCGGCGGCGACGTTGCGCAGGCCCTCGCGGACCAGGGCCTGGGCCAGCACGGTCGCGGTGGTCGTACCGTCACCCGCGATGTCGTTGGTCTTGGTCGCCACCTCCTTGACCAGCTGGGCACCGAGGTTCTCGTACGGGTCCTCGACCTCGACCTCGCGGGCGATCGTGACACCGTCGTTGGTGATGGTGGGGGCGCCGAACTTCTTGTCGATGACGACGTTGCGGCCCTTGGGGCCGATCGTCACCTTCACCGTGTCGGCAAGCTTGTTGACGCCGCGCTCAAGGGCGCGACGGGCGTCCTCGTCGAACTTCAGGATCTTCGCCATGGCAGCGGGAGCCCTCTCGGAAATCAGGGGTGAAAAAACACTGCGCCCCGGGCCCCCGGCTCAGTAAGCGTGTCGGGACCAGGGGCGCAGTTCGGAGCAAATGTGCTACGAGGTGACTTACTTCTCGATGATCGCGAGAACGTCGCGGGCCGAGAGAACGAGGTACTCCTCGTTGTTGTACTTCACCTCGGTGCCGCCGTACTTGCTGTAGAGCACGACGTCGCCGACCTTCACGTCGAGTTCGACGCGCTTGCCGTCCTCGATGCGGCCCGGACCGATGGCCAGGACAACGCCCTCCTGGGGCTTCTCCTTGGCGGTGTCCGGAATGACCAGGCCCGAAGCCGTGGTCTGCTCGGCGTCGAGCGGCTGGACCACGATGCGGTCCTCGAGCGGCTTGATGGCAACCTTGGAGCTGGCGGTCGTCACGATCCGACCTCCCCCTTCGGAGATCTCACGGGGTTAACTGTCTGAGGTGGCGACCAGGTCGATCCGTCGTCGCGGGTGCCGGACCTGCCCGTCGCGTGTGTTGGCACTCTCCAGGGGGGAGTGCCAGACCCGAGACTATGACCGCGATTAGCACTCGGTCAAGCGGAGTGCCAATTTCCTGCGGCGCGTCGGCGCTGAAACGCGTTGTTCGTACGGGTGTGCGCAGCCGTCCGGTGCCCCGACGGCCACCCCTGGGGGCGCCCCCGGACGGGCAGGGTGCTCACCGGTGCCGGACGTAGTCCTCCAGCCTCCCGACCCTCAACCCCTGCTCCTCCAGCTCGCGCAGCAGACGTGCCGTCCGTTCCGCCAGGGTCAGGGGCGGGGTCTCGCCGGCGGGGACGGAGATGATGTCGCCGGGGCCCAGGCGGCGGGCGCCTCGGGTGTACGTGAGGGTGCCGTCGCCCTCCAGCGTCACCCGCCAGAGCACGACCGCCGCGATGCCGCAGTCGGCGGCGGCGCGGAGGGTCGTGGCGTCGTACGTGCCGTAGGGCGGGCGGAAGAGGTGGGGGCGGATGCCGAAGCGGGACCGGAGCTTGCGCTGCTGGCCGCAGATCTCGGCGCGCTGACCGGCGTAGGGCAGGCCGCGCAGGGCGGGGTGGTCGAGGGTGTGGTTCTGCAGGCTCGCACCGACCGAACGCAGGCGGGCGAAGTGGCCGTAGCCCGGCCCCACCACACTGTCCGTGAGGAACATGCTGACGGGAAGGCGGCGTTGCCGTACGAGGTCGATGAAACGGGGGTCGCGTTCGGCGCCGTCGTCGTAGGTCAGGAAGACGACCGCGTCCCGGGTCGGGACCCGGTCCACGACGGGCGGGACGCGGTCGGGTGACTGGCCCGCTCCGTCCCCCGCGCCCCCGGTGCCCCCACCCCCTCGGCCGGCGGGGCCCGCGACCGGCCGCCCGGCCGACGGGCCGCAACCCACCAGCACCGCCAACGCCGCCAGCACCGCCAGCACTGCCGGGAGGACCGCCACGGCCGCCCCCCGCCGGATCACAGGTAGTCCTCCAGGCGCCCCACCGCGTACCCCTCGGCCGTGACCTTGTCCAGGAAGCGGCGGATCATGTCGGGCATGGTGCCCTTCCACTCGTTCCGGCCCCGGAAGTGGGTGAGGACGATGTCGCCGGGGCGCAGTTTCCCGTCCCCCTCGCGGTAGTCCCAGCGGTCGACGAAGACCTCCTCGTTCCACAGCGGGACGTACTCGACGCCGCAGGACTTGGCCGCGCGCAGGGTGTTCTTGTCATAGGTGCCGAACGGCGGGCGGAACAGGACGGGGCGGTGGCCGTACCGCTCCTCGAGGACGTCCTGCATGCCGCAGATCTCGCGCTTCTGGCGGGCGTAGGACAGGCCGCGCAGGGGCGGGTGGCTCAGGGTGTGGTTGTTCAGGCCGACGCCCCGGTCCTGCATCTCCTCGAAGTAGCCGTAGTCCTCCCTGATGACGTAGTCACTGAGGAAGGCGGTGTACGGGATCTTCAGCTCGCTCATCATGCGCAGGAACGCCGGGTCCTTCTCGGCGCCGTCGTCGATGGTGAGGAAGACGACCTTCTCGTCCGTGGGGACGGTGGTGAAGACCGGGGGGAGGTCCAGTCGCCGGTGGCCGTCGACCTCGAAACCCTCACGGGTGGTGATCCTCGGCTTCTTCCCGGGCGCCGGCGGAGCGGCCCGGGGCACCTCCTCGAGCCCCCAGCGTTTCGCGGCGGCCGCGCGCGCGGCGTACGCGGCACGCGGTTCGGCGGCGTGGGGGCCGTGCTCACGGGCCGGGGGCGCGGCGAGGGGCCGCCGACCGCCCTCGGCCGGGTCCGGGGCGGTGGAGTCCTTTCCGCAGCCCGCGGCCAGGGGGGCGAGGGCTGCGAGGGTGAGTACGGCAACACCTGCCCGCACACACCACCGTGACTGACTTTTATCGTTTTGTCCTACTACTCGCATGGAGCCGGATCCTCGCAGTCCACCGCCCCGGAGCCGGCCCGACACCGCGGCCGGCCGCACACCGTCCACCGACTGGCCCACAGCCGGCCCGCACCTGACCCACAATGGGCCGGTGAACGACCGCACCCCCCTCTCCGCCTCGCCCCTCGCCCCGCTCCTCACCCCCGAGGGCCGCGCCCTGCTCGAGGAGGTGCGCGACACCGATCCGGCGCGAGAACTCGCCGTCGCGACCCGGCTGCGCCGCGAGCATCCGGCGGAACTGGTCTCGGCGGCGCTCGGCCAGGCGCGCCTGCGGCAGCGGGCGGTGGCGAAGTTCGGGGCCCAGGACGCCGCGCGCATGTTCTTCACGCCGAACGGGGTCGAGCAGTCGACCCGGGCGAGCGTGGCGGCGTACCGGGCGCGGCGGCTGAAGGAGTCGGGCGTGACCTCGGTGGCCGACCTGTGCTGCGGGATCGGCGGGGACGCGATCGCGCTGGCCCGCGCCGGGATCCGGGTGCTGGCGGTGGACCGGGACCCGCTCACCGCGGCGGCGGCCCGCGCGAACGCGGACGAGCTGGGCCTGGCCGGGCTGATCGAGGTGCGGGAGGCCGACGTCACGGAGGTGGACCCGGCCGGTTACGACGCCGTCTTCGTCGATCCGGCCCGGCGTGGCGGCCGCGGTCGCGTCTTCGATCCCGAGGCCTACTCACCCCCGCTGTCCTGGGCGATCGAGGCGGCCCGCAGGGCACCCCGCGCCGCCGCGCTGAAGATCGCACCGGGCATCCCGCACGAGGCCGTCCCCGCCGACGCGGAGGCCGAGTGGATCTCGGACGGCGGGGAGGTGAAGGAGGCGGTGCTGTGGTTCGGCGACGGGCGGACCGCTGCCGCCGGGGCGGAGGACGCGACCCCGGCCACCCCAGCGATCCGGGCGACCCTGCTGCCCGGCCCGCACACGCTCCTCTCCCGCGGACTGCCGGACCCCGAAGTGCGCCCGCCCGGCCGGTACCTGTACGAGCCCGACGGCGCCGTCATCCGCGCCCATCTCGTCGCCGAGGTCGCCGAACAGCTCGACGGCGGGCTCATCGACCCGACCATCGCCTACGTCACCGCCGACGAGCACCGCCCCACCCCGTACGCCACCGCCTACGCGATCACCGACCGGCTCCCCTTCAATGTCAAGAAGCTGAAGGCACTGCTGCGTGAGCGCCGCATCGGCACACTGACCGTCAAGAAGCGCGGATCGGCGGTGGAACCGGAGGAACTCCGCCGCAAGGCCCTGCCCAAACCCCACGGCCCCGAGTCCGTCACGGTCTTCCTCACCCGCGTCGCGGGCGCCCCGACGATGCTGCTGGGGCACCCGGTGCGGTGAGGCCCGCGGGCGGCCCGGTGAGGCCCCGCGGGGTCGGCTCAGGACCCGACGATCGCCTTGCCGACGGCGAAGCCCTTGGCCGGCCCCTCCGGGATCACCGCGTCGGTGCCGTAGGGGACACGGTGCTCGTCGGCGTACTTGGCCTTCTTGGGATCGGGGGACGTCAGGACGAGCACGGCTCCCTCGTCGTCGAAGTCGTCGACGATCACGTGCACCGGAATCCCGGCGCGGGCGTACTCCCGGCGCTTGCGGACGCGGTCGCGCTGGAGGTTCCGGTGGCCGGGCGAGGTGACCTCGACGACCATCCCGACCCCGGCGGCGTCCACACCGAGACCGTCCTCGTCGGGGATCTCGTCGAGATCGAGGGGGGCCACGAACAGGTCGGGCACCCAGGCCTTCTGACGGTGGATGACGTTGACGTCCTGGAGGGCCGCGTAACCGCTCTCCCCCAGGTGGGCGTCCAGCACGCGGCGGAGACGGTTGACGAGCACGCCATGACGACGACGACCGGTGGGCGACACCTCGATGGACCCTTCGATGATCTCGGCCCGGTAGCCCTCGGGGAGATCCATGGCCTTCCACGCCTGCCACAGGACCTCGTCCAGGTCGGAACCCGGCTCGGAAACAGGCTTGTACGCCACTGGGGCCACCTCTTCTGCGAGAGCGGTCATCGAGAAGCACCTCCTCCTTCAAGTGTGGGCGCGGGCGCCACTGCGGCACAAGCGACACCGCGACGCTACGGCCACGAAGAGCCTCCACCCGCCGTCACCGCCACCGTTCAGCCGATCGGGTGATCAAGTGATCACGGCCCCGCGAGCCTCCCGCCCGCCGCGGCACCGGCGCGCCCGGCCGGCGGCGCTCCCGTGCTGCTGCGCACCACCAGGCTCGTGGCCAGTTCCACCCGGGTCGCGGCCGCCGCGCCCTCGCCCTTGCCCAGGTCGAGGACCAGCCTGGCCGCCGCCTCGGCCATCTCGGTCAGCGGCTGCCGTACGGTCGTCAGCGGCGGCCCCACCCAACGGGCCACCGGCAGATCGTCGAACCCGACCACGCTCAGATCCTCGGGAATCCGCAGGCCCAGCTCACGCGCGGCCTCGTAGAGACCGAGCGCCTGGAGGTCGTTGCCGGCGAAGACCGCCGTGGGCCGGTCCTCGCGGCGCAGCAGGGCGAGGCCCTGGCGGTAACCGGTCTCGTGGTGGAAGTCGCCGGGCATGATCAGCCCGGGGTCCACCGGAAGCCCGCCGGTCTCCAGCGCCGCCCGGTAGCCGTCGAGGCGGGCACGGCTGCACATCATCCGCGAGGGGCCGCTGATCGCCCCGATCCTGGTGTGCCCCAGCTCGACCAGATGCCGGGTGGCGGCGAGACCGCCCTGCCAGTTGGTCGCGCCGATGGAGGGCACGTCGGTGCCCGGGTCGCCGGCCGGGTCCATCACCACGAACGGGATGGACCGGCTGGTCAGCAGCGCCCGCCCGGACTCGTCGAGGCCGGACAGGACGAGGATCACCCCGTGCGGACGGCGCGCGGCGACCTGGTCGGCCCAGGTGCGCCCCGGCGTGAGCCGCCCCGCGCTCTCGGAGAGCACGACGCTCAGTCCGGCGTCCCTGGCCACGTTCTCCACGCCCCGGATGACCTCCATCGCCCAGGCGCTCTCCAGCTCGTGGAAGACCAGGTCGATCAGCGGCGAGCGGGTGGCCTCGGCGCGTCGGCGCCGGTAGCCGTGGGCGCGCAGCAGTTCCTCGACCCGGCTGCGGGTGGCGGGGGCGACATCGGCACGCCCGTTCAGCACCTTCGAAACAGTCGGCGCGGAGACACCGGCCTCGCGGGCGATCTCGGCGAGGGTCGCAGTCTGCGCGCTGCGCCCTCGCGTCCGGTTTTCAGCGGGCTGCGAGGAAGTCATGGCGGCGATCGTATCCCCGCATGCCTTCCTGACGACCCCCTTACCTCTCCCCCGAGCCTAAAACATTCGCGACAACAACCGAAAGGTTCGATATCGGGACTGCAACCATCCACCGCCACCGTCCACGCCCACGTCCGCCTCCACCTCCGCCTCCGCCCGGCGACCTGGGCGAGGTCCTCGGTCTACTGGACCCGCGCGTACGTCCCGGCGGATGTCTTCGCCGGGGTGGCGGACGCCGTGCGCACCGCGTCCCGGACGTCCCCGTCCGCACCGGCGCCGGGCGGCACGGTGGCACCGGTCACCAGCAACACGGTGAGCGCGCCGACGACGGTCGCGGTGCGGCGCGTACGGCGCCGCGGCCGTGTCTCGATCACGTTCCCGTCCTCGGCTCTCCCGGGTGCGCCGGTTCCGGTCGGCACCGGCCTCTCACCTCGTCGCGCGGTCACCGGACCACCGCCCCGAAGGCGCGTCCGCCGGCGGGTACGCCGTCCTGGCCGGGGCGCACGGTGGCCACCGTGTCCGGCCCGCCGGAGAGCAGGCTCGTCCACAGGACGCCGTAGACGCCCCGCTCACCCTCCGGCCCGTACGGCACGCCCACGTGGAGCCGTCCCCGGTCGGCCCACAGGCTGGTGCCCAGGTACTCCTGCGCTCCCGGCTGCCCGGGCAGTCCGAGCTGGCCCTTCTCCAGCCAGACGTCCCCGTTGCCCGGTTCGCCGACCATCGGGAAGATCTGTACGCCGCCCGCGTCCCGGGCCCCGGCGGCCTCGATGTCCTCGCCGGGGATGCCCACGGCCAGCAGGACGGTCTGGGCCGTGCCGACCGAGCCGGGCGCGGTGTTCACGGCGGTGAGGTGCTGTCCGAAGTGGTCGCCGTCCTCACCGACGCCGGCGATGCCGGCATGGGACTGGTTGATGTCGGCCATCTGGGTCACGTCGCCGGAGGCGGTGACCCGCAGCGTGATGACCCGCCCGGCGTCCTCGCCGGTCGTGAGGTCCTCGCCGGGGATGCCCACGGCGAACAGCGTCTCGTTGGCGGACGAGGCCCCCGAGGGGCGGTACGGGACGGCGGCGAGCGTCGCGGCCAACTGGTCGCCGGTCTCGGCCACGCCGTTGATCCCGGGGGCGTCCTGATGGATGCCGGCCACCGGGGTGGGGATACCGCCGGAGTTGAGCGTGTGCTTGAGGATCTGCACGCCGCCGGAGAAGGTGAGGTCCCCGATGGCCTCGCCCGGGTTCCCGACCGCTATGTGGTTCGGCGAGGCGGCCACCGCGTAGCCGAACCGGTCGTTCTCCTCCGCGTCCCCGGACACACCGGCGGTGTTCTGGGTGAACCCGGCGTTCGTGCTGCCGCGCAGGTAGTGGGCCATACCGCTGTCCACGACGGTGCCGACGTCCTCGCCCGGCACGCCGATCACCAGGTACGGCTCTCCGGAGGAGGTCGCTCCGGCGGCCACGGCGTGGCCGAACCAGTCGCCGGCCTCCGCGGCGGTGCTTCCGATGTTGCCCCCGCCACTGCCCTGGAGGTATTCGAGCACCGCGGGCCCGGTGACCAGACCGCCGGGCGCCCCGTACAGGATCTGGACGAGACCGGCGTCGGCCTTGTCCTCGATGTCCTCGTAGGGGATTCCGACGACCAGATCGGTGCAGCCGTCCTTGTTGTGGTCGAAGGTCGCCATGGAGTGGCCGTAGCGGTCCCCCTTCTCGGCCACGCCCGGTATCCCCGGCGTGTCCTGGGAGATCGAGGCCGCGCCCTTGCCGCCGCCGTAGACGATGTGGACCACTCCGGCCTCGGCCAGGCCGGAGACGGCGGCCTCCGGGTCCGCGATCGCGGTGTCCCGTATCCCGTCGCCGTTGAAGTCCGTCTCCTGGCCAGCGGTGCATCCGGCCGCGGCCGCCGACGTTGCGGTGAAAGGTGACACGCCGCCCGGCAGCGACACCGCAGCCACCAGAGCCAGTCCGATCATGCCCGTGCGTGCGCGCACACCAGTCCCCCACCCCTCGTGAAGATCATTTGAAGCACATGAAACCGCGGTGATCTTTTCGGGGGTGTATGTAACAGTCAAGTACCTGACAAAGGATGGCCGAAAATGACCGTCAAACGGCCTTGGCGCTGGTGGGCTCTCGTTTCCAATTGCCGCCGGTCCTCCGCGGAACTCAGTTCGACAGTCACCGCCAGTGATCTCAGACGGGCAGCGGGGCGTACCAGGGGGCCGGAGTCAGCGCGCCCCCGGGTTCGGAATAGACCACTCGCCCCCACGTCGGTGCTCCCGTAAGGTGCGCGGGTCGTCGTGACAGAGAGACGGTTCGGAACATGGCACCCAGGGGAAGGGTGAACTCCTTCACCGGGACGGTGAATTCAATCAATCGACCGTGAAGTCCGGGGAGCAGTCCGCCGCCACCGACTCGAAGCGCCAGCGGTGCACCGGGCGGGTGACCAGGTCCCCGTCCGGCTCGGGTAGTTCGGGGAGGTCGGCGTCGTACGGGGCGTCCCACCAGGTGATGACCAGGACGCGGTCCTGCGGGGCGCGGAAGGTCTCCCGGCGCAGGGGCGGATCGCCGTCGAACTCCTGGGCCCGCGCCCAGGTCAGCAGGTCCTCGCCCCGGTCGGGCACCGCCCGCGCCTCCCACATCAACGCGACGGTCATGAGTACAGGTTCTCCTTGCTGACCTCATGAACGTGATCGTGACCGTGGTCGTGGTCGTGGTCATGGCTTCGGCTGTGGCTGCGGGTGTGGGCCTCGCCGGGGACGTGGGGTTCCGTCACCGGGAGGGACGAGTCGGCGGACAGGTCCCAGTCGGAGGCGGCCCGGCCCCGGGCGACCATCTCCGCGCCCAGGGCGGCCACCATCGCACCGTTGTCCGTGCACAGCTTGGGGCGCGGCACGCGCAGCCGGATGCCGGCCGCCTCGCAGCGCTCCTGGGCCAGCGCCCGCAGCCGGGAGTTGGCGGCCACTCCACCGCCGATCATCAGATGGTCGACGCCCTCGTCCTTGCAGGCGCGTACGGCCTTGCGGGTGAGCACGTCCACGACCGCCTCCTGGAAGGACGCCGACACGTCACGCACCGGGACCTCCTCCCCCGCCGCCCGCTTGGCCTCGATCCAGCGGGCCACGGCCGTCTTGAGGCCGGAGAAGGAGAAGTCGTACGCCGGGTCGCGCGGACCGGTGAGCCCGCGCGGGAACGCGATCGCGCTCGGGTCCCCCTCGCGCGCGTACCGGTCGATGACCGGGCCGCCGGGGAAGCCGAGGTTCAGCACGCGCGCGACCTTGTCGAAGGCCTCGCCCGCCGCGTCGTCGATGGTGGCGCCCATGGGGCGGACGTCGGAGGTGATGTCCGAGGACAGCAGCAGCGAGGAGTGCCCGCCGGACACCAGCAGCGCCATCGTCGGCTCGGGCAGCGGCCCGTGCTCCAGCTGGTCGACGCAGATGTGCGAGGCGAGGTGGTTGACGCCGTAGAGGGGCTTGCCGAGGGCGTAGGCGTACGCCTTGGCCGCCGAGACGCCGACGAGGAGCGCGCCGGCGAGGCCCGGACCGGCGGTGACGGCAATGCCGTCCAGGTCCCGGGCGCTCACCCCCGCCTCCTTCAGCGCGCGGCCGATCGTCGGCACCATCGCCTCGAGGTGCGCCCGGGAGGCGACCTCCGGGACGACTCCGCCGAAGCGGGCGTGCTCGTCGACGCTGGAGGCGACGGCGTCGGCCAGCAGGGTGGTGCCCCGGACGACTCCGACACCGGTCTCGTCGCAGGAGGTCTCGATCCCCAGCACCAGGGGTTCGTCAGCCATGGGTCTCGGTTCCTTCTACGCCGTTCACGGGGTTCGTCGGGTTCGTCGGGTTCACAGAGGTCGCCGGGTCGGTCAGCCGCATCATCAGGGCGTCCACGTTCCCCGGCTGGTAGTAGCCCTTCCTGACCCCGATGGTCTCGAAGCCGAAGCGCTCGTACAGCTTCTGGGCACGGACGTTGTCGATCCGGCACTCCAGGAACACCTCGGCGCACTCGAACGCGGTCGCCGCCCGCAGCAGTTCCGTCAGCAGCCGCGAACCGAGGCCGGTGCCCCAGTGGTCCCGGGTGACGGCGATGGTCTGGACGTCGGCCACCCCGGCGGCATCCCCGCCGAAGGCTCCGTCACCGCCGGACGCCCCGTCACCGTCGGGCTGCGCACCCGCGGCGGTGAGCCCCGCGTATCCGACGAGGCGGTCGCCCTCCTCGGCGACCACATACCTGCGGGTCGCGGCGGGCCCGCGCGCATGGGCCAGCTCGGACCAGAACATCCCCCGTGACCAGGCGTCCTCGGGGAACAGTTCGCGCTCCACCCGGAGCACGGGTTCGATGTCCCACCAGCGCATCTCACGCAGTACGGCGTTCTCGGGTCCTGTCACTTGGGGGTGACCACCTTGTAGTTCTTGGGGACCTGGGCATCGGGTCGCCGCAGATACAGCGGCCTGGGCGCGGGCAGTTCCTCCCCCGCCGCCAGCCGCTCGGCGGCCAGCCGGGCGAGGGCGGCGGCCGACACGTGCTCCGGCTCGTGCGCCCTGGGGAAGGTGTCGGGGTACAGCAGCGCACCCGCGCCGACCGCGGGCAGCCCCGCGACCTGCCCGGCGATGTCGGCGGGGCGGTCGACGGCGGGATCGGTGAGGCGGGTGCGGGAGTCGGCGTAGCGCGCCCAGTAGACCTCCTTGCGGCGGGCGTCGGTCGCCACGACGAAGGGACCCTCCAGGTCGGCGGCGTAGGCGAGGCCGTCCAGCGTGCACACACCGTGCACGGGGACGCCGAGCGCGAGCCCGAAGGTGTCCGCGGTCATCAGGCCGACCCGCAGCCCGGTGTACGGACCGGGACCGATGCCGACGACGATCCCGGTGACGGCGCCCATCGTCAGACCGGCTTCGTCGAGCACCCGGTCGATCGCCGGGAGCAGCAGCTCGCCGTGCCGGCGGGCGTCCACCTGGCTCGAGGAGGCGATGACGTCGTCGCCGTCGTGCAGCGCGACGGTGACGGCGGGGGTGGCGGTATCCAGAGCGAGCAAGAGCACACAAACAGCCTACGGCTCCCCACGGCCCGTGTCGGACGCCCCGGTCGGACGGCTACGTACTGCTACCGTCACATCGGCGTACGCACAATTCTGGATCATTTATGACAATCGATGACAGGCGACAGACGTGGGGCTGAGGTGAGGGCGGTGGCGGGCAACAGTTCGGCGATCGTGGCGGGACTGACCGCGGCCGCCCTCGCGGCGGTCGCCTTCCTCGGTCACCAGGCGGCGTCGAACGCCTCGGCCCACCCGCACACCACCCGCGCGGGCACCGCGTCGGGCACCTCGCCGGGCGCCGTGCAGGCGGACCGGGGCACCGACAACCCAGACGGCACCCACGGCACCCACGACGCCGGCACCCTCACCGCACCGCCCGGAGGCTCCGGCCGGGGCACCCGGGTCGTGTACGCACTGGACACCGACCGGGTGTGGCTGGTCGAGAAGGACGGCAAGGTCAAGCGCACCTTCACGGTCAAGCCCGGCACGGTGGACCCGGAGCCGGGCACCCACCGGGTCACCTCCCGCTCCGGGAAGGTCACCGGATCGGACGGCGTCCCGGTCGAACACGTCGTCCGCTTCGCCGACAACGACGGCACGGTGATCGGCTTCAGCGCGGCCGTCGACGGCTCGGACCCGGTACTCGACCCGAAGGTCCGCACGGGCGGTGTCCGCGAGACCCGGGCGGACGGCAGGGCGATGTGGAAGTTCGCGACGATCGGCCGCAAGGTCGTCGTCGTCCGGTAGCCGCCGGAGCCTGTCCTTGCAGGTCAGGCGGCGTCGCGGTGGATGCCGGTCGGCTCCGTGGGCCGCGACTTCGGCCGTGGCAGCGGCTCGGGGGCGCGGGGCGGGGTGGAGACCGCGGCGGCGGCCGCACCGGCGGCCAGCAGGTCCCGCATCGAGACCCCGGTGAACGACTGCGGCCGTGCCTCGGTCCGGGGAGAGCTCTCGGTGGCCGGCATGGACGCCTCCTGAGGGCCGGGGGCGGACGTAATTAGGTAAACCTAACTACGAGCTGGATACCATGTGACCACGCCCGGGACACCGAACGCAACATCTTGCCGACACCTTGTCGGAACGTATGGAGAACATACGGGAAAGCGGCCTCCGCCCAGCCTCCCCGGACCGGTACCTCCTGGCTCAGGCCGACAGTACGCTCAGGTCGGTGCCCGCCCAGCGGTCGCCCAGACCGGTCAGCGTCACGTGCCGCACCTCGTCCGTCGTGTCGCCGACCGCGCGGTGGATGACGAGCTGGAGCCGGTCGTCGGTCAGTTCCTCGATCCTGCCCTCGCCCCACTCCACGACGATCACCGACTCGGGCAGCGAGACGTCGAGATCGAGGTCCTCCATCTCGTCCAGCCCGCCGGAGAGCCGGTACGCGTCGACGTGGAGCAGCGGCGGGCCGTCCCCCAGGGACGGGTGGACGCGGGCGATCACGAACGTCGGTGAGGTGACGGCACCGCGCACCCCGAGCCCCTCGCCGAGCCCGCGGGTCAGCGTGGTCTTGCCCGCGCCCAGCTCACCGGTGAGCATCACGAGGTCGCCGGCGCGCAGCAGCTTGGCGAGCTTGCGGCCCAGATCCCGCATCTGCTCGGGAGAGTCGACGACCAACTGGACGGACGGGGGAAACGCTGCGACTTCTCTCATCATCACTCACTCGCAGTAGCACGGTAAACACACCCGCAAGGGGCCGGTTCGGGCCGGACCGCAGCCGAAGGCTGGAAGCCGCCCTCGTCAGGGGGAGGCGGAGTCACAGGAACCCACGGTAGTCGTGGTGGCCACCGCCCCCGTGCGGGCAAGCAGATCAGCGAGGCGGTCGGTGACGACTGCCGGGTGCTCCAGCATGACAAGGTGCCCGGTGTCCGGCACCAGCACCAACTCCGCGTCCGGCAGAACGTCCGCGATCGCCTCGCTGTGCTCGCTGGGCGTCACCAGGTCCTGCATCCCGGCCAGCACCAGCACCGGGAGATCGGCGAAGTGGGCGAGGGCCCCGGTCTTGTCGTGGTCGCTGAACGCCGGGTAGTACTCGGCGACGACGTCGATCGGGGTGGACTCGATCATCCGCTCGGCGAACCGGGCGACGGCCGGGTCGATGTCCCGGGTCGCGAACGAGTACCGCTTGATGACTCCGGCGAACAGGTCCGCCGTGGCCCGGCGCCCCTTCTCCACCAGCTCGGCCCGCTGCCCCATCGCCTTCAGCACCCCGGGCAGCACCCGCCGCACCGCGTTGACCCCGGCCAGGGGCAGCCCGAAGTTGACCTCGCCGAGCCGCCCCGACGACGTACCGACGAGGGCGACACCGACGACCCGCTCGCGGATCAGCTCGGGGTACCGGTCGGCGAGGGCCATCACCGTCATCCCGCCCATGGAGTGCCCGACCAGCACGAGGGGGCCCTCGGGGGCGGCGGCGTCGATGACGGCCTTGAGGTCCTGTCCGAGCTGGTCGATGGTGACCGGCTCGCCCCGCTCGGTCTGGGCCGCGCCCCGCCCGGAGCGGCCGTGGCTGCGCTGGTCCCAGTGCACGGTCCGTACGACGCCCCTGAGCGCGGCCCGCTGGAAGTGCCAGGAGTCCTGACTTAGGCAGTAGCCGTGGCTGAAGACGACGGTGACGGGGGCGGGCGACTTGCGGCCGAACAGCCGGCGGCGCCGTGCGGGAGCGGCGGCCGGGTCTGGATCCAGGTCGTCGACCTCGTAGTACAGCTCCGTGCCGTCCTCGGCGTACGCCTTGCCGGGGGTGCCGCGCAGCGAGCCGTAGGGTCCCGTGGAGTCGAGGGCGAGCCGGGCCTTCTTGCGCATGCCCCGGCCGACCGTCATCCGCTCTATGGCGACGCCGGCGGCGGCACCCGTCGCGAGCACGCCTATCGCGACGCCGGCGACACCGGTCGCCCGGCGCCAGCCGCCGGACGCCGCGGCAGCGGAGTCGGCAGCCGCCGTGACGGCGGTCGTGACGACCTCCGCGCTGCTCTCGCTCACGTACGGGCTCCTCCGTCGTTTCCGTGCCTGCCGGGTCCGCGCCCACGGCGCCGCGTCCACGCCGTCGCGCCCACGGCTCCGCGTCTACGCCGTCGTGTTCACATGGACGCGCGGAACGCGGGTTCCGATCCGGGTGACGATCTCGTACCCGATGGTGCCCGCGGCCTGCGCCCAGTCCTCGACGGTGGGTTCGCCGCGGTCGCCGGGACCGAAGAGGACCACCTCGGCACCCGCCCGGGGTTCGTCGCCGCCCAGGTCGACGGTGAACTGGTCCATCGCGATCCGCCCCGCGACCGTGCGCCACTTGCCCTCGACCAGCACCGGACCGGCGGCGGAGGCGTGCCGCGGGATGCCGTCCGCGTAGCCGAGCGGGACGAGGCCGAGAGTGGTCGCGCCCGGGGTGACGTAGTGGTGGCCGTACCCGATGCCCTCTCCGCCCGGGACGTGCTTCACCAGGGCGAGGGAGGCGGTCAGGGTCATCACCTGGCGCAGCCCGAAGTCGGCGGGGGTGCCGATCTCGGGGCTGGGCGAGACGCCGTAGAGCGCGATGCCGGACCGGACGAGGTCGAAGTGGCTCTCGGGGAGGGTGAGGGTGGCGGCCGAGTTGGCGATGTGCCGGACCTCGGGGTCGACGCCCTGCTGCTCGGCCTGCGCCACCATCTCCCGGAAGCGGGTGAGCTGGGCGTCGGTGGAGGGGTGCCCCGGCTCGTCGGCGCAGGCGAGGTGCGACCACAGGCCGACGACGCGCAGCAGTCCGTCGGCCTCGGCGCGCAGCGCCCCGGCGATCAGCTCGGCCCAGTCCCCGGGCACGCAGCCGCCCCGCCCGAGGCCGGTGTCGGCCTTGAGGTGGACGCGCGCGGGCCGTCCGGCGAGACGCGCGGCCGCGGTGACCTCCTCCAGCGCCCACAGGCCGCTGACGGATACGTCGAGATCGGCCTCGATCGCCTCCCGCCAGGGCCCGCCGGGCGTCCACAGCCAGCACATGACGCGTACGTCGTCCGGCACCCCGGCGCCGGGCGCGCGCAGCGCCAGGGCCTCTTGCGGGGTGGCCGTACCGAGCCAGGTCGCCCCGGCCTCCACGGCCGCCCGCGCGCACTCGACCGCGCCGTGCCCGTAGCCGTCCGCCTTGACCACGGCCATGAAGGCGGCGCCGGGCGCATGGGCACGCAGGCTCCGCACGTTGGCGCGCAGCGCCGCCAGATCGATCTCGGCGCGTGCCCGCAGCGTCGCGCCCCGCACAGCTTCTGTCTCGTTCATCGCGCCCCGCACAGCATCTGTCTCGTTCATCGCGCCCCGCACAGCATCTGTCTCGTTCATTGCGCCCCCAGTCTCTCAGAGCGGCACGACACCCCACCGTGAGCTGTACGACACCACCGGGCGGCCTCCCCGGCTCCCCGCACCCGGAGCCCGGTCGGGGCCCGGAACCCGGTCGGGATGCTGTTGGCCGATTCGGCCGGGCGTTCCGGGCCCCGCGAGCCCGTACCGACGGCGCTGGGTACTCCGGCCGGGACCGTGACGCATTCCCGGAAAGTGTCACGGTCCGCGGACTCACGCCCCAGGTCCGCCGGATTCGCCAACAGCGTTCCGCCGGGTCACGGGTCCGGAGCCCGGAGGGCTCACCCTCGGGTGACGTCCCGCCAGGCCGCCGGGAGGGCCTCCGCCACGTCGTGCGCCCCCACCGGCGCGCCGTCCGCCGCGCGTCGTCCGGCGAGGCCGTGCAGGTAGGCCGCCGCGCTGCCCGCGTCCAACGGCGGCAGTCCGGCTGCCAGCAGCGAGCCCGCCAGCCCGGACAGGACGTCCCCGCTCCCGGCCGTGGCCAGCCAGGACGTGCCGGTCG
This sequence comes from Streptomyces sp. TE5632, assembly GCF_054061295.1. Classification (NCBI taxonomy): domain Bacteria; kingdom Bacillati; phylum Actinomycetota; class Actinomycetes; order Kitasatosporales; family Streptomycetaceae; genus Streptomyces; species Streptomyces sp. TE5632. The sequence continues at coordinate 3,301,834 of NZ_JBSSEA010000003.1, read as the reverse complement.
GGTTCACCCGTACGACCGTCGCCGTCCCGTCGCCCGTCCCGGCACCCGGATCGGCGACCAGCGTCGTGGAGCCCTTGAGCAGCACGGTCGCCCCGTACCGTCCGGCCAGTTCACGCGCCGCGGCCAGCCGGCCGCCCTCGACCTCCTCCCGTTCCACGCCGAGCAGCGCGGCGGCCTCGCCGGCGTGCGGGGTCAGCAGTGTGGGCGCCCGGCGTGCCCGTACGGCCGAGGCGTCGGCCAGCCGCAGCCCGTCCGCGTCGATCAGCACCGGTACGTCCGCCGCCAGGACCTCCGCCACGGGCCCGGCGTCGTCACCGGCCCCGGGCCCGACGACCCACGCCTGCACCCGCCCGGCGTGCTTCGGCCCACGCTCGGACACCAGCGTCTCGGGGAAGCGGGCGATCACGTCCCGCGCGGCGGGACCGACGTACCGTACGGCCCCGGCGCCGCCCCGCAGCGCGCCGGACACCGCGAGCACGGCGGCGCCGGGATAGCGGGCGGACCCGGCGGCGATCCCGACGACGCCACGCCGGTACTTGTCGCTCTCCGCGCCGGGCACCGGCAGCAGCCGGGCCACGTCGGCGTGCTGGAGCGCCTCCAGCACCGGCTCGGCCGGCAGTTCCAGCCCGATGTCGACGAGCCGTACCGACCCCGCGTGCTCCCGTGCCGGATCGACGAGCAGCCCCGGCTTGTGCGTCCCGAAGGTCACCGTGAGGTCGGCCCGGAGCGCGGTGCCGCGGACCTCGCCGGTGTCCGCGTCGACGCCGCTCGGCAGGTCGACGGCGACGACCGCGGCACGTGACCGCTCGGCGGCCTCGGCGAGCGGCACCGCGTCCGGCCGCAGCCCGCCCTTGCCGCCGATCCCGACGATGCCGTCCACGACGAGATCGGCCCGCCGGATCAACGCCTCGGCACCGCCGGTCCCCACGGCCCGGCCCCCTGCCCGGCGCAAGGCCGCGAGCCCGGCGGCATGGGCGCGCTCCGGCGCGAGCAGCACCGCCGTGACGCCCGCGCCGCGCCGGGCCAGCCGGGCACCGGCGTAGAGGGCGTCGCCGCCGTTGTCCCCGCTGCCGACCAGCAGGACGACCCTGCTTCCGTAGACCCGTCCGCCCAGGGCGCCCCGCCCCAGCAGCTCCGCGCAGGCCGCGGCGAGCCCGGCGGCGGCGCGCTGCATCAGCGCGCCCTCCGGCAGCCGCGCCATCAGTTCCCGCTCCGCCGCCCTGACCGTCTCCACGCTGTACGCAGTACGCATACGTCCGAGTGTCCCGCACCGAACGGTCCAACTCCCGTATCCGGGACGCCGTCCCGCGCCTCGCAAGCCGGTCGAAAGTTGTCGGAGGCCGCACGCCCGTCGCATCCGTTGACGGCGTGCCGTGCCGTCGCCACACTCACACGCCCCCACCGGATGAACCGATTCAGTCGAATCGGTTCGATTGATTCAGTCCGACTGAATCGGTTCGACGAGAGAAGCAGAGGAAGCAGGAGACCCATGGGACGCAGAGCCGCACTCCTCGCCGCAGCCGGCGCCACCGCACTCCTCACCGCCGCGGGCGTGCTGACGGCCCCGGCCACCGCCGCCCCCACCACCCCCGCCGCGGTCCCCGCGCAGGCCGCGGCGGCCTGCGGCGACGGCTCCTACCAGGCCGAGGCCGTGCAGAGCGGCAGCACCTGGACCGCCCGGCGCGGCAGCAGCGTCGTCCACACCGGCACCGACATGCGCGCGGCCGTCCAGGCGGCGATCGGCAGCCTGTCCTCCGGCCGCACCTCCAAGGAACGGGTGGTGGTCCGCGGCTCCGGCTCCATGTCCGCGGGCTCCCGCATCTCCCTGCCGAGCTACACGGTCCTCGACGTCTGCGGCACCATCAACGTCACCGGCAGCGGCTCCGGCGACCAGGCCCCGGTGTACTCCCGCGGCACCCGCGACATCGAGGTCCAGCACCTGAACGTCACCGGTGCCCCGCTGTACGGCATCTTCATGCGCAACGTGCAGAACGTGGTCCTCGGCCAGATCGACATGCGCCTCTCGGGCGGCCTCGGCGTCCGGATCGACAACCGCGGCGACACCAGCCAGTGGACGCGGAACGTCCGTATCGACGACGTCTACGTGTCCGGCGCGTCCAGCCACGCCGTGGAGACGTACGGGGTCGACGGCCTCACCGTCGGCACCGTCACCGCCCGCAACGTGGGCGAGTCCGGACTCCTCCTCAACCAGACCGTCAACGCCACGGTCACCAAGGTGGACGCGGAGAACGCGGGCACCGGCACCGGCTACGCCGCCTTCCGCATGGCCAACCGCAACGGCCGCATCGGCAGCTCGTACTCGACCAACATCCGCGTCGGCGAGGTCGTCGCGCGGGGCGGCGGGCGCGGGGTGTTCTGCGTCTCGGAGAGCGGCGGCGCGACGATCGACCGGATCAGCCTCTCCAACACGGGCAACAACGCGATCCTGATAGAGAACTGCTACAACGTGAACCTCGCCGCGCAGAGCGGCACCGTCACGGGCGGCGGCGAGATCCGGCTGGCCGCGCGCACGGAGTTCGCCAACAACCGGGACATCACCGTCCAGAACCTGACGGTGACCAACTCCTCGATCCGCGAGAGCCCTTGCGGCGAGAACATCACGTTCCGCAACAACAGGCTGGTCAACAGCAGCCAGTCCATCTGCTGACCCCGCCGGAAGCGGCCGCTGACCGGCCGGGACACGTCCGTCCGGTCACCGGCGCCGTTGACGCAGGAGCCGCAGGAGCCGCACCAGCGCGAACACCACGACCAGCACGGCCACGGCGCCGAGGAGCACCTGCCCCCACACCGACAGCTCGACCCCGGCGCCCCCGCCCCCGGGGAACCCCGGCAGGCTCCGGTCCACGGCGGCCACCGTCACCCCTCCGCGACCACGACCGCCGAGGCCACGCCGGCGTCATGGCTGAGCGAGACGTGCCACGACCGCACGCCCAGTTCGGCGGCCCGTGCCGCCACCGTCCCCTTCACCCGCAACCGGGGCTGCCCGCTGTCCTCGCAGTACACCTCGGCATCGGTCCAGTACAGCCCGCCGGGCGCCCCGAGCGCCTTGGCCAGCGCCTCCTTGGCGGCGAACCGCGCGGCCAGCGAGGCGATCCCGCGCCGCTCCCCGCTCGCCAGCAGCAGCTCGCTCTCCACGAACAGCCGCCGCGCGAGCCCGGGCGTCCGCTCCAACGACGCCGCGAACCGCTCGATCTCGGCCACATCGATCCCGACCCCGATGATGCTCATGCCGAGCACTTTACGGCGACGCCGGGGCCCGGCGGATTCACGCGGCGGCAGGATGAGGCGCGGCCGACTCGAACCACACGTACTTCCCCCGGTCGTCCTCCCTGACCAGCGGCTGCCGTCCCACAGGTCGGCGCAGGCCCGCACCAGCGCCGGTCCGCGCCCTTCCTCCGCGCCGAGCGCCTGGTCGAAGGGCCGTGGCGGTTCGGACGGGACGCAGAGAACCATCCACTAACCACACAATATGGTGAATTCCGTATGACATGCACGTAATAACGAGATTCCTGAGCCAAACATGTCCCTGGTCGTTGACAGCAACGTGGAAAACGTGGAAAGGGACATCCGTGGCCGACAGCAAGACGGAGAAAGCCAGGAAAGCCGCCGGGTCGATCGGACTCGTGACCCCGCTGGGCGGGCCGGCAGCCCCCCAGGCGCCTCCCTCCGACGAGGTGTGGCAGCTGCCGGGCGGCAGCGCCCGGGTGTACTACGGGGAGGGGCGTAAAGGGGTGGTCCGGCCGGTCGTTCTGGCCGACGGGTTCAACCTCGGGCCGACCGACTTCGACTGGCTCTGGGACGGGCTGGAGAACGGGCGGTACCCGTTCGTCAGCGAGCTTCGGCGCCGCGGGCGCACCCTGGTCCTCGTCGGATTCGACGAGCGCAGTGAGTCGATCCTCCGCAACGCCGAGACGATGACCGCCGCGATCCTGCGGACCATCGCCGAGCAACTGGGCGACGCCCGGCTCCTCGTGGGCGGGTTCAGCATGGGCGGCATCGTCGCCCGGTACGCGCTGGCGAAGATGGAAACGCAACGGATGGATCACCGGACCGGCGTCTACCTGTCGTTCGACAGCCCGCACCGGGGGGCGTGGGTGCCGATCGGACTCCAGGCGTTCGCGCACTACCTCGCCAAGGTCGACGACACCTACCTGCGGCAGATCAGCAGCCCGGCCTCGCAGCAGATGCTCTGGCGGTACCTGGACGGGATGAGCGGCACACCGCAGGAGAGCCCGCTGCGCACGGAGTTCAAGGAGCAGCTCCAGCGGGTCGGCTGGTGGCCTCGTATCCCGCGTCTGCTCGGGGTGTCCAGCGGACGCGGCGACGGCGTGGGCAACGGCGTGCGGGCCGGAGCGAAGGCGCTGAGCTGCGCCGGGCCGCTCTTCGACGGCACGCACCTGCTCGCCCAGGCGCAGGGCGAGCCGGCGGAGGTGGCCGTGCTGAACGGCGTCCTGGGCGGGCCGCACACGATCACCACGGGCGGCTTCCCCGAACTGGACGGGGCGCCGGGCGGGACGCTCGAATCGTTCGGCATCGTCGGCGACGCCCTCACCGCCTCCGGCGAGAGCGTGGACACGGCCCACCGGTCCGTGTGTTTCGTGCCGTCCGTCAGCGCGGTCGCCATCCGCGACCTGGACCGGCAAGAGGACCTGTACGCCACCATCGGCGAGCTGCCCCCGGACGAGTCCGAGCTCGACGATTACGTGCTCTCCGCCGACAACGATCCGCATGCCGTCATGACGGCCGAAGTCGGCGAGTGGGTCCTCGACCGCCTGCCCGACTGAGCGACCCACGGGAAGCCGGGTCCGTCGGGACAGGACGTGGACCGGGCCGGCGGCGAGTGGCGTCTCCGGCCTCACCCTGATGGATGTTCCTCGGGCCCCGCTTCGTGTTCATTCCACCGTGACCGACTTCGCCAGGTTTCGGGGCTGGTCGACCTCGTTGCCGCGGGCGGTGGCGAGTTCGCAGGCGAAGACCTGGAGGGGGACCGTGGCGACCAGGGGCTGGAGGAGGGTCGGGGTCGGTGGGATGCGGATGAGGTGGTCGGCGTAGGGGGTCACCTCGTCGTCGTTGTCCTCGGCGATGACGATGGTGCGGGCGCCCCGGGCGCGGATCTCCTGGATGTTGGAGACGATCTTGTCGTGCAGGACGGAGCGGCCGCGCGGTGAAGGGACGACCACGACGACCGGCAGGCCGTCCTCGACCAGGGCGATCGGGCCGTGCTTCAGCTCGCCCGCGGCGAAGCCCTCCGCGTGCATGTAGGCGAGCTCCTTGAGCTTGAGCGCGCCCTCCAGGGCGACCGGGTAGCCGACGTGCCGGCCCAGGAACAGCACCGTGTCCTTGTGGGCGAGGGTGCGGGCGAGTTCCCGTACCGGTTCCATCGTCCCCAGGACGCGCTCCACCGACCCGGCGATGGAGGACAGGTCCCGGACGACGGCGCGGATCTCGTCGCCGTACTTCGTGCCGCGGACCTGGGCCAGATACAGGGCGACCAGGTAGCAGGCGACCAGCTGGGTCAGGAAGGCCTTGGTCGAGGCGACGGCGACCTCGGGGCCGGCGTGGGTGTAGAGCACGGCGTCCGACTCGCGCGGGATGGTCGAGCCGTTGGTGTTGCAGATGGCCAGGACCCGGGCGCCCTGTTCGCGGGCGTGCCGCAGGGCCATCAGCGTGTCCATGGTCTCGCCGGACTGGGAGACGGCGATGACCAGGGTCTGCCGGTCCAGGATCGGATCGCGGTAGCGGAACTCGCTCGCCAGCTCGACCTCACAGGGAATCCGCGTCCAGTGCTCGATGGCGTACTTGGCGATCAGCCCGGCGTGGAAGGCCGTGCCGCAGGCGACGATGACGACCTTGTCGGCCTCGCGCAGCGCCTTCGGGGGGATCCGTACCTCGTCCAGGGACAGGGTGCCGGAGCCGTCGATGCGGCCCAGCAGGGTGTCGGCGACCGCCTTCGGCTGCTCGGCGATCTCCTTGAGCATGAAGGAGGCGTAGCCGGCCTTCTCGGCGGCGGAGGCGTCCCAGTCGACGTGGTACGTGCGGACGTCCGCCGGTGCGCCGTCGAAGCCGGTGACCGTGACTCCGTCCCGGCGCAACTCGACGACCTGGTCCTGGCCCAGTTCGATCGCGGAGCGGGTGTGGTCGATGAACGCGGCGACGTCCGAGGCGAGGAAGGACTCGCCCGCACCGACGCCGACCACGAGCGGCGAGTTCCGGCGTGCGCCGACGACCGTGTCCGGCGCGTCCGCGTGGACGGCGACCAGGGTGAAGGCGCCGAGCAGGCGGCGGCAGACCAGGCGCATCGCCTCGGCGAGGTCCGCGCAGGAGGAGAACTCCTCGGCGAGCAGGTGGGCGACGACCTCGGTGTCCGTCTCGGAGGCCAGCTCGTGGCCGCGCTCGGCGAGCTCGGTCCGCAGTTCGGCGAAGTTCTCGATGATGCCGTTGTGGACGACGGCGACCCGGCCCGCGTTGTCGAGGTGCGGGTGGGCGTTGGCGTCGGTGGGGCCGCCGTGCGTGGCCCAGCGGGTGTGGCCGATGCCGGTCGCCCCGGTGGGGAGCGGCCGGGCGGCCAGTTCCTTCTCCAGGTTGACCAGTTTCCCGGCCCGTTTCGCCGTGGCGAGCCCGCCGTCCGCGAGGACGGCCACGCCCGCCGAGTCGTAGCCCCGGTACTCCAGCCGTTTCAGTCCGGCCGTCACGACGTCCAGCGCCGACTGCGGCCCCACGTATCCCACGATTCCGCACATAACCGGCAGCTTATGGTCCGTCAGGTTCGGAGGACGGCCGCCGCGTGCCCGACATCGGAAATTCCCACCGGTGCGTGAGCGCCGGTGCGTGCGGAGGACAGTGACGCAGCCCACCAGCCGTCCCGGTCGAACTCCGTTAACAATGGACCGTGATCTCACCGGCCTCCTCGACTTCCCGGAGCGCCCACCGGCAGCGGCCGGAGGCGACTCCCTACCTCGACCTCACCCGTGCCGAGTGGAGCGCCCTGCGCCACAAGACGCCGCTGCCGCTCTCCGCCGACGAGGTGGAACAGCTGCGCGGGCTCGGTGACGTCATCGACCTCGACGAGGTGCGGGACATCTACCTCCCGCTGTCCCGGCTGCTCAATCTCTACGTCGGCGCCACCGACGGGCTCCGCGGCGCGCTGAACACCTTCCTCGGCGAACAGGGCTCCCAGTCCGGCACCCCCTTCGTCATAGGGGTCGCCGGTTCCGTCGCCGTCGGCAAGTCCACCGTCTCCCGTCTGCTCCAGGCCCTGCTGTCCCGCTGGCCCGAGCACCCGCGCGTCGAGCTGGTGACCACGGACGGGTTCCTGCTGCCCACCAAAGAGCTCCAGGCACGCGGCCTGATGTCGCGCAAAGGCTTCCCCGAGTCGTTCGACCGCCGCGCGCTGACCCGTTTCGTCGCCGACGTCAAGGCCGGCAAGGACGAGGTGACGGCCCCGGTCTACTCCCACCTCATCTACGACATCGTCCCCGGTGAGCTGCTCACCGTGCGCCGTCCGGACATCCTGATCGTCGAGGGGCTGAACGTCCTGCAGCCGGCGCTGCCCGGCAAGGACGGCCGTACGCGCGTCGGTCTCGCCGACTACTTCGACTTCAGCGTGTACGTGGACGCCCGCACCGAGGACATCGAACGCTGGTACCTCAACCGCTTCCGCAAGCTGCGCGCGACCGCCTTCCAGGACCCGTCCTCGTACTTCCGCAAGTACACGCAGGTCTCGGAGGCGGAGGCACTCGAGTACGCCGGCACGATGTGGCGCACCATCAACAAGCCCAACCTGGTGGAGAACATCGCCCCCACCCGCGGCCGCGCCACCCTCGTCGTCCGCAAGGGCCCGGACCACAAGGTCCAGCGTCTCCGGCTGCGCAAGCTGTGAGCACCGGCCCGGCCCCGCACCCCGGCGGCCACCCTGCCGCCATGCGCCGTGGAGGACATCGGCCTGTCACTGTCCGGGCGGGCCGACCAGGCAAAGGCGCGGACTCCGGGCGAGAGCGCGGACGCGGTGCTGCGGGAGCACCCGATCGAAGCGACCCGCGAGGAGTCGACGCCGTCGGTCACAGCACGGTCCTCATCGTGGGCGCGAGGCCGTGAGGTGACGGTGCGACGCCAGGACATCCGGATCGACTTCGGGCTCAGCGGGCTCAGCGGGCTCACCAAGTGGTTCGCCGGCCCTCGGGTCGGCGAACCACGCCGGAGGAGATCGTCGCCGACGACGGGACGCTGCAGTCCGTTCCGGACGCGGGCTGACGGACCCGGCCCGCCACGCGGCCGAGGCCCGTACCCCTGACGCCAGGGGTACGGGCCTTCGCCTTACGGAGCCCGCTCCGCCTAACCCAGTGCCGACTTCACCACGTCCGCCAGGCGTCCCGCGACCGTGCGGGCCTGGTCGATGTCGGCGGCCTCGACCATCACGCGGACCAGCGGTTCGGTGCCCGAGGGGCGGAGCAGCACACGGCCGGTCTCGCCCAGCTCGCGCTCGGCCTCCGTCACGGCCGCGGAGAGTTCCGCGGACGTCTTCACCCGGGACTTGTCCACGTCCGGCACGTTGATGAGCACCTGCGGCAGCCGCTCCATCACCGAGGCCAGCTCGCGCAGCGAACGCCCGGTCTCGGCGACGCGCGCCGCCAGCAGCAGACCGGTGAGCGTGCCGTCGCCCGTGGTCGCGTGGTCGAGGACGATGACGTGGCCGGACTGCTCGCCGCCCAGGGCGTAGCCCTTCTCCTTCATCTGCTCCAGGACGTACCGGTCGCCGACCCCGGTCTGGACGAAGTGGATGCCTTCGCGCTCCATGGCGAGCTTGAAGCCGAGGTTGGACATCACGGTCGCGACGACGGTGTCGGAGCGCAGTGCGGAGCGCTCCCGCATCGCCAGGGCGAGCACGGCGAGGATCTGGTCGCCGTCCACCTCGGCGCCGGTGTGGTCGACGGCCAGGCACCGGTCGGCGTCGCCGTCGTGCGCGATGCCGAGATCGGCCCCGTGCTCGACGACCGCGACCTTCAGCCGGTCCAGGTGGGTGGAACCGCAGCCGTCGTTGATGTTCAGCCCGTTCGGCTGGGCACCGATGGTGATGACCTCGGCCCCGGCCCGCGCGAACGCCTCCGGCGAGACCCGGGAGGCGGCGCCGTGCGCCTCGTCGAGGACGATGCGCAGACCGTCCAACCGGTTCGGCAGGACGCCGACGAGATGGGAGACGTAGGTGTCGAGCCCCTCCTCGTAGTCCCGCACACGGCCCACACCGGCTCCGGTCGGACGGTCCCAGGGGGCGCCGGTGCGGTGCTCCTCGTACACGGACTCGATCCGGTCCTCCAGCTCGTCGGCGAGCTTGTGGCCGCCGCGCGCGAAGAACTTGATGCCGTTGTCGGGCATGGCGTTGTGGCTCGCGGACAGCATCACACCGAGGTCCGCGCCGAGCGCTCCGGTGAGGTGCGCCACGGCGGGCGTCGGCAGCACGCCGACCCGCAGGACGTCCACGCCGGCGCTCGCCAGTCCGGCGACCATGGCGGCCTCCAGGAACTCACCGGACGCCCGCGGGTCGCGTCCGACCACGGCGGTCGGCCGGTGCCCTTCGAACGTGCCCGCCTCGGCCAGTACGTGCGCGGCGGCCACGGAGAGACCCAGTGCCATCTCGGCGGTCAGGTCCGCGTTGGCGACACCGCGCACACCGTCCGTGCCGAAGAGTCGTCCCACTTGTCCTCCTGAGGAAGCGTCAGTATCGAAGCCGTATCGAAACCATGTCGACGGCCATGTCGAAAGAGGTACCGAAGGCGGAACCGGGGACGGTGCCGGAAACGGTGCCGTGGTGTCGGCCGAGGCGTTGTGAGCTGTACCGAGGGGTTTGACCGGTCGGCGCGTTCGACGGTTGCGCTGCCGGTGCGGTATGTGGGGGTGTTCTACGGTCGCGATGCCCGGCGGCTCCCGCACCCGCGACCCAAGGCAGGCGCTACCCAACCATCCGATCAGATTAGCCTTCGAGCGCCTTGTGTCGTTATACGCCCGCCGCAGTGAGAAAACGAACGCCCCGGCGGCACTGTGGCGTGCCGCCGGGGCGTTCGGAGTACGTGCAGGGGCAGCTGCAATCAGCGCTTGCTGTACTGCGGGGCCTTGCGGGCCTTCTTCAGACCGGCCTTCTTCCGCTCGACCGCGCGGTCGTCGCGGCGCAGGAAGCCGGCCTTCTTGAGCGCGCCGCGGTTGTTGTCGACGTCCGCCTCGTTCAGCGCACGGGCGACACCGAGACGGAGCGCACCGGCCTGACCGGAGACGCCGCCACCCGCGATACGGGCGACGATGTCGTAGCGACCATCGAGCTCGAGCACCTTGAAGGGCTCGTTGACTTCCTGCTGGTGCACCTTGTTCGGGAAGTAGTCCTCGAGGGTGCGCCCGTTGATCTTCCACTTGCCGGAGCCCGGGATGATCCGGACGCGGGCGATGGCGTTCTTGCGACGGCCCAGGCCGGCGGCCGGCTGCGGCTCGCCGAAGCGGGAGGCCATGGACTCCGAGGTGTACTCGCCCTCGACGGGCACCTCGGACTCGGTGGTGTAGCTGTCGATGTCGATCTCTTCGAGCGGCTGCTCGGCAGTGGTCTCGGCCACGATGCTCCTCAGATTCTGTTCAGTCTTAGGGGGTGGCCGGACTTACTGCGCGACCTGGGTGATCTCGAACGGCACCGGCTGCTGGGCAGCGTGCGGGTGCTGGTCGCCCGCGTAGACCTTCAGCTTCGAGAGCATCTGACGGCCCAGGGTGTTCTTGGGGAGCATGCCCTTGACGGCCTTCTCGATGGCCTTCTCGGGGTTCTTCTCCAGCAGCTCGTCGTAGCGGACGGAGCGCAGACCACCCGGGTAGCCCGAGTGGCGGTACGCCAGCTTCTGGGTCCGCTTGTTGCCGGAGAGGTGCACCTTGTCGGCGTTGATGATGACGACGAAGTCACCGGTGTCGACGTGCGGGGCGTAGATCGGCTTGTGCTTGCCGCGCAGGATGGAGGCCGCAGTGGAGGCCAGACGACCCAGGACGATGTCCTGAGCGTCGATGACGTGCCACTGGCGCGTCACATCGCCGGGCTTGGGGCTGTACGTACGCACGGTTCGTAGCCTTCGCTTCTTCAGTGAGTGGTCCTGACATGGTCACCGAAGACGATCACGACAGCCCTGACCGCACCGCGGTGACGCAAACCGCGTGCTGGTCGCTGGTCATCGGCCCGGTGGACCGGTGTAAGGGCCCCTCACGTGAGAATGAGCAAGCCAATACACATAACAAACATGCAGAATACCCGCCCTCGGCCGGACGGGTCAAAACGAGTCCGCCGGGCGTGGGCCACACCGACTCTACAGCCGTCCGTCGCCACCCATCCCCCTCCCGCTCACCCGTCCCCCGCTCACCCCCGCTCACCCCCGCTCACCCCCGCTCAGCCTCCCGTTCTCCCGCCTCCGCGACGACGGCGTCGTCCATGCCGCGGTCCACGAGGCGCACCAACCACCCGGAGATGTCGCTTTTGCTCATCGCCGGGGCGGCAACGCCAGGACCAGCGCGCGGGGTTGGGGCGGTCCGGCACACCCCGCGCCCCGTCTAAGATGCGCCCCATGAGTTATGGGCAGGGGGGACCTCCTTCGCAGTGGGATCCCTGGAAACCGCAGTCTCAGCAGCCCTGGAGCAGCGGGGGCGGCGACAGTCAGTCACCCGACTGGGCCGCACTGGCCGAGGCGTCCGAGACACGTCACAAGCGGCGCCGGCTGCTGTTCATCGGCGGCGGCGCGATCGCCACCGTCGCGATAGGCACGGCCGTGGCGGTGGCCGTCGTCTCGGCGAACGGCGGCAACCAGGCCGCGGGCGGGCCGTCCTCCCAGGTGCCGGCGACCGCCGACCTGCCGAGCCCGACCGGCGCGGTCCCGTCGTTCGCCCCGACGAGCGCCCCGCCGCCGCTGGACCCGAAGGACTTCATCTCCGACGTGAAGAAGGACCGGGCGCCGCTGGCCCCGGACGTCCTCTTCCCGGGCACGCAGCTCACCATGGGCGAGACGGTGTACAAGAAGGGCCCGACGGCCGACACCCGCGACTGCGCCTCGGCCGCGAAGGCCACGCTGCCCAAGGTCCTCACCGACAACGGATGCAGCCGCCTGCTCCGGGTCACCTACACCAAGGACGACGTCGCGGTGACGGTGGGCGTGGCCGTCTTCGACACCGAGGCCCAGGCCGTCAAGGCCAAGCAGCAGGCCGACACGAGGAGCATCATCAAGTCCCTCGCGGGCGGCGGCGTCAAGGAGTTCTGCGACGGCGCGGTCTGCCGCTCGACCACCAACTCCCACGGCCGCTACGCCTACTTCACCCTGTCCGGTTTCACCTCCGCCAAGGACGTGACGGAGCAGGACAAGGCCGTCTTCAGCACCGGCAACGATCTCGCCGAGTTCACCTTCCGCCAGATCCGCCGCCGCGGCGAGGCCCAGGCGTCGGCCGCCGCGAACGAGTGACGACGCCCTAGGCGGGGCCGACCGCGTCTCCGACCGGCCCCGCACCCCCGCCTCACGGCTGCCTCACCACCGTCTCACAGCCGCTTCGCGCTGCGCAGCGTCTTCGCGTAGTACCCGTTGCCGTCCAGCCGGGAGACACCGCCGATGTCGCCGATGGTCGGGCCGTTCACCTCTTCACGGCTGGAGACGAAGATCAGGTGGCCCTCGGTGTCGTAGCCGAGCACCATGCCCACGTGGTCCAGCCGCTCCTTGGTCCGCGCGTCGAGCTTGAAGAAGACCAGGTCGCCGGGCTGGAGCTGGTCGATGTTGGCGGGCCGGTCCTCCGCGGAGATCCCGGTCAGCGGGAGCACGTCGGCGCCCAGCTTGGAGCGGGCCATGCCGTTGGCGGTACGCGGCAGTCCGTCGCCGGAGGCACTGTCCAGGGACATCAGCGGGTAGCGGGCGCGGTAGCCGAGCACCATGCGGATGAAGCCGGAGCAGTCCAGGGCCCTGGCCCGCATGGCCTCCGGCGTCCCGACGGCACCGTCCCGGAAGGGGTACTGGACGCCCAGGAAGTCGTAGAAGTCGGACTGCTCCAGGCGCAGGTCGCCGCCCTCCGCACCGGTGGTGTTCAGCGGGCCGAAGTCGGCGTCACCGGCGTAGAGCGTGCCCTGCTCGTCCTTCTTGTCCGGGGCGCCGGCCACGTACTGGAAGGCGAACGCGAAGAGGTCGTCCTCCTCGCTGTCCTTGTTCTCGGCGTACCAGTCCTTGAACCACTGCTCCTTCTCCGCGCCCTTCTTCCACTCCTCGGGCAGCAGCCGGACCCAGTCCCGGGTGGACACCTTGGACTTGGTCGAAGTCGGCTCCTCGAAGGTGCGGGCCTTCCCGGTCAGCGTCGCGGTGCGCGACCCGTCGGTGAGGACCGCCATGATCTGCCCGTCGCCACCGCGCAGCACCGAGCGCGCCGGGTTCTCCAGCCGGGACCAGGTCGCCTTGCTGTCGTCGTCCGACCCGCTCCCGGACCCGCGGTTGCCGTCCAGGACACCGACGTTGCGGACCTCGGTGACCGCGGGCGCCTCCTGCTTGCGCAGCTCCACGGTCAGGTAGCCGGACCCCGCGACGAGCGTGAGCACCACCAGTCCGGGGACGATGTGGCGCGTCTTCTTCTTCCCTTTCCCAGCCATCGAAATGCTCCTCGGTTGTTGTCAGACAGTGGGCATGACGCCGAGCAGCAGGCCGGCGGCGATGACGATGTAGGCCATGAGCGAGACGGTGCCCGTGGCCAGCAGAGTGGGCCCCTTGGGCTGGCGCACCATCTGGTAGGCGATCAGACCGGGCACGATGAACCCGAGGGTCTGGTTGCCGTACAGCAGCGGGAACTCGAGCGAGAGCACGATCATCACGGTGGCCTGGAGCAGCACGCCCAGCAGCACCACCGCGGCGAACAGCCGCTTGCCGTAAAGGATCACCAGCCGCTGCATCACCTTGGTGCCCGCGTAGGTCAGGGCGGTCACACCCACCACCATCGCCGCGCGCTGCAGGTCCTCGATGAGGGTGAGCGCCAGCCAGCCCGGGGTGATCATGCCGCCGGGCGACAGGTTGGTGGTGAGGTAGCACAGCAGTGAGAAGAACAGACCTATGGCGATGCCCAGGGCGGCCATCTCGGGGGTCAGGGCGGCGGTGATCAACGGGGTCTCCGGGCAGGTGTGCGGAAGGAAGGAGGGCGGTCGGCCCGCGGGAGGTCAGCGGCGCGGGGGCGGTCCACCGCTGTCCTCGTCGGTCGGTTGCCAGGGCCCGCCGTCGGGCCCGTCGTAGTACGGCCGGTGTCCCTGCTCGGGTGCGTGCTCCTGGTACTGCCCCTGCTGCGGAACGCGCTGCGCGGGCCGCTGCGCGAACCAGCCCTGCTGCTCGTACTGGCCCCCCTGGGCCTGCTGGGCGTGCCGGCCCTGCTGCTGCTCCTGGAGCGCCGCCTGCTGGGCGAGGAGGTTGCGGCGGATGACAGGGATCTCCTGGGTCTGGGAGGCCTGGTAGCGCTCCTCGTACGCCGTCGGGTAGGCGGCGAACGGGTCCAGGCGGGGCATCTGCTGCGCCGGAACGGCGGCGTCCGGACCCGGCGTCCGCTCCGCGTCGGCCGGCTGCTCCGCGTCGGGCGTCTCGTCCGCCGGGAGTTCGGCCAGGTACTCCAGGAGTTCCTCACCCTGGCCGTGGATGTTGCCGATGGCGACGAGGGAGGAGCCGTCGGACATGCGGCCGAGCAGTTCCGGCATGAACTCGTGCGCGTCCCGGCGGTCGCCGCCCAGGTCCACCGCGCGGTCCCGCCACTCGGCGGGGATGGCGTCGATGGCGCTCTTGGCGGGGTGCCCGATGACGAAGACGTTGTCCGGCTGGAGGTCGGGGACGATCTCGCCCATCTGCCCGTTGCGCTCCACGCGGTCCGGGCGGCAGTTGATGACGACGTTCAGCGGACGGCTGATCGCGCCGAGGTCGAGCAGCTGGTTGATGTTCATCAGCGTCGACTCGGGGTCGTTGGCCGCGAAGACGTTGGCGAAGGCGAGCCGCTTGCCCTCCTCGGTCACGTACCGCTCGACGGAGAGCACACCGGGGTCCGGCGGGGCGTCGTACATGCCCTGCAGGGCGACCTTGCGTTCCACGCCGAGCAGCTCGGCCACGACCAGGGCGATCGCGACGTTCTCCTTGAACGTGAACCAGCTGAAGCCGCGCAGCTCCTCGTCGGTCACCGTCTCGGGGTCCGCGTAGATCAGCTTGCAGTTCCGGGCGTCGGCCTCCTCCTGAAGGATGTCGAAACGATCCTTCTCGGCGGTGACGCAGATGCCGTCCTGGGGCATGGAACGGCACAGCGAGCGGGCCACGTCGTCGAGCGTGGGGCCCATCTCGGCGAGGTGGTCCTCACGCACGTTGCACAGCACGCCGATCGTCGAACGGATCAGCTTGCTCTGGTTGACCTCCTGCAGGGCCGGCATGACCGCCATGCACTCGATGACGAGCGCGTCGGGCCGGTACGCGGCGGCCCGGCGGACGATACCGATCTGCTCCACCACGTTGGCGATGCCGAACTTGCGGTAGACCGGCTCCTCGGTCGCGTCCGGGTGGATGAAGCGGGCGGCGGTGCCGGTCGTCTTGGCAACCGTGGTCAGGTCACCGCCGCGCAGGGCGCCGGCGCACAGCCGGGTGATGGAGGACTTGCCCCGAATGCCGTTGACGAGCACCCGGGACGGTATGGAGTGCAGGGCGGCGTAGTGCCGGCGCTGCTCGACGATGCCCGCGACGAGCAGGAGCACGCAGCAGACCAGCAGGGCGAAGTAGAGGTAGAGCACGGCGGGTCACCTTCCTCCGGCGCCGAGCCGGGGTTCACCGGGTCGGGGCTCGGTCGGCCGGGGTTCGGCGGGGCGGCGGGACTGGTTCTGCCGACGGGCCTGGAGCTGCTGACGGATCAGTTCGAGGCTGCGGACGACCGCTCCCACCTCGTCGTGGTACGTGGGGTAGAGCACCGACTTCAGGTCGCCGTCGGCCAGCTTCTCGGCGCTGGTGGCGAGGGCCCGCAGCGGCCGGGCGACCACCAGGTGCACCCAGCCCAGGCAGACCACGATCGCGGCGAGACCGAGCAGGCCGGCGAGCACACTGCGGTCCTCGCGCTCGTACGCGGTGATCTGGAAGCGGTCGGCGTTCTGCCAGCTGACCACGGTCCAGCCGATGTCGGCGGCCACACCGCCACCGGAGAAGGGAGCCGCGGCGGCGACGGTGACGTTGCCGCCGTCCCGGATGAGCAGCCCGTTCTCGACGGGTCCGGCGCCGACCTGCACGCTGCCCGCCCGGACCAGGTCGGACAGGGCCTCGCGGGGCAGGTCCTCGAAGGCGAGGAAGCCGTTGCTGGCGGCGAGGGTGCGGCCCTTGGAGTCCACCACACGGACCTCACCGAGGCCGGGACGTTTCAGCAGCGAGTTCAGGAACTCGATCCGCACCTCACCCACCAGGGTGACGCCCTTCTCCTCGGGCACGGGGGCGCCGGCCTGGAGCACCGGCTTCTTGCCACCCTCCCCGGACACCCTGACCAGGGGCAGCTTCTTGTCGTCGCTCCAGTCGTGCGGGTCGCCACCGGCGCGGGCGACGACCTCGCCCCTGCCGTCGACGACGTACAGCGCCGCGTACCGGGTGTGCTTGCGCAGGGCGTCCTTGAGCAGGCTCTCGGTGGCGTCCCGGTCGGCCACGTCGACGAGACGGGAGGCGGAGACCAGGTCCGCCTGGGCCTCGTTCAGCGCCCGGCGGACCCGGTCGGACACCAGGTCGGTACGGTCACGCTGGTCGTTGACCATGGTGGCGGGCACGCTGACCGAGTCGTCGGTGCGGTTCAGCAGCAGACCGACCGGCAGACACCACAGGAGCAGCAGCACCGCGGTCACCACGAGCTGCGCCCGGATGCCGAACCGGAGCCGGCCGCCCGGCTTCCCGCCGCCCGCCCCACCGGGGTCACCGGAACCGCCCGGACCGCCGAGCTGGCCCCGGAGCCGTTCCAGGGCGGAGCCGATACGGGCGGCCTCACCGCCGCGGAAGGTGCCGACGGGACGGGTCAGGTCACCCCGGGCAAGCCGGCGGGACTCCAGGAACAGACGCAGCAGCGGACGCTGCACCCGCGCCCACAGCACCGCGGCGGCCAGCAGTCCGAGCACCACCAGGGCACCGGCCGCGATCAGCCCGTACAGTTCCCGGTCCGCCGCGCCGGCGCTCTGCTCGGCGACCACGGGCAGCATGGCCACGACGGTGAGTCCGAGGCCCGCCGCGACGCTGTCCTTCTCCTCGGGGTCGGAGGAGGCCAGGGAGGCGTAGCCGGCGGTGACGACCCGACCGTTGTGGTCGTCGCCCACCAGGTTCCCGCTGACGCCGGGATAGCCGCGGGAACCGGGCTCCTTGGCGATGACGGGGTGCTGCTCCGCCCGCTCGGCCGCTTGGCCGGACAGGGCGGACATCTGCTTCTGGAGGAATTCGAGCTCCGTGCGCTGCTGGTCCGAGTTGAGCGCCTCGGACCGCTCGAAGCCGGCCGTCGCGAGCACCTCGCCGTCCCGTGCCACGACCGCCATGGTGCGGAACGGGCCCAGCGTGATGGGTGGCACGGACAGACTGTTGGAGGCGATCAGCAGCTGCTGCGGGCGGTCCTTCCAGTCGAGGACGGCCATCGTCATCAGCCGGACGTCACCGGTCTCCAGCCGCACCATGCGCGGGACGAGGGCGGTCTCTCCGGTGAGGACCTCCTTGTCCAGCCAGGCGAGCGGGATGCGTTCGCCGCGCGCGGCGAGCACGTCCCCGCTCTCCAGGTCCACCACCGTGGTGCCGGTCCACTTCTGGTACGTCCTGCCCAGGTCGGACAGGACGTCCTCCGGCTCGGCAGGCTTCCCGGCGTTCAGCGCGGTGGCGGTGCGCCGCAGGTCCGTGACCCGCTCGTCGATCGAGGCGCGCAGGGCGATCGCCCCGTCCTCGGCGAAGTGCTGCTGGGAGGAGAGCACCGCCTTGGGTACGACGGGGTCGCCGCCGGGACCGAGCACCTTGGCGGTCAGCCCGGCCAGGGCGAGGATCAGTACGCACAGCACCGCGATCGGCGGGCGGATGCCGCCGAGCAGGGGCATGTCCGCCCGTCTGCGGCTGCGGCGCTGTCTCTGCGCTGAGGACGGCGCGACATGGCTCGATGTCACCGGTGGTCTTCCTTGGTCTTGACGCGAGTGCCGGGCGTACGCCGGCGCACCACTACCGCGGCCGTGCGACGTCGTCACTGTATAGACTGATAAACGCCGACAAGGTTGCACCCCCCGGCGTGAGCTTCGGGTGTGGGTCCTGTCACTTCTTCATCGAGAGCTGCTCCAGGCCGTCGCCGCCGGGGGCGCCCCGGTTGTAGAGGAAGCCCCGGGTCCGGTCGAGCGCCAGCCGGTAGCGGGCGAGCCGCTCCTCGGACAGGTCTCCCGGTTCGTCGAGCATCTGCTGGGCGTCCACCAGCCGGAGGTCCCGCACCGCGCCCTCGGGCACCTCTTCCTCGTCCTCCGCCTCGGGCGGAATGTCCACCAGCGTGGTGCGGTAGCGCGCGGTGACGTCCCAGCCCTCGGTGGTCTCCTGGAACTCGAACCAGCCGATGGCCCCTTCCTCGGTCAGTCCGGTCGGCGAGGAGTGCCGGGCCACATGGTTGCCGAGGCTGTAGGCGACCCAGGTGCCGTTCACCTTCTGGATCGGCTGGACGACGTGGGCGTGGTGGCCGATGACGAGGTCGATCCCGGTGTCCTCGGCGAGACGTTCCGCCAGCCGCAGTTGCGCGACGCTCGGCTCGTTGTAGTGCTCGACACCCCAGTGGATCGAGAGGAGCACCACCTCGGCGCCCTGCTGCCGGGCCCGGGCCTCTTCCTTCTTGATCTCCGCCAGGTCGGTCCCCTTGAACGCCCAGCGCTGCTTCTCGGGAACCGGGTGGACGAACGACTCCCAGGAGTAGGAGAGGTGCGCGACCTTGACGCCTTCGACGTCACGGATGTTGATCCGCTCCGCCTCCTTGGCCGACCGCGCCGATCCGGCGTGTCCGAGGCCCACCTCGTCCATGACGTCCAGCGTGCGCCGCACTCCGTCCAGCCCGTGGTCGAACGTGTGGTTGGAAGCCGTCGAGCAGGTGTCGTAGCCCACGTCCTTCAGCGACGTCAGGACCTGCGGCGGGACCAGGAACTCCGGAGCCCCCTCGAAGGGGCCCTCCGGCTTGCCCACGGTTGTCTCCATGTGGCAGATCGCCAGGTCCGCCTCGCTGATGACAGGCTTCACCCCGGCGAGCAGCGGCCCGAAGTCCAGCCCCTTCTCTCCCTCACCGGTCTCCTTGGCGTCCTTGGCGGCCTGATCGACCAGCTCCGGGTGGATGAGCACGTCACCCGTGGCCGCGACGGTGAAGGAACGTCCCCCCGGCTTGGCCTGCGGCTCCACGGAGCCGTCGGCCGCACCGCATGAGACCAGCAGGCCGGTCAGCGCGATCAGGGTGGCAGCCACCCGAACCTTAGGGAGAGACTTACGCTGTGTCACTCGGTCATGTTCACACGGTCCACACGACCATCGCGCCAATATCCATTACGAGACAGTCACGTTTCTCTCCGGTTTTCGCCCTGCTGCTACTTTTTCTGACATTGATGGGTTGTCAGGCCGACCCGGAGCGGAAATCGGAGGAAACTGTTCCGGCATCCCGGGAACTGGTGGACCTTCGCAGCCGTGTCCTCACCTACACGGAGGCCATCAAGCGCGACGGCCCCTACACGCCCCCCGACGCCGACCAGCGCGACCGGCTCGCCCGCGGCATCGGACGCCTCCTCGACCGGGACGCACGCGCGGCGGACGAGATCCTCGCCCCGATCGGCCTGCGCGTGACCCGCCTCACCGACACCGCGACCGGCCGCCGCTACGACGAGGTCGCGGCCTCGGGCAAGGGCCCGAGCACGGGCTGGGGGCGCCTGTATCTGAACGCGGACTCCACCGTCCGCTGGAACGCCCAGGTACCGCACCCCGTCGCCGACCGGGAGACCGAGACGCTCGGCCTACGGCTGCTGGAGGACAACCCGGGCGGCGCGCTGGTCCTGGCCGGCGCCCACCGCCGGGCGGGCGACGGCGATGTGGCCCACCGCGAGGACAGCGCCTTCCACCTGGTCGTCGTGGAACTGCAGAAGCGCGGGGTGCCCGGCATCCAGCTGCACGGCTTCGCCGAGTCCTCCGCGGACCGCTACGACGCCGTCCTCTCCGGCGGTGCCGCGCAGAGCGCACCCGGCGAGGCCTCCGTCCTGGCCGACCGGCTGGAGGCGGACGGGCTGCGGGTCTGCCGGGGCTGGTCGGCCCGCTGCCCCCTGGAGGGCACCACCAACGTCCAGGGCCGGGCGGCGCGGCAGCACCACGCCACCTTCCTGCACCTGGAACTGGCCCCGGACGGCCGCGGCGACGGCCCCGACGCCGAGGAGGTCGTGGCCGCCCTGTCGGGCCTGCTCACGACCTGGGCGGAGGAAGGAGCAGATCGTTGAACAAGGTGCCGCGCAGGGCGCCGAGCAGGGTGCCCAACGGGGTGCCGAGTGGCGAGACGGGTGCGGCGCGGGTCAGCAGCACCGCACCGTCGCCGGCAGCGACCGCTTGTTGCGGGCCTCCTTGTTGCGGGCGGCCAGGAGGTCGTCGGCCGGGTAACCGACCTCCTCCAGGGTCAGCCCGTGCGGACGGACGACATGCACCGCCGAGTCCCGTACGCCCGCCGCCAGCACCTTGCCCGGCCAGTCGGGCGCGCGGTGCCCGTCGCCGACGAACAGCAGCGCCCCGATCAGCGAGCGCACCATGTTGTGGCAGAAGGCGTCGGCCCGGACCGTCGCCGTGATCACCCCGTCCGCGTCGCGCAGCAGGCTCAGTTCCTGGAGCGTACGGATGGTCGTGGCGCCCTCCCGCCGCTTGCAGTACGCGGCGAAGTCGTGCTCTCCCAGCAAACGCCGGGCGGCCTCGTTCATGGCGTCGACGTCAAGTGGCCAGTCGTGCCACAGCACATGACCGCGCAGCAACGGGTCCACCCCGCCGGGGTGGTCGGTGACGCGGTAGGCGTAGCGCCGCCAGACCGCGGAGAACCGGGCGTTGAAGCCCGCGGGGGCCTCGGTGAGGGACCAGATCCGCACATCGCGCGGGAGCCGTCCGGCGAGCCGCTTGAGCAGCTTCTCCCGGTGCTCCGCCCACAGTTCGACCGGCAGGTCGACATGGGCCACCTGGCCGCGCGCGTGCACTCCGGCGTCGGTCCGGCCGGCCACGGTCAGCTCGTACGTCGTCTCCCCGGACCGCGTGACGGTCCGCAGGGCGTCCTCGATCTCCCCCTGCACGGTCCGCCTGCCCCCGGCCTGCTTGGCCCAGCCGGAGAACTCGGTCCCGTCGTAGGAGAGATCAAGACGGATACGGACGTGTCCGGGCTCTACTTCGTCACTCACGTACAGATCCTCTCAGGCACGCGAAAGCGGGCCCGCCCCCACAAGGGCGGACCCGCTCAACGTGAAGCAGCGCTGCCTCAGGCGTCCTTGGCGCTGTCCTCGGCCGGGGCCTCGGCGGCCTCGTCCTTGGTCAGGTCGGCCTTGGCGTCCTCGGCCGGGGCCTCGACGGCCTCGTCCTTCTTGAGGGCGTCTTCCTTGACCGCGCGCTTGGTCGCGGCCTCGGCCTCACCGGTGGCCTCCTGGGCGACGGTCAGGGCCTCGACCAGCTCGATGACGGCCATGGGCGCGTTGTCGCCACGGCGGTTACCGATCTTGGTGATACGGGTGTAGCCACCGGGACGGTTCTCGTACCGCGGGCCGATCTCGGTGAAGAGCGTGTGGACGATGCTCTTGTCCGTGATCACCTGGAGCACCTGACGGCGGTTGTGAAGGTCGCCCTTCTTCGCCTTGGTGACCAGACGCTCGGCGTACGGACGCAGCCTGCGCGCCTTCGCCTCGGTGGTGGTGATGCGCCCGTGCTCGAAGAGCGACTTCGCGAGGTTCGCGAGCATCAGCTTCTCGTGCGAGGCGCTGCCGCCCATACGGGCACCCTTGGCGGGCTTCGGCATGGTGTATCTCCTAGGTGTCTGCCCCGGCCGTATCAGGTACCGGAGTCAGTATCCGAGCGAACGGTTGTTCGTCGGAGATCCGGGGCGTCCCCGAAGGGGCGCCCCGGAAGGGGCGCGGGGCGGTGTCGACGTGCGACTCCGTCGCGTGGGCGCGACAAGCCACAGCGCACCCGCACCCGAGTACGGACCGTCTGGCCCGAGCCCTCAGTACTGCTCGGTCTCTACGAAGCCGGCATCCGCGTCGTCGTCCGCGCCGAACGCGTCCGCTGCAGCGGTGGGGTCGAATCCGGGCGGGCTGTCTTTGAGCGCAAGGCCCATCCCCGCCAGCTTCGCCTTGACCTCGTCGATCGACTTCGCACCGAAGTTGCGAATGTCGAGGAGGTCCGCCTCGGAGCGCGCGACCAGCTCACCCACGGAGTGGATGCCCTCACGCTTGAGGCAGTTGTACGACCGGACGGTGAGCTCCAGCTCCTCGATCGGCAGCGCCAGATCGGCGGCGAGGGCGGCGTCCGTCGGGGACGGACCCATGTCGATGCCCTCGGCGTCGATGTTCAGCTCGCGGGCCAGACCGAACAGCTCGACCAGGGTCTTACCGGCCGACGCCATGGCGTCACGCGGACGCATGGCCTGCTTGGTCTCGACGTCGACGATCAGCTTGTCGAAGTCGGTGCGCTGCTCGACACGGGTCGCCTCGACCTTGTACGTGACCTTCAGCACGGGGCTGTAGATGGAGTCGACCGGGATACGGCCGATCTCCTGGCCCACCTGCTTGTTCTGCACGGCGGAGACATAGCCGCGACCGCGCTCGACGGTCAGCTCCATCTCCAGCTTGCCCTTGCCGTTGAGCGTGGCGAGGACGAGGTCGGGGTTGTGCACCTCGACACCGGCCGGGGGCGCGATGTCGGCGGCGGTGACCTGACCCGGGCCCTGCTTGCGCAGGTACATCACCACGGGCTCGTCGTGCTCGGAGGACACGACGAGCTGCTTGATGTTGAGGATCAGGTCGGTGACGTCCTCCTTGACGCCCGGCACGGTGGTGAACTCGTGCAGGACGCCGTCGATGCGGATGCTGGTGACAGCGGCACCGGGGATCGACGACAGGAGGGTGCGGCGGAGGGAGTTGCCGAGGGTGTAGCCGAAGCCCGGCTCCAGCGGCTCGATCACGAACCGGGAGCGGAACTCGTCGACGACCTCTTCGGTCAACGAAGGACGCTGAGCGATCAGCATGTGTGGATCAAATCCTTCTCTCGTGGACGCCCGCTATTTGACGCCCGACGGAAACCGCACCCGGTGAAAGGTGCGGGTACTGCAAGGGTACGGGCGGTACGGCCCGAATACGGAGCGTACCGCCCGAAAAAACCACTACGACCGAACCGACGGCTCGGGCGCGACCACGCGACTCAGACGCGGCGGCGCTTCGGCGGACGGCAGCCGTTGTGCGGGGTCGGGGTGACGTCCTGGATGGAGCCGACCTCGAGACCGGTCGCCTGGAGCGAACGGATGGCGGTCTCACGACCGGAACCCGGGCCCTTGACGAACACGTCGACCTTGCGCATGCCGTGCTCCTGCGCGCGACGGGCAGCCGACTCGGCGGCCATCTGCGCGGCGAACGGCGTGGACTTCCGGGAGCCCTTGAAGCCGACGTGGCCGGCGGAGGCCCAGGAGATCACGTTGCCGGTCGGGTCCGTGATGGACACGATCGTGTTGTTGAACGTGCTCTTGATGTGCGCGTGGCCGTGAGCGACGTTCTTCTTTTCCTTGCGGCGCACCTTCTTGGCAGCGCCCTGACGACCCTTGGGGGGCATCTACAAACTCCTACGGGAGGTGGTCGGTCCTACAGCGAAGACCGTGGACAGGTGTCCGCTGCGGACTACTTCTTGCCCGGCTTCTTCTTGCCGGCGATGGCGCGACGCGGGCCCTTGCGGGTACGCGCGTTGGTGCTGGTGCGCTGACCGCGGACGGGCAGACCGCGACGGTGGCGCAGACCCTGGTAGGTACCGATCTCGACCTTGCGGCGGATGTCGGCCTGGATCTCGCGACGGAGGTCACCCTCGGTCTTGAGGTTGTTGTCGACGAACTCGCGGATCGCGACGAGCTGCTCCTCGGAGAGGTCGCGAACGCGGGTGTTCGGGTCGACGCCGACAGCGGCCAGCGTCTGCTGCGAAAGAGTTCGGCCGATGCCGAACACGTAGGTGAGGGCGATCTCCACGCGCTTTTCGCGCGGGATGTCAACACCGGAAACGCGTGCCATTCAATGGCTCCAGTTAGTTGTCGGAGGTCTTCCGCAGAACCGTCCCCCGGCCGCCGTCCTCGCCTGTTGCGGCGATTTGGTACGAACCGGGTCCCCAGCCTCCGAGCCCGGGGGTGTCGAGCCGTGCGGCTCGGGTTCTGCGTATGAACATGTTGCTCGCGTCGCGCGAAGTTCTGCGGGAAAGTCGCAGAGGGTGGATCGTGCGGGTCAGCCCTGGCGCTGCTTGTGGCGCGGGTTGTCGCAGATAACCATGACCCGGCCGTGACGGCGGATCACCCTGCACTTGTCGCAGATCTTCTTGACGCTCGGCTTGACCTTCATGGGATGTGAAGTTCTCCGGGCTCAGTGCCCCCGCACCACAGGGGAGGGGGCAAGATCTACTTGCTCACTTGTACCGGTAGACGATCCGGCCCCGGGTCAGGTCATACGGAGAGAGCTCCACCACGACCCGGTCGTCAGGGAGGATGCGGATGTAGTGCATACGCATCTTGCCGCTGATGTGTGCCAGGACCTGGTGGCCGTTCTGGAGCTCGACCTTGAACATGGCGTTCGGAAGAGACTCGACGACAGTGCCCTCGATCTCGATGGCACCTTGCTTCTTGGCCACGCTTCGCCCTTCGAATCGACTACCTTGATCGACTCCGCTGCGCACCGTGATCACATGCAGGCATGCGGATGCACAAGAGCCGACGAGTCAGTCTACGTCAGGGCACCCCGAAAGACGAATCGAGAAAGTCTGCCCCACCCACGAGATCCTTAACCCGCGGGCTTCGCCGAGCCCCCGGGCCCACACCAGCGGATCGGGCGCCGCCGTGACCCCGTACTCGGCGAGCTTCGCCTTCCCGCCGTCCGGCGCCGTCAGCACCAGCGGCCCCGCTCGCCCCGCCCCGACGCCCCCCTCGCGGGCTCGGCGCCCGGGGCGCCTCACAAGCTTCGAGCGGCTGCGCCGGCCTCCGACCGGCGGTCGCGGCGAAGGCCGCCGTCAGGCGAGCGGGTCCGGCGCCGCCGTGACCCCGTACTCGGCGAGCTTCGCCTTCCCGCCGTCCGGCGCCGTCAGCACCAGCGGCCCCGCCTCCGTCAGCGCGACCGAGTGCTCCCAGTGCGAGGACCAGGTGCCGTCCGTCGTGATGACCGTCCAGTCGTCCTCCAGCACCCGCGTCTTCGCGGTGCCCAGCGAGACCATCGGCTCGATGGCGAGACAGAAGCCCGGGACCAGCTTGGGCCCCTTGCCCCGGCGGCGGTCGACGTAGTTCAGCAGGTGCGGGTCCATGTGCATCTCGGTGCCGATGCCGTGGCCGCCGTAGTCCTCGATGATCCCGTAGCGCCCGCCGCCGGGCTTCGGCTGCCGGCGGATGTAGGTCTCGATGGCGCGGGAGACGTCGACCAGCCGGTTTCCCTGCTTCATGGCCGCGAGGCCGGCCCACATCGACTCCTCGGTCACCCGGGACAGCTCGACCAGCTCCGGCGCGTGCCCCGACCCGACGAAGGCGGTGTAGGCCGCGTCACCGTGCCAGCCGTCGATGACGGCGCCGCAGTCGATGGAGATGATGTCCCCGTCCTTGAGGACGACCTCGTCGGAGGGGATGCCGTGGACGACGACCTCGTTGACGGAGGTGCAGATCGTCGCGGGGAAACCGCCGTAGCCGAGGAAGTTCGGCTTGGCGTTGTGCTCGGCGAGCACCTTGCGGGCGACCTGGTCCAGATCCCTCGTCGTGGCCCCGGGCACGGCCGCCTCACGCGTGGCCGCGTGGATGGCGGCGACCACCAGCCCCGCCTCACGCATCTTGGCGATCTGCTCGGGGGTCTTGATCTGCACCATGGGGGCTACGGCCTTTCTGGACCGGAGAGATTACGGACACCGTCAACGATACGGGTGAGGCCGTCCGCCCCTCCCCCGCGCACACGTCGGCCGCGGCCCCCGCAGGGAACCGCGGCCGGACGCGCACCGTCACTGATCGCGGTTGAGCGCCTCCAGCGCACGCCCGGTGACCTCGTCGACCGGACCCAGCGCCGAGATCGTCACCACGAGGCCCTGGGCCCGGTAGTAGTCGATGATCGGCTCGGTCTGCGTGTGGTAGACCTCCAGCCGGGTGCGCACCGTCTCCTCGGCGTCGTCGTCGCGCTGGTACAGCTCGCCGCCGCAGACGTCGCAGACGCCCTCCTGCTTCGGCTTGCTGTACGTCACGTGGAAGACGTGGCTGGAGTCCTTGCGGCAGATCCGCCGCCCGGCGATCCGCTTGACCACCTCGGCCTCGGGGGCCTCCAGGTCGAGCACCGCGTCCAGCGTGATGCCCTCGGACTCCAGCAGCTCGTCGAGCGACTCCGCCTGGGAGACGTTCCTCGGGAACCCGTCCAGCAGGAAGCCGGCCTCGGCGTCCGGCTGCTCCATACGGTCCTTCGCCATGGCGATGGTGACCTCGTCCGGTACGAGGTTGCCCGCGTCCATGTACGACTTCGCGAGCTTGCCCAGCTCGGTCTGCCGACTGATATTGGCGCGGAACAGGTCGCCCGTGGAGATGTGGGGGATGCTCAGCTTCTCGGCAAGGCGGGTGGCCTGGGTGCCTTTGCCAGCACCGGGCGGCCCGACTAGGACGATTCGCATCAGCGGAGGAACCCTTCGTAATTGCGCTGCTGGAGCTGGCTCTCGATCTGCCTCACCGTCTCGAGACCGACACCCACGATGATCAGGATGCTGGTCCCGCCGAACGGGAAGTTCTGGTTTGCCCCGAAACCGGCCAACGCCATCGTCGGCACGAGAGAGATCAGACCCAAGTACAGCGAACCCGGCCAGGTGATCCGGTTGAGTACGTAGCTGAGGTACTCAGCGGTCGGTCGGCCAGCCCGGATGCCCGGGATGAAGCCACCATACTTCTTCATGTTGTCGGCGACTTCTTCGGGGTTGAAGGTAATCGCCACATAGAAGAACGCGAAGAACACGATCAAGAAGAAGTAAAGAATGATGTGCGGCGTGGCCCCGGTGTCGGCGAGGTTCTTCGTGACCCAGGTCGCCCAGCCCGCGGTGGAGCTGGAGAACTGGACGATCAGCGCCGGGATGTAGAGCAGCGACGAGGCGAAGATGACGGGGATGACGCCCGCCTGGTTCACCTTGAGGGGAATGTAGGTGGACGTACCGCCGTAGGAACGGCGGCCGATCATGCGCTTCGCGTACTGCACGGGAATCCGGCGCTGGGCCTGCTCGACGAAGACGACCAGACCGACCATGACCAGGCCGACGAGCATGACCGTGCCGAACTCGATCCAGCCGTCCGCCAGGTCGCCCTGCTCCTTGATGGCCCACAGGGCGGAGGGGAAGGTCGCGGCGATCGAGATGAACATCAGGATCGACATGCCGTTGCCGATGCCGCGGTCGGTGATGAGCTCACCGAGCCACATCACGACGGCCGTACCGGCGGTCATGGTGATGACCATGGTGATGGTCACGAACATGGACTGGTCGGGGACGATCTGGTTCGCCACCGGGCAGCCCTGGAAGAGGGCGCCGCTGCGGGCGGTGGCCACCAGGCCGGTGCCCTGCAGGACGGCCAGCGCCACCGTCAGGTAACGCGTGTACTGCGTGATCTTGGCGGTACCGGCCTGGCCCTCCTTCTTCAGGGCTTCCAGGCGCGGGATCACCACGGTCAGCAGCTGCAGAATGATGCTCGCCGTGATGTAGGGCATGATGCCCAGCGCGAAGATCGTGATCTGCAGCAGCGCGCCGCCGCTGAACATGTTGACCAAACCGAAGATGCCTTGGTTTGCCTGGGCCGCGTCGATACAGGTCTGCACGTTGCGGTAGTCGACGCCAGGGATCGGGATGTTCGTACCGATCCGGTACACCACGATGATGCCGAGTGTGAACAGCAGTTTCTTGCGCAGGTCGGGCGTCTTGAACGCCCGGGCGAACGCGGTGAGCACGGTGCCTCCTGCGACCCCCGCGCAACCGCGTCAAGGGTGATGGTCGTGAGATTCCGATGAGGGACGAATACGTAACGGACAACTTCCCTCCGGAGTGCCCGAGTGGGGCGCCCGGGGAAAGTGGGCAGTGCAGGCCACCTTACCGGCGAGACCACCGCCCTTGGAACGACCGACCGGGGATACCCCATATGTGGGGTATCCCCGGTCGGGATCGCTCAAGTCATCGGCACGCCTGAGTGGTTCAGACGAGCTCGGTGACGGTACCGCCGGCGGCGGTGATCTTCTCCTTGGCGGAGCCGGAGACGGCGTCGACCGTCACCTGCAGCGCCACGGAGATCTCGCCCTGGCCGAGGACCTTGACGAGGCTGTTCTTGCGAACGGCCCCCTTGGCCACCAGACCCTCGACGGTGACCTCGCCACCCTCGGGGTAGAGCGCGGCCAGCTTGTCGAGGTTCACGACCTGGAACTCGGTCTTGAACGGGTTCTTGAAGCCCTTCAGCTTCGGGAGACGCATGTGGAGCGGCATCTGGCCACCCTCGAAGCGCTCCGGAACCTGGTAACGGGCCTTGGTGCCCTTCGTACCACGACCGGCCGTCTTACCCTTGGACGCCTCACCACGACCCACACGGGTCTTGGCGGTCTTGGCGCCCGGGGCGGGACGGAGGTTGTGGATCTTGAGCGGGTTCTGCTCCGCCATGATCAGTCGACCTCCTCGACCGTCACGAGGTGGCGGACGGTGTGCACCATTCCGCGGAACTCGGGGCGGTCCTCCTTGACGACCACGTCGTTGACCTTCTTCAGGCCAAGCGAACGCAGGGTGTCACGGTGATTCTGCTTGCTGCCGATGTAGGACTTGACCTGCGTAATCCTGAGCTGCGCCATGATTACGCACCCGCCCCGGCACGCGCACGGAGGAGAGCCGCGGGGGCGACGTCCTCGAGCGGCAGACCACGGCGGGCCGCGACCTCCTCGGGACGCTGCAGGCCCTTGAGGGCCTCCACGGTCGCGTGCACGATGTTGATCTGGTTGTGGGAGCCGAGCGACTTCGACAGCACGTCGTGGATACCGGCGCACTCGAGCACGGCACGCACCGGACCACCGGCGATCACACCGGTACCCGGGGAAGCCGGCTTGAGCAGCACGACACCGGCGGCCTTCTCACCCTGGATCGGGTGCGGGATGGTGCCCTGGATGCGGGGAACCTTGAAGAAGTGCTTCTTGGCCTCCTCAACGCCCTTGGCGATGGCGGCCGGCACCTCCTTGGCCTTGCCGTATCCGACACCCACGGTGCCGTCACCGTCGCCCACCACGACCAGCGCGGTGAAGCTGAAGCGACGACCACCCTTCACTACCTTGGCGACACGGTTGATCGCGACGACGCGCTCAACGTATGCGGTCTTGTCGGCGGCAGCTGCGCCGCCGTCACGGCCCTTCCGGTCCCGCCGCTCGCCGCCACCGGCACCGCCACCGCGGCGCTGGGGTCCAGCCATTGGAATTACCTCTCTCTGTTTCCGCTAGCTACGGCAGGCTCAGAACTTGAGCCCGGCTTCGCGGGCGGCGTCCGCCAGGGCGGCGATGCGCCCCGCGTACTGGTTGCCACCACGGTCGAACACCACGGCCTCGACACCCGCGGCCTTGGCACGCTCGGCGACCAGGGCCCCGACCTGCTTGGCCTGTGCGGACTTGTCGGCCTCGCCGCCGCGGATCGACGCGTCCAGGGTGGACGCCGACGCCACGGTGTGGCCCTTCAGGTCGTCGATCACCTGCGCCACGATGTGACGGTTGGAGCGGGTCACGACCAGGCGAGGACGCTCGGCGGTACCGGCGACCTTCTTGCGGATCCGAAGGTGACGACGCTTGATCGCGGCACGCTTGTAGGCGTCGCCCTTGAGGATCTTCTGCCCGTATGCCATGGCTTACTTACCCGCCTTTCCGACCTTGCGCCGGATGACTTCGCCCTCGTACTTGACGCCCTTGGCCTTGTACGGGTCGGGCTTGCGCAGCTTGCGGATGTTCGCCGCAACCTCGCCGACCTTCTGCTTGTCGATGCCCTCGACCGAGAAACGGGTCGCGGACTCCACCTTGAAGGTGATGCCCTCGGGGGCCTCGACCAGGATCGGGTGGCTGTAGCCGAGGGAGAACTCCAGGTTCGAACCCTTGGCGAGCACGCGGTAACCGACACCGCTGATCTCGAGCTTCTTCACGTAACCCTGGGTCACGCCGGTGATCATGTTCGCCACCAGCGTGCGGGACAGGCCGTGCAGGGCCTTGTTCTGACGCTCGTCGTTGGGGCGGGTGACGCTGAGCACGCCGTCCTCACCCTTGGCGACCTCGATCGGCGCCGCCACGGTGTGGGTCAGCGAGCCCTTCGGGCCCTTGACCGCGACCGTACGGCCGTCGATGGTGACGTCCACGCCGGCGGGAACCGCGATGGGGAGCTTGCCGATGCGCGACATAGCTGTTTCCTCCGTTCCCTTCCGCTACCAGACGTAGGCGAGGACTTCCCCACCCACGCCCTTCTTGCCGGCCTGCTTGTCGGTGAGGAGCCCGTGCGACGTGGAGATGATCGCCACGCCGAGGCCGCCCAGCACCTTCGGCAGGGAGGTGGACTTCGCGTACACCCGGAGACCGGGCTTGGAGATCCGCTTGATGCCCGCGATGGAGCGCTCACGGTTGGGGCCGAACTTCAGCTCCAGGACGAGGTTCTTGCCGACCTCGGCGTCCTCGACCTTCCAGCCCGTGATGAAGCCCTCCTGCTGGAGGATCTCCGCGATGTGAGACTTGATCTTGGACGCCGGCATCGTCACGGAATCGTGGTACGCCGAGTTCGCGTTCCGCAGACGCGTCAGCATGTCTGCGATCGGATCAGTCATGGTCATGAATTGGCCTTCGGCCTCTCTCGCCGGGGTTTCCTGGTGCGCCATCCCTCTCCCCGATCCGAGACGGGACGGGTGCGGCGCGGTGGACCTACGGCGTAGTAAGCAAACATGAGCGGGTTGTCGCCCGCGTGCTTCGGGGCACGGCAGGTGCCCAACCCCACAAGCCTAAGCCATGTGGAGCGGGCCTCCCGCCGATTCCCGTTGCTTACCGAGAGCCCTGGGAGTCCGGAACTACCGGATTACCAGGAACTCTTGGTCACGCCCGGCAGCTCGCCACGGTGAGCCATCTCACGAAGGCACACGCGGCACAGGCCGAACTTGCGGTACACGGAGTGCGGACGACCGCAGCGCTGGCAGCGGGTGTAGCCGCGCACTCCGAACTTGGGCTTGCGAGCAGCCTTCGCGATGAGAGCCTTCTTCGCCATCTCGCTCACGCCTCCTTGAACGGGAAGCCGAGGTGACGGAGAAGGGCACGGCCCTCTGCGTCGTTGGTCGCCGTGGTGACCACGGTGATGTCCATACCCCGGACACGGTCGATCTTGTCCTGGTCGATCTCGTGGAACATGACCTGCTCGGTGAGACCGAAGGTGTAGTTGCCACGGCCGTCGAACTGCTTGGGGGACAGACCGCGGAAGTCGCGGATGCGCGGCAGCGCGAGCGACAGGGTGCGGTCCAGGAACTCCCACATGCGGTCGCCACGGAGCGTGACGTGGGCACCGATCGGCTGACCCTCACGCAGCTTGAACTGCGCGATGGACTTGCGGGCCTTGGTGACGGCCGGCTTCTGACCGGTGATCGTGGTGAGGTCGCGCACGGCGCCCTCGATCAGCTTGGAGTCGCGGGCGGCGTCGCCCACACCCATGTTGACCACGATCTTGACGAGGCCGGGAACCTGCATGACGTTCTCGTAGGAGAACTCCTCACGCAGCTTGCCCGCGATCTCCTCGCGGTACTTCGTCTTCAGACGCGGAGTGGTGGTGGTCGTCATCAGATGTCCTCACCCGTCCGCTTGGCAACGCGGATCTTGTTGCCTTCGTCGTCGAAGCGGTAGCCGACGCGGGTCACGACCTTCTTGCCGTCCTTCTCCACGACGAGCTGAACGTTGCTCACGTGGACGGGGGCTTCGGTGGTCACGATCCCGCCGGCCTGCGAACCGCCGGCGGTCGGGGCGGCCTTGGTGTGCTTCTTGACCCGGTTGACGCCCTCGACCAGGACGCGCTCCTCGCGCGGGTAAGCGGCAATGACCTTGCCCTGCTTGCCCTTGTCCTTGCCGGTGACGACCTGGACCAGGTCACCCTTCTTGATCTTCATGCTCACAGCACCTCCGGCGCGAGGGAGATGATCTTCATGAACTTCTTCTCGCGCAGCTCTCGGCCGACCGGGCCGAAGATACGGGTGCCACGGGGGTCGCCGTCGTTCTTCAGAATGACGGCGGCGTTCTCGTCGAAGCGGATGTACGAGCCGTCCGGACGGCGGCGCTCCTTGACGGTGCGAACGATGACCGCCTTGATGACGTCACCCTTCTTCACGTTGCCACCGGGGATCGCGTCCTTGACGGTGGCGACGATGACGTCGCCGATGCCCGCGTAGCGGCGACCGGAGCCACCGAGCACACGGATGCAAAGGATTTCCTTCGCCCCCGTGTTGTCGGCGACACGCAGTCGCGACTCCTGCTGGATCACGTCTATCTCCTGAATGTCTGCCGGTTCCCCAACGGGGCTGACGCGCTCTCAGTCGAACTCAGTCAAGCGCGGTAGCCCCGTTGGAGCCTGGCGGAACTGTCCTGCGAGGGGTGCCCCGCAGGAACGTACTTTTTGGAATTCCCTTGCGGGAATTACCTACTTGGCCTTCTCGAGGATCTCGACGATGCGCCAGTGCTTCGTCGCGGACAGCGGCCGGGTCTCCATCAGGAGGACGCGGTCGCCGACGCCGGCAGCGTTCTGCTCGTCGTGGGCCTTGAGCTTGCTCGTGCTGCGGATGACCTTGCCGTACAGCGCGTGCTTCTTGCGGTCCTCGACGGCGACGACGACGGTCTTGTCCATCTTGTCGCTGACGACGATGCCTTCACGGCTCTTGCGGAAGCCGCGAGCCTCAGTGTTCGTCTCAGTCACGTTGTTCTCGCTCATCAGGCGCTCTCCACCGTTTCGATGCCCAGCTCACGCTCGCGCATCAAGGTGTAGATCCGCGCGATGTCCTTGCGGACCGCCTTGAGACGGCCGTGGTTCTCGAGCTGTCCGGTCGCCGCCTGGAAACGGAGGTTGAACAGCTCTTCCTTGGCCTCGCGGAGCTTCGCCAGAAGCTCCTCGTTGCCCAGCTCGCGCAGCTCGGACGCCTTGGTACCGGCCGACATCACGCTTCACCTGCCTCGCGCTTGACGATCCGGCACTTCATCGGCAGCTTGTGGGCCGCACGGGTCAGCGCCTCACGGGCGATCTTCTCGTTGGGGTACGACAGCTCGAACATGACGCGTCCGGGCTTGACGTTGGCGATCCACCACTCCGGAGAACCCTTACCGGAACCCATGCGGGTCTCGGCCGGCTTCTTCGTCAGCGGGCGGTCCGGGTAGATGTTGATCCAGACCTTGCCACCACGCTTGATGTGGCGGGTCATGGCGATACGAGCCGCCTCGATCTGGCGGTTCGTCACATACGCCGGGGTCAGCGCCTGGATGCCGTACTCGCCGAACGCTACCTGCGTTCCGCCCTTGGACATGCCGCTGCGACTGGGGTGGTGCTGCTTGCGGTGCTTGACCCTACGGGGGATCAGCATGTCGGTCAGGCCTCCGTTCCGGTGCTCTCAGCCGGAGCGGCGGCGGGAGCCTCGGCCTTGGGGGCCTCGGCAGCCGGAGCCTGCTGCGGCTTGCGACCGCGCCCGCCACGCTCGCCACCGCGGCCACCACGGGCCGGGCGGTCGGCACCGCCACGGGCCGGGCGGTTGCCGGCGCGGGCAGCGGCGTTCTCAGCGCGGACCTCGGCGATGTTCTTGACGTCGCCCTTGTAGATCCAGACCTTCACGCCGATGCGGCCGAAGGTCGTCTTGGCCTCGAAGAAGCCGTAGTCCACGTTCGCGCGGAGCGTGTGCAGGGGCACACGGCCCTCGCGGTAGAACTCCGAGCGGGACATCTCGGCGCCGCCGAGACGGCCACCGCACTGGATCTTGATGCCCTTGGCGCCCGCCTTCATCGCCGACTGCATGCTCTTGCGCATGGCACGGCGGAAGGAGACGCGGGAGGAGAGCTGCTCGGCGACGGCCTGGGCCACGAGCTGAGCGTCCGTCTCGGGGTTCTTGACCTCGAGGATGTTCAGCTGGACCTGCTTGCCGGTGAGCTTCTCGAGGTCGCCGCGGATGCGGTCGGCCTCGGCGCCGCGGCGGCCGATGACGATGCCCGGACGCGCGGTGTGGATGTCCACCCGCACGCGGTCACGGGTGCGCTCGATCTCCACCTTCGAGATGCCGGCGCGCTCCATGCCGGACGTCATCATCCGACGGATGGCGACGTCTTCCTTGACGTAGTCCTTGTACAGCTTGTCGGCGTACCAACGCGACTTGAAGTCGGTCGTGACACCGAGCCGGAACCCGTGCGGGTTTACCTTCTGGCCCATTACCGGGTTCCTTCCTTGCTGCTGACGACCACGGTGATGTGGCTGGTCCGCTTGCGGATCCGGTAGGCACGACCCTGGGCACGCGGACGGAACCGCTTCAGGGTCGGACCCTCGTCGACGTACGCCTCGGAAATGAAGAGGCTGTCGGCGTCGGTGTGGTCGTAGTTGTGCGCGGCGTTGGCGATGGCGCTGTCCAGCACCTTGCCGACCGGCACGCTCGCGGCCTGCGGGGCGAAACGCAGGACCGCCTGAGCCTCCGTGGCGTTCATGCCACGGATGAGGTCCACCACGCGGCGGGCCTTCATGGGCGTGACGC
This sequence comes from Streptomyces sp. TE5632, assembly GCF_054061295.1. Classification (NCBI taxonomy): domain Bacteria; kingdom Bacillati; phylum Actinomycetota; class Actinomycetes; order Kitasatosporales; family Streptomycetaceae; genus Streptomyces; species Streptomyces sp. TE5632. The sequence goes on along the minus strand of NZ_JBSSEA010000003.1, from coordinate 3,266,836 downwards.
GGATGTACCGCGCCTGGGCCCTGGCTTCCATGGTTGTCCTTCCAGTGTCTGTCATGGTCATTCCACCCCGCCTTTAGCGGCGCTTCGACTTCCGGTCGTCCTTGACGTGACCCCGGAAGGTGCGCGTCGGCGAGAACTCGCCGAGCTTGTGGCCGACCATCGACTCGGTGACGAACACCGGAATGTGGGTCTTGCCGTTGTGCACCGCGATCGTGTGGCCGAGCATGGCCGGGACGATCATCGAGCGACGGGACCAGGTCTTGATGACGTTCTTGGTGCCGGCTTCGTTCTGGACGTCCACCTTCTTGATCAGGTGGTCGTCGACGAAGGGCCCCTTCTTCAGGCTACGAGGCATCTCAACCCGTCCTTAGCGCTTCTTGTTCGTCTTGCGGCGGCGGACGATGTACTTGTTCGACGCCTTCTTGGGCGCCCGAGTACGGCCTTCCTTCTGGCCCCACGGGGACACCGGGTGGCGACCACCGGAGGTACGGCCCTCACCACCACCGTGCGGGTGGTCCACCGGGTTCATGACCACACCACGCACGCTCGGGCGGACGCCCAGCCAGCGCTTACGACCGGCCTTGCCCCAGCTGATGTTGCTCTGCTCGGCGTTGCCGACCTCGCCGATGGTGCCGCGGCAGCGGACGTCGACCAGGCGGATCTCACCGGACGGCATGCGCAGGTGGGCCATCTGGCCCTCCTTCGCGAGCAGCTGCACCGAGGCGCCGGCGGAGCGGGCGAACTTGGCGCCGCCGCCGGGACGCAGCTCGATGGCGTGCAGCGTCGTACCGACCGGGATGTTGCGCAGGGCAAGGTTGTTGCCCGGCTTGATGTCGGCCCCGGGACCGTTCTCGACGCGGTCGCCCTGGCTCAGGCCACGCGGCGCGAGAATGTAGCGCTTCTCGCCGTCCGCGTAGTGCAGGAGCGCGATGCGCGCGGTGCGGTTGGGGTCGTACTCGATGTGCGCGACCTTCGCCGGCACGCCGTCCTTGTCGTGACGACGGAAGTCGATCACGCGGTAGGCGCGCTTGTGTCCGCCACCCTGGTGGCGAACGGTCACACGACCGGAATTGTTACGGCCGCCCTTGCTGTGCAGGGGACGGACCAGCGACTTCTCCGGCGTGGACCGCGTGATCTCGACGAAGTCGGCGACGCTGGAGCCACGACGGCCCGGGGTCGTCGGCTTGTACTTGCGGATACCCATTGTCTCTCAGTCCTCGGAAGTTTGTTCCGAAATCTGGACGTTCCAACCTCCGTCAGGAGGTCGGACCGCCGAAGATGTCGATACGGTCGCCCTCGGCGAGGGTCACGATCGCGCGCCTGGTGCCCGTGCGCTGGCCGAAGCCGGTGCGCGTGCGCTTGCGCTTGCCCTGGCGGTTGATCGTGTTGACACCGGTGACCTTGACCGAGAAGACCGCCTGCACGGCCTCCTTGATCTCCGTCTTGTTGGAGCCCGGAGCGACGATGAACGTGTACTTGTTCTCGTCGATGAGCGCGTAGCTCTTCTCCGACACGACCGGCTTGATCAGGACGTCACGGGGGTCCGTGAACGACTTGCTCACCGGGGTGACGACGGTGTTCTTGCCTTCGGTGGCGTGGCGGCGTGCCTTCTTGAGGCGCGCCTCCTTGGCCTTCTTCGCCGCCTTGGAGGCGACGGAGGGGTGACGGACAGCCATCAGACCTCGCTCCCTTCGTTGTCGTTGGCCTTGTTCGGGCCGGCGACGAAGGACTCGAAAGCGGCCTTGGTGAAGACCACGTCGTCCGAGACGAGAACGTCGTACGTGTTCAGCTGGCCCGGCTCCAGGATGTGCACCTGGGGCAGGTTGCGGGCGGACAGCCACGCGGCCTCGTCGGCGCGGTCGACGACCAGGAGCAGGTTCTTGCGCTCCGAGATCTTGCCGAACAGCGTCTTGGCGGCCTTCGTGGAGGGGGTCTCGCCCTCGATCACGCCGGTGACGACGTGAATGCGGTCGTGGCGGGCCCGGTCGGTGAGGGCGTGGCGCAGGGCCGCGGCCTTCATCTTCTTCGGGGTCCGCTGCGAGTAGTCGCGCGGCTGCGGGCCGTGGACGACGCCACCGCCGGCGAACTGCGGCGCACGGGTCGAACCCTGACGGGCGCGGCCGGTGCCCTTCTGGCGGTACGGCTTCCTGCCGCCACCACGGACTTCGGCGCGGGTCTTGGTCTTGTGCGTGCCCTGGCGGGCAGCGGCCAGCTGAGCGACGACGACCTGGTGGATCAGCGGAATGCTGATCTTCTCCACGTCGAAGATCTCCGCGGGGAGCTCGACGGTACCGGCCTTGTCGCCCGCCGGCGAAAGGATGTCAACAGTGCTCATCGTTACCTCAGGCCCCCTTGGCCGCGGTGCGGACCAGGACGAGGCCGCCGTTCGGACCGGGAACCGCGCCCTTGATGAGCAGCAGACCCTTCTCCGCGTCAACGGCGTGGACGGTCAGGTTCTGGGTGGTGACCCGCTCGTTGCCCATGCGGCCCGCCATGCGCTGGCCCTTGAACACACGACCCGGGGTGGCGCAACCGCCGATGGAGCCGGGCATGCGGTGCACGCGCTTGGCACCGTGCGAGGAGTTGTTGCCCTTGAAGTTGTGGCGCTTCATGACGCCACTGAAGCCCTTGCCCTTGCTCTTCGCGGTCACGTCGACCTTCACGCCGGCCTCGAACACCTCAGCGGTGACTTCCTGGCCCAGCGTGTACTCGGAGGCGTCCGCGGTGCGGATCTCGACGAGGTGGCGACGGGGGGTGACGTCGGCCTTCGCGAAGTGGCCCTTGAGGGGCTTGTTCACCTTGCGCGGGTCGATCTCACCGAAGGCGATCTGCACGGACTCGTAGCCGTCGACGTCGTTCGTACGGACCTGGGTGACGATGTTGGGCCCGGCCTTGACGACGGTGACGGGAACAACGCGGTTGCTCTCGTCCCACACCTGCGTCATGCCGAGCTTCTCGCCCAGGATGCCCTTGATCTGCTTGGTCATCTCTCAGATCACCGGCCCTCAGAGCTTGATCTCGATGTCGACACCGGCCGGGAGGTCGAGTCGCATCAGAGAGTCAACGGTCTTGGGGGTCGGGTCGAGGATGTCGATCAGGCGCTTGTGCGTGCGCATCTCGAAGTGCTCGCGCGAGTCCTTGTACTTGTGCGGCGACTTGATGACGCAGTACACGTTCTTCTCAGTGGGCAGCGGCACCGGGCCCGCGACCGACGCACCAGTACGCGTCACCGTCTCGACGATCTTCTTCGCCGAGGAATCGATGACCTCGTGGTCGTAGGCCTTGAGCCGGATGCGGATCTTCTGTCCCGCCATGGCTACTTCGTAGTCCTGTCTCTAGTGAACGCTCCGGAACCCGGTGTTCCCGCCCTCCCCTCCGACCCACGCGGTCGGGCGTGTCGCGCTCCCGCTGACACGGATGTCCCTTGTTCGGAACTTCCCTGTATGGGGAGTGCGGACCCTTCCGGAACCGCGGCTGGGGGCGAGAGGCCCACCGGGTGCCTGGCCTGCACCCCGCTGACACTTCCCGGAAGATTCCCGTACGTCCGCCCCTGCACCTCTCGGTGCAATGCGTGGGACGACGAGTACTGTGGGACTCGCTTCCGGTCCCCCCGGCGGGAGGCGCGCAGCATCGGCACTCGACCGAGCAACCCCGTTAGTTTGCCACAGAGGGCGGGGGGCTGGCCAATCGGGCCGACGAGAATACCCCGGAAGTGACGCGGGCCAAACATGATCACCCGGTGTCCGGACGGAACTCTGTAGCCCTGATCATGACAGGCATGTCGAACACCTCACGGCGCAGTGTGCTCACCGCCTTCGCCGCCTCCGCCGCTTCTCTCCCGTTGGTCGGCACGGCCGCCTCACCGGCCCATGCCGCCGGTACGGCCTCACCGGCCGAGCCGCTCGCGGCTCCGACAGGACGGGGTTCCGCCCCCTCCTCCGTAACGATGGCGCCGCTGGACGCCACCCACTTCATCCGCGAGACGCTGCGCTCGCCCCTCACCGCGACCGTGTTGCCGGGCACTTTGCCCCGCACCGAGATCACCTCGGGCGGCAGACGTGTCGCCCTCCTGACACACGGCGCCCGAACCGTGCTGCTGCCGGGACCCGAGCGGACGTTCACGGAGAACAAGAGACCTTTCGTGGACGACTTCAGGCGCACCCTGCCCGACCTGTCCCTGCCCACGGAGAAGCGCTCGTACTGGGGCAGCTCCCCCGGCGGCGGCACCTGGTCCACCCTCGGCCCCGTCGACACCGACTACTCGGTGGTGCCGCGCACCGGCGTCATCAATCTGACCACCGACAACGCCAGCCGCTACGCCAGCGTCCGTGACGACGCCATCACCGATGTCGACGTCCTCTCCGTCGCACGCTTCGACAAGGTGCCCACCGGAGATGCCTGCTCCTACGCGCTGTCCTTCGGCTACCAGGACGCCCGCAACAACTACCGGGCCCGGCTGTCCTTCGTCACCAGCGGTGCGGTGCAACTGCGGGTGGAGAAGGAGAAGGCCGACGTCGTCACCCAGCTGACCTCGGCCCTCACGGTCGCCACGGGCGTGCCCGCGGGCACGGACTGGACGATCCGCGTGCTCCGCGAGGGCAGCCGGATCCGGGTCAAGGCCTGGGCGTCCGCCTCGTCCGAGCCCGGCGCATGGCTGGTCGACGTCACCGACTCGGACCTCGGCGCGGGGCGGGTCGGTCTGCGCGCCCTGGCCAACCGGGGCTGCACCAACCTGCCGGTGAAGCTGCTCGTCAGCCGTTTCGAGGTGACCACCGCCGCCTGGGCCGACCCGCCGACCGTCACCCATGGGAACTGGGTGCGGGTGCTGCCCGAGCCTTTCGACGGGAACTGGACGCCGGAGCTGGAGAGCACCATTCGCGCCTGGGCCGGCTCCACCGCGCCGGACGTCCTGGCCTACGCGGCCATGTTCCTCCCCGGTGCCCCCGCGGTGGTCTCCGGCTCCGGACCAGCAGAGGGCAAGAAGGTCCTGGGTGCGGCGAAATACGGTTACTCGGACGCGCGGGGCCACCGCGTCGAGGGCGCCGACTTCCACGAGTACATGGACACCGGCTGGACCTTCCCCGACGGCACCTATACGGGTCCGGACAGTGATCCGGACAGCGATCAGAGGGGCGCTCTCGACTGCTCGGGCTACACGCGCATGGTGTACGGCTACCACATGGGGGTGCCGATGGCCGCGAAACAGGACACCTCCGGCACCCGGATACCCCGGCGTTCCCGTGACATGGCCGACTACACCCCGGGGGTGCGCATCGCCCGCACCGACGGGGTGAACCCGCCCGCGGCGGAGCAGCTCCAGCCGGGCGATCTCGTGTTGTTCAACGCGGACTCGGGCGACGACGGCCCCACGGTCACGGCAGACCACGTCGGCATCTACCTCGGCACGGACACGGCCGGCAAGCGCCGCTTCCTGTCCAGCCGCAAGACGATCGACGGCCCCACCATGTCGGACATGGGGGGCGCTTCCCTCCTGGACGGCACGGGTACTTACGCCCGGACCCTGCACACCGTCCACCGCATCTGACACCCCTGCCGGCGGCTCCGGGCCGCATGCCGTACACGTTCCCGGCCGTCCGGGAGCGCGTACGGGGAGCGGGGCCGGCCGGCGCACCGCTGACTCCCCGCACGCCGTGCGTCGCTTTGACCCTCTTGGTCCTCTTGGTCCTCGCGAACTCCTCAGCCCTTCTTGGCGACCGTGAGGATCACCGCCGCGTCCTCCAGTGCCTCCAGGCCGTGGCGGGCCGGTGGGATGGCGAGCAGGTCGCCGGTCCGGCCCTCCCAGGACGTGTCGCCGCTGGTGAGGCGGACACGACCGCTCAGGACCAGCAGGGTCGCCTCCCCGGGGCTGTCGTGCTCGGCGAGGGAGGTGCCGGCGGTCAGGGCGAGGAGGGTCTGGCGCAGGACGTGCTCGTGGCCGCCGTAGACCGTGCTCGCGCTGCGGCCGGTGGAGGCGGCGGCGGCGCGTTCGAGGTGCTCGCGGGCGAGGGCGTCGAGGGAGAGCTTCTGCATGGGGCCCAGTCTTCCCGGCCGCGTGAGGCGCACACCAGGGCCATGCGGGGCACTCCCCCCTCAGCCCGAGCGGGGAAGGGCCCTCGGTCCTTCCCCGCTCGGCACCGGCACCGTCAGATGACGCCCTGCGCCAGGATCGCGTCCGCGACCCGCTCGAAGCCGGCGATGTTCGCGCCCGTGACGTAGTCGCCGGGGGCGCCGTAGCGGTCGGCGGTCTCGGCGCACGCGTTGTGGATGTCGGTCATGATGCGGGCCAGCTCGTTCTCGACCTGGTCGGCCTTCCACGTCGTGCGCGACGCGTTCTGCGTCATCTCCAGCGCGCTGACCGCGACCCCGCCCGCGTTCGCGGCCTTGCCGGGCCCGAAGGCGACTCCGGCCTTCTGGAAGAGCTGCACGGCATCCGGCGTCGTCGGCATGTTCGCGCCCTCCGACACCGCCTTCACGCCGTTACGGATGAGTACGGCGGCGGCGTCCGCGTTCAGCTCGTTCTGCGTCGCCGACGGCAGGGCGATGTCGGCCGGGACCTCCCAGACCCGCCCGCCGGGCACGAACCGCGCGGAGGCGCCACGCCGCTCGGCGTACGCGCTCACCCGGCCGCGCTCGACCTCCTTGATCTGGCACAGCAGCTCCAGGTCGATACCCTTCTCGTCGACCACGTAGCCGCTGGAGTCGGAGCAGGTCACCGGGTTGGCGCCGAGGGCCGTCAGCTTCTGGATGGTGTAGATCGCGACGTTTCCGGATCCGGAGACGACCGCGGTCTGGCCCTCCAGTTCCTCGCCACGCTCGTGCAGCATCGCCTCCGCGAACAGCACGTTGCCGTATCCGGTCGCCTCCGGCCGTATCAGCGAGCCGCCCCAGCCGGCGCGCTTGCCGGTCAGGACTCCGCCCTCCCAGCGGTTGGTGATCCGCCGGTACTGGCCGAACAGGTAGCCGATCTCGCGGGCGCCGACACCGATGTCGCCCGCCGGTACGTCGGTGTACTCACCGATGTGCCGGTACAGCTCCGTCATGAACGACTGGCAGAAGCGCATGACCTCCGCGTCGCTGCGGCCCTGCGGGTCGAAGTCGCTTCCGCCCTTGCCGCCACCGATGCCGAGCCCGGTCAGCGCGTTCTTGAAGACCTGCTCGAAGCCGAGGAACTTGATGATCCCGAGGTTCACCGAGGGGTGGAAGCGCAGACCGCCCTTGTACGGGCCGAGGGCGCTGTTGTATTCGATCCGGAATCCCCGGTTGACGTGGACGCACCCCTGGTCGTCCTGCCACGGCACCCGGAAGATGATCTGCCGCTCCGGCTCGATGAGCCGCTCGACGAGCCCCGGTTCCGCGTACTCCGGACGCGCCCTGAGCACCGGCCCGAGGGTGTCCAGCACCTCGCGCGCGGCCTGGTGGAACTCGGGTTCGGCCGGATTGCGGCGCAGGATCTCGGTACGCAGGTTCTCGAGCGAGGAGGTGAAGTCGGGTCGTGAAGTCACGGAGTCCCTTTCTGGCGCGGCTGACACCGGAACGGGCCCGGTGGTGGGCGCGCGGCGCCATTGCCTCGCGCAGGACGGCGACCGCCTCATGGATTTTCGATACAGCAGTCGACCCTTCAGTGTTACTCATGTGTTAAGCGGAAGGCCAAGGGCCTCGCACAATTGTCCGCCATTCGAGACCCTTCGTACGAAGCGCGGGACGATCGGCACGGTGCGCAGAGAGCTCAAATGGCACCTCCTCCCGCCAGGCGTGATGCTGAAAACCGGGAGGTGATCCCCATGAACGGGAGTCACAGCCACAGCGGCACGCCGGTCAGGAGGGAGGAGGGGCGGCGCGGCAGGGAGGCGGATGTTCCGAGTTCCCTCGTGGACGCGTTCGCCTCCAGGTTGCGGGGGCGGCTCCTCCGGCCCGGGGAGGCCGACTACGAGCCGGCACGAAAACTCTGGAACGGCATGGTCGACAGGCGTCCGGCGCTGGTGGCCCGGTGCGCGGGCGACGAGGACGTGGTCGCCGCGGTCGACTTCGCCCGCGACAACGAGATGCTCGTCGCCGTACGCGGGGGCGGACACGGCGTAGCCGGTCAGGCGGTCTGCGACGGTGGTCTGGTCATCGACCTGTCGGAGATGCGAGGGGTCGATGTCGACCCGGAGGCGCGAAGGGCGGTCGCGCAGGGCGGCTGCACCTTGGGGGACATCGACCGGGAGACCCAACTCCATGGGCTCGCCACTCCGTTGGGCGTGGTGACGGAGACGGGGGCGGCCGGCCTGACCTTGTCCGGGGGCATGGGCTGGCTCCGACGCAAACACGGTTTGAGCTGCGACAATCTCCTGTCCGTACGGGTGGTCACCGCGGACGGGCGCCTCCTGGTCGCCGACGAGAGCCAGCACCAGGACCTCTTCTGGGCGGTCCGGGGCGGTGGCGGCAACTTCGGCGTCGTCACCTCGTTCGAGTACCGCCTGCATCCCCTCGGGCCGGAGGTCTTCCTCTGCTTCGTGCTCTACCCCGCAGACCGCACCAAGCAGGTGCTGCGCGCCTGCGAGCACTACCTCTCCCAGCAACCGGACGACTTCGCCCCGATCGGAGTCCTCGGGAAGGTCCCGGCGGCAGAGCCCTTCCCGCCCGAGGCGCACGGGAAGGACTTCGCAGCCCTGCTCGCGCCGTACCCGGGCGACCCGGCGGACGGCGAGCGACTGCTACGGCCGCTGCGGGAGATCGCCGACCCGATCTTCGACCTCAGCGGCCCCATGCCCTACACCGAAGTCCAGGCGATCCTGGACGAGGACTACCCCGACGGCCTGCACTACTACTGGAAGTCCGTGAACGTGCCCGAGCTCGGCGACGAGTTGATCGAGCGGCTCGCCGAGCGCGCCGCCGCGGCGCCTTCGCCCCGGAGCACCATCGACGTCTGGTACCAGGGCGGCGCCATGGCCCGCGTCGGCGAGGAGGAGACCGCCTTCGCCAACCGCGACGCCCCCTACCTGCTCGGGATCGAGGCGAACTGGGAGGCGGAGGCCGACTCGGCCGAGAACATGACCTGGGTGCGCGACACCTTCGCCGACCTGAGCTCGTTCTCCACTGGAGGCGTCTACCTCAACTTCCCCGGTTTCCTCGAGGAGGGCGAGCAACTCCTGCGCGAGGGCTACGGCACGAACTACGAACGCCTCTCCGCGGTCAAGGCGAAGTACGACCCCGCGAACCTCTTCCACCTCAACGCCAACATCAAGCCGAAGAGTTGAGGGCGGGCGCCGGTCGGCTTCCCGAGGCGTACATCAGGAAGGTCACCCATACGTCGCGGGTGACCGCGAACCGGGGGCCTCCCGCGTTCCTGGAATCACGGACGTGGAGAACTCGGACTCGGCCGACACCGTCCTGCGCTATCGGGCGCCGGCCCGGCGTCGACGCCACTCACACCCCGCAGCAGCGCCGCGAGTGGGCAGCCGGGTCTCGGCTGCCCACTCGCTGGCCGTCCCTGTCAGGGGGCGTCCGTCAGTTCAGTCGGTGGCGGATCCACCAGGCGCAGAACCCGGTCAGGGCCAGGGCGAGGCCGAGGTAGATCCCGGTCTCGGCCCACTGCAGGGCCCAGAAGTTGCCGGCGGGATGGTACGTCACCTGCTGTTGGTAGCCCTGGGCCCCGAGGCCGGCGATGCAGCGGTCGACGTGCTGCAGGCTGGGGATGTCCGACTCGCCGTACAGGCAGTCACCGAAGGACGACGGCGGGGAGGACGGCTGACCGGCGGCGTCCAGTGTCCGTTGGGAGGTGATCCAGGCACCGGGTAGATCGGGGTGCACGACGATCTCCTCGGCGCTCTCGTCCTGGATGCTGATGGGAATGCCGGGCTCGATCGGCACGGTGGTCCGGTCCGGGGTGATCAGATGAGGTCGGACCCACATCGGCACAGTGATCTGGACGGCGGCGTAGAGGACGGGCGTGGCTGCCATCGCGGGCAGGGTGCGGCGGATGACGAGGCCGAGGGCGACGCCCAGGACGAAGGCGAAGGCGGCATGGGCGACGGGGACGACACCCCGTGCGACGAAGGCCATGGGGTCGAGCCGCGAGAAGTACGTGTCCGTCGGGCCACCGCCGTCGACCGCCCGGTCGACGGGGCTGCTCCACCAGCTCACTGAGAGTGCGGCCAGTCCGGCGGCGGTCATGGCGGCCGCCGCACCGATGCCCAGCTTGGTCGCCAGCCAGCGGGTGCGGGTGACGCCCTGGTTCCACGCGAGGTGGTGGGTGCCGGTCTCCAGTTCACGAGAGATCAGCGGCGCGCCCCAGAACATCCCGATGACCGTCGGCACGGCGAGCACGACCAACAGTCCGGTGTAGTAGAGGGTCTGGTCCGAGCTGGAGATCCGGTCCGCCAGGCTGCTGCCGGCAGTTCGGTAGAGGTCGGCCAGCTGCGGGCCGGTGACCGCGAGGGCGGCGGCGAGGGCGGCCACGACGGCGAACATCACGGCGGCCTGGGTACGGAACTGACGCCAGGTCAGCCAGATCATCGGAGGACCTTCAGCGCGGGTCGGGTGTCGCGGACCGCATCGGCGGGTCGGGCCATGTAGGCCAGGACGATGTCTTCCAGACCGAGAGGGCTGACGGTCCAGGAGGGATCGCTGACGGGAGCCTCGGTGCGCACCAGGAGGGTGGTCTGGCGGTCGGTGTGGCTGGCGGTGATGACGTGCTGACCGGCCGGAAGGGTGGCCGGGTCCCGGCGCGGGCCGGTGAGCCGGTGGTGGCGGGCGACCAGGTCGTCGATGTCGTCGGCCACCTGCACCTGGGAGTCGACCAGCACGATGACGTGGTCGCAGGTCCGCTCCAGGTCGGAGACCAGGTGGGAGGAGAGCACGACGCTCAGCTCGTGCTCGGCGACGGCCTCCATCAGGTCCTGCATGAACTCCCGCCGGGCGAGCGGGTCGAGGGCCGCGACCGGCTCGTCCAGGATGAGCAGCTCCGGGCGTTTGGCGATGCCCAGGGTCAGGGCGAGCTGCGCGCGCTGGCCACCGGACAGCTTGCCGGCCTTCTGCTTGGGGTCCAGGCCGAGGCGACGGATCCGCTCGCGCGCCAGGCCGTCGTCCCAGTTCGGGTTGAGGCGCTTGCCGATGTCGAGGTGGTCGGCGACGCTCAGCGTGGCGTAGGTGGGGGTGTCCTGGGCGACGAAACCGACCTTGGCCAGCTGCTCCACGCCCGCGGCGGGCCGGCCGCCGCACACCTCGATGGTGCCGGCCGTCGGGGTGAGCATGCCGGAGGCCAGGTGCAACAGGGTCGACTTGCCGGCCCCGTTGGGCCCGACGAGACCGACGACCCGCCCGGCGGGCACATCCAGGTCGCAGTTCTGCAGCGCCCACCGCTGCTTGTACCTCTTGCCCAGACCCTGGGCCCGTAAGACAGCGCTCACGCTACGTCCTCTCCGTCGGCGTTACGAAAGGTGTTCATGAACAGCGCCTCGATGCTCTCCTCGTCGAGCCCGGCAAGGCGCGCCTTGGTCAGCCAGCGGCGCAGGTCCTTGCGGAGCGGTCCGTGCGCGGCGAGCGAGGCGTCGGCCAGCGTCCGGGTCACGAACGTCCCGACGCCCGGCCGGGCGGCCACCAGCCCGTCGTGCTCCAGCTCCCGGTACGCCTTGAGCACGGTGTTCGGGTTGATCGCCAACCGTCCCGCCACGTCCTTGACCGTCGGAAGCCGGTCCCCCTCCTTCAGCAGACCCAGACGCAGCGCATGCCGCACCTGCTGCACCACCTGCTGGTACGGAGACAGACCGGACCGGCTGTTGAGGTGGAACTCAATCACTGGCCCCTCCATTCATCTAGTTACCTAGCACTTTAGACTCCTAGAGCGGCCACAAGTCAAGCAGGGCGATGTGCCGACAGCCGGAACCGGCCTCGCGGCGCGCCGCTCGAGCTTCACCGCGACTTCCAGGCCCCGCCGCCGGGGCCCTCGTCGACACTGTTCGCCCCTGACCTATTTCCCTGCATACTCTTGACACCCGACTATTCTGAATTTCAGACTAGTCTTGATCAAGAGGGGGTCGATGCATGGGTGACATCCAGCCCGCATGGCTCCGCGCCGTCCTGCCGCTGTGCCTTCTGGCCACGCTGGAGCGCGGAGAGAGTTACGGGTACGCACTGCTCCAACAGCTCGAGGAATCGGGACTCGGCACGGTCAAGGGCGCCGTGCTGTACCCGGCACTGACGCGGCTCGCCGACGACGGCGCGGTCGAGGTCCGATGGGCCCCGGGAGAGGGCGGCCCCGGCCGGAAGTACTACCGGCTGACCGATGCGGGGCGAGGTCGGCTGGCACGGGAGCGCCAGGCGTGGCAGGAGTTCCGCACGGCGGTCGACACGGTGGCGGCGTTCCCGGCCGACCCCACCGCCACACCTCATGAACAGGAGAAAGACCGATGACGGAGGCCGCCGCCGGTACCCGGCCGGGTCACAGCGACCGGGATGCCTGGGCCGACAAGCTGGAACTGGAACTCGCCCTCGTGCACAGCGTGCCGCGCGAGCTGGTGAACCGTGTACTGGAGGAAGTCGCCGAGGCGGTCACCGAGGCGGGACAGCCGGCGGAGGTACTCTTCGGCCCCGCCGAGGAGTACGCCGCCGTGGTGGCCACCGAACGGGTCGACGCCGGGCACCGCAGCACACACGACTTCGAGGGCAGGACACCGGCCACGCATTTCCGGCAGGGCATGGTGGCAGGGGGCATCGCCGTCCTGATCATGGCCGTGGCCGGAACCTTCAGCGGTGAGGAGCTGTCCGGCGCCTCGGCTCTCCTCCTGTCCCTCTCCACGTCCGTGTTCGTGGCCGTCGGCTTCGCGGTCTTCCCCGCCCTGCGGGCGGCGGGGCGGACCCGGACCGCCTGGCTCTACGGCGCCGGCGCCGGCGTCATCACCGCGGTCGGCGTCCACCTCGCAACCCTCCCCGCGATCCGGGACGCCCACTCCTTCCCGTTCCCCCCGATCGCGGCGGCAGGGTGCGGGGTACTGCTCGGCGCCCTTGGGCCGGCCATACCCGCACGGGCGGTGAACCGATGGTTCTCCCCCGGCGAGGGCCGACGGCTCGATGATGAGCAATGGCTGCGCAGACTGGGCGAGTTGCTGCACGGACGGCACGGCCTCCCCCTGCGCACCGCACAGCGGCATGTGACCGAGGCACGGGAACACCTGGCGGCCACCGGACGCAGCGCACAGCAGGAACTCGGCCAGGTGGAGGTCTACGCCATGGACCTGACCGACGGCCCGGGCCGAACCGTCCAGCGGACCCGCCACCAGTTCCTCGGCACCCTCTCCTCCATGGCCGTCTTCGCCGTGCTGTTCACCCTTACCTTGCTGGACTCCGACAGCAGCGGCGCGGCGCCCTGGGTCCACGCGGTGCTCTTCGTGTGCGCCACCGCCTGGGCGGTCGTCCTTTTCCGGAGGACGAGAGTTCGGTGACCCACGCGGGCCGTCTTTGACGGTCATGCGAAAAGGCTTGCGGTGGAGCCACCAGGTCTGACCGGTCACGCCCGTCGAGTTCACGTACGGATGGACCGTGTGCTTCGACCTGAAGGAGCATGTCGAGACGGGTGACTTCACGAAGAAGCCGTTCAGTCCGGTCGTCGTCGTGCCGCATGACGGCACGCCTGCCCACATGGCACCGACATTCCCCACGACCGAGCAGTACATGGAAATGCGCGCATCCGGCAACTGGCTCCCGAAGAAGGGTCATCGAGATGCCGGGGCCTGATGGACAGGCCCCGGCCCGGCTGAACGCCACCTACGGCGGTCTCGTCCAACTGGCCACCCCCTACCCCGTGCACGGGGCTCCCAGCGCCTGGTTGATGGCCTGCCGGGCTCTGCCGCAGGCCGGCTGTCCGGAAACGCCGATGCTCGCGGCCTCGGTCGTGGTGCCCAAGAACGGCGGCAGCCCCTTCCACCCGGCGCCGAGCATCCCGCTCGCCGACCTGGAGCCGGCCCGCCGGAGGAGGCGGCCCGCTGGAGGAGGCGGCCCGCCGGATCGAGAACCAGTCCCGCCGGATCAACGCCCGGAGCTGCGTCGTCTCCCTGCACTCCGCGATCAACGGCACTCCTGCCGTGCCCCTGCCCTGGGAACCGGGCCACGAGGCTCCGGGATGGTGGAGCAGGCTGGCCCGGCGCTACTTTCCGGAGTTCGAGCCGACGGCGGTGGACGACGGCGGTGGACGACGGCGGTGGACGACTGGGACGACATCATCCGCGCGGTCGGCACCACGGGGCCGGACTCCCGAGGTCTGGTCTGGGTCCGACGTGAACTCGGTGGCCGGGAGATCACCGGCCATCTCGTCCACGTGCACAACAACAACGGCCAAGTGGTCTTCCTCGACCCGATGACCGCCTCGTCGGCCGAACTGGAGACCACCGGCGTTCGCGAGCTTCGCCTGTTGCGCTCGCTGCCCGGTGACCGGGAGCGATAGGCCCGGTCGCGACCATGTACCGGACGCCCGGCGACGGTCCATCGGTCGGGGCGGTCGGGGCGGTCGGGGCCCGCATCGGACGTCACCCAGTAGAGCCCTACGACGCCGTGCGGTGGAAATCGCGGGCACCCGCGAGTGACCCCCCTTCTCCGCGCATCGCTGCCGCGCCGCCGAACCGGCTCAGCCCGCCTCACCGCTCGCGAAGACCTCCGCCACCGACGTGGCCGTGATCGCCCGGGTGAACCAGACATCCAACGTGGCCAGATCACCGCACCCGGCAATACGCTCCCGCTCCTCCGCGGACAGCTCGATCCCCCGGCCGGCGAGCAGCCGCAGGATGTCCTCCGCCCGGCCCTCGATCCGGCCCTCGTCACGGCCCTCGTCACGGCCCTCGTCACGGCCCTCCGCCCGAAGCCTCTGAGCAGTCTCCGACTGGAAGAAAGAGAGGTCGACAGCCATCAGGTGCCTCCAGAGATCCGCGGCCGGCGTCTTGCCGAGGCCTTGTTCGGTGAGTTCGATGAAGGTGCCCGCGGTGTCCTCGTCGTCGGCCGACAAGCCCTTCAGTGCCTTTGCCAGCGCATTCAGTATGGCATCGGCGTCCGGATCCCGGCGGTGCAGAGCCGCCGACAGGACCGTGAGCGGAATGTCGCGAGCGGCCTCGTCGGGGCTGGCGATCACCGGCAGACTGTCCGGCCCCAGGACCAGAGGACGCAGGGTGAGCGAGGGCCACTGCGGCGGGCCGATGTCCACCTGCCGGGCCGCCCAGGCCGCGGTGGACCGGTCCGCGCAGACGACGAGGAGGACCGGGGGGATGCCGTACTTGGCGTACAGGTGGGAGAGATAGTACGCCCAGCTCGCGGGCTTGTCGGGGGCCCGTTTTCCCTGGGACTCGACCGCCAGGATGAACTCGCCGTCCTCGGTGTCCATCCTCAGCAGCGTGTCCACCCGCCGCTCCATCGGACGGTTCTCCGTGAGGTCGGTGGGAAGCGGGGAGGCGGAAACAGGCGGCGGAAAGGAGACACCGAGCCCTCTGACGGCACGGGCGAAGAGGCCCGGGTCCTCCTGGAAGATCCGGTGCAGGGCCTCATGGGATGAGCTGAGCATGATCCGAAACTAGGGCCGTCTCCCGCTCTGCGGCGCGCATATGCCAACCCTTCCCGCGATCGAGTGACAGGCAGGACATGGAGGTTGACACCATCGGCCCCTGCAACACGAAAAGGCCCGCACGACCGAAGTCGTGCGGGCCCTCTCAGGTGCTCGCGGTGGAGCTACCAGGTCGGATCAGCAAGCAGCCGGAGCTTACTTGTTGATCTTGGTGACCTGGCCGGCGCCCACGGTCCGGCCACCCTCGCGGATGGCGAACTTCAGGCCCTCTTCCATGGCGATGGGCTGGATGAGCTCCACCTTCATCTCGGTGTTGTCACCCGGCATGACCATCTCGGTGCCCTCGGGGAGGGTCACGACGCCGGTCACGTCCGTCGTACGGAAGTAGAACTGCGGGCGGTAGTTGTTGAAGAAGGGGGTGTGACGGCCACCCTCGTCCTTCGACAGGATGTAGGCCTGGGCCTCGAACTCGGTGTGCGGGGTGACCGAACCGGGCTTGATGATGACCTGGCCGCGCTCGACGTCCTCGCGCTTGATGCCGCGGAGCAGCAGACCGACGTTCTCACCGGCCTGACCCTCGTCGAGCAGCTTGCGGAACATCTCGATGCCGGTGACCGTGGTGGTGGTCTTCTCGGTCTTGATGCCGATGATGTCGACGGTCTCGTTGACCTTGAGGATGCCACGCTCGATACGGCCGGTGACGACCGTACCGCGACCGGTGATCGTGAAGACGTCCTCGATCGGCATCAGGAACGGCTTGTCGACGTCACGCTCGGGAGCCGGGATCGACTCGTCCACGGCCTTCATCAGCTCGAGGACGGTGTTGCCCCACTCCTTGTCGCCCTCGAGGGCCTTCAGAGCGGAGACCTTGACGACGGGAACGTCGTCGCCCGGGAACTCGTACTCGGAGAGGAGCTCACGGACCTCGAGCTCGACGAGCTCCAGGATCTCCTCGTCGTCCACCATGTCGGCCTTGTTCAGGGCGACGACGATGTACGGAACGCCGACCTGGCGGGCCAGGAGCACGTGCTCCTTGGTCTGCGGCATCGGGCCGTCGGTGGCGGCGACCACGAGGATGGCGCCGTCCATCTGGGCGGCACCCGTGATCATGTTCTTGATGTAGTCCGCGTGACCGGGGCAGTCGACGTGGGCGTAGTGACGCTGCTCGGTCTGGTACTCGACGTGCGAGATCGAGATCGTGATACCACGCTGGCGCTCTTCGGGCGCCTTGTCGATCATGTCGAAGGCCGAGGCCTCGTTCAGGTCCGGGTACGCGTCGTGCAGCACCTTGGTAATGGCGGCCGTGAGGGTCGTCTTACCGTGGTCGATGTGACCGATGGTGCCGATGTTGACGTGCGGCTTAGTCCGCTCGAACTTCGCCTTCGCCACTGGGGTCCTCCTGTGGAGTGGTTCTGTACGCCTTACTCATCGGCGCCAGGTGATCTTTGCTGGAAAGCCCGGGGCCGGGGGCATTCCACCGGGTTTTCGGCGGAATGCCCCAAGCAGGCTCCGGGGTCAAGCCTAAAGCGTGTGAACGGAGTCCGTTACTCGCCCTTGGCCTTCGCGATGATCTCCTCGGCGACGTTCCGCGGAACCTCGGCGTAGGAGTCGAACTGCATCGAGTAGCTTGCGCGACCCGACGTCTTGCTGCGGAGGTCCCCGACGTAGCCGAACATCTCCGAAAGGGGCACGAGGCCCTTCACGACGCGAGCACCGGCCCGCTCCTCCATGGCCTGGATCTGGCCACGGCGGGAGTTGATGTCGCCGATGACTTCACCCATGTAGTCCTCGGGCGTGGTGACCTCGACGGCCATCATCGGCTCGAGGAGCACGGGCGAAGCCTTGCGCGCGGCCTCCTTGAAGGCCTGCGAACCGGCGATCTTGAACGCGAGCTCGGAGGAGTCCACCTCGTGGTAGCCACCGTCGAGAAGCGTGACGCGGACGCCCGTCATCTCGTAGCCGGCGAGGATACCGAACTGCATGGCCTCCTGCGCACCGGCGTCCACCGAAGGGATGTACTCCTTCGGCACACGGCCACCGGTCACCTTGTTCACGAACTCGTACGAGGCGTCGCCGCCCTCGATGGGCTCGATCGCGATCTGCACCTTGGCGAACTGACCGGTACCACCGGTCTGCTTCTTGTGGGTGTAGTCCACGCGCTCGACGGCCTTGCGGATCGTCTCGCGGTAGGCGACCTGCGGCTTGCCGACGTTGGCCTCGACCTTGAACTCACGGCGCATGCGGTCGACCAGCACCTCGAGGTGCAGCTCGCCCATACCACCGATGATGGTCTGGCCGGTCTCCTCGTCCGAGTGGACCTGGAAGGACGGGTCCTCCTCGGCCAGGCGCTGGATCGCGACGCCCAGCTTCTCCTGGTCGCCCTTCGACTTGGGCTCGATGGCGACCTGGATGACCGGCGCCGGGAAGTCCATGGACTCCAGGATCACCGGCTGCTTGTCGTCGGACAGCGTCTCACCGGTGGTGGTCTGCTTCAGGCCCATGACGGCGACGATGTCACCGGCGACCACCGACTCGATCTCCTCACGCTTGTTGGCGTGCATGCGGTAGATCTTGCCGATGCGCTCCTTCTTGCCCTTGACGGAGTTCAGCACGGCGGTGCCGGACACCAGGCGGCCCGAGTAGACCCGGACGAAGGTGAGCTTGCCGAGGTGCGGGTCGCTCATGATCTTGAACGCGAGGGCCGACAGCGGCTCGTCCTCGGACGGCTTGCGCTTGATCACGACCTCGGGGTCCTTGACGTCGTGGCCCTCGATGGCCTCGATGTCGACCGGGGTCGGGAGGTAGCGCACGACCGCGTCGAGCAGGGGCTGAACGCCCTTGTTCTTGAACGCGGTGCCGCAGAACACCGGGGTGATGGTGGTGTCGGTGGACTTGCCGGACGCGATGGTGATGCGACGGATCGCGGCGTGCAGCTGCTCCTGGGTGGGCTCCTGGCCCTCCAGGTACAGCTCCATGATCTCTTCGTCGTTCTCCGCGACGGCCTCGATCAGCTTGCCGCGCCACTCCTCGGCGGCCTCGGTGTGCGTGGCCGGGATGTCGACGACGTCGTACATCTCGCCCTTGGCGGCCTCGGCGGACCACACGAGCGCCTTCATGCGGACCAGGTCCACGACGCCGTGGAAGTCGGCCTCGGCACCGATCGGCAGCTGCATGACCAGCGGCTGCGCACCCAGGCGGTCCTTGATCATGTCGACGCAGCGGTGGAACTCCGCGCCGGTACGGTCCAGCTTGTTGACGAAGCAGATACGCGGCACACCGTAACGGTCGGCCTGACGCCACACCGTCTCGGACTGCGGCTCGACACCGGCGACACCGTCGAACACGGTCACGGCACCGTCGAGCACGCGCAGGGAACGCTCCACCTCTACGGTGAAGTCGACGTGCCCCGGGGTGTCGATGATGTTGATCGTGTAGTCGTTGTCCTCGAGCGGCCAGTGACAGGTCGTCGCAGCAGAGGTGATCGTGATGCCACGCTCCTGCTCCTGCTCCATCCAGTCCATCGTGGCGGAACCCTCGTGGGTCTCGCCAAGCTTGTACGACACGCCGGTGTAGAACAGGATCCGCTCGGTGGTGGTCGTCTTGCCCGCGTCGATGTGGGCCATGATCCCGATGTTGCGGACCTTGGCCAGGTCAAGTGAAGTGGTAGCCATAAGGCTTCAGTCTTCTCTCGGTCTCGATGTGGGTAGCGACTACCAGCGGTAGTGCGCGAAGGCCTTGTTGGACTCGGCCATCTTGTGCGTGTCCTCGCGCTTCTTCACAGCGGCACCGAGGCCGTTGCTGGCGTCGAGGAGTTCGTTGAGCAGACGCTCGGTCATGGTCTTCTCGCGACGGGCGCGGGAGTAACCGACCAGCCAGCGCAGCGCCAGGGTGTTGGCACGGCCGGGCTTGACCTCGATCGGCACCTGGTAGGTGGCGCCACCGACACGGCGGGACTTGACCTCGAGGGTCGGCTTGATGTTCTCGAGAGCGCGCTTCAGCGTGATGATCGGGTCGTTGCCCGTCTTCTCGCGAAGGCCCTCCATGGCGCCGTAGACGATGCGCTCGGCGGTGGAGCGCTTGCCGTTCATCAGCACCTTGTTGATCAGGGAGGTCACCAGAGGAGAACCGTAGACCGGGTCGATGATGACCGGGCGCTTCGGGGCGGGGCCCTTACGAGGCATTCTTACTTCTCCTTCTTGGCGCCGTAGCGGCTGCGGGCCTGCTTGCGGTTCTTGACACCCTGGGTGTCGAGGGAGCCGCGGATGATCTTGTAGCGAACACCCGGCAGGTCCTTCACACGGCCGCCGCGCACGAGCACGATGGAGTGCTCCTGCAGGTTGTGTCCCTCACCCGGAATGTAAGCAGTGACCTCGATGCCGCTGGTCAGACGCACACGCGCGACCTTACGGAGGGCCGAGTTCGGCTTCTTCGGGGTGGTGGTGAACACACGCGTGCAGACGCCACGGCGCTGGGGCGAACCCTCGAGTGCGGGCGTCTTGTTCTTCTCGACCTTGTCCTGCCGGCCCTTACGGACCAGCTGCTGGATCGTAGGCACTACTTCTCCGGTTTCTGTGTGCCGATAGGTACAGCTAACCTGGAACGTCACCGACCCACGCGGTCGGGTGTGTCGAATCCCGCGGACTCCCGCCGCAAGGCAGAAAGAAGCGCATGATCGCGGTGGCCGTTCACAGCCCCCGGCGCGGTCTGACGGCACGCGCGGAGGCCAGGGCACACCCCAGGCACAAGGTCTGAGCGTACCTATAGCATTGGCTGCGGTCAAAACAAATGGGCCGTCATCCCGCCTCCGCGCGGAGCGAGTGAAGCCCGCGAAAGCGAACGATCTTCGAAAGGGTGACCCCGGCCCCTTTCCGCTCCCCCACGCGTCACACCGACGCGACACCGAACATGACCAACAGGAACAGGAAAGCGGCCCAGCCGGCCGTGGACAGCCAGCCGAGCACCAGCCCGGCCACCGCGAGCCCGTCCCCCTGCTCCCCAGAGCGCCGGATCTCCGCACGGGCCATGTGCCCCAGCACCACGGCCGGGATGCCGGTCACCCCGCCCGTCGCCAGGCACAGCACCCCGCACACCATCGACCCGATCGCCTTCTCGTTGGTCTTCTGCCGGGGCAGGAACGTCGCCGGCGCCATGGGAACGGCGTGCTGCTGCATCACCGCGGTCTGCGGCACGGGGCCCTGCGGCAGATCGGCCACCAGCAGCGAGAGATCCGCCACCGTACGGGCCTGGTAGGCCCGCGCCACCCGCCGCTCGAGCTCCTGCTGGTCCAGACGGCCCTCCGCGTACCCGGCCCGGAGCACGTCCACGGTGCGCTCCCGGTCCGCGTGCGAGGCCAGCATCGGGGGCCCGCCCGGCTGCGGCCCGCCCGGTCCACCCCACGGCTGTGGAGTGCCTCGCCCCTGCCAGGGCTGCCACGACGGATACGGCGACTGCGACACCAGGTACCTCCCCCGACTGCACACGTCATTCCATCATGCGCCCGCGCAAAGCCTTACGGCATGGGCTGCGCGTCACGAAACCGGTACAGGTCACCGGTGCAGGTCACTCCTGCACCTCACCGGTACGGGTCGCGGGACGCCGCAGGGCGGCCGCCCCATGGTGTACGGGGTGACCGCCCTGCGGTACTTCAGGCGACTCGCCTACTGGTTGTACGGACCGTAGTCGTAGTCCTCCAGCGGAACGGCCTGGCCGGAGCCCGTGCCGAACGGCGAGTAGTCGATGTCGTCGTAGCCGACGGCCGAGTACATCGCGGCCTTGGCCTCCTCGGTCGGCTCGACCCGGATGTTGCGGTAACGGGACAGGCCCGTACCGGCCGGGATGAGCTTACCGATGATGACGTTCTCCTTGAGGCCGATCAGGGAGTCGGACTTGGCGTTGATCGCCGCGTCCGTGAGGACCCTGGTCGTCTCCTGGAAGGACGCCGCCGACAGCCACGACTCGGTCGCCAGCGAGGCCTTGGTGATACCCATCAGCTGCGGACGACCGGAGGCCGGGTGACCGCCCTCCTGGACCACACGACGGTTCTCGGTCTCGAACTTCGAGCGCTCGACCAGCTCGCCGGGCAGCAGCTCGGCGTCGCCGGACTCGATGATCGTCACACGGCGGAGCATCTGCCGGATGATGATCTCGATGTGCTTGTCGTGGATCGACACACCCTGCGAGTTGTAGACCTTCTGGACCTCGCCGACCAGGTGGACCTGGACGGCCCGCTGACCCAGGATGCGCAGCACGTCGTGCGGGTTGGTGGCACCCACGGTGAGCTTCTGGCCCACCTCGACGTGATCGCCCTCGCCGACCAGCAGACGGGCGCGCTTCGAGATCGGGAACGCCGTCTCGTCGCTGCCGTCGTCCGGGGTGACGACGATCTTCTTCGTCTTCTCGGTCTCCTCGATCCGGACGCGGCCGGCGGCCTCGGAGATCGGGGCGACACCCTTCGGGGTACGGGCCTCGAAGAGCTCGACGACACGCGGCAGACCCTGGGTGATGTCGTCACCCGCCACACCACCGGTGTGGAAGGTACGCATCGTCAGCTGGGTACCGGGCTCACCGATGGACTGGGCGGCGATGATGCCGACCGCCTCACCGATGTCGACCAGCTTGCCGGTGGCCAGCGAACGGCCGTAGCACATGGCGCAGGTGCCGACGGCGGACTCGCAGGTCAGGATCGAACGGGTCTTGACCTGCTCGACACCGTGGTGCACCAGCTGCTCGATGAGCACGTCACCGAGGTCGACGTTGGCCGGCGCGATCACCTTGCCGTCGATGACGACGTCCTCGGCGAGCATGCGGGCGTAGACGCTGGTCTCGACGTCGTCCGCCTTGCGCAGGGTGCCGTCGGCCTCCCGCGTGGCGATCCGCAGCTTCAGACCGCGGTCGGTGCCGCAGTCCTCCTCGCGGATGATGACGTCCTGGGAGACGTCGACCAGACGACGGGTGAGGTAACCCGAGTCGGCGGTACGCAGAGCGGTGTCCGCCAGACCCTTACGGGCACCGTGCGTGGAGATGAAGTACTCCAGCACGGACAGACCCTCACGGAACGAGGCCTTGATGGGCCGCGGGATCGTCTCGTTCTTCGCGTTCGACACCAGACCACGCATACCGGCGATCTGACGCATCTGCATCATGTTGCCTCGTGCGCCCGAGTTCACCATCATGAAGATCGGGTTGGTCTTCGGGAAGTTGTCGTTCATCGCCTCGGCGACCTCGTTGGTCGCCTTGGTCCAGATCGCGATGAGCTCCTGCGTGCGCTCGTCCTTGGTGATCAGACCGCGCTCGTACTGCTTCTGGACCTTCTCGTCCTGCGCCTCGTAGCCGTGGACGATCTCCTTCTTCGCCTCGGGAACGACGACGTCGGAGATGGCGACGGTGACGCCGGAGCGGGTCGCCCAGTGGAAGCCGGACGCCTTCAGGTTGTCGAGCGTCGCCGCCACGATGACCTTCGGGTAGCGCTCGGCGAGGTCGTTGACGATCTCGGAGAGCTGCTTCTTGCCGACCTCGTAGTCGACGAACGGGTAGTCCTCGGGCAGCAGCTCGTTGAAGAGCGCACGGCCCAGGGTGGTGCTCAGCCGGAAGCTGTCACCCTGCTGCCACTCCGGCTCATCCGCTTCACGCGCCGGCGGCATCCAGTTGCGCGGCGGGATGGTGCCGACCGGGAAGCGGACGTCGATCTTCGACTGGAGCGACAGCTCGCCCGCGTCGAAGGCCATGATCGCCTCGGCGACCGAGGAGAAGGAACGCTCCTCGCCCTTGAGCTCACGCATCTCGCCGTCGGTGGTGAGGAAGAACAGACCGAGGACCATGTCCTGGGTCGGCATCGTCACCGGACGGCCGTCGGCCGGCTTGAGGATGTTGTTCGAGGACAGCATCAGGATGCGGGCCTCGGCCTGCGCCTCCGCGGACAGCGGCAGGTGCACGGCCATCTGGTCACCGTCGAAGTCCGCGTTGAACGCGGTGCAGACGAGCGGGTGGATCTGAATGGCCTTGCCCTCGACCAGCTGCGGCTCGAAGGCCTGGATGCCGAGGCGGTGCAGCGTGGGCGCACGGTTCAGCAGAACCGGGTGCTCCGCGATGACCTCTTCAAGGACGTCGTACACGACCGTGCGGCCGCGCTCGACCATGCGCTTGGCGCTCTTGATGTTCTGCGCGTGGTTCAGGTCGACCAGGCGCTTCATCACGAACGGCTTGAACAGCTCCAGCGCCATCGCCTTCGGCAGACCGCACTGGTGCAGCTTCAGCTGCGGACCGACGACGATCACGGAACGCGCGGAGTAGTCCACGCGCTTGCCGAGCAGGTTCTGACGGAAGCGGCCCTGCTTGCCCTTGAGCATGTCGGACAGCGACTTCAGCGGACGGTTGCCGGGGCCCGTCACCGGGCGGCCACGACGGCCGTTGTCGAAGAGCGCGTCGACGGCCTCCTGGAGCATGCGCTTCTCGTTGTTCACGATGATCTCGGGCGCGCCGAGGTCGAGAAGCCGCTTCAGGCGGTTGTTGCGGTTGATCACGCGGCGGTACAGGTCGTTCAGGTCGGAGGTCGCGAAGCGGCCACCGTCCAGCTGCACCATCGGACGCAGGTCCGGCGGGATGACCGGCACGCAGTCCAGCACCATGCCCTTGGGGCTGTTGCTGGTCTGCAGGAACGCGGAGACGACCTTGAGGCGCTTGAGCGCACGGGTCTTCTTCTGGCCCTTGCCGGTGCGGATGATCTCGCGGAGACGCTCGGCCTCCTCCTCGAGGTCGAAGGACTCCAGGCGCTTCTGCAGCGCCGCGGCACCCATCGAGCCGTCGAAGTACGTGCCGAAGCGGTCACGCAGCTCGCGGTAGAGCAGTTCGTCGCCCTCCAGGTCCTGGACCTTGAGGTTCTTGAACCGGTTCCACACCTCGTCGAGACGGTCGATCTCGCGCTGCGCGCGGTCGCGCAGCTGCTTCATCTCACGCTCGGCGCCCTCACGCACCTTGCGGCGCACATCGGCCTTGGCACCCTCGGCCTCGAGCTCGGCCAGGTCGGTCTCGAGCTTCTTGGCGCGGGCCTCCAGGTCGGCGTCGCGACGGTTCTCCACCTGCTGGCGCTCGACGGAGACGTGCGCCTCCAGCGAGGGCAGGTCGCGGGTGCGGCGCTCCTCGTCGACGTACGTGATCATGTACGCCGCGAAGTAGATGACCTTCTCCAGGTCCTTCGGGGCGAGGTCGAGCAGGTAGCCGAGGCGCGACGGAACGCCCTTGAAGTACCAGATGTGCGTGACGGGCGCGGCGAGCTCGATGTGGCCCATCCGCTCACGGCGCACCTTGGCGCGCGTGACCTCGACGCCACAGCGCTCGCAGATGATGCCCTTGAAACGGACGCGCTTGTACTTGCCGCAGTAGCACTCCCAGTCCCGGGTCGGACCGAAGATCTTCTCGCAGAAGAGCCCGTCCTTTTCCGGCTTGAGGGTGCGGTAGTTGATGGTCTCGGGCTTCTTGACCTCGCCGTGGCTCCACTGACGGATGTCGTCAGCGGTGGCCAGGCCGATCCGGAGCTCGTCGAAGAAGTTGACGTCGAGCACTATGCGTCAATCCCTCTCAGGGTCGTAAGTCGTGGGGTCTGAAACGGGGGTCCTGGGGCCGGCCGGAGGTTCAGGGATCTTCATCGCTGAACCTCCGGACCGAAACTCCCGTCAGACCTCTTCGACGCTGCTCGGCTCGCGCCGGGACAGGTCGATGCCGAGCTCCTCCGCAGCGCGGAAGACGTCCTCGTCGGTGTCACGCATCTCGATGGACATGCCGTCGCTGGACAGCACCTCCACGTTCAGGCACAGGGACTGCATCTCCTTGATGAGGACCTTGAAGGACTCGGGGATGCCCGGCTCGGGGATGTTCTCGCCCTTGACGATGGCCTCGTAGACCTTCACACGGCCGGTGACGTCGTCGGACTTGATGGTCAGCAGCTCCTGGAGGGCGTACGCGGCGCCGTACGCCTCCAGCGCCCACACCTCCATCTCACCGAAGCGCTGGCCACCGAACTGGGCCTTACCACCCAGCGGCTGCTGGGTGATCATCGAGTACGGACCGGTCGAGCGGGCGTGCAGCTTGTCGTCGACCAGGTGGTGCAGCTTGAGGATGTACATGTAGCCGACCGAGATCGGCTCCGGGAACGGCTCACCGGAGCGGCCGTCGAACAGCCGCGCCTTACCGCTCGGGAGCACCATGCGCTCGCCGTCGCGGTTCGGGATGGTGTGCTGCAGCAGGCCGGCCAGCTCGTCCTCGCGCGCACCGTCGAAGACCGGGGTGGCGACGTTGGTGCCGGGCTCGACGCGGTCGGCGCCGATGTTCTGCAGGCGCTCGGCCCATTCCTCGGCGAGGCCGGAGACGTCCCAGCCGCGGCTGGCGAGCCAGCCGAGGTGGATCTCCAGTACCTGTCCCGGGTTCATTCGGGACGGCACACCCAGCGGGTTGAGGATGATGTCGACCGGGGTGCCGTCCTCCAGGAACGGCATGTCCTCGATCGGCAGGATCTTCGAGATGACGCCCTTGTTGCCGTGGCGGCCGGCGAGCTTGTCACCATCGGTGATCTTGCGCTTCTGCGCGACGTAGACGCGCACCAGCTGGTTCACACCGGGGGGAAGCTCGTCGCCCTCCTCGCGGTCGAAGACGCGCACGCCGATGATCTTGCCGATCTCGCCGTGCGGCACCTTCAGCGAGGTGTCACGGACCTCACGGGCCTTCTCACCGAAGATCGCGCGCAGCAGGCGCTCCTCGGGGGTCAGCTCGGTCTCACCCTTGGGCGTGACCTTGCCGACGAGGATGTCGCCGGCGACGACCTCGGCACCGATGCGGATGATGCCGCGCTCGTCGAGGTCGGCGAGGACCTCCTCGGAGACGTTCGGGATGTCCCGGGTGATCTCCTCGGGGCCGAGCTTGGTGTCACGGGCGTCGACCTCGTGCTCCTCGATGTGGATCGAGGAGAGGACGTCGTCCTGAACGAGGCGCTGCGACAGGATGATCGCGTCCTCGTAGTTGTGACCCTCCCACGGCATGAACGCGACCAGCAGGTTCTTGCCGAGCGCCATCTCGCCGTTCTCGGTGGCCGGACCGTCGGCGAGGACCTGGCCCTCGACGACGCGGTCGCCCTCGTTGACGATGACCTTCTGGTTGACCGAGGTGCCCTGGTTGGAGCGGGCGAACTTGGCCAGGCGGTACGTGATGTACGTGCCGTCGTCGTTGGTGGTGGTGATGTAGTCCGCGGAGACCTCCTGGACCACACCCGCCTTCTCGGCCTTGACCACGTCACCGGCGTCGGCGGCGGAGCGGTACTCCATGCCGGTGCCGACGAGCGGGGCCTCGGACCTGATCAGCGGCACGGCCTGACGCATCATGTTCGCGCCCATGAGGGCACGGTTGGCGTCGTCGTGCTCGAGGAAGGGGATCATGGCGGTCGCGACCGACACCATCTGGCGCGGCGAGACGTCCATGTAGTCGACCTCGTCGGGGCTGACGTAGTCGATCTCGCCGCCCTTGCGGCGGACCAGCACGCGGGCCTCGGCGAACCGCAGGTCGTCGGTGAGCGGCGCGTTGGCCTGCGCGATGACGAAGCGGTCCTCCTCGTCGGCGGTCAGGTAGTCGACGTCGTCGGTGACCTGGCCGTCGCTCACATTGCGGTAGGGGGTCTCGACGAAACCGAACGCGTTGACCCGGCCGTAGGAGGCGAGCGAGCCGATCAGACCGATGTTCGGGCCTTCGGGCGTCTCGATCGGGCACATGCGGCCGTAGTGCGAGGGGTGCACGTCACGGACCTCGAAGCCGGCCCGCTCACGGGAGAGACCACCCGGGCCGAGCGCGGACAGACGACGCTTGTGCGTCAGCCCGGACAGCGGGTTGTTCTGGTCCATGAACTGGGACAGCTGGCTGGTGCCGAAGAACTCCTTGATGGAGGCGACGACCGGCCGGATGTTGATCAGGGTCTGCGGCGTGATCGCCTCGACGTCCTGCGTGGTCATGCGCTCACGCACGACGCGCTCCATCCGGGCCAGACCCGTACGGACCTGGTTCTGGATGAGCTCGCCGACGCTGCGCAGGCGGCGGTTGCCGAAGTGGTCGATGTCGTCCGTCTCGACGACGATGGTCTGGCCGCTGTCGCCGACGGTCTCGATCTCACCGGCGTGCAGCTTCACCAGGTACTTGATCGTCGAGATGACGTCCTCGACGGTCAGCACGCCCGCGTCGAGCGGCGCGTCGGCACCCAGCTTCTTGTTGACCTTGTAGCGGCCGACCTTGGCCAGGTCGTAGCGCTTGGGGTTGAAGTAGAGGTTCTCGAGCAGCGTCTGCGCGGCCTCGCGGGTGGGGGGCTCGCCCGGACGCAGCTTGCGGTAGATGTCGAGCAGCGCGTCGTCCTGGCCCTGGGTGTGGTCCTTCTCCAGGGTGGCGCGCATGGACTCGTACTCGCCGAACTCCTCGAGGATCTGCTCGGTGGTCCAGCCGAGCGCCTTGAGCAGGACGGTGACGGACTGCTTGCGCTTGCGGTCGACGCGGACGCCGACCATGTCGCGCTTGTCGATCTCCATCTCCAGCCAGGCACCCCGGGACGGGATGATCTTGGCGGAGAAGATGTCCTTGTCGGACGTCTTGTCGATGCTGGAGTCGAAGTAGACACCCGGCGAACGGACCAGCTGCGACACCACGACACGCTCGGTGCCGTTGATGACGAAGGTGCCCTTGTTCGTCATGAGCGGGAAGTCGCCCATGAAGACGGTCTGGGACTTGATCTCGCCGGTCTCGTTGTTGGTGAACTCGGCGGTGACGAAGAGCGGCGCCGCGTACGTGAAGTCACGGTCCTTGCACTCGTCGATGGAGTTCTTCGGCGGCTCGAAGCGGTGGTCGCGGAAGGTCAGCGACATCGACCCGGAGAAGTCCTCGATCGGGGAGATCTCCTCGAAGATCTCCTCCAGACCGGACTTGGTGGGGACATCCTGACCGTTCTCCAGAGCGGCCTCGACGCGAGCCTTCCAGGCGTCGTTGCCGAGCAGCCAGTCGAAGCTCTCGGTCTGCAGCGCGAGAAGGTTCGGAACCTCGAGGGGCTCCTTGATCTTTGCAAAGGAGATGCGCAGCGGGGCGGTGCTGGCGGCGTTGTTCGTATTCGCGGTCGAGGCATTGCGCGAGGCGGCCAAGAGGGGGTCCTTCCGAGGGCTCGGACTCACTACGCGCGTGCCGGCCCCCCACGGGACACGGTGCCAGACACCTCTCCATCCGACCGGAAAAGGCCAGGTCAGAGAAGTCTGATCGTCTGTGCTCAAGTGAGGGCAGACCCCTGGTGACGGGCAGGGGACAGCTAACAGGCAGCGCAAAGGGTCAGTGTAGCCACTTGGCACACTGATGTCCAGTGCGGGTTTTCGAGACCCTCAGAGGCCCTCGTTGTTCTCAACTCCTGCGGCACGGTCATGCCCTCGACGCACCGTGATACTGCCCTCTTCGCCGTCGATCCATGCCTCGGATTCGGATGCTTGTTGACGACGCGTCCTGAGAATTGCGCGCTGCGTGCGGTTCGTCAAGGCCCCCCTTGCCCGAACCGCCTCTCAACAGGCGACTCTTCGCGGCCCGCGGAGGTCCGCATCGAAGATCACCATACCCCCCGCCGTCCCAGGGGCAAGGCAGCCGCCGCCGGGCCCCGGACACACCGAGGAGCGACCACCCGGATGGATGATCGCTCCTCGGCGCTTACGCGTTACACGTCCTGTTGGACGCGGTGCGGAACCGGCTCAGCCGGGCCGCGGGAGTCCTGTCGGACCCGGAAGGTCTTACTTGACCTCGACGGAGGCGCCGGCGCCCTCGAGGGCCTCCTTGGCCTTGTCGGCGGCTTCCTTGTTGACCTTCTCGACGACGGGCTTCGGCGCACCGTCGACCAGGTCCTTGGCCTCCTTCAGGCCGAGGGAGGTCAGCTCGCGCACGACCTTGATGACCTGGATCTTCTTGTCGCCGGCGCCGGTGAGGATGACGTCGAACTCGTCCTTCTCCTCGGCAGCCTCGACCGGGGCGGCCGGGCCGGCCGGGCCGGCGACGGCGACCGCGGCGGCGGCGGTGACGTCGAACTTCTCCTCGAAGGCCTTCACGAACTCGGAGAGCTCGATGAGGGTCATGCCCTCGAACTGGGCCAGCAGCTCGTCCTGGGTGAGCTTCGCCATGATGGCGGTCCTTCCACTAAATCGGCAGGTGCCGGATGTACTGGGTGAGGCGGGCGTACGTCGGGCCCGCATCGACCCTCACCTCATGCGGTGAGGATCGGAAAGCGAGCCGAATTACTCGGCACCGCCCTGCTCGTCCTGCTTGGCACGGAGCGCGTCCACGGTGCGGACGAGCTTCGACGGCAGCGCCTGGAAGAGCTGAGCAGTCTGGGACTGCTTGCCCTTGAAGGCACCGGCCAGCTTGGAGAGCAGAACCTCGCGGGACTCGAGGTCCGCAAGCTTCTTGATCTCGTCGGCGGACAGCGCCTTGCCGTCAAGGACACCGCCCTTGATGACGAGATTCGGGTTGTCCTTGGCGAAGTCACGGAGACCCTTCGCCGACTCCACCGGGTCACCGGTGACGAAGGCGACCGCCGTCGGACCAGCGAAGAGCTGGTCGTCCAGCGTGATCCCGGCCTCGTTGGCCGCAATCTTGGTCAGCGTGTTCTTCACCACGGCGTACTGGGCGTTCTCACCGAGCGAACGACGCAGCGTCTTGAGCTGCGCCACGGTGAGACCGCGGTACTCGGTCAGCACGGCGGCGTTGGAGCTGCGGAACTTGTCCGTCAGCTCGGCAACCGCAGCAGCCTTGTCGGGCCTCGCCATAGAGCCTCGGCCTCCTTCCGGGTGATTCGGACCGCGCGGACCCGAAGGAGGACTGGGAAAAACGAAACGCCCCGGGCGCAGGCGCACGGGGCGAGGCTCAACCGGTGATTCGCATCCTCGCGGCAGCGAATTCCGGGAACTCTTCCACTGTCACCTGCGCGGGTCGTCCGCAGTTCAGCGGATCCTTCGGCCACCGCACTCTCTGACGAGAGGACGGCAACAACCAGCGGTCTTTGGCTTCTTCAGGAGAGTACGGGAACGGATCGCCGCGAGGCAAATCCGCTCCCCGGGACCAGCTCACCGGTCCAGTCCGGGCCGGTCAGCCCTGCTCGGCTTCCTTCATCATCTCGGCCAGGTCGGCGGTCTCCTCGGCCGGCGGGGCCTCGACCGTCACCGGCTTGTTGACGTCGAGGAACTTGATGGTCATGTCCAGCGGGCCCTGGGTGGCGTCGCCGCGCATCCGGAACTGCTTGGTGTGGTCCTCGCCGTCGACCCACATGTCCATCGTGAGCGATTCGACGCCCATCTTCTCGTACTGCTCGATGCTCTTCTCGCCGGTCTCGGCGGCCTTCGCGTCCTTGTCCTTGAGCGAGGCGCGCAGGTCGTCGAGGGTGACGGTGCCCGAGTAGTGGGTGGTCTCGACCCCGTCGATCTTCTCGGTGCCGACCTTCTTCACGTCCTTGGCGCCGGTGAGGAAGGTGGACTCGGCGGCCGGGTTCTGCTCGGCCTGGCCGGGGGCGCCGAGCTCGTTCAGCTCCGCGTCGGCACCGAGCTCGGCCAGGTCGAACTTCATCCAGCTCTTGCCGTCCATCTCCTTGGCCATCTCGGCGCCGCCGCCGATGTACATGGCCTTGTCGACGAGCCGGATCTCCACCTTGCCCTGCGTACCCGCGTCGGGCGCCGTCATCTGCATGCTCATGGCGACATCGGGCTTGACCCGCATCGAGGCCTCCGCCTCGATCTTGCCCTGCGCCGGGACCTCACCGGTCATCGTGTACCGGAAGGACGTGATGTCCTCGGTGTTCTTCGCCGCCTTGGCCACGGCCGCCGCCGGCGTCATCTCGGGCGACTCCTCCGAGCCACTGGAACAGCCGACCGCGCCGGCCGCAAGAACGAGTGCGGTGAGTCCGGCGGCAGGTATGGAAGTTCTCATCGAATCCCCCCAGGTCTTCGGTTCCCCCCAGGGAACACATAGCTTGTACACAGCAAGGTTTTTGACCCTATCCCACACCTCTGACAGCGGCCTTCGAGTTCCGCCCGAGGCTCCCGGCCGGCCTGGCAGGGGATGCGGCGGGCTCAGGGGGCGGTGCGCCGGCCGTCCAGCACGTTCGTGGCGTCCTGGGTGTCGGCGGCGGGGGGAGCCTCGGTCGTCACCTTCACGCCGTAGTCGGCGTAGTACGCGGTCTGGGTGAGCCGACCCGTCGCCGTCTCCGCCCGCTCCACCTTCTTGACCAGCAGGTTCCGGTCGTCGACCCAGACGTCCACCGTCTGGGTGGTGACCCCGGCCCTGACCAACTGCTCCTTCAGATCCGCCAGTTCGGCCGACCGTCCCGTCCCGGGGCCCGGGGTCCGGGTCTTCAGGCGGGTCGGCTCCACCGTGCCCGAGTAGCGCGTGGCGGGCGTGCCCCGTACCCGTTCCTCACCGACCCTCCGCACGTCGCCGGAGGCCAGCAGCAGCTTCACGCACTGCTGGGGTGTGAAGCCGCGGATCTGGTCCCCGAGACCGGCGGCTTCGCCGCCGGCGATGTCCTCTAGGTCGTCGTGGCCGTACCGGAGCCAGTGCCCGCCGCCCGTCCGCGCGGCGAACGTGTCGCCCACGCGCGCGTAGTAGGCGTCGGGCAGGTAGCGGGCCTCCATCGACGTGCTGCCGAGGCGGCGCATGGCGTCGGCCACCGCGCCGTCCGTGTACGTGATGGTCAGGGTGCCGATGAGGTCGTCGCCCCAGGCGAGGGTGCCGTCGGCCGTCATGGACATCAGCGAGCCCATGGCCGTGGTGGACTCGACGCGGGCGGAGCCTGCGCCGGCGGTGGAGCGCTCGGCGGACCGCAGCGCCGTGACGGACCGCAGGCGGGACGCCTCGTCCCGCTGTCCGGCGCCGGTGTCGGCACCACGGCCGCCAAAAGGGCCGGGGGCGGCCGAGGAGGTGCAGGCGGAGATCGTGGTCAGCGTGGTCAGCGCCGCGAGCGCGATCGTCGCCGCGAGCACGAGGCCCGTACGGCGCACGGTGGTGATCGTCATCGGTCCCGGTCCCACCCTCTCCCGTGCGAACCCCGTGGCCGCACCGTAGCGCAGACCATCCGGCACACGTACCGGAACCGGAACGGGCCCCGCGCCCGCAGCAGGGACGCTGCGGGCGCGGGGCCCGTGACCGATCGGGACGAGCCGTCAGGCTCAGACCGCCGCCGGGTCCTCCTCGACGAGGAGGTTGCGGGTGCGGTTCGGGTCGAGCGGAATGCCCGGGCCCATCGTGGTCGTCATCGAGGCCTTCTTGATGTAGCGGCCCTTCGCGGCGGACGGCTTCAGACGGAGGATCTCGTCCAGCGCGGCGCCGTAGTTCTCCACCAGCTTGGTCTCGTCGAAGGACGTCTTGCCGATGATGAAGTGCAGGTTCGAGTGCTTGTCGACGCGGAACTCGATCTTGCCACCCTTGATGTCGTTGACAGCCTTGGTGACGTCCGGGGTCACGGTGCCGGTCTTGGGGTTCGGCATCAGACCACGGGGACCGAGCACGCGGCCGAGGCGGCCGACCTTGCCCATGAGGTCCGGGGTGGCGACGACGGCGTCGAAGTCCAGACGGCCCTTCGACACCTCGTCGATCAGTTCGTCGGCGCCGACGATGTCGGCGCCCGCGGCACGCGCGGCCTCGGCACGGTCGCCGGTCGCGAAGACCAGGACCCGGGCGGTCTTGCCAGTGCCGTGCGGGAGGTTCACGGTGCCACGGACCATCTGGTCGGCCTTGCGCGGGTCGACACCCAGACGGAAGGCGACCTCGACGGTGCCGTCGAACTTGGACGTGGAGGTCTCCTTGGCGAGACGGACGGCCTCGAGCGGGGCGTACTGCTTCTCCCGGTCGATCTTGGCGTCCGCAGCGCGGAGAGACTTGCTGCGCTTGCTCACTTAAAGCTCCTGTGGGTTCTTAGGAGTCGTGGTCCGGGCCGAGCGGGCCCTTCCACACTTCTGCTTGGCTTACGGGGGTGGAGGTCAGCCCTCGACCGTGACGCCCATGGAACGGGCGGTGCCGGCGATGATCTTCTCGGCGGCGTCCAGGTCGTTGGCGTTCAGGTCGGGCAGCTTGGTGGTGGCGATCTCGCGGACCTGGTCACGCGTGATCTTCGCGACCTTGGTCTTGTGCGGCTCGCCGGAGCCCTTCTCCACGCCCGCGGCCTTGAGGATCATCTTCGCGGCCGGCGGGGTCTTGGTGATGAAGGTGAAGGAACGGTCCTCGTAGACCGTGATCTCCACCGGGATGACCCAGCCACGCTGCGACTCGGTCGCGGCGTTGTAGGCCTTGCAGAACTCCATGATGTTGACGCCGTGCTGACCCAGCGCGGGGCCGACCGGCGGAGCCGGGTTGGCGGCACCGGCCTGGATCTGGAGCTTGATGAGCCCCGTGACCTTCTTCTTCTTGGGAGGCATGGCTCTCCGGGTCCTTTCCATTCGGGTCCTGCCTGCGCGACGGGACCAGCCCGGACGCAGGCATACCGCACAACGATAGCGGGTATGGATGTGCGGCCAAAAACCGAGCAGGTCAGGCGGGCGCCTGAGCGTTCGCCTGACCTGCGCGGAAGCGTTTGTCCTGAACTCTGCCCAGCGGAGCCGGCAGAGCCGGCGGTTCGGGGTGGGTCAGTTCTTCTGGATCTGGTCGAAGGAGAGCTCGACCGGCGTCTCTCGGCCGAAGATCTCCACCAGGCCCTTGACCTTCTTGGAGTCCGGGTTGATCTCGTTGATGGTCGCCTGAAGCGTGGCGAACGGGCCGTCGGTGACGGTGACCGAGTCGCCGACCTCGAAGTCCAGCACCTGGACCTCGACCTTGCGCTGCGGAACCGGCTTGCCCTCGGCCTCGGCGGCCTCACGGGCGGCCTTCGCCTCGGCCTCCGGGGCCAGCATCTTGACGATCTCGTCCAGGGTCAGCGGGTACGGGTTGAAGGCGTCACCGACGAAGCCCGTGACACCCGGCGTGTGACGCACCGCGCCCCAGGACTGGTCGGTGAGGTCCATGCGGACCAGGACGTAGCCGGGCAGCTTGTTCTGCTTGACCGTCTTACGCTCACCGTTCTTGATCTGGACGATCTCTTCCTCGGGCACCTCGGCCTGGTAGACGAGGTCCTCGACGTTGAGCGAGACGGCCCGCTGCTCCAGGTTGGCCTTCACGCGCTTCTCGTAGCCCGCGTAGGTGTGGATGACGTACCACTCGCCGGGCAGCGTCCGCAGTTCCTCACGGAGTTCCTCGACCGGGTCGCGGACGTCCTCGACTTCCTCGACGGCTTCGTCGGTTTCCCCGGCTTCGTCGGTTTCCCCGGCTTCGTCGGCTTCCTCGGTCTCGTCCGCGGCGGCGTCGGCAGCCTCGACCTCGGCGGAGGTCTCGGAGACCTCGTTGTCCGCGTCCTCGACGGCGTCGAGTTCGTCCTCGACGGACTCGGCCCCTTCGCCGCGAGGCTCAACGGCGTCGTTCACGTTCGGGTCAGACACGGTGGCTGCTTCTTCCTGGATACATAGGGGTGGAACACGCGAAAATGAGCGCCGGGTACCTCGGCGCTCTTCGCTGGCGGCTCAGCCGAAGACGTACTTGGCAGCGTGACCAAAACCGTAGTCGAACAGAGTGACCAGGCCGATCATGAAGACCACGAAGATGATCACTGCGGTGGTGTACGACGACAGCTGGCTACGGGTCGGCCAGACAACCTTACGAAGCTCCGCCACGATCTGCCGGTAGAAGAGCGCCAGACGCTTCAGTGGGCCCTTCTTGGCCCGCTTGCCACCCCTGCGGTTCTTCTTCCTGGCGTCCGGTGTCTCGTCCTCGGCATCAGGCATGTCGATGGAGCCCACGGCGTCCGTCACTCGTCCTCACCTGATTCCGGGTCGTGGCCGTGCCGCGCCCGGTATGAGCCGCACGGCGATGCATTGCTGTACGTACATGCGTACACATCCTGGCTGAGGTGTGTGCAGCAGGGCCGGAGGGACTCGAACCCCCAACCGCTGGTTTTGGAGACCAGTGCTCTACCAATTGAGCTACGACCCTTTGCGTGTCCCCCAACGTACCGCATTCACGCGGATGCTTGGTGTGCACCCGGCGAACGCGGCCGGAGAAGGCCAACGAGGTGTGAGTGTACGTGTTCCGGCGCCGGGCGTCGAACAGAAAGCGCCCGTGACGGATCTTCCGATGCAAGATCGTCCAGGCCGCGGGGCTCCGGAAGAACGAATACGGACTGGTGTTCAGCGGTTTGCCGGTACCTGTTCAGTCTGTGAAACCCTCGTGCCGGGCGGGTTTCCCGTCTGGAACGATGGGGCCATGAGCGCTGC
Source organism: Streptomyces sp. TE5632 (assembly GCF_054061295.1). NCBI lineage: Bacteria > Bacillati > Actinomycetota > Actinomycetes > Kitasatosporales > Streptomycetaceae > Streptomyces > Streptomyces sp. TE5632. The sequence continues at coordinate 3,230,983 of NZ_JBSSEA010000003.1, read as the reverse complement.
AACCCCCTCCCACCGAGCGCCGGGTCTCCGCCCGCGTCGGTGCGATCTCCGAGTCCGCCACCCTCGCCGTGGACGCCAAGGCCAAGGCCCTCAAGGCCGCCGGGCGCCCGGTGATCGGCTTCGGAGCCGGTGAGCCCGACTTCCCGACTCCGGACTACATCGTCGACGCCGCGATCGAGGCGTGCAGGAACCCGAAGTACCACCGGTACACGCCGGCCGGCGGGCTGCCCGAGCTGAAGGCCGCGATCGCCGCGAAGACGCTGCGCGACTCCGGCTACGAGGTGGACCCCGCCCAGGTTCTCGTCACCAACGGCGGCAAGCAGGCCATCTACGAGGCCTTCGCCGCGATCCTCGACCCGGGCGACGAGGTCATCGTCCCGGCGCCGTACTGGACGACGTACCCGGAGTCGATCCGGCTGGCCGGCGGTGTCCCGGTCGAGGTCGTCGCCGACGAGACGACCGGCTACCGGGTCAGCGTGGAGCAGTTGGAAGCCGCGCGGACGGAGCGGACCAAGGTCGTCCTGTTCGTCTCCCCCTCGAACCCGACCGGCGCGGTCTACAGCGCCGAGGACGCCGAGGCGATCGGCCGCTGGGCGGTCGAGCACGGGCTGTGGGTGCTGACCGACGAGATCTACGAGCACCTGGTCTACGGCGACGCCGCCTTCACCTCGCTGCCGGCCGTCCTGCCCGAGCTGCGGGACAAGTGCATCGTGGTCAACGGCGTCGCCAAGACGTACGCGATGACCGGCTGGCGGGTCGGCTGGATCATCGGCCCGAAGGACGTCGTGAAGGCGGCGACCAACCTGCAGTCCCACGCCACGTCGAACGTGTCGAACGTCGCCCAGGTGGCGGCGCTGGCCGCGGTCTCCGGCTCCCTGGACGCGGTCGCCACGATGCGTGAGGCCTTCGACCGCCGGCGCCGGACCATCGTGCGGATGCTCAACGAGATCGACGGCGTGGTCTGCCCGGAGCCCGAGGGCGCGTTCTACGCCTACCCGTCGGTGAAGGCCCTGATCGGCAAGGAGATCCGGGGCAAGCGGCCGCAGAACTCCGTGGAACTGGCCGCGCTCATCCTGGAGGAGGTCGAGGTCGCGGTCGTACCCGGCGAGGCCTTCGGCACCCCGGGGTACCTGCGGCTGTCCTACGCGCTGGGCGACGAGGACCTGGTGGAGGGCGTGAGCCGGGTCCAGAAGCTGCTGGCGGAGGCGCGGGACTGAGTCCGCGCACCATGAGTGCCTCGGCGGGCCGCCTCCCCCTCACGGGAGGCGGCCCGCTTCCGTTCGCTCGGGCTCGTGTGCGAGCAAGACCACGTTCAGGGAAAGCGCTACCGGGGCTGCCGGGACGTGCGGCACGATCCTTGGATGGAACGTGTACGTGATGTCTCCCTGCTGCCGAAAGCCCATCTGCACCTGCACTTCACCGGGTCGATGCGGCCCGCCACCGTGCTGGAGCTGGCCGACAAGTACGGCGTGCGCCTCCCCGAGACGCTGACCGACGCGCTGACCAGCGGGGAACCGCCGAGTCTGCGGGCCACGGACGAGCGGGGCTGGTTCCGGTTCCAGCGGTTGTACGACGCCGCCCGCTCCTGCCTCAGAGAGCCGGAGGACATCCACCGGCTGGTGCTGGAGGCGGCGGAGGAGGACCTGAAGGACGGCTCGGGCTGGCTGGAGATCCAGGTGGACCCCACGTCGTACGCACCGCGGCTGGGCGGGCTGATTCCGGCGCTGGAGATCATCCTGGACGCGGTGGACGTGGCGCGGCGGGACACCGGGCTCGGGATCAGGGTGCTGGTCGCCGCGAACCGGATGAAGCACCACCTGGACGCGCGCACGCTGGCCCGGCTGGCGGTGCGGTACGCCGACCGGGGGGTCGTCGGGTTCGGTCTGTCCAACGACGAGCGGCGCGGAATGGCCCGGGACTTCGACCGGGCGTTCGCCATCGCGCGCGAGGGCGGCCTGCTGTCGGCGCCGCACGGGGGTGAGCTGACCGGGCCCGCGTCCGTGCGGGACTGCCTGGACGATCTGGAGGCCGACCGGATCGGGCACGGAGTGCGGGCGGCGGAGGACCCGCGGCTGCTGCAGCGGCTCGCGGACCGGCAGGTGACGTGCGAGGTGTGCCCGGCGTCGAATGTGGCGCTGGGGGTGTACGAGAAGCCGGGTGACGTGCCGTTGCGGCGGCTGTTCGAGGCGGGCGTGCCGCTCGCGCTGGGGGCGGACGATCCGTTGCTGTTCGGCTCGCGGCTGGCGGCGCAGTACGAGATCGCGCGCCGGCATCACGGGTTCACGGACGCGGAGCTGGCGGAGCTGGCGCGGCAGTCGGTGCGGGGGTCGGTGGCGCCGGAGGACGTCAAGGCGGAGCTGCTGGCGGGGATCGACGCGTGGTTGGTGGGGCCGGGGACCGAAGTCCCCGACAGTGGGGCCGGGGACTGAGGGCGTCGGTGGTCAGAGGGTGACGCCCACGGTCACCGGCTCGTTGGTGAGGGTGATGCCGAAGGTCCGGTGGACGCCGGCCACGACCTCGCGGGCGAGGGCCAGGAGGTCCTCGGTGGTCGCGTGGCCGCGGTTGGTGAGGGCGAGGGTGTGCTTGGTGGAGATGCGGGCCGGGCCGTCGCCGTAGCCCTTGGTGAAGCCGGCCTTGTCGATCAGCCAGGCGGCGGAGGTCTTGGTGTGGCCCTCGCCTGCGGGGTATGCGGGGGGCTCCGTGTCGGGGCCGAGGAGCTGCCGCGCCCGGGTCCGGAAGGCCGTGAACTCCGCGGTGGTCAGGATGGGGTTGGTGAAGAAGGAGCCGGCCGACCAGGTGTCGTGGTCCTCGGGGTCCAGGACCATGCCCTTGCCCGCGCGGAGCCCCAGCACCGTCTCGCGGGCCTCGGCCAGGGGGACGCGGTCGCCCTGTTCCACACCGAGGGCGCGGGCCGTCTCGGCGTACTTCACGGGGCCGGAGAGGCCGTCGGCGTCCTCCAGGCCGAAGCGGACCCGCAGGACGACGTAGCGCTCGGGGTCGGCCTTGAAGCGGCTGTGGCGGTAGGAGAAGGCGCACTCCTCGTTGGCCAGGGTGACCGTCTCACCGGTGGTGCGGTCGTAGGCGACCACCTCGGTGATCGTGGAGGAGACTTCCTGGCCGTACGCGCCGACGTTCTGGATCGGGGTCGCGCCCGCCGAGCCGGGGATCCCCGCCAGGCATTCGATGCCGGCCAGGCCGGCCTGCACGGTGCGGGCGACGGCGTCGGTCCACACCTCGCCCGCCGCCAGTTCCAGGTGGGTGCCGTCGAGGGTGACGCCCTTGGTGGCGATGACGAGCGCGGTGCCGTCGAAGCCCTTGTCGCCGACGACCAGGTTCGAGCCGCCGCCGATGAGCAGCAGGGGCGTGCCGTCGGCGTCGGCCTGGCGGACGACGGCGATCACCTCGTCGTCGGTCGTCGCGGTGACCAGCCTGGTCGCGGGTCCGCCCAGGCGGAACGTGGTCAGCGGGGCGAGGGGGGCGTCGTGGAGTTCCTGCACGGGCTCAAGACTAAGGCCCCCGCCGGGACGGGCCGGCGGGGGCGGTACGCGCGCGTGGCCTTCACGCGCGCGTCTTCAGGAGAGGCGGCGCCGCACCTCGGGCCAGTCGACGGGGAGGTCCTCGCTCTTCGCGGTCCAGCCGGCGAACTCGGCGTCGCGCATCTGCGCGGCGAGCCCTCGGGCGGTCGGCCCGTGCGGGCCGGTACGGGCGAACTCGCCGAGGGCCTTCTCGGACTCCCAGGCGGACAGGGTCCAGAAGGTCCGGCGCAGCGGTTCCGCCTTCAAAGAGGCTCCGTACGCGCCGGGAGCCCTGCTGACCTGCCGCCACACGCCGGGCGTCCTGACGAGGAAGCGCAGGGCTCCCCAGAGGGTGCGGGTCTCGAAGCGGGAGGCGAAGACGTGCACTTCGGTGTGGGGCGGCGGGGTGTTCGGGACGGTCCAGGGGAGGGTGGGCATGAACGGGTCCTTCCGTGGTGGGCGCGTGCGCGGGTGAGTGGCGCTCCGAGGCGTTCAGGAGACCGTTTCCAGCGCCGTCTCCGGTGTCGGAGCGGCCGAGGGCGGGCGGGGGGCGGCGGGCCCGCGGCCCGGTATGAACAGGGTCGCGATGCCCGCGAGGGCGACTGCCGCGGCGCCGGTGACCAGCGCCGGCCGCATGCCGTCGACGAAGGCCCGGCCGGACTCGTAGCCGCCCCGGGCCGCGAAGATCGACGCCATGATCGCGATGCCGAGTGCGCCGCCCACCTCGCGCAGGGCGTTGTTGGCTCCGGAGGCGATGCCCTGTTCCTCCTGGCGGACGCTGGACATCACCAGGTGGGAGGCCGGGGCGAAGTACAGCGCCATGCCGATGCCGCTGATGACCAGGGCGGGCAGCTGGGCGGTGTAGGAGGCGTCGGCCGTCGCCACCACCGCGAGGTGGGCGAGGCCGAGTGCCTGCAGGAACAGGCCCGTGGCGACGACCGGACGGCCGCCGACGCGGTCGGAGAGGAGGCCGGCGATCGGGGCGACGAGCATCGGCATGCCGGTCCAGGGCAGCATCCGCAGGCCCGCCTCGGTGGGCGAGTAGCCGAGTACGCCCTGCATGTACTGGCTGAGCAGGAAGATCGAGCCGAACATGCCGAGGAACATCAGCAGGCTCGCCGCGTTGATGCCGGAGAAGGCGCGGGAGCGGAACAGCCGCATCGGCAGCATGGGGTTCCGTGCGCGGATGCTGTGGTGGACGAAGCCGACGAGCAGTGCCGTCCCGGTGAACAGGCCGGTCAGGACGACGGTGCCGGTCCAGCCGTCGACGGGCCCGCGGACCAGGCCGTAGACGATGCCGAGGAGTCCGCCGCCGGCGAGCAGGGTGCCGGGCAGGTCGAGCGGGGCTCCGGTGCCGTGGGACTCGGCGAGGCGCAGGCGCGCGAGCGGGATGAGGAGCAGGCCGAGCGGGACGTTCAGCCAGAAGATCCACTGCCAGGAGATGTGTTCGGTGAGGCTCCCGCCGACCAGCGGCCCCGAGGCCACGGCGAGGCCGTTCACGGCACCCCAGATGCCGTACGCCATGCCGCGCCGGGCTTCGGGCACGGCCGCCGTGAGCAGGGTGAGGGTGAGGGGCATCATGACCGCGGCGCCTGCGCCCTGCACCGCGCGGGCGGCGATCAGGGAATCGATGCCGGGTGCCATGGCCGCTGCGGCGGAGGCCGCGGTGAAGACGGTGATTCCGGCGATGAAGAGCCTGCGGCGGCCGAAGCGGTCGCCGAGGGCCGCGCCGAACATCAGCAGGACGGCGAAGGTGAGCGTGTAGGCGCTCACGGTCCATTCCAGGTCGTGCAGGGCGCCGCCCAGGTCCTTGCGGATGGAGGGCAGTGCGGTGGTGACGACGAGGTTGTCGAGGGCCGCCATGAAGCCGGCGACGCTGGTGATGACGAGGGCCCAGACGGCCGGCCCGCCGCGTGCGGTGGTCTGTTGTGTCATCGCTCCCCCAGGAGATGATGTTGTTAGTTATTGATGACTAACTTTCACGTTCATGAAAAAGGGCGCCGACATCCGCCCTTCTCCCCTCTTCCCTCCGCTACTGTTCCGGCGCGTCCTTGAGCCGCGCCGACAGGTCGAGCCCTTCCCAGACCCGGTGCCCGGCCGGGAACCCCATGGCGGCCAGGCAGTTGATGAGCATGCCGTGCGCCATGAAGTCCGTCGTCCCGCCGACCTCGGCCCCCAGCGCGAGGTGGACGACGTCCCACAGCCGCAGCCAGCCGGCGCGGACCGTCGCACCGAACTCGTGGTCGCCCTCCTGCTCGGCGGCCGCCACCGCGAGATACATCTGCATCTGCATCATCAGCAGCTCGGGGCGTTCCGCGATGGTCCGCGTGTAGGCGCCCGCCATGGCGTGCAGGGCCTCTTCGCCCTCCAGTCCCTCGGAAGCCTCCGTGAACATGCGGATGGTGTCCGCCACGCAGCGTTCCGCCGCCGCCAGGAAGATGGCCTTCTTCCCCGGGAAGAGCCGGAAGAGGTACGGCTGCGAGACGCCGACCCGCTTGGCGATCGCCTCGGTCGACGTGCCGTGGTAGCCGCCGCGGGCGAATTCGGCGCTCGCCGCGCGGACGACGCTCTCGCGCCTCTCCTCCGCGCTCATCCTGACCATGTGATGAAGTTAGTGCTCAATCACTAACTGCGTCAAGGGGTGAAGCGCGACTGGAGGGACCGAAACGACGGGCCCATGGCGCCGGGCACCCCAGGACGACGTAGGGGGTGCTCTCCGCGGAGAGCACCCCCTACGTGGGGATCCGCGGGTCAGGCGAGTCGTACGACCGCCCGGGACATCCCCAGCACCTTCTGCCCGGCGCTGGTCGCCGTGAGGTCGACGCGGAGCGTGCGCTCGTGGTCGTCGAGCTTGACCGCGACCTTGGCGCTGACCTCGATGGTGGCGCCCTGCTCGTCGTTGGGGACGACGACCGGCCTGGTGAAGCGAACGCCGTACTCGACGACCGCACCCGGGTCGCCCACCCAGTCGGTGACCACGCGGATCGCCTCGGCCATGGTGAACATGCCGTGCCCGATGACGTCGGGCAGGCCGACCTCCTTGGCGAACTTCTCGTTCCAGTGAATGGGATTGAAGTCGCCGGAGGCGCCCGCGTACCGGACGAGGGTGGCCCGGGTCACGGGGAACGTCTGTGCGGGCAGCTCGGTGCCGACCTCGACGTCGGCGTAGGAGATCTTCGCCGTCATGATGCTGCTCACGCCTCCTCGGCGGCACGGGCCACCAGCTTGGTCCAGGCGGTCACGACGTGCTCGCCGGCCTCGTCGTGCACCTCGCCGCGGATGTCCAGGATGTCGTTGCCCGCCATCGACTTGATCGCCTCGATGGTCGAGGTGACGGTGAGCCGGTCTCCGGCGCGCACCGGGCGGCGGTAGGCGAACTTCTGGTCGCCGTGCACCACCCTGCTGTAGTCCAGACCGAGCCGGGGGTCGGCGACGACCTCGCCGGCGGCCTTGAAGGTGATCGCGAACACAAAGGTCGGCGGGGCGATCACATCGGGGTGGCCGAGCGCTTTGGCGGCCTCCGCGTCCGTGTACGCCGGGTTGGCGTCCCCCACCGCTTCGGCGAACTCACGGATCTTCTCCCGGCCCACCTCATAGGGATCGGTGGGCGGGTAGCTCCGCCCCACGAAGGACTGGTCGAGCGCCATGCGCGCGGCACCTCCTGTGTCTGGTCCGGCCCTGGTCGGCCTGAATCCGATACGGCCGCGGTGGGCCGGTGAGCAGAACGACGCGAGGCCGCCCCCTGACAACGGGGACGGCCTCGCGTACGAGCCTGATTTATCGCGTTTCGCGGTGCGCGGTGTGCGCATTGCAACGCGGGCAGTGCTTCTTCATCTCAAGACGGTCCGGGTTGTTACGCCGGTTCTTCTTGGTGATGTAGTTCCGCTCCTTGCACTCCACGCAGGCCAGCGTGATCTTCGGGCGGACGTCGGTGGCAGCCACGTGAGTGCTCCTTGACGAACGGATAGACGAATGAACACAGAAAGAGTAGCCGACCGAAGGACCGACCCCGCAATCGGCTACTGTATGTAGCGGTGACCGGACTTGAACCGGTGACACAGCGATTATGAGCCGCTTGCTCTACCGACTGAGCTACACCGCTGCGATGCGGTCGGGCCCCGCCTCGCGGCGGGAACCTCACACACCAGAGCCCCAAAACGGAATCGAACCGTTGACCTTCTCCTTACCATGGAGACGCTCTGCCGACTGAGCTATTGGGGCGAGCGATGAAGACATTACACGCTCCGCCGCCGTTCACCCAAATCCGTTTCGCGGCCCCTGTCCCACCCTGTGGCGCACACTTCCCGCGAGCGAAGCAGCTCCCACCCGACCACGCCGGTACGACTATTGTGCTCCTCCCGGCGAGGGGCGGGCCACCGCCCTAGGCTCGACTCACTCTGCGTGATCTTCTCTCTGTGTGATCCTGCGACGACCGCGCGCAGTCCGAGCCCCAGGAGCGCGATGCCCGACAGCCGGCCTCAGCCGCCGCCCCCCTCGTCGCCCTCGTCGCCCTCTGGCCCGGCCGCACCGGAGCCGCTCCTGCTGTGCGGCGCGCGGCTCACCGACGGCCGGACCGTGGACGTACGGCTGGGCGGCGGACGCATCGAGGCGGTCGGTACGGCCGGCAGCCTGACCGTGGACGGCGCCCGCGGGGGCGGCACCCGGGTCGATCTCGCCGGCCATCTGCTCCTTCCGGCCCCTGCCGAGCCGCACAGCCACGCCGACACCGCCCTCTCCGCCGACACCGGCGGCCCCGTCTCCTACGACCCCCGGGACGTCCGGCGCCGGGCGACGGAGGCCGCGCTGCTCCAGCTCGGGCACGGGGCGACGGCGCTGCGGGCACATGTACGCGTGGACGACGTGACCGGGCTCGGCGCACTGACCGCCGTACTGCAGGTCGAACATGCGCTGCGCGGGCTGACCGAGCTGACGACGGCGGCGATGCCGCGCGTGCTGACCGGGGTGGCCGGAGCGGACGGGCTCGCGATGCTGCGGGACGCGGTGAAGATGGGCGCGTCGGTGGTGGGCGGCTGTCCGGACGTCGACCCCGATCCCACGGGGTACGTGGAGGCGGTCCTGGAGGTCGCCGCCGAGCACGGCGTCCCCGTCGACCTGCACACCGACACCGCCGACCCCGCCCGCCTGGCCCGGCTCGCGGCGATGGCGGGCGGGCTGCGACCGGAGGTGACGCTCAGCCCGTGCGGCGGCCTCGGACGGTTGCCCGCCGAAGCGGCCTCGCGGACCGCGGACCAACTGGCGGCGGCCGGGGTGACCGTGGTGTGCCTGCCGCAGGGCGGCTGCGGCAGCGTCGACCGCCGGGGCACGGCTCCCGTACGGCTGCTGCGCGCGGCGGGCGTCCGGGTGGTGGCCGGGAGCGGTGCCCTGCGGGACGTGTCGAACCCGGTCGGCCGAGGCGACCCGCTGGAGGCGGCGTACCTGCTGGCCTCCCGTCACGGACTGTCCCCCGAGGACGCCTACGACGCGGTGAGCACCTCGGCACGGGCGGCCCTGGGGCTCCCCGAGGTACGGGTGGAGGCGGGTTTCCCCGCCGAACTCCTCGCGGTCCGCGGCGACCGGCTGCCGGCGGCTCTGTCACTGTCGTACAGCCGGGTCGTGGTGCACCGGGGGCGCGTGGTGACCCGCACGAGCGCGGTACGCGAGTACTGCGGTTCGACGACGACACCGCCCGCGGAGCCGGGACGGGGGTTGCCCCGGCAGGGGCGTGGCGAGACGTGGTAGGTCCGTCGCGTTCGGCCCGTTGCGTTCAGGACGCCGTCTTCAGGAGGTCATGTTCAGGACGCCGTCCTCAGAAGGTCGTGTTCGGTACGTCGCGGGCGGATGCGATCGTCACGGCGTACGGTCGAAGACATGCGCATTGTCATCGCTGGTGGTCATGGTCAGATCGCGCTGCGGCTGGAGCGGTTGCTCGCCGCGCGCGGGGACGAGGTGGCGGGCATCATCCGCAAGCCCGAACAGGCCGACGCGCTGCGGCAACTCGGCGCCGAACCGGTCGTACTCGACCTGGAGTCGGCATCGGTGGAGGAGGTCACGGAGCAACTCCGGGGCGCGGACGCCGCGGTGTTCGCCGCGGGCGCCGGTCCGGGCAGCGGCGCGGCACGCAAGGAGACGGTGGACAAGGCCGCGGCGGTCCTCTTCGCCGACGCCGCGGTCCGTGCGGGCGTACGGCGGTTCGTGGTCGTCTCGTCCATGGGCGCGGACCCCGCCCACGAGGGGGACGAGGTCTTCGACGTGTACCAGCGCGCGAAGGGCGAGGCCGACGCGTACGTACGCGGCCTGGACGCCCTCGACTGGACGATCCTGCGCCCCGGCATGCTCACCGACGAAGCCGGCACCGGCCTGGTCCGTCTGGAGGCCCACACCGGCCGCGGCCCGATCCCCCGGGACGACGTGGCCGCCGTCCTGGCGGAGCTGGTGGAGAACGCCGCGACAGCGGGCCTGACCCTGGAACTGATCAGCGGGCCCGTGCCGGTCTCGGTGGCGGTGAAGTCGGTCGCGGGCAACTGAGCCACTCAGCCACTGGAAGGCTTCCCGGGGCGGCTAGAACAGAGGCATCTGTCCCGGGAACTCCGGTACGACGTAACCGTCCAGCGCGGGCTGCGCGGCACCGAACCCGGCGTGTCGACGGGACCCCGCGCACGAGGTGAGTTCCCCGCTCCCCCGGGCCCCGGGCGGATCGTGACGCGCGTACCGCCCCGCCACGACGGCGATCTCACGACGGCACTCGGGGCACTGCCTACGACGGGACGACATGGCGCCAGTGTCCCCCGCCCCTCGCCCCACAACACCCCCCATAAGCCGAAGACCCCCTCCACACCGCGTTTCCGCGGTCCGGAGGGGGTCTCCCCTTGTGGCGGCGCCAGGATTCGAACCTGGGAAGGCTGAGCCGGCAGATTTACAGTCTGCTCCCTTTGGCCGCTCGGGCACACCGCCAAGATTGCCGCTTCGAACCGCCTTGCGGTGGCGCTCCGTGGCAACGACGTAAACGATACCTGATGAGCAGGGGTGCTTCGCCACCCGATTGATCGCCGCCCGGAGGCCCGGGGGTGACTAGGCTTGTGCGGATGGCGGCCCGGGACCGATGCCGGGCCCGAGGGCCGCCCACGTATGCCGGTAGCCGGTACGCATCCGGGTCGCAGCCCGATCGCGGCCCGATACGGACCCTGATACAAGGAGCCACAGGACATGGCCGACTCCAGTTTCGACATCGTCTCGAAGGTCGAGCGGCAGGAGGTCGACAACGCCCTCAACCAGGCCGCCAAGGAGATCTCGCAGCGCTACGACTTCAAGGGCGTGGGCGCCTCGATCTCGTGGTCCGGGGAGAAGATCCTCCTGGAGGCGAACTCCGAGGACCGGGTGAAGGCTGTCCTCGACGTCTTCCAGTCCAAGCTGATCAAGCGGGGCATCTCGCTGAAGGCCCTGGACGCCGGCGAGCCGCAGCTCTCGGGCAAGGAGTACAAGATCTTCGCGTCGATCCAGGAGGGCATCTCCCAGGAGAACGCGAAGAAGGTGGCGAAGCTCATCCGCGACGAGGGTCCCAAGGGTGTGAAGGCCCAGGTGCAGGGCGAGGAACTGCGGGTCAGTTCCAAGAGCCGTGACGACCTGCAGGCCGTCATCGCCCTGCTCAAGGGACAGGACTTCGACTTCGCCCTGCAGTTCGTCAACTACCGCTAGACGGAAGAGCCATGGGCGTGGAAGTGAGGGCGGGCGTGGGCTCTCGCCGGTGACGTCCGTGGTCGACGCGTGCGCCTCGCGCACCGCGTGTGCGAGGAGGGCGGGTGCCTTGGTGCGCCCGCCCTCCTCGCCCTTCGGCCGGGATTCCGGAGTGCGGTCAGTTGCGTGAGTGGCCGAACAGGAGGCGGTACGCGACCAGGAGGACCAGTGAGCCGCCGATCGCGGCGGCCCAGGTGGCGCCGTCGTAGAAATCCTTGGTGATCGGGTGGTCGAGCCAACGGGCCGATATCCAGCCACCGATGAACGCACCGGCGACACCTATCAGGGTCGTGCCGATGAAGCCGCCCGGATCGCGACCCGGCAGCAGGAACTTCGCGATCGCTCCGGCCAACAGTCCCAGAATGATCCAGCTGATGATCGTCATGCCGTGAACCCTGCCCTCTCGCGCCGTGCTCTCACCTGCCCCGGCCGGTGCGTCCGGTCCAGGTGTTCGTGCTGTCTTGGTACGTAGGACGACGCGCATACATGTGACGGTTGCCGTGATCAGTAGGGTGCGATTCCATGACCGCCCGCTCCGGTTCCGAACTGCGCCGCACGCTCGGCGTGGGCGACGCCGTCGTCATCGGTCTCGGCTCCATGGTGGGGGCCGGGATCTTCGCCGCCCTGGCGCCCGCCGCGCAGGCGGCCGGATCCGGGTTGCTCCTCGGTCTCGCGCTCGCCGCCGTGGTCGCCTACTGCAACGCCACGTCGTCGGCCCGCCTCGCCGCCCTGTATCCGGCCTCCGGCGGCACCTACGTCTACGGGCGGGAACGGCTGGGGGAATTCTGGGGCTGTCTCGCGGGCTGGGCGTTCGTGGTCGGGAAGACCGCCTCCTGTGCGGCGATGGCGCTCACCGCCGGCGCGTACATCTGGCCGGGGCAGGCTCACGCCGTGGCGGTCGCCGCCGTCGTGGCGCTGACCGCGGTGAACTACGGCGGTGTGCAGAAGTCGGCGTGGCTGACCCGGGTGATCGTGACCGTGGTCCTGGCTGTCCTCGCTTTCGTGGTGGTCGTATCTCTGACCTCGGGGCAGGCCGATGCCGGGCGCCTGACCGTCGGGGCGTCGGGCGGCGTGGGCGGGGTGCTCCAGGCGGCCGGCCTGCTGTTCTTCGCCTTCGCCGGGTACGCCCGGATCGCGACCCTCGGTGAGGAGGTGCGGGATCCGGCGCGCACCATCCCGCGCGCGATCCCGCTGGCGCTGGGTATCGCACTGGTCGTGTACGCGGCTGTCGCGATCGCCGTCCTTTCGGTGCTGGGGGCAGAGGGACTGGGTGACGCCGGTGCGCCGCTGGCCGACGCGGTGCGGGCGGCCGGGTTCGTGGAGCTGACGCCGGTGGTACGGGTGGGAGCGGCCGCGGCCGCCCTGGGTTCGCTGCTCGCCCTGATCCTGGGCGTCTCGCGGACCACGCTGGCCATGGCCCGGGACCGGCACCTGCCGGGCGCCCTGGCCGCCGTCCATCCCCGGTTCCGGGTGCCGCACCGGGCGGAGCTGGCCGTGGGAGTGGTGGTCGCCGTCCTGGCCGCGACGGTGGATGTGCGGGGTGCGATCGGGTTCTCCTCCTTCGGGGTGCTGGCGTACTACGCGGTGGCCAACGCGTCGGCCTGGACGCTTCGTCCGGGGCCGGCGGCCCGGGTGCTGCCTGCTCTCGGACTGGCCGGGTGCCTGGTCCTGGCATTCTCACTGCCCGGGGTCTCCGTGGCCGTCGGCGCGGGAGTGCTGGCGGTGGGTGCGGCGGCCTACGGGGTGCGGCGGTGGCGCGGGTGGGGAGCCGCCGGGCGGTAGGGCACCACGAGTACGGCGGGTACGGCGGGTACGGCGGGTACGGCGGGTACGGCAGTGACCACCGCCCCGCGGTCGGCCGGAGTCGTTCAGGACGTGTGCGCCGCCGTCACACGATGGGAGCAGTCGGCCCACAGGGCGAGGGTCCGCCCCCTCGTTCTCCTCCTCGTACCGGCCCGTGCCGTCGATCCAAAAGCGCAGCCAGTCCGTGAGGCTCGGGGCGTCGACGAACCAGGCGTGGTCGGGGTCGTCCGCGTTGGGCTCGAAGAGGAGGACGGTGGCCTGCGGGGAACGGCAGGCCACACACGCGTACGTCCCGCAGCCCCAGTGGGATATCGGCAGCACGCCCTCGGGCCATGGCCGGTCGGGATCCTCACGGCCGCTCTCACGGTTGGCCAGGTACTGGGCCACGGCGGCGGGTTCGTCGGACGGCGGGCCGTCCAGCAGGGGCAGCAGGCCGTACTCGGGGCCGAATCCGCCGTCCGCCGCCCGCCGCCCACCGCCCACCGCCCACCGCCCGCAGATAGAACTCGGCGAGCAGTGGGGGCAGCTCGAATCCGAGGGCGGATTCGGCTCGGGCCAGTGTGACCGCGTGCACGGGCTCGGGGAGAGTGGGCCGGCCCCCACGGGCGGGTCTCGCGGGCCCCGGCCGCCACTCGTGTCAGCAACTGCTCGTGCTCGGTCATGCGTTCATCATGCGGGCCGGCACTGACATTCAGGACGGCCTGTGGACAACCTCCGGGCTGTGGACATCCGGTTCGGTTTCCCGTCCGGCACGCTTCCCGCCGTACCGCTCCACCGCTCTACAGGCGGGCCGAGAACGGCTGGTCGGTCCGTACGATCTCGCGGCCCATCGGGAGCAACGAGACGGGGATCAGCTTGAAGTTGGCGATGCCGAGCGGGATGCCGATGATCGTCACGCACAGGGCGATACCGGTGGCGATGTGGCCGAGGGCCAGCCACCAGCCGGCGAGCACCAGCCACAGCACGTTCCCGACGCAGGAGGGGGCGCCCGCGTCCTGGCGCTCGACCGCCGTGTACCCGAAGGGCCAGAGGGCGTAGACACCGATCCGGAAAGCGGCGATGCCGAACGGGATGCCGATGATCGTGATGCACAGGAGGACGCCCGCGAGCAGATAGGCGAGGAACAGCCAGAAGCCGCTCAGGACGAGCCAAATGACGTTCAGGATGGTCTTCACTGCGGGCGACCTGCCATCTTCTCGAGTCGGGCGATGCGTTCGGTCATGGGCGGGTGGGTGGAGAACATCTTCGTGATTCCCTGACCTGGGCGGAACGGGTTCGCGATCATCATGTGGCTGGCCGTCTCGATGCGGGGCTCGGCCGGCAGGGGGAGCTGCTTGGTGCCCAGTTCCAGTTTGCGCAGTGCGCTGGCGAGGGCAAGGGGGTCGCCGGTCAGCTGGGCGCCGGAGGCGTCGGCCTCGTACTCTCTGGAGCGGCTGACGGCCAGTTGGATGAGGGAGGCGGCGAGCGGGCCCAGGATCATGATCAGCAGTATGCCGAGGAGGCCGGGGCCGTCGTCGTCCTCGGAGCGGCCGATGGGGATCAGCCAGGCGAAGTTGACCAGGAACATGATCACGGAGGCCAGGGCTCCGGCGACCGAGGAGATCAGGATGTCGCGGTTGTGGACATGGCTGAGTTCGTGGCCGATGACGCCGCGCAGTTCGCGCTCGTCCAGCAGGCGCAGGATGCCTTCGGTGCAGCACACGGCGGCGTTGCGCGGGTTGCGGCCGGTGGCGAACGCGTTCGGCGCCTCGGTCGGGGAGATGTACAGGCGTGGCATGGGCTGGCGGGCCTGGGTGGAGAGCTCACGCACCATGCGGTACAGCCCCGGGGCCTCGAACTCGCTCACCGGGCGGGCGCGCATCGCGCGCAGGGCGAGCTTGTCGCTGTTCCAGTACGCGTAGGCGTTGGTGCCCAGGGCGATCACGACGGCGACAACGAGCCCCATGCGGCCGAAGAAGCTGCCGATGACGATGATGAGTGCGGACAGTCCCCCGAGGAGAACCGCGGTCCTGAGCCCGTTGTGCCGGCGGTGCACGGTACGCCCTCCAAGTCGTGCGGCGGGGGGACCCCGGTTCGCTGATCTTCCTTCTGACCTGCGAGGGCCCCGGGTGTCCTGGCCTCACGTCCAGTGGACCCTCCCGTATTCGTCAACGCCAGGTGAGGGGCTCTAGTTCCCTTGTGCGCGCGGTGGCGCGTGTAAACCGTCCGGGTGACGGGGGCTGTGACGGCGGCTGTGACGCCGTACTCGCCGCTCGGTCCGGTGGCCGAAACCGGCGGTCTCCGGGCGCCCTGAGCGTCAGAAGAGGCCGGTGTCGGTGAGGCGCAGGATCAGCTGGGGCGCGCCGGACAGTGCGATGCCGAGGACTCCGGTGAGGGTGATCGCGGCGGTGAGCGGGACCGGGAAGCGGTGCTTCGCCGGTTCGCCCTCGGGGGCGCGGAACAGCAGTGCCGTCCACTGGAGGTAGTAGACCAGGGCGATGACGACGTTGACGGCCATGACGACGGCGAGCCAGCCGAGTCCGGCGTCGACGGCCGCGGAGAAGACGGTGACCTTGGCGAAGAGGCCGATGACGCCGGGCGGGAGTCCGGCGAGGCACAGCAGGAAGAAGGCCAGGAGCAGGGCGGTGAGCGGGGCGGAGGCGTACAGGCCGCGGTAGTCGGAGACCCGGTTGAGGGGCCGCGTGCGGCCGACGAGGGCGGCGACGGCGAAGGTTCCGAGGTTCACCGCGCCGTACATGAGGGCGTAGGCGAGCGTGGAGCCGATCGACTTCTCGGCGTCGCCGGAGTACGCGGCGGCGGCGATCGGCACCAGGAGGTAGCCGGCCTGGCCGACGGAGGACCAGGCGAGGAGGCGCACCGCGCTGTACGCGCGCGTGGCCTGCTGTCTGAGGGCGCCGACGTTGCCGACGGTCATGGTGAGGGCGGCCAGCACGGCGAGCGCCGGGCCCCAGACGTCGGCGTACGACGGGAGGGCGACGACGGTGACGAGGATCAGCCCGGTGAAGCCGACCGCCTTGCCGATGACGGACAGGTAGGCGGCGATGGGCAGGGGGGCTCCGACGTAGGTGTCGGGCACCCAGAAGTGGAAGGGGACGGCGGCCGTCTTGAAGGCGAAGCCGACGAGGGTGAGGACGACGCCGGTCTGGGCGAGCGTGTGGAGCTGTCCGTCGACGGTCTGGACCCGCTCGGCGACCAGGGTGAGGTGGAGGGTCCCGGTGGCGGCGTAGAGGAAGCTGATGCCGAGGAGGCTGACCGCGGTGGCGGTGACGGAGGACAGGAAGAACTTCAGGGCCGCTTCGGACGACTTCCGGTTGCCGTGGCGGAGGCCGACCAGGGCGAAGGCGGGCAGGGAGGCGACCTCCAGGGCGACGACGAGGGTCGCGAGGTCACGGGCGGCGGGCAGGAGGGCGGCGCCCGCGGCGGAGGACAGGAGCAGGAACCAGTACTCGCCCTCGGGGAGCCGCTTGTCGGCGTCCTTGAGGACGGTGGCCGACAGGAGGGCGGTCAGGAGCGCGCCGCCGAGCACCAGGAACTGGATGACGAGGGTGAAGCGGTCGGCGGTGTAGCTGCACACTCCGGGGTCGCCGACCAGGCAGAACGTGCTGCGGTCGGCGTCGAGGAGGGGCAGCAGCATGAGCGTGGCGGAGGCGAGTCCGGCGACCGCGAGCCCGCCGAGCAGCTGTTTCCTGGCCTCGCTGACGAACAGGTCGGTGACGAGGACGGCGAGTCCGACCACGGCCGCGATGGTGGGCGGTGCGATGGCCAGCCAGTCGACGGACTGGACGAGGGAGCTCATCGGGTGCCTCCTGCGAGGAGCTGCTGCACGGCCGGGTCGGTCAGTCCGATCAGGGCACCGGGCCACAGTCCGGTGACGACGGTGAGGACGACGAGCGGGGTCCAGGCCGCGAACTCGTAGCCGCGGACGTCGGGGAGGGCCGGGGCCTGCTGCGGCTTGGCGCCCATGCAGACCCTGCGGACCACGATCAGCAGGTACGCGGCGGTCAGCAGGGTGCCGAAGGCGCCGATCGACATGAAGGTGAGGAAGGCGGGGCGGCTGAGTCCGGCGGCGGGTTCGAAGGCGCCGAAGAGGGCCAGCATCTCGCCCCAGAATCCGGCGAGGCCGGGCAGGCCGAGGGAGGCGACGGCGCCGAAGGCGAGCAGTCCGCCGAGGCGCGGTGCCCTGCCGTAGAGGGCGGCGCCGGTCGCTGGGGCGTGCCGGTCGGACGACGGGCGGGCCAAGGTGTCGAGGTCGACGGTGCCGGTGCGGTCCTTGAGGGCGCCGACGAGGAAGAAGAGCAGGCCGGTGACGAGGCCGTGGGCGATGTTGGCGAACAGGGCGCCGTTGACGCCGGTCGGGGTCATGGTGGCGATGCCGAGGAGGACGAAGCCCATGTGGCCGACGGAGGAGTAGGCGATGAGGCGTTTGAGGTCGCCCTTGGCGCCTTCCTTGGCGAGGGCCAGGCAGGCGAGGGACCCGTAGATGATGCCGACGACGGCGAAGGCGCCGAGGTAGGGCGCGAAGGTGCGGAAACCGTCCGGGGCGACGGGGAGCAGGATCCGTACGAACCCGTATGTGCCCATCTTCAGCAGGACGCCGGCCAACAGGACCGAGCCGACGGTGGGGGCGGCGGTGTGGGCGTCGGGCAGCCAGCTGTGCAGCGGCCACATCGGGGTCTTGACCGCGAGCCCGAGCCCGATCGCCAGAACGGCGATGACCTGCACGGATACGGTCAGTGACCGTCCGTTGTCAGTGGCGAGTGCCACCATGTCGAATGTGCCCGCCTTGATTCCGATCAGGAGCAGGCCGAGCAGCATGACCACGGAGCCGAGCAGCGTGTAGAGGATGAATTTCCAGGCGGCTTCGGCCCGGCCCTCGCCGCCCCAGCGGGCGATGAGGAAGTACATCGGGATCAGGACCATCTCGAAGGCGAGGAAGAACAGGATCAGGTCCAGGACGGCGAAGGCCGCGAGGGTGCCGGATTCGAGGACGAGCAGCAGGGCGACGAATGCCTTCGGGGACGGGCCCGTGGGCGGTTTGAAGTAGGTGTACAGCGCGCTGAGGAAGGTCAGCAGCGCGGTCAGGACCAGAAGGGGGAGGGAGATGCCGTCGGTGCCGAGGTGGATCCGTACGTCGAGTGCGGGGATCCAGCTGATGTCGGTCGTGGCCTGCATCTTCGACGGCTGGTCGTGGTCGAAGCCGAGCGCGAGGACGATCGCCGCGATGAGGACGGCGCCGGTGACCGTCACGCCGTGCCGGAGCACGGCCTGGTCGGGCGATGTCCCCTTGAGTCCGGGCGGAGCCGGCAGGAGAGCGGCGGCGGCGCCGAGGAGCGGGCCGAGGATGAGAAACGCCAGAAGGAACTGCATCACGGACTCGCTGATATCGATCACGTCTGCTCACACTCCCGTCGCGGCGAGGACGACGGCGACCGCGAGGACGACGGTGCCGGCGAGCAGCACGCTCACATAGGTCTGCAGATTGCCGGTCTGGGCTCGTCGTACGGCGGTCCCGAGCCACCGGGGCAGCGTTACCGCGCCGCGTACGTAGGTGTCGACGACCTCACGGTCGAGGAACCGGACGAGAGAGGCCGCGGCCTGGACGGGGCGGACGAAGAGGGTCGTGTACACGGCGTCGAGGTGGAAGCCGACGGCCGCGTGGCGGTGCAGCGGGCCGAGCAGCAGCCGGCCGGGGTCCGAGGGGTCCGGTGCGTACGCGATGTCCCCGTAGGCGGGTTCGTGACTGGCGACGGCCTCCGCCTCGACCTGCCCGGCGTCGCCGTGTGGGTGGGCGGCGACGGCACCGAGGGGGATACGGGCTGCGTGTGCGGTCGTGTGGCGCCAGGTGGCATAGGTGACGATGCCGCCGACCAGGGCCACACCCGTGCCGAGCACGGAGGTGGTGAGGGTCGGGGTCAGGTCGTGGCCGTCGAACCAGTCGGGCAGTGCGCGGAAGGCGAAGCCGCCGAGCGCGAGGGACGGGAGGGCGAGCACCCACAACACGGCGGTCATGGTGAGGGGCTGCCTGCCGTGGTCGGGGACCTCGGTGCCGTGTCCGCGGAAGGCCAGCAGCCACAGGCGCACCGCGTACGCCGCGGTGAGCAGGGCGGTGGCCAGGCCGGCGAGGAGGACGATCCAGCCCGCGGCGGCGGGGGCCTGCTCGGTGTGGCCGATGACTACGTGTTCGGCGGCTCCGAGGACGGCCTCCTTGGAGAAGAAACCGCTGAACGGCGGGATCGCGGCGAGCGCGAGGAGCGCCACGGTCATCGTCCAGTAGGCGTCCGGGACGCGGTCGCGCAGGTGGCTCATGCGGGACATGGCGGCCAGTGAGTTGGTGCCGGCGGCGTGGATGATCACGCCGGCGGCGAGGAAGAGGAGCGCCTTGAAGGCGCCGTGGGACAGGAGGTGGAAGACGGCGGCTCCGCGGTCGCCGAGGGCGAGTGCGCCGGTCATGTAGCCGAGTTGGCTGATCGTCGAGTAGGCGAGGACCCGTTTGATGTCGTCCTGGGCGAGAGCGGCGAGCGCCGACCCGGCCATGGTGACGGCGGCCATGACGGCGAGGACGGTCATCGCGGCCCGGGATGCCTCGAAGAGCGGGAGGAGACGGGCGACGAAGTAGACACCGGCGGCGACCATCGTCGCTGCGTGGATCAGCGCCGAGACGGGGGTCGGGCCCGCCATCGCGTCGGGGAGCCAGGTGTGCAGCGGGAACTGCGCCGACTTGCCGGCCACGCCCGCCAGGAGCAGCAGGGCGATCACTGTGGGGTGCTCGATGCCACCGCCCGCGACGGCGTCGAGGATGCGGGTGATGCGGAACGACCCGGCGTCGGTGGCCAGGGCGAACAGGCCGATGAGGAAGGGGACGTCGCCGAGCTTGGTGACCAGGAAGGCCTTGAGGGAGGCGGCGCGGGCCTCGGGGGTCTCCCAGTAGTGGCCGACCAGGAAGTAGGAGCAGATGCCCATGACTTCCCAGCCGACCAGCAGCACCATCAGGTCGCCGGAGTAGACGACGAGGAGCATCGCGGAGGTGAACAGGGAGACGAGAGCCGCGTAGGAGGGATAGCGCGGGTCGTCGCGGAGGTAGCCGGTCGAGTAGATCTGCACGCAGGTGGCGACGACACCGACGAGCACGGCGGTGAGAGCGGCGAAGCCGTCGACGTACAGGGCGAGTTCGATGGGGACCGAACCGGTGGGGGTCAGCTCGGTGGCGGCGTCGACGGCCCGGTCGCCCCCCTGGCGCGCGGCGACCGCTGCGGCCAGCGCGAGGGAGGCGACGGTCGGCAGGACGGCGAGCGGGCGGACGAAACCGGGGGCCGTGCGGCCCAGGAGCAGGCCGGCGATCGCGCCGAGGAAGGGAAGGAGGGGGACGAGGACGGCGAGGGTGGTCGTGGTCACGCGGTGGCCTCAGCCTTCGTGACGGCCGCCCGGGTCGTGGGGGCGTCGGCGTCGCTGTCGGGGGCGGAGCCGCCCGGTCCGCCGGGGCCGCCCGTGCGGTCGGGGTCGTCGGGGTCGTGGCCCTCGGCGGTGTCGCGGAGCTTGTCGATGTCCGCGGTGCCGCGGCTGCGATGGACGGCGAGGACGATCGCCAGGCCGATGCCGATCTCGGCGGCGGCGATGGCGATGGTGAACAGGGCGAGGACCTGACCGGAGTGCAGGGTCTCCTCGGCGGCCTTGCTGAGCCAGACGTCGAAGGCGACCAGGTTCAGGTTGACGGCGTTGAGCATCAACTCGACCGACATGAGGACCAGGATCGCGTTGCGGCGGGCGAGGACTCCGTACAGGCCGGTGCAGAACAGGAGGGCGGACAGCACGGCGGGATAGGCGAGGTGCATCAGCGGTCCCCCTCCGTGTCGCCCGGGGTGCCCGCCTTCGTGCCCGCCTTCGTGCCCGCCTTCGCCGCCCGGCGGGAGAGGACGATCGCGCCGACGAGGGCGGCCAGGAGGAGGACCGAGAGGGCCTCGAAGGGGAGAACCCAGTGCTGGAAGAGGCTCGCGCCCGTCACATCGGTGGAGCCGGCGGGCGCGCCGTCCAGATCGATCCAGGTGGTACGGAAGGCGTCGACGACCACCCAGACCAGGGCGGCAGCGGCGACGACGGCCACGGCGAGGGCGACCCAGCGGTTGCCGGAATCGGCGTCCGGGGAGCGGCCGATGGGGGCTCTGGTGAGCATCAGACCGAACAGCAGGAGGACGATGACCGAACCCACGTAGATGAGGACCTGCACCCAGGCGATGAACTCGGCCGTGAGCAGGAGGTATTCGACGGCGAGTCCGCCGAGGGCCACCACCAGCCACAGGGCGGCGTGCACCAGCTGCCTGGTGGTGACGGTGACGACGGCGGCGCCGAAGGTGACCAGGCCGACGAGGAGGAAGGCGATCTCCACACCGGTCGGGGAGAGGAAACCCTGCGGGGCCGTGCCGGCGGCTGCGGCGAGGGTCACGGCTCCTCCCCCTTCGGCTCGGTCGGGCCGGCGGTCGGCGGCCCGGTCTGCGGATCAGTCGGCGGATCGGTCTCCGCGGCGGCCTGGGTGGCGGCCAGTTTGTCGGCCGTCTTGCGGGCGGCGGCTAGTTCCTTCGGTTCCTCGGCGGCGGGGTCGAGGGCCGGCGGGGCCGGGACCGTCCACATCCACTCGCGGAGCTTGTCGCGTTCGTGGGTGAGTTCGCGGATGTCGGTCTCGGCGTACTCGAACTCGGGTGACCAGAACAGGGCGTCGAAAGGACAGACCTCGATGCAGATACCGCAGTACATGCACAAGGAGAAGTCGATGGCGAAGCGGTCGAGGACGTTGCGGCTGCGGTCACGGCCACCGGGCGTCGTCGCCGGGACGGTCTCCTTGTGGGAGTCGATGTAGATGCACCAGTCCGGGCACTCGCGGGCGCACAGCATGCAGACCGTGCAGTTCTCCTCGAACAGGCCGATCACACCGCGGGTGCGGGGCGCGAGGTCGGGCTGGGTGTCCGGGTACTGGCCGGTGACGGACTTCTTCGTCATCGTCCGCAGGGTGACGGCCAGGCCCTTGGCCAGGCCGGAACCGGGGAAGCCGGAGAAGCCAGGAAGAGGAGCCATGGCTAGGAGATCACCACCTTGACGACGCCGGTGAGGGCGATCTGGGCGAGGGCGAGCGGAACGAGGAGGGTCCAGGAGAGTTTCTGCAACTGGTCCTCGCGCAGCCGGGGATAGGTGACGCGGAGCCAGATGACGACGAAGGCGAGGACCGCGGTCTTCAGCAGGGTCCAGACCCAGCCGAGGCCGTCGGCGCCCCACGGACCGTGCCAGCCGCCCAGGAAGAGGACGGTGGTCAGGGCGCACAGGACGACGATCCCGGCGTACTCGGCGAGCAGGAAGAGCGCGAACCGCAGGCCGGTGTACTCGGTGTACGCCCCGAAGATGATCTCCGAGTCGGCGACGGGCATGTCGAAGGGCGGACGCTGGAGTTCGGCGAGGCCGGCGACGAAGAAGACGATCGCGCCGACGATCTGCCAGGGCAGCCACCACCACGCGAAGGCGTCGAGGATACCGACGAGCGAGACGGTGCCGGCCGCCATCGCCACCGAGGCGGCGGCGAGCAGCATCGGCAGTTCGTAGGCGAGGAGTTGGGCGGCGGTACGCAGGCCGCCGAGGAGGGAGTACTTGTTGGCGGAGGCCCACCCGGCCATGAGCGAGCCGAGGACGCCGACGCCCATCACCGCGAGCACGAAGAACACACCCGCGTCCAGCACCTGCCCGACGGCGCCCTCGCCCGGCCCGATCGGGATGGCGAGCAGGACCAGCAGGTACGGCAGGAGGGCGACGGCCGGGGCGAGTTGGAAGACACGGCGGTCCGCGCCGGCCGGGACCACGTCCTCCTTCTGCGCGAACTTCACGCCGTCGGCGATGAGCTGGGCCCAGCCGTGGAAGCCACCCGCGTACATCGGGCCCAGCCGGCCCTGCATGTGGGCCATCACCTTGTGCTCGGTCTGCCCGACGATCAGGGGGAAGGTGAGGAAGACGACGAAGACGACCAGGAGTCGCAGGGCGACGTCGAGTACGTCGTTCACTACGAACCTCCTGAGGGGTCGGGGTCATCGGGGGCCGGGGGTCCCGATTCCGGTTCCGGTTCCGGGTCGCGTCCGGGGCGGGGCTCGGGGTCGCGTCCGGGGCGGGGCTCGGGGTCGCGTTCGGGGCGGGGCTCGGGGTCGCGTTCGGGGTGGGCGAAGGCGGGACGGGCGTGGTGCCAGGGGGCGTCCGGGCTGCGCGGTGCGGCAGCGGGCTCGGTGCCCGACGCCCCGGACTCGTCCGGTGCCTCTGTTTCGGTGGGCTCCGGCGGCGACGCCTCGGCGCGCTGGGACGCCGAACCCTCACTCGCGCTGCGGGCACGACGCGGGGGACGGGCGGGAGTCGCGGTCGGGGTGGTCGGTGTGGCCGTTTCGGGCTGTGCCGTGGTGTCGGTGGTCGGTGCTTCGGGGGCCGCCCGGCCGACTCGCTGGCTCGCGGAGCCCCCGGCGGCCGAGCGGGTGCGGCGCGGCGACGGTGAGGGCCGGCCCTCGGCCCGGTCCTCGGAGCGGCCCACGGAGCCGCCCTCGGTTCCTGCCGGTGCGGACTGGCTCGCCGAGCCCTGCGCCGCCGTACGGGTGCGGCGTACCGGGCGTTCGCCGGGGGTGCGGCCCGTGCCGGCGGCCGCCCTGCCCGCGCCGCGGGCCGGACGGGACGGAGCCGGGGGGAGTTGGCCCTTCAGGGGGCCCCATTCGTTCGGGTCGGGGACGCCCGGGGGAAGCATCTGGCGGCGCTTCGGGCCGCCGTGTTCGGCACCTGCCGCAGGCTCCCCGGGCTCCTTGGCGCCCGGCCATGCCTTGGCGACGCGGGCGGCGAGGACGAAGTCCTTGCGCAGCGGGTGGCCCTCGAAGTTGTCCGGCAGGAGCAGATGGTGCAGGGCCGGGTGACCGGTGAAGTCGACGCCGAACATCTCGTACGTCTCGCGCTCGTGCCAGGCGGCCCCCGCGTAGACGTCCACGGCGGAGGGCAGCGTCGGGGCGTCGTGCGGGACCGTCGTCCGCAGCAGCAGGCGGCGCACCGGGGAGAGGGCGACGACGTGCGCGGTGACGCACAAGCCCGTGCCGGGCTCGTCGACCGCGCTCAGCCAGTCGAAGTACGTGCAGCCGAGCCGGTCACGGGCGGCCTCCAGAGCAGGGATCCAGGAGGCCGGCGGGACGTCGACGGTCAGGACGTCGTACGACTCCTCGGCCGTGGCCTCCGTACCGAACAGCTCCTCGACGTCGGCGGGGAGCCAGCCGACCGCGGTCACCGGTCCTCCCCCTCGCCGGACGTCGCCGCACCGGACTCCCCCGGCGTGGGCGGCTTCACCAATCCGCTCCGCAGCGCCGCCGCCGACGCACCCCGGGTGCCCGGGGTGCCCAGCTCGCCCGCCCCGTACCTCTCTCCCAGCGACTCCCGTGCGATCTTCTCCTGGAGCTTCAGGACCCCCTGGAGCAATGCCTCGGGCCGCGGCGGGCAGCCGGGAACGTAGACGTCGACCGGGATGATCTGGTCGACGCCCTTGGTGACGGAGTAGGAGTCCCAGTACGGGCCGCCGCAGTTGCTGCACGCGCCGAACGAGATGACGTACTTCGGCTCGGGCATCTGCTCGTACAGACGCTTCACCGCGGGCGCCATCTTGTCCGTGACCGTGCCGGAGACGACCATCAGGTCGGCCTGGCGCGGCCCCGGCGCGAAGGGGATGACACCGAGGCGGATGAAGTCGTGGCGGGCCATCGACGCGGCGATGAACTCGATCGCGCAGCAGGCGAGGCCGAAGTTGAAGACCCAGAGCGAATAACGGCGGCCCCAGTTGAGGATGACCTTCATCGGCTCGGGGGCGAGTCGGGAGAGCGCGCCGAGCCTTCCCCCGCCCTCGGCGGGGAGCACGGCGGGATCCGGCAGCAGCACCGGCTCGGCGCCCGCTCCGGGTGCCGCCCCGGGGCCGGCTCCGATGCCCGTCGGGTTGGCGGGGGTCACGTCCATGTCAGGACGCCCTTCTTGTATGCGTACAGCAGGCCGACGGCGAGAAAGCCGAGGAAGATGAACATCTCCACCAGGGTGGTCGCGCCGTAACCGTCGGCGGCGAAGACGGTGGCCCAGGGGAAGAGGAAGATCGAGTCGACCGCGAAGATCACGTAGAGGAAGGCATAGACGTAGTAGCGGACCTGGGTGTGGGCCCAGCCCTCGCCGACGGGGTCGACTCCGCACTCGTACGTCATGAGCTTCTCGGGGGTGGGGACCACCGGCCGCAGCAGGCGTCCCGCACCGAAGGCGACAGCGACGAACAGCACACCGACGACGGCGAGCAGCCCGACGACCGAATACGCCTGGAAGTACTCCGCCGCGACGTACTGCGAAGCGATCACGGTCGGATCGACGCCGATCGGTTCCCGCACGTCCGCCCCTCGCTGTCGACGATCTGTACGCACGGGAGTCTAGGCCCTTATAAGGAGGCCGTAAGCAGCCCGTCGCCCCCGGATACAGGAGGTGGGGATTTCCCCCGTGCATCTCAGGGGTCCACCTCATGGCGCGGGTTCCCGTGGCCGGGCACGCTAAGACCCATGACCGAACCTTTCCCCGCTCCCGACGACCGTCCGCCGCCGGCCCGCCTCGCCTACGACCGGCACACCTGGAAGGAGATCGCCCACCTCCTGGCGAACCTTCCGGTGGCGCTGGTGGGCTTCACCTATGTCACGACCGTGCTGTTCACCGGCCTCGGGCTGACGGTCACGGTGATCGGGTTCCCGCTGCTCGCGGCCGGTCTGGCGGGCGCGCGGTGGCTGGGCAGGGCGGAGCGGGCGCGGGCCAGGGCACTGCTCGGGGTGCGGGTGGAGGAGCCGAGCCGGCTGCCGCTGAGTGGTGCCGGAGGGTTTCTGCCACGGGTGTGGATGGCGTTGAAGGACCCGGTGGGCTGGCGCACGATGCTCTACGAGGCGATACGGCTGCCGTGGGGCATCGTCACCTTCACCGTCACGCTGACCTCGCTGTTCGTGTTGTGGCCGGTGCTGCCGTTCATCGCGCGGGGGCTGGCCAACGCGGACCGGGCCATGGTGCGCGGCCTGCTCTCCCCCTCCGACGAACTGGAGCGGCGCATAGCCGAGTTGGAGTCCGACCGGGGCGTGGTGTTCGACACGGCCGCGGCGGATCTGCGGCGCATCGAGCGCGATCTGCACGACGGGGCGCAGGCCCGGCTGGTCAACCTGGCCATGGGGCTGGGCCTGGCCAAGGAGAAGCTGCTGGAGGATCCCGACACGGCGGCGTCGATGGTCGAGGAGGCGCACGGCGAGGTGAAGCTGGCATTGCAGGAGCTGCGGGACCTGGCGCGCGGCATCCACCCGGCGGTCCTGACCGACCGGGGGCTGGACGCGGCCCTGTCGTCGGTCGCCTCCCGCTGCACGGTGCCGGTGAAGGTGACGGTCGATCTCGCCGAGCGGCCGGCCGCGGCCATCGAGGGCATCGCGTACTTCACGGTCTCGGAGCTGCTGCAGAACGTCAGCAAGCACAGCGCGGCGCGTTCGGCCGCGGTCGACGTGTGGCGGGCGGACGGCCGGCTGCTCATCCAGGTGGAGGACGACGGCCGCGGGGGCGCGAGTCCGGACGGCGGTACGGGGATGCGGGGTCTCGCGGACCGGCTGGGCGCGGTGGACGGCCTGTTCGTCGTGGAGTCGCCGGAGGGCGGCCCGACGACGGTGACGGCGGAGCTGCCGTGGCGGGACCGCTCCGGCGACCTTGCCGAGGAGGCGCGAACGGCCCGCCCGCGGTCGTAGGCGGAGAGGGGTGTCGTAGGCCAAGAGGGGTGGGGAAAACCCCCCGTCCAAGACTGCGACGTGCTCCATGGTCCGCGGACCGGCGGCCCAGCAGTCTGGAGATACGACAGCACCACCGCCGGACGAGGAGAAGGACGACGCCGATGGCCACGGAGTACGGACAGGGCTACGGGCTCGACAGCACGCCCGCCGGGCACCCCGATAGGGCCGGTGAGCGGCGGCACCGACTGCCTGCCGTGCTGCGGGCCCCGGTCGAGGGACGGGCCTGGCGCGAGCTGGGATATGTACTGCTGAGTCTGCCGATCGGCATTCTGCTCTTCACCTACGCGGTCACGATGGTGTCGCTGGGCGCCGGTCTGCTGGTGACCTTCCTCGGCGTTCCGGTGCTGGCCGCCGGGCTCGCCGGATGCCGCGGGTTCGGGGCGTTGGAGCGGACGCGGGCCCGGGGTCTGCTGGACCTGGACGTGGCCGAGCCGGAGCCGCTGCGGATGAAGCGGCAGGGGTTCACGGCCTGGATGGGGGCGGTGCTGAAGAGTGGCGCCTCCTGGCGGGCCCTGCTGTACGCGGTGCTGCATCTGCCGTGGGCGACGTTCTCCTTCGTCGTCTCGGTGACCGTCTGGACGATCGGCTGGTCGCTGCTGACGTATCCGCTGTGGTTCTGGGTGTTTCCGACGTACGCCGGTCAGGGCGGGATCCAACTGTACGGCGACGGACAGCACCGGATCTATCTGGACAACCCCTTCGAGATCACGGTGACCGCGCTGGTCGGACTGCTGTTCACCTTCGCCACGCCGTGGATCGTGCGCGCGCTGACCATGGTGGACCGGCTGCTGGTGCACGGCCTGCTCGGGCCGTCGCGGCTGGTGACGCGGGTGGTGGAGCTGGAGTCGGACCGGGGGGCCGTGGTGGACACGGCCGCGGCGGATCTGCGGCGCATCGAGCGCGATCTGCACGACGGGGCGCAGGCCCGACTGGTGGCGCTGGCCATGGATCTGGGGCTGGCGAAGGAGAAGCTGCGGGAGGACCCGCGGGCCGCGGCGCACATGGTGGACGAGGCGCACGGCGAGGTGAAGACGGCGCTGCAGGAGCTGCGGGACCTGGCGCGCGGCATCCACCCGGCTGTGCTGACCGACCGGGGGCTGGACGCGGCCCTGTCGTCGGTCGCCTCCCGCTGCACGGTCCCGGTGCGGGTGGAGGTGGATCTGACCGAGCGCCCGGCGCCGGCGATCGAGGGCATCGCGTACTTCACGGTCTCGGAGCTGCTGCAGAACATCAGCAAGCACGCGCGGGCGACCTGGGCGTCCGTGGAGGTCTGGCGGACGGAGAACCGGCTGATGGTGCAGGTCGAGGACAACGGTGTGGGTGGTGCCGACGCGTCCGACGTGTCCGACGCGTCCGGGGGGTCCGGACTCGCCGGGCTGGCGGAGCGGCTGGACGCGGTGGACGGAATCCTGGTGGTGAACTCACCGGCCGGCGGTCCGACCCGGGTGACGGCGGAGCTGCCGTGGCGGGCCGAGCGGACGCGATGAGCCGACGGTGAGCGGTGAGCAGCGGCTGAGCCGCGCATGAGGCGCGGCTGAGCTGCGCACGAGGCGCGGACAAGGCACGGCCGAGCAGTGGCCGGGAGCGCCGAGCGGGAACCGAACGGCAGGTGTGCGGGGACGGGCGGTGGGCCCGTCCCCGCACCTTCTCGCGTCACCCCTCCGCGTCGCCCACCCGATACTGGAATGCTGGTCCCGTCAGCCGGGCCTGCCGTACGGGCGGGCGCGGAGGAGGGGTGGGGGCCGAAAAGTCATGGAGGACAGGGTGCGCGTGGTCATCGCCGAGGATTCAGTGCTGCTGCGGGAGGGCCTGACCCGGCTGCTGACCGACCGGGGGCACGAGGTCGTGGCCGGGGTCGGCGACGGCGACGCGTTGCTCAAGACCATCACCGAGCTGGACGGTCAGGGCGAGCTCCCGGACGTCGTGGTGGCCGATGTCCGGATGCCGCCGACGCACACCGACGAGGGGGTGCGGGCCGCCATCCAGCTGCGCAAGGCGCATCCGGGTGTCGGGGTGCTGGTGCTGTCCCAGTACGTGGAGGAGCGCTACGCCACGGAGCTGCTCGCCGGCTCCAGCCGCGGCATCGGCTATCTGCTCAAGGACCGGGTGGCCGACGTGCGTGAGTTCGTGGACGCCGTGGTGCGCGTGGCCCAGGGCGGTACGGCCCTGGACCCGGAGGTGGTCGCGCAGCTGCTCGGCCGCAGCCGGAAGCAGGACGTCCTCGCGGGGCTCACCCCGCGCGAGCGGGAGGTCCTGGGACTGATGGCCGAGGGACGGACGAACTCGGCGATCGCCCGGCAGCTGGTGGTGAGCGACGGGGCCGTGGAGAAGCACGTCAGCAACATCTTCATGAAACTCGGCCTGTCCCCGAGCGACGGCGATCACCGCCGGGTGCTGGCCGTGCTCACCTACCTCAACTCCTGACCGCCGGATCCGCTCCCGGCCGAACCACCGGCGAGCGGACGGCGTCCTTTGGGGTGAAGGGCCGGGGACCGGCAGCCGGGCTCGGCGACCGGGGGAATCCGGGTAAAAGGCGGGACACGTCGGCACACCGGGATCTCGAAGTCGTGTCCAAGATGCGAATGGCCTGAGGAAGGCGACCCTTACGGACGTAGGGTTGATCCAGGGACGGCCTGCGGGAGGGCCGGTCCCGGACAGCGCCTCGAGGAGGTCCAGTTCAGTGACCAGCCAGGTCAGCAGCCCAGCGGAGCAGGCCGACGGAACAGTCCTGGGAGAGCAGCGCAAACCGGCGGGAGCGAAGGACGTCCGTCGCCTCGACCGGGTGATCATCAGGTTCGCGGGGGACTCGGGTGACGGCATGCAGCTCACCGGTGACCGCTTCACCTCGGAGACGGCGTCGTTCGGCAACGACCTGTCGACACTGCCGAACTTCCCGGCCGAGATCCGCGCCCCGGCCGGCACCCTGCCGGGTGTCTCGTCCTTCCAGCTCCACTTCGCCGACCACGACATCCTCACCCCCGGTGACGCGCCGAACGTGCTGGTGGCGATGAACCCGGCCGCGTTGAAGGCGAACATCGGGGATCTGCCGCGCGGCGCGGAGATCATCGTCAACACGGACGAGTTCACCAAGCGGGCGATGCAGAAGGTCGGGTACGACAGCAACCCGTTGGAGGACGGTTCGCTCGACGGCTACAGCCTCCATCCGGTACCGCTGACGACCCTGACGGTGCAGGCGCTGAAGGACTTCGACCTCAGCCGCAAGGAGGCCGAGCGCAGCAAGAACATGTTCGCGCTGGGGCTGCTGAGCTGGATGTACCACCGGCCCACCGAGGGCACGGAGAAGTTCCTGACCTCGAAGTTCGCCAAGAAGCCGGACATCGCGGCGGCCAACATCGCCGCGTACCGGGCGGGCTGGAACTTCGGCGAGACGACGGAGGACTTCGCCGTCTCCTACGAGGTGGCCCCGGCCGCCACGGCGTTCCCGCCGGGCGTGTACCGCAACATCTCCGGCAACCTGGCCCTGGCGTACGGCTTGATCGCGGCCTCCCGGCAGGCGGATCTGCCGCTGTTCCTGGGGTCGTACCCGATCACGCCGGCCTCGGACATCCTGCACGAGCTGAGCCGGCACAAGAACTTCGGTGTGCGGACCTTCCAGGCCGAGGACGAGATCGCGGGCATCGGCGCCGCGCTGGGCGCGGCCTTCGGCGGGTCGCTCGCCGTGACGACGACGTCCGGCCCCGGTGTGGCCCTGAAGTCCGAGACGATCGGCCTCGCGGTGTCGCTGGAGCTGCCGCTGCTGATCGTGGACATCCAGCGCGGCGGCCCGTCCACGGGCCTGCCCACCAAGACCGAGCAGGCGGACCTGCTCCAGGCGATGTACGGGCGCAACGGCGAGGCCCCGGTCCCGGTGATCGCGCCGCGCACACCGGCCGACTGCTTCGACGCGGCCCTGGAGGCGGCCCGGATCGCACTGACCTACCGGACCCCGGTGTTCCTGCTCTCCGACGGCTATCTGGCCAACGGCAGCGAGCCGTGGCGCATCCCGGAGCCGGAGGAGCTGCCGGATCTGAGCGTGCGGTTCGCGCAGGGTCCCAACCACACGATGGACGACGGCACCGAGGTGTTCTGGCCGTACCAGCGGGACCCGCACACCCTGGCCCGGCCGTGGGCGGTCCCGGGCACCCCGGGTCTGGAGCACCGGATCGGCGGCATCGAGAAGCAGGACGGCACGGGCAACATCTCCTACGACCCGGCCAACCACGACTTCATGGTGCGTACCCGGCAGGCGAAGGTCGACGGCGTCGAGGTCCCCGACCTGGAGGTCGACGACGCGGACGGCGACGCCAGGGTGCTGGTCCTCGGCTGGGGGTCCACCTACGGGCCGATCACCGCGGCCGTACGGCGCATCAGGGGCGCGGGGGGCGCGATCGCCCAGGCGCATCTGCGCCATGTCAACCCCTTCCCGCGGAATCTCGGGGAGGTCCTGGAGCGTTACGAGAAGGTGGTCGTACCCGAGATGAACCTCGGCCAGCTCGCCGCCCTGATCCGGGCCAAGTACCTGGTCGACGCTCACTCGTACAACCAGGTCAACGGGATGCCGTTCAAGGCGGAGCAGCTTGCCGAGGTGCTGAAGGAGGCCATCGATGACTGAGACGATGCCGGGAGGCGGCCCGTCCTTCGGCGACGCGCTCTCCCTGGTGCCCAAGGCCGAGGGCAAGCAGTCCATGAAGGACTTCAAGTCCGACCAGGAAGTGCGCTGGTGCCCCGGCTGCGGCGACTACGCGGTCCTCGCCGCCGTACAGGGCTTCATGCCCCAGCTCGGACTGGCGAGGGAGAACATCGTCTTCGTCTCCGGCATCGGCTGCTCGTCCCGCTTCCCGTACTACATGAACACCTACGGGATGCACTCCATCCACGGCCGCGCCCCCGCCATCGCGACGGGCCTGGCCACGTCCCGGCGCGACCTGAGCGTGTGGGTCGTCACGGGTGACGGGGACGCGCTGTCCATCGGCGGCAACCACCTGATCCACGCGCTGCGCCGGAACGTCAATCTGAAGATCCTGCTGTTCAACAACCGGATCTACGGCCTCACCAAGGGCCAGTACTCGCCGACCTCCGAGATCGGCAAGATCACCAAGTCGACGCCGGTGGGTTCGCTGGACGCGCCGTTCAACCCGGTGTCGCTGGCCATCGGCGCGGAGGCGTCCTTCGTGGCCCGCACGGTCGACTCGGACCGCAAGCACCTCACCGAGGTACTGCGGCAGGCCGCCGCCCATCCGGGCACGGCACTGGTCGAGATCTACCAGAACTGCAACATCTTCAACGACGGCGCCTTCGAGGTCCTCAAGGACCGCCGACAGGCCGAGGAAGCGGTGATCCGGCTGGAGCACGGCAGCCCGATCCGTTTCGGCGCCGACCACGCGAAGGGCGTCGTGCGGGACCGGGCCACCGGCGATCTGAAGGTGGTCGCGGTGACGCCGGAGAACGAGGCGGAGATCCTGGTCCACGACGCGCACTCGGCGTCCCCGACCACCGCGTTCGCGCTGTCCCGGCTCGCCGATCCGGACACCCTGCACCAGACCCCGATCGGCGTCTTCCGCTCCGTGGACCGCCCGGTGTACGACACGCTGATGGCCGAGCAGTTGGACAACGCCGTCGAGCAGCACGGCAAGGGCGAGCTCGGCGCGCTGCTCGCGGGCAACGACACCTGGACGGTCGTCGGATGAGCACGGCCGGCTGACCGTCGTCGGCCACCCGCCCCTCAGGGGCCCGAGGCCCGGACGTCTCAGAGCGTCCGGGCCTCGTCGTATGCCTTGCGGGCGGTCAGTACGTCGTCCATGCGCCGTTCGGTCCACAGCGCCAGCGCACTCACCTGCTCGGCCGCCTCCCGCCCCAGGTCGGTGAGGGAGTAGTCGACCCGCGGCGGGATCACCGGCTTGGCGTCACGGTGGACGAGCCCGTCCCGCTCCAGTGTCTGCAGGGTCTGGGTGAGCATCTTCTCGCTGACCCTGCCGATCGCGCGGCGCAGCTCACTGAAGCGGTGGGGCCGCTCCCGGAGCCGGATCAGCACGAGCACTCCCCAGCGGCTGGTCACATGCTCCAGGACCAGGCGGTGTGGGCACAGCGCCTCACGCTCGCCCCGCCGGTCCCGGCCGCCCCGTACGGGCACGTCACTTACCGTCATGCCAGTACCTTACTTCAAAGTGGGTACTTTCCATTAGTTAGCGCAACTCTTAGGGTCAGTGCCATACGCACCCCCACAAGGAGTTCTGATCATGAGCATCGTCGTCACCGGAGCCACCGGAAACCTGGGCCGCCACGTCGTGGGGCAGCTCCTGGAGAAGGTTCCGGCCGAGCAGGTCACCGCCGTCGTACGCAGCGCGGAGAAGGCCGCGGACCTGGCGGAGCGCGGGGTGCGGATCGCGGTCGCCGACTACAGCGTCCCCGAAACCCTCGACGGTGTGTTCACGGCCGGCGACAAGGTGCTGCTGATCTCCAGCAGCGAGGTCGGCGCGGACCGGGTGGGACAGCACACGGCCGTCATCGACGCCGCCAAGGCCGCCGGCGTCTCCCTGCTCGCCTACACCAGCGCCCCCGGGACGCTGACCGCCGCGCTCGCCGACGACCACCGCGGCACCGAGAAGGCCCTGCTGGCCTCCGGCCTCCCGTACGTCCTGCTGCGCAACGGCTGGTACCACGAGGTCTACACCGAGAACCTCGCCCCCGTGCTGGAGCACGACGCGGTCGTCTCCGCCGCCGGCGAGGGCCGCCTCTCCTCCGCCGCGCGCGCCGACTACGCGGCGGCCGCCGTCGCCGTGCTGACCGGTGAGGGCCACGAGAACAAGACGTACGAGCTGGGCGGCGACGAGTCGTGGGACCTCGCCGAGTACGCGGCCGAGCTGAGCCGTCAGACCGGCAAGGAGATCGCCTACAAGCCGGTCACGGTCGAGGAGCTCACCGGCATCCTGACCGGCGCCGGGCTCCCCGAGCCGGTGGCCGCCGTCTTCGCGGGCACGGACGTCTCCATCGCCAAGGGCGAGCTGGTCGTCACCAGCGGCGACCTGGCCCGCCTGATCGGCCGCCCGGCGACCCCGATCGCGGACGCCATCGCCGCCGCGCTGAAGGCCTGACCCGGGGCCTGAATGCCTGGCCCAGGGCCGGACGCCCCCGCTCGTCATGACCGTATTCAAGTACGGGCATGACGAGCGGGGGCGTCCGGCGTTACCGTCGTCCGGGCGAGCGTCGCTCGTCCCAGGCGCACATCAGGCAAGAAGGAGGGCGGCCCGTGACCGAGAAGTCGGACGGCGAGCGGCGTACAGGACTGCTGAACGGCTTCGCGGCTTACGGAATGTGGGGGCTCGTCCCCCTCTTCTGGCCACTGCTGCAGCCCGCCGGAGCCGTGGAGATCCTGGCCCACCGGATGATCTGGTCGCTGCTCCTCGTGGGCGCCGCCCTGCTCGTCATACGTCGCTGGGCCTGGCTCGGCGAACTGCTGCGGCAGCCGCGCAGGCTGGCCCTGGTCACCGTCGCCGCGGCGGTCATCACCGTGAACTGGGGCGTCTACATCTGGTCGGTGAACTCCGGGCACGTCGTCGAGGCCTCCCTCGGCTACTTCATCAACCCGCTGGTCACCATCGCCATAGGTGTCCTGCTGCTGAAGGAACGGCTGCGGCCCGCGCAGTGGGCGGCGGTCGGGGTCGGCTTCGCGGCGGTGCTCGTCCTCACCATCGGTTACGGCCGCCCGCCGTGGATCTCACTCTGCCTCGCCTTCTCCTTCGCCACGTACGGACTGGTGAAGAAGAAGATCAACCTCGGCGGCATCGAATCTCTGGCCGCCGAGACGGCCGTCCAGTTCCTTCCCGCACTCGGCTACCTGCTCTGGCTGGGCAGCAGGGGCGAGTCCACCTTCGGCGCCGAGGGAGCGGGACACGCGGTGCTGCTGGCCGCCACCGGCCTCGTCACCGCGCTCCCCATGGTCTGCTTCGGCGCCGCCGCGATCCGCGTACCGCTGTCCACGATGGGGCTGCTGCAGTATCTGGCCCCGGTGTTCCAGTTCCTGCTCGGCATCCTCTACTTCAAGGAGGCCATGCCGCCCGAGCGCTGGGCCGGATTCGCGCTGGTGTGGCTGGCGCTCATGGCGCTGACCTGGGACGCGCTGTGCACCGCTCGCCGGTCCGCCCGTGTACTCGCCACCGAGCGCGCGAGGGCTGCGGCCGCGGTCGGCGCGGCGATGAGCCCGATGGACCCGGTGGACCCGGTGGACCCGGTGGACCCGGTGGTCGTGGCGAACCCGGCGGATACCGTGAACACGGTGGATGCGCCGAAGGTCGGGCCGGAGCGTTCCTCAGCGCGTTGAACGGCTCCGTCCACGCCCACTCACCCGTGCCGGGCGCGGACGCGGTCGGTCAGCCGGCCCATGCGGGTGCGGGCGGACTCCAGTTCCTCGATCTCGTCGGCCGCCGGGCCGTCCTCGGCGGCGAGTTCGGTCCACAGCTCGATCAGCCCGCGTCCCAGCTCCAGCCCGCGCAGCGGATCGCGCACCGCGCGCCAGGCGGTGGCCGCGCTGCGGACGTTGCCGTAGGCGGCCTCCGCGTCGCCCGCCCTGCGGTGGATCCCGGCGAGGTCGAGGGAGAGCCGGAAGGCGTGCAGCGGCTCGTCACCCAGGTAGGCGATGTACGCGGACAGCTCGCGCAGCTTGAGCACCTCCGGGTGCTCGGGCCCCAGCGTCCGCGACGCCTCGGTCACCGTCTCCCCGGCCAGTCGCGCCGCCGTGTCGATCCGGCCCGCCCGAACGGCCTCGTTGATCCGTCCCATGGGCTCGGCCAAGCGGGTCTCCCCCGGGACGGCGGGCGGCTCGTCCCCGAGCACCGCCTCCGCCACGGCGTCGAAACCGCGGGGCGGGGCCGGCTTGGGGTCGGGGGTGAGAGCGGGTTCGGGCTCGGCCTCCGCAACCGGTTCGGGGGTGCGGGGAGGGGCGGCCCCCGGGGCCGGGGGCGGTGTCCGGCCGGCCGAGGGCAGCGGGTCCGGCGTCCGGTCGGCCGGGGGTGTGGGAGGCGCTGAGGGCGCCGGAGGTATCAGGGGTGCCTGAGGCGTCTGCGGTGTTCGAGCGGGTGCCGGGTACCGGAGGTGGTCCGCTTCGGGGGCGGGATGCGGCCTCGTGCCCATGAGTGGGGGCGGGCCGAACTCGCCCATCGGCGGCACGACCGTGCCGGGAGGTACGGCTTCCCCCGACTCGGGCACCGGCCGCGGCCGGAAGGCGGGTGCGCCGTCGCGCACGGGAATCGGAGCCGGGGCCGACGCCGGAGCCGGGGTAGGTGCCGACGGCTCCATGGGGACCGGTTCTCCGGCGAAGTGGCTGGCGCCGTCGGGGTCGACCCGGAGCGGGACGACGTACCCGGTGCACTCGTCGTGGATGCTGGCGAGGACGGCGTGTCCCGAGGCGACGGCGATGCGGTGGAGGCGGTTCAGCACCGCCTGCTGCACCTCCTCGCCGGGTCCGGCGACCACCAGTACCCCGCCGACCGACGCCTTCCGTGAGCCGGCACCCGCCGCAGGGGCGGGGACATGGACGTCGATCGGCACTGCCGCACGGTTCGCCGCGTGTGCGGCCTGCTGCTGTTCCCGCTTCTTCTCGCGGCTGAGTCGCGCCATCGTCCCCTCATTCGGGTCGTGAACCTGCCGACGAGTCTGTCCCCATATCCCCGTTTCTCACGTCACCGCGTTGTCACAGGCTCGTCCCAACGACCTTCCGCCCGGTTCCACGCCTGTCGGCCGGCATGAGGATCCGGGTGACGTGGCAGGAGAGGGGCATGCGTACAGGCATGCGGCAGGGACCGGAGACCCGGACCCGAGGCCCGGCGACCGCGGTCCACGGCGGTCACGACAGCGGCCGCCTCCCGCCTGCCCGCCTGACGGGACCACTGCGCTGACCCGCGCCGAGGCACGGTCCGAGACGGTGGCGGAGATCGCCGCCGCGGTGCGCGCTCGGAGGCTGCGGGCCGTCGATGCGGTCGCGGAGGCGCTGGCGCGGATCGAGCGGGCCGATCCGGTGCTGTGCGCGTTCACCGAGGTGTGGGCCGAGGAGGCGCTGCGTCGGGCGGCCGAGGTGGACGCCCGGGTCGGTGCGGGTCCACCCGGCTCGGGCGAGTGGCTGCCGCTGGCCGGGGTGCCGATCGCCGTGAAGGGGCGGCACGGGCTCCGGGTGGCGGGTCCGCTGCTCGCGGCCGGTGGTGTCGCCGTGGGCGCCACCGCCGTACCCGGGCCCGGCACCCCCTGGCAGACCTGGGGGCTCGGCGCGCACGGACGGACCGTCAACCCGTGGCGGGCGGACCGCACTCCGGGCGGTTCCTCGGCCGGGGCCGCGGTCGCGGTGGCGGCGGGGCTGGTGCCGCTGGCGACGGGCAGCGACGGTGCGGGATCGGTACGCATCCCGGCTGCGTGGTGCGGAGTCGTCGGCCTGAAGGTCACCAACGGCCGCCTCCCGTCGCCGGACCGCACGGGTCTCGCGGCACCCGGCGTCCTCACCCGGACGGCAGCGGACGCGGCGGCCTGGTGGCGGGCGGTGTCGCCACCGCCCACCGCCGTCGAGGTGCCGCAGCCCGGCCCCCGCACCGCGATCTGGTCCCCCGACCTCGGCTTCGCCGATCCCGACGAGGAGCCCGTCGCGCTGGCCCGAGCCGCGGTCGAACGGCTCGTCGAGGCCGGAGTCGTACGGCTCGTCGACGCCGGGGCCGTACGCCTCGTACGGCCCCCGCGAGCCCCGCGGCCCGTACAGTCGGCGCAGCCCCCGCTGCTCCTGGACCCCGCGCCGGCCTGGCTCGCCCTGCGCGCGCCCGGCGGGTCCCGCCCCGACCTCGCCGAGGCTCACCGCGTTCGGGTGGCGAACGACCGGCGCCTGGCCCGCCTCTTCGCCCACGCCGAGTTGCTGCTGACGCCCACGGCGCCCACCGCGCCGCACGGCCACGAGGGTCCCGGTGACGTCTACTCCACCGCGCTCACCTGGGCGTTCAACGTGAGCGGGCACCCCGCGCTGAGCCTCCCGGCCGGGTTCGGCGGTGACGGCTGCCCGGCCGGGCTCCAACTGGTGGCACCACACGGGCGGGAGGCGCTGCTGCTCGCCGTGGCACTGGCGGCGGAGCGGCGGCCACCGCCCGGCGCGGTGGGGTCGTCAACTGCCTGCCGGGGGCGCGCACAAGGGGGGGTTGACCCGATCGTGTGATGCTCGGCTTACGGGCCGCCTCGCCCACCGGCTCCTCGTTCCCCCGTGATGCCCTGCCGAGCCGGCCCCGGTCGCCTCGTCATGAGGTCCCGGGACCCGCTTCCCCCGTTGCCTCCCCTGTTACTTCGCCTCGTTGGCGGCCTTCACCAGCGCGTCCTTGGTGACGGCACCGACGTAGACCTTGCCGTCCTCGGTGAACAGGGCGTTGACCAGGCGGGTGCTGAACACGGTGCCCGTGCCGAACTCGCCCTTCACCTGGTCGCCGAGCGAGCCGAGGAAGCCGCCGAGGTCACCGCCCTCGGAGCCGGTCGGCAGGCCCCCCTCGGCTCCGGTGTCGAAGGTGGCGACGGAGTTCCAGCCCTCGCCGAGCATCTTCAGCCCGTCGAGCCCCTTGGAGAGGTCCTCCTCGGTCTTCGGGGCGCCCTCCGGCCTGCCGGTGGGCTTCCCGCCCTTCTTCCCGTCCTCCAGGGCGCCTTCCTCGGTCACCTTGGCGCCCTTGGGCGGGGTGAAGTCGAAGGTCGACGCGGCCGGCCGGTCGAAGCTGACCTTGGTGAAGCCGACATCCACGACGGCGGCGCCGCCGCTCGCCGGGGTCAGCGTGAACTTCAGCGGTGTCCCGGTCCTGTGGTCCACCGCGATGCTTATCGCACCGACCGTGGAACCGGACTGCTTGGGCTTGACGACCAGCTTGTAGGCGTCGCGGCCGGCCACCTGCGCGGTGCCGTCGACGGTGACGGACGTGGTGTCGTCGACCGCCTTCAGCGCCTCCTCGGCGAAGTCCTTCGGCATGGCCGGGGGCTGCTTCCGGTCCTCGCCCTCGGCGGATTCGTCGGCGGTGCCGTGGTAGACCTCGTTGGACGCGCTGTCGTGGCCCCAGACGTCCTTGCCGTTGTGGATCAGGCTGTACTCGGCGGCGTTCTCGAGCAGTGACACCTTCTGCCGGTCGGGGCCGTCGACCGCGACGCGCAGGGTGTGCGTACCGGAGGCCAGCTCGGTGAGCTTCGCGGACGGGTCGGCGGACGAGCCGCCCTCGCCGCGGTCCAGGGCGCCGGAGGCCAGGCTGCTCTCCAGGCCGCCGAGGTCCGGCAGGCCGAGGTCGGTGGTGATCTTCACGGTGCCGGACAGTTGCTCGGTGTCCGACTCGGCCATCTTCTCGATGAGCTGCGCGGCGGTGATCTCCGGCAGGTCCGGGTCGCCGGAGTTCGCGATCGCGGGGACGAGCCCGATGGTCGCGGCCGCCACTCCCATCACCGTGACCGGGACGATGTACCGCGCGGCCCTGCGCCGGCCCGCGCCCGGCTCGCGGGTCGCCCCCGCGGTCGTCGTGTCGTCGGATTCGTACGGTGCCATGTGTGCCTTACCTCCGTGGTCGGCGGCGGCCTGCGTCTCGTGTTCCTCGCACCAGTCACACCCTGAGCCGCCATTCTCACCCGAATCGGTGAGGAGTGGTGTCCGTCATGGTCCATCTGACCAAACACCGCAAGAGGAAGCGTCAGACCCCGGACTCAACTCCGTGTACTGCTGCGGTATGACACGAGGAGGTGTTTCCTCCCCCGACCAGTAGGGGTCGGGGCGGCGGGCGAGTCAGCCGGCCCGGTGCACCACCGCGTCGCACAGTTCGACCAGGGCCGTCTTCGACTCGCACTCCGGCAGCGGCGCCAGCGCCGCGCGCGCCTCCTGCGCATAGCGCACGGTGTCCCGGCGGGCCTGCTCCAGCGCGGGGTGCGCGCGCAGCAGTCGCAGTGCCTCGGCGTGCCGGCCGTCGTCACCGAGGTCGGAGTCCAGCAGCTCGCACAGCGCGACGTCCTCGGGCAGGCCCAGCCGGGCCGCTCGCTCGCGCAGCCGCAGCACGGGCAGGGTCGGAATGCCTTCGCGCAGGTCGGTGCCCGGGGTCTTGCCGGACTCGTGGGAGTCGGAGGCGATGTCCAGCACGTCGTCGGCGAGCTGGAAGGCGATCCCGAGCCGCTCGCCGTACTGGGTCAGCACGTCCACGACCGCGTCGTCCGCGCCGGACATCATGGCGCCGAACCGGCACGAGACGGCGACCAGTGAGCCGGTCTTGCCACCGAGGACGTCCAGGTAGTGGTCGACCGGATCGCGGCCGTCCTGCGGCCCCGCGGTCTCCATGATCTGACCGGAGACCAGCCGCTCGAACGCCTCCGCCTGCACCCGTACGGCCTCCGGCCCGAGGTCGGCCAGGATGTGCGAGGCGCGCGCGAAGAGGAAATCGCCGGTGAGGACCGCGACGGAGTTGCCCCAGCGGGTGTTCGCGCTGGGCACCCCGCGCCGCACACCCGCGTCGTCCATCACGTCGTCGTGGTACAGCGTGGCCAGGTGGGTCAGCTCCACGACCACGGCGGACGGTACGACGCCGGGCGCGTGGGGGTCGCCGAACTGGGCGGCGAGCATCACGAGCAGCGGCCGGAACCGCTTGCCGCCGGCCCGCACCAGGTGCTGAGCGGCACCCGTGATGAAGGGGACCTCACTCTTGGTGGCCTCGAGCAGCCCTTCCTCGACAGCCGTCATCCCGGCCCGGACATCGGCTTCCAGAGCCTGGTCCCGCACGCTCAGCCCGAATGGCCCGACGACGGTCACGAGGGGTCTCCTGTCTGCTGGTGTCCACTGGCGCTCAGACGTCCTGCACCGTTCACCGAGAGGTCGCTGGTTGTCGACAGGTCGCTGACATCACTCGAGTCAGCGTATCCGGTCATGTTTCGATCACCGCCAGCACCCACATTCCCCAAACTCACCCGAGCACGCGCGGACGGCACGCCATGGCGCCCTCCGATATCGGATCACCATCAGATCGTTTCCGACCAGTCGACAGTAAGGGACATTCATCAACTTTTCGGATGAAGCTCGCCCGCGCACCGGCACACCCCGAACCGCATCCCGACACACGGTCCACCCCGCCTGCCCCGATGCCCGATTTGCCGCAATTACCAATTGATTTCCCGTTGGCGAAAAATGCGCCCGAGCGGTGCGGCCAGTGAGGTCGGTCACGCGCACCCCGACACGCCCGCGACTCCCCCGCACAGGCGCTTCCCCTTCCACCGAACGCGAGTTGGCCGCCGGCACCCGAAAAGGATCAAGTCCCCCAAATAGCCCAAGGCAAGATCAAACGGCGTCATACGTGACGTTCGCACTTGTTCCCGACATGCGCTCTCGCATACGTTCCCGGCCTGTCGGGCGGACGCCGAATCCTGCCGCCGCCCGCACCACCCGTCGATCAACTCACTCACGCACGGCAGGAGCGGGGGACCCAGGTAGGTCGCCGGACCGGTTCGCACCGGGACGGCTCGGGGTGAAGCCATGCCCGCAGGGGCGCGGCCGGGCACTCTCCCGCCCGAACCCGACAGCTCACCTCGCAGGCGTAGGAGAGGAACGCACCCATGCCCGCCATGCCCGCATCCGGTCAGCGCCGCTTCGGCCGCACCCGCCTCGTCCGCTCCCTCGCCGTCGCCGGCGTCGCAGCGATCGCCCTTCCGGTGTTCGGCGCCACCAGCGCCTCCGCCGCTCCCGCCGCCCCCGTGTCGGCCGCCCCGGCCGCCGCCGGCACCGAGACGGCGTACCCGGACAACCTCGACGGCTGGATCCGCGAGTCGCTGTCGATCATGGCGCAGCACGGCATCCCCGGCAGCTACGACTCCATCCACCGCAACATCATGCGCGAGTCCTCCGGCAACCCGCAGGCCATCAACCTGTGGGACTCCAACGCCGTCGCCGGCACCCCGTCGAAGGGCCTGCTGCAGGTCATCGACCCGACCTTCCGGGCGTACCACGTGCCCGGCACGGCCTTCGACCCGTTCGACCCGGTCGCGAACATCACGGCTGCCTGCAACTACGCGGCGGACCGCTACGGCTCGATCGACAACGTCTTCGGCGCCTACTGAGACGTCCGGGCGCACCGGGGCACACCCGGCCCACGGGGTCACCCGTCGGGGCGGAGGCCGGGACGGCACGTGTCGGGGCGCGTGCCACCTCGCCCCGCCCCGCCCGTTCCGCCGAACAACCGCTCGAGGACGACGGCCACGCCGTCGTCCTCGTTCGTCGTGGTGACCTCGTCGGCCACCGCCTTCAGCTCGGGGTGCGCGTTGGCCATGGCGACCCCGTGGGCCGCCCAGTGGAACATCGGGATGTCGTTGGGCATGTCGCCGAAGGCGACGGTCCGTTCCCGGCTCAGCCCCAGGTGCTCGGCGGCCAGCGCCAGCCCCGTCGCCTTGGTGACACCGCACGGCTGGAGCTCCACGGTGCCCGGTCCCGACATGGTGACCGTGGCCAGCGAACCGACCACCGAACGCGCCGTCACCACCAGCTCGTCGTCACTCAAAAAGGGGTGACGCAACAGCACCTTGGTGATCGGCAGCACCCACAGATCGTCCCGTCGTCCGATCCGGACCGCGGGCAGCGTCGGGTGCGGCATCCGGTAGCCCGGCTCGATCAGGGTGAGTCCGTCGACACCGTCCTGGTCGACCGCGGCGTACACCTCCCCCACCTCGGCCTCGATCTTGCCGAGCGCGGTCTCCGCCAGTTCCCGGTCCAGCGTGATGGAGTGGAGCAGCCGGTTCGCGCCGGCGTCGTACACCTGCGCGCCCTGTCCGCACACCGCGAGCCCGGTGCTCCCCAGCTTGTCCAGGAGCGGCCGCACTCCGGGCGCCGGGCGGCCCGTCACCACGAGATGCCGGGCACCGGCCCGAGTCGCCAGCGCCAGTGCGGCGAGAGACCGGTCGGAGAGAGAGTCGTCGCCGCGCAGCAGCGTCCCGTCCAGGTCGGTGGCGATGAGTGAACAATCGGTGGGTGCGGCCATGATCAGAGAATACGGACACCGTGCCCACCCGACTCACCCTCACCCGGAACGCCTCCGTCCGCACACCCGCACCCCTTATCCTCCGCACCCCGCCGCCGGGCCGTCGCCGCGCGCCCGCCTCGCCACAGCCGCGCAACCGCCTCGCCGCAGCCGCGCACCCGGCCGTTTCCGTCATCAGCGGGTACGGACCTGTTAAAGGCCTCTGCACCACTTGGCAACAACATGGTCCGCTACCTACCGTCCTGGTGGTCCCGGGCGGTACCTTCCAAGAGTCCAGGGGGGACTTGATCGGGGGGTCAGGTGAGCAGTGGGCGCACACGTGTGCTGAGGCTCGAGGAGCTCGGCGAGGGGGAGCGGGAACGCTGGCGTGAGCTGCGCGCCGCGACGGACGCACCACGCAGTCCTTTCATGGAACCGGAGTTCGCCACCGCCGTGTCCCGGGTGCGGCCGCAGGCCCGGGTGGCGGTCCTGTACGAGGGGGCGTCCGCCGAACCGGCCGGCTTCCTGCCCTACGAGCGGGGCGCGTGGGGGCAGGGCCGGGCGATCGGGCTCGGGGTGTCGGACTGCCAGGGCGCCGTCCTGCGTCCGGGCCTCACCCCGGAGACCGGTGAACTGCTGCGCGCCTGCTCGGTGTCGAGCTTCGCCTTCGACAACCTGGAGGCGGGCCAGGCCCTGTTCGTCCCGCACGCGGCCGAGGAGCACGCCACCTATGTCATCGACGTGGAGAAGGGCTACGAGACCTACGAGTCCGTGCTGCGCACCCAGTCGCCGAAGTTCCTGAAGACCACACTGGCCAAGGAGCGCAGGCTCGGCCGCCAGGCGGCCGGACCGGTGCGGTTCGTCTTCGACGAACGCGAACCGGCCGCGCTGCGCGCTCTCATCGAGTGGAAGTCGGCCCAGTACCGCAGGACCGGGCGGCGCGACCGGTTCGCACAGGAGTGGATCACGCGGCTCGTGGGCCGCCTGGCCGAGACCCGGGCACCGGAGTGCACGGGCACACTGTCCGTCCTGTACGCCGGGGACCGCCCCGTCGCCGCGCACTTCGGCCTGCGCTCGGCCTCGGTCCTGGCCTGCTGGTTCCCGGCGTACGACGTGGAGTTCGCGAAGTACTCGCCGGGGCTCGTGCTGCATCTGCGCATGGCGGAGGCGGCGGCCCGCGAGGGCATCGGCCTGCTCGACATGGGGCGTGGCCCGGCCGAGTACAAGGACTCGCTGAAGACGGGCGAACTCGCCGTCTACGAAGGGGAGGCGATGCGTCCGGGCCTGGGCGCCGCGCTGCACCTGCTGCGCCGCGAGCCCGTACGCCGTGCGCACGGCTTCGTCCGCGCCCATCCGCGTCTCGCGTCGCTGGCGTCGCGGGCGTTGAAGGGGGCGGGGCGGCTGCGCCGGTCATGAGGGGCTGTTCGCAAGGACCGTTCGCGAGGACCGTTCATGAGGACCGTTCATGAGGAGGGGAAGGGCTCATGGCCCGCACGGCACGTACGCAGGAGGAGATACGGCGGTTCCTGGACATCGGAGCGGTTCAGGTCGCCGAACTGGACCTGAACGGTGAGGAGACCGCCCTCAGACCCGGCCCGGGCAGCCCACCGGTGACGTACGGAGAGGTGTTCGTACTGGTCAGGCAAGCCGGCCGGCCGGTGGGCACGCTGCTGGGGCGGGTGCCCAAGGGGGCCGATCCGGCAACGGTCCTGACGGTGCTCGCACGGCAGGAGCACGGCCAAGAGCCGGCCGAGGGGCGAGGGCAGGGGCGGGGCGCGGAGAGGTCCGTGGCCGCCGGACCGCCGCCGCCCCACACCTCGGTCGTCGTGGCCACCCGGGAGCGGGCCGGACAGCTCGCCCGCGCGCTCGACTCGCTCCTCGCGCAGGACCATCCGAGCTTCG
Source organism: Streptomyces sp. TE5632 (assembly GCF_054061295.1). NCBI lineage: Bacteria > Bacillati > Actinomycetota > Actinomycetes > Kitasatosporales > Streptomycetaceae > Streptomyces > Streptomyces sp. TE5632. The sequence continues at coordinate 3,186,247 of NZ_JBSSEA010000003.1, read as the reverse complement.
AGATCGTCGTCGTCGACAACGCGCCCGTGTCGGACGAGACGCGTGACCTGGTGGAGCGGAAGTACGGGGAGCGCGTGCGGTACGTGTGCGAGCCGGTCCCCGGGCTCGCGACCGCGCACAACACCGGGCTCGCCGCCGCCCGCGGCGAGGTGGTCGCGTTCACCGACGACGACGTCGTCGCCGACCCCCGCTGGCTCACCGAGCTGACCACGCCCTTCGCCGCCGACCCCGGACTCGGCTGTGCCACCGGCCTGATCCTGCCCGCCCGGCTCCGCACCCCGGCCCAGGTCCTGCTGGAGAGCCACGGCGGTTTCGCGAAGGGGTTCACCCCGACGACGTACGACCCGGAGGACCCGCCCCGCGACGAGCCGCTGTTCCCCTTCACCGCGGGTCGGTTCGGATCCGGCGCGAACATGGCGTTCCGTGCGGAGGTACTGCGCGGGGTCGGCGGCTTCGACCCGGCCACCGGCGCCGGAACGCCCGCCCGGGGCGGCGACGACCTCTACGGGTTCGTCCGGGTCCTCGCCCAGGGACACAGGCTCCACTACACGCCCGGCGCGCTGGTGTGGCACCACCACCGGGAGACCTGGGCCGACCTGGAGACCCAGGCGTTCGGCTACGGCGCCGGGCTCACCGCCTACCTCACCGCGATCCTGGTCAACCGGCCCGCGCTGCTGCCGGCGTTCCTCGCCCGGGTGCCCCGCGGGCTGTCCCACGCCCGCGGGCTGACCGCCGTACGGGACACCGGCGGCGGGGGTGCCGGCGGTGGCAGCGGTGCCCCCGGTGATCGGGGGGCCGCGCCGGGCGACCACGACACCCGCACGCATCCCTGGCCACGTCGCCTCTCGCGTCTGCAGCGCAGGGGGATGCTGTACGGCCCGCTCGGCTACCTGCGGGCCCGGCGGGCGGCAGGGAACCGGACGGGGAGGGGGGCGAGATGACGGCGTCGTCGCAGGGCCCGGCGGCCATCCCCGTGTTCCTCTACCACGCCGTGATGGACGATCCGCCCGACTGGATCGCCGAGTTCACCGTCACGCCCCGGGAGTTCGCGGCCCATCTGGACGCCGTCGTGGACAGCGGCCGCACGCCCGTCACCATCAGCGCTCTCGCCGAGCATCTGACCGGGCGCGCACCGCTGCCGCCCCGGCCGGTGCTCCTCACCTTCGACGACGGTTTCGCGGACCTGCCCGGCCCCACCGCGGAGGCACTGGCCGAACGCGCCCTGCCCGCCACCGCGTACCTCACCACCGGCGCCATCACTCCGAACGGCCGCAGCCTGCTTCCGCCGGCGCCGATGATGACCCTGAACCGGGTGGCGGAGCTGGAACGTTCCGGCATGGAGATCGGCAGCCATACGGTCAGCCACGCCCAGTTGGACACGCTGACCGCCGGGCGACTGCGCGCCGAACTGGTCGACTCCAAGGCCGCGCTGGAGGACACCCTCGGCCATCCGGTCCCCCACCTCGCCTACCCGCACGGCTACAACAGCCCTCGGGTGAGGGCCATGGCGTCCCGCGCCGGCTACCGGACGGCGACCGCGGTACGGCACGCGCTCAGCTCGGACCGCGACGAGCGCTACCGCATCGCCCGCCTCATCGTCCGCCGCGGCCACACCGTCGCCGACGTCACCACCTGGCTGGCGGGCGGCGGCGCCCGGGTCGCCCCCTACCGCGACGGCCCGAAGACGATCGGCTGGCGCTGGTACCGGCACGCCCGAACGGCCCTGCGCGGACCGGAGTTCGCGGGCTGAACGGACCGGGCGGTCGCTGCGGCGGTCGTTCGACGGTCGCTGCGGCGGTCGCTTTGGCGGTCGCTCCGGGGCGACCGCCCGGTCACGTCACTTCGTCGGCTGGTTCAGGTACGGGTCGGACACCACCTCGCGCAGGCTTTCCCATGCCGCCTCGTTGGCCACGGCCAGATCGCAGTGCGGTCCGGGATCGCGGTGGTTCCACTGGAGCGCGGCCTTGACCCCGTCCAGCCCCTTCAGTACGGGCGGTACCCGCGCATACCACTCGGCCTGCCGCTCCGGCCGCGAGTCGTCGGCCGCCGAGCCGAACTCGGAGAGCATCAACGGCTTGTCGGCGGAGATGTTCTCGCGTACCCAGTCGTGCGTGGCCGTCTGGGTCTGCTCGAAGGTCAGCCACTCCGTCTTGTGGCAGCGGTAGTAGTTGTACTGGTTGTAGCCGATCCAGTCGACGTACTCGTCCCCCGGGTACATCCCCTTGAACAGGTCACCGTGATTCAGGTACCCGGTGATGATCCAGGTCCACACCACGTTGTCCACGCCCAGCTCCCGGAACCGGTCGTGGATGTGCCGGTACGCCTTCACGTACTGGGCCGGCGTGCCGTTGTCCGGGGTGCGCGTGTCCATCTCCAGGTCGAAGGAGAGGAAGACCTTCTTCCCGGTGCGCTGCCCGTAGTCCTTGACGCGCCGGGCCTGGACGTCGATCACGGTCGCGTCCAGGTCGCCGTCGGCTATCTCCTTCCACGTCGGCTGCTGTGCCTTCGTGCCGCCCCACCACTTGCTCTCCCAGGACAGCAGCAGCATGCGGTCCTCGCCGACCCGTTGTTCCTCCGGGCTCAGCAACTGCCCCTCCCTGCGGGCGCCTTCGCGCAGGGACATGTCGTGGTACGTGTACACGATGTCGAGCTTGCGGCCCACTCGTCGCTCGTAGGCCTTCACCCTGTCCTCAAGGTTGGTCCGTTCGTGCGGCACGAACGCCCCGAACCAGGCGCCGCACGGCGGTTCGAGCAGCTCCGTGGGCCGGCACTCCTCGCCCATCCCGGAGGGCTCCGAACCGGACGGCCCGGAGGCGTCGCGCAGCGCGAGTACGGCGACCAGCACCGCGCAGACGACCACGATGGAGGTGATCAACGGCCGCCGGCGGTTCGCGGCCGGCCTGACTCCGGGTGTGCGGTGCCGACCGGTTCCGGGGCCGGGCCCCGGGTGCGCAGTGGTGTTCGTGCCGGTGGAGCGCCGGGCGCGGCGCAGGGCGGCGGCGATACGGTGAAAGGGACGGGCGAACCTCACAGGACGGAACCCTTCCGTGTCCTCGGCGGGGAGGCACGCAGCCGCGGGAGGAACGCGGCGAGCGTGGTCAGCAGCGTCAGGGCCACCAGCACGCGCTGTGCGCTGAAAGCATGGGTGGCGATCAGCACCGTCGCGACGATCATCACCGCGCCGATACTGACGAACACGACCAGCATCAGTCGTTCCAGCAGGTCGGAGTGGCGGGCGAAGTCGGGGGCGCGCCGCTCGACGGGTCCCCGCGCCGCGCGTATGCGCAGGGCGGGCCCGCAGAGGCCGACCAGGGCGGCGCCGGGCCCCGCCGCCAGGAAGACGACGACGGCCGCACCCCGCAGCGGCGATCCGCCGGGGAGGGCGAGCGCGGCCAGCGCCAGCCAGCCGCCGAACGGCGGGAGCATCCTGATCACGAAGTCCTGCGGTGTCATCGCCCCGCCCCCTTTGCTCCGTCTTCCCCTGCTCCGTCGTCCTCTGCTCCGTCGTCCTCGCCCTGTCTCAGCTCGTAGACCGCTCCCGCGCCGGTCTCCGCCACCAGCCGGAACCGCGGCGACGCGGCGACGGACTCCCGGACGCGGTCCAGCTGGGCCCCGGTGAGCTGACCGTTCATCTCGGAGTTGGCCAACTGGCCCTGGGTGAACAGGAAGTAGGCCCGAGCGGGACGCTCCACCCCGGCCATGTCGGTGGCGAGGGTACGGGCCGGGTCCCGCACGATCTCGTCGACGTGCCTCCGGTCGTCCTCGAGGAACCAGTAGTGGTCGACACTCCCGTACGAGGCGTAGGCGAGTGGGTAGTTGCGGTTGGCGGCGACGACCAGCGAGCCCTCGGGCGCCTCGTCGAAGAGCTGCCGCACCAGGGCCACCTCCTGCGGCGGGAAGTAGCTGATCCTGTCCTTGCCCGAGTAGCTCGGGACGAACGCCAGGGTCCCGGCGAGCAGCACCAGTGGCGGGCCCCAGACCCGGACGCCGAAGCCGGTACGGAAACCGAAGCCGTGGCGCGCACGGGCTTCGCCCTTCCGGCGGGCCTCGGCCGCCGCCTCCGCCGCCGCCTCGGCGGCGGCGAGGGTACGCACCTTGGGCAGCAGTGCGGCGGCGCCGAAGAAGGCGACGCCGGGCAGCATGAACATCAGCACCCGGAAGATCATCTCGCTGCCGTAGCTGCTCGCCACGAACATCGGCAGCGGTGCCGCCGTGATCACCAGCAGCGGCATCGCGCGGTACCGCAGCACGGGCTGCCGCCACACTCCGACCGCCGTCAGCAGCAGGACGGAACCCGACAGCAGCCGGGCCGCCCACGAGGTCGCCACCGCTCCGGTGCCGGTCGGGGTGGCGCCGTACCCCGTCTCGACGTTGCCGCCGACGTCGCCCACCGCGCGGATCATGTCCGGCAGCGCGGCGGACAGGAAGGGCAGCGCGGCCGTCAGGCACCAGGCCAGGAAGATGACGACCGTGGTGACCACCGGAACCCAGTCCCGGTGGCGGCGCAGCAGCCACAGCGCGAGCAGCGACACGACCAGCATGCCGGGTGTGAGCTGGTGCGAGATGACGATCGCCGTCACCAGCAGGGTGACGAGGGCGGTCCAGACGGCCTGCCCGCGCCGCCCGCCGCCCTCACCGGAACGGCCGTACCTGCGCAGCACCACGGCCAGCACACCGAGATACAGCGCGAAGGCGACGGACTGGGGGGAGAAGTAGTCCTGGCCCACCCAGTTGGCGACGTGGAAGAGCCAGACCGCGGTCCAGATCAGTCGCCGGTCCTCGGTGAAGGTGCGGTAGATCAGCAGCAGCGGGAGCAGCAGCATCAGGCTGGACGCCAGCGGCCACCACGCCATGTACATCGCCGCCGAGTCCACGCCCAGCAGCCGCACCAACGCGGCCTGCGCGGCGAAGAAGCCCGGCCACTGGTCGTAGACCGCCATGTCACCGATCTGGTCGGCGCTCTGGAGGCCGCCGGCCGTCAGCAGGTGGTCGACGACGCCGTCGTGCTTCCACGCCCAGGCGTACAGCGGGGTCGGATAGAGCACGGCCTGGGTGGCCCGCTCCATCACCAGCAGGCCGAGCACATACGCAGCCGGCCAGCCGCCGGGCCGCCGCCGGTCGCGGACCGTGAACCAGAAGCCGGCGGTGAGCACGGCGAGGCCGGCCCAGAAGCTCGGGTGGAGCGCGGTGACCAGGCCGTAGTCGTCGAGGTGCGACACGTCGGTGTGCCGGACCGCGTACAGCCACAGCGCCAGCGCCGTCACCAGCGGTACCGCGGGCCGGAGCGCGAGGAGACGGGGCGCGGACCAGAGGGGCGGCAGGTCGGAAAGGTCCGTCACGGGCTCGTGGGCGGGTGCCGACGACTCCGAGGAAGGATCGGTCCGCGCATCGGTCTGCGAATCGGTCCGCGCATGCGGTCCAGCAGGGGTGACCGACGCCGGTGTGCTCTTCGGTGCGGGCTCGGACGCGGGTCTCTCGCGTGGAGTGGCTGGCGGACGCACGGTGGTTCCCCCCTGGCGGTTCGGCTCCAGAACGTGATCGGTCGTTTCGGTCAGTCGTTGGTTCAGCCGTTCGGTTGTCCACGGTCGGGCGGCCGCGTCGCCGACACGGCACGGCGCCGCGGCGGAAGGAGGAGGAGCGGCAGCAGGAGAAGCAGCGCGGCGAGCAGGGGCGGGGCCACCGGTGCGAGCGCGTCCCGCCACACCCAGCCGGCCACGGCGATGAGATACAGCGCCCCCCAGCGCCCCGGCCAGGACAGCCTGCTGCCCGCGCGCGCCGACAGCAGCCACAGCGGGACGAGACACAGCAACTGGCAGACCGGCGGTGTCCAGCGCAACAGGGGCTCGGGACCGGCGAGTCCCATCGCGTCCGCGAGGAACACGGCCGTCTGCGAGTACAACGCCCCACCCACCGGCCGTGGTTCCCAGCCGAGGACGACAGGCGCGGCGTACAGGGCGAGCAGTGCGGAGCCCAGCGCGGTGCCGGGGAGCCAGGGGTCGGGTCGCGTGCACAGCGTCACCGAGGCGACGAAGACCAGGAGCAGCACTCCCCCGGCGGCGAGCGCCGAAAGCGGCAGCCCTTCCAGCAACAGGCTCCCCGTCAGTTCCCCCGGTTCCTCCCACCCGGATCCGCCGAACCAGGGCAGCGAGCGCACCGACACCCAGAAGACGACGGTGGCGAGTCCGAGCAGCACCCAGAGGACGTCACGCAGGCGCCGCTCGGTCTCGTCACCGGTCGACGACGACGGGACCACACGGCGTGCACCGGACCAGACGGGGTGAGTGTCCTCCACTGCGACCTGCGGCGCGTCTCGTGCGGACCGCTCCCTCCGCTCCTCCTGCTCCTCCTGCTTCTTCGGCTCCTCCTGCTTCTTCGGCTCCTCCTGCTCCTCCTGCTTCTTCGGCCCATGCCGCTCATGCGGTTCGTCGTCCCGGCCCGGTGCGTCCCGTGGAGTGGGCGACTCCCCGCCCCCCTTCCCCGTCCCGGGACCGGTGTCCTCCTCCGCGTCCCCATACGCGTCCGCGTCCGCGGGGCGGGACCGCACGATGAACGCCAGCGTGTCCGCCTGGAGCGCCTCCCGTTCGTAACCGGGGCGGCCGATGAACAACGTGACGGTGTCGTCGCCGCCCTGCCCGGAATCTTCCCCGTCCTCGTAGGCGGCCCGGCGGGCCCAGCCCGTGCCGTACCCGGCGGTGGCGTTCAGCTTCGCCCAGCGGGTGCCGTAGGCGGACCCGGCGGGGGCCAGGCCGGCCCGGTCCGGCCCGTCCTGCTCCAGGGGCCCGCCGCGCGTGCCGCGCAGCGCCGACCGCAGTCCGAACACCGAGACGACGGCGATCAACGTCATGCTGATCAGCACCGCCCACCCGGCACCCGCGATCCCCGCGGGGCTGAACAGCACTGCCGCGCTGCCCAGTACCAGCACACACATGGCCCCTTGGAGGGCGGCGAGCACACCGGTGCGCCCCTGCACCCGCAGCACCCCGATGTACAGCTCCACGACCACCCGGGGCAGCGCCCCGAGCGCGAGCAGCCGCAGCACGGCCGAGCCGTGCTCGGCGTAGTCCGCGCTGAACGGGGTGAGGATCTGCGGCGCGAAGACCACGAGCACCAGCACCACCGGCACCAGCAGCAACGTCATCCGGCGCAGTGCCCCCCGGACGCCGTCCGCGAGTTGCCGTGGGTCGTGCGAGGCGTGGGCGGTGAGCGACGAGGCCATGTTGATGGCCATGAACTCCATGGTGCCGCCGACGGTGTACGCCACGTAGAAGTAGCCGTTGTCGGCGGCGCTGAAGCGCACCGCGACCATCACCGGCAGCAGGTTGATCATCGCCAGGCTGAACAGGGCGCCGAGCGAGTCTCCGGCCAGGAAGCGGCCCATGTCCCGGACCTTGGGCGGTTCCCGGTCACGGTCGGCGGCGGTCTGACGCGGAATGAGCCGGCGGAAGATCAGCCAGCCGAGCGGCAGCGTGGAGAACGCGATCGCGACGGCCCAGGACACGAAGATGCCCAGTACCGGCAGCGCGCTCGCGAGGACGGCCAGCAGGACCAGCTTCCCGGTGGAGAAGACGGCGTTCCCGACGGGCACCCACTCCGTCTTCCGCAGGCCCGTGAGCACCCCGTCCTGCAGGGTGAGCAGCGCCCACGCCACGCACGCCGCGACGAACAGCGCGCCCGCCAGCGGTGTGCCGAGGGGTTCGTACGACGCGCCCCACAGATCCAGTGTGAGCAGGAAGACGCCCGCGGCCAGGGCGACGACCAGCGAACTCGCCCCGTACACGCTCCACACCAGGCGCCCGGTCTCGCGGCCGGCACGCGGCACGAAGCGGACCACGGCACCGATCATCGTGGTCGCGGTGATGCTGGCGAGCAGCCGCATCGCGGCGATGGCGGCGGAGCCCTGGCCGACCGCCTCCTCTGAGTAGTAGCGCGCTGCCACGAGCCAGAAGCCCAGCCCGAGGACCGCGGACACTCCGGTGCTGAGCATCAGGAAGTAGGCGTTCTTGAACAGCGAGTCGGAGCCGGGCTTGTGGTCGGCAGGTTCGGGGCCGCCGCCACTGCGCACCACGGCGGGCTCGTGCACCTGGATCTCAGTCACGGGGCGGCCCCAGCCCTCTCGCCGTGTTCCCCGGCCGTACCGCCCCGCGCCGCGCCGGCCCCTCCGGCCCCTCCGATGCCGCTGGTGCCTCCGGTTCGGCCCACGCCTCGGGCGGCTCGGCCGGCCGTGCCCCGGACCGTTCCAGCACCTCGACGGCCTCCCGTGCCCGCAGCGGGTCCACCGGCAGCGCGTGCCGCGCGAACCAGCGAGCGCCCTCGGGCGCGGGCGACGGGTCCGTGAACGCCGCTCCCGCGTAGTCGTCCAGGGGCGGATCGTAGAGGTAGCCGACGACGAGGCCGCGCCGTGCCAGCGCCTTGATCGCGGCGTCCCGGTCCGCCACGAGCAGCGGCACCCGGAACAGCGGCTGCGTCGCACCGCCCGGACGCGGCCCGGCCCACCGCGTCGACAGCAGCAGTTCCGTACCCGCGCGGGAGGCCGCCAGTACGTCGTCCAGCCGCCCGAGCCCGCGCCGGACCCGGCGCAGGCGCACGGGGCCGGGCTCCAGCCGGTAGTCGTGCATGTCGACCCTGACCCAGGGATCGTGCGCGGCCAGATCCGGGGCGGAGCGCACCGCGTCGGCCAGCGCGTCCGGACGCAGTGGCATGCGGATCCCCTCACGCTCCGTCAGCCCCAGCAGCCCCATCGCGGCCCAGGCCGCCCGGCGCAGCCCGAGCCTCCGCACGGCGGCCTCGGCGTACGGCCGGACCGCATAGGTGAGTTCGGACGCCATCCGGCGCGGGGCGAGCAGTTCGGCGCAGGCCTCCCGCACCGCTGCGCTCCGGCCCGGGTCGGCCAGCGAGAGGATGCCCCCCGTCTGGGCGCCGACGTGCTTGGAAAGGCTGAAAACAGACGCATCGCCCCAGGCCCCGACCGGCCGCCCGCCCACCTCGCTGCCGATGGCGTGCGCCCCGTCCTCGAACAGCGGGATGCCCAACGCATCGCAGCGGGACCGCAGTTCCGGTGCCGGATCCGGGTTGCCGTACAGGTTCGTGGTCAGTACGGCGGACAGCGAGCCCCACACCTCGTCGGGCACGGCGTCGGTGTCGATGGACGCGTCGAGCGGGTTCAGCGGCGCCTGCACCGGGCGCAGCCCCGCCGCGAGCACCACGAAGAAGATGACGTCGTCGTTGACCGGCGACATCAACACCCTGCCGCCGGGCGGGCACCAGTGGCGCAACGCCACGAACAGCCCGAACCTGCATGACGGCACGTACACACATTCCCGGCCGAGCCGGCCGCGCATGACCTCTTCCAGCCTCTTCGACTGCGAGCCAGAGCGCGCCGAGCCCGGACCGGCCTCCCCTATGGCCATCCGTCCCCCTGATGTGCCATCGGAACGCCCCCTCCCCGAGGCCTTCCGGCACCCGCCCAGAGTCGCCCCGTTCGCACCGCTCCGTCAAGATTGCGTCGCGTCCTGTGGATAACTTCCGGTACGCAAGGGGAAGCGGCACATGAACCCGCCTCCCCACCGCCCGTCGCCCCGGACCCGCCCCTCCGCCTCTGCCCAAGACCACCGCGACACCCGTAACGTGTGGCACGACCACGGACACGTGAAGCACCAGAGCACCAGAGCACCAGAGCACCTGCGCACACGAAAGCGAGGCAGCACCCGATGCCCCCCTTCGATGTCCCCGAGGGCGATCCCTTCGGCCCGCACAATCTGCCGTACGGCGTGTTCTCTCCCCCCGGCTCGACGGAGCAGAGGGTGGGCGTCCGGCTCGGCGATCACGTCCTCGACGCCGGCGCGGCGGCACACGCCCTGGGCTCCCCGTACGCCTCCCTGCTCGCCCGCCCGACCCTCAACCCGCTGCTGGCGGCGGGCCGGACGGCCTGGTCCGACGTGCGGCGGGCGCTCACGGCCTGGGTGACCGTCCCGGCGCACCGGGAGACCGTCGGGCCGCTGTTCCACCCGCTGTCCTCGGTGACCCTGCACCTCCCCTTCGACGTCGCGGACTACGTCGACTTCTACGCCTCCGAGAACCACGCACGGAACGTCGGCCGGATCTTCCGCCCCGACGCGGCCGACTCCCTCACCCCGAACTGGAAGCACCTGCCGATCGGTTACCACGGCCGTTCCGGCACGGTGGTGGTGTCCGGCACGGACGTCGTACGGCCCTCGGGGCAGCGCAAGGCACCGACCGACCCGGCCCCGGTCTTCGGCCCGTCGGTCCGGCTGGACATCGAGGCCGAGGTCGGCTTCGTGGTCGGAACGCCGTCCGAGCGGGGCCGGCCGGTACCGCTCGGCGGCTTCCGTGACCACGTCTTCGGCCTCTGCCTCCTCAACGACTGGTCCGCACGCGACGTCCAGGCCTGGGAGTACGTTCCCCTCGGCCCGTTCCTCGGCAAGTCCTTCGCCACCTCGGTGTCGGCCTGGATCACCCCCCTGGACGCCCTGGAAGAAGCCCGGGTGGCGCCACCGGAGCGCACTCACGAGCTGCTGCCGTACCTGGACGACACGGACGAGGAACCCGGCGGTTACGACCTGCGGATCTCCGTGGCCGTCAACGGCCACGTCGTCTCCGAGCCCCCCTTCTCCACCATGTACTGGACGGCCGCCCAGCAGCTCGCCCACATGACCGTGAACGGCGCCTCCCTGCGCACCGGCGACCTCTACGGCTCCGGCACGGTGAGCGGCCCCACCGAGCGGGAGCGCGGGTCTCTGCTGGAACTGACGTGGAACGGGCGGGACGCCCTCGAACTCCCCGACGTCAAGCGGACGTTCCTGGAGGACGGCGACGTGGTGACCCTGTCGGCCTGGGCCCCGGGGCCGGACGGTGTCCGCGTCGGCCTCGGCGAGGTCACGGGACGGGTGACGCCCGCGGGCTGATCCCGGCGACCGGGCTGGGTCGCTCCCGCCGATCCCGTCGATCCCGTCGATCCCGTCGATCCCGGGGTCGCCTCCCGCAGGGTGTCCTTCCGCGTGCCCTTCGATCTTCGTCGCCCCCTGCCTCACGCCGCCCTTCGCCGTCATACTTGGTGTCGGGCGGTGTGCGGCTCCCGCACGTCCCGCACGATCCGAAGTCCCCCTCTGCCGACAGGATCCGGAGCCCTTGGCATGACCCTCTGCCTGCTCCTGCTGAGCGTTGTCGCCGTGACGGCCGCCGGGCCCGTCCCTCGCGCGCTGACCCGGGCCGACTGGCCGGAGCGGGAACCGGTGGTCGCCCTGTGGGTCTGGCAGTGCCTCGTCGCCACGGTCCTGCTGTGCTGCGTGACCGCCCTCGCCCTGGGCGCCGCGGCCGTCTTCGGCACCGTCCGCGCCCAGCTCTTCGCGCCGGCCCCGCCCGCGGTGACCGCGGCGTACGACCTGTCCGCCGCCTCGCCGTGGATGGCCGCCCTCACCCTGCTGCTGGCCTGCGGTGCCGCCTGGACCACGGCCATGCTCGTACGGGAACTGGTCGACGCCCGCCGGCGCCGCGCCCAGGCCCGCGCACATCTGCTGGAACGCGCCCCCGACCTGCCCGCCGGCCTCCCCGCCGCCCGCGGCCCCCTGCTGGTGCTGGAGGACGAGTACCCCGACGCCTGGTGGATGCCGGGCAGCCCGCCCCAGCTGATCGTCACCACCGGTGCCCTGCGCCGCCTCACCGACCACCAGATCGACGCCGTCCTCACCCACGAACGCGGCCACGCCCGCGCCCATCACGACTGGCTGCTGCACCTCTCCACCGCGCTGGCCACCGGCTTCCCCCGCATCCCGCTGTTCACCCACTTCTGCGACCAGACCCACCGCCTGGTCGAACTGGCCGCCGACGACACCGCCTCCCGCCGCTGCGGCCACCTGACCACGGCACTGGCGCTGATCGAGCTCAACCAGCACCGTGGCGTCCTGTCCTGCGCCTCCAGCCACCGCCTGCTCGGCGAACGCGTCGACCGCCTGCTGAAGCCCCCGCCCCGCCTCGGCCGCCGTGACCGCGCCCTGACGACGACAGCGGCGGCCCTGGTCCCCCTCATCCCCCTGCTGATCACCTTCGCCCCGGGCCTCACCGCCCTGTCCTAGGTGTACTGCCCCGCAAGGTCGGGGACGCGGCCGGCACCAGGACCTGTCCGGTGACGGGCTACATCCAGTCGTCCGGCTCCGGTTCGGCGTCCATCTCGGGCCAGTCGTCCGGCGCGGAACCGGTGGCGTCCGCAGCCGTGCCCTGCGACCCGGCGCGGGTCTCGGCCCCCGGCCGCCCGGCCCAGCGCCCCCAGCACCGCCAGTACGCCCTCCCCGTACGTCGCGAGCTTCTTCTCGCCCACCCCGCTGATCCCGCCGAGCTCGGCCACCGAACCGGGCCAGAGCGTGGCGATCTCCCGGAGCGTGGCGTCGTGGAAGATGACGTACGCGGGGACACCCTGCTCACGGGCCTGCTCGGCACGCCAGGCGCGCAGCGCCTCGAAGGCCGGCACGAGTTCCTCGGGCAGCTCGGCCGCAGCGGCCTTGGCCTTGCCCCGCCCGGAGCCCGACGTTCCCGACGACCCCGACCGGGAGGTCACCGGCTTCTTCGGCTCCTTGCGCAGCGGCACCTCACGCTCGCGACGCAGCACCGCCCCGCTGGCCTCGGTCAGCACCAGCGTGCCGTAGTCGCCCTCGACCGCCAGCAGTCCCTGGGCCAGCAACTGCCGGACCACACCCCGCCACTCGCCCTCACTGAGGTCCTCACCGATCCCGAACACGGACAGCTGGTCGTGGTCGAACTGGATGACCTTGGCGGTGCGCTTCCCCAGCAGGATGTCGACGATCTGCACCGTGCCGAACTTCTGCCCGCGCTCCCGCTGCAACCGGACCACCGTCGACAGCACCTTCTGGGCCGCGACGGTGCCGTCCCAGGTTTCCGGCGGGGTGAGGCAGGTGTCGCAGTTGCCGCACTCCGCGGGAGCGGCGTCGTCCTGGCCGAAGTAGGCCAGGAGCCGGCCACGCCGGCACCCGGCCGTCTCGCACAGTGCGAGCATCGCGTCCAGATGCTGGGCGGCCCGCCGTCTGAAGGCCTCGTCCCCCTCGCCGGACTGGATCAGCTTGCGCTGCTGGACGACATCGCCCAGTCCGTACGCCATCCAGGCCGTGGACGGCAGCCCGTCGCGGCCGGCGCGGCCCGTCTCCTGGTAGTAGCCCTCGACGGACTTGGGCAGGTCGAGATGGGCGACGAACCGGACGTCCGGCTTGTCGATGCCCATCCCGAAGGCGATGGTCGCCACCACGACCAGGCCGTCCTCCCGGAGGAAACGGGCCTGGTGCGCGGCGCGCGTCCCCGCGTCCAGCCCCGCGTGGTAGGGCACCGCCTCGATGCCGTTGCGGCTGAGGAACTCGGCTGTCTTCTCGACGGAGTTGCGGGAGAGGCAGTAGACGATGCCCGCGTCGCCGGCGTGCTCCTCGCGCAGGAAGCCCAGCAACTGCTTCTTGGGGTCGGCCTTCGGCACGATCCGGTACTGGATGTTGGGCCGGTCGAAGCTCGCCACGAAGTGCCGGGCGTCCGGCATGGCCAGCCGCTCGGTGATCTCCCGGTGCGTGGCATGCGTGGCCGTCGCGGTGAGCGCGATCCGGGGCACGTCCGGCCAGCGCTCCCCGAGCAGTGACAGCGTGAGGTAGTCCGGCCGGAAGTCGTGTCCCCACTGGGACACACAGTGCGCCTCGTCGATCGCGAAGACGGAGATCTTCCCCCGCGAGAGCAGCTCCAGCGAGCTGTCCAGCCGCAGCCGCTCCGGCGCGAGATACAGCAGATCCAGCTCGCCCGCCAGGAACTCGGCCTCCACCGCACGACGCTCGTCGAAGTCCTGCGTGGAGTTCATGAACCCGGCACGCACACCGAGCGCCCGCAGCGCGTCCACCTGGTCCTGCATCAGCGCGATCAGCGGGGAGACGACGACTCCCGTACCCGGTCTGACCAGGGCCGGAATCTGGTAGCACAGGGACTTGCCGCCACCGGTCGGCATGAGGACCACGGCGTCCCCGCCCGCGATCACATGCTCGATCACCGCTTCCTGCTCACCGCGGAAGGCCTCGAACCCGAACACCCGCTGCAGCGTGGCCCGCGCCTCGCTCTCCATCACTGCCATCCCGCCACTACCGCCCGTCCCGCCCATCGTCCCGTCCCCCCGTACAACCACGCTCGTCCACTCTCGACCACTGCGTCCGCGGTGCCCACTGTGCCCGCTGCGTCCACTGCGTCCGCTGTGCCCACCATAGGTGCCCGCACCGACAACCCCGGAGTTGTCCACAGGCCCCGTCGGCCCGTCCCCGCCACGACAGGGCGGCCCGGTACCCCCCGAGCGGGTACCGGGCCGCCCTGTCGTGGCGGACGCCCGGTCAGCGCACGAACACTCCCGCGTCGCCCGCCAGCTCCAGGAAGTACTGCGGCGCCACACCGAGCACCACCGTGACCACCACGCCCAGTCCGATCGCCGTCATCGTCAGCGGCGACGGCACCGCGACGGTCGGGCCCTCGGGCCGCGGTTCGCTGAAGAACATCAGGACGATCACCCGGATGTAGAAGAACGCCGCGATCGCCGACGCGATCACACCGACCACGACCAGCGGCACCGCGCCGCCCTCCGCCGCCGCCTTGAACACGGCGAACTTCCCGGCGAAGCCGGAGGTCAGCGGAATGCCCGCGAAGGCGAGCAGGAACACCGCGAACACCGCCGCCACCAGGGGCGAACGGCGGCCGAGCCCCGCCCACTTGGACAGGTGCGTCGCCTCACCCCCGGCGTCCCGCACCAGCGTCACCACCGCGAACGCGCCGATCGTCACGAACGAGTACGCCGCCAGGTAGAAGAGGACGGAGGAGATGCCGGCCGGCGTGGCCGCGATGACACCCGCGAGGATGAAGCCCGCGTGCGAGATCGCCGAGTACGCCAGCAGCCGCTTGATGTCGGTCTGGGTGATCGCGAAGATCGCGCCGCCCAGCATGGTGACGATGGCCACGGCCCACATGACCGGCCGCCAGTCCCAGCGCAGACCGGGGAGCAGGACGTACAGCACCCGCAGCAGGGCGCCGAACGCCGCCACCTTGGTCGCCGCCGCCATCAGGCCCGTCACCGGCGTGGGCGCGCCCTGGTACACGTCCGGCGTCCACATGTGGAAGGGGACGGCACCGACCTTGAACAGCAGGCCCATGATCAGCAGACCCGCGCCCACCAGCAGCAGCACGTCGTTGCCCATGGTGTTGACGAGGGCCGGGTCGACCTCCTGGACCGTGCCGTCGACGACCTGCGCGATCCTCGCGTACGACATCGAGCCCGCGTAGCCGTACAGCAGCGCGATGCCGAAGAGGAGGAACGCGGAGGCGAACGAACCGAGCAGGAAGTACTTGACCGCGGCCTCCTGCGAGATCAGCCGCTTGCGGCGGGCCAGCGCGCACAGCAGGTACAGCGGGAGGGAGAGGACCTCCAGGGCCACGAAGAGCGTCACCAGGTCGTTGGCCGCCGGGAAGACCAGCATGCCGGCGACGGCGAAGAGCAGCAGCGGGAACACCTCGGTGGTGGTGAACCCGGCCTTGACCGCCTTCCTCTCGTTCTCGCTGCCCGGCACGGCCGCGGCCTGCGCGGCGAACGAGTCGACGCGGTTGCCCTGCACCTCCGGGTCGAGCCTGCGCTCGGCGAAGGTGAACAGGCCGACCAGGGCCGTCAGCAGGATCGTTCCCTGCAGGAACAGGGCCGGGCCGTCGACGGCGATCGCGCCCATCGCCGCGATGCCCGCCTTGGTCGTGCCGTACCCGTCGGCCGCGAGGGCCACCACCGCGGCGAACGCGGAGACGAGGGCGGCCGTCGCGACGAACATCTGTGCGTAATAACGGAACTTGCGCGGTACGAAGCCCTCGACCAGGATCCCGACGACCGCCGCGCCGACGATGATCATGGTGGGGGCGAGCTGGGCGTACTCGATCTTCGGCGCGTCGATCTTCGAGATCGGGCCGGCCGCCGTTGTCCACAGGCTGTGGACGGCTGATGTGCTCACTTGGCCGCCTCCACCTCGGGCTGGGGGTCCTTCTTCTGTACGTCGGACATGGTCTGCTTCACCGCCGGGTTCACGATGTCCGTGACGGGCTTCGGGTAGACGCCCAGGAAGACCAGCAGCACGATCAGCGGCGCGGCCACGGCGATCTCACGCACCCGCAGGTCGGGCATCTTGGCAAGCTCGGGCTTGAGGGGGCCCGTCATCGTCCGCTGGTAGAGGACGAGGGTGTAGAGCGCGGCGAGCACGATGCCGAAGGTGGCGATGACGCCGATCACCGGGTAACGCGTGAACGTGCCGACCAGGACCAGGAACTCGCTGACGAACGGCGCCAGTCCCGGCAGCGACAGCGTCGCCAGGCCGCCGATCAGGAACGTGCCGGCGAGGACCGGCGCGACCTTCTGCACACCGCCGTAGTCGGCGATGAGCCGGGAGCCGCGCCGCGAGATCAGGAACCCGGCCACCAGCAGCAGGACGGCGGTCGAGATCCCGTGGTTGACCATGTAGAGCGTCGCCCCGGACTGGCCCTGACTGGTCATCGCGAAGATGCCCATGATGATGAAGCCGAAGTGCGAGATCGACGCGTACGCGATCAGCCGCTTGATGTCACGCTGGCCCACCGCGAGCAGCGCCCCGTAGATGATGCTGATGACGGCCAGCACCATGATCACGGGCGTCGCCCACTTGCTCGCCTCCGGGAACAGCTGGAGGCAGAAGCGCAGCATCGCGAAGGTGCCCACCTTGTCCACGACGGCCGTGATGAGCACGGCGACCGGAGCGGTGGACTCCTGCATGGCGTTGGGCAGCCAGGTGTGCAGCGGCCACATCGGCGCCTTCACCGCGAAGGCGAAGAAGAACCCGAGGAACAGCCAGCGCTCGGTGCTCGCCGACATCTCGAGCGAGCCGCTCGCCCGCGCCTCGGCGATCTCCGTGAGGGAGAAGTTCCCGGCGACCACGTACAGCCCGATCACCGCGGCCAGCATGACCAGACCGCCGGCCAGGTTGTAGAGCAGGAACTTCACGGCCGCGTACGAACGCTGCGTCGTGGCCGCCTGCTCGCCGTGCTGGTGGGCCCGGTCCCCGAAGCCGCCGATCAGGAAGTACAGCGGGATCAGCATGGCTTCGAAGAAGATGTAGAAGAGGAAGACGTCGGTGGCCTCGAAGGAGAGGATCACCATCGCCTCGACGGCCAGGATCAGGGCGAAGAAGCCCTGCGTCGGCCGCCACCGCTTGCTGCCTGTTTCCAGGGGGTCGGCGTCGTGCCAGCCCGCGAGGATGATGAACGGGATCAGCAGGGCGGTCAGCGCGATCAGCGCGACCCCGATGCCGTCCACCCCGAGCTCGTAGCGGACGCCGAAGTCCGCGATCCAGGCGTGCGATTCGGTGAGCTGGTAGCGGTCGCCGCCCGGGTCGAAGCGCACCAGGACGACGATCGCCAGCACCAGGGTGGCGATCGAGACCAGCAGGGCCAGCCATTTGGCGACCGTGCGTTTCGCGGCCGGTACGGCGGCCGTGGCGATCGCCCCGATGGCCGGGAGCGCCGCCGTCGCTGTCAGCAGAGGAAAGGACATCGGTATCAGACCGCCCTCATCAGCAGGGTCGCGGCGACCAGGACTGCCGCGCCGCCGAACATCGAGACCGCGTACGACCGCGCGAAGCCGTTCTGCAGTTTGCGCATCCGTCCGGACAGACCGCCGAACGAGGCCGCCGTCCCGTTGACGACCCCGTCGACCAGGGTGTGGTCGACGTACACCAGGGAGCGCGTGAGGTGCTCGCCGCCGCGTACCAGGACCACGTGGTTGAAGTCGTCCTGGAGCAGGTCGCGCCGGGCGGCCCGGGTGAGCAGCGACCCGCGCGGGGCGACGGCCGGGACCGGGCGGCGCCCGTACTGGCCCCAGGCGATCGCCACGCCGACGACCATCACGGCCACCGTGGCGATCGTGACCGTCAGGGCGCTGATCGGCGCGTGGCCGTGGTCGTACCCGGTGATGGGCTCCAGCCAGTTCAGGAACCGGTCGCCGATGCCGAAGAACGCGCCCGCGAACACCGACCCGAAGGCGAGCACGATCATCGGGACCGTCATGACCTTCGGCGACTCGTGCGGGTCTGGCGGGGTGTACTCGCCGCGCGTCTCGGCGGCGGGCTCCACGTCGGGTGCGGCCGGGGACGGCGTCGGGGCGTTGCGCCAGCGCTCCTCGCCGAAGAACGTCATCAGCATCACGCGCGTCATGTAGTACGCGGTGATGGCGGCGCCCAGCAGGGCCGCGCCGCCGAGGATCCAGCCCTCGGTGCCGCCCTTGGCGAAGGCCGCCTCGATGATCTTGTCCTTGGAGAAGAAGCCGGACAGGCCCGGGAAGCCGATGATCGCGAGGTACCCGAGGCCGAAGGTGATGAAGGTGACCGGCATGTACTTCCGCAGTCCGCCGTAGCGGCGCATGTCGACCTCGTCGTTCATGCCGTGCATGACCGAACCGGCGCCGAGGAACAGGCCGGCCTTGAAGAAGCCGTGCGTCACCAGGTGCATGATCGCGAAGACGTAGCCGATGGGGCCGAGGCCCGCCGCGAGCACCATGTAGCCGATCTGCGACATCGTCGAACCGGCCAGCGCCTTCTTGATGTCGTCCTTCGCGCAACCGACGATCGCACCGAACAGCAGCGTGACCGCGCCGACGACGGTGACGACCAGCTGCGCGTCGGGGGCGCCGTTGAAGATGGCCCCGGAGCGGACGATCAGGTACACGCCCGCCGTGACCATGGTCGCGGCGTGGATCAGGGCCGAGACCGGGGTCGGGCCCTCCATCGCGTCCCCGAGCCAGGACTGCAGCGGCACCTGGGCGGACTTGCCGCAGGCCGCGAGCAGCAGCATGAGGGCGATCACGGTGAGCTTGCCCTCACCGGCGGCGCCGGCGAGCCCGGCCTCCCCGTGGCTGCCGAGCACCGGCCCGAAGGCGAAGGTGCCGAACCACAGGAACATCAGCATGATCCCGATCGACAGGCCCATGTCGCCGACACGGTTGACCAGGAACGCCTTCTTCGCCGCGGTCGCGGCGCTGGGCTTGTGCTGCCAGAAACCGATCAGCAGGTAGGAGGCGAGACCGACGCCCTCCCAGCCCAGGTACAGCAGCAGGTAGTTGTCGGCGAGGACGAGGATCAGCATCGCCGCGAGGAACAGGTTCAGATAGCCGAAGAAGCGGCGGCGCCGCTCGTCGTGCTCCATGTACCCGACCGAGTACAGGTGGATGAGCGAGCCGACGCCGGTGATCAGCAGGACGAACGTCATCGACAGCTGGTCGAGCTGGAAGGCGACGTCCGCCTGGAAGCCCTCCACCGGGATCCAGCTGAACAGGTGCTGCGTCAGGGTGCGGTCGTCGGCGGCGCTGCCCAGCATGTCGGTGAAGAGGACGAGGCCGATCACGAAGGACGCGGCGGCGAGCGCCGTGCCGATCCAGTGGCCGACGGCGTCCAGCCGGCGGCCGCCGCACAGCAGGACCACCGCTCCGAGCAGGGGCGCCGCCACCAGCAGCGCGATCAGATTCTCTGTGTTAGTCACGGTCTACCGACCCCTCACAGCTTCATCAGGCTGGCGTCGTCGACCGAGGCCGAGTGGCGGGAACGGAACAGGGACACGATGATCGCCAGCCCGACCACGACCTCCGCCGCGGCGACGACCATCGTGAAGAAGGCGATGATCTGGCCGTCGAGGTTGCCGTGCATACGGGAGAAGGCGACGAACGCGAGGTTGCAGGCGTTGAGCATGAGCTCGATGCACATGAAGACGACGATCGCGTTGCGCCGGATGAGCACACCGGTGGCGCCGATCGTGAACAGCAGGGCGGCGAGATACAGGTAGTTGACCGGGTTCACTTCGACGCCTCCTCGGCCCGCTCGTACGCCGACTTGAACGTGGGCTCGACCGCCGTGCGCTCAAGACGCTCCTCCGCGCGCTGCTCCAGCGCCCGCAGGTCGTTGAGCGCCTCCTGCGACACGTCCCGGATCTGACCCCGTTCGCGCAGCGTCTTGTTGACGGTGAGGTCGGACGGTGTGCCGTCGGGCAGCAGGCCCGCGATGTCCACCG
Organism: Streptomyces sp. TE5632; assembly: GCF_054061295.1. Classification (NCBI taxonomy): domain Bacteria; kingdom Bacillati; phylum Actinomycetota; class Actinomycetes; order Kitasatosporales; family Streptomycetaceae; genus Streptomyces; species Streptomyces sp. TE5632. The sequence continues at coordinate 3,166,150 of NZ_JBSSEA010000003.1, read as the reverse complement.
CGTTGTGCCGGGCGTACACGCCCGGGGCCGGCAGCGGCGGGAGGTGCTTGCCCTCGCGGACGCGCTGTTCGGAAAGCTCCCGCTGGGTCCGGGCACGCTCGGTGCGCTCGCGGTGGGTGAGCACCATGGCGCCGACGACGGCCGTGATGAGCAGGGCGCCGGTGATCTCGAAGGCGAACACGTACCGGGTGAAGATGAGAGCGGCGAGGCCCTCCACGTTGCCGTTCGCGTTCGCCCGGCCGAGGCCGTTGAACTCGGTGAGCGCGGCGTTGCCGATGCCGCCGACCAGCAGGATGCCGAAGCCGAGCCCGCACAGCAGGGCGAGCCAGCGCTGGCCCTTGATGGTCTCCTTCAGGGAGTCCGCCGCGGTGACGCCGACCAGCATCACCACGAACAGGAACAGCATCATGATCGCGCCGGTGTAGACGATGATCTGGACGATGCCCAGGAAGTAGGCACCGTTGGCGAGGTAGAACACCGCCAGGACGATCATGGTTCCGGCCAGGCAGAGCGCGCTGTGCACGGCCCGCCGCATCAGGATGGTGCACAGCGCGCCGATCACGGCGACCGTGCCGAGGGCCCAGAACTGGACGGCCTCTCCGGTGGAGGTGGAGTAGGCGGCGAGGTCCGCAGTGAGCGCGGTGGACGCGGTGTACGCGGTCATCCCCGGATCACCTTCTCCGAGGCCGGTTCGTCCTCGCCGAAGGTCGAGTCCGCCTCCTGCACTACCTCACCCTTGGAGTGGGCGACCTGCCGCTCCGTGCCGGGCGCGGCCTCGGTCACCAGGCCCCGGTAGTAGTCCTGTTCGTCGGTGCCCGGGTACATGGCGTGCGGGCTGTCGACCATGCCCTCCTCCAGACCGGCGAGGAGCTGCTCCTTGGTGTAGATGAGGTCGGCGCGGCTGGAGTCGGCCAGCTCGAACTCGTTGGTCATCGTGAGCGCGCGCGTGGGGCACGCCTCGATGCACAGACCGCACAGGATGCAGCGGGCGTAGTTGATCTGGTAGACGCGGCCGTACCGCTCGCCGGGCGAGTAGCGCTCCTCCTCGGTGTTGTCCGCGCCCTCGACGTAGATCGCGTCGGCGGGACAGGCCCAGGCGCACAGTTCGCAGCCGACGCACTTCTCCAGACCGTCCGGATGGCGGTTGAGCTGGTGCCGGCCGTGGAAGCGCGGGGCCGTGGTCTTCGGCTGCTCGGGGTACTGCTCGGTCAGCCGCTTCTTGAACATGGCCTTGAAGGTCACGCCGAAGCCGGCCACCGGGTTCAGGAAACCGGGCTTCGTCTGCCCGGCCTCCTTGGATTCCTCAGCCATCGGACGCCTCCTTTCCATCCAGAGATCCGTCACTGTGAGTATCGGGCCCGCCACTGGCGACGAGCTTCCGCTCCTGGCGCGAGGGCCGTCGCGGCACCGGCGGAAGCTCCTGTCCGGGCAGCGGCGGTACGGGGAATCCGCCCGCCATCGGATCGAAGGCGGCCGGGGCCTCGCCGGGTTCCCCGGGTTCCCCGGCCTGCTTGCCCTTCGCCCGGAACATGTCGACGACGAAGGACAGCACCAGCAGGGCGAGGACGGCCGCGGCGACGTAGAGGGCGATGTCGGTGAATCCGTAGTTCTCGTTCCGCAGGGCCCGCACCGTGGCGACGAGCATCAGCCACACCAGGGAGACCGGGATCAGGACCTTCCAGCCGAGCTTCATCAGCTGGTCGTAGCGGACCCGCGGGAGCGTGCCGCGCAGCCAGACGAACATGAACAGCAGCAGCTGGACCTTGACGATGAACCAGAGCATCGGCCACCAGCCGTGGTTCGCGCCCTCCCAGAAGGTGCTGATCGGCCACGGGGCGCGCCAGCCGCCCAGGAAGAGGGTGGTGGCGACGGCCGAGACGGTCACCATGTTGATGTACTCGGCGAGCATGAACATCGCGAACTTGATCGACGAGTACTCGGTGTTGAAGCCGCCGACCAGGTCGCCCTCGGACTCCGGCATGTCGAAGGGGGCGCGGTTGACCTCGCCGACCATCGTGACGATGTAGATGAGGAAGGAGACCGGCAGCAGCAGGATGTACCAGCGGTCGGCCTGCTGCTCGACGATCGCCGACGTCGACATCGACCCGGAGTAGAGGAACACGGAGGCGAACGCGGCGCCCATGGCGATCTCGTAGGAGATCATCTGCGCGCAGGAGCGCAGACCGCCCAGCAGCGGGTAGGTGGATCCGGAGCTCCAGCCCGCCAGGACGATGCCGTAGATGCCGATCGAGGCGACCGCGAGGATGTAGAGCAGCGCGATCGGCAGGTCGGTGAGCTGCATCGTGGTCCGCTGACCGAAGATCGAGATCTCGTTGCCGGACGGCCCGAAGGGGATCACCGCGATCGCCATGAAGGCCGGAACGGCCGCGACGATCGGCGCGAGGACGTACACCGCCTTGTCCGCGCGTTTGACGACGACGTCTTCCTTGAGCATCAGCTTCACGCCGTCGGCGAGCGACTGGAGCATGCCCCAGGGGCCGTTCCGGTTGGGGCCGATGCGCCGCTGCATCCAGGCGACGATCTTGCGTTCCATCACGATGGCGATCAGCACCGTCACCATGAGGAAGGCGAAGCAGAACACCGCCTTGACGGCGACCAGCCACCAGGGGTCGCGGCCGAACATCGAGAGGTCCTCAGCGGCGAAGTACAGGCTCATGCCTCCACCTCCTCGGGGGCTTCGCCGGCGAGTGCCGCCGGGCCGATACGGACAAGGGAGCCGGGCAGCGCCCCGGTGTCGGAGGCGACACCGCCGCCCGCGGAGTTCAGCGGGAGCCACACCACGCGGTCGGGCATCTCGGTGACGCTCAGGGGGAGTTCGACCGTTCCGGCGGTGCCGGTCACCGCGATCAGGTCGCCGTTCTTGACGCCGACCTCGGCGGCCGTGGCGGCCGACAGGCGCGCGTGCGCGGCGTGCCGGGTGCCGGCGAGCGCCTCGTCGCCCTGCTGGAGGAGCCCCTGGTCCAGCAGCAGCCGGTGTCCGGCCAGCACCGCCTCCCCGGCGGCCGGCCGGGGCAGCGCGCCCGCGGTCTGCAGCGGTTCGGTGGCCCGCGGGCCGTCCCAGGTGCCGAGCCGCTCGAGCTCCGCGCGTACCGTGCGCAGATCCGGCAGGCCCAGGTGCACGTCCATGGCGTCGGCCAGCATCTGCAGCACGCGCGCGTCGGTCGGCGGGAGGGGGCGGGTCATCTGGTCGGGCTTGAGCGCCGACTCGAAGGGCCGCACCCTGCCTTCCCAGTTGAGGAAGGCGCCGGCCTTCTCGACGACGGCCGCCACCGGCAGCACCACGTCGGCGAGTTCGGTGACCTCGCTGGGCCGCAGCTCCAGGGAGACCACGAACCCGGCCTCGGCGAGTGCCGCACGCGCGCGCGGCGGGTCGGGCAGGTCGGCGACCTCCACGCCCGCGACCAGCAGCGCCTGCAGCTCGCCGGTCGCCGCGGCCTCGACGATCCCGCCGGTGTCGCGGCCGTAGCGGTGCGGGAGAGCGGCGACGCCCCAGACGGCGGCGACCTCCTCACGTGCGCGCAGGTCGGTCGCCGGGCGCCCGCCCGGCAGCAGCGACGGCAGCGCGCCCGCCTCGACGGCGCCCCGCTCCCCGGCCCGGCGCGGGATCCACACCAGCCGGGCGCCGGTCGCGGTGGCGATCCGTACGGCGGCGGTCAGGCCGCCCTCGACGGCGGCGAGCCGCTCACCGACGACGATCACCGCGCCCTCGGTCCGCAGCGCTTCGGCCGCCCTGGCCCCGTCGCCCTCCAGGCCCACACCGCTCGCGAGCGCGTCCAGCCATTCGGTCTCGGTGCCGGGAGCCGCCGGCAGCAGCGTGCCGCCGGCCTTCTCCAGTCCGCGCGTGGCGTGCGTGGCCAGCGAGAAGGTCCGCTGCCCGTGCGTACGCCAGGCCTTGCGCAGCCGCAGGAAGACGCCGGGCGCCTCCTCCTCGGCCTCGAACCCGACCAGCAGGACGGCGGGCGCCTTCTCCAGCGAGGAGTACGTGACACCGTCGGCGAAGTCCGTACCGGACGCGCCCCCGAGGTCGTGTCCGCGGCCCGCGACCCGCGCGGCGAGGAAGTCCGCCTCCTCGGCGCTGTGCACACGCGCGCGGAAGTCGATGTCGTTGGTGTCGAGCGCCACGCGCGCGAACTTGCTGTACGCGTAGGCGTCCTCGACGGTGAGCCGGCCGCCGGTCAGGACGCCGGTGCGGCCGCGGGAGGCCAGCAGCCCCTGGGCCGCAATCTGCAGTGCCTCGGGCCAGGAGGCGGGCTCCAGCTCACCCTCGGCATTGCGCACGAGCGGGGTCTGCAGCCGGTCCCGCTGCTGCGCGTACCGGAACCCGAAGCGCCCCTTGTCGCACATCCACTCCTCGTTGACCTCGGGGTCGTCGGCGGCGAGCCGCCGCATGACCTTGCCGCGCCGGTGGTCGGTGCGGGTGGCGCAGCCACCGGCGCAGTGCTCGCACACCGACGGCGAGGAGACCAGGTCGAAGGGGCGGGAGCGGAACCGGTAGGCCGCCGAGGTGAGCGCGCCGACCGGGCAGATCTGGATGGTGTTGCCGGAGAAGTACGACTCGAAGGGGTCGCCCTCGCCGGTGCCGATCTGCTGGAGCGCGCCCCGCTCGACCATCTCGATCATCGGGTCGCCCGCGATCTGGTTGGAGAACCGGGTGCAGCGGGCGCACAGCACGCACCGCTCACGGTCGAGCAGCACCTGGGTGGAGATCGGGACGGGCTTCTCGTAGGTCCGCTTCTTCCCGTCGAAGCGGGACTCGGGGTTGCCGTGCGACATCGCCTGGTTCTGCAGCGGGCACTCGCCGCCCTTGTCGCAGACCGGGCAGTCCAGCGGGTGGTTGATGAGCAGCAGCTCCATCACCCCGTGCTGGGCCTTCTCCGCGACGGGCGAGGTCAGGTGGGTCTTCACCACCATCCCGTCGGTGCAGGTGATGGTGCAGGAGGCCATCGGCTTGCGCTGGCCCTCGACCTCGACGATGCACTGGCGGCAGGCGCCGGCCGGGTCGAGGAGCGGGTGGTCGCAGAACCGGGGGATCTCGATGCCCAGCTGTTCGGCGGCCCGGATGACCAGGGTGCCCTTGGGCACGCTGAGCTCGGCGCCGTCGATGGTCAGCGTCACGAGGTCCTCGGGCGGGACCGCCGCTTCTCCCCCACCGGAGGGAGAGCTGGTGGTCACAGTCATGCGTGCACCTCCGTACGGTCGGCCCAGGCCGTCGACTTGGCCGGGTCGAACGGGCAGCCACGGCCCGTGATGTGCTGCTCGTACTCCTCACGGAAGTACTTCAGCGAGGAGAAGATCGGCGAGGCGGCGCCGTCGCCGAGGGCACAGAACGCCTTGCCGTTGATGTTGTCGGCGATGTCGTTCAGCTTGTCCAGGTCGGACATCCGGCCCTTGCCGGCCTCGATGTCGCGCATCAGCTGGACGAGCCAGTACGTCCCTTCGCGGCACGGCGTGCACTTGCCGCAGGACTCATGGGCGTAGAACTCGGTCCAGCGGGTGACGGCCCGTACGACACAGGTCGTCTCGTCGAAGCACTGCAGCGCCTTCGTGCCGAGCATGGAACCGGCGGCGCCCACCCCTTCGTAGTCCAGGGGGACGTCGAGGTGCTCCTCGGTGAGCAGCGGCGTCGAGGAGCCGCCCGGCGTCCAGAACTTCAGGCGGTGCCCCGGCCGCATGCCGCCGCTCATGTCGAGCAGCTGGCGCAGCGTGATGCCCATCGGCGCCTCGTACTGCCCGGGGCGTGCGACGTGGCCGCTGAGGGAGTAGAGAGTGAAGCCGGGGGACTTCTCGCTGCCCATCGAGCGGAACCAGTCCTTGCCCCGGTTCATGATGGCGGGAACCGAGGCGATCGACTCGACGTTGTTCACCACGGTCGGGCACGCGTAGAGGCCCGCGACGGCGGGGAAGGGGGGACGGAGCCGCGGTTGACCACGGCGGCCTTCGAGCGAGTCGAGCAGTGCGGTCTCCTCACCGCAGATGTACGCGCCGGCGCCCGCGTGCACGGTGAGTTCGAGGTCGAGTCCGCTGCCCAGGATGTTCTCGCCGAGCAGGCCCGCCGCGTAGGCCTCGCGCACGGCCTCGTGCAACCGCCGCAGCACGGGGACGACTTCACCACGCAGATAGATGAAGGCATGGGACGACCTGATGGCGTAACAGGCGATGACGATGCCCTCGATGAGGCTGTGCGGGTTCGCGAAGAGGAGCGGAATGTCCTTGCACGTCCCGGGCTCCGACTCGTCGGCGTTGACCACCAGATAGTGGGGCTTGCCGTCTCCCTGGGGAATGAACTGCCATTTCATTCCCGTCGGGAAGCCGGCGCCGCCGCGCCCGCGCAGACCGGACTCCTTGACGTACGCGATGACGTCGTCCGGTGACATGGCGAGGGCCTTGCGGAGCCCCTCGTACCCCTCGTGCCTCTTGTAGACGTCCAGGGTCCAGGACTCGTCCTCGTCCCAGAAGGCCGACAGCACGGGTGCGAGCAGCTTCTCCGGGCCGATGTCCCTGAGTTCGGCGGGTGCCAAGGTCATCACTCCCCCTCCTCTGCGACGGGTCCGGCCGGATGCTCCGGATCGGAGGCCGATGTGTCCTGCGGCGCGTCGTGCGAGCTGAGGTGCTCTGTCGGCGACGGCTCGTGCGGCGGGGTGTCCGTGGGCGCCTCGCCGCGCGGGTGCACCACGCGTGCGGGGGCGGCTTCTCCCTTGGCCAGCTTCAGGCCGGTCAGGGAAGCGGGTCCCGCGCTTCCCGTGGCCTCGACGGCGCCCTCCCGCTCGTCGGGGAAACCGGCCAGGATCCGGGCGGTCTCCTTGAACGTGCACAGCGGCGCCCCGCGCGTGGGCGAGACCGGGCGGCCGGCCCGCAGGTCGTCGACCAGGCGCTTGGCGCTCTGGGGGTCCTGGTTGTCGAAGAACTCCCAGTTGACCATCACGACGGGTGCGAAGTCGCAGGCCGCGTTGCACTCGATGTGTTCGAGGGTGACCTTGCCGTCCTCGGTGGTCTCGCCGTTGCCGACGCCGAGGTGTTCCTGGAGCTCCTCGAAGATGGCGTCGCCGCCCATGACGGCGCACAGGGTGTTGGTGCACACCCCGACCTGGTAGTCACCGCTCGGCCGGCGCCGGTACATGGTGTAGAAGGTGGCGACGGCGGTGACCTCGGCCGTGGTCAGGCCGAGCACGTCCGCGCAGAACTGCATTCCGGTGCGCGTGACATGGCCCTCCTCCGACTGCACGAGGTGCAGCAGCGGCAGGAGAGCGGACCGGGAGTCCGGGTAGCGGGCGATGACCTCGCGCGCGTCGGTCTCCAGCCGGGCCCGGACCTCGTCCGGGTAGGCGGGCGCGGGCAGTTGGGGCATGCCCAGGCTGACGCCCCGCTCCGAAGATGAGGTGGTCACCGGTCGACGCCTCCCATCACGGGGTCGAGGGATGCCACGGCGACGATGACGTCGGCGACCTGGCCGCCCTCGCACATCGCCGCCATGGCCTGCAGGTTGGTGAAGGACGGGTCGCGGAAGTGGACCCGGTAGGGACGGGTGCCGCCGTCGGAGACGACATGCACCCCGAGCTCGCCCTTGGGCGACTCGACCGCCGTGTACGTCTGTCCCGGCGGCACGCGGAATCCCTCGGTGACCAGCTTGAAGTGATGGATCAGGGCCTCCATGGAGGTGCCCATGATCTTCTTGATGTGGTCGAGGGAGTTGCCCAGTCCGTCCGGACCCATGGCGAGCTGGGCGGGCCAGGCGATCTTCTTGTCGGCGACCATGACCGGCCCGGGCTGGAGCCGGTCCAGGCACTGCTCGACGATGTGCAGCGACTGGCGCATCTCCTCCAGCCGGATCAGGAAGCGGCCGTAGGAGTCGCAGGTGTCCGCGGTGGGGACCTCGAAGTCGTACGTCTCGTACCCGCAGTACGGCTGCGCCTTGCGCAGGTCGTGCGGCAGGCCGGTGGAGCGCAGGACGGGGCCGGTGGCCCCGAGGGCCATGCAGCCGGCCAGGTCCAGGTAACCGACGTCCTGCATACGGGCCTTGAAGATCGGGTTCCCGGTGGCGAGCGCGTCGTACTCCGGGAGGTTCTTCCGCAGCGTCTTCACGAGCTCGCGGATCTGGTCCACCGCTCCGGGCGGCAGGTCCTGGGCGAGTCCGCCGGGGCGGATGTACGCGTGGTTCATCCTGAGGCCGGTGATGAGCTCGAAGGCGTCGAGAATGAGTTCACGATCACGGAATCCGTAGATCATGATGGTGGTGGCGCCGAGCTCCATGCCTCCGGTCGCGATGCACACCAGGTGGGAGGAGAGTCGGTTCAGCTCCATCAGGAGCACGCGGATGATCGAGGCGCGGTCGGGGATCTGGTCCTCGATGCCGAGGAGCTTCTCGACGCCGAGGCAGTACGCCGCCTCGTTGAAGAACGGCGTCAGGTAGTCCATGCGCGTCACGAACGTGGTGCCCTGGGTCCAGGTCCGGTACTCGAGGTTCTTCTCGATGCCGGTGTGGAGGTAGCCGATGCCGCAGCGGGCCTCGGAGACGGTCTCGCCGTCGATCTCCAGGATCAGCCTGAGCACGCCGTGCGTGGACGGGTGCTGCGGGCCCATGTTGACGATGATGCGCTCGTCGTCACTGCGGCTCGCCGTCTGGACGACCTCGTCCCAGTCGCCGCCGGTGACGGTGTAGACGGTGCCTTCCGTGGTCTCGCGCGCCGAGGCGGCGGACGCCGCGGATGCGTTCGAGGTACTCATGAGTACGACCTCCGCTGGTCCGGAGCCGGGATCTGGGCGCCCTTGTACTCGACGGGGATGCCGCCGAGGGGATAGTCCTTGCGCTGCGGGTGGCCCTGCCAGTCGTCCGGCATCAGGATCCGCGTCAGGGCGGGGTGACCGTCGAAGACGATGCCGAAGAAGTCGTACGTCTCGCGCTCGTGCCAGTCGTTCGTCGGGTAGACGGAGACCAGCGACGGGATGTGCGGGTCGCTGTCGGGGGCGCTGACCTCCAGGCGGATCAACCGGTTGTGGGTGATCGAGCGCAGGTGGTACACGGCGTGCAGTTCGCGGCCCTTGTCGTTCGGATAGTGGGTGCCGCTGACGCCGGTGCACAGTTCGAAGCGCAGCGCCGGGTCGTCCCGCAGGGTCCTCGCGACCCGGACCAGGTGCTCGCGCTCGATGTGGAAGGTGAGTTCGCCGCGGTCGACGACCGTCTTCTCGATGGCGTTCTCCGGAAGCAGGTCCTGCTCCTCCAGGGCGCCCTCCAGTTCGTCGGCGACCTCGTCGAACCAGCCTCCGTAGGGGCGGTTCGACGGTCCCGGGAGCCGGACCGAGCGGACCAGGCCGCCGTAACCGGAGGTGTCGCCGCCCTTGGCGGCGCCGAACATGCCGCGCTGGACGCGGATCTCCTCACCGCCCTCGCCGCGCCTGCCGGGAAGGTTCTCCGCCGAGAGGTCCTTCTCGGGGTTCACGCCGTCACCCGCGGCGTTCTTCGCGTCACTCATCGCAGCAGCCCCTTCATCTCGATGGTGGGCAGTGCCTTGAGCGCCGCCTCCTCCGCCTCACGGGCCGCTTCCTCGGCGTTCACACCGAGCTTGGAGCTCTGGATCTTCTGATGGAGCTTGAGGATGGCGTCCATCAGCATCTCGGGCCGGGGCGGACAGCCGGGGAGGTAGATGTCGACCGGGACGACGTGGTCGACGCCCTGGACGATCGCGTAGTTGTTGAACATGCCGCCCGAGGAGGCACAGACCCCCATGGAGATCACCCACTTGGGGTTCGGCATCTGGTCGTAGACCTGCCGCAGCACCGGCGCCATCTTCTGGCTGACCCGGCCGGCCACGATCATCAGGTCCGCCTGCCGCGGCGAGCCGCGGAAGACCTCCATGCCGAAACGCGCCAGGTCGTAGCGGCCGGCGCCGGTGGTCATCATCTCGATGGCACAGCAGGCGAGTCCGAACGTGGCGGGGAACATGGACGACTTGCGCACCCAGCCCGCGGCCTGCTCGACGGTGGTCAGCAGGAAGCCGCTCGGCAGCTTTTCTTCGAGTCCCATGGTCAAAGGCCCTTCAGTCCCATTCCAGGCCGCCGCGCCGCCATACGTACGCGTACGCGACGAAGACGGTGAGCACGAAGAGCAGCATCTCCACGAGCCCGAAAATCCCCAGCGCGTCGAAGCTGACGGCCCAGGGATAAAGGAAGACGATCTCGATGTCGAAGACGATGAAGAGCATCGCCGTCAGGTAGTACTTGATGGGGAAGCGCCCGCCGCCGGCCGGCGTGGGGGTCGGCTCGATACCGCACTCGTAGGCCTCGAGCCTGGCGCGGTTGTACCGCTTCGGACCGATCAGCGTGGCCATGACCACGGAGAAGATCGCAAAGCCTGCCCCGAGGGCTCCCAGTACGAGGATGGGCGCATACGCGTTCACCGCTCCTCGCTCCTCTCAGTCGGCACTGACTGCTGGCGAGTCGGGCTCACTTCCGCCCCACGCGTCCCGCGAACCACGCCCGCCCCGGCGAAGATCGAGAACATGTGAAGCGGGTCACAAGCCCAACCGCTCCGCATCCTATGCCCGCAGGTCTGTGATCTGCGACACGGGGTATTGCCAAAGGTTTGTGATCTCCACCACCTGACGAACGATCATGAAGCCGGATGAGCGGTGATCTTCGCACGCGAAGCGTCCGCGCGGTCACCAGAAGTGACAATTTGCCACGTCAGTGCAGGTCAGAGGGCCCGTCTCAATATCAAGAGGGTTCTCCTGCATGCAAATTGGCGCTGGACCCGATCTCTTGTTAGAGGAGGCGTTCACACATCAGGGGGACGCGAGGCGCGATGTGGACGCGTGCACACGTTCACGAAGTCCCGGCGCCACGCTCCGGCCGCGGCCCGGTCGTGATCCGGCCGTGATCCACTCGCGATCCCGCCGCAACCCGACCGCGGCCCGGCCGCGACCCCGCCGCGGCGCGCATTGCGGACGCGCCGGGACGGGTGACCGTTCCGTGACCTCCGCCACATCCCCCGAGGCGGCGAAGGAAGAGGGCTTGGCCAATCGTTCCAAGCGGTGGTAGGCGCCAGGGCAATTCGGACGTAAAGATGAAAGACCGTGACCACAGACCCATTACGGCCTGTCCACAATGTCCGTTACGGCGTCAATAAAGAGCGACACGCCCGGGGTTCGCGGCTGCCGTTGAACAACTGTGGCGCAGCACACGTTTCTTGTGGATATGAAGGAGCCCCTGGTACCGGTTGTTCCCATGTCCCACACCGCTCACATACGCAGCCACCGGAAACCCCGCCGCACCGCGTCGTCCACGATGGCGATGCGGGCCGGAGTCGCCAGTGGTGTTCTCAGCACCCTGGCAGTGGCCGGGGCGTCGGCGGCGAACGCCGCCGAACCGGTGACGCAGACCCTCGAACTGCCCACCCTGACGGCCGACCTGTCCACTCAGGTCGCCCAGTCCGCACAGGCCACCCAGCAGGCCGCCGCGAACTACCAACTGCAGGCCGAGCGGGACGCCGCCGCGGCCGAGGCCGCCAAGGAGGCGAAGGCCGACCTCGCCGAGGCCAAGAAGAAGGCCGAGGCGAGGAAGAAGGCCGCCGAGGAGGCCCGCAAGGCCGCCGCCGAGCGTGCCACGCGCGACGCGGAGCGCGCCACCCTCACCACCGACGCGGGCGCCACGAGCACGACGGCCGCCACGGTCACCGCCTCCGCGCCGGCCGGCGGCAGCGTCGCGACCGTCGTCGCCTTCCTCAAGGCGCAGGTGGGCGACGCCTACGTCATGGGCGCCACGGGACCCAACGCCTGGGACTGCTCCAGCCTGGTGCAGGCCGCGTTCAAGCAGGTCGGCGTCGACCTCCCGCGCGTCTCGCAGGACCAGTCGACCGTCGGCACCGACGTCTCGCTGTCCAACCTCCAGGTCGGCGACATCCTGTACTGGGGCGGCAAGGGTTCCGCTTACCACACGGGCGTCTACATCGGTAACGGCCAGTACCTGGACGCCGCCAACCCGTCCAAGGGCGTCGTCATCCAGGATCTCTCCGGCTACCCCGCCTCGGGTGCCGTGCGCGTGCTCTGAGCCACGCCCCTACGGACAGATCGGGCCCGAACGGGCCCGGTTCGCACGGGCTGGAGGGCCGCTGCCACCCGGGTGGCAGCGGCCCTCCAGCCCGTGCGTTCCCCATTCGCCCGGCCACCCGGCCGACCGGTCAAGATGGTCCGTATGCCCGAATCATCACCCGTGTGGCGCGCGTTGACGGGGTGACATCGCATCGACCGAGCGCCGTGCGGCGCCGTGGCGGCCCCGCACAGCGCCCCGGACACACGTCGGCGGCCGAGAGCCCGTCCGTCCGGCCCCGGCCGCCCACAGCGCCCCTCACGGCTCCCGCACGCGCGGGGCGCCTCACGCCTTCGGCGCCACCTTGCTCAGACCGTTGATGACGCGGTCCATCGCGTCGCCGCCCGTCGGGTCCGTCAGGTTGGCGAGCAGCTTCAGGGTGAACTTCATCAGCATCGGGTGCGTCAGACCGCGCTGGGCCGCGATCTGCATGATCTTCGGGTTGCCGATGAGCTTCACGAACGCGCGGCCGAGCGTGTAGTAGCCGCCGTAGGTGTCCTTCAGGACGCGCGGGTAACGCTGGAGGGCGATCTCCCGCTGGGCCGGCGTCGCCCGGGCGTACGCCTGGACGATGACGTCGGCGGCGATCTGCGCGGACTCCATGGCGTAGGCGATGCCCTCGCCGTTGAAGGGGTTCACCAGACCGCCCGCGTCACCGACGAGCAACAGCCCGCGCGTGTAGTGCGGTTGGCGGTTGAAGGCCATCGGGAGCGCGGCGCCGCGGATCGGGCCGGCCATGTTGTCCGGGGTGTAGCCCCAGTCCTCGGGCAGCGAGGCGCACCAGGTCTTCAGGACCTCGCGCCAGTCCAGCTCCTTGAAGGAGTCCGAGGTGTTGAGCACGCCCAGGCCGACGTTGCTCGTCCCGTCGCCCATGCCGAAGATCCAGCCGTAGCCGGGGAGCAGCCGGTCCTGCGGACCGCGGCGGTCCCACAGTTCCAGCCAGGACTCCAGGTAGTCGTCGTCGTGGCGGGGCGAGGTGAAGTACGTACGGACCGCGACACCCATCGGGCGGTCCTCGCGGCGGTGCAGCCCCATCGCCAGGGACAGCCGGGTGGAGTTGCCGTCGGCGGCCACCACCAGCGGGGCGTGGAAGGTGACTTCCCGCTTCTCCTCGCCGAGCCTGGCCTTCACACCGGTGATGCGGCCGGTGCGGTCGTCGATGATCGGCGCGCCCACGTTGCAGCGCTCGTACAGCCGCGCGCCGGCCTTCTGGGCCTGCCGGGCGAGCTGCTCGTCGAAGTCGTCGCGCTTGCGGACCAGGCCGTAGTCGGGGAAGGAGGCGAGTTCCGGCCAGTCGAGCTGGAGGCGGACACCGCCGGCGATGATGCGCAGGCCCTTGTTGCGCAGCCAGCCCGCCTCCTCGGAGATGTCGATGCCCATCGCGACGAGTTGCTTCGTGGCGCGCGGGGTGAGGCCGTCGCCGCAGACCTTCTCCCTCGGAAACGCGGTCTTCTCCAGCAGGAGCACGTCGAGACCGGACCTGGCCAGGTGGTACGCGGTGGTGGAGCCGGCTGGCCCCGCGCCCACGACGATCACATCGGCGGTGTTGTCGGAGAGGGGCTCGGTCACGGCGGGATCTCCCCAAGTTCGATATCTGCGTGCCGACAGGCACTGGACACGGGCAGTCTATGCAGCAGAATTGATCACCCGGCTGAAGGGCTGCCTCCGTGAACCGAGCTCTGCCCGCTGTACGGCTCCGTGTACCCACCCACGAGGACGCCTTCGCCTGGCACCGGATCTTCGCCGATCCGGACGTCATGGAGTTCCACGGCGGCGAGGCCGCGGAGCTGTCGGTCTACGAGGAACTCACCGCCCGCCAGCGGCGGCACGACGCCGAGCGCGGGTTCTGCCTGTGGACCGTGGTCGACGAGACGGACCGCGTCCTCGGCTTCACGGGCGCCCAGCCCTGGGAGCGGGACTGGGGCCCGACGGGCGAGATCGAGATCGGCTGGCGCCTCGGCCGGGAGCACTGGGGCAGGGGGTACGCGACCGCCGCCGCACGGCAGACGCTGGAGCGGGTGCGCGCCACGGGCGTCCCGGACGTGGTCGCCATGGTCGACGCCCGCAACACCCGCTCGGCCGCGGTCACCCGGCGGCTCGGCATGCGTCTGGCCGGGACGTTCACCACCCCGGTCTCGCGCCGGGAAGGACACTGCTACCGACTGGCTCTCCGAAACCGGGGCCCGGAGGAAACCGGTGGCCCGGAGGAAACCGGAAGCTCGAACCACCGCTTCGACCACACATCGTGACGGATTGTCACAGATAGCCACGCATTGCTTCCTGCCGACGCGTGGCCGGGTCTACCCTGCCGGTACCGCTGGGGGGTGACGTCCGTGCGTGTGACACCCAGGACATCCGACAGAACACCGGAAGTGCGCGTTCCGCGCCTGGTCGGCCTGATGGCCGTGGACGCGCGCGAGTCCGCCCGTGCACACGGCCTGTTCCTCGACGCGCCGGACCGGCCGGACTTCCGCCTCACCGTCGTCGACCACGTCGTACGCCAGTACCCGCAGCCGGGTGTCGAGGTGCCCAGGGGCTCCCTGGTCCATGTGTGGTTCGACTTCGGTGAGGGGGACGGCGGCGGAGGGGTGCGCGAGCCCCGCGCACCCGTACCTCCCGCCGGCGGCCGCCGGCGCGAACTGGAGGAACCCCATGAACCGGGCGCCCCTCGCGCGGCCGTCCTCAGCCGGCCTTGAAGCCCCGGTGCAGCGCGACCACACCGCCCGTGAGGTTGCGCCACGCCACCTTCGTCCAGCCGGCGCCCTGCAACCGCTCGGCCAGAGCAGGCTGGTCGGGCCAGGCCCGGATGGACTCGGCGAGGTAGACGTACGCATCGGGGTTCGACGACACCGACCGCGCGACCGGCGGCAGCGCGCGCATCAGGTACTCGGTGTAGACGGTGCGGAACGGCGCCCACGTGGGGTGCGAGAACTCGCAGATGACGATCCGCCCGCCGGGCCGGGTCACCCGGTGCATCTCGCGCAGCGCGGCGTCCGTCTCCTGGACGTTGCGCAGCCCGAAGGAGATGGTGACGGCGTCGAAGACGTCGTCCTTGAACGGCAGCCGGGTCGCGTCGCCGGCGGTGTAGGGCAGCCAGTTGCGGCGCTGCTTGCCGACCCGGAGCATGCCGAGGGAGAAGTCGCAGGGGACGACGTAGGCGCCGGTCCGCGCGAAGGGCTCCGAGGACGTGCCCGTGCCGGCCGCCAGGTCCAGGACCTTCTGCGCGGGACGCGCGTCGACCGCCTTCGCCACCTCCTTGCGCCAGATCCGGTCCTGGCCGAGCGACAGCACGTCATTCGTCAGGTCGTACCGTTCCGCCACGTCGTCGAACATCGAGGCGACTTCGTGCGGCTGCTTGTCCAGGGTTGCGCGGGTCACAGGAGTTCGGCCTCACTTGTCCGGGTACGGGGCTTTCTCAGGATCGGTGTGTGCGTCATTGTCTCAGTCGGTCCCCTCTGTCTCTTCGCCTCACTGCCTCGCTGCCTCGGTGCGTCCCCCGGGCCTCGGCCGGCCCGTCAGCGACGCCGGTGCACCAGCCGGCCGCCCATGACGGTGGCCACGCAGGTCGACGCCCCGGTGCGGACCAGCTCGGCCCGGTCCGCCACGTCGAACACCGCGAACCGGGCAGGGCCGCCCGGAACCGGCCTCGGCAGCAGGACGAGCGGCACCGGCGAGAAGGACGGCGGCCCCGGCAGGTGCGCCGGTCGAGCGCCCACCACGAGCCCGGCCCGGCGAACGACGTCCAGGACCGGTCGGCTGCGCAGCTCGCCCGCGACGGCGACCGTTCCGTGCGCCAGCAGCCGCTGCACCCCGCGGCGCGCACTGGCGCCGCGCCGTGACTCGTCGGCGCGGAAGATCGCCTGCGCCCGCTCCCCGGTGATCGGCTCGGTGCCGAACTCGTCGGCCTCGCGCGGGTCCGGATGATAGGTCCCTTCGAGCAGCTCGGGCCCGTAGGGGTTGAGCAACCCGGGGGTGAGGATTCCGGGCCACCGCCGCACCCGCGCCTGCGGACGGGCGGCGGCCAGCTCCTCGTACGGGCCGACGGCGGCGACGATCGCGCCGTCGATCAGGACGGCCAGTTCGGGCGTGGCCTCGGCGACGTGGATCGTGAGCACGGTCGCGTCAGTTCGCGGGGAGCAGCTTCAGCTCCGGGTGTGCCGTGCCGCCCTCGATCGCCGTGGACGAGATGTGCGAGACGACGCGGTCGTCGACGGGGTCGTTCGCCGGGTCGTCGTGCACCACGATGTGCTCGTACGTCGTGCTCCGCTGCGCGGGGACCCGGCCCGCCTTGCGGATCAGGTCGATGATCTCCAGGCGGTTGGAGCGGTGCTTGGCGCCGGCGGAGGAGACGACGTTCTCCTCCAGCATGATCGAGCCGAGGTCGTCCGCCCCGTAGTGCATCGAGAGCTGGCCGACCTCCTTGCCGGTGGTCAGCCAGGAGCCCTGGATGTGGGCGACGTTGTCGAAGAACAGCCGGGCGATGGCGATCATCCGCAGGTACTCGAAGATCGTGGCCTGGGTGCGGCCCTTCAGGTGGTTGTTCTCGGGCTGGTAGGTGTACGGGATGAAGGCGCGGAAGCCGCCCGTGCGGTCCTGCACGTCCCGGATCATGCGCAGGTGCTCGATGCGCTCGGCGTTGGTCTCGCCGGTGCCCATCAGCATGGTGGACGTCGACTCGACGCCCAGCCCGTGCGCGATCTCCATGATCTCCAGCCAGCGTTCGCCGGACTCCTTCAGCGGCGCGATGGCCTTGCGCGGCCGCTCGGGCAGCAGTTCGGCGCCTGCCCCGGCGAAGGAGTCGAGCCCGGCCGCGTGGATGCGCGTGATGGCCTCCTCGACCGACACCTTCGAGATCCGGGCCATGTGCTCGACCTCGCTCGCCCCCAGGCTGTGGATGACGAGCTGCGGGAACTCCTTCTTGATGGCGGCGAAGTGCTTCTCGTAGTACTCGACGCCGTAGTCCGGGTGGTGGCCGCCCTGGAACATGATCTGCGTACCGCCGAGTTCGACGGTCTCGGCGCAGCGCCGCAGGATGTCGTCGAGGTCGCGGGTCCAGCCCTTGGCGGTGTCCTTGGGCGCGGCGTAGAAGGCGCAGAACCTGCACGCCGTGACGCACACGTTCGTGTAGTTGATGTTGCGCTCGATGATGTACGTCGCGATGTGCTCGGTCCCGGCGTACCGGCGACGGCGTACGGCGTCGGCGGCGGCGCCCAGTGCGTGCAGCGGGGCGTCGCGGTAGAGGTCGAGCGCCTCTTCGGGGGTGATCCGCCCGCCTGCGGCAGCACGGTCGAGGATGGGCTGAAGGTCGGCCTTCTCGGTCACCGGGCGTCCCTTTCGTAAGGTTCGTAAGGTTCGTAAGGGTTGCGGACGGGCTGGACCAGCCTACGCCAGCGGTCCACGGCGCCCGACGTCAGGCCGTACCGCACCCGGTGCTACCGCACCCGGTACGCATGCCCCGGCGTCAGGCCGTGTACGCGCCGGTCAGCAGCCCGGCGAACGCGCCGGCGATCAGGAACGGCCCGAACGGTATGGCCGTCTTGCGCCCCGCCCGCCGCGCGACGACGAGGGCACCGCCGTACAGCGCCCCGAACAGGAACCCGGCGAAGGTGCCGAGCATCACGGTGGGCCAGCCGTACCAGCCGAGGACGGCCCCCGCGCCGAGGGCGAGCTTCACGTCGCCGAAACCCATGCCGCCCGGGTTGACGAGGAACAGGACGAAGTAGCCGGCGCCGAGCGCGAGGGCGCCCAGCAGGGCGGTCGTCCACTCACCCACGTGTTCGGGAACGAGGGTGACCGGGCCGAGCAGGGCGAGGGCGGCTCCGGCGAACGGGAGGGTGAGCGGGTCGGGCAGCCGCTGGACCCGGAAGTCGACGACCGCCAGCAACACGCCGACGGGCGCGAGCAGCAGCCAGACGCCCACCTCGGGCCGCGTGTCGGTGGCGGCGGCGAGGGCGGCGCAGACAAGGGCGGTGACGACGACGAGAGCGGTGCCCGAGCCGTACGGGGGCGCCGTCGCACACCCCCCGCACCGGGCCGGCCCGAGCCAGCCCGCCAGGGGGTGTCCCGCGGGGCAGACCGCCCGCCACTCCTCCCCCGCCGGTGCGGAGAACCGGTAGGCCGCCCGCGGCAGCAGCGCCCCCGCCGCCGCACCCCACAACGCGGCGGCCGCGACCAGCAAACCGGTCGTCACCCCGTACCCATCCCCGCCACGCTCGTCCCCGCCCTGCTCATCCCCTCCACACCCGTCCCTCCGCGCTCATCCCTCCGCGCTCATCCCGCCGCCGCGACCGCGCCGCGCCAGGTCGGCAGCAGTTCGTCCGGCCCGCACCCTCTCGCGGACGGTATCCGGCACATCGATCCCACGCCAATGGAACAGCAGCGGAATGACGCTCTGCGCCTGCCCTTCACGGCAGCTCTGCTCAAAGCCCTCCGTGCCGGGGGCGGTCAGCTGCTCATGCGGGCGGTTTTCCGCGACCGACCGGTGGGACGGCGGCCTTGACGTGTGCGATGCCGGGACACGCGTCCACGCCCCGGGGACGACACATCGTCCCAAAGCCGTGAACACTTCAGCCACCACTGCCCTGAGGCCGCTCGTTTGAGCGCTTACGTGACACACGCCCGCTAACTGCTCACGGTTTTCGGCACAGCACCCGTCTCCGGCTCCGCAGCGCAGGGACCGCAAAGGCCCCCACACCATTCGGCGGGACACCATCCGCATCAAATCCCGTCTGCGACGAGCCGACCATCAGCTCTCCTTCCCGGTCGGCTTGATCAACGCGTCCCCCCGCCACAAGGTCACACCACACGAGCTTGCCCCGGTTGCCGTCCCCGGCCAGCGGCTGCCAACCCCAGAAGCCTCGGAATCCGTCGACCCGGTTCGCACCCCGGACACCGTCGTCACGTGCAGCGACCGCGTGCGGAGGTGACAGAAGACCGCGTACAGCCCTTGCCCCGAGGCGTCGAGAGCCCAGCCGCGCTCCTCCCGGAAGTCCTCCGTGCCTTGCCCTGACGAGAAGGTGACGACACCGGGGCGCCATCGTCCGCCTCGGGAATATTCCAGTCCGTCAAGTCACCGGGAGCGAACGGCTCCCCGCGCAGGAACATTCCCATCCACCTCTGCAGACCTCGGAAAACGAGGCGACGAACTCACCAAGCAGGCCAAGAACAAAATGAAGGTCAAGGATGAGCGGGGCGGTAAGGGCGATAAACAGCGCCCCTTCGCCGTATCTGTGGCGCACCGCCCCGCAGATGCGCCGTGAGCCCCGGCTCCAGGATGGAACCGGGGCCCACGGGGCGTGTTCTGTCAGTACTGGGTGACGGCGAAGGTGCCGACCGCCGAGAGGCCCTCGGGAGAGACGGAGGCACCCAGGCCTGCGGTGACGCCGATGTTGCCGACCTCGGCATGGACACCGAGAGCGGGGTTGGCTGCGGAGCCGACGCCCGCCTGGCCGCCGGAGACGGAGTCCAGATCGGCGTCGGAGATTTCGGCGGTCGCGACCTGGGGGACGAGGTTCATGGCGCGCGTTTCCCTTCATGACAACAATGAGCGGCGGCGGAGCTCGCCCGGTTCCCGAAAGCGGAATTACCTTCCGGCGAACCGCGCGCTCCGATCAAAGCACGCGGGGAATGAAGCGACCAGCGGCATGAGAATCGTACGGCTCATCCGTGCGTCGTGAAATTCACGAGTGTGGCGAAGTGGTCAGCCGAACCTCTCACTTCCTTCACCCGTACTCATCCGTACTCATCCGTAAGCGGCCCGCCCACGGCCCCCGAAGGCAATGCGGGGCGGCTCCCCCAGGGCCCGTGCCCGTCCTACGACTCCACGGTGAACGATGTGCAGATCCTCGGGATGTTCCAGAACCGGGCCGCCTCGGCAGTCGGCCGCCGTGCGTGTGAGGTCGCGGGTCAGCAGGCGGGCGTTGCCCTTCTCCCCGTCGCGCTCGTACCGTTCGACGAGGTCCTTCGCCTGGCACTTGGCCCAGTAGTCCAGGTCCAGCGTGCCGGACAGGGGAAACGGGACCCAGCCCTCCGGCAGCAGCAGGCGGTGGTCGGCGGGCGGGGCGGTCCCCTCGGCCCGTGTCATCGGGTGCCTTCCCCGGAGGTCTGTTCCGGAACCGGCCGGTCGAGCAGGAGCCGGCTGCGCGGCTGGTGGATCGCGTACGGCACGGCCTGCAGGACGAGGCCGAGCGCCCCCATGAGCACCGCGGCGGCCGCCGGTCCGGGGGCCGGGCCCGCGATCCGCAGGCCCTGGACCACGGAGAAGAAGGAGCCGAAGGCCATGACTGCGGTGGACGACACCCCGGCGACGGTGCCGGGGAACCGAGCCGTACGACGGGCCGCCCGACCGGACTCGGGCAGCAGCCCCGTGCCCAGCACCGGGCCCTTGGGCCAGGCTCCCTTACCGCCCAGACGGCGTTCGGACACCGCCAGTCCGGCGGCCCGGCGCAGCCGCGCCCACCCGTCGGCACCGTCCTCGCCGCCGAACCACAGGTCCCACGGGAACACCGCCCGCACCCGCTCCCCGGGGCCAGGGAGTTCGCAGGCGCACCTCCTCATACCCCCCGCCGCCGGGGCGGCCGGCCGACGGTCCCCCACACCCACTTTCGTTCATGGATCATTGGCCGTTCGCGAGTCAGGCCGCTGCGGTCTGCCCCCTTGCCTTCAGCGTGTTGCGGCGCCGTATCGCGGCAAAAATCGCGCCGGCCAACATCAGGGGCGCGAACACCAACGCGATAAGCATGGGCAACGTCATGACGGGCGGGCTGTCGACCCACTCCATCGTCAGCACTCGAGTCGGCTCCTGAGGGTCGTAGACCACTGGGACCACGGCTCCTTGAAGCAGACCTTCAGGGCGCTTTCCGCCCCAGTCACTGAGCACGGTTTCGACCTCGCCCTCGGGTCCGCTGAATCGAACCCTGACGTTCCCCGCCTCGCCGTACTTGTTCTTCGGCGAGGCCGTTATCTCGGCCGCAACGGACACCCCCCTGGAGCGCAGGTCGTCCACGAGCGACTGCGAGGGCAACAAGAACACGAGGAAGGCCGAGCCTGCCCCCAGCGCCATGACGAAGAGCGTCAGGATCAGGCGTCGTTGCGGAAGCGGCGGCTGGCGCACTGCCGCCCGGATCCTCTGCAACTCCCGTTCCAGAGCCTTCCCTTCCGCGGACTTCGGAGGCAGCGTCCAGTCGTCCCGCGACCGCTTCTTTTTCTTCTTCCCCATGAGATCCAGTTCCTGTACGTCAAAAACCTGTGCGTTGTCCCGCAAATGATCTACGGCATGCTGGATGCGGACGCGGAGCCTGGGCCACGGGTACCGCCGGGTCGCAGAGCACGCCGTCGGCCCACAGGGACGGCCCGCCGGTCCCGTGAACGGGGAGCGGGGGCGGCGCCGTGACGGGCAGGACGCTGACGTTCGCCGGCATGTCTCTCGGGGCGCCGCTTCGGACCGGTTCCGTCGACAGCGCCTCCGCGACGTCGCCGGCCGCCGCGGTGTCGTCGGCGGTGACGACGACGTCGTGTGGCTCACCGCCCTCGCTGACGACCGTGACCGGCATCCGCATGACGGCCTTCCTCCCCCGTCGGCCCCTGTGACCGCATTCGCCGACATTCATCGCCATTCGCCACCATTCGCCGCTCCGACAAGGGAGACCCCTGTCAGTCCCCGACCGTGAGCTCGGCCGCCCGTGCCTCAGACCGCCGGTAGCGCGTAGATCTCCGGCCCGTGCGTCACCAGCAGCCGGTTCCCGGAGATGGTGACCTGCCACGGCTCGCCGACGGCCTTGCTGTCGCTGTAGGTCCAACGGAGTTTGCCCGTCTTGGCCTCCAGGGCCACGATGCCGCCGTCCAGGGATCCGGTGGCGCCGTACAGTGCCGTCCCGGCCCGCAGGAACGTCTCGGGCCCCTCGACGTCCAACTCGTCGCAGAGCCACGTCCGTTTGCCGCTCTTGACATCCACGGCCCACACGCCGTCGTCGTGGTCGCTGGTGTAGAGCACACCGTCGATGACCGTCGGGTTGCCGAAGCCCCGGCGGCCGTTGGGGGACAACGTCCAGACGGTGCCGCCCGTGTCCGCGTCCACGGCCACGAGCTCCTCCCCCGGAAGGAAGACGAGTCCCTCCGCGACCGTGGGCCGCCGGCTCCATTCGTCGCCGATCTTCTTCGTCCACAGCTGACCGCCCGTGGCGGTGTCCCGGACGGTGAGGTTGTAGTTCGAGTCGGCGTAGACCAGGTACTTGCCCGAGACCGAGCCCTGGACGTCGTAGCTCTTGGTGCCCCAGTCCCGGTGCTCGATCCACGCCGTCTTTCCGGTGGTGTGGCTGACGGCCGCGACGGCCTTGCGGTGCTTGGTGGCGCTTTGCGCCTGACCGTAGTCGGTCGCCACCACGTAGACGTTCTCGGCGTCGATGGCGATCGTGTCCTCGACGGAGAGCTGTTCGCCCAGGCGGCTGCGCCAGACCTCCTCGCCGTTCTCGGCGTCGTGGGCGACCAGGGCACCGTCGTAGTCCCCGTCGGCGAGAAACACCTTGCCGTCGTGGAAGAGGAGTTGGGCTCCGGGGCGGCAGATTCCCGGTTTGGTCCAGCGGGCCTTCCCCGTCCTGACGTCGTAGGCCACGAGCGGATCGCCGCTGACCAGAAGCAGCCCCTCGTGCGTGAGGAGCGGTACATCCGTCGTGGTGCTGTCCTCCACGGCCGAGGCGTGCCACAGCGGCTGAGGTGCCACCCCGGCGGGTGGGGTCGTGAAGTTCTCGTCCACCGGCTCGGCCGAACCGCCCTTGCCCGGACTGTCCGTTGCCTCGTCGGAGGCGTCGTCACCGTACGTGAGCAGCCATGCGGCACCGGAACCGGCCACCGCGACAGCCGCGGCGCCACCGAGGGCCGTACCCAGCACCCAGCGCCGGGAACGGGCCGGAGCGGGCGCCCCGTCCGCACCGAGCTGGACCGTGCCGGGAAGGGGCGCGCCGTACGCGGGTGCCGGTGCACCACCGGGCGGGGTGCCGTACCCGGCCGTCCCGGTCGACGGCGTCCCGGTCGACGGTGCCCCGTCCAGCATCGTCGGCGCCGGACCGAAGCCGGCCGCGGCCCGGACCTGCGGGGCGGCCGGGGGCACCTCGGGAGCCTCCAGGTCCAGTATCCCCGCGGCGTGGGTCGCGATCGTCGACGCGACCGCCGAGGGCAACCAGTCCCGCAGGGCCGCGTCGATGCCCTGCTCGGCCAGTGCCGCCACGATCTCCGAAGGCGCCGGTCGCTGCTCCGGCTCCTTCATCAGGCAGGCGCGAACCAGACCGAGCAGGGACTGCGGTACGCCGGTGAGGTCCGCCTCTCCGTGCACGACCTGGTACAGGAGGGCGGCGTGCGAGGCCGCGCCGTCACCGAAGGCACTCCGCCCGGTCGCCGCGAACGCGATCACCGCTCCCAGCGAGAAGACGTCGGCCGCCGTTCCGATGTCCTTGCCCGTCGCCTGCTCCGGCGACATGTAGCCGGGTGAGCCGACGACGACCCCCGTCTGGGTCATCCGACTTCCGTCCACCGCCCGTGCGATGCCGAAGTCGATGACACGCGGCCCGTCCGCGGCCAGCAACACGTTCGAGGGCTTGAGGTCACGGTGTACGAGGCCCGCCGCGTGGATGTCCTGGAGCGCGGCGGCGAGCCCGGCGGCCAGCGCGCGGACCGTGCGTTCCGGCAGCGCTCCGTGGGCCGCGACCACGTCCGTCAGATCGGGACCGAGGACGTACGACGTGGCCAGCCACGGCAGGGGCGCGTCAGGGTCGGCGTCGACGACGGGGGCGGTGAACCGACCGGAGACCGCCTTCGCGATCTCGACCTCGTGCCGGAACCTGGCGCGGAAGTCACCGTCCGCCGCGAGATCGGGGCGGACCACCTTCACCGCGACGGTACGGCCGCCGGGCGATCTGGCGAGGTAGACGCGGCCCATGCCGCCCGCGCCGAGTCTTCGCAGCAGACGGTAGCCGCCCAACTCCTGTGGATCGTCCGGCTGCAGTGTCTCCATGGTGGGCCTTATCCGTCGTGCCGCGTTGACGAGCACCGGGCTCGTGCGACTGCGTTCGCTACCGCAGACACAGTAAGTGACAGCTGTGACCAGTGGAGTTACGGGTGCCCAGCGAGAAGACGTACGTCACGCCCGTGACGCCCTTGCCCATCCGCTCGGGCGACAGTCGCTCAACAGCGGTCCTCCCAGGGCGAGAAGGACGCTCGACGACTTCACGTCCCTGTGCACCACGCCCAGTTCGTGCACCGCCGCCAGCGCCTCGCCCGGACCCGCGGCCAACTCCCTTACGGTGTGGGCGGGCAGGGGGCCGCCGTGCGTGACCGCCGCCGCGAGGGACGGGCCCGCCGCGTAGGCGGTGGCGACCCACGGCACCCGGGCGTCGGGGGCGGCGTCCAGGACGGGGCCGTCCGGGCGCCGTCCACCCGGCACGCGGCCTCGGTCTCGCGCCGGAACCTGGCACGAACTCCCCGTCCGGCGCGAAGTGCGGGTGCACGATCTTGACCGCGACCGTACGGCCGCCGGCGCCGCGGCCCGGGTGGACCCGGCCCATGCCGCCCGCACCGAGCCTGCCGAGCAGCCGGCACGGCCCCACGGCCGCGGGCTCGTCGACATCGAGCGGCCGCACGGAGTCCGCCCCGTCCGTCCCGTCCCCCGTGGCCGACCCTCCCCCGTCCCGCTCGTACTCAGGCGTCCGTCAGCGGGGAGCGGGTCGTCGCCGTGTCCTCACGGCTGCAGCAGGTCGACCTTCACGTCCGCCGCGAAGCCCGTCGTCGGCCCCACCCGGCGGGCGAACTCCGTGACCGCCGCCAGCTGCGGGGGCCCGAAGCTGAAGTCGAGGGTGGTGAAGTACTGGGCCAGGGTCTTCTCGTCGAAGGACTCCCAGCGGGCCGCCTGCTCGGCGACCTTGCCGACCTCCTCCAGGGAGAGGTTGCGGGAGGCGAGGAAGGCCTCGTGCACCTGGCGGGTGATGGCCGGCTCGCGCTCCAGGTAGTCGCGACGCGCCGCCCAGACGGCGAACACGAACGGCAGCCCCGTCCACTCCTTCCACAGCGCGCCCAGGTCGTACACGTCGAGCCCGTAGCGGGGCCCCTCGACCATGTTCGCGCGCAGTGCCGCGTCGCCGATGAGGACGGCCGCGTCGGCCTCCTGCATCATCAGACTGAGGTCGGGCGGACACGTGTAGTAGTCGGGCTTCACGCCGTACCGCTCGGCGAGCAGGAGCTGGGCGAGGCGTACGGAGGTGCGCGAGGTCGAGCCGAGAGCGACCCGGGCGCCGTCCAGCCGCTCCAGCGGGACCTGCGAGACGATCACGCACGACATCACCGGGCCGTCGCAGCCGACGGCGATGTCGGGGAAGGCGACCAGCCGGTCGGCGTGCTTGAGGAACTCGACCAGGGTGATCGGCCCGATGTCGAGATCTCCCTGCACGAGCTTCTCGCTGAGCTTCTCGGGGGTGTCCTTCGACAGCTCGAAGTCGAGGAGAGTGCCCGTTCTCGCGAGCCCCCAGTAGAGGGGCATGCAGTTCAGGAACTGAATGTGTCCGACGCGCGGCCGGGTGCGAGGATTGTCCACATCGCGAGGCTAGCCCTCATGCCGTGGGGTGGGTGCTCCGGGCCCCCGACGTCGACTCCGCACCCGTCGGGCATATGCCGGTACCGGTCCGGCATATACCTGACATCGATCCGCCATCCACCCGCCATCGCCTCGTCTTCCACCCGACAACCGCCCGACATCTGCCCGACATCCGCTCCCACACATGGGACGGCAGTGACGTTGAAACATTCGGGTGACGTGATCTTGACCTCTATTGCGCGCGGGCGGTCGCGTGCTAGGCTCGTCCGCAAGTTGCAGTTTGGTTTCCCTTGCAGTACAGAGCCTGCGGAGCATGTGACCGCGGGCTCTCGTCGTTCTCAGACGGATGCGATTGTGCGGAATTGGTCTTCACACTTGCTGGGTTCTGGAGCAGGGCAACCCTTTGGGCCCAAGGAGGGCTTATGGCTACCGGAACCGTGAAGTGGTTCAACGCCGAAAAGGGCTTTGGTTTCATCGCCCAGGAAGGCGGCGGCCCCGACGTCTTCGTCCACTACTCCGCGATCAACGCGAGCGGCTTCCGCTCCCTCGAGGAGAACCAGCAGGTGTCCTTCGACGTCACGCAGGGCCCCAAGGGCCCGCAGGCGGAGAACGTCACCCCGGTCTGATCCTCGCCGATCCGGGAACGACTAGCAGTACCCAAGGAGCCCCGCGCCGTCAGGCGAAAGGGGCTCCTGCCTTTTCTCCCCGGCTCCCCGGCTCCCCGCATCAGCCACGCACCCACCCCACTGTCAGTGGCCGCGGCTAGGCTCCCTGCCCGTGACCGATGCCACCCGCGCCTTCTACGACGCCATCGCCGAGGACTACGCCGACCACTTCCGTGACGTTTTCGCCGCACAGCCGCTGGAGCTGGCGCTGCTGACCGGGTTCGCCGGGCTCGTCGGAGCCGGCGGGGCCGGCGGGGCCGGCGGGGCCGGCGGGGAGGTCGCCGACCTGGGGTGCGGCCCCGGATGGGTGACGGCCCACCTGGCCTCCTGCGGCCTGAACGTCTTCGGCCTCGACCTGTCGGAATCGATGATCGGGGTCGCCCGCCGCGAGAACCCGGGCCTGCGTTTCGAGCAGGGCTCGATGCTGGAGCCGGGCCTCCCCGACGGCAGCCTGGCCGGCGTCGTCTCCTGGTACTCCAGCATCCACACCCCGCAGGACGAGCTGCCGGCCCTGTTCGCCGGGTTCCGCCGGATCCTGGCACCCGGGGGACATCTGCTGCTCGCCTTCCAGGCCGGAGAGGAAGCCCGACGCCTAGAGCGTCCGTTCGGCCACCCGGTCGTCCTGGACTTCCTGCGCCGCCGCCCGGACCGGATGGCGGATCTCCTGGAGGAGGCCGGGTTCACCCTCGTCCTGCGTTCCGAACGCGCGGCGGACGAAGCGCAGGGCGAGTCGACCCCCCAGGCCTTCCTGATCGCCCGCACACCACCCGCCGACGGCTCGTGAACCGCCTCCCCTTCTCCCCTGTACAGCCCCTCCACCTCCATCGCGAAGTAGCGGAGGACCGTGTCGCGCCGCGCACGGCCTCCCTGAGGCCGTGACGGTGCGCGCCGAGTTCACCGCGCCGGTCCTGCTGCCGGGCGCGGTGACGTACGGGCTCAGGACGGGCGCCTCGAGCCGTGCGGCCCCGGCGACCGCCTTCACCTGACCGGGGAGGTCCGCCCGGCGTGAGTGACCGGGCCGGCGTCGGCGGCACTGCCCTCCGCGCCCTCCGCGCCGTCCGCGCCGTCGGGCGGTGACCAGCGGCGGCCCGCCATCAGGTCGCCCAGCCCTTCCCAGGAGAAGTTCATCAAGGTGGCCGACGCCTGCCGGGCCGTGACGCCGGGGGTGGCGTTGGCCCAGTCGGCGAGCGCCTCGGCGGCGCCGACCAGGGCCTCCGCGAGCCCGGAGACCTCGCCGCCGGGGAGGTCGGGCTTTCGGTGCGCTTCGCGGGCGGCGGCAAGGATCAGCTCGGTCACGAAGGCCACGACCTCCGCGCGCATCGTGGCGACCTCGGCGGCGAAGACCTCGCCGTGCGTGCGGGCCTGGAGGTGCAGCACGGCCCAGGCGTCCGGGTGCCGCGCGGTGTGGGTGAAGAACGCCGTCAGGCCCGACCAGAGTTGGCGGTCCGCAGGCAGTTCGGGACTCGCGCCCGCGCGCACCGCCTCGATCAGCGCCGTCGCCTCACGGCGGATGCACGCGGTGAACAGCTCTTCCTTGGAGTTCAGATACAGATAGACCAACGGCTTGGACACACCCGCCAGTTCGGCGATCTCGTCCATCGACGCGGCCGTGTACCCGCGGCGGCCGAAGGTCCGCACAGCGGCGTCCAGCATCTGCTGTTCGCGGACCGCCCGCGGCATCCGCTTGCTCTTCACGGCACCCATACGGATCAGCCTACGGGCCCGTGACGCCCTCCCGGTCCCGCCGGGAGGGGGCGCCACGGGGGCGACGGACGCCCCGGGCACGTCGCGACGCGCCCGCCGTACGGGGCGTCCGGGCGCCGGTCAGACGGCGGCGACCGGCACCCGCCCGGGCTCCTCGGCCGGGGTGGTCTCGACGGGCGAGGAGTGGACCGAGTCGTAGGCGTCGCGGTCGAGCAGGCCCTCGCGTGCGGAGACGACGACCGGGATCAGGGCCTGCCCGGCGACGTTGGTCGCGGTGCGGATCATGTCCACGATCGGGTCGATGGCGAGGAGCAGGCCGACGCCCTCCAGGGGCAGGCCGAGCGTGGAGAGAGTGAGGGTCAGCATCACCGTCGCGCCGGTGAGGCCGGCCGTGGCGGCGGAGCCGACCACCGAGACGAAGGCGATCAGCAGGTAGTCGCCCACGCCCAGCGGGACGTCGAAGATCTGGGCGACGAAGATCGCGGCGATGGCGGGGTAGACCGCGGCGCAGCCGTCCATCTTCGTGGTCGCCCCGAACGGGACGGCGAACGACGCGTACTCCTTGGGCACGCCGAGGCGCTCGGTGACCTTCTGGGTGAGCGGCATGGTGCCGACGGAGGAGCGGGAGACGAAGGCCAGCTGGATCGCGGGCCAGGCGCCCTTGAAGAACTGGACCGGGTTGACCTTGGCGACGCCCGCGAGCAGCGCCGGGTAGACGCCGAACAGGACGATCAGGCAGCCGATGTAGACGTCGGCGGTGAAGGTCGCGTACTGGCCGATCAGGTCCCAGCCGTAGGTCGCGATGGCGTTTCCGATGAGGCCGAGGGTGCCGAGCGGGGCGAGGCGGATGACCCACCACAGCGCCTTCTGGAGGAGTTCGAGGACGGACTCGCTCAAGGTGAGGATCGGCTGGGCCTTCTCGCCGAGCTGGAGGGCGGCGACACCGGCGACTACGGCCAGGAAGACGATCTGCAGCACGTTCAGCTCGGTGAACGGTGTGATCACGTCGGTCGGCACGATGCCGGTCAGGAAGTCGAGCCAGGAGCCGGTCTTCTCGGGCGTCCCGCCGTCC
This sequence comes from Streptomyces sp. TE5632, assembly GCF_054061295.1. Lineage (NCBI taxonomy): Bacteria > Bacillati > Actinomycetota > Actinomycetes > Kitasatosporales > Streptomycetaceae > Streptomyces > Streptomyces sp. TE5632. The sequence continues at coordinate 3,137,034 of NZ_JBSSEA010000003.1, read as the reverse complement.
GCGGGGGTGAGTCCGGTGCCCGCGCCGGGGTTGGTGACCAGGCCGATCACCAGGCCGATGGTCACCGCGATCAGCGAGGTGACCAGGAACCAGAGGAGGGTGCGCGAGGCCAGCCGGGCCGCGTTGTTGACCTTCCGCAGGTTGGTGATGGAGACCAGGATCGCGAAGAAGACGAGCGGTGCCACGGCCAGCTTGAGCAGGCCGATGAAGACACCGCCGGTCTTCTCCAGGGCCGTGACCAGCCAGGTGACGTCCTGGCTGCGGCCGAGCCAGCCGAGCAGGGCGCCCAGGACGAGGCCGGCGAGTATCTGGGCCCAGAAGGGGGCCCTTATGGGCAGCTTGAAGGACTTCGTGTTCGTGGACACGGACATGCTCCGTCGTGGGGAGGGGGAATGCGTGAGGACGGGACGTAGCGCCGGGGCAGCGGGGCGCCGAGGACGTGGGAAGCGCCGTGCACGGGAGGGTCGGGCCTCCGTGGGCGTCAGGACGTCAGGGCGCCGGGAACGTCAGGGGTGACAGTGCGCGGTGGTGACCCGGCAGAGGTCCACGTGCAGGCGTGCCACGAGGGGGACCCTCCGGGGTGCGGGGAACACGGCTGCTGACTTCACCCCACGACCTTAACACCTGCCCTTTGAGGCCCTCAAAGCCTTACTTTGAGAGGTGGAGATCGAAAAATACCCGCACAACACAAAGCACCCCGGTTTCCATGGGTGTTACGGAAACCGGGGTGCCGGACGACGAGGGGTGGAGCGGCGCACGGGTGGGGGAACTCACACCGCCTACGAGGTCTGCGTCTGCCCCTGCTGGGTCTGGCCCTGGCTCTGAGGCTGGCTCTGCGTCTGGGTGCGGGCGGCGTCGTCGGCCACGTCCTCCTGGTTGCGGTTGGCCTCCAGGTTGGCCTTCACCCGGTCGACCCGCCGCACGATCCGCTCCGAGGCCCGGTCCCGCTCCTTGCGCAGCACGACGAGGCTGATCGGGGCCGAGATCAGCAGGGCCAGCAGGATGATCCACAGACCGTTGGAGTCGCCGAGGCCACGCGGGGCGAGGCCGGTGTAGACGAGGCCCCAGACGACCAGGAGGCAGCCCACGAAGATCCCGAAGCGCATCAACGTGTAGCGGAGCATCTCATCCACTCTCCCGGACGAACGGTCAGAACGTGTCCCAATGGGACATCCTCCAGTGAAGCACGCCCGCCCCCGGAACCCCCGGGCGGGGGTCAGGCGAGCGGCAGCAGCATGACGACGTCGTCCCGCTCGTCGCCCGGGGCCACCCGGATCGCGCCGGGGATCCGGCCGACCTCCTTGTAGCCGCAGGAGCCGTAGAACCGCTCCAGGCCGAGCCCGCCACGGCAGGTGAGCCGTATCCCCTCGATGCCGGGGAGGGTGCGGGCGGCCCGTTCCGCGGCGGCGAGCAGGTCACGGCCGTATCCCTTGCCCTGGTGGCAGGGGTGGACCATCACCGTGTACAGCCAGAGCCAGTGGGTCATCAGCCGGTGGGTGTTGAGGGTGAGGAACGCCGTCGCGGCCACCCGCCCCTGTTCGTCGTACCCGACGAGCAGCCGGGACCGCTCCTCGGCCATCGCCACGAACTGCCGCACCAGTTCCGGGCGGACCTCGTCCCGCGTCACCGGCGGCACGAAGCCGACGGCACCGCCCGCGTCGGTGACGTCGACCCACAACTCCAGGATGCCGTCACGGAGTTCCGGAGTGACGGGCGGATCCAGTGTGAAAACGAGAGGCACGGTGGGGATTCTCCCTCAGACCCGCATCGGCTGCGGCGACTCGCGGCGGGCGGGGTCGGCGGCGTCGTACTCGCGGATGATCTCGTACCGCGTGTTGCGCTCCACGGGGCGGAAACCGGCGTCACGGATCAGGTCCAGCAGGTCCTCGCGGGTGAGCTTGTCCGGCGTGCCGAAGTCGTCCGCGTCATGGGTGATCTTGTACTCGACGACGGAGCCGTCCATGTCGTCCGCGCCGTACTGGAGGGCGAGTTGGGCGGTGTTGACGCCGTGCATCACCCAGAAGACCTTGACGTGCGGGACGTTGTCGAAGAGGAGACGGGAGACGGCGAACGTCTTCAGCGCCTCGGCACCGGTCGCCATCTGCGTCCTGGCCTGGAGGCGATTGCGGATCTTGCCGTCCTTCATGTCCACGAAGTCGTGCTGGTAGCGCAGCGGGATGAAGACCTGGAAACCGCCGGTCTCGTCCTGGAGTTCACGCAGCCGCAGCACGTGGTCGACGCGGTGGCGGGGCTCCTCGATGTGGCCGTAGAGCATGGTGCAGGGCGTCTTCAGCCCCTTCTCGTGCGCCAGTCGGTGGATCCGCGACCAGTCCTCCCAGTGGGTGCGGTGGTCGACGATGTGCTGCCGGACCTCCCAGTCGAAGATCTCCGCGCCGCCGCCGGTGAGGGACTCGAGCCCGGCGTCGATCAGTTCGTCGAGGATCTCGGAGGCGGACATCCCGGAGATGGTCTCGAAGTGGTGGATCTCGGTGGCGGTGAACGCCTTCAGGGACACGTCCGGCAGCGCGGCCTTCAACTCGCGCAGGGAACGCGGGTAGTAGCGCCACGGCAGGTTCGGGTGGAGCCCGTTGACGATGTGCAGCTCGGTGAGGTTCTCCGCCTCCATCTCCTTCGCGAGCCTCACCGCCTCCTCGATCCGCATCGTGTACGCGTCCTTCTCCCCCGGCTTGCGCTGGAAGGAGCAGTACGCGCAGGAGGCGGTGCACACGTTGGTCATGTTGAGGTGGCGGTTGACGTTGAAGTGGACGACGTCGCCGTTCTTCCGCGTCCGCACCTCGTGCGCCAGCCCGCCCAGCCAGGCCAGGTCGTCCGACTCGTACAGCGCGATGCCGTCCTCGCGGGACAGCCGCTCACCGGAGCGGACCTTCTCCTCCAGCTCGCGCTTGAGCCCGACGTCCATGCCGATACCTCTTTTCTGAGTTTCCTGAGAGAGACCCTGAGACAGACTCCGCCCACCGTAACGCCCCGGCTACCGGACCTCTTCGGGCAGCTCACCGACGCGGTTCTCCCACTTCGTGGAGAGCACGATGGTGGTGCGGGTCCGGGAGACGCCCTTGGTGCCGGACAGCCGGCGGATGGTCCGCTCCAGCCCGTCCACGTCGGCCGCCCGCACCTTGAGCATGTAGGAGTCCTCGCCGGCGATGAACCAGCAGTCCTCGATCTCCCCCAGGTCCTTCAGCCGCTGCGCCACGTCCTCGTGGTCGGCGGCGTCGGAGAGCGAGATGCCGATCAGGGCCGTCACCCCGAGGCCGAGCGAGGCGGCGTCCACGGTGGCGCGGTAGCCGGTGATGACGCCGGCCGCCTCCAGCCGGTTGATGCGGTCGGTGACGCTGGGGCCCGACAGTCCGACGAGGCGCCCCAGCTCGGCGTAGGAGGCCCGGCCGTTCTCTCTCAGGGCCTGGATGAGCTGCCTGTCCACCGCGTCCATGCGATCGAAGCCTTCCACTGAAGAGTCTGGAGTTTGCTGAGAGGTGGTTCGGGTGGTTCGGGTGTTGCTGCTGGCGCTCTTGGTGCTGCTGTGGGTGCCGGTGCCGCGACGGGCTCCGCGGACGCGAAGGGCTCGGGGGGCCTCCGGCCTCCTCGGGCTCACTCGGTACGGGTGGACCCGCCGCCGAGTTCGCCCTTCCACCTGCGGTAGAGCGTGTGCTCGACGCCCGCCGCGTCGAGCACGCGTCCGGCGACGAAGTCCACCAGGTCCTGGATGTGCGTCGCACCCGCGTAGAAGCCCGGCGAGGCGGGCACCACGGCCGCACCCGCGTCGTCGAGGGTGACCAGGTGCCGCAGGGTCTGGCCGTTCAGCGGGGTCTCCCGGACGGCCACGACCAGCTTGCGCCCCTCCTTCAGGACCACGCTCGCCGCCCGCTGCAACAGGTCCTTGGACAGCCCGAGCGCCACCCCGGCCACACAGGCCGTGGAGGCGGGCACGATCAGCATGCCCTTGCTCGGATACGAGCCGGAGGAGGGGCCCGCCGCGAGGTCACCGGCGGCCCAGTGCCGTACGCCGTCGAGGTCCACGGCGAAGGTGCCGGGCTTGCCGTCCGCTCCCCGGGACAGCCACTCCCGCAGGTCGTCGCGCCAGTGGGCGTCCCTGAAGGAGAGGCCGGTCTCGTCCAGCAGGGTGAGCCGCGAGGCACGGCTGACGACGAGGTCGACGCTCTCCCCCGCCTGGAGGAGCGCACGGAGCACGGCTGCCGCATACGGCGTGCCGGAAGCGCCGGACACCCCCAGGATCCAAGGCGTTCGGGTCGTCTCTCCTGGCTTGAGATGGTTCACGACACCGAGCCTATCCGGCATGGTGGGGTGGGAACCGGGCAAGGGGGCCGGTCCGTTCCCCAGGCGGACGATCGGACGGAGGGGGTTGCCGTGTCCAACACCGGTTCACCGTGGTCGGGGCGCGAGCGGGCGAAGACGGCGGCCGTGGTGATGGCGGCCTGGGTGGCGCTGCTGTGGCTGCTGGAAGTGGTCGACACGGCCTCCGGGCATGCTCTGGACGACTTCGGGGTCGTACCGCGCACGACCTCGGAGCTGGCCGACGTCGTCCCCTCCGCCTTCATCCACTTCGGCTTCGCCCATGTCGCGGCGAACAGCGTGCCGCTGCTGGTGCTCGGCTTCCTCGCCGCCCTCGGCGGTCTGCGCCGGTTCGCCGCCGTGTGCGCGCTGATCATCGTGGCCGACGGGCTGGGGGTGTGGCTCATAGCCCCGGCGCACACCAACACCGCGGGCGCCTCCGGCCTGATCTTCGGCCTCTTCGGCTTCCTGCTGTGCAGTGGCTTCGTGGAGCGCCGGCCGATGGGCGTCGTGGTCGGGGTGCTGGTCGGCGCGGTCTGGGGCGGCTCGATCCTCGCGGGCATCGCCCCCGGCCAGACCGGCGTCAGCTGGCAGGGCCACCTCATCGGCCTGCTGGCCGGCGTGGCGGCGGCCTTCCTGTTCCGCCGCGCACCCGAACGCCGGGAGGCGCTCACCGTGTGAGGCCGGGGTCCGGTGTGTGCGCCCTGCCCAGGCCGACGGCTCCGAACGGTCGTCCCCGCATGCGCGGGAGCACGAGGGGAGCCCACGGCCCGCTCGTGCTCCCGCAGCCGAAAACGCCGAAACCGAGCAGACCGCCCGAAAGGGCTACAAGGTGAGCCCCCGCACCAGCAGATCGAGCAGCGCGCAGACGAACAGCGCGATGCCGATGAAGCCGTTGACGCTGAAGAACGCCCGGTTCAGGCGGGTCAGGTCGGTCGGGCGGACGATGGTGTGTTCGTAGACGAAGGCGCCCGCGACGATCAGGAGGCCGAGCCAGAAGAAGGCTCCGGCGTCGGTGAGGACCGCGTACCAGACGAACAGGGCCGTCGTCACGACGTGGCAGGCGCGGGCGCCCCAGATGGCGGCCGGGATGCCGAAGCGGGCCGGGACCGACTTCACGCCGACCTCGCGGTCGGTGTCGACGTCCTGGCAGGCGTAGATCAGGTCGAAGCCGCCGATCCAGATGCCGACCGCGAGGCCGAGGACGACCGCCTCCCAGGACCAGGCGCCGGTGATCGCCAGCCAGCCGCCGACCGGTCCCATGGCCTGGGCGAGGCCCAGTATGGCCTGCGGGAAGTTGGTGAACCGCTTGCCGTACGGATAGACCACCATCGGGATCACCGCGACCGGCGCGAGGGCCAGGCAGAGCGGGTTGAGCAGGGCCGCCGCGACCAGGAACACCACGAGGGCGATCAGCGCGCCGGTCCACGCGTGCTTCACCGACACCGCGCCGGTGACCAGCTCGCGGTGGGCGGTGCGCGGGTTACGGGCGTCGATCTCGCGGTCGATGATCCGGTTGGCGGCCATCGCGAAGGTGCGCAGGCCGACCATGGCGATCGTGACCAGGAGCAGTCGGCCCCAGTGGATGTTCCTGTCCCACTCGTACATCGCGGTGAGGGCCGCGATGTAGGCGAAGGGGAGGGCGAAGACCGAGTGCTCGATCATCACCAGGCGCAGGAACGCCTTCGTGCGCCCCGGCTGCCGCGGGAGCGCGGCGGAGGCCGACGTCACAGTCCGTACTCCTTCCAGCGGCGGTCGACCAGCGCCGCCGTGGCCGGGTCGGACTCGACCATGTCGGGCCAGCCGCCGTCGCGCGTGTACCCCTCCTCGGGCCACTTCTTCGTCGCGTCGATGCCCGCCTTGCCGCCCCAGAACTGCTGGTAGGAGGCGTGGTCGAGATGGTCGACGGGGCCTTCGACGAGGCTGAGGTCGCGGGCGTAGTCGGTGTTGCCGAGCGCGCGCCAGGCGACCTCGTGCAGGTCGTGCACGTCGCAGTCGGAGTCGACGACCACGATCAGCTTGGTCAGCGACATCATGTGGGCGCCCCAGACCGCGTGCATCACCTTCTGGGCGTGCTTGGGGTACTTCTTGTCGATCGAGATGATCGCGCAGTTGTGGAAGCCGCCCGCCTCGGGGAGGTGGTAGTCCACGATGTCCGGGATGATGATCTTGAGGAGGGGGAGGAAGAAGCGCTCGGTGGCGCGGCCCAGCGGACCGTCCTCCGTCGGCGGCCGGCCGACCACGATCGACTGGAGCAGCGGGCGCTTGCGCATCGTGACGCAGTCGATCTTCAGGGCGGGGAACGGTTCCTGCGGCGTGTAGAAGCCGGTGTGGTCGCCGAACGGGCCCTCGGGGAGCATCTCCCCCGGCTCCAGCCAGCCCTCGATGACGACCTCGGCCTGCGCCGGGACCTGGAGCGGGACCGTCTTGCAGTCGACCATCTCGATCCGCCTGCCCTGCACGAACCCGGCGAACAGGTACTCGTCGATGTCGCCGGGGAGCGGCGCCGTGGAGGCGTACGTCACGGCGGGCGGGCAGCCGAAGGCGATGGCGACCGGGAGCCGTTCACCGCGCCGGGCCGCCACCTGGTAGTGGTTGTGGCTGTCCTTGTGGATCTGCCAGTGCATGCCGATGGTGCGCTTGTCGTGGCGCTGGAGCCGGTACAGACCGAGGTTGCGGACGCCCGTCTCGGGGTCCTTGGTGTGGGTCAGGCCCAGGTTGAAGAAGGAGCCGCCGTCCTTGGGCCAGGTGAACAGGGCGGGGAGCCGGTCGAGGTCCACGTCGTCGCCGTGCAGGACGACCTCGTGCACCGGGGCGTCCTTCACCTTCTTCGGCGGTACGTGGGTCATCGAGCCGAGCTTGCCGAACGCCTCGCGCACACCGATGAAGCCCTGGGGCAGCTCGGGCTTGAGCAGACCGCCGATCTTCTCGCTGATCTCGCCGTACGACTTCAGGCCGAGCGCCTTCAGCAGTCGGCGGTCGGTGCCGTACACGTTCATCGCGAGGGGCATGCTCGAGCCGCGCACGTTCTCGAAGAGCAGTGCGGGACCGCCGGCCTTCTGCACCCGGTCGACGATCTCACCGACCTCGAGATGCGGGTCGACCTCTGCCTTGACGCGCTTGAGGTCGCCCTCGCGCTCCAGGGCCCTCAGCAGGGAGCGAAGATCGTCGTAAGCCATGGGGCCAAGTATCCCCGAGCGGCTACCCTTGCCAGGTACCTGGGGGCTGTGGCTGTGCCGACGTCCCCGACGACCCCTTCTCTGGAGAGGCCCATGCTCCGGGTGCTGATGTTCCTCGTCCCCCTCGCGCTGAGCGTCTACGCGTTCATCGACTGCATCAGCACGAAGGACGAGGACATTCGTCACATGCCCAAACCGCTGTGGGCGATCCTCGTGCTGCTGTTCCCGCTCGTCGGTTCGATCTCGTGGATCATCGCCGGCAAGAAGCGGCACCCGTTGGGCGCGGGCGGCCAGATCGGTTCCGCCTGGAGCCGGGGCGGCGGTCGGCAGCAGTGGGTCGCCCCGGACGACAACCCCGACTTCCTCAAATCGCTGAACGAGGAGAAGAACCGGGACGCGGACGACAGCCAGGGCGACAAGGGCGACAAGGGCTAGGGCACGGACGGCCCGGACGGCCCGGGCCGCGACGAGTCGGAGTGCGTCGGCTCAGCGCAGGCGCGACGAGGACAGGATCGACAGCAGGTGGGCCGGGACCATCAGCCAGGTGATCACGGCCAGCGCGCCCAGCGCCGCGCCCAGCGGGTCGGCTCGATGCCGCCGGTCACCGCGTCGGCGACCGCCGCGACCAGCAGGACGAGGGAGGCCTCGATGCCGTTGGTCACCCGGTGGATCTTGAAGGCGGCGGCGATGCGGCGCACGGTGGCCACGCCCTGCGAGCGCGGGCGGGTCGACTCGTCGTCGGCGACGGCCAGTCCGCGCCGGGCGCGGGCGACGTCCACCAGGTCGGTGGAGGCCTTGAGCAGGACGACCCCGAGGGCGGTGGCGATGCCCACCGACAGCCAGCCGCCGACGCCGGACTCGGCGGCCCGGTAGCCGGCGCCCGCCAGCAGTGCCGCGTCGGCGAGATACGCGCCGAGCCGGTCGACGTAGATGCCGGTCGCGCTGTTCTGGCCCTTCCAGCGGGCGACCTCGCCGTCCACGCAGTCGAAGAGCAGGAACAGCTGCATGAGGATCACGGCGAGGACCGCACCGGTCAGGCCGGGGATCATCAGCGCGGCGCCGGCGGCGACCCCGCACACGACCATGGTCCAGGTCAGCTGGTCCGGGGTGACCGGGGTGCGCACCAGCTGGCGGGTCGCACGCAGCGAGATCCGGCGCATGTAGAGGCGGCCCGCCCAGTGTTCGCCGTTCCGGCTCGCCAGCTTGGCCTGCGGCTGGCAGACCTCCCGCAGCTCCTCCAACGCCGGAGCAGCACCCATGACGTTCCTCCCACCCGGGCCCGACCGCCGCTCACGCGGCGATGATCGAGCCAGCAGGCTACGCCTCCGTGCTCTCCCGGACGCGGGAGGGAGCGTCAAGGCGCTCGCCCGGCGTGACCCGACCTCACAAGCCGGGGCATATCGGCGCCCTCGCCGGACCCATGTGCCCTCAGTGCGCCCCGGCCGCCCGGCGGGCCCCCTCGGGACATGCGGAGGGCGGGGTCCGAAAACCCCGCCCGAAACCAGTGAAATCCCAGGTCAGGGCCACACCAGGCAGTACGCCTGATGCCCCGCCTCGTGCAGCCGGTGGCTGAAGTCCTGCCACTCGTGCAGCAGTTGGTAGACGTTGAAGGCGTCGCTGGGGCCGCCGCGGTCGGGGACCGTGGACCAGATGAAGGCGGCCGCGCCCACCGCCTCCTCGCCGATGTCGCGGAGTCGGTCGACGGCCGTCATCGGGAGCTTCACGACCGCGTAGTCGGGATGCAGGACGACCAGCTCCAGCGGCGGCACCTTGTGCAGGGGGACGCCCTCGATGCCGGTGAGGACCATGGCGGCCATCGTCTCCGGCTTGATCTTGGTGAACATGCCGCCCATGCCGAGCTCGTCGCCGCCGAGCTCCTCGGGGCGCATCGAGATCGGGACGCGGGCGGCGGTGGCGCCGTCCGGCGCGCCGAAGTACTTGTAGGTCACCCCCACTCGCCCACCCATCCTGCTCCCCGCACTCGACGGGTCGATCGACTCGGCCTCGCCCGGAGCACCGTGTGCCCGCCGGGCCTTGTCGACCTCTTCCGCCTCGCGCCGGTGCCTTCCCCGCCGGGAACGCCGAGGACCGAGGTCGTCAGTCCCCTCGCCCAGTCCGCCACCGCGATGCATATCTCCACCCGACTGCTTTTCTAGGCCGCGTGGCGCCGCCGCGCAACCCGATCATCGTGTCAGTGACCTCCCCCACGGCCGCCCGCCGAAACGTGCGGTGTTGCATCTGCCCGCGGGACCTTCCCAGCGTCCGGCCGCTTTGGGCCGGGTGAGCTGTGTCTACTCGGACGCCAGTTTCGCAGATCACGGGCGATCCGGGACCGGATGTCCCCGCAGGTGGCCGGATACCCGAGCCCGTGGCCGGTCGTGTGGGGCGACCGTACGAAACAGTCGTGCGAATGGTTGTACGAACGGATGGGGTCGGATGACTCAGTCGGCCACCCGGGCGGCCACCCGGGCGGCCACCCGGGCGGCCGCTCGGCCGGTGGTCGCCCCGGCCGTCCCCGGACCCGCCCGGAGCCGCTCCCTCCCCCGGCCTCCGGCCCTCCGCTCCCGCCTGGCCTACCCTGAACAGGTCACTCGCACCCCGAGTCCGAGATGTCGGAGAGGTCGGAGAAGTCGCAGGTCATGAGCGAACTGCCATACCCATACGAAGCCCAAGCCTCGCAGGCGCTGTTCGACCGTGCCGCGGCCGTCACCCCCGGTGGCGTGAATTCGCCGGTGCGTGCCTTCCGCGCCGTCGGCGGCACGCCCCGGTTCATGGTGTCCGGCACCGGCCCGTACCTGACCGACGCCGACGGACGGGAGTACGTCGACCTGGTCTGCTCCTGGGGGCCGATGATCCTCGGGCACGCGCACCCCGAGGTGGTCGCCGCCGTGCAGGAGGCCGTCACGCGCGGAACCTCCTTCGGCACGCCGGGGGAGGGCGAGGTCGCGCTCGCCGAGGAGATGGTCGCCCGGGTCGAGCCGCTGGAGCAGGTCCGGCTGGTGTCCAGCGGCACCGAGGCCACCATGTCGGCGATCCGGCTCGCCCGCGGCTTCACGCAGCGCGCCAAGGTGATCAAGTTCGCCGGGTGCTACCACGGCCACGTCGACGCGCTGCTGGCCGCCGCGGGGTCGGGTCTCGCCACGTTCGCGCTGCCGGACACCCCCGGTGTCACGGGGGCCCAGGCCGGCGACACGATCGTCCTGCCGTACAACGACCTCGACGCCGTGCACGCGGCCTTCGCCGCGCACCCCGGCGAGATCGCCTGTGTGATCACCGAGGCGTCCCCGGGCAACATGGGCGTCGTACCGCCGCTGCCCGGGTTCAACCAGGGACTCAAGGACGCCTGCGCCGCGAACGGCGCGCTGTACGTCTCCGACGAGGTGATGACCGGGTTCCGCACCAGCCGCGCCGGGTGGTACGGCGTCGACGGTGTGCGGCCCGACCTGATGACCTTCGGCAAGGTGATGGGCGGCGGCTTCCCGGCCGCGGCCTTCGGCGGGCGGGCCGACGTCATGGCGCACCTCGCCCCCGCCGGGCCCGTCTACCAGGCCGGCACCCTCTCCGGCAACCCCGTCGCCACCGCCGCCGGGCTCGCCCAGCTCCGGCTGCTCGACGACGCCGCCTACGCCAAGGTCGACGCCGTCTCCGCGCGGATCCAGTCCCTCGTCACCGAGGCGCTGACCAAGGAGGGCGTGGCGCACACGCTGCAGAACGCCTCCAACATGTTCTCCGTCTTCTTCACCGACCGACCGGTGCGCACCTACGAGGACGCCAAGGCGCAGGAGTCCTTCCGCTACACCGCCTTCTTCCACTCCCTCCTCGCGAACGGCGTCCACCTGCCGCCCTCGTCCTTCGAGGCCTGGTTCGTGTCCACCGCGCACGACGACCGGGCCGTCCAGCGGATCGCCGACGCCCTCCCGGCGGCGGCCCGAGCGGCGGCGGAGGCGACGGCGTGAGCACCGGGAACAAGAACGACCTCACCGTCGTCCACCTGCTGCGGCACGGCGAGGTCGCCAACCCGGAAGGCGTCCTCTACGGCCGGCTCCCCGGCTACCAGCTCTCCGAGCTGGGCCGGCGGATGGCCGAACGGGTCGGCGAGCACCTCGCCTCCCGGGACGTCGTCCACGTCGGCGCCTCCCCGCTGGAGCGGGCGCAGGAGACGGCCCAGCCGATCGCCAAGGCGCACGGCCTGGACATCGCCACCGACGAACGGCTGATCGAGGCCGACAACGTCTTCCAGGGCAAGACCTTCGGCGTCGGCGACGGCGCGCTGCGCCGGCCCGAGAACTGGAAGCACCTCGTCAACCCGTTCAAGCCGTCCTGGGGCGAGCCGTACATCGAGCAGGTCGTCCGCATGATGGGCGCGCTGGACGCGGCCAAGGACGCGGCGCGCGGTCACGAGGCGGTGCTGGTCAGCCATCAGCTGCCGATCTGGATCGTGCGGTCCTACGCCGAGAAGCGGCGGCTGTGGCACGACCCGCGCAAGCGGCAGTGCACGCTGGCCTCGCTGACCACCTTCACCTACCGGGGGGACAGGATCGTCTCCGTCGGCTACAGCGAGCCGGCCCGCGATCTCGTCCCCGCCCACCTCCTCGCCGGCGCCAAGCCGGTGAAGGGGAAGGGGAAGGCCTTCGGGGCCTAGGGCCTCAGGCAGGGTGGGCGTTCCGGCGGCCGCATGACACCCCCGTGACGATCGTTGCCAAACCTCCGCACTCCACGGGAACCCCTGTTCGCGTCACGTCCTCTGAATGAGTGACCACCAGAGGACGTGACGAACGGGGATGTCATGCGCACTCTCACACGCAGGGGAATGCTCGGGCTCGGCGCGGGGGCCGCCGCGGCGGTGTCGCTGGCCGGCTGCGGCGGCGCCACCGGCCCGAGCGGTACGAGCCGCGCCGGGGGTTCCGGTGGTTCCGACGAGAGCGGCGGGGGCGGCCGTACGGGCACGCCGAAGCCGACGAAGACCGCCCGGCCGATCGGCGACGGCTCCACCGCCTTCACCGGCAAGCAGCCCCACCAGCCCGCCAGGCCGGTGCCGCTGGAGCCGGGTCAGTCCCCGCCGCAGTTCGTCGTCTTCTCCTGGGACGGGGCCGGCGAGGTCGGCAACGGGCTCTTCCCGCGCTTCCTGGACCTCGCCGAGGAGCACGAGGCGCACATGACGTTCTTCCTCTCCGGGCTGTATCTGCTGCCCGAGTCGAAGAAGCGGCTGTACGACCCGCCGAACAACCCGCGCGGCGCCTCCGACATCGGCTACCTCACCGACGACCACATCAAGGACACGCTGAGGAACGTCCGCCGCGCCTGGCTCGAGGGCCATGAGATCGGCACCCACTTCAACGGCCACTTCTGCGCCGGCTCCGGCAGCGTCGGCAACTGGACGCCGCAGCAGTGGCGCAGCGAGATAGACCAGGCGAAGTCGTTCGTGAAGGAGTGGCGGACCAACTCCGGCTGGACCGACCTGCCGTCGCTGCCGTTCGACTACGACAAGGAACTCGTCGGCGGCCGCACGCCCTGTCTGCTCGGCCAGGACAACCTGCTGACCACCGCCCGCGATCTCGGCTGGCGCTACGACGCCTCCTCGCCCGGCGGCCGCCAGGTCTGGCCGTCGAAGCGGGACGGCATATGGGACCTTCCGCTGCAGCAGATACCTTTTCCCGGACGCTCCTTCGAGGTCCTGTCGATGGACTACAACATCCTCGCCAACCAGTCCGTCAACTCCACCAACGCGCCCGCCCACCACCACCCGGGCTGGCGCAAGCAGGCGGCCCAGGCGTACATATCGGGCTTCGAGCGGGCCTACGGGACGAACCGGGCACCCTTCTTCGTCGGCAACCACTTCGAGCAGTGGAACGGCGGCATCTACATGGACGCGGTGGAGGAAGCCCTCAAGCACATCGCGCGGGCGAGGGAGAAGGGCGGCGACGTGCGCATCGTCTCCTTCCGGCAGTTCACCGACTGGCTGGACGCGCAGCGGCCCGAGGTGCTGGAGCGGCTGCGCACCCTGGACGTCGGGCAGGAGCCGGCCGGCGGCTGGCAGGGCTTCCTGAAGGGTGCCGGCAGCACCGCCGGGAGCGGGGAACCGAGCGCCACCGGGGCAGAGAAACCGAGCGGCGCCTGACCCGAGAACCCGGCGGCGCCTGACAGGGCATCCGAGCCGGGCCGATATGCGGGTTTCCGTCCGCGAGGGGGGTGGGCAAGATCCCCAGAACGGGCATGCGAAACTTTTCACATGAGTGCCGCCAGCCGTGCCCCCCAGCGCGCGAATCGCGCCACCCGCGTCCGCCGCCGTGCCGCCCTGACCGTGGGCACCGCCGTGGCCGCCCTGCTGGTCTCCGCGTGCGGTTCCGGCGGAACCTCGGGCGGGGGCGGCAACACCAACTTCGTCACCGGCGCCGACGGCATCTCCACCGTCGCCAAGGGCGAGCGCGTCGCCGCGCCCGACCTGTCCGGCGAGACGCTCGGGGGCGAGCCCCTCGACGTCGCCGACTTCCAGGGCAAGGTCGTCGTCCTCAACATCTGGGGCTCCTGGTGCAACCCGTGCCGCGCGGAGGCCAAGTACTTCGCCAAGGTGTCCGAGGAGTACGCCGACCGGGGCGTGCAGTTCGTCGGCATCAACACCCGCGACGGCAGCGTCGGCTCGGCGCTCGCCTTCGAGAAGGACTTCGGCATCACCTACCCGAGCCTGTACGACCCCACGGGCAAGCTGATGCTCCGCTTCGAGAAGGGCACCCTCAACCCGCAGGCGGTCCCCTCCACCCTGATCCTGGACCGTGACGGGAAGATCGCGTCCCGCTCGCTGACCGCGCTCAGCGAGGAACGGCTGCTGAAGATGCTCAAGCCGGTCGTCGCGGAGAAGTGACGTGACCACCCTCACCACGCTCGCCGCCGGCACGGCCTCCCTCGCCGCCGACCAGGTCTACAACGGCACGGTGCTCAACGGCGCCCTGCTGGTGGCGCTGCCCATCGCCCTGCTCGGCGGGCTCGTCTCCTTCTTCTCGCCCTGCGTGCTGCCGCTGGTCCCCGGCTACCTCTCCTATGTGACCGGCATGTCCGGCACCGACCTCGCCGAGGCCCGGCGCGGGCGGATGGCCGCCGGTGCCTCCCTGTTCGTGCTCGGCTTCACCGTCGTGTTCGTCTCCGGCGGGGCTTTCTTCGGCTACTTCGGGCAGACGCTGCAGGAGTATCAGGGCGTCCTGTCCAAGGTGCTCGGTGTCCTCATGATTCTCCTGGGCGTCTTCTTCATGGGGTTGATGCCACGGCTCACCCAGCGCGAGTTCCGCTTTCACCGACGTCCGGCAGCCGGTCTGGCCGGAGCGCCTGTGCTGGGCGCGCTGTTCGGGATCGGCTGGACCCCCTGCATCGGCCCGACGCTTGCCTCCGTCACAGCCTTGTCCTTCAACGGGGCCACCGCCGGCCGCGGCGCGGTACTGACGGTCGCGTACTGCCTTGGCCTTGGCCTGCCGTTCGTGCTTACCGCGATCGCCTTCCGCAAGGCGCTCGGAGTTTTCGGCTGGGTCAAGCGGCACTATGTCTGGGTGATGCGTATCGGCGGCACCATGATGGTCGTGACCGGTGTGCTGCTGCTGACCGGCGCGTGGGACAGTCTCGTGGCGGAGATGCAGACCTGGTCCAACGGCTTCACGGTGGGGATCTGACCCGATGAGCAACACCACGACCGGCAAGACCTTGAAGGTCGGCGACGATCAGGACCTGGATGTCGCCGGCTCCCAGTTGTCCACGGCTCCCACCGAGGAGCCGCCCGTTCTGCCTTCCCTGGGCGTCATCGGCTGGGCCCGCTGGTTCTGGCGGCAGCTCACCTCCATGCGGGTCGCCCTGCTGCTGCTCCTCCTGCTGTCGCTGGCCGCGATCCCCGGCTCGCTCATCCCGCAGACCGGCATCGACAAGACCCAGGTCGACGACTTCCGCGAGCGGCACGACGTCCTCGCACCGATCTACGACAAGCTCGGCCTGTTCAACGTCTACAGCTCGGTGTGGTTCTCGGCGATCTACATCCTGCTGTTCGTCTCCCTCATCGGCTGCATCGTGCCCCGCACCTGGCAGTTCGTCGGCCAGTTGCGCGGCCGTCCGCCGGGCGCCCCCCGGCGGCTGACCCGGCTGCCCGCCTACACCACCTGGCGCACCGAGGCCGAGCCCGAGCAGGTCCGTGAGGCCGCCCTGGCCCTGCTGCGGAAGCGCCGCTTCCGCGCCCACCGGGCCGGTGACGCCGTCGCCGCCGAGAAGGGCTATCTGCGGGAGGTCGGCAACCTCACCTTCCACATCGCCCTGATCGTGATGCTGATCGCCTTCGCCTGGGGCCAGTTGTTCAAGTCCGAGGGCAACAAGCTGATCGTCGAGGGCCAGGGCTTCGCCAACACGCTCACGCAGTACGACGACTTCAAGTCCGGCAACCTCTTCGACGTCGCCGACCTGGAGCCGTTCAGCTTCACCGTGAAGTCCTTCACCGGCACGTACGAGCCCGCCGGCCCCAACAAGGGCACCCCGCGCACGTACGAGACCGAGCTGATCTACAGCGAGGGCGCCTACGGCAAGGAGAAGACGACCACCGTCGAGGTGAACAAGCCGCTGAAGGTCGGCGACGCCAAGGTCTACCTCGTCAGCCACGGCTACGCGCCCGTCGTCACCGTCCGCGACGGCGAGGGCAAGGTCGTCTTCAAGGACGCCGTGCCGCTGCTGCCGCTCGACGCCAACGTCACCTCCTCCGGTGTGGTCAAGGTCCTCGACGGCTACCGCAACCCCGAGGGCAAGAAGGAACAGCTCGGCTTCAACGCCTTCTTCGTGCCCACCTTCGGCGGCTCGGCCACCGGCACGATGCTCTCCCAGTTCCCGGCACTGGACTACCCGGTGCTCGCACTCTCCGCCTACCACGGCGACCTGAAGGCCGACGCCGGCATTCCGCAGAGCGTCTACCAGATGGACAAGACCAAGATGAAGGAGTTCAAGGACTCCGAGGGCGAGCTGTTCAAGAAGCTGCTGATGCCCGGCGAGACCATGACCCTCCCGGACGGTGCCGGCTCGGTCACCTTCGAGAAGGAGATCAGGGAGTGGGCCGGCTTCCAGGTCGTCCAGGAACCGGGCGGCGGCTGGGCCCTCGCCGGTTCCCTCTTCGCGATCGGCGGCCTCGCCTGCTCCCTGTTCGTCCAGCGGCGCCGTGTGTGGGTGCGCGCGGTCGAGGGCCCCGACGGCGTCACCGTCGTCGAGATGGCCGGGCTCGGCCGCAGCGAGTCCGCCAAGGTGCCCGAGGAACTCGGCGACCTGGCCGGAATCCTCTACGACCAGGCTCCCGGTGTCCCCGACGCCGATGACGGCTCCGATGACAACACCGCCGACGACCACGCAGCATCCGCCGATTCCCCCGACCCCCAAGCCACATCTGCCGAAGGGGCTGAGAAGCCTTGACTCTCGCCGCCGCAACCGATCTGGCCACCGCCACAAGCCTGGCCGCCGCGCACAACGAGAACCTCGCGGAGATCAGCAACGTGCTGGTCTACTCCGCGATGGCGGTCTACACCCTGGCCTTCCTGGCGTACATCGCCGAATGGATCTTCGGCAGCCGCAGCAAGGTCGCCCGCACCGCCGCCGCGCTCACCCCCCGGGCACAGGCGGCCGGGAAGGCGGCCGGGAAGACCCCCGCCGTCACCGTCGACAAGGCGGGCGGCACCGCAGTGCTGGAGCGGCCGAAGGTCGTCGTACGGGCCGGGGCCGGCACCCGTGACGTGCCCGACGGGCCCGGGGCGCACGGCGGGGACGAGCAGGGCGACCTCTTCGGGCGGATCGCCGTCTCCTTCACGGTGCTCGCCTTCGTGATCGAGTTCGGTGGTGTGCTCACCCGGGCGCTGTCCGTGCAGCGGGCGCCCTGGGGCAACATGTACGAGTTCAACATCACCTTCACCACCACCGCCGTCGGCGTGTACCTCCTGCTGCTGGCGCTGAAGAAGAACGTGCGCTGGCTCGGGCTGTTCCTGACCACGACCGTGCTTCTCGACCTCGGTGTCGCCATCACCGTCCTGTACACCGAGAGCGACCAGCTGGTCCCCGCGCTCGACTCGTACTGGATGTACATCCACGTCTCCACCGCGATCCTGTGCGGCGCGGTCTTCTACGTCGGCGCGGTCGGCACGATCCTGTACCTGTTCAAGGACTCCTACGAGGGCAAGCTCGCGCGCGGCGGCAAGCCCGGCGCCTTCGCCACCTCCGTCATGGAGCGGCTGCCCGCCTCCGCCTCGCTCGACAAGTTCGCCTACCGCGTCAACGCGGCCGTCTTCCCGCTGTGGACGTTCACGATCATCGCGGGCGCCATCTGGGCCGGCGACGCCTGGGGCCGCTACTGGGGCTGGGACCCCAAGGAGACCTGGTCCTTCATCACCTGGGTCGCCTACGCCGGCTACCTGCACGCCCGCGCCACCGCCGGCTGGAAGGGCCGCAAGGCCGCCTACCTGGCGCTGGCCGCCTTCTGCTGCTGGCTGTTCAACTACTACGGCGTGAACATCTTCGTCTCCGGCAAGCACTCCTACGCCGACGTCGGCCTGGGCGTCCTGCGGTCCGTCGGTTTCTGATCCGTGTACCGCGAAGGCCGGTTCCCGTGACCTGGGTCACGGGAACCGGCCTTCGTCACTTTCCGATGTCCTCGTGCCACAGCCGCGGATGCCGCTCGACGAAGTCCCGCATCATCGCGGCGCACTCCGGATCGTCCAGCAGCACGATCTCCACACCGTGTTCGGCCAGCCAGTCGTGACCGCCGTGGAAGGTGACCGCCTCGCCGATCACCACCCGGGAGATGCCGAACTGCCGGACCAGCCCGGAGCAGTACCAGCAGGGCGACAGGGTCGTCACCATCGTCGTACCGCGGTACGAGCGCTGCCGTCCCGCCGCCCGGAAGGCGGCCGTCTCCGCGTGCACGGACGGATCACCGTCCTGCACCCTGCGGTTGCGGCCCCGGCCGAGCAGGGTCCCGTCGGCGCCGTACAGCGCGGCGCCGACGGGGACACCGCCCTCGGCGAGCCCCGCGCGGGCCTCCGCGAGGGCGGTGGCGAGCCAGGCACGGGCCGTTTCCCGATCGATCGACTCCATGCGGCCAGTCTCCCGCGCACCCGCCCGGTTCCCACGGACGGCTCCGACGATGGAACGGCGGCCTCCGTCGGAACCGCCAACGCCTCACGGGGCGAACGTCGCCTGATGCGGCACTGACCTGGCGGTCACCTGCGAAAGGGGGCGGGATGAATGGCGGTCCGCTGACCCCGAGCCGGCCTCACCACGACACGGGTTGCGTATCCGTCGCCAGGCGGGCATGGAGTTCCACGTCGTAGCGGACACCGTCGTATTCGAGCTTCTGTCGCTGCCGTCCTTCCACCGCGAAGCCGGCGGCGCGAGCCACTCCGCACGAGGCGGGATTGTTCACCCGGTGCCCGAGCTCCAGCCGGAAGAGTTCCGCGTCGTCGAAAGCCCAGCGGGCCACAGCACGGCAGGCGCGGGAAGCCGTGCCTCTGCCACGAGCCGTCGCCGTCGTCCAGCAGGACACCCATCCAGTGGCATGACGCCGGTCCACCGGGCCGACACACACCTGGCCGAGAACGAGGCCGCCGCCATCGACGACGGCGAAGGAATAGGCGGAGTCCGCGGCCCACTGGTCACCACGAGCCGTTGTCCACCGCTCGGCAGCCTGGACGGAATCAACCGGCTCACCGGCCTGGCCACGCATGAGCGGATCCGCGAACGCGGTCATCACCGCCCGGGCGTCCTCGGCCCGCCGTCTCCGCAGCACCAGGCCGGAGGAGGCATCCACACGATCGCGCACGACGCGAGTCCTCCTCAGCAGGCATCGCCTGTCACGTCGGTTTCCCCAACCGTCCAGGGGCACCAATGGGTCATGTCCCGCCATGTGGTGTGGGGAGCCTCCGCGGTCCCGAGGCTGCGGGGCCGGAGACGGGTGCTGTGCGGAAAACCGTGAGCAGCCGGCGGGCATGTGTCACTCAAGCGCTCAAACGAGCGGCATCAGGACAGCGGTGGCCAAAGTGCTCACGGCTTCGGGAGGGTGTGCCACCCCCGGGGCATGGACGGGCGTCCCGGCATCGCCCACGGCGAGGCCGCCGCCTCACCGGGCGGTCACGGAAAACCACCCGCACGAGCGGCTGACCGCCCTCGGCAGGGCCCGATACGCCGTCACTCGATCTCCCGCCCGCCGGGCAGCGCGACCGACCCCGACCCGCGACACCACCTTCAGATCCCTTGCACCACCCGCAGGGACACCATCCGGGTCACTCGGCGCGACAGCGCCACAGAGGTTGAGCAGAACCCGAGAAATGACGTCGCCCCCTCGACCCTTGACTTTCCTGATCGGAAAGTGGGACTCTCGCTTTCCCACTAGGAAAGTGAGGTGTCGCCGTGGACGACATCGCTCCGGAGCAGGCTCGCACCGCCCTCGACGCAGCTGACCGTGCTCGACGCCAGGTGGCCGAGGAAGTCGGCTTGCCCCGCGGCTACTGGTGGGCGATGGCGGCCGGCTGGCTCCTGTTGGGCGTGCTCAGCAGCGTGGTGTCGCCGTGGCTGGCCGGGATCGCGACCGCGGGCTTCGGCATGGGGCACGCAGTGCTCGCGTCACGTCTGCTCGACGGACGCCGGCGCACGGATCGGCTGCAGGTGAGCGCGGCGGTCGCCGGCCGCTGCATCCCACTGGTTGTGGTCGGCATGCTGCTCGGGCTCATCGGGGTCACCGTCCTCGCGGCGCTCGCGCTCGACGCCGACGGCGCCGACCATGCCGGCATCTGGGCGGCGGTGCTGGTCGCGGTCGTTGTCGGATTCGGTGGACCGGAAATCCTGCGCGTTCTGCGTCGTTGGGTGCGGGCATGACGAAAGCGCATTTCGACGAGCTGATCCATCCCAGCACCCGCCTGTCGCTGGTGGCGACACTGGCAGCGGTCGACTGGGCCGAGTTCGCCTTCCTCAAGGACCGGTTGGGACTGTCCGACTCGGCGCTGTCCAAGCAGCTCACGACGCTCGAGGAAGCCGGGTACGTCGCCACGGAACGCCGTCTCAGCGGCAGCCGCCGGAAGGTACGTGCCCGGCTCACCAGCGCCGGCCGGGATGCCTTCGACGGCCACATCGCGGCACTGCGGGCAATCGTCGCCGGCGCCGCAACTCCGTCCGAAAGCCCTCCAGCGTGAAGACGTCTTCGCCCGCTCATCAGAGCCGGCCCCGATCGGCTGTTCTGCCCTCCGGGGCACGTGCCCCGGAGGGCACCTCCAGGACGCATGAACCTGGGAAACGGCGTTGATCCGTGAGAACTACCGAGAGGAGTTTCCGCAGTTCAACGCACGTTTCACCGAGAAACCCCAGTTCAGCACCCCGCCCCTCCCATTCGTGGGGTGGGCGGGTCTTTCGGGTCCCGCTCTCTCCAGCGCCGGAAGAAGCCGTCAGGCCGTCAGACCGTCAGGTGCCCTGCGGGGAGGGAGCGGAGGCGGTGGCTTTGCCGAAGGCGCGCATGGCGAGGGCGCCGGCGAGGGGTCCGGGCGCGAGAAGGAGGAAGGCGTGCTGCCAGCCGATGGCCTCGGCCAGGAGCGGGGTGAGCTGGATGCTGATGACGGTGAGGGCGAACCCGATCGCGGTCTGGCCGGTGAGCGCCGTCCCGACGTAGCGGTGGTCGGCGACCTCGCTCAGCGATGTCGAGAACACCCCTGAGTCCGCGATCACGGCAGCACCCCACAGTGTGCAGAAGGCGAACAGAAGCAGCGGCGGAGCGCGGAAGAAGAGGGGGGAGACCAGGCAGCACAGGCCGCTGAGGAGAAGCGCTGCCAGGGCGGCGGGAGAGCGGCCGAAGCGGTCCGCGCCCCAGCCGCCGAGCAGGCAACCGACCGCCCCGCCGATTCCCATGGTGAGGAACACCGTGACCTCCACCGAGCCAGGGAGTCCTCTCTCGGCGGAGGCCGCCAGCAGGAAGGACGGGATCCAGGTCCACAGGGCGTAGAGCTCCCACATGTGTCCGAAGTAGCCGAGATTGGCCAGGCGCGGCCCCCGTTCGGTGAACACGGTCAGCGCGTACCGGGGGTTGCGGGCGGGCGTGGTCGGCGCCGCGTGGGGGCCGAGCCGGATGAGGACCAGTGAGATGACCGAGCCCAGGAACCCGGTTGCCGCTGCGGCGAGCAGAACACCGCGCCAGGGCAGTGAGCCCACGCCGGCCATGAGATGGGGAAGAGTGGAGCCGAGGGTGAGGGCGGCGATGAGGACGCCCATGGTCCTGCCCCGTCCGGCGCTGCCGGACCAGGAGGCCATGAGCTTCATGCCGGTGGGATAGACCCCGGCCAGGAACATCCCGGTCATGAATCGCAGCGGGACGGCGACGGCCGGCCGGTCGGCGAACAGGGCCAGCACCACGGTGCAGGCGGCGGCTGCCGCGGCACTGGCGGCGAGCAGGCGCTGGGGCGGGACTCGGTCCGCCAGGTTCATGGCGGTCGAGGCCACGGCCCCGGCGACGAAGCCGAACTGCACGGAGGCCGTCAGCCATACCGCGCCGCCGGCTGTGAGCCCCCAGTCGTTCCGCAGGCTGGGCACCACCGCCGACATGGAGAACCACACGGCGAGACCGAGCACTTGCACGGCAGCGATCGCTCCGCGTTGCACACCGACGTTCACAGCTGCCCCCCGGACCGAGGTCTTGTTCCTCTGCTCTCGCGTGCCACGGCCGAAGGCCGACCCTGACCACCCCGAGACCGCGAGCCCGGTTCGCCCTCCGCTCCCGCCGTCGACAGGGCGGCGAGGGCGGCGTCCAGCAGGCGCCGGGCTTCTCCGGCGACGGGTTCGAGGGCGGGCAGGCCGGTGAGGGTGACCATGGTGGCGGGATCGAGGGCCTGGACGAGCGTGGTGTCGCCGTCGCGGCGGACGACGACGTTGCACGGCAGCAGCAGGCCGACGGAGCGGTCGACCTCCAGCGCCCGGTGGGCGAGGGGCGGGTTGCAGGCGCCGAGGATCAGGTGGTCCTCCATGTCGTGGCCCGGCTTGGTCTTGAGGATGGCGGTGACGTCGATCTCGCTCAGGATGCCGAAGCCCTGGTCGGCGAGGGCCTGTGCCGGAGCGGGTCGTCGGACCTGCGCCCGGGGGTCTCCGGGGTGTCGCGCTGTCACGCCCGTGGGGCGTGTCGCGCGCCGAGTCCCGGACACGCTCCGTAAGTCACCCGAAGGGGCTACCCCAAAGGGGCGGCGCAGTACGAGTGCGGGTCGTATGAGGCAGGGGCTGTCACCCGAGAAACCTCCGAAGGAGGAGATCGTGTCCCACCACCCGATACGTACGCTCGTAGTGGGTCTGTGCGCGCTGGCCGCCACCGCCGCGCCGGCGGCGCCGGCCCTGGCGCTGGCCATCCCGACCGGAGGGCAACCGACACCGCACACCGCCGACCGGGCCCTGCAGGCGCAGACCATCGCCGACCTGACCACCACCATGCGGGGCGAGGCGTATGCCCACGCCGTCTACGGCCTCTTCGCCGCCGAGGCCGACCGCCAGGGCCTCCCGGCCGTCGCCCGGCTCTTCCGCACCACGGCGCAGACCGAGCTGAACGAGCACCTGCACGAGGCGGCCACCCTCCTCGGCGTGGTCGGCGGCAACGCCGCCAACCTGCGCCGGGCCATCAACGGCGAGACCTACGAGCACGAGGTCATGTACCGCCGCTTCGCCGACCAGGCCCGGCAGGACGGGGACCTCGAGGCCGCGAAGCTCTTCAGCGAGATCGCCACGGACGAGGGCCGCCACCGCGACGCCTTCCGCACGGCCCTGGCGGCCGTGACCACCGGCCACGGCACCGTCCCGGCACCGCCGAAGGCCGACGTGGTGCCGGTGCCCGCCGGGCCGCCGAAGGTCAAGGCCGCCCGCACCAAGGCCAACCTGGACACCGCCCTGCACGGCGAGGCGCTCGCCCACGCCAAGTACATGCTCTTCGCCGTCCACGCCCGGCAGACCGGCAACGCCGCGCTGGCCCGCCTGTGGGAGGGCACGGCCGAGGTCGAAATGCGGGAGCACTTCGCCGGCGAGGCGGTGCTGGCCGGTCTGGTGCGCAGCACCAAGGAGAACCTGGGCATGGCCATCACCGGTGAGCGCCACGAGGCGACCATGGTGTACCCGGGGTTCGCCGAGCGGGCCACCGCCGTCGGTGACACCGCCGCCGCCCGCTTCTTCCGCGACACCGCCGCGGACGAGGCCCGGCACGGCGCCGCCTTCCAGAAGGCGCTCGACCAGCTGGGCTGACCGCTCCACACCCAGGGGACCACGGTCCGCCCGGCCGGTCACGGCATCACCCCCGACGTCAGGGGGAGGGCACGCCCCGGGCGGCGTTGCCGGGGGACGAACGGCCCCTGCCCGCCCGACCACGTCGCAAGCTGGAGGACAGGAGAAGCCGGCGCAGCCTGCGCCACCGTCCGGGAGGCAGGTAACGCTCATGAGCGGGCAGGCCACAGGCCCGTCGGAGGACACCCGGGTGCTGGCCGTGGAGGACGACCGCGGCATCGCGGAGTCCCTGGTGCGCGGGCTGCGGCAGGCCGGATACCCGGTCGAGGGCGTCCGCGCCGACCGGGACCGGCCATGACCAGCACGCGTGTACACCCTGTCCGGCCCTGGAACAGGGCCGGACGTCCCTTGCCGCCCCCTCCCGGTGGCGCGGTGTGATGAATGGTGATGGATGCTGATGAAGGGGACCGGCCCCCACGCTCGCCTCGCCGGACGGACCGAGGTACGCCATGACCCACCGCAGGTTCACCGCACGGCTGCGTCGCCCGACCGCGGCCGTCGTGTCGCCACGGCTCGAACCCGTCCTCCTGGCCGTCACCGCGGTGGCTCTGACCGCCGGCGGTATCGCCTGGCTCACCGGCGCCGGCGGCCTGGCCGACCTCCTCTGGGGGCTGGGCACTTTCTCCGCCGTCGTCCCCGCGGTGGCGTGGGTGCTCGCCGCCCTGCGGCGCGGGCACGCGGGTGTGGACCTCATCGCCGTACTCGCGCTCGGCGGCACCCTGGCCGTCGGCGAGTACCTGGCCGGTGCCCTGATCGCGCTGATGCTCGCCACCGGCCGCACCCTGGAGGCGGCGGCCCAGCGGCGCGCCTCCCACGATCTGCGTGCCCTGCTGGAGCACGCGCCGCGTAGTGCGCGCCGCCGCACCGGCGCCGGGGTGGCCACGGTGCCGCTGGCCGAGGTCGCCGTCGGCGATCTCCTCGTCGTCGGTCCGGGCGAGGTGGTTCCCGTCGACGGCCGGGTGGAGAGCGCCGCCGCCGTTCTCGACGAATCGGTGCTCACCGGTGAGCCCCTCCAGGTCGAGCGGGCCCGGGACGAGTCGGTGCGCAGCGGTGTGGTCAACGCCGGGGGCGCGTTCGAGCTGCGCGCCACGGCCACCGAACAGGACAGCACGTACGCCGGGATCGTGCGGCTGGCGCGGCAGGCCGGTGCCGAGTCCGCGCCCGTCGTGCGGCTGGCGGACCGCTATGCCGCCCGGTTCCTGCCCCTGTCGCTCGCGGTGGCGGGTCTGGCCTGGCTGATCAGCGGCTCCGCGGTGCGCGCGGTCGCCGTCCTGGTGGTCGCCACTCCCTGCCCGCTGCTGCTGGCCGCCCCGGTGGCCATCGTCTCCGGCCTCTCCCGCGCCTCCCGCCTCGGCGTCGTCATCCGCGACGGCGGCGCGCTGGAGAACCTCGGCCGGGCCCGCACCCTTGTGCTGGACAAGACCGGCACCCTCACCGGGGGACGTCCCCGCGTCGTCGACGTCGTCGCCGCTCCCGACGCCCAACCCGCCGAGGTCCTCCGCCTGGCGGCCTCGCTCGACCAGTACTCGCCGCACGTCCTGGCCCGGGCCATCGTCGATGCCGCCCGGGAACGCGGACTGGCTCTGTCGGTCCCCTCCGACGTCACCGAGGAACCGGGCCGGGGCGCCACCGGGACCGTGGACGGGCACCGGATCTTCGTCGGCCGTACGAACACCGCGGACGCGCGGCCGGCCTGGACCGGGGCGGTCGACAACCGTGCCCTCCTCGACGGCGCGGCCGTCGCCTGGCTCACCGTCGACGGACGCCTGGCCGGCGCCGTCCTGCTGCGTGACCCCATCCGCCACGACGCGCCGCGCACTCTGCGCCATCTCCGCACGGCAGGCATCGAACGACTGCTGATGCTCACCGGCGACCGCGCCGCACCCGCCCGTGAAGTCGCCGCCGTCCTCGGCCTCGACGACGTACGCGCCGAACTGAGTCCGGCCGACAAGGTCGCCGCCGTGCGCGCCGAACGCGAGCGCGCCGTCACCGTCATGGTCGGCGACGGAGTCAACGACGCCCCCGCCCTCGCCGCCGCCGACATCGGTGTCGCCATGGGCGCCCGCGGCTCCACCGCCTCCTCCGAGGCCGCCGACATCGTCCTGACCACCGATCGCGTCGACCGCCTGGCCGACGCCGTCACCATCGCCCAGCGCGCCCGGCGCATCGCCGTCCAAAGCGCCCTCGGCGGCATGCTGCTGTCCCTGGCCGCCATGGCCGCGGCCGCCGCCGGCCTTCTCCCGCCCGCCGCCGGCGCTCTGCTCCAGGAGGGCATCGACGTCGCCGTCATCGTCAACGCTCTGCGCGCCCTGCGTGTGGGCCAGGCCGCACGACCGGCCCTCACCCCCGCCGCCGAAGCCCTCGTCCACCGCTTCGCCGCCGAACACGACGACCTCCAGGACGTCCTCGAATCCGTACGCGATGCCGCCGACCGCCTCTCCGACAGCCCCGGCTCCGAGGCCCTGGCGGCCGTCGAGGAGACCCACCGGCTGCTGACCGAACGGCTGCTGCCGCACGAGTACGCCGAGGAGCACGAGCTCTACCCCGCCCTCGCGCCGGCGCTCGGCGGCCCCGAGGCGACCGCCACCATGAGCCGCGCCCACACCGAGATCGAACGCCTGTCCCGCCGCGTCGCCACCCACGTGCAACTGGCTCACGCGGGCGGCGGTCTCTCCCCCGAACAACTGGACGACCTGCGCTCGTGCCTCTACGGCCTGAACACCGTGCTGCGCCTCCACTTCACCCAGGAAGAAGAGAACTACTTCTCCCTCGCCCCGTGAACGACGGCCCTCCTTGCACCGTCGTTCACGGGGCGGGGCGCCGGCCGGGCCCGACGTCCGTCAACGTCCGCACTCCGTGCCGGGGCTTCCTTCGTCAGGCAGCCGCGCCCAGCGGTTCGGCTCGGTCGGCGTCGTGCAGGGACCGGATCAGTGCGGAGCGGGCCCGTGCGACGCGGGAACGGACCGTACCGACCGGGCAGTCGCTGAGCTCGGCCGCCTCCGCGTAAGGCAGGCCGAGGAGTTGGGTGAGGACGAACGCCTCGCGGCGTTCCGCGGGCAGCGCGTCCAGCAGTTCGGTGAGCGCGATGCCGTCGTCGAAGCCCGGCAGTCCTCGCTCCTGAGCGCACTCGGCGACGGTCTGCCAGTCGTCGGTGTCGAGGAGACGGGGGCGGGCGGACGCGTGCCGGTAGCTGTCGATCACCGCGCGCCGGGCGATGGACAGCAGCCAGGTCCGGGCGGAGGAACGCCCCTCGAAACGGTGCAGGCTGCCGAGGGCCCGCAGGAAGGTGTCCTGGGCGAGGTCGTCCGCGGCCTGGGGGTCGGCGCTGAGGTAGGTGACGAAGTGGCGGACGTCCCGGTGCAGGGCTCGGACGAAGTTCTCCACGGCCTCCGGGTCGCCACCGCGGGCGGCGAGTGCCCAGGTCGTGGTCGACTCGTCGAGGGCCGTCCTCTCGTCACGTGTTCTCGCGGGGTGCGGCGTCGTGTCGGATGCGACAAACGATGCGACAGACATGGCGGGACTGGTCACCTGATGTCCTTCTCGGGAGCCCGGAGGTCCGGCATGCGGGAACCCGGCGAGCGGAGCGGAGATCCGGCATGCGGACCGGGCCGCGCACGGCGCGCGGCGGATCCGGTGGTGTCGTGGGGGTGGCGGACCTACGCACGGCACACAGGGCGGCGTACGTCCGTTGCCCGAGCCGCCGTCCGGGCGCTGGGCGCCCGGGGCGGTGTCGGGGAACCGGCTGTCTCAGACGACAGCGGTCCCCGCCGGCGGGCCCCGAGGAGTGATCGCGTACACGAGGAACAGCCGGTGCGGCCGGTGGGCCATGCGGCTGTGGCGGGTGGTGACGCGCGGGCGACGCGGTGGTACGGCGGGAGCGAGCGGCAGCCGCAGCGGGGCGGCCAGCCATCCGGCGACGGCCCGCAGGATGCGGAAGGCCGCGCGTTCGCCGTACGCGAGCCACAGGCCGCTCAGGAGCGCGGCCAGCAGGTGGGCGGCGAGCATGCCCGCGGAGGACATGGACATCCCGTCCATGGTGTGGCCCACCATGTGGCCCGTCCCCACCATGGAGTCCATCGCGTCCATGGGGCCCATCGGCTCCGCGACGGAGCCTCCATGGGCTGCGTGAACCGCATGGGCCGTATGGGCTGCATGGACCGTATGGGCCGTATGGGCCGTATGGCCCATCGGGTGCGCGCCGTCGGTCGGGCCGCCCGTGACGGACGGTGTCGCGAGCTCCTGCGCGTACGAGAACCACAGGTGGAGTGCCGCCTGCGCGGCCGTCACGACGGAGGAGACGAGGGTCAGCCCGCGCTCCCGGCCGGCCAGGCACCACGCCGCGCCGCCGGTCACCGCCGTTCCGGCGGCGAGGGACCACCACGGCACTCCGGTGCCCGACATCAGGACGTGCCCCAGGGCGGCGAGCAGCACGCAGACGGCCGCGAACACCGCGGCCCGTGTCGTGCGGAAGCACCACCCGGCGGTCATGGCGGCTCATCCTCGCATTCCGGCCTCGCTGTCATGAGGGGGTACGGAAACTTCCCCGGCCCGGCACTCAGTACTCTCCCGGTGATTCACGTCACACCAACTAGCGGGAACTGGCGAGGAGTTGATCCCGACTGCTGTCTTTGGAGGTGCGTCTGTGACAACGGATCGGGCGGGGCGGGCCGGACGGGGCGGGACCAGTTGGGGGGTCGACGGGGCGGCGGATTCCGCGACGGGGGCCCTGACCACGTTGCTGACGTGTGCCATGGCCTTCTCGATGATGCAGTTGTTCCTGCTCGGGGCGCTCGGCCCGCGGCTCGTGGCGGACCTGGACGTCTCGCTGACCGTACTGGGGCTGACGACCACCGTCGGTTTCGCGACGGCGGCCGTGCTCTCCCCCGTCGGCGGCCGGGTGGTGGACCGGGTGGGACCGCGCCGGAGTCTGGTGGCGCTGCTGGCCGTGGCCGCGGTGGCCCTGGCGCTGATCGGTTCGGCCCCGGGGGCCGGGTTCCTGCTGGCGGCCGTCGCGCTCGGCGGCCTGCCGCAGGCGCTGGCCAACCCCGCCACGAACAAGGCGATCCTCACCGTCGTGCCGCCCGCCCGGCGCGGCTCGGTGACCGGGATGAAGCAGTCGGGCGTGCAGTGGGGCGCCTTCGCGGCCGGGCTGCCGCTCGCGGCGCTGGCCGGCCCCGCCGGGTGGCGGGGCGCCGTCTGGACCGCCGCGGGGGCCGCGCTGGTGGCGGCCGTGTGGGCGGCGCGCGCGTTGCCCGCCGATCCGCCGGCGAAGTCCACGCCGACGGTCTGGGTGCCGCGCGGCATGATCGCGTGGCTGACGGTGTTCTCCCTGCTGCTCGGCTGCGGCATCGCCTCGGTCAACACCTACCTGGCCTTGTACGGCACCCAGCGGCTGGGACTCGGTCCGACCGCGGCGGGCACGCTGGTGGCGGTGCTGGGGGTCGCCGGGATCGTGGGACGGGTGGGATGGTCGAAGTTCGCCGGGCGACCCGGCCGGGCGGTCTGGCTGCCGGGCTCACTGGCCGTGGGCTCGGTGGCGGCGGCGC
The DNA here is from genome assembly GCF_054061295.1 of Streptomyces sp. TE5632. NCBI lineage: Bacteria > Bacillati > Actinomycetota > Actinomycetes > Kitasatosporales > Streptomycetaceae > Streptomyces > Streptomyces sp. TE5632. The sequence goes on along the minus strand of NZ_JBSSEA010000003.1, from coordinate 3,107,717 downwards.
TGCTGTTGGCCGCTTCGTCGTCCGCCCGTCCGCTCGTGTGGGTGGCGGCCACGGCCGCCGGTGTCTTCGCCGTGGCGGCCAACGCGGTGTCGATGGTGCTCGTGCTGCAACGCGCCGCACCGGGCCGGGCGGGCCAGGACTCGGCGTTGGTCTCGGCGGGCTTCTTCGCCGGGTTCGCGGTCGGGCCACCGCTGTTCGGGGTGCTGGCGCAGGCCGGCCGGTACGGCGACGGGTGGCTGCTCGTGGCGGCCGAGTTCGCGGGGGCCGGGGCGGTGGCGTTGCTGTGGGCGGTGCGGGAGCGCCGGGCGGGTGTGCCGTCATGAGGGTGCCTGCGGGGACGCCCCCGGTGCCCGCCTGGGCCGCTCCGGCGCTGGACTCCCTCCTGGCCAGGGTGGCCGGCACCCGTGCCGAGGTCGGCGACCGGTTCCCCCTCTGCGCGGACCCGGACACGGGCGTCTGGAGGACGACCGCGCGCGGCTCCTGGACCGGCGGCTTCTGGGCGGGACTGCTGTGGCTGCGCGCCCGGCGCACCGGCGACGCCGCCGACCGTGCGACCGCGAGGGCGTGCACGGCACGCCTGGCCGACTGGGCCGGGGCGGACACCGCCACCCGTGGCCTGATCCTCTGGTACGGCACCCTCCTCGCCGACGACGACCTGGGCCTCGGGGACCGGGGCGCGCGGGCCTGCCTGGACGCCTTCGACCCGGAACTGGGCCTCGTGCCGTGGGGGTCGGCGTTCGGCGGGCCCCGGCTGCGGGCCCGCGTGGACGGCGTGCCCGGCATGGTGGCGTTGCTGGCCGTCTCGGACCCGGAGGCGGCCCGGTCCCATCTGCGTCGGCACCTCGAACTGTGCCTGGGGAAAAGGCCGTTCCACTGGTCGTGGCGGCACACCCCGGGCGCCGGCTGGCTCGCCTGCGCCGATCCGCCGCCGGGCTGGAGCCGGGGTCCGGCGTGGCTGCTGCTCGCGCTCGCCGAGGCCGCGCGCCTGCCGGGCGGCGACGAATTCGCCGGACACGTGGCCTCGTTGGTGCCGGAACACCTCGTGCCGCCCGCCGACACCGCTCGCCCCGACGGCCCTCGTGACACCTCTGCCGCCGCCGTCACCGCGTCGGCACTGCTCCTGCTGGGCCACCGGGACCGGGCCGTCGCCGTCCTCGAAGAACTCGTCGACAGGCATCTGACCGCCGACGGGCGCCTCCTGGACGGCTGTTACGACCTGGCGGCCGGAACAGCCGTCCGGCACGAGCTGATCTGGGGCACCTTCTTCCTGGCGTACACCCTCGCGGAGCTCATCGGCCAACCGGCCGCCGGCACCGGTTAGGGCCGCCTGCCGTCCGTGCGCAGCACGCGGCGCGCCACCGATGTGATGTGCAGTTCGTCGGGGCCGTCGAGGATGCGGGCCGCGCGGCCGGTGCGGAAGAGGGCGGGCAGGGCGGTGTCCGGGCCGAGGCCCGCCGCACCGTGGACCTGGATCGCCGCGTCGGTCACCTGCTGGAGCGTGCGCGCGGCCGCGACCTTGGCGAGGCCCACCTCCACATGGGCGTCGCCGCCCGCGTCCAGCCGGGCCACGGCCTCGTGGACGAGCGGCCGGGTGGTCCGCAGGGCGAGCAGCGACTCGAAGACGTGCCGCTGGACGAGTTGCAGGTCGCCGAGCGGGCCGCGGGAACGGGTGCGGGCGGCGGCCCGGTCCCGCATGAGCTCGAAGGCACGGCCCGCCTGGCCGAGCCAGCGCAGGCTGCGCAGGGTGCGGCCGAGCTGGAGGCGTTCGGCGGCGACGGCGAGGGCCTTCCCGCGTTCGCCGATCAGATGGCCGGCGTCCACCGCGACGCCGTCGAGTTCGATCTCCGCCTGCCCTGCCGCACCGAGCACGGGCAGCTCGCGGACCACCCGGAAGCCGGGGGCGGCGGTGGGGACCAGCAGCAGGGACAGGCCGTCCCGGTCCGGAGCCTCGCCGTCCGTGCGGACGAGGACCGTGACGAGGTCGGCGTCGGCGGCCCCGCTGACGAACCACTTGCGCCCGGTCAGCCGCCAGCCTCCGTCCTCGCTCTCGTGGGCGCTCGCGGAGGTGAGGAAGGGGTCGGTGCCGGGGACGTCCTGCTCGGTCATCGCGTAACAGGCCCGCAACTCCCCGGCGACCAGCGGTGCGAGGTACCGCTCCTGGACGCGCGCGCTGCCGTGCCGCCACAGCATGAGCGCGTCCAGCAGCGAGGCCGAGCCGAGCGCCGCCGGACCGTGGTCACTGGCCCCCTCGGCCTCCGCGACATGGGCGTACAAATGCAACGGCAGTCCCCGGCCGCCCAGTTCGGCCGGGAGGGGCAGCGCCCACAGCCCTTCGGCCCTCGCCTCCCGGCGCAGCCGGCGCAGCGCCGCCGCCGCGTCCGGGCCGCCGCCGTCCAGGACGGGTTCGCAGGGCACGACCCGCGTACGGACGAAGTCCGCCGCCCGATCTCTCAACTCCCTTATTTCAGACGGGCATTGCGGATCTCCGAACGTCACGTCCAGCACTTCTCCCCCACTCCTTCGGGAACTCCGGCTCCCACCGGTCCGACTGCTTCTTCGTGGAACTGGTCGGGGTCGACCGCCCCCGGGTTCCCGCGCGTCAGGAAAGGAGAGGCATGGCATCACCAGCCACACCGGCCATCGCGCAAACGGTCCGGCCCCTCGACGGGCTGCGTCTGGAAGCCTCGGGCCCCCCGGGACCGGCGGACGGACTCGTCGCGGAGCACCTGCGGCTGCTCGGTGCGGAGGGGGACGGAAGGACCGGCGCCCGTATCACGCTCGACGGACCGGGGTTCGCCCCGATCACCGCCCACACCGTGTGGGGCGGCCGGGGCGGCGTCGACGAGGCGACCGTGCAGGCCGCCACCGGCATCATGGCCGTGCACGGCCGCCGTGACGGGGCACCGCGCGGACTGGCCGCCGACTACGCCGCCACCGCCGCGGGCGTCCTGACCGTGCAGGCCCTGCTGGCCGGGCTCCTCGCCCGGGCTCGCGGCGGACAGGTGACGAGCGCCGAGGTCAGCGCGGAACGGGCGGGCCTGCTCGCCGTCTCGCAGTACCTCGCCGCAGCCGGAGCGGAGGAGGCCGAGGCCGCCGAACTCACGTCGGGCGGACCGCCGTTCACCTCCGCCGACGGGATCGTCTTCGAACTGGAGACGCTCGACCCGGGCGCCTGGGCCGCGTTCTGGCGTGCGCTCGACGCTCCGAAGGAAGCGGTACGGCGTGGCTGGCTGCCCTTCCAGTTCCGGTACGCCACCGCCTGCGCGCCCTTTCCGCGGGCGCTGCACGACTGTGCCCGCTCCCACGGCTGGGACGGCATCCGGGAGGCGGCCCGTTCCTCCGGTGCCGAGGTGTGCCCACTGCGCTCGCTCGCCGAGCGGGCCGCCGAGTACGACGGGGCCCCGCCGTGGACGCTGACCGCGCACGGCGCGCCGCACTCCGGCATGGACAAAGCGGCCTCCGGCCCGGCGTCGCACCCCGGCGCCCCGCTGGCCGGGCTGACCGTCCTGGAGGCGGGCCGCCGGATCCAGGCGCCGCTCACCGCGCATCTGCTGGGCCTGCTCGGCGCGGAGGTCGTGCGGATCGAGCCGCCGGGCGGCGATCCGCTGCGCGGTATGCCGCCCGCCTGCTCGGGCGTCTCGGCGCGCTGGCTCGCACTCAACCGGGGCAAGAAGGCCGTCGAGGTGGACATCAAGTCCGCGGCGGACCGCGAGCGGCTGCGCGCGATGGCGGCGGACGCCGACGTCTTCCTGCACAACTGGGCGCCGGGGAAGGCCGCCGAACTCGGCCTGGACCACGAGCACCTGTCCGCGGCCAACCCCGCACTCGTCTACGCGTACACCAGCGGCTGGGGTGACCGGCTGCCCGCGGCACCGATGGGCACCGACTTCATGGTGCAGGCCCGCACCGGGGTCGGCGAGGCGGTACGGCCCGCCGACGAGCCGCCCGCACCGTCCCTGATGACGCTGCTCGACGTCCTCGGCGGGCTCCTCGGCGCCGAGGCCGTCCTCGCGGGGCTGCTGCTGCGGCAGCGGACCGGGGCCGGTGTGCGGGTGGACTCGTCCCTGCTCGGGGCCGCCGACGTGCTCACCGCGCCCGCCCGGGCCCGCGCCGCGCGGGGTCTCGACCCCCGCCGTCCGGCGGGGTTCCGCCGGCCGCTGTCCACGGCCGACGGCTGGATCGCCCTCCCCGACCATGCGGCGCACCCGCACGACGTGCGTCACCTGTCCACGGCACAGGCGCTGGAGCGGCTGCGCGGGCACGGCCTGCCCGCCGTCCCGGTCGTCACCGACCTCGCCGACCTGCTCCCCTCCGGCATCCCCTCCGGCATCTCCACCGGCTCGATCAGCCGCGACGCCCACGGCGCTCCCGCCGTCCCCGCCCCCTGGAGGTTCGCATGACCGTCGCCCTGCACGACCTGCTGCCCGCCACGCTGCGCCGTGCCTGGGCCGTCGAGGGCACCTGCCCCGACCTGGACCTCTACAGCCTCTACCGGTCCCGCCTGATCGCCGACCCGCACCGCACGGCGATCCTCGACGCCGAGGGGAAACTCTGTTACACCGCGCTGGACCGCAAGGCGCGCCGTCTGGCCGCCGGGCTCACCGGCCTCGGCATACGCGCCGGTGACGTCGTCGGCGTCCAGTTGCCCAGCGGTCGCGACGCGGTCATCGCGGACCTGGCGCTGGCCGCCCTGGGTGCGGTCGCGCTGCCCTTCCCGGTCGGGCGCGGACGGCGGGAGGCGGCCTCGCTGCTGCGCAGATCGGAGGCGGTCGCGGTGATCGCCGCGGTCGAGCACCGGGGCAGCCACCACGCGGCCGACCTGCTGGCGTCGGCCGGTGAGCTGCCCGCGCTGCGCACGGTGATCGCCACGGGGGCCCTCCGGGCCGAAGGGAGCTCCAAGGCAGCCGGGACCGCCCCCGAAGGAGCCGTCCCCCTCGCGGAACTGCTGCGCACCGACCCGAAGACGTTCGTGCCGGCCCGCCCCGATCCCGACATCGCCGCCCGCATCCTGGTGTCCTCCGGCTCCGAGGCCGAACCGAAGATGGTGGCCTACTCGCACAACGCGCTGGCCGGCGGCCGGGGCAACTTCCTCGGCTCCCTCATGCCGGACGGGCGCCCGCCGCGCTGCCTGTTCCTCGTACCGCTGGCCTCGGCCTTCGGCAGCAACGGGACCGCCGTCACGCTCGCCCGGCACGGCGGAACCCTGGTCCTGCTCGACCACTTCACCCCCGAGGCCGCGCTGGAGGCGCTCGCCGAGCACGAGCCGACCCATGTCCTGGGCGTTCCGACCATGATCCGGATGATGCTGGACCGCATCGCGGAGGGCGCTTTCCGGAAGTTCGTACCGCCCACCGCCGTGGTCGTCGGTGGGTCACCGCTGGACGAGGCCACCGCGGCCGAGGCCCGCCGGGCCTTCGGCTGCCCGGTGGTGAACCTCTACGGTTCCGCCGACGGCGTCAACTGCCACACGGGGCTGGCCGTCGAGTCCCCGGACGGTGACGGGCGGCCGGGCATCGCCGCGGGGCACCCCGATCCACGGGTCACCGACATACGGATCGCCGTCCCCGGCACCCGCGAGCTGGAGGAGGTGCGCGGGGGCACGGTCGGCAAGATCGTCGCCCGCGGCCCGATGACCCCGCTGTGCTACGTCGCCGCGCCCGACCTCGACACCCGCTACCGCACGCCGGACGGCTGGGTCCGCACCGGGGACCTCGGGCTCATCGACGAGGACGGCACGCTCCAGGTCGTCGGGCGGCTCAAGGACGTGGTGATCCGGGGCGGGGTGAACATCAGCCCCGCCGAGGTGGAGGTCGAGCTGGCCGCGCATCCCGGCGTCCGGGACGTGGTGTGCGTCGGGGTGCCCGACCCGGTGATGGGTGAGCGGCTCGCCGCCTGTGTCGTACCCCGGGACGAGACCGCGCCCATGCTGGAGGATTTGTGCGCCCACCTCGACGCCCGTGGTCTGGAGCGGCGCAAGCACCCCGAACGGGTGCTGGTCCTCGGTGAGTTGCCCCTGACGCCGGCGGGCAAGCCGGACCGGGCGGCGCTGCGGGAACGGTGCACGTCCGAGGCGGAGGAGCAGCGGCCCCTGGCTTCGGCCGGCTGACCCGCCGACGGGCGGAGGGGCCGCCCGGGGACATCCCGGGCGGCCCCTCACCCGGCTCGGGGAACCAAGGGACCAGAAGAGATCAGAAGGGATCAGGAAGAAGCGGACATCGCCTTCTTCACCTCCGCCGCCGCGTTCTTGTACACGGTCAGCAGATCCAGGTCCCGGGCCGGGTAGTTGACGATCCCCACCTGGCGCGCACCCGAGTCGGGCAGCACCTTCCCGGTCGTCATGTGCACGTTGTCGAGGACCAGTTGGGGCTTCTTCTTCGACAGGTCGGACAGCTGCTCGGCCGTCACCGCGTCCGGTCCGTACGTGCCGACCACCTCCGCCCCGGTCAGCTTCGCCGACCAGGCGGAGAAGACCTGGGCGACGACGGTGGGCGCCTTGCCGTCCGGCCACGCGCTCTTGAGGTCCCGCTGCAGCGTGCCGTACTCGGTGTCGAAGGACTTGATCCACTTGGCGGCGGCGTCCTCGGTGCCGAACATCTCACCCAGGCGCGTGACCTCGGCCTTGACCTTGCCCGCGTCGTTGTCGAGGTTCACCTCGACCAGTTCGGCATCGGACCCGGCGGCCTCCTTGAACTTGGCGGCGTACGGCTCGAAGGGCGCGTACAGCACGAAGTCGGCGTCCGTCACGGCCGCGAGGTCGGAGGGCTTCGGGTCGTAGTCGGGCGCGTGCTGCACCGACTCCGGCACGATGACCTCGACGTCCTGCGCGCCGGCGGCCTTGGCGAAGGCGCCCTCCCAGCTCGTCGTGGCGACGACGACCGGGGCCGCGTCCTTCTCGGAGGGCTTCGAGCCGGACGAGGACGACGCAGACGACGGGGACGACGAGTCGCTGCCGCAGCCGGTGGCCGTCAGCAGGAGGGTCGCGCTGAAGGTCAACGCGAGGACGGAAGTGATGCGGACGCGGGTGCGCGCCATGAGCTGATTCTCCGTTCGGGAACGAGATGGACGGCGAGGACGACCGCACCGGCGGTCAGGACGAGCACGGGCCCGGGTGGCCAGTCGAAGCGGAGGGCGACCAGGAACCCGGTCAGGTTCACCACGACACCGATGCCGACGGCCCAGGCGGTGATGGACAGCAGGGAGCGGCCCAGCCGCCGGGCGGCGAGAGCCGGCAGCAGCGTCAGCGCGTCGACGAGCAGGGCGCCGGTGAGCTTGATGGCTCCGGCGACCGACACCGCGACCAGGACCAGCAGCACGAGGGTGAGCCGCTCGACCCGCACGCCCGAGGACAGGGCGAGCTCTCGGTCGTAGAGGAGGAGCGCGATGTCCCTGCGGCGCCACCAGAACAGGGCCGGTACGACGACGGCCAGGGCGGCCAGCAGCCACAGGTCGGCGGTGCCGACCGAGAGGATGGAACCCCACAGCAGCGAGAAGGCGCCCGCCGCGTTGACGCCCGAGACGGCGAGCACCAGCAGGGCCGCCGCGATCGCCAGGCTCATCAGCAGGCCCATGGCGCCGGACAGGCCGTCCGGGGTGCGGGCCAGGGGTGCCACTCCGGCTCCCGCGAGTGCGCACGCCACCAGCGCGCACAGCATCGGGTCGAGTCCGGTCAGCAGGCCGACGGCGATGCCCAGGAGTGCGACGTGCATCATCGCGAACCGCACCGGCATGATGTCGAGTCCGACGATGACGACGCCGATCACCGGCAGCCCGACGGCCGCCACCAGCAGGGCGACGCCGGCCCGTTGGACGGGCACGAGCTGCAGCAACTGGCCGACGTCGGCCGCGGCCAGAACGCTCACCGGACCTCCCGGAGCCGGCCCGCGGCCATCTCCAGCACCCGGTCGCAGCGCTTCGCCAGGGCCCGGTCGTGCGTGACGACCACGACGGTCACCGGCAGGGAGAGCAGGACGTCGGCCGCCTCCTCCTGCCCGGCGAAGTCGAGGGCTGCGGTGGGCTCGTCGGCGAGCAGGACGCCCGCGCCGGCGGTCACGCAGCCGACCGCCCGTGCCAGGTACATGCGCTGGAGCTGGCCGCCGGACAGCGTGTGCAGGGGCCGGTCGGCGAGATGTCCGACCCCGAGCCTGCCCGCCGCCTCCACCGCCTCGGCGCGGGCCCCGCCGCTGGCCAGCAACTCACGGCCCAGCAGCGGGAACCGGCCGGTAGCGGGCTTCTGCGGGATCCACGCGCACGAGCGGCGCCGCCACGCCCACTCGGCCGCGTTCCTGGTGTCCCGGCCGCCCACCAGGATCCGGCCGGCGACATGCCGGTGCAGGCCCAGGACGGCCCGCAGCAGCGTGGTCTTCCCCGACCCGTTGGTACCGGTCAGCGCCACCCGCTGCCCGGGCGCTATCTCCAGGTCGACGTCGCACACGGCCTCGACCCTGCCGTGCCGGCACACGACGTCGGACATCCGGACGTCCAGCCCTTCCATGCCACCTCCCTGCCTTCCCCCAGCAGTCGGACGGGAGAGGCGGTTGGTTCCCGCGCGTCGCGCGGAATCCGGCCGGGGAGCCGTGGTCGTCAGGTCCGTGGTCAGTGCCGTGGTCGTCAGGTCCGTGGTCAGTGCCGTGGTCAGGTCCGTCGTCACCGGTGCGGTGGCGGGCACCGCACGCGTCAGTGTCCGGCCCCGTGCCCGGTCCCGTGTCCGGCCCCGTGCCCGGCCCCGTGTCCGGTCCCGTGGCTGTCTCCACGCCCGTCCCCGTGACCGCCGTCGTGCACACCGCCCGTGCCCCCGCCTCCGTCGCTCCCGCCGGGGTTCCGGTCCGTTTCGTGCGCGCCGCCGTACGCCGCCGGGCGGAAGGCGGCGCCGACGGCGTACGACGTCACGAAGATCAGCACCAGTGACAAGAGGAATCCGCAGAGCGCGGGCAGGGGCGCCAGTTTCCGCATGCCTCAGCAGTCGGCCCGCCGGCGATCGAGTTCCGGGGCGCATCAGTGACGTGCGTCACGTGGCCGCCGCCGCGACCTCACTTGGTGCCCACCGTGCGCAGCACCGTGAGGGCCAGGGTCCGGGCCACCGCCACCGTCTCCCGCAGGGAGACCTGTTCGCGTGGGCTGTGGGCCACCTCGATGTCTCCCGGCCCGAACTGCAGCGTCGGAATGCCCGCACCGGTGTAGTGGCGCAGGTCGCTGCCGTAGGTCGCGCCCCGTCGGCGGGGCGGCGGGGCGCCCGTCGCGTCGGTGTACGCGGCGCCGACGACGTCCGGCAGGGGGTGGTCCTCCGGCAGGCGGCCGCTCGCGAACTGGCCGCCCGGCCAGGTCACCGTCGCCGGGTGGTCGCGCAGCCACGGGTCGGCGGCGCAGGCCTCGGCCACGCACCGTTCCAGGTCGGCCCGCGCCTCGGCCGGGTCCTCGTCCAGGCGTACGCCGAGCCGGCCCTCGGCGACCAGCAGGTCCGGCACGCTGCTCGCCCAGTCCCCGGCGCGCACGGTGCCCACCGACAGGGCGTACGGGATCGGGTACTCGGCGAGCAGCGGGGACGGGTTCCGGTTCCGCTCGGTCTCCAGGGCGGCCAGCGCCCGGTGCAGGGGCAGGTAGGCGTCGACGGCGCTGACTCCCTGCTCCCGCGCACTGCCGTGCGCCGCCCTGCCGGGCACGGCGACACGGAACGTCAGCGCGCCCGCGTTCGCGGTGATCAGGGTGGACCCGGTGGGCTCGGCGATGACGCAGGCGTCGCCCCGGTGTCCGCGCTCCAGGGTGCCGAACGCGCCGATGCCGCCGTCCTCCTCACCGACCACGAAGTGGGCCGCGACCCGGCCGCGCAGCCGTATCCCGGCCGTCCGTATCGCGGCGAGCGCGGCGAGGTGCGCGGCGAGCCCCGCCTTCATGTCGCAGGCGCCGCGTCCGTGCACCACGTCCCCGGTCACACGCGGTACGAACGGGTCGCCGTCCCCCCACGCCTCGGGGTCGCCGGGCGGTACGACGTCGACGTGGCCCTGGAGGATCAGGGTGGGCCCGTCGCCGCCGTCCTGTGTGGTTCCGACCAGGCCCCACGCCTCCTCACGCGGCACCTCCATGCCCGGGAAACCGGGGTGGGCCCGCAGCGCGGGCAGGTCCATGGACCACAGGTCGACCTCCAGCCCCAGCCATTCCAGCCGGCCGGCCAACTGGTGCTGGAGTTCGGACTCGGCGGCGCTCCCGGTCACGCTCGGCGCCGCGATCAGCTCCATCAGGGTCCGCCCCAGGGCCGCCTCGTCGATCGCCGCCAGCGCGGCGGCCTCCTCGTCGGTCAGCACGTTGCCGCTCCTCCCCTCCCGGGAGCGCGTGCGGCGCACCCCCGACCGCATACATGCTCGTCCCCGACCGCCGGTACGCGGCGACGGGGTGGCGATCTCGATCACCCGTCGCCCGTCGCCCGTCACCCGTCGTCCGTCGCCTGTCAGGGGCCCGGTTCCGTGTCGTGGCGCGTCAGGGGAACGCCGCCCACCGTGAAGCCGATCACCGTGCCGCCGCCGGTCCGGCGTACCGCGTACGGTGCGCCCCCGTGGGCCATGGCCACCTCGCGGACGATGGACAGGCCGAGGCCCGAACCGGGCAGGGAGCGGGCGTCGGCGGCGCGGTAGAAGCGGTCGAAGACGTGGATCAGGTCGGCGGCCGCGATACCGGGCCCCCGGTCGCGGACCTCCACCCGCACCGTGCCCGGTCGCGCGGGCCCCGCGACGGTGATGTCGATGGGCGCCGTGCCGTCCCGGTCGAACTTGACCGCGTTCTCGACCAGGTTGGACACCGCCCGCGTGAGCATCCCGGGCCGTCCGTCGGTCGTGGTGTCGCCGCTCGCATGGACGATGATCTTCCGTCCGTTGCGGCGCCGGGCCAGTCCCGCCACGTCCTGGGCGATGTCGGCGAGGTCGACGCGCCGCGGCGGCTCGGTGTCGGACTGACCGGCCGCCAGCTCGACGAGCTCGTTGACCAGGTCGGTCAGCTCACGGGCCTCCTGGGAGAGGTCGGCGACGAGTTCCTCACGGGTGTCCGGCGGGAGTTCGTCGATACGGCGCAGCAGGGAGATGTTGGTCCGCAACGAGGTGAGCGGGGTGCGCAGTTCGTGCCCCGCGTCCTGGACGAGCCGGCGCTGGTCGTCCTCGGACTGGGCGAGCCGGCCCAGCATCCGGTCGAAGGCGCGGCCGAGCCGCCCCACCTCGTCCCGGCCGGCGACGGGCACCTGGATGCCGAGCCTGCGGGTGCGGGCGACGTCCTCGGCGGCGTCGGTGAGGACGACCAGGCGGCGGGTGATGCGTCGGGCCAGCCACCAGCCGAAGAGACCGGCCCCGACCACCACCGCCGCCATCAGGACGAGGGTGCGCTGCTGGAGGGCCCGCAGCAGGTCCTCGGTGTCGCTGAACTCCTGCGCGATCTGGACCGCGCCCCGGCCGTCGCCCAGCGCGACGGTGGCGACGCGGTAGATGTCGTCGCCGACGTCGACGTCCGCGTGCTCGACCACCCGCCCGGCCGTGGCGGCCCCCGCGACCACGCGGTCGGCGTCGACCACCGGCAGCCCCGGGTCGCCCGGGTCGACGATCCGGCCGTCCGGCCCGAGCACCTGGACGTCCGTCCGGGCGGGCCGGACCAGGTCGTGGCCGGGGGCGGCGGAGGAGAAGTCGAGCGGTGACATCCGGTTCGACCTGACCTCGCCGCGCAGGTCCTCCACGACCTCGTCGAACACGCTCTGCTGGTCCACCCGTACGAGTCTCGCGGCGGCGCTGTACGACAGGATGCCGACCAGGACGGTGACCGTGGCCGTCACGGCGGCGAACGCCACCGCGAACCTGGTGCCCAGCGACAGCAGCGGCAGCCGGCACCGCCGGGCCCGCGGCGAGGGCCGGTACGCACGGTCCGGGGCGTGTGCGGCGCGTGAGGCGCTCCGCAAGCCCGAGGTGCCGGAGGTGTCAGGGGTGCTCGAGGTGTCCGGAATGCCCGACGCCACTCAGTCCTCCCGCAGCACGTAACCCACCCCGCGCACCGTGTGGATCAGCTGCGGCGCGCCGGGCTCGTCGAGCTTGCGGCGCAGGTAGCCGACGTAGACGGCGAGGTTCTTGGAGCCGGGGCCGAAGTCGTAGCCCCAGATACGGTCGTAGATGGTGGAGTGGTCGAGGACGATGCCCGCGTTGCGGATCAGCAGCTCCAGCAGTTCGAACTCGGTGCGGGTCAGTTCCAGCTCCCGCTGCCCACGCCAGGCCCGGCGTGCCTGCGGGTCCATGCGCACCCCGGCCGCGGCGATGTGCCGTCCCGGAGCGGCGTTCGGGGTCTCTCCCGGCTCCCCGGGTTCCCGCGTCTCCTCCGGTTCTCCCGCCTCCCGCGTTTTCTGCGTTTCCTGCGTGTCCGGCTGCTCCTGCGACGTCGGCGTCCCGTCGGGCGCGGGGGCCGGCGCGGGCGCGGGGGCTGCCCGGCGGAGCAGGGCTCGCAGCCGGGCGAAGACCTCCTCGACGTCGAACGGCTTGACGACGTAGTCGTCGGCGCCCGCGTCCAGCCCGGCGATCCGGTCGGCGGTCTCCACCAGCGCCGTCAGCATCAGCACGGGGGTGCGGTCGCCCTCGGCGCGCAGCACCCGGCACACCTGGAGCCCGTCGATGCCGGGCATCATCACGTCCAGCAGCAGGACGTCGGGCCGGCTGCGGTGGGCCTGCGCCAGCGCCTCGACGCCGTCGGCGACCGCCGTGACCCGGTAGCCCTCCAGGGTCAGGGCCCGCTCCAGGGCGTTGCGGATGGCGCGGTCGTCTTCGGCGAGCAGCACGGTGTGGGTGCGGGGCGCGGTAGGAGGCACCATGCCAGTGTGCCAAGCACCGCCGCCCGCCGGACGGCGCAGTGGCCGAAGGGGCGCCTTCTCACCTCGCTCTCGCCCCGCCGCGGTCCGGTCGCGGGCGTCCCTTCCCGCGACCGGACCCTCGCGAACGACCGGACTCGGTCGTCTCACCCGGCGGCCGCTGTCCCTGTAAGACCGCCGGGAGTCGTGGGGGCTGTGGGTGTGCTCTCAGCCGGCCGACCGCAGCGCGGCCAGCTGTTCCTCGAACGGCACCACGTTGCGCGCGTCGAACTTGTCGTCGACGGCGCCCCCGCGTGTGACACGGACCGCGTCGCCACCCGCCTCGCTGCCGTTTCCGTTGACGTTGACCGTCCCGTTGCCGTCGGCCGGCAGGGCGCCCGCCAGAGCGGCCAGCTCGCCCGCCGCCCGGTCGATCCGGGCGTCCAGGCCCTTGTCGCCCCAGTCCTGGGACGCGGCGTACACCCCGGTGGGGACGACGACCGCGCGCAGGTGGGCGAAGAGGGGCCGCAGGGAGTGCTCCAGCACCAACGAGTGCCGGGGCGTGCCCCCGGTCGCGGCGATCAGCACCGGCTTGCCGGCCAGGGCCTCCCGGTCCCGTGCGCCGAGCACGTCGAAGAACGACTTGAACAGCCCGCTGTACGACGCCGAGAACACCGGCGTCACCACGATCACCCCGTCCGCCCCGGTCACCGCGTCCATCGCCTCGGCGAGCGCCGGGGCCGGGAAACCGCTGGTGAAGTTGTGCGCGATGTCCACCGCGAGGTCCCGCAGTTCGATCACCGGCACATCGGACGGGGCCTGCCCGGTGGCCGCGGCGGCCAGCCGCTCCCCGAGCAGACGGGTGGACGACGGCACGCTCAGCCCCGCCGAGACGACGACGATGTTCATGGCGTTCCTGACGTTCGTGCCGTTCCTGACGCTCATGCCTTGCTCGCTTCCCGGCCGGCCAGCCGCGAGGAGTGCGTCGGCGCGTCCGGCACGTCGGCCGGGCGGTCCTTGGCGAACTCCTTGCGCAGCACCGGCACCACTTCCTCGCCGAGCAGGTCGAGCTGCTCGAGCACGGTCTTCAGGGGCAGTCCCGCGTGGTCCATGAGGAACAGCTGGCGCTGGTAGTCGCCCGCGTAGTCACGGAAGGACAGCGTCTTCTCGATGACCTGCTGCGGGGAGCCCACGGTCAGCGGGGTCTGCTGGGTGAACTCCTCCAGCGAGGGCCCGTTCCCGTAGACGGGGGCGACGTCGAAGTACGGACGGAACTCGCGCACGGCGTCCTGCGAGTTCTTCCGCATGAACACCTGCCCGCCGAGGCCGACGATCGCCTGCTCGGCCGTACCGTGCCCGTAGTGCGCGTACCGGGTCCGGTAGAGCTCGATCATGCGCTTGGTGTGGTCGGCCGGCCAGAAGATGTTGTTGTGGAAGAAACCGTCACCGTAGTAGGCGGCCTGCTCGGCGATCTCGGGCGAGCGGATCGACCCGTGCCAGACGAACGGCGGTACGTCGTCCAGCGGGCGGGGCGTGGAGGTGAAGCCCTGCAGCGGGGTGCGGAACTTGCCCTCCCAGTTGACGACGTCCTCGCGCCACAGGCGGTGCAGCAGGGCGTAGTTCTCGATGGCGAGGTTGATGCCCTGGCGGATGTCCTGGCCGAACCAGGGGTACACCGGCCCGGTGTTGCCGCGCCCCATCATCACGTCCATCCGGCCGTCGGCCAGGTGCTGGAGCATGGCGAAGTCCTCGGCGATCTTCACCGGGTCGTTGGTGGTGATGAGGGTGGTGGAGGTGGAGAGGATCAGCCGCTCCGTGCGCGCGGCGATGTAGCCGAGCATGGTCGTCGGCGAGGACGGGACGAACGGCGGGTTGTGGTGCTCGCCGGTCGCGAACACGTCCAGGCCCACCTCCTCGGCCTTCAGCGCGATGGCGACCATGGCCTTGATCCGCTCGCGCTCGGTCGGGGTACGCCCCGTCGTGGGGTCGGGCGTGACGTCGCCGACGCTGAAGATCCCGAACTGCATGGCCGTTCACCCTCCAAATTGGTTGACGGTTCAACTATACCTGGCCCAACGACCCGCCCTCCCCCCTTATTCCGCATCCGGTCTGCGAAGCTGCCCGCATGCTGATCGCCCGCTCCGCCGCCCTGTTCGTCCTCGCCGCCGTCCTGGAGATCGGGGGCGCCTGGCTGGTCTGGCAGGGCGTGCGGGAACAACGCGGCTGGATGTGGGCGACCGGCGGCGTCCTCGCCCTCGGCGCGTACGGGTTCGTCGCCACCTTCCAGCCCGACGCGCACTTCGGCCGCGTGCTCGCCGCGTACGGGGGCGTCTTCGTCGCCGGGTCGATCCTGTGGGGCGCGCTCGCGGACGGCTACCGCCCGGACCGCTGGGACGTCACCGGCGCCCTGATCTGCCTGGCCGGAATGGCCGTGATCATGTGGGCACCGCGCAACGGCTGACCACGCTCCCGCGCGCCCGGACGGGCCCGGCCACGCCCTGGTGGCCCGCATATGCTGGCCCGGCACGGCATCATCCACATGGATCCACCCGGAGGAGCAGCCCATGGCCACCGCCGCACCGTCCGCAGCGTCTCGTATCGCCGTCGTCACCGGCGCGAGCAGCGGTATCGGCGCCGCCACGGCCCGCGGGCTCGCCGAGGCCGGTTACCGCGTCGTCCTCACCGCCCGCCGCAAGGACCGCATCGAGGCGCTCGCCGAGGAGATCAACGCCGCCGGCCACGCGGCGACCGCGTACCCGCTCGACGTCACCGACCGCGCGGCCGTCGACGAGTTCGCCACCGCGTTCCGGACCATCGGCGTCCTGGTCAACAACGCGGGCGGCGCGCTGGGCGCCGACCCGGTCGCGACCGGCGACCCGGACGACTGGCGCCGGATGTACGAGACGAACGTCATCGGCACCCTCCACCTCACCCAGGCCCTGCTGCCCGGGCTGGAGGCGAGCGGCGACGGCACGGTCGTCATCGTCTCCTCGACGGCCGGCCACGCCACCTACGAGGGCGGCGCGGGCTACGTCGCCGCCAAGCACGCCGAGCACGTCCTCGCCGAGACGCTCCGCCTGGAGATCGTCGGCCGGCCCGTGCGCGTCATCGAGATCGCGCCGGGCATGGTGAAGACCGAGGAGTTCGCCCTCACCCGTTTCGACGGCGACGCGGCGAAGGCCGCCAAGGTGTACGAGGGCGTCGCCGAGCCGCTCACCGCGGACGACGTCGCCGACACCATCACCTGGGCGGTGACCCGCCCGAGCCATGTCAACATCGACCTGCTGGTCGTGCGCCCCCGGGCCCAGGCCTCGAACACGAAGGTCCACCGGGAGCCGTGACGGCCGCGCCGCACGCGGCGCGGCGGGTCAGCCCTTCACCTCCGGGTCAGCCCTTCACACAGACGACCTGCTTCAGCTTCGCCACGACCTCCACGAGGTCCCGCTGCTGGTCGATGACCTGCTCGATCGGCTTGTACGCGCCCGGGATCTCGTCCACGACACCGGAGTCCTTACGGCACTCCACACCACGGGTCTGCTCCTCCAGGTCCTTCGTCGAGAAGCGCCGCTTCGCCGCGTTGCGGCTCATGCGCCGGCCTGCGCCGTGCGACGCCGAGTTGAACGAAGCGGCGTTCCCGAGACCCTTGACGATGTACGAGCCCGTGCCCATGGACCCCGGGATGATCCCGAACTCGCCGGAGCCCGCACGGATCGCCCCCTTGCGGGTGACGAGCAGGTCCATGCCGTCGTAGCGCTCCTCGGCCACGTAGTTGTGGTGCGCGCTGATCTCCGCCTCGAAGGCCGGCTTCGCCTTCTTGAACTCCCTGCGGATCACGTCCTTCAGCAGCGCTATCATGATCGAACGGTTTCGCTTCGCGTACTCCTGCGCCCAGAACAGGTCGTTCCGGTACGCCGCCATCTGCGGGGTGTCCGCCACGAAGACGGCGAGGTCGCGGTCGACCAGGCCCTGGTTGTGCGGGAGCCTCTGCGCCACCCCGATGTGGTGCTCGGCCAGTTCCTTGCCGATGTTCCGGGAACCGGAGTGCAGCATCAGCCAGACCGCACCGGTCGTGTCCGTGCAGACCTCCACGAAGTGGTTGCCCGATCCGAGCGTTCCCATCTGCTTCGTGGCCCGGTCCTGACGGAACCTGACCGCTTCCGCCACGCCGTCGAAGCGCCCCCAGAAGTCGTCCCAGCCGCCGGTCGCGAAGCCGTGCAGTCGGGTCGGGTCCACGGGGGAATCGTGCATCCCGCGCCCGACCGGGATCACCTGCTCGATCCTCGAGCGCAGCCGGGACAGGTCGCCCGGCAGGTCGTTGGCCGTCAGGGACGTCTTCACCGCCGACATCCCGCAGCCGATGTCGACCCCCACCGCCGCCGGACACACCGCACCCCGCATCGCGATGACCGAGCCGACCGTCGCGCCCTTCCCGTAGTGCACGTCCGGCATCACGGCCAGGCCCTTGATCCAGGGCAGGGTCGCCACGTTCCGCAGCTGCTGGAGGGCGACCTCCTCCACCGTCGCCGGATCCGTCCACATACGGATCGGCACCTTCGCACCCGGCATTTCCACGTACGGCATATCTTCCTCATTCCCCCGAACGGCAACATAAGCATAAAAGAGCAAAAACCGTCGCTCAGGTCGACGAAAGGGACTTCGGACCGGCGTTCACGGCAGTGCGTGCGATACACATTGTCTGCCGGGGGTGCCCCCGTGCGGCAAGCGATTAACCAGCGGGGACACTGAGAGCCCCGAACAAAACGGGAGTCCGATCAGCTCGCGGCGCCTTGCGAGCGTGCGTGCCAGGCGTCGCGAGCCGGGCGCCCGTTTCGTTCGGGGCTCTGAAAGCCCCGGCGGGCTGCGGCCCGCTCCCACCGTCGAGAGGAGCCCGGCCGTGCAGCGGAGGGCATACGTACCCGGCGTCGCCGCGCTCCTCGCGGCCCTGCTGGCCGGATGCACCGGCAGTTCGGGCAGCGGAAGCCAGTCGGACAACTCCAACCCGGGCAGCGCCGGCACGGCCTCCCCGGCGGCCCAACCGGGCAGGTACGCCACGCTCCCCGAGCCCTGCGGCGCGATCGGCCCCAAGACGCTCGACGAACTCCTGCCCGGCATCAGGGAGATGGCCGACCAGGTGCAGCGCGAGAAGGCGTACGCGGGCGAGCCGGCCCTCACGTACGACACCGACCGCAAGGTGGGCTGCCGCTGGAAGGTGGAGTCGTCCCAGGCCACCGATCGCCTGGTGATCGACCTCGAGCGGGTCGTCTCCTACGACAACGCCGTCAGCGACGACAACCAGGCCCAACAACTCTTCGCCACGAAGCAGGAGGCGGCCGACCTTCCGAAGCCGACGGCCACGGAGTCCGGTTCCGCCTCTCCGGACACGTCCCCCTCACCCACTTCCTCCGGTTCCCCTGATTCTTCTGGTTCTTCTGGTTCTTCTGGTTCTGGTTCCCCCGATCCTTCTGGCTCCTCCGCGCCGTCCGACGCCGCGTCCTCGGCTTCCGGCTCACCGTCCGACGGCGGTTCCTCCCCCGTGTCGCCGTCCGCTTCGCCCTCCGACCTCCAGCCCCGCGTTCTGGAGGAGTTCGGCGACGAGGCCTTCATCGACGACGAGCTGAGCAGCTCCGGTTCGACGGCCGAGCAGCGCACGGTGACTGTGGCGTTCCGCACGTCCAACGTGATCGTGACGATCGAGTACACGGAGCAGCCGGCGACCGTCGGCGCCGTCCCGGACAGCAAGGAAATGCAGGACAGGGCAAGGAAACTGGCGTCCCTGCTGGCCGATTCGCTGAGCGGCTGAGCCTCGCCCGCACTCCCTCCGCCGCCCTGCGCAAAGCGCCCGAAGGACGACCACACGAACGACGCACCGCGTACGGTGACCCCTCGGACCCCTTTTCGACCACAGGTTCGACCACAAGTTCGACCGCAGGGAACACGAGCGTCATGAGTGAAGGAACCATGCAGCGACGAGCACAGCGTGACATGGGGGCACCGCCCACGCCGTCCAGGCAGTGGGGGAGAGCGAAGCGCCTCAACCGCGTTCTTGTCTGCGCGGCGGCCGTCCCCGCGATGCTGATCGCCGCCGGCTGCTCCTCGGACTCCGGCTCCGACGGCGGCGGGGACAAGGCGGCCGACACCTCCGCCTCGGCGTCCGCGAGCCCGTCCCCGACGGTGCGGGCGGCGGTGTACACGGACCTCCCCGACGCGTGCGAGGTCCTGTCGGAGAAGACCCTGGGCGACCTCGTGCCCAAGGCGAAGTCGGGCAAGGAGAGCCAGTCCGACGACATCTCCACGCGCGCCGGCTGCTCCTGGGACAGCCTCACCAACAACGGTGTGGACGGCTCGCAGTTCCGCTGGCTGAACGTGTCGATGCTGCGCTTCGACTCGGACATCGCACGCGGCGCGGGCGACGAACTGGCCAAGGAGTACTACGACAAGCAGGTCAAGGACGTCCAGGCCACCGACGGCGCCAAGGGCATCGAGGCGGAGCCGCTCTCCGGCACCGGCGACGAGGCGACGGCCGTGCGCTACGACCTGAAGAAGAAGGAAGGCACCTTCAAGCAGCAGACGGTGGTGGCGCGCGTCGAGAACGTGGTCGTCACCCTCGACTACAACGGGGCGGGCCTCGCCGGGGACAAGACGCCGAGCGCCGACGACCTGATGAAGGACGCGAAGAAGGCGGCCGAGGAAGCGGTGACGTCCGTGACCGGGACCAAGGACGACAAGGACAGCAAGGACAGCAAGAGCGGCAAGGACGACAAGGGCGACAAGGGCGACGGCGGGGCCCCCGGGAGCGGCGCGCCGTTGGAGTCGAAGAGCTGACGAACAGGCACAGAAGCGTGCACGGAAACGTACCCGAAGGCGCACACGGGAACGTGCGGTGAGGCTCTGACAGGGAACCGGCCACCCGCCCTCCGCACACATGTGCCACTCTGTTGCGCGCAACAACACGCAAGAGGAGGGGAGTACGGGTGGCCGCGCCCATTCAGCTGACACGGACACACCGGGTTCTCATCGGCGTGGTCGTCGCCGGAGCCGTGATCATCGCCGGAATCGGCTTCGCGGGTTCGTACGCGGCCGTCCGTGAACTGGCTCTGCAGAAGGGCTTCGGGAACTTCAGTTACGTGTTCCCGATCGGCATCGACGCCGGCATCTGCGTCCTGCTGGCCCTGGATCTGCTGCTGACCTGGATCCGTATCCCCTTCCCGCTGCTGCGTCAGACGGCGTGGCTGCTGACGGCGGCCACGATCGCCTTCAACGGCGCGGCGGCCTGGCCGGATCCGCTCGGTGTGGGGATGCACAGCGTGATCCCCGTCCTGTTCGTGGTGGCGGTGGAGGCCGCCCGGCACGCGGTCGGCCGGATCGCCGACATCACCGCCGACAAGCACATGGAGGGTGTCCGCCTCACCCGGTGGCTGTTGTCGCCGATACCCACGTTCCTGCTGTGGCGGCGGATGAAGCTGTGGGAGCTGCGTTCCTACGAGCAGGTCATCAAGCTGGAGCAGGAACGTCTCGTCTACCAGGCCCGGATGCGCTCCCGCTTCGGCCGAAGCTGGCGTCGCAAGGCCCCGGTGGAGTCCCTGATGCCGCTGCGCCTGGCCAAGTACGGCGTCCCCCTCGCCGAGACGGCCCCGGCGGGTCTGGCGGCGGCCGGCATCGAACCGGCTGTGCTCCCGCCGGCCCCCGAGCACCGGACGGCCGTGGACGGCCCGGCCATGACGTCGCAGGCGCCCGCCCTGCAGCAGGCGGCCCCTCCCGCCGAGCGGCGCCCCGAGCTGACGGGCGACCCCGGCACCGCGGGCCCCCGGAATTCCCAGGACGCCCAGGCCCCCCGGAATTCCCAGGCCCCCCGGGACCTCCGCGAGTCCCCGGATGCGCAGGAGCCCACGGCGCAGCCCCCGTACGACCAGCAGCCCGCCCCGGACCAGAACCAGTGGCTGCACGCCCGGGACCCGCAGACCGTCGAGTACCACGGCGGCTACGACCCCGCGTACGACCCGGACGCCGCGTACGCCCAGTGGTACGCGGAGCAGGAGCAGGCCGAGCAGTACCGCCGGCCGTTCGAGGAGGCGCCCCCGCTGCAGGAACCGTCCCCGGAGGACACCGGCACCTTCCCCATCCCGGTCGGTCCGGGCCGCACCCGTGAACTGGGCGAGGGCGGCGGCCCTCCGGAGCCCCAGTCCCCGGACGAGGAGGATTACTACAGGCTGTTCAAGCAGTCGATAAGCGGCAGCGGCTACCCGACTCCGCGCGAGTTCGGCGAGTACGTCGAGGCGACGTACAGCCGCTCCCTGCCGGACGCCGACGCCAAGCGCATGGTCCTGGACTTCCAGGACCGCCACTCCGCCGAGCTGGAGGAAGACCACATCGCGTAGGGCCTGTCCGGCCCCGGAGGGTGGCCCCCCGAACGGCCCGGACGACCAACTGGCTCACGGTCCCCGGCTCGGCCGTCCTGGTGCCGCTGCTCGCCGAGCGGTTCGGGGTGCGCGGCATCGGCACCGCCGCCGCGCATGTCGCCACGGACAAGGTCGCACAGCGCCGCGCGATGGAGCCGTTCGGCCTCAACCCGCCCTGGCGCGCGGGACGTAAGGTGGAGGAGCTGCGTGCTGTCGTGGCGGAGCTCGGTGCCGCGGGCAGGCCGCTGGTGTTCAAGTCCGCGCATTGTTCCGGTGGCCGGGGCATGGCCGTGATCGGTCCGGACTCCGACCTGGACGAGGTGTTCGCGCTCACTTCGGCGAACTACTCGGGCACCACCGTCTTCCTGGTGGAGGAGTACGTCGAGGGTTCCGAACACTCCGTCTCGGGTGTCGTGCACGACGGCGCGGTGCGGATCCTGGGCGTCACCGACAAGTACGTGGACGGTCCGCTGTCCGCGTCATGGGCGACAGCGGTCCCGTCGGCCCGTACGGAGGCACAGGTCAAAGAGTTGCGGCAGGCGGCCGAACAGGCCGTGCTCGCGGCCGGTCTGCTCACCGGCGGGTTCCACGCCGATCTGCGGCTCGCGCCGGAAGGCCCGGTCGTCCTGGAGGTCGGCGGGCGGCCGGGCAGCGCCCTGATCAACTCTCATCTCATTCCGTACGCGCACCGGGACGCGGTACGGCCCTACGAGACCCTGCTGGCGCTGCTCGCCGGTGAGGAGCTGCCCGGCGAGACTCCCGGGCCGGAGCGTGGCGCGGCCATGGTGCTGCTGCCGAGGGCGGGGCGTACAGCGGAGGAGCTGGCCACGTCGGTGCGCTCCCATCCGAAGGTCCTCCTCGCCGAGGACTGGCCGGGCACCGACTCGGTGGTGGCCGTCGTCGTCACGGAGGACCCGGCCGGACTGCCCGCTGCCGTGGCGGACGTACGCGAGTCGGCCTGGTGAGCGCCGGTGCGCCGCGGTTCCCGCTGGTCGGGATCCTCGCCTGTCACAAGAAGCGGGCCAACGGCACGGCGTGCTCCCGGGTCGACGACCATCTGACGGAGCCGCTCCTGGAGCAGGCGGCCGAGGCCGCGGTGCTGCTGCACACGGTGCGGCCCGAGCACCTCTCCTCCGGTGCCGTCGGCGCGGTCATCGCCACCGGCGACACCGCTGCGTCGGTCGAGGCCGCACTGTCGACCGCGACAGACGTCATACGGGTGGAGATCGCACCCCGGCCCGGTCGGCGCACAGCGGAAGGAGCTCCGACGTGTGATCCACCCGCCCCGACACCACCCTGTGGAACTACACCCGCCCAAGCCGTGGCGGGCAACGTTCGCCCCGGGGTGACGTGGCGCGCCATCCCGGTGCCCTGCGTCAAGCCGAGGTGGACGGCGCAGACGATGCCCGGGAGGCGTGGGCGTTTCCACGCTCCGAGCAGCCTCTGCAGCAGCTCCCGGCCGCCGCCGTCATCGGGTCGACCAGCCTTGCACTGTGGTGAACGGTCTGCGAAGCCGCATGAGCGAACCGCCGTCCACAAGCACAAGGCTGCTGGACGGCGGTCGCGATCCCGCACGGGGTACCGGGGTTTACGGTTTCACCGGATCACCGTTCCCCATGCTCAGCCACCACACCTCGTCGTCGCGGGTGAGGTCGAGCACCTGCTGCCGTCCGTCACTGAAGCGGAGTTCCACAGTGGCCAGGCCCGGTGCGACGGGGTCGGTCACGACTGCTTCGACCGGCTTGTCGGCGTGTGCGCCGAACTCGGCGATCAGGCGTTGCGCGGCCTGCTCCCGGCCGGTGTACCACGGGGCACCGACCCCGGCCAGGTCCGCAGCGTCACCGCCCCGGAGGCGTTGGACGTACACCCCGAGGACCGGTTCGACCTCGCGAGCGACCTCCTCGGCCTCGGGGTAGGCGGACTCCGCGGCGCGGACCGTCACCTTCACCTCGGGGGTGTCCCGCAAGGCGTAGGGCGCCGGTTCACGGAGCAGCCACCATGCGAGGACGCCTCCGCCCAGACACAGGGTGACGAGTGCCGCCACGAGCCACCTGGCTGCCGAGGTCCTGAGCATCAGTACCACTCCGGCCTGACGCGATGGCTGTTCGCCCATGTGCCCCTCCGGCCTCGGATGTAGGTGTCGAGGCGCTGGTTCGGGCGGTTGTCGTCGTGCGCGCTCACGTCGGACTCCTGCCACTGCCGGACAGACCCGTAAAGAATAAGGATCTTCACAGTTCTCCCCCCTGCGCACACAGGCCAATGGGACGTGGACCACACCACCCTCCCTGGTCGCGTCCGCCGTCGTCGCTGCCGGCTTCGGCGCACGCGGACGAGCAGGCGGTACGACGACGGGGGCGCCCGGTGAAACACCGGGCGCCCCCGTCGTCGTGAGCGTCGATACGCCGGTCAGTGGCCGAGCAGCCTCCGCACCCGCTCCTGGCCCACCGCGAGCAGCAGCGTGGGCAGGCGCGGACCGGTGTCACGGCCGACGAGCAGGTGGTAGAGCAGCGCGAAGAACGACCGCTGCGCGGTCTTGATCTCCGGCGGCAGCTCCTTCGGCGTGGCGTCGGCGGGGAAGCCGGCCTGGATCTTGGGAACGCCGTAGACGTGGTGCGTGAGTCCGTCCAGCGACCAGTGGTCGGCGAGCCCGTCGACCAGCAGCCGCAGGGACTCCCTGCCCTGCTCGTCCAGGGACTTCAGCAGTTCCTCGTCGGGCTCCGTACGCACGATGGTGCGCTGGTCGGCCGGGACGTGGAGGGAGATCCACGCCTCGGCCTTGTCGTAGCGCGGCCGCGCCTCGTCGAGCGAGGTGAGCGGGCGGGCGGGGTCGAAGTCGCTGAGGATGCGCAGCGCCTGGTCCGGGTGCCCGCCGGTGATGTCGGCGACGGAGGCGAGGGTGCGGTACGGCAGCGGCCGGGCCGTCCTCGGCAGCGCGCCGCTCGCCGTGCCCACCGCGCGGGAGTGCGCGGCGACGTCGGCGGGCAGCGCGGTGCCCTCGGCGACCTTGGCGTCGAGCCGGTCCCACTCGTCGTAGAGGCGCTGGATCTCCTGGTCGAAGGCGATCTTGAAGGACTGGTTGGGCCGGCGGCGGGCGTACAGCCAGCGCAGCAGCTGCGGCTCCATGATCTTCAGCGCGTCGGCGGGGGTCGGCACCCCACCGCGCGAGGACGACATCTTCGCCATGCCGCTGATGCCGACGAAGGCGTACATCGGGCCGATCGGCTGCTTGCCGCCGAAGATCCCGACGATCTGCCCGCCGACCTGGAACGACGACCCCGGCGACGAGTGGTCGACGCCGGACGGCTCGAAGATCACGCCCTCGTACGCCCAGCGCATCGGCCAGTCGACCTTCCAGACCAGCTTGCCGCGGTTGAACTCGCTCAGCCGGACCGTCTCCGAGAAGCCGCACTCGGTGCAGGCGTAGGTCAGCTCGGTGGAGTCGTCGTCGTAGGCGGTGACGGTGGTGAGGTCCTTCTCGCAGTTGCCGCAGAACGGCTTGTACGGGAAGTAGCCGGCGGAGCCGAGGCTGCCGTCGTCCTCGGCGGCGGCGCCGGAGCCCTCGGCGGCCTCCAGCTCGGCCTCGTCGACCGGCTTCTGCTGCTGCTTCTTCGCCGGGGCCGGGGCCTTCTTGGTGCGGTACTGCGCGAGGATCGCGTCGATGTCGCCGCGGTGCTTCATGGCGTGCAGGATCTGCTCGCGGTAGGCACCGGAGGTGTACTGCTCCGTCTGGCTGATCCCGTCGAACTCCACGCCCAGCTCGGCGAGCGACTCGATCATGGCGGCCTTGAAGTGCTCCGCCCAGTTCGGGTGCGCCGAGCCCTTGGGGGCCGGGACCGAGGTGAGCGGCTTGCCGATGTGCCCGGCCCACGTCTCGTCGACGCCCTCGACACCGGCCGGGACCTTGCGGTACCGGTCGTAGTCGTCCCAGGAGATCAGGTGCCGCACCCGGTGACCGCGGCGGCGGATCTCGTCGGCGACCAGGTGCGGGGTCATGACCTCGCGGAGGTTCCCGAGGTGAATCGGGCCCGACGGTGACAGTCCGGACGCGACGACGACGGGTTTGCCCGGGGCCCGACGCTCCGATTCCTCGATGACGTCATCCGCGAAACGGGAGACCCAGTCGGTGGTCTCGGTGCTCTGAGCCACGATCGGCACGTCCTTCTTTCTGCTCGGGCAGCCGGTACGGTCGCACGGCTGACCCCTCCATTCTCCCAGCCCGGACCGCATCCGCGAAAACCGCTTTTCACCCGCGCCCCCGAGGCGCCGGGCCGTGTCGACATGCGGCTCCGCCGCACGGGCGCGACGAGCCCCCGCCGGCCCGCGGCCAGGAAAACGCTTCGCCACCCGTGGGATACTGACCAGGTCTATCTGAACCCACGAGGAGAACGGGCACCCACTCCTATGGCCTCGGTCACATCGCTCACCGATCTCGTCAACCGGCAGCTCGCGTCCGCCATCTCCGCCACCCGGCCGGAGGCGTCCGCGGACCCGCTGCTGCGACGAAGCGACCGGGCGGACTTCCAGGCCAACGGCATCCTCGCGCTGGCCAAGAAGGCCAAGGCGAACCCGCGGGAGCTGGCCGCCGAGGTCGTGGCGCACATCACGACCGGTGACCTGATCAAGGACGTCGAGGTCTCCGGCCCCGGCTTCCTCAACATCACCGTCGCCGACCGGGCGATCACCGGGAACCTCGCCGCGCGGCACGCGGACGGCGAGCGCCTCGGCGTGCCGGTGAAGGAGAACGCGGGCGTCACGGTCGTCGACTACGCCCAGCCGAACGTGGCGAAGGAGATGCACGTCGGTCACCTGCGGTCGGCGGTCATCGGCGACGCCCTGCGCGCCATGCTCGACTTCACCGGCGAGAAGACGATCGGCCGGCACCACATCGGCGACTGGGGCACCCAGTTCGGCATGCTCATCCAGTACCTGTTCGAGCACCCGGGCGAGCTGGCCCCCGCGGGCGAGGTCGACGGCGAGCAGGCCATGAGCAGCCTGAACCGCGTGTACAAGGCGTCGCGCGCGCTCTTCGACTCGGACGAGGAGTTCAAGGAGCGGGCCCGCAAGCGGGTCGTCGCCCTCCAGTCCGGTGACAAGGAGACGCTCGAGCTGTGGCAGCAGTTCGTGGACGAGTCGAAGGTCTACTTCTACTCCGTCTTCGAGAAGCTCGACATGGAGATCCGCGACGACGAGATCGTCGGGGAGTCCGCGTACAACGAGGGCATGCCCGAGACCGCCCGGCTCCTGGAGGAGATGGGCGTCGCGGTGCGCTCCGAGGGCGCGCTCGTGGTGTTCTTCGACGAGATCCGCGGCAAGGACGACCAGCCGGTCCCGCTGATCGTGCAGAAGGCCGACGGCGGTTTCGGCTACGCGGCCTCGGACCTGACGGCGATCCGCGACCGCGTCGTCGACCTGCACGCGACCACGCTGCTGTACGTCGTCGACGTGCGCCAGTCGCTGCACTTCAGGATGGTCTTCGAGACGGCCCGCCGGGCCGGCTGGCTGAACGACGACGTCACCGCGCACAACATGGGCTACGGCACGGTGCTCGGCGCGGACGGCAAGCCGTTCAAGACGCGTGAGGGCGAGACCGTGCGGCTGGAGGACCTGCTGGACGAGGCGGTGCAGCGGGCCGCGGAGGTCGTGCGGGAGAAGGCGCGGGACCTCACCGAGGACGAGATCCGGGAGCGGGCCGCACAGGTCGGCGTCGGAGCCGTGAAGTACGCGGACCTGTCGACGTCGCCGAACCGCGACTACAAGTTCGACCTGGACCAGATGGTCTCGCTGAACGGCGACACCAGCGTGTACCTCCAGTACGCCTACGCCCGCATCCAGTCCATCCTCCGCAAGGCCGGCGAGGTCCGCCCCGCGGCTCACCCGGAGCTGGAGCTGCACGAGGCGGAGCGCGCGCTGGGCCTGCACCTGGACGCGTTCGGCACCACGGTCTTCGAGGCGGCCGCGGAGTACGCCCCGCACAAGCTGGCCGCCTACCTGTACCAGCTGGCGTCCCTGTACACGTCGTTCTACGACAAGTGCCCGGTGCTGAAAGCCGATTCGCCGGACCAGGTGGCCAACCGCCTGTTCCTGTGCGACATCACGGCCCGCACCCTGCACCGGGGCATGGCCCTGCTGGGCATCCGGACGCCCGAGCGGCTCTGACCGCCCCGAAGGCACGACGCACGCGGCCCGTCCTCCCCACCACGGGGAGGACGGGCCGCGGCCGTCGGTGCCGGTGGTGACCGGTGCGTGTCAGTGCCTGTCAGTGCCTGTCAGTGCCTGTCAGTGCCTGTCAGTGCGTGTCAGTACGTGTCAGTACGTGTCGACGCACCAGTTGGCGAAGGTCTTGAACGCCGCCTGGGTGCCCGAGCCGGCGATTCCGTCGATCGCGCCGGTGTAGCCCCAGCCGTTGTTCTTCAGGAAGCGCTGCAGTGCCGAGACCGTCCCGCTCCCGACGGATCCGTCGATGGCGCCGGTGTAGCCGTGGTGCGCCTTGAGCATGCGCTGGAAGGCCTTCCAGCTGTTGGGGCCGAGCTCCCCGTCGATCGAGTCGGTGTAGCCCCAGTGCGCCCGCAGCCAGCGCTGGACGCCCTTGGCCTGGGTGGAGTTCAGACCGAGGTTGACCACCGCGAGCGGAGCGACCGCCTCGGCACTCGCCACGGCCTTGGTGTCCTGCGTCGGAGCCGCGAAGCCGGTGCCCGCGGTGGCCAGGCCGCCGGCGGCGATCCCCACTGCCGTGGTGACACTGACGAGCGCCTTGGTCATGGCTCGCATGACTGTCCCCCTTCGAATGGGCGGTGCCGACCGGAGCGGCCGGCTCGGCAACGAGACTGCCGGGTCGGTGCCGGTCCCGGCCACGGTTGCCGCCGAAGTGACGACGGCACGGGACACCCCGGCCCGAGACCTGCGGGGCCGCGTCCCGCCGGGACGGTGCCGCGGGACGGGGCGGGACGGGCGATGGCCGAATCGGCGTGGGTGCGAGAACCGCGTCACCGGGCACACTGTGAAGGCTGTTGCACGGTGCGACGGGGACGGAACCAAGCACACGCGAGTGGGGGAGCATGTCGCGTTGGAAGGGCCTGCCCGCGGAACTCGATCCGAGCGTCCGGAACCTGGTGGTGCGATTACGGCGGCTGAAGGACCACAGCGGGCTGAGTCTGCGGCAGCTCGCGGCGAAGACCGGGTACAGCTCTTCGTCGTGGGAGCGCTACTTCGGCGGCAGGTCGCTGCCGCCCCGGGACGCCGTCGAGGCGCTGGCGTCGGTCACCGGCGAGGAGCCGACCCGGCTGCTGGCCGTGTGGGAGGTCGCGGCGGAGGCATGGAGCGGCCGCACGGCGACGGCGCCTCCGGATCCGGTCGCGGCTGCCGCTCCGGCTCAGGTTCCGGCATCCGTGGCGGCACCCGGGAGGACGGAATCCGTCGGTCCCGTCGATCCGATCGGTCCCGCCGGCCCCGCGGCTGAACCGACGCGCGGGCGGGCCTTCCACGTGGCGGTCGCCGCCGGGGTGGTCGCCGTCGTGCTGGCCGCGTCGGCGGTGGTGGTGGTGCTGGTCGGCGGGACGTGCGCGGACCGAGATCACGGCGCCGCCGCGCCGCTCGCCCCGTCGGCCGCGTCACCGCGGTCCGTACCCGCTTACACCTGCCGGGTGGAGCGGGTCGACGGCCTCTGGTACGCGGGGCTGAGCGCCACGCGCGACGCGATCGTGGCGAACGGCCACGCCGGTCCGGAGGTCGCCGAGGTGCAGTGCCTGCTGGCCCGGGCGGGCTACTCGCCGGGGGGCATCGACGGCGTCTTCGGCCCGTTGACCGAGCGGGCCGTCAAACACCTGCAGGTGGACGCCGACTTGGTGGTGGACGGCGTCGTCGGCCCGCACACCTGGCGGGCCTTACGGGGATGACGTCACCCCCGACCGGGACCGGGACGGCCCCGCCCCCGCCCCGCTGCCAGGGGGACCCCTGCGAGAACAGGGACCCGATGGACATGATCTGCGGATTCGGTCCGCACACCCTCACCGAGCACCGCACCGACTCCGGAGCCCGCCTGCAACTGCGCTACAGCCGCGGGTGCGGGGCGAGTTGGGCCCGTGTGCGGGGCACCCGGGTGGGCGACCGGGTGGAGCTGACCGTGGCCGGCCCCACCCGCTCCGCCGAGATCCTGGACACCCTTCGACGCGAAGGCGTCCATCTGCACCCCGATGACGAGAACCCGTCCCGGCACGATCGTACGGGCCTGCTCCCACCCTGCGGGACAGCCCGACCAGGAGTGCTTCGAGGCCACCGTGCGCCGAGCTACGCCCCCAGCTTCTGGGCGACCTCGGTGGCCCAGTAGGTGAGGATGTTCTGCGCGCCGGCCCGCTTGATGCCGGTCAGGGCCTCCAGGATCGCCCGGTCGCGGTCGATCCAGCCCTTCTCGGCGGCGGCCTCGACCATCGAGTACTCCCCGGAGATCTGGTAGGCGGCCACCGGCACGTCCACGGCGTCGGCGACCCGGGCGAGGATGTCGAGGTAGGGCCCGGCCGGCTTGACCATCACCAGGTCGGCGCCCTCCGCCAGGTCGAGCGCCAACTCCCGCATGGATTCACGGACGTTGGCCGGGTCCTGCTGATACGTCTGGCGGTCGCCCCGGAGCGACGAGCCGACGGCCTCGCGGAACGGCCCGTAGAAGGCGGAGGCGTACTTGGCGGTGTAGGCGAGGATCGCGACGTCCTCGCGGCCGATCTGGTCGAGGGCGTCACGGATGACGCCGATCTGCCCGTCCATCATCCCGCTGGGCCCCACGACATGGGCGCCCGCGTCGGCCTGCACCTGCGCCATCTCGGCGTACCGCTCCAGCGTCGCGTCGTTGTCCACGCGCCCCTGCTCGTCCAGGACCCCGCAGTGCCCGTGGTCCGTCGTCTCGTCGAGGCAGAGGTCGGACATGACGAGCAGGTCGTCGCCGACCTCGGCCCGCACGTCCCGCAGGGCGACCTGGAGAATCCCGTCCGGGTCGGTGCCCGCCGTGCCCAGGGCGTCCTTCTTCGACTCCTCCGGCACTCCGAACAGCATGATGCCGGAGACCCCGGCCGCGACGGCCTCGGCCGCCGCCTTCTTCAGGGTGTCGCGCGTGTGCTGCACCACGCCCGGCATCGCCTCGATCGGCACCGGCTCGGTGACCCCCTCGCGGACGAAGGCCGGGAGGATGAGGTCGGCGGGGTGCAACCGCGTCTCGGCGACCATCCGACGCATGGCGGGGGTGGTCCGCAGACGCCGGGGCCGGGTACCGGGAAAAGATCCGTACGTCGTCATACCTCCCACGCTACGCCCGTCCGCCCCGTGCCTTTACCGACGGCGAGTCGGGCCGACTCGGCGTCAGCGCGGTTCGAGGGCTCCGGACGCCAGCCCCAGCTCGGCCTCCGCGAGGTTACGGGCCATGTCGGCGATCGGGGCGGCACGGTGCCCCACGCCGGTGTTGACGTAGGCGCTGGTCCCGTCGATCGCGACGTGGATGCGGACGGCCGCCGCCCAGGGGTCGGCGCAGCGGAAGTCCCCCGCCCGGACCCCGGCTGCGACGACCCGCTCGATACGCCGGCACCAGAGCAGGTCCTGCTCGACGACGTGCTCGCGGAGCACGGGCCGGTAGCGCGCCAGGTGCCGGGCGTTGAGCCAGAGCCTGCTGACGTCGTCGAAGTCGGCGCTAGAGGTGAGCGAGAAAAGCCGCCGCAGCGCACGCACCGCACCGCCGGGGCCGGGGTCGGGGTCGGGGTCGGGGTCGGCGGGCATCTCCGGCAGCAGGCTGTCGAGCTCCGTCAGGGTGGCGCTGGTGAAGGCCTCGGCGACGAGTCTGTCGGCCGCGGGGAAGTAGTGGCCGACGAGCCCGGGCCGGACGCCGAGCTCGTCGGCGACCCGGCGCAGGGTGACGCACTCCAGCCCTTCGGTGAGCCCGACCCGCGCGGCGGCGGCGACCATCTCGCTGCGGCGCTCGGCCGGCGCCTTGCGGACACGCTTTTCCGGACCCCTTGACGTCATGCCGGGGATGTTATTGAGTGAGCGACCAATAAGACAATCGGGCAATGAGGCAATGGGGCACACACCCACTGTGTACGACCACCATGCACGGCCTCAACGGCCTCAGCCGCCTCAGAACCCCACCCGCACCTCACCCTCCCCCGGAGCACTGATGTACGCCGTCACCGACCCCACCACCGGCGAAGTCGCCGAGCTCTACCCGACCGCCAGTGACGCCGAGGTCGAGGCGGCCGTCACCGCCGCCCACGCCGCCACCGCGTGGGGCCGTACGAGCACCGTCGCCGAACGCTCCGCCCTGCTGCGCCGGCTCGGCGACCTCCACGCGGAGCACCGGGACGAGCTGGCGGCGAGCATCGTGCGCGAGATGGGCAAGCCGCTCGCGGAGGCCGAGGGCGAGGTCGACTTCTGCGTCGACATCTACCGCTACTACGCCGACCACGCCGAGGAGTTCCTCGCCGACGAACCGCTCGACGTCACCTCCGGCCCGGGCAGCGCGGTCATCCGGCGCAGCCCGCTGGGCGTCCTGCTCGGGATCATGCCGTGGAACTTCCCGGCCTACCAGGTGGCCCGCTTCGCCGCCCCGAACCTCGCCCTGGGCAACACCATCGTCCTCAAGCACGCCCCGCAGTGCCCGGCCACCGCGGCGCTGCTGGAGCGGCTGTTCACCAAGGCGGGCTTCCCCTCCGGCGCGTACGTCAACGTCTACGCCACCAACGAGCAGATCGCCGAGGTCATCGCCGACCCGCGCGTCCAGGGCGTCTCGCTCACCGGCTCGGAGCGGGCCGGCTCCGCCGTCGCCGAGATCGCCGGACGCCACCTGAAGAAGGTCGTGCTGGAGCTGGGCGGCTCGGACCCGTTCATCGTGCTGTCCACCGACGACCTCGACTCGGTCGTCGACGCCGCCGTCGCCGCCCGCCTGGACAACACCGGCCAGGCCTGCAACGCCGCCAAGCGGTTCGTCGTCGTCCAGGACCTCTACGACGCGTTCGTCGAGAAGTTCACCGCCCGCCTGCTCGCCGGCGCGACCGGCGCTCCCCTGTCGTCGGCCGCCGCCGCCGAGAACCTGGGCCGCCAGGTCGACGAGGCCGTCGCCGAGGGCGCCACCCTGCACACCGAGGGCGAGCGGCGCGGCGCGTACTTCCCCGCCGGAGTCCTCACGGGCCTCACCACCGACCACACCGCCGCCCGCCAGGAACTCTTCGGCCCGGTCGCCATGGTCTTCCCGGCCGCCGACGAGGACGACGCCCTGCGCATCGCCAACGACACCCCCTACGGCCTCGGCTCCTACGTCTTCACCACCGACCCCGCCCAGGCCGAACGCGTCGCCGACCGCATCGAGGCCGGCATGGTCTTCGTCAACGGCGTCGGCGCCGAGGGCGCGGAGCTCCCCTTCGGCGGCATCAAGCGCTCCGGCTTCGGCCGCGAACTCGGCCGCCCGGGCACCGAGGAGTTCGTCAACAAGAAGCTGATCCGCACGGTGGCCTAGCCACGCACGCCGTCAGCCGTGGGCTCGCGGCCCGAGGAACGCCCGAGGGCGTGTCACGGCCGGCTGCCGTGACACGCCCTCGGGACGCCGAGTCAGCGCTGGTGGTGCCCGCGGTCGTTCCCACGCTCGTCGGCCCGGTTGTTGCTGCGGTCGTGGCCGCGGTCACGGTCGCGGTCACGGCCGTGGTCGCGGTCACGGCCGTGGTCATAGCCGCGGTCACGGTCGCGGTCGTTGTCACGGTCGCGGTCGCGGTCGTTGTTGCGGTCGCGGAAACGACCCCAGCTCTCGGTGTCGACGACCGAGCCACGGCGGTCCGTCAGGGTGGCCCGGTCGGAGCGGTTGTCCCAGATGTGGTTGCGGCGGTCCTGGTAGGCGTCATGGCGGGTGTCACGGCCGAATCCCGTGTGCACCTTGACCGTCGAGCGGCCGTTCAACCGCAGGTGGCGGAAGGTGTACCTGTCGCCCTCGCTGTTGCGCAGGGTCCAGCCCCTCAGGTCGACGCTGTGACGGGACCGGTTGGTGATGTTCACCCACTCGCCGTTCAGCGAACGGTTGCTGCGGGTGTCCGGGCCGGGAGCGTTGTACTGGACGTCGCTGATGACGACCTGCCGGCGGTCGGGGCCCCTGTCCTGGACGGCGGACGCCGGCAGGGCGGCGGCCGCCACGACGGAACCGGTCACCAGGGCGACAGCGGTCAGACGGCGAGCGGCGGAAGAAGCAGACATGCGGTCCCCTTCGCATTCGTGCGCCGGCCCGCCCCGGGTACGGACGGGCGGCGCTCTCCGAGTGGTACGTCCCGGCTGGCTGCCGAGGTCTCACACCCTGCCGCCGCGACGGCCCCTTTCACAGGAAGCCCCTCCATGGGTGACGTAATGCAGACATGTCCGAAACAGTCGGTTGCCGGATGCACACATATCGTTCGAATGCGGGGGCCGAATCGGTGCGCCGCACATCGACCCGTGGTCTGCCCGGGTCCGTCACCGTTCAGCCAGGCTCGCGCCCCGGCACGCCACCACACGTGCCACCCCGCCCTTCGCCCGAAAGTGGGTAACAGGGCCGACGGGGCACAGGGGGGTGAAGGACGTGAGCACAAGAAGCGCACTCGAAGCGCCGCTCCACGGCGAAGAAGGGCTTGATCATCCGCGGTGACGATCGAGGTGGCGACGAGGGCCGGCGAGGGAGCGCCACGGGAGGGCCGCAAGAAGGCGAGGAGGCGAACCCACTCCTTGCCACTCTCAACGTATAGCGCACCGGGGTGCTTGCGGCAAGGCCCCCTTCATAGCGCAGAATCACTGACCGTGAACCCGACAAACCACCCGATGACCAGTGTGTTCGCCCTCCCCGAACGCCTCTCCGCCAAGGCCGACCCGCACCTGATCGCCGAGGACGAACAGCACTTCGCGGCCCTCGCGGAGAGCCTCGAGCAGACGATCGCCGAGCTGTCCGACCGCCGCGACGCCACGCTCAGGGCACCCGGCGGCGTCGGCCGGGAAGCCATGGACCGGGACATCGAGGTGCACCGGCTGACCGCCCGCCTGCGCGCCCTGCGCCGCTTCGGCCTGGACCTGTGCCTCGGGCACATCGTCGGCGCGGACGACGGCGAGCCCGTGTACATCGGGCGGCTCGGCCTCACCGACAGCACGGGCCGTCGCCTGCTGCTCGACTGGCGTTCCCCCGCCGCCGAGCCGTTCTTCGCGGCGACCCACGCCCACCCGATGGGACTCGCGAGCCGCCGCAGGTACCGCTGGACCGGTGGCCGGATCAGCGACTACTGGGACGAGGTGTTCACCGCCGACGGGCTGGAGGGGCACGCCGCGCTCGACGACCACTCCGCCTTCATCGCCAGTCTGGGCGGCAACCGGTCGGCCCGGATGCGGGACGTGCTCGGCACCATCCAGGCCGACCAGGACGCCGTCATCCGCGCAGGCTCGCGCGGCGCGCTCGTCGTCGACGGCGGCCCGGGTACGGGCAAGACCGTCGTCGCCCTGCACCGCTCCGCGTACCTCCTCCACTCCGACCCGCGCCTCGGCCACCGCAGGGGCGGCGTGCTGTTCGTCGGCCCGCACCAGCCCTACCTTGCCTACGTCGCCGACGTCCTCCCCAGCCTCGGCGAGGAGGGCGTGCAGACCTGCACCCTGCGGGACCTCGTACCCGAGGGGGCCACGGCAACGGCCGAGACCGACCCCGAGGTGGCCCGCCTGAAGTCGTCCGCGGACATGGTGAAGGCGATCGAGACCGCCGTCCGCTTCTACGAGGAGCCGCCCACCCGGGCCATGACGGTCACCACCCCCTGGTCCGACGTCCGCCTGACCGCCGACGACTGGGCCGAAGCCTTCGAGGCGGCGGAACCGGGCACCCCGCACAACGAGGCACGCGACCTGATCTGGGACGAGCTGGTCACGATGCTGCTGGACAGGCAGAGCGGCGACGACGTCTCCCCCACCCTGTTCCGCAGGGCCCTGTCCCAGAACAAGGAGTTGCTCACCGCCCTCAACAACGCCTGGCCCCTCCTCGAACCCACCGACCTCGTCTCCGACCTCTGGTCGGTCCCCGCCTACCTGCGCATGTGCGCCCCCTGGCTCGCCCCCGACGAGGTGCGCGCACTCCAGCGCGCGGACGCCCAGGCCTGGACGGTGTCCGACCTGCCCCTCCTGGACGCGGCACGGCAGCGGCTCGGCGACCCGAAGGCGTCCCTGCGCAAGCGCCGCCACGACGCCTCGGTCGCCGCCCAGCGCGAGCGGATGGCCGCCGTCATCGACAACGTCATCGCCTCCGACGACGACGGCGAGGGCGCGGTGACCATGCTGCACGGACGGGACCTCCAGGACACCCTGATCGACGAGAGCGCCCTGCCCACCCCCGAACCGGACGCGCTCGCCGGCCCGTTCGCGCACGTCGTCGTGGACGAGGCCCAGGAACTGACCGACGCCCAATGGCAGATGCTGCTCCTGCGCTGCCCGTCCCGCAGCTTCACCGTCGTCGGCGACCGCGCCCAGGCCAGACACGGCTTCACGGAGTCCTGGCGGGAACGACTCCGGCGCATCGGCCTCGACCGCGTCGACGTGGCCACCCTGAACATCAACTACCGCACGCCGGAAGAGGTCATGACGGAGGCCGAGCCGGTCATCCGCGCCGCCCTCCCGGACGCCAACGTCCCGACCTCCATCCGGAGCAACGGCATCCCCGTCGTCCACGGACCGCTCTGCGACCTGGACTCGATCCTCGACACCTGGCTCACCGCCCACGACGACGGAATCGCCTGCGTCATCGGCCACCCCACGTTCCGGTCCACGCCCCGTGTCCGGTCACTGCCCCCGGAACTGTCCAAGGGCCTGGAGTTCGACCTGGTGGTCCTCGTCGACCCGGACTCGTTCGGCGAGGGCGTCGAGGGAGCCGTCGACCGCTACGTCGCGATGACCAGGGCGACCCGGCAACTCGTCATCCTCACCTGACGCCTTGGCCGGTCCCCGTATGCTCCCACCCCTGACCGCGGCGCCTTGGAATTGGAAACGTTGGAAACAGAGGAAGCGATGAACCAGGCATTCACGCACGTTCCCCCCACCACCCTCGCCGACCTGCTGGGCCGCGCGCAGGTCATGGACATCGGCATCCGTCCGTTGTGGGACGCACCGCGCGTCGCGGGGCCCGCGTGCACGGTGCGGTGCGAACCCGGTGACAACCTGATGCTGCACGCCGCGGTCTACCGGGCCGAGCCGGGCTCGGTCATCGTCGTGGAGTCGGGCGACGTGGACCACGCCCTCGCCGGCGGCAACGTCTGTGCCGTCGCCCAGCGCCGGGGCGTCGCGGCCTTCGTGGTCGACGGCGTCATACGCGACCTCGGCGAGGTGCGCGAGGCCGGCTTCCCGGTCTTCGCGCGCGGCGTCATCCCGATCCCCGGCACCAAGGAGAAGATCGGCGCGCTCGGTGAGCCGGCCCGGGTCGGCGGTGTCCTGGTGCACCCCGGGGACATCGTGGTCGCCGACGAGGAGGGCATCGTCGTCGTCCCCGCCGCACGTGAGGAGGACATCCTCACGGCCGCCCGGTCCAGACTCGCCAAGGAGGCCGAGGAATCCCTCGACACCTGGGAGAAGAACCACCGCGCCCGCATAGAAAAGACCCTGACCGACCAGGGCTTCACCGACTGACCGGCTCCCCCGCCCCGCGAACCGCCGCAGCCTGCGTTTCCCGGCGCTGGCGGGTCGCCCACCCGGGACGCCGACGCGAAGGTCGCATGTCAGTGCGGGCGGCTACGGTGCGCCCATGAACGAGATGACCGGTGACGACCGCCGCCTCCCACCCGCCCTCGCCGACGTGGCCAGCGTCGAGTTCGACTACGCCGACGGTGACGGGATCGACTTCGAGCCCTACGACGCCTTCGACACTGCCGAGGAAACCACCGACTGGCTACGCCAGTGGACCGGAAACCCAGAAGTCGACGGCGACGCCTACCGGGTCTTCGGCCAGGACGGCACCGGCGGTCTCGCGGCCGTCTGGTACGGGCGGCCCGACCGGCCCCTCACCGAGCAACCCGTGGTGTTCATGGGCTCGGAGGGCCAGTGCGGCATGGTGGCCGGGAACCTGTCCGACTTCCTCTGGGTACTGGCCGACGGCATCGGACCACTGGAATCCGTGCTGTACGACGAACACGGGGCACGCCCGAACCCGGAGCTCACCGAACTCGCCGAACGCCACGCCACCACCCCGCGCCGCCCGGCCCGGGACATCATCACCGAGGCCCGCGCCGAATTCCCCACCTTCACCGACGCCATCGACGAACTCTGCCGCTGAGCCGCCGGGTAAGGCCGGGCAAGGCACAGAACAGTCACCGTTCACCGGGTACTCGGACCGAGGCCGGCCTGCGGCTGTCCTCCGTCCACCGGCACATGGGCGCCGTTCACGGCACCGGAAGCCGGGGAGAGCAGGAAGGCGATCACCTGGGCGACCTCCTCCGCGTACAACAACCGCCCGCTCGGATTGCGCTCCGCATAGGCGGCGTACGCCTGCGGATCCCGCAGACGCAGCCGGTCCCAGCTCTTTCCCGGCAGGAGGATGGAACCGGGACTGACCGTGTTGACCCGGACCCGATGCGGAGCCAGTTCCTGGCACAGCGCTCCGGCCAGATAGATCTCAGCGGACTTGGCGGCCCCGTACTGCGCGGGAAAGCGCGGCTTCCAGCCGGAGATGGAGGAGACCAGGACGGCGGAGCTGCCCGGGTGAAAATGCGGCAGTCCCGCCCTCACAGCCCGTACCGCGTGCCCGCCGTTGAGCTCCCAGGTCGTCTGCCAGTCCTCGCGTGTGGAGTCGAGAAGCCCACCGCCGCGCTTGCCGCCCACATTGGCCACCAGGCCGTCGAGCCCGCCGAACGCACGCCCGACCTCGTCCGTGAAGTCCTCCAGAGCGTCCGGCGCGAGGACATCCACCGCGCCGGTCAGCACCCGTGCGGCGCCCTCCCGCTCCAGTTCGGCAGCGGCACTCGCCAGTTGTTCGGCATCC
This sequence comes from Streptomyces sp. TE5632, assembly GCF_054061295.1. Lineage (NCBI taxonomy): Bacteria > Bacillati > Actinomycetota > Actinomycetes > Kitasatosporales > Streptomycetaceae > Streptomyces > Streptomyces sp. TE5632. The sequence continues at coordinate 3,069,547 of NZ_JBSSEA010000003.1, read as the reverse complement.
CGACCACAGACGGCCACGGACGCGCCCTCTGCGGCCAGGAGACGTGCGACAGCGAACCCGAGACCTCGGCTGCCACCGGTGACCAGGAACGTCCGCCCTCGCAGTCCGTACGTGACGGCGGGCACTGTGCTCTCTTCCATCGTCCCACCCTGCCACCCGGTGCTTCCGGATCGGTCAGCGAACCAGTTTCCGGATGACGATGCCCACGATGAGCGTGGTGAACAGCAGACCGGCCGAGGCGAACGAGACGGCCATGGCCGTCCAGTGCGCGGACTTGAGCTCCGACGGCAGGCCGGTACCGACGTTCAGCCACAGGGCGAGGGCCAACACCAGCGAAGTCGCCGCAGCCACCGGGTCCGTCACCCCCTGGCCGTCGCCGCGCACCGAGCCTGCGAAGTGGAGGCCGAGGGCCGTCAGAAGGACGCCTGCCACCAGGAAGCGCGCGGGGTTGCGCGCTCGTACACCCCAGCCGAGAACGCCTCCGACGATGCCGCGGGAGACGGCACGCCGTAACAACGGCAGCAGGGCGGCCTCATGCTGCCGGGTGAGGTAGTAGAGCTGGTCCACCTCACGGTTCCTGTGTCGTCTGGCCAGGGCCGACCGGAGCGACTCCAGCGCCACGGCGGACACTTCGGTGAAGGAGCGCTCCAGGAAGGAGAGGATCTGGCGCCCGTTCCGGAAGACCTGCCCGGCGAGTTCCATGTCACCGACACTCGAATGCGCATCGAGGGTGTACCGCGAACTGCCCCCGGGCAGCGCGAGGGTGTCGGTCACCGAGGAGCCCCGGAGACTGATCACCGCCGGCCCCTGCGAGGTGGCCGTCAAGCGCATGACCGTACTGTTCTCCAACGACAGGCGGGCTGTCGCGTGCGCGCGACCATCGTCGTCGCCACTCACCTTGAGGTCACGCACCTCCACAGGCCCGCGCACCGTGCTGTCGGCGATCGTGCTGGACTCCCCGGCGGGAACCACCAGCCCGTTCACGCGTACGGTTTCGCTGCACCGCAGCTCCGTCGCTGTCAGGGGCCGGTCCAGGCGCACCCGCTGCAAGGTCAGTTCCTGTGCGTCCACGTCGTGCAGTTCCAGAGCGGACAACCAGAGATCGTCGAAGGTGACGTCCTCCCGCGCGTGCAGTGCACGGGCTTCCACCTGCGGGCGCCCGAGACGCCCCCCGGTGACCTGGCTTCGCACCGCCATGGCCGACAGCCGGGTATGACTGATACGCACGTCTCCGCGCAGCGCGTTGAGCTGGACGACCTCCTCCACCCGCAGGCGCTGCAACCGCGTACTCCCACAGGAGTGGAGGGCGAGAGAGACCAGCAGGGTGTCCGTGATGATCACCTCACACCCGGTCGAGGCGTTGCGGACGGTCAGACGCCCGATCCTCGAATTCGTCACGAGGATGGCATCCGCCTCCACGTGGTCGATGACGAGTTCATCGATGTGGCAGGAACGAACGGTCAGAGTGCCATCGACGCTGACGCGCTCCAGGGTGACCCTGTCGGCGGAGACGGTGTCCAGAAGAAGGTCTGCGTCCACCTCTTCCTGTCGCAGTTCGACGCTGCGGCCGACAACGGTGCGCTGCCGGCCGATCCTCGCCAGTTCCTCCAGTGTCCGGACAGCTCCCACGAACGCCCCCCTCTGCTGTTGGTGATGGCAAGACCTCGCCGTGTACGGCGGGCTCCGCGCTCCGTCCGAAGGTCCGGGTCGGCTATCGCCGGGGCGGCGGGGTCCGCCGGTCGGTGAGGTCCAGGGCTTCCCGCAGCTCCCCGGGGAGACGGGCGGAAGCGGGACCGTTCAGCGCGGCGGCAATCTTCTCCGCCGCCTCCTTCGGCTCCGTCCTGTCGGTACGCACCACTACGTCGAACAGGTCGTGCAGGTCGGAGTCAAGGATGTCCCGAGCGGTCTCGTCCCAGGCCACCAGCCGTTTGGCGGTGTCGGTGTCGTCCCGTTGCCTCGATCTCTCCTCACACACGTCTCTCGGCACCCACAGCAGCACCCGTAACCATCCACTCCCGGTCCCGGCCAGCAGGGCGCGCAGGTCGGCGACGTTCCCCATGTGCACCACGGGGACCTTCCCCCTGCCCTGGAGCTCTTCGAGGGAATGCCGGTCGATGACGTAGACATTGCCGTAGCGACGGGTCTCGACCACCACGCGGTCCTGCGTGCGCAGGCCGTCCAGCTCGGCTTCCGTGATGAACCGGTACCCGGCCGACCGGCCCGTGCCCTGCTTGAGTTTGGTGAGCAACTGGAACCGGGAGTCGGCCGCGGTCAACGCCGCCGTGAGGGTGTCCTTCCCTGCCGTGGGCGGCCCATAGAGGACGACTGCGGTCACGGCCTCTCCAGGATTCTCTGCGCAATGGATTCCAACTGCTCGGCCAGAGGCCGTACCGCGCTGATGCGGTTGTCGATGAGGTGGTGCGAGCTCACCGGACGCAGACCAAGATCCATACCGTCCACGTACGTGGACCAATGGGCGAGTTTCCAGGTGTCCCGGGAGGCGTTGCGCGAGATCAGGCGCTCATGCATGGACTCCACGTCGCTGTCCACCCAGAAAGCCTCGAAACGGGCGCCCAGCCGACGGCATCGCCTCATCACTCGGCTGGTCCACTGGCTGTCGGCGGCCTCCGAGAGGAACGGAGCCACAAGAACCACGGAGATACCGCATTCAAGGTTTTCCCAGGCCGCCTTCAACAGGCACTCGTACTCCAGAGGCCTGACATGCTCGAGGTAGACCGGACTGTGCCGGTCGTCCGGGTCGCCCCCCATGGCCCTCAGGAGGCCCTCCGTCATGGGCCGGCTGAGCGTGTCCTTGTCGAGCATCGCCCAGCCCGTCACCGCGGCCAGCAACTTGCCGGCCTCCGACTTGCCGGAACCGGCATACCCCCCGACCAAAGCAAAGGTGAGCTGGTTCGCGCCTGAGATTGTGACTGTCACTCGGCCCTCCGAGGGTGTCGCACCCAGCGATCTTACGAGTCGGGTGCGTTCTCGGAGATACGAAAGAGCCTTATGCGCACAGAAGTTGGCCGAAACCCTCCTGTGCAGGCCTGAGCATGACTCCGAGCACAAGAGGCCACCCACCGATAGTCGCCACGAGCTCGACAACGCTGCCGGCGTATCGGGCGACAGGCTCCTGCATCTGCGCGCGGTTCACTGCGTAAAGGCAAGGTCCAGCTCAGCCCATACGGTCTTGGTCGGCACCGGGCCGCTGCGTACGCCCCAGCGGTCGGCCAGTTCCTCGACCAGCAACAGGCCGTAGCCGGACTCGGCAGGTTCTGCAGAGGCGTCCGGGCGGGCGGGAAAGCTCTCACCCCGGGCGTCGGTGACCTCGATGCGCAGTACCCCGTGCGCAGTGACCGTGAGGGCGAGCCGGAAGCTCCGTCCGGGGACGCGGCCGTGCACGGCGGCATTCGTGGCGAGTTCGGCGACAATCAACCGGGCCGGGTCCAACGGGATTTCCCAGGAGCGCAGTTGCTCCGCGGCGAGCAGACGGGCGAGACGGGCGCCCCGACGGGTGGCGGAGAGCGGCACGGTGAACTGGTGGAGTGGGGTGCGCGGTGCGGCGGTTTCCTGATTCACATCACCCAGAGTGTTCATATCCGTGCACTTTGTGAAGGCGGGCAGCCCGTGCGACCAGTCGCTGTCCGTGGGGTGTCCGGTCCCGTCCGGACTGCCCGGAGGAACGCGGACCGTGCCCCGTCAGGACGACGGCAGCGGCAGACAGGGGAACCGCGGGTGCCGCAGGTGCTGTCCGTCCTCGTGGACGCACAGGGTGAAGGTCTCCGGCCCCGGCCGTCCGGCCGTGTCGTAGGCGTCGAGGACCCGCTCGACGCGTTCCCACAGTCCGTCCGGGCCGGCCTCCCGCACCTGCCAACCGTCGCCGTCCGGGGTCAGCGTGGCGGCCGACCCGCTCACCACGTCGACCAGGTGCACGACATCGCCGACCATGACCAGTTGCGCGTCGGGGACAGCGCTCTGGACGAGGAAGCGCAGGTGGAAGGCTTCCTCGGTCGCGGCGGTGATCCGTTCGGGACCGTGCCGACCGGCCCGCGACCTCCCCGGCAGCTCCGCTGCCCAGTGCGCGGGGTTGCCGAAGGCCGGCGCCGCGTGCGTACGGGCCGACATGAAGGAGACGGTGCCGCCCAGCAGGCGGCCTTCGGCGGTGCCGTCCCCGGCGACCGTGAGCAGGACGCGGGCGTATCCGTAGAGCCAGCCCGAGAGCGTCAGCAGGATCTTCCCGCCCGGCCGGGTCTGGGCGACCAGGGCTGGAGGAACGGCCCGGAAGGAGCAGGCCGCGACGATCCGGTCGAACGGGGCTTCGGGCCAGTACCCGTACAGCCCGTCCGCTACCGCAAGCGTCGGCGTGTAACCGCAGGCGTACAGCGCGCTCGCCGCCTGCTCCAGCCGGTGCGGGTCCACCTCGATGCTCGTGACACCGGCGGAACCGAGGCGTTCGCAGGCGAGCGCGGTCGAGTATCCCGTCCCCGTGCCGATCTCCAGCACCATGTGCCCTTCCCGGACATCGGCGTCGGCCCACATCCTCAGCACGAGCGACGGCAGGGTGGAGGACGAGGTCGGGGCCCCTCCATGACGCTCGACTGGGCTCTCCCAGCCAGGCTCGTCACCGTCGAACTGGGTGATGAGCGTGGCGTCGGAGTACGCGGCGGCCAGCCAGCGCCTGTGGTCGAACTCGGCGGTGACAGGCTGCCACCGGGTCAGCCCCTGCCCGTCGCACTCATCGGCGGGCAGGTAGAAGCCGGGCACGAACCGGTGCCGGGGCACCGTCTCCACCGCCGCGCGCCAGCCCGGATCGTCCAGGAACCCGCGTGCGGCGAGGTCCTCCGCCATGGCCTTGCGCAGCCGCGCGGCGTCGGTTTCGAGGTCGACGGGCATCGTCATGAACGGCCCTCTCTTTCCATGGTGAGGAGGTCGGCGAACGCCTCAGTGATGTCCTCGGCGTCGGGAAGCCAGCCCCACTGTCCGTTCGGGTTGCACTCGATCGCCGTCCAGTGTTCCGGGGCGTCCCCGTCACCGGTGAGCGCGAAGTCGAAACAGCCGAAGACCAGACCGAACGAGGCCAGGTAGGCGTGCAGCGCCGCCTCGACGGGCGGCGGCACGGTGATGGGGGCGTGGAGCAGGGCGTCCCAGTTACCCCGGCGCCAGTCCAGCGCGCCGTCCGGTGCGGCGATCTGCTGGGCGAAGACACGACGGCCGACCACGGTCACCCGTACGTCACCGGTCTTGGGGATCTCCGCCTGAAGGAGGTTCGCGGTCACGGCGAGCGTGTCGTCGAAGGCCTCCGGGTCGACCCGCTGGGTCCAGATCGCTCCGGTGTGCCCGTCGTCACCGCCGGGCAGGCCCCGGAACGTCTTGCAGACGACGGGGCCGTGCTCAGCGGCGAACTCCTTCGCGGTCTTCACGTCGTTGGTGATCAGCGTCGGAGGAATCCTCAGCCCGAGTCGGGCGAACCTCCGGAGCTGGGCGGGCTTGAAGTCCGCACGGGCCACCGCGGCCGGGTGGTTGACGTAAAGGGCACCGGGCAGGTCGTTCAGGACGCCGCCGAGCCCGTGCCTCGCCTCGGCGGCGGCGAAGTCCCGCTGCTGCCGGGGCAGGTGCGCGAACCGGGCACCGTACGGAGTGGGACGGCGGTAGTACACCGCCGCCACCTCCCCCGGCTCCACCTCCCGGCTCGCCGTACGCAACCACCCGCCCCACGCCGGCCTGTCCGCGTCGATGCGGAAGCCGAACGCCAGGGAGGGCCCGATGTCGGCGGGGTCGACGCGCACGACGGGCACCCCGCGCTCGTTCAACGCGGCGACGACCCAGTCCGCGGTGACGTCCTCCAGCGCGGTGACGACCAGGACGGTGGAAGCCATCGGTCAGTCCGACTCGTAGTCGGTGGTGTTGTCGTCCTGCCTCTGGGGCCGCGGACCGTTCCCGTCACCGCCCCCGGACACGGACGCAGTACCGGTCGTCTTCGACGTCCCGTGCTTGCCCATCTCGACCGGCCTCCCGGCCGCGTCGGTGTAGCGGGCGGTCTGTGTGACGGGGTCGAGCGTCACCGTCGCGTACGGCGGCGGCCCGACCGGCAACCGGTCAGTGACCAGGCGCAGCGCCCAGGGGGTCTCGGGGGCGAGTGTCGTCATGGGGGTCCCTTCTCTTTCCGCGAGCAGAGTTTCCTGATTTATGCCACTCAGTGTGCCGACGCGTGTGCAAACTGTGAATACGGGCAGCTCGTACGGCCGACGGCTGTACGCCAGGTGTCCGGTTTCTGTCCGCCCTGCCCGGGGTGACCGGGTGTAGGCGGCCGGAGTTGGTCCGGGGAAGGGCGCGCGACGGGAGGCGGCGAACATGAGCGGGTGGGAAACGGGGCTGGACGACGAAGAGGCCGGGGCCGTGATGCGTACGGTCACACGGCAGTTGAAGCTGTGGCGGGAGGCGGCCGGCCTTACGCAGGCGGAGTTCGGGGCGGCGATCAAATACGGGGAGGAGACGGTCTCCTGTGTGGAGCGGGGACGACGGATCCCCCGACCGGAGTACTTGGACGCGGCGGACGAAGTCCTGGGAGCGGGCGGGAAGATCGCCGCGATGAAAAGGGACGTGGCGGAGGTCCGGTACCCGAAGAAGGTGCGGGACGTGAAGCGGCTGGAGTCGGAAGCCGTCGAGATCTGCTCCTACAACAACTCGGTCATCGACGGGCTGTTGCAGACCGAGGGGTACGCGCGGGCAGTGTTCGACTCACGGCGTCCACCGTTCGCGGAGGACGAGTTGGAGCAGCAGGTGACTGCGCGAGTGGCGCGTCAAGAGATCATGGACAGCGCCGCCACGCTGCCGGTCTTCAGCTTCGTACAGTGCGAGTCGACCTTGCGGCGCCCCTACGGGGGCACAATGGTGATGCGCAAGCAACTCGAACAACTGTTGCGGTTGGGCGGGTTGCGAAACGTTGACCTCCAGGTCATGCCTCTTGGGCGCGAGGGAAACGCTGGGGTCGATGGCCCGTTCCGGGTGCTCAGGCTCAAGGACGGCACCACCGTGGGATACAACGAGGTACAGCTCACCAGTCGTTCAATCGTCGACCCTAAGCTCGTTCAGATCCTTGAGATCCGTTACGGGACCATCCGGTCCCAAGCCCTCACTCCTGAAGAGTCCCTGGCCTTCATCGAGAAAATGCTGGGAGAGCCATGAGTTTCAAGCCCGCCTCCAGGGACGAGACAGTGCTCAAGTGGATAAAGAGCAGCTACAGCGGTGCAGACACCCCCTCCTGCGTCGAGGTCGCCACCACTCCCGAGACCATCCGTATCCGCGATTCCAAGAACCCCGACGGTCCCCGTCTTGTCCTCACCCCCACAACCTGGACGGTCTTCTTGCCGTACGTTTCCGGGCACTGAGGGAGTGGACGTGCGTGGCCCGTACCCGAAGCCACGGGTGCGGGCCACCTCTGCGTGTCAGTCGACAGCCGGAGTCGCTTCCTCCGTCACGCCCTCTCCCCCGGCTTGCTGCAAGGTCTCCGCAATCGCGGCAAACTCCTCCAGCGCGGCCTGAAGGTCCTCGACGATCTCGGCGGCCAGTACCTCGGGCGCGGGCAGGCTGTCCGCGTCGTCGAGGCTCGGGTCGCGGAGCCAGGTGATGTCGAGGTTGGCCTTGTCGCGGGCGGTCAGCTCCTCGTACGTGTACGCCTTGAAGCGCTCCGTCTCTACCCGCTTGGAGCGGTCCTCGTCGGGGCGGTAGCACTGCACGAAGTCTTCGAGGTGGGCCCGAGTGAGGGGGTTCTGCTTGAGGGTGAAGTGCTGGGCGGTCCGGAAGTCGTAGACCCACAGCTTCTCGGTCCACGGCTGCTCGGGGCGGGCCGGCTTGCGTTCGAAGAACAGTACGTTGGCCTTGACGCCGCCCGCATAGAAGATGCCGGTGGGCAGGCGTAGCAGCGTGTGGACGTCGTACTCCTTCAGCAGGCGCCGGCGGATGGTCTCACCCGCGCCGCCTTCGAAGAGGACGTTGTCCGGGACGACGACCGCAGCCCGGCCGTGAATCTCCAGCAGCGAGGCGATGTGCTGGACGAAGTTGAGCTGCTTGTTGGTCGTGGTGACCCAGAAGTCACGGCGCTCGTAGGCGATCGCCTCGCGGGCGGCGGAGCCGTCGTCGCCGTAGACGGTGATCGACGACTTCTTACCGAAGGGCGGGTTCGCAAGGACCAGACTCGCGCGCTTGGTGGGCGGGGCGATGAGGGCGTCACGGTCGTGGACGAGGGTGGGCCCGGTGGGCTGGCCGATGCCGTGCAGGAAGAGGTTCATAGCGGCGAGACGGGCCGTGTTCCTGACCAGCTCGGTGCCCCAGATGCCGCCACTGCTGAGGTGCTTGCGCTGCTCGGGTGTGAGGCGGTTGCCGTACTCGTTGAGGATGTGCTCGGCGGCAGCGAGCAGGAAGCCGCCGGTTCCGCTGGCGGGGTCGGTGATTGTGTCGTCCGGGGTGGGACGGACGCAGTCCATGATGGCCTGGATCAGCGGACGCGGGGTGAAGTACTGACCCGCGCCCGACTTGATGTCCTCCGCGCCACGGGAGAGCAGTTCCTCATAGGCGTCGCCCTTGATGTCGGTCTTCTGACCCGACCAGTTCTCCTTGTCGATCAGGTCCTTGACCAGGCGCTTGAGCTTGGCGGGGTCGTGGATGCGGTTACGGGCCCCGTTGAAGATCAGGTGGAAGGTGGTGCCCTTGCGCTGGGCTCCGAGGTCTTCGAGGAGCTGCGTGTAGGCGGCTTCGAGCTCGGCACCATCGTTGTTCAGCAGCTCAGGCCAGCCACGGCCCTCCCAGACCGACCCCTCGGGCATGATCTGCTCGCGGAACATAGGTGGCCGAGACTGCGCCTCGTGCGCCATCTTCAGGAAGACGAGGAGCGTCAACTGCTCGACGTAGTCGATGGTGGAGACACCATCGTCCCGTAGGACATGGCAGTAACTCCAGAGCTTGTCGACGAGCCGACGAGCCTCGGTCGTGGTCACGAGGGGATCTCCAGGTCAAGGGTGGGCTGAGTGGCGGCGGTAAGGGCGGAGGCGTTGGCACGGGGTGGTGGGGGTGCGTCCGGTGCCGCTGCGGTATCCGGCGTGCGCTTCCGCTGAGTGGGCGCCCGGCGCGGGCTCCGACGCCGGGACTTGGTGGCTCCGGCTGCCTCGCGCTCCGCGCGGATGCGGTCGAGCAGGGCTTTGGCGGGCTCGTCGGCGGTGTCTTGGGGAACCAGGCGGCCAGCGAAGGCTTCGGCAAGAAGCGATCGGCGAAGACGCTCCGCCCGACGTTCCCCCTTGGCCGCTTCCGCCTCCAAGCGGGCGATCACCGTTTCCCAGTTCCGATACTCCCGTACCCGCCTCCGCTGCTCATCGAGCGACGGGAGTGAGATCATTACCCGCTTCAGATCCTTGCCAGAAATTCCGGCCTGTCCAGCAGTTGTCTTTACGGCCGCCGAAATAGCCTGTCGTGCAGATCCACCGGTACACGTCATGGCCACAAAATCAGGGTCAGCAACTTCTCGACGAAGTTTCACGCGGATGAGCTTGTCAGGATAAGTGAGAGGACCTGCGTCTCCCGGCACGACTGCGCAGGCCCCCACATAGGCAGGGTTCCCGTTATAGCGCGTGAAGAGTAGGTCACCTTGCGCAAGGAGATACCCGTCCGCCGCAACGCGCTGCTCTTCGACAGCGCTGTATCTCAGGTCTGCCAGGTCGAGTCGCAACGCCCGTACCGCGCCGATGCGCAAAATGGCAACACCATCCGGCTCTACCCCAGGGCGAGAAACGTACATGCCGTTACGGACACTGACCGCTAGATCACCCAGCTTGCGTTCTTCCCAGCCACTCCCTGAGGAGTTAGTGAGGTTTGCCAAGACCTTCCGCCGCAGCGCGTTCGCCTTGCTCAGAGCGCCACCTAGGCACTCTGCGCCAGACGAGAGCCGCGACAATTGCTCTTCGAGCGCGGCAACGATGCGTCGCTGCTCCTCCAGCGGCGGCACTGGAACAGGAAGCTTTGCTAGGGCTTCCTTGTTGATTTTAGGAAGAACCGACCGCCCTTGATGCCTGGCGGCAAAGCTAGTGAATGCTGGACTGCGCAGCCAAAGAGCGAGGTATCCAAGGTCCAACTCCGTGGAAACTGGGTACATGTCTGCGCTGCACAGGCCATCGAACCTCGCCACTACAACCTTGGCGAGATACGGACGGATCTTCGAGTAGAGAATATGACCCTCGGAGAAAAGGTGCTTTGGACTCTTCACCCCGTCCTCAGCCACCGTCGAGAAGGGCAGCAAGCGCCCCGTCTCTGACTCGATATGATTCGGCGCAATATGCGGCAAGGCAGGGTATTCGAGAGGCGATACAAGGTTACTGGCTACATGAGCTACCTCCCCAAAAGACGCCCAAGCCCACCCCCGCGGCAACTCCCAAGGGCCGCCATTTTCCAAACTCACGCGCCCAACTCCCGTCCCAGCTCATCCAAAATCTCAGCCCCCCGATCGGCCCCGAACTCCCTCAGGAACCCGTCCACGCCCCCGCGCTCGATGAAGGGTACGTCCTTCAAATGCTCGGGTTCGATCGCCGCATCCGTCGCTATCACGTCGACCATGCGGTCCAGCCACCACACCTGGTCCTCGGTGAACACCGCCCCCGCCTGCTCCTGCCGGGCCCGCCACGCCGCGTACCGTTCCTCCACCAGCGCCCGGTACGGCCGTACCTCCTCCTCCAGCCCCAGCTCGAACCGCAGCAGCCCGATCAGGTCCACCACACCCGCAGTCCCCCGCGGATGCCGAGCCGCCTTCCCGAGCTGCACGTACGCGTCGTACAGCCGCCCCGGAGTCCACTGGAACGGAGGGCGTTCGATCTTGCGTGCGAGGTCCTTGAGCCGTCGGTAGACCTCCTGTGGGTCGCGCCGCTCGCTGAAGGCGATGTTGAACGCGGCAATCTCGTCCCGGTGGTCGTCGAGGTACTGCTTCCAGGAGGTCACCCGCCGCATCGCCAGCTCGTCGGCCGTGATGCCGCGCGCCTCCTTCACCTCGTCCACGCTCACCTCGTCGATGACGATGTCGTGGGCCCGGCGCATGGACATCAGCCGGTCCCGCAGCTCACGGTTGGCGGCGATCGGCTTCAGCGCGTCCAGCATCTCCTGCCGTACCTGCGCCTGACCGCCGATCCGCCGGGCCCGCTCCTGCTGGTCGGGGTCGACGGACCGGACCAGTCCACCCACGATCTCCCTCAGCGGCTGGCCGGCCAGCTCCTCGACCTCGTCCCGCTCCTCATCCGTGAGCTGCCGGTCGAGGCGTGCCAGGCGCCCCGCCAGTGTGGCGACCTCGTCCTCAGTCATCGCGAGCCCCGCCGTCTTGGCCATCAGCCGCTCCAGCGGGATCTTCCGCTCGGAGACCCGGACGAGCGGGCGCGCGTCCACGCGCGGCGAGTCCGTCACGCCCACCGCGTCGACGATGACGAACCGCTCCTTGACCTCCGCGTCCGGCGTGACCGCCTGGAACTCCGCCGGGTCGATGGTCCGCGAGCCGCGCCCCTTCATCTGCTCGAAGTAGGCCCAGCTCTTGACGTCCCGTAGGAAGAAGACACACTCCAGCGGCGGGATGTCGGTCCCCGTGGCGATCATGTCGACGGTGACCGCGATGCGCAACTCGGGGCTGTTGCGGAACGCCTTGATCAACTCGGCCGGCCGCTTCGCCGCGTGCGTGATCTTCCGGCAGAAGTCGTCGCTCTCCCCGAAGACCTGCCGCACCATCTGCACGATCTCGTCGGCGTGGTTGTCGTCCACGGCGAAGATCAGCGTCTTGGGCACGTGCGTGCGCGCCCGCTGCGCCTCCCCCTCCCCCATTGGCGGGAAAATCTCCGTGAACAGGTGCTTGCGGAACGTCTCGACGACGAGCTTCAGCTGCCCCTTGCTGATGACCTGGCGCCCCAGCTGGGACGCCTTCCACTCCAGGTCCTCCTCCAGCTCCTGGTACCGCTCACGACGCGTCTTGCGTTCCCGCATCGGGACTACCGTCTCCGCCGGGATCGTCCCGCCGTTCTCCCCCAGCTCCGTACGGATGCGGAAGACGTCGAAGTCGACGTTGACGCCGTCGGCGACGGCCTGCTCGTACGGGTACTCGCTGACCAGGTTCTGGAAGAAGAAGCCGAAGGTCTGCTTGACCGGGGTGGCGGTCAGCCCCACCAGGTGGGCGTCGAAGTACTCCAGGACCGCACGCCACTTGCCGTAGATCGAGCGGTGGCACTCGTCGACGACGATCAGGTCGAACGCCTCGGGTGGCAGGTCCGGGTTGTAGCCGACCTCCACCGGCTCGTCGACCAGGTCGTAGCGGTCCAGGGACGCGTCCTCGCGGTCGGCGCTCGGCACGTCACGGTCCGTCAGCGCCAGCCACAGCCGCTGCACGGTGGACACCACCACGTGCGCGGAGCCCAGCACGGTGTCACCGGCAAGCCGCTGCACGACGTACAGCTCGGTGAACTTGCGGCCGTCGTCCGGGGTGTCGAAGTTCTCGAACTCGGTGGCGGCCTGGCTGCCGAGGTTGTTGCGGTCGACCAGGAACAGGATGCGCTTGGCGCCCGCGTGCTTGAGGAGCCGGTAGCTCTCGCTGACCACCGTGTACGTCTTGCCGGCGCCGGTCGCCATCTGGATCAGGGCGCGCGGGTCGTCCTTGGCCAGGGAGCGCTCCAGGCCGTTGATAGCCGTCACCTGGGCCGGGCGCAGGTCCTCCGGGTCGAGGAAGGTCTCCGGCAGGCGGCGCATCCGGGCCCGCAGGGTCGGCGCGCTGCGGTCGGCCTCGGCCTCCTCCACCCAGCGGGCAATCGTGTCCGGCCGGTGCACGGCGAAGACCTCACGCGTGCGCGGAGACGGGTCGAGCGCGTTGTGGAAGCGCACGGTGTTGCCGTCGGCGACGTACCGGAAGGGCAGGCTGGCCCGCCAGGCGCTGAGCTGCTGACTGCGGGTGAGGCCGGTGGCGTAACGGGAGGCCTGCTCCATGGCTGCCTCCAGGTCGGCGCCCTCCCGCTTGGCCTCTATGACACCGACCAGGCGCTGGTCGACGTAGAGGAGGTAGTCGGCGCGGCCGACGGCGGTGGAGACCTCGCGGACGGCGACGCCCCTGCCCGCGAAGAGGTTCTTGGCACTGTCGTCCTGGACGGCCCAGCCCGCCTTCGCCAGGACGCGGTCCAGCTCGGCGCGGACCTGCGCCTCACTCATCGGCGGGCGGGCGGCCTTCTGCGCCTGCGCGATGAACTCGTCGCGCCGCGAGGCCCCGTCCAGCGGGCGGGCGGCCGAACGGGACTCCATCGCCGGAGCCGTCAGCTCGGTGATCTTCTCGCTCAGCTCGGCGATCAGGTCGTGCAGCGCGGCCCGCTCGGCCTCCGCGCGGGCCAGTTCCGCCTCGGCCTGCTCGCGGGCGGCCTGCTCACGCTCCAGACGGCTCTGCTTGCCGTCGTAGCTGAGCCGGGCCTCTTCCAACTTGCGGCGGTAGGCGTCAAGTTCAGTACGCAGCTGCTCCAGCTCGCGCTGGTCGGCGACGGTCGTGGGCGCAGGCGCGGCGGAAGGCGGCGCGGGCGCCAGGAACACCCTGTGGGTGGTGTCGGACTGGTCGAGGGAGCGGTGCAGCCAGTCACCGAGGCGGAAGCACATCTCCACGGACCGGAGCGCCTCACGGACGTTGGCGTAGTACTCGTGGACCGCCCGGTTGCCCGTCGTACGGATCGCCTCGAACCAGGTGCGCACCTGCGGGACGAGGACATCGGCTCTGGCGAGCGCGTTGATCCGGTCGACCTGGCGGGGCCCCGGCACAGTGATGCCGAGAAGCGTGACCAGGTGCCGGGCCATGATCTCGCCGTAGAGGCGGGTCTTCACCATGGCCGCGTGCGGGTCAGTGTGAACGTACGACTCCGCAGCGCAGCCCAGCGTCACCAGTAAAGGCTCGTGCCCGAGCAGGTGACCGAAGTTGGGCGAGCCCGCCGCCAGCCGCGCGACCTGCTCGTCGTCCCCGCCCGACGGGCCGCCAACCACCATCGTCACCATGTACTTCCCCCCAGTTCCCTGATCATTATGTCGTGAGCAAAGCCTTGCAGGCTTTCACAAACCGGGGAGACATACAAGGAAATTGGACCACTCCATGAGTGATCCCGCTCACCTGCACCACTCGTCGGTAGGGACACTCAGGCAAGCCTCGGGTTCCTGTCGAAACGCCGCACTCCCGGCGTCCGGCCCTGGCCCCAACAGGTGGTGGCGGGGTGCGCCCTCACGGCACACCCCGCCACCACCTAACGCGTCCTACCCGACGCCGCCGCGCGGCCTCACGTCGTCGACCGGCGTCTCCGGGCTCCCGGGCGGCGTTCGCTCGGGCGGGTGACCGGGTCGCCCGCCTCGATCGCCGCCAGCCGGCGACGCGCGCCGAAGTCGGCCAGGGCCGCCGCCAGCTTGTGCACCGACGGCTCCGGGGCCATGACGTCGACGCGCAGCCCGTGCTCCTCGGCCGTCTTCGCCGTCGCCGGACCGATGCAGGCGATGACCGTCACGTTGTGCGGCTTGCCGGCGATGCCGACCAGGTTCCGGACCGTCGACGACGACGTGAACATCACCGCGTCGAAGCCGCCGCCCTTGATGGCCTCCCGCGTCTCCGCGGGCGGCGGCGAGGCGCGCACGGTCCGGTACGCCGTGACGTCGTCGACCTCCCAGCCCAGCTCGATGAGACCCGCCACCAGCGTCTCGGTGGCGATGTCCGCGCGGGGCAGGAACACCCGGTCGATCGGGTCGAAGACCGGGTCGTACGGCGGCCAGTCCTCCACCAGCCCGCGGGCCGACTGCTCACCGCTCGGAACCAGGTCCGGCCGCACGCCGAAGTCGATCAGCGCCTTGGCGGTCTGGTCGCCGACCGCGGCGACCTTGATCCCGGCGAAGGCACGGGCGTCGAGACCGTACTCCTCGAACTTCTCCCGCACCGCCTTGACCGCGTTGACGGAGGTGAAGGCGATCCACTCGTAGCGGCCCGTCACCAGGCCCTTGACCGCGCGCTCCATCTGCTGCGGGGTGCGCGGGGGCTCGACGGCGATGGTCGGCACCTCGTGCGGCACCGCGCCGTAGGACCGCAGCTGGTCGGAGAGCGACGCCGCCTGCTCCCTGGTACGCGGCACGAGCACCTTCCAGCCGAACATCGGCTTGGACTCGAACCACGCGAGCCGGTCGTGCTGGGCGGGGGCGGAACGCTCACCGACCACGGCTATCACCGGACGGCCGCCGTCGGGCGACGGCAGCACCTTCGCCTGCTTCAGCGTCTGCGCGATCGTGCCGAGCGTCGCCGTCCAGGTCCGCTGCCGGGTCGTCGTACCGGCGACCGTCACCGTCAGGGGGGTGTCGGGTTTGCGACCGGCGGACACCAGTTCGCCCGCCGCGGCGGCCACCGAGTCGAGCGTGGCGGAGACGACCACCGTGCCGTCCGACGCCCCGAGCTCGGTCCAGCACCGGTCCGACGCGGTACGCGCGTCCACGAACCGCACGTCCGCGCCCTCGGCGTCCCGCAGCGGCACACCGGCGTACGCGGGCACACCGACCGCGGCCGCGATACCGGGGACGACCTCGAAGGTCACCCCGGCCGCCACGCACGCCAGCATCTCCTCAGCGGCGTACGAGTCGAGGCCGGGATCACCGGACACCGCACGCACGACCCGCCTGCCGCCCCGCGCGGCCTCCATGACAAGATGTGCGGCATCCCGCACCGCGGGTGCGCCAACGGTTGTTGACGTGTCGTCAACGATTTTCAGCTGAGGCGTGCCTGTGCCCGGAGCGGACGTCGCGGAGGAACCCGCCGAGTCCGTTTCCGTCGGCACTTCGGCAACGCCCTGCCTGGCGTGCCGGCGTACGACGTCGAGCACATCGTGCTCGGCGACGAGAACGTCCGCGTTCGCCAGCGCCTCCACGGCGCGCAGAGTCAGCAGTCCCGGATCCCCGGGTCCGGCACCGAGGAAGGTGACGTGCCCGTGTTCCGGAGGGGGTGGAAGGGTGGTGGGGCTCACTGTGCTCGCTCCCCCATCAGACCGGCCGCGCCCTGCGCGAGCATCTCGGTGGCGAGTTCGCGACCGAGCGCCATCGCCGCCTCGTGCGTCTCGGGCACGGGACCGGTGGTGGACAGCTGCACCAACGTGGTGCCGTCGGTCGTGCCGACGACGCCCCGCAGGCGCATTTCCTTGACAATCGGCCCGTCGGCCAAAAGGTCGGCCAGCGCCCCCACAGGGGCGGTGCAGCCGGCCTCCAGGGCGGCGAGCAGTGACCGCTCCGCCGTCACGGCGGCCCGGGTGAACGGGTCGTCGAGCTCGGCGAGCGCGGCGGTCAGCTCCGTGTTGCGCACGGTGCACTCGACCGCCAGGGCCCCTTGGCCGGGAGCGGGCAAAATCGTGTCGACCGACAGGAAGTCGGTCACCTCGTCGCTGCGTCCGACCCGGTTCATCCCGGCGGCGGCCAGCACCACGGCGTCCAGCTCACCGCTCTTGACGTACCCGATCCGGGTGTCGACGTTGCCGCGGATCGGCACGGTCGTGATCTCCATGCCGTGGCCGCGTGCGTACGCGTTCAGCTGGGCCATGCGACGCGCCGAACCGGTGCCGATGCGGGCGCCGCGCGGCAGGTCGGTGAACTTGAGCGCGTCACGCGCGATGATCACGTCCCGCGGGTCCTCGCGCTCCGGTACGGCGGCCAGGACCAGCTCGTCGTGCGGTGCGGTCGGCAGGTCCTTCAGCGAGTGCACCGCGAAGTCCACCTCGCCGCGCACCAGTGCCTCGCGCAGCGCGGCCACGAAGACGCCCGTGCCGCCGATCTGCGAGAGATGCTCGCGCGACGTGTCGCCGTACGTGGTGATCGGAACGAGCTCGACAGGCCGTCCGGTCACCTGGCTCACGGCATCCGCCACCTGCCCGGACTGGGACATGGCGAGCTTGCTCCGCCTGGTCCCGAGCCTCAGTGCCTTCTCAGTCATGCCGGCCCTCGGTTTTCTGCGTTGCCCGCGTTCTGTGCGGCCTTCGCGTTCTTCTCGGTGCTTTCCTCGGCGCGGGAGACGGAGGCCACCGTCTCCGGGTCGAGGTCGAACAGGGTGCGCAGCGCGTCCGCGTAGCCGGCGCCGCCGGGTTCGGCCGCGAGCTGCTTGACCCGCACGGTCGGCGAGTGCAGCAACTTGTCGACCACCCGCCGCACGGTCTGGGTGATCTCCGCACGGTGCTTGTCGTCCAGGCCGGGCAGCCGCCCTTCCAGGCGGGCCATCTCACCGGCCACCACGTCCGCGGCCATGGTGCGCAGGGCGACCACCGTCGGCGTGATGTGCGCGGCCCGCTGTGCCGCCCCGAACGCCGCGACCTCGTCGGAAACGATACGCCGGACCTGGTCCACATCGGCAGCCATCGGAGCGTCCGCCGACGCCTCCGCGAGCGCCTCGATGTCGACCAGCCGCACCCCGGGGATGCGGTGCGTGGCCGCGTCGATGTCGCGCGGCATCGCGAGGTCCAGCAGGAAGAGCACGGGCTCCGGGCGCGGCGGCTCGGCCACCGGCTCCGGACGGCGCCGCTCGGGGATCCGGCCGGCGCTCGCCGCGGTCGCGGCCAACGCGCCGATCAGTTCGGTGTCCACCTCGGCACCGCGCCGGCCGCCCTGGCGGCGGTCGACGGTGCCGCTCACGGCCCAGGCCGCGTGCTGCTCCAGCGTCGCCGCGTCCATACCGGCGACGGCCGCCTCACCCATCACGGAGAAACCGGGCGGTACGGAGGCCAGGTCCAGCGGGCAGTCCTCGTCGGTGCTGGTGGCGGCCACGGGGGCGGGGGGCAGGGGCGTCGTCCGCCCGGCCGGCGCCTTGCGCGCCGATGCCTCCGTGACTCCGACGGTCCCGGTGGCTCCGGTGCGTACCGTCTCCGGCTGCTGTCCGACGCGGCCCTCGACACCGGCGGCGATCGCGTCGGCCGTGAGGACGAGGCCGGTCGCGCCGGTGCAGGAGACGACGACGTCTGCACGTGTCAGCTCGTCCGCCACCGATCCCATCGGTATCGCGCGGGCCGGCACGTTCGTGTTCTCGGCGTTCTCGGCGTTCTCGGTCTCGGTGAGGATCTGCACGAGGCGCTCGGCGCGGTCGGCGGTGCGGTTGGCGATCACGATCTCGGCCACACCGGCCCGCGCGAGCGTGGCCGCGGCCAGCGAGGACATCGATCCGGCACCGATGACCAGTGCCTTCTTGCCCCGCGCCCAGCTGTCGACGGGCGAGCCGGCGGCCAACTGCTCCAGGCCGAAGGTGACCAGGGACTGCCCGGCGCGGTCGATGCCGGTCTCCGTGTGGGCGCGCTTGCCGACCCGGAGCGACTGCTGGAACACGTCGTTCATCAGCCGCCCGGCGGTGTGCAGTTCCTGCGCACGCGCCAGGGCGTCCTTGATCTGGCCGAGGACCTGCCCCTCGCCCACCACCATCGAGTCCAGTCCGCAGGCCACCGAGAACACGTGGTGGACGGCGCGGTCCTCGTAGTGCACATAGAGATAGGGCGTGAGCTCCTCCAGGCCGACCCCGCTGTGCTGGGCCAGCAGCGTGGACAGCTCGGCGACACCGGCGTGGAACTTGTCCACGTCGGCGTACAGCTCGATGCGGTTGCAGGTGGCGAGCACCGCGGCCTCGCTGGCCGGTTCGGCGGCGACCGTGTCCTGCAGCAGCTTGACCTGTGCGTCCACGCTCAGCGAGGCCCGGTCCAGCACGCTGACCGGCGCGCTGCGGTGGCTCAGTCCGACGACGAGAAGGCTCATGTCGGCATCACCGCGGGTACGTCCCCGTCGGGCCCCTGGTCTGCGGCGGACCCCTGTCCGCCGGCGGATGCCTGGCGCGCGGCGACGGGCTCCGGGCGGGAGCCGACAGACGGGACGACGGTCCCGGCGGCGGCCACCTCGCCGGCCTTGCGCTGCTCGTGGAAGGCGAGGATCTGCAGCTCGATGGAGAGGTCCACCTTGCGCACGTCGACACCGTCCGGGACGGACAGCACGGTCGGCGCGAAGTTCAGGATGGAGGTGACACCGGCGGCCACCAGCCGGTCGCAGACCTGCTGCGCGGCACCGGCGGGGGTCGCGATCACGCCGATCGAGACACCGTCGTCCTGGATGATCTTCTCGAGTTCGTCGGTGTGCTGCACCGGGATGCCGGCGACGGGCTTTCCGGCCATCGCGGGGTCGGCGTCTATGAGCGCGGCGACCCGGAATCCACGGGAGGCGAACCCGCCGTAGTTGGCGAGCGCGGCACCGAGGTTACCGATGCCGACGATCACAACCGGCCAGTCCTGGGTGAGGCCGAGTTCACGCGAGATCTGGTACACGAGATACTCGACGTCGTAGCCCACGCCCCGGGTCCCGTAGGAACCCAGGTAGGAGAAGTCCTTACGAAGCTTCGCGGAGTTGACGCCCGCGGCCGCCGCCAGCTCCTCCGAGGAGACTGTGGGCACCGAGCGCTCGGAGAGCGCGGTGAGGGCGCGGAGGTACAGCGGAAGCCTGGCGACGGTGGCCTCGGGAATCCCTCGGCTACGGGTCGCCGGTCGGTGAGATCGGCCAGTTGCCACGGTGCTCCTGCGGGTAGAGCGGGGCTTCAGGCGGTCATACGTCCCCGGACCGCCCCGTCGGATGCAGGCTATGTCTTTGTGAACGCGTGCACAAAGATGGTGTCCGATTTGCCCACCCAACGTGACCGGGGTCACGCGTCCCCGGCGCAGCCGTGTGGAACCGACGCACGAGCACCATCGCTCCCTTTGTTCTGGGGGCAAAACAGCACACCCTCCTCTGTGTATCCCGCCCCCGAGACCAAGCCGCCATCGATTCTAAGCGACTTTTCCGCCACTTTGGACTGGTTGGTCAGTTATGGATCAGTGGTCCTGACCACCCCCGGTCGGCCGGTCAGACCCCCGGTCGGCCGGTCGGCCGGTCAGCCGGTCAGGGCTTTACGAAGGCGGCCCTCGTCGACGCGCCAGAACGTGTGCTGGCGGCCGTCGACGAGAACAACCGGGATCTGCTCCCAGTACCGCTCATGCAGTTCCGGGTCCTCGGTGATGTCCTTGCCCTCCCACGCGACCCCGAGCTCACCGCACACCTTCTCCACCACGACCTGTGCGTCGTCACACAGGTGACAGCCGGGCTTACGGATGAGGGTGACGAGACGATCCTGCGGGGCTTCGCGGCGAAAGAGCGGACTCATGCCAGCCATTCTCACCCTGCGGCGGTGCAGGGGAACCCCTCTGCGGCCACTGTGACGCTGAGTGCCGTACGGGGCCCGCGTCCCGGACCGCCCCGAGCCGGCCCCGTCCGCCGGGAGGGGCACTTTAACGACACGGACGCGCAGAGTTCACGGTGTCCAAACCTCTCAGGTCCGGAACCGCCGACCGGACTGGTTATGCTCAACGCCATGGCCGCTCTCGGATGGCTCACCCCCCGTAGGCGCTCCGCCACGGCGCGGAGCGTGTTGGCAGGCGAGGCCTCGGCGGAGGCTGCCCGCAAATCCACTCAGGAAGTTTCCGCCCGTGAACCGGAGTTCCCGGTTCACGGCGACGACCGGGCCGCCGCGTTCTTCGACCTGGACAACACGGTGATGCAGGGCGCGGCCCTGTTCCACTTCGGGCGGGGCCTGTACAAGCGGAAGTTCTTCGAGACGCGCGACCTCGCGCGGTTCGCGTGGCAGCAGACGTGGTTCCGGCTGGCCGGCGTCGAGGACCCCGAGCACATGCAGGACGCGCGCGACTCGGCGCTCTCCATCGTCAAGGGCCACCGGGTCTCCGAGCTGAAGTCCATCGGCGAGGAGATCTACGACGAGTACATGGCCGGGCGGATCTGGCCGGGTACGCGGGCACTGGCGCAGGCCCACCTGGACGCCGGACAGCGGGTGTGGCTGGTCACGGCGGCGCCGGTGGAGATCGCCCAGGTGATCGCGCGGCGCCTGGGCCTGACCGGGGCGCTGGGGACGGTGGCCGAGTCCATCGGAGGCGTGTACACCGGCAAACTCGTGGGCGAGCCGCTGCACGGCCCGGCGAAGGCGGAGGCCGTACGCGCGCTGGCGGCGGCGGAGAACCTGGACCTGGACCACTGCGCCGCGTACAGCGACTCGCACAACGACATCCCGATGCTCTCGCTGGTCGGGCACCCGTACGCGATCAACCCGGACTCCAAGCTGCGCAAGCACGCCCGCGCGATGGACTGGCGCCTGCGCGACTACCGGACGGGCCGCAAGGCGGCGAAGGTCGGCATCCCGGCGGCCGCGGGTGTGGGCGCGGTGGCCGGCGGCACGGCGGCGGCCATCGCGATGCACCGCCGCCGGCGCTGAGCCCGGCGGCGCTGAGCCTGACGGCCCTGAGCCCGGCGGCGCTCCCGCGCACGCCGGGTGACCAGTCAACTCGGCGGCGACGGACACCCGTACGGCCGCAGGCCTGATCAGCGGGGAACAAAAGTGGCGCCCCGCCCGCAACCCGGCCAATCCAACTGCCGTACCCCGCAACCCCCCTGTCCAGTCCTCTTGGCTGCACACGGCCACAACATGCCCCGTACCGAACCGGGAAGCGAAGCTTTTCAGTCAACGTTCGATCAACATCGGTTACTTGAATGTGTGTCAACAGGCCACGGAAGCGACGTAATCGATGATTTGAGCAACTCGGTGTAGCAGCGCCTGCACGAAGCGTTATTCTCCTCAGACGCATTCGGGTACCCCTCCGTCGCTACGACGGGTGAACGGCCCGTACTGCACGTGATGGAAGCTCTGCCTCTGGGAGTCCCGTGTACCCACACGTCGGGGTTGACGACTCGGGCCTGACCGCACTGCGCACCGCAGTCGTCACGGCCCGGGAGTTGCTGCGCGGCTTCGTCCCCACCGCGTACGCCGTCCCCGCTTTCGCCACCGCCACCGTCGGCCCCTGCTACGCCCTCGCCGACCCGCCCGTCGGCCCCAGCTACGCCCTCACCGACGACAGCGCCGCGGCGGCCAGGCGCGGACGCTCGTCCGGCCCGGCCACCGCGCGCCGTCCCGCCGCGGACAGCGACAGCGCCCGGATGATGGACCTCGTGGAGCGCGCCCAGGCCGGCGAGGCCGACGCCTTCGGACGGCTCTACGACCAGTACAGCGACACCGTGTACCGCTACATCTACTACCGGGTGGGCAACAAGTCGACCGCCGAGGACCTCACCAGCGAGACCTTCCTGCGGGCACTCCGCCGCATCGGCACCTTCACCTGGCAGGGGCGCGACTTCGGCGCCTGGCTCGTCACCATCGCCCGCAACCTGGTCGCCGACCACTTCAAGTCCAGCCGCTTCCGCCTCGAAATCACCACCGGGGAGATGCTCGACGCCAACGAGGTCGAGCGGTCCCCGGAGGACTCCGTCCTCGAACACCTCTCCAACGCCGCCCTCCTCGATGCCGTACGACGGCTCAACCCCCAACAGCGCGAATGCGTCACGCTCCGATTCCTCCAGGGCCTCTCCGTCGCGGAGACCGCCCGCGCGATGGGCAAGAACGAGGGGGCGATCAAGACCCTCCAGTACCGGGCCGTCCGCACCCTCGCCCGGCTCCTCCCGGAGGACACGCGCTGAGCGGAACGCACCCGCATCGACGACGCACCCTTCGTGACGACCAACTCACCGTCAGTGATGCCCCGTTGACTCCCCCAACCGATCCTCCGGCACGCGTAACCCAAGTACCGCGCCGCTCGTTGTGCGGGATGCAGGCTCCCTGTGGTCACTCCCCACCGCCTCCGATCACCCGATCGTGTGGACATGGTCGGGGAGCGGAACCCTCAGGACCCCCTGGGGAGTCGATCGTCATGACGAGAGGAGGTGCCGCCAGTGATCGCGAAGGTATCGGCGCACCGGCGGGCGAACGCCTTCGCCCAGGCCCTGGAGGAGCAGTCCGACCGGGTCACAGCGGCCGAGCAGCCCGAAGGATCGGCACCGGGACCGGCCGCCGCGAAGACGGAACAGGAGCGGCTGCTCACGCTCGCCGCCGGTCTCGGCGCGCTGCCCAAGCCGGAGCTGGATCCCGAGGTCAAGGTCGTCCAGCGGGCCCGACTGGTGGCTGCCTTCGAGGCCATGCTCCAGGAAGGCACCGCGGTGGGCGAGGCAGCGGATGCGTCCGTGCCCGAACAGCGTTCACGCCGCGCCCGGGGCGCTCACCGGGCGACCCCCCTGGGGAAGCTGAGACCGCGCTCACGGCTGGCCAAGGGGCTCACCGCGGGCGGGCTCGGCATCACCGTGGCCGCCGGCGCCCTCGGCGGAGTCTCCGCCGCCAGCTCCGACGCCCTGCCCGGTGACTCGCTCTACGGCCTCAAGCGCGGCATAGAGGACGTCAAGCTCGGCCTGGCCGATGGCAACGACGAGCGTGGCCGCGTCCTCCTCGACCACGCCTCCACCCGGCTCAGCGAGGCCCGCCGGCTGATGGAGCGCGAACGCAGCGGTTCCCTCGACCACGAATCGGTCGGCGAGATCCGCCGCGCCCTGTCCGGCATGCGGCACGACGCGTCCGAAGGCCATCGGCTGCTGCGCGAGGCGTACCGTCTCGACCCGGACTCCCTGGGTCCCATGCAGGCCCTCTCCTCCTTCTCCCACTCGCACCGGCAGGCCTGGGGTTCCCTGCGAGACAGACTGCCCGCGCAGCTCGGGGACGTCAGCGAGCAGGTGTCGTCGGTGTTCGACGCCATAGACGAGGATGTCGCGCCGCTGCAGTCCCTGCTCCCCGACCCACCGGCCCGGGGCGACGGCGACAGCGGCGAGCGGCGGGGCGGCCCCGGGGCCACACCCGGCGCCCCGTCCGGTGCCGACCGTTCCCAGGCGCCCGGTACCGGCACCGACGGCCCCGACCAGGACAGCACCGGCAACAGCGACCCCAGCCGGTCCGCCGACTCCGAGGACGAGAGCGACAGCCTGCTCGGCGGCAACAGCGGCGGGCTGCTCGACCCGCCGGAGGAGACCGGCGTCAGCACCACACCGCCGTCCACCGGCGGCACCACCCCGCCCGCCCAGCCCGACGTCACCCTCCCGCCCCTCCTGCCCGGCCTGCTCCCGGGGTTGGGCATCGACAGCGAGACCGCCGACTAGAGCGGACTGGAGCGAGCTGGAGCGGACTGAGCGGCAGGCCGTACGTGGTCGGGGTGCCCCTTTGCGACAAGGGGCACCCCGACCACGTACGCACGTCCGTCCGCTCTCTAGAAGAACACCGACCTCCGCTGGACCAGCAGCTTGTAGAGGGTGTGCTGGATCTGCTCCCGGACCTGGTCGGTCAGGTTGAACATCAGCATCGGGTCCTCGGCCGCCTCCGGCGGATAGTTCTCCGTGTGGATCGGCTCACCGAACTGGATCGTCCACTTCGTCGGCAGCGGGATCGCGCCGAGCGGACCGAGCCACGGGAAGGTCGGCGTCAGCGGGAAGTACGGAAGGCCGAGCAGCCGGGCGACGGTCCGGCCGTTGCCGATCATCGGGTAGATCTCCTCCGCCCCGACGATCGAGCACGGGATGATCGGCGTCCGCGCGCGCAGCGCCGTGGACACGAAACCGCCGCGCCCGAAGCGCTGGAGCTTGTAGCGGTCGGCGAAGGGCTTGCCGAGGCCCTTGAAGCCCTCCGGCATCACCCCGACCAGCTCCCCCTGCTCCAGCAGCCGTGCCGCGTCCTCGGCACAGGCCAGGGTGTGGCCGAGCTTGCGGGCGAGTTCGTTGACCACCGGCAGCATGAACACCAGGTCCGCCGCGAGCAGCCGCAGATGCCGGTCGGCCGGATGGTTGTCGTGGACGGCGACCTGCATCATCAGACCGTCCATCGGCAACGTCCCGGAGTGGTTGGCGACGATCAGGGCGCCGCCCTCCGCGGGGATGTTCTCGATGCCCTTCACCTCGACCCGGAAGTACTTCTCGTACACCGGGCGCAGCAGCGACATCAGGACCTGGTCGGTGAGCTCCTCGTCGTAGCCGAAGTCGTCGACCGCGTAGTCCCCCGTGAGCCGACGGCGCAGGAAGGCCAGACCACTGGCGACACGCCGGTCCAGGCCGCCTTCGTCCGGGCGTGCGCCGTCGCCTGCGACCGGCTCCCGGGGCCGGGGTTCGCGGGGGTCACGGTGTTCGCCGGGCGCCGGGGCGTCGTCCTTCGCGGGCGCCCTGCCCGGCAGGGGCTGGACCTCGCCCATCGAGGCGGCCCCGGCGCCCTTGCGCCGGCTGCCCGCGCCACGGCGTCGCGACGGGCGCTGCGCCGAGCCCCCGGCACCGCCTGTGCCCCCCGCACCCCCGCGGGAACGGTCGTCGTCGAACGGAATGACCTTGGCGTCCGCCATCTTGCTGCGCTCCTCAGTTGGCGCTCTGCTTCGGGGGGTGACCGCTGCCCGGCAGGGGCAGTGCGGCGATCCGGTCGACGGTCCTCGCGAGGACCTCCGGCGGAAGCAGTCCGGGGCCACGACTGCGCACGAAGTCCGTGAACGTTTCTGCAGTCGTGTGCTTCGGTGTGAAGCCCAGTGTCTCGCGCATCTGGTCCGTCGCCACCACCCGGCCGTGTGTGAGCAGCCGGATCTGCTCCGGTGAGAAGTCCGACATCCCCAGCGTACGCACCAACGAGCCCGCCCAGGTGACCGCCGGGAGCAGCAGCGGCACGATGGGCCGGCCGAGCCGCCGCGCGCACTGGGACAGCAGCAGGACACCGTCGCCGGCGATGTTGAAGGTGCCGCTGTTGAGCGTGGAGCGCCGGGGTTCGTGCGCGGCCAGGCGCAGCACCTCGAGCACATCGTCCTCGTGTACGAACTGCAGCCGCGGGTCGTAGCCGAACACGGTCGGCAGGACCGGCAGCGAGAAGTACGAGGCGAGCGGGCTGTCCGCGGCGGGGCCCAGGATGTTGGCGAACCTGAGCACGCACACGGCGACGTCCGGGCGGCGGCGCGCGAAGCCACGCACATAGCCCTCGACCTCGACCGCGTCCTTCGCGAACCCGCCGCTGGGCAGGGACTTGGGCGGAGTCGTCTCGGTGAAGACCGCCGGGTCGCGGGACGCGGAGCCGTAGACGTTCGTACTGGACTTCACCACCAGGCGTTCGACGCGCGGGGACTTCTGACAGGCACCGAGCAGCTGCATGGTGCCGATGACGTTGGTCTCCTTGAGCGCCGTCCGGCTGCTGCCGCCGGCGAGCGGTGTGCCCGTCACGTCCAGGTGCACGACGGTGTCGGCACCGGCCTCCGCGAGCACGCGCGCGACGGTGGGCTGCCGGATGTCGGTCTGGACGAAGTCGGCATCGCCCAGATGGTGCGCGGGCCGGACCGCGTCCACGGCGACGACCCGTTCCACATCCGGGTCACGCTGGATCCGTCGGACGAAACGGCCCCCCAAAGGGCGGGCCACTCCCGTCACGAGCACGACCTTTCCCAAGACCGGTGCCTCCCTCTTGCCTACGTCCTGCCCGCCAACCTAACGGGTCACGGTCGCTCTGTGGTGCCCACTCGATACCTGAAGTGACGACAACCGGGGAGAGGCGAACGGACCCGGCCAAACGTAAAGACAGTGGCCCCCCACCTCGTCGGTGGGGGGCCACTGGACACGCTTCCGCGACGTCGCTTACTTCTTGTTGCGACGCTGAACGCGCGTGCGCTTGAGCAGCTTGCGGTGCTTCTTCTTGGCCATCCGCTTGCGCCGCTTCTTGATAACAGAGCCCACGACTACCCTCGCTCACTTCTCATCACTCGGTGTTTGGGCGCCATGGGCCCACACGACCTACGAGGGGCAAGCCTACCCGCCCGAGCGCTGAGGTCGTAATCGAGGAGATCAGGGAGGCCCGCGAGTGTCCTGTACGGGTCCTCCCCGGTTCGCCGTCAGGCGGTGTCCACCCCCACATAGCTCTCGCGGAGGTACTCGTGAACCGCTTGCTCCGGGACGCGGAAGGACCGCCCCACCCGGATCGCGGGCAGATGACCGCTGTGCACCAGCCGGTACACGGTCATCTTCGACACTCGCATCACCGCGGCGACCTCCGCCACGGTAAGGAACTGAACCTCGTTCAGAGGCCTTTCGCCAGCTGCAGCCATGACACACCTGAACCTTCCGCACTCGACGGCCACCGGCTTCCCCTTCCGGTGACTCTTCGTCGTTGCGTGCTCACTCCCCAATGTAGGGGCGGGTGATGCGAGTGGGGAAGAGGTGTACCCATCGGCGGCCTACTGTGACAGACAGGCTCGATTGAGTACGTAGCGGGTCAGCGGCACATAGTGATCGGACCGCGCTCCGTCATCAAGCGGAACCACCACCGACACACACCCCTCGGCCTCCCCCACGAACGGGGCGGGGTCGTTCACATCGGCCAGCGCGATGGCCTCGAACCCCAGCTGACCTGCCCCGCAGGCCCAGCCGTGGTCTCCGATCACCAGCCCGGGAAGCGGCCCGCCGGCCTCGGCGGCCCCGGCGAGCGCGGTCCGAACCGGGAGCGGCGAGTGCGTGTGTGCGCCGGGTTCACCACCGGGGCGTTCGGGGTCCGCGCCCCGGACGAGCGCGACTCCCCGGACGTAGTCGAGGCGGTACGTGCGTAGACCGAACCGGGTCGTTATGTCGACAGAGCGACCCCGCGCCGGGGTGAGGACGTCACATCCCGCCGCCGACAGGGCGTCTGCCAGAGCGGCGTAGAAACCGAGCAGCCGGTGCGGGTGGCCGGTGCCGAGCA
The DNA here is from genome assembly GCF_054061295.1 of Streptomyces sp. TE5632. NCBI lineage: Bacteria > Bacillati > Actinomycetota > Actinomycetes > Kitasatosporales > Streptomycetaceae > Streptomyces > Streptomyces sp. TE5632. Next base: position 3,041,886 of record NZ_JBSSEA010000003.1, on the reverse strand, counting down.
GCACGGGCACACCGCTTCGGGCGGCGACCACGAGACGCTCCGCACAGGCGTCCAGGGCCGCCAGGGTCCGCTCCGGGTCGATCACATCATGCCCGGAAACGTGGCGAGGATCGGCCGAAACACCACACCTGTCCGCCATCAACTCGATCAATTCCCGCTGGCTCCACACCCGTTCCGGGTCCAGGCCGATCAGCAGGCGTGGATCCCGGGCGGCGAAGAGCCGGTAACTCCGCAGGCTCTCCTCCCGCGTGGTGGCCACGACCCCGGCCAGCCGGGCGGCCAGCAGATGCCTGCGAAGGCCGACGCGATCGGCGCGATCGGCGAAGTCAGTGGGGCCAGTGGTGGTCGGCACGGGAGCGATGGTGCGCGACCCGGAGCCCGGGCGCCCCGGGAAACGGGAAACACCGCACGGTTGGCGTAAGAGCCCCGAGCGGAACCCGCTTCAGAGCCGGGCCGCGGAGCCCGGCTCCGGCCCGTTCACGCCAGCAGCCCCCGCAGCGGGAACGCCGCTCGGCGAGTCGCCAGGACCGCCTGGTCCAGCCGGTCCGCCGGGTCGTAGCCGGCCTCCCAGGGCGCCCAGGACACGGGCCACCGGCCGTCGGTCATCCGCGCCGGACCCAGTTGCCGGGTCCGGGCGTACACCTCCTGCCGCCAGCTCTCGGGGATCACCGTCGCCGGATCCACCGGTCGCTCGGCCGCGATCGCCACCAGATGGGTCCAGGACCGCGGCACGACCTCCACCACCGCGTACCCGCCACCGCCCAGGGCCACCCAGCGCCCTTCGGCGTGCTCGTGTGCCAGCTCGTGGCACGCCACCTGCACCGCGCGCTGCGCGTCCAGCGACACCGCCAGATGCGCCAGCGGATCCTCGAAGTGCGTGTCGGCGCCGTGCTGGGTCACCAGCACCTGCGGCCGGAAGTCCTCGAGCAGCTCCGGCACCACTGCGTGGAACGCCCGCAGCCATCCCGCGTCCCCGGTCCCGGCCGGCAGGGCCACATTGACCGCGCTGCCCTCCGCGCTGTCCGCCCCCGTCTCCTCCGGCCATCCGGTCTGCGGGAACAGCGTCCGGGGGTGCTCGTGCAACGACACCGTCAGCACCCGCGGGTCCTCCCAGAACGCCGCCTGCACGCCGTCCCCGTGATGCACGTCGACGTCCACGTACGCGACGCGCTCGGCCCCCAGTTCCAGGAGCCGGGCGATGGCCAGCGCGGCGTCGTTGTACACGCAGAAACCCGAGGCCGCCCCCGGCATCGCGTGGTGCAGTCCGCCGGCGAAGTTCACCGCGTGCAGCGCGTCCCCGCGCCACACCGCCTCCGCCGCGCCCACCGACTGCCCCGCGATCAGCGCCGACACCTCGTGCATCCCGGTGAAGGCGGGATCGTCCATCGTCCCCAGTCCGTACGACGGGTCCGCCGCCGCCGGGTCCGCCGAGGCCACCCGCACCGCACGGATGTAGTCCTCGCGGTGCACCAGCCGCAGCGTCGAGTCCCCGGCCGTCTTCGCGGCGACCACCGCCACCTCGCGGTCCAGCCCGAACGCGCCCACCAGGCTCCGGGTCAGCGCGAGCCGCACCGGGTCCATCGGATGGTCCCGGCCGAAGTCATAACCCGTTACTGCCTCGTCCCACATCAGCTGTGTGCGGCCGCTCATGCCCGCCACCGTACCGGTCCGGTTCGGGCGCGAACGACCTGGCGTACACCAATGTCACCAGCACCAAAACCATCGGCACGAGCATCGCCCCGCGATAACTCCAGGCGTCCCCGAGCACCCCGACCAACGGGGAACCGATCAGGAACCCCACATAGTTGAAGACGTTGAGGCGTGCCACGGCCGCGTCCGAGGCCCCCGGGCCGCCCTGCGCGAAAGCGCGCCGGCCCGCCGCCGCGAAGGTCTGCGGCACCAGCACACAGAGCCCCAGCCCCAGCAGTGTGAACCCCAGCATCCCCACCCACGCCCCGGGCGCCCCGGCCACCACGGCGAACCCCGCCGCCGCCGACAGCGCCCCGGCCCGCACCACCCCCACGGCCCCGAACCGCCGCACCCCGAAGTCGCCGAGTGTCCGCCCCAGCAGCGTGGTGACCATGTAGACGTTGTACGGAACGGTCGCCGACTGCTCCGAACTCCCCAGCACGTCCTGGAGGTACTTCGCGCTCCAGTTCGAGACCGTCGAGTCCCCGATGTACGCCACCGTCATCACCACACACAGCGGCAACAGCAGCTTGAAGGTGACGGCCCCACCCGCGCCCCCGGCTCTCACCGCCGCCTCCGTCACGGGCACGCCGTCCCCGTCGTGCCCGCTGCCCTCACCGTCGACGTACCACCGGCTCCCGACCAGCACCGCCGGCATCAGCACCAGCACGACCGGCAGATACGACACCCACAGCGCCAACTGCCAGTGCGCCCCCACCCATGCGAGCGACGCCCCGGCGATCCCGCCCAGGCTGTAGGCGGCGTGGAAACTCAGCATGATGCTGCGCCCGTACGCCCGCTGCAGACTCACCCCCAACATGTTCATCGAGGCGTCCAGCGCCCCCACCGCCAGCCCGAACGCGGCCAGCGACACAGCCAGCCCGGCCAGTTGCTCCCCGGCCCCGACCCCGAGCAGCGCCAGCAGCACGACCGGCTGCGACCACCGCAGCACCCGGCTCGCCGGCACCCGCCGCACCAGCCGTTCCGTCGTCACACTCCCGATACCGGCCAGGACGGGCACCGCGGCGAGAAAAACCGGCAGCAACGCGTCGGAGACCCCGTACCGGTTCTGGATGGCCGGAATCCGCGTCACGAGCAGAGCGAAGGCGACGCCCTGCACGAGGAAGCCGAACGCCAACGAGGCCCTGCCGCGCCGCAGCACATCAGTCATGGCGGCGAGCGTAGGGCCCCGGTGTACTGGTGGGTAGGTCCGGCCAAAGATGAATTCCGCTCGGTTTCAGCGGAGCAGTTCCGTCAACTCCCGCATGTCGGCGAAGAGTCGAGTGGCCCCGGCGAGCTTCTCGGCCGGCGTCATCGAGGCGAACCCGTACACGTCCATCCCGGCCGCGACCGCGGCCTGGACGCCGAGAGGGCTGTCCTCGACCACGACACACCGCTCCGGTGCGACACCCATCCGCTCGGCCGTGTGCAGGAAGAGGTCCGGTTCCGGCTTGCCCCGTCCCACATCCTGCGAGCTGAAGATCCGCTCGTCGTCGAACCACCGGTCCAGCCCGGTCGTGCGGTGCCCCACCCGGATCCGCTCATGGCTCCCGGACGAGGCGACACAGTACGGCACACCGTCGGCGGCCAGCCGCTCCAGTACGTCCACGGCACCGGTGATCGGCTTCAACTCCCGCTCGAACGCGGCGAAGACACGGGCGTGGAACACGTCGTCGAAGTCGGCCGGCAACCGCTGCCCGGTCCTCTGCTCCACCAGGTCGTGCACCCGATGCATGGCGGATCCCATGTAGTCGTGGATGGAGTCCTCGTACGACGTCGGATGCCCGAGCTCGGTGAGATAGCCGGCCAGCAGCCGGTTGGAAATGGGCTCGCTGTCGACGAGGACACCGTCGTTGTCAAAAATGACCAGGTCATAGTGCATAACCTCGACCTTAAATGCAGAAAGCCCCGCACCATATCGGTGCGGGGCTCTCCCACAATTTGTTCGGCGGCGTCCTACTCTCCCACAGGGTCCCCCCTGCAGTACCATCGGCGCTCTGGGGCTTAGCTTCCGGGTTCGGAATGTGACCGGGCGTTTCCCCCACGCTATGACCACCGAAACACTATGAAACACTCAACCGCACCACACCACAGGCACGGGCGTGGGGTCGTTCGTGGTTTCAGAACCAACACAGTGGACGCGAGCAACTGAGGACAAGCCCTCGGCCTATTAGTACCGGTCAACTCCACACCTTACGGCGCTTCCATATCCGGCCTATCAACCCAGTCGTCTACTGGGAGCCTTACCCCATCAAGTGGGTGGGAGCCCTCATCTCGAAGCAGGCTTCCCGCTTAGATGCTTTCAGCGGTTATCCCTCCCGAACGTAGCCAACCAGCCATGCCCTTGGCAGAACAACTGGCACACCAGAGGTTCGTCCGTCCCGGTCCTCTCGTACTAGGGACAGCCCTTCTCAAGACTCCTGCGCGCGCAGCGGATAGGGACCGAACTGTCTCACGACGTTCTAAACCCAGCTCGCGTACCGCTTTAATGGGCGAACAGCCCAACCCTTGGGACCGACTCCAGCCCCAGGATGCGACGAGCCGACATCGAGGTGCCAAACCATCCCGTCGATATGGACTCTTGGGGAAGATCAGCCTGTTATCCCCGGGGTACCTTTTATCCGTTGAGCGACGGCGCTTCCACAAGCCACCGCCGGATCACTAGTCCCGACTTTCGTCCCTGCTCGACCCGTCGGTCTCACAGTCAAGCTCCCTTGTGCACTTACACTCACCACCTGATTGCCAACCAGGCTGAGGGAACCTTTGGGCGCCTCCGTTACCCTTTAGGAGGCAACCGCCCCAGTTAAACTACCCATCAGACACTGTCCCTGATCCGGATCACGGACCCAGGTTAGACATCCAGCACGACCAGACTGGTATTTCAACGACGACTCCACCACCACTGGCGTGGCGGCTTCACGGTCTCCCAGCTATCCTACACAAGCCGAACCGAACACCAATATCAAACTGTAGTAAAGGTCCCGGGGTCTTTCCGTCCTGCTGCGCGAAACGAGCATCTTTACTCGTAGTGCAATTTCACCGGGCCTATGGTTGAGACAGTCGAGAAGTCGTTACGCCATTCGTGCAGGTCGGAACTTACCCGACAAGGAATTTCGCTACCTTAGGATGGTTATAGTTACCACCGCCGTTTACTGGCGCTTAAGTTCTCAGCTTCGCCACCCCGAAGAGTGACTGACCGGTCCCCTTAACGTTCCAGCACCGGGCAGGCGTCAGTCCGTATACCTCGCCTTACGGCTTCGCACGGACCTGTGTTTTTAGTAAACAGTCGCTTCTCGCTGGTCTCTGCGGCCACCCCCAGCTCACCGAGTAAATCGGATCACCGGTGATGGCCCCCCTTCTCCCGAAGTTACGGGGGCATTTTGCCGAGTTCCTTAACCATAGTTCACCCGAACGCCTCGGTATTCTCTACCTGACCACCTGAGTCGGTTTGGGGTACGGGCCGCCATGAAACTCGCTAGAGGCTTTTCTCGACAGCATAGGATCGTCCACTTCACCACAATCGGCTCGGCATCGGGTCTCAGACTACGTGTCAGGCGGATTTGCCTGCCTGACGTCCTACACCCTTACCCCGGGACAACCACCGCCCGGGCTGGACTGCCTTCCTGCGTCACCCCATCACTCACCTACTGCAGGTCTGGTCCGTCGGCTCCACCACTCCCCTTCACCCGAAGGATCCGGGGCGGCTTCACGGACTTAGCATCGCCTGGTTCGATGTCTGTCGCTTCACAGCGGGTACCGGAATATCAACCGGTTGTCCATCGACTACGCCTGTCGGCCTCGCCTTAGGTCCCGACTTACCCTGGGCAGATCAGCTTGACCCAGGAACCCTTGGTCAATCGGCGCACACGTTTCTCACGTGTGTATCGCTACTCATGCCTGCATTCTCACTCGTGAACCGTCCACAACTCGCTTCCGCGGCTGCTTCACCCGGCACACGACGCTCCCCTACCCATCACGATCCCCGTTGGGGGCACATATCGCAATGACACGACTTCGGCGGTACGCTTGAGCCCCGCTACATTGTCGGCGCGGAATCACTAGACCAGTGAGCTATTACGCACTCTTTCAAGGATGGCTGCTTCTAAGCCAACCTCCTGGTTGTCTGTGCGACTCCACATCCTTTCCCACTTAGCGTACGCTTGGGGGCCTTAGTCGATGCTCTGGGCTGTTTCCCTCTCGACCATGGAGCTTATCCCCCACGGTCTCACTGCCGCGCTCTCACTTACCGGCATTCGGAGTTTGGCTAAGGTCAGTAACCCGGTAGGGCCCATCGCCTATCCAGTGCTCTACCTCCGGCAAGAAACACGCGACGCTGCACCTAAATGCATTTCGGGGAGAACCAGCTATCACGGAGTTTGATTGGCCTTTCACCCCTAACCACAGGTCATCCCCCAGGTTTTCAACCCTGGTGGGTTCGGTCCTCCACGAAGTCTTACCTCCGCTTCAACCTGCCCATGGCTAGATCACTCCGCTTCGGGTCTTGAGCGTGCTACTGGGGCGCCCTGTTCGGACTCGCTTTCGCTACGGCTTCCCCACCCGGGTTAACCTCGCAACACACCGCAAACTCGCAGGCTCATTCTTCAAAAGGCACGCAGTCACGACGCGGGGACGAATCCCCGCGCGACGCTCCCACGGCTTGTAGGCACACGGTTTCAGGTACTATTTCACTCCGCTCCCGCGGTACTTTTCACCATTCCCTCACGGTACTGTCCGCTATCGGTCACCAGGGAATATTTAGGCTTGGCGGGTGGTCCCGCCGGATTCACACGGGATTTCTCGGGCCCCGTGCTACTTGGGTGTCTCTCCAACGAGCCGCTGACGTTTCGACTACGGGGGTCTTACCCTCTGCGCCGGACCTTTCGCATGTCCTTCGTCTACGCCAGCGGTTTCTGACTCGTCTCATGGCCGGCAGACCATGACCGAGAGATCCCACAACCCCGCATGCGCAACCCCTGCCGGGTCTTGCACGCATGCGGTTTGGCCTCATCCGGTTTCGCTCGCCACTACTCCCGGAATCACGGTTGTTTTCTCTTCCTGCGGGTACTGAGATGTTTCACTTCCCCGCGTTCCCTCCGCACTGCCTATGTGTTCAGCAGTGGGTGACAGCCCATGACGACTGCCGGGTTTCCCCATTCGGACACCCCCGGATCACAGCCTGGTTGACGGCTCCCCGGGGCCTATCGTGGCCTCCCACGTCCTTCATCGGTTCCTGGTGCCAAGGCATCCACCGTGCGCCCTTAAAAACTTGGCCACAGATGCTCGCGTCCACTGTGCAGTTCTCAAACAACGACCGACCACCCGTCACGCACCGCGTGCGCGGTGCTGTACCGGGGCCGGCACCGAGAGACAGGCCGTGCGGCCGTGCCCTCAGACACCCAACAGCGTGCCCGGCCGGTTCCCGTCCGAAGATCATGCTTTCCACGCCCCCGGAAGGGGCAGTACTCGCAGGCCTCCGGCCCGGAACAACCGGCCGAATAATCAACGTTCCACCCATGAGCAACCAGCACCGGACGTGCGCCGGTGTTCTGGCCCCTGACCCGGACAGGTCCGGGTGAGAAGTGCTCCTTAGAAAGGAGGTGATCCAGCCGCACCTTCCGGTACGGCTACCTTGTTACGACTTCGTCCCAATCGCCAGTCCCACCTTCGACGGCTCCCTCCCACGAGGGGTTGGGCCACCGGCTTCGGGTGTTACCGACTTTCGTGACGTGACGGGCGGTGTGTACAAGGCCCGGGAACGTATTCACCGCAGCGATGCTGATCTGCGATTACTAGCGACTCCGACTTCATGGGGTCGAGTTGCAGACCCCAATCCGAACTGAGACCGGCTTTTTGAGATTCGCTCCACCTTGCGGTATCGCAGCTCATTGTACCGGCCATTGTAGCACGTGTGCAGCCCAAGACATAAGGGGCATGATGACTTGACGTCGTCCCCACCTTCCTCCGAGTTGACCCCGGCGGTCTCCCGTGAGTCCCCAGCACCCCGAGGGGCCTGCTGGCAACACAGGACAAGGGTTGCGCTCGTTGCGGGACTTAACCCAACATCTCACGACACGAGCTGACGACAGCCATGCACCACCTGTACACCGACCACAAGGGGGCGCCCGTCTCCGGGCGTTTCCGGTGTATGTCAAGCCTTGGTAAGGTTCTTCGCGTTGCGTCGAATTAAGCCACATGCTCCGCCGCTTGTGCGGGCCCCCGTCAATTCCTTTGAGTTTTAGCCTTGCGGCCGTACTCCCCAGGCGGGGAACTTAATGCGTTAGCTGCGGCACCGACGACGTGGAATGTCGCCAACACCTAGTTCCCACCGTTTACGGCGTGGACTACCAGGGTATCTAATCCTGTTCGCTCCCCACGCTTTCGCTCCTCAGCGTCAGTGTCGGCCCAGAGATCCGCCTTCGCCACCGGTGTTCCTCCTGATATCTGCGCATTTCACCGCTACACCAGGAATTCCGATCTCCCCTACCGAACTCTAGCCTGCCCGTATCGACTGCAGACCCGGGGTTGAGCCCCGGGCTTTCACAATTGACGCGACAGGCCGCCTACGAGCTCTTTACGCCCAATAATTCCGGACAACGCTCGCGCCCTACGTATTACCGCGGCTGCTGGCACGTAGTTAGCCGGCGCTTCTTCTGCAGGTACCGTCACTTGCGCTTCTTCCCTGCTGAAAGAGGTTTACAACCCGAAGGCCGTCGTCCCTCACGCGGCGTCGCTGCATCAGGCTTGCGCCCATTGTGCAATATTCCCCACTGCTGCCTCCCGTAGGAGTCTGGGCCGTGTCTCAGTCCCAGTGTGGCCGGTCGCCCTCTCAGGCCGGCTACCCGTCGTCGCCTTGGTGAGCCGTTACCTCACCAACCAGCTGATAGGCCGCGGGCTCATCCCTCACCGCCGGAGCTTTCAACCCCCGCCCATGCGGGCGGGGGTGTCATCCGGTATTAGACCCCGTTTCCAGGGCTTGTCCCGAAGTGAGGGGCAGATTGCCCACGTGTTACTCACCCGTTCGCCACTAATCCCCACCGAGGTGGTTCATCGTTCGACTTGCATGTGTTAAGCACGCCGCCAGCGTTCGTCCTGAGCCAGGATCAAACTCTCCGTGAATGCTTCCGGGGTGTCCCGGTGACACACACGGGAGCGGAACCGCCGGAGGAATGATCCGGCGGTTCACAGCGTCCTCGCTGTGTTTTTTCAAAGGAACCTCGTCCCGGCCCTGGGGGCCGGAGACGGGGTATCAACATATCTGGCGTTGATTTTTGGCACGCTGTTGAGTTCTCAAGGAACGGTCGCTTCCTTTGTACTCACCCTCGCGGGTTTTCCTCCGGGCGCTTCCCTTCGGTCCTGCGTTTCCGACTCTATCAGATCTTTCCGATCCGGTTTCCTCGGGGTTTCGCTTTCCAGGTGTACGCTTTTCGCGCTTCCCTTTCCGGCGGGTCCGACTCTATCAGATCCTTCTCTTCGACCTGACCCCCAGTCAGCGGGGTTTGTCTTTCCGGCCGTTGGGCCGTTCCGACGAGTGAGACTCTAGCGGATTCCTGACTCCCGAGCTAATCGGGGGCCTGCGCCCTTTCGAACGCGGATTCCTCATTCCGCGAATACGCACACCAATGACATGACGGCAGACAGAAGCCTGTCGTCGAGCAGTGGTGGTGCTTGCGGAATGGCTGCCCGGGGACCGACCGGAGTCGGTGCTCACGTCGGACAACTCGGAGAACAGTACGGATCACGCCGGAGCATGTCAACTCGCGCCCCGATCCGCCCCTCGCGGCCGCTGCGGGAGAAGTACAGGGAGTTGTGCGCGGGCCCCGGCTGTGTGGAGGGGCATGGCTCGGCCGGCCGTGGACGCCGCCCATCGGGCGATCGGCCTGCTCCCGGGGGCAGGGGCGGCCGGCAGGTCTGGCGGTATGTCGTCGATCAATGGCTTCCGCACCTCTGGGAGGGGGGTACGGAAGGCGGCACGATCGGGGCCATGAATATTGCGGAGAACGCGGCGCTGGTGGTCGTGGACGTGCAGAAGGGCTTCGAGGAGCTGGGCTTCTGGGGGCCGCGGAACAACCCCGGGGCCGACGAGAACATCGCCGCGCTCATCGACGTGTGGCAGGCGTCGGGGCGGCCGGTGGTGTTCGTGCGGCACGACTCGGGTGAGCCGGGATCACCCCTGCGTCCGGGGCAGCCGGGAAACGGGTTCAAGGAGTACGTGGAACTGCGGCGCGGCGCGGGAAGGGAGGTGAGGGCGCTGAGCTGCTGGTGACCAAGAGCGTGAACTCGGCGTTCTACGGCACCCCGGATCTCGGCGCCTGGCTGAGGGCTGAAGGCATCTCGCAGGTGGTACTGGTCGGGATCCAGACCAACATGTGCGTGGAGACGACGGCCAGGATGGGCGGGAACCTCGGCTACGACGTGGTGGTCGTGTTCGACGCTACGTACACCTTCGACGTGACGGGTCCGTTCGGCTGGCGCCGCACCGCCGACGAGGTGGCGCAGGCGTCGGCGGTCACTCTGCACGGGGGCGGTTTCGCACGCGTGGTGGCGTCGAAGGATGTACTGGCCGCAGTGGGGTGACCACCAGGGCCCCGGGGCCTCAGTCCTTGGTGCCGGAGGCCAGTTCGCGGCTGCGGTCGCGGGCTGCTTCGAGGGCGGCGATGAGGGCGGCCCGTACGCCGTGGTTCTCGAGCTCGCGGATGGCGTTGATGGTGGTGCCGGCCGGGGAGGTGACGTTCTCGCGGAGCCTCACGGGGTGTTCGCCGCTGTCGCGGAGCATGGTCGCGGCGCCGATCGCGGACTGGACGATCAGGTCGTGGGCCTTGTCGCGGGGCAAGCCGAGCAGGATGCCGGCGTCGGTCATGGCTTCGACCAGGTAGAAGAAGTACGCCGGGCCGGAGCCGGAGAGGGCGGTGCAGGCGTCCTGCTGGGATTCCGGGACGCGGAGGGTCTTGCCGACGGAACCGAAGATCTCCTCGGCGTGGGCGACGTGTTCGGGGGTGGCGTGGCTGCCGGCGGAGATGACCGACATGGCCTCGTCGACCAGAGCGGGGGTGTTGGTCATGACGCGCACCACCGGGGTACCGGCGGCGAGGCGTTCCTCGTAGAAGGAGGTGGGGATACCGGCGGCGCCGCTGATGACGAGACGGTCGGCGGGGACGTGCGGGGCGAGTTCGACGAGGAGGGCTGCCATGTCCTGCGGTTTGACCGTGAGGATCAGGGTGTCGGCGGTCTTGGCGGCTTCGAGGTTGGAGACCGGGGTGACTCCGTGGCGGGCTCGGAGCTCGTCGGCCCGTTCCTGGCGGCGGGCGGTGACCAGGAGGTCGGCGGGGGGCCAGCCGCCGCGGATCATTCCGCTGAGCAGGGCCTCACCGATCTTGCCGGTGCCGAGGACTGCGACTTTCTGAGCCATGGCTGGGGGTGCCTTCCGGGGTGTGCGCGTCGTCCTGGTTCATCCTCGCACTCGGGTGGCCCGGGGGCGGGGTGGTGTCCGGTGGGCGGACGGCCGGACGACCGGTTCAGGGGGCCGCCCGGGTGGGCGGCCCGTGGTGTCAGGCCGTCCTGCGTCGCAGGGTCGCCGCGCCCAGGGCGAGTACGAACAGGGCGCAGCCGGTGACGATCAGGACGTCGCGTACGAAGGCGGTGGTCATGTCGGTGTGCATGAGGACCTCGTTCATGCCGTCCACGGCGTAGGACATGGGGAGGACGTCGGAGATGCCCTCGAGGACGGGGTGCATGTCGTCGCGTGCGGTGAAGAGTCCGCAGAGGAGGAGCTGGGGGAAGATCACTGCCGGCATGAACTGGACCGCCTGGAATTCCGAGGCCGCGAAGGCCGAGACGAAGAGACCGAGGGCCGTGCCGAGGAGGGCGTCGAGCAGGGCCACCAGGAGGAGCAGCCACGGGCTGCCGACGACGTCGAGCCCCAGGAACCAGACCGCCAGTCCGGTGGCCAGGGCCGACTGGACGATCGCGATCGCGCCGAAGGCGAGGGCGTAGCCGGCGATCAGGTCGCCCTTGCCGAGGGGCATGGCGAGGAGGCGTTCGAGGGTGCCGGAGGTGCGTTCGCGCAGGGTGGCGATGGAGGTGACCAGGAACATCGTGATCAGCGGGAAGATCCCGAGGAGCGAGGCGCCGATGTTGTCGAAGACGCGCGGGCTGCCGTCGAACACGTAGCGGAGCAGGAGCAGCATCAGGCAGGGGACGAGCAGCATCAGTGCGATCGTGCGCGGGTCGTGGCGGAGTTGGCGCAGGACCCGGGCCGCGGTGGCGAGGGTGCGGGAGGCGTTCAGGGCGCTCGTCGGGGCGGAGGGGCGTGCGGTCGTACGGGGGGTGCTCATCGTGAGGTCTCCTTCGTGCGGCTTGCCGCGACCGCCGCGTCCACCAGGTGCAGGAAGGCGCCCTCGACGGTTTCGGAGCCGGTGCGGGTGCGCAGGGCGTCGGGGGTGTCGTCGGCGAGGATCTCGCCCGCGCGCATGAGCAGGAGGCGGTGGCAGCGCTCGGCCTCGTCCATGACGTGGGAGGAGATCAGCAGGCTCGCGCCCCGTTCGGCGGCGATGGCGTGGAAGAGCTGCCAGAGGTCGCGGCGCAGGACGGGGTCGAGGCCGACCGTGGGTTCGTCGAGGACCAGCAGTTCGGGGGTGCCGAGGAGGGCGACGGCCAGGGAGACGCGGCTGCGCTGACCGCCGGAGAGGTTTCCGGCGAGGGCGTCGGCGTGACCGGTGAGGTCGACGTCTGCGATGGCCCGGGTGACGTTCTCGTGGCGGCGGTCGGCGGCTGCTCGGCCCGGGTCGAGGATCGCGGCGAAGTAGTCGAGGTTCTGCCGGACCGACAGGTCGTCGTAGACCGAGGGCGCCTGGGTGACGTAGCCGATGCGGGTGCGCAGGGCGGAGTGGCCCGCGGGGAGGCCGAGGACGTCCAGGGTGCCGGTGACCTTGGCCTGGGTGCCGACGATGGCCCGCATCAGGGTCGACTTGCCGCAGCCGGAGGGGCCGAGGAGGCCGGTGACCTGGCCGCGCGGGACGGTGAAGTCGAGGCCGTGCAGGACGGTGCGGGGGCCTCGGACGACGGTGAGGTCCTGGGCGCGGACGGCAGGGGTGTCGCCGTCCGGGCGCGGGGGGCCGGAGGAGTAATTCATCATGTGATGAATAATCCTCTCGGGAGCGGGACGCGTCAAGCGGCGGCGGGCGGAAGGCGAGGGCGGCGCGGGCTCGGCGGGTTCGGGCATGCCGAAGGGACACGCCGGCGCCTGACATCTGGCATGTCGAGGTCGTCGAACGCGTCTGAAGGGGTTGCCGGAAGGGGGTGGGGCGGGTCCCGTACCGCGGGTCGGGGCCCTACGGGCGGCGGCGCTTCCTGGGGTTGCCGGAGCGGCGGGAGATCCGCTTCTCGTACTGCTCGCGGGCCGTCCGGTACTCCTCGCGGTGGAGCTTCTCGCCGGGGGCCTCGGTGAGGGAGCGGAAGAAGTAGGCGAGGAGGGAGCCGACGAAGCCGATGCTGAGCAGACCGCGGAGGGACCGCTGCCGGTCGGGATCGGGGCGGCGCTTGAACGCCTCCCAGGTGTGCCCGAACGCGAGGGCGCTGCAGATCGCGAACATCCCGACCGCGAGGATCCCGACGAAGCCGCCGACCTCGGCGATCCGAAGGCCCTGGTAGGCGAGGCGCAGGGCGAGGCAGGAGACGGCCGCGGCGGCGAGGGAGCCGACGGCGACGCCGACCCTGCGGGCCGCGTAGCCGTTGTCGTGGTCGACCCAGGTCGTGCCGAAGAAGCGGATGGGCTCGGGGCGGGGGCCCGCCGGGGCTCCCGGGGAGCCCGCGGTGCTGTCCGGGGTGCCGTTCTCTGCGCTCACGCATCAGATTATGGCTCCGGCGGCACCGCGGGCCCCGGGCGGGCTACGGGCGGGGCCCGAACGAGCTCCGGGTGGGCCCCGGCGGGCTGCGAAGGGGCCCCGGCGGGGTCAGCCGCAGCGCGGGGCCACGTAGCCGTCGCTGCCGGTCAGCACGTAGGCGTCCGAGACGTACTCACCGTTGCCGATGTTGTCCCAGATGTTCGACGTGCCGTAAGGGCCGGTGACGGTCGTGCCCGGACGCTGGCAGGAGATCGGCACCTGCGCGCCCAGCGGCAGCGTGCGGACGATGGCGTAGCTCGTGCCCGGACCGCTGCGGACGTTGAGCCGGTGGCCCGGCGCGACCGGGTAGTAGCGCACGGCCGCCGCCGCGGCCGACTTCGTCCCGCCGGCACCCTCTGTTTCTCCGACGTGGTCAACCGTCATGAAAATCCTCCCCCGTTGTGCACCCCATGCCTGTCATGGGGTCCCGTTCATTCCCCGAAATCACGCCATGCACACCTGTGCGTTGTTTGAACATGGACGCGGGCACGCCGCCTCGGTCTCGTACGTGTCATCGACTAGGCTCCGTGCGTCGCGCGCGCGGACGAACAGCACGGGGGTGGTTCCATGGCGCCACAGCGGAACGTCGAAGCGGGCGCGGAAGCGGAACTTCCCGAGTACGCCGGTCACTACCGTCTCGAGTCGCGTCTCGGCTCCGGCGGAATGGGCGTGGTGCATCTGGCCCGGAGTACGTCCGGGCTGAAGCTCGCGGTGAAGGTCGTGCACGCCGAGTTGGCGCGGGACCGCGAGTTCAGAGGGCGTTTCCGGCAGGAGGTGGCGGCGGCCCGACGGGTGAGCGGTGCCTTCACCGCACCGGTCGTCGACGCCGACCCGAAGGCCGAACGGCCCTGGATGGCAACGCTGTTCATCCCCGGACCGACCCTCGCCCAGCATGTGAAGCGGAACGGCCCGATGCCCTCGCCCCAGTTGCGCAGGCTGATGGCCGGACTCGCGGAGGGACTTCGGGACATCCACCGCGTCGGAGTGGTGCACCGCGATCTGAAGCCCAGCAACGTACTGCTCGCCGAGGACGGGCCGAAGGTCATCGATTTCGGCATCTCTCGGCCAAAGGACAGCGAACTGCGGACCGAGACGGGGAAGTTGATCGGCACCCCGCCCTTCATGGCGCCCGAGCAGTTCCGGCGTCCTCGTGAAGTGGGGCCCTCCGCCGACATCTTCGCGCTCGGTTCGCTCCTGGTGCACGCGGCCACCGGGCGCGGGCCGTTCGACTCCGACAGCCCGTACGTCGTCGCCTACCAGGTCGTGCACGACGAGCCCGATCTGACCGGCGTGCCGGACGGACTCGCCCCGCTGGTGCTGCGCTGCCTGGCCAAGGAACCCGAGGACCGGCCCTCCCCGGACGAGCTGATGCGGGAGCTGCGGTCCGTCGCGGCCTCGTACGACACCCGGGCGTTCCTGGCCGAGGCCTTCATACCGGCACAGCGGACGGAACCGACGGCCTCGACGGGCGCCGTAACCGGCCACCAGGCGGAACCGGAACCCGAAGAGCCCGAAACAGCAGAGCCCGGCTCCGGGCCCGACACCGGACCCGGGACGGACGCCGAGGAACCCCCCGCCGGGCAGGTGGCGGCCCGGCGCTCCGCGCGGCCTCCGCTGAGCAGGCGGGCGCTGCTCGGGGGCGGGGCGCTCGCCCTCGCCGTCTTCGGCACGCTGTTCTCCGTCCAACTGCTCGGCGACGAACCTTCGGTGAGACGGACCACCGGAGTGCGCACCACGGCGGCCGCGTTCCAGGCGTGGGAGGTGGCGCCGTCGGGGAAGCCGGGCACCCCGCAGTGCTCGTACGGAGCCGGCCGGCTGTTCTGCGCCCTGCCGGGGCAGGTGTTCGCCCTCGACCCCGACGACGGCGGCACTCTGTGGCGGCACACCGTCGCGCGGTCGGCGCCGGGCGGCCCGCCGGTCGTGTCGGGCGGTCTCGTGCAGTCCGCGCCGGGCCAGGGCGACGGGCCGGCGGCGCTCGACCCGGTCTCGGGGAAGCCGGTGTGGCGGCAGGACACCGCCGAGTCCGGCGGCCTGGCCGTCGCCGGCGACACGCTTCTGCTCACCGGCGCCGACGGCACGGTCACCGGCGTGGACAGCGCCTCGGGCGACACGGGGTGGACCGGGCGGATACCGGGACACGGCGTCCCGCTCTTCGACTCGTTCGCGGGAGATCCGCTGGCGTACGCCACGAGCACGTCCGACGACGGCTTGCACACCCGGGTCACGGCCGTCGATCCCCGGACGGGTGAAGTGCGGTGGGACGCGCGGTTGACGGGGATGCTGAAGCCGGTCGGCACCACGGGCGGGTCGGTCGTCCTCACCTCCGCGGACCCGGTCTACGGCGAGACCGAGGCTCTGGTCCGCTACACGCCGGACAGCCGGGAGGTACGGCGGGTGGCACTGTCCGTTCCGCTGGCGCAGGTGCAGGGCACCGTGCACGAGGGCGTCGCCCACCTGACGGGGGCCGGCGGCAGGCTCGTGGCCGTCGACATGGGCGCGCTGCGGCAGCGGTGGAGCCTGGAAACCGGTGTGGCCCGCACTTCCGCGCCGGTGGCCGACGCGCGGCATGTCTTCCTCACGGCGCCCGACGGGCGGCTGCTCGCCGTGGATGCGCGGGTGGGGCGCCTCGTGGGGCAGACGGGGCCCCGAATGGCGGATGCCTCCGACCGGGTCGTCGCCGCGTTGCCCGAGCCGGTGCTCGCCGACGGCCACGTCTACGCCGCCGCCCCCGACGGCACGGTCTACGCAGTGGACGGCCGGGACCCGGCGGACTGGTAGAGAGCACCACGCGCGCGTGCCCCACGGATGAGGGGCCGCGCGCGCGTGGTGCTGTTGTCGGGCCGGTGTCAGGCGAGCTTCGAGATGTCCCGCACCGCGCCCTTGTCGGCGCTCGTGGCCATGGCGGCGTACGCCTTCAGGGCCGCCGAGACCTTGCGGTCGCGGTTCTTCGGCGCGTACGTGCCGTTCAGTTCCCGCTCGCGGCGGGCCAGCTCGGCGTCGTCCACCAGGAGCTCGATCGAGCGGTTCGGGATGTCGATGCGGATGCGGTCGCCCTCCTCGACCAGGGCGATGGTGCCGCCCGACGCCGCCTCCGGGGAGGCGTGGCCGATGGAGAGGCCGGAGGTGCCGCCGGAGAACCGGCCGTCGGTGATCAGGGCGCAGGCCTTTCCGAGACCGCGGCTCTTCAGGTACGACGTCGGGTAGAGCATCTCCTGCATGCCGGGGCCGCCCTTGGGACCCTCGTAGCGGATGACGACGACGTCGCCCTCCTTCACCTGCTTGGTGAGGATCTTCTCGACGGCCTCGTCCTGCGACTCGCAGACGACCGCCGGGCCCTCGAAGGTCCAGATGGACTCGTCGACGCCGGCCGTCTTGACCACGCAGCCGTCCACGGCGAGGTTGCCCCGCAGCACGGCCAGGCCGCCGTCCTTGGAGTAGGCGTGCTCGGCGGAGCGGATGCAGCCGCCCTCGGCGTCCTCGTCGAGGTCGTCCCAGCGCTCGGACTGGGAGAACGCCTCGGCGGAACGGACGCAGCCGGGGGCCGCGTGCCACAGCTCCACCGCCTCCGGGGACGGGGAGCCGCCGCGGATGTCCCAGGTCTTCAGCCAGTCCGACAGGGACGGGCTGTGGACCGAGTGCACGTCCTCGTTCAGCATGCCCGCGCGGTGCAGTTCGCCGAGCAGGGCGGGGATGCCGCCCGCGCGGTGCACGTCCTCCATGTAGTACGTGCGGTCCTTGGCGACGTTGGGCGCCACCTTCGCCAGGCAGGGCACGCGGCGCGAGAGGGCGTCGATCTCGGTCAGGCCGAACGGGACCTCCGCCTCCTGGGCGGCGGCCAGCAGGTGCAGGATCGTGTTGGTCGAGCCGCCCATGGCGATGTCCAGCGCCATCGCGTTCTCGAAGGCCGCGACGGTGGCGATGCCGCGCGGCAGGACCGTCTCGTCGTCCTGCTCGTAGTAGCGGCGGGTGATGTCCATGACCGTGCGGGCGGCGTTCTCGTAGAGCGCCTTGCGGGCCGTGTGGGTGGCGAGGACCGAGCCGTTGCCGGGGAGGGACAGGCCGATGGCCTCGGTGAGGCAGTTCATCGAGTTGGCGGTGAACATGCCGGAACAGCTGCCGCAGGTCGGGCAGGCGTTCTCCTCGATGCGCAGGACGTCGGCGTCGGAGATCTTGTCGTCGGCGGCGTCCACCATCGCGTCGATCAGGTCCAGGGTGCGGACCGTGCCGTCGACCAGGGTGGCCCGGCCGGCCTCCATCGGGCCGCCGGAGACGAAGACCGTCGGGATGTTCAGCCGCAGGGCGGCGTTGAGCATGCCCGGGGTGATCTTGTCGCAGTTGGAGATGCAGATCAGGGCGTCCGCGCGGTGCGCCTCGACCATGTACTCCACGCTGTCCGCGATCAGGTCGCGGGAGGGCAGCGAGTACAGCATGCCGCCGTGGCCCATCGCGATGCCGTCGTCGACGGCGATCGTGTTGAACTCGCGCGGGATGCCGCCGGCCGCGACGACCGCCTCGCTGACGATCCTGCCCACCGGTGCGAGGTGGGTGTGGCCGGGGACGAACTCCGTGAAGCTGTTGGCGACGGCGATGATCGGCTTGCGGCCGATGTCCGCGCCCGGTACACCGGAGGCTCGCATCAGGGCGCGTGCGCCCGCCATGTTGCGGCCGTGGGTGACTGTGCGGGACCTCAGCTCGGGCATCGTCGCTCGCTCCTTCAGACCTTCTCAGGGTGCCGGGGTCAGAGAGTTCTGACTCCGGTCGAGCGTACGCCGGTCATCCAGGGATCGGGACAGGGTGTCCGGATTGCGAGATACGTGTCTCGGCGCGGGAGCGGTGGGCCGCGGGTGCGTCAGGGGCCGGTCAGATGCCCCTGCACCACCGGTGCCACCCGCCTGATGATCTGCTCGGGGTCCGCCGAGGCCAGCGGCTCCACCTTGATCACGTACCGGATCATCGCGATCCCGACCAGCTGGGCGGCGGCGAGCTCGGCGCGCAGCTCCGCGTCCGGCAGGTCGAGCTGCCCCGCGATCCGGCGCAGCAGCTGGCTGGCGACCAGCCGGCGGAAGACGCCGGCCGCGGTCTCGTTGTTGACGGCGGACCGGACGATCGCCAGCAGCGGGGTCCGGGTCACCGGGTTCTCCCACAGACCGATGATCATCCGGGTCATCCGCTCGCCGACCTCCCCGAGGGGAGCGTCGAGGACGGCGTCCCGGCCCTTGAGCGCGGGGGCGAAGGCGACCTCGACGGCCGCCTCGAAGACCTGTTCCTTGGTGCCGAAGTAGTGGTGGACCAGCGCGGAGTCGACGCCGGCCGACTTGGCGATCCCCCGTACGGAGGTCTTCTCGTACCCGCGTTCGGAGAACTCCTCGCGGGCGGCGTCCAGGATGCGGTCGCGGGTGCCGGCCGACTCCGTACGCGGGGGACGGCCGCGGCGCCGGGCGGTGCCGCTGCCGCCGGGGGACGCGTCCGGGCCGCCGGACGCGCTGACGTCGGTCATCGCCGCGGCGTCCGGATCACCGAGGACCCCGTGGCCCCTGCGGGCCCCATGGATCCTGTGGACCCGGACGCCAGGTGCAGGCGGGTGAACGCGAGCGCCTCCGCCAGGTCGGCCTCGCGCTCCGCGCTGGACATGGCGCGGCGGGTGTTGACCTCGATGACGACATGGCCGTCGAAGCCGTCGGCCGCGAGGCGCTCCAGCACCTCGGCGCACGGCTGGTCGCCGCGGCCGGGCACGAGGTGCTCGTCCTTGGCCGAGCCCCGGCCGTCGGCGAGGTGGACGTGACCGAGACGGTCGCCCATGCGGTCGAGCATCCCCAGGGCGTCGGTGCGGGCGGTCGAGGCATGGCTGAGATCGATCGTGAAGTGGCGGTAGTCGTCCTTGGTGACGTCCCAGTCGGGGGCGTAGGCGAGCATCTCGCGGTCGCGGTAGCGCCAGGGGTACATGTTCTCCACAGCGAACCGCACATCCGTCTCGTCCGCCATCCGCCAGACCCCGTCGACGAAGTCGCGGGCGTAGTGGCGCTGCCAGCGGAAGGGCGGATGGACGACGACCGTGGTGGCCCCGAGCCGCTCGGCGGCGGAACGGGCCCGCTGGAGCTTGGTCCAGGGGTCGGTGGACCACACGCGCTGCGTGATGAGCAGGCAGGGGGCGTGCACGGCGAGGACGGGGATGTGGTGGTAGTCGCTGAGTCTGCGCAGCGCCTCGATGTCCTGGCTGACCGGGTCGGTCCACACCATGACCTCGACACCGTCGTACCCGAGGCGTGCGGCGATCTCGAAGGCCGTCGCCGTCGACTCCGGATAGACGGAGGCCGTCGACAGAGCGACCTTCGCATCCGGGACGCGCACCGCTGGTTCTGCCACGAGGGACAGCGTACGGGGTGTGTTCGACGGGCGGGACGCGAGTGATGCGCTTCGGCCGGAGCCGTTCGCCCCCGCCGGAACGGCATGTCCGCAGGGCACGGGGCGCTTGTCCGGCGCCCTCGGCCGCCGGTCCGGGCACCCGCCGTGTGATCGACCTGACCGAACACGGGCCGCCCCGCACCCACCCGCCGCGCGGACGTCGCTACGCCGGGCCCATGTGGTCCAGGCGGCGCAGTATGACGCCCTCGCGCAGGGCCCAGGGACAGATCTCCAGGCACTCCACGTCGAACAGGTCCATCGCGGCCTCCGCCACCAGGGCCCCGGCCACCAGCTGGCCCGCGCGGCCCTCGGAGACGCCCGGAAGCCCGGCGCGCTCGGCGGTGGTCATGCCGGACAACCGCGACACCCAGCCCTCCAGGGACTGGCGCTTGAGCTCACGCGGGACGTACGGGCCCTCGACGGAGCGGGCGGCGCCCGCGATGCGGGCGAGCTGCTTGAAGGTCTTGGAGGTGGCCACCACGCGGTCGGGCGGGCCGAGGCGGCTGAACTCGCCGACCGTACGGGCGATCTCCGCGCGGACGTGCCGGCGCAGCGCGCGGACGTCGTCCGGTGCCGGAGGGTCGCCGGGCAGCCGGGCGGTGGTGAGACGGCCGGCGCCCAGCGGCAGCGACGCCGCGGCGTCGGGCTCCTCGTCGATACCGAAGGCGATCTCCAGGGAGCCGCCGCCGATGTCGATGACCAGCAGCTTTCCCGCCGACCAGCCGAACCAGCGACGGGCGGCGAGGAAGGTGAGCCGGGCCTCCTCCGCGCCGGTGAGGACCTGGAGCTTGACGCCGGTCTCCTCACGCACGCGCGCGAGGACGTCGTCGGCGTTGCGGGCGTCACGCACCGCCGACGTCGCGAACGGCAGCAGTTCCTCGACGCCTTTGTCCTCGGCGGCCTGAAGCGCTTCCCGGACGACCGAGATCAGCAGGTCCGTCCCGTCGGAACCGATCGCTCCGTCGGCGTCCAGCAGCTGGGCGAGGCGCAGGTCCGCCTTGTGCGAGTGGGCGGGCAGCGGGCACGCCCCGGGGTGCGCGTCCACCACCAGCAGATGCACCGTGTTCGAACCCACGTCGAGGACACCGAGTCTCATGTACGGCACGCTACTGCCCGCCGGGCGGCGTGAACCCCGCTCCACCGGAACTCGAGCCGGTGCCGGACAGTGAGATGGGCGACTTACCCTGGACGGGTGCCAAAGACGAAAAAGGCGAAGAATGAGAAGACGGACATGAAGGCCAAGAAGGCCAAAAAGGTCGCCGGTCCTTCCCGGGTGCCGTCGGATGTTCCGCCGAACGACGAGAAGGGCCTCGACTTCGCGCGGGCATGGGTGGAGTTCCCCGATCCGGCGGACGACGAGCAGGTGTTCCGCTGTGATCTGACATGGCTGACCTCTCGCTGGAACTGCGTTTTCGGCAGCGGCTGTCAGGGCATCCAGGCGGGCCGCGCGGACGACGGATGCTGCACCCTGGGTGCGCATTTCTCGGACAAGGACGACGAGAAGCGGGTCGCCGGGCATGTGGCAAGGCTCACTCCGGACATCTGGCAGCACCATGACGAGGGCACCCGCAACGGCTGGGTCTCCGAGGACGAGGACGGCGACCGTCAGACCCGGCCGTTCCAGGGCTCGTGCATCTTCCAGAACCGGCCGGGCTTCGCCGGCGGCATGGGCTGCTCGCTGCACATCCTCGCCCTGAAGGAGGGCCGCGAGCCGCTGGAGACCAAGCCGGACGTGTGCTGGCAGCTTCCGATCCGGCGGACCTACGACTGGATCGACCGGCCCGACGACACGCGCGTGCTGCAGGTTTCGATCGGCGAGTACGACCGCCGCGGCTGGGGCCCGGGCGGCCACGACCTGCACTGGTGGTGCACATCGGCGACCTCGGCGCACGGCGCGGGCGATCCGGTGTACGTCTCCTACCGGGCGGAGCTGACCGAGCTGATGGGCAAGGCCGGCTACGACCGGCTGGTCGAGCTGTGCGAGGAACGGCTGGCCTCGCAGTTGCCGCTGGTGGCACCGCATCCGGCGGATCCCGCCTGATCCTCGCCACGTCTCCCGGGGCGCCGGGCTCCGGGCATGTGGCACGGAGCCCGCAGAACACACGGCACACGGCACGGTGCACGCGTCAGGACGCGGACGGGCTCGCGTCGCCGCCGTCGGCGGACGGTGACGTCGAGTCCGCGGGGGCGGTGGGGGCCGAGTCGCTCGGTGTCGGGTCGGTGGGCTCCGGCTCGGTGGGCTCCGGCTCGGGGGACGGGGGAGACCCGCTCGGGTCGGGCTCCGAGGGAGCCGATGACGTGGGCGTCGGATCCGGGGCCTGGGACGACGGCGGCGGTCCCCCCGGCTCGCCGGAGCTCGGGGGAGGGGCGCTCGGGGAGCCGGGGTGCGCGGTCCCCGGGCTTCCGGGATGACCGGAGTGCGAGCCGCCGGGGGCGGAGGGGCCGGGGGCCGGGCCGTGGCCCTCGATGGTCACCGCGGCGCCGGCGGGTGAGACCGCGACCCGCGCGCTCCAGCGGCCGGACGGCTCGCGCAACTGGTCGACGTACACCTTGATCGTCAATGACCGGCCCGGTCGGAGCGTCCCCGACGACTGGCTCAGGTACAGCCAGGACACACCCGTCGACGCGGACCAGCGGACCGGGACCGAGCCCCTGGCGGTCAGCGTGATCAGCGTGGTGTCACCGCTGTGACCGGCCGTGACGCCCAGCGCGGCGGCGCCCGTACGGCCGGCCCCGGTGACGCCGACGACCTCCACGGACACGTCGGCCGCGCTGTCCTTGCCGTTCTCGCCGTTCTCGCCGTTCTCGCCGGCCTTGCCGAAAGGGCCGCCCGGCCGGGTGCCGGCGTTGCCGGCGTTCTCGTAGCCGCCCGCTCCCTCGCCATCGAGGTCGACGGGCGTGTCGGCCTCCCGCGCGGAGGCGGAGCGGCCGTCCCCGGCCTCGCCGACGGGGGTGCCCCGGTAGGCGGCCCACAGCGCGAGCACGGGGGCCGCGACGACGGTGGCGACGACGGTCGTCGCGACGGCACGCGCGCGCAGCCGCTCTCTTCGCGCCATCCGGTCCTTGGGATCCATCGGGAAGCCGCGCCGGTCGAAGCGGGGCGCGGCACCACGCGCGCGGCGATGCCGCGCCATCGCCGCGCGCAGGGCGGCGTCGGGAGCCGCCAGGACGGGCAGTTCGTCGGGGGTGACGCCGGTGCCGGGCCAGCCGCCGGGGACGGCGTGCTCTGCGGTGCGGCGGCAGCGCGGGCAGTCGTCGACGTGCCGGACGAGTTCGCGGCGCAGCGTACTGCTGAGCACGAGCCGGTTGTCGCCGGTGAGGCGCGCCACGCCCCGGCAGGCACCGGCCTCGACGACGGCGAGCGCCGCGCGGGTGCGCTCGACCTCGCAGGCGGCGGAGGCGAGCAGGTCGCGGGCGGCGACGGGTTCCATGCCGAGCACGGCGGCCACCTCGTGGGCACCGAGGTGGTGGCGGACGGCGAGTTCGAGCGCCTCGCGCTGCTCCGGTGTGGTGCCCGCGGCCTCCGGCCAGGCCAGCAGCGCCAATTCACCGCGCCGCTGCTCCTGGACCTCCTCGGGGACGGCCGGGGCGGTGGCGGTCCGGTCCGGCCCTCTCCGGCCGTCACGGCCCGCCGCATGGGTGACCTGCCGTTTCTGCCGGGCCTCGGTCAGCTTGCGCAGACACGCCCAGCGAGCCAGCGCGTACAGCCAGGCCCTGCGGTCCCCGGCCGCGTCCGGCACCTGCCGGCCGCGGCGCTCCGCGAGCGTGAGGACCTCGGCCAGGGCGGCGGTCGCCGCGTCGTGGTCGCACAGCACGGACAGGCAGTAGGTGAACAGGCCGTCCAGGTACGGTTCGCGGCATACCGGCGGCCGGTGCGCCAGCGTGCGGGCGGCCCCCCGGTCACGCACCTCCCGGTGCGCCCGGTGTACGCCGGTCATGCGGGTCGGGATCTCCGGGCCACTGCTCATCATTCGGCGACCGTAGGCGGCCGGGGGTGGCCCCTTCTGGAGCCCTGCGTAGTTTTAATCCGTACGGGTGAAACGATCCCTCAATCGGGGACAGGAACCTTTCGCCTCACGGCCGGCGTGGGTCCCGCGCGGCGGGCTCCGGTCCCCGTTGTCAGTGGCGCGGGCTACCGTTTCGACCATGGCTGCCCGTACCAAGACCACCAAGGACCGACCGTCCTACCGCTGCACCGAGTGCGGCTGGCAGACGGCCAAGTGGCTCGGCCGCTGCCCCGAGTGCCAGGCATGGGGGACGGTCGAGGAGTACGGCGTGCCCGCGGTCCGTACGACGGCCCCGGGGCGGGTCACCACCTCCGCCCTGCCCATCGGCCAGGTCGACGGCCGCCAGGCCACGGCCCGCTCCACCGGTGTCCCCGAACTGGACCGGGTGCTCGGCGGCGGACTGGTCCCGGGCGCCGTCGTCCTCGTCGCGGGCGAGCCGGGCGTCGGCAAGTCCACGCTCCTGCTGGACGTCGCGGCCAAGTCGGCGAGCGACGAGCACCGCACGCTCTACGTGACGGGCGAGGAGTCGGCGAGCCAGGTCCGGCTGCGGGCCGACCGCATCCACGCCATCGACGACCACCTGTACCTCGCCGCCGAGACGGACCTGTCCGCCGTGCTCGGCCATCTGGACGCGGTGAAGCCGTCCCTGCTGATCCTCGACTCGGTGCAGACGGTCGCCTCCCCGGAGATCGACGGGGCGCCGGGCGGCATGGCCCAGGTCCGTGAGGTGGCCGGCGCGCTGATCCGGGCCTCCAAGCAGCGCGGGATGTCCACCCTTCTGGTGGGCCACGTCACCAAGGACGGCGCGATCGCGGGCCCGCGGCTGCTGGAGCACCTGGTGGACGTGGTCCTGCACTTCGAGGGCGACCGGCACGCGCGCCTGCGCCTGGTCCGCGGGGTGAAGAACCGCTACGGCACGACCGACGAGGTCGGCTGCTTCGAACTGCACGACGAGGGCATCACGGGCCTGGCCGACCCCAGTGGGCTGTTCCTCACCCGCCGTGCGGAGCCGGTCCCGGGCACCTGTCTGACGGTGACGCTGGAGGGCCGCCGCCCCCTGGTCGCCGAGGTGCAGGCGCTCACGGTCGACTCGCAGATCCCCTCCCCCCGCCGCACCACGTCCGGACTGGAGACCTCGCGCGTCTCGATGATGCTCGCGGTCCTCGAACAGCGCGGCCGGATCAGTGCCTTGGGCAAGCGCGACATCTACTCCGCGACGGTCGGCGGGGTGAAACTCTCCGAGCCGGCGGCGGATCTGGCCGTCGCGCTCGCCCTGGCGTCGGCGGCGAGCGACACCCCGTTGCCCAAGAACCTGGTCGCGATCGGCGAGGTCGGCCTCGCGGGCGAGGTGAGGCGGGTCACGGGCGTTCAGCGCAGACTCGCCGAGGCGCACCGCCTGGGCTTCACGCACGCGCTCGTGCCGGGCGATCCGGGCAAAATCCCGTCAGGGATGAAGGTTCTGGAAGTCGCGGACATAGGGGATGCCCTGCGCGTCCTTCCGCGCTCCCGTCGCCGAGAGGCCCCACGGGACGAGGAGGACCGCCGGTAGACTTTGCCCTGGTCTCGCCCGTCCGTACGAACCGAGTGCGTGGGGTCTCCCGTTTGGATCAGGCCGGACAGGGAGCGGGGTCGGGTGCGCGCAGCTGCGAGGCGGAGGAGGAAGTCATGGCGGAGCCATGGCGACCGACGCCAACGCCGCAGCTGCGCGCACCCGACCCCGCGAGCCCGGCACGGCCCGAACGGGAGACCCTGAACGGGGGCGCCCCAGACATCGCGACCGGAGGAGTGCAGTGGCAGCCAACGACCGGGCAGCAGCTCCCGGAAAGTCCGGCGGGAGCGCCGGCTCCGATCGCCAGATGCGCGCCTCGCTGAGTGCCGTGGCACCCGGCACCGCCCTCCGTGACGGCCTGGAGCGCGTCCTGCGGGGCAACACCGGTGGTCTCATCGTGCTCGGTTCCGACAAGACCGTCGAGACGCTGTGCAGTGGCGGCTTCGTCCTGGACGTCGAGTTCACCGCGACCCGGCTGCGCGAGCTGTGCAAACTGGACGGCGGCATCGTCCTGTCGTCCGACCTGTCGAAGATCCTTCGGGCCGGCGTCCAGCTGGTGCCGGATCCGACGATCCCGACCGAGGAGACCGGCACCAGGCACCGCACCGCCGACCGCGTCTCCAAGCAGGTCGGCTTCCCGGTCGTCTCGGTCTCCCAGTCGATGCGCCTGATCGCGCTGTACGTCGACGGCCACCGCCGCGTCCTGGAGGACTCGGCGGCGATCCTGTCCCGCGCCAACCAGGCGCTCGCGACGCTGGAGCGCTACAAGCTCCGCCTCGACGAGGTCGCCGGCACCCTGTCGGCGCTGGAGATCGAGGACCTGGTGACCGTACGGGACGTGTCGGCGGTCGCGCAGCGGCTGGAGATGGTGCGCCGCATCGCCACCGAGATCACCGAGTACGTGGTCGAACTGGGCACCGACGGCCGCCTCCTCGCCCTCCAGCTCGACGAGTTGATCGCGGGAGTGGAACCGGAGCGCGAGCTGGTCGTGCGGGACTACGTCCCCGAGCCCACCGCCAAGCGCTCCCGCACCGTCGACCAGGCCCTGCACGAGCTGAACGCGCTCCCCCAGGCCGAGCTCCTGGAACTGTCGACGGTGGCCCGCGCCCTGGGGTACACCGGCTCCCCCGAGACCCTGGACTCGGCGGTCTCCCCGCGCGGTTTCCGGCTGCTGGCCAAGGTGCCGAGGCTGCCCGGCGCGATCATCGACCGCCTGGTGGAGCACTTCGGCGGCCTGCAGAAACTGCTCGCCGCCAGCGTGGACGACCTCCAGACGGTGGACGGCGTCGGCGAGGCCCGTGCCCGCAGCGTCCGGGAGGGCCTGTCGAGGCTGGCGGAGAGCTCGATCCTGGAGCGGTACGTCTAGCGGTACGTCCGGCCCGGCCCCGTCCGGTCCGGCCCGGCCCGGATGACCCTCAGGCGCTCTCCAGCACGAAGGACGTCTGCACCTTCGCGAACCCGGGCGCCTTCGCCTCCACCAGATACGTACCGGCCTTCGCCGATCCCGCCGGCGGCGTCGCGCACTGCGCGGCGCTCGGCTTGCGGTCCCACTTCACGCCGTACGTGATGCTGTCGCCGGCGGGCACCCTGAAGACAAGGCTCCCCGGGTCCTTGGGGCAGTCGTCCGACGCCCAGTACGCCTCGTCGCCGTCCGCCTGAGTGATCGTCAACACCGCACTCCTCGGTCCGAGATCGACCTTGCAGTCGCTACCGGAGATGTTCCGCGCGGTCAGCCGGAAGGTGGGCGTCGCGTCGGGCTCGTAGGCGTTGCGGACGCTGCGCAGACTGAACTTCACCGCGCTCGGGGTGCAGTTGGGCAGTCCGGACCCGGCCGGCAGCGCGTCACCCGCGCCGACCCCCGCCGAGGTACCGCCGTCGGAACCGTCGGCATCGCTGCCGCCGGCGTCACCACCGGCACCGTCGCCGTCGTCGCCGCCACCGGCACCGCCGTCCGAGCCGCCGCCGGAGTCACCGGGGTCGCCGTTCGCCCCGTCGTCCTCCGCACCGGTCCCGGACGAGGAGCCGCCCGAGTCCTCACCGCCCGACTCGTTACGTCCGCCCGGCGCCTGACTGATCGCCGGTCCCGAACTCGACGGCCCCGGAGCGATGGTGGACGGCGCGGGATTCTTGCCGTTGGCCCCGTTGTCGTGTCCGCCGTCGCCCCCGTCACCGGAGACGACGATCCAGGTGACGAGCAACGCCAACACCCCCAGCAGGGACAGCAGTACTGCCCTCCTACGCCAATAGATGGAGGAGGGAAGCGGCCCGACCGGATTGCGCAGAGATCCCACGGCGCAAACTGTACGAGAGATCCGGGCCGTCACCGGCCCCACCCGCCGCTGAGAGCCACAACTTTTCCGGATCATCATCCCGGAAACCGTCCGCTGCCCCCGCCTCTCGCCGGGCGCGGCGCGCGATGATCGCACACTGTGATCGTTTCGGCATCCTGTGCACGATCCGTGACCGTGGGCTTCGCGGGCGGCGAGCGGCACCGCCGACGCGGCACTCCGACGCCCACGCGTTCGCGATTGCGGCCCTTGCACCTCTGGCCAGAGCCCTGTCGCCCGCTTGACGGGGTGGCGGAGTGCCCGTTCCCGTGGGTGGTCGTGGCAGGATCGAGGTGCCATGACTGCTCCCACCAAGCCCCCGCACAGCGGCACCGCCGAGACCGCCGACACCTCCGCCGACGACACAGCGCCCCAGCGTGCTCCCGGAGAGCCGCTGCACTCCCCCGTCATCGACTGGTTCGACGAGCACGCCCGGGATCTGCCGTGGCGGCGCCCGGAGGCCGGCGCGTGGGGGGTGATGGTCAGCGAGTTCATGCTCCAGCAGACCCCGGTGAACCGGGTCCTGCCCGTCTACGAACAGTGGCTGGCCCGCTGGCCGCGCCCCGCCGACCTCGCCGCCGAGGCACCCGGTGAGGCCGTCCGCGCCTGGGGCCGGCTCGGTTACCCGCGCCGCGCACTGCGGCTGCACGGCGCCGCCGCCGCCATAACGGAACGGCACGGTGGCGACGTACCCGCCGACCACGCGCAGCTCCTGGCGCTGCCCGGCATCGGCGAGTACACGGCGGCCGCCGTGGCGTCGTTCGCGTACGGGCAGCGGCACGCGGTGCTGGACACCAATGTGCGCCGGGTGTTCGCCCGCGCGGTCACCGGTGTGCAGTACCCGCCGAACGCCACCACCGCCGCCGAGCGCCGGCTCGCCCGCGCGCTGCTGCCCGAGGACGAGTCGACCGCCGCGCGGTGGGCCGCCGCCTCCATGGAGCTGGGGGCGCTGGTGTGCACGGCGAAGAACGAGGCGTGCCACCGCTGCCCGATCGCCGCGCAGTGCGCCTGGCGGCTCGCGGACAAGCCGGTGCACCAGGGACCGCCACGCCGGGGCCAGACGTACGCGGGCACGGACCGGCAGGTCCGCGGGCGGCTGCTGGCCGTGCTGCGGGAGGCGCACGGCCCTGTCCCGCAGGGGGTCCTGGACCGGGTGTGGCATGAGCCGGTGCAGCGCGCGCGTGCGCTGGACAGCCTCGTCGCCGACGGCCTGGTCGAGCCCCTGCCCGGCGGGCTGTACCGGCTGCCGCTGACCTGACGCACCGGCGGGCCGCCCGCTCCCCCGCGCACGGGTGTCCGCCGGCACCCCCGGTGTGGCCATATCGCCCCACACCCCCCCAACCGTTCCACCGCTTTACCTCGTTCCTACTTCCGTTACACAACCGACGGACAGCCGACGGACAGCCGCAGGCTGCCCCGCACAGTGCCGTGACAACACCTCCGTAGCTTCGTTCCCGTGCCCTCCAGTCAGGGGCACGACGACCACGGACCACAGTGGTGGGGACCGGAACGCACGGGCGGGCCGGCGCGGGGAGCGGAAGGGCGGATCAGCATGGCGCAGGGCGAGGTGCTCGGGTTCGAGGAGTACGTCCGCACCCGGCAGGACGCGCTGCTGCGCAGCGCCCGCCGTCTGGTGCCGGACCCCGTCGAGGCGCAGGACCTGCTGCAGACCGCGCTGGCCCGGACCTACGGCCGCTGGGACGGCATCGCCGACAAGCGGCTGGCCGACGCCTACCTGCGCCGCGTCATGATCAACACGCGGACCGAGTGGTGGCGCGCCCGCAAGCTGGAGGAGGTGCCGACCGAGCAGCTCCCGGACGCCCGCGTGGACGACGCCACCGAGCAGCACGCCGACCGCGCACTCCTGATGGACGTGCTGAAGGTGCTCGCCCCGAAGCAGCGCAGTGTGGTGGTGCTGCGACACTGGGAGCAGATGTCCACGGAGGAGACGGCCGCCGCCCTCGGCATGTCGACGGGAACGGTCAAGAGCACGCTGCACCGGGCGCTCGCCCGGCTCCGCGAGGAGCTGGAGACCCGCGAACTGAACGCACGCGCGCTGGAGCATGAGGAGCGGGAGCGTTGCGCGGCCTGACCGGCGCGGGGCCCGACCGGGCCCGGAGAACCGCCCGGGCGGCGACCACGGTGACGTCCGTGCTCGCCGCCCTCGGCCTTGTCGCCACCGCCTGCGGTACGGGCGGCACCGGCACACGGGACGAGGGGCCCGCGCACGCGGAGTCGGCGGCCGACGCCGGGTCCTCCGCTCCGTCCTACGCGGCCTCGCGCATGCCGGTCACGGCCGGTGCCCGCGTGGACGCGGTGCGGCTGGTCAAGGGCGACCCGACGGTCTCGGCGGCGGTCAAGCGGGAGCTGAAGCCGTGCGTGGCCGACGAGTACCCCGTCGACGTGAGCTACGGGAACCTCACCGGAGGGACTGCGGACGATGTCGTCGTCAACGTGCTGACCTGCGGCGACGCGGTGGGCGTCGGCTCGTACGTGTACCGCGACCGAGGCGGCGCGTACCTGAACGTGTTCAGGACCGAGGAGCCGCCCGTGTACGCGGAGATCGACCGCGGGGACCTGGTGGTGACCAAGCAGGTGTACGAGCGGGGCGACCCGGTGTCGAGTCCCTCCGGCGAGAACGTCATCACCTACCGCTGGACCTCGGGCCGGTTCGCCGAGAAGTTCCGCACCCACAACGACTACGGCAAGGTGGCGGGCACGGAGCCGACGCCGGCGCCCGACAGCTGAGGAGCACCGGCATGGCAGACCAGACCCACGTGCTGTTCGTCGAGGACGACGACGTCATCCGCGAGGCCACCCAACTCGCCCTGGAGCGGGACGGCTTCGCAGTCACCGCGATGCCCGACGGGCTGTCCGGCCTGGAGGCGTTCCGGGCGGACCGGCCCGACATCGCGCTGCTGGACGTCATGGTCCCCGGCCTCGACGGCGTCAGCCTGTGCCGGAGCATCCGCGACGAGTCGATGGTTCCGGTGATCATGCTGTCGGCGCGCGCGGACTCCATCGACGTCGTCCTGGGGCTGGAGGCGGGCGCCGACGACTACGTGACCAAGCCGTTCGACGGTGCCGTCCTGGTCGCCCGCATCCGTGCGGTGCTGCGCCGCTTCGACCGGGCGAACGGCGGCCGGCGGGATCCGGCGGCCGCGGACGACGGGGGCGTACTGGCCTTCGGCGAGCTGGAGATCGACACCGTGGGCATGGAGGTGCGGCGGGCCGGGGAGCCCGTGTCACTGACACCGACCGAGATGCGGCTGCTGCTGGAGTTCTCGTCGGCGCCGGGCACCGTGCTCTCCCGCGACCGACTGCTCGAACGCGTGTGGGAGTACGGGTGGGGCGGCGACACCCGGGTCGTCGACGTCCATGTGCAACGGCTGCGCGGGAAGATCGGCCAGGACCGTCTCGAGACGGTCCGCGGCTTCGGCTACAAACTGAAGGCCTGAGTACGGACATGCGGGGGTACTTCCGGCGCCCGGTGCGAGCGGTTCTCGACCGGGCGGGCATCCGGACCGGTCTGAGATGGAAGCTCAGTGCCGCCATCGCCCTGGTCGGCGCGCTGGTGGCGATCGCGCTGAGTCTGGTCGTGCACAACGCGGCCCGGGTGTCGATGCTGGACAACGCGCGCGACCTCGCCGACGAACGCATCATGATCGCCCAGCGCAACTACGAGCTGTCCGGGCGGCTGAACTTCCCCAACACCAGGATCGACGACCCCGAGCTGCCGGCCGAGCTGCGGGCCAAGGTCGAGGCGGGCCGGCGCGCGACGTACGTGGCCGACCGGCCGGGCGGGACGCCGGACATCTGGGCGGCCGTACCGCTGCAGGACGGGCATGTCATGTCCCTGCACTCGGGCTTCACCGACCGCAGCTCGAACATCCTCAAGGACCTCGACCGGGCCCTGGTGATCGGCTCCATCGCGGTCGTCCTGGGCGGCAGCGCGCTCGGGGTGCTGATCGGCGGCCATCTGTCCCGTCGGCTGCGCAAAGCGGCGAGCGCCGCCCACCGGGTCGCCAAGGGCGAGACGGACGTCCGGGTGCGCGAGGCCATCGGCGGGGTCGTCCTGGACGAGACCGACGACCTGGCCAGCGCGGTGGACGCCATGGCGGACGCGCTGCGGCAGCGGCTGGAGGCCGAGCGCCGGGTCACCGCCGACATCGCGCACGAGCTGCGCACCCCGGTGACCGGCCTGCTGACCGCCGCCGAACTGCTGCCGCCGGGCCGGCCGACCGAACTGGTGCTGGACCGGGCGAAGGCCATGCGCACCCTGGTCGAGGACGTCCTGGAGGTGGCCCGGCTGGACGGCGCCTCCGAGCGGGCCGAACTGCAGGACATACTGCTGGCCCAGTTCGTCACCCGGCGGATCGCGGCGAAGGACCCGGACGTCACGGTGCGCGTGGTGCACGAGTCGGAGGTCACCACCGACCCGCGGCGGCTGGAGCGGGTGCTCTTCAACCTCCTCGCCAACGCCGCCCGGCACGGCAGGCCGCCCATCGAGGTCTCCGTCGAGGGGCGGGTCGTCCGGGTCCGCGACCACGGGCCCGGTTTTCCCGCGGACCTGCTCGCCGAGGGGCCGAGCCGGTTCCGCACCGGCAGCGCGGACCGGGCCGGCCGCGGTCACGGCCTGGGCCTGACCATCGCGGCCGGGCAGGCCCGGGTGCTGGGAGCACGGCTCACCTTCCGCAACGTACGACCGGCCGGCGCTCCGAAGGACGCGCCGGCCGAGGGCGCGCTCGCCGTACTGTGGCTGCCGGAACACGCGCCGACGGACACGGGGAGCTACCCGATGCTGTCCCCGTGAGGAACCGCCACGGCGGGCACGCGGACGCCGAAAGCCCTCCGGCCGGGAGAACCCGACGGAGGGCTTGGAGGACATGCGCGGAAGGTCAGGCCGGTTCGCTCATCGCGGTGCCGGGCCGGATCGACGTCCTTCGATCCGGTCACTCGGGCCCATCGGGGCACCGGAGGGCCCGGAGACCCGGGGTGCCGGGTCGGCCATCCGGAGAGTTCGCAGCACTGGGTACACGACGCTGGGTACACAGGGCCGGCTCTCGGGGCGGGATCTCAGAGCTGGACGCCCTTGCCGCTCAGGAACTTCACCGGGTCGATGGCGGAGCCGTAGTTCGGGCTGGTCCGGACCTCGAAGTGCAGGTGGGGACCGCTGGAGTTGCCCGTGTTGCCGGACAGGGCGATCTTCTGGCCGGTCTTGACGACCTGGCCGGGCTGCACGTGCACCTGGGAGAGGTGGGCGTACTGGGAGTACGCGCCGTTGCCGTGGTTGATGACGACGGCGTTGCCGTACGCCGGACCGTCGCCGGCGCCGTTGCCGCCCGCCTTCACGACCGTGCCGCCGTGCGTGGCCACGACCTCGGTGCCGTTCGGCACGGCGTAGTCCTGACCGCTGTGGGCGGACTGCCACATGCCGCCGGCCTGGGCGTAGCTCGCGGAGATCGTGTAGTTCTTCACCGGGCTGACCCAGGAGGCGGCCTTCTTGGCGGGCTGAGCGGCCTTCTTCACCTCGGCCGCCTTCTTCGTCTCGGCCGCCTTCTTCGCCTCGACGGCCTTGGTCTGCGCGGCCTTGGCCTGGGCGGCCGCCTGGGCCTGCACGGCGGTGGCGCTGGCGCTGGTGGTGGCGGTGGTGGCGGTGGCGGCCGTGTTGTTGGCGGCGGCCGCGATCCCGACTCCCGCGACGGCCGAGACCCCGACACCGGCGGCCAGAACGGCAGCACGGGTGCGGAGGTGGGACGCGAGGAAGGAACGGGACGTGACGCGCTGGAACATCGAAACCTCATGGGGGAGGGGGCAAGGGAAAACCACCCGGCGAACAGGTCCGCGCTGCAGTGGCCATCCCTTGGTAACCCGTCCACCCACAAAGCCACAAAGGGGGTCATCTACGACGGAAGTTCGTACTTCCGCCATGAGATGCACGTCTCTTGACACAGTCGGCACACGGCACGAAAGCCCCATTTAAGGCTGATCGATCAGAGCTTCAATCCAAATGTCCGCTTTACCTCACGGCTCTTTGCCACTATTTCGGCTAGTACCGGACAAAACGCCTGTGCAGCATGTCACCGGAAGTCCGGATCGGACATTCCATAAATGTGGCGTGCGCCTCTAGCCACCTACCGTCCGGTAACCCTACGGTTCCCCTCGCGCCACCCTCACAGACGAGCATGCACACGACATGTCGACAGCGTTATGAGCGTGAGAGGACCCCCCACCACATGAGAAGCCGACGCCCCTGGCTGCGCCGCGCATCGGTGACCGCCGTGTCCGCCGCGGCCCTGATGGCCCTGGCCGTCCCCGCCCAGGCCTCGAGCACCTCCGGCACTCCCGCGACCACCACCACGACGGCTGCCGCCTCGGCGACCGCCACCGCGACAGCCGCGACAGCAGCCGCAGCCGTCGACTACGAGACCTGGCAGCGGGACTGCCGGGCAGTCATGGACCAGGCCCTGCCCCAGCTGAAGCAGCGCATCGCGGCACCGAGGCCGGGCGAGAAGCAGGCGGTCGTCCTCGACATCGACAACACCGCGCTGGAGACCGACTTCGGGTTCAGCTTCCCGCAGCCGGCCAACGAGCCGGTCCTGGAGGTCGCCGAGTACGCCCAGGAGCGCGGTGTCGCGGTGTTCTTCGTGACCGCACGGCCGGGCATCATCCACGCCCCCACCGCCTTCAACCTCGACCACGCCGGATACGAGTCCGCCGGGCTCTACGTCCGCGGCTTCTTCGACCTGTTCCGGAACGTGGCCGAGTACAAGACGGCACAGCGCGTCGACATCGAGTCGAAGGGCTACACGATCATCGCCAACATCGGCAACAGCGCCACCGACCTGTCGGGCGGCCATGCCGAGAGGACCTACAAGCTGCCGGACTACGACGGTCAGCTGTCGTAGGCACGGGGCGTCCGGGCATGCGGAAGGGGCCGGTGCCCTGCTCGGGCACCGGCCCCTTTCGGCTGCCGTGACGCTTACGCTTCCTTGCTGAGGTTCGGGCCGGTGCCACCGGCCGCCTGCTCGATCGGCGGGACGTCGGGCAGGGCCGACTTCTCCTCACCGCGGAAGGTGAAGGTGGCGGTCTCGCCCTCGCCCTCGGTGTCCACGACCACGATGTGACCGGGGCGCAGCTCGCCGAAGAGGATCTTCTCCGACAGCGAGTCCTCGATCTCGCGCTGGATGGTCCGGCGCAGCGGCCGGGCGCCCAGCACGGGGTCGTAGCCCCTCTTGGACAGCAGCTCCTTGGCGGACTGGGAGAGCTCGATGCCCATGTCCCGGTCCTTCAGGCGCTCGTCCACCTTGTCGATCATCAGGTCGACGATCGCGAGGATGTCCTCCGGGGTGAGCTGCGGGAAGACGACGACGTCGTCGACACGGTTGAGGAACTCGGGACGGAAGTGCTGCTTGAGCTCGTCCGACACCTTGTTCTTCATGCGCTCGTAGTTGGTCTTCTTGTCGCCCGCGGCGGCGAAGCCCAGGTTGAAGCCCTTGGAGATGTCCCGGGTGCCGAGGTTGGTCGTCATGATGATGACCGTGTTCTTGAAGTCCACGACCCGGCCCTGGGAGTCGGTCAGGCGACCGTCCTCCAGGATCTGCAGCAGCGAGTTGAAGATGTCCGGGTGGGCCTTCTCGACCTCGTCGAAGAGGACGACCGAGAACGGCTTGCGGCGCACCTTCTCCGTCAGCTGACCGCCCTCCTCGTAGCCCACGTAACCGGGGGGCGAACCGAAGAGGCGCGAGACCGTGTGCTTCTCGCTGAACTCCGACATGTCGAGGGAGATCAGCGCGTCCTCGTCACCGAACAGGAACTCGGCGAGGGCCTTGGACAGCTCGGTCTTACCGACACCGGACGGACCGGCGAAGATGAACGAACCACCGGGACGCTTCGGGTCCTTCAGACCGGCACGCGTACGGCGGATCGCCTTGGACAGCGCCTTGACGGCGTCGATCTGGCCGATGACCCGCTTGTGGAGCTCGTCCTCCATGCGCAGCAGACGCGAGGACTCCTCCTCGGTCAGCTTGAAGACCGGGATGCCGGTGGCCGTGGCGAGGACCTCGGCGATCAGATCGCCGTCGACCTCGGCGACGACGTCCATGTCGCCGGCCTTCCACTCCTTCTCCCGCTTCGCCTTGGCGGCCAGGAGCTGCTTCTCCTTGTCACGCAGCGAGGCGGCCTTCTCGAAGTCCTGCGAGTCGATCGCGGACTCCTTGTCCCGGCGGACACCGGCGATCTTCTCGTCGAACTCGCGCAGGTCCGGCGGCGCGGTCATCCGACGGATACGCATCCGGGAACCGGCCTCGTCGATCAGGTCGATCGCCTTGTCCGGGAGGAAGCGGTCCGAGATGTACCGGTCGGCCAGCGTGGCCGCCTGGACCAGCGCCTCGTCGGTGATGGAGACGCGGTGGTGCGCCTCGTACCGGTCACGCAGGCCCTTGAGGATCTCGATGGTGTGCGGCAGGGACGGCTCGGCGACCTGGATCGGCTGGAAGCGGCGCTCCAGGGCCGCGTCCTTCTCCAGGTGCTTGCGGTACTCGTCCAGCGTGGTGGCGCCGATGGTCTGCAGCTCACCACGGGCCAGCATCGGCTTCAGGATGGAGGCCGCGTCGATGGCGCCCTCGGCGGCACCCGCACCGACCAGCGTGTGCAGCTCGTCGATGAACAGGATGATGTCACCGCGGGTGCGGATCTCCTTGAGCACCTTCTTCAGGCGCTCCTCGAAGTCACCGCGGTAGCGGGAGCCGGCGACCAGGGCACCGAGGTCCAGGGTGTAGAGGTGCTTGTCCTTGAGGGTCTCGGGCACCTCGCCCTTGACGATGGCCTGGGCGAGGCCCTCGACGACGGCGGTCTTGCCGACGCCGGGCTCACCGATCAGCACCGGGTTGTTCTTGGTACGGCGGGACAGCACCTGCATGACCCGCTCGATCTCCTTCTCGCGCCCGATGACCGGGTCGAGCTTGGACTCACGAGCGGCCTGGGTGAGGTTCCGGCCGAACTGGTCGAGGACCAGGGACGTGGAGGGGGTGCCCTCGGCAGGACCGCCGGCGGTGGCGGTCTCCTTGCCCTGGTAACCGGAGAGCAGCTGGATGACCTGCTGCCGCACCCGGTTCAGATCTGCGCCCAGCTTGACCAGGACCTGGGCGGCGACGCCCTCGCCCTCACGGATCAGGCCGAGCAGGATGTGCTCCGTACCGATGTAGTTGTGACCCAGCTGCAGCGCCTCGCGGAGCGACAGCTCGAGCACCTTCTTGGCACGGGGAGTGAAGGGGATGTGGCCGGACGGCGCCTGCTGCCCCTGGCCGATGATCTCCTCCACCTGCTGGCGGACCGCCTCGAGCGAAATCCCGAGGCTCTCAAGGGCCTTGGCGGCGACACCCTCACCCTCGTGGATCAGGCCCAGGAGGATGTGCTCGGTGCCGATGTAGTTGTGGTTGAGCATCCGGGCTTCTTCCTGAGCCAGGACGACAACCCGCCGCGCGCGGTCGGTGAACCTCTCGAACATCGTTAATCGCTCCTCAGAGCGGTCAGGCAGTGGGGGGAACTTCCCCTCCCTGTCCTTCCGCAGCTTAGTCCCGCAAGCGGGGACCGCTCATTCCAACTGCCGACACCCTCGATGGCCTCCTGACCCCGAACGCCGACATATGCTCCAACCCGATGGTGCGAGACGATGTTCCCGCAGGCCAGGTAGTTACCCCCATCTCCAGTACGCCCATGGCGAACGGAATACGTCCCCGTCCTGCGTGTCGCCCCCTCCCACTAGGGATGTCTTACCCGCTGCCACCGACAATCCATGCCGAGTGCACGGGTTCCCTCCGCTACGGGCGAACAACCTTGCAGCTCCCCGCAGCCCCTCGCGCCCCCTGTTCGACACTCTGTGCGCATGCGTATACACCCAGCGTAACCCGAACGGCCTTCCGGCGGTTGCACTTGGCATGGTCGGCCCGAGCGAGCCAGACGAACCGATCGAACCAGTCGAACCGAACGATCCGGTTCGGCACTGGTACGAGAACGAACAGGGCTGGCCGACGGTGCCCGGGGAGCCGGTGCGTCTGTCGGTGGGAGTGCGCTTCGACGTCCTGGACGTACCCGCCGAGGCGGGACACGCGGCACTGGAGCGCCTGCGGGGTGACGGGCGGGCGGGGCGGCGGCCAGGACCGGCGGCCACGGGGTTTCCGGTGGCCCTGCAGCGCGGCCGGATGCTGCTGCTGGTGGCCGCGGGCAGCGCGGAGGAACTGCCGGGACTGCTCGACTGGCTGGAGTGGGGCACGCTGGCCCTCGATCTCGCCGCGATCGGCGCGGGCGGTCTCATCGACGCTCCGCCGCCCCCTGCGGCCGGCCTCGGTGCTCTCCGGCCGCCTGCGGGCCGCGCCGGTTCACAGGGGGCCGCCGTCTGGCTGCGACCCCCCGGGCCGGGGCACGAGGTCGAGGCCTCGCTGCCGACGCTGTCGGCGACGGGGGGCCGGGACGGCGCCCCCGATCTCGTACGACTGGTGAGCACGGTGGCCACTCAGTGCCACCGCGTTCGACTGCTGCGCGCCGGCGAC
Organism: Streptomyces sp. TE5632; assembly: GCF_054061295.1. Classification (NCBI taxonomy): domain Bacteria; kingdom Bacillati; phylum Actinomycetota; class Actinomycetes; order Kitasatosporales; family Streptomycetaceae; genus Streptomyces; species Streptomyces sp. TE5632. The sequence goes on along the minus strand of NZ_JBSSEA010000003.1, from coordinate 3,003,483 downwards.
CGGCCGTCGGCCGACATGCGCGAGGCCGGTCGAACCGACGCTCAGCCGTTCGCCCGCTCGTAGGCCTCGCGAATGGCCGCGGGAACACGGCCGCGGTCGTTGACCTCGTGACCGTTCGCCTTCGCCCAGGCGCGGATCGCCGCGGTGTCCTGGTTGCCGCCGGAAGAAGCGCGGGCCTTTCCGCGACCACCCGAAGCACGGCCTCCCGTACGACGGCCGCCCTTCACGTAAGGCTCGAGAAGGCCGCGGAGCTTGTCCGCATTGGCGGTGGTGAGATCGATCTCGTATGTCTTGCCGTCCAACGCGAACGTCACGGTCTCGTCCGCCTCGCCGCCGTCGAGGTCGTCGACAAGAAGGACCTGAACCTTCTGTGCCACCGGATTTCCTTTCATCGACAACTTGAGGACCGGGATGTACCGGCATCCGCCGTATCGCCGTCCCCTTGTTATATGAACTACTGCAGTACCTCGGAAAGCAAACCGCTTTTGACGAAAAAACACAAACCCCGGGGAGAGGGCCGCCACCCTCCCTCAGCCCGAAAACGTGCGCGTTTCGGACATAGGGAACGAGGGCAAGGACGCGATGCGGAATATGTCTTGGCGTTGCGCGCGGGCCCTCCGCCGCATGGCATCGGGCACGGAACACGGGTACGGAACGGCGACGATCACAGATGCAGAAGCATCCGGCTGTTGCCCAGGGTGTTCGGTTTCACTCGTTCGAGACCCAGGAACTCCGCGACTCCCTCGTCATAGGAACGCAGCAGCTCGGCGTACACATCGGTGTCGACCGGTGTCTCACCGATCTCCACGAAGCCGTGCCTGCCGAAGAACTCGACTTCGAAGGTCAGACAGAAAACCCGGCGAACACCGAGCCAGCGGGCGGTCTGCAGCAACTTCTCCAGCAAGTGGTGGCCCACACCGGCGCCCTTCAGACCGGGCTTCACGGCGAGAGTACGGACTTCCGCGAGGTCTTCCCACATCACATGCAGCGCGCCGCAGCCGACCACCTCGGCGTTGTCGTCCCGTTCCGCGATCCAGAACTCCTGGATCGCCTCGTAAAGCGTCACCGTTGCTTTGTCGAGCAGGATGCCCTTGCGGACGTAGGCGTCCAGGAGGCGGCGCACGGCCGGGACATCGCTGGTGCGGGCCCGGCGGACGGTGATGGCTTTCGCGGTGGCATCGGGGCTGTCTGCTGACATGAGCGGACGCTATCGCCCGCCGCGGCCCTCTGCGGAGGCGGGGTTCTCGCCCGGAGGTTCCGCCGGGCCGGGTTGTCGAGCAGATCCGGGTTGTTCGGTCGGGCGGGGTTGTTCCGTCGTTTCCGGCAGCCCGACAACGCGTACCGCGTCCGTGAGGGACTGACGCTGTTCCTCGCTCATCATGCCGAAGAAGGCGACGAGTGCGGCGGCGGCGTTGTCACTCTGCGACCACGCCTCGTTCATCAGCGCGGCGGCATAGGCGGCGCGGGTGGAGACCGCCTCATATCGATAGGCCCGGCCTTCCGCCTCACGGCGCACCCAGCCCTTCTGATGGAGATTGTCCAGAACGGTCATCACCGTGGTGTACGCGATGGACCGTTCCTTCTGCAGATCTTCCAGGACTTCCCGAACGGTCACCGGGCGGTTCCACTTCCACACCCGCGTCATGACCGCGTCTTCGAGTTCTCCCAATGGGCGAGGCACAACTGCACAGTAGTGGGAAATACCGCCTGCTGCGCACCGAACGTGCTCGAACATCGGCGAACGCGAACAAAAAGGGCGCGCGAGCCGTGCTCGACCACGCCCGAGCCGCACGCCCGGACCGGCTCCCGGTCAGCCGTCGGCCCCGGCGGAGGACTGCCGGGCGCCCTCCGCGCGGGCGAGGGCCGCGTCCACGGCGGCGTCCTCCTTGGCCTTGTTGGCGCCGCCCTGGGTTTTCACGATCACCCGGATCACAGCGATGAAGAGGGCGGCCATGACGGCCGAGGGCAGCAACGCGGCGACGTATTCCATGGGTCCAGGGTAGCCAGGGCGCGACGGACGGCCGGGCCGGGGTGTGCGCGGTGCGGCGGGTTTTTCAGCCCGCGGCCAGCCTCCGGCCCGACGGGGGCGGAGCCGGCTTGCGGCGGGGGAAGACCTCGCCCGGGGTGGGAAAGGGGCGGCCGGGCTTCGGCGCACCGGGGGCGGGAGCCGGGTTCGGCGCGGGCTCGGGCCGCGGGGCGGACGGCTCGCGCTCCGGCTTCTTCTCGGTCCTCTCGGTCCTCTCGGCCCTCTCGGGCTTCTCCGGCTTCTCCGAGCCCTCGGCACCCTCGGCGTCCTGAGCCTGGCCGCCCGGCAGGGCGAGAAGCCGGGTGCGGGAGACCGGGACGCCGGGCAGGGGGGCGGCGGCAGGGACCGCACGGCCGGCGAGGCGGGCGCGTACGTCCTGCTCGGCGAGGAGCCGGCAGCGGTCCAGGAGGGCGGCGGCGGTGGGGTTGCCGCGCAGCGCCCGGAGCGCGGCGAGGTCGTCGGGGTCGGGGCGGTATCCGGCGCCCAGCGCCTCCTCCAGGAGCGCGAGGTAGCCGGCGGCGGTGCCGGGGAGGGCGGCGCGGTAGCGGCCGAGGTCGGCCACCAGGAAGGCGCGCAGCCTGGTGTACTCCCGCATCGCCTCGTCGAGGGAGTCGGCGAGGCGGAGGCAGTCCTGGACGTCTTCGGCCGAGGCGGACGTGGGGTGCAGGGCGAGGGCGAGGGCACGGCGGAGCACACGCAGCTCCTCCGCGCCGAACACCATGCCGCCGCGCGTTCCGTAGGGCGTGGGCATGCCGTGACGATACGCGCTAATCAGACAAACCTCGCATAGCGAATGGGTGTGGCGTGGGGCGTCCACCCAGGTGGAAGGCGTCCGCCCGCTCCCTCACATCCGCGACACGTTCCGTTCGTAGACCAGGCGCAGGCCGATGAGGGTCAGCCAGGGCTCGTGCTCGTCGATGACCGCGCTCTCGCCCAGGACCATCGGCGCCAGTCCGCCCGTCGCGATGACGGTCACCTGGTCGGGGTCGTCGGAGAGCTCGCGGGCCATCCGGCGGGCCACGCCGTCCACCTGGCCGGCGAAGCCGTAGACGATGCCGGACTGCATCGCCTCGACCGTGTTCTTGCCGATCACGCTCCGGGGCCGCGCCACCTCGATCTTGCGCAGCTGCGCGGCCCTTACCCCGAGGGCCTCCACCGAGATCTCGATGCCGGGCGCGATGACCCCGCCGACGTACTCCCCGCGCACCGAGATCGCGTCGAAGGTGGTGGCGGTGCCGAAATCGACGACGATCGCCGGACCGCCGTAGAGCTCGTTCGCCGCGACCGCGTTGATGATGCGGTCGGCGCCGACCTCCTTGGGGTTGTCGAACTGGATCGGCACGCCCGTCTTCACGCCCGGCTCGACCAGCACCGCGGGCACGTCTCCGTAGTAGCGGCGGGTCACCTCACGGAGTTCCTGCAGGACGGAGGGGACCGTCGCGCAGATGGCGATGCCGTCGATGCCGTCACCCAGTTCGTCGCCGAGCAGGGGGTGCATGCCCATCAGGCCCTGGAGCAGGACCGCGAACTCGTCGGCCGTACGGCGCGGGTCGGTGGAGATCCGCCAGTGTTCGACGATGTCCTCGCCGTCGAACAGCCCCAGGACGGTGTGGGTGTTGCCCACGTCGATCGTCAGCAGCATGGCCGGCCCCTACTCCGCTTCCCGCAGGTCCAGGCCGATGTCCAGGATCGGCGAGGAGTGGGTGAGGGCTCCCACGGCGAGGTAGTCGACTCCCGTGTCGGCGTACGCCTTGGCGTTGCCGAGGGTGAGCCGGCCGGACGCCTCCAGCGCGGCCCGGCCGGCGACGACGGCCACGGCCTCCTCGCACTCACCGGGCGTGAAGTTGTCCAGCAGGATCAGGTCGGCGCCGGCGTCCACGACCTCACGGAGCTGGTGCAGGGTGTCGACCTCGACCTCGATCGGTACGTCGGGGAAGCGCTCCCGGACCGCCTGGAATGCCTGGGCGACACCGCCCGCGGCGATGACGTGGTTGTCCTTGACCAGGGCCGCGTCGGAGAGCGACATGCGGTGGTTGACGCCGCCGCCGCAGCGCACGGCGAACTTCTCCAGGGAGCGCAGGCCCGGGGTGGTCTTGCGGGTGTCGCGGACCTCGGCCCGGGTGCCCTCCAGGACGTCCGCCCACGCGCGCGTGGCCGTCGCGACGCCCGACAGACGGCACAGGAGGTTCAGGGCACTGCGCTCCGCCGTGAGGAGGTCCCGGGTGCGGGCGGTGACGGAGAGCAGCTTGTCGCCGGCCTCCACCCGGTCGCCGTCCTCCACGTGCCGTTCGACCTCGAACTCCGCCGTGCAGACCACCGACATGACGGCCTCGGCGATCCTCAGGCCCGCCACGACGCCCGCTTCCCGCGCGGTGAAGTCGGCGGTGGCGACGGCGTCCTCCGGGATGGTCGCGACCGTCGTCACGTCCACGCCGCCCGCCAGGTCCTCCTGGATGGCGACCTGGGCGATGTCCTCGACCTCCACCGGGTCCAGACCGGCGTCGGCCAGGAGCTGGGCGAGCGCGGGGTCGAGGCCGCACTCCGTGTAGTCGTCGTAGCCGTCGTAGCCGTCGTAGCCGTCGTGGGCTTCGTCGGAGTCCGCGCCGCAGGCGCAGCCGTCGCCGCAGCCACCGGACGGGACGAGGGGAAGATCTGGGGTGGTCACGGCAGTCACTGCTCCTGGGGGGCCTGGAGGGGGAGGGTCGGGGGGAAGTCTGTGGCGTCGGTGGTGTGCGCCGCCAGCGTGCGGTCCGGATTCAGCCGTACGACGATGTGCCGGCGCCAGGCGGTGTCGTCGCGCTCGGGCCGGTCCTCGCGCCAGTGGCAGCCGCGGGTCTCCTCGCGCTGCCGCGCGGCGGCGACCAGGACGCGGGCCACGCACAGGAGGTTGGTGACCTCCCAGGTGTCGACGCCGGGCTCGGCGGTCTTGCCGTTCTCGTCGAGGGCGTCGCGGGCGTCGGCGTGCAGCCGCTGGAGCCCGTCGGCGGCCCGGGCGAGCGAGTCGGCGGAGCGCAGCACACCGGCTCCCCGGGTCATGATCCGCTGGATGGTGGAGCGGGCCTCCGGGGGGAGCAGGGGGTGCCCGGGTCGGTCGGCCTGCGGGAGGGGCTGGGGCACGCGCGCGCGGAGGGTGTTCCCGGTCCGGCTCGCGGCGATGTCGGCGGCGATGCGCTCGGCGTAGACCAGGCCCTCCAGGAGGGAGTTGGAGGCGAGCCGGTTGGCGCCGTGCACGCCGGTGCAGGCGACCTCCCCGCACGCGTACAGACCGGGGACGGTGGTGCGGCCCCGGGAGTCGGTGCGGACGCCGCCGGAGGCGTAGTGGGCGGCCGGGGCGACCGGGACGGGCTCGGTGACCGGGTCGATGCCGTGGGCGCGGCAGGCCGCGAGGATCGTCGGGAAGCGGTGCTCCCACATCTCGGCGCCGAAGTGGCGGGCGTCGAGGTACATGTGCTCGGCGTTCCGCTCCCGCATCCGGCGCATGATGCCCTTGGCGACGATGTCGCGCGGGGCGAGCTCGGCGAGCTCGTGCTGCCCCACCATGAAGCGCACGCCGTCGGCGTCGACCAGGTGGGCGCCCTCGCCGCGTACCGCCTCGGAGACCAGGGGCTGCTGGCCCTCCGCGTCGGGGCCGAGGAACAGGACGGTCGGGTGGAACTGGACGAACTCGAGGTCGCTGACCTCGGCGCCCGCGCGCAGGGCCAGCGCCACACCGTCGCCGGTGGAGACGGAGGGGTTCGTGGTCGCGCTGAACACCTGGCCCATGCCGCCGGTCGCGAGCACCACCGCGGGGGCGTGCACGGCCCCCACGCCGTCGTGCTGGCCCTCCCCCATGACGTGCAGGGTCACACCCGCGGTGCGGCCCTCGGCGTCCGTCAGCAGGTCCAGGACGAGCGCGTTCTCGATGGTGCGCATTCCCGCCCGTCGCCCACCACCGCCCTTGCCCGAGAGCGCTTCGCGCTCGCCCCTCCCGACCGTACGTACGGCCTCCACCAGCGCGCGGGAGATCTCCGCGCCGGTTGCGTCCCCGCCCGCGTGCGCGATGCGCCGGCGGTGGTGACCGCCCTCACGGGTCAGTTCCAGGCCGCCCTCGGAGGACTCGTCGAAGTGGGCGCCGGTGGCGATGAGCCGGCGTACGGCGTCGGGGCCCTCGGTGACGAGGATGCGGACCGCTTCCTCGTCGCACAGGCCCGCGCCGGCCACCAGGGTGTCGTCCCGGTGCTGCTCGGGGGTGTCCCCCTCGCCGAGGGCCGCGGCGATGCCGCCCTGGGCCCAGCGGGTGGAGCCGTCGTCGAGCCGGGCCTTGGTGACGACGACGGTGGCCAGCCCGGCGGCCTCGCAGCGCAGCGCCGCGGTCAGTCCGGCGACACCGGAGCCGACGACCACGACGTCCGCGTCGATGGACCACCCGGGCGCGGGCGCGTGCAGTCGTATGCCGGTGCTGGTCACGAGGCGGCTCCGAGAGTGCCGAAGGTCAGGGGGACGTTGTCGATCAGGCGGGTCGTCCCGACCCGGGCGGCCACGGCGAGGACGGCTTCGCCGGCGAAGCCGTCGCCGATCTCGGTGAAGTCCGAGGGGTCGACCAGGGCCAGGTAGTCCAGGGTGAGCGGCGGGGTGAGGCGGGCGGCCCCGTCGAGGACCTGGCGGGCGGCGGCACGGACGGCCGCCGGGCCGGCCGCCGTGGCGACGGCGTGCGCGTCGGCCGCCGCGCGGGACTCGCCCAGCGCGCTGAGCGCCTCGGCACGCGCGCGCGTGGAGGGCACCTCGCGGGCCCGCGCGCGCAGCGCCTCCTGCGCGGCGTGCCGGTCCCGGCCGGCGAACAGCGCGCCGGACAGTGCGAGGGCGGTGCGCCGCTCCGCGGCGGAGAGATAGCGGTTGCGGCTGGACAGGGCCAGTCCGTCGTCCTCGCGGACGGTGGGGACTCCGACGATGTCGACGCCGAAGTTCAGGTCGCGCACCATGCGGCGGATCAGGGCGAGCTGCTGGGCGTCCTTCTGGCCGTACAGGGCGACGTCGGGGCGCGTGAGGTGCAGCAGTTTGGCGACGACGGTGAGCATGCCGTCGAAGTGACCGGGGCGGGCGGCGCCTTCCAGGCGTTCGCCCATGGGGCCGGCGCTGATCCGGACCTGGGGCTCGCCGCCCGGGTAGACCTCGTCGGCCGACGGGGCGAAGACGACGTCGGCGCCCGCCCGTCCGGCGACGTCGAGATCGGCGTCCAGGGTGCGCGGGTACCGGTCGAGGTCCTCGCCCTCGCCGAACTGCAGCGGGTTGACGAAGACGGTGACCACCACCTCGCCGTCGGCGCCCGCGATGTCGCGTGCGGCGCGGATCAGGGTGGCGTGGCCCTCGTGCAGGGCGCCCATGGTCATCACCACGGCGCGGCGGCCCGTACGCGCGCGGGCGTGCAGTTCACCGGCGGTGCGCAGCAGGGTGGTGGTCATCGGGATTCCCCTTCGCCTTCGCCTTCACCGGAGGCGCCCGTGTCGCCGGAGGCGCCCGTGGTCCCGCCGGCGAGTACCCCGAGCAGGTCCTCGGCGAGCTCCGGCTTCAGCAGGCCGTGGGCGAGGGCGCGGTCCGCGGTCGCGCGGGCCATCGCCAGATAGCCGGCGACGGCCTGCGGGGCGTGCCGCCGCAACTCGGCGACGTGCGCGGAGACGGTGCCGGCGTCACCGCGCGCGACGGGGCCGGTGAGGGCCGCGTCGCCGGAGCGCAGGGCGTTGTCCAGGGCCGCGCCGAGCAGCGGGCCGAGCATCCGGTCGGGTGCCCCGACCCCGGCGGTGCGCAGCAGTTCCAGGGACTGCGCGACCAGGGTGACCAGGTGGTTGGCGCCCAGGGCGAGGGCCGCGTGGTAGAGCGGGCGGTTCTCCTCGGCGATCCACTCCGGCTCGCCGCCCATCTCGATCACCAGCGCCTCGGCGGCCAGCCGCAGCTCCTCGGGCGCCGTCACGCCGAAGGAACACCCGGCGAGCCGCTGCACGTCCACGGGGGTCCCGGTGAACGTCATCGCCGGGTGCAGGGCCAGCGGCAGCGCCCCGGCCCGCAGGGCGGGGTCCAGCACCTTCGCGCCGTACCGCCCGGAGGTGTGCACGAGGAGTTGCCCCGGCCGTACCGCACCCGTCCCGGCGAGCCCGGAGACCAGTTCGGGCAGCGCGTCGTCCGGGACGGTCAGCAGCACCAGCTCGGCCCGCTCCAGCACCTCGGCGGGCGGGACCACCGGTACGCCGGGGAGCAGTTGCTCGGCGCGTCTCCTGGACGCGGCGGAGACGGCGGAGACGGCCACCGGGCGGTGTCCGGCGAGTTGGAGGGACGCGGCCAGGGCCGGGCCCACCCGCCCGGCGCCGACGACGCCGACGGTGAGCCGCGCGGGGCGGTCCCTGGGATCCGGCTGTGGGGCTGTGTTCACGCGACGGCGGCCTTCCCGTTCCAGTCCGCTCGGGGTACCGGACGATTTCTCGTCATGCTAACGCGATCGGTTCCCCGGGTGTTCGGCCGCGCCGTCGCCGTTGTGCACTCTGTGCCCGCTTCGTGGCGCCGTCGTGTGCGGAACGCGGAACGCGGAACGGAAACTCTGCTGCCCTCGCTCCCCCGCGCGGGGGATGATCCCGGGCATGGGTGACACGGCGGGGAACGGCACGGCGGGACAGGACGAGCGGCGCACCGGCAGGGAACGGAGAGCCGAACCCGGCGGGGAGCCGCACCGCGAGCTCCGCGAACGGCGGGTCGCCGCCTACCGCGGTGCCCCGCGCGTCCTCGCCCGCCCCGGGTTCCTGGGCACGCTCCGGGAACGGCTGGCGCTGCTGGCGGAGGCGGACGGCCGGTACGACCTGGACGAGGCGTCCGACCTGTACGGCGACGGTGTCGTCGAGGCGCTGGAGGAGCGGGTCGCCGGGCTCCTCGGCACCGAGGCCGCCGCGTTCTTCCCGACCGGCACGATGGCCCAGCAGGTGGGGCTGCGCTGCTGGGCGGGCCGTACCGGCAACCCCGTCGTCGCCCTGCACGGGCTCAGCCACCCCGAGGTCCACGAGCGGAACGCGTTCAGCCGGGTCGCCGGGTTGCGTCCGGTGCGGGTGACGAGCGAGCCCCGGACGCCGACCGCAGCCGAGGTGCGGGACTTCGAGGAGCCCTTCGGCGCGCTGATGCTGGAGCTCCCCCTCCGGGACGCCGGTTTCCTGCTGCCCACCTGGGAGGAGCTCACCGAAGTGGTGGACGCCGCGCGGGAACGCGAGGCCGTGGTGCACTTCGACGGGGCCCGGCTGTGGGAGTGCGCCGTCCACTTCGGCCGGCCACTGGACGAGATCGCCGGCCTGGCGGACAGCGTCTACGTGTCGTTCTACAAGTCGCTCGACGGCTTCGGCGGCGCGGCCCTCGCCGGTCCCAGGGCGCTGGTGGCGGAGGCGAAGGCCTGGCGGCACCGGTACGGCGGCACCGCCTTCCAGCAGTTCCCGACCGCGTTGTCGGCCCTGATCGGCCTGGAGCGGGAGCTGCCCCGGCTGCCGGAGTACGTCACCCACGCGCGCGTGGTGGCCGCCGCGCTGCGCGAGGGCCTGGCCACGGCAGGGGTGCCGTGGACACGCGTCCATCCCGAGGTGCCGCACACCCACGACTTCCAGGTGTGGCTGCCGTACGACGCGGAGACCCTCGCACAGGCGGCGGTCCGCACGGCCGAGGAGACGGGGACCATGCTGTTCGCCAACGGCTGGGAGCAGCGGGGCCCCGGCCTGGCGCTCACCGAGGTGTACGTGCGGGCGGCCGGCCTGGAGTGGACCCCCGACGACGTGCGGACGGCGGCCGCGGACTTCGTGAACCGGCTGACGGCGACGACGACGGGGACGGCCGGGCGGTAGCGCCCGTGGCGTCAGCGGGAGCCTCAGTCGAAGCGGATGTGCCGGAGTCCGACGCGCGCCTGCCGCAGCCGGGTGCGCAGCGGGCCCTCACGGTTGGGGCGCAGCTCCAGCCCCGCCAGTACGGCGATGCGGTCCGCCGTCTTCGGCACGGTGGTGCGGTCCGTCCACAGATGCTCGGCGAACTCCGGTTCGGCGAGCCGCTCCAGACAGTGGTCGAGCTGCTGCACGGCCCAACTCTCGCGGCGCAGAAAGGCGTTCTTCCCGGTGGCGGAGCGCAGCAGGCGTCCGAGGCCGCGTTCGCGCAGCCGCCTCAGCACCGTCTCCCGTTCGGCGAGGAGGGCGAAGTGGTTTACGTCGTGGCCGAGTTCGCGCAGCCGGCCGACCGTCTCGGCGAAGTGGCCGGAGTCCGTGACCGTCATCGGCGCGATCACGACGCCGTCGTGCCGGGTCAGGACGAGGTCGAGGACCTCGACGACGCCCTGCCGCCAGGAGGGCAGATCCCGGAAGTCTCCCCGCAGTTCGGGCGGCAGCATGCGGCGCAGCCCGAATCCGGCGTGCTCCGGGTCGCAGATGACGCTGCTCGGGAGACGACGGTGTATCTCGTACGCGGTTTGTGTCTTACCGCCCCCGAAAGGGCCGTTGATCCACAGCAGCATGCGCCGACCCTACCGACGCCGGGGCCCCCGGTCAGCCGTGTCCGCCGGCCCGTACCAGTCCCGTCTCGTAGGCGAGGACCACCACCTGCACCCGGTCCCGCAGCCCCAGCTTGGTCAGGATGCGGCCCACGTGCGTCTTCACCGTCGCCTCCGACAGCACCAGCCGGGCCGCGATCTCGCCGTTGGACAGGCCCTGCGCGACCAGCACCATGACCTCCCGCTCCCGCTCGGTGAGCCGCTCCAGCGCCTTGTGCCGGGGCTGCTCGGCGGTGGTCGGCAGCATGGGGGCGAAGCGGTCCAGGAGCCGGCGGGTGGTGGACGGCGCGACCACGGCGTCACCACTGTGCACCGCGCGGATGGCGGCGAGCAGTTCGCCGGGGGGCACGTCCTTGAGCATGAAGCCGGAGGCGCCCGCTTTCAGCCCGGAGAAGGCGTACTCGTCGAGGTCGAAGGTGGTCAGGATCAGCACCTTCGGCGGGTCCGTGTCCGCGCAGATCCGGCGGGTCGTCTCCACCCCGTCCAGCTTCGGCATCCGGACGTCCATGAGCACCACGTCGACGGGGGTGGCACGCAGCACCTGGAGGGCCTCCACGCCGTCGCCCGCCTCCGCCACGACCTCCATGTCCGGCTGGGCGTCGAGCACCATCCGGAACCCGGTGCGCAGCAGCACCTGGTCGTCGACGAGCATCACGCGGATCGCCATCGGGTCCTCTTCCAGTCCGGTTCCAGGCCAGTGTTACAGGTGTCAACGAAGGGCGTACGCAAGCGTCCGGGTGTCAGGGGCCGGGTTTGAGCGGCAGCAGAACACTGATGCGGAATCCTCCGCCCGGCCGCGGACCCGCGTCCAGGGTGCCGCCGACCATACCGACCCGCTCGCGCATGCCGATCAGACCGTGGCCCTGGCCGTCGAACCCGCCCTCCTCGTACAGCTCGTGCGGGGCGCCCTTGCCGTCGTCCTCGACCAGCAGGCCGAGACCGTCGTCGAAGTACACCAGGCGCACACTGGCGCCCGTGTTGGGCCCGCCGTGCTTGCGGGTGTTGGTGAGCGCCTCCTGCACGATGCGGTACGCGGTGAGTTCGACGCCGCTGGGCAGCGGGCGCGGGGTGCCCTCGACCTTGAAGTCCACCGGCAGTCCGGCCTCCCGGCACTGCGCGACGAGGTCCTCGATCTGCTGCACGTCGGGCTGCGGCACGTACTCGCCGGCCTCCTCGTGCTCGCCGGTGCGCAGCACGCCGAGCAGGCGGCGCATCTCGGCGAGGGCCTGGCGGCCGGTGGAGGAGATGGTCTCCAGGGCCTTCTTCGCCTGGTCGGGCGCGGCGTCGAGGACGTAGGCGGCGCCGTCGGCCTGGACCACCATCACCGACACGTTGTGGGCGACGACGTCGTGCAGTTCACGCGCTATGCGGGCGCGTTCGGCGGCGACCGCGACCTTGGCCTGCGCCTCGCGCTCCTTCTCCAGCCGGGCGGCGCGCTCCTCCAGCTGGGCGAAGTAGGCACGCCGGGTGCGCATGGAGTCGCCGAGCACCCAGGCGAGGGCGAAGGGCACGGTCTGGAATATCACCATGGCGATGTTGCCCGCCACGCTCACGTCCTCGAACGGCCAGCGCGCCTGCGCCACGGGAGCCGCGCACAGGCCGGCGGCCAGCGCCAGCCGGGAGGCCCAGCGGGCGCCGACGGCGGCGACCGTGTAGACGATCACCAGCAGGGCGAAGTCGGCGGGTGCCGTCGCCACGTTCAGGACCACCTGGAGCAGGCCCACCACGACGGCCAGGACCAGCATCCGCTCCGGCATCCGGCGGCGCAGCGCGACGACCAGCGACAGCAGCAGCATGAGCGGTACGGCCAGGGCCTTCGGCGGGGTCCCGTGGCCCTCCTCGACGGGCGCTCCGCTGAACAACGAAATCCCGAACAGGACCACGGCCCAGAAGCCGTCGACCCATGTCGGGTGTCTGCGGAGAAAATCATAGAGGCGCTGCACGTGACCCAGCGTAGGGAAGCAGAATGCGTGCAGGGGTCAACCGGAGGGCCGATCCCCGATCGGCACGCGTACTCCGCAAGGTGGAGGCCCGGCATATCCGCGCGCTTAACCTGGCTCCGTGACAGCGACGACGAGCGGGGGGCGCCGGTGACGGCGGGGGCGGAAGGCGGTTGGCGCGGTTGGGGGGCGGCGGCCCGGACCGCCCTGTACGGGCCGGAAGGCTTCTACCGTCGGCCGGAGGGCCCCGCCGGGCACTTCCGTACGTCGGTGCACGCCTCACCGCTGTTCGCGGGGGCCGTGGCCCGGCTGCTGTGCCGGGTCGACGAGGCGCTGGGGCGGCCCGCGGCGCTCGACTTCGTGGACATGGGGGCGGGCCGGGGCGAACTGGTCACGGGCGTACTCGCCGCACTGCCCGCCGAGGTGGCGGCGCGCGTGCGTGCGTACGCCGTCGAACTCGCCGGCCGTCCCGACGGACTCGACCGCGGCATCGAGTGGCGGACCGAGCCCCCGGAAACGGATCACCGGACTGCTGTTCGCCAACGAGTGGCTGGACAACGTGCCCCTGGAGGTCGCCGAGGTGGACCCGGCGGGCATCCCACGCCTGGTGCTGGTGCGGGAGGACGGCACGGAACGGCTCGGGGCGCCGGTCACGGGCCCGGAGGCCGAGTGGCTGGCCCGGTGGTGGCCGTTGCCGGCCGGGGAGGGGCTGCGGGCGGAGATCGGGCTGTCCCGGGACGTGGCGTGGGCGTCGGCGGTCGGGACGCTCGAGCGGGGGCTCGCCGTCGCCGTGGACTACGCGCACTCGGCGGACGCGCGCCCGCCGTTCGGAACCCTCACGGGCTTTTGGGGAGGGCGGGAGACGACGCCCGTACCGGACGGGTCGTGCGACATCACCGCGCACGTCGCCCTCGACTCCTGCGCGGCGGCCTGCGCGCTCCCCGGTGCCCGCCTGCTCCCTCAGCGGGCGGCCCTGCGCTCCCTGGGCCTCACCGGCGCGCGCCCCCCGCTCACACTGGCGTCCGCCGACCCCGCCGGCTACGTACGCGCCCTCGCGGGCGCCTCCCAGGCCGCCGAACTCATCGCGACGGGCGGGCTCGGCGACTTCGGGTGGCTGCTGCAGCCCGTGGGCATCCCGGACGTCCTCGCGGACTGACCCCTGCGTGTCAGCTGCTTGCCGGTTACTTGCCGGTTACTTGCCGGTTACTTGTCGATGTCGCCCACCACGAAGAACATCGACCCCAGGATCGCCACCATGTCCGAGACCAGCGTCCCCGGCAGCAGTTCGGTGAGCGCCTGGATGTTGTTGTACGACGCCGAGCGCAGCTTCAGCCGGTACGGCGTCTTCTCACCCTTGCTGACCAGGTAGTACCCGTTGATGCCGAGCGGGTTCTCGGTCCACGCGTAGGTGTGCCCCTCGGGAGCCTTGAGGACCTTCGGGAGCCGCTGGTTGACCGGTCCCGGCGGCAGGTCGGCGAGCCGGTCGAGGCAGGCGGCGGCGAGGTCGAGGGAGTTGTACGTCTGCTCCAGGAGGCACTCGAAGCGGGCGAGGCAGTCGCCCTCCTCGCGGGTCACGACCTTCAGGACGTCACCCAGTTCGCCGTAGGCGAGATACGGCTCGTCGCGGCGCAGGTCGAAGTCGACGCCCGAGGCACGGGCGATCGGCCCGCTCACGCCGTACGCGTGCACGACGTCCGCGGAGAGGACGCCCACCCCGCGGGTGCGGCCCCGGAAGATCTCGTTGCCGAGCACCAGGTCGTCGAAGCGGTCCATGCGGGAGCGCACGTCGGCGACCGCGGCTCGCGCGCGCGTGGTCCATCCCGCCGGAAGGTCCTCCTTGAGGCCGCCCACACGGTTGAACATGTAGTGCATGCGGCCGCCGGAGACCTCCTCCATGACGTGCTGGAGCTCCTCGCGCTCGTGGAAGGCGTAGAAGATCGGCGTGATGCCGCCGAGCTCCAGCGGATAGGAACCGAGGAACATCAGGTGGTTGAGCACCCGGTTCAGCTCCGCGAGCAGCGTGCGCAGCCACACCGCGCGCTCGGGGACCTCCATGCCGAGCATCCGCTCCACCCCGAGGACCACGCCCAGCTCGTTGGAGAACGCCGACAGCCAGTCGTGACGGTTGGCCAGCATGATGATCTGGCGGTAGTCACGCGCCTCGAACAGCTTCTCCGCGCCCCGGTGCATATAGCCGATCACGGGCTCCGCGTGGTTGATGAGCTCGCCGTCCAGGACGAGCTTCAGCCGCAGCACGCCGTGCGTGGACGGATGCTGGGGCCCGATGTTGAGCACCATGTCGGTGCTCTCCGCGGCGCCGCCGATGCCGACCGTGGTCTCCGTCGTAGGAGTCATGACCACAGTCTCCCCCACACACGCAGGGGCCCGCGCACGCCGGGGCCTCCGTACGCTGGGGCCATGGAGACGGGGAACCCGCACGACACGGGGACAGCGGTGGAGCCGGTGGGCCCCGGCGACGGACCGCGGTGGATCGCGCTGCCACCGGGGCTGTTGAAGCTGCGCCGGCTGATGCTCGTGGTGTGGCTGGGGTTGCTCGCCCTGGCCGCCGGGCTGGTCCCGGGACTGCTGGCCGGGCCCGGCTGGGCCGGCTTCGCCGTGCTGCCGCTGGCCGTGCTGGCCTGGGGCTGGGTGATGCTGGAGCGCAACTGGCGCTCCTGGCGGTACGCCGAGCGCGCCGACGACCTGCTGATCAGCCGGGGCGTCCTGTGGCGCCAGGAGACGATCGTGCCGTACGGGCGGATGCAGCTGGTGGAGGTCACCTCCGGTCCCGTCGAACGGCACTTCGGGCTGGCCAGCGTGCAGCTGCACACGGCGGCCGCGGCGACCGACGCCACCATCCCCGGCCTCGACCCGGCCGAGGCCGAACGGCTGCGCGACCGGCTCACGGAGCTGGGCGAGGCCCGATCGGCGGGGCTGTGACGGCCCCGGAGGTCCACGAGGACGTACGTGAGCGGCGCCCGGTGATCGAGCGCCGGCTGCACCCCGTCACGCCGCTCAGGCGGGCGTGGGCGCCCATAGCGGTCGTCATCGGGTGGGCGCTGCACGACCCGGACCAGGCGCAGCGTCAGCTGACCCGGCTGACCACGACGACCCTGCTGATCGGCCTCGGCGTCCTCATCCCGGCCGCCGCCCTCTACGGCTTCCTGACCTGGTGGTTCACCCATTTCGCGGTGACCGACAGCGAACTGCGCATCCGCACCGGGCTGTTGTTCCGCCGCACCGCGCACATCCGGCTGGAGCGGATCCAGGCCATCGACGTCACCCAGCCGCTGCTCGCGCGGATCGCGGGTGTGTCGAAACTCAGACTCGACGTCATCGGCACCGACAAAAAGGACGAACTGGCCTTCCTGGGTGCCGACCACGCCCGCGCGCTGCGCGCCGAACTGCTCGCGCGGGCAGCGGGTTTCGCACCCGAGACGGCGCACGAGGTGGGCGAGGCGCCGTCCCGGCAGCTGTTGCGCGTGCCGCCCGGCGTCCTCGCCCTCTCCCTCGTACTGACCGGCGGGACCTGGGTCTGGCTGATCGCCGCCCTCGTCGTGGTGCCGCTGCTGTGGATGGCCACCCACAACCTGTGGACGCTCCTCGCCGCCGCCGTACCGCTGTTCGGCGCGGCGGGTGCGAGCAGCGTCGGCCGGTTCGTCACCGAGTACGACTGGACCCTGGGAGAGTCGCCCGACGGACTGCGGATCGACCACGGGCTGCTGGACCGGGCGCACGAGACGGTGCCGCCGGGACGGGTGCAGACCGTGCGGATCGTGGAGCCGCTGCTGTGGCGGCGACGGGGCTGGGTGCGGGTCGAACTCGACGTGGCCGGCTCGTCCAACTCCCTGCTGCTGCCGGTCGCTCCGCGCGAGATCGCCGAGTCCGTCGTCGCGCGCGTGCTCCCCGGCGTCCATGTGCCGTCGCACGCGGAACTGTCCCGGCCGCCGCGGCGCGCCCGGTGGTGCGTGCCGGTGTGGTGGCGCGGCTACGGGCTCGCCGTCACCGACACCGTGTTCGCCGCGCGGCACGGCCTGCTGAACCGGACCGTCGCCCTGGTGCCGCACGCCAAGGTGCAGAGCGTGCGGCTGGTCCAGGGGCCCTGGCAGCGCGCCCGGGGCGTCGCGGACGTCCATGTGGACACCGGGGCCGACAAGTCCGTGACGGCCCGGCTCCGGGACGCCGACGAGGCGGCGGAGCTGCTGCGGGCCCAGGCGGAGCGTTCCCGGACCGGCCGCAGGGACGCCCGCCCGGACCGCTGGATGGCCTGACTCCGGAACCCCCGAACCCCGGAAACGCGTGTGGTGCTTCAGGAGACCGCGCTGCGCAGTCCCTTGGCGCCGGCCGCGGCGGCTGTGCCGTCCGGGTCGACCGCACCGTCCGGGCCGGCCTCTTCCGGCTCGTCGTGCGCCGTCAGATCGATGACCTGGCTGACGGCCCGTGCGTCCTCGCCGGCCGGCTTGGACTCGGCGTCGTCCTCGGTCTTGCGCAGAGCCAGGGCCTCCTGTCCGACGACATCGGCGAGGTCCTCGTTCTGGACGTTCTCCCGGCCTGGCTCCTCGTCCTTCTGCGTACCGAAGAAGTCGAACCCGCCGTCGGTCACCGGACGCCGGACGGGCTCCGTCGGCGGTACGACCGCGACCGCGGTCGGCACGGTGAAGTGCCCGGAGGGCCGCACCGAGCGGCCGGGCGGGGCCGACTGCTCGGGCTGGGACGGCTCCTCGGGCGCGGTGCCGGTGTCGGTGCCCGGGCCGGAGGAGGCCGCGCGCCCGTGCTCGCCGACCGTTCCCGGCTGCCCCTCCGCCCCGTCCTTCTGCGGCTGCTCCGGCTTCCGCTTCCTCGCGGGCTCGGGGCCGTCGTCCTCGGGGGAGTCGTCCTCGGAGACGTCGTCCCCGGAGGCGTCGTCCCCGGGAGTGTCGTGGTGCTCCTCCCGCGCGTCGTCGCCGAGCCGGGCCAGCGCCGCCTCGGCCCGCAGGAACAGCTTGGAGCCCTCGGGTGAGAAGACCGAAGGAACCGTCGGCTCGGCCTCGACCGCTTCCGCCCCGGTCGTTTCCTCCACCGCGGCCCCGCCCGCGATTCCGTCCTCGCTCCTGGCAGCAGGCACGGACGCCGTCCCGGCGGTCTCGTCCCCGGACCGCGCCGAAGGACCCGCCGGCAACGCACGGGCCGGGACCGCCGCCTCTATCTCGAGCACCCGGCGCTCCTCCAGAACGCTCGCCCGCTCGGTCTCCGCGGCGGCGTACCGCCGGAGCAGTGCCGCGTGCTCGTTGCGCAGCCCGGCCAGCTCCGCGCGTTTGGCGCGCAGCCGCTGCTCCAGCTTGACGCGCAGTTCGCGCGACTCTTCGAGATCGGCCTCCAGTTCGGCGACCCGCTCCTCGAACCGCCACTCGTCACCGGCCCGCGCGCGCGTGAGGTCGGCGACCTGCTTGCCGGCCAGGACGTCCCAGTGCCGCATGACCACCGCACCGATGATCGCCGTGACCGCCGCGGCGGCGGCCAGGAGGCGAAGCGTCATCGGTTGCGTGAACACCCAGGGCCCCAGGGCACAGACGAAGGAGACGCCTGCGATCGCCGACGGGGGCAGCATCCTGTGCAGGGGCGGGGAATGGCGGTGACGTCCACGTGGCATGGCCAGAAACTTACCGCGCGTAGGCGAATGATGGAGCCCCGCCCCGTAAAAACAAAGCCACGCCGAGGCTTTCACAGGACGTCAGGGAACTCCGCCGAAGCGTGAATAGACCCGGCGCGCGAATATGCAAGATCATTTTCATGGCGAGGGGTGGGTTACCGCTTTCCGGGAAGACCGACGAGAGCCACTGAGGAAGTATCGGACGGGGGTACGGCCCCCACTCCCCTCCGGGTCTTCCGGGTCTTCCGGATCTTTCGGGTCCAGGTCCCCAGAGTCCAGGTCCCCAGGGTCCGGGTCTCCCGGGCCGCACCCGGGGCATACGCTGAACATATGAGCAGCAGCAGCGGACATCTCCACGTCGCGGGCCTTCCCCACTGGGACCGCTGCGCGGTCATGGGCGTGGTGAACGTGACCCCCGACTCCTTCTCCGACGGTGGCCGCTGGTTCGACACGACGACCGCCGTCAAACGCGGCCTCGACCTGGTTGCCCAGGGCGCCGACCTGATAGACGTCGGCGGCGAGTCCACCCGTCCCGGCGCCACCCGCGTCGACGAGGCCGAGGAACTCAAGCGCGTCATCCCGGTGGTCCGCGGCCTCGCCGCCGAGGGCGTCACGATCTCCGTCGACACCATGCGCGCCTCCGTCGCCGAACAGTCCCTCGTGGCCGGCGCCACGCTCGTCAACGACGTGAGCGGCGGTCTCGCCGACCCCGACATGCTCCGCGTCGTCGCCGCCGCCGGCGCCCCCTTCGTCGTCATGCACTGGCGCGGCCTGCTGGAGGGCGGCAACGTCAAGGGCGCGTACGACGACATCGTCACCGAGGTCGTCGACGAGCTCCACACGCGCGTGGCGGCGGTGCTGGAGGGCGGCATCGCGGCCGACCGTGTGATCGTCGACCCCGGACTCGGCTTCTCCAAGGACACCGACCACGACCTCGCCCTCCTCGCCCGGCTCGACCGCCTGCGGGCACTCGGTCACCCACTGCTCGTGGCCGCGTCCCGCAAGCGGTTCCTCGGCCAGGTCCTGGCCGGACCCGACGGCACGCCCCCGCCCGCCCGGGAGCGTGACGCGGCCACCGCCGCCGTCTCCGCCCTCGCCGCGCAGGGCGGCGCCTGGGCGGTCCGCGTGCACGAGGTGCGCGCCACCGCGGACGCCGTACGGGTCGTACGCGCCGTCGAACAGGCGCGCACCCCGGACGGCACGCGCCCCGGACCCGCCCCGCACGGTGCGGAAGGAGCCCGGTGAGCGCGCCTCACACCGACGTCGAGCAGGTCGAGGCCACCAACACCGCCTTCTACGAGGCACTCGAACAGGGTGACTTCGAAGAGGTGGCGTCGCTCTGGCTCACCCCGGCCGACCTGGGCGTCGACGAGACCTACCACGACCCGGCGGACACCGGGGTGGTCTCCTGCGTGCACCCCGGCTGGCCGGTGCTCACCGGCCGCGGCGAGGTACTCCGGTCGTACGCCCTGATCATGGCGAACACCGACTACATCCAGTTCTTCCTCACCGACGTGCACGTCTCCGTCACCGGCGACACCGCCCTGGTGACCTGCACCGAGAACATCCTCAGCGGCGGTCCCGCGCCGAAGGCGGGCGAGGAGCTCGGCCCCCTGGTCGGCCAGCTGGTCGTCGCCACCAACATCTACCGACGTACCCCCGCGGGCTGGAAGCTCTGGTCCCACCACGCCTCCCCCGTCCTCGCCGAGAACGGCGAGGACGAGCCCCCCGACGACACCGACACCCCCGACGACACCGGCTCCCCCGCCTGAGGCCCGCCCGGGGAAAACGCAGGGTGAATCCTTTCGTACCGGTCCGGAGCGGCGCCCCCTCGGGGCCGGTCCTGTCGGTGCCCGCGGGTAGATTCGACCGAGGCAGAGGGTGCCGCCCGCACGGCACCGACCGGCCGGACCGACGAACCGGCCGACCAACCGACCAACCGACTACAGGAGTGGATTCGTGTGGATCGTGTCGCGCTGCACGGCCTGAAGGCCCGCGGGCACCACGGTGTGTTTCCCAAGGAACGCGAGGAGGGCCAGACCTTCGTCGTCGACCTCGTCCTCGGCCTGGACACCCGGCCGGCCGCGACCGACGACGACCTGACGAAGACCGTGCACTACGGAATCGTGGCGGAGGAGGTCGTGGCGGTCGTCGAGGGCGAGCCGGTGAACCTCATCGAGACGCTCGCCGAGCGCATCGCCCGGGTCTGCCTCGAGCACGACATGGTCCAGGAGGTCGAGGTCCGCGTCCACAAGCCGGACGCGCCGATCACCGTGCCCTTCGACGACGTGACCGTCACCATCACCCGGAGCCGCGCATGACCAGGCCTTCCGCCCAGGGCCACACCGACCCGACCGTTCAGCCGGTCCCCGCCTCCGTGACGGAGCGGGTCGACGCCGCCGACAGCACCCTGCAGAACCCGAAGCGGGCCGTGGTCGCCCTCGGCGCCAACCTCGGCAACCGGCTGGAGACCCTCCAGGGGGCCGTCGACGCCCTGGAGGACACCCCGGGCATCCGCGTCAAAGCGGTGTCCCCCGTGTACGAGACGGAGCCGTGGGGCGTCGAGCCCGGCAGCCAGCCCTCGTACTTCAACGCGGTCGTGGTCCTGAAGACCACCCTCCCCCCGTCCTCCCTGCTGGAGCGGGCGCACGCGGTCGAGGAGGCCTTCCACCGGGTCCGTGACGAACGCTGGGGGCCACGCACCCTGGACGTGGACATCATCGCCTACGCGGACCTCCTGTCCGACGACCCTCGGCTGACCCTTCCCCACCCCCGCGCCCACGAGCGCGCCTTCGTACTGGCCCCCTGGCACGACGCCGATCCCGAGGCCGTTCTCCCCGGACGCGGCCCCGTCGCCGCCCTGCTGGGCGCGATCGGCCGAGAAGGCGTCATGCCCCGGACCGACCTGGAACTCCGGCTGCCCGAATAGCCGTTAAGGTCGACACGACCGCATTCCGGGGCACCGGGGAAACCGAAGGGACACCGTGAGAGAGCTGCGCATCAGGGTGCTGGCCGGCGTCTTCGTCGTGGCCGGGATCCTGTCCTGGGCCATCGCCCGCCTCTGGAACTCCTTCGGCACGCTGCCGAGCGTCCCGGTGGCCGCGCCCGTCGTCCTCGCCCTGATCGCCGTGGTCCTCACGGCCACGGCGCTCTCTCTCCGCACCCGTCTCAAGGCCCAGCGCGAGCGCCGTCCCGAAGCCAAGGGCGTCGACCCCATGATGGCGGCCCGCGCGGTCGTCTTCGGCCAGGCCAGCGCCCTGGTCGCCGCCCTGGTCTCCGGGATGTACGGCGGCACCGGCGTCTTCCTCCTGGAGTCCCTCGACATCCCGGCCCGCCGCGACCAGGCCATCTACGCCGGCGCCTCGGTCCTGGCGGGGATCGGCGTGATAGCGGCCGCCATCTTCCTGGAGCGGGTCTGCAAGCTCCCGGAGGACGACGACGACCACAACGGCAGGGGCACGGCCCCGGCGGCCTGAGACGCATTCCAGGGACCGGCTCCAGGGACCGGTTCCAGGGCCGGGACCGTTCCCGGGCAGGTCCGCCCCCGGTCAGCGCGCCATGATCAGGCTCATCGCCTCGTTGCGCGTCGCCGCGTCCCGCAGCTGGCCGCGCACGGCCGACGTGAGGGTCTTCGCGCCGGGCTTGCGGATGCCCCGCATCGACATGCACATGTGCTCGCACTCCACGACCACGATCACTCCGCGCGGCTCCAGAATCTCCATCAGGGAGTCCGCGATCTGGGTGGTGAGCCGTTCCTGCACCTGCGGTCGCCGGGCGTAGACGTCCACGAGCCGGGCCAGCTTCGACAACCCCGTGATCTTGCCGCTGGTGGCCGGGATGTAGCCGACGTGGGCCACGCCGCGGAACGGCACCAGATGGTGCTCACACGTCGAGTACACCTCGATGTCCTTCACGAGCACCATCTCGTCGTGCCCGAGGTCGAACGTGGTCGTCAGCACGTCCTCGGGCTTCTGCCACAGGCCGGCGAATATCTCCCTGTACGCCCGTGCCACCCGGGCCGGTGTCTCCTGCAACCCCTCCCGGTCGGGGTCCTCACCGACCGCGATCAGCAGCTCGCGTACGGCGTTCTCGGCTCGCTTCTCGTCGAACTCGCCGAAGGTGAACTCGCCGTCCAGCGTCACGGGGTCGGTCATGTGGTGCCTCGTTCCTGTGCCTGCGCGCGTCAGGGGTGCGCGTCTCGACTGCGGATACACAAAAGCCGCGCCCCCCAGGCTAGAACCTGGGGGGCGCGGCGTTCATTCCGGGCCCGGCGGGGCCACCGGGAGAGCCGGTCAGCTCTCGGGGCGGTCCTCCGGGGTCCGCTCGGGCGCCGGCGCGGGTTCCGCGGCGGTGCTCTTCACGGTGGAGATGGCCGGCGTCGCGCCGTTCGCCCCGTTCGTCAGTGCCAGTTCCTTGGGGGAGAGCACCGGCGGGCGGGTGGACGGCGTACGGCGGGAGGAGCCGGTCCAGGCGGGCCTGGGCGGGCGCTTGACGATCGGCGCGAAGATCTCGGCGATCTCCTCCTTGCCCAGCGTCTCCCGCTCCAGCAGGGCGAGGACCAGGTTGTCGAGCACGTCGCGGTTCTCGACCAGGATCTCCCACGCCTCGTTGTGCGCGGTCTCGATGAGCTTCTTGACCTCTTCGTCGACCAGCGCGGCGATCTCTTCCGAGTAGTCGCGCTGGTGAGCCATCTCACGCCCGAGGAACGGTTCGGAGTTGTCACCGCCGAACTTGATCGCGCCGAGACGCTCGGTCATGCCGTACTGCGTGACCATCGCGCGGGCCAGGCCGGTGGCCTTCTCGATGTCGTTGGCCGCACCGGTCGTCGGGTCGTGGAAGACGAGCTCCTCGGCCGCCCGGCCGCCCAGCATGTAGGCCAGCTGGTCCAGCATCTCGTTGCGCGTGGTCGAGTACTTGTCCTCGTCCGGCAGCACCATCGTGTAGCCGAGGGCACGGCCTCGCGACAGGATCGTGATCTTGTGGACGGGGTCGGCGTTCGGTGAGGCCGCCGCGACCAGGGCGTGTCCGCCCTCGTGGTACGCGGTGATCTTCTTCTCCTTGTCCGACATGATCCGGCTCCGCTTCTGCGGGCCCGCGACCACACGGTCGATCGCCTCGTCCAGCATGTGGTTGTCGACCAGCTTCTGATCGCTGCGCGCGGTCAGCAGCGCGGCCTCGTTCAGCACGTTGGCCAGGTCGGCACCGGTCATGCCGGGGGTGCGGCGGGCGACGGCCGCCAGGTCGACGTCCGGGGCGACCGGCTTGCCCTTCTGGTGGACCTTGAGGATCTCCAGCCGGCCCTGCATGTCCGGGCGGTCGACCGCGATCTGGCGGTCGAAGCGGCCGGGACGCAGGAGGGCCGGGTCGAGGATGTCCGGGCGGTTCGTGGCGGCGATGAGGATCACGCCGCCCTTGACGTCGAAGCCGTCCATCTCGACGAGGAGCTGGTTCAGGGTCTGCTCGCGCTCGTCGTGACCACCGCCGAGGCCGGCGCCGCGGTGGCGGCCGACCGCGTCGATCTCGTCGACGAAGACGATCGCCGGGGCGTTGGCCTTGGCCTGCTCGAACAGGTCACGGACCCGGGAGGCACCGACACCGACGAACATCTCGACGAAGTCGGAACCGGAGATCGAGTAGAAGGGGACTCCGGCCTCGCCCGCGACGGCACGCGCGAGCAGGGTCTTGCCGGTTCCGGGCGGACCGTACAGCAGCACGCCCTTGGGGATCTTCGCCCCGACGGCCTGGAACTTCGCCGGCTCCTGCAGGAACTCCTTGATCTCGTGGAGTTCCTCGACCGCCTCGTCCGAGCCCGCGACGTCGGCGAACGTCGTCTTCGGGGTGTCCTTGGTGATGAGCTTCGCCTTGGACTTCCCGAACTGCATGACGCGGGAGCCGCCGCCCTGCATCTGGTTCATCAGGAACAGGAAGACGACCACGATGAGGACGAAGGGCAGCAGCGACAGCAGAATGCTGACGAAGGGGTTCTGCTTGGACGGCGAGACCGTGTAGCCCTTCGGGATCTGCTTGTTCTGGTACTTGTCCTGCAGCGTGTTGGCGATGGTGACGCCCTGGTCACCGATGTAGCTCGCCTGGATCTTCGAGCTGTCCTTGACCTTGACGCCGTTCTTGAGCTCGACCTTGATGATCTGCTCGTCGCCGGTGGTCAGCTTGGCCGACTCGACTTTGTTCTGGTTGATCGCCTGGACCACCTGGCCGGTGTCCACCGTCTTGTAGCCGCCGGACGAGCCGACGACCTGCATCAACACGACCACGGCGAGGACGGCCAGCACGATCCACATGACCGGCCCACGGAAGTATCGCTTCACGTCCATCCATACGGAGCGGTGCCGCCCCGTCCCTCCTGCCATAGTGAGTTTGATAAAGACTGTTCTTCGGACGGTACCCCAGCATCGCCCGCCGAAGCTGCGTGGGACTGCTGGCAATCGCGTCCACGCATGCTCCAACGGAGCGGAACCCGCCGGGGTTCCCGATCACATACGGCGCTCTGGGCCGGGTGACTCAGCCGCCGTAGACGTGGGGCGCGAGCGTACCGACGAACGGGAGGTTGCGGTACTTCTCGGCGTAGTCGAGGCCGTATCCGACGACGAACTCGTTGGGAATGTCGAAACCGACCCATTCCACGTCGATGTTGACCTTGGCGGCCTCGGGCTTGCGCAGCAGCGTGCACACCTTGAGGGAGGCGGGCTCGCGCGAGCCGAGGTTCGAGATCAGCCACGACAGGGTCAGGCCGGAGTCGATGATGTCCTCGACGATCAGGACGTGCTTGCCCTTGATGTCGGTGTCGAGGTCCTTGAGGATCCGCACCACACCGGAGGACTGGGTGCCCGCCCCGTACGAGGATACGGCCATCCAGTCCATGGTGACGGGGGTGGACAACGCTCGGGCGAGGTCGGCCATGACCATCACGGCGCCCTTGAGGACTCCGACGATCAGCAGTTCTTTGCCCGCGTACTCCGCGTCGATCTTCGCGGCCAGCTCAGCCAGCTTGGCGTCGATCTCTTCCTTGTTGATGAGCACCTTCTCGAGGTCGGCACCCATGTCTTTCGCGTCCACCCGCATCACTTTCGGTCGTCCCAGCGGCTGTCCCGTACCGTCCGCGGCGCTGCCGAGGGCACGTTTTTCAGCCTTGCCGAATCACCAGTCTGCCACCCTGGCGACGGGCGACGACCCGACCGGGCAGATTGATGGCCCCCTGGCCGCGCCAGCCGGTGATCAGCCGGTCGACCTCCTCGATGTGCCGGGCGAACAGCGAACCGGCCGGGGCTCCCGCGTCGATGGCGGCGCGGCGCAGCACCCGGCGGCGCACGGCGGGTGGAAGGGCGTGGAGCCCGGCGCATTCCAGGCGGCCGTCCGCGTCACGGACGCCGGCCTCGGCCCGGCCGGCCCAGGCGTCGAGGGCGTCGGCGTCGTCGCGGGAGAGCTGGGCCGTCCGGGCGAGCGCCTCGACGACGCCCTTGCCGAGCGCCTTCTCCAGGGCGGGCAGGCCCTCGTGACGCAGCCGGGAACGGGTGTAGGTGGGGTCGGTGTTGTGCGGGTCGTCCCAGACGGGGAGGGACTGGACCAGGCAGGCCTTGCGGGCCGTCTGCCGGTCGAGCCGGAGGAACGGCCTGCGGTAACGGCCGGCGGCCCCCGAGACCGCGGCCATTCCGGACAGGGAACGGATGCCGGAGCCGCGGGCGAGGCCCAGCAGGACGGTTTCCGCCTGGTCGTCGCGGGTGTGCCCGAGCAGGACGGCGGCGGCCCCGTGCCGTTCGGCCGCAGCGTCGAGGGCGGCGTAGCGGGCGTCGCGGGCGGCCGCCTCCGGTCCGCCTTCGCGGCCGACGGTGACGGCGACGGACTCGACGGGCGCGAGGCCCAGTTCGCGCAGGCGCAGGATCACTTCGGCGGCGCGCAGATCGGAGCCGGCCTGGAGGCCGTGGTCGACGGTGACACCGCCGGCCCGCAGGCCCAGCCGTGGGGCCTCGAAGGCGAGGGCGGAGGCGAGGGCCATGGAGTCGGCGCCGCCGGAGCAGGCCACGAGCACGAGGGGGGACGGCTCGCGGTCGTGCGGGGGCCGGCCCGGGGTGCGGCCGGTGTCGTCGGGGGTTCGGTTGTGTTCGTCGAGGATGTCGTGGAGTACGCGGCGGACCGCCAGGCGTATCGCCGCGACCGCAGGATGGGGACCCATGTCCGGTTCCCTTCATGAAGTTGTCAGAGGGCGTGGGCTCGAGTCGGTCACTCAGAGTGTGTAGATGGTGACAGAGCCGGGCCGTTACCCGAGCATTGCACGCCTACTCTTCGCTCACGGTCCCTCGGACGGGTGATTACCGGGTCATCCGCCTGCCGTCGGCCGGATCGGCTTCATGGTGGTTGCGCGCCTGCCTCCCGCCGGACGCGCGCCGGGTCCACGCCGGACGCGCGCCGGGTCCACGCCGGACGCGCGCCGGGTTCACGACTCGGGTTTGCGGTGCACGCGCGTGATCCATTCCGCCGGTTTGGCGATCTCCGCCTTGGTGGGGAGGGTGTTGGGCGAGGTCCACACCCGGTTGAAGCCGTCCATGCCGACCTCGTCGACGACCGCGCGGACGAAGCGTTCGCCGTCGCGGTACTGGCGGAGTTTGGCGTCCAGGCCGAGCAGTTTGCGCAGCGCCAGGTCCAGGCGGGAGGCGCCCTTCGCGCGGCGCTGCTGGAACTTCTCGCGGATCTCGGCGACGCTCGGCACGACCTCGGGTCCGACGCCGTCCATCACGAAGTCGGCGTGCCCCTCCAGCAGGGACATCACCGCCGTGAGGCGGCCGAGGATCTCCCGCTGGGCGGGGGTCTGCACGAGTTCGACCAGGGAGCGGCCCTCGTCGGCCCCCTCGCCCTCCTCGCCCTCGGGCCGGCCTCCGGCGAAGGACTGGACGGCCTGGCGGACGCGCTCCAGCACGGTCATCGGGTCGACGTCGGTCTCCGCCAGGAACGACTGGATCTCGCCCTCCAGGTGGTCGCGCAGCCAGGGCACGGCGGAGAACTGGGTGCGGTGCGTCTCCTCGTGCAGGCACACCCACAGCCGGAAGTCGTGCGGGTGCACGTCGAGCTCGCGTTCGACATGGACGATGTTGGGGGCGACGAGCAGCAGCCGGCCGCCGCCGTTCGGGGCGTCGGCGGGGCCACCGGCCGGCAGGTCGCGGGTGGCGGGGGCGAAGGTCTCGTACTGGCCGAGGACGCGTGAGGCCAGGAAGGACAGCAGCATGCCCAGTTCGACGCCGGTGACCTTGCCGCCGACGGTGCCGAGGAGCACCCCTCCTGGGGAACTGCCGCGCCGCTCCTGCATCTTGTCGAGCAGCGGTTTGAGGAGTTCGCGGAAACCGGCGACGTTGGCCCGCACCCAGCCCGGGCGGTCGACGACGAGTACCGGGGTGTCGTGGATCTCCTCGGTGCCCAGCCGGGTGAAGCCCCGGACGTGTTCCTCGGACGACTTCGCGTGCCGACGCAGTTCCGCGACGACGGCCCTGGCGTCGTCGCGGCTCACATCGGGGCCCGGCCGCATGAGCCGGGTCGCGGTCGCGACCGCGAGATCCCAGTCGACCATCCCGGAAGAGGCAGCACCACCGAAACTCGTCATGTTGCAACGGTACGTGAGTACGGCGGTACGGGGCAGGGCGAAGAGGCGGCCGCCCCGGCCGCCCCGCGGGTCACCGGCAGCCGCACGCCGCCAGGGCCGTGGCCGCCTTGTCCAGGGCCGTCTGGGCCGCCGTGGGGTCGCTGGTGCCGGTCGCCAGGAAGGCGAAGGCGAGCAGTCGGCCCTCCTTGTCGACGACGGTGCCCGCCAGGGCGTTGACGCCGGTGAGGGTGCCCGTCTTGGCGCGGACGAGGCCGGCCGCCCCGTCGGCGTAGCGGCCGGTGAGGGTGCCGGTGAAGCCCGCGACGGGCAGGCCGGTGAGGACGGACCGCAGCTCGGGGCGGGCGGGGTCGCCGGACTTCACCAGCAGCGCGGTGAGGAGGTCGGCGGTGAGCCGGTTGTCGCGGTTGAGTCCGCTGCCGTCTCTGAGCACGACCCCTTTCAGGGGGACCCGGAGCTCGGCGAGCCGGGCGCGGAGGGCGGCTGCGGCGCCCGCGAAGTCGGCGCGTTCGCCGGTCGCGATCGCGGTCTGGCGGGCGAGGGCCTCGGCGAGGTCGTTGTCGCTGTTGGTGAGCATCCGTTCGACCAGGGTGGCGAGCGGGGGCGAGGACACCGTGGCGAGGGTGCCGGCGCGGGTCGTGGACTTCGACGGGCCGGGCGGTGTGGCCTTGATGCCGCGGTCCTTCAGGAACTCGCCGAACTTCCGCGCGGCGTCGGCCGCGGGGTCGGCGACACGGTGTGCGGGGCCGCTTGCGGAGTCGTCGGCACGGGCCTCGTCGGCCATCAGGGGGGTGACGGCGGCGAGGTTGGGGTTGACCCCGATCGGGTGCCTGTCGCCGCCCGCGTAGAGGGTGGTGTCGTAGGACAGGGTCACCTCGCGTACGCCGCGTTCGGCCAGGGCGGCGGCGGTCCGCTCGGCGAGGTCGCGCAGGCTCGCCGAGCCCGTGTCGTTCTTCTCCCGGGCGGTGAGGGTGGGGTCGCCGCCGCCGACGAGGATGACCTCTTTCGTGTCGGGTTCGAAGGTGGTTCGGGTGGTCAGGCGGTGGTCGGGGCCCAGCGCGGTGAGTACCGCGGCGGCGGTGACGATCTTCGTGGTGGAGGCGGGGGTGAGCGCGTCGCCGGAGCCGTGGGCGTACAGCTTCCTGCCGGTGGACACGTCGACCACGGCGGCGGAGTGGCGGCCGAGCTCCGGGGCCTTCAGCAGTGGGGTGAGGGTGCCGGCGAGGGCCTTGCCGCCGGGCGCCGACCGCACGGTGGTGGCACCGCCGTCGAGACCGGCGAGCACGGAGGGGGCGCTGGGAGCCGCCCGGGGGCCGCGAGGCGGCGTGCCGGCGTTGCCGCGGGTGCCGCCGTGATCTGTGCCACGCGCGGCCGCCAGGGTCACGGCCCGGTCCCGCTCGGCCGTACGCTGACCCGTGGAGTCCCAGGGACCCGCGGCGGTCACCGCACCGGCGGCCAGTGCCATCCCGGTGGCGGCCGCGACCACGGTGAACTGCCAGGTCTTCGACCAGGTGCCCGGCCAGGTCACCGGCCGCGCGATCCGTGGCCCGACGGCCGTGGCGACACGCGCCAGACGCGGCCGTGCGGTCGCCGCGGCCCGTGCGAGACGCGGTCGTACGGCGTCCGCGACCCGCACGACATGCGGTCTCGCGGCCCGCCACGGCCTCAGCTCTGGCACGACCACCAGCCCCTTTCGCGATCACACACCTGCGTGAGGGACACTTAATCACCAGAACTATGTGTTGATCATGGAGGAGCCACCGGTGGAGTTCGACGTCACGATCGAGATCCCGAAGGGTTCGCGGAACAAGTACGAGGTGGACCACGAGACGGGTCGGATCCGCTTGGACCGTCGACTCTTCACCTCGACCGCCTACCCGACCGACTACGGCTTCGTCGAGAACACCCTCGGCGAGGACGGCGACCCGCTGGACGCGCTGGTCATTCTCGACGAACCGACGTTCCCCGGCTGCCTGATCCGCTGCCGCGCGATCGGTATGTTCCGGATGACGGACGAGGCCGGCGGCGACGACAAGCTGCTGTGCGTCCCGTCGACGGACCCGCGCGTGGAGCACCTGCGCGACATCCACCACGTGTCGGAGTTCGACCGTCTGGAGATCCAGCACTTCTTCGAGGTCTACAAGGACCTGGAGCCGGGCAAGTCGGTGGAGGGCGCCAACTGGGTCGGCCGGACCGACGCCGAGATCGAGATCGAGCGGTCCTACAAGCGCTTCAAGGAGCAGGGCGGCCACTGAGCCCGTTCCCCACGAGACGCGCGACGGGGCGCACGCGGACGCGTGCGCCCCGTCGCGCGTCTCCGTGCGCATACTGGCCCCTGGGGGTCCGTGCACCGGACCCCGACGGGGGAGGCAAGGGCCACGGACGGCGTCGTACAGGGAGCGCAACGCAGGTGAGGGACACGGAGGAGCGCAAGCCGCAGTCGGACGAGGCGAGGAGTGCCTTCAGCGCTCCCGCCGGGCTGACGGCTCCGGCCGACCCGGAGTCGGCGACGACATCGGAGTTCGCCGTTCCGGAGGGACTGGACTTCTCGCCGGTCGGCACGGAGTCCGAGACGACCTCCGAGTTCGTCCTCCCGGAAGGGCTGGACACCGCCCCGCAGCCGACCGAGGTGGAGGGGTCGGCGTTCAACCCGCCGAGCACGTACAGCGCCCAGCAGGGGCCGGTGGCGTTCGTCCCGCCCAGCGGGACACCGTCCGTCGCCCTGCACCGGGACGTGCCCTGGCAGGACCGGATGCGCACGATGCTGCGCATGCCGGTGACCGAGCGGCCGGCGCCGGAGCAGGTGCACCGGCCCGACGAGGCGGGGCCGGCGGTGCCGCGCGTACTCGACCTGACGCTGCGTATCGGGGAGTTGCTGCTGGCGGGCGGCGAGGGCGCGGAGGACGTGGAGGCGGCGATGTTCGCCGTCTGCCGCTCCTACGGCCTGGACCGCTGCGAACCGACCGTCACCTTCACCCTGCTGTCGATCTCCCATCAGCCGTCCCTGGTGGACGACCCGGTGACCGCGTCGCGCACGGTACGCCGTCGCGGCACCGACTACACCCGCCTCGCGGCCGTGTACCAGCTGGTGGACGACCTCAGCGACGACGAGACGCACGTCTCCCTGGAGGAGGCCTACCGGCGTCTCGCGGAGATACGCCGCAACCGGCACCCCTACCCCGGCTGGGTGTTGAACGCGGCGAGCGGGCTGCTGGCGGGTTCGGCCTCGATGCTGGTGGGCGGTGGGTTCCTGGTGTTCATCGCCGCCGCGGGCGGCGCGATGCTCGGCGACCGGCTGGCCTGGTTGTTCGCCGGGCGCGGGCTGCCGGAGTTCTACCAGTTCACGGCGGCCGCGATGCCGCCGGCCGCGATCGGGGTCGCGCTGACGCTGGCCCACGCGGACGTGAAGGCCTCGGCGGTGATCACAGGCGGGCTGTTCGCCCTGCTGCCCGGACGGGCCCTCGTCGCGGGGGTGCAGGACGGCCTGACCGGCTTCTACATCACCGCCTCCGCGCGACTCCTGGAGGTCCTGTACTTCTTCGTGGGCATCGTGACCGGCGTGCTGGTGGTGCTCTACTTCGGGGTTCAGTTCGGCGCCCAGCTGAGCCCCGACGCGGCACTCGTCCTCTCCGAGCGGCCGCTGTGGCAGATCGCCGCGTCGCTCGGGCTGTCGCTGGCCTTCGCGGTGCTGCTCCAGCAGGAGCGGTCCACGGTGCTGATGGTCACCCTCAACGGCGGGGTCGCCTGGGTGGTGTACGGCGCGATGAACAACGTGGGCGGCATCTCACCGGTGGCCTCCACGGCCGTGGCGGCGGGTCTCGTGGGTCTGTTCGGGCAGTTGCTGGCCCGGTACCAGTTCGTTTCGGCGCTGCCCTACACCACGGCGGCCATCGGGCCCCTGTTGCCCGGTTCCGCCACGTACTTCGGCCTGTTGGCGATCGCTCAGAACAAGGTGGACGCGGGACTGGTGTCCCTCTCGAAGGCCGTGGCGCTCGCCCTGGCCATCGCGATCGGGGTGAACCTCGGTTCGGAGATCTCCCGGCTGTTCCTGCGGATCGGCTCCGCCGAGAAGCGCAGGGCGGCGAAGCGGACACGCGGCTTCTGACGCCCGATGCCCGGGTCCTCGGGACCCGGGCATCGGAAACTCGGCAGCGCGGCTCGGCGGGGCGGCTCAGTAGCCCCGGTCGTAGGGCTGCTGCCGGTTGTGGTCCGGGCCGTGGCCCTGGGGGTGCCCCTGTCCCTGTCCCTGACCCTGGGGGTGCTGCTGGTCGAAGTACGGGTCGTAGCCGCCCTGGCCGTTGCCGTACGGCGGCTGGGGCTGCGGGCGCTGGGGCTGCGGGCTCTGCTGCTGCGGGTAGCCCTGGTTACCGTAGGGCTGCTGGGGCTGCTGGGCCCGCTGCGGCGGCTGACCGGCCGGGGTGATGCGGCGCAGCTGGGTCGTGGCGTCGTCCATGACCGGCGGCTGGGCGTACGGGGTCTGCCGGTCGTACCGATCGTGCTGGTCGTACTGGTCGTACTGGTCGTGCTGCGGGGCGGCCGGGTCCTCGGCGGCGGCGCGCTTCTTCTTGCCGCGTTCCCGCAGGTACTCGACGATGATCGGGACCACCGAGAGGAAGACGATCAGGATGAGGATCGACTCGACGTTGTTCTTGATGAAGGAGATCTGGCCCAGCCAGTAGCCGGCGACCGTGATGCCCACGCCCCAGGCGACGCCGCCGATGACGTTGTACGTGAGGAACGTGCGGTACTTCATACGGCCGGCGCCGGCCGTGATGGGGGCGAAGGTGCGCACGATCGGCACGAAGCGGGCCAGGACGATCGCCTTGGGGCCGTACTTCTCCATGAACTCGTGGGCCTTCTCCAGGTTCTCCTGTTTGAAGAGCTTGGAGTTGGGGCGGCTGAAGAGCTTGGGCCCGAAGAACTTGCCGATCATGTAGCCGACCTGGTCGCCCAGGACGGCGGCGATCACTATCAGCGTGCACACCAGCCACAGCGGCTGGCTGATGTAGCTGCCCTCCGCCACGAAGAGGCCCGCCGTGAACAGCAGGGAGTCACCGGGCAGGAACGCGAAGAATCCGGACTCGGCGAAGACGATCAGCAGGATGCCGGGAAGGCTGAAGGTCTCGATCAGATAGTCCGGGCTCAGCCACTCGGGGCCGAGCGCAAGGGTGGTCACGGGATTGTGGCTCCTGCTGCTTGAGGGGGACGGGCGAGGCTGGCTGCCAAAACCTATCAACGCAGCCGTCCCGGCCCGGGTTCCACGGGGCGTATCCAGGATTGCACCGTGCCCTCTCCACGGCGAAGCTGGGGCCATGGGCATCGAAGAGTACGGCGGTGGACAGGGCCCCGGGCCCGACGTCCTGGTGGTCACCACGAACGACGTCCCGGGGCACCGGGTGCAGGAGGTCATCGGGGAGGTCTTCGGCCTGACCGTCAGGTCCCGGCACATCGGCAGCCAGATCGGCGCCGGTCTGAAGTCGATGGTCGGCGGCGAGCTCAAGGGGCTGACCAAGACGCTCGTACAGACCCGCAATCAGGCCATGGAGCGCCTGATCGAGCAGGCCCGCGCGCGGGGCGCCAACGGCGTGCTGGCGTTCCGTTTCGACGTCACGGACGCGGCGGACGTGGGCACCGAGGTGTGCGCGTACGGCACCGCGGTGGTGCTCGTCCGCGAGTGACCGCGCGGTACACCGCCCCCACCCCGGCAGGGGGCGGGCGGTGCTCCGCACCCGTACGGGCTCAGCCGCCGTGCCGGGCCGCGTTCGCGACGATCGCGTCGCGCAGGTAGACCGCCAGACCGGGCCGGATGTTCTCGTACGTCCGGGTGAAGCGCGGGTCGGCGACGTACATCTCGCCCAGGCAGGTGTGCATCTCGTGCCCGCAGTCGTAGTACGCGCGCGTGATGAACCGTCGGTGCTCCTCCGCCGTGTCCATCGCCTCCTCGGAGTCGGCCGGCACCCCGGCCGACATCAGGTCGGCCATGCGCAGATGGAGGGCGTCGAACTCCTCGGTGACGCGTTTCCAGTCGTCCTTGGTGTAGGACGCGGTCCGCTGCCGGGACTGCCGGTAGGCGTCGGTGTCGCCCCAGCGCTCCCGCACCTCGTCCTCGTACTGGTCCGGGTCGAAGTCCCCGAACGCCTCGAACTTCTCCTCGGGCGTGAGATCGATGCCCATGTCGTGTGCCTCCATGGCGTGCTCCACGGCCGCCGCCATCTTCCGCAGCCTTTCGATCCGGGCGGTCAGCAGGTCGTGCTGCCGGCGCAGGTGCGCGCGCGGGTCTGCCTTTCCGGTGGCCTGATCGTCGAGCAGGGCGGCGACCTCCTCGAGCGGGAAGCCCAGCTCCCGGTAGAACAGGATCTGCTGCAGCCGGTCGAGGTCGGCGTCGCTGTAGCGCCGGTGCCCCGCGTGGTTGCGCTCGCTCGGGATGAGCAGGCCGATGCCGTCGTAGTGGTGCAGGGCACGCACCGTGACCCCGGCGAAACCGGCGACCTGTCCCACGGAGTAGCTCACTTCCGCTCCCTTCTCGGTACGCACTCCACCCTGGGACCTCACGCCACGTGAGGTGCAAGTCGGTTTCCCGGCCTTGACACCACAATCACTCCATCCGATTTACCCGCATTTACCCTCTTGATCCGTTTATCGTGTGCGCGTGGCCCAGGACAGCGCGCAGCAGGAACCCCCCGCCGCCCCGGCTACCCGGGCACGCGACCTGCTGCCGACCGTCGTCCCCGCGCTGGTCGTGGGGGTGGCGGCGAGCCTGCTGCTGGTGGGCGTGAGCCGGGCGGCCGAGGAGCTCCAGGGCGTGCTGTGGCAGAACCTGCCGGACGCGCTCGGGGTCGGCGGGTACTCCGTGCTGTGGATGTTCGTGGTGCTCGTCGCCACCGGGATCGCGGTCGGTCTGGTGGTGTGGAAGGTGCCGGGCCACGCCGGCCCCGATCCGGCGACCACCGGCCTCGAGGCCTCCGTGCTGCCGCCCGCGGTGCTGCCGGGACTGCTGCTGGCCACCGCCCTGATGCTGGCCGGCGGGCCGAGCCTCGGGCCCGAGAACCCGATCATCGCCGTGAACGTCTCGCTGGCGGTCCTGCTGGGCACCAGGGCGTTTCCCCAGGCTCCGGAGCGGGGCTGGGTGGCGTTGGCGGAGGCGGCGACGATCGGCGCGCTCTTCGGTACGCCGGTGGCCGCGGCGCTCGTCCTCTCCGAGGCGCTGGCGGGTCAGCGGATCAAGGGACAGCTCTGGGACAGTCTCTTCGCGCCGCTGATCGCCGCGGGGGCCGGTGCGCTCACCGTCTCCCTCGTGTCGCGGCCGAGCTTCGACCTGCACCTGCCGCCGTTCGGCCGGCCCGGCTGGGCGGACCTGTTGTCGTCGCTCACCGTCGCCTCGGTGGGCGCGCTGCTCGGCATGTGCGCCGTCTACGCCTTCCCGTACGTCCACGGGGCGTTCCGGCGGCTGCGGCACCCCATGCTGATGCTTCCGGCCGGTGGGGTGGTGCTGGGCGCGCTGGCGGCCCTGGGCGGGCATCTGACGCTGTTCAAGGGGCTCGACGAGCTCGCAGTGCTGGCGGCCGACCCCGGGGGCTGGTCGGCCGGCCAGTTCGCCACCATGACGGTGGTGAAGCTGGCCGCCCTGCTCGTCGCCGCGTCCTGCGGGTTCCGGGGCGGGCGGATCTTCCCGGCCGTTTTCGTCGGCACCGCGCTCGGGCTGTGCGCACACGCCCTGGTGCCCGGTGTGCATCCGGCGGTCGGCGTGTCGGCGGGGGTGCTGGGGGTCCTGCTGGCCATCACCCGCCAGGGCTGGGTGAGCCTGTTCGTCGCCGCCCTCCTGGTCGCCTCGCCGGGCGTCCTCGCCCTCCTGTGCATCGCCTCGCTCCCGGCCTGGCTGCTGGTGACGGGCCGCCCGCGGATGCAGCTGCGACCGGACGGAGCCTCCGTCCGATGACCCCCGTCCTCCCCTCTCGCTCTTCTCACCCCCACCGCACGAACTCCCGGAGGCACCCATGCCGCTGCACACCGAACCCCGGCGCGACGAGCGCCCCTTGTCCGTCAACCCCTTCCTGGGAGCGGCGAACCCCGTCGGGGACATGACCGAGGCGCCGCCCAAGCACCGGATGCCCGACGCGCCGATGGCGCCCTCGACGGCGTATCAGCTGGTGCACGACGAGCTGATGCTGGACGGCAACGCACGGCTGAACCTGGCCACCTTCGTCACCACCTGGATGGAGCCGGAGGCCGGCGCCCTGATGGCGGAGTGCCGGGACAAGAACATGATCGACAAGGACGAGTACCCGCGCACCGCCGAGCTGGAGCGGCGGTGCGTGTCGATGCTCGCGGACCTGTGGCACGCGCCCGACCCGTCGGCCGCCGTGGGCTGTTCGACGACCGGTTCGAGCGAGGCGTGCATGCTCGCCGGGATGGCGCTCAAGCGCCGCTGGGCGCGGGACAACGCCGACCGGTACCCGTCGAAGGACGCCCGGCCGAACCTCGTCATGGGCGTCAACGTCCAGGTCTGCTGGGAGAAGTTCTGCGCCTTCTGGGAGGTGGAGGCCCGTCAGGTGCCCATGGAGGGCGACCGGTTCCACCTCGACCCGCGGGCCGCCGCCGACCTGTGCGACGAGAACACCATCGGCGTCGTCGGCGTCCTGGGCTCCACCTTCGACGGGTCCTACGAGCCGATCGCGGATCTGTGCGCGGCACTGGACGAGCTCCAGGAGCGCACCGGCCTCGACGTCCCGGTGCACGTCGACGGGGCGTCCGGCGCGATGGTCGCGCCCTTCCTCGACGAGGACCTGGTGTGGGACTTCCGCCTCCCGCGCGTGGCGTCGATCAACACCTCGGGGCACAAGTACGGGCTGGTCTACCCGGGCGTCGGCTGGGCGCTCTGGCGGGACGCGGACGCCCTGCCCGAGGAACTGGTCTTCCGGGTGAACTACCTGGGCGGCGACATGCCGACGTTCGCGCTGAACTTCTCCCGGCCGGGCGCCCAGGTCGTCGCGCAGTACTACACCTTCCTGCGGCTGGGCCGCGACGGCTACCGGGCCGTGCAGCAGGCCGCGCGGGACGTGGCCACGGGTCTCGCCGAGCGGATCGGGGCGCTCGGCGACTTCCGGCTGCTGACCCGGGGCGACGAGCTGCCGGTGTTCGCGTTCACGACCGCGCCGGAGGTGACGGCGTTCGACGTCTTCGACGTGTCCCGGCGGATGCGGGAGAACGGCTGGCTGGTGCCCGCGTACACCTTCCCGGCGCACCGCGAGGACCTGTCGGTGCTGCGGGTGGTGTGCCGCAACGGCTTCTCCGAGGACCTCGCCGACATGTTCGTCCAGGACCTGACCCGCCTCCTCCCGGAGCTGCGCCGGCAGCCGCACCCCCTCACCCGTGACAGGAGCGCGGCCACCGGCTTCCACCACTAGCCGCTAGCGGCTGAGCCGGGCGAACCTCCGTACCGCCAGCGGGAAGAACACGGTGAGCAGAGCCAGGGGCCAGGCGACGGCGGCCCACACGTGCCCCGGCTCCCCGCCGGAGCCGCCGAACAGGTCGCGGACGGCCGTGGCGGTGTGGGACATCGGGTTCCACTGGACGACCGTGCCGAGCCAGTCGGGCATGGACTCGGGCGTGGCGATGGCGTTGGACAGGAAACCGACCGGCCAGACCAGGATCTGCACCGCCTGCACCAGTTCGGGCTTCCCCGCCACCAGTGCCAGGTGGATGCCGATCCAGAGCATCGCGAACCGGAACAGCAGGAGCAGTCCCACGGCGCCCAGGAATCCGGCCGGGCCACCGGCGGTGCGCCAGCCGAGCGCGGCGGCGACGGCCATGAGCACCGCCAGGCCGATCGCCGACTGCAGCATGTCGGCGGCGGAACGGCCCACCAGGACCGCGCCGTCGGCCATGGGCATCGAACGGAAGCGGTCGACGACGCCCTTGTTCAGGTCCTGGGCGACGGCGACCATCGTGCCCTCCAGACCGAAGGCCATGGTGAGCGCGAGCATGCCGGGGACCAGGTAGCCGAGGTAGTCGCCGCTCACGCCCCGGCCGCCGCCGATCAGGTAGCCGAACATCAGCAGCAGCATCACGGGGAAGACCAGGTTCACCACCACCGCCACCGGCTGCCGTCCCCAACGGGCGAGTTCGCGGCGGGTCATGGTCCAGGAGTCGGTCAGTGCGTGGGTGGTCACGCGGTCTCCTTCACTCGGTCGTCCGCTCGGTCGTCGCGGCCGGTGAGCCGCAGGAACACCTCGTCGAGCGTGGGGCGCCGGAGTGCGATGTCCTCGGCCTCGATGCCTGCCTCCTCCAGCGCCCGGACGACGCCCGCCAGGGCCGCCATGCGGTCGGTGACCGGGGCGCTCAGCAGCCGGCGGTCGGTGTCCACGGTGATCCGGTCCTTCGGTACGGGCAGCAGGGCGACGGCCGCGCCCAACTGCCCGGCGTCGCGCAGGACGACGTCGACGCGGTCGCCGCCGGTGGCCGCCTTGAGCTCGTCCGTGGTGCCGTCGGCGATGACCCGGCCGGTGTCCACGACCGAGATGCGGTCGGCGAGCTGGTCGGCCTCCTCCAGGTACTGGGTGGTGAGCAGGACGGTCGTACCGCCGTCGACCAGGGAACGGACCGAGTCCCACACCTCCGCGCGGCCGCGCGGATCGAGGCCCGTGGTCGGTTCGTCCAGGAAGAGCACCTCCGGTTCGGTGATCAGGGAGGCGGCGAGGTCCAGGCGGCGCCGCATGCCCCCGCTGTACCGCCGTACCGCCTTGCGGCCGGTGTCGGCGAGGTCGAAGCGCGCCAGGAGTTCGTCTGCACGCGCGCGGGCGCGCCGCGCGCCTAGGTGGTGCAGGCGGCCGAACAGTTCGAGGTTCTGCCGGCCGCCCAGTTCCTCGTCGAGTGCCGCGTGCTGGCCGAGCAGGCCGATGCGCCGTCGGACCGCGTACGCCTCGCGCACCACGTCGTGGCCCGCCACCTCGATCCGGCCCGCGTCGGGCCGCAGCAGGGTGGCCAGGATCCGGACCAGGGTGGTCTTGCCCGCGCCGTTCGGGCCGAGCACGCCGTGCACCGTGCCGCGCGCGACCGTGAGGTCGAGCCCGTCCAGCGCGGGTCTGCCGTTCTGTGTTTTTTCCGGATCCTTCGGACCCTTCGGGTTCTTCGCGCTCTTCCCGCCGTACGTCTTGCGTGCTTCCTCGACGATGATCGCCGCGTCGGCCACTGCGACCCCCTCACTAGTCAAACTTGACTACATGCCTTCGAAGGTAAGCGGCACCCAACTCATTAGTCAAACTTGATTAACGGGCGGGCGACCCCGGATCAGCGCTCGTCCCCCGGGTGCCGCTCCCCCGTCGCGTACGGGTTCTCCTGGTCCTCGGCCAGGACGCCGACGAACGGCTCGCCCTCCCCGGCGAAGGTGTAGGCCCCGGCCGCGATCCGCCCGATCAGCCCCCTGGTCCACTCGGCCTCGGCGTCGGCCGTGTGCACCCACAGGTTCATGATCTCGCCGATGTGCCCCAGCGGCTCGGGGCCGCCCTCGGGCACGTAGTGCTCGGTGACCGCGGCCCGCCACTCCTCGATGCGCCGGGTCCGCTCCTCGAGCAGCGCCACCGCCTCCTGCCGCGGCAGATCGACGACGAAGCCGATGGCCGCCGACTTCACGTCCATCTTCTGGTCGTAGGCGACGAGCGCCTCCCGCAGCAGCGTGAAGTACTCCTCGTCGCCCGCCGGGGTGATCTCGTACTCGGTGCGCGGAGGACCGCCGGCCGTCGAGGGCGCGATCTCGTGCGCGTGCAGCAGCCCTTGCTTCGCCATCTGCTTCAGGGCGTGGTAGATCGAGCCGGGCTTGGCGTTGGACCACTCGTGCGCGCCCCAGTACTCCAGGTCGTTGCGCACCTGGTAGCCGTGGGCCCGCCCGTGCTGGCGCACCGCGCCGAGCACGAGGAGACGGATCGCTGACATGCGGTCCAGCGTAGGGCGCCACGGCTCACCCCCAGGCGCTGCCCCGCTCCTTGGCGACCAGTTCGAAGGCCGTGGCCCCGTCCAGGGATTCGCGGATGATGTCGGCGTGGCCGGCGTGCCGCGCGGTCTCGCGGATCAGGTGCAGACACAGCCAGCGCATCGAGAGCCACTCGTCCTTCGGGTTCCAGGACGTCTTCGCCAGCAGGAAGGTGTCGTCGAGGCTGGGCACCGAGCGGATGAACGACTCCGTCTCGGCGGCCACCTTCTCGTAGGACGCGAGAGTGGACTCCACGGTCTCGTCGCCGACCAGCACGAAGCACTCGTGCCAGTTCGACTCGTCCCGGTGTACGGCCGGCGGCTCACCCTTGGCACGGGCGATCCAGCCCTGCTCGACCTCGGCGACGTGCTTGAGCAGTCCGGCCAGGGACAGCTCACTGGCACTGGGGCGGGAGGACGCCTGCTCCTCCGTGAGACCGAGCAGCGCTCGCCGGATGCCGCCGCGCTGCTCGGCGATGAAGGCCAGGAGCGCTCCGCGCTCGTCGCCCCGCTCCTCGGGACCCACGTGAGTGACCATGACCGCCTGCCTTTCGTCGTTCCGTCGTTCCGCCGCAGGTGGCCCCTGCCGGCTGACACCGACGACGCTACGGGCCGATGAGGACAGAAACTGTCCTCATCGGCCCGGGCGGGAGGGAGAAGGGAGTCAGAACGGGAACTTGCTGCGGCCGTGCTGCACCGAGATCCACTTCGTCGTGGTGAAGGCGTCCAGCATCGTGTCGCCGTTCAGCCGGCCGATGCCCGAGTGCTTCTCGCCCCCGAAGGGGACGATCGGCTCGTCGTGCACGGTGCCGTCGTTCACGTGGAACATGCCGGTGTCGATCTGCTTGGCGAAGTTCACCCCGCGCTCGATGTCACCGGTGTGCACGGCCCCGCTCAGGCCGTACGGGGTGTCGTTGACGAGGCGGACGGCCTCCTCCTCCCCGTCGAAGGGGATCAGGAAGACGACCGGGCCGAACACCTCCTGCTGGAGCAGGGCCGAGTCGGCGGGGACACCGGTGAGCACGGACGGCTCGAGCAGGTTGTCGGTGCGCGTGCCGTGCGCCGGCGCGGTCGCGCCCTCGGCGAGCGCCTGCTCGACGATGCCGGCCAGGGCGTCCGCCTGCCGCGAGTTGATCACCGGGCCGATGACGGTCTCGGGGTCGCGCGGGTCGCCGACCTTGAGGGACTTGACCTTGGCGACGAACTTCTCGGTGAACTCGTCGGCCACCGAGCGGTCCACCAGCACCCGGTTGGCGGCCATGCAGACCTGCCCCTGGTGGACGTACCGGCTGAAGACGGCCGCGTCGACGGCGTAGTCGACGTCCGCGTCGTCGAGGACCACCAGCGCGCTGTTGCCGCCGAGTTCGAGGACCGAGCGCTTGAACAGGGAGGCGCAGACGGTGGCGACATGGCGGCCGACCTTGTCGGAGCCGGTGAAGGAGATGACCTTCGGGACCGGGTGCTCCAGGAAGGCGTCGCCGATCTCCGCGATGTCCGTGATCACGACGTTCAGCAGGCCGCCCGGCAGGCCGGCGTCCTCGAAGATCCTGGCGATCAGCGAGCCGCCGACGACCGGGGTGTTCTGGTGCGGCTTGAGCACCACGCCGTTGCCGAGCGCCAGCGCCGGGGCGACCGACTTCAGCGACAGCAGGAACGGGAAGTTGAAGGGGCTGATCACGCCCACGACGCCGACGGGCACGCGGTAGACACGGTTCTCCTTGCCGTCCACCGGCGAGGGGATGATCCGGCCCTCCGGGCGCAGCGCCAGGTGCACCGCCTCACGCAGGAACTCCTTGGCGAGGTGGAGCTCGAAGGCGGCCTTCAGGCGCGTACCGCCGAGTTCGGCGACGATCGCGTCGGAGATCTCCTCCTCACGCTCCTCGACCAGCTTGAGCGCCTTCTCGAACACCGCACGGCGGGCGTAGGGGTTGGTCGCCGCCCACTGCTTCTGCGCGCGGGCCGCCGCGCGGTACGCCTCGTCGACCTCGTCG
This sequence comes from Streptomyces sp. TE5632, assembly GCF_054061295.1. Lineage (NCBI taxonomy): Bacteria > Bacillati > Actinomycetota > Actinomycetes > Kitasatosporales > Streptomycetaceae > Streptomyces > Streptomyces sp. TE5632. Next base: position 2,961,796 of record NZ_JBSSEA010000003.1, on the reverse strand, counting down.
ACGGTGGCTATCGTGATCGATGCCAGCTTCTCGTCGTCGTACGGATTGAAGTCGATGATGTCCCAGGAACCGGTCCCCGGGCGCCACTCACCGTCGATGTACTGCTGAGCCAGGTCGGTGAAGTACGACGACATGTGATCCCTCAACCCCTCGATCCCTCGCTGCCGGATCGGGCCCGCCCCGATCGGCTCCACGGTTCTGATCGGTCGTCATCGTACTTATGTTTCAGGAGAGTTGGAGGAGTCCTCGGAGAAGGTCCCGGCTCTCCGACGGCCCCGGACTGTCCTGCTGGAGCTCCTTGAGCGCCTTCTCGTACTGGGCGACGTCCTCGGCCTTGTCGAGGTACAGCGCGCTCGTCAGCTGCTCCAGGTAGACGACGTCCGACAGATCGGACTCGGGGAAGCTGAGGATGGTGAACGCGCCGGACTCGCCGGAGTGGCCGCCGAGACCGAACGGCACGACCTGCAGCCGGACATTGGGCCGTTCGGAGACCTCGATCAGATGCTGGAGCTGGCCCCGCATCACCTCACGGTCCCCGTAAGGGCGGCGCAACGCGGCCTCGTCGAGGATGACGTGGAACTCGGGGGCGTTCTCGGAGACCAGGTACTTCTGCCGCTCCAGGCGCAGCGCCACCCGCCGTTCGACGTCGGCCTCGCTCGCGCCCTGCATGCCGCGCCGGACCACCGCGCGTGCGTATTCCTCGGTCTGCAACAGGCCGTGCACGAACTGCACTTCGTACGCCCTGATCAGCGCGGCGGCGCCCTCGAGACCCACGTAGGTGGGGAACCAGCTGGGCAGCACGTCCGAGTAACTGTGCCACCAGCCCGCGACATTGGCCTCCCGGGCCAGGGAGAGGAGCGAGGCGCGCTCCTGCTCGTCCGCGATGCCGTACAGCGTCAGCAGGTCCTCCACGTCCCTGGTCTTGAAGCTCACCCGGCCCAACTCCATCCGGCTGATCTTCGATTCGGAGGCGCGGATCGAATAACCCGCGGCCTCTCGCGTGATCCCCCGAGCCTCACGCAGTCGCCTGAGTTGTGATCCGAGCAGCATGCGCCGCACCACCGATCCCGGCTCTCCCGCGCTCACGTTCGCCAGCCTCCCCAACGTCTGCCAGGGCCCGAAGTCTGCCACTAAAACACTCCGAGCAGTACTCGACCGGTTACGGAAATGGAATCGAGCCAGGGGTTTCGTTCGGGAAGGAACACGGTTCAGACAACAGGAGAGGCTGAGGGGACGAAAAGATGACGGAAAAATTGACCAACAAGCGGTACGGGAGGGACGATTTCGGTCAGCTGCACGTGCATCTGCCCTTGCATCTGCCCTGCGCATCGGAAACCATGGCCTTCGCACCACCGCCGTATCGCTACGACCGCGAATTCCGGGAGTGCCTCGCATGGGGACGAATGGATCGACCATGCTCGAGCCGTTACGGCAGGGCCTTCCGCCGCTGGACCCCGCGGCCGTGTCCGACGCCGCCTCCTGCTCCCTCCCGGTCCGGTACGAAGCGGTGCGCGAGGCACGCCGGTTCACCCGGAAAACCTGTGACCAGTGGGACGTGGGCGACCGTTTCGACGATGTGTGCCTGGTCGTCTCCGAGCTGGTGACCAACGCCCTGCGGCACGGCCTGCCGGCCGAAGCGCCGCGGCTGACGGGGCAGGAACCGCCGGTGCGGCTGCACCTGATGCGATGGACCGGGCGACTGGTGTGCGCGGTGCGCGACCCCAGCCACGACAGTCCCGTCACCGGTGAGGCGGGCGACTTCTCCGCCGAGTCGGGCCGCGGACTGCTGCTGGTCGAATCGTTCAGCGACAGCTGGGGCTGGCAGCCGATGCGGGGGGCACTCGGCGGCAAGGTGGTCTGGGCCCTGTTCCGGCTCCGCGGCCCCGCCGTATGACGTGACATGTCACATGACGGGACGTGTGACGTGACGCGGCACGGCGCCGCACGCGTGGGCACCGTGTTCACCCTACGCGCGTCACCGCCCCGGGACCGGGGGGCCTGAGGCCACCGGGTCAGCCGGCGACGAGGTGGTCGAACTCGCCGTCCTTGACGCCGAGCAGCATCGCCTCGATCTCCGCGCGGGTGTAGACGAGCGCGGGCCCCTCGGGAAAACGGGAGTTGCGCACCGCCACCTCTCCCCCGGGCAGCCGGGCGAACTCCACGCAGGATCCCTGCGAGTTGCTGTGCCGGCTCTTCTGCCAGGCCACGCCGTCCAGCCCGGTGGCCGCCATGCCGTTGTACACGCGGGACGCGCCGGCGCCGTCGTACACGTCGCCGTCGTACACGTCGTGGTCCACAGGTCGCTCCCCGGTGTGCACTGGCTGGTGTGGCCATTGATGCAGTGGTCAACTGATCCGGATCATAGCTTGTTCATGTGCAAATGCATGGGCAGATGCACGTGCACGCGGGGTGCTCCTGCGGTTACAGCGTTGCCGCCGGGTCTGCCGGTCCCCCGCCTGGAAGATGAGACGCACACGAGGGCTCTCCTGTTCCCTCGTGTGGCTTCGTGTGTCCTTCGGTGCCTTGCTCAGTCCTGCAAGCGGTCTCTTTTTTCGGTGCGCGGTGTCACCGGGGCTGGTGGGGTGCCGGGTACGTCCTGTTAGCTGGCTCCGGCCGTTCCGGCCGACGGGGCCGACCACAGCTAGGGGGCTTGCGGTGACATCGGTGGATCAGGGGATCGCGGGGGCGTGCACCGTGTCGGGCCGACGCATGCGGATCGCGTACGCGGCCCTGGGGCTGGCCGGCGCGCTGGTGCTCACCGGGTGCGGCGGTGACGGCGACTCCCGCGGCGACTCCGCGCCCAGCGTCACGCCGTCCACGCCGTCCATCACGAACACCCCCGATTCCGGCGGCACCGGGTCCGGGTCCGGCGGTTCGGACGCGACCGGCGCCCCCGCGGGCAAGCTGGAGGGCAGCTGGCTCACCACGGCCGGGGGCAAGGCCGTGGCCCTGATGTTCACCGGCGACCAGGCGGCCCTTTTCGCCACGGGCGGCACCGTGTGCAGTGGCACCGCGCGGGAGGACGCCGGGGTCTCGACGATCAGCCTGAAGTGCGCGGACGGCAAGGCCGACCGGGCGAGCGGCACGATCGACTCCGTGAGCGGGTCCACCCTGAAGGTCACCTGGGAGAGCCCCCTCGGCACCGAGACGTTCACCAAGGCCGAGGGCGGCCGGCTGCCTCCGGGGCTGCCGGCCGCGGGGCCGGGGTCGTAGGTCCCGCCGTGCGGACTCTGCCCTCCGGGTGCGCCGGGAGGGCTCCCCGAGGTGTGATGATCTGGGGGCTGTTCCACGACCTCAGGGGAATCATCATGCGCGCCATGCCGACCACCGTCACCGCCGTCACCGCCCTCCTCCTGCTGACCGCCTGCGGCGGCGAGAACGGTGGTGACGGGGCGAAGGACGACGCGAAGCAGGAGAGCGGGGCCTGCTCGATCGCGACGGTGAGCCTGGAGGTCGGCCCCGCGAGCGAGGCCCCGGCCGCCGGTGACACCGGCGAGGTCCCCGTGGACCTCGTCAACCAGGGTCCCGCCTGCGTCCTGGACGGCTTCCCCGAGGCGAGCCTGGTGGCGGCAGGGGGCGAGCCCGTCGCACTGGCGCCGACGGACGGCGCCACGGCCCAGAAGCTGACCCTGGCCGAGGGCGGGTCCGCCTCCTTCACGGTCACCTATGTGCGCGGACCGGAGGGCGCCGGCCGGAGCCTGGACGCGAAGACCCTGGAGATCGGCCTCCCCGGCGACTCCGCCACCCGCGAATTCCGCTGGTCGTACGGCCCGGTGGCGAACCAGGGCGAGGGCACGGGCACGGGAACCACCGGAACGGGGACGGGCGCGGCCGACGCGACCGTGAGCGCCTTCCAGCGGTCGGGAGACTGAGCGGGCGGGGACTGAGCGGGCGGTGGCTGAGCGGGCGGTGGCTGAGCGGGCGCCGGTTCAGGGACGCCGCCCGGGAAGCCGCCCGCGCGCTTCGACCTGGGCGTCGTCCGCCGCCCGCGCCCCCTCCTCCCACCCTGCCGCGTCGCTCACCCCGCGCAGCCGGGTGGTCGTCGTCTCCGGGAACAGTCGGTCCAGCCGTTCGGTGACCGCGACGTCGCGGGAGGCGAGCACCGGGAGCGAGTCGTCCGTCAGCTGGCTCTCGGCGGCAGCCGCGAGACGCGCGCCCACGCGGTGGACGTACGCCGCGAGGAAGGACTGCCGGAAGGTCTTGGTCCGCTTGCGTCCCCCGGCCCGCTGAGCCGCTTCCGCCTTCGTCATGGCCGTACCGGCCTGCACGAGCAGTGAGGTGTGGAGGAGTTCGACCGCCTCCAGGTCGGAGGCGAAGCCGACCACGGTGGAGAAGCCGAGGGCCTCGTTCCACACGGCCCGGCAGTGGTTCGCGGTGGCGATCGCGTCCAGCAGCACGGCCTTGGTCTGCTCGTACGGCGGCTCCACCCCGATCCGGCACGCGCCCGGAGCCGTCGCCGAGGGGGCCCGCGCCGCGAGCAGCGCCTCGTCGACACTGTGCCGTGCCATCAGCTCCTGCGCCTTGGCGGTGAGGGCCTCCGCCTCCTCCGGGAACCCGGTCGCCTCCGCCTTGGCCAGCAGCGCGCGGATGCGGCCCAGCATGCGGGACTCCGGGTGCCGTTCCCGCGCGGGTGAGCCCGTACCCCCGGCTCCCTCACTCCCCGCCGCGCCCCCGTCGGGCTCGTCGAGGGGTTCGAGGGCGGGCAGGCGCAGCAGCAGCCGGTACAGCTCCAGTACGGCGGTGGCGTGTGAGAAGCGGTCGGTGCGCCGCGCGGAAGCGGCCTCGCGGTCGTCGCGGTCGTCGCGGTCACCGGGACGACCGCCGAGGTCGCCGAGCTGGGCGTGCCAGCGAGGGCCGCGGGGCCGGTCGTGCGGTGCCTGCGCGCGGATCAGCGCCGAGACCAGCCGTACGTGCACGTCGCCCAGTTCGCGCCGGACGATCCGTACGACATCGGCGGGCTGCCAGCCGCGCCGCCAGGCCGTCGCCACGAACTCCTCGCCCCGCCCCGCGAGTTCGGCGTCCGCCGCCGGATCGGAGGCGAGCAGGGACGCGCCGGTGTCGAGGGCGTCGTCGATGGTGGCGTACAGGGCGGCCCGGAAGGCGCGGTCGACGGTGCTGGACGTGCTCACGGGCCGATCGTGCCATGCCCCCTCTCCCCACCGAACCCTCGACCCGATGCACTCACCTGTCAACCCGTGGTTGACACCCCCCTGCTGTCAACCTACGGTTGACACATGACGACGAACCCCGGCATCAAGTCATCCGTACGTCTCGACGACCTCATCGCGGCCATCAAGAAGGTCCACGAGGAGCCCCTCCAGCAGCTTCAGGACGCGGTGCTCGCGGGAGAGCACCTCGGCGACGTGGCGGACCACCTGATCGGCCACTTCGTGGACCAGGCCCGGCGCTCCGGCGCCTCCTGGACGGACATCGGCAAGAGCATGGGCGTCACCCGGCAGGCGGCCCAGAAGCGTTTCGTGACGAAGGACTCGGCCCCGCTCGACCCGAACGAGGGCTTCCACCGCTACACGCCCCGCGCCCGCAACGTGGTGATGGCCTCACACAACGAGGCCAAGGCCGCGCGGAACGCCGAGGGCCTGCCCGAGCACCTGGTCCTCGGCCTGCTGGCCGAGCCGGGCAGCCTGGCCGCGAAGGCGATCACCGAGCAGGGCGTCACCCCGGAAGCGGTCCGCGAGGCCGCGACCGCGCTGCTCCCGCCGCCCGTCGAAGAGGCCCCCGAGCTGGTGCCGTACGGCTCGGCGGCCAAGAAGGTCCTGGAACTCACCTTCCGCGAGGCCCTCCGCCTCGGCCACAACTACGTCGGCACCGAACACCTCCTGCTCGCCCTGCTGGAGCACGAGAACGGCGAGGGCGTCCTCAGCGGCCTCGGCATCGACAAGACCACCACCGAGCGGTACGTCACCGAGATGCTGGCGCAGTTCCTGGAGACCCGGGAACCGGAGGCGGCGGACGGACAGCCCGCGAAGCCCGAGCCCGGGCAGGGCTGACCCGGGCATCCGGAGGGCATACGGGCACAGGGGCGTCGTCGGACCGTTGTCAGAGCGTTGTCAGACCCCCCTGCCACACTCGCAGCATGGCCGACCGGTGGGCACTCGCTCCGGCCGAGGACGGGAGCGTGGATGTCGCCCCCCTCGGCCCGGACGGGCTGCCCGCCGCTCCGGTGCGGCGGGAGGCGGATCCCGCCGAGGCCGTGCGGAGCCGTCCCGGCGTCACGCGGTGGGTGTGGCGGTCCACCGCCGAGGTCCATCCGCACCTGCTCGCCTCGGGGGTGCGAGTGGCGCGGTGCTACGACGTCGAGGCCGCCGAGACACTCCTGCTCGGCCACGAGGGGCGGTACGGGGAGCCCCGTTCGGCCGCGGCCGCCCTGGCCCGGCTGCACGGCGGTCCCGTACCGCCCGATCCGCCGCAGCGCCCGGCCGAGCCGGGCGCGCAGCCGTCCCTCTTCGAACCTCGGGACGCGCACATACCGCTGGAGGACCTCGTCGCGGTCTACGCCGAGCAGCAGCGCCGGATCGGGGCGACCGCGCACCCGGACAGGATGCGGCTGCTCGTGGCCGCCGAGTCGGCCGGAATGCTCGTCGCCGCCGAGATGAACCGCGCGGGGATGCCCTGGCGGGCGGACGTGCACCGCGCGGTCCTGCACGACCTCCTCGGCGAGCGGTACGCGGGCGGCGGCGAACCGCGCAGACTCGCCGAACTCGCCGACGAGGTGTCCGCCGCCTTCGGCCGCCGGGTGCGGCCCGACCTGCCCGCCGACGTCGTCAAGGCGTTCGCGCAGGCCGGGATCAGGGTCTCCTCGACCCGCCGGTGGGAGCTCGAGTCCATCGACCATCCGGCGGTCGAGCCGCTGATCGAGTACAAGAAGCTGTACCGCATCCGGGTCGCCCACGGCTGGTCCTGGCTCCAGGACTGGGTGCGCGACGGCCGCTTCCGGCCCGAGTTCCTGGCAGGCGGGACGGTGACGGGCCGTTGGGTGACCAACGGCGGGGGCGCGCTGCAGATCCCCAAGGTGATCCGCCGCGCGGTGGTCGCCGACCCGGGCTGGCGGCTGGTCGTCGCCGACGCCGCCCAGATGGAGCCACGGGTCCTGGCGGCGATCTCCCGCGACCCGGGGCTGATGGAGGTGGCCGGCCGGGAGACCGACCTCTACCAGTCGGTGTCCGACCGCGTCTTCTCCGGCGACCGCGCGCAGGCGAAGCTCGCCGTCCTCGGCGCGGTCTACGGCCAGACCTCCGGCGACGGCCTGAAGAACCTCGCCGCCCTCCGACGCCGCTTCCCCAAGGCGGTCGCCTACGTCGACGAGGCCGCCCGCGCGGGCGAGGAGGGCAGGCTCGTACGGACCTGGCTGGGCCGCACCTGCCCGCCCGCGGCCCGTGCGACGGACGACGCGGTGGGGGAGGCGGGCATCCCGGTCGCTGCGGGCACCCCGGTCGCGGAGGAGGAACCCGACGCCGCCCGGCAGTGGGTACCGGGCTACGCCTCCACCGACGCCCGCGCGCGGGGCCGCTTCACCCGCAACTTCGTCGTCCAGGGCAGCGCCGCCGACTGGACCCTGCTGCTGCTCGCCGCACTGCGGCAGACCTTGACGGACATGGCCGCCGAGCTGGTCTTCTTCCAGCACGACGAGGTGATCGTGCACTGCCCCGAGCAGGAGGCGCAGACGGTGACGGCGGCGATCCGGGACGCCGCGGCCCTGGCGGGCCGACTGACGTTCGGGCAGACCCCGGTTCGGTTCCCGTTCACGACGGCGGTGGTGGAGTGCTACGCGGACGCCAAGTGAGCCCTCGAGAAAGGTGAGGGGGGCCCGGGTGCACAAGGTGGGGGCCCGGGTGCACGGCGGGCTTCGCCCGACTGGTCAGATGACCGGTGGCCTTCCCAGTCGCGTCAGCCGCCACACCGTCCGCCAGCGCATGGCGCGCCGCTCACCGGCCGGCTCCCGCAGGCCCTCGGCGAACCCGCCGAACCACGCCCGCAGCCCTGCGACCGACCGGTTCCTGAGCAGGGTGAGCAGCACCCACACCCCGAGATGGACGGGAATGAGCGGGAGGGGCAGCCGCCGGCGGGCGAGCCACACCCGGTTCCGGGCGTTCACCCGGTAGTAGATGGCGTGCCGGGCGGGTGAGGTCTTCGGGTGCTGGAGCAACAGCTCCGGCACGTACAGAATCCGCCAGCCCGCGTCGGCCGCGCGCCAGGCCAGGTCGGTCTCCTCGTGCGCGAAGAAGAACGCGGCGGGCCAGTCACCGATCTCGTCGAGCATCGCCATTCGCAGCCCGTGCCCGCCCCCGAGGAACCCGGTGACGTACCCGCCCCTCATGGGATCCGACCGCCCGACCCGGGGCACATGCCGCTGCTGGGTCTCCCCCGACTCGTCGGCGATCCGGAACCCGACGATTCCGAGCCGTTCGTCCCCGGCGTACAACTCCCTCACGCGGCGCAGCACATCGGCGTCGACGAGCAGTCCGTCGTCGTCCAGCTCCACGACGACGTCCACGTCCCCGAACTCCCGCAGCCGCGCGATCGCGGCGTTCCGCCCACCCGGGCAGCCGAGGTTCTCCTCCAGCTCGACGGTCGTCACCTCACCCGGCAGCGACAACCGCCGGGCGAACTCGGGCAGCGGGCACCCGTTGCCCACGATCACGATCCGCGCGGGCGCCACGTCCTGCTTCGCCACCGACTCCAGCAGCGCGTCCACCTCCGCGGGCCGGTTCCCCATGATCACCACGGCGACAGCGATCCTCAGAGCCTCGATGCCCCCCACCTCCCAAGCGCCCACGGCCGACGACTGACCGACTGTCCGACTGACGCGCGATGCTAGCCGTTCACGGAAAGGACTTGTCGAGTACGTCTTCCCGTACGCGGTTCCTCGACCAAGCCCGGATGATTCCCGCCGACCCCGACGGAACCCGTCCCCGGTGACGAGAAACGGGTGACGCTGCGGATCGCTGGCGTGCGGGACGAGGACGTCGTCGTCCCACGCTCCACTGGGCGATATCGCATCACTGGGGACATGAATCCCCCCACTCAATAACAAGAGTTTTGTTAAAATGGTTCCATGGTCACCTCCTCCGACCCCGTTCCCGGCGAAGGCCCAGTCCGCCCGGTCTCCGTCTCCCTGCACGAAGGCACCATCGCGGCTCTCAAGGCACGCACCGGCAAGCGCGGCATGTCCGCCTACGTCGAAGCCCTCATCCAGCGCCAACTGGAACGCGACCGGCTGCGTGAACTCATCGAAGACGCGGAAACCGAACACGGACCGGTCGACCAGGCAGCGGTCGAGGCCAAGCGAGCGATCCTGCGCGGTAACACGACCGACTCAGCGAACGCCGCGTGAGCGGCACGCTTGTCCTCGACTGCGAGGGCCTGTCCAAACTCGTACGACGCACACCTGAACTCACCGAGTGGCTGGCCGCAGCCGAGGCGGAAGACATCCGTGTCATCACCAGCTCCGTCACCCTCGTCGAAGCCCGCGACCCCAAGACCAACCAGGCCCGCTTCGACCACGCTGTCTCCCGCCTGAACATCGTCCCACCCACCGAAGCCATCGCCCGCCACGCCAGCAAACTCCTCGCAGCGGCCGGGCTTCACGGCCACAAGTACGCCCTCGACGCCATCGCCGCCGCCACCGCCCTGGCCTCGCCCGCCCCGGTGACCGTCCTGACCTCGGACCCCGAGGATCTCCACATGCTGTGCGGCCCCGGCGTCCGCATCGCCAAGGTCTGACACAGCGCGCCGCCGGAGCGCCGGTGGCCCCGCTTTGTTCCGGTCAGCGGCGCCGCTTGCGGCCGCTCTTGCCGGTGGGGCGCCGGGGCTTGCGGGAGCGGCGGATACGGGCGGCGGGAGCGCGCAGCGCCCGGGCCGCCAACTGCCTGAGCTCGTCGAGTCCGGCTCGGTCCGGGTGCGCGGAGTCCAGTGCGGCGGCAACCGCCTCCCTGGCCTCGGGGCCCTGGGCGCGCAGCGCCTCCTCGGCTCCCTCCCGGCCGCCCGCCAACTCCACGAGCTGGAGCAGGTTCTCGGCGAGCACCAGCAGATGCTCGGCATCGGTCATGTCCTCGGGGGACAGCAGTTCACGCTGCGCCAGCGCGTTCAGCGCCAGCGGCGCCAACCGGCTGTCACCACGCAGTCGGTGCAGCAGTCGCTCACCCTCACCGTCCGGCAACGCCACCTGTAGTGCGTCGAGCATCGCCTGCGCACGTGTGCGGAAGGCCATGTTCCCTACAGCGCCCGTCAGTTGCCGCAGAGCGGCCTCCCGCTCCCCGCGGGCCGAAAGCCAGCCGGCCAGCTCCACACGGGCGGTATCCGGGTCGTAGTCCTCGGCCAGCGCCCCCAGCAGACCGGCCGCAGGCGCCTGCGCCAGCTCACCGACCAGCGGTGCGTCCCGGCCGGCCGCCAGCAGCCGCTGCCGTACGGCCCGGGTGCCCGGTTCGGTGAGACGGATGAGCTCCACCGGCCCCGCCGTCAGCTCTTCACGCCGGGCCTCGGCACGCTCCTGCGCCGCCGGATCCGCTGCCGCCCCCACGACACCCAGCAGCTCCGCAAGCTCCGGTGGCACGTCCGCGGGCAGTTCGGGTCCGGCATCGGAGGGATCGACTTCCAGGAACACCGGATCGGCCATCCCCTGGTCACGCTCGATCGCCCCCAGGTCGTCCAGCACGTCGAGCACCGTGCGCAGGTCCCGGTCGGCGTGCTCGAACCACATCCGGTGCCGGAGGTCCGACCCGTCGTCCAGCTGGAAGCAAGCCCGGTAGGCCAGGTGCACGGAGTCGCGCAGCCGCGGCCAGGGCATCGGGTACGGCAGGCTGTAGAGCGTGTTCAGCACATCTTCCAGCACGTCCTCGTACGCATCGAACAGCATCGACTCGACGTGCCAGCCGCTGCGCGTCCCGATCAGGGCCTGCCGCAGCTCGAAGCACGCGTCGAAGGCGCGCAACCACAGCTGAAGCGGGTCGGCCAGCACCGGCCGGGCCCTGGCCACCGCGTACAAGCGGCCCTTGACCACCCGGACCAGCCGTGCCTTCTTCGCCCACTCCACCAGCAGCCCCAGCCGCGGCAGGTCGGCCGACGAGCGCACACCCTCGGTTCTGTCGCCGGTGTTCAGTACGTCCACCAGCTCACGGGCGTCCGCCATCCGCAGCCGTCCTGTTCCCGTCACCGCCCGACCGTCGCGCCCCGCCCACTCGGCAAGGCCCCGCAACTGCGACACGATCGCCGACGCCTCGGCCCGTCGTCGCAACTCGTCGTCCGCGGGAAGCGTCACGGGCAGCTGCGGTTCGGCCCGGGCCGAACCGGACAGCGCGCGGCCGGTCAGCCGTTGCTCCATGATCGCGTCGAGGGTCTGCTGGTCGTAGGCGACCTCCCCGCTCTGCGCCCGGTCCGCGAAGCGCTGCAACGCCGCCCCGTCCCAGATGTCCACGCCCTGCTCGGCGGCTGTCGTCATCCAGTACTTCGCCAGGCCCCAGCGGGTACGGTCCGCCATCACCGCCGGGTACCGTTCCGCGGCCGCGTCGACCGCGGCGAGGGAGTCCTCGAGTGCGGGGCCGCGCGGGTCCGCCAACTGCGCGGCGTGCAGGTAGCGCAGCAGCGTGCGCAATGTGCCGGGGGCGTCGCCGCGTTCCTCCCCGGGGAGTTCGGTGACCTGCTGGGGAAGCCAGGAGAGGAGCAGTTCCTCCACGTGCCGCGGCTCCCACCACCCGAGTCGGCCGTCGACAGTCGCCCGGTGCCGGTACTCCAGCATCGCCTCGGCCAGGAAGCCGTCCACCGGCAGCCCCTGCTCCCCGGCCCACCGGACCAGCCGGTCGACCAGCAACGCGCACGCCGCCTCGAACTCTTCCTCGGCCTCGGCCTCGAACCGCATCCGCATGAACCCGCCCGCCCCGACTTGCCCGCAGTACCTTTTGTCACGCCACGCCACGCCACGCTACCGCCGAACCGCGAGGAGCGAGGCGCCGTCTGTCGCATCCAGCGTCCGCACGGCAACGCGACGGAACCTTCTACGAACCCAGAACCCCAGGACCTGCTTGACGAAAGACACAACAGAGGCACCCCCGCGCCTACCCGCGCGACCTCTCAGGTCTGGTTCTCGCCTACCGCAAGATCCGCCGCACCCGGGAGGTCACGGCCCCAGCGGATCCGGTCGAGGCGCCGAGGTAGCCGCACCACACCGAGCCCTTGCGGCCGACATTCACTCGGTCCAGTTAGACTAACTTGACTTAGATTAGTTGACACTGGTGCCATCGGACGATGGCACGACCACCAGACCTCTTCGATCGTGAGGCGGAGTGGGGCGACCTCGATCGTTTCGTCTCCTCGGACGCCCCCGGCCTGCGCATCGGAATCCTCTACGGCCGACGGCGTACCGGAAAGAGCTTCCTGCTGCGCCGCCTCTGCCGGGCGTACGGCGGTCTGTACCACATGGTGCAGGAGGAGGAGCCGCTCCCCGCATTGCAGCGCTTCGCCGACGCGGTCGCCGTAGGCCGTGGGCTCGGTCCCGGGCAGTTGCGCTTCCAGGACTGGGACGAGGCACTGCGCACGGCCCTGCGGCCGGTGCCGTCGGCTGACGGCCGGCCGACCCTGGTGGTGCTGGACGAACTCCCCTACCTACTGGCCCACTCGCTCGGGGCCCAGCTCCCATCCGCCCTGCAGGCGCTGGTCGACGAGAGCCGGGACACCGGCGGAGAGGGCCCACGCGGCCGGGTGATCCTCTGCGGCTCGGCGCTGGCCGTGATGTCGGATCTGCTGTCCGGTGCGAAGGCACTCCGGGGCCGGGCCGAGCTGGACCTGCTGCTACGGCCCTTTGACTACCGCACGGCATCCGCGTACTACGGAATCCGCGACCTGGAGACGGCCTTCAAAATGTACGCCTTCTTCGGCGGCACCCCCGGATACCGGGACCTGGTGGGCGGGGCCTCGCCACAGAGCGCGTCCGAGCTGGAAGAACTGCTGCTCACGACCGTCTTCAACCCCAGCCACGCCCTCTTCGGCGAAGCCGGATACCTTCTGCGGGAGGACCCTCGCATCCAGGACCGGGCCCTCTACCTCTCCGTACTGGGCGCAGTCGCGGCAGGCGCGACCTCGCCCGCCAAGGTCGCGGCGGCCATCGGACGCGACCAGCGCAGCCTCCACCACCCACTCAGCGTCCTCACCACCTCCGGATTCCTCATCAAGGACGAGGATCTACTGCTGCAACGCCGTCCCGTCCTACGGCTCGCCGACCCCGTCGTACGCCTGCACCAGCTCGTCACCACACCCCGGCTCGCCGCCTTCGAGGAACGCAAGGCACAGCCTGCCTGGCGCGCCGCCGAGCACACCGTCAGCGCCCAGATCTTCGGTCCCGCCCTCGAGCAGCTCGCCCGCGAATGGACATCCCGCCACGCCTCGAAACACACCCTCGGCGGCGCCATCGGCGAAGTCGGCAGCACCGTCGTGAACGACCCCGCCGGCAGACAGCAGCACGAGATCGACGTCGTGGCACTGGACGAGGGCGAGCGCAGGCAGGCCCACAGCCCGGTCATCCGCGCCATCGGCGAAGCAAAGGCCTCCGACCGCGCCCGGACCCTCGCCGACCTCGACCGGCTCGACCGCATCCGCGGTCTGCTGATCGCGCGCGGGGTACGCGCGGCAAGCGCGAAGCTGCTCCTCTTCGGACGCTCCGGCTTCGACCTCAACCTGACCCAGGTCGCAGCGGAGCGCCACGACGTGGAACTCGTGGATCTGCACCGGATCTGGCGCGGGGAGTGACGATGAGGTCGGCGAAGCCACCGGAGGACGACACTCCGGCCGTGCGCCCCGCCATGCCCCGGGCAACAGAAAACCCCAGGTCAGCGACTATCCGACCTGGGGTTTGACGGAGCCGCCTTCGGGATTCGAACCCGAGACCTACGCATTACGAGTGCGTTGCTCTGGCCATCTGAGCTAAGGCGGCGTGCGCTGTCGGCACCATGGTGCGATCAGCGACGTCGGTAAGTCTACACAGTTTCGGATGGTGCTTCGTACCTGCCCCGGAGGCGGGCCCGGGGCCTGCCTCCGGGGTGGGCGCACCGGCTAAGAGCAGCGCTTTCCGTCCGTGGGAGGGGTGCCGCGGAGGAGGTAGGTGTTGATCGCGGAGTCGATGCAGTCACTGCCCCGGCCGTAGGCGGTGTGGCCGTCGCCCTCGTAGGTGAGCAGGCGGGCCGAGGAGAGCTGGCCGGCGAGGGACTCCGCCCAGCGGTAGGGGGTCGCGGGGTCCCGGGTGGTGCCGACGACGACGATCGGGGCCGCGCCCTTCGCCTCGATGCGCTGGGGCTTGCCCGTGGCGGCGACCGGCCAGTACTCACAGTTCAGGGCGGCCCAGGCGAAACTCTCGCCGAAGACCGGGGAAGCCTTCTCGAAGTCGGGGAGGGCGTCCCGCACCTGCTCCGGGGAGTTGAAGGCGGGCGGGAGGTCCAGGCAGTTCACGGCGGCGTTGGCGAACATCAGGTTGGCGTAGTCGCCCTTGGCGTCGCGTTCGTAGTAGCTGTCGGAAAGGGCCAGGAGTCCGGCGCCGTCGTTCTCCTTCATCGCCGCCGTCAGTGCCTCGCGCAACCGTGGCCAGGCGCCCTCGTCGTACATGGCCGCGATCACGCCGGTGTTGGCCAGCGACTCGGTGAGCCTGCGGCCCCCGGCGTCTCCGGTGGGGATCGGCCGTGCGTCGAGTTCGGCGAAGAACTCCTTCAGGTTCTCGCCGACCTGTTCGACACCGGTGCCCCGGCCGCCGAGGGGGCAGTCGCTCTGCCGTACGCAGTCCTTCGCGAAGGCCGTGAACGCCGTGTCGAAGCCCGCCGTCTGCTCGACGTTGAGCTGCCGCGCCGACAGCGAGGGGTCCAGCGCGCCGTCCAGCACCAGCCGGCCCGTCCGGTCCGGGAACAGCCCCGCGTACGTCGCCCCGAGGAAGGTGCCGTAGGAGGCGCCCACGTAGTTCAGCTTCTCGTCGCCCAGCGCCGCCCGCACGATGTCCATGTCCCGGGCCGCCTCGACGGTCGACACATGGCGCAGCAGCTTCGGCGCGTCCGCCCCGCAGCCCTCGGCGAACCTCCGGTACGCGGCGACCAGCGTGTCGGTCTCCTTCGCGTCGTCCGGTGTGACGTCCGTCTGCGTGTACGCGTCCATCTCCGGGCCGTCCAGGCACTCGACGGGTTCGCTGCGGGCCACGCCCCGCGGGTCGACGGCCACCATGTCGTAGCGGGCCCGCACCTCGGCCGGGTAGCCGATACCGGCGTACGCCTGGAGGTAACCGATCGCCGAGCCGCCCGGCCCACCGGGGTTGACCAGCAGCGAGCCCAGCCGCTCCCCCGGGCCCGTGGCCTTCTTCCGGGACACGGCGAGGCGGACGTCACCGGCGGACGGGTCGGCGTAGTCGAGCGGGGCCTTCAGCGTGGCGCACTGGAAGCCGGGCACCCCGCAGTCGCGCCACTTCGGCTTCTGCTCGTAGTACGGAGTGAGTGCCGCGGGCGTGGCACGGGGCAGTGCGGCCAGCACCTCCGCCTTCGCCGCCGATTTCGCGGAACTCGTGGTGCTCGTCGTGCTCCCGGAGGAGCAGCCGGAGACCAGGAGCGCGGCGGCGGCGAGCAGCGTGACTGCGGTGCGGGTCCTGCGGTGGAGGGTGCGCCTTGTGTGCATGATGCGAGCGTAACTGTGCGCGACGGTTCGAGTGCTCTGTGTGCGCCCCGTGCCCCGTACGAGTTACGGGACGCGCGGGTTCAGCCCGCTCTGAGCGCCATGGTCATCGCCTCCACGGCCAGGAGCGGGGCCACGTTGCGGTCGAGGGCGTCGCGGCAGGCGGCGATCGACTCGATGCGGCGGAGTGTGGACTCGGGGGAGCTTCCGCGCGCCAGGCGCTCCAGGGCGTCCTCGGTGTCCGTGTTGGCGAGGGCGACGCGGGAGCCGAGCTGGAGGGCGAGGACGTCGCGGTAGAAGCTGGTGAGGTCGGTCAGGGCCACGTCGAGGCTGTCCCGCTGCGTACGCGTTCGGCGGCGCTTCTGCATGTCCTCCAGGTCCTTGACCACGCCCGCCGTACCGCGCGGCAGCCGACCGCCCTGGGCCGCGCCGAGCGCCGCCTTCAGCTCGTCGGTCTCCTTGGTGTCCATCTGCTCGGCCAGTTGCCTGGCGTCCTCGGCAGCGGCGTCGACGAGTTCCTGGGCCGCCTTGAGCGCGCTCCCGACGTCGTCGACCCGCAGCGGCAGCTTCAGCACGGCGGCGCGGCGCTCGCGGGCCGCCGGGTCGGTGGCCAGGCGGCGGGCCCGGTCGACGTGGCCCTGGGTGGCGCGGGCGACGGCCGCCGCCACGTCCGGCTCGACGCCCTCGCGCCGGACGAGCAGGTCGGCGACGGCGTCCACGGACGGCGTGCTCAGGTTGAGGTGGCGGCAGCGGGAGCGGATCGTCGGCAGGACGTCCTCGACGGACGGGGCGCAGAGCAGCCAGACCGTGCGGGGGGCGGGCTCCTCCACGGCCTTGAGGACGGCGTTGGCGGAGCTCTCGTTCAGCCGCTCGGCGTCCTCGACGAGGATCACCTGCCAGCGGCCGTTCGCCGGGGCGGTGAACGACTTGCGGACGGTGTCGCGCATGTCGCGCACCAGGATCATCGCGCCGACGGCGGTGATCGTGCTCACGTCGGCGTGGGTGCCGATCAGGGCGGTGTGGCAGCCGTCGCAGAATCCGCAGCCCGGGGTTCCGCCGAGGGCGCGGTCGGGGCTGACGCACTGCAACGCGGCGGCGAAGGCACGCGCCGTCTGGTGGCGTCCGGCGCCGGGCGGGCCCGTGAACAGCCAGGCGTGGGTCATCTTCGACGCCGTCGGCGCGGGGGCGCCGGCCGCCGCGGCGGTGACGAGGGCGTCGGCGTCCCGGGCGGCGGCGGTGAGCTGTTCACTCACCCGCTGCTGCCCGATGAGGTCGTCCCACACGGTCATGGGTCACGCCGTCCTTCCATCCGCCGTCCTTCCATCCGCCGCGCCTCCATCATGTTCACCGCGTACGAGGCACCGCCACTCATGTCAGCGGCGGCGGCCCCGGCCGCCCTCGTCGCCGCGCTCGCCGTGCCCGTCGCCGCGCCCCTCGCCGCGTTCGTCGTCGCGCGGGCCCAGCAGCTCGTCCGCCAGCGTCGGCAGGTCGTCCAGCGGGGTCTTTTCGGCCCAGTCCGGACGCTGCCTGTTCCGGCCCGGCATGTTCTCGAGGTCGACCTGGGGCAACTCGCGTGTGCTCGCCTCATTGTCATCCCGCGTGACCGCGGGCAGCACCGCCGTCTCCTCCACGTCACCCCGCGGCGGCACAGCGGGCAGCACCTCGGTCTCGTCGGCCGCCCGGGGCGGAACCGACACCTGCGGCAGCTCGGTCGTCACCTCGGCCTCGGAAGGCCCGAACGAGGCTGACGACGCTGACGGCGTCGGCGGCATCGACGGCGCCGTCGCCCCGGAGGAACCGGCGGGCCCTGCGTCACGCCGACCCTTGCCCGGCACCCGCGGCAGCACCGCCGTCTCGTCCGTGGCGCCCGGCGCCGCCCCGGAGAAACCGGCCCCGTCCGTCGCCTTGGGACCCGTCTCCGCCGCGGCCGCGGCCCGTTCCGCGCTGCGTCGGGCCTCCTCGGCCCGCCGCAGCGCGTCCTCGGCCTTGCGCTGCTTCTCCAGGCGCAGCGCCTCGGCCTCGGCGCGCAGCCGCTCCTCCTCCTCGGCCTGCTTGCGGCGGCGTTCCTCCTCCGCCCTGCGCCGGACCTCCTCCTCCGCCCGCGCCTTCTCCTCGGCGAGGAGCCGCCGGCGCTCCTCCTCGGCTCGGCGGGCGGCCTCCTCGGCGCGCTGCCGGGCCTCCTCCGCCTGCCGTTCGGCCTCGCGCCGCTGCGCCTCCTCCAGCTCGCGCCGCTTGCGCTCCTCCTCCTCGGCACGCAGCCGCGCCATCAGCTCCTGGCGCTCGCGCTCCAGGCGCTCCTCCTCGGCCTTGCGCGCCGCTTCCTCCTCCGCCTTGCGGCGGGCCTCCTCCTCGGCCTTGCGCCGGGCCTCCTCACGAGCCTGGATCTCGGCCTCGGAGAGCGGCAGCACCTGGTCGAGCCGGTGCCGGATCACGGTGCCGACCGCGTCCGGCTCCTGACCGGCGTCGACCACCAGGTACCGGCCGGGGTCGGCCGCGGCCAGGGTGAGGAAACCGGCCCGCACGCGCGCGTGGAACTCGGCGGGTTCCGACTCCAGCCGGTCCGGTGCCTCGGTGAACCTCTCGCGCGCGGTCTCCGGCGCCACGTCCAGCAGCACGGTGAGGTGCGGCACGAGGCCGTTGGTCGCCCATCGGTTGATACGGGCGATCTCGGTCGGGGACAGGTCGCGTCCGGCGCCCTGGTAGGCCACCGAGGAGTCGATGTAGCGGTCGGAGATGACGACGGCGCCGCGCTCCAGTGCGGGCCGTACGACCGTGTCGATGTGCTCGGCCCGGTCCGCCGCGTACAGCAGCGTCTCCGCGCGGTGGGACAGTCCGGCGCTGGAGACGTCCAGCAGGATCGACCGCAGCCGCTTGCCGACGGGGGTCGCCCCCGGCTCGCGCGTGAGGACGACCTCGTGGCCCTTGGCCCGGATCCACTCGGCGAGCGCCTCGGCCTGCGTGGACTTCCCGGCCCCGTCGCCGCCCTCCAGGGCGATGAAGAAACCGGCGCCCGCCGCGACCGGCACCGGGTCGTCGCCGCCGAGCAGCGCGTCCCGCAGGTCCTGCCGCAGCGGCACCCCGGAACGGTCGTCGACCTTGGCCAGCACGAGCGCGGCCACCGGCAGCAGCAGCGCGCCCACCAGCATCAGCGTGAACGCGGCACCGCCGTGCGCGAAGACGAACCGGCCGCTCTCCAGCCGGTGCGTCCCGATGGCCGCGGCCACCAGCGGGGCGATCACCGCGCCGAGTGCCACGAAGACGCGGACGACCGCGTGCAGGTGCTCCGTCGTACGGGCCCGCCGCTGGTCCTCGGTCTCCTGGTCGAGCAGCGTGTGCCCGGTGTTGGCCGCGATGCCCGCGCCCACGCCGGCCAGCGCGACGATCAGCAGCACGCTGGTGACGTCCGGCACCAGACCGGCGGCCAGCAGCGCGACGCCGGTGAAGGCGAGCGCCAGTGCGAGCAGGCGGCGGCGCGACAGCGACGGCAGCAGGGCGGGCGCCGTCCGTATGCCGACGACGACACCGCCGGTCAGCGCGCCCACCAGCAGGCCGTAGAGCACGGGCCCGCCGCCCAGGTCCGTGGCGTGCAGCACGAACACCGCGACGGCGGCCGACACCGCGGCGGCCACCAGGGCGGACGCCAGCACCAGCAGCGGCATCACACCGGTGCGGCCCTTGTCGGGGCCGGCGCCGGCGGTGCTCTTCGGGCGGCGCAGCCCCTCCAGCGGCGAGCGCGGGCGCGGAGTGCGCACGGCGGGCAGCTCGAGGAAGGTCAGTATCGACAGCGACGCGGCGAACAGTCCGGCCGCGACATACGAGGCGAGGGCCGCCTGGTGCTGGGCGAACCAGGCGATGCCCGCACCCAGCAGGTTGTTGAACAGCCCGGCGACGACGAGCACGAGGGCCGCGACCGGCACCACCACGAAGGACGTACGCAGCGACAGGCGGCGCAGCGCCTCCATGTGGTCCGGCAACGGCCGCACCGTCGCGCCCTCCGGGGGCGGGGCGGGCAGCAGCGCGGGCGCCGCACTCTCCCGGCACACCGTCCAGAACCGCTCGGCGACCGATGTCACGAAGACGGTGACGAGGAGGACGGCCAGGGTGTTGTCGGGCGTCCAGTCGATCCACAGCGGGGCGACGATGAGCAGGGCCGCCCGCAGCCCGTCCGCGCCGACCATGGTCCAGCGGCGGTCCAGCGGTCCGTCCGGCGAGGTGAGCGACGTGAGCGGGCCGAGGAGCACGGCGCCGAACAGCAGCGTCGCGAGAATCCGCACCCCGAAAACGGTCGCCACTGCGAATGCGACGCCCAGGTAGCCGCCGCCGAACGAACCTTCGGCGATCGCCGCCTGGAGGGCGAGGAGGACCAGCACGAGGAGGGCGAGGATGTCACCGACGCCGCCCACGAACTGCGCGCTCCACAGCCGCTTCAGCTGCGGACGGCGCAGCAGGGCGCGGACGGCGCGCTCGCGGGAGTCCGCGACCAGTGCGTCGTCGGGGGCCGGTTGAGGGGCCGCTGGCGGTTCGGCTCGCATCATGCGTTCAGCCTATCGGCCCGCGCCGACACCACGGCGCTCCGCCCTGACATGCGCACGCCCCGGCACCGAAGTGTTGCCGGGGCGTTCGCATTCCGAACCCTTGGCGAAGATCCACACCTGGGAGCGGACGACGGACCGCCGTGCCGCACGGGGTCCTGAAGGTGCCTCAGTCCTCGGCGCCGTTCGCGGCCGCCGCCTTCTTCGCGGCGGTCTTGGCCGCCGTCGCCTTCTTCGCCGTCGTGGTCTTCGCTGCGGTCTTCTTGGCCGCCGCCGTCTTCTTCGCCGGGGCCTTCTTGGCGGCCGTCTTCTTGGCCGGGGCCTTCTTGGCGGCCGTCTTCTTGGCGGGCCCCTTGGCGCGCTTCTCGGCCAGCAGCTCGAACCCGCGCTCCTGGGTGATCGTCTCGACGCTGTCACCGGAGCGCAGGGTCGCGTTGGTCTCGCCGTCGGTGACGTACGGACCGAAGCGGCCGTCCTTCACCACGACCGGCTTCCCGCTGACCGGGTCCTCACCCAGCTCCTTCAGCGGCGGCTTGGCCGCGGCCCGGCCACGCTGCTTGGGCTGGGCGTAGATCGCCAGCGCCTCCTCCAGCGTGATCGTGAAGAGCTGTTCCTCGGACTGCAGCGACCGCGAGTCGGTGCCCTTCTTCAGATACGGCCCGTAGCGGCCGTTCTGTGCGGTGATCTCCACGCCCTCGGCGTCGGCGCCGACCACGCGCGGCAGCGACATCAGCTTCAGCGCGTCGTCGAGCGTCACCGTGTCCAGGGACATCGACTTGAAGAGGGAGGCCGTGCGCGGCTTGACCGCGTTCTTGCCGGTCTTCGGCGTGCCCTCGGGAAGGATCTCCGTGACGTACGGGCCGTAGCGGCCGTCCTTGGCGACGATCGGGCGACCGGTCGCCGGGTCGGTGCCCAGCTCGAAGTCGCCGCTCGGCTTGGCGAGCAGTTCCTCGGCGAACTCCACACTCAGCTCGTCGGGCGCCAGGTCCTCGGGGACGTCGGCCCGCTGGTGGCCCTCCGCGTCCTTCTCACCGCGCTCGACGTACGGGCCGTAGCGCCCGACCCGCAGCACGATGCCGTCGCCCACCGGGAACGACGACACCTCGCGCGCGTCGATCGCGCCCAGGTCGGTCACCAGCTCCTTGAGGCCGCCGAGGTGGTCCCCGTCGCCGTTGCCCGCCTCGGCCGCGCCGCCGTTGCCGGTGCCGGTGCCTTCGCCGAAGTAGAACCGCTTCAGCCACGGCACGGACTGCGCCTCACCGCGCGCGATGCGGTCGAGGTCGTCCTCCATCTTGGCGGTGAAGTCGTAGTCGACGAGCCGGCCGAAGTGCTTCTCCAGCAGGTTGACCACGGCGAAGGAGAGGAAGGACGGCACGAGGGCCGTGCCCTTCTTGAACACATAGCCGCGGTCGAGGATCGTGCCGATGATCGACGCGTACGTCGACGGGCGGCCGATCTCCCGCTCTTCCAGCTCCTTGACCAGCGACGCCTCGGTGTAGCGGGCCGGCGGCTTGGTGGCGTGGCCGTCGACCGAGATCTCCTCGGCGGTGAGGGCGTCGCCCTCGGCGACCTGCGGCAGCCGGCGCTCGCGGTCGTCGAGCTCGGCGTTCGGATCGTCCGCGCCCTCGACGTACGCCTTCAGGAAGCCGTGGAAGGTGATGGTCTTGCCGGACGCGGTGAACTCGACGTCCCGGCCGTCGGACGCGGTGCCACCGATCTTCACGGTGACGGAGTTGCCGGTGGCGTCCTTCATCTGGGAGGCGACGGTCCGCTTCCAGATCAGCTCGTAGAGCCGGAACTGGTCGCCGGTCAGACCGGTCTCGGCAGGGGTGCGGAAACGGTCGCCCGAAGGCCGGATCGCCTCGTGCGCCTCCTGGGCGTTCTTCACCTTCCCGGCGTAGGTGCGCGGCTGCGGCGGCAGGTAGTCGGCGCCGTACAGCTGCGTGACCTGGGCGCGGGCGGCGGCGATCGCCGTCTCGCTCAGCGTCGTCGAGTCCGTACGCATGTAGGTGATGTAGCCGTTCTCGTACAGCTTCTGCGCGATCTGCATGGTGGCCTTCGCGCCGTAGCCGAGCTTGCGGCTCGCCTCCTGCTGCAGCGTCGTCGTACGGAACGGGGCGTACGGCGAGCGGCGGTACGGCTTGGACTCGACGGAGCGGACCGCGAACCGCGTGTTCTCCAGGGCGGCGGCCAGGGCGCGGGCGTTCGCCTCGTCGAGGTGGAGGGTGTTCGCGCTCTTGAGCT
Organism: Streptomyces sp. TE5632; assembly: GCF_054061295.1. NCBI lineage: Bacteria > Bacillati > Actinomycetota > Actinomycetes > Kitasatosporales > Streptomycetaceae > Streptomyces > Streptomyces sp. TE5632. The sequence goes on along the minus strand of NZ_JBSSEA010000003.1, from coordinate 2,939,372 downwards.
GTCCCAGGGAATCGAAGTCGCGGCCCTGCGCGACACGCCTGCCGTCGACGCTCTGGAGGCGGGCGACCACCGACGACGGGTCGGAGACATCCCCCGCGCGACCGGTGGAGAAGGTGCCTGTCAGGTCCCAGTACTCGGCGGAACGGAACGCGATGCGCTCGCGTTCCCGCTCGACCACGAGCCGGGTGGCGACGGACTGGACACGGCCGGCGGACAGCCGGGGCATGACCTTCTTCCACAGGACCGGCGAGACCTCGTAGCCGTAGAGACGGTCGAGGATGCGGCGGGTCTCCTGGGCGTCGACCAGCTTCTGGTTGAGCTGGCGCGGGTTGGCCACGGCCTCGCGGATCGCGTCCTTGGTGATCTCGTGGAAGACCATCCGCTTGACCGGGATCTTCGGTTTGAGGACTTCCTGGAGATGCCAGGCGATGGCCTCGCCCTCGCGGTCCTCATCGGTGGCGAGGAAGAGCTCGTCGGACTCCTTCAACAGGTCCTTGAGCTTCTTGACCTGGGCCCTTTTATCGGCGTTGACCACATAGATCGGCTGGAAGTCGTGTTCGACGTCCACACCGAGACGGCGGACCTCACCGGTGTACTTCTCGGGCACCTCCGCGGCGCCGTTGGGAAGGTCGCGAATATGCCCGACGCTCGCCTCGACGATGTAGCCAGGGCCGAGATAGCCCTTGATCGTCTTCGCCTTGGCAGGCGACTCGACGATGACGAGTCGGCGGCCGCCCTTCGCGGTCTCGCTGGTCGGGGACAACTTCGCTCTTCTCTCCGGTCGACACTGGGGCCTCCCCGGGCTTTCCTCCCGGGGTCGGGTCTGCATTCACGGCTCGTGACGCTGCGGAGTGTGACGGTACCTCCCGCCCCCGTGTCAAACGGGAAAAGCCCGCAACGGCCACTCGAACGGTAACCCGACTTGCACCGTTCCTGCCGCCCGGACTGTCCAGACCCGGCCCGCTCCCCTGCGGAGCGCGACCTCTCGATTACTCGAATCCCCAGTTCGCCGACGGTCCTCAGAGGCGGGTGAGACACCATGCGCCGAGGACGAGAGAGATCAACGAGACGAGGCTCGCGACGCCGGCCGATGCGACGGGGCTCACACCCTGGGCCACGGGGCGACGTCGGCGGACGCACGTCACGGTCCAGGCCAGCAGCCCGCCCCCGAACAGGCAGAACACCAGCCCCGCGAAGATCGCCGGTCCGCTCTCCATCGTTCCCTGAGCCCCTTCCCGCGGCCGCTGACGCCGGCCCGGGGATGAGGCTGACACGCACGAGCGGCGCGCAGGCGAACCGAAGGTGAACGCAGGGACGACGGGGGCGGGTGGGACGGCGGCCGGGCGCGGCCCGGCTCCCGGTGAGGGTGTCCGGAACGACTCGAAAGTTGGCGAACCGAACACTCTTCCGAGCACCCACCGGGCACGTTCCCCGCACCGCGCGCGCCGCGCCACCGGGCACCCGCCGCCCTCGCTACCGCGCCACCGGTCACCCGCCGCCCTCGCGGCCGCGCCCCGTCACCCCACCGGTTCCAGGAACCCCTGTTCCACCAGCAGCCGGATCTGGGCGGGCGTACGGTCGCGCAGCAGCACCGGGTCCTCGCCGAGGAGCTGGGCGATGGCGTCGAGGATGCGGCCCGCGCTCATCGTGCCGTCGCACACGCCCGCGAAGCCCGCGCCGATCGTGTCCACCCTGGTGGCCCGGCGCATTCCGCGGTTCTGGCGCAGCACCACGTGCTCCGGGTCCTCCGCGCCGGGCAGCCCGACCTGCTCCTGAACGACCTCGTCGGCCAACCGGAAGCTCGCCTCGAGCAGCGCCGCGTCGTCGTGCGCACGGAGGTAGTCGAGCCGCTCGAAGTGGGCCCGCACCGTGTCCCCGAGCGGCTGCTCGACCGGATGCGGCCACTCCTCCACCGTGACCGACGGCAGGGCGGCGCCCGACTTGCGCAGGGTGATCCAGCCGAAGCCGACGGCCTTCACGTCGCGCGCCTCGAACTCGTCCAGCCAGGCGTCGTAGCGTGCCTGGTAGTCGGCCGCGTCGCCGCGGTGGTCGCCGGCGTCCCGCAGCCACAGCTCGGCGTACTGAGTCACGTCCTGCACCTCGCGCTGCACGATCCAGGCATCGCACCCGCGAGGCACCCACGACCTGAGCCTGTCCTGCCAGTCCTCCCCTTCGACGTGCTGCCAGTTGGCGAGGAACTGCGCGAACCCGCCTTCACGCAGCCGTTCCCCCGCCTCCTGAACGAGCGTGCGGCACAGATCGTCCCCGCCCATCCCGCCGTCGCGGTAGGTGAGCCGCGCGCCCGGCGAGATCACGAAGGGCGGGTTGGACACGATCAGGTCGTACGTCTCGTCCTCTCCGACCGGTGCGAACAGCGACCCCTCGCGCAGCTCGGCGGCCGGGGCCCCGGAGAGGGCCAGGGTGAGCGCGGTGATGTGCAGCGCGCGCGGGTTGACGTCCGTCGCCGTCACGCGCGTGGCGTGCCGGGTGGCGTGCAGCGCCTGGATGCCGGAGCCGGTGCCGAGGTCGAGCGCGGAGGCGGCGGGCGTGCGGACGGTGATCCCGGCCAGGGTCATGGACGCCCCGCCGACGCCGAGGACGACTCCCTCCTCCCGGCTGCCGACGCCGCCGGCGCCGCCGACCGCGCACCCCAGGTCGGACACGATGAACCAGTCCTCGCCCGCGGGCCCGCCGTACGGCCGTACGTCCACGGTCGCGGTGAGCTCGTCCGCGCCGACGCGCGCCAGCCACCCGTCCGCCAGGCAGGCGTCGACCGGCAGAACGTCCGCCACGCGCGCGTGGGGCACGGGTTGCTGCAACAGGAACAGTCGTACGAGTGTCTCCAGCGGTGTGTCCCCGCGCGTCGCCCGGAACGCGGGCACGGTCTCGCTGCGGGCCAGCGCCGCGTACGCGGGAGCGCCGAGCAGTTCGAGCAGTCCGTCGGCGGTGAAGGAGGCTCCGAGCAGCGCGTCGCGGAGACGGGCGGCGGTGTCGGAGCGGCCGGGCGAAGGAGCCGGAGGAGCCGAGGGGACCGAGGGGGACAGGGGCAAGGGCGGCAGGCCGGTGTTACTCACACCCTCCATTGTGTCCGCCGCCCTCGCCCCACGCGTGCCGTGACCCCCACGCCCCCACGACGGCCACACCCCCACGACCGCCGTGACGGCCTCGGCTGCCGAGTCGTCAGCTCTGCGTGGCCTGCCCCGGAGCGGTGGCCGCCTTGCAGCTGGGCTGGCGGGCCATCGCCTGGCCGACCTCGCCCTCCTCCAGTGTCTTGAGGGCGTTGTTGCCGCTCTTGCTTAGCTTGTCCAGCTCGGTGGCGATGTCCTTCAGGCCGTCGGCGAACTTCGCCTGGTCGTCCGTGTCGAGATCGTCGACCTGCTTCTTCAGGGAGGCGTACGACGCGGAGATGCCGTTGAGTTCCTTGACCGCGTCCGTCTGCTTCTTCTCGCCGTTCTCGACGTCCGGCGCCCCCGCCTTGTTCACGGCCGCGCCGATCGCCTTGTAGGCGTCGGACATGTCCTGGAAGGCCTTCGAGTCGGTCTTCTGGACATCCTCCGGCGTGCTGTTGTCCGAGGTCTCCTTCTGGATCGCGGCGTTGGCGGCCGCGATCTTCTTCGCCTGCGGCTGCACCGCGTCACAGACCTGGTTCGCCCAGGAATCCAGCTTCTCGTTGCCGTCGTCGCCGCCGCATCCCGTCAGCGCCAGTACCAGTACCGCACCGCCGGACAGTGCGGCCGCGAGCTTCTTGTTCACCGGATTGGCCCCTTCCTTGGCTCCCGGCCCCGGAACATACACGCCAGATGGGCGACATCCCCCCGCCGAACGTCCGCCAAGGCAATTTTTGAAGCCATTTGCACCAAGCGAGAGAAGGCTCACGGCAGGGGGGCGCGCACCGCACGGCGCGGGGCGGGCGACGCGTCAACTCGCGCCGCCCGCCCGCTCCTTGAGCATGCCTTCGGTGACTTGACCTACGAAACCACCGCCGGGTCGACCGACTTGTGATCAGGTTCGGAGTTGCCTTCGTCACCCATGGCGATACCGCGTCGTTTGGACACGTACACCGAACCGGCGATCACGGCCAGCGCCAGGACCGCGATCAGTACCCGTACGGCGACGCTCCTGTCCGCGCCGTAGGAGAACTGGATGACCGCGGGCGCGATGAGCAGCGCCACCAGGTTCATCACCTTCAGCAGGGGGTTGATGGCCGGCCCCGCGGTGTCCTTGAAGGGGTCGCCGACGGTGTCACCGATGACGGTGGCCTCGTGGGCCTCGCTGCCCTTGCCGCCGTGGTGGCCGTCCTCGACGAGCTTCTTCGCGTTGTCCCACGCGCCACCGGAGTTGGCGAGGAACACCGCCATCAGCGTGCCCGCGCCGATCGCGCCCGCGAGGAAGGCGCCGAGCGCCCCGACGCCGAGCGTGAACCCGATGAAGATGGGTGCCATCACGGCCAGCAGACCGGGTGTGGCGAGTTCGCGCAGGGCGTCCCTGGTGCAGATGTCGACGACCTTGCCGTACTCCGGTTTCTCGCTGTAATCCATGATCCCGGGCTTCTCGCGGAACTGCCGCCGCACCTCGAAGACCACCGAACCCGCCGACCGCGAGACCGCGTTGATCGCCAACCCCGAGAAGAGGAAGACGACCGCCGCGCCCGCGATGAGCCCGACGAGGTTGTTGGGCTGCGAGATGTCCATCATCAGGCTCATCGGCGCGCCCTCGCCGCTGAGCCGTTCGCCCACGTCTCTCGCGCCGGTGGTGATGGCGTCACGGTACGAGCCGAACAGCGCCGCCGCCGCGAGCACGGCCGTGGCGATGGCGATGCCCTTGGTGATGGCCTTGGTGGTGTTGCCGACGGCGTCCAGGTCGGTGAGCACCTGGGCGCCCGCGCCCTCGACGTCGCCGGACATCTCGGCGATGCCCTGCGCGTTGTCGGAGACCGGTCCGAAGGTGTCCATCGCGACGATCACACCGACCGTGGTGAGCAGGCCGGTGCCGGCCAGCGCCACCGCGAACAGCGCCAGCATGATCGACGTGCCGCCGAGCAGGAAGGCCCCGTACACGCCGAGGCCGATCAACAGGGCGGTGTAGACGGCCGATTCGAGCCCGAGGGAGATACCGGCGAGGATGACGGTGGCCGGGCCGGTGAGCGAGGTCTTGCCGATGTCCTTGACGGGACGCCGGGTGGTCTCGGTGAAGTAACCGGTGAGTTGCTGGATCAGGGCGGCGAGCACGATGCCGATGGCCACCGCGACGAGTGCGAGGATCCGCGGGTCGCCGTCCATTCCCTGGATCGCCTCGTCGGTGACGCCGTCGAGGTCGGCGTACGACGACGGCAGATAGGTGAACACGGCGATCGCGACAAGGACGAGGGAGATCGTCGCGGAGATGAAGAACCCGCGGTTGATCGCGCTCATGCCGCTGCGGTCGGAGCGTCTCGGAGCCACCGCGAAGATGCCGACCATCGCGGTGAGGACGCCGATCGCGGGCACCAGCAGCGGGAAGGCCAGTCCGGCGTCGCCGAAGGCGGCCGAGCCCAGGATCAGCGCGGCCACCAGCGTCACGGCGTACGACTCGAACAGGTCGGCCGCCATGCCCGCGCAGTCGCCGACGTTGTCGCCCACGTTGTCGGCGATGGTCGCGGCATTGCGCGGATCGTCCTCCGGAATGCCCTTCTCGACCTTGCCGACCAGGTCGGCACCGACGTCGGCGGCCTTGGTGAAGATGCCGCCGCCGACACGCATGAACATCGCGATCAGCGCGGCCCCGAGCCCGAAGCCCTCGAGCACCTTCGGCGCGTCGGCCGCGTAGACGAGCACCACGCAGGTGGCACCCAGCAGGCCGAGCCCGACGGTGAACATGCCGACCACGCCGCCCGTACGAAAAGCGATCTTCATCGCTTTGTGCGAGACGGCGGTGAGATCCTTTTCCGGCTCGCCCTGAGCCGGTGTGGCCTCGCGGGCCGCCGCGGCGACTCGCACGTTGGTGCGTACGGCGAGCCACATACCGATATATCCGGTGGCCGCCGAGAACGCCGCTCCGATCAAGAAGAACACCGATCGTCCGGCACGCTGATTCCAGTCGTCCGCGGGCAGCAGCATGAGCAGGAAGAACACGACGACGGCGAAAACGCCGAGTGTGCGCAGCTGGCGGGCCAGATAGGCGTTCGCGCCCTCTTGGACCGCTGCGGCGATCTCCTTCATGCTGTCGGTGCCCTCGCCGGCCGCGAGTACCTGGCGCACCAGGACGCCCGCGACCACCAGTGCCGCCAGTGCCACGACCCCGATGACCACCACGAGCACACGGTTGTCGTCGGTCAGCACGGCTGCTGCGAGAGAGATGGGTTGGCCCGGCTGATGTGAGACGGAAAGCCCCGCCATTCGTCCTCCTTGACGCTTGGGCTGAGCTCAAGATGTGGACGGGATTCTAGGTACCCGGAACCTGATCGAAACAGAGCGCGTTAAATGTAAATCGCCGCACATACTCTTCACGCCATGATCACCTGTAATGCCTCTGGAGCATTCACCGATCGCCCGATGGATCGTGAATGAATTCACGCGGTGAACCGCACGGGAACGGCGGAACAGAAACCACAGTAAGCGTGAGTGGTGACACCCGCACATGCCGAAGGGCCCCACGGGTGGGGCCCTTCGGAAAAGAAGTCGCTGTTCGGGTGACTCGGGTCGGGTGGCCGGGTGGTCGGCCAGGGCAAGCGGTCGGGCGGGTCAGCCGTGGAAGGTGGCCGGCGGCATGGTGGACCACCTCATACGGATCGTTCCGCCGTGCTCCCCGGAACTGACCTCGACGTCGTCGACGAGTCCGCTGATGACCGCGAGGCCCATCTCGTCCTCCTCGATCTCGGCCTCGGCTCCTCCCGGCCCGCCGCCGGGCGTCCGCCCGCCGGGAGCCGGATGGGGTGCCTCGTCACCGACCTCGATGGAGAACTGCTTCTCCTCCTCGGTCAGCAGCACCTTCACGGGGGCCGGGATTCCACCGTTCTGGTGGAGTCCGACGGCCCGGCTGCACGCCTCACCGACGGCGAGCCGGACCTCGTCGAGGACCGTCTCGTCCACTCCGGCCCTGCGCGCCACCGCCGCCGCCACCAGTCGGGCGGTCCTGACATGCTCGGGCAGCGCGCTGAAGCGGAGCTCAACGGTGGCCATGCATCCCCCTCGCAGACTTCGGGCGTGCGGTGGAGAGGCCGGGCTGTCGCAGAGCCCGGTCCTCCTCGTGCTTCACTGCTCTGCCCGGACGCGGACGCCCGGACCCGATGATCAGTCGGTGGCCGCCACCGCTTCCTCGACCGAGGTGTGAATCGGGAACACCTTGGTGAGGCCGGTGATACGGAAGATCTTGAGAATGCGCTCCTGGTTGCAGACCAGGCGGAGCGAGCCCTCATGGGCACGCACCCGCTTCAGGCCGCCGACCAGCACGCCGAGTCCGGTTGAATCCAGGAAGTCCACACCCTCCATGTCGACGACAAGGTGGAAACTGCCGTCATTCACCAGCTCGACCAGCTGCTCGCGCAGCTTGGGCGCGGTATATACGTCGATTTCGCCACCGACCCTGACGATCGTGCGATCGCCCATGGTCTCGGTCGACAGGGACAGGTCCACGGATCCTCCAGCACCTAGCTATCGAGCGGTCGCCCTTGGGGCATCTCGGCTCAGCCCCCGGGACGGTTCGCCAGCCGCGATGGCATTCAATCACTTACCGGCAGGCGTGCACGACGCCTTGGTCCCATTGTCCGTCATGCCGGTGACACACTCGGTGCCGATGGCCAAGAATCTCCGACCCGATCGGCCCCTGACGGACAGCGCTTCCCAGCCCGCGCCGGGGGCGCTCCTGTCCCGGCTCGCCGCCGGGCCGAGCCGGGCTTCGCGCATCACACATACGGAGCACTTGCCCCCGCGAGCGGGTCGCCATGCCCTCTGGCCGGACCGGATTCGCCCGGAGGTGCTCGCCGCCGTGCGGGCGACGGGCATCGACCGTCCCTGGGCCCACCAGGCACGGGCCGCCGAGCACGCCCTGGACGGCGAGTCGGTCGTGGTCGCCACCGGTACCGCCTCCGGCAAGTCCCTGGCGTACCTCACGCCCGTCCTGTCGGCGCTCCTGGACGGCTCCGAGGCCCCGAACGGCCGGGGCGCGACCGCCCTCTACCTCGCCCCCACCAAGGCCCTCGCGGCCGACCAGTGCCGCGCCGTGAAGGAACTTTCACAACCTCTGGGCCATTCGGTGCGCGCGGCGGTCCACGACGGCGACACCCCGTTCGAGGAACGCGAGTGGATCCGCCAGTACGCCAACTACGTCCTGACCAACCCGGACATGCTGCACCGGGCCATGCTCCCCTCCCACCCCCGCTGGTCCTCCTTCCTGAAGTCGCTGAAGTACGTCGTCATCGACGAGTGCCACACCTACCGGGGTGTCTTCGGCTCGCACGTCGCCCAGGTGCTGCGCCGGCTGCGCCGCCTCTGTGCGCGCTACGGTTCCTCGCCCGTCTTCCTGCTGGCCTCCGCGACCGCCGCCGAGCCCGCGGTCGCCGCCCGCCGGCTCACCGGGCTGCCGGTGGTCGAGGTCGCCGACGACGCCTCACCGCGCGGTGAACTGGTGTTCGCCCTCTGGGAGCCCCCGCTGACCGAGCTGCACGGCGAGAAGGGCGCCCCCGTCCGCCGTACGGCCACCGCCGAGGCCGCCGACCTGCTGACCGACCTCACCGTCCAGGGCGTCCGCTCGGTCACCTTCGTACGCTCCCGGCGCGGCGCCGAGCTCATCTCGGTGATCGCACAGGAACGCCTCGCCGAAGTGACATCAGCCGCCGGCGCCGCGGGCGACCGCTCACTGGCCCGGCGCGTGGCGGCCTACCGGGGCGGCTATCTCCCCGAGGAGCGCCGTGCCCTCGAACGCGCCCTGCACTCCGGCGAACTCCTCGGACTCGCCGCGACGAACGCCCTGGAACTCGGCGTGGACATCTCCGGCCTGGACGCCGTGGTGATCGCCGGCTACCCGGGCACCCGTGCTTCCCTGTGGCAGCAGGCGGGCCGTGCGGGACGCTCCGGACAGGGTGCCCTCGCCGTCCTGGTCGCCCGCGACGACCCCCTGGACACCTTCCTCGTCCACCACCCCGAAGCCCTGTTCGACCGGCCCGTGGAATCCACCGTCCTCGACCCCGACAACCCCTACGTACTCGCCCCGCACCTGTGCGCGGCGGCCGAGGAACTGCCCCTGACGGACGAGGACCTGGAACTGTTCGGTCCGGCCACCGAGGACCTCCTGCGGCAACTGGAGGCCGCGAAGCTGCTCCGCCGCCGGACGAAGGCCTGGCACTGGACCCGCCGGGAGCGGGCCGCCGACCTGACCGACATCCGCGGGGAGGGCGGCCGACCGGTCCAGGTCGTCGAGTCCGCCACCGGACAACTGCTCGGCACGGTGGACGCGAGCGCCGCGCACACGGCCGTCCACGAGGGCGCGGTCCACCTCCACCAGGGCCGCACGTATCTCGTCCGCTCCCTCGACCTGGACGATTCCGTCGCCCTGGTCGAGCAGGCCTCCCCGTCCTACACGACGGTCGCCCGTGACACGACGTCCATCTCCGTGCTGGAGACGGACACCGAGATCCCGTGGGGCGACGGCCGCCTGTGCTTCGGCTCCGTCGAGGTCACCAACCAAGTGGTCTCCTTCCTGCGTCGACGGGTCGTCACCGGCGAGGTACTGGGCGAGACGAAACTCGACCTGCCTCCTCGTACGCTGCGCACCCGCGCGGTGTGGTGGACGGTCACCGAGGACCAACTGGACCGGGCCAGGATCAACCCCGAGATCCTCGGCGGTGCCCTGCACGCCGCCGAGCACGCGTCGATCGGCATGCTGCCCCTCTTCGCGACCTGCGACCGCTGGGACATCGGCGGCGTCTCCGTCCCCCTGCACCCCGACACCCTGCTGCCCACCGTCTTCGTCTACGACGGGCATCCGGGCGGGGCGGGTTTCGCGGAGCGTGCCTTCCGCACCGCCGGCGACTGGCTCACCGCCACCCGGCGGGCCATCGCGTCCTGCGAGTGCGAGGCCGGGTGCCCCTCCTGCATCCAGTCCCCCAAGTGCGGCAACGGCAACGACCCTCTGCACAAGCGGGGTGCGGTACGGCTGCTCACGGTGTTGCTGGAGGGGGCCCCGGTGCCGACGGAGGAACCGTCGGCGGCGGAGGGCCGGCAGGCCCCGCCCGTGCCCTGACCTCCGCCGCGAACGGCTCTCGTCCCGAGGCCACCGACACGTCCGAGACCTCGCCGTCGACCGCGCACCGCACGAGGCGGGTGTGCTGCGCCCGCGCCACCCGGTCGGCCCGTGCGCAGGCCGCCGCCTCGCCGTCCATCCACCGGTCCGCCGCCGCCAGCGCGGCGAGGTCCGCACCCCCGGCCGCCCGATGCCGGACCACGGCGGCCTGGCCGAGAGCCAGGACGACACCGAAGACGACGCACAGCACAGCGATCATCCCGACACTCCAGACGGCCGCGGACCCGCGGTCACGTCCGCGGCCCCCGCCGGGGAGCCGGCCGTTCAGCCACCGGCGCCGGTTACGGAACCCTTCACTCTTCATGTGCCCGCCCCCACCGTCTCCTCCACGGCGGCCACCGCCTCCTCCCGTACGTCGAAGGGCAGCCCGCGCAGCACCGGGGGCTTGGCCACGACGACCACACGGACCCGCGCCGCCTCCCGGCTCACGGTGACCTCCGCCCCGGACGGCGCCGCCCGGCGGGCCACCTCGACGACCGCGCCGGGGGGATCCTGCCGGGCCGCCGCACGGGCACCCGTGCGGGCCGCGTCCACGCACTGGATCCGCACCGCCACCACCAGCAGCCCCCACACCAGCGCCATCGCGAACATCACCAGCACAGGCAGCACCATCGCCGCCTCCGCCGTCACGAACCCCCGGTCCGCACGACGCGCACGCCACGCACAGGGCCCCTCGTCCGCCCGACGCTCACATCCGGCCATCGAGCGCCTGCTCCACGATCCTCGTCAGCGCCGCGTCGACCGGGCCGCTCGTCACCACCTTGTAGAGCACCACGGCGAACGCCACCGCCGCCACGATGCCCATCGCGTACTCGGAAGTGACCATTCCGGTGTCCCTCCGCGCCGCCCGCATCCTGCACACCAGGGCACGCAGCCGCGCCCGTACCACCTGATACATCTCAACTCCCCTAAAAATCCCCTACAGAAAAGCTCTGTCGAAACCACTCGGCTGTTCGTCCTGCTCACCGCCCCAGCGGCTCACCCCCTCCCAGCACCCCGCCGGCGAGCCCGATCACCACGGGCAGCACGCCGACCGCGATGAAGGCGGGCAGAAAGCACAGCCCCACGGGTGCGGTGACCATGACGGCCGCCCGCCGCGCCCGTGCCGTCGCCGCGCGTGCCCGCTGCGCACGGGACTCCGCGGCGAGCCGCGCGACGGGCGCGGCCATGGGAAGCCCGGACACGTCGGCCCGTTCCAGCAGCCGGGCCAGGGCAGCGGCTCCCGGCACGGAGGCCAGCCGCCGCCAGGCCGCACCCGGTTCACCGCCGAGCCGGACCTCTGCCGCGCCCCGCGCCAGCGCATCCCCGACCGGCCCGCCCAGGGCCTCACCGACAGCCTGCGCGGCCGGTACCGGACCGGCGCCCGCCGCGATACAGGCGGCCAGCAGATCGGCGGCGAGGGGCAGCTGCCGTGCCGCACCGGCCGCCTCGCGCTCCCGCACGTGCGCTTCGGCAGCCGTCTGCCGCAGTCGCCACCGCCACAGTCCGACGGCGCAGGCCAGCCCCACCAGCACTCCGGTGAGGCCGCCCACCAGCGCCCATCCCGCGCACGCCACACCCACCGGGGGCAGCCAACGCCGCGCGGTTCCCGGCACGGCGAGGCGCGGCCGGGAGGCCGGCGGCTCCACGGCCGACATCCCGGCCAGCCGTCGCCGCACCCGGCGCTCGCACCGCGTCCGGCGCAGCCACCAGGCCGAACAGCCGATCACCAGCGCCGCCCCCACGAACACCCCCAGCCTGTGGACGACCTCGCCGCTCATGGCGATGTCTCCTCGGCTCCCCGCATGATCCGCAGCACCCACCACAGCCCCAGGCCCTCCAGAACCCCGCCGGCCACGAGGCAGCCGAACCCCGACGCGGTGTGCAGCAGGATGTGCAGCGGGTCGGCCCCGAGGGCCGCGCCGAGCCCGAGCCCCAGAGCCGGGAGCCCGGCGAGCATCACCGCGGTGGCACGGGCACCGGCCAGCTGGGCGCGCAGATCACCGCGCTGGTCCCGTTCGGCACGCAACGCCGCTTCCAGCCGGTCGAGTCCGGCCGCGAGCCCTGCCCCCTGGTCGACGGCGACCCGCCAGCACGCGGCGAGTCCTCGAAGCCCCTCGGCGCCCGGCTGCCGTGCCGCCGCCGCGAGCCCGTCCGGGACGTCCCCGCCGAACCGCGCCGCCGCCAGCACCGCCGCCTGCGCTTCGCCGAGCCCGCCGGAATCACGCGCGGCCGGCGGCAGCGCCTCACCCGGCTGCCGCCCGGCACGCACCTCACCGGCGAGCGCCCCGCACAGCGCGATCACCGCGTCGGCCCGGTTCTCTCGGATCCGGCGCTCCCGAGCGGCCAGCCGCACCCGCCGCAGCAACGGCACCCCGGCCACCCCCGCGACGACCGGCAACACCGACGAACCCAGCAGCGCCAGCACCGCTCCGGCAGCCGGCGCCCACCATTCGGCCCGCAGCCGTCCACGGATCCGCCCCCACTCGCGAACCACCCGGGGCCACCCCGGCGGCCCGTTCCCGACGGCTCCCCCGTCGGTCAGCAGCAGTCGCACCCGCCTGACTCCGGCCCGTCTGCCGCCCAGCAGCCACGCGGCGCCCCCGAGGCACGCCGTGGCCGCCCCGATCGACATCCCGGCAGTCCCGCTCACCCTCGCTCCCCTCTCGCCCTCGACCGCTCCCACCCGCTCACCTGCCACCACCTCGACCCGCTCACCGTCCGCCGCCCCCACTCCCGTTCCGGAGCAGCTCCCGCAGCCGCTCCCACCCCGGCTCGTGGGCGAAGGCGTCCGGAGCCCACCGCAGCGCGGGCACCGTCCGCACCAGCCCCGACGGGTCCCGTTCCAGCACGTGCACCTCCGCGATCCGCCTCCGGCCGCCCCGGTCACGTACGAGGTGCAGCACCACGGACAGGGCGGCCGCCAGTTGACTGTGCAGCGCGAACCGCTCGAGCCCGGCCGCCGTGCCGAGCGCCTCCAGCCGGGCGGGCACGTCCGCGGCGGCATTGGCGTGGACGGTCCCCGAGCCTTCGTGTCCCGTGTTGAGGGCGGCCAGGAGGTGGACCACCTCGGGGCCGCGCACCTCCCCCACGACCAGCCGGTCCGGCCGCATCCGCAGTGCCTGGCGCACCAGGTCCTCGAGCGTGACGAGTCCGGCGCCCTCCTGGTTCGCGGGCCTGCTTTCCAGGCGTACGACGTGTGGATGGTCGGGCCGCAGTTCGGCCGAGTCCTCGGCGAGGACGATCCGCTCGTCCGGTCCGACCAGCCCCAGCAGAGCGCTGAGCAGGCTGGTTTTCCCGGTCCCGGTGCCGCCGCTGACCAGGAAGGACAGTCGCGCGTCGAGCAGTGCGCGCAGGATCCGGTCGCCGCCCGGTGGCACCGTTCCCGCCGCCGTGAGTTCGTCCAGGGTGAAGGCGCGGGGCCGTACGACCCGCAGCGACAGGCAGGTGCAGCCGACGGCCACCGGGGGGAGCACCGCGTGGAGCCGTGTCCCGTCGGGCAGCCGCGCGTCCACCCACGGCCGGGCGTCGTCCAGGCGCCGGCCGGCCACGGCGGCGAGCCGCTGGGCGAGCCGCCGTACGGCGACCGCGTCCGGGAAGGAGACGCGGGTGAGCTCCAGTCCGCCGCCGCGGTCCACCCAGACCCGGTCCGGTGCCGACACGAGCACATCGGTCACCGACCGGTCGGCGAGGAGCGGATCCAGCGGGCCGCTGCCGATCAGCTCGGACCGCAGGTGTTCGGCGGCCCTCAGCACTTCGGCGTCGCCCAGGACTCGCCCCTGCTCCCGCAGTGCCTGCGCCACCCGCGCGGGCGTCGGCTCGGACCCGCTCTCCGCGAGCCACCGCCGTACCCCGTCGAGCAGGCCTGGAGGCGTCCCCGGCCCGCCCACCGGTGTGCCGGACGTCTCTCCCCTCATCGGTGCCCCGACCGAGGCCGCGCCCCGCAGGCCCGTCGGCGGCACACCGTGTGTCCTGTCGAGCGCCGCGCTCTCCGGGCCGCCCACCGGCGTGCGACCCGGCCTTTCCGCCCTCCTGATGCTGCTCCTGATGCTCATGCCGCCCTCGCCTCCACCAGCGCCCGCTCCCAGAACTCCTTGCAGAAGCGGGCCAGCGGGCCCCGGCCGGATGCCGCGGGTGGTTGTCCCGCCCCGGACGGACGCTGCAGGGCGGGCTCGACGGGTACGTCGCCGGCGAGGGGCAGTCCGAGCAGCCGGGCGACCTCCCGGTCGTCGAGGCCGGGCATGTACGGGCCGCGCACCGCCACTCGCAGGTCGCGCAGGACCATGCCGACGGCGGAGGCGACCCGTCCGGCTGCCGCGACGGCGCGCAGCTCGGCGGGGACGACCAGGAGCCCGAGGTCGAGTTGCGCAAGAGCCTCGGCCACCCCGCTGTCGACGCGGCGGGGCAGGTCGACCACGACCGTGCCGCCCCCGCGCCGGGCCGCGGCGAGCACCGCCCGTACCGCCTGGGGCGGTACGGCGACGCAGTCGCCCCGGTCCCAGCTGAGCACCCGCAGCGAGTGCAGTTCGGGCAGCGATTCCTCCAGGGCTCCCCCGCCGACCCGCCCCCGGGAGGCGGCGAACGCGGGCCAGCGCAGCCCTTCCGCCGTTTCGCCCCCGAGCACCACGTCGAGTCCGCCGCCCAGCGGATCCGCGTCCACCAGGAGGGTGCGCAGCCCCTCCCGCGCCGAGGTGACGGCGAGCGCGCATGCCAGGGTGGAGGCTCCCGCCCCGCCCCGGCCGCCGAGGACGCCGACGGTCAGGGCCGGCCGTCCGACGCCCTCGGCCACGTCGGCGATACGGTCGACCAGCCACTGCTCGCCGTCGGGCAGCATCAGCACATGGTCGGCGCCGATCTCCACGGCCCTGCGCCAGACCCCGGAGTCGTCCTGGTCGCGGCCGACCAGCACCACGCCTCGCCGACGCGCGGCACCGCGTACGCGCCGAGCGGCGTCGTCGCCGACGAGGACGAGCGGCGCGGCCTCCCAGCTGCCTCTCGGCTCCGGAACTCCGTGGTGGACCTCCGGGGTGGCGCCGGCCGCGGCGCACAGACGCAGCAGATCGTCGAGAAGTCCGGGGTCTTCGGTGACGATCAGCGGTCCGCCCTGCCTGCCTCCTCCGGCGGCGGGCGGCGGATCGTGTGTGACAGTTCCTGCCATTTTCGTCCCCCTTCGCTGCATCTCGCGGCGCTCCTGCGGCCCCGCGATTCCCAAACGTGTGAAGAACCGGCAAGCGGTCTCCATATGAACGGCCGCCAGAAACCGGCCATACGCGACTCGGCAAAACGGAACCGGCGATGAACTCGCCGCGAGCGGGACGCGCTGGAATCACGGTGCAGCGATCCGGGAAATCATGTGGATCTTGGTCAAAAACTGTGGACGGGCCAGCGGTTGTGAATATCGCCGTCACCCATACCGGCGAACCCGGCACACCCCCGCGCGGCCTCCGCAGAGCAATCCCGCGACTACACAGAGTTGAGAGTCATGCCCATGCCAAATCTCGATCGGTCCCGGTCGCCCGATCACGCCTTGGTCATGGAAAAAAAGGGGAAAACCCACCCGGACATGCGACGACCCCCGCCGGGGGGGAGAGCGGGGGTCGTCCCCACGGCCGACTCGGGGGGGGAGGAGCCGGACCGGGTTAGCACGGTCGCGAACGATCCGTGACTTCCATGGTGTACCCGAGAGGCCTCTCAGGCAAACCCACGCGCCACACCTTACGCCGAATGGGCTGCGCCTATGCTCAAGGCGTGGAAAACCACTCACTGCCCCGCACAGCAGCCTTCTTCGATCTGGACAAGACGGTCATCGCGAAGTCGAGCACGCTCACGTTCAGCAAGTCGTTCTACCAAGGCGGCCTGATCAACCGCAGGGCAGCCTTGCGCACCGCATATACCCAGTTCGTCTTCCTGGCCGGCGGCGCGGACCACGACCAGATGGAACGGATGCGCAAGTACCTGTCCGCGCTGTGCCGCGGCTGGAACGTCCAACAGGTCAAGGAGATCGTCGCAGAGACCCTGCACGACCTGATCGACCCGATCATCTACGACGAGGCCGCCACCCTCATCGAGCAGCACCACACCGCCGGCCGCGACGTGGTGATCGTGTCCACCTCGGGCGCCGAGGTGGTCGAACCGATCGGCGAGCTGCTCGGCGCGGACCGGGTCGTGGCCACCCGCATGGTCGTGGGCGACGACGGATGCTTCACCGGGGAGGTGGAGTACTACGCGTACGGCCCGACCAAGGCCGAGGCGATCAGGGAGCTGGCCGAATCCGAGGGCTACGACCTCGCCCGTTGCTACGCCTACAGCGACTCGGCGACCGATCTGCCGATGCTGGAGTCCGTGGGCCATCCGCACGCCGTGAACCCGGACCGGACACTGCGCCGCGAGGCGGTCGCGCGCGAGTGGCCGGTCCTGGACTTCCACCGGCCCGTACGGCTCAAGCAGCGCCTGCCCGCACTCTCCGTACCTCCTCGCCCGGCCCTCATGGCGGCTGCCGCCATAGGCGCCGCCGCGGCCACCGCGGGTCTGGTCTGGTACACGAGCCGACGCCGGGCGACGGTGGCCTGACCGGCCACCGCGCACGGCGCGTCGACAGGCCGGTTCCTCCCCGCCGAACGATTGCCCGATTGACACATATTTGAACCTAAAAGTAAAGAAGCGGGTCCAGCACTTCCGCTTGCTTCGAACCTGGAGTACAAAGGACTCAACGGCCCGCGAGACCAAGGACATCCGAGAGGATCCCCTTTAGAACGCATTTGGCCCCACGGACCGAGCATGGCCACAGGACACCCACGCGACGTCGACCCGTCGATTACGGGCCAGCTGCACCAGGGACGGGCAAATGTTCCCGACCTGATGGGCATATATCGAGGACGCTTGGTAACCAGGTGGGCATGCCAGCGGCGGTACGAGTTCTCGTACCGCCGCATATCTGCGCGACCGCGGCTACGCCGCCCCGCGCTGCAGCGCCTCGCACACCGCCGTGGACTCACGCGCCCCCAGTTCGACCGCGCGTCCGCAGTGGGCGATCCAGGAGGCCACGCCCTCGGGGGTGCCCGATACATAGCCCTCCAGAGCGGCCAGATAGGCCTCCTGACCCAGTTCGGCATGGCCGACCTCGGCCGGGCAGACCGACTTCGGGTCCAGCCCGCTGCCGACCAGCACGATGCGTTCGGCCGTACGCGCGAGAAGGCCGTTGTGGGAGGTGAAGGGGCGCAGTGCGAGCAGTTCACCGTGCACGACGGCGGCCGTCACCAGCGCCGGGGCGGAACTGCCCGCGATGATCAGTTCCGCCAGGCCCTCCAGCCGGCCGTGTGCCTCCGCCGCGGCGGGCAGCGGAAGCCCGATCAAGGGCTCGTCGACCGGCTCGCCCTCCTTCCGCGGCCGCCCGACCTGGTCGACCTGGTCGGCCTGGTCGGCCGCCGCGACCAGATGCAGCCGGGCGAGCACCCTCAGCGGCGACTGGCGCCAGATGGACAGCAGTTGCCCCGCCTCGGCGGACAGCCGCAGGGCCGCACCCATCGTGCGCGCCTCGTCGCCGCTGCCGAAGTCGCTGCGCCGGCGCACCTCCTCCAGGGCCCAGTCCGCCCCGGACAGCGCCGCCGAGCCACGGGCGCCGCGCAGGGCCGCCTCAGAGGTGATCTCGTTGCTGCGCCGCCGCATGACCCGGTGCTTGTAGACCCGGTCCACGGCCTTGCGGACGGATTCCACGGACTCGGACACACCGGGCAGCGAGCCCAGGGCCGCGAGGGGGTCCCCGCTGCTCGAACTCTTCCGAGAGCCCGGGGGAGGATCGGCAGTCGCGCCTGTCGTACTCATGAGTACGACATTACGCACCCTGGGCGCCCGCCCTGTGCAGGAGTGGCCTTCCTCACGCCGGACCGCCCGCCGGAGCCGCGGCGAAGGCCGCCGCTCACCCCTTCGCCGCGGGCGCCCCGGGCACACCCTTGGGAGCCGGGGCGGGGGTGCCGGACAGGAAGGACTTCCAGCCCTGCCTCGGGGCCTCGCCCACGGTCAGGGTGCGCAGTTTCGCCAAGGTCTTCGAATCCTGGACGTCCAGCCAGTCCACGAGCTGCCGGAAGGAGACACAGCGCACGTCGGACTTGGTGCACACCTCCTTGACGACCTCCTCGACGGCCCGCATGTAGGTGCCTCCGTTCCAGGACTCGAAGTGGTTGCCGATGATCAGAGGTGCCCGGTTGCCGTCATAGGCCCGCTCGAAGCCCGCGAGCAGGCCGTCCCGCATCTCGTCACCCCACTGTTCGTGCTTGGCGGGGTCGCCCTGGGTTTCGGTGCCGGACTGGTTGACCATGAAGTTGTAGTCCATGGCGAGCTGCTCGAAGGAGTGCCCGGGGAACGGGACGAGCTGCAGCGACAGGTCCCACAGCCCCTGCTTCCTCTCCGGCCACACCTGGTTGTTGACACCACTGGTGTCGTAGCGGAAGCCCAGCTCTCTCGCCGCCTTCGTGAAGTTCTCCCGACCCTCCAGACAGGGGGTGCGGGCACCGATGAGCTCCTTGTCGTAGTCGAAGGGGAGGGGGGCCTCGTTCCTCATCCCGGTGTGGGTCTTCCATGCCTTCACGAACGATTTGGCCTGGGCGATCTCGTCCTTCCACTCCGCCACCGACCATTCGCCGACCCCGCCGTCGGGGCCGCAGAAGTGACCGTTGAAGTGGGTGCCGATCTCGTTGCCCTCGAGCCACGCCAGGCGCAGCTGCCTCACGGTGGCGGCGATGCCCTCGGCGTCGTTGAAGCCGATGTCGGACCGGCCCGGCGAGTGCTGCGGCGGACGGTACAGGTCACGCTTCTCCTCCGGGAGCATGTACACGCCGCTCAGGAAGTACGTCATGGTCGCGTCGTTCTCCTTGGCGACCTTGCGGAAGTGGGAGAAGAGCTTCTGGCTGTCCTCACCCGCGCCGTCCCACGAGAAGACGACGAACTGCGGGGGCTTCTCGCCCGGCTCCAGCCGCTCGGGCTCGGGCAGGTACGGCTGGGCCCCGGTGTACGCGGTGGAGCCGTCGCCGATCAGCCGGACCACGTTCTTCGGTGCCGGCGCCGCCTTCTTCGGATCCTGAGATCCCTTGCCGAAACCGTCGGTGCCGGCCCCGCAGCCGGCGAGCGGGAGGACACAGACCGCGGCGATCACGGTGCCCACGGCGATCCTTCGGGTGGCGGCCATGCCCGCCCACCTTCTTCCTTCTCTCGGGCCGGCCCTGTGGGCGGCGATGTCGGGTGCCTGCCGGTCCGCGCCGACAGCGCCGCCAAAGTCGCATGGGACTGAGAAGGAATTAATACGACAAGCCGATAAAACGCTTACTTCACTCGCGAGAAGTATTGATTAGACCGTTTGCCCGAAAAGTAAAGACTCGCCCTTTACTCTGAATTACGATTCGTTTACTGATGGTTGAGGTTCTTGCCGCCGAGGCTCCTCGCCGCCGTTGGCCGATCCCGCCGTTCTGACGCCGTGACCCACGGCCGCGACCGCCCCGCCGTCGAGCGAGTCGCCCCCCACTTCCGCGACCGCGCAGCCCCGGAGGAGACGGGAAGCATGCCAACCTGTGTTCCCACCACCCACGCCAGCGACCCGAACCGGACCGGGCGTGCCCACCCACCCCACAGCCCGCCGTCGGCCGGGCCCCGCCGGCTCCGCATCGCGGGCGCCGATCTGTCGGCCGCCGTCGCGGTCTTCCTGATCGCTCTGCCCCTGTCCCTCGGCATCGCTCTCGCCACCGGCGCGCCGCTTCAGGCCGGCCTGGTCGCCGCCGCCGTGGGCGGCCTCGTCGCCGGCCGGGTCGGCGGCTCCCCGCTCCAGGTCAGCGGTCCGGCCGCCGGACTCACCGTCGTCACCGCCGACATCATCCAGCAGTACGGCTGGCGGACGACCTGCGCCATCACCGTTCTCGCCGGACTCTCCCAACTCGGCCTGGGCTGCCTGCGGGTGGCGCGCGGCGCACTCGCCGTCAGCCCCGCCATCGTGCACGGGATGCTCGCCGGTATCGGCGTCACCATCGCCGTCGCCCAGGTGCACATCGTCCTCGGCGGCACCCCGCAGAGCTCCGTTCCCGACAACCTCCGGGCGCTTCCCGCCCAGTTGGCGAACCTGGACCCCGCCGCCGTCGCGGTGAGCGTGCTCACCCTGACCCTGCTCCTGCTGTGGCCCCGGATCCCCGGTGGAGCGGGGCGCCTTCTGCGCAGGGTCCCGGCCGCGCTCGTCGCCGTCACCGGGGCCACCGCGGTCGCGGCCGCGGCCGGTCTCGTCCTGGCCGAGGTCGACCTGCCGTCCTGGCGCAGCCACGCGCTGGCCGGACTGCCCGAGGGGCCCGTACTCGGTCTCGTCGCCGCTGTGCTCACCACCACGCTGGTGTGCAGCGTGCAGTCGCTGCTGGGCGCGGTCGCCGTGGACAAACTGGCCTCCCGCCGCCCCGGTCCGGGCCACGGCCCACGCTCCGACCTGGACCGCGAACTGCTCGGTCAGGGCACCGCGAACATCGCCTCCGGCTGCCTCGGCGGACTGCCCGTGGCCGGGGTGGCGGTGCGCAGTTCCGCGAATGTGAACGCGGGTGCCGTGAGCCGGAACTCCACGATGCTGCACGGCGCTCTCGTGGTGGTCGCCGCGTTGCTGCTGGTCCCGATCCTGGAGTTCATCCCGCTCGCCTCACTCGCCGCCCTGGTGATGGCCGTCGGCATCCAGATGGTGTCCCTGCACCACATCCGCACGGTGACCCGACACCGTGAAGTCCTCGTCTACGCCGTGACCACCCTCGGCGTGGTGTCCGTGGGCGTCCTGGAGGGCGTCGCCCTCGGCATCGCCGCGGCCGTCGGCGTGGCCCTGCACCGCCTCACCCGCACCCGGATCACGCATGAGGAGAAGAAAGGAGTCCATCACGTACATGTCCGAGGGCAGTTGACGTTCCTCGCCGTACCCCGGCTCAGCCGGTCCCTGCATCTCGTGCCCCAGGGGGCCACCACCGTCGTGGCGCTGGACGGGTCGTTCATGGACCACGCGGCGTACGAGGCCTTGCAGGACTGGCAGAACACGCACACCGCCCGGGGCGGTGCGGTCGAGATCACCGGCCGCCGGCCCGGAGCCGGAGTCCGGACCGCCGAGCCCCAGGTCCTCGCCGCCGCACCCGCTTCGAACGGCACCGGCGCGGCGGACCCGGCCACCGGTGCCGGGTGTCGTTGCCGGCCCTGGACCGCCTGGCGCAACCACCAGTGCGAGCCCCCACGATCCGTACCCGCAGGCGACTCCGTACCGAACGACGACCGCAGCGTCCACGACGTCTCTGAGGTTCCCGGGGCTCCCGGGGCTCCCGGCAGCCCGGGGATCCACAGCGGCCTGGACGGACGGGCGATCCGCTCCGGCACAGGAGGCCCGCCCGGTGAGGGCGACGCGTCCCGTGCGGCCGGCGCGTCCGGTGCGGGCGGGCCGGAGTCGTCCCGCGCCGGGGTCGGCCAGGAACCGGTACGTGGTCTCAGCACGTTCCAGCGGAGCGCCGCTCCCCTGGTGCACGGTGAGCCGACGCGGCCGGCGCCCGAGGGGCAGCGGCCGACCCAGCTGTTCCTCACCTGTGCCGACTCACGGCTGGTCACATCGATGATCACCTCCAGCGGTCCGGGAGACCTCCTCGTGGTCCGCAATGTCGGCAACCTCGTGCCGCCGCCCGGCGAGGAAAGCGGTGACGACTCGGTGGCGGCCGCCCTCGAGTACGCCGTGGAGGTGCTCGCGGTGCGGTCCATCACGGTCTGCGGGCACTCGGGATGCGGTGCCGTGCAGGCCCTGCTCGACCCGAAGCCGGACGGTGCCGGCACTCCGCTGAGACGGTGGCTGCGGCACGGGCTGCCGAGCCTGGAGCGGTTCCGCGACGGGCACGGGCCCCGGGCACGCCTCGGCGGACGGGCGTCGGCCGACCCGGCCGAGCGGCTCTGCCTGGCCAACGTCGTCCAGCAGCTCGACCATCTGCGCGCCCACGAGTCGGTGGCCCGTGCTCTGAAGGACGGGAACCTGACGCTCCACGGCATGTACTTCCATGTGGGTGAGGCGCAGGCGTATCTCCTCACCGAGACCGCGGGAGAGGGCAGGTTCGACCGGGTGAGGGCGGCGGACCTGGCGCGGTGAGGGACCGTCGCGGGTATGAGTGGTGTGACAAGGGCTGAACCGCGTGCCCTCGGCGTCCGTGGGTACGGGTGACCCCGGGCCACGGAAGCGATCGGTTGACCTCAGAGAGTTGACCCCAAAAGGTCTAAACCACTTTGCCGTCGGCCCTTGTCAGCCCGCCCCCGGGTCTGATGAGCTGTGGCCCGGGACACAACGGACACTCCGGGAAAGGCAGATGCCGTGAGCAACGAAAGCCTGGCCAACCTGCTCAAGGAAGAACGCAGGTTCGCACCCCCCGCCGACCTGGCCGCCAACGCCAACGTCACCGCGGAGGCGTACGAACAGGCCAAGGCTGACAGGCTCGGCTTCTGGGCCGAGCAGGCCCGCCGACTGACCTGGGCCAAGGAGCCCACCGAAACGCTCGACTGGTCGAACCCGCCGTTCGCCAAGTGGTTCAAGGACGGCGAGCTCAACGTCGCCTACAACTGCGTGGACCGGCATGTGGAGGCCGGGCACGGCGACCGGGTCGCCATCCACTTCGAGGGCGAGCCCGGCGACAGCCGCACGATCACCTACGCCCAGCTCAAGGACGAGGTCTCCCAGGCCGCCAACGCCCTGCTCGAACTGGGCGTCCGAAAGGGCGACCGGGTGGCGATCTACATGCCGATGATCCCCGAGACGGCGGTCGCCATGCTGGCCTGCGCCCGTATCGGCGCCGCGCACTCCGTCGTCTTCGGCGGTTTCTCGGCGGACGCGCTCGCGACCCGTATCCAGGATGCCGACGCCAAGGTCGTCATCACCGCCGACGGCGGCTACCGGCGCGGCAAGCCGTCCGCGCTCAAGCCCGCCGTGGACGAGGCGGTCGACCGCGTCGACAATGTGCGGCACGTCCTCGTCGTCCGCCGCACCGGCCAGGACGTCGCCTGGGCCGAGGGCCGCGACCTGTGGTGGCACGAGGTGGTGGGACGCCAGAGCACCGAGCACACGCCGGAGGCGTTCGAGGCCGAGCAGCCGCTGTTCATCCTCTACACCTCCGGCACCACGGGTAAGCCGAAGGGCATCCTGCACACCTCCGGTGGCTTCCTCACCCAGACCGCCTACACGCACTGGGCGGTCTTCGACCTCAAGCCGGAGACGGACGTGTTCTGGTGCACGGCCGACGTCGGCTGGGTCACCGGACACTCGTACATCGTCTACGGGCCGCTCGCCAACGGCGCGACCCAGGTCATGTACGAGGGCACGCCCGACACCCCGCACCAGGGCCGCTTCTGGGAGATCGTGCAGAAGTACGGCGTGACGATCCTCTACACGGCGCCCACCGCGATCCGGACGTTCATGAAGTGGGGCGACGACATCCCCGCGAAGTTCGACCTGTCCTCGCTGCGGGTCCTCGGCTCCGTCGGGGAGCCGATCAACCCCGAGGCGTGGATCTGGTACCGCAAGAACATCGGCGCGGACCGCACCCCCGTGGTGGACACCTGGTGGCAGACCGAGACCGGCGGCATCATGGTCTCGCCGCTGCCCGGCGTGACCGGCGCCAAGCCGGGCTCCGCCCAGACCCCGCTGCCCGGCATCGCCGCGACCGTCGTCGACGACGAGGCGCGCGAGGTGCCCAACGGCGGTGGTGGCTACCTGGTCCTCACCGAGCCGTGGCCGTCGATGCTGCGCACCATCTGGGGCGACGACCAGCGGTACATCGACACCTACTGGTCACGGTTCGAGGGCAAGTACTTCGCCGGCGACGGCGCCAAGAAGGACGATGACGGCGACATCTGGCTGCTCGGCCGGGTCGACGACGTGATGCTGGTCTCCGGGCACAACATCTCCACCACCGAGGTGGAGTCGGCGCTCGTCTCCCACCCGTCGGTCGCCGAGGCGGCCGTGGTCGGCGCGGCGGACGAGACGACCGGGCAGGCCATCGTCGCCTTCGTGATTTTGCGCGGTACGGCGGCGGAGACCGAGCAGCTGGTCGCCGAGCTGCGCGACCACGTGGGCGCCACACTCGGCCCGATCGCCAAGCCCAAGCGGATCCTGCCGGTCAACGAGCTGCCGAAGACCCGCTCCGGCAAGATCATGCGCCGGCTGCTGCGGGACGTCGCGGAGAACCGCCAGCTCGGTGACGTGACCACGCTGACCGACTCCACCGTGATGGACCTGATCCAGGCGAAGCTGCCCCAGGCGCCCGGCGAGGGCTGAGCACGGGACGGCCGGCCACTGGAACACGGGGGGACGGCCGGCCGCGGGAACACGGGGGCGCCCGGCGCCGCACACGCGCCGGGCGCCCCGTGACATCCGTCACCGAAAGCCCTCGATGCGGCCCGGAAGCACGTTGGTTAGAGTGGCATGAAGGTGGCCGCAGCAGGCCACCCGCACACAAGCTGTCTCATGGAGCGCCGGGAAGTCTGGTCGGCACACGATTCGTGCTGCCCGACGACCAGAGGACCACCCCGTGACCGCGCCCCGCACCCCCAGCCCCCGCAAGGCCCTCGGCCGCCTCTCCCTGCCCGAGCGGAACTTCGTCGCGGACGCGCTGCGCACCGAGACCGTCGGCGGCATGCTGCTGCTCGTCGCCGCGATCACCGCGCTGATCTGGGCGAACGTGCCCGCCCTGCACGACAGCTACGAGAGCGTCAGCCACTTCCGCTTCGGCCCCGAGTCGCTCGGCCTGAACCTGTCCGTCGCGCACTGGGCCGCCGACGGACTGCTCGCGGTCTTCTTCTTCGTCGCCGGAACGGAACTCAAGCGCGAACTCGTCGCCGGTGATCTGCGCGACCCCCGGGCCGCCGCGCTCCCCGTCGCCGCCGCCCTGTGCGGCATGGCCGTACCGGCGCTCGTCTACACGCTCACCAGCGGCATCGGCGGCGGCTCACTGGCCGGCTGGGCCGTGCCGACCGCCACCGACATCGCCTTCGCGCTCGCCGTGCTCGCCGTCATCGGCACCTCCCTGCCGAGCGCGCTGCGCGCCTTCCTGCTCACCCTCGCCGTCGTCGACGACCTCTTCGCGATTCTGATCATCGCGGTCTTCTTCACCGCCGACCTGAACTTCGTCGCGCTCGGCGGTGCCGTGGTGGGCCTGGCCGTCTTCTGGCTGCTGCTCCGCAAGGGCGTGCGCGGCTGGTACGTGTATGTGCCGCTCGCCCTCGTCGTCTGGGGCCTGATGTACAACAGCGGCATCCACGCCACCATCGCCGGTGTCGCCATGGGCCTGATGGTGCGCTGCCACCGCCACGAGGGTGAGGAGCAGTCCCCCGGTGAGCGCGTCGAGCATCTCGTCCGGCCTCTCTCCTCGGGCCTCGCCGTCCCGCTGTTCGCCCTGTTCAGCGCGGGTGTGGCAATCTCCGGCGGCGCGCTCGCGGACGTGTTCACCACGCCCGAGACGCTCGGCGTCGTCCTCGGCCTCGTCGTCGGCAAGACGGTCGGCATCTTCGGCGGTACGTGGCTGACCACACGCTTCACCAGGGCCTCGCTCAGCGAGGACCTCGCCTGGGCGGACGTGTTCGCGGTGTCGACGCTGGCCGGGATCGGGTTCACCGTCTCCCTGCTCATCGGTGAACTCGCCTTCGAGGGCGACGCGGCGATGACGGACAGCGTCAAGGCCGCCGTGCTGACCGGTTCGCTGATCGCGACCGTCGCGGCGGCCGTGCTGCTGAAGATACGGAACGCCAAGTACCGCAGGCTGACCCAG
This sequence comes from Streptomyces sp. TE5632, assembly GCF_054061295.1. NCBI lineage: Bacteria > Bacillati > Actinomycetota > Actinomycetes > Kitasatosporales > Streptomycetaceae > Streptomyces > Streptomyces sp. TE5632. The sequence goes on along the minus strand of NZ_JBSSEA010000003.1, from coordinate 2,913,333 downwards.
GAGGAGGAGCGCGACGACGACCTCAGCGGCATCCCCGACGTGTACGAGGAGGACGACCCGGCCCACCACCTGCGCATGGCGGAGATCCACGACCGCAAGGCCGCCGAGCACCGACGGCTCGCCCGGGAGAAGGCCGAGCAGCGGCGCGGGCTTGCCGAAGTACCGGGCGGGGCAGGCGAGGACCACGACGGTCCGGCATGATCTGACGAGACGGTACAAAAGTCAGGACAGTCGGACGCACGCGGACACACACGGAGGCCCGCGGACACACACGTCCGGCCGCGCCACACCCGACCCACGTGGTCGGACACACGCGGCCGGACGTGGCGGCCGACCGGGCAGGGACCGTCAGACGGCAGACTGAACCGTACGCAGCGGCACACAGCGGCACGCGATACGTACGCAGAAGAGGGAGACCGCGATGAGCGCACCCGACGGCAGCCCGGTCGGCGCCGAACGCAGCATCGGCGAGCTGTTCGCCTCGGCGACGGAGAACATGTCGGCGCTGGTGCACGACGAGATCGCGCTGGCGAAGGCGCAGCTCAAGCAGGACGTGAAGCGGGGCGCGACGAGCGGCGGGGCGTTCACCGCGGCCGGTGTGCTGCTCCTGTTCTCCCTGCCGATGCTGAACTTCGCCCTGGCCTACGGCATCCACACCTGGAGCGACTGGAACCTCGCCCTCTGCTTCCTGCTGTCCTTCGCGGCGAACGTGCTGATCGCGCTCGTCCTCCTGCTGATCGGCGTCGTCTTCGCGAAGAAGGCGAAGAAGAGCCGGGGCCCGCAGAAGGTCGCCGCCTCCATGAAGGAGACCGCGGGCGTGCTGCAGAGGGCCAAGCCGCACCCGCGTCCCGAACTCGACCTGCCCAGGGACCGGGCCCCCGCGGCGATCGAAGCTGTGGGACGCTCGTCCTCATGACGGGCTCCTCCATCCCCTCGGGACAACCTCCCTCGGCGCACCCCCTCTCGGCCGTACGCCTCGACATCCCGGGCGGCGCCGAGGTGACCCACCGGGACGTGGCCGCCAACGGCGCGCGCTTCCACATCGCGGAGCTCGGCGACGGACCGCTGGTGCTGCTGCTGCACGGCTTTCCGCAGTTCTGGTGGACCTGGCGGCACCAGCTGACGGCACTCGCCGACGCCGGGTTCCGCGCCGTCGCCATGGACCTGCGGGGTGTCGGGGGCAGCGACCGCACACCGCGCGGTTACGACCCGGCCAACCTCGCGCTGGACATCACCGGAGTGATCCGTTCCCTCGGCGAGCCGGACGCCGCGCTGGTGGGGCACGACCTGGGCGGCTACCTGGCCTGGACGGCGGCGGCGATGCGTCCCAAGCTCGTACGACGGCTCGCGGTCGCATCCATGCCGCATCCGCGACGCTGGCGGTCGGCCATGCTCGCGGACGTCAGGCAGTCGTCCGCCATGTCCCACATCTGGGGGTTCCAGCGGCCCTGGGTCCCGGAGCGGCAGCTCACCGCCGACGACGGGGCGCTGGTGGCCGAACTCATCCAGGCCTGGTCCGGGCCGCGCCCGCCCGAGGAGAAGGCGCTGGAGAACTACCGGCGCGCCATGTGCATCCCGTCCACGGCGCACTGCTCGATCGAGCCGTACCGCTGGATGGTGCGCTCCATGGCCCGGCCCGACGGCATCCAGTTCAACCGCCGGATGAAGCGGCCGGTGCGGGTACCGACGCTGCATCTGCACGGATCGCTGGACCCCGTGGTGCGCACCCGGAGCGCCGCCGGGTCCGGACAGTACGTCGAAGCGCCGTACCGCTGGCGACTGTTCGACGGGCTAGGGCACTTCCCGCACGAGGAGGACCCGGTCACGTTCTCCACCGAGCTGATCAACTGGCTGAAGGACCCGGAGCCCGACCGCTGAGCGGAGACGCCCGCACAGCGGAAGTGAACACCTGTTCCAAGAACGGCCATTTGCCTCGCGCATAGGCCAATTGGCTGCGCCTGAGGCGATTATCGACCATGGGGTGGGGGCACGGTCGGGATATGGGCTGGACGCACGACTACAGTGACGCAGGCCGCGACCGCCACTCGGCGGGCGGCAGGGGACCCCACCAGCGAGGCGGTGCACCGCACATGGCGGGTACGGACCTCAGGATGGGGATTCCACACATCCTCCGCCGCCGGGCCCGCTGGGTCTCGGTACGGCTGCTTCACCCACGCGGGTGACCGGACAGCGGCGCGCCGGCCACACCCCGCGCGCCGCTTCCCCACGCCGAGTTCACGCGCCGCGCGTCACGTCGTAGGCGGCTCTCGCCGCCACCGTGGACCCAGCGCCGCTCAGAGCGCGCAGCTGTCGCTGTCCACCTGCTGGTTCGCGGCACGGCCCTTGGTGATGTCGTCCTGGATCTCGTCCACGGTGAGCGCGTACCCCGTCTCGGCGTCGTCGAGGGACTTGGCGAACACCACGCCGTAGACCAGGCCCTCGGGTGTGAGCAGCGGGCCGCCGGAATTGCCCTGACGGACCGTCGCGTACAGGGAGTAGACGTCACGGCGGACCGTGCCCCGGTGATAGATGTCCGGGCCGTTGGCCGTGATCCGCCCGCGGACCCGCGCGGACCTGACGTCGTACGCGCCGTTCTCCGGGAAGCCGGCGACGATCGCGCTGTCGCCGCTGCCCGCGTCCTCGGTCGTGAACCGCAGCGCCGGCGCCTTCAGGTCCGGGACGTCGAGGACCGCGATGTCGCGCTTCCAGTCGTAGAGGACGACCGTCGCGTCGTACTTCCTGCCCTCGCCGCCTATCTGCACGGTCGGTTCGTCGACGCCGCCCACGACATGCGCGTTGGTCATGACGCGGCGTTCGGAGAACACGAAGCCGGTGCCCTCCAGAACCTTGCCGCACTGCGGTGCGGTGCCCATGACCTTGACGATGGACCGCTGGGCCCGGGCGGCCACGGGGCTGCCGACCAGGGCGGGGTCGGGGGGCTGGACATCGGTGATCGGCTCGTTCGCGAACGGGCTGAAGACCTGTGGGAAGCCGTTCTGCGCGAGGACGGAGGAGAAGTCGGCGAACCAGGTGTCGGCCTGGTCGGGCAGCGCGCGGGAGACACCGAGCAGGACCTTGGAACCGCGGACCTCCTTGCCGAGCGTCGGCAGCGTCGTACCGGCGAGGGCGGAGCCGATCAGCCAGGCGACCAGGAGCATGGCGACGACGTTGACCAGGACACCGCCGGTCGCGTCGAGCGCTCGGGCCGGGGACCAGGTGATGTAGCGGCGCAGCTTGTTGCCGAGGTGGGTGGTCAGCGCCTGGCCGACGGAGGCGCAGACTATGACGACGACGACCGCGACGACGGCCGCGCCCGTGCCGACCTCGGCGTTGTCCGTCAGGACGTCCCAGATGACGGGGAGCGCGTAGACGGCGACGAGACCGCCGCCCAGGAACCCGACCACCGACAGGACGCCGACGACGAACCCCTGGCGGTAGCCGACGATCGCGAACCAGACGGCGGCGACCAGCAACAGGATGTCCAGCACGTTCACTGCTTCCAGCCTCGCCTCGTCATTCCGGTCGCTCCCACTCGGCCGGAGTCCGGGGGCGTACGGCACGAACCACCGTCGTCACCGGCCCCCCGTACCGCACGGCACGGCGCCCACCCTGTCATGACCTCTGGTCCAGCGGGACCCGCTTGTCCCGGTCCCAGGGGCGCTCCCACCCCGCGTAGTGGAGCAGCCGGTCGATGATCCCGGCCGTGAAACCCCAGACAAGAGTCGATTCGACCAGGAACGCCGGACCCTGGTGGCCGCTGGGATGGACCGCGGTCGCCCGGTTGTCCGGATCGGTGAGATCCGCCACCGGGACCGTGAAGACCCGGGCGGTCTCGTCGGGGTCCACGACGCCGACCGGGCTGGGGACCTGCCACCAGCCCAGCACCGGGGTGACGACGAAGCCGCTGACGGGGATGTAGAGCTTGGGCAGGACGCCGAAGAGCTGGACACCGGCCGGATCGAGCCCGGTCTCCTCCTCGGCCTCGCGCAGCGCGGCCCACAGCGGCCCGTCGGCCAGCGGGTCGCCGTCCTCGGGGTCGAGGGCGCCACCGGGGAAGGCCGGCTGCCCGGCATGCGCGCGCAGCGCCGTCGACCGCTCCATGAGCAGCAGTTCCGGGCCGTACGCGCCTTCGCCGAACAGGATCAGGACCGCGGACTGGCGCCCCGAGCCGTTCGCCGGCGGCAGGAAGCGGCTCAGCTGTCCCGGCGCGACCGTCTCCACGGCCCGCACCACCGGGTCCAGCCAGGTGGGCAGGCCCTCCTGACTGAGCGTCGCCCGGCCGCCCCGGATATCGCCCGCCCGCATCATCGCCACCCCCGTCGTCCTGCCCCCTGCCCGTCCCTTCCCGGCGACAGGTCCAACGCCCGGCGGCTCCTGGAACGTTCCACCAGAGATCGTTCCACCTGCGGCCGCCGGGTATGCCCTGTCATCCGGCGCCCAGCGGCGGGGCCGGCCGGCCGCCCGCGTCGAGGTAGGCCTGCGGGGGGTTCAGACGCTGGCCCGGGAAGCCGCCCTTCTCGTACTTCAGCAGCTTCCGCGCCTTCTCCGGGTCCGTCTCCCCCTCGCCGTACGCCGGGCAGAGCGGGGCGATGGGGCAGGCTCCGCAGGCGGGCTTGCGGGCGTGACAGATGCGGCGGCCGTGCCAGATCACATGGTGCGAGAGGTCGGTCCAGTCGCTCTTCGGGAAGAGCGCGCCGACGGCCGCCTCGATCTTGTCGGGGTCGGTCTCCTCCGTCCACTTCCAGCGGCGCACCAGGCGCTGGAAGTGCGTGTCCACGGTGATGCCGGGACGGCCGAAGGCGTTGCCGAGGACGACGAAGGCCGTCTTGCGGCCCACGCCGGGCAGCTTGACGAGATCTTCCAGCCGACCCGGCACCTCGCCGCCGAACTCCTCCGCCAGCACCTTCGAAAGCCCTGTCACCGACTTGGTCTTGGCCCGGAAGAACCCGGTGGGGCGGAGGATCTCCTCCACCTCCTCCGGGTCGGCGGCGGCCAGGTCCTCGGGGGTGGGGTACTTCGCGAAGAGAGCGGGGGTCGTCTGGTTGACGCGCAGGTCGGTGGTCTGGGCGGACAGGACCGTGGCGACCACCAGTTGGAAGGGGTTCTTGAAGTCCAGCTCGGGGTGGGCGTACGGGTACACCTCGGCGAGCTCCCGGTTGATCCGCCGGGCCCGGCGGACCAGCGCGGTGCGCGACTCGGCCTTGGACTGCCCGGCGGCGGCCTTCTTCGCGGACGCCGCCTCCTTCCCGGGCGCGGAGCCCTTCGCGGACGCCGCCTTCTTCGCAGGCGCGGAGCCCTTCGCGGACGCGGGCCTCACCTCGGCCGCCGCTTCGCTCGCACTCGCGGTCGAATCCTTCTTCACCGGTGCCTTCTTTGTCGGTTTCGCCGTTTCCCTGCCGTCGCCGGACCCCTGTTCGCCCACAGCGGAATCATGATGTACCGCCACCCGTGCAGCCCCCTGAGCGCGTGCTCTCACCGGCGATTTGGACACCCGACCAGCCTACGGCTCGGCACCGACATCCGCCCCGACCCCTGAAGATCGGCGCCCAATTGGACCCCTGCCGCTTACCCGGGCACGCCTGTGCGGCATCCTTGTGACAGATCACACTGTTTGGACTGTCCGGCAAAATGGGCACCTCGGTCCCCTGGTACGCGGGGAACAAGATCCCCTGAGCAGGTCGACAAGGAGAGAACACGTGGACGACGTTCTGCGGCGGAACCCGCTCTTCGCGGCGCTCGATGACGAGCAGGCCGCGGAGCTTCGCGCCTCGCTGAGCGAGGTGACCCTCGCACGGGGCGACTCCCTGTTCCACGAGGGCGACCCCGGAGACCGGCTCTACGTGGTCACCGAGGGCAAGGTCAAGCTCCACCGGACCTCCCCCGACGGCCGCGAGAACATGCTGGCCGTCGTCGGCCCCGGCGAGCTCATCGGTGAGCTGTCGCTCTTCGACCCGGGCCCGCGCACCGCGACCGCCACGGCGCTGACCGAGGTCAAGCTGCTCGCCCTGGGCCACAGCGACCTCCAGCCCTGGCTGAACGCCCGCCCCGAGGTGGCCACGGCGCTGCTGCGGGCCGTCGCGCGCCGGCTGCGCAAGACCAACGACGCCATGTCGGACCTGGTCTTCTCCGACGTCCCGGGCCGGGTCGCCCGCGCCCTGCTGGACCTCTCCCGCCGCTTCGGAGTGCAGTCCGAGGAGGGCATCCACGTCGTCCACGACCTCACGCAGGAAGAGCTGGCCCAGCTGGTCGGCGCGTCCCGCGAGACGGTCAACAAGGCCCTGGCGGACTTCGCGCAGCGCGGCTGGCTCCGTCTGGAGGCCCGCGCGGTGATCCTCCTGGACGTCGAGCGCCTCGCGAAGCGCTCCCGCTGACGGGATTCCCGGCACGCGTACCGAAAGCCCCGGTGCCTCGCAGGCCTCAGCGCCTGCCGGGCCCCGGGGCTTTCGGGTGATCCCGTACCCCCGCCGGAGGAGCCGCACCCCGCCGGAGGAGCCGCACCCCGCTGGGGGGCCGTGCCCCTGTCGGGCCAAGTCCGTGCCCCCGCTAGATGAGCCCGTGCTCCCGCAGGTATTCCAGTTGCGCGCGGACCGACAGTTCCGCGGCCGGCCACAGGGAGCGGTCCACGTCGGCGTAGACGTGGGCGACGACTTCGGACGGGGTGAGACGGCCGTTCTCGACGGCCGTCTCCACCTGGGCGAGGCGGTGGGCCCGGTGCGCCAGGTAGTACTCGACGGCGCCCTGGGCGTCCTCCAGTACGGGGCCGTGACCGGGCAGGACCGTGTGGACGCCGTCGTCGACCGTGAGCGAGCGCAGGCGTCGCAGGGTGTCCAGGTAGTCGCCGAGGCGGCCGTCGGGGTGGGACACGACGGTCGTGCCGCGTCCCAGGACGGTGTCGCCGGTGAGGACGGCCCCGTCGGCCGGCAGGTGGAAGGACAGGGAGTCGGCGGTGTGGCCGGGGGTGGGGACGACCCGCAGTTCCAGACCGTCCACCTCGATGACGTCCCCGCCGGACAGGCCCTCGTCCCCCAGCCGCAGCTCCGGGTCCAGCGCCCGTACCTTCGTGCCGGTCAGCTCGGCGAAGCGGGTGGCGCTCTCGGCGTGGTCGGGGTGACCGTGCGTCAGCAGGGTGAGGGCGACGCGCTTGCCGGCCCGCTCGGCCGTGTCGACGACATTCCGCAGATGCCCCTCGTCCAGCGGGCCGGGGTCGACCACGATCGCCCGCGCGGAGTCGGGTTCCGAGAGGATCCAGGTGTTGGTGCCGTCCAGGGTCATGGCCGAGGCGTTCGGGGCCAGGACGTTGACCGCACGCGCGGTGGCGGGTCCGGAGAGGACCCCACCGCGCGGTCGGCCGGGAAGGGCTGCCGCTTCCGTCATGCGGGTGCTCCGTCCGTCATGCGGGTGCTCCACCGGTCGGGATGTGCTTGGTGAACTCCTCGTACCCCGGCCAGGACAGCACGATCTTCTCGTCGTCCAGGCGCGCGGTGGCCAGTACCGGCGTGAGGTCCCGCGCGGATGCCGCGTCGAGCGCCTGCGCCGCCGCCGGGTACGCCGTCAGCTGGCGCAGGGTCGCGATCGTCGGCGGCATCATCAGCAGCTCACCCCGGTCGTACGCGGCGGCCGCCTCGCGCGGGGCGATCCACACCGTGCGGTCGGCCTCCGTGGAGGCGTTGCGGGTGCGCTGTCCCTCGGGGAGCGCGGCGACGAAGAACCAGGTGTCGTAGCGGCGGGGCTCGAACTCCGGGGTGATCCACCGGGTCCACGCGCCGAGCAGGTCCGAGCGCAGGACCAGTCCTCGGCGGTCGAGGAACTCCGCGAAGGACGTCTTTCGCGCGACGAGTGCCGCGCGGTCCGCCTCCCAGTCCGCGCCCGTCGTGTCACCGACCACGGAGTCGGGCGTCGGACCGGCGAGCAGCACACCGGCTTCCTCGTACGTCTCGCGTACGGCGGCGCAGACGATCGCCTGGGCGGCGGTCTCGTCGACGCCGAGCCGGTCCGCCCACCACGCGCGCGTGGGGCCCGCCCAGCGGACGTGGTGATCGTCGTCCCGCGGGTCGACGCCACCGCCGGGGTAGGCGTAGGCGCCTCCGGCGAAGGCCATGGAGGCGCTTCGGCGCAGCATGTGGACGGCGCAGCCGTCACCGGCGTCCCTCAGGAGCATCACGGTGGCCGCCCGCTTGGCCGGGACCGGGGTGAGGGTTCCCTCCGCGAGCGCGCGGATGCGGACCGGCCACTCGGGTGGGTACCACTGCCCACCAGCCTGCGCATTCACCATGGCCGGAGGCTATCCCGGGACGGGCGGATGTTCGAGTGGCCGGCGGGAGAAGAAGGGGATGAGGGGACGCGCGGCACCGGGAGGCGGCACCGGGAGGCGGCAGGGGGACGCGGCGAGGAGAGGTGGCGGACCCGGCGGCCCGCACGGGCCACGCGGCCCTCCGCCGAGCACCGGCCCGCCTCCACCTCCGTCGGACGCCGGCCGCCTCTGCCTGCCCGCCTCCGTCAGCGCGCGTCCGTCAGCCGGCGTCCGCCAGCTCCACCAGGATCTCGACCTCCACCGGTGCGTCGAGGGGCAGTACCGCGACGCCCACCGCGCTGCGGGCGTGGACGCCCTTGTCGCCGAGGACCTCGACCAGCAGCTCGCTCGCACCGTTGAGGACGCCCGGCTGACCCGTGAAGTCCGTGGCCGAGGCCACGAACCCGACGACCTTCACCACGCGCGCGACGCGGTCCAGATCACCGGCGACGGACTTCACGGCGGCGAGGGCGTTCAGCGCACAGGTGCGCGCCAGCTCCTTCGCCTCCTCGGCCGTGACCTCGGCACCGACCTTCCCGGTCAGCGGAAGCTCGCCGTCCACCATGGGAAGCTGGCCGGAGGTGTAGACGTACCGCCCCGACAGCACGGCCGGACGGTACGCGGCCAGCGGCGGGACGACCTCCGGCAGGCTCAGTCCGAGTTCGGCCAGTTTGGCCTCGACCGCGCTCACGCCTGCTTCTCCCGCTTCAGGTAGGCGACCAGCTGCTCGGGGTTGTTCGGGCCCGGCACGACCTGCACGAGCTCCCAGCCGTCCTCGCCCCAGGTGTCCAGAATCTGCTTCGTGGCGTGGACCAGCAGCGGAACCGTGGAGTACTCCCATTTCGTCATGCGGCGACTCTAACCGCTGTCGTCGCCCGCACGGGAAGCCCGGGAAGCCCAGGAGTGCGGGAAGCCCGGCAACTCGCCCCCGGAGCCGCCGGGGCGCACGGGGAGGAATTAGGCTCAAAGGCGTGAGCAGGCTTCAGGTGGTCAGTGGCAAGGGCGGAACCGGCAAGACCACGGTGGCCGCGGCCCTCGCGCTGGCCCTGGCCACGGAGGGGAAGCGGACGCTTCTCGTCGAGGTCGAGGGCCGCCAGGGCATCGCGCAGGTCTTCGAGACGGAGGCGCTGCCGTACGAGGAGCGGAAGATCGCCGTCGCTCCCGGGGGCGGGGAGGTGCACGCCCTCGCCATAGACGCCGAGCGGGCCCTTCTGGACTACCTCCAGATGTTCTACAAGCTGGGCAGCGCCGGGCGGGCGTTGAAGAAGCTCGGCGCGATCGACTTCGCGACCACCATCGCGCCCGGCGTGCGGGACGTCCTGCTGACCGGCAAGGCGTGCGAGGCGGTGCGGCGCAAGGACAGGAGCGGGCGGTTCGTCTACGACTACGTCGTGATGGACGCCCCGCCGACCGGGCGCATCACCCGTTTCCTCAACGTCAACGACGAGGTCGCCGGGCTCGCGAAGATCGGCCCGATACACAATCAGGCCCAGGCCGTGATGCGGGTGCTGAAATCGCCGGAGACGGCGGTGCACCTGGTCACCCTGCTGGAGGAGATGCCGGTCCAGGAGACCGTGGACGGCATCGCCGAGCTGCGGGGGGCCCGGCTGCCGGTGGGGCGGATCATCGTGAACATGGTGCGGCCCGAGGTGCTGGAGGCGACCGACCTGGAACTCGTGGGGACGGTCGAGCGTTCCTCTGTCGCGCGGGCTTTGTCGTCCGCCGGTCTCGGCGGCGCGCGGCGCGGTGGGCACGCCGAGCGGCTGGTGGACCCGTTGCTCGCGCAGGCGGAGGAGTACGCCGAGCGGTACACACTGGAGGCCGAACAGCGCGCCGCGCTGGCCGAGGTGGACCTGCCCCTGCACGAGCTGCCGCTGCTCGCGGAGGGCATGGACCTGGCGGGCCTGTACGAACTGGCCGAGGAACTCCGCGCACAGGGTGTGTCATGACCGGCGGAAACCTGCCCGCGTCCGTACCCGGCGGGAACCCTCCCGCCGGGCCCACCGCCCCCGGCGTTCCCGTCACGCCCGTCACGCCCGCCGCCCCCGTCAGGTCCGTCACGCCCGTCATGCCCGCCATGCCCGTCACGAGTCGGAAGTATCGGAAGCAGGGGATGTCATGAGTCGTCATCCGGAACCGGCGCACCCGCGCGCGCACGATCCGGCCCACCCGGCCCGCCACCACCTCTCCCCCGTGCGCACGCTCGACATCGACCCGCTGATCGAGGACCGGACCACCCGGATCGTGGTGTGCTGCGGCTCGGGCGGGGTCGGCAAGACGACCACCGCCGCGGCCCTGGGACTGCGCGCGGCCGAACGGGGACGCAAGGTGGTCGTCCTCACCATCGACCCCGCCCGCAGGCTCGCCCAGTCCATGGGCATCGACTCGCTCGACAACATCCCCCGCCGGGTGAAGGGCATCGACGACTCCGCCGGCGGCGAACTGCACGCCATGATGCTCGACATGAAGCGCACCTTCGACGAGATCGTCGAGGCGCACGCGGACCCGGAGCGCGCCTCCGCGATCCTCGGCAACCCCTTCTACCAGTCCCTCTCGGCGGGCTTCGCGGGCACGCAGGAGTACATGGCGATGGAGAAGCTGGGGCAGCTGCGGGCCCGCGACGAGTGGGACCTCATCGTCGTCGACACACCGCCCTCCCGCTCCGCGCTGGACTTCCTGGACGCGCCCAAGCGGCTCGGGTCCTTCCTCGACGGCAAGCTCATCCGCGTCCTGCTGACCCCGGCGAAGGTCGGCGGCCGTGCGGGGATGAAGTTCCTGAACGTCGGGATGTCCATGATGACCGGCGTCCTGGGGAAGGTGCTCGGGGGGCAACTGCTGCGGGACGTACAGACGTTCGTGGCGGCGATGGACTCCATGTTCGGCGGGTTCCGTACGCGCGCGGACGCCACGTTCAAACTGCTCCAGGCGCCCGGGACGGCGTTCCTGGTGGTCGCGGCCCCGGAGCGGGACGCGCTGCGCGAGGCCGCGTACTTCGTGGAACGGCTGGCCGCGGAGGACATGCCGCTGGCCGGTCTGGTGCTCAACCGGGTCCATGGCAGCGGCGCCGACCGGCTGTCGGCCGAGCGGGCACTCGCCGCCGCGGAAAATCTTGAGGACTCCCGCATTGTGGATCAGGAGGACGGGAAAGCTGGAGTTCGTAACTCCCCCGACACACAAGCCAGTTCAGACGTCCTCGACGGAGGCTCCCCCGCCACCGCGGACGACACGGACACACACACCGGCAGCAGCACCGGCACCACCGACACAGACACCGACGGGGTGGACGCGGAGCGGTCCGTCGGCCAGCTCACCGCGGGCCTGCTGAGACTGCACGCCGAGCGGATGCGGCTGCTCTCACGCGAGCAGCGCACACGTGACCGCTTCACCGCGCTCCATCCCGAGGTGGCGGTGACGGAAGTGGCCGCGCTGCCCGGCGACGTGCACGACCTCACGGGCCTGCGGGAGATCGGCGACCGGCTCGCGACCAACAGGCCGGAGCTGCCCGAGACACCCGAGGCGCCCCCCTCACCCGAGGCGACCGCCTGACGCACGCCGAACCACCCCACGCCGAGACGGCCCAAGGCGCCCCGACACAGCCCGAGACGCCCCGCCGAGGACCCCCCGAGAGCCCTCAGCTCACCGCCGCGTAGTTCGCGTACGCCTCGTCGTCGTCGAGGGGCACGACGTCCGTCCCCCGCTCGTACTCCGTGCGCGCGGTCTCCAGCAGCCGGCGCCAGGACGTCACGGTGGGCCGCCGGCGCAGCAGTGCGCGGCGCTCACGTTCCGTCATGCCTCCCCACACGCCGAACTCGACGCGGTTGTCGAGCGCGTCGGCCAGGCACTCCGTACGCACCGGGCATCCGGTGCACACCGCCTTGGCCCTGTTCTGCGCTGCTCCTTGAACGAACAGTTCATCCGGATCAGTAGTGCGGCAGGCAGCCTGCGCACTCCAGTCGGTAACCCAGCCCATACCGGCGCCGTCCTCTCCCGAATCGAGGCTCCCCCACGGCGGCAGCGGCATATTCACCGCCGCCAGTTGAGGACGTTACGGAAGGTGGGCACAGCGCAACACCCCCAGCGGGCCCAATCTTGAATGGCCCGAACGGACTATGGGTAAGCGGCAGATCACCCGGGGGAGTGACCTGACGACATGCGCGACAACCCCGGCGTTTCGGGTCAATTCCATTACGCCACAACGGACACCAAGTGACACACGAGGCGGATTCGGACACGCACCCACCACACCCCGACAAAGAAAGTCGAGAAGATCCGGAACGATTCGGGGTTGCCGGACGTATTGATACGTGACCTCGCTGCTGTGACAGTTGTGAGCAGCTTAGGCCAAGGCCTGTACGCCTGTCCGGCAAATGAGAACGTAGGCTGCTCCCATGCCAAAGAAGCGCTCGGGCGGTGGTCTGTCGCCAACGCAGCAGGCCACCAAGTTCCTCGGTGTCAGTGTCCTCGCGGGTGCCGTCCTGGCCGGTATCGCACTGCCCGCCGTGGGTGCGCTGGGCCTGGCCGCCAAGGGTTCGGTGGAGAGTTTCGACGAGCTCCCCGCCAACCTCAAAACGCCCCCGCTGAGCCAGCGCACCACCATCCTGGACGCGAAGGGCGGTCAGATCGCCACCGTCTACTCGCGCGACCGCACGGTGGTCGACCTCAAGGACATCTCGCCGCACCTCCAGAAGGCGATCGTCGCGATCGAGGACTCGCGCTTCTACGAGCACGGCGCGGTCGACCTGAAGGGCGTACTGCGCGCAATGAACCGCAACGCGCAGAGCGGCGGCGTCTCCGAGGGCGCGTCCACCCTGACGCAGCAGTACGTGAAGAACGTCTTCGTGGAGGAGGCCGGCGACGACCCGACGAAGGTCGCGCAGGCCACCCAGCAGACGATCGGCCGCAAGATCCGCGAGCTGAAGTTCGCGATCCAGGTCGAGGAGGAGCTGGGCAAGAAGAAGATCCTCGAGAACTACCTGAACATCACGTTCTTCGGTCAGCAGGCCTACGGTGTCGAGGCCGCCGCCCAGCGCTACTTCTCCAAGTCCGCCAAGGACCTCAACCTCCAGGAGTCCGCCCTCCTCGCGGGCCTCGTCCAGTCGCCGAGCCGGTACGACCCGGTCAACGACGAGACGGAGGCCACCAAGCGGCGCAATGTCGTCCTGGCGCGGATGGCCCAGGTCGGCGACATCTCCCAGGAGGAGGCCGCCAAGGCGTCGAAGGCGCCGCTGGGACTGAAGGTCAGCAAGCCGAACAACGGCTGCATCACGGCGGTCAAGGGCGCGGGCTTCTTCTGCGACTACGTGCGTGAGGTGTTCCTGAGCGACCCGGTCTTCGGCAAGACCAAGGAGTCGCGGGCCAAGATCTGGAACCGGGGCGGCCTGACGATCCGTACGACCCTGGACCCGCAGGCGCAGGAAGCCACCCAGAGCTCGGTCAAGCAGCACGTCAACAAGACCGACGAGGTCGCGACCGCCGCCACCATCGTGGAGCCGGGCACCGGCAAGATCCTCGCGATGGGCCAGTCCCGGCCGTACGGCTTCGGCAAGAACGAGACGCAGATCAACCTCTCCGTGGACCTGGGCATGGGCGGCGGCGCCGGCTTCCAGCCCGGTTCGACGTTCAAGCCGATCGTCGCGGCGGCGGCTCTCGAGGGCGGGATGCCCCCGACCAAGTCGTACGCCTCGCCGTACCAGATGGACTACCCGAGTCCGGTCGCGGCCTGCGACGGCAAGACGTGGAACGAGAAGGGCGTTCCGGTCGAGAACGAGAACGAGGCGGAGGTCGGCCCCTACGCCATGAAGGAGGCGACCGCGAAGTCGGTCAACACCTACTACATCGAGATGATCAGCGAGATCGGCATCTGCCCGGTGACGGAGATGTCCAAGAAGATGGGCGTCGAGCGGGCCGACGGCGGAAAGCTGGCCCAGGCGCCGTCCATCGCGCTCGGCACCCAGGAGGTGTCCCCGCTGACCATGGCGAACGGCTACGCCGCCTTCGCCTCACGCGGCATGTACTGCACGCCGATCGCCATCGAGTCCATCAGCCAGCGCGTCGGCGACAAGTCGAAGTCGCTCCCGGTCCCGAAGTCGACGTGCTCGCGTGCGATGTCGGAGAAGACCGCCGACACCATCAACACGCTCCTCAGGGGCGTGGTCGAGGACGGTACGGGTACGGAGGCCGGTCTCGGCAGCCGCCCGAGCGCGGGCAAGACCGGTACGACGGACTTCCGCTACGCCGCCTGGTTCGTGGGCCACACGCCGAACATGGCCGGTGCGGTGTGGGTCGGCGACCCCGCGCACAAGCGGAAGATGGTCGACATCTCGATCGGCGGAACCTGGCACGCCAAGGTGTTCGGTGGTCAGGTGCCCGGCCCGATCTGGCGCGACATGATGAGCGGCGCGCTGAACGGCAAGGACGCCCCCGAGTTCAACCTCATCCACATCCCGGACCCCGAAAAGCGCGACAAGGACCGTGATCGTGACGACGAGGACGGCGACGACCGCGGCGACGGCAACCGCGGCAACGACGGCCGTGGCGGCGGCAACGGCGGCAACGACGGTTTCATCGGCGGCCTGACCGGCGGCAACGGTGGCCAGACCGGCGGCGGTGGCCAGAACGGCGGCGGCGCCGAACCGGACCCGACCTTCTCCCTCCCGGAGGGCTTCTTCCAGGGCCCGGGCAACGGTCCCGGAGGACGGCGCTGACGGCCTGCGCCCCTGGTCCGACGACAGCGGAGGGCCCCTCCTTCCCATCACGGGAACGAGGGGCCCTCCGCTGTCATCCGCCGTATCCGACGGGCCGGGCGGCTGACCGGCTGACTGACCGGACCGGCAGATCAGCCGGCGAGCAGCTTCTTCACCGCGGCGGCCACCCGGCCGCCCTCGGCCTGCCCGGCCACCTTGGGGTTGACGATCTTCATGACCGCCCCCATGGCCCGCGGGCCCTCGGCGCCTGCCGCCTTCGCCTCCTCGACGGCCTGGGCGACGATCGCGTTCAACTCCTCCTCGGACATCTGCTGGGGCAGATACCGCGCCAGGAACTCGCCCTCCGCCTTCTCCCGCTCGGCCTGCTCGGGACGCCCACCCTGCGCGAAGGCGTCCGCCGCCTCACGGCGCTTCTTCGCCTCACGGGTGATCACCTTGAGCACCTCGTCGTCGGAGAGCTGACGCTTCTCCTTCCCCGCGACCTCCTCCTTGGTGATCGCGGTGAGCGTCAGCCGGAGCGTCGAGGAGCTGAGCTCGTCGCGCTCCCTGATCGCAGCGTTGAGGTCGTCCTGCAGCTTCGACTTGAGCGTGGTCATGCCTTGATTGTCGCAGGAACAGGCGGAAAGACGCCCGTACATTTAACGCCCGCCGTTCCAGGGGACGTTCGGACGAACCCTCAAGCCCCGCCGCATCACCGGGAAGAAGGGACCGCGGGACACACCCCGCCCCGGGTCTGACACGATGGGCGCATGCGCGCGCGATACGGAATCCCCCTGGGAATCACGGCGGCCGGCGCCGCCGGGCTGGTGTACGCGGCGGGCTTCGAGGCCCGCTCCTTCCGGCTGCGACGGGTGACGATCCCCGTCCTGCCCGCCGGGATGCGCCCCCTGCGTGTGCTGCAGGTCTCCGACATCCACCTGGTGAGCGGCCAGCGCAAGAAGCAGCGCTGGCTGCGCTCGCTGGCGGGACTGCGTCCCGACTTCGTGATCAACACGGGCGACAACCTGTCCGACCCCGAGGGCGTACCGGAGGTCCTGGACGCACTGGGCCCGCTGATGGAGTTCCCGGGCGCGTACGTCTTCGGCTCCAACGACTACTACGGCCCCAAGCTGCGCAACCCCGCCCGCTACCTGATCGAGAAGGCCACGGGCCGGCACGGCCTGAACGGCAACGCCCCGGCCGTCGGCGTGATCCACAACCCGTGGGAGGACCTGCGGGACGGCTTCGACGGCGCGGGCTGGCTGAACCTCACGAACACCAGGGGCACCCTGAAGGTCGAGGGCGTCACGGTCGAGCTGACCGGCCTGGACGACCCGCACATCAAGCGGGACCGCTACACGGAGGTGGCGGGCGGCCCGTCGAACGCGGCGGACTTCTCGATGGGCGTCGTCCACGCCCCCTACCTGCGCGTCCTGGACTCCTTCACGTCCGACGGCTACCCCCTGGTCCTGGCCGGTCACACCCACGGCGGCCAGCTCTGCATCCCCTTCTACGGCGCCCTGGTCACCAACTGCGACCTGGACACCGACCGGGTGAAGGGCCTGTCCACCCACACGTCCGAGGGCCGCACGTCCTACCTCCACGTCTCCGCGGGCTGCGGCACCAACCGCTACACCCCGGTCCGCTTCGCCTGCCCCCCGGAGGCGACGCTGATGACCCTGGTGAGCCGGAAGTAGCGGAGCACGTGCGTCCCGCGGGGGGCCGACGGCACCGACCGGCGCCGTCGGCCCCCCGCGTGTCCAGCCGCGGCACCTAAACCGGATTTCGCCTCCAGCCACCAGTGGGCTAAAGTAAACGTCGTCGCCGCGAGAGCAGCGACAATCGGGGTGTGGCGCAGCTTGGCAGCGCGCTTCGTTCGGGACGAAGAGGTCGTGGGTTCAAATCCCGCCACCCCGACACAGGTCAGAGGCCCATTCACGTGATCGTGAATGGGCCTCTGTCGTGCTCGGGGGGCCGAACAGGGGGCCAAAGGTTTCTGATCAAGCCTCGCGGGCGGTCGCCGCGCGTCGTTGGGCGAAGATCACGTCCATGACCTCCGCGCCCTCCGTGATGACCGGCCGGAGCTGCTTGCGGTAGACGGCCTCCGTCGTCGCCTGGCCGGTGTGCCCGACAAGCTGCGCGATGCGCTCCAACGGGATGCCACGGTCCGAGAGCAGCGAGACGAAGCTGTGCCGCAGCTCGCGCGGCGTCCACTCAGCCCGCCAGCCTCACCTTCTTCACGATGGCCTTGAAGTCCCGCCGCACGTTGGCAGCGTCGAGCGGCTCACCGGACCGCGTCGTGAAGACGCGGCCGGCCGGACTCCGCTCCATCCCTCGGGACGCCCTCTCCTGCTTCTGCCACCGCTTGTGTTCTTCGAGGACGTCGACCACCTGCTTCGGCAGAGCGATGGTCCGTCGGCTCTTCCAGGTCTTGGTCTCGCCGTGCTTGCGCACCGATCGCCACACGGCGACGTGAGGCGGGGTGTTGTCCTCCGTCTCCAGGAAGACGCGATCCCGGGTGAGGGGCCGCGCCTCCTCCATGCGTACGCCACTGAGAAGTGAGAGCACGAGGTAGGCGTACAGCCGTGACGGGCGAGCCGCGGCGAGCACCGCTTCCGCCTGCTTCAGGTTCAAGGCTTTGCTGAGACGCCCCAGCCGCCCTTCCGGAACCGTGACGAGCAGGGCGACGTTCCGCGCGGCCTTGTCCCTGCGCTGCGCGTGCTCGATGGATCGACGCAGGATGGCAAGCAGGTCGCGGAGACTGTGCGTTGCCAGAAATTCGGTTCTCCCGTCCAGCCAGTCGTCGACGTCGTCCGCTTTGAGGTCTTTCAGTTTGGCTTTGCCGATGAATGGGATCAGGTGCTTGTTCGCCACCGAGCGGTTCTTGCCGATGGCGCCCTGAGGGGACCACCCGGTATCTCGCGTCGCACGGGATCGAGCAGGTGGGCTACTTCGACGAGATCGCGACGCGGATGCCGAACTGGGCAGCGACTGCCCGACCGACCAGTGGGTAGAGTGGCGCCGCTTCGGCGCCCTGTGACAGAAACCCAGAGGGCGAGGCGTCATTGGGTGCAGAGGTGGAGGGCTCTTGTGTCGGGGCAACGGACCGAGTTGGTGGACCTGCCTGTTTCCTTCGAGCGGCCCTTGCGCCTCTTCACGTACATCGTCGGGCACAGCCAGGTGCTGTTTCGCGGTGAGCGGGACACCGACGCTGGGCTGCCGACTACGTTGGAGGTTCTGTTCACAGATGTCGGCGCACTCTCGATCCGCGACCACTACCAGTCGCTGACCGTACGCCTGCCTTCTGGACCGGAAGAGGAACAGCTAAGGGCTGCGGATCCTCGCCCTTGGCGCGACTGGCGCGCATTCATTCTGGAGGCCGGCCCCGGCAGCAACGGCCACGTGATTGCTGGCGGGGTGTTCTGGGCGGAGAGCTCTGCCCCGGCCAGTTACAGCAGTTTCCTGATACCTGCCTACGATCTGCCGCGGTTGTCCCCGGATCGGCCGTTGCCATCCGAGCCGGCCACCATCTACACCACCTATCCGCGGCATTGACTCCCCGCCCAATAATTGATCTTGTGGTGGGTCACGGGGAGTTGACGGGTGCGGCGTGGAAGCGGATAGCGCCGCTGTTGCCGGGTGCGGACGGGCGGGGCCAAACGAAGCAGCCGAACCAAGACCACCTCGGACTGACATGGACAGTGGCAGACGACGAGCACACAGGTCAGCGCTCCGAATCCAGGTCACACGGGCCCTGGTCGCGTTCGGGAGCAAGCGGTCTAGAAGTAAAGCCCGGACCGTCCTGTACCTAGCCCAGTCGGCTGCTCCGGCTCGCGCCGCCTGGGCACCGCCTCAAGGGTTCTTCCCAAACACGCACGAGGGAGAAGTCATGACGCAAACGAACCAGAAAGAGGCCTCCTCAGCCCGGGACTGGCGGACGGCGTCGGGGGGGGCGTGGCGGGTCACTAAGGTGTCCAACCGGGGCATGGCCCAATGGTTCCACTGCCTTTAATGTTTTTACCCTCGTCGTTGTACCAATTCATCGGTCTGGCATCTGCTCTGAGGTCTTTGAATCCCTGGAAGCGCTCGGTCGGCCAGCATGTTTTCGCGTTCACCTGCGCTGCACGCACGGACTTGACCCCTCTCATGTCCGCACGGCCGAGATTGGCACTGAGTAGCAGAGCCTCGGAGAGGTCGGCCCTTCGGAAGGTAGCGGTCTCCAGATTGGCGCCGGTGAAGTCAGCGCGGCGCAGATCAGCGCCGTCAAAGTCTGCACCCAGAAGCTCAGCGTCACGGAAGATCACACCCTGCAGGTCGAGGTCGCTGAAGTCGGCGCCCTTCAGCTTCTTGCCGGTGAAGTGCATACCGTCCAGTGACCGCTTCCCGGGGGTGAACCCAGGGATACTCTCGGCGATCTCCACATTGGCGCGCCAGACTGCTCGCTCCTGCGCGGCGACGAACCCCTTCTCCAAGAACAGCACGCTCAGACCGACCGCGAAGCCCGTAATCAGACCGCCGCCGATACCGGAAAGAACTTCTACGCGTGCGGTCGTTCCTTCTGGACCCTTCTTTGCCATGCGCCACCCGTAGGCCGCGAGCACAACGCCTACGGCGATCAGAAACAGCACCACTGCCAAACGCACGGGGCCGACACCACCCACGATGCTCCCTTCACTGATCCGTTCGGACATCTTGATCAATCACCCCATACGGCCCTCCCACAACGGGCTAATCGGATGACCGGTCTGAGGTCGCGGGTCGTGGCGCGTCGCTGACGCGCCCGTCCGTTCACGGGCTAGCGGCCAGCACCGAGCCCACCCTGGCTCGGAGGGGAAGCATGGGGGCCAAACGTGGGGCCAACCCGGGCGACCGGCAGTGGACGGTCCCGGACGCTAATGGAGATCTCGCGCTGCCGGGCGCAGGTCAGGCTGCGATTGGGTGATCTGGCTCCCGGGCCCGAATCGCGTTCGGGACGAAGAGGTCGTGGGTTCAAATCCCGCCACCCCGACAGTGAAGTACCACTCAGGGGCCCGACCCGCAGCGCGGGTCGGGCCCCTGAGTGGTACCGGGGGACGTTTTGGGAGCCGTTCGGGAGCCGGCTTCACATCCCGGCACCCGAAGGGCTCCCGTCACCCTGCCGCACCCGGTTCGGCGCCACGGTCGACGGGGAGGGCGCGGGAGGTCTCGGCCACCGTGGTGTTGGCGATCGTCACGACCGCCATGGCGCCTGCCGCGACGGGGTGTCCCACTCCGTACAGAGCAGCGGCGCCACCGCCGAGCACCAGGGCCTTCACCACCAGGACGAGCGGAAGCCGCGGCCGCCACCGCGCCCGGGGTGCGGCGAACAGCGCCCAGACCACGACGGCCAGCAGAGGTGTTCCCACGCCGAGCAGGATTCGGAAGACGCCCTCGGGGCCCGTGTGGAATCCCCACCAGCCCAGGCAGCCCAACGCGGCAAGCTCCAACAGAAACGCCAGGGCTTCATTCGCGGCATACCAGGGCCGTGCATCAAGCCCCGCCCCACCACCACTGCTCCCCGCCATCTGCCCCTCCCTCTGCTCCGGTGCACCCAGCATGACACCGCCCAGAACGTGACCGCCGCGTTCACGGAACTGCGGCCAGGGCCGGCTTCGGACAGCGCTCGCACCATTCACCGGTCCCGCCGTCCAGGTCGGTGCGGAACAGGCCGACGCCAAACACGGTCTGGTGGTCGGAAAAAGGTTGCAGTCGGTGACTGAAGTTCCCCTTTCCGGCTCTGCGTGCCAGGACCGAGAGTCCCCAGCCCGACCGGATCGACACGTAGAGTGAGTGGTCGTGCCACTGGGTGACCGTGGTGGGTGGCGTGGTCGGGCACGGGGCGCGTCGCCCCGGCACGGCTGCCCGGGTGGTCACCCTGGTCCCGGGTGAGGAGTGCGGATGAGCCAGTGGGGTGTGGTGGTGGCCGGTGGCCTGGTCGTCGGCTACGGGGCGCTCTCGCGGCGGCTGTCGACGACGGTGCTGTCCGGACCCCTGGTGTTCGTCTTGTGCGGGCTGGTGATCGGGCCTGTGGGCCTGGACCTGCTGAACGCGGACCGGGATCCGGAGGTCATCCGGACGCTGTTGGAGAGCGCGCTCGTCCTTGTGCTGTTCACGGACGCGGCGGCGATCAGGATCGAGGACCTGCGCAGGGAGGGGTTCCTGCCGTTGCGGCTGCTCGTGGTCGGGCTGCCCGTCACGATGGCGCTGGGGTGGTTGGTGGCCTGGCCCCTCCTGCCCGGTCTGGGGGTGTGGGAGCTGGCGTTGGTCGGCGTCATCCTGGCTCCGACGGATGCCGCGCTCGGGCAGCAGGCTTTCTCCAACGAGCGGGTCCCGGCGCTGGTCCGAGGCGGCCTGGGCGTCGAATCGGGTCTGAACGACGGTCTGGTGCTCCCGTTCTTCGTGCTGGCGCTGGCGGCGGCGGGCGAGGGGGAGGGGCATCCGGGCGTCGTCGTGACGTTCCTGCGTGCGCTGCTGCTGAGCGGTGCGATCGGACTCGTTGCCGGTTGGGCCGGGGCGGACGTGTTGCGTCGGTCGGTCGCTCGGGACTGGAGCACTCCTGCGTGGCGGCAGTTCCTGACGTTCGCCGTTCCCGTGATCACCTACGCGTTGTGCGCCGCGGCCGAAGGCAGCGGCTTCATCGGTGCCTGGGTCGCCGGTCTGGCCTTCGGAAGCCGGCTGCGTGGCGCGCCGTCAGGACATGTCGCTCGCGCCGAAGGCCCTGGTCCCGCGCAGAGCGCGAAGTTCAGCGAGCGGCTCGGGCTCCTGCTCGCCTCGGTGAGCTTCCTGGTCTTCGGCGCGGCCATCCTGGGGCCGGCCCTTCAGCACCTGACGTGGCGGATGGTGGTCTACGCGCTGATCAGCCTGACCGCGGTCCGGATGCTGCCAGTCGCTCTGGCCATGGCCGGCACCGGTCTGCGGGCCGCGTCCGTCGCCTACATCGGGTGGTTCGGTCCGCGCGGGCTCGCCTCCCTGGTCTTCGGCCTGCTGGCCTTCGAGGAGCACCTGCCCGGGATGACGCTGCTGAACGGCGTCATCGCCGTGACCGTGGGCCTGAGCGTTCTCCTCCACGGCGCCACGGCCCCGTTTCTGGGAAACCGCTACGGCGACTGGTTCACCAGGACGCTCCGTACCGAACCGGGCCTGCGGGAGAACGCGCTCAGCGCCGACAACGCCCCGGCATACGAGGCCCCCACAGCCCTTGACGAACACGGCGACGGTGCCACCCGTGGCGTTCGAGCTCGCCGATGGCGAACCCCAGGTTGTGCTGGACAGCTCCGCTCCGAGTGCTTCCGCAGGCGTCGGCGGTTGCGGTAGCTCTCCTTCCGCACCTCACACAGCCATGGGCTGGGGCTGGGCCTGGGCTAGGGGGCGAGCGAACCGTTCTGGTCGCCGGAAGCGGACTGCCAGGCCTGCATGCCCGCTCGGGACGCCTCCTTGGCCTGCCGCCATTTCATGGCCGCCTGCTGGGCCGGAGGCATGTCCATGGCGCGGACCATGCGCCGACCTGCGGCGAACACGGCGACGGCCATGATGCCCATGCCGGTGCACGCCACCACGGCACCGGCCGCGGTGAGCACGGCACCGGTCGTGACGAGCCGGGTGTCGATGTCGATCGAGTGCAGGGGCTGGTGATGGTTCATGACTCCACCATCCAACAGCAGGTGACCACCTCGCATCCCGGGCAACGGCACAGGAAGCCGGAACGCCCCGGTACTGGTGGGTGCGGCCCTGGCGGCAGGCGAGGGGTCGCCGGTGACCGGGGCCGGTGGCGACGTGCTGACGGTCGCCGTGGTGCCGGGCATCACCACCGGCGCGGTCATCGCACAGGAACCCCGTCCGGCGCGGAGGCCGGGTCCGGCCCAAGTCACCGGGAACGTCGCCCGGAGACACGTCGAAGCTGAACTTCCGGCTGCCGGCCTCACCGGAACGCCGCCTGATGTTCGCCCAGCAGCGTGAGTCCTGCTTCTTCCGCGGCTGCGGCCACGAGAAGGTCGACGGCCCCGGCACTGCGATGCTCACCCCGTACCGGGCCGTCCGCAGGGAACCGTCCGGGGGTCGGGCACACTCTGCGTGGTTGTATTCCCTTTTGACGGAGGACGGCCCACACATGTTCGTGCTCACGGGGAAAGACGGCCCGGCGACCCCGGGCGGAGTGGCCCGTCCGTCCATCGGGGTGTCCTGAGGTCTCACCGCAGGCAGCAGGGGCATGCAGGCGTTCAGATATTCAGGCATTCGGTAGGGGGAGATGGTGTGAGCCAGCCGCTGCTCTATGACGAACGGTCGCGGAATCCGCTGGCGCGGACCGTGCGGTTGACCGAGGACCGGCTGCGGAGGGGCGGGAGCGTCACTCCGTTGAGCGAGCTGAACCTCGGCGCCATGGCTGAGGCGTTCCGGCGCGGGTGCTGGCTCGGGGGCGGCGGGGCGGAGCGCTCGCTGGCGCGGCTTGCGCAGGGACCCGGAGTCGTCCCGGTGATCCGCGTCACCGGCACCGCCACGCCGGTGAAAGTGCGCCAGGCCGCCGAATTCGCCCACCGGCTGGGGGAACTCGCGGTCCGGCAGTGCGGTGGGCCCGGCCCGGTGGCCGCCCTCGCGGACCGGGCCAGGTCCGAGGGCGTACCGCTGTGGATCGCGCGGCGCTTCGCGCCGGGGCCCGCCGGACCGGTCGCGGTCGCTGTGGACCGGCGTCTGATACGCGTGGACGTGTGGGGGCCACACGCGCCCGCGGTACGGATCCGGGCGCCGTACGGCTTCGACCGCGACGCCCCCGAGCCGTCCAAGGGACTGCGCCTGACGGTCGGCGAGGTGACGGCGGAGCTCGGCCTCCGGAAGAGGCTGCGCAAGTCCAAGAGTTGTGTGGAGGCACGGCTGCCCGGACAGCACTGGGTGCTGCGGAGGGAGGACTCGGCGAGTTCGTGGCTCCTGCGCGACGAACGCCGCGTCGCCCTGCTGACGCGTCCCCCGCGCCGGCAGGCACCCGCGCCGGACACGGTCCTGCTGCCGCTGAGCCCCGTGCGGTACGAGAGCCCCGACCCGCTGGATGCCGTCATGGCACACGCCTTCGCCGTCGCCTTCGGGCTCGGGGACACGACGGGGTCGGCGCGGTTCCGGTCGGAGCGGCGCCCGGCGGACGGGGGTGAGCCGATCGCCGCCGACGAGGGATGGGACCGCCCCTGGTTCACCAATCTCGGCAGGGGCGGCGACGACAACGAGCCCGGTGGCGGCGGCGGTGACGGCTGGGGTTCCGACGGCGGGGACGGCGGGGACGGCGGTGGTGGGGGCGGCGGCGACGGTGGAGGCGGCGGGGGCGACTAGCCCGTCGGGCGAGCCGTCGAGCGGGCGGTCGGGCGGCCGACTGCCGGTACCCCTGAGGGGTACACGGTGGACCGTTGGAGCCACCAGGGTCCTCGTGGGACGCGAAGGGGGTGAAGTTCATGGGCCACGGCGGCCACGCGAGCGCCGCGTCCTGGGCGATGGCGGTGAGGGCGACGCTGCACTGCCTCACCGGGTGCGCCATCGGCGAGATCCTCGGCATGGTCATCGGCACCGCCCTGCTGTGGGGCAACGTACCGACCATGATCCTCGCCATCGCCCTGGCCTTCGTCTTCGGCTACTCCCTCACCCTCTTCGCGGTGATGCGCGCCGGGCTGTCCCTGAAGGCCGCGGTCAAGGTGGCGCTGGCCGCCGACACCGTCTCCATCGCCATCATGGAACTGGTCGACAACGCCATCGTCGCGCTGACGCCGGGAGCGATGGAGGCGCAACTGTCGGACGGGCTGTTCTGGTACGCGCTGCTCGGCGGCTTCGCCGTGGCGTTCGTGATCACCACGCCGGTCAACAAGTGGATGATCGGCCGCGGCAAGGGCCACGCCGTCGTCCACGCCCATCACTGACCTGCGGCGGACGCGGTGACGATCCACACGTGCCCGGGGGTGCGGACCCCTTCGGTGGTTTCGAACTCCACAAGGGCGTCGCGCGTTTCGGAGCGGATGCGAGCGGCGGTCCCCGGCTCGACCTCGCGCAGGTTGTGGCGCACCGGGCCCACGGCGAGGAGGTGGCGGTCCGGGATGAAGACGGCAGAAACGGCGGACGCCCCCTACGCCCTGCTCAGTCCGGAGCTCTTCCTCGTCCTGACCCGCGACCGCGCGTGGCCGACGGACGAGTGGGAGCGATGGGCGTACGACACCCTCCGCTCCCGACTGCTGGTCAGCGGGCCGAATCCGGCCCCTGACCGGATGGTCCGGCATGGCTGCTCCGCCGGAAGCCGCCCGCCACGGCGTCACGCCGGCCAGGAGGAGGGCCGGCACCAACTGGCTTACAGGCTTCCGGCACGGTCCAGCGCGCCTGTTGCGCCTGTCGCACCTGAATCGGCTGAATCGGCTGAATCGACGGGTTCGGCCGTGCTCCCGGCCAGGGCTGAGCCGGGACCAGGTGGCGGAGGATCCGGGGCAGGCCGGTGGGAGAGGCGGCGAGGTGGGCCAGGGTGTCGGCGTCGTCGAGCTCGGCGACGTGCCAGGTTCCGGGGACCAGCTCGCCGTCACTGCCCCGGGCGAGGCGGACCTTCTCGGGGGTGAGACGTCCCGGCGGGATCGGCTTCGCCGCGAAACGCTCCGGCGACGCTCCGCGCCGCACCCGCCGGATTCGCTCAGGACACATTGCCGATAGCTCACCGGGGCAGCCGGTGACATGGTGGCAGCAGAGGCAGCGACGGCGGCAGCGGCGAACATCGTTCACGGAAGGGCACCACATGATCATCTTCGGTACCAAGGGGTATCTGTACCAGCTCGCGATACTGACCCTGGTGTGTACCCAGTGCGGGAATCCCTCCGCGCACGCGCTCAGGAAGCGGGTCACGAAGTTCACCCTGTTCTTCGTGCCGCTGTTCCCGGTCTCGACGAAGTACTCGACCCAGTGCACCTTCTGCGGCGCGGAGTCGAAGCTCTCCCAGGAGCAGGCCGAGCAGTTGCAGGCGCAGGACGCGGGCGGTCCCGGCGGCGGGCAGCCGTACGGGCAGCCGCCCCAGCAGCACCAGCAGCCGTGAGGGAGCCGGAGAACGCGAAGGCCAGGGCCGCCGCACTCACAGCGGTGTCGCCGTGCGGAGGATCCAGAACAGGGTCACGGCCGCGTTGGCCGAGGACATCGCCGACACGGCCGTACCGGCGGCCGCTCCCCAGACGGCCAGGCCCACCGAGGTGAACACCGTCGGCCAGGGCCCCGTCGCCGGAGCCGGGGCGAGCAGCGCGGCCACCCGGCGGGGAACCGGTCCCGGCGCCGCGAACGGCGCTCCGGACGCCACGAACGCCGGCGGGGGCGGGCCGGACCGGGAGGCGAGCGCCGCCTTGCCGATGGCGGTGGCGACGGTACGGCGGTCACCGACCGTACGGGCCGCCTCCTCGTCCGCCCAGCGTTCCGCCGCGTACGACACCGCCGTACGCAGCGGGCGCAGGAACGGGTTGGCGTGCGCGGCCAGCCGGACGGCCAGCAGGAAGCGGTGATGGCGCGCGGTCAGGTGGGCGCGCTCATGGGCGAACAGGGCACGGCGTTCGCCGGGGTCCAGACGGTCGAGGAGAGCGGTGGTGACCACGACCCGGTCCCGGCTCGGACCGCCGCCCGGGAGCGCGTACGCGTACGGGGTGCCGTCGGGCAGGACCGCCACCTCCGTGTCCGGCAGGCCGGCCAGGGCGCGGTGGGCTCGTCGGCGGGCGCGGCCGTGCCGCCACAGCGTGCGCGCACAGACCAGCAGGACCGCGCACAGGGCCGGGATGGCCGCCTTGCCCACGACCTCGTCGTAGGGGACCGCCGCCCGCACCTCCGGGTCCGACCAGCCGTCGGGCAGCGGATTGCCGGGCAGGGTGGCGGTGCCGACCACCATCACCAGGCACAGGCACACCGTGCTGCACACCGCCATCACCGCCGCGACCCAGGTCAGCATCCGGGTCGCGGTCCGCGGGTGCAGATGCTGTTCGGCGAGCCGGGCGATCGGCCATGCCGTCAGCGGCAGAACGAGCGGAAGGAAGACGAACACCCCCATGAGGTTTCAGTCTTCCCCATCGCCCCGGGGCTGACCCAGCAGTTCCCGCAGCAGCCGTTCGTCGTCCGGGCCGAGACCGGTGACGAAGCTGGCCAGGACCGCCTCCCGGTCGCTCTCGGCGTCCAGCACCCTGCGCATCCGGTGCGCCGCGAGGCCGGCGTGGTCGGAGGCGGGCGTCCAGGCGAAGGAGCGGCCCGCGCGTTCACGGGTGACCGCGCCCTTGGCCAGCAGCCTGGTCAGGATCGTGACGACCGTCGTGTAGGCGAGGTCCTGGCCCAGACGCTCCTGCACCCAGCCGGCCGTCGCCGGGCCGTCCGCCTCCCGGAGCGCCGACAGCACGAGTGCCTCCAACTCGCCCTGTCCCCGCCGCCGGTGGCGCTGACCGCGCCCCTGATCGCCCTCGACCACGGCCCGTCTCCCTTCCGCCGCCATCCCGTTCCCGGGCGGTCATCGTATAGACACGTGCACGCCGTCAAATTCTCTACATTGCTGTAGATTCTACGGGCGGCATCCGGCAACGGCTCACGAGAAGGACGGACCCCCATGTTCGGGTTGAGCGAACTCGCGATCATCCTCATCGTCGTCATCGCCGTTCTCGGTGCGAAGAAGCTGCCCGAGCTGGCCCGCTCGGCGGGCAAGTCCGCCCGCATCCTCAAGGCCGAGGCCCGTGCGGCCAAGGAGGACGAGCGGGAGGAGCAGGCGCGGGAGCAGGGCCGGCAGCCGGACGCCCCTCGCGTCATCCAGGGTGAGACCGTCACCCGGGACACTGCCGCCGACGGCCACACCCGGCAGCACCGCCCCTGAGCCCCCTCAGCCGTTCCAGACCTCGTCGTACGGGTCGCGCGGGGCCGGGACCGGCTTCGCGGCCGTGACCTCGAAGTAGGGGACGGGACCGTCGTTGACCGGGTCCTTCGTCCGGCGCGGGGTGTAGGTGCCGCTGACCTCCAGCCAGGCGTCCGGTCGCAGGACCGGGGGGACCTCGCCGGTCAGGGCGATCTTGACCGGCTGGGCGTCCGCGGCGCAGCAGCTGAGGGACATCCGGACCAGCTGGGGAGTACCGGCCCGGTCCAGTGCGACGAAACCGGTGATCCTGATGGTGCGGTCGCGGAGGTGACGGCCGTCGTCGTGGACCGCGCGTGCCGCGTACTCGCCGACCCCGAGGCGAAGCGTGTCCCCGGCGGGAAGGTCCGGGAACCCGAACGGTTTCTGCAGCGCCGTGCCCGTGTGGGTGGCGCTGTACGAGCCGAGGGCCGGCGGTGCCACCAGGATCAGGGCGAGGACGGGGAGGGCCAGGAGCCAGGCGACACGGGGCTCCCGATGGCCGTGACCGTGGCCGTGACCGTCTTCCCGGTCCTGGTCCCGGACCGGGCCCTGGCCCTGATTCCGGTCCTGCTCCCGGTCCCGCTCCCGGTCCCGGTCGTGCCTTCGGTGGGTGCCGCGCCACTCGTACCAGACCGTCGCCGCCGCCGTCACGACGAGTACCGCGCCGGACAGCAGGAGCAGCGGGCGCAGGCCCGCCTTGACGTAGCGCAGATGGAGGTCGGTCAGGCCCGCGTGCAGCACGGTCGCGCCCAGGAGGAAGAGGAGAGCCGCCTGGGCCTGGCGGTTCAGGTTCGGTTTCGGGTTCGGGTTCGGGTTCAATTTCGGGTTCGGGTTCGGGTTCACAGCAGGACCGCTCCGGTCAGGGCCGAGGCCGCCACCGCCAGGACGAGGGTCGCGGGGGCGAAGCGCAGGGCGAAGCCGCGGCCGAACGTGCCCGCCTGCATGGCGAAGAGCTTGAGGTCGATCACGGGACCCACCACGAGGAAGGCGAGCCGGGCCGTCAGCGAGAACTGGGTCAGGGAGGCCGCCACGAACGCGTCCGCCTCCGAGCAGATCGACAGGAGGACGGCCAGCGCCGCCAGCACCAGCACCGACAGCACGGGGTGGTCGGCCGCCGACCGCAGCCAGCCGGCCGGGACCACCGCCTTCAGCGTCGCCGCGGCCATCGCGCCGACCACCAGGAAGCCACCGGCGTGCATCACGTCGTGCCGGACCGACCCCCAGAACGCGGCGCCCCGGCTCTGCCCCTCGTAGGACGAACGGGACGGCGGGCGCAGCCAGTCCGCGCGGCCGTGGCGCTGCCACAGCCAGCCCGTCGCACACGCCACCAGCAGGCTCGCCGTGAAACGGGCGAGGACCATCATGGGGTCGTTCGGAAAGGCGACCGCCGTCGCCGTCAGCACGATCGGGTTGATCGCGGGAGCGGACAGCAGGAACGCCAGCGCCGCCGCCGGTGCCACTCCCCTGCGCACCAGCGCCCCCGCCACCGGCACGGACGCGCACTCGCAGCCGGGGAGCACCGCGCCCGCCGCGCCCGCGACCGGGACCGCCAGGGACGTGCGTTTCGGCAGGGCGCGGGCGAAGAAGGACGGCGGGACGAACACGGCGATCGCCGCGGAGAGCAGGACACCGAGCACCAGGAAGGGCAGGGCCTGGATCAGCACCGCGACGAACACCGTCATCCAGCTCTGCATCACGGGTGCGGCCAGGGCGCGACGGACGGAGTCCTGGAACATCACGGCGAGAAGCAGGAACAGGACGAGGAGGAGAGGGGAGTTGACATGGCTGGCCTCCCCCGAGGGCCTGGACTCCCCTGACGGCCCGGACTCCCCCGGCGGCCCGGACTCCCCGGCGGCGGGCAACTTGGTGACGGCCACGGACCGGGTACCTCCCACATCGCACGCGAGGGCGGGGCGGGGCCGCTCCCGCCCCGCCCCGCCTTCCTGCCTCCTTGGTACGAAGCGAAGTACGGCCCCGTTCAACGCCGTTCGCCGGGTACTCCTGGAACCGCCTGCGTGTATAAGGCAGTCTTTCCTCTCGTGGTGAGCCTTCCGAATCAGACCCCGCCGGACGATCCCCCCGCACACATGGTGGTGTGCGGGGACGACGGGCTCGCGCATCGGCTCGCCGCCGAACTGCGGGGCGTGTACGGCGAACAGGTCACCCTCGTCGTGCCGCCGTCCGGACTCCGGGTGCGGGAACCCGTGGTCGGGCGGGCCCGCGCGGCCTCCGCCGCCCTGCTCGACCGGTTCGTGAACGCCACCGTCAACCGCGGCAACGGCAACGGCAACGGCGGTTCCGACGGCGCGTCCGACCAGCGGCTGGTGGAGGCCGCCGAGCCGACCGACGCCGTACTCGCCGAGGTGGGCGTGGCGCGGGCCGCCGCACTGGCCCTGGTGTACGACGACGACGAGACCAACATCCGCGCCGCCCTCACCGCCCGCCGGATCAACCCCCGGCTGCGCCTCGTGCTGCGCCTCTACAACCGCCGCCTGGGCCGGCACATAGAGGAACTCCTCGACCAGGCAGCCGGGTTGGCCGGAAGCGACCCGCACGGGCGCGGGGACCCCGTCGTCGACACGTCCACCACCGTGCTGTCCGACGCCGACACGGCCGCGCCCGCCCTGGTCGCCACCGCGCTCGTCGGCACCAGCAAGATCGTCAACACCGACGGGCTGATGCTGCGCGCGGTGGAACGGCGTCCGCCGCGCCCCGGCGAGGTGGCCGATCCCGGGCTGTGCACCCTGGCGTTGCTGTCCGCGACGAGCCACGACCCGGGCGGGTCGGAGGGTTCGGAGGACAGCGGTGACCAGGGGCCGCAGATGCTGCCCGACGCGGACGCCGTCGCGGCGGCGACCGGACGCGGCACGATGGTGCTGGAGCAGGTGTCGTACTCCGGGCCGCCGTTGCCGGTGGTGCGGGCCCAGGTGCCGCCCCTCGCCTCCCTGTTCTCGCAGCGGCTGCGGTGGTCGCTGGCGGGGCTGGCGGCGGCCGTGGTGGCGCTGGCGGTGACCCTGACCCTGGTCACGAAGGACAGTCCGCTGCACGCCACCTACGTCACCCTGCTCGACCTCTTCTCGATCAACGATCCCGCGCACAACGCGTCCAGGAGCCAGCAGATACTTCAACTGCTGTCCGGAATAGTCGGGTTGCTGCTGCTGCCGGTGATGGTGGCGGCGGTGCTGGAGGCGCTGGGGACGTTCCGTACCGCCTCGACGCTGCGGAAGCCGCCACGCGGGCTGAGCGGGCATCTGGTGCTGCTGGGGCTCGGCAAGATCGGTACCCGGGTGCTGACCCGGCTGCACGAGCTGCACATCCCCGTGGTGTGCGTCGAGGCCGACCCGGAGGCGCGGGGCATGGCCACGGCGCGACGGCTGGGCGTGCCGGTGGTGCTCGGGGACGTCACGCAGGAGGGCGTGCTGGAGGCCGCGAAGATCCAGCGCGCCGACGCGCTGCTCGCGCTGACCAGCGCCGACACCACGAATCTGGAGGCCGTGCTGTACGCGCGGTCCGTGCGGTCCGATCTGCGGGTCGTCCTGCGGCTGTACCACGACGAGTTCGCGACGGCCGTGTACCGCACCCTGCGGGCCGCGCACCCCGATGCGCTGACCAGGAGCCGCAGCGTCTCCCACCTGGCCGCGCCCGCGTTCGCGGGGGCGATGATGGGCCGGCAGATCCTGGGGGCGATCCCGGTCGAGCGGCGGGTGCTGGTGTTCGCGGCACTGACCGTGGGCGGGCATCCGCAGTTGGAGGGCAGGACGGTCGGTGAGGCGTTCCGGGCCGGGGCGTGGCGGGTGCTGGCCCTGGACACGGCGGCCACGGCGGTACGCCCGCCGGGCACGGGCGGGGACGGGAACCGCGACGGAAACGGATTCGGAATTCCGGGGGCCCCCGGGCCCCCCGGAAACAGGGGCAGGGGCGCGAACGGCGGCGTCGGTCCGGCGGAGGCGGGACCGTCGGGGCTGATCTGGGACCTGCCCGACACGTACGTCCTGCGCAGCGAGGACCGGGTGGTGCTGGGCGCCACCCGGCGGGGGCTGGCGGAACTGCTCCGGCGCAGGGGGAGGGAGCGGACCGGGGCGTGACGTGAACGGGGGGGCCGGTGCTTCCCGGGCCGCGGCCCGGGAAGCGCCTCTCCCCCCTCGGCCGCCCCGGCCCTCCCCAGCCCTCTCCCTACCTGCTCAGACCTGCTTCCCCAGGTACCGTTCCGCGAAGTCCAGCTCCAGGCGTACCTGCTTGATCCGCTCGTCGACCACCAGGGAGCCGTGGCCCGCGTCGTAGCGGTAGACCTCGTGGGGGGCGTCGCGGGACTGGAGGCGGTGGACGTAGTTCTCGATCTGGCGGATCGGGCAGCGCGGGTCGTTCACCCCGGCCGAGATGTAGACCGGTGCCTTCACCCGGTCGACGTAGGTGATCGGGGAGGACGCCTCGAACCGCTCGGGAACCTCCTCGGGGGTGCCGCCGAGGAGCGTACGGTCCATGGCCTTCAGCGCCTCCATCTCGTCGTGGTACGCCGTGACGTAGTCGGCGACCGGGACCACCGCGATGCCCAGGGTCCACGCGTCGGGCTGGGTGCCCAGGCCCAGGAGGGTGAGGTAGCCGCCCCAGGAACCGCCGGTGAGGATGAGACGGTCCGGGTCCGCGAGGCCCGAGGTGATCGCCCACTCGCGGACCGCGGCGATGTCCTCCAGCTCGATCAGACCGACCCGGTGCTTCAGCGCGTCGGTCCAGGCGCGGCCGTAACCCGTGGAACCGCGGTAGTTGACGCGGACCACCGCGTAGCCGTGGTCGACCCAGGCGGCCGGGCCCGCGGCGAAGGAGTCGCTGTCGTGCCAGGTGGGGCCGCCGTGGATGTCGAAGACCGTGGGCAGCGGGCCGCTCGCGCCCGCGGGCTTCTGGACCAGGGCGTGGATCCGGCCGCCGGGGCCCTCCACCCACACGTCCTCCACCGGCACCGAACCGGGCGACTTCATGCCCGGCGGGTCCAGGACGACCCCGCCGGCCGTGGAGCGGACCGCCGACGGCTCCGCCGACGACGACCACAGGTACTCCACGCTGCCGTCCGGACGGGCCGTCGCGCCCGAGACCGTGCCGGGCGGGGTGTCGATCTCCAGCAGTTCGGGGCCCGCCAGGTCGTAGCGGAACAGTTCGCTGCGGGCCTCGAAGCTGTGCGCGATCAGCAGGCCCGTGCCGTCCGGGAACCACTCGGCGCTCACGTCACCCGGCAGCTCCAGGGCGAGGTCCGTCTCCTCGCCCGTCGCCACGTCCCACACCATGGGCTCCCAGCGACCGCGCCGCTGGTGACCGATGAGCAGACGCGTGTCACCGTCGAGCGGGGCGAAGCCCAGCACCTCCAGGCCCAGCTCCTCGGTGCCGCCCCTGGTGTCGTCCAGCTCGGCGACCGGCGTGCCGTCGGGGCGCAGCACACGCAGCGCGGAGTGCATCGCGTCGCCGTGCTCCGTGTGCTCGACGGCGATGAGCGAGCCGTCGTGGGAGAGGTCTCCGACGCCCGCCGACTCGCGGTGCCGGTAGATCTCCACGGGCTCCTCGCCGGTGCGCACGAGGTGGATCGTCGTACCGTCCTCGTCCGTGGAACGGCCCACGACCGCCGTGCGCCCGTCCCGGGCGAGGGCGAGACCGGCCGGGTACGAGGCGTTCAGGCCCTCGGCGGCGAGTTCGTCGGCGCCGCCCGCGAACCGCTGCCGGCGCCAGACGCCGAACTCGTCGCCGTCCTTGTCGTCGAACCACCAGATCCACTCGCCGTCCGGCGAGAGCACGCCGTCCGTGGTGCCGTTGGGCCGGTCCGTCACCTGGCGCTGCTCGCCCGTCGACCGGTCCCAGGCATACAGCTCGTACGTCCCCGTCGCGTTCGACACGAACAGGGAACGGTCGGGGGCGTCCTCCGCCCAGTCGGGCAGGGAGACCCGGGGCGCCCGGAAGCGCTTCTCCCAGTCGGGCATCCGCTCGCCCTGTTGTACTCGCTCGGTCCGGTCCGTCCGCCGCGCCGGTGCGCCGGACTCGTTGCTCTCAGTCATGGCCCCATACTGCCTGCCTTGGGGGGTGTCGCGCCGCCGAGGTCCCCAGCCTGTGGACAACCCGCACCGGATCTCCCACCGGGGCCGACACCACCGCTACCGCCACGGGTCACCCCTGCCTCCCCCGTCCCAGCAACCACGGGGCCACGGGGGCCGCGCGGGCCGCCCCGCGAACCGGTCTTTCCACTCGGCCCCGTACCGTGGGAGCGTGTACCGGTTTCTGCTGACGCCCCGATGGTGGGGGATCAACGTCTTCGTGCTGCTCGCCATCCCCTTCTGCGTCTTCATGGGTTCCTGGCAGCTGAGCCGCTTCGAGGACCGCGTCGACAACCACCGCGGCGCCGAGGAACAGGCCGCCTCCTCCCAGCAGGAGAAGGCCCGGCCGCTGGACACACTGCTGCCGGTGACCAAGGCGACCTCCGGCAAGCAGGCCACCACGAGCGGCCGCTACGAGGAACAGCTCCTCGTGCCCGACCGGAACCTCGACGGCGAACCCGGCCACTACGTCCTGACCCTGCTGCACACCGACAACGGCAAGGTGCTGCCCGTCGTCCGCGGCTGGCTGCCCGGCGAGCCCGACCCGTCCGGGGCGCCCGCGCCGCCGGACGGCGAGGTCACCGTCACCGGGGCGCTCCAGGCGTCCGAGACCCCCGGCAGCCACGGCGTCAGCGCCCGCAGCGGCCTGCCGGAGGGGCAGA
Organism: Streptomyces sp. TE5632; assembly: GCF_054061295.1. Taxonomy (NCBI): domain Bacteria; kingdom Bacillati; phylum Actinomycetota; class Actinomycetes; order Kitasatosporales; family Streptomycetaceae; genus Streptomyces; species Streptomyces sp. TE5632. The sequence goes on along the minus strand of NZ_JBSSEA010000003.1, from coordinate 2,878,759 downwards.
CCGCCGCGATCAGCGCGGCGTCGCTGGTGAACCTGGTGCCCCACGACGTGTACGAGGCGTGGATCACCCTCAACGAGGGCGACTCGGGGATGCGGGCGGTGCCCGCGGTCGCGCCGGGCGGTACCGGGCTGGACCTCAAGGCGTTCCAGAACCTCGGCTACACCGCCGAGTGGTTCGCCTTCGTCGGCTTCGTCGTCTTCATGTGGTTCCGCCTGCTGCGTCGCGAGGTGGAGCTCGTCCGGGACGCGGAACTGGGCCTGGTCCCGGAGGAGCGGCAGGAGCGCGAGCCGGAACCGGACGAGAGGCAGTCCAGCCCGTCAGGGGTGTGACCGGGACCGGGACCTCCGTCCCGGTCGGCCCGTCGGCATCGGCCCGTCGGCGTCAGCTCGTCAGCGTCGGCAGCAGTCCCGTCCAGTAGACGGTGCCCGCGCAGGCGTTGGCCACCGTGACGGTCGCCGTGCCCCCCGTCGCCGCGGTGTACGTCACGGTCACACTTCCCTCGGCCGGGCCGTCCGCCTTGAGGAGCTGGGCCGCCGTTCCGGTGTCGCCGCCCGTGGACGTGCCGCTGTTGGCCATGGGCTCTTCCTGCGAGGGGCTCGGGTCGGGCGTGGGCTCCTCGGTGCCGCCCCCCGTGTCGCCACCGGTCCCGCCGTCCGTGGGACAGGTCTCGGAAGGCACCCAGGCGAACTTCACGTCGTACGCCTCACCCGGCTTGAGCACCAGCGGCGCGGACTCCAGGGACGGGTCGGGCAGGCCGGCCGCCGCGTCCCCCGCCACATGCCGGGCCGAGCCCACCTTGGCGGGGTCGGCCGCACCCAGCGGAGTCACGCTCACGTTTCCGGGCCCGCCGACGGTACAGGTCACCTTGGACACGTTGCCGACCCGGAAGGAGCCGTAGACCGCGCCGGTCGAGTCGGGGGCGACGCTGCTCGCGACGGCCGGTCCGAGTTGTGCGGCCGTGCAGGCGGTCACCCCGGCCGTCGCGCTCGACGAGGGGCCCGCCTTCTCGGGCTCGCCCGTGCTCGAGCCGGGCCCCACGCCCTTCTCCTTGACCTTCTTGCCCTTGCCGTCCTTGTCGGTCCCCTCGACCCGGTCCGAGGCACCGCCCGCGGTGGTCTCGCCGCCGCCGGTCTTCTTTTCCTCGTCGGTGCTGCCCTCCGTCTCCGAGGCGTGGCCGATGGCGAACGGGTTGGCGTCCGAACCGGTGACGTTCGAGACGTGCACGAGGGCCGGGACGGCCGTGCCGAGGAAGAGGGCCGCGGCCGCCGCGCCGACGAGGAGCTGCCGCTTGCGCGCCCGGCGGGCGGGGACCGCGCGCTGCAGGTACTCCAGCGAGCCCTCGCGCGGCTCCATCTCGCCCACCGAGCGGTGCAGCAGGCTCCGCACGTCCAGTTCGTCCAGCTCGGTCGACCCGACCGACTTGACGGGCTCGGCCGACTGGTCGAACTCGACCGGCCCGACCGACTTGACGGGCTCGACCGGCCCGACCGACTCAGCAGGCCCGACCGGCTCGGTGGGCTCGACCGACTCGACCGGCCCGACCGACTTGGCAGTCTCGGCCGACTGGTCCGACTGGTCCGACTCGGCGAGCTCGACCGAATCCGCCGGTCCGTCCGAGTCCGTCAGCCGGTCCGAGCCGGTCGGCTCATCGGAGTCGAGCCGCTCCGTGCCCTGGTCGGGTCCCTCGTCGTCCAGGCCGTCGTTCACAGTTCCGTTCCCAGCGTGCGATTGCTTCGACTGCTGCCCGGTCGGGGACACCGACCCACGCGGTACGCGCAGGTCGTCACCGTCGGACGGCCCCGGGCCGTCGGCCCCGGACACACGTTCGTCGGGCTCACGTTCCTCAGCCTCGGCCGCGCTCTTCTCGGCCGCGTGCTCCTCAGCCGCGCGCTTCTCGGGCCCATCCTCCTCCGGCCCGCGCTCCTCACCGCGCGTGTCCCTGTCGCCGCTCATACCGGCGCCTCCATGGCCACCCGCAGCGCCGCGATCCCGCGCGAGCCGTACGCCTTCACCGAGCCCAGCGAGATGCCGAGCGTCGCCGCCACCTGCGCCTCGGTCATGTCCGCGAAGTACCGCAGCACCAGCACCTCGCGCTGACGGCGCTGCAGCCCTTTCATCGCCTTGATGAGGGAGTCGCGCTCCAGCAGGTCGTAGGCGCCTTCCTCCGCGCTCGCCATGTCGGGCATGGGCTTGGAGAGCAGCTTCAGGCCGAGGATGCGGCGGCGCAGCGCGGAACGGGAGAGGTTGACGACCGTCTGACGCAGATACGCCAGGGTCTTCTCCGGGTCCCGGACCCGTTTACGGGCGGAGTGGACGCGGATGAACGCCTCCTGGACGACGTCCTCGCAGGAGGCGGTGTCGTCGAGGAGCAGCGCCGCGAGACCCAGCAGCGAGCGGTAGTGCGCCCGGTAGGTCTCGGTGAGATGGTCGACGGTCGTGCCGGCTGCCACGATGTCGTCGGCACCGCCGTCACGCTGACTCGGTATGCGGGCGGGCCGCGCTGCTGGCATCGGCGCGATCACCGGCATGCCACCGGACGCACCGGCCTTGCGGGGTCGGAGAGCCTGGCGGGGCGGGCGTAGAGCCGTGCCGCGCGGCGTTGCGAAGTCGAGTACCTCAGCCACGCCAGTTGGACACGCTTCCCCCCATGAGGGTTGTACGTGCCGCGCGTCACGTTTGCCGCGCCCGGCGCCGGCCGACCGTCGTCCGTGCCGGGCAGCACTCTCGACAGCACACCGAATGCCCTCATGTGTCCGCTCTTCCCCTATGTCTCATATGAACGGACGTCCCCACGTCCGATTTCAGACGTCCCCACGCCCGAAAAGACCACCGCGTCCCCACGTGCCCAACAACAGGGGTGCCCGCAAAGACGCTTCTCGCCCCACGCTCGGTTGCGTGGGGCGGGAAAGTAAATCCTCGACTGCCGACCGGACAGGATCAAGAGATCTGAGCCATCCTGGCCGGATCGCATGGCCCACGAAGATCCTACAAACTCATCCCCGTGACCAAGGATTATTTACGCCTCGGCCACCACCAGTTCGGCGATCTGCGCGCTGTTGAGCGCGGCGCCCTTGCGCAAGTTGTCACCGCAGACGAAGAGTTCGAGCGCCGTCGGGTCGTCCAGCGCCCGCCGTACCCGTCCCACCCACGTCGGATCGGTGCCGACGACGTCGGCGGGTGTGGGGAACTCGCCCGCGGCGGGGTTGTCGTACAGCACGACGCCGGGTGCCGTGGCGAGGATCTCGCGGGCCGTGTCGACGGTGACCTCGTCCTCGAAGCGGGCGTGCACGGTGAGCGAGTGCGTGGTGATCACCGGCACCCGCACACAGGTCACGGCGACCGGGAGCCGCGCCAGGCCGAGGATCTTGCGGGACTCGTCGCGGACCTTCATCTCCTCCGAGGACCAGCCGTCCTCGCGCAGCGTCCCGGCCCACGGCACGACGTTCAGCGCGACCGGCTCCGCGAAGGGGCCCGTGTTGTCCCCCACCGCCCGCCGTACGTCACCGGGGCCGGTCCCCAGCTCCGTACCCGCGACCAGGGACAGCTGCTCCCGCAGGGTGCGCACGCCCTCGTGTCCGGCGCCGCTGACCGCCTGGTAGGAGGAGACGACCAGCTCGCGCAGCCCGAACTCGGCGTGCAGCGCGCCCACCGCGACGATCATCGACAGGGTGGTGCAGTTCGGGTTGGCGACGATCCCGCGCGGGCGCATCCGCGCGGCGTGCGAGTTGACCTCGGGGACGACGAGCGGCACCTCCGGGTCCATCCGGAAGGCGCCGGAGTTGTCGACCACCACCGCACCCCGTGCGACGGCGACGGGCGCCCACCGCTCGGCGACCTCGTCGGGGACGTCGAACAGCGCGACGTCGATCCCGTCGAAGGCCTCCTCGGTGAGCGCCACGACCTCGACCTGCTCACCGCGCACGGCCAGCTTGCGGCCGGCCGAGCGCGGGGAGGCGACCAGTCGGATCTCGCCCCAGATGTCGGCCCGCTGGGACAGGATCTGGAGCATGACCGTGCCGACGGCCCCGGTCGCTCCCACGACGGCGAGCGCCGGCCGTCCGGACCCACTCATCAGCGGCCGGTGCCCCCGTAGACGACGGCCTCGTCGCTGTCGGAGTCCAGCCCGAAGGCGGTGTGCACGGCGCGGACGGCACCGTCCACGTCGTCCTTGCGGGTGACGACCGAGATGCGGATCTCGGAGGTCGAGATCAGCTCGATGTTCACGCCCGCGTCGGACAGGGCGGTGAAGAAGTCGGCGGTGACCCCGGGGTTGGTCTTCATACCGGCGCCGACCAGTGAGATCTTGCCGATCTGGTCGTCGTAGCGCAGGGACTCGAAGCCGATGGCGCCCTTGTTCTTCTCCAGGGCGTCGATGGCCTTGCGGCCCTCGGTCTTCGGCAGCGTGAACGAGATGTCCGTCAGGCCCGTGGAGGCCGCCGACACGTTCTGCACGACCATGTCGATGTTGATCTCGGCGTCGGCGATCGTACGGAAGATCGAGGCCGCCTCGCCCGGCTTGTCCGGCACACCGACGACCGTGACCTTGGCCTCGGAGGTGTCGTGCGCGACACCGGAGATGAGCGCCTGCTCCACCTTCTTGTCCCCTCGCTGAATCGGCTCGCTGCTGACCCACGTGCCCGGCAGTCCACTGAAGGACGAGCGGACGTGGATCGGGATGTTGTACCGGCGGGCGTACTCCACACAGCGGTGGAGCAGCACCTTCGACCCGGAGGCCGACAGTTCGAGCATGTCGCCGGTCGAGATCCAGTCGATCTTCCGGGCCTTCGGCACCACGCGCGGGTCGGCGGTGAACACGCCGTCGACGTCGGTGTAGATCTCGCACACCTCGGCGTCGAGGGCGGCCGCCAGGGCCACCGCGGTGGTGTCGGAGCCACCGCGGCCGAGCGTGGTGATGTTCTTGCCCTGCTGGCTGACGCCCTGGAAACCGGCGACGATGGCGATGTTGCCCTCGTCCACCGAGGCACGGATCCGGCCGGGTGTGACGTCGATGATGCGGGCTTTGTTGTGGACCGAGTCGGTGATGACGCCTGCCTGGCTGCCGGTGAAGCTCTGGGCGTTGTGGCCCAGGTTTTTGATCGCCATGGCCAGCAGGGCCATGGAGATCCGCTCTCCCGCGGTCAGCAGCATGTCGAGCTCGCGCCCGGCAGGCATCGGGGAAACCTGCTCGGCGAGATCGATCAACTCGTCCGTCGTGTCGCCCATCGCGGAAACCACGACGACCACCTGGTGGCCGTTCTGCTTGGCTTCCACGACCCTCTTGGCGACGCGCTTGATGCCTTCGGCATCGGCTACGGAGGAGCCTCCGTACTTCTGCACGACAAGGCCCACGTGCGCTCCTCGCTCATTCCGTCGTTGTCCCACGTTTTGCGCACATGTGTGCACACCGTGGTCGGCTCATTCTATCGGGCACCCGAAAAACGCCTCGTCGATACCGCATCGTGAGATTCCCGGGCACCCGTGCAGGAGGGCTCATGCCCAGCCCGAAGCCGACCACTCGGAAAAGCGACCTGCGTCACACCCTCACGGCCGCTTCACGACGATGCCCTCCCGTCCGGCGCAGGCGGCCAGAGCGCGGATGTCCCCCAGGTCGTCGGTGAGAACGGGGGCGTCGTCGTAGGCGGCGGAGACAAGGACGACACTGGCGTCGATGATGTCGGACGTCTTGTTCCTCTGACAGAGCACGGCCGCAGCCTTCGCACCCGACTCCGTCAACGGCACCACTCGGCATCCGTTCAGTGCCCAGTGCAGCATCGCCGCCGACGCGCGCTCGTCCCAGCACTGCGCCGGCACACCGGCCGGAACAAGTGGGATGTCCCCGCGCAGCAGCAGCGTCTTGTGCCGACCGAGGAACCGACGGTCGCTCTTCGCAGCGGCAATGAGCGCACCGCTGTCGTACACGACATGGCTCATGCGCTGCGCCGCTCCTCGCCGGGCCGCGGCGCGAAGAGGTCCGCCGCCCAGGCATCCGCCTCGGCCATCTCCTGCTCGGAGAACGACCCGTACTCCGCCTCGTAGTCCGCCATCGCCCGCAGGCCGGCGCGGATCAGGCGACGGTCGTCCAGGTACTGCTCCAGCGCCCGGCTGATCACCGCCGAGATCTGCTCGTCCTCGGCGGCGGCGTACTGCCGCAGTGCCGTCCCGAGCTCGGCGTCAATACTCACGCTGAGCTTCACCTTCTCTGCCATATTACGAACGTAATCCACCGTCTTCGTCGGCGCCACGGGCGCGCGGAAGCGCGCGGGCGAGCGCTCGGGGCATCGTGGTCACGGGTTCCAGCGCCTCGACGGGAGGCCGTTCGCGATGCGGTCGCGGTTGTCCCGGTAGTGGTAGAAGACGCGGTCCTCGATGGGCACGGGGCGGAACGTGTCGGGCACGGGACCGCCCGTGCCGCGTTCCAGCTTCTTCCTGAGGAAGTACGCCGAGGTGGTGCCCAGGTGGGCGATCTCCTCGAACCCCTTGATGATGTCCGCGTCGGTCATCGGGTTGGCCGCGTCCTCCTCGCGGCAGTTCTCGCAGATGCCCCGGTCGATCTTCACCGTGCGTTCGTCCTGGTCACAGGTGGCGCAGGCCATGATCACGCGGGTTACGCGGGCGCGCGGTTCGCTCTGCTGCGGAGGCATCTTCGACTCCAGTCGTCGGCGGGCGAATCCGCCCGGGTTGCTGACAGTGGGTGGGAGCCCCTCGGTCAGGGCTCGGGTGATGTCGAGCGGCGTCGCGCCCCGGGCCAGCCACTCCTCGGCGAGGGCTTCGAGGGAGCGGCAGTCGCCTTCGGTGAGCGGCAGACGGGTGTCGGCGGCACGCAGCCCGGTGAGGACGCGGTACGCGGCGCTGTCCGGCTCGGCCTCGAGCTCGGTGTCGCCCTCGCGTTCGGGCTCGACCTCCGGCTCGGGCTCGGGCTCGCGGGCAGCCGGTACGTCGGTGGTCACCACGTCCTCGACGCGAGCCAGGCCGGGCTGGTGGTCCCGGGTCACGTCCTTGCCGTGGCGCTCCCTCGCGAACTGCGCCCACCACTCGGGTGACCTGCGGGTACGCGACCAGTAGGTGCGCGTGACCCACCGCATGGTGTTGTCCTCGACGGTGATGTGTTCCTTGATCCAGCGCAGGTGGCCGGCCTCGGTGATGCGGGTCAGCGACGTGCGCATCGCCTGCTGGCCGTAGCGCGGGTGCTCCGCCGCGAGGACCTTGTGGGCCATCGAGTGGCCGGTGTCGAGGTGGTCGATGAAGACGGCGACCTCGGCCTCGCGGGGGAGCAGATGTGCGAAGTCGGCGTCCGCATGCGGGTCTTCGTCACCTGCAAGGCGCTTCCCGTAGCCCGTTTTGGCCATGGGGTGGGACGGGGAGGGCAGGGCGGGGCTAGGGTGGGCGTAAGCCACGGGCGAAGTCTCGATTCGTTCCGGAGGTCAGGCCCCGGAGCCGGTGTTTGCGCACCGACCGGGGCCGAGCTGTTTGCTCGTTTGCCGCGAACCTAGAGCCGTTTCACGCTCCGCCGCAAGCCGATCACGGAACGTCACCCATTCGAGGTACGACGCCTCAACTGGCCTTCAGAATTGGTTGGTTGGGTATTTCAACCAAACCAGAAACCCAGAAAACCCATGGGAAGAGCTCGAATCCCGGGGCTCAAGCTCCGGGCCGAACTGCGGCGATGAACGCCGACCAGGCGGGTGCGGAGACGTGGAGTTCGGGGCCATTGGGGGCCGCCTTGGAGTCGCGGACGTGGATGGTGGGGGCGAGGGCGACTTCGACGCAGTCGCCGCCTTCGTCATCGCTGTAGCTCGACTTGAACCAATCCAGCTGATCGCTCATTGCCGATCCACCATCCCCTCGATGAAGCGGGCCGACTCAGCGGGGCTGAGAGCCTGTGTGCGGATCATGCTAATCCGCTCGGTCACGCGGTTGACAACCCCAGGATCAGCCGACAACTCACTCGCGAACGGCCCCTCCGTAAAGGCGAATCGCTCGTGCGCCCGAGTCTCCAACAACACCATCGGCCCCATGAGCGCCACAGGAACCGCCCGCTCGAACGGGAGCACCTGCAACACAACATTCCGCAGACGCGACACCTCCAGCAGGCGGTGCAACTGTTCGATATCCACCTGAGGGCTGCGCAGGACTGCCTCGTAGAGGACAAAACTCAACCCAACCGGCGGGTTGGGCCTGGTAAGGATGGCCTGCCTCTCCACGCGTGCGGCGATCCGCTGCTCCACAAGCTCCTCGCCCAAAGGCGGATAGCGGTTCTCAAACAAAGTCCGCGCGTACGCCTCCGTCTGCGACAGGCCGGAAACCAGCGTCGCCTCGTACGACCAGCGACTGATCGCCTCCCTCTCCCGCTCCATGAAGTCCTGTGCCCGTGCCGGGAACTTCTCGCGCTGCAAGTAGTCCTTCGCGGCGCTCAACAAGCCTTCGGCCCGGCACAGTTCGTCGGCGACGTCGAGTACGCGCGGGGTCGGCGTCCGGACCCCCTGCTCCATCGACTTGATGGTGTCCGGCGAGTAGTTGGCGGCCTCGGCGAGCTGCTCGCGGCTGACGCTCGCCTTGGTGCGCCAGCGTTTCAGCTGGTTGCCGCTGTAGCGCCAGGCGACGGGCGGCTGGGAGTTGTTCTGACCCGACACGGCACGCACCTCCGTTGGATACACCCCGGCGTGTATCTCCTCAGTCGCTACCGAACGTAGCGTGATGCTCGTCACCGTGTGACCATGACGAACGCGATTCACCGGCCCGAGTGGGTCCCCCTGATCGGCCACCGACTGCACGTCACCGGTGTCCACTTCGACGCCGTGCGGATCGAAGGGCTGCTCGGGGAGTTGGTCGCCGACCATCTGGTCGAGGCGGCCGAGGAGGACGCCGGGCCGATCGTGGCCGAGGCGGCCCGGGGGCGATGGGTGTACTTCCTGCTTCCGCCCGGAGCCGTGCAGCGGTACGACTGGCCGCTCGGAGTGCAGCGGCTCGGCTGCCGGGGCGACCGCACGGTCAGCTACATCGGCATCCCCGCGCTGGACGGCAACACCTGGCCGCTCCGCTGGTACAGCGTGCCGACGATGACCGCACCCCACGTCGAGCCCGAGGCACTGCTCCCGCTGCTCCGCACCCCGGTCAGGCCGCACCCGCCGTTCGGTCGCGGTACTCGATCGTCACCGTGATCCTGGCCCCGCCTCCCCCTCCTCTGCCACTGCGTAGCCGGGGACGGACGGCCAGCGGACGGTCAGTACCACCGACTCCTCCTCCGCGAACCAGGAACGGTCGACTCCCGGTCCCCACACGACGTAGTCGCCCTGCTCCTCCAGCAGGGCGTTGCGGCCGGGAAGTTCCACTCGGAAACGGCCGCTGATGAGAACCAGGAGAGCTGTGCGTTCCTCGCCCCGCACCCACTGCGCTCGCTCGTCGCCACGGGGGTGGACGCCCCACTTGATCTCCACGGCCTCGCTGTGGCGCGGATCGTCGAGGTCCTTGAAGTGCCCGAGGATCCAACCCCGGTCCAGCGCCGCGTCCTCGCCCGCGTTGCCGACGTACACGCAGTCGTCCATGCCGCACACCCGCTGCAAGACGTGAGCACTTCGACCGGAACTGTCCATATGGAACTCATCCGAGCGCCGAAGTGACACTTCCTCACCGACTGCTCACGTCTTCAGCAAAGGGGGCCCTCCTCCCGGCCGCCGTTTCGGGAACGCCGGTCCCGTTACGTGACCGGGCGCATGCCCAGGGGGGTGCCGATTTCTTCCGCCATGACCTTGCCCGCCTCGAATTCGAGGGTGTCGTCGCCCATGCTCTGGTCGGTGTCGAGGCCGTCGAGGGCGGGCAGGGGCTGGTTGAGGCGGACGTGGGCGACGACGGACTGGAGGGCGCGCAGGGTCGCCGACGCGGTGGGGCCCCAGTTGGAGAAGTAGGAGAACTGCCACCACCACAGCGCTTCCGTGGTGCGGCCGGCCCGGTAGTGGACCATGCCGTGATGGAGGTCGCTGATGACGTCGGTGAGGTCGTCGGAGATCCGGGCCGGGACGGGCGCCGTGCGGGGCTCGTAGGGGTCGAAGACCTCGGAGTAGACGTCGATCGGCTCCAGCAGCCGGGCGAGGTTCTCGCGGAGTGCGTCCACGTCGGCCTCCGGGCCCGGGTCGGGCTCGTACCGTTCCTCGGGGACGATGTCCTCGTGGGCGCCCAGCCGGCCGCCGGCCAGCATGAGCTGGGAGACCTCCAGCAGGAGGAAGGGAACCGCCGAGTCGGGCTCGTCGCCCTTGGCGACCTCCGTGACGGCGACCAGGAAGCTCTCGATCTGATCCGCGATCTGGACCGAGAAGTCGTCCGGGTCCCGGTCGATCGCGTGCAGCGTGGCATCAGACATCTAGGAGTCGTCTCCCCTCGAAGGCGCGACCGAGGGTGACCTCGTCCGCGTACTCCAGGTCACCGCCCACCGGGAGGCCGCTGGCCAGACGGGTGACCTTCAGGCCCATGGGCTTGATCATGCGGGCGAGGTACGTGGCCGTGGCCTCGCCCTCCAGATTCGGGTCCGTGGCCAGGATCAGCTCGGTGACCGAGCCGTCGGCCAGCCGGGCCAGCAGTTCACGGATGCGCAGATCGTCGGGGCCCACCCCGTCGATCGGGCTGATCGCACCGCCCAGGACGTGGTAGCGGCCCCGGAACTCGCGGGTGCGCTCGATGGCCACGACGTCCTTGGGTTCCTCCACGACACAGATGACCGCGCGGTCGCGGCGGGTGTCACGGCAGATGTTGCAGAACTCCTCCTGCGCCACATTGCCGCAGGTCGCGCAGAAGCGGACCTTCGCCTTCACTTCCATCAGGGCGTGGGCGAGACGCCGTACGTCCGTCGGCTCCGCCTGGAGGATGTGGAAGGCGATCCGCTGGGCGCTCTTCGGACCGACGCCGGGCAGCCGCCCGAGTTCGTCGATGAGATCCTGCACCACGCCTTCGTACAACGGACTGCCGTCCTTCCTGGGTTTTCTTCAGTACGTACCGTAGAGGCCCGCGCCCCGTCTTAGAAGGGCAGACCTGGAATACCGCCGCCGCCCAGGCCCTGGGCCAGCGGGCCGAGCTTCTGCTGCTGGAGGGTCTGAGCGTTCTCGTTGGCCGCCTGGACGGCCGCGACGATCAGGTCCGCGAGGGTCTCGGTGTCCTCGGGGTCCACCGCCTTCGGGTCGATCTTCAGCGCCCGGAGCTCGCCACCGCCGGTGACGGTCGCCGTGACCAGGCCACCGCCCGCCTTGCCGTCGACCTCCATGCGCGCGAGTTCCTCCTGCGCCTTGGCCAGGTCCTGCTGCATCTTCTGGGCCTGCTGGAGCAACTGCTGCATGTTGGGCTGGCCACCACCGGGGATCACGATTCAGCTCCTTGGTCGGTCCGTCCGTACGGGATTTTCCCGTTCGGCACGAGCCTACGTGGTCCGGGCGGCCGTCGCCCCAGCACTCTTTCGAGTGAGTCCCGGTCGGGCCCTCTACCTGATCACGGCCCTCTTTCGGGCGGAAGAGCGGCCGAACCCCCGGCGCGCCCCACCCGTCGGGCGGTAGGAAGGGCCGGGCACGTCCGCGCCAACCGTCAAGCAGACGTCGCGCAGACGTCGAGCAGGAGTCGGCAGGGGTCAGGTCAGTAGGGAGTACGGGGTGGGTCAGCCGGAGATGCAGCCCGAGGGCCGTCCGCAGGACGGTCCCGGCGAGGGGGCGGCCGGGCTGCGGCCCGGCGATCTGGCCGGGCGGGTGTTTCCGCTCGGGGACTGGGGCGAGCCCGCGCTCCGGCTGGACGAGCTGTACCGGTGGGTGGAACAGGGGGCGTTGGACACCGCCGCCTGGTACCTCGCGGACCGGGTGTGGAAGCGGCGCTGCGCGCGGGCCCTGCGCGCCGGGACCGCGGCGGGGGCGGTCGCCGGGGCGGCGCTGCTGCTGCTGGATCTGACCCGGGTGGCCGTCGGGGCCACTCCCTGGGGGTACCTGGCGCTGCTGCTGGCGGTGGCGTGTGCGGTCGCCGACCGGTTCTTCGGGGTGACGTCCGGCTGGATGCGGGACGTGGCGACCGCGCAGGCGGTGCAGCGGCGGCTCCAGGCGTTCCAGTTCGACTGGGCGTCGGAGTGCGTCCGCGAGGTGCTGGGCCCGGCCGAGGGCACCGCGAGCGAGGCGGCCGAGCGGTGCCTGTCGGTGCTGCGGCGGTTCTCGGAGGACGTGAGCGAGCTGGTGCGGGCCGAGACGGAGGACTGGATGACGGACTTCCGCGGCGGGATCGTGCCGCTGGGCGTCCGGGGGGCCGCGGCCGGCACGGGCCGTCCCGATGCGGCCGCGCCGCACGGCCGTTTCCCCGCCCCATCGGGCGCTGCCCGGCCGAACATGCCCCGGCAGCGCCCCCCGGAGCCGAGGTAGGCGGGGCGGCGGGGTGTCTCAGTCCCGGGTGTAGACGAGCTGCTCGCCGTTGCTGGTGTTCACGCGCTGGAGGGAACCGTCGGGGCGGAGGGTGATCTCGGTGGCGGACCCCGGGGTGCAGGCGCTGCGCGGCTGGCCGACCGTCACGCTGGACGGGCCGATCCGCAGCCGGTCGCCGGAGCCCGGGGCGTCGGAGAGGCTGCCCTCGAACACGCAGTGGTAGGTGCCGTTGCCGGTGGGCCCGTCGGCGACGAGGGACATGACCGGGTCCCCCACCTCGCCCTGCTGGATGGTCAGTCTGCGGGTGTGCCGGCCGCTCGCGTTGTCGATGGTCGTGGACCAGCTGCCCAGGTAGCCGGTCGGGACCGCCCCGTCCGTCGGCGCGGGGGTGCCGGACCGGGTCGGGTCGCCCGCGCCTCCTGTGCCACCTGCACCGCCTGGTCCGTCCGGCCCGGTCGAGGCCTTGCCGTCGGCGGTCGGGTCGGTGCCCCGGGACGTGTCGTCGGTCGCCGTGGCCGTGGGATCGCCGCCGGCGCTGTTGCCACCGTCGTTGCTGCTCATGAGCGCGTACACCGTGCCGCCGGCGGCGATCGCGACGACCAGGGCGATGACGACGAGCAGCGTGGTGGAACGGTCGCTCCGCGGTGTCCGCGCCGGGCCGTACGGGGGCGGGTTCGGGCCGAGGGGCGGCGGGCCGTAGGGCGGGGTGGAGCCGGCGGCCCCGTAGGCGTTGTACGGGTAGCCGTAGCCGGGGGACTGGGGGTGCGGCTGGGCGTGCGGCTGGGGATGGCCGTATGCGGCGGGGGCCTGCCCTGCCGCCGGGCCGCCCGGGGTGGGGCCCGGGGGCGGTGTGGTGCTCTGGCCGACGACCAGGGTGGGCAGGTGGTTCACCGGCGTACCGTCACCGGGGGTGCCCGGCGCGGGCGGGGCGGGTGCGTGGGGCGGAGGCTCCGGTGGGGCGGAGCCGTCGGGGGCGGGGGCGTGTTCGGGGGTGGCGGCGGGCGCGGAGCCGTCCGGTGCGGGGAGTGCGGGCGGTGCGGGTGGTGCGGGTGGCATGGCCGGTGCGGGCTGCCCGGCGGCCCCTGCCGCCGCCGCTGCCGAGGGTGGTGTCTCCGGGTCCTCCGTGTCCAGCAGCCGCACGGCATGCCGGCCGAGCTGGGCGACCAGGGCGCTCGGCAGCCAGGGCTCGCGGGAGCGGCCGTCGACGACGGTGTCCTCGGCGCCGGTGCGCTCCAGGATCCGGTCGAGCGTGGGCCGCTGGGCGGGGTCCTTCTTCAGGCAGTCCTTCACCAGGTCGGCGAGGCCCTCGGGGACCCGGCCGAGGTCGGGTTCCTCCTGGGCGATGCGGAACATCAGGGCGTGCACCCCGCTGTTGGCGGTGCCGAAGGGAAGCTCGCCGGTGGCCGCGTAGGCGAGCACCGAGCCGAGGCAGAAGACGTCGCAGGCGGAGGTGATGCGGTCGCCGCGCACCTGCTCCGGCGCCATGAACCCGGGCGAGCCGACGAGCGCGCCGGTGCGGGTGAGTCCGCCGTCGGTCACGGTCTCCATCGCCCGCGCGATCCCGAAGTCGATGACGCGCGGCCCGTCGATGGTGACGAGCACATTGGACGGCTTGAGGTCGCGGTGCACGATGCCGGCGGCGTGGATGTCCTTCAGCGCGTGCGCGAGACCGGCGGCGAGAATGCGCACCGAGCGCTCGGGCAGCGCGCCGTGGTCCTGCCCGACCACCTGCTGGAGGCTGGGCCCCGCGACGTACCCGGTGGCGACCCACGGCACCGGGGCCTCGGTGTCCGCGTCCAGCACCGGCGCGGTCCAGGCGCCGCCGACCTGCCGTGCGGCCTGCACCTCCTGGCGGAAACGGGCCCGGAACTCCTCCTGTTGGGCCAGCTCCTCACGGACCAGCTTGACGGCGACGGTGCGTCCCCGGTCGGAACGGGCCAGGTAGACGTACCCCATTCCGCCGGCCCCGAGCCGCGCGAGCAGCCGGTACGCGCCGATTCTCCCCGGGTGCCGGTCGCCCGGCGCCCCCATCGCGTCGCCCCCCGGCCCGTGCATCTCCATCGTTGCGCCGCCTTCCCCCCACAGTGAGCAACAGCCCGAGGATAGACCGGGCCGGGGCCGGAGTGACCAGGGCTTCGTCCACGGTTCCGTAACAGGCGGGCCCGGTTCGTCACACACCGCGGACAGGCGTTCCAGCGCGTGGACCGCCTGTGCGAACCCCGCCTCACCCGACGCCTTCGCCGGTCGTCGGTCGTCGGTCGCCGGTCTTCGGTCGTCGGTCGCCGGTCGCCGGTCGCCGGTCGCCGGTCGCCGGTCGCCGGTGACGGGCTTCCCCGTCGCGACGGCTGTCGACACTCTGTCGCGGAAAGCGGCGGACCGCAGACAGGCCGCCGATGTCGCGCGTCCGGTGCCACGACCTACCCTCGGCCCCATGACTCCTCAGCCGAACCCCGAGGTCGGGGCCGCCGTGAAGGCCGCCGACCGTGCGCACGTCTTCCACTCCTGGTCCGCGCAGGAGCTCATCGACCCGCTCGCCGTCGCCGGGGCGGAGGGGTCGTACTTCTGGGACTACGACGGCCGGCGCTACCTCGACTTCACCAGCGGCCTCGTCTACACCAACATCGGCTACCAGCACCCGAAGGTCGTCGCCGCGATCCAGGAGCAGGCCGCGCGGATGACGACGTTCGCGCCCGCGTTCGCCGTCGAGGCGCGGTCGGAGGCGGCGCGGCTGATCGCCGAGCGGACGCCGGGGGACCTCGACAAGATCTTCTTCACCAACGGGGGCGCGGACGCCGTCGAGCACGCCGTGCGCATGGCGCGGCTGCACACCGGGCGGCCCAAGGTGCTCTCCGCGTACCGCTCGTACCACGGCGGCACCCAGCAGGCCGTGAACCTCACCGGTGACCCGCGCCGCTGGGCCTCCGACAGCGGCACGGCCGGGGTCGTGCACTTCTGGGCGCCCTTCCTGTACCGCTCCCGCTTCTACGCCGAGACCGAGGAGCAGGAGTGCGCGCGGGCGCTCGAGCACCTGGAGGCGACGATCACCTTCGAGGGGCCGTCGACGATCGCGGCGATCATCCTGGAGACCGTTCCGGGCACGGCGGGGATCATGCCGCCGCCGCCCGGCTACCTCGCCGGGGTCCGCGAGCTGTGCGACACGTACGGCATCGTCTTCGTCCTGGACGAGGTCATGGCCGGGTTCGGCCGGACCGGCACGTGGTTCGCGGCGGACCTGTACGACGTCGTGCCGGACCTGATGACCTTCGCGAAGGGCGTGAACTCCGGGTATGTGCCGCTCGGCGGCGTCGCGATCTCCGGGGCGATCGCCGACACGTTCGGGAAGCGGCCGTACCCGGGTGGGCTGACGTACTCCGGGCATCCGCTGGCCTGCGCCGCGGCCGTCGCGACGATCGACGTCATGGCCGAGGAGGGCGTCGTCGAGAACGCCTCGCGGCTCGGCACGTCGGTGGTCGGACCCGCGCTGCACGAGCTCGCGGAGCGGCACCCCAGTGTGGGCGAGGTCCGCGGGGTCGGCATGTTCTGGGCGCTGGAACTGGTGCGGAACCGGGAGACCCGGGAGCCGCTGGTGCCGTACAACGCGGCCGGCGAGGCGAACGCCCCCATGGCCGCGTTCGCGGCGGCCGCGAAGGCGGGCGGGCTGTGGCCCTTCGTGAACATGAACCGCACCCATGTGGTGCCGCCGTGCAACACGACCGAGGCCGAGCTGAAGGAGGGCCTGGCGGCACTGGACTCGGCCCTGTCGGTGGCGGACGAGTACGTGGAGTGACCCGGCGCCCCGTGCCCGCCGGGGCCCGCCGGGGGCTGCCGGCCCCCGGCGGGCACTCGAACAGGCTCGTAAAGGGTGAACGCGTAAGGTGGCGGCACCGTGGACAGATGTGTGCACGTCATTCGAACGCGATGAGGGAGACTCCCGACCATGCCCGGCACCAGCGGCAACGGTGTGGTGACCCGCAGCACGCTGCGGCAGCAGATCGCCGACGCGCTCCGTGACGAGGTGCTGGCCGGGCGGCTCCAGCCGGGGCAGGAGTTCACCGTCAAGGAGATCGCCGACCAGTACGGGGTGTCCGCGACCCCGGTGCGGGAGGCGCTGGTCGACCTGTCGGCGCAGGGACTGCTCGACGCCGACCAGCACCGGGGGTTCCGGGTGCACGAGTACTCCGTCGACGACTTCCGCGGCATGATCGAGGCCCGCGGCCTGGTGGTCGACGGGATGTTCCACGCCCTGACCGACCCCGACGGACGCCTGGCCTCTCTGCGGCCCGAGGAGCCCCGGGTCGCCGCCGCGCTCGCCGGGGTCCGGCGGCGCGGCGAGGAGGCGCAGCGGTCGGCCCTCGCCGGGGACCTCAGCGTCCTGATCGGCTACGACCTGCGCTTCTGGCGCGAACTCGGGGCCCTGTTCGGCAACCCCTACCTCACCGCCTTCCTGCACCGGCTCCGGGTGCAGACCTGGGTGTGCGCGGTGCAGCATCTGCGTCGGCTGCCCGATCTACGGGGACGGCTGTGGTCCGAACACACCGATCTGGTCGATTCCCTGTCGCGCCGCGACACCGATTCCGCTCGCGCGATCATCGAGTCGTACAACGCCCACTCCCTGAGCCTCATCGAGCGGCTCCCCCCGAACCGACCGGACCGACCGGACCGACCGGACTGACCGGACCGACCGGAGCCCCGGGCATGGGGTCCGGGGCACGGCGCCCGCGTCGTCCGTGTTCGTATGGGACAGGGGACCTGCACGAGGGGAGCCGCCCCCGCCCCGCGCCGATACCCTTCTCTGACGACCTACGTGTCTTCGACCTACGTGCTGTGCGAGGAGCTCTCTTGGCCTGTGACCTGTGGCTGGTACCGCTCGTCGACGTGTTGTGCCACACGCCCGACAATCCGTTCGCCGAGGAACTCGCGCAGTACAACAAGGTGCTCGCCGAGGCCGGGCTGCCGCCGGTGCCGGTGTACCAGTACATGCCGGGACTGTCCGGTGAGGTCGCCCCGGTCGCGGGCTTCGACTACGACGCGCTGCACTTCCTGCGGCGCACGTATCTGCTCCAGGTGTCCGGGCTGCCGGTCACGCCGGTGGGCGAACTGGGCGGTGACTACGAGCAGTTGCTGGAGATGTTCGAGGCGACGGCCCAGCAGTCGCACCTGGTCTGGCACTACGACCACGCCGGGGCGTACGTCCCCGTGGACTTCCCGACCCCGCTCTCCAGCGACGAACTCCTCACCGGCGGCGGCCCGCTGGGCTCCTCCCACGCGCTGCTGCGGGAACTGGAACTCGTCGCCCCGGCCCTCGGCATCGACCCCGCGAACCCCCCGGCCACGCCGGATCCCCCGCAGGGACCGACCGAGCTGGAGGAACCCGCCGTCCCGCCCCCGTACGACCCCAGCCCCTTCGCCCGTGAACGCCACGTCTGGCTCGGCCTGCACGCGGCGGCGACCCGAAGCCTGGCCCAGGGCTCGATGATCGTCTTCAGCTGACCCCCGGGCGGGCACGGGCTCGTCCGAACGCCCCGGAGACGTGAACGTCCCGGTGACCCTGGACGGGTCACCGGGACATCGGGGTGCGGCGGGGCCGGCCCTACAGGAACGAGTTGATCTCGATCGTCTCGTCGCGGCCCGGGCCCACTCCGATCGCGGAGATCGGGGCGCCGGACATCTCCTCCAGCGCCTTGACGTAGGCCTGGGCGTTCTTCGGGAGGTCGGAGAAGGACTTCGCCCCGGTGATGTCCTCGGACCAGCCGGGGAGCATCTCGTAGACCGGCTTCGCGTGGTGGAAGTCCGTCTGGGAGTAGGGGAGCTCCTCGACGCGCCTGCCGTCGATCTCGTAGGCCACGCAGACCGGGATCTGCTCCCAGCCGGTGAGGACGTCGAGCTTGGTGAGGAAGAAGTCGGTCAGGCCGTTCACGCGGGTCGCGTAGCGGGCGATGACCGCGTCGAACCAGCCGCAGCGGCGGTCACGGCCGGTGGTGACGCCCCGCTCGCCGCCGATGGTGCGCAGCGCCTCGCCGTCCTTGTCGAACAGCTCGGTCGGGAAGGGGCCGGCGCCGACGCGGGTGGTGTACGCCTTGAGGATGCCGATGACCCGGCTGATCTTCGTCGGGCCCACGCCGGCGCCCGTGCAGGCGCCGCCCGCGGTCGGGTTGGACGAGGTGACGAAGGGGTACGTGCCGTGGTCGATGTCGAGCAGGGTGCCCTGGCCGCCCTCGAAGAGGACCACCTTGTCCTGGTCGAGCGCCTGGTTGAGGACCAGGACGGTGTCGGTGACGTAGGGCGCCAGCTTGTCGGCGTAGCCCAGCAGCTCCTCGACCACCTGGTCCACGGCGATCGCGCGCCGGTTGTAGAACTTGGTGAGCATCTGGTTCTTGAAGTCGAGCGCCGCCTCGACCTTCTGGGTGAGGATCGACTCGTCGTACAGGTCCTGGACCCGGATGCCGACGCGGTTGATCTTGTCGGCGTAGGTCGGGCCGATGCCGCGACCGGTCGTCCCGATCTTGCGCTTGCCGAGGAAGCGTTCCGTCACCTTGTCGACGGTCACGTTGTACGGCGTGATGATGTGCGCGTTGCCGCTGAGCAGGAGCTTGGACGTGTCGACGCCCCGCTCGTTCAGCCCGCTCAGCTCGGAGAGCAGGACGGAGGGGTCGACAACGACGCCGTTGCCGATGACCGGAGTGCAGCCGGGGGACAGGATTCCGGAAGGGAGCAGGTGGAGTGCGTACTTCTGATCACCCACGACTACCGTGTGGCCGGCGTTGTTGCCGCCTTGGTAACGCACCACGTAGTCGACGGAACCTCCGAGCAGGTCCGTCGCCTTTCCCTTGCCTTCGTCACCCCACTGAGCACCGAGCAGCACAAGTGCGGGCACGCGCGTACACCCCTTCCGGGCGGGGCATGTCCAGGGTCAGGGGCGTACGCGGTGGATCTCCGCCGCGTGCACCGCGACCACCGTTGGCCGCCAACCGTCGGACCGGGTGCCCCGGAATAGACGAAGCCCCTGCGCAAAAGTGCAAAGGGGCTCTTGCACAAAGATGCTACCCGAGGAAGCGAGGCATGGCCGAGGTGGCGACTTCCCCGACGTCCGATCAGCTCCTGGTGGTCATCGATCCGGTCGCCCGCCGCAGGGACGGCGAGTCCGTGCGCATCGCGAAAGACGTGCTCAGCGGGGGTGCGACGACGAAGGTCTGCCTGCCGGACGGGCCGGAGGAGTTCGCCCGCGCGCTGGCCCGGCGGGGTTCGAGGCGGCCGGTGGTGATCGGCGACGACCGGGCCCTGATGCGGGCGGTGGGGGTGCTGCACCGGCAGCGCGAGCTGACCGGCTGCGCGCTGTCCCTGGTGCCGGTCGGCGGCCCGCTGTCCCTCGCCCGGTCGCTGGGGGTGCCCACGGGGACGGTGGCGGCGGCGCGGGCCGTGCTGGACGGCGCCGAGCGGCGGATGGACCTGCTGGTGGACGACAGCGACGGGGTGGTGCTCGGCGCGGTGCGGATTCCGCCGGTCGGGGGTGTGACGCCGGTACGGGAGACGGTCGGCGGGGTGGGGCGCCCCTGGCTGCAGACGTGCCGGTCCCTGGTACGGACCCTGGTGCCGGCCCGGCCGTCCGAGATCGCTCCCGTCACCGAGGCGCACCCCTCCCGGCTGCGGGTGGAGGTCGACGGAGAGACCCTGGTCGACCTGCATCAGCCGGTGGAGGCCGTGTCGGTCGTCCCGGGCGCCTCCGGGACGGCCAGGGTCGAAGTGCGTCCGGCGTCGGTGGGCGCGGAGGCGTCCCCGCTGCTGGCGGAGGGGCGCGCGGTCACGGTGTCGGGCGCGCACTTCCGCTACCGCGCGGACGCGGTGGTGTCGGGGCCGGTACGGACCCGGACGTGGGTGGTGCTGGAGGGGGCTCTGGGGCTGACTCTGCCGAGGAGTTGACCGACCGGCTCAGGGGGCCTTGAAACCGGTCGTGTCCAGCACGCAGTCGAACGGCGTCAGCGTGGCTGATCACTCACACGCGTGTGACCAACTTCTGCGGCTATGCCTCACCCCGCCCGAAGTGCTCCTCGCGGTGGGTCCGCCAGCGGGCCATCATCGGCTCGATCTCCCTCTCGACGAACTCGAAGAAGGCCAGGGTCTCCGCCAGCCGGCGGCCCGCCGGGGTGTCGGGCCCCAGGCTGGTGACGCCCTCGCGCAGGGCGTCCTCCCAGCGCCGGATGACGGCCTCACGGTTGGTCAGGGCCTCGTACCACTGGTCGCCGTGGACCCGGTACCGCTCCCGGCGTGAGCCGGGCTCGCGCTCGCGGGAGACCATGTGCTGCTGCGCCAGGTAGCGCACCGCGCCGGAGACCGCGGCCGGCGAGATCCTGAGCTGCTCCCCCAACTCGGCGGAGGTCCGGATGCCGGTGTCCGAGGCGAGCAGGGCCCCGAAGACACGGGCGGGCATCCGCGGCAGCCCGGCCTCCACCAACTGGGCCGCGAAGCGCTCCACGAACCGGGAGACCGCCTCCGGGTCCCGTCCCGCCGCCCGCGACTCCGTCATGCCTGGCTCATCTCCCCTGGTCCGCCCTCACGAAGGGGTCCGTCCTCACGAAGGGCGAGTCTACGCGGGATTCATACACTTCCTTAACTTCACAAATTTGTGAAAGAAGCGTACGTTCCGAAGCATGACGAAGGCCATCACCGTGTCCGGGCTCCACAAGTCGTTCGGTCGCACGCGCGCACTCGACGGTCTCGACCTGGACGTCGAGTCCGGCGAGGTCCACGGCTTCCTGGGCCCGAACGGCTCCGGCAAGTCCACCACCATCCGCGTCCTGCTCGGCCTGCTGCGTGCCGACTCGGGCACCGCCCGGGTGCTCGGCCGCGATCCGTGGGCGGACGCCGTGGAGCTGCACCGCCGCCTCGCCTACGTCCCCGGCGACGTCGAACTGTGGCCGGGCCTGACCGGCGGCGAGGCCATCGACCTGCTGGCGCGGCTGCGCGGCGGCCTGGACAGGAAGCGGCGCACCGAGCTCATCGAGCGCTTCGACCTGGACCCGACCAAGAAGGGCCGCGCCTACTCCAAGGGCAACCGGCAGAAGGTCGCCATCGTCGCCGCGCTCGCCTCCGACGCCGAGCTGCTGCTGCTCGACGAGCCGACCGCGGGACTGGACCCGCTCATGGAGGTCGTCTTCCAGGACGTCATCGGCGAGGCCAAGGCGGCCGGCAAGACCGTCCTGCTCTCCAGCCACATCCTGGCCCAGGTGGAGAAGCTCGCCGACCGGGTGAGCATCATCCGGTTGGGCCGCACCGTCCAGTCCGGCACCCTCGGCGAGCTGCGCCACCTGACCCGCACCACCATCGAGGCGGAGACCGAGCGACCCGCCACCGGCCTCGCCGAGCTGCCCGGCGTGCACGGCCTGCAGACCCTCGACGAGGCCACCGGCCGGGTCCGTTTCGCCGTCGACGGCGGCCGGGTCGACGGAGCGGTCCGCAAGCTCACCGAGTTCGGCATCCGCAGCCTCATCAGCCACCCGCCGACCCTGGAGGAGCTGATGCTCCGCCACTACGGCAGCGAGCTCGCCGCCAACGGGCACGGCACCGGGCAGGCGGGGCAGGCCGAGCAGGGCGCGAACGGAGACCCGCGATGACCGCCGCCACCGAGGCGCCGGCCCCCGCCGGACCGGTCGCGGGCGGCAACGCGCTGGCCGGGACCCGGACGCTGATCCGCTTCGCCCTGCGCCGCGACCGTGTCCGGCTCCCGGTGTGGATCCTGGCCCTGTTCCTCGGCACGCTCGCCACGGCGGGCAACTTCAAGACGCTCTACAGCGACCCGGAGGACCGGGCGAACGCCGTCCGGAGCCTGGACAGCCCGGCCGGCCTCGCCATGTCCGGCCCCCGTCACTACCTCGACGACTACGACTTCGGCTCCATGCTGAGCCACCAGATGCTCGGCTTCACGGCCGTCCTGGTCGGCCTCATGAGCGTGCTGATCATCACCCGGCACACCCGCGCCGAGGAGGAGACCGGACGCGCCGAGCTGGTGCGCTCGACGGTGGTGGGCCGCCACGCCCACCTCGCCGCCGCCCTGTCCGTAGCGGTCCTGGCCAACCTCGCCCTGGCGCTGCTGCTGGCCTTCGGCCTGGCCGGCATGGGGCTCGGGGACGGCGGCACGGCGGGCTCGCTGCTCTACGGCTTCGCCCACGCCGCCGTCGGTCTCGTCTTCGCCGCCGTCGCCGCGGTCACCGTCCAGTTCACCGCGCACACGCGCGGCGCGTCCGGCATGGCCCTCGCGGTCATCGGCGTCGCCTACGTGCTGCGCGCCGCCGGCGACGGCGGCGGGAACGGCACCCTGTCCTGGCTCTCCCCGATCGGCTGGGTGCAGCGCAGCTACCCGTACGTCGACGACCGCTGGTGGCCGCTGCTGCTCTGCCTGGTGTTCGCGGTGGTGTGCGCGGCGGCGGGTTTCGTGCTCTCCACCCGCCGCGACGTGGGCGCGGGCCTGCGTCCGGAGAAGCTGGGCAGCCCCACGGCCTCCGACGCGCTCGCCACACCGCTCGGCCTCGCCCTGCGACTGCACCGCGGCACGCTGATCGGCTTCGGCGCGGGCCTGTTCCTGATGGGCGCGATGTACGGGTCGATCCTCGGGGACGCCGAGGAGATGCTGAAGGGCATCGACGAGATCCAGGAGGCCCTGGACCGCATCGGCGGGGCGGGCATCGCCGAGTCCTTCGCCTCCATGGTCATGGTCGTCCTCACGGTCGTGGCGGCGGTGTACGTCGTCATGGCGGCGCTGCGGCCCCGCTCCGAGGAGACGGCGGGCCGCGCCGAACCCCTCCTCGCCACCGGCCTCTCGCGCACCCGCTGGGTCGGCGGCCATCTGGCCGTGGCCATGGGCGGCGGTACGTTCGTGCTGCTGCTGGCCGGGCTCGGCTTCGGCGTCGCGGGCGCGGCCTCGACCGGGGACGGCTCGCTGCTCCCGAAGCTGGCGGGGGCGGCCCTCGCCTACGCACCCGCCCTGTGGGTCACGGCCGGCGTGGCCGTGGTGCTCTTCGGCTGGTTCCCCCGGGCGAGCCAGGCGGCCTGGATCGTGCCGGTGTACGCCTTCGTGGTCGGCTACCTCGGCCAGATCCTCCAGTTCCCGGGCTGGATGAACAACCTCTCCCCCTTCGGCCACGTCCCCCGGCTCCCCGCCGCGGACATGGACTGGCTCCCCCTGCTCCTGCTGTCCCTCGTCGCCACCGGCCTGGTGTGGCTGGGCCTGGAGGGCTTCCGCCGACGGGACCTGGAGACGAAGTAACCGCGCCGCGGCTCCCTGCCCGACGGGGACGCACCCTCGCCGGGCAGGGCCGTCGCGGGTCGGGGCCGGTCACGCTGCTCGGCGGGCGGGAGATCGAGTGACGGCGCATCCGGCCCCGTCGGGGCGGTCAGCCACTCGTGCGGACGGTTTCCCGCGACCGCCCGGTGGGGTGCGGGGCCTCGACGTGGGCGATGCCGGGACATGCCTCCACGCCCCGGGGAGACACACCGTTCCAAAACCGTGAGCACTTCGGCCACTACTGTCCTGATGCCGCTCGTTTGAGCGCTTGAGTGACACATGCCCGCCGACTGCTCACGGTTTTCCGTACGGCACCCGTCTCCGGCCCCACGACCCCGGGACCGCGGAGGTCCCCCTTGCGGAACGGGCCCGGTACCCCGCCCGCTCAGGGGTGACGCGGTTCGGGCGGCGGACTCAGACCTCGACCGCCAGCCCTTCCAGACCCCGGATCACGAAGTTCGGCTTGCGCTTCGGCTCCTCCGCCAGGGCGAGGGTCGGGGCCTGCTCCAGCAACGCCGTCATGGACGCGGCGAGTTCGATACGGGCCAGGGGTGCGCCGATGCAGTAGTGGATGCCGGCGCTGAAGGAGATGTGCGGGTTGTCCGCGCGGGTGAGGTCCAGGCGGGCGGGGTCGGCGAACACGGCCGGGTCGTGGTTGGCGGAGCCGAAGAGCATGGCGATCTCCGCGCCTCTGGGGATCACCGTGCCGTCGATCTCGATGTCGTCCAGGACCCAGCGTTCGAAGAGCTGGAGCGGGGTGTCGTAGCGCATCAGCTCCTCCACTGCCGTGGGGACCAGGGAGTGGTCCGCGCGGAGGGCGGCCAGCTGGTCCGGGTTCCGGAACAGCGCCCACCAGCCGTTGACCGTGGAGTTCACCGTCGCCTCGTGGCCCGCGTTCAGCAGCAGCACGCAGGTGGAGATCATCTCCTGCTCGGTGAGCCGGTCGTCGTCCTCGTCGTGGGCCGCGATCAGCCCCGAGATCAGGTCGTCGCCGGGCTTCGCGCGACGCTCGGCGATCAGCTCGCGGAGGTACTCCGAGAACTCGACCGACGCCCTGACGGCCTTCTCCGCCGACTCCCCCGACGGGTTCAGCTCGTACATCCCGCAGATGTCCGCCGACCAGGGGCGCAGCGGAGCCCGGTCGGACTCCGGGATGCCCAGCATCTCGGCGATCACCGCGACCGGCAGCGGTTCGGCGACGTCCGTCAGCAGGTCACCGCCGCCGGCGTCGACCAGTGCGGCCACCAGGTCCGCCGCCAGCCCTTCGACGTACGGCTTCAGCCGCTCCACCGTGCGCGGGGTGAACGCCTTCGACACCAGGCGCCGGATCCGGGTGTGGTCCGGCGGCTCCAGGTCGAGCATCCCGTGGTCGTTGAGGGTGTGGAACGGCTCCTGCTCGGGCGGCGGGGCCGTCCGGCCGAACTCCTCGTGGGTGAAGCGGTGCTGGTACGTCCGCCCCAGCCGCCGGTCGCGCAGCAGCGCCGAGACGTCCGCGTGGTGCGGCACCAGCCACTGGTTCGTCGGCTCGAACCAGTGCACCCGCCCCCGCTCCCGCAGCTCGGCATAGCCGGCATACGGATCGGCGACGAACGCCGGGTCCCAGGGGTCGAACGCGAGGTCGGTTTCAGCCATCATGCCCGGACCATAGGCCGCCGACCGGCCCCGTGCCCAGAGCCCCCTCGAAAGCGGCTTCCCCGGACGGCGGTACGGGGACTGCCACAGCCGGCGGGCGGATCAGCCGCCGGCCAGGGTCATGAGGAACCGGGTTTCCGCGTCGTCCCTCCCCGCGCACACTCGGGGAACCGCGACGAGGGCGGACAGGGCCCCGCACCAACCCAGCAGGCGCTCAGGGGACATGCCGGGAACCAGCGCCGCCAGCCTCTCGACCCTCCGCTCCAGCACGGCTGGATCCGCAACCCCGTCGAGCACCCAGTCCACGGCGTCGAAGTCCGGGTCGCCCCACGCCGGCCTCGGGTCGATCGCCACCATGCGGGCGCCCGGACCGGACAGCACGTTGGCCGGATGGAGATCACCGTGCACGAGTGCCACGGGTCCGCTTGCGGAAAGTTCCAGGGCCGCCGCTCGGGCCTGCCCGAGCAGCGCGGCATCAACCAGGCCGTTCACGCGGGCCGCCGTCAGCCAACAAAACCTGCGGTCGGTCAAGTCGAACAGAAAGCCGATCCGGTGCGAGAGAGGCCGCACTACCGAGCGCTCCCCCGGCCCAGGAGGCGAGACCCGCAAGTCCCTCAGCAGGGCCGCGACCTCGGGCAGATTCCAAGCCGGCTGCCGCACGGGCACTCCCGGCTCCACGTGCTCCAGCAGCAGGGCCCCGGCGGCCACGTCTTCTGCCAGCAGCGTGACGACCGACGGCATCCCTGTCCAGGCCCGCAGCGCTTCGGCCTCCTCGCGGGCAAGCGCGGACTCCGGCGTGAGCTTCAGCCACCCCGAGGCACCGGCGCCACGTCTCACGCAGCGGAACACCCGCGAGGTGCCCCCGCCACCCGCCGCGACCGGCTCCAGATCCCAACGAACAGCGAGTTCACTGACGAGGTCGGGCAACTCATCACACCAAGCGAGCACTTCGGCTCCGAACCGGACGACGAGCCGCTCCCCAGCCTCGGGAGCAACGCAGACCAGTTCCCTCAACACATCTGCTTCCGAAGGCGATTGACCGATCTGGATCACGGCCTCACCCACGATTGCGGCTGGCTGTCGTGGTGTGTGGCCCAGGAGTTAGGGTCGCATCCGAGCATTGCCACGGGGGTGGGATCCAAGGATGCACGGAATAGTCACGGCCGTCAGCAGCAACGGCGAGTACTCGTTCACCAAGCCGAACCGGGGCAGCATCACGCTGCTCGCCGGGCTCGGTGTCGAGGGGGACGTACACGCCGGCGTCACGGTCAAGCACCGCTCGCGGGTCGCGCAGGACCCCACCCAGCCGAACCTGCGCCAGGTCCACCTCATCCACGAAGAGCTCTTCGCCGAGGTCGGTGCGGAGGGATTCAAGGTGGTGCCCGGTGACCTCGGCGAGAACATCACCACCCGGGGCATCGATCTGCTCGGTCTGCCGGTCGGCACGCTGCTGCGCATCGGCGACGACGCGGTGCTGGAGGTGACCGGCCCGCGCAATCCCTGCCTGCAGATCGACATCTTCCAGGACGGGCTGCTGAAGCAGGTCGTCGGCCGCGACGAAGCCGGGAACCTCGTGCGCAAGGCCGGAATCACGAGCATCGTGCAGGAGGGTGGCGTGGTGCGCCCGGGCGACGCGATCGAAGCGGAGCTTCCCAGCGGACCGCACCGGCCTCTGGAGCGGGTCTGACTCACAGGCCGCCACACCACCCACACCGCGGTTGGCCTGCCCCCGCCCACCCGCCTATCCGCGCGGCCTCTTGACCGACTCGATGAAGGCGCTGAAGGAGCGGACGGGGAAGGAGAGAGTGGCGCGGGCGGGGGCCTTGGAGTCGCGGATGGCTATGTGAGTGGAGAGGGCAGCGATCTCGACACAGGTGTTGCCTTCGCCGCCGCCGGAGTAGGTGGACTTCCGCCAGTTCATCAAAGCTCCTTCGTCAAGCGGTGAACGAAGTCCCGTGACTCCGAGGGGTTCAGCGACGACTTCTTCACCGTGCAGAAAAGCGTTCGGAGCCGATCCAAGTGGGCTGCCGCATCGATGAACAGGGTGCCCGTGGGTGAGTCGAGGAGCCCCGTGTCCAACTTGGGCACCAGCCCACCCAGATACATCATCGATGCGTCAGCACCAGCGAAGCCGTCCCGGTCGACCGGGATGATCCGCACGGTGGCGTGGCCCTCTTCGATCTCGTCCAGGATGA
Source organism: Streptomyces sp. TE5632 (assembly GCF_054061295.1). NCBI lineage: Bacteria > Bacillati > Actinomycetota > Actinomycetes > Kitasatosporales > Streptomycetaceae > Streptomyces > Streptomyces sp. TE5632. The sequence goes on along the minus strand of NZ_JBSSEA010000003.1, from coordinate 2,851,283 downwards.
GCCGAAGCTGAGACACGGCCGTCCGGCGGTCGGCCACACGAATACGCAGGGCGAACTCGTGAATCACCGTCTCGTACGGGGTCGGCCTGTCACCCTCGATCGCCTTGCGCCGTCTCATCCTGTGCTCCACGCGCGGCGCCAGTTCACTATCGGGCAGATCAGGGCGCATGTACCTGAAGACCGCCCGAGCGTAGTCCGGGGTCTGGAGAAGCCCGGGAACGTGCGTGATCACGACCTCCCGCAGGAAGGTCGCGTGATGTTCCGCCTCGGCCACATCCATGTTCACCTGCGGCAGGACTCCTCGGTAGTCGTCCCACCAGCCGTGTGACCGCTCACTGGCCAAGGACGCCAGAGCGTCGACGAACGCCTCGTCCCCACAGCCGTAATGAGCTGCCAGCCGGCGAACGCGCTCCGCGCTGACGCCTGAGATGCCCAGCTCCACCTGACTCATCTGCGCCGAAGTCGAGTTCAGGAACGCCGCCACCTCGCGCGCCTTCATGCCCGTCGCCTCGCGCAGCTTGCGCAACTCAGTCCCCAGCCGCACCTGCCGAGCGGTGGGATTACTTCTCGGCGCCATACGTTCTCCGTCCCCAACGCTTCTGCGTACGTGCCACGTTCGAGTGCCAAATTATGGCAACAGCTTGCGAGAGGAGAAATTACTCCTCTACCGTCAGTGACGCGACGCACACGCTGCGAAACACCGGGGCGCCGGAAGCGCACCGCTTCGTCCTGTCATGACGGCTGCGGCAATGACACCGCCCGGTGGCTGCGACGCCCCCTCACCTCACCGAACGGAGTCGACGCATGCCCGAAGACGAACCCTGGGAGTACTCCCTGTACATCCCGAACGACCCGCGCGCCGTCACCATCAGTCGTCGCACCCTTCGTCTGATCCTCACGATGCACGGCCTGATCCGCCTGGTCGACACCGCCGAACTGCTGGCGACGGAGCTGATCACCAACGCGGTGCTGCACACCAAGGGGCCCGCCGCGCTGCGGGTGCGGTGGTCGGCCGGCGTGCTGCGGATCGGCGCGTGGGACGCGGACCCCGAACCACCGCTCGCTCCCGCCGGGTTGGACGGTGGCGTCACCGAGGAGGACGGCCGGGGGCTTGCCCTGGTCAGGGCCTGCTCCGACCTGTGGGGCTGGCATCCGCTCTCCAGGTTCGGCAACCGGGGCAAGTACGTGTGGTGCGAGCTCTCCGGTCAGCCCGGTCAGCCCGGTGTCACCAGCCGGGCCTCGTAGGCGAAGACGGCTGCCTGGGTGCGGTCGCGGAGGCCCAACTTCACCAGGATGCGGCTCACATGGGTCTTGATCGTCGACTCGGCGACCACCAGCCGTCCGGCGATCTCCGCGTTCGACAGGCCCTGCGCGATGAGCACCAGGACCTCCGTCTCCCGCTCGGTCAGGTCGCCGTAGGCCGCGTGCGCGGACGGCATCAGGCGCGGGGCCTCGGACAGTTTGGAGAACTCGGTGATCAGCCGTCTGGTCACCGTGGGGGCGAGCAGCGCCTCTCCGGACGCGACGATCCTTACCCCGTCGGCGAGTTGGCGGGCCGAGGCGTCCTTGAGGAGGAAGCCGGAGGCGCCCGCGCGCAGCGCCTGGTAGACGTACTCGTCGAGGTCGAAGGTGGTCAGCACCAGCACCTTCGCGGCGCCGTCGGCGGCGACGATCTCGCGGGTCGCCTCGATGCCGTTCAGCTCGGGCATGCGGATGTCCATCAGGACGACGTCGGGGGCGAGTTCGCGGACCCGGTCCACCGCCTCCCGGCCGTTGACGGCCTCGCCGACGACCTCGATGCCCGGCATCGCGTTCAGCAGGACCGAGAAGCCCTCGCGCACCATCATCTGGTCGTCCGCGATCAGGACGCGGATGCTGCGGTCGCCGTCGCTCATGCCTCTCCCTCGTTCACCGAGGCGACCGGCAGGAACACCGCGACCTCGTAGCCGCCGTCATCGGTCGGGCCGGCCGTCATCTCGCCGTCCAGCATGGTGACCCGCTCGCGCATACCGGTGACGCCGTGTCCCGCCCCGGGCGAGGGCTTCACCAGGTTCGGTGCGGGGACCGGGCCGTTGACCACGCGCAGACCGAGGCCGCCGAGGACGTACCCGATCTCGACCCGGGCGCTCGCGCCGGGCGCGTGCCGCAGGCTGTTGCTCAGGGCCTCCTGCACGATCCGGTACGCCGACAGCTCCACGCCCTGTGGCAGCTCGCGCACCGCGCCGGTCACCACCTTCTCCACGTCCAGACCGGTGTCCCGCACATTGGCGAGCAGGGCGTCCAGGTCGGCGAGGGTGGGCTGCGGGGCGTCGGGGGCCTCGTAGTCCTCAGCGCGGACCACGCCGAGGACCCGGCGCAGCTCGGTGAGTGCGGCCACCGCGTTCTCCCGGATGGTGGCGAAGGCGCGCTCCAGCTCGGGCGGCGGGTTCTCCACCCGGTAGGGGGCGGCCTCGGCCTGGATGGCGACGACCGACATGTGGTGGGCCACCACATCGTGCAGCTCGCGGGCGATGGTGGTGCGCTCCTCCAGCAGCGTGCGCCGGGAGCGCTCGTGCGCGGTGACCGTCTGCTGGGCGGTCACCTCCTGCTGGGCGGTGTGGCGGACGTGCCAGAGGGAGACCACGAGCAGGGCGATGGCGGAGGTCACCGTCATGGGCGCGCTGTTCTTGTCGTAGTACGGGCCGCCGAACACGACGTCCGCGAGGAAGGCGTACAGGGCGGTCAGGACCCACATCCAGGCGGCGGTGCGGGGCCGGGTGCGGAGCGCCACGACGACCAGCACCACCAGGTGGCCGATGAACGCGCCGGGCATCCACGGCCAGTCGCCCCAGCCTCCGTTCAGTACCGCGGTCACGGGGGTCGCCGCCATCGACAGCCAGAACGCGCCGACCGGCCGGATCAGGGTGGCCAGCACGGGGAGCGCGCAGATCAGGCCGGTCAGCAGGGCCAGCGGACCGGTGTCGGTGTCGCCGCCCGCCATACCGGCCCACAGGACGAACAGGGCGGCCAGGGCCACCACCGTGTGCGGAAGCTGCTCCGCGGCGGACCGCAGCCGGCCGGGCAGTCGGCGGGCGATCGGCCCGGACGCGTTCGTGCGCGGCAGCGGACGGTAGGCGAAGGCGTTGCGAAACAGGTCCTGGTACAGCCCGCCCAGGACTTTCTGGGCCAGCCGGTACTCCGGGCTGCGTGATGTCCCGGCCTCGCCCACGGTCGGCGGCTTCAGGTGAGTCGTCGTCTCGGTCACGCTCACACGGTAGGCCGCCCGGGTGACCGCGGTCGTCCCCGCCGAGACGGGTTCCCGGGCGTCCGTCTCAGGTACTACGCGGGCCGCGCGGACGGACGCCCGGCCCCGGAGGGATCCATACCCGGAGGGACTCGGCGGGGCTCGGCGGGGCTCGGCGGGGCTCGGCGGGATCAGTATCCGGAGGGACGGACCAGGCCCGACTCGTAGGCGAAGACCGCCGCCTGGGTGCGGTCCCGCAGGCCCAGTTTCACCAGGATGCGGCCCACATGGGTCTTCACGGTCTGCTCGGCGACCACCAGCCGCAACGCGATCTCCGCGTTCGACAGGCCCTGCGCGATCAGCGACAGCACCTCCGTCTCCCGCTCGGTGAGATCGCCCACGCGGTCCCTGAGCGGGGGGCGGGGCCGGGCGTCCAGCCGGGAGAACTCGGCTATCAGCCGCCGGGTGATACCGGGCGCGAGCAACGCGTCTCCGGCCGCCACCACCCGTACCGCCTCGGCGAGTTGGTCGGAGGAGGCGTCCTTCAGCAGGAAGCCGGAGGCGCCGGCGCGCAGCGCCTCGTACACGTACTCGTCGAGGTCGAAGGTGGTCAGCACCAGCACACGGATGTGCGGTGTGGCCGTGGTGATGCGGCGGGTGGCCTCGATGCCACCGAGTTCGGGCATGCGGATGTCCATCAGGACGACGTCCGGGGTGAGTTCGGCGACCTGGGCGATCGCGTCCAGCCCGTCCACCGCCTGGCCGATCACCTCGATGAGGGAGGTGGAGCCGGGTGTGAGGTAGTCGCTGTGGCCGCCGTCGCCGGCCGCGAAGACCCGGGCGCCGAACTCCGGCGCGACGGGGTCGGTGCCGAAGCCGACGGTGGTGCCGAACAGATCGGCGCTGAGGTGCGGGACGTTCGCCACCCAGTCGTCGGCACCCCGAGCCGCCCAGACCCGGGCCCGGGTGCGCAGCGCGGCGGCGGTGTCGACGCCGGTGCCCGGGCTGCCGACGACCGCGATGTCGTCGACGTCCAGTCCTGCGGCGGCACCGGCGCACACGACCGAGCCGTAGGAGTGGCAGAACAGGGAGAGGTGGGCGCGCGGACCGGAGACGGTGCGCAGGTCATCGACGAGAGAGCGCAGTTCGGGAGCGGCCCGGTCGGCCCGGTCGGTGGTGGCGCCGACCGTGCCGGGCGTCTCGTAGCCGAGCCAGGCGACGACCGCCGTCCGGACACCCGCCGGGGCCTCCCGGGTGAGCCGCGCGTGCAGGGCCTCGGCGGCGGCGCGGAACCGGCCGTAGGTGTCGAGGCCGGTGTCGGAACCGGGGACCAGGACGGCGACGCGGTCGGCGTGCGCGAGGTCGCCGAGCACCTCGGTGACCCGCCCGGGGCCGCGGCCGTCGAAGGCGAGCAGTTGCCGGGCGGGACCTGCCAGGGCGCGGTCGGCCGCCGCGTGCCGCCGGTCGCCGTGGTGGGCGGCCATCCGCGCCGCCTTCTCCGCGTTGGCACGGTTGGCGGCGTAGGCGGCGTCGAGGGTGGCCGCGCTCGGCGGGGCGAGCCTGGCGGGGGCCGGGGCGGGAACCTGGGGCCGGGCCGCACCGGCCACGGGCAGGGTCACGGCCGAGGCGATGAGAACGGCGAGTGCGGTACGGCGCCACCGGAGCCCCATGGTCGTCCTCCCTCCCTGTTCGCCCGGGTCATCGGGCTTGTCAGGGAAGGAAGTTACGGATCGGAGCAGGTAGTCCGCGTCCCACCGGGGGACTCACCTGGGACGTAGCTCTCGGGTATCACGGGTATGACGGGGCCAACGGGTACGACCGGGCACCCAGCGGCCCGGGTCACCAGGCGAGTTGGGCGATCTCCTCCGCCACCACCGCGCACGCGCCCGTCGCCGGGTCGATCAGCGGGAAGTGACCGGCGTCCGCCAGCAGCGTCAGCCCGACCACCTCGCCGGCCTTCGCCGCCGCTTCCGCGTAGGACTCGGCGACCGCCTGCGGGACGTCGACGTCGTCCCGGCCCTGGACGAGGACCGTGGCGATACCGGTGGGCAGCAGCAGCGCCGGATCCGCGTACGGTTGACGCTCCGCGAACCCCTGGTCACCGCCGAGGAGTTGGCGGGTCGCGCCGCCGCAGACGTCCAGCTTGTCGGCGACCGCGAGGTCGGCGATCGGGGCGAGCGCGACGACCCCGCGCAGCGGGGCGGGACGGTCGGTGCGCCACGGCGCGTCGGCGGGCAGGAGGTGCCGGGCGGCGGCCCACAGCGCCAGATGGCCGCCGGCCGAGTGGCCGGTGAGCACCGTGCGGCGCGGGTCGGCCGCCGGCAGGTGCCGGCGGGCCAGCTCGGGCAGCGCGTCCAGCGCCGCGCAGACGTCGTCGAAGGTGTCGGGCCACCGGCCCGCGACCGGGTCCCCGCCGCCGGACTCCCCCGCACCGCGCCGGTATTCGACACTGGCCACGGCGAAACCCCGGCCGGCCAGGAACGCGGCGAACGGGCTGATGTGGCGACGGTCGTAGGGTGCGCGCCAGGCACCACCGTGCAGGACGACGACAACCGGCGCGGGTCCGCCCTCGCCGCGCGGCGCGTAGAAGTCGATCAGCTGGTCCGGGTGGTCGCCGTAGGCCGCGGTGGCGTCGGGTTCGACGGGCGGGTGGGAGAAGGCCGACTCCTCCTCGGCGGCGGCCCGGGCGGCTGCGGAGTCGTCCGACATGCTCCAACCTCTCAGCGATGAAACGTACTTGGCGGACGAGAGAAGACTTCGGCCGTTGGCCGGGACGGTATCAGCCCGACGACAGGCATGGACATGGGGATATCACGCTCGGTGAACACCCTGCGGAGTGGTTCGGCAGCACACCGTGTCCCACCGACATCCGCCTCCGTCCACACCCGCACCGCGCGGGCACCGTCCCGGCCGGCCGTCGCCTAGGTCCCGGGCTCCGCCAGGACGTCAGCCAGTACCCGCGCCGCCCGCTCCACGTCCGCGAAGCCGACGTACAGCGGGGTGAAGCCGAAGCGGAGCACGTCCGGTCGGCGGAAGTCGCCGACGACGCCGCGCTCGATCAGCCGCTTCATCACGTCACCGGCGTCCGGGCAGCGCAGGGCGATCTGGCTGCCCCGCTCCCGGTGCGCACGCGGGGTCACGCACTCGACCCTGCCCTCGGGGACGTACGTCTCGACGCACTCCAGGAAGAAGTCCGTCAGCGCGAGGGACTTGGCCCGCACCGCCTCGACCGTGACGCCGTCCCAGACCTCCAGCGCCGCCTCCAGGGCGAGCATGGAGAGGATGTCCGGGGTGCCGACCCGCCCGCGCAGCGCGCCCGGCGCCGGTTCGTAGTCCGGGCGCATCCCGAAGGGATCCGCGTGGGAGTTCCAGCCGGGCAGCGGGGAGTCGAAGAGGTGCTGCAGGTCCTCGCGCACGTAGAGGAACGCCGGGGAACCGGGTCCGCCGTTCAGGTACTTGTAGGTGCAGCCGACCGCCAGGTCCACGCCGTGCGCGTCCAGCCCGACCGGCAGCGCGCCCGCGCTGTGGCACAGGTCCCAGACGACGTACGCCCCCGCCATGTGCACGGCGACCGTGAGCGCGGGCAGGTCGTGCAGCCGGCCAGTGCGGTAGTCGACGTGGTTGAGCAGTACGGCGGCGGTACGGGCGCCGAGCGCGCCCGGAACCTCGGCCGGCACCACCGGACGCAGGGTGCAGCCGGTCATCCGGGCCGCCGACTCTGCGATGTAGCCGTCCGTGGGGAACGTGGTCGCGTCGACCACGATCTCGTCCCGCCCCGGGTCCGTCAGTCGCGCCATCCGCACGGCGGCCACCAGTGCCTTGAACACGTTGACGCTGGTGGAGTCGCCGACCACGATCTGCCCGGCCGCCGCGCCGACCAGCGGCGCGATGCGGTCGCCGATCCGCTCGGGCGCCGTCCACCAGCCTTCTTCCGTCCAGGACCGGATGCGCAGCTCGCCCCACTCCCGGCGGACCACGTCCTCGATCCGGCCGGGGACGGCGGCGGGCAGCGCGCCCAGCGAGTTGCCGTCGAGGTAGACGGTGTCGTCACCCTCCTCCCACACGAACTCGGACCGCTTGACGGCCAGTTCGTCGGCCGCGTCCAGTTTCTCCGCCTTCGCCACCAGTTCAGACATGGGATCGCGCCGTCCACAGCTCGGGGAACACGTTCTTCTGCGCCCGCTTCTCCAGCCAGGCCACCCCGGCGGAGCCTCCGGTGCCCGCCTTGGCGCCCATCGCGCGGCGGGTGGCGACCAGGTGGTCGTTGCGCCAGCGCCACACCAGTTCGGCGACATCGGTCAGCGCCTCGCCGAGGCGGGCCACCTCGTCCCGTTCGTCACCCGAGTAGACGGCCGTCCAGACCGCCTCCACCTCCGGCGACGGCTCGTACCGCCTGGACACGTCGCGCCGCAGCACGTCCTCGGGAATCGCGTGCCCGCGCCGCGCGAGCAACCGCAACGCCTCGTCGTACAGGCTCGGCTCGTGCAGCGCCTTCTCCAGCTCGGCGTGTGCCCGGGGCGCGCCCCGGTGCGGGACCAGCATGGACGCGGACTTGTCGCCGAGCAGGAACTCCAGGCGCCGGTACATCGCCGACTGGAAGCCGGAGCCCTCGCCGAGCGCGCCGCGGTAGGCGTTGAACTGCGCGGGGGTGAGCTGTCCGAGCGGCTTCCAGGAGGCGTTCAGCGCCTCCAGTTCCCGCACGGACCGCTTCAGCGCGTCGATCGCGGTCGGTACGTCGTCACCCCGCAGCGCGTTCGCCGCCGTCTCCCACTCGTGCACGATGACGGTGAACCACAGCTCCATCACCTGGGTCGTGACCAGGAAGACCATCTCTCCGGGATCGTCGGAGAGGGTGTGCTGGAGGTGGGTGAGGACATCCGCCCTGACGTAGTCCTCGTAGGGGGTCGTGCCCTCGAAGTCGAGATGCGGGGTCTCCGGCTCAAAAGCCTCGTGGGACATCGCTGTCTCCTGAAATGTACTCCGGGTAGCGGTCCGCCCCTGCCGTTACCGACACGGGGGCCCCGGTCCCCACGGTGCATCCTGCTCATGGTCCCCCACAACCGCAAGGTCCGCCCGGTGTGAGCCCCGTCGGGCCTGCCGGGGGTCCGATTCCCTGAGACGATCGGGTCATGGGCCGCGGAATGCGTGACGGTCACAAGGAGCCGATGGAAGGGGAACTGCGGCGGCGTCGGCTGCGGTGGCTGCCGGCCGCGATGATCGTGGCCGCGCTCGTCCTCAGCTTCTTCACCCGGGGGAGCCTCAACACGTTCCCCTTGCTCGTGGCCGCCCCGGTAGTGGCCGCACCGCTGCTTTCCCTGCGCGGGACGATCGCCACCGGCGTGGCGGCGAACCTCGTGGGACTCGGCCTCGTGCTTCTGAGAAGAGAGCCGACCGTCGACGAGCTCGTCCCGTTCAGCAGCCTGATCATTCTCACCGTCGTCGCGGCGTTCCTCAACGTGCTGCTGGCTCGTGACCGGGCGGAGTTGAGAACGAGCCGCGAGGTGGCGGCGGTGCTGCAGCGGGCGGTGCTCCCGGACCTGCCCGGCCGGGTGGGACGGCTGGCGGTGGCCACCCGGTACGAGGTCGCCCACAAGGAGGCCGACATCGGCGGTGACCTCTTCGCGATCCACGAGACGCCCCACGGCATCCGGATGCTCATCGCCGATGTGCGCGGCAAGGGGATCGAGGCGGCCCGTACGGTCAACGCCCTGCTCGGCTCGTTCCATGAGGCCAGCGACCACCGACCGGACCTGACCGGCGTCGTCCGGCAGCTGGAGGGCCGGATGCAGGCAGGCATCAGACAGGCGAGTGGAGAAGGAGCCGAGTCGTTCGCCACGGCCGTCATCGCGGAGCTGCCTGACGACTACTCCGTGCTCCGCATCGCCAACCGGGGCCACGAGGCGCCCCTGCTGGTCCACGACGGCAAGGTGATCCCGCTGGAACCGACCACACCGGCGCTGCCGCTGGGCCTCGGCGTTCTCAGCGCCGACGACGAGGTCCCGGTCGACCGGTTCGACCTGCCCGTCGGCGCCACGCTGGTGCTGTACACCGACGGCATCAACGAAGCCCGCGACGCGGACGGGGTCTTCTTCGACCCCGTTCCGGCGCTGTCCCGGCCTCTCCCGCCCGATCCGGACGCGGTCCTCGGCACCGTCCTCGACGCCGCCCTCCGGCACACCGGAGGGCGTCTGCAGGACGACGCCGCCCTCTTCGCCGTCACCCTGGACCCGCCCGCGCCCACCGGTGTGGACGCGTCGGGCGCCACCGCGTCGGACGCGCCGCTCTCCACCGCACGGGACGCCTCCGGCTCCACCGCACGGCCCCGGAAGGACGCCTCGCCATAGGTGGCAGACTGGCGGCATGACCACTCAGAAGAACCTGCTCGGCGGCCCTGACCCGACACATCTGCCGGAGAACGAGGAGGCGTACCGCCTGCTCGCCGAGGACTCCCTGCCGCCGGCCGAGGTGGTGGCGAAGTTCCCCACGTTCTCGCTGGCCTGGGCCATGCTCGCCGACGACGCCTTCGAGGCGGGGCGAGTGGTGGAGTCGTACGCGTACGCCCGGACGGGTTACCACCGGGGTCTCGACGCGCTGCGCCGGTCCGGCTGGAAGGGCCACGGCCCGATCCCGTGGAGCCACCGCGCCAACCGCGGCTTCCTGCGCTGCCTCGCCGCCCTCGCCCGCGCCGCCGAGTCGATCGACGAGAAGGACGAGGCGGAGCGGTGCCGCCAGTTCCTCCAGGACAGCAGCGCCGAGGCCTACGAGGAGCTGAAGCGGGCTTAGGCTCCGGACTCCCGGGGCCCGGGCGGCGGTGGTGTTTCACGTGAAACACCACCTTTCCGCCCCAGCTCGGGCTCGAGTTCGGTCTCGGCTTCCAGCGGGGGCACGGTCACGCTGCCGTGAGTGCGGCATTCCGGGCGCCGGCAGCCCGGCGCGGGACGCCGTACGGTCGCGAAGGCGAGGGCCGAGCCGACCACCAGGACCCCGGCGCACAGCACCATCGCCCGCCGGAACGCGTCGTTGAAGGCATCCGGCTCCCGGTACGCCTCCGGCCCCATCCCGACCAGCAGCGGCAGCGCGGCCACCGCCACCAGGCCGGCCGCGCGGGCCGCCGCGTTGTTGATGCCGCTGGCCAGGCCCGCCCGCGCGGTGTCCACGGCGGCGAGGACGGTCGCGGTCAGCGGCGCCACCAGGGTGACCATGCCGAGGCCCAGCACCAGCAGCGCCGGCAGCACATCGGTGAGATACGAGGCGCCCGGCCCCACCCGCGTCATCAGCAGCATCCCGGCGGCACACAGCAGCGGTCCGACGGTGAGCGGGATGCGCGGCCCGATGCGCTCGCCGAGTTCGCCGGAGCGGGCGGAGAGCAGCAGCATCATCGCGGTCGTGGGCAGCAGGGCCGTACCGGCGGCGAGCGCGGACCAGCCGACGGCGACCTGGAGCTGGAGCGCGGCGAGGAAGAAGAAGCCGCCGAAGGCCGCGTACACGCACAGCGTGACGCCGTTGACCGCCGTGAACTGGCGGGAGGCGAAGACGTCCAGCGGCATCATCGGGTGTTCGCGGTGTTTCTCGACGAGCACGAAGGCGACGGCGGCGGCCAGTCCGGCGACGGCGGCGACCGCGACCACCGGGGAGCCCCCACCGGCCTCGATCAGCGCGTACGTCACCAGGGCGAGGGCGAGCGCGCCGAGGACCGCGCCGAGCACGTCGAAGCGGCCGGCGGCCTGTGCCCCGCCGTCCGACTCCGGTACGTGGCGTACGGCGATCGGGGCGCACACCACGGCCAGCGGCACGTTGATCAGGAACACCCAGCGCCAGCCCGGCCCGTCCACCAGCCAGCCGCCGAGGAACGGGCCGACCGCCGCGCCGATCCCGCCGAAGCCGGACCACAGGCCCACCGCCCGGCCCCGGTCGTCGGGATGGAAGGACGCCTGGATCAGGGCGAGCGAGCCGGGCGTGAGCAGCGCGCCGCCGACGCCCTGCAGTGCGCGGGCGGCGATCAGCACACCGGCGTTCGGGGCGATACCGCACAGCAGGGAGGCCGTCGCGAACCACAGCACCCCGACGACGAACACCTTCCGGCGGCCGAACCGGTCCCCCAGCGCACCGCCCAGCAGGATCAGCCCGGCCAGCGTGACCATGTACGCGTTGACCGTCCACTGCAGGGCGGCGAGGCTCGCGTCGAGATCGCGGCCGATGCGCGGAAGGGCGACGTTGACGACGGTGGAGTCCAGCAGGGCCATGCTGGAACCGAGCACCGTGGTGAGCAGAATCCACTTGCCCTGCGGGGAGGCCAACCGGACATCGGGCATACGGGGAGCATACGGAAGAGCCCGGCACCTGAGCAGGTGCCGGGCTCGACGCGTACGAGCGGATTACTTGATCCGGGTGCCCGTGGAGCGCAGGTTCCGGCAGGCCTCGACGATGCGGGCGGACATCGACGCCTCGGCCAGCTTGCCCCAGGTGCGCGGGTCGTAGGTCTTCTTGGAGCCGACCTCGCCGTCGACCTTCAGGACACCGTCGTAGTTCTTGAACATGTGGTCGACGACCGGACGCGTGAAGGCGTACTGCGTGTCCGTGTCGATGTTCATCTTGACCACGCCGTTCTCCAGCGCGGTCAGGATCTCCTGCTCGCTGGAGCCCGAGCCGCCGTGGAAGACGAAGTCGAACGGCTGCGAGCCGGCCGGCTTGCCGTACTTGGCGGCGGTGCCCTCGTTGAGCTCCTTCAGCAGCTCGGGACGGAGGACCACGTTGCCCGGCTTGTACACACCGTGCACGTTGCCGAAGGACGCGGCCAGCAGGTAGCGGCCCTTCTCACCGAGACCGAGCGCCTCCGCCGTACGGATCGCGTCGTCGACCGTGGTGTAGAGGGAGTCGTTGATCTCGTGCGAGACGCCGTCCTCCTCGCCGCCGGTCGGGGTGATCTCGACCTCAAGGATGATCTTCGCGGCGCGGGCGCGCTCCAGCAGCTCCTGGGCGATGCTCAGGTTGTCGGCGAGCGTCTCGGCGGAGCCGTCCCACATGTGCGACTGGAACAGCGGGTTGCGGCCGGCCTTGACCCGCTCCTCCGAGACGGCGAGCAGCGGACGGACGTACCCGTCGAGCTTGTCCTTCGGGCAGTGGTCCGTGTGCAGGGCGATGTTGACGTCGTACTTCTCGGCGACGATGTGCGCGAACTCGGCCAGGGCGACCGCGCCGGTCACCATCTCCTTCTTGTGCTGGCCGCCCAGGAACTCGGCGCCGCCCGTGGAGATCTGGACGATGCCGTCGCTCTCCGCCTCGGCGAAGCCGCGCAGTGCCGCGTGCAGGGTCTGGGACGAGGTGACGTTGATGGCCGGGTAGGCGAACTTTCCTGCCTTCGCCCGGTCCAGCATCTCGTTGTAGACCTCGGGAGTTGCGATGGGCATCTGTCCGCTCCTTATGCGTGCGGTGTGGCGTACTGGGTGCTGTCGGCCCTGACCTGGAACCTTGGATGCGACGTCGTTGTCGGCCCCATCCTCCCAGACTTGCCCGGCTGGCCGACGGCGCAGGTCAAGTCGTTATGTCGGATGATGTCGGGCGGAGAACCGGCCGGTCGGTCGAGACGTCGGTCGCGACCTCAGTCCAGGCCGAGCTGGTCCTTGCCGAAGGCGAACAGGTACGGCACCCCGGCGCCCTCCTGGATCTTCTCGGCGGCGCCGGTCGCCCGGTCGACGATGGTCGCGACGGCCACGACCTCGGCGCCGGCCTCACGCACGGCCTCGACGGCGGTGAGCGGGGAGCCGCCGGTGGTGGAGGTGTCCTCGACGACCAGGACCCGGCGGCCCCTGATGTCCGGGCCCTCCACGCGCCGCTGCAGGCCGTGCGCCTTGGCCGCCTTGCGGACCACGAAGGCGTCCAGCCTCCGGCCGCGCGCGGCGGCGGCGTGCAGCATGGCGGCGGCCACCGGGTCGGCGCCCATGGTCAGCCCGCCGACCGCGTCGAACTCCAGCCCGTCGGTGAGGTCCAGCAGCACCTGGCCGACCAGCGGGGCGGCCTCGCCGTCCAGGGTGACGCGGCGCAGATCGACGTAGTAGTCGGCCTCGAGACCCGAGGAGAGGGTCACCTTGCCGTGCACCACGGCCTTGTCCTTGATCTGCTGCAGCAGTGCGCTACGTACCTCGCTCATGCCAGCCAGGGTAGACGGCCTCAGAGCCTGCGCCAGGTCCAGGTGGTCGTGGCCTCCAGCGGCTCCAGTGGGGTGACCAGGCGCGGGTGGGTGTTCAGCCCGTCGGGCGGGCCGGTCTGCGGTTCCACGCAGACGGCCTCGCGCTGCTCGTCGTAGACCACCACCCACTCCTCGCGGCTGGTCACCTTCAGCTCCAGCCGCCCCGGCCAGGTGAGGGTGACGTCGGCGCCGTCCGGCATGCCGAAGCAGTCGTCCCAGGGGCCGGGCTCCGGGTCGATCCGGTTGCCGGTGGGCAGGTGGTCGTCGCCGCGCTCCTCCTGCCAGGCGGGGGTGAAGTCGATGCGTACGCCCGCTGCGTCCGCCGCGTCCGTGCCGTCGAGGGCGCGGTTGAACCAGGGGTGCCAGCCGATCTGCGCCGGGAAGGAGGACTCGTACGTCTCGACGGCCATGGCCAGGGTCAGGGAGTCCGCGCCGAGCGTGATCACCTGCGTCACCCGCCCGGAGTACGGCCACGGCTCCCCGAGGTCGTACGTGATCACGGCCTCGTTCTCGCTCGCGCGGGCGGTACGCCAGGCGGTGTCACGGGCGGTGCCGTGGATGGCGTTCGGCGGGGCGCTCAGCGGCATCTGGTGGACGGTGGCGCCGTTCCGGAACCGGCCGTCCCGGATCCGCCCGCACCAGGGAACCATCGGGAAGCACCCGTAGCGGTCGCCCTGGCGCAGCAGCTCGACGCCCCCGACCCGCAGTCCCGAGACCCGCCCGCCGTTTTCCGGCCGCACGGTGACCTCCGCGTCGCCCGCGGTCAGAGTGATGTCCTTGTTGCTCACGGGACGACCCTACTGGGGTGATCAAGAGGGCCTCCCGAGGTTCGGGCCGGGCCCGCGCGCCCCGGGGCGGGGTCAGCGGCGTCTGCGCAGTGCCCGTACGGCGACGATCGCCGAGGCCACCGCCAGGGCGGCCGCCGGGGCGGCCCAGCGCAGGGGGGCCGCCGTGGAGACGGTCTGCGGGGCGGGGACGGGGGCGTAACGGCCCCGGGGCGGGGCGTGGTCCACTTCCTCGGCGCTGCGGCCGATCATCGTGCGCCGCGCGTGCGCCGCCTCGGCGACGGTGTCGTCGGCGCCGTCGATGTCGTCGATCTCGTCAACACCGTCGACCTCGTCCACGTCGTCTGTCACGTCCGTGAGATCTGTGTCGTCCACATCACCCGCATCACCCGCGTCGTCCCCGGCCTCGTCCTGGATCTCGGGGTCGAGGGACGGCAGGGGGCCCTCCGTGTCGGAGACGGGGGCCGGTGCGGGGGCCGGTGCGGGGGCCGGGGGCACGTCCGCGGGCGACTCGGGTGCGAAGGGCTCCCCCGCCGCCGTTCCCAGGTTCTCCACGAAACGGTTCAGCAGGCGGGCCACCGCCGACGCCACCGCGTCCGCCGGAAGCTCCGTGACCCGGCCGTCGGCCGTCGCCGTGCCGTCGACGGTGAGCGTGGCGCCGCCCTCCGTGGCCAGCGGGCGCAGCCGCAGCGCCAGTTTCACCGCGCCGGTGCCGCGCGTCTCGACGGCGTCGCCCTCGACGGCGTAGGAACCGTCCTCGCGCCGGGACACCCGTACGGAGCCCCGGTAGGTGATGGAGTGGCTGCCGACGCGGAGCTTCAGCCGGCCGGCGACCGGATCCGCACCGGCGTCGTGCTGGAGCCCCGGCACGGCGCGGGCGACCCGCGCGGGGTCGTCCAGCGCCTCCCTGAGCCGCTCCACCGGAACCGGAACGAACACCTCGTGCTCCATGACTGCGGAGCCTACCCATGGCGACGCCGGGCTGTATCCCCGTCGGCGCGAAAGAGCGGTACAGCGGTACGTCCGGGGCGAGCCGGCTCAGCGGGCGTACCTGGGGTGCAGCAGCGTCGACGGCGGCAGGCCGGGGACACGGGTGCGTGCGGCGGCTCGCGCACCGGCCGCGAGGGAGCGGTCGGTGAGGGTGCGCGGACGAGGGCCGGACGGGTCCAGGCGCAGTTCGGGGACGGTGCGGGCGGCCAGGACGAAGCCCCGGTCGCCCCTGCTGTACGGGCTGGTGCGGAAGCCGGCCGAGCGGACCGTCGACTCCACCGTCCAGAACGTCCGGGGCCGGGACACCACCGGCCCGGCGTGCACCACGAGCCGCCCGTCGGGCGCCAGGACGCGCCGGGCCAGGCCGTAGAACTCCTGCGAGTACAGCTTGGTGCTCTCGGTGGCCTCCGGGCGCGGCAGGTCGCAGACCACCACGTCGTACGCCGCCGGGGGCGCCCGGCGCAGCCAGTCGAAGGCGTCCGCGGTGCTGACGCGTACGCGCGGGTCGTCGAGGGCGTGGTCGTTCAGCGCGGACAGAGCCGGGTCACGGCGGGCCAGCCGCACGACGCCCGCGTCGAGCGCGACGACGTCGACCCGCCGCACGTCGCGGTGGCGCAGCACCTCGCGGGCGGCCAGTCCGTCGCCGCCGCCGAGGACGAGCACGCGCGTGTGCGGACCGGTCATCGCGGGGTACGTGAGCGCCTCGTGGTAGCGGAGTTCGTCCCGGCTGCCGGTCCGCAGCCGGCCGTCGAGGAACAGGTCCAGGGGCCGGCCGTCGAGGCCGCCGGTGAGCACCACTTCCTGCACGTCGGTCTGCAGGGCGACCCGGACGTCCGAGCCGTACATGGCGTGGCGGGCGGCCCGTTCGAAGTGGTCGACGAGGAAAACGGCCGAGGCGAGGACGGCCAGCACGCAGAGGTTGGCGATCAGCAGCAGCCGGCGGGCACGGCGGGTCAGATCCTGTCGGAAGAGGCCGAGCACCAGCGCGCCGCCGACCACCGTGTTGACCGCGCCGGTGATCAGCGTCCCCGTCAACTGGCCCAGGAACGGCAGGAGGAGGAAGGGGAAGGCGAGTCCGCCGACGAGAGCGCCGACGTAGTCCGCGGCGAACAGGTCGGCCACCGCGCCGCCCGCGTCCTGGCGGCGGATCCGCTGGATCAGCTCCATCAGCAGCGGTACCTCGGCCCCGATCAGCAGGCCGACGGCGAGGGAGAAGGCGACCAGCAGAACGTGCGGGCCGTGGGCCCACGGCCCGCCCCAGGAACCGGTCCAGGCGAAGACGGCGTACAGGGCCATCGCGCTGCATCCGCCGACCAGGGCGAGCGCGGCCTCGACGGCGCCGAAACCGGCCGCCGCGTGCCGGCACAGCCGCTTGGCGGCCAGCGAGCCGATCCCCATGGCGAAGACCATGACGGACAGCACGACGGACGCCTGGGTCACCGAGTCGCCCATCAGGTACGAGGCGAGCGCCACGAGTTCGAGCTCGTACACGAGTCCGCAGGCGGCGCAGACGAACACGCCGGCGAGGACCAGGAACCGGCCGGTGCCCTGCCGCACCGGCAGCTTCAGCGAGCTGTCCGAGGGGCTGCCGCCGTTGCCGCCCGGCCTGCCCCGGGGTTGCGCGGGGCGGGACGGGGCCGGGGGCCTGCGATTCGATCACCCCTGCGACGTTACGTTACGCCTCCGGTGCGGACCGTCACCCACACGTGTGGTGTTTGTTTCACGCTGACGGAGCCCTCGCAATGCCCCTCAGACGGCCGCCTTCACCCGTACGCCCACCCTCGTCCGGGTCATCACCAACTGGCCGTCCTGGGGATAGGCGTGCCAGGTCCGCCAGTGGACCTGGTTCTCGTGGCGCTGGGCGAGCATCGCGGTGAACGCGTGCGGACTCCCGGGGAACACCCCGGCGAGACCGTGCGGATGGTCGGAGACCAGGGCGAGCAACTCCTGTGCGCGGCCCCCGAAGGAACCGGGGGAGAGCATCTCCACACGGGCGGCGAACTCGTACTCCCAGTCGCCCACCTGTTTGGCGACGCCCAGCGGAAGGGGCGTACTGCTGCCCGGAAGGCAGGCCACCGTCTCCGAACAGATGCCCCGATCCTCTTCCAGCAGCACCTGGTGGGACGCGCCGAGGAGCCTCAACTGGACCTTTGCCCCGGTCAGTTCGAGGTCGAGCGTGGCCAGCGCGGGGAGCGGCTCGCGCCCCAGGGCCCAGGCGAGGTCGGCCGCGCGCGTGTCGGTGTAGGAGGTGGTCAGAGTCGTGAGCATGAATCGGCTCCGCAAGCGGACAAGGAGGGGCAGGAGAGGGAGATGGAGGGACCGCCGCACCCCGGTCACGCCGGGGAGTTCGGCCCGTCAGCCCCGGCCGGCCGGAAAGGGGATCCGCGGGGAGTCCGAGGGCTGTGTCGGTGATTTAGAGGGAATCACGAACTGTGGTGCTGCCACAGCGTTTTTACCCAACTTCGTGAGCTTTCCATCCCCTCGGGGGCTCTCCAGATCACCTGTTCAACCCAGCGCACACCTGGCACATACGCGGGCGCGTACGCGGGCGCACTGCACGGTGGGGCCCGCACCTGGGCGCGGACCCCACCGTCGCGGACGCGTCACCCCCGTACGGAGGCGGGCCGCCCCCCGTCAGCTGCCTCCACCGCATCCGCCGCCGCCCCCGCACGACGACCCGCCCCCGCAGGACGAGCCGCCGGAGGACGAGTCACTTCCGCAGGACACCCCGCCGTGACTCCCCCCTGCCCCGCCGGAACTCCCCCCTGAATCCCCGGCCCACCAGCTGTCGCGCCGCCGCCCGGACGCCCCCGCCCGGCGGCCGGAAGGGCGTCCCGGTGCCACCGCGAACGCCTTGTACAGCACGAAGACCAGCGCGAAGAGCAGAACCAAGGTGATGCCGATGACCATGACGTCACCGTCCTTTCGTCCCCCGTGAATCCCCCGAAGCAGCCCCCCGTGGGTGCCTCGCTCACGCGTGTGGACGGGAGATGCCCGCTGCCCGCGCGAGCCAAAGCAGACTTGAGGAACTCCAGAGGTTCGGCGCAGGATGACCGGCATGACCTCCAGCGCGCGCCCCCTCCTGAACCGCCGGCTCGCCGAGTTCGGGACCACGATCTTCGCGGAGATGTCCGCCCTGGCACTGCGGACCGGTTCCATCAACCTCGGTCAGGGTTTCCCCGACACCGACGGCCCCGAGGAGGTCCGGGAGGCGGCGGTGCGGGCGCTGCGGGACGGCCGCGGCAACCAGTACCCGCCCGGCCCCGGCGTCCCCGAGCTGCGCACCGCGATCGCCGCGCACCAGCAGCGCCGCTACGGCCTGTCGTACGACCCCGACACGGAGGTCCTGGTCACCGCCGGCGCCACCGAGGCGATCGCCGCCGCGCTGCTCGCGCTGTTGGAACCCGGCGACGAGGTGATCGCCCTGGAGCCGTACTACGACTCGTACGCGGCCTGCATCGCCATGGCGGGCGCCACCCGCGTGCCGGTCACCCTGCGCCCGCGCGAGGGCCGTTTCCGCCTCGACCTCGACGAGCTGCGCGACGCCGTCACCGACCGCACCCGCCTGCTGCTGGTCAACACCCCGCACAACCCGACCGGCACCGTCCTCACCCGCGAGGAGCTGTCCGCGATCGCCGCGCTGGCGGTGGAGCGCGACCTGCTGGTGGTCACGGACGAGGTCTACGAGCACCTGGTCTTCGACGACGCCGAACACATCCCCCTGGCCACCTTCCCCGGCATGCGGGAGCGCACGGTGACCATCTCCAGCGCGGGCAAGACGTTCTCCTTCACCGGCTGGAAGGTCGGCTGGGTGACGGGCACGCCCGCACTGGTCACCGCGGTCCGCTCGGCCAAGCAGTTCCTGACCTACGTCTCCGCGGGCCCCTTCCAGTACGCCGTCGCCGAGGCCCTCGCCCTGCCGGACGCGTACTTCGACGCCTTCCGCGCCGACCACCAGCGCAAGCGCGACCTGCTCGGCGACGGCCTGCGCGCGGCCGGCTTCGAGGTCTACCAACCCCGGGGCACGTACTTCATCACCACCGACATCGCCCCCTTCGGCGAGAAGGACGCCTACGCCTTCTGCCGCGCCCTCCCCGAACGCTGCGGCGTCGTCGCCGTCCCCAACTCCGTCTTCTACGACGACCCACAAGCCGGCCGCAGCCAGGTCCGCTTCGCCTTCTGCAAGAGGGACGACGTCCTCCACGAGGCCACCAGCCGCCTGCGACACCTGGCGCCCTGAAATCACGCCCCTTTCGCCCCGAATGGGGATTTCACCGGTCTGTACGGTGAAGGGACTCCGCATCCCGGTTGAGCAGGAGCAGGAGCAACGCCGAGACGGCAGCCACCACCACCGGGCCGAGCAGGCAGGCCGGTCAGGTCTCCAGCGCGGCGATCCGCCGCACCCGTCAGGGCATTGCCCTGGACTACCGCCGGCCCCGGGTCGAGCGCGGGCAGCTCCGGAACGGGCTGTCCGAACCGGGACGCCACTTCGGAGCCGTGCCGGAGCGGCTTGCCCAGCCGCTTCTCCGGCAGTTCCTCCGGCCGCTGTTCGCCGTACGTCGCGGAGCTGACGGCGGGGCGGACGCTCCCGCCACTCCATGGAAAGTACGCCCCCAGCCCGGTTCGGGCTGGGGGCGCGTTGGGCTCACGGGGCGCTCACTGCTTCGGTTCCGTGAACACCGCCGTCCTCCGGGTGGTGTCAGCAGCCGCTGCCGACGCGAAGGGAAGTCATCTTGTCGTTGAAGTGCGAGGCCACGGCCGCTTCGGACTTGCCCGGCGCGATCGTGAACATGCACCCGACGTAGTTGGAGTGCTCGTAGACGCTGACCGTCTTACCGGTGCGGTTCCAGTACGAGGTCATGCGGTCGTTCATGTAGTCGCCCACATTGGGGTTCGACGAGGTGTAGTGCCTGAAGTCGCCCCGGTAGCTGGACTGCTCCCACACACAGAAGGACCCGGACGGGCACTGGCTGGAGTCGGCTGCCGCCGGACTCGCGGTCAGGAAGGCGGTTCCCGCGGTGAGTGCCAGGGCCGCAGCGGCGGTCCATAAGCGCGAGGAGGTGCTTCCGATTCGAGACATGCTTTTCCCCTTTTTGTTTTGCGGTCGACTGCACAGTACCGCAGCCGCAGCCGATGTGATCGGTACTTCGATAAGTGGCTGGACGAGATATGTCGCATGGCCGAATCGCCGGTATTTCCAAACCCATGAGCACCGGACCTGCCATGAGGTATGGACGATCTCCACCTGCGGCTTTCGACGGGATTCCGGGGGCGTTTCCCTTAGAGGTCTTCCTCGTGTCAGGCCGCGGGGCCGCCGCGTCGACCATTTCCGATCGGCACTCCGTTCAACTTTCACCGAGACCACCGGGCTGGAGTCGGTTCCGCTCGGCATCGCGGACGCGATGCCGCCGGATACGGACCGGGATGGAGCACGGTGGGGCTTCGTAGTGCAGATCCCGTCATCGGTGGGCGTCGGGCAGGGCCGCCCGATATCACTCCGCCTTCCGGTAAACGTGAAGCACCGGAGGCCATTCGGTGTCCATCGGATGTCGCGTGAAGGCGTACACCAGGATTACGGTCGAGGTCTCCGGGCTGACCAAATAGCGACCCCGGCCCCCACTGATGATTTCATGTTCCCACTACTCCGGTTCGAATCCCTTCCGTTCCTTGGTCGCATGCCTGCCGCACATCTGGTGTTGACGGTTCCGGTTGACACGCGACAGCGGATGACATTCCAGCCACTCAGCGGCGGGACGCTCACCCGGTCGCCCTTCCTGAATTCACTCGCACACCTCGGCCGGGCCGAAGTCCACATCACCGAGCGGGCGGAGTGCTGCCCCGAGCTGGTCGGGGTCGGCGTCGATGCGGGCAGTCGCCCGCCACGAAACGATCGCCCGGTGCACAGCCTCCCTGGCGCCCGGTGCAGCGGCGTCGGACAGCGCGAGCAGAAGCGACCTGGCGCCGTCCGCCTGCGTCATCAGAGCCGGAAGCAGCCGGGACGCGGTGGTCGGATTCCCCTCGGCGCACTCCGCGTGTACGGCCGTGGTCGACACCGTGTCGGGCGCGTCCCGGTGTGTGACGCGCGGACACCCCGGAGCAGCAGCCCTGGCTGCAACGGCCTTCGGGTTCCGGGACAGGACGGCTCTGGTTCCTTCCGGGCACGTGTCCATCCCGGTGGCCCCCGATGCGGCGGGGGGGGGGTCGGCCGGATGGGCGGTGGGGCGGGTTGTTCCTAGCCTCGGGGCATGGTTCTTCGTCGATTGTCCTTGTCCGCCGCTGTCCTGGCGCTGGCCGTGTCGGCCGTCCCGCCCGCCGCGGCCTCGCCACCCGCGCCGCGTCCTTCCGCCGTGGACCGGTCCGTGCAGCAGGACGCCGACGCGCTGCGTGATGCCGGGGTCACGGGGGTCTCGGTCCGTCTGGAAACTCCCCGGGGGACCGTCACCGCCCGCTCCGGTGTGGGGGACCTGGTCGGTGGCCGCCCGGTTCCCGAGGACGGCCATCTGCGTCTGGGCAGTGTCACCAAGACGTTCGTCGCGACCGTCGTGCTGCAGCTGGTGGAAGAAGGACGGCTGTCGCTCGACCGGACGGTGGAGCGATTACTGCCCGGGGTGGTGACCGGCGCCGGCAACGACGGCCGTGCGATCACGCTCCGCGACCTGCTGCAGCACACCAGCGGGCTGTACGACTACACGGCCGACGTGTACCCCGACCCGGGCGCCGAGACGTACTACGCCCATCGGTGGCACGCCTACCGGCCCGCACAGCTGGTCGCCCTGGCCATGCGCCACGAGCCCGCCTTCCCACCGGGAACGGACTGGAAGTACTCCAACACGAACTACGTCCTCGCCGGGATGATCATCGAGAAGGTCACCGGCCGCCCCTGGGAGCAGGAGGTCCGCGACCGCGTCCTGCGCCCCCTCGGGCTGCGGCACACGGACATCCCCGGCACCCGGCCCTTCCTGCCGCAGCCGCACGCGGCCAACCACCAGCAGTTCACCCCGGACGGTCCGATGGTCGACACCACGATCCCCTACCGTCCCTTCGACCTCGGGGCCGACGGAGCGATGACCGGCACGGCCCGCGACCTCAACCGCTTCTTCACCGCCCTGGTCCGCGGCCGGCTGCTGGAACCCGCCACCCTCGCCGCCATGCGGACCACCGTCCCCATGCCCCAGGACAGTGGCCATCCCGCGGGCACCCGAAGCGGCCTGGGACTGTTCTTCACGCCCCTGTCCTGCGGCGGCGGCTACCTCGGTCACGGGGGAAGCGGATTCGGCTACCTCGTCCGGGCCGCCACCACGACGGACGGCCGTCGCAGCGTCACCGCCTCCGCGCACAGCCGCCCGGGAGACCCGGACACGGCGGACCGCCAGGAGGACATCCTGCGCGACCTCGTCGACCGCGCCCTCTGCCGTCCCGGGTGAGAGGCGGTCGGACAGCACGGCCTGTCAGGGGAAACGGAGGAGCCCGGCTCCGGGTGACCGTGGGGTCGCTCCGGGGCCGGGCTCCTTCACGCGTGCGCGTGGGAAAAGGGCTCCCTACTCGTCGTCGGGCTTCTCCGCGTCGTTGATCTCCTGCTCCAGGCCCAGCTGCTCGACGAGCCACTTGTCGAACTCGATCGCGGCCCGCACCCAGCTGACCGTCGAGGAGACGAAGTGCTCCAGGCTGACGCCCATGCCGATCAGCATCTGGGCCTCACCGATGAGACGGACGGTGCCGTCGTCGTGGGTGTGGGTGTAGACCTTGGGCCACAGAGTGCGGCGGTTCCAGTCGTCGATCGACTCGAGCAGCTGCTGCTTCTCCTCGATCTGGTGCGGGCGGTCGTAGAAGGTCCGCACGGAGAAGATCTGCTGGTCGTCCTCCCCACGGAACATGAAGTAGGTGCGGAACTGCTCCCACGGCGCCGCGAGGTCACCCTCGTCGTCGACGACGTACTTGAGCTCCATCTGGTCGAGGAGCTGCTTCACGAGGTCCTGATCCGGGACGACGGGGCCCGCCGGTCCTTGGGGCTGCGGCTCGGGCTGGCCCCCGAAATTGGGAATCGAGGACGGGTCGATGGACATGCTGGGACACTCCTGCGGTCGTCTGGCGTCCGGCCGTGGATGTGGGACCAGACGTATTCCCCACCCTCTCTCTCTTGGCCCGTGCCGGGCAACCTGCCTGGCCGATGGGCTTCCACCACGGTCCGGTCTCCATGATCACACCTCGGTGACCATGGAGACCGTCGCCCGGGCGTACTACAGCGTCTTGCCCGTGGCCGGGCCCACCAGGAGGCCCTCGCCGAAGCGGTCCACGCGGACCGTGTCGCCGTCCTTGATCTCGCCGGAGAGGATCTCCTTGGCGAGCCGGTCCCCGATGGCGGTCTGCACCAGCCGGCGCAGCGGACGGGCGCCGTAGGCCGGGTCCATGCCCTCCTCCGCCAGCCAGGCCAGCGCCTCGGGGGTGATGTCCAGGGTGAGCCGGCGTTCGGCGAGGCGCTTGGTCAGCCGGTCGAGCTGCAGTGCGGCGATGCGCTCCAGCTCGGCCTTGGTCAGTGCGGAGAAGACGACCAGGTCGTCGAGCCGGTTGAGGAACTCCGGCTTGAAGGAGGACCGGACCACTTCCAGGACCTGTTCCTTCTTCTGCTCCTCGGTGCTGATCGGGTCGACCAGGAACTGGCTGCCCAGGTTGGACGTGAGCACCAGGATCGTGTTGCGGAAGTCGACCGTGCGGCCCTGGCCGTCGGTGAGCCGTCCGTCGTCGAGGACCTGGAGCAGGATGTCGAAGACCTCGTGGTGGGCCTTCTCCACCTCGTCGAGCAGCACCACGCTGTAGGGGCGGCGGCGCACGGCCTCGGTGAGCTGGCCGCCCTCCTCGTAGCCGACGTAGCCGGGCGGGGCGCCGACCAGGCGGGCCACGCTGTGCTTCTCGCTGTACTCCGACATGTCGATGCGGACCATCGCCCGCTCGTCGTCGAAGAGGAAGTCGGCGAGCGCCTTGGCCAGTTCGGTCTTGCCGACGCCGGTGGGGCCGAGGAAGAGGAAGGAACCGGTGGGCCGGTCGGGGTCGGCGATCCCGGCGCGGCTGCGGCGTACGGCGTCGGACACCGCCCGTACGGCCTCGAGCTGGCCGATGAGCCGCTTGCCCAGCTCCTCCTCCATGCGCAGCAGCTTCTGCGTCTCGCCCTCCAGCAGGCGGCCGGCGGGGATACCGGTCCAGGAGGCGACGACGTCGGCGATGTCGTCGGCGCCGACCTCCTCCTTGACCATGGTGTCCTTGGCTACCTCCTCCTCGGCCTCGGAGGCGGCCTCCAGGTCGCGTTCCAGGGCCGGGATCTCGCCGTAGAGGAGCTTGGAGGCGGTGTCGAAGTCGCCTTCGCGCTGGGCCCGTTCGGCCTGGCCGCGCAGGTCGTCGAGTTTCTCCTTCAGTTCGCCGACGCGGTTGAGGGACTGCTTCTCCTTCTCCCAGCGGGCGGTGAGGTGGCGCAGTTCCTCCTCCTTGTCGGCGAGGTCGCGGCGCAGCTTCTCCAGGCGCTCGCGGGAGGCGGCGTCGGTCTCCTTGCCGATCGCCAGCTCCTCCATCCTCAACCGGTCGACGGCGCGCTGGAGTTCGTCGATCTCGACGGGCGAGGAGTCGATCTCCATACGGAGGCGGGAAGCGGCCTCGTCGACGAGGTCGATGGCCTTGTCGGGCAGGAAGCGGGAGGTGATGTAGCGGTCGGAGAGGGTGGCGGCGGCCACCAGGGCGCTGTCGGCGATCTGCACCTTGTGGTGGGCCTCGTAGCGGCCCTTCAGGCCGCGCAGGATGGCGATGGAGTCCTCGACGGACGGTTCGGCGACCAGCACCTGCTGGAAGCGCCGCTCCAGCGCCGGGTCCTTCTCGATCCGCTCGCGGTACTCGTCGAGGGTGGTGGCGCCGACCATGCGCAGCTCACCGCGGGCGAGCATCGGCTTGAGCATGTTGCCGGCGTCCATGGCGGAGTCGCCGCCGGCCCCGGCGCCGACCACCGTGTGCAGCTCGTCGATGAAGGTGATGATCTGCCCGTCGGATTCCTTGATCTCCGCGAGGACGGTCTTCAGCCGCTCCTCGAACTCTCCGCGGTACTTGGCCCCGGCGACCATCGCGCCCAGGTCGAGCGCGACGAGCCGCTTGTCCTTCAGCGACTCGGGCACGTCGCCCTTGACGATCCGCTGGGCGAGCCCCTCGACGACGGCGGTCTTGCCGACGCCGGGCTCACCGATGAGGACCGGGTTGTTCTTGGTGCGGCGGGACAGCACCTGCACGACCCGCCGGATCTCCTGGTCCCGTCCGATGACCGGGTCGAGCCTGCCCTCGCGGGCGGATTCCGTGAGGTCGGTCCCGAACTTCTCCAGGGCCTTGTACTGGCCCTCGGGGTCGGCTGTCGTCACCCGGCGTGCTCCTCTCGCCTGCTGAAAGGCATCCTGCAGCTTCTTCGCGGTGGCGCCCTGCCCCGCCAGCACCTCGCCGGCGGCGCCGCCCTTCGCGGCGATGCCGAGGAGCAGGTGCTCGGTGGAGAGGTACTCGTCCCCCAGGTCACGCGCGCGGGTCTGGGCGTCGGCGATGACGGCGAGCAGTTCGCGGTTCGGCTGGGGCGGCGCGACGGTGGACCCGGTGACGCTCGGCAGGCCGGCGAGGACGCGCTCGGCTCCGGCGCGTACGGCCGCCTGGTCGGCGTCGACCGCGGCGAGCAGGTCCGTGATGTTCTCGTTGTCCTGTCCCTGCAGCAGGGCCAGGAGCAGATGGGCGGGGGTGAGGTCGGGGTGTCCCTCGGTCACGGCCCGGTTTCCGGCGGCGTTGATCGCGTCCCGGCTCCGGTTGGTCAGCTCGGCGTCCACGTGTCCGTTCTCCTCCTTGCGACGACCGTACAGCGGCCCTCATGGCCGGCTCGGCAGCCCGGCCTGGCTGACTCGGTCAGCGTACACAAACTTGAGTCTATTCCACTCAAGGTGAGGACGGGAGTACGGCGGGGGCTAGGTTCCGGGGTCATGAACCACTCGTACTCGGTGGATCCGGGCGATCCGGACGCCCCGTATCTCAGCTTCTGGCGCGAACGGCACCTGTGCACGCTGACCACCATCCGTCCGGACGGCACCCCGCATCTGGTACCCGTCGGAGTGACATACGACCCCGGGGCACGACTTGCTCGGGTGATCACGAACGAGGCGAGCGCGAAGGTGCGCCATGTACTGGCGGCGGGGCCGGAGGGCGCGGCCGTCGCGGTCTGCCAGGTGGACGGCCGGCGGTGGGCGACGCTGGAAGGGCGGGCCGTGGTCCGCACCGAGCGGGAGCACGTCGAGGAGGCGGAGCGGCGGTACGCGGAACGCTACGGACGGCAGCCGTCGCCGAACCCGTCCCGGGTCGCCATCGAGATCACGCTCACCCGCGCGATGGGGCGCGGATGACACGGATGGGGTGAGTAGGGCACATAGGGCGAGCGGGGGCCGTTCGGACCGCCGGGCGACGGGTTCCGGCCATCGGGCGATCATCCGATACCCGGAAATACTGCCGGAAACTGCAGCGGCGTCACCGTGTTCAGGTCACGGTGACGCCGCTGCGGGGGGAAGCACCTGCGCGATCTTTTTACGACGGGGGAATCGCGTCAGGCACTGCGGGGGGTGGCCGAGACGGTCCGGTGAGCAGGGGAGTCGGACTCCATCTGCTCATGGTCCCGCTGGTCAAGGTTCACAAAGATCATTCCGTACCGGATGGCACATCGCACGGGCTGCGGCGCCCCCCGAGGGCGCCGCAGGCACCGGTACGCCCGCACGTCTCCGTCCTCGTCCCGCGTGACCACGACCGGCTCACCGAACACGGTCACCATCAACGAGTCACCGCTGTGGGGGATGGCGGTGACCAGGTCGATGAAGTGCCAGCCGGACCGGTAGGCGGTGGCCATCTCACGGCGGAACGAACGGTCATCGGGTGGAGTGGTCACGTCAACTCCACGCGGTGTCCGCCGGGACGACGACCGCGTCGTCACCGTCAGCCGCACCAACGGCCCCACTCGACCAGGCGGTGTCCTGCTGCACGTCGTTCGTCGCGTCGGAGAGGCCACTCAGCACACCGAAGGCCACACCGGCGGAGAAGGCGGCAGCAAGCACCGAGCGAAGCATTCTCTTACGCATAGTCGGCTTCGTCCTCACTTGAAGGTCCCCTCTTCCCCCGTCAAGTAAGACGATGGCTCATTCGGGCACGTCATGGCCACACGATCGGTGCATCATGTTCCTGCATGTTCAGGACCCTGGGGGGTGGAGATTTGCCATCAAATCGGACCAAAGGGACGCATCCCCACGCCATGGCGGAGTTGTGCGTGGAAGGGAGTCGTCTTTACGCGAACGCGCTCCGCACGGGACGTATCGCCCGCGCCGACGTGGAGGTCGCCCCCTGCCTGGTGGAGTTCTCCCTGCTCCATCCCGACCCCGATGACGCGAACTTGCTGCGCCCGGTTCCCCCGTCGGTCGTGCTGGCCCAGCGGCTGGACCCGATAGAACGCGAGATCGCCGAACGTCGGCGGCTGTCGATGGAACTGGCGGACGCCCTCGAGCCGTTCATGGGACTCAGCGCCCCGGTGGCGGAGTCCGTCCACTCGATCACCGTGCTGGAAGGGCTGGACCGCATCAACGAGGCGCTCGACCTGGCGACCTCCCAGTGCCGACACGAGGTGCTCACCGTCCAACCGAGCCACCGCCACCCGGAGCACCGCCTCGTCAAGGCACTGGAGCGCGATAGACCGCTGATCGAACGCGGGGTCCGCATCAAGACCCTCTACCAGCACACGGCCAGGTACATCCCGGAGCGCATCGCCTGGGTGGAACAGTTCCCCGACGGCAAGGTGGAGTACCGCACCATCGACGAACTGGTCGAACGCCTCATCATCTGCGACGAGACGGTCGCCTTCATCCCCACGCGGGATGACCGGCAGGTCGCCCTGGAACTCCGCCACCCCGGTCTGGTCCGCTACCTGGTCAAGGTGTTCGAGTTCATGTGGGGCCGAGCGGTCCCGCTGAGCGCGGGCACTCCCTACGAAACCGCTCCGGACGGCCTGACGGACATCCAGCACTCCATCGCCAAACTTCTCGTGGAGGGGCACGTCGATGAGGCGATCGCGCGCCGTCTGGGCATGAACGTCCGCACGTGCCGGGCCCACATAGCGAAACTCGCCTCCACCCTCGGCAGCGGCAGCCGTGCCCAACTGGGCTACCTGATCGCCCAGTCGGGGATCCTCGAACAGGACAAGCCGAGTCGGGGGGCGGGCCGCGCATGAACGGGAACGCGCACGATGACGCACCGGCGGAGCCGTGCGAGGGGGACCTGGACCTGTACGCCTGTGCACTGCGCCAGGGGCGCGTATTTGCCGACAGGCCCGATGAGGCCGCGCACCTTGCCGGCCTCGGCCTCCTGCAACCCGCCCTCGACGACCCGAACCGGTGGGAGCTCGTCGCGCCGCACATCGTCCTGCACCGGCTCCTGCGGGCCTCGACCGACCGGATCGCCGGGGAACGGCGGCGGGAGGAGCGGCTGGTCGAGGTGTTAGAGCCGCTGCTGCGGGCGAGCCGGCACGATGGCGTCCCGACGACGCCCCTGCTCACGCTCCACAGCAACAAGGAACGCATCGGCCGGGTCATCGACGAGGCCATGGCCGATGCCCGTGAACTCCTGGCCGTCCAGCCGCACAAGAGCTACACACACCCCAAGCCGGACTTCCACGAGGCCGCGATCCGGCGCGACCAGGCCCTGCTCCGCCGCGGTGGCCGCATCCGCGCCCTCTACCAGCACACCCTGCGCCACGTGCCCTCGCTCACCGCCCGCTACGAACGGCTGACCGGTGACGTCGAGGCCCGGACGCTGGACGAGATCACCGAACGCCTCATCGTCGTCGACCGCACCGTCGCGTTCATCCCCGCCGACGCCGACCGCACCTCGGCCCTGGAGGTCCGCCACCCGGCGCTCGTGGGGTACCTCGCCACCACCTTCGACCGCTTCTGGCGCCTCGCCACTCCGATGTACCCCCGGGCGGTCCGGCAGCCCACGCTGAACGGCATCACGCCGCGTCAGCGCGCCATCGCCGCGCTCCTCGTCGAAGGCCACACCGACGCCGTCGTGGCCGACCGCCTCGGCTTGAACGTCCGCACCGCCCGCGTGCACATCGCCAAGCTCGCCTCCACCCTCGGCAGCGGCAGCCGCGCTCAGCTCGGGTTCCTCATCGCACGCTCGGGGATTCTCGACCGGGCAGACTGACCGCCGGCCCCCGCGACCCGTCCAAGCCGACCTGCGCGATCCGCACCCCCAGCTGCGTACGGCTCGCCGCGCCCAGCGTCTCCGAGAGGCGGGCGATGTGCGCCCGGCAGGTACGGACGCTGATGCCCAGCCGTTCCGCGATCACCGCGTCCTGGTGCCCCTCCGCCAGCAGCGCCGCGATGGACCGCTCCCGGTGCGAGATGCCCTCGATGCCGGTGTCGGGCAGCGGGGCGGTCAGCGGGATGGCGAGCCGCCACAGCCGCTCGAAGACCGTGCCCAGGTACTCCACCAGCGCCGGGTGCCGCAGCTCCAGCGCCATCGTGCGCTCGGCGTTGGCGGGGATGAACGCGACCGTGCGGTCGAAGAGGATGAGGCGCTCGATCACCTCGTCCAGCGTCCGTGCCTCCACCGCCTCGCCCATCAGCTCCAGGTAGGTGTGCAGGCCCTGGCCGTGCCGGGCCACATGCGTGTAGAGGTCCCGCATCCGCACCCCGCGTCCGCGCAGCGCCGTCGCCCGGTGCAGGCCCTCCGAGAGCTCCGCCTCGCGCCGGATACCGCCGGGCTGGACCGTGAGCACCTCGGTGGTGCACGCCTGCGTCGCCTCGTCCATCGCGGCCTGGATACGGGCCAGCCCGTCCAGCACCCTGATCGCCGGGCCCTCCCTGGCCGAGGAGGAGACGGGCGGCTGGTGGCCCAGGCCGGTGTACCACTCGAACGCCGCGACGACCGAACCGACCCGGCGCTGGCTCGCACTGACCTCCTCGTGCATCCCGCGCAGCAGCCGGGTCATGACCTCCTGCGGGGCGGTCGGCACCAGCCAGTCCATGTCGTCGGGGTCCGGGTGCAGCAGGGCCAGGTCCAGCAGACAGGGCACCGGCTCCGCGTCCCGGCGCGGCACCCGTCCGCGCCGTACGGCCCGGGAGTACACGCGGTCCCCGAAGTCGCACAGCCGGTCAGCACCGTGCGGATGCTCGTCCGTCCCGTGCCCGGCCATCGCCCCGTCCCACCCCCTGGTCCGCCACTTTCCGATGCGCCACTATGCGCGGCCGCCCCCGGCTCCGCAACACGACTCGGCCACACGGGCACCCCTTTTCGGCATGTTAATCACCGCATATCAACCCCCACTGAATACCTCATTGCAACAAGATGAGGGTGGCGTCCGGGCACGTGGCGGTGCGATGGTTGGTGATCACTCAGGGATTCCGTCGGGCATCTAGCGCCGCCGCGACCACGGCGACAGTCGCTGCACCGACGTGCCACGGGGAGGGGAAACCACTGTGACCAGGTGGGATGCCAAAAATTCGGCCAGCAAATCTGGCTTCGAAATTTCTTCCGAGGAGGACCACAGGACGAAGAGCACCGTCGCGCCCAGCGGCGCCGGAACGGCCCAGGGAACGGCAGGCCGTCTCCGCGCCTCACAGGATTTCGACTTCGATCAACTGACGGACCGGGAGCGCCAGGTCCTCGCGCTCCTCGCTGACGGCCCGTCCAATCGCGTGATCGCCAGACGGCTCGGCATAGCGGAACGCACCGTGAAAGCGCACCTGACAAACCTGATGCGAAAACTGGGCATCCAAACGCGGCTCGAAGCAGCCCTGATCTCCAATCTGCACAGCGAAGGCAACCGCTCCCTGGAGAAGTGCCCTTAAGGGCTATGCCCCAAGGTCCAATGGGCAGAACATTCTGCTGTGCGGCACCTTTATTCCCGTCGGCCGGACAGGCCGGCCGGGCGACCCGCCTTGGGCGCCTCAATGGAATTAAGGGGAGGGACTATGCACAAGAAGACACGCGCGGTCGCCGCTTCGGTGGTCGCCGCTGTGGCTCTGGGTGTGGCTGCACCCGCAGCGTCGGCCGTTTCCACTCATCGGACCGTCGCCACTGTCGCGTCGTCGCACGGTGTCGCCGCGCCGTCGGCCGCGGTGGAGGTGTATCCCGAGGTCGAGCTCAGCTCCGAGGCCTTGGCCCGTGCGGAGGGGGAGCGGGTCGCGCAGGGCAAGCTCAGCGCGCTCAAGGAGCTGCTCAAGAAGAGCAAGCCGCTGTTCAAGGAAGCCGTGAAGGCCGCGAAGAAGGGGAAGGCCGCCTTCGACAGGTGGGTCAACAGCCTTTCGAACCTCAATCCTGTGAAGTGGGCGATCAAGGCGTCGCCGAGCTACGTCATCACTGAGCTGATCGCCTGGCTGGCCCAACAGGTCATCTGATCGAACTGAGCGGGGCTCCTCCCGGGTCTCCGGGAGGAGCCCCGCTCCATGAGGGGGAGGAACGTATGAAGAAGCCGATCGGACAGAAAGTCGCGGACAACATGTGGGGAATGGCGGCGTTGTTCGTCTGCGCTTCTTTCATTTTGTTTGTTTTCATCCGCACCGAGAACGCAAGAACGGTCGGCTGGGTCCTCTACTGCTGCGGCTGGATTCCGCCCGTGAGCATGAGCCTCTGGTGTCTGGTACGACGGGAAAGGCTCGGTGTCGGTGCCCTGTTTTCATTCACCCTGCTCATCGTATCCGGGTTTCTCTTCTGGTTGAACCATGGCTGACCTGACAGCCCCGTCACCTTTGGTCATTTCCCAGGGCCTGACCAAAAATTTCCGCGGACGCCGAGTACTTTCCGGTGTTTCCCTGCAATTATCCCCGCACCGGGTGACCGGATTCCTCGGGGCGAACGGGGCGGGAAAGACCACGGCCATCCGGATGATGCTCGGCCTGTTGCCGGGGAGCGGCGAAACGCTGTTCATGGGGCGCTCCCTCGCTCAGTGGCGCGCTCCGGCCGAGGTGGTCGGCGCGGTTCTCGGCGGCGTCGCCGGACACCCCGAGCACTCGGTGCGGACGCACTTGAGGATGGTGGCCGCCGGCATCGGCGTTCCAGGTACACGCGAGGGCGAGGTCCTGAGCATGGTCGGCATGCAGGAGGCCGCCGGGCTGCGCCTCGGGCGTCTTTCCCTCGGCATGGGTCAGCGCGTGGCGATCGCGCAGGCACTCCTCGGCGATCCCCGTGCCCTGATCCTTGACGAGCCGACCAACGGACTCGACCCTCACTCCGTGCGTTGGCTGCGTGGCTTCCTCCGGGACTTCGCCGACGACGGTCGTGCCGTTCTGGTGTCGAGCCATCAGCTGGCCGAGATGGAGCAGTTGGCCGACGAGGTCGTCGTCCTGGCGAGAGGCCGAGTCGTCGCCGACACGTCCATGGCAGAGCTCTCCAGGATCGCTCACGGACGAGTCGGCGTTCAGAGCCCCGCGCTGGACAAGTTGACTCAACTGGTCGAGCAGCGAGGCGGGACCCTCCATGTCACCGGTCCCGGTGCCGCCGGCATCACAGGGTTGTCGAGGTTCCAGGTCGGGGACCTGGCGGCCGAACACTCGGTGCCGTTGCACTGGTTGGACGAACGACTGACCTCGTTGGAGGAGTTCTACCTGTCCGTCACCGATCAGGAGTTCGAGAGTCGATGAGGTCCCTGATGACCGACGAGGCGGACACCGCCTCCCATGACCGCGCGGTCCCGGTCGTCCCCCCGGCCGGGACCGCGCTCAAACGGGCTCTGAACTTCGAATGGCTGAGGTTGAAGGGCCTGCGCTCGACCTGGGCGGTGCTGGGGGCGCTGACCGTTCTGGCTCTGCTCAACGGCGTGCTGCTCCCGATGGAGGCCGTCGAGCCGGAGGGAGGAGGTCAGCCCTTCGTCGATGTCGCCCGGCTTGTCGAGACACTGCAGTTCAACGCAATTGCCATGCAACTCCCCCTCAGTGCTTGGCTTTTGGTGTTCGTGTTCGGAACCGGCCCGATCGCTTCGGAGTTCAGGCACCAGACGGCGCGCACGGCCTGGTTGACGGTGGGTGGCCGTGGTCTGTCGTACACGGCCAAACTCCTCGTGGGTGCGCTGGGCGCGCTGACCGGTTCCACCGTCGGCCTCGGCCTCGGCATCGGCGCAGGCTCGACCGCCCTTGCCGTGCGAGGACTGCCACAACCCGACTGGCCGGCGGCCTCCGGTCCCCTGCTGAGATACCTGATCGTCATGACGTTCCTGCCGGTGCTGGCCGGAGGCCTGGCTGCGTCGGTCCGAAGCCGACTGGTGACGGTGCTCTCCATCGCCCTGTGGCCGCTTCTCCTCGAGCGGATATTCGGCCTGGCCGTCGCATCAGTCACAGGTGCCGACGAGGTCCGGTCGTGGCTCCCGTTCGCAGCCGCCCGGGCGGCGATGAACGGTGCGGAGCAACCGGACGGGTTCACCGAGGCGCTGATCGGCAGCGACCTGGCCCCCTTGACAGGTCTGAGCACATTCTGCTTCTACGCGACCGTTCTCGCGTGCTGTGGATGGCTGGGCTACCGGCGGCGGGCGGTCTCGTGAGCCGCCCGAGCACATCGGTGTCCACCCGACGTCTGCCTGCCGTGGACGCGCTCCGGGGACTGGCCCTGCTGGGCATCCTCATGGTCAACAGCACGCAGATCATGGACCCCTACGCCTCGGAAGGGGTCCGCGAGCCCGGCGCGGCCTTTGTGGACAGTTTCGCCATGTGGCTGGTGACGGCACTGGCCACCACCAAGTTCTACCTGCTGTTCTCGTTCCTGTTCGGCTACAGCTTCACCCTCCAGAAGGCCTCGGCCGACCGGGAGAACGCGGACTTCACACCACGTTTCCTGCGCCGGTCACTGGGCCTGCTGGTGCTGGGCCTGGCGCACGCCGTGCTGCTGTACAACGGCGACATCCTCATGACCTACGGCCTCCTCGGGCTGCTCCTCCTGTGCGCCGGGCGGATCACGCCGACCACCGCGGTGAGGACCGCCGTCTGGATCTACGGGGTCTTCGGTGTCGCCCTGACGGGCCTGGGCGCACTCGCGGCATTCGACCCGGGCGGTGGTGTCGCCGAGGAGGGGAAGATCGCAGAAGCCGTGAGCGCCTACCGCGGCGATGCGGGCACGGTCCTCCAGGCGAATCTGGACCGCTTGCCGGATGCCGTCCTCGGTGTTCTCATCATGGCTCCCGGGGTTTTCGCCGCCTTCCTCCTCGGGTTGGCCGCGGGCAAGCGGAACCTGCTTTCCCGTGACGGCACGTCCCGCTCCCGACTGATCCGGGGCGCCGCCGTCGGACTGATCGTCGGGGTGCCGGGAGCGTTCTTCTTCGCATCCGCCTCGGCGGGGCCGCTCGATGAGCGGTGGCAGTACCTGGGACTCGGCGTGGGAATACTGACGGCTCCCGCCCTGACGTGCGCTTACGCCTGCCTGCTGCTGCTCTTGCTCCGTTCGCCATGGGGAGACGGAACCCGGCGGTGGCTCGCCCCGGCAGGCCGGATGGCGCTGACGAACTATCTGATGCAGTCCGTGATCCTGACCGTCCTCGCCACCGCGTACGGTTTCTCTCTCTACGGACGCACGGGTACGGCCGCGCTGTTGGTGCTGGTGTGCGCCGTGTACGGCGTTCAACTCGCGATCAGCGACGCATGGTCGCGGCGGTTCCGGCACGGCCCCGCCGAGTGGTTGCTCCGGATCATCACCCTGGCGGGTCCGCCGCAAGGACGTGCCGATCGGTGAGAGTTGCGGCCTCCCGGAGGGCAGGACGACCGAACAGCGGCGGCCTCTCGCGTCAACGGCCAGCGAGCCGTTGACGCGAGAGGCCGCCCGATGTCACTTCAGGCCGACCGCGGCGCAGGCCTCCTTGTACTCCGCCGTGCAGATGTCCTCCACCTTGTAGAACCCGTCGGCGATGACCGTGTCCTTGATGTTGCCCTTCGTCAGGGCGACCACGGGCACGAGCTGCGCCGGGATGTCCTTGTCCGTGGGGCTGTCCACCCGCTCGCGGGTCAGCGCGTCGAACTGGATGCTCTTGCCCTGGACCCGCGCCACGGCCATCTCCGCGGCGTTGTCGGCCTCCAGCGGGTAGGACTTGTAGACACTCATGAACTGCTCGCCCGCGATGATCCGCTGCACTCCCGCCAGTTCGGCGTCCTGGCCGGTGATCGGGGGCAGCTCGGTCACACCGGCGGCCTCGAGCGCCTTGACGATGGCGCCCGCCATGGTGTCGTTGGCCGAGTAGACGGCGGCGATGTTGTCCTTGCCGATCACGTTGATCGCCTCGATCATGTTGGCCTCGGCGTTCTCCGGCGTCCAGTCCTTGGTGTCGTAGGACTTGGCGATGGTGACCTTGCCCTTGAGCTCCGACAGCGCGCCCGCCTTGAACTGCTTGGCGTTCGGGTCGGTCGGGGAGCCGTTCATCATGACGATCTTGCTGGTGGCCGCTTTGTCTCCGCCGAGCTTCTCCAGCAGGGAGCGGCCCTGGACCTCGCCGACCAGCTCGTTGTCGAAGGAGATGTACGCGTCGATCGGGCCCTCGGCCAGCCGGTCGTAGGCGATGACCGGGATGCCCGCGTCCTTGGCCTTCTTCACGTCCTCGGCGATGGCCTTCGAGTCGACCGCGTCCAGCACGATGACGTCGACCTTGTCGTCGATCATCTGCTGCATCTGGCTCGACTGCTTGTCGGCGTCCGCCTCGGCGTTGGCGTAGGTGACCTTCCCCTTGTCGTTGGTGAGCGACTCCACCTTCTTCTTGAAGATGGGGTAGTCGAACTGCTCGTACCGGGTGTTGGCCTTCTCCGGGAGCAGCAGTCCGATCGTGATGTCGTTCCCCTTCGTGGGGCTCGCGTCGTCGCTGCTCCCTGTCGCGTTGATTACGCCGCAACCGGCAAGCATGACGGACATCGAGGTGGCGGCCACTGATATGGCGATACGACGCATGCGAGGGCTCACTTCAGGTGCGTTTTGGACGTGGGCACAACATTGCGGCCCATGTGACTGAAAAGCCAACGCTTCAGCCACCACCGGCGTCAAGAGCAACTACTTAACGAGATGAACACAACACGGTGCGCTGAAGTCGTGAGGGGCCGGCGAAAGACTCGCACAGATCTCCTGGAGACACACACATCCGCTGATCACAGGCTTGCGCGGGGCGTGCGCCGGGCGTGCGGGACGGGGAGTGAGGGGGTGCCAGCCGTGCGCACACACGTGAAGGGCCTGGAAGTTCGGACGAACCTCCAGGCCCTTCAGGACACTTCACTTTTCAGCCAAACGGAACTTTCCCGTCAGCCGACCCGCTCAGTCGTGCTGCTGCTGACGCTTCGGCCGCCACACCACCAGCGCGCTGGTCTGCTGCACCTCCTGATACGGCACCAGGTCCCGGCGGTACGACGCGTGCACCGCGGCCTCGCGCTGCCGCATGGTCGCCGCCGCGCCGTCCAGCGCGCCCTCCAGCTCCGCCACCCGGGCCTGCAGCGCCGCGACCTGGTTCTCCAGTTCGATGATGCGCTTGATGCCGGCCAGGTTGATGCCCTCCGCCTGCGACAGCTGCTGCACCTGACGGAGCAGCTCGATGTCGCGGGCCGAGTAGCGGCGGCCCCGGCCGGCGGCACGGTCCGGCGAGACGAGCCCCAGACGGTCGTACTGGCGCAGGGTCTGCGGATGCAGACCGGAGAGCTGAGCCGCCACCGAAATGACGTAGACCGGTGTGTCCTGCGTCAGTTCATACGGATTGCGTCGACGGCCGTCCATCTCCATCAAGCTCCCTTCGCGGCCTGGA
Source organism: Streptomyces sp. TE5632 (assembly GCF_054061295.1). Lineage (NCBI taxonomy): Bacteria > Bacillati > Actinomycetota > Actinomycetes > Kitasatosporales > Streptomycetaceae > Streptomyces > Streptomyces sp. TE5632. The sequence continues at coordinate 2,814,309 of NZ_JBSSEA010000003.1, read as the reverse complement.
ACAGCTCCGCCCGCGGATCCTCACCCGCGGTCGCCTCGCGATACGCCTCCAGTGCGTCACGAGCCTTCCCCGGCAGGTCCTTGGGAACACTCACCTCCACGGTGACCAGCAGATCGCCGCGCGAGCCGTCCTTGCGGACCGCTCCCTTGCCGCGGGCCCGCATGGTCCGCCCGTTGGGCGTCCCCGGGGGCAGCTTCAGCGTGACCGGCGGACCGCCGAGCGTCGGGACGCGGATCTCCCCGCCGAGTGCCGCCTCCGGGTAGGTGACCGGGACGGTGACGGTGAGATTGTCGTCCCGGCGGCCGAACACCGGGTGACTGCCGACGTGCACGACGACGTACAGGTCGCCCGCCGGGCCACCTCGCTCGCCCGGTGCGCCCTTGCCGCGCAGCCGGATCCGCTGGCCGTCGCTGACGCCCGCCGGAATGCGCACCTGCATCGTCCGCGAGGACTTGGCCCGGCCGCTGCCCTTGCAGATGTCGCAGGGGTTCTCCGCGATCAGGCCGCGGCCCTTGCAGTCCGGGCACGGGTCGGTGAGCGAGAACCCCCCGCCGCTGCCCCGGGCGACCTGTCCGGTGCCGACGCAGGTCGGGCACACGCGCGGTGTGCCGTTCTTGTCGCCGGTGCCCGAACAGCCCTTGCAGGCCTGCTGGGAGGACATCCGCAGCGGGACCGTCGCCCCCTCGATGGCCTCGGTGAAGCTCAGGGTGACCTCGGACTCGATGTCCTGGCCGCGCCGGGGCTGGGTGCGCGTGGTGCCGGTGCCGCCGCGGTTGAACAGCCCGCCGAAGACGTCACCGATCCCGCCGCCGAACCCGCCGGCGCCACCCTGGCCGCCCTGTCCGCCCTGGCCGCCTCCGAAGAGGTCACCCAGGTCGAAGTTGAACGACCCGGCGCCGCCCGCCCCCGGTCCCGGCCGGAAGCCGCCGCCGAAGAGCGACCGGGCCTCGTCGTACTCCTTGCGCTTCTTGGGGTCGCCGAGGACGTCGTTCGCCTCGGAGATCTCCTTGAACCGCTCCTCCGCCTTGGCGTTGCCCTTGTTGGCGTCCGGGTGGTACTCGCGGGCGAGCTTCCGGTACGCCTTCTTGATCTCGGCCTCGGTGGCATCCTGAGGCACGCCGAGGACCTTGTAGTAGTCCTTCTCGATGAAGTCCTTGGTGCTCATCCCCGACGTCCCTCCTTCCTTGCCCGCCGGGGCGGCCCGGCAGGTCCTGCCTGCCCGGCCCGCCCCGGCTTCCTCACGCCCGTCGAGGCGTCAGCCCTCCTGAGGGCCACCGGTCTCCTTTTCGTCCGCAGCCGCCTCGGTCTCCTCCTCGGCCGGCTTGCCCGGCTGAGCGCCCGGCTGCGGCTCGGCCACGGCCACCCGCGCGGGGCGGATGGTGCGCTCACCGATGCGGTACCCGGGCTGCAGAATCGCCACGCACGTCGTCTCGGTGACGTCCGGGGCGTAGGAGTGCATCAGGGCCTCGTGGATCGTCGGGTCGAAGGGCTCGCCCTCCTTGCCGAACTGCTGCAGGCCCATCTTCGCCACGGTCGACTCCAGCGACTCGGCGACGGACTTGAACCCGCCGACCAGTTCGCCGTGCTCCCGTGCGCGGCCGACGTCGTCGAGCACGGGCAGGAGCTCGGTCATGAGGTTCACCACGGCGACCTCCTTGACCGCGATCCGGTCGCGCTCGACCCGGCGGCGGTAGTTCTGGTACTCGGCCTGGAGCCGCTGGAGGTCCGCGGTGCGCTCACCGAGCGCCGTACGCACCTGGTCCAGCTGGGCCACCAGCCCGGCGTCGGGACCCGAGTCCCCGGCCGGGGCCGCCGCCTCCTCCGCGGAGGGGGTGGCGGCCTTCGGCTCGGCGTCGTCGGCCGGAACGCCTGAGGGGACGTCGGGCTGCTGCGACTGTTCGTCGAAGCCCGGGGTCTCCTCGGTCACGCCGCACCGTCCTTACGCTCGTCGTCCACGATCTCGGCGTCGACCACGTCGTCGTCCGCCCTGGCCCCACCGGCACCCGCGTCGGCTCCGGCGGCACCACCCGCGGCCTGGGCCGCCTGGGCGTCGGCGTACATGGCCTGGCCCAGCTTCTGGGAGACGGCGGCGACCTTCTCCGTGGCGGTGCGGATCTCGGCGGCGTCCTCGCCCTTGAGCTTCTCCTTCAGCTCGGCGACGGCGGCCTCGACCTCGGTCTTGATCTCGCCGGGAACCTTGTCCTCGTTGTCCGCGAGGAACTTCTCGGTCTGGTAGACGAGCTGCTCGCCCTGGTTGCGGGACTCGGCGGCCTCGCGGCGCTGATGGTCCTCCTCCGCGTACCGCTCGGCCTCCTCACGCATGCGGTCGACCTCGTCCTTCGGGAGCGAGGAGCCGCCGGTGACGGTCATCTTCTGCTCCTTGCCGGTGCCGAGGTCCTTCGCCGTGACGTGCATGATGCCGTTGGCGTCGATGTCGAAGGAGACCTCGATCTGCGGGACGCCGCGCGGCGCCGGGGGCAGACCGGTCAGCTCGAACATGCCGAGCTTCTTGTTGTACGCCGCGATCTCGCGCTCGCCCTGGTAGACCTGGATCTGCACCGACGGCTGGTTGTCCTCGGCCGTGGTGAAGATCTCGGAGCGCTTGGTCGGGATCGTGGTGTTGCGCTCGATCAGCTTGGTCATGATGCCGCCCTTGGTCTCGATACCGAGGGACAGCGGGGTGACGTCGAGCAGCAGGACGTCCTTGACCTCGCCCTTGAGGACACCGGCCTGGAGCGCGGCACCGATCGAGACGACCTCGTCCGGGTTCACACCCTTGTTGGCCTCCTTGCCGCCGGTCATCTCCTTGACGAGCTCGGCGACGGCGGGCATGCGGGTGGAACCACCGACGAGAACGACGTGGTCGATCTCGGACAGCGCGATGCCGGCGTCCTTGACGACGTTGTTGAACGGCGTCTTGCAGCGCTCCAGCAGGTCCGCGGTCAGCTGCTGGAACTGGGCGCGGGTCAGCTTCTCGTCGAGGTGCAGGGGGCCCTCGGCGGAGGCGGTGATGTAGGGCAGGTTGATCGTGGTCTCGGTGGACGCGGACAGCTCGATCTTGGCCTTCTCGGCGGCCTCACGGAGGCGCTGGAGCGCCATCTTGTCCTTGCCCAGGTCCACGCCGTGCCCGGACTGGAACTGCTTGACCAGGTAGTCGACGACGCGCTGGTCCCAGTCGTCACCACCGAGGTTGTTGTCACCGTTGGTGGCCTTCACCTCGACGACGCCGTCACCGATCTCCAGGAGCGAGACGTCGAACGTACCGCCACCGAGGTCGAAGACCAGGATGACCTGCTCGTCCTTGTCGAGGCCGTACGCCAGGGCGGCGGCCGTCGGCTCGTTGACGATGCGCAGCACGTTCAGACCGGCGATCTCGCCGGCCTCCTTGGTCGCCTGGCGCTCCGCGTCGTTGAAGTACGCCGGGACGGTGATGACCGCGTCGGTCACCTTCTCGCCCAGGTAGGCCTCGGCGTCCCGCTTCAGCTTCTGGAGCACGAAGGCGCTCATCTGCTGCGGGTTGAAGTCCTTGCCGTCCAGGTTGATCTTCCAGTCGGTGCCCATGTGGCGCTTGACCGACCGGATGGTCCTGTCGACGTTGGTCACGGCCTGGCGCTTGGCCACCTCACCGACCAGCACCTCGCCGTTCTTCGCGAAGGCGACGACGGAAGGCGTGGTCCTGGCGCCCTCAGCGTTGGTGATGACGGTGGGCTCACCGCCCTCCAGAACGCTGACGACGGAGTTAGTCGTGCCCAGGTCGATGCCGACCGCACGTGCCATTTCGATTCCTCCAGCTGACTTGAGTGGAACAGACTCAAGCATGCCTGACGTCCAGCGCGGGGTCAACAGAGCTGAGTCGAGCAGACTCAACTCTTATCCACTCCTTACACGCAAGGAGGGTCCGACCTGCGCATCCCGGGGCACCAACGCCCGCACGGGAGCGGAGCGACGGCGAGACGGCAGCGGGGCGACAGCGGGGCGGGGGTCAGCCGCCGGGAGTGACCCCGAGGCGGGCGGCCATGGCGCCTCAAGCCAACGGCCTACGCACACAAGTGTGCGGCACGGATATAAGTTAGTGACGTATGCCCAGATTTGTGGGGCGTGACGCGGTCACCTCCAGGCTGCCCCCCAAGGCAACCCTCAGCGACTCAGATCACCCCGTACCCGGCTACAGTGCGGCCGAAAATAGGGGTAGTCTCAGACGGACTGCATAAGTTACCGCTTAGTAATGTCGGGAATTCCGTGGCAGGAGCCCCCCGACCAAACCCTCGCAGGCCCGAGGAGCCCCCATGCAACTCGCCGCGATCATCGTGTCGCTGGTCCTGACCGTGGTCGGCGTTGCCCTGCTCGCACGCGCGATCGGCCAGTTCGTCCGGTACTTCAAGCTGGGCCAGCCGGTCCCGGCCGGCACCCGGACCGACAATCCCTACCAGCGCAGCGTGACCCTGGTGCGGGAGTTCCTCGGCCACACGCGCATGAACCGGTGGGGCGTCGTCGGCGTCGCCCACTGGTTCGTGGCCGTCGGCTTCCTGACGCTGCCGCCGACCATCGTCACCGCCTACGGCCAGCTGTTCCGGGCCGACTGGACGCTCCCGGTGATCGGCGGCTTCCTGCCGTACGAGATGTACATCGAGTTCATCGGCGCCATGACGACCCTCGGCATCGCCGTACTGATCGTCATCCGGCTGCTGAACCTGCCCTCGCGGCCCGGCCGCAAGTCCCGGTTCGCCGGCTCGAAGATGGGCCAGGCCTACTTCGTCGAGTACGTCATCCTCACCATCGGCCTCGCCATCTACGTGCTGCGCGGCCTCGAGGGCGCCCTGCACCACGTGGACGGCTACGAGGCCGCGTACTTCGCCTCGTACCCGCTGGTCCTGGCCTTCAAGGGCCTGAGCCTGACGGCGCTGCAGAACCTCGTCTACCTCTTCGCCATGATCAAGCTGAGCACGACCATGATCTGGATGATCACGGTCAGCCTCAACACGAACATGGGTGTGGCCTGGCACCGCTTCCTCGCCTTCCCGAACATCTGGTTCAAGCGCGAGGCCACCGGCGACACCGCGCTGGGCGCCCTGCAGCCGATGACCTCGGGCGGCAAGCCGATCGACTTCACCGACCCCGGTGACGACGACGTCTTCGGCGTCTCCCAGGTCGAGCAGTTCTCCTGGAAGGGCCTGCTGGACTTCTCCACCTGCACCGAGTGCGGCCGCTGCCAGTCGCAGTGCCCCGCCTGGAACACCGGCAAGCCGCTCTCGCCGAAGCTGCTGATCATGTCCCTGCGCGACCACGCGCACGCCAAGGCCCCCTACCTGCTGGCCGGCGGCGGCAAGACGACGGAGGGCGAGGAGAAGGCGTCCGCCGAGCAGCTGGGGGACGTGCCCGCCGCCGCGCTGGCCGAGGCCGAGCGCCCGCTGATCGGCACCCTGGAGGAGAACGGCGTCATCGACCCGGACGTCCTGTGGTCCTGCACCACCTGCGGCGCCTGCGTCGAGCAGTGCCCCGTCGACATCGAGCACGTCGACCACATCGTCGACATGCGCCGCTACCAGGTCATGATCGAGTCCAGCTTCCCCTCGGAGGCGGGCACGATGCTCAAGAACCTGGAGAAGAAGGGCAACCCCTGGGGCCTGGCCAAGAAGCAGCGCCTGGAGTGGACCAAGGAGGTCGACTTCGAGGTCCCGGTCGTCGGCAAGGACATCGAGGACCTGTCCGAGGTCGAGTACCTGTACTGGGTCGGCTGCGCCGGCGCCCTGGAGGACCGCGCCAAGAAGACCACGAAGGCGTTCGCCGAGCTCCTGCACATCGCGGGCGTCAAGTTCGCGATCATGGGCGGCGACGAGAAGTGCACCGGCGACTCCGCCCGCCGCCTCGGCAACGAGCCCCTGTTCCAGGAGCTCGGCATGGAGAACGTCTCCGCGCTGAACATGGCCTTCGGCGAGGAGATGGACGACGAGGGCAACTTCACCGAGGAGTCGAAGAAGCCGAAGTCGGCGAAGAAGATCGTCGCCACCTGCCCGCACTGCCTCAACACCCTCGGCAACGAGTACCCGCAGATCGGCGGCGACTACGAGGTCATCCACCACACCCAGCTGCTCCAGCACCTCGTCGACGAGGGCAAGCTGATCCCGGTGACCCCGGTCGAGGGCCTGATCACCTACCACGACCCGTGCTACCTGGGCCGGCACAACAAGATCTACACGCCTCCGCGCGAGATCATCGCCAACGTCCCGGGCCTCAGGAACGAGGAGATGCACCGCCACAAGGAGCGCGGCTTCTGCTGCGGCGCCGGCGGCGCGCGGATGTGGATGGAGGAGCGGATCGGCAAGCGCGTCAACGACGAGCGCGTCGACGAGGCCCTCGCCCTGAACCCGGACATCATCTCCACCGCCTGCCCGTTCTGCCTGGTCATGCTGACCGACTCGGTCAACGGCAAGAAGAACGACGGCAAGGCCAAGGAGTCCGTCCAGGTCGTCGACGTCGCCCAGCTGCTGCTGGAGTCGGTCAAGACGCCGCTCGACCCGGCGGGCGAGGCGGAGGCGGAGAACGCCCCGGAGCCGGAGCCGGTGAAGTAGGCGCGAAGCACGTAAGCGCGTAGGCACGAAGGGGTCGCCCAGCAGGGCGGCCCCTTCGTCATGTTCACGTACGCTCCGTCCTGCGGAGGACCGCACCCCTCCGCAGGACGGAGAGCGGAGCTGACTGCCCCTTAGGGGATGTCACATCTCGGCCGCAAAGGGGGCCCCGAAACCCCGGGCCCGGCCCACCACGCCCCCGGAGCAGGTACGTTCGTTGACGTGGCTGGATTCAGGATCGGACGCGGCCGGGACAACAACGGCGCTCCTCACGCGCGACCGCAACACCCTCCGTACGGGCAGCAGACGCCGCAGGGACCGCCGTACGGCTCCCCGCAGGCTCCGCAGCCGTACCCACAGCAGCCGCCGTACGGCAGAGGCGGCCACGGCGGGGGCGGCAACGGCGGCGGCAGCCCGTGGCCGCAGGTGAACCGCGGCCCCGGCGGACACGGCGGCCCCGGTGGCGGCTACGGCGGTCAGCACGGCCACGGCGGTCACGGCGAGCCGGAGTACTTCGGCGACGGCGGCGGCGCGCACCCGGGCGGCCCGCAGGCCGGGTACGACCCGTACGCGGCCAACAACCCGGGCCACACCCAGGCCTTCTCGGTCAGCGAGGACCCCTACCTGCAGGGCGGCGGTACGCACCACGGCGGTGCCCCCGAGCCCGTGCCCGGCCCGGTCGGTCCGCCCCTGCCCTGGAAGGCCCTGCTGAAGGGCATCGTCACCGCCCCCGACCAGACGTTCCTGCGGATGCGCGACTACACGATGTGGGGCCCCGCCCTCGTCGTCACGTTCTTCTACGGCCTGCTCGCGGTCTTCGGCTTCGAGGGCGCCCGCGAGGAGGCGATCGGCGCCACCCTGACCAACGCCATCCCGATCGTCCTGACGACGGCCGTGGCGATGGTGATCAGCTTCTTCGTCCTGGGCGTGGTCACCCACAGTCTGGCCCGCCAGCTCGGCGGCAACGGCGCCTGGCAGCCCACGGTCGGCCTGTCCATGCTGATCGCGTGCCTCACGGACGCCCCCCGGCTGGTCTTCGCGATGTTCGCGAGCGGCGACGCCACGTTCGTCCAGCTCCTCGGCTGGGCCACCTGGGTCGCGGCCGGAGCGCTGCTCACCCTGATGGTCAGCCGCTCCCACGACCTGCCCTGGCCTAAGGCCCTGGGCGCGTCCGCGATCCAGCTGCTCGCCCTGCTGTCGATCGTGAAGCTGGGCACGTTCTGAGCCACGGGACGGCGACGGGGTGAACGGCAGGCCCGTTCACCCCGTCTTCTTGCGGCTTCGCTCCGACCTGTGACCGGTGCTTAAAGCGCATCCCTGGACGGTGTGACCGGCTCCCCCAACCTCCGGACCGGAGGCAAGACACTCCACGGGAAGTTGATCCAGTCGTCGGTCCGCTTCCAGACGTACTCGCACTTCACCAGCGACTGGGACTTCTCGTAGATCACGGCACTGCGCACCTCGGCGACGGCGTCGAGGCAGAAGTCGCGGACGAGCTTGAGCGTCTTGCCGGTGTCGGCGACGTCGTCGGCGATCAGCACCTTCTTGTCGGTGAAGTCGACGACGTCGGGCACGGGCGCGAGCATGACCGGCATCTCGAGCGTGGTGCCCACCCCGGTGTAGAACTCGACGTTCACCAGGTGGATGTTCTTGCAGTCGAGGGCGTAGGCGAGTCCGCCGGCGACGAAGACACCGCCGCGCGCGATGCTGAGCACGACGTCCGGCCGGTACCCGTCGTCCACGATGGCCTGTGCGAGCTCACGCACGGCCACCCCGAACTGCTCGTAACCGAGGTTCTCCCGCCGCGGACGGCTCTCCTGCCCGCCCATACCTATACCTGGGTGCGGTGGAAGTTGAGGAAGGCCCGCGAGGCCGTGGGCCCGCGCTGCCCCTGGTACCGGGAGCCGTACCGCTCACTGCCGTACGGGGCCTCGGCCGGCGAGCTGAGCCGGAACAGGCACAGCTGGCCGATCTTCATCCCGGGCCACAGCTTGATCGGCAGCGTCGCGAGGTTCGACAGCTCCAGGGTCACGTGCCCGGAGAACCCGGGGTCGATGAACCCGGCGGTCGAGTGCGTGACCAGCCCGAGCCGCCCCAGCGAACTCTTCCCCTCCAGCCGCGACGCGAGATCGTCGGGCAGCGAGATGACCTCGTACGTACTGGCCAGCACGAACTCGCCCGGATGCAGGATGAACGGTTCGTCCCCCTCCGGCTCCACGAGCCGGGTCAGCTCCGCCTGCTCGACGGACGGGTCGATGTGCGGGTAGCGGTGGTTCTCGAACACCCGGAAGTAGCGGTCGAGGCGCACGTCGACACTGGACGGCTGCACCATGGATTCGTCGTAGGGATCGATCCGTACCCGCCCGGAATCGATCTCGGCCCGGATGTCCCTGTCTGAGAGAAGCACGCCCCGAGGATACGCAAGGCGCGCGGACCGGCCACAATCGCCGTCCCACGCGCCCACGCCCTGTTGACCCTGCCGGTCCCCCGTGCCCGCCCTACCGCTTCTGGTAAGCGACCGGCACGACGCTGCGAAGCCGCGCACAGCGCGGACACCGCAAGAGCCGACCGGGGCCGAGTCGCTCGGCCTGCTGCATCGGGAACGAGGCGGTGGTGAACACGTGCCCATCGGCACAGCGGACGACGGTGCGCTCCATCAAGTCCAAGAGTCCCTTCCCCAAGAGCCGCGCCTGGCTTCCTGCCCTGACGCCGAAAGGAACATTACGGGATCAAAGAGACAACCCTCCAGGCGGCACCCCGACCCCGCCCAGCCCCTCACCAGCCCCCACCGTACGCCCCAACTCCAGCCCCCCGCACCCGCTTCCACCCTTGAAACACCATCAGGCCCCCGGGACCTGAAACACCGGGGACCTGCCATGGGGTAGAGTGACCGAGCATCCGGTCACCGGTCGATTCCGGCGGCCTGGATCACACGCGGGTGTAGTTTAATGGTAGAACATCAGCTTCCCAAGCTGAGAGCGCGAGTTCGATTCTCGTCACCCGCTCCACGAAAAACCCCCAGGTCACAGACCGGGGGTTCTTTCTTGTCTGGGGCAGTGGGCGGGACGTGCACCACAACCGCGCCATAAGAGCGCCGCCGGTAGCCTTCTTTCCGGCCACCACACAGTTCGGATGGACACGGCAAAGAAGGAGAACGGCCAGGCAACGGTGACGATTGAAGTGATCCCTCAGGTCCCGATGCTTCCTTCTTGTACCACGAGACCCAGCCCTCGTCGGTACCCGGCCTTCGCTTCGTACGACGTGAGTAGCTGATGGTCGAGTGGCTCCGCTCCCGATTGCGATGACCGGTGCACCCCCGTTCCCGGTTCACGGCCTACCCTCCGCGGTGCAGCTTCTGCATGATTCGCCGGACACATCGGTCTGTGAGGTCGCTCCGGTTCAAGGTGGATACCGATACCCACCAAGCTGGACGTCGGGCATGGTGATCAGCACCGGCGGATCCAATCGTTCGCCCGTCCCGCCGGGGGGGGGTGCCGGGCAACGGTCCGGCAGAGCAAGGACCGCAGCGCTGACCGCTCACGATCCGATCTTGGAAATGGCTAGCTCACGGCTCCCGGTCCATGGCGCAGAGCGGCCACGGACTCGGTGAGGCCTGTCCTTTCCAGTTGGCCCAACACGTCGTCGAATGTCTGCGGCGGACGCCGCCGAGAGGTGGCGATCTCCTGCACGCAGGCGTACACGACACGATCGTCCAGCCCTATGAGATCCATGATGAACTCATCGGCGTTCTTGCGCTCAACACCCCAGTTGGCCAGGTAGTCGGGCGGGAAGTCCTTGCGATTGTTCGTAACGATCACTTGGGCACCCGCCTGGATCGCCGCAGCCAGCACGTGCCTGTCATTCATGTCCGGCAGCTTGAGTCCCTCGATGAGGGGCTCAAAGCCCGTGACCAGGCAATCACGTATGGCCCCATTCATGAGGGACCTCCGGCGCTTCAGGGTCTCGGGAGCGATGTTGTAGTCCTGTGCGAGGTTCCGATCCACCTCATCGAGGATCGCGTCGCTCCATCTGGCACGAACGAACCCCTTCTGGCTGACACGGATCAGCAGATCACGCAGCGTATTAGGATATAAGACGCATGCGTCGTAGATCACGATAAATGCCATGTCAGAGCAGCCCCAGCTCCTGATCCAGCTCCATCAGCCCGTCGGCTGCATCCTTGCGCCTCGCGTCGTCCTCACGCAGGTACTGGTGCAGATCGGCAAAGCGGATACGGCGGTGACGTCCCACGAGCCTGTAAGGGATCTCGCCGGACTCAAGGAGACCGATCAAGTACGGACGGGACACGTTCAGTATGTCGGCGGCCTGCTGGGTCGTCAGCTCTGCGTCGACTGGCATGATCTGGACGCCCTGCCCGTTGGCGAGGGCTGCCAGCATCGATGCGAACATCTCTGCCACCGGTCGCGGCAGGACGAGAGCTTCATCGCCTGCGCCCGTTTCCAGGTGAACCTGGATGTCCTCGTCACTCTGGGCTGTGCGTGAAAGGTAGTCGTTGACCCGCCGTAGCGCCCGCTGTGCGTCGCTTGCGTTGACCACGCCTGGTTCGAGCTTCTTGCCTGCGGCAGTCCCCATGACGTCCCTCCACTGTCGTATTCGCATTATTCGCAACGAACGAAGCGAACGCAACCCCATCTCGGGTAACGGTTCCCACGAACAGATGAAACTCACTCTGTTGGCTGGAAGCTCGGATACGTCTCCTCTGCACACACCCAGGTGGAGCCAGATGCCGGCTTCCCTTGACACGCGCTGAGCATTTCCCGCCTGTGGTCCGCCCCTGCGGGGCGAACCCGTGAGCCTGTCATCTGCCATAGCCGGGCAGATGCAGGTACGGCTTGCTCACCGCCCGTGTGACAACGGTGGCGATGTGACCCCGTCGGTCACGCAGGATGCACGGCGCCAAGCGTGAGAAGGTCGGGCGGAAACCAGCGCCCCGGCGATACACCGGGACAGGCGCTGTACTCGGGCCATTGCACCGGACAATGTCAGCCCTGCCCACAAGCCGGTGTAGCGATGGCTCAGCGGTTGCTTCGACCACTGAGAGGCACCGCGGCCGCGGCCGTATGAATCATCCGCATGACCTGATGCGTGTGCCGCACGTCAACGACGAGTCGTGGAGGGAGTGTGGAGCGCCCTTATCGGGCCGGATGAGCTGAGCGGGTCCACCGGGCCCCTGCCCGACAAGCTGGACGGGTTGCACATCATGCACAGCAGGCCCGTCGACGTCCGAGCGTAGTGGGCGGCCAAGTCCTGGTTCCTGTCGGAGAGCTGCCGAGGCATACACGACGTTCAGTGCAAATCCAGAACCACGTACGTCTTCCGAACTCGCCGCAAGATCCCCCCTCCTGAACAACCCCGCACATGTGCACTCGCGACGGCACTTATCCGTCCGGACAAGGGAGTGATCCGGGCCTTTCTCGGCCTCGCCGCCGCCCTGTGCTGCTGTAAGAAGCTGTTGCTCTATCGATCTTGGTGGGCGTGAGTTCGAGGTCGTCGACTCGATCGGGTGATCTCGTGTCCGACCGGGCATGAAAGCGGGGCCTCCCGCACAGCTCGTGGGTGTCGAATCCAACCGAGCAACAGGAGGGGCCCCTGGTGCTGCAGTCTTCCGTGCCGGCGTCGATGTCGTCCAACTCGGCTTCCCTGGAGTGTGCTTGTCTCGCTCACCGGTTCGGGAACGCCGCGGACCGGCCGTACAGGCGACCGAAGTATCCGTCCGACATGAGCGACGCGGAGTGGGCCGTCGTACGCGACGCGCTGCCGGTGCCCGGCTGGCTGGAGGGCCGCGGCGGGCAACCGGAGAGCTATTGCCACCGGCAGATGGTCGACGCGGTGCGCTACCTGGTCGCGGGCGGCATCACCTGGCGGGCGCTGCCGGCGGACTTCCCCGCCTGGGACCGCGTCCACGCCTTCTTCCGGCGCTGGCGGGACAAGGGTCTGACCGCCGAGTTCCACGACCGGCTGCGCGAACGGGTCCGCCAGGCCGCGGGCCGGGATGCGGAGCCGACGGCCGGCATCACCGACGCGCAGTCGGTGAAGGCAGCCGCGTCGGTGCCGGCCACGACCAGGGGCTTCGACGGCGGGAAGAAGGTCAACGGCCGCAAGCGGCACATCATGGTGGACACCCTCGGACTGCTGCTGGCCGTGATGGTGACCGCGGCCCCGGTCACCGACCGGGACGCGGGGCAGACACTCCTGACCCGACTGCGTGAACGGCACTGGCGCGTCACGCGGGTGTGGGCCGACGGAGGCCACACCGGGCGCCTGGTCGACCTCGCCCGCGACGCCTGGCGGATCGCGCTGACCGTGGTCAGACGCAGCGACGACACCAACGGTTTCACCGTGCTGCCGAAGAGGTGGCTGGTGGAGCGCACGTTCGCATGGCTGATGCACTCACGCCGACTGGCCCGCGACTACGAGACGCGCACCGACACCTCGGAGGCAGTGATCTGGTGGGCGATGAGCATGGTCATGAGCCGCCGCCTCGCCCGACGGGCACGCTGAACAGCCCCGGCCGTTCCTCGGTCAGCCAGCCCCGCGCGGTCAGCCGCTTGGCCTTCGACCGCACCCCTTCCACCTTCGCCGGGACCGGCTCCAGCCCCACCGCGGCCGCGAGCTGCCGGCAGTCCATCGCCTTGCCGCGCATCCCGTTCCCGCCGGCCAGGACGCCCATGATCCGCTGGTAGTCCGGCGCGAGAACCGCCGGGGCGAGCCCTTCCTCCCAGTGCGGCACCACTGAGCCGGGCACCGCCTGCCTGACCTGCACCGGCCGTTCGCCGGCCACCACGACCGGCGCCACGTCCTCGCCTCCGCGGGGCTCCGCCAGAACCTCGCCCACCGTCTCACGGGCGATCACGAACCTCTCCCAGACCGCCTCCGCTTCCCGCAGCTCGGCCTGAAGGGCCTCCACCCGCTGCCGAGCGGCGCGTTCACGCTCCTCCAGCAACCCCATCACCGACGGCATCCCGGCACCTCCGCCGAAAAGACGACACGGCACCCCGTCCCTCCCGCCGAAACACCACCCCTACACCTGACCAGCGGAAACAACCCCGTCGCTCTCGGAGAGACAACGGCTTCCAAGCGACTTGCCCGACCCACCACGTAGGACATGGTCTGAGGAGGCGTGGACGCCGGTTCCTCGCGTTCTCCTCTCCGTCCCGCTTGCCGAGCCCGCACCATCTGGCAGTACTGGCACGTCCGGCTTTGTCGGGGCTGCTTCCCGCCCTCCCCGGCACCTCCCGGTTCAGGCTGCCCCCGGCTTCAACCGCCCTGCTGTGACAGGGCGAGCGTGATGGCCTTCACCTCCACTCGAGAAACAAGCGCCTCACGGCGCACACTCCGGGAAACACAAACGCCACGGCATGAGCATCGCCGTCCGCGACCGGGCCCAGCTGGTGGTCATCGCCTACCAGTGCGGCGTGGTCAGCCCGACGCCGGCGGCGCGTCCCTCGGGGGCCGGGTGAGTGCCGGCGGGCCCGCGGAGCGCGCTGTGGCCCTGTGGTAGGCCGGCCTGCCGGATACCGCGGCCGTGGTACCCGGGAATTGCTGCCCGGGGACGACGCGCACGGGGCCGTTCCTGGGCGAGGGTGAGGTCAGGAAACGGAGCCGGGTACCGGTGCGCCAGCCGCACACCGGCCCCGTTGACGGTGCGATTCGCGCCCCGGCACGAAGGGATTCGCCATGTTCACTCCCGCCCAGGATTGCCGCACCATCGGCGACCTGCTCGAAGGACACGCCCTCAACGTCCTGGACCCCGGCGAGGCGAGCGCGGTCCGCACCCACCTGGCGACCTGCCCCGGCTGCCGGGAGGAGCACCACTGTCTCGCGGCCGTGGCCGCACACCTGTCCTCTCTTCGCCAGGCCCTGGCACACGGTTCGGGCGGGCAGCAGCCGTCGTACCTGCCCGGGGCGGCCGGGTGCCGCCCCGGCGCGCGGCACCGACGCCGCCGGCCCGGCGCGGCCCGGGGGGCCCGGACCGCCTCGCTCACGCTGTCCCAGTGGGTGAACCGGCTTGCCTGTGTCAGGTGAGCGACCGGGCGGCGTGCTGATCCGCCCGGGCGGCACACGGGAAGTGTGCCGCCCGGGCACGCCGGTGCAAGATGCCCGCCGCGAACCGTGGCGGTCGCCGCCGGCGGTTTCTGGTTGTGTACACGACCAGGAGGAATCATGCGCGTGCCCGCTGCCGGGCCTCCCGCACCGGGCACCGCCGCCTCTTTGGGGCTGCCGCGACGGGCCGTAATCGCCCTGTCTCACGGGTGGCCGAGGAGGCGCTGCGAGCGGGCCGGTGCCCCGGCCGGAGCAGCCGGCAGCACTCCCGGGCGATCAGGACCGGCTCCGGCTCGGGCGTGGGGCGGCGGGTCTGGTGCTAAGGGCTTCGGTGAGGAGGGCGGCGAGCGGCTTCTGCGGCCGCCCGCCGAGGTCTACGACAGCATGCCGCCCGCCGCCGACGACGTGGATGGCGGGAGGTCCACACCGTCCGCTCGGACCGGTGCAGATGCCGGTGAAGGGGGCGGATGGGTGAGCAAAAAAGCACGAAGGGGCCTGGCACCGGACACGCCACCCCGTGTGCCCGCGATTGGCCCGCGGCGACGGGCATCATGTCCCTGGCCTGCTCGCGCGGTGGCGCGTGGAACCTGTTGACCAGAAATCGAGCACGGGATGGATCATGCTGGACAGTCCTGCCTCCACCCCGCGAGGCCGTGCGGAGCACGGCGGGGCGCGCGTTCTGGCCGGAGCTCTTCTCCTGGCCGATGCCGGGATCCACGCCTATGAGGTCACCGACGCGGACGTGCCCTTCCTCATCGGCGGTTTCATCGCCGCCGCGGTCGGCGCCGTTGCGGGCGCCCTTCTCCTTTTGACCCGCGGACCGCGGCTGGGCTGGGTCGTGGGAGGACTCACCGCGTTGCTGACCACCATCGGCTACATCGTCACCCGTGCCACGCCCATTCCCACCGACGAGGCCGACTACGGCAACTGGCTGGAACCCCTGGGTGTCTGCTCGTTGGTCATCCAGGGCATCATCGTCGTCATGGCCGCCGTGGCTCTGAGCGGGCCCGCCCCGGTACGGCCGGGCCACCTCTCCCAGGAGGCCAGGTCGATGACACCCGGCCTCCGGCCCGATGACCCAGGTTCCGGTCCGCCGGACGAGCCGCCCACATCACCATGAACAGAGCCCGCTGCGGGCGGCGGACACGCCTCCAGGACGCTCGCATGGACCCGCCGGCCGGCCTCAGGTGCACAGTGATGCCCACCTGAGGCCAACGTCAGGTCTTCGCCTTCATCGAGACGTTCTGGAGGAACGTCACCCTGCGGACGGCAACACGTCACGTCACGGGCCCGCCCACGCGCTCGAGCGCCCCGTCCGTCACCCGGCAGTACGACGGGAATACCGGTTTGACCTGATGTGTCAACGAACGACACGCTGCGGCTGGGGGTGAGCAGGTGTCGGAAAAGTCCCCCGGACAGCGTATCGGTGCATCAAGTCCACTACAGAAAAAGACATCTGATTACACGTCAGCACGCCATGGCGCGGCATGCGAGCCCCTCCTGTGACCTGATCGGAGTCAATTTGCCGACTTTCCCTCATGTCCCGATATGACAGATATGAGAAACGGTCAGTACGTTCATCACGAGTCGGCCGGCCGGCCGATCCCCCGAGACAGGAGAAGCACGTGATGATCACCCGTTCCACCGTCGTTACCGCGGCCGTCGCGGCCGCCGCGGCCCTGGCCGCCACCGGTATCACCTACGCCTCGGCGTCCGCCTACGAACCGGCCCAGGCCGTCCCCGCGGTCCAGCAGGCGGCCGCCCCCGCCGCGGCCCCCCTGGGCGGCGACTCCGGCAAGGGCAACGAAGGCAAGGACAACGAAGGCAAGGACAACGAAGACCGGGACTTCGAAGGCAAGGACCACGAAGACCGGGACTTCGAAGGCCGGATCCACATCAACGAGCGCTCCTACTCGGCCGCCCCGGGCGGCTGCATCACCGTCGTGAGCGGCCTGGGCTCCCGCAGCCTGAACATCCGCAACGACAGCCGGAGGACCGTCGAGGTCTTCCGCGGAGCCACCTGCGACAACGGCGCCCCCATCGCCACCGTCGGACCGCACAGCTCCAGCGACGGCGTGCACCCCCGCCAGGTCAAGGGCAGCGTCTTCGTCAAGGACGGAGTGGTGGGCAGCTTCCGGGTCGTCGGCCACCACTTCGGCGGACACGGCGGACACGGCGGACGCTGACCCAACCGCCACCCCGGCACAGCACAAGGACCCCGGCCCGCTGGAATCGGGCCGGGGTCCCCCTGCAGCATCCCACCCCGAACCCGCGCTTTCACACACCCGCCCGGGCACCCCATCGTAAAACCGGACAGCGACGCCCTGCCAGCCCAGCCCCACCACACCGGCGCACTCGGGGCGGCTTCACAGCGCGCACTCGGGGCGGCTTCACAGTCGGAGCGATCCTGCAGGTGCGCAGGTCACGGCGGGGTGACGATGCCGGGCGGGTACGCAACCGTACGCAACGAAACTCCGTTGCGCAGGCGGCCTTCCCAAGCCCCCGCACACAACGGAGCTTCGATGTGCCGTCAGTCCTCCACCATCCGCCCGGCCAGGTCGCCCACTCATCAGCACCGCGCGACCGGTCCGCGGCGCCGACACACAAAGCGTCACCCGTTCGTGGCAGTCCTGCTGATCGCGTGCTCCGCTGTCGTCACCGGAGCGAAGTCGTTCACGGCGATCGGCGGGCGGGCGACAAAGGCCCCGCAGGACGTCCTGGCCCGACTCGGCGCCCGCACCACGGCGGCCCCGGCCGTACGTACCCCGCCCAGTAGTGCGACCATCCACCGAGTCATCAAGGACACCTGCCCCGGCGGCCTGGCCGTCCTCCTCGAGCACGACCCGGCCGGGCCCGACATCCGCGCGTCGACCGCCTTCAACGACACCCCGAAGGCCGCTGTCACGTCCTCACAGTCCCGCCCCGCCACCAACGCGGCCACCGCCCGCAGCCACAGGGCCTCCTGCGCCGACGGCGACAGATGCCGCGCGTCCCCCACCAGGTCGCTCCCACCCGTCCAACGCCCCGGAACCCGAACCGTTTCTGATCAAACTGCCGAAACTGGCTGCACGAGGCGTGGCTCCTGCTGGACGAACACGTCGCCCAGGTCTGGATCCCGCAGATCAAAGCTCTGGACGACCGGTACAAGGCCGCGACCGTCGACGACGGCCAAGCACTCGATCAGTTCCACAGGTTGCCCGGCCCCGACGTGTGGTGGTGGCGCCACCCCCGCATCCTCACCGGAGACCTCGGGCATTCGCTTCGCTCGGCCGGTGCCATCGGCACCGACCCGGACACGGCATGACCCTCAGCTTCGCGGGATCACGGGACAGCGCTTACGAGCGCGTAACACGATCTTGTTGAAGTGGCCTGGTCGGGCGCGGCCGATCTGACGATTCGGCCGTTCGTGATGCTGTGAGTACTCGGCCGTGGATCGTGGACGGCGACTTGTGGGCACTGATCGAACCGCTGCTGCCGCCCTGGCCCGAGCGGTCGCCGGGCCACAGCCGGTGGCGGACCGGCTCTGCCTGCAGGGCATCCTCTACGCCCTCCACAAGGATATGGCCTGGCAACACCCGCCCCTGGAGCTGGGGTTCAGCTCCAGCATCGGTCCGTCGCCGGTCGACCGGCGCAAGAGGGGCAGCACACACCACCTGTTCTGCGACGGCCGCGGCACCCCGTTCAAGGTCCTCACCACCGCGGCCCACGTCCATGACGTCACCCAGACCCTCGCCCCGGTCGACGGCATCCCGCCCGTGGCCGGCCGTCCCGGCCGTCCCGGCCGTCCGCGCCGCCGTCCCGAGACCCTGCTCGGCGACAAGGGCCACGACTCCCACCCGAACCGCGACGAGTTCCGCAAGCGCCGCATCCTGCCGACTGTCTCCCGCAAGGGCGCCCCGAACATCAAGGGCCCGGGCAGGCTCCGGTACGTGGTGGAGCAGACCTTCGCCCTGGTCCACCGGTTCACACGCCTGGCCGTCCGCTGGGAACGCCGCACCGAACTCCACGACGCCTTTGTCTCCCTGGCCTGCGGCCTGATCTGCTGGCGACGCCTCAAGGAGGCCCGACCATGATCGTGCTACGAGCTCTGAGACTGCCCGAGCCGGCGTCTTCCGCCTCATCGAGGGACCCTGTTGCCCAATTGATCTCACGCGGCGAGGTCTAGGGCTGCGAGGTGGGAAGTGCGCGTCGGTGCGAGTGCAGTTCCGTTCCACCAAGCGTCGAGTCGGATCAGGTTGATGGCGGTGGCCATGAAGATGTGGGCCAGGCGCGTCTTCGCCAGGCTGGTGTAGCGGGTGCGGCGGGCTCCGGTGGTGGCAACGGCCTGGTGGATGGTGCCTTCGACTCCCGCGTGGGCCGCGTAGCGGGCCCTCCACTCCTTGGTGTCCTGTTCAGCCCTGACGCGTTCGAGGAGGATGTCTTGGTCCTGCGGGCGGACGGTGAGCTGCCGGCCGTACTGGGTTGAGCGGGTGCACTGGTCGCGCACCGGGCAGGGCGCACATGTCTGGTGGCGAAGCGGATCCGGACCGCCAGACGGCCGCTGTGGTCGTAACCCTCAGTCCGGTACCTGCTGTTCGCCCCGTTCGGGCATGTCGCCTGCCGGGCGTCCCAGTCGACGCTGAAGGATGTCTTGCCATAGCCGGCGGCCTGGACAGCCTGGCGGGTGCTGTTGGGCCTGACCGGACCAACGACTTCGACACCGCGTTCCACCGGCGAGGTCAGCAGCAGTTCGGCGGAGACGTAGCCGGAGTCCAGGAGGTGCTCGGACGGCAGCAGGCCCTTGTCGTCGAGACGATCGTGGATCTGCTCGACGACCGCCGCGTCGTGGACCGTGGCATCGGTGGTGATGACGTGGGTGATCACGTGCGGGCGCCCGGCCTCAGCGGGGTCGTCGCAGGTCTCGCTGAGGTGAACCTTGTAACCGTCCCAGCCGGACCCGCGCTTGACGGCATAGCGTGAATCTACGTCGTAGGGCGGGGTGACCCCGGCTCTGCTGGGCGGGCAATCCTCCTTGCCCCGCCATGCCACCTCCTCGATCCCGTCGGTCACCGTGCGGCCGAACTGTTGCAGCCACACCGTCCGCAGGACGACGACGGCGGGGACCTCCCGCAGCCAGCCCGGTGCCGTGGGTGTGAAGACTGTCTCAAGCAGCCGGTATCCGTCGGTGGCGATCCGCCGCGCCAACTCGTCCCGCTCGTCCTGGGCACCGGGCAAGCGGTAGGCGTCCACCCGGGCCCGATAGCGTTGCTGCCAGGACGGGTCCCTCCACGTTCGAAGCCATGCCGGCGCGGCGACCGCGACCGCCTCCAGGGTCGCCCGGAGCGTCTCTCCGACGAACTCCAGACGGTTCAAGTCCCTTACTGCAGACACGACATGTGTGGAATCGGTGCGCTGCCGGCCCCCGGGGGCGGCCAGTCCCAGCTCCACCAATCGCCGCAACAGCAGGTCCAGGACCGTCTCCTCCATCCCGTGCGCCAGGAGCCGGTCGCGGAACCCGGTCAGCACGGTGAAGTCGAACCCAGGGTCCGACAGCTCAACTCCGAGCAAGTACTTCCAGCCGATCCTTGCCCTTGCTGCGTGCGCGGCTTGGCGGTCGGTCAGGTTCTCGGCGAACTGCAGGACCAGACAAGGGCCAGCTGTCCCGGCGAGACACCAGGACGCCCCCGGACACCAAAGGCGGACCTGAACACCTCGCCATCGAACAGCGGGCCGAGCTCGTCTCGGACGCGCATGGCCAGGCAGCCCTCGGGGAAGGCGGCGAGAGCCACCTGCCGTGTCACCTGCGGGACCTCTGCCCCTGATCCCCGCCCCATCGACACCACACCACCCCGCCCTTCGGCCGAACGATGCGCCACTGCTGGATCAGACCGCCAACCGCAGTCTCACGGCCCAGTCGCACCCAGCCGACAGATCACCTCAGGTTCACCCCATTGGACAACAGGGTCATCGAGGTCGAGTACAACCACACCCGTCTGCGCAAGCACCCCGTCCACGGGTACGCCACCCCGCTCGAAACCAGGGCACTGACGACGCAAGACCTCGCCCCCGCAGCGTAACCACCCGTTGTCCGTGACCAGGGGGAACGTCACCCTGCGGACGGCAACACGTCACGTCACGGGCCCGCCCGCGCGCTCGAGCGCCCCGTCCGTCACCCGGCAGTACGACGGGAATACCGGTTTGACCTGATGTGTCAACGAACGACACGCTGCGGCTGGGGGTGAGCGGGTGTCGGAAAAGTCCCCCGGACAGCGTATCGGTGCATCAAGTCCACTACAGAAAAAGACATCTGATTACACGTCAGCACGCCATGGCACGGCATGCGAGCCCCTCCTGTGACCTGATCGGAGTCAATTTGCCGACTTTCCCTCATGTCCCGATATGACAGATATGAGAACCGGTCAGTACGTTCATCACGAGTCGGCCGGCCGGCCGATCCCCCGAGACAGGAGAAGCACGTGATGAGTACCCGTCCCACCGTCGTTACCGCGGCGGCCGTCGCGGTTGCCGCGGGCCTAGCCGTCACCAGTATCACCTACGCCTCGGCGGCCGCCTACGGGCCGGCCCAGGCCGCCCCCGCGGTCCAGCAGGCGGCCGCCCCCATGGTCCAGCAGGCGGCCGTCCCCGCCGCGGCCCCCCTGGGCGGCGAATCCGGCAAGGGCAACGAAGGCCGGGGCTTCGAAGACCGGGGCTTCGAAGACCGGGACTTCGAAGGCCGGATCCACATCAACGAGCGCTCCTACTCGGACAACCCGGGCGGCTGCGTCACCATCGTGAGCGGCCTGGGCTCCCGCAGCCTGAACATCCGCAACGACAGCCGGAGGAGCGTCGAGGTCTTCCGCGGAGCCACCTGCGACAACGGCGCCCCCATCGCCACCGTCGGACCGCACAGCTCCAGCGACGGCGTGGTCCCCTGCCCCGTCGAGGGCAGCGTCTTCGTCGAGGACGGAGTGGTGGCCAGCTTCCGGGTCGTCGGCCACCACTTCGGCGGACACGGCGGGAACGAAGGATTCGGCGGACACGGCGGACACGGCGGACGCTGACCCAACCGCCACCCCGGCACAGCACAAGGACCCCGGCCCGCTGGAATCGGGCCGGGGTCCCCCTGCAGCATCCCACCCCGAACCCGCGCTTTCACACACCCGCCCGGGCACCCCATCGTAAAACCGGACAGCGACGCCCTGCCAGCCCAGCCCCACCACACCGGCGCACTCGGGGCGGCTTCACAGCGCGCACTCGGGGCGGCTTCACAGTCGGAGCGATCCTGCAGGTGCGCAGGTCACGGCGGGGTGACGATGCCGGGCGGGTACGCAACCGTACGCAACGAAACTCCGTTGCGCAGGCGGCCTTCCCAGGCCCCCCGCACACAACGGAGCTTCGATGTGCCGTCAGTCCTCCACCATCCGCCCGGCCAGGTCGCCCACTCATCAGCACCGCGCGACCGGTCCGCGGCGCCGACACACAAAGCGTCACCCGTTCGTGGTCGCCATCGTCCAGATTTTCCCCAACCCCGACGCTCTCGAACGCCTCACCACCGCCGTCCTCATCGAGATGCACGACGAATGGACCGCCTCCCCCCGCCGCCACCTCCCCGAAGGCAGCATGGACAAGATCTATCCCGACGAAGATCAACCCGACGCCTTTGCACCGCGCCAAGGGACATGACCAAGACTCCCGCAGGCCCCGCACGTCAGCTCGCCGCCTCCTCGTGCCCACAGCGTGCCCGTAAGAGCGGACAGCTACGGTGAACAGCGGTGTGATCCGGCACGCCGACGGCCCAGTGTCAGCCGCGTACGACCAGGTCAGAGGCCACATGGCCTGACAAGCGCCGTCGCTTCCCAAGCTGAGAGCGCGAGTTCGATTCTCGTCACCCGCTCCAAGCAAAACCCCCAGGTCATGGACCCGGGGGTTCTTTGTTGTCCAGACCGGTGAGCGGGCGCCGCACCACAACCCGCACCATTAGCTCGCCTACGGCTCCTCCTTGTGGTGCGCACGGTCGTCGTCGTGGTGCTTCGCACGTTCGGCCCGTACGAGGCCGCCGCCCAGCCCGGCGGCGGCCTCCCGTTGCCGGTCCTCGTCGGAGTGCTGACAGGTCAGCGCCGCCTTCTCGGAGGACCGGCCGGCGCGCACCATCGTGTCCCGGAGGGTGGCGCCCGAGCGGGTCGACAGGGTGTGTCCGGTGTGGCGCAGGTCGTAGAAGCGGAAGCCGTCCGGGAGACCGGCGGCCGTGCGAGCCCGACGCCACTTCCGCCCGAACAAGGCGCGTCGGAAAGCGGCCCCTTTCCCTCCTGCGAAGACCAGCCCATCGGGGGCCTTTCTCGGCGAACCGGTCGAGGCGTCGCTTCACCTCCTCCCGGAGGAAGGCCGGGAGGAGGTGAAGCGACGCGAGCACCCGCACCGGACTCGGTCGACCCCGGGGACCCCCTTGCCGTTGATCCGCTCCGGCTCGGCGACCCGCACGCGGATCACGAGGTGGTCGACGTCCCGACGGTGGAGGCCGGCCAGTTCCTCCGGCCGCATCGGACCGTAGGCGCCGAGGTAGACCATGAGCCGCCGGCGGATGCCGATCGCGTCGGCGAGCGCGTCGACCTGGGCGACGGTGGCGATGCGCCGTTCCGCCGCCGACTCCTTGCCCGGCCCATTGATCCGGCACGGGTTGCGCGTGATCAGGTCGTCGTCGACAGCCGTTTCGAGAATGCCCTTGAGGAGGCGGTACGCCGTGGCGACGGTGGTCTTGGCTCGGGTGGTGCGGAGCCGTTCGGCGCGCCACTCGGCGTACGCGCGGAGCGGTGACCTCGTCCAGGTCGAGCCCACCGAACGCCGGGAGGATGTGCGGGCGGAGCAGGTGCCGGTACAGGCCCTCGGTCCGAACGGCCACCTCCCGTTCCTCGACCCGCTTCTCGGCGTGGACGCCCGATAAGGAGTCGTTCCCTGTCAAGTTCTGCGGGTTGAGGGGGCCCCCGTCAGGAAGCAAGGCGGTGAGAAGCCGCACCGCCTGATGACTTGTCGGCCGGTTGTCCTTCACCGCACCCATTCCCTTGCCCGGCCCGCCCAACAGGGTTCCCGCGCCGGTGACCTGCGGGTCGGCGTACCCAAGTGGAAAGCATGCAAGGAAAGTTCACAGAACGTCACACTTCCGTTGCGGTGAATCGAAGATACGATCTTCAAACAACCTCTGGTGCAGAAGTGGTCCTCCATGAAGACGATGACCGACCCGGGCCATGCCGACGGTGCGTTCGGGGCTTCGTGTCCCCGTACTGCCGCTCCCCCGGTCCTCCCCCCATCGCACAGCTCTTGACGTCCTACGCCTCGCGCCCACCGGACATCGACCCACCGCCGACTCAAAGGTTTTCCATGGCTCGTTCCCCCGCGTCCACTCTCGAACCCCGAGGGAGCAGAGCCCTTTGGGCAGTGGCTCTCGTGCTCACGTTCCTCGCGTTCTCGGCGGCCATGGTCCCCGTCGCCGGCATCGGCGTGGCTGCGGCCGTGGTCTATGCGGCCGTTTCCCTTCTGGCCCTCGGCTGCCTCGTCCGCCTGAGCGGGCAGCACCGGGCAGGCGTGGCGGAGGCAGCACGCCTGCGCACCGAGATACGTGAGCGGGAGGCGGAGGCCGCGCGCCGCGATGCCGAATGGCACACATATGTGCGCAAGCAATCCGGTGCGGCCCTCCAGGAAGCTGAGTTCCTCGTGGCGAAGCGGCTTCCCGCCGCTCTTGCCAGGAACGAGGTTCCCTCGTCCCCGGAAAGCGGGGAGCCCCTGGTGGTGGAGCTCTCCAAGTGGTTCGACAAGCTGCTCTCGGATGTGTCCGAGGCGATCGACGACCGTGAGGAGTCGCATCGCATCGCGTTGGTGGAGCTGGCGAGCCGGATTCAGACCTCGGCGCACCGGATCCAGGCCACGATCACGGGTGTGGCGGAGCGGCACCCCGGCGACTCGGGCCTGCTCGAGGCCACGATGCAGGTGGACCACGCGGCGACGCAGCAGGCCAGGCACGCCCAGAGTCTCAAGGTGCTGTGCGGGGAGTGGCCCGGCCAGCAGTGGCAGAAGCCGCTGGCGCTGGTCGACGTGGTGCGCGCCGCTTCGGGCCGGATCGTCTCGTTCAAGCGTGTCGAGGTGACCGGCGATCCCGATGTCGGCATCACCGCGTCGGTGGTCGAACCCCTGATCCACCTCGTCGCGGAACTGCTCGCCAACGCGACCGAGTACTCACCGCCGAGGACCAGCGTGTCGGTCACCGTGCGCACGGTGCAGCGCGGCGCGGTCATCGAGGTGGACGACGGCGGCCTGGGCCTGGACGAGTACCGGCTGACCGAGGCGCGCGAGATCGTCTCGGGCCGCCGCCTCCTGGGCGTCGGAGACGTCGGCGAGATCCCGCAGACCGGTTTCGCGGTGGTCGGCCGCTTCGCGCACCGTCACGGCTTCGGCGTCGACCTCGGTCCGTCACCGTACGGTGGCGTCCGTGCGGTGATCCTGGTGCCTCTCGAACTCCTGAAGACTCTCGAGCCCGCCGGGACGCCCGGCGGACGTGTGCTCCCCGCACAGCCCCCTGTTCCACCGGCGCCGCCGGCCGCCGCGCCCTCCCCCGAGTCCCCGCCGGCCGCCGCCTCCGATCACGCCGTTCCCGTACAGGCCCCGGAGTCCGCCGCCGAGCCCGCCCCGTCGGCCGAGCCGCCCCCGCCCGCCACGCGTGCTCCGGGCGCCCGTCACCGCCGGCTGCCCCAGCGCCGGTCACGGCGTGACGGGTACGTCCCCGCGGTCCAGGAGGCGCCGACCGCCGTCACTCCGCCGGGTTCACCGGAGGACGCGGGCGACTGGATGGAGCAGTTCTTCGAGGGCGGCCGGACCACGTCCCCCTCGACCGGATCCGCACCCCCGCCGACCGGAGCCGTACCTCCGGACCCCACCTCGTACGACCACCCGTACACCCCCTCCCCCGAACCCGATTCCTCGGAAGGACAGATGTGAGCATGAATTACGTGGAAAACCCTGAGCAGCGCGGCTGGATGATCTCCGAGGTCACCGCGGTGCCCGGCGTACGGCTGGCGATCGTCTTCAGTTCCGATGGTCTGCTGCTGGCCAACTCGGAGGGTGTGGACCGTGACTTGGCCGACCGGCTGTCGGCGAGCTGTTCGGGCCTTCAGTCGCTCGGTCGTGGTCTCGGGCGGGAGTTCGGTGAGGACGGCGGCACCGTGCACCAGCAGATGGTGGAGTTCAACGGGGGTTTCCTGTTCATGCGCAGTGCCAACGGCGCGCATCTCGCCGTGGTGACGGGACCGGTGGTCGACCCCAAGCTCGTCGCGCGGCAGATGCAGGCGCAGGTGATGAAGATCGGCGCGCACAACCTCAGCAGCCCGCCGCGCCAGGGCTCCGCGTGAGCGGGTCGGGAGCGGGCTTCACGAACGGCGCATTACGCCCGTACGTGATCACCAAGGGACGCTCCCGGCCCTCCCGCAACACCATCGGCGTCGAAACACTCCTGATCGCGGTCGACCCTCCTCGGGCCCTCCCCCTCTCCGCCACCAGGGAGGAGATCGCCCTCGCACGGATGTGCGAGCGGCTCCTGTCGCTGGTGGAGGCCGCCGCCCATCTCCAACTGCCCGTCAGTCTGGTGAAGGTGCTGGCGTCCGACCTCGTCGACAGCGGACACCTGTCCGCGCGCTCCGGTGTTCCACGGGCCGCACAGCCCGACAAGCAATTGCTACAGGAGGTACTGGATGGTCTCCGTCGGCTCCGCTGACCGTTACTTGCCCGACACGGTGCAGCAGGCCGTCAAGATCCTCGTCGTGGGCGCGTTCGGCGTGGGCAAGACGACGTTCGTCGGGTCCGTCAGCGAGATCGAACCGCTGCGCACCGAGGAGGTCATGACGGAAGCAAGTGTGGGCGTCGACGAACTGGCCGGTCTGGAAGGCAAGACGACCACCACCGTCGCCATGGACTTCGGCCGTGTCACGCTCAGCTCCCGGCTGGTCATGTATCTGTTCGGCACCCCGGGGCAGCGGCGGTTCTGGGATCTGTGGGAGGGGTTGGCCGAAGGCGCGCTGGGGGTGCTCGTGCTGATCGACACCCGCAGACTGGAGGACAGCTTCGACGTCCTGGAACAACTGGAGATCCGGGGACTTCCGTTCGCGGTGGCGGTCAATCAGTTCCCGGACAGCGAGCTGTACTCGGAGGAGGAGCTGCGCGGCGCACTCGATCTGCTCCCGGAGACACCCATCGTGACCTGCGACGCCCGCCAGCAGACCTCATCGGTCGATGCCCTGATCACCCTGGTGCAGCACGTGTCGGGCATGAGTGCGGCGGGGGCCACCTCGTGAGCATGCCGCCGCCGGGGTGCCCGGCGCACGCACACCACGGCACCGGTCCGGTTCCGCTCGCCGCCGTGGTCGGGTCCTCCGATCCGCGCGCGGTGTACCGCGACCTCCGCGAGAAGTGGGGCAGCGTCGCGAAGGTCGAGCTGGAGCCGGGTGTCCCCGCCTGGCTGGTGATGGGGTACCGGGAGATGCTGACCATCACCCGGCAGGAGCAGTTGTACTCCCGCGACGCCCGCAACTGGCGCGACCTCAACGAGGGGATCGTCCCGCCGCGTTCGGGGCTCCTGCCGATGATGGGCTGGCGTGCCAACGTCATCGGGGCCGACGGCCCCGAGCACCGGCGCCTGCGTGAGCCTCTCGACGACGGCATCGCGCGGATGGACCAGCGCAGGGTACGTCGTGAGGTGGAGGCGCTGTGCACGGATCTGATCGCGGCGTTCTCCGAGCGCGGCAGCGCCGATCTGGTCAACGAGTACGCCACGATCGTCCCGATGCTCTCCCTCGCCTCGCTGTTCGGCCTGGACAGTGTGGAGGGCCGCGAACTGCTCGCCGCGCTCATCGCCCTGTTCGGCAGCGCGGACGACTCCCAGGCGGGTAACCGCACCTTCGAGCAGATCCTTCTCGACACGGTGCGCGAGCGTCGGCGGAATCCGGCCGACGACATGACGACGGTCTTCATCAACCACCCGAATCTGCGCAACGAGGCGGAGCGGCTGCAGTCGATCGTCGTGATGATCTCCGCGGGCAACGAGACGGTCACGGCGTGGATATCCCACACGCTCCGTCTCATGCTCACGGATCCGCGGTTCGCCGCCCGGCTGCACGGCGGACAGCTCGGCGTGGACGACGCCCTCGACGAGGCGCTGTGGCGCGATCCGCCCATGAACAACATGCCCGCCCGGTACGCGCTCCACGACACCGAGCTGGGAGGCCGGCTCATCCGCCGCGGCGACTGCCTCATCCTCGGGCTCGCCGCCGCGAACGACGATCCGGAGGTCCGGCAGGACGGTCCGGACGACGGGTGGGGCAACCGCTCCCATCTGGCCTTCTCCGCGGGCCCGCACATGTGTCCCGCGCAGGTGCCCGCACGGCTGATCACCCGTACCGCGGTGCAGACCGCTCTGCATCTGCTGCCGGACATGAGGCTCGCCGTCTCCGCGGACGAGTTGGCCTGGCGCCCCTCTCCCTGGACCAGGGTGCCGGTGGCACTGCCCACGGCGTTCTCCGCAGCCCGCATATCGGCCCGTGTACCGACCGGCGCGGGGCCGTGATTCCTCGAACCCTCACATCCGAAAAGACCCCCGCACGGCGGCGGGTCCTTGAGACAAGGAGCAGCCCAGCATGACGTCGTCCACGAACTCCTCCGCCGAGGGGCACGTACCTGTCATCACTCTGGATCCGCACGGAAAGGACCATCACGGCGAGGCCGCCAGGCTCCGCGAGCTGGGCCCCGTGGTGCGGGTCCGGCTGCCCGGGGAGGTGACGGCCTGGTCGGTGACCGACCACGCCCTGCTGAACGACATGGTCACCGACGCTCGTTTCAGCAAGGACTGGCGTAACTGGAACGCCATCATCCGGGGTGAGATAGCGGACGGCTGGCCGCTCATCGGCATGGTGAAGGTCACCAACATGGTGACCTCGGACGGCCAGGAGCACCGCCGCCTGCGCAAACTCGTCACCCAGACGTTCACCCCGCGCCGGGTGCAGGAGCTGCGTCCCCGTATCCAGCAGATCGTGGGGCGGTTGCTGGACGACCTGCCGTCGCACGCCGCGGCCGACGGCAGCGTCGACCTCCGCCGGCACTTCGCGCACCCCGTGCCCATGCAGGTCATCTGCGAACTGTTCGGGGTGCCGGCCGACGAGCGTCCTCGTCTGCAGGAGCTGATGGACAACATCTTCCGCTCCGATCTGCGGCCCGAGGAGGTCCAGGCGAGCCAGATCGAGCAGTACGAGCTGCTGGCGCGGGTGGTCGAGGGCCGTAGGCGTGAGCCGGGCGACGACCTCACCAGCGCGCTGATCGCGGCCCGCGCCGCCGACCCGGACGCGCTGAGCGAGGAGGAGCTGGTCGGCACGCTGTTGCTCATGCTCTCGGCAGGACAGGAAACCACGCTGAGCCTGATCACCAATGCGGTACGCGCGCTGCTGACCCACCCCGACCAGCGGGAGATCGCCGTACGGGGGGACGCGGAAACCTGGGCGAAGGTGGTGGAGGAGACGCTGCGTTGGGATGCTCCGATCGGCAACTTCCCGTTCCGCTATCCACTGGAGGATGTCGAGATCGCCGGAGTACGCATCCCGAAGGGCGAGGCGATCATGGCTCCGTTCAGCGCTGTCGGACGTGATACGGCCCAGCACGGCGAGGACGCCGACCGCTTCGACATCACCCGGGAGCAGCGCAGGCACCTGGCCTTCAGCAACGGTCCGCACTTCTGCCTCGGCGCACCACTGGCACGTCTGGAGGCGGCACTGGCCCTTCCTGCGGTGTTCGAGCGGTATCCGGATCTGTCGTTGGCCGTCGATCCGGACGACCTTGTGCCGGTGCCGTCCCTGTTCTCGAACAGTTCCTCGACGCTGCCGGTGCGGCTCGGGAGCTGAGCCGCTGGGCGGCCCGGCGGACGGGGGGTTCCGCCGGGCCGCCCGTGCGGGGACAGTCTCTCCGTCCGGATCATGCCGGGCTCGTGGCCCGGCACACGGCCTCAGGGGGCATCGGTACACCTGTCGGTGAACCGCTCCGGGTTGGATGGAGGACTCGGAGTGCCCTGAGTCCGGTGGAGCCGTACGGCGGCTGAAAGTACCCACCCTGTGCGGTTGCAACGACCATCCCCGGGCCGCTCCCCGCGACAGGGCACCGAGCTCGCCGCGGTCCGCCAAGCGCCGCTTGCGGCTCGGCGCCCCTGGCGCGTGCCCACAGCGTGCCCGTGAGAGCGGACAGCCACGGTGAACAGCGGTGTGATCCGGCACGCCGACGGCCCGGTATCAGCCGCGTACGACCAGGTCAGAGGCCACATGGCCTGAGAAGCGCCGTCGCTTCCCGAGCTGAGAGCGCGAGTTCGACTCTCGTCACCCGTTCCGCACTGAAGGCCCGGGCCGGCAGACCGGGGCTTGCACCGTGCCGAGGTTTCCCGGGGAGCCTGCAGCCCGTGAAGCGCACGAAGATCGGGCATGTGGAGGGTACGAACGTCGCGCGGCAGCCTTACGCGTAACCCTTCCGGCATCGGAACACAGAGTCGACCTGCGGTTTCACTGTTCGTGTCACGCTCTCCCCGCACCAGCAGGCGTCAGCCTGCCGTTCCCTCAGCAAGCCCGAAGGGTGTCGCGTACACAGCGGAGGCGACGACTGCCGAAGTCCTTTTCGGCAGCGGGTACTTCGAACCGGAAGCCCCTCGTCACAGCGGCAGGTCGTCGGGCAGGACCCGGAATGCCTCGTGCCGGCTCAAGGGCCGTACGGCGCGGAAGTCGCGTCGGTCGAGGGTGAGGATCGCATCGGTGTCGTAGTCCGCGGCCAGCGCCACGTTCACCGCGCCCGCAAGGTCCAGGTCCAGTTCCAGGTCCAGGGCGTGGTAGCGGGCGCGGACGGACTGGGCCGCGCCCAGGTGGTCTTCCGTGATCTCCGGCATGACGACCCGGCCCCGGCTCACCCAGCGGCGAAGGTCGTCGACCGCGCTGACGGCCGCCTCTCGCCCGAGCTCACGCGTAGCCACGTGATCGAGTTCCGCAAGCAGGAGCGGGGACATGACCAAGAGCCCGGCGGACATGATCGCTTCGTTCGCCGCTCCGTGCTCCGGGTGCGTCGAGTCGAGGGCGGCCAGGAGGCCGGACGTGTCCGTGATGACGATGATCACGCAGTGGTTCCGGAGCCCGTCTCACGGCGGACCGCGTCGGCGACCGCGTCGCGGACCTCGGCCTTGGACGGAGTCCGGCCCGGCCCCTCGAAGGTGCGCGAGAACAGCGGCTCGTCCCAGACCCGGTTCGCCATGGCTGCGAGATGGATGCCCTGACGGATGATCTCGGCCTCGCTCACACCCCGACGTTTGGCCGCCTCCGTGAGGATCGCCAGGTCCTCGGGGTCGGCATAGACGTTCGTGCGCTTCATGGACATGTACCAACCGCAGTCCATGTACCGGCATGATGTGTAGCTGCGCTGTCGCCCTTGGTCGAGTGGACTCCGCTCTGCTCCCAGGACGGACGGAGCAGGCGGGACACGATCGGCTGTCGCGCCGGTCGGGCCGTGAGCGCCTCGGACTCTGCCCTCCTGCCGCCGGCGCGGGGCGTGTGGTCCTGCCCCTGATGGATCAGCGCGGCCCTCTCGGAGGACTGCCCGGCGCGGACCATGGTGTCCTTGAGGGTGACACCGGACCACGTGGACGGCGTGTGCCCGGTGTGACGGAGGCCGTAGAACCTGACCGCGGTGGGCGTCGGCCTTCGTGAGCGGTCCCGGCCCGGTCGGCAAGGGCAGATCGCCGGAAGTGCGCGGAGCCCGACCAGATCTGGTGGATGCCGCGGCCGACCGGAAGTCTCCGGCCCGGCGCCGTAGGGTTCGCCCTCGAAGACCCGGCGGAGCATCGGCTTCGGCGTCGAGCCGTGGGTGCTGGACCTGGAACGCGTACGTCAAGGCTCTGAAGACGAGCAAGGCCAAGGCGGGGATTTCCGGCGACACCGGTCTGCTTCGGCATCGCCGCTCGCCGTCCGGATGCCGTAGCCGTCTCCCTCAGCGCATACGTCCCAGCACCTCCCGTACCCGCCGGGCGTCCCGGATCCGCTGCTCGTACGTCGCGCCCAGCACGAGCAGCAGCAGCCCGGCGAGCGCCGGAGGCAGCCAGCGGGGGAGCGCGCCCGCCAACTGCACCAGGTAGGGGGCGAGTTCGTGCAGCGCGTCCAGTACGAGCACGCTCCCGCCGAGGACGAGCGGCGCCTGGAGCCGGTGGCGGGCGCCCAGCAGGGTGAGGAGGAGGGCCGCCGTGCCGAGCAGCAGGGGGCGCGGCCAGTCCGCGTCGGCCCACGCCGCAAACAGGCTCGGCACGAGCGTCGCCGAGAGCCCGGGGCCGTACGCCGTCCACGACGAGGCCTCGGGGTCCCGGTGGCGCCGGACGAAGCCCACGACCAGTGCCAGGACGGTCACCGGCAGGGTGTACGCCTCCGGGGTGCCCACGGCCCACGACCCGAGCCGCACCCAGGTGGCCAGCACGAACAGCGCGGCGGCCGCGTACCCGGCCTGACGTCGGTCCGCGCGCACGGCGGTGCCCGCGGCGATCACCCCGCACAGGGCCAGTACGAGGGCCAGCACGGGTGCGTCGGTGACGGCCAGCCCGATGGCCAGGAGCCCCGCGACGGCGCCCGTGGCCTCGACCGGAACCGCGGTCCGCGGGACCCGCGCCGCGAGCAGGGCCGCGGCGGCCGGGACGATCAGGACCAGCAGCGCCGTGTGCGCGGGCGGCCGGCCCGCGGCGGCACCCACCGCACACGCCAGACCCGCCGCACCGGCCAGGGACGCGCTCGCGCAGACGGCGGTCAGACGCCGGTGTGCGGCGGCCACCGCGAAGATCCCCGTCAGCGCGGCGAGCACGGCCAGGGTCGCGCCCTGGGAGGCGAGCGAGAGGAGCGCGAGGCCGACCGCGGTGAGCAGGGAGAGGAGGACGGCGGTGAGGGACGTCGGCGTCCGACGCGCGTACGCCGCCACGGCCAGCGCCGCCACAGCCGTCAGCCCCTGCGCGAACAGCCCTGCCACGTAAGGGAGTTGCAATGTGACCGGGAGGACGATCGCACTCGCCCAGACCAGGACCACGGCACCGGCCGCGGCCTGGTCGCGCCAGGCCGCGGTGGCGCGGGCCGCCCCGGCCAGAACCGCCGCGACGACCGCGAGCACCAGCGGCGCGGCCGCCGCGTCCGCCGGCCAGGGCGCCCAGACCGTCACCGCGGCGCGCAGGTCCGACGGCGCCCCGGACCAGGCCCGTCCCGTCCATCCGACCGGCCCCAGCAGCGCCACGACGACCAGGGGCAGTGCCCACACCACCGCCAGGGTCTGGACGGAGGCCGACGCCCGGGCGACACCGCGCCGCACGGGTTCAGGGAGTGGACAGCGGACGGCCGACAGCAGCCCGACCCCGCAGGCCAGATAGCCGGGCACCGTCCACACGCCGGGCAGCGACGCGCGCGGGACGCCGCCGAGCGCCGCGACCAGGAGCAGCCCGCCGGTCACCGCGGCGCCGGTGGCAAGGCCCTGCTGCGGGACGCGCCATGCGGCGTACAGCGCGATCGCCGCCGCAAGGGCGAGGAGCACCGCCGCACGGGCGGCGGCGTTCGGGCCGACGGCCTCCCAGGAGAGCACGCAGGCCACCGCCACGCCCCAGCCGCCCGTCCCGTACGCGCCGACGGCGGCGGCGATGCGCAGGGACCTCGCGGACGTCCGGAGCGCGACGACCGTGTCGAACGCGGCCGTCAGCAACAGCGCGGCCGTGATCGCGTGCGGGCCCGCGTCGGCTGCCACCGCCCACAGCAGCAGGGGGAACTGGGCGGCGGCCAGCGCGGCGGGGAAGGGGATGCGCAGGGAACCGAGTCCCCTGCCGTATCCCCACCACACCCCGGCCAGGAACGCCGCCGCGACGGCCGCGTACCCCGTGCCGTCGGCGGCCGTCAGCGCGACCTCGTGCAGCGCGTACGCGTCGAGCACCGTCAGCGCCAGACCGAGGCCCGCCAGCGTCTCCGCCGTCGAGCGCAGCCCGCGCTTCAGCAGGGGCACGGGAGCGCCGAGCGCCGCCGCAGTCACCGTGGCGAGCACCACGGACCGCCCGGCGATCCCCAGGTGCCCCCAGCTGACCAGGGTGAACGCGATCGCGGCGACGGTCAGCAGGACGCCGCCGAGGACGAGGAGCACGTTCTGCACACGGGGCGCGGTGGTCTCGGGCCGCCGCGGCACCGGCGGAGCGGGCGGGAAGGCCGGCTGGAGGAGACCGATCAGCTGGGCACGTCGGGCCAGCAACTGGGCCCGGCGAGCGTCGAGTTGCCACAACTCCGCGTCGAGGATCCGCAACTCCTCGGCCGGTGGTGGTAGGTGGTCCATGCCGTGGAGTGTGGCGCGCGTCATGCCGCGGAGCATGAGTGAGCGTACTCAGGTCCGTACTCAGATCCCGCGCGGCAAAGGCCCCGACCTGCGGGCTCGCCGCATGGACCGGGACCACTACCGCTGCGCGAGTCCTTCTCGATCCAGCCACAGGCACTGCACCGCAACGACGTGTACGGGGCGGGCACGTCCCCCACCCGGCCCGGAGCCTTCTCCCCGGTCCGGCGACGCAGCAGGCCCCAGCCCCGGGCCATGACTTCGCACACCCCCGCACCTCATGACCAAGAATCAGATCACCCTTACGCACCGTTACTTCGACACGCGCCGAGGGGAGATCTACATCACAGTGGCCCGACGCAAAAGCCCGCCGATCGCTGCGCAGGCCTCCCGGCAAGAGCAGCGATCGGCGGGCGGGCACCCAGGAGGTACTGCTATGAGTGTGACCTCGGCGAACCCACCTTCATTCCCCCGACTGCGAGGCCGGCCTGCCGTCCTCGTCGTCATCGTGGTCATCTACGTCCCCGCCGCACAGATCCAGGACGTCCTGACCAACTTGATCGCGCTGTCAGCAGTCCTGGTCTGCGGCTCCGCGGTGAGCGCAGTATCGGCCCGACGGCCGCAGGCGACCGCGTGACCGTCGACTAGACCCGACAAGGCCCTCTCTCTTCCCGGCCTCCCCTTCCCAGGAAGCCGGGAGAGAGCCGCCCGCGCACCAGCGTGCCCGATCCGGCAGGAACGGACGGGGGCGACGGGGAACACCAGCTGACGACTCGAAACAGTCCAGGTCAGCGTCTCGCCAGGTCGGGCAGGACCCAGTTACGCGATCTTCCAAACTGGTCCTGCTCGAGAACGCAGGGCTCGTGTGCCCCCGCGTGATGGGCGAGACCCTGTTCCAGGGCTCCCGGCAACAGCCTGGAAAGGCCCGAGGGTTCCGCTGAGGCGTACCGGGGGAGTACCTGCCGTGGGGCGAGTTCTTCCGGCTTCACGAAGGGGGCATCATGGGCGCCGGTTGGGCGGGGTTGTTGATCGCCATGGTAGGCGTGGCAGGAACGCTGGGAGCAGCGCTGCTGACACAGAACCGCGCGGACCGCACCAAGCGCATGGAGCTCCAGGCCGCCGCTGACCAGCGGCGCGAGGAACGCGGTCATGCCGAGGAGTTGCTCCGGGCAGAGCAGGCCAGACAACGGCAGCGCGAGAGCCTTGAACGGCGGCGCACCTGCTACATCACACTGAACACCGCCTCACGCCAGTACCTGACGGCGATGACCAACTATCTTCACGCGCTGCAACGCGACGAGGACGTTGACACGTCCCTGAAGAATCTGGAGGCGGGCAGGCTGGCCTATCGGGACGGCTACGCGGAATCCCAGATGGTTGTTCCGGACACGGTGTTGCGCGCCTCCAGCACGGCAAAGAAGCGTTTGAACGCCGCGTACGGCAGGCTCAGGAAGTACGGAGCGGCACCCTCCACATACGCGGAGGAACTGGCGACGCTGGAGGGTGAACTCCACGACGAGGTCTGGCCTTACCTGGGGGCACTGAAGCAGTCCATGCGCGCCGATCTGGGCGTCGACGATTAGCCGTGGCCGGTCAGCCCCGCACCACAGCCGCACCGGAACGGGCGGGGAACAGCGGTGAATCACGGTGAATCACGGTGGAGCCGGATATCACCGCCAAGACCGCGACCCAACCGTTCGCCCGTTTCAGGGGCTGATCCGGCCCACATGATCGCAGCTTCCCAAGCCGAGAGCGCGAGTTCGACTCTCGTCACCCGCTCCGTGGTGAAACCCCGGGTCAGTGGCTGGGGGTTCCTCTCCTGTGCTTGCGTGGGAGTGGTCGCCTCCGCAGAGCGGCAGTCCGCGGAGGGAGTACCGTCCCCCGTCGCCGGCGGGGGACGGCAGCGGCTTCTGTGTCGTCAGTGAGAACGTGGGCGTTGCCCGGACGAAGGGCGGCACCCCGACGGTGGGGGCGGTGGCCGTGCCGACCGCCGCCCCCACCCGATCCGTCAGGGGTTCTCGATGGTGATGAAGGGGTCCCACTGGAAGTACCCCTTCAACTGCCGATGGCGGTCCAGGATCTGGAAGGAGAAGTGGTACACGACCTTGCCGGCCCTTTTGACGGTCGTCCGCCAGTAATGGTCCTGGTAATTCTGCGTCACGAATTCCGGCCTGCCTTCGGCCCCCTCCTGCGGCATCGGATAGACGCCGTCGATCACCTCGATCTCCGGCGTCCTGATGAGCACGTGGCTGCTGTCGCTGCTCACGTACTTGTACAGCAACGCCTTGTAGTCGCTGCTGAGCGACAGCGTCGTCTCCCGCCACCTGATGCTGTCCCCGGGTTCGGCCCGGAGGTTCAACTCGGCCCCCGACGTGCCGACGACGTGGTCCTGACGCGTCGTCATGTAGATCAGGCGGTGGTCGACGTACGTCGGCGCGTCGGGGTTCCTCGACGCGTTGGGGTTCTGCTCGACGATCGTGGCCGCGTCGAACGCGATCAGTACGTTGAGATCAGCCATTTCCTGTCCCTTCGAACACGAGAGTTCCCTGAGACGCGCCGCCTTGGCGCGCCCTTTTTCCCCTGCCGCCTCTCCGGCCCGTCAGGGCGTCGCGGTGGGCTTCGGCACCTTGTACGCCATCGCTCGCGGGTAGTCGTGCCGGCGCAGGCGGACGCGGACCAGCAGCGGTCCGGCGTTGACCGGGTCGGCCGGGTCGGCGAGGCGGGCCAGCAGGGCGTCCATCTCGGAGGTGTCCGCGATGACGACCCCGTTCGCCGGGGTGTTCTTGCCGGCGAAGACGGCCGCGAGGCGGTCGTAGTGCCACGGATGGAGGACGTTGTAGAAGTCCGGGCCGTCGGAGCTGGTGGAGTCGGTGGAGCCGTTCGAGCCCTTCGAGCCGGTGGAGTCCGGCTCGGTGTAGTAGGACGGGTGGACCAGCATCTGCTCGATGCCGTAGAAGTGTCCGTTGTCCATGACGAACACCACCGACCTCAGCCCGAGCCGGGTGTGGGTGGAGATCTCCTGACAGGTCTCCTGGAAGGCGCCGTCGCCGACGAACACCATCGGGCGGGCGTGCGTGTGCTCGGGGGCGAGCGCGGCGCCGGTGGCCGCGCCGACCGACCAGCCGATGGACAGCCAGCTGACCTGCGACAGGAACCCGCCCGCGGGCAGGGACAGGTTCATCGAGCCGATGAGGGAGAAGGCGGCGTCGGAGACGACCGTCCAGTCCTCCCGGGTCTCGTGGCCCAGGAAGTGGTTGATCCGGTCGAACACGCCGTCGTAGGTGAGCCGTTCGACGTGCCGGGGCGAGCCCGGGACGCGGAGTGAGGCTCGGTGGTGCTCCAGGCCGGCGGGGCGGTGGTCGGGTGCGCCGTGGTGGGCATGGGCCTCGGCGTAGTAGTCGGCGGCCAGCCCTCCGGAGCCGTAGCCCTTCACCAGCGCGTCCTGGAGGGCGGGCAGCAGCTGTTCGAGCCGGACGTCGGGGAAGTAGGAGGTGCCGACGCTGACGCCGCCGTTCGCGGCCATCACCCAGTCGCCGCCGACGCACTGCTCGCCGCCGAGGTTCTTCGAGGTGGACCAGGCTCCGAGACCGATCCGGCAGGTGGCCCAGTCCTTGAAGACCCAGTGCACGTCCGGGTGGCTGGCGTGGCCGTTGTAGACGCCGTGGAACTGCGGCTGGTCCTCGTCGACGACGGCCTTGGCACCGACGGTGGTGCAGAACGGCACTCCGGTGGCCTCCACCAGGTCGGTGAGCTGCCCGCCGAGGTGGAACCGGTCGATCTCCTCACCGGCCCACACGATCGGGCGGGGCCTGCCGTCCGGCCCGGGATGCTCCTCGATCAGGGTGAGGATCGCGTTCACGGCACTGCCCAGCATGGTCTGGTCGCGTGCGCCGAACGGCCGCTCGCGGCGGAGGAGCGGCCCTTCGGGCCTGGCGCAGGGCTCGTCCCACAGGTCCTCCATGACCTCCAGGTAGACCGGCCTGTGCTCGGAGAGGCACGCGGTGAGCGCGGCGTCGATCTGTCCGGGGGCGCGGCCCGGGTGGGAGATGACCTGGGCATCCACGGTGACCTGCCGGTAGACGTCCAGGTTGCTCTCCGGGCGGGGGCTCATGTGTGAGGTGAGCATGCCGAGGGCGCGGTGGTTCTGCCACTGCTCGTAGGACGGGGAGGCGTTGACGGCGACGAGCGGGACCTGTTCGACGTAGGCGCCGCCGCAGGCGCCCAGCAGGTTGAACGCGCCGACGCCGTAGGTGACCGCGACCGCGCCGACGCCGTGGAGGCGGGCGTAGGCGTCGGCGGCCTGGCCCGCGCCGCCCTCGGTGGGGGTGCCGACCCACTCGATGCCGCCCTCGGCCCGCAGGGTGGTCAGGAACGGACCGAGGTGGTTGCCGGGGACGCCGAACAGGTGGGTGATGCCCAGCTCGGCCAGGCGCAGGGCGAGGTAACGGGCGACCGTGCACCCGGGGGTGGTCGCGGTCACGGGCGGTCCTCCTCGCTGGGGCCCGGCGTGGTCACCGGCGGGGCCTGGTGGACGGCGACGGCGGCGCGGACGGCGCTCTCCAGGGCGCCCTCGATCCAGGCGTGCTTGAGGGAGGTGTGCTCGCCGGCGAAGTGCACGGGGCCTTCGGGCCGGGAGACGTCCAGGTGGAAGCTGGTCATCTGGTGCGCGGTGTAGAGGGCGGCCTCGCCGAAGGCGTACGGGTCGCGGGCCCAGCTCTTGGTGGCGCCCCGGCCGGTGAAGAACACCTCGACGCGGCGGCCGTGCAGGGCCTGGAGGTTGCGCAGGGCGTAGACGTAGCGCTCCGCTTCCCGCATGGAGTCCCAGCGCGCGGCGTCGTCGGACCAGCAGTACGAGGCGAGCACCACGCCGCCGGTGCTGCCCTCGACCCGGTGCGAGGGGTAGTACGTGAACCGGTTGGGGTTGTCGGTGGCGGAGCCCCCGCCGAAGCAGTGGGTGGCGGGGCGGACGGCGGGGCCGCGCAACGGCATGGTGCTGTTGAGCCGCCGCATCTCCTCGGTGACGCCGCTGTCCTTGACCGCGGCACCGAGCAGGCCGGCGTCCGCCCCGGCGAGCGTGGGGGTGGGGTCGGTGTCCGCCCCGGTGCTCAGTCGGTAGAACTCGTGGAGGCCCGGTGCGATGCTTTCGAGTTCGGCCCGCCAGTCGTCCTCGGTGAACTCCCACCACCGGTGGCTGAACTCCAGCAGCACCTTGGTGGCCTGGTCGTAGTGGGTCTCGATGACGGCGCGGCGCTTCTTGTACGACATCGAGGGCACGATCTCCACGAAGCGCAGGGCGGAGAACGGGATGGTGACGACCGCCAGGTCCGCGGTCCACAGGCGCGGCGGGGCCTGCGGGTCGTTCTCGTCGACGGTCTGCACGGCCACGCCCCATCCGTCGGGACCGACGGCTCCGGTGCCCTCGGGGTCGGCGTCGCGGCTGGGGTCGTGGTACTCGAGGCGGATCATGCGGTGGCCGAGCCGCACCTCGTCGCGCAGGCCCTGGTGAAGGGCGTGCGGCAGGCGCCAGCTGCCGCCGGGTATCTCCCAGTAGCGGACGGTGGGGTTGATGTCGCTGCGGCTCAGGAAGCTGTGGAAGAAGGAGAGGTGCAGCCGTGAGGACATGTTCTCCAGGGTTCCGACGGCCTCGATCGCCTCGTCGCTGAGCCCGGCGTGGTCGCGCAGGAAGCCGCCCATCGAGTAGCCGTCGAAGTCGCGGATCACCCGGGCCCAACCCTCGACCCACTCGTGGAACGGCTTGTCGACGCGCCTGCCGTCGACGACGTCGGAGTAGTAGTCGCGCACGCTCTCCAGCGCGTCGTCGACCATCTTCACGACGGGGGCGCGGACCTCGTCGTCGGTGAGGTGGAAGCCCTCGTTGATCCGTTCGGGACCGGTGGTGTAGGCGGCACGCCGCACCTGGACGCGGTTGGCGCGGATCCAGGAGTTGCCGCGCTTGCCGGGTTCGCGGAAGTCGGGGCTGTCGTCGCCGTAGGTCCATGTCCGGCCGGTGAAGGAGGTGTACCTCACCGGGGGGACGGGGACGTCGGGGCCGCTGCCGGTGGAGGGGTCCACATCCACGTTGTAGAACTGGCGGCGGCCGAGCCCGAGCTTGTCGACGAGGGCGAGGACGAGCGGGTGGAAGTCGGGCAGCCGCATGGCGCCGGCCTCGGCGTACTGGGCGGGATCGGCGAAGGGCCGGTGGTGCCCGGTGGCGCGGAAGGTCTTGATGCGCCCGCCGACGCGGCCGGTGTTGGCCTCGAGGACGGTGACGTCGTGGCCGGCGTCCTTGAGCAGGCGGCCGGCGACGAGGCCGGTGATGCCGGCGCCGATGACGAGGATCTTCTTGCGCGGGTGGTGGGTGGGGCCGAGGTGGCCCGTGTCGATCAGGGTGTGGAGGTAGCCGAGCTTGAGGTCCTCGTCGTCCGGCCCGACGAGAAGGAGTTCGCGGGCAAGCCTGAGACAGGTCTGCCAGCGGGCGCGAATGGCCGAGTTCTCCCGTGGAATGTCGGTCATGACGTGCGATCGTAGAGATGGAGGAACGGTTTTTCGGTTTCCTCGGCGGATAAAGTCCAAAAAACACCGATCGCATCGCTCGACGGAAATTCGGCTTTCCCGGGTTCCTCTTGACGGACGGCAGATTCACCAGGGACGGATGAGGAAAAAGAAACGAAGCCGAATCGATAATGCACTTACGGAGTGCGGAAATCCTGGTGCCTCAATGGCGGTGGTCCCGCCGGCCGGCCGGGCCGGAAAGAACGCCAGGACGGCGATTTTCCGCCCGGCCGTCGCCACCGCGGCCTCGTTCCCGGGAGCCGTGGATGCCGGTGTGGAAGGCGGCGGCGTGATGCGAAGACGTCGTCCGGCCCTTGCCCGCCGGCCGACGGTCCGCCGCCGGTACGAGGCGAGTGGGGCCGGCCCCGGCGCAAGCCCCGCGCGCTCCATGCCGACCGCGGGTACGCCCCTCTCGTCCCACTCCCGTTCGACGGGCGGAGCGGCCGTCCCGGGCCGCTCGGCGGATGACGAAATCCTTACGTCCGCCGGGGACCGGTCAGCGGTGCTCGGGGTTGTCCGCGTCCGGGCGGCAGCCGGCGTCCCACTGTGTGCGCTGGTTGCCGTGGGCGGGGATGCCTCCGGCGTGCTTCAGCAGGGCGGCGAGGTGCATCAGGTTCCAGGTCATGAAGGCGGTGTTGCGGTTGGTGAAGTCGTTCTCCGGGCCGCCCGAGCCCGGGTCGAGGTACGACGGCCCGGGGCCGGCCGCGCCGATCCAGCCGGCGTCCGCCTGGGGCGGGATCGTGTAGCCGAGGTGCTGGAGGCCGTAGAGGACGTTCATGGCGCAGTGCTTCACGCCGTCCTCGTTGCCGGTGATCAGACAGCCGCCGACGCGGCCGTAGTAGGCTTACTGGCCCTGGGAGTTGAGCAGCGAGGAGCAGGCGTAGAGACGCTCGACGACCCGCTTGGTGACGGAGCTGTTGTCGCCCAGCCAGATCGGGCCGGCGAGCACGAGGATGTCGGCGGCCATCACCTTCTCGTACAGCCCGGGCCAGGCGTCGGTGGCGAAGCCGTGCTCGGTCATGTCCGGGTGGACGCCGGGTGCGATGTCGTGGTCCACGGCGCGGATCAGGTCCGTGGTCACGCCGGCGGCGTCCATGAGGGCCCGGCTCCTGTCGATCAGGCCCTGGGTGTGGCTGAGCTGCGGGGACGGTTTGAGGGTGCAGTTGACGTAGAGGGCGGTCAGGTCGTCGTAGCGGTACGGGGTGCCGGTGGAGGGTGAGGCGGTCATGGGCGCAGCCTCTCGCACGGTTTCCGGTTTGCCCCGGTTCGACGCACCCGCGCATGCCTCCCCCGCATGCCTCACGGAGCCATGACGTACGGGCGCGGTCCCGTGGTGCGGCGCCG
Source organism: Streptomyces sp. TE5632 (assembly GCF_054061295.1). NCBI lineage: Bacteria > Bacillati > Actinomycetota > Actinomycetes > Kitasatosporales > Streptomycetaceae > Streptomyces > Streptomyces sp. TE5632. Next base: position 2,772,421 of record NZ_JBSSEA010000003.1, on the reverse strand, counting down.
GTGCGGGCCTAGCGTGGCCGTATGCGCGTACTGGTCACCGGCGGCGCCGGGTTCATCGGGTCCCATGTCGTCGCCGCGCTCCGGGAGCGCGGACACGAGCCGCTCGTGTTCGACGTGCGGGAGGATCCCGGCGCCGACGTGCGGGACCCCGCAGCCGTCCGCCGTGCCCTGCCCGGTGTGGACGCCGTGTGCCACCAGGCCGCGATGGTCGGGCTCGGCAACGGGGTCGCCGACGCGGCGGAGTACGTCTCGCGCAACGACCTGGGCACCGCCGTGCTGCTCGCCGCCATGGCGGAGGCCGGCGTCGGGCGCCTCGTGCTGGCCGGGTCGATGGTCGTCTACGGGGAGGGGCGGTACGAGTGCCCGCGGCACGGGACCGTACGGCCCGGGTCGCGCGCCGTCGCCGACCTCGACGCGGGCCGGTTCGAGCCCACCTGCCCGATGTGCGGGGACGGCCTCGCCCCCGGCCCGGTCGGCGAGGACGCCCCGGTCGACCCCCGGAACGTGTACGCGGCGACCAAGCTCGCCCAGGAGCACCTGGCCGCCGCCTGGGCCCGCTGCACCGGCGGGTCGGCGGTGTCGCTGCGCTACCACAACGTGTACGGCCCCGGAATGCCCCGCGACACCCCGTACGCCGGTGTCGCCTCCTTCTTCCGCTCGGCGCTCGCCCGGGGCGAGGCACCGCGCGTGTTCGAGGACGGGCGGCAGCTGAGGGACTTCGTGCACGTCCGGGACGTGGCGGCGGCCAACGCGGTGGCGCTGCAGGCGGAGGCCGCCCGGGGGGTGCTCACGGCGTACAACACCGGCAGCGGTGAACCGCACACCGTCGGCGAGATGGCCCGGGCGCTGGCCGCCGCGTACGGCGGGCCCGCACCGGTCGTCACCGGCGAGTACCGGCTCGGGGACGTACGGCACATCACCGCGGACTCGTCGCGGCTGCGGGCCGGGCTGGGGTGGAAGCCGGAGGTCGGTTTCGAGGAAGGCATGGCGGAGTTCGCGCGGGCCGGAATGCGAAGGGCGTAGGACCGCGGTGGACCGGTGGTGCCGCCCGCGCTCAGGAAGCGGCGGCGGGCAGCACCACCTCGAAACGGCACCCGCCGGGAGCGTTGCGCACGGTGGCCCGGCCCTGGTGCGCCTCAACGATCCCCACCCCGGTGTGCCTGCACGATCCCCCGAACACCACCCCGGCCTCGGGCGTCCGCGTTTCACACGGGGCGGAAGTCCGGTATGCCCGGTTCGCGTTCGTAGGGTGAGACCGTGACAACGGCTCCTCCGGACGTCGACGTGGTGCTGCCCTGCCTGAACGAGGCCGAGGCCCTTCCCTGGGTGCTCGAACGGATCCCGCCGGGCTGGCGCGCGCTCGTCGTCGACAACGGTTCCACCGACGGCTCGGCCGAGGTCGCCCGCGCGTGCGGCGCGACCGTCGTGCACGAGCCGCGCCGGGGCTTCGGCGCCGCCTGCCACGCCGGGCTGACCGCCGCCACCGCCGACGTGGTGTGCTTCTGCGACGGCGACGCCTCCCTCGACCCGTCGCTCCTCATCCCCTTCGTCCGTGAGGTCCGGGACGGCGAGGCCGACCTGGTGCTCGGCCGGCGGCGTCCGCGGGGCCGGGGCGCGTGGCCCGCGCACGCCCGCGCCGGCAATCTGGCGCTCGCGCGGATGCTGCGCCGCCGCACCGGGCTGCGCCTGCACGACCTCGGTCCCCTGCGCGCCGCCCGCCGCGAGCCCCTGCTCGCCCTCGGCCTCACCGACCGGCGCAGCGGCTATCCGCTCCAGATGGTCGTCCGCGCGGCCGACGCCGGCTGGCGGATCGCCGAGCACGACGTGCCGTACCTGCCGCGCACCGGGGCCTCGAAGGTGACGGGCACCTGGCGCGGCACCTGGCAGGCCGTACGGGACATGGGCCGCGTGCTGAACGAACCCCCCGCGCACGGAGGAGGAACCGTCCGTTGACCACGCTCCTCGTCATCGCCAAGGAGCCGCGGCCGGGCCGGGTCAAGACCCGGCTCACCCCGCCGTTCACGCCCGGCCAGGCGGCTCAGCTGGCCGAGGCGGCCCTCGCGGACACCCTGCACGCCGTGGCGGCCACGCCCGCCTCCCGGCGCGTCCTCGTCCTCGACGGCACCCCCGGCCCCTGGCTGCCGCCCGGCTTCGACGTCGTACCGCAGTGCGCGGGCGGGCTGGACGAGCGGCTGGCGGACGCCTTCGCGCGCTGCGCCGGCCCTGCCCTGCTCATCGGCATGGACACCCCGCAGGTGACGCCGGAGCTGCTCACCGTGGACTTCGCCGACTGCGACGCCCACTTCGGTCCGGCCGAGGACGGCGGCTTCTGGGCCCTCGGCCTGGCGCACCCCGATCCCGACCTGCTGCGGGGCGTGCCCATGTCGACCCCGGTGACGGGAGCGGCCCAACGGAACCGGCTCCTCACCGCCGGCCTGCGGGTGCGCGACCTGCCGCCCCTGCGCGACGTCGACACCGCCGCCGACGCCCACGCCGTCGCCGCCCTGGTCCCGCACGGCCGCTTCGCGGCACGGCTGGCCCGGTGCACGGCGGTCGCGCGGCCGGATGCGCGACCGGTCGCGGGGGCCGACCCGCCGAACGACTGACCGGACTCCCCATCGAACGACCGGACTCCCCACCGGCCCCGGCCCGTCGCGGGGCAGACTCCGCCCCGGCCACACCCCGATGAGCACCCCGCCCACCACCGCCCTCGCCCGGGCGACCGCCGCCCCCTCCGCCGCCCTGCGCGTCGGCCGCGGCACGCTGTTCCTGCGCCGCGCCGTCGGCCGGCTGCTACCGCTGGAGGTGGACCGCTGGTGCGCCCGGGGCCGGGCCGTCCTCGGCATCGACGTCGGAAAGGCCGCTGTGGACCACACCGTGCGGCTCGGGAGGCGGGCGCTGCTCCGGTACGCACAGGGCTGGGAGCGGGCCGGTCAGTGGACGGCCGGCGGACGGTGCTTCGCCGCCCTGCGCAGCCGCAGCGCCAGCAGCAGCGCCGAGCCGCCGAAGAGGACGGCGGTGACCAGCAGCCAGCGGGCGAGGAACACGTCCGCCGACAGCCCGGTGCCGAGCCGGTAGCGCTGCTCCACCCTCCCGCTGATCAGCGGGAACCACACGAGGAGGAGCAGCCCGGAGAGGGCCGCCGGTACGCGCACGTACGGCACCCACTCCCGGCGCCGGACCGCACCGAGCCCCCGTACGACCGCCCGGTCCGCGACCGTGTACAGGGGCAGCAGCACGAGGTCGTGCAGCAGCGCCGCCCCCACGAACCACAGCGCCACGCCGAACCAGTCGTCCGCGAGCAGCCGCACCCCCGCGTAGGCGGCGAGCGCGAACGAGCAGGCGAGCAGCAGGAGTTGCAGGGGGCTGCCGACCGGAACGCGCAAAAGCCGCGGAAGCATCACAGGTCTCCGAACGTCATCCGGGCCACCCACTTGGTGTTGAGCACACCGGGCGCGGCGGGCACGATGATCCGCGCCGGGTGGCCGTGGTCGGGGGACAGCTCCTCGCCGTTGACGTACAGGGCGAGCAGGGAACGCGGGTCGGCGACCTGGTTGGCGCGCAGGGCGGCTTCCCGGAAGGCGCCGCTGCGCTGGAGGGACTCGACGAACACGTCCGGCGGGTCGTCGTACCCGACGAGCGCCGCGAGGTCGCGCAGCCGCACCCCGCGCCACCACTGGTCCGACGTCGACCAGCCCTCCACGCAGGCGATGGGCAACGCCGCGCTGTACAAAGGGAGCCGGAGCAGCTCGTCCCGGCGGAGGCGGACGGTGCCCGTGCGTCCCCTGACGACGAGCCGCCACGCGTCCCGGCCCGTCTCCGCCGCGTCGATCCCGGCGTACGCGGCGGTCTTGTTGATCTGGAAGCCGTTCGGGCCGCTGCCGGGATCGCCGCCGCCGTGCGGTGCGAGGAGGGCGGTGCGCCGCAGCGGACCGTCGAAGTTCTGCCCCACCGTGGTGGCGAACAGCAGCAGCGAGCCGCCCCCGACGAACCACAGGGCGCCCCGCCGGGAGAAGGTCGGCTCGGCGGGGCGCGGGGACACCAGGTCGTCCTTCTCCTCCCGCAGGTGCCGCAGATTGCGCAGCGCCGTGGGCAGCCTCAGCAGCACGTGGACGACGAACGCGGCGAAGAACACCCACGCCCCGTAGAAGTGCAGCCGGTAGAAGGAGCCGGGGAAGACGTAGTCGAGCTGGATGTTGAGCACACCGGTCACGAACTGGAACAGTGCGCCGCCCACCAGGAGCAGCAGCGAGACCCGCTCCAGGGCGTGCGCGAGCGAACGGGCCGGCGGCAGCGCGAACAGCCTCGGCACCACGGACCACAGCTTGGCGAGCAGGACGGGGATCAGGGTGATGCCGAGGGTGACGTGGACGCCCTGGTTGAGCCGGTACAGCCAGTGCGGGTCCGTCGGCCAGGCGAAGAGGTAGAAGCCGAGGATCCCCTTGTCCGGCGTCTTGTCGTTCACCGGCGACAGATCGGGGTTGTAAGCGGCGTACGAGACCAGGCCCGTCACGAACAGCACGGTGATGCCGGCGAGCAGGACGAGGCCCAGCACCGAGGTGAACCAGGGGCCGCGCAGGGGGCTGCGCCAGAAGCCGGGCGAGGAGGGAGACCGTGGGGCGTCGGGGTCACGCATGTCCCGACGGTAGGCCGGAAGCACCCCGCGAAAGGGTGAGCGACCCATGCCGAAACGCTGACATCGGACCCGGACGGCGGTCCGTGACCGGCCGGGCGGCCTAGCGTTCCGGTGTGATCCGCCCCCTGCCCTCCACCGAGCCCGGCACCGAGCACTCCGGCGTGCCCCGCGGCCCGAGCCGTGACCTGTGCGCCGCCGGGGCCGCCGTGCTGCTCGTGACGGCGGCCGTGCTGGTCGGCCGCCACATCCAGGGGACCAGCCGTACGCTGTTCGCCGACTGGCCCCCACTGGTGGCGTCCTGGGAGCCCCACCTCGGCCCCGGCACTCCGGCGGCCGTCCTGGTGGCGATCGCCACCGTGGCGTACGGTCCCCCTCTCGCGGCCCGTCTCCCCTGGCGGGCCCTGCTTCCCCTGACGTGGGGCACGGCCACGGCGTGGACCTGTTCCCTCGCCCTGGTCGACGGCTGGCAGCGGGGCATCGCGGGCCGGCTCACCACCCCTCACGAGTACCTCCAGGTCATCGACCGCTTCCATGACATCCCGGCGGCACTGCGGGGCTTCACCCGGCACATCCTGCTCGGCTCCCCCGACCACTGGCCCGCCCACACCGCCGGCCACCCGCCCGCGGCCACGCTCACCTTCGTCCTGCTCGACCGGATCGGGCTGCGGGGCGGGGGCTGGGCCGGGGTGTGGTGCGTCACCGTCGGGGCGACGGCCTGCGTGGCCGTGCTGGTCACGGTCCGCGCCCTGGCCGACGAGGGACTCGCGCGAGGAGCGGCGCCCTTCCTCGTCCTGGCCCCGACCGCCGTGTGGATGGGCACCTCGGCCGACGCGTACTTCGCGGCGGTGGCCGCGTGGGCGGTGGCGCTGCTCGCCCTGGCGGTCACCGGACGGTCCCCGTGGTGGGCGGGGGCGTCCGGGCTGCTGTTCGGCCTGACCTGCTACCTGTCGTACGGCCTCACGCTCGTCGCGCTGATCGCGGCGACGGTACTGGTGCTCGGCCGACACGGGATCCGGGGGCGCCCCGCCCTGCTGGTGCCCCTGCTCGCCGGACTGGCGGTGGTCCCGACGGCGTTCACGCTCGCCGGGTTCGACTGGTGGGAGGCGTACCGCCTGCTGGTCACGCGCTACCACCAGGGCGTGGGCGGCATCCGCCCCTACGGCTACTGGGTGTGGGCCAACCTCGCCTGCACGGTGCTCGTCACGGGCCTGGCGACGGCGGCGGGCCTGCGGCGGACCGGTGCGGTGCTCGTCCGGCGCCGTCGCGATGGCGCCGGACGGGCAGCCGAGGCCCGTCTCGCACTCCTCGTGTCCGCCGCCCTCCTCGCCCTGCTGGTCGCCGACCTGTCCGGCATGAGCAAGGCGGAGACGGAACGCATCTGGCTGCCCTTCACCCTGTGGCTGCTCCCGGCGTGCGCGTTCCTCACCCTCCCCCGAGCTTCCGGCTCCTCCCCCAAGTTCTCGACTGTGCTCGAACAGGGGGGACCCCCACGAGCAGGGGGGACCCCCGTCCGCGCTTGGCTCACTGCCCAGGCGCTGCTCGCCCTGCTCCTCAACCACCTGCTGCTCACCAGGTGGTGACCGCTCCCGAGGATGCGGAAGCCTGAAGCCACGGCGATCGCCGTGACGGCCGGGGGGCGGCTGTCGGCGTGCCGCCGGTACGGCTCTCCACCGGCAAAAGGGGAATGCCGGGCGGCACAGTTCGAGGCCGTGCCCCCGTCCGTGCCCGTAAGGGCGGACAACCACGGTCGACAGCGGTGCGACCAGACCCATGAAACAGCGTCAGCGCAGCGAATCGACGCAGGTCAGCGCCCATCTGGCCGCGCAAGCACCGTCGCTTCCCGAGCTGAGAGCGCGAGTTCGACTCTCGTCACCCGCTCCACGAAGAAGGCCCAGGTCAAAGACCCGGGCCTTTCCGCTGTCCCCAGTCATCGGTTGCCGCGTGCCAGATCCGCGCCAGAGACTCACCGCCCGCCTCCCCGGCGTGACGGTCAGGCATGCGCGACGGCGACGCCCGGCGCCGGCCCGCGGGCACCCGGCGATCTCCCCGTGCCGTATGCCACCCAAGCCCCCTCAGGCCGGCCAGGCGTCAGCCATCACGAAGGAGACGACCGTCCCCCCGAAACGGCTCGGGCCAAAGTGCCAGGAGGCAGCGAGGGAGTCGACCAGGAGCAGCCCGCGTCCGTGCGCGTCGTCGGCCTCCGGCCGGCGGAGGCACACGCTCGCCGGGCATCCCGGGTTGTGCACCTCCACACGCAGCGAGGTCCCCTCCCGGAACCACTCGACCCGTACGACCCACGCCTCGTCCGACCGCCCGTAGAGAATCGCGTTGGTCACCAGCTCCGAGAGCATCAGCACGCAGTCGTCGACCGCGCACAGCGGCTGGTAGGGGGTGATGAACCTCCGGAACCAGCGCCGGGCCCGGGGGACGGACTCCAAGGTCGGCTGCAGGGCCATCATCCCGATCCGCGGCGACTCCTCACAGGCGTACCGGTCGATCACGAAGGTCATCCGCGCTCACTTTCTGCCGCCGCCGTCGCGAGCACGGCAGCGCTGGTTCCGGCCGTCGAAGCGTCTCGAGCGGCGCCACAGCATCGAAGGACGGCACCGCCGCCCGGTCATCGAGCAGGGGCCGATGCCGAACGACGGCACACGGGCGCCCCGCGTCCACAGAGACCGAAGCACGATCTCTCTAGACATCTACAGATTCTGCCACATCTCTAGAGATGTCAACCAGGGTGCCCTTGAGCAGGAAGCCCGAGCGGTTACACGCAGCGAGCGAGCCCCCCGACCTATGGCCTACGGTGTCTAGAGAAGCGAGGAGGGGTCCTGGAATGGCGACTACCGACGACGACCGTCGGCCCAAGTACCAGCGGATCGCGGACGCCCTGCGTGAGGCGATCCAGTCGGGCGACTACGGTCCCGGTGATCGGCTTCCGGGGGAGAACGACCTCATGACCACGTACGGCGTGGCCCGCATGACGGCCCGCCAGGCCCTGAGCGTCCTCCGGGACGAAGGCGTCGCCGAAGCCCGCAAGGGCGCCGGCGTGTTCGTCCGGGCCTTCCACCCGATCCGACGCCGAGGCATCCAGCGACTGGCCCGCGACCAGTGGAGCAATGGCCGCTCCATCTGGTCGACAGACGTCGGGGACCGGGTACTTGACGTCGACCGGACCACCGTGTCCGAGGAGAGGGCGCCCGACCGCATCACCGCAGCCCTGCACCTGACCGACGACGAGACGGCATGTGTGAGGCGCCGACGCTTCGTCCTGGACGGCAAACCGGTCCTGCTCGCGACGAGCTATCTCCCCATGTCCCTGGTCGCCGGATCCGCGATCACCCAGGAGGACACCGGGCCGGGCGGCACCTACGCCAGGCTCGCCGAACTCGGATACGAGCCGGTGCACTTCCGCGAAGAGATCCGCTCACGCATGCCGTCGAAGGACGAGGCGGCACAGCTGAGCATGTCCGCAGGCACTCCGGTCATCCTCATCTGCCGCACCGCCCTCACGGACCAGGGCCACCCCGTCGAGGTCAACGAGATGACACTGGACGCCGCCTCCTACGTCCTGGAGTACGACTTCGACGCAAGCCCGAGAACCGCCCCGGCCAACAGCTGAGTTACGACCTTCGAGCCCAAGGTTAGGGCAACAACACGCTGAGTATGCTGACTTCTCACGTTCTCAGAGAGCTGGTTGAGTGCAGTACCGGCCTGGAACTCAACGGACTCACTCAAACTGCGTGGTCGCAGCCCCGGGGCTTCCCAGCTGAGGGCTCCGCCGTCGTCACGGCCCGGCCGTACCACTTGCTCTGGTCGACGACACACTCGATTGCGTGGCTGAGGCCAGTGAGGGTGCAGCGAGACATACGCGCACCTCATCTGTCGGCGCGCCCGCCGTCGCGGCTGACTGTCGTCGGCTGAGGCTCAGACGGGACGCATCATGGTGCCGGCCGTCAGTCGAGTGCGGCAGAGCTGGGCCGTCTCTGGGCCGTCCGAGGCCGCTCGACAGTGGCCAATGACGACCAACGACGACCATCAGGCGCACAGGCCCACCGTCTCTGAGCAGCGAAAACGCAGGTCACCAAGATCCCCGGCAAGACCCAGGGAAAGAAGAAGACCGCGGCCAGCGGTAGCCTCCGGCTACGGATCTAGCAAGTGGGGGCAAAGTAGTGAAAGACGGAGTCGGTCAACCGGCCTACCGAGTAGGCGATGTGCTGAAAGTGAGTTGCTCCCCAGCCCCGGCACGAGTTGCCAAGGTATTGGGTTCCTACGTCTCTCTTCACTGGCCATGGGAAAAAATCGATCCGGACTCCAGGTTTCGGTGGGACGGGCAAGTGGCCTTCCCGGTCGACCCTGACTCATGGGAGTGGTCGCACACGCTGTTCCGCACCGAACCAAGCCCTCAGGACTTGAGATCTGGGGACCCATGCCAGGTCGGCATCCCCGAGACCCTCGTACGTGTCATCGACATCGCTCACTACGATCCGCCCGCGGACCTCGGCCGGCTCCCCCGACCACACACCATGCTGGTCGTGCTGCCCGTTGATCACCCCACTGACCCGCTGCAGGAGGATGAGGGAGCCACGATCGAGATCGGCTCTGCCGCGCCCATCGTGATGGAACTGATGCACCAGGCCGAGTGATCGCACATCGTGAGCACTGTCTCCGCTGGTCACCCTCCCGTGCCAGATGCGTGCCAGATCCTGCGGGGAACCACGGGGAACACCGGGGATCAAGGCGGCAGACATCCAAGCGCCCAGCGTCGCGCCCCCGCAGGTCAGCCCGGCGACGACTTCCGGAAGACTTAAGCTTCCCGAGCTGAGAGCGCGAGTTCGATTCTCGTCATCCGCTCCGGAGAGAAGCTTCAGGTCGGCGGTCTGGGGGCGGTTTGTTGCTCACCGGGAGAGAGTGAGGACCGTTGGGATGTCGGCTCTTCGAGGCAGGTCAGCCGTCGAAGCCGGACCAGTTGACGGGGACGTCCACAAGGGGTGCCAGAGCCTGGCGGTGCGTGGCGCCGACAGTGACGTCGAAGGTGCCGTTCTCCCAGCCGTCACCGATCGCCGCGACCAGGCCGGGGGCGACGAAGAAGCGGGTGCGCTTCCCGGGCCAGAAAGGGTGCAGCGGTACCTCCCGGAGGGGATCGGTGAGCTGTGCGACTTCGGCCGCGGTCATGGGATATGCCCAACCACGCTATGCGGAGCACAGGGCCGCCTCGAAGAGGCAGAACTGGAGAAGGAATCCACTCAGGGGCTCCGTCTCCGGGACGAGGGGCTCACCGTCCTCGTCGTACCAGACCGTCGGGTCGGGTTCGGAGTCGTCCAGGGTCCAGCGGAGGAGCCAGCGGAAACCTCCCTGGTTCTCGTGACCGAGGATGATCATTTCCCCGGCGTCGTCGACGCGGAGAATGTCGGCGGGCCGGATGTGGTTCTGCCGGCCGAGCACTTGGGGGCGACCGGCCGCCAGGCGGTAGAAGTGCCGGAGGGCGGTCGGCAGGGAGGGAGCGGACGCTTCCGGCCGTAGGGTCTCCTCCGGGTTCTCGACGGGGTGCCAGGCGGTGACGAAAAGCTCAAGGGCCTTCGCTCGATCGCCGTTCACATGGTCGAGCCATGCCAGGCCGGGCAGTTCCACGGGCGGCAGGGGCGGGCGGGCACGGTCGAGGAGGACACGGGGCAGGCTGGTGAGGGGGCGGATTCGGGCATCGATGAACGCGCCGTCAAGCCTTCCGTACTGACCCGCATATCCCTTGCCCAGGTACAGGGTGTCCTGCGGAGTGCGCACGGCGAAGTGCAGGGGAGGGTGTTCCCCGCGCCACGGGTTCCACCGGAGCAACGCGACGACCGGTTCCGACGCGGGGCCGACGAGCCGTATCTCGTCGGCGTTCCAGACCCCGCTCCGGCCCGGCTGATCCCCTGCCTCCACGGTGAACACCGCCCCCTCCGGGCCGGACAGCACTTCCGTGCCGGGGAGGACATGGCGCTCGACCGCCGTGGCATCCGCACCCGTCAGAGCGAGCGCATCGGCTTCGGTGAGCGGAGCCCCGAGGGAGGGGTGTGTTCGTTCGGGCATGGGCTGCATTCTGACGTCATCCACTCCCTGTAAGTGGGCCGACCACTGGTCACACCGCCGGCCACGGACCTGGAGGCGCTGGAAGAAGCCTCCGGCGCGATGTCGGCCCGGGAGTCCGGGAGGCGGAGGCAGCGCGGTGAGCGGCCCTTCCTGACTGCCCAGGGGAGTACGGGAGTTCGCAGGACGGGCTTCGCGCCTGACGGGGCATCGACATGGAAACGTCCTGACGGGGCATCCGGACAAACAAGCCAAAAGCAAGGAGAGTGCGGCCCGTTCGGTCCGTGCAACCGACAACCGGGAGTATCCAATGACGAGTCATGGCAGTTCCTCTGCCGCGTCCTCCGGATCGCGCACCAACGGCCTGGCGATCGCGAGCCTCTGCTGCGGCATCGTCGGACTGTTCTTCCTGAACATCGTTCTGGGCCCCTTGGCCATCGTCTTCGGTGCCGTCGCCCGCCGCCAGGCGGCAGTCAGGAACGGCGCCGGAATGGCGAAGGCCGGCATCATCCTCGGCATCGTCGACGTGGTCCTCTGGCTCGTGCTCCTGGCCGTCGCCACCAGCAACGGCGGATTCAGCTGGTACGTGGGCGGCTAGGTGCATCGACCCGCGGCGTTGTTGACGCGGCCGGCGGGTGGGTGGCCGCCGAGGCCGGCGTGCCGGTCCGCAGAATTCCGCAGAATGCGGGGAACCGGGCGATCCACCCCATCAGGCCGCCGCCTCGCCGCATCTCGGGGAACCTCACAGCCCGTGGCGTCAGTCGGTCCCGGGGTGCTTGCCGGGCCCCTCGGCGCCGGGGGACAACGGAGTGGGTGACAGGACGGTGTCCTCCTCACCGGGCTCCAGAAGGGTGTCGGCGGCGCCGACGATGAGGCGGTCGGGTGTGCCGACCGCCTCATCGTCCTTGCTGGCGTAGTCGATGCGCGACAGCAGACTGCGCATGGTCTCCAGCCGGGCGCGCCGCTTGTCGTTGCTCTTGACGACGGTCCAGGGGGCGTGGGCGGTGTCCGTGGCGCGGAACATGTCGACCTTCGCCTCGGTGTAGTCGTCCCAGAGGTCCAGCGACGCCAGGTCGGTGGGCGAGAGCTTCCACTGGCGCACCGGGTCGACCTGCCGGATCGCGAAGCGCGTGCGCTGCTCGGAGCGGGACACGGAGAACCAGAACTTCACCAGCAGGATGCCGTCGTCGACCAGCATCCGCTCGAAGGCCGGGCACTGGTCGAGGAACAGTTCGTACTCGTCCTTGGAGCAATATCCCATCACGCGTTCCACGCCGGCCCGGTTGTACCAGGAGCGGTCGAAGAAGACGATCTCCCCGGCCGTCGGCAGGTGCGCGATGTACCGCTGGAAGTACCACTGGCCCGTCTCGCGCTCGGTGGGTTTGTCCAGAGCGACCACGCGTGCGCCACGCGGGTTGAGCCGCTCGGTGAGCCGTTGGATCGTGCCGCCCTTGCCCGCCGCGTCACGCCCCTCGCACACGACGACCAGGCGTGCGCCGGTGTCCTTGACCCACCGCTGGAGCTTGAGCAGCTCGATCTGCAGGATGCGCTTGGTCCGCTCGTACTCCTTGCGGCTCACCTTGCGGTCGTACGGATGGTTCTCCCGCCATGTCCGGAGGGGACGCCCGTCCGCGTCCAGCACGATCGGCTGCTCTCGCCGACTGGCGTCCACAGTCAGCCCGTCCAGCAGCCTGTCCACGTCTTCGGCGTTCATCACCTGGTTCCCCGCTCGGTTCGCACAGCCGGTCAGAAGGGCATACGGCCGCGGGAGCGGCGGCCTGCCGAACTGCTGCGGCTCACCGCACGCGAACTGGTGTGAAAGGGCTTGCTGAAGAGCCGGCCCAGGATGCCGGGCGCCTTGCCGCCGACCCGCGCCCCGGCACCGAGCGTACGTTGCGTGCCGCGTTCGGGATGGCGGGAGAGACGGGGAACGAGAAAGGCCAGGACGGCCAGGACCACACACACGGCGATGACGGCGACGACTACCATGCTCGGCTCCCTTCACTGGTGGACGGACATACAGGTGCCCCGCCCCACCCCGCACATGCGCGCGGCGAAGGCTCCGGACCGGGGAACCGCTGCGCGCTCCCCGTCTCCGCCACTCCTGCGACGACAGGTTCGACCGTGGAGGCGGGGGCGGACCCACCCGTCTACGCACCGGTGCACGGCGGTTCTGGCGGGGTGCCGGGTGGGAGGTGTTCGCGTTCCTCGGCGGTGAAGGCGCGGTCCGCGTGCTCGCAGAGGTGGCTGAGCCAGGTGCCGGGGTCCAGGGCGAAGGCCGTGCGCCGGTCCTCGTACTCCACGATCAGCTGTGTCCCCCGCAGGACCGCCGTGGAGTACGGTCTGCTCGGAATCGTGCCGATGCGGATGCCGTCAGGGTCCCACAGGCCGAATGCCCCTCCTTCGGCCGTGATCACCACTCCGCTGTTCGTGACCGCCAGGACACTCTCGCCCGCGTGGATGGGGACGGGTGTGCCGACGCGTGCCTTCTTCCTCAGATCCCAGCGGTGCAGCATGCCGTCGTTGTGGGCCACCGCCAGGTAGCGGCCGTCCGGGGAGAAGGCCAGGTTGTCCGTGTCGTCGCCGGCGAAGGCCCAGCCGACCTCGTCGCCCTCCAGCGTCGTCGTCCGGGTACGGGTCCGCAGGTCCCAGATCTGGATCGTGCCGTTGTCCACGCCGTCGGGCGTCACCACGACGAGTTGGTCCGGATGGTTCGGGCGGCTCAGGATCTGGCTCACGACCTGGGGGAAGACCAGGCCGCGCGGGGAGGGGCCCACCGTCAGTGGTTCCCCTGTCCACGCACCCCGTTCCGGGTCCACCCGGAGCAGGCTGCCGCTGCGGGTCAGGGCGACGACGTCGCCGTCGGGCAGGGGCTCGAGCACGCCGGCGAGTTCCTGCTCGTCATCGGCCGTCCGGCCCTCGTCCAACGGCACGTCGACGCGGTCGGACGGCGTGTCGGCGTCGTACACATGCAGGCGTGAACCGCCCTCCTGCGCGAGCACGAGGTACTTGCCGTCCCGCGTCCACACGAGGCTCGACGTGTATTCGTCGTACCCGGTCGGCAGTTCGCCGGTCGTGGTTCCTCCGTGCACGAGGTCCGCCACCCGCAGCCCGTGCTCCGTCAGCCGCGCGCTCCTGTCACCGTCCGGCGACAGGACCGCCAGACCGCTCGACAGTGCCGGGTCGGGGCGGGGCGCGGCGGGAGCGTGGGCCACGACCAGGGTGTTTCCGACCGGGGACAGCACGGTCAGTCCGCCCTCCTCAGCCTCGACGACGGTGAATTCCGGTCCCTCGTAGCCCGGTTCGTCGTCCAGGGGAAGTCGGGTGACATACGTGTCGTCCGTGCCCCGCCTGCCGAGGGTCAGGTCGGCGTAGCCGAACTCGGCGAGATCCGCCGTGTCGTACCCGTAGGCGCCCGTGGCGTCGGAGCCGGTCCAGCCGCCGGAAGCACCGTCGTCCGTGATCTTCCGCAGCACGCGCCCCGTGTCCAGGTCGCGCAGCACGGTGCCGTCGGGTGTTCCGGCGTTCTCGGAGTTGGTCGTCGTGACCTCGACGGTGTCGGCGTCCTCGCCGAAACGCACGCTCTGGTCCCCCACGGTCGACACCACCGTGTCAGCCACCGGCAGCGGCTCGAGACCGTCCAGGTCCCACACGTCGAGGAAGGCCCTCGGCTTCGCCTTCGGGTCGTCAGGGGTGTGGAGGTCGAACCACCGCAGCAGCCGGCTTCCGTCCGCGCTGAAGTCCAGCCCGGCGGCGACACGGCCGGAAACCCCCTCGCGCCCGCTCGTGAGCCGTCCGCCGAGTCGCGTCGGTTCGCTGCCCTGTCCGTCCAGCCGCCACAGCCGTACCGTGCTGTCGGGCATGGCCGTGGCATAGTGCCGCCCGTCGGGGCTGACCGCGCCGCGCTGCTCGGTCTCGGGCACCCCGCCGAGCGTGTAGTGCTGCGGTGTGCCGTCCAGTACGCCGGTCACGACGGACACCTCGTACGGGTGGTCGTTGTCGGGTTTGGAGCGCACCACGAGGGTCCGGCCGTCCGGGGTGGCGGCCAGGTCCCGGACCCGGCCCCGCCACAGGCCGGTGTGGAGGCCGCGTGCGTACTGGACCCGCACGTACTGGGCGAGCAGGGCCTCCCTCGCTTGCGGCGTCCGGTCGGCGTGCCAGGCGGCAAGGGCCAACTGCACCGCCGTGCCCGGTTCCTGGGCCTGTCGGCTGCCGGACTCCTCCGCGAGCGCGCGGGACGCGAGGGTACGCAGCTGGGTCTTGAGCTCCCGACCGGTGTCCCAGGCGATCGCGCCCAGCGTCCCCGCCACCAGCAGCAGCGCCGTCAGCAGCGCACCCCCCGCCAGCAGTCTGCGGACCGTCCGCTGCTCGTAGCGGTGGCCCGCCTCGATGTAGGCGCGCTCGTCCGCCGTCACGTCCTCGGGTCGCCGCCGGAGCCACTCCTCGCCCTCGGCAAGGGTCTTGCCGCGCTGCAAGGCCCCCGTCTCCCTGTCCTTCGCCTCCCATCGCGCCATGTCCGCCCGCAGTTGCTCCTGCCATTGCCGGAAGTTCCTGCTGTCGTCCAACCAGGCACGCAACCTGGGCCACAACCGGGTGAGGGCCTCGTGCGTGAGGTCGACGATCTCCGTGCCCTCGGCCGTTCTGCCGATGACGACCAGCTTCCCCCGGGCGAGGCGACGGGCGAGCGCCGCGGCAGCCGGGTCGAGCCGGGCGGCGGGGACGGCACGCCGGATGTATCCGCCCTGGTCGTCGGGGCGGGCCAGTTGTACGAACAGTCTGCGCGCGAGGCCCTCGTCGGCCGCGGACACGTGCGTTCGGTAGGCGTCGTCCGCGTAGCCCACCAGGGTTCCGGCGACACCGCCGAGTTCGTCGTAGGCGGCGTGGGTGAGCATGGAGCGTTCGCGCCGCTCCCAGAGCCTGGTGAGGGTGAACTCCACCAGCGGCATCCGACCGGGTTCGTCCGCGGCGTCCTCGACGATGCGCTCGGCGAGCCCCGGCTCCAGCCACAGCCCCGGTACGGCGTCGACGGGACCCGTGATCGCGCGGTACAGGTTCTCCGCGTCGAGCGGGGCGAGGAAGAGGACGGCATCGCTCAGGGAGCCGGACGTCCGGGAGGTCAGCAGGACGTCGAGGGATTCCTGACGCGCGGTGGCCACGACGCGCAGCCCGCGCCCTGCACCCGGGCCCTCGGTCAGCGCGAGGAGGAGGCGGAGCAGGGTGCGCGCGGCCGAGGGTTCGGCGCCGGCGTACTCCTCCAGTTGGTCGACGACGATCAGATGACCGCTTCGGCCGGCCTTCTCTTCAAGCGAAGCGCGCAGAGCGGCGACGGCGTGCGGGGTTCGTCCGCTGTCCGCTCCCGCCGGATCCACGGTCCCGGCTGGGCCGCCGGACTCACCGCCCAGCAGCCGAGCCAGCTTCCCCGCCTCGCTCATCCGGTCGACCTCCCCGCTCCCCGGCTCCAGGACGGGTACGAGCGCGTGCGCCAGCAGCGTCTCGGGCGGTGTACCGGACACGGGGCGCAGAACGCTCACGCCCATACCGTCCGCTCGCAGCCGCGGCAGCAGACCGGCGCGGATCAGTGAGGACTTGCCACATCCAGAAGGGCCGACGATCACCGTGAGGGGACGCTCGGTGATCGATGCGGCAAGCCGCTCGGTGTCGTCCTCGCGCCCGTGGAAGAACACGGTGTCCTCCTCCTCGAACACGTCGAGGCCGCGGAACGGGCAGGTGGGGCGCAGCACCTCCTCGTCCACGAGCGCGGCGGACGGAACGAGGAACGCGGTACCCGCCAGATCGCCGCGACCGGCCGCCACAGTCAGCCCGACGACCCCGCCCTGCACGTCGTCCCACACCGCCGCGCCGCTGTAGCCGTTGGTCACCCGCGGGCCGCCGGGGCCGGTGTCCATCTGCACCCAGCCCGCACCCTGAACGCTCCGCAGCATGCCGGTCGCCCACACCCCGTGGTCGCCGCCGCCCGGAAACCCGTACGCGCGGAAGGAGTGCCCCCATACGGACGTCCCGTCCACCAGTGGCACCGGACGGGCGTGGGAGACGGGTGCGTCGAGACGCAACAGGGCCACGTCACCGCTGTCGTCCTCCGCCGGCGGCTGCCAGGAGACGACCCGGGCACGACGGGCGGGGATCCCTCCCTCCGCATCGCGCACCAGCGGGAACTCCACCTGTACGGCCTCGGAGGGCGCGGTCACGGTGTCCCGCGGCAGCCCCAGCGCGTCCGCGACGACATGTGCGCAGGTGCAGACGACGTCAGCCGCCACGAGAAAACCCGCCCCCGCGACCTCATCGGCGCCCTGTATGCGGACGAGGCCCGATTCCAGCGCCGCTTCCCCCCGTAACGCTGTCATGTACCCGATTATCCCGGGTCGCGGGCGTCCCACTCCAGACGTACGGCGAAGTTGGCCTCGCTCGCCGCCTTCGCCACCACGACGCCCGCTTCCGCGGACAGCTTGATCCCGAACTCCACACTCACCGAGTCGGGTCGGCTCGCCAGGCCCCGAACGCTGTCAGCCACCGCCTCGACCGCGGGTCCGATGTGCGCGAGTGCCTCCTGGAGGGTGTGTGCCGAGCCGCGGACGACCCCGGACACCGACCCACGGCCCACCCGGTCGATCCCACTGTCCTGCTGACCATCGACCTCGACCCGCACCGCGGTCCCGTCATCGAGCCGCATCTCCCCGATCCGCATCACGCCGCAGTCCTTCGCACTCGAAGATCGCCACAAACCCGTCCAGTCATCAACTGGCCCAGCCTATAAGGCGTTTCGCGGCCCGCCGATGGCATCGACACCGTTCGTTCACGGCAGGCGGGCTCCGGCTCAAGACGACTCCCTCGGCGCCGGCACCAAGGTCGAAGATCCTGACGACCCCGGGAATCACGCAGCCCCGTCGGGGGCCGCGTCTGCGCTTCACGCCCACCGAGTGCCCTTCAGAACGACGAACAGCGGTACCCAGCGGCGCCCCACCACCTCCGCGACTGACGTGACGGTGCGTACCTCCGCGGGCCACCATCCCGCTCCCGGCCAAGCGGCGTGGATTCCCGAGCCGAGAGCGCGGTTTCGATCCTCACCACCCGCTCCGGAGCGAAACCTCAGGCCGGCGGCCTGGGCCTTGTGTGTCGCCGAGGGCTTTCCCTGCCCGCGCGGGTGCTCCCACGGGTTCTGGAGCGCGCCGGAGAGCTGCCCGTGCCGGGCGTCAGGAGCGGCGGCCGGCTCAGGCGACGGTGCACTCCGCGTCTCCGAAATCCGCGGCCACCCGCAGTCGGCGACCCGGTGCAACACGGTTCAGATCGGTTCCGGTTGCGGTTCCGGTCGTCGGGCGGGTGTGGCCTTCGATTCCCACGCCGCGGTGGTCCGTACGTAGCCGTGGATCACGGAGGTCATCGCCAGCACGAGCAGCGGTCCGGACACCCACGGATGCTCGGCCATCTGCGACGGCAGGAAGCGGTAGGACACCAGCAGTGCGACGAAGACCGTCGTTCCGTGAGCGACCAGCCGGATCCCCGACCGGTCCCAGCCGCGGTCGAACGACCGCAGAGCGGCCTCGATCGTGAGCACGAACACCACGCCGGCAATCAGGTCCACGCCGTAGTGGTAGCCGAATCCCAGCGTCGCGGTGAGCGTGGCGATCAGCCAGAACGTGCCTGCGTACCGCAGAACGCGCGGGCCCTTCCGGGAATGGATGAAGAGCGCGACAGCCCACGCCGTGTGCAGGCTGGGCATGCAGTTCCGCGGGGTGATCCCGTCGAACGGCATGGGGTGCGGGGTACTGAGCGGCGGCGGTGTCTGCGGCCACAGGTCGGCCACCGCCCAGCGCTCGCTGGACGGAATGTCCGGCGCCCACAGGCTGACCGTCGCCCAGTACTCGGTGCCGGTGCCGTAGGCGAAGAGCGGTCCGACCACCGGGAAGATCATGTAGAAGGCCGGCCCGACGAGGCCGATCACCAGGAAGGTGCGCACCAGGTGATGGCCCGGGAAGCGGCGCTCGACCGCCACGCCGCGCAGTTGGTACAGCGCGACGACGACCGCGGCCACCGCGAGCTGACCGTAGACGACGTCGAGGACGTTGAAGCCGATGGGGCCGGTGGCGGTGACGACCCGGCCCACCAGCCACGACGGATCGCCCAGCGCGTGATCGGCTGTGGCCACGTACTGGTCGAGCACCATGGGGCGGGTCTTCGAGGTGAGGAGCAGCCAGGTGTCGCCGGTCTTGCGGCCGGCCACCAGCAGCAGGCCCAGCCCGACGCCCTTCAGCAGCAGGACACGTTCCCGGCCGGTGCGGCGGGTGACAGCGATGACCGCGCAGCCCAGAATCACCCACAACGCACCGTTGCCGAAGGGGTGGCCGCCGGCCGTCTCGGCGTCCACCGCCCAGCGGACCAGCGAGAAGGCGAGGTCGACACCGATCGCCGCACCCGTCGCGACGAACCGTTGCCGCCAGGTGAGGACCACCATCGTCAACGCCATGGCGGCGTACAGCAGGCCGCCCGACTTGGGAGCGACCACCACCTCTCGCACCTGGGTGGTGATCGGCCCCGGCAGACCGTGGCGACGCGCGGCGAACTCCAGCAGGATGAGGAATCCGAGGGCCACGACACCCGCCACGGCCCAGAGTCTCGCCCGTGATCGACGCTCCGCGGAGAACGTGGTTCTTCGGTTTGTTCGCGAAAAGTCCCGCGATGGTATGTGTCTCAATTCTCGGCTGCTTTGTTAGGTGTTGGTCGTGTCAGGGCGGTTTTCGCTCGTCGCCTTCCGGTTGGAACCGCTTTCCTCTCGCGAAGAGCTGCCCTTCGAAGCAAGACGGAAAGACCACAGCCCGGGTTGCGGCGGGTCCGTCGTCGCGGGCGACTCCCGGGAAAACCCGCGGTGCGACAGCGGTGACGATGATGTCAGGGGGTTCGTCCGGCGGACGTACGAGGACCACTACGGGGCGGCAGGGGTAAGCCGGCAGGGGGTACGGGGCCGCCGTACAAGGAGCATCGGCCTCGTGGCGCCCGCTGTCGGGGCGGGCCCGGCCGAGGTGGGCGCATGTGCGAAGCAGTCGCTTCGCCCACGATCCCGATGCGTCTCCCGACGTCCCGAGACACCTCACACCGTTCCTAGTCAGTGAGCAGGAGTGAGTCCTGGACCCGTATCCGGTCACTGCGGACACCCCGAACGGTTTTGGATGTCCTGGTCGCCCGCGTACTCGCCGCGTCCGGCGGCACGGATCGTGTCCGTGGTCCGGGGATGCGGGGACGGGGTCCCTCACCCCCAGGGACACGCCGGTCGGCCTGGACGGTCCGATGCCCGTGCACATCGCTCCGGTGTGCACGGGGCGGTGTCGTCCGTCGCCGGATCGGGTGCCCCTGGGCGCGTCGTCCGATCGCGATGCTCGCCGCATCGTGCCGGGTGGTCTTACGGGTGGGGCCGGCCAGCGGCTCTTGCCAGTGCTGGGCGCCCCACTTGCTGGTGTGGGCCGGGTCCGCCGTCGCTTCCCGAGCCGGGAGCGCGGGTCCTGTTCCCGTCACCCGCTCCGTGGAGAAGGCCCGGGTCAGAGACCCGGGCCTTCTCGCCGTCTGCTGTGATCAGTGGTCGCGCACCGGATCTGTGCCGGGAGGCTCGGCGGACGCCTTTGCCGCGGCCGTGATCCTGGCCTTCCGAACCGTGGCGTCGGTGAGCCGGTGCCTCACCAGGCCAGGGCGTCGGCCATGGTCGACTGCCAGTACGAGACTCCGATCGAGTCGTCCACGTACACGCCCTTCGCGGGGAGTGACGGGCGGGCGGTGCCCGCGCCGTCGTTGAAGAAGACCGCGAGGGACTTGGCCGTGTAGCCGTTGGAGCCGCTGCCGTCCGCGGCCGAGAGGAGGACGCCCGCATAGCCCGACTCGCCGGGGGCCAGCGTGACCACCGCCTGCGGCTTGGAGTCCTCGAAGGCCGGCGGGACGGACTGGGCCTCGCCGAACCGGACCGCCGGATAGCCGATGAGGTCGCAGTTCTTCGAACCGGTGTTGGTGACCGTGAGGAGAAGGTGGTTCAGGGGGCGGGAGACCTCCGTGGCGGTCATCCGGATGGAGGTGCTGGAGCAGGGGGTCGAGGCGGACTCCGAGTCCTTGGAGCCCGCGGAACCCGACGAGCCCGTGGCACCCGTCGTGCCGCTCGAACCGGCCGTGCCGCCGGTCGAGTCTCCGGAAGCCCAGCCCGCCGGGTCGGTCTGCCCCGCCCCGGCGGAGTTTTCCCCGCTCGCCTCGGGCGAGGACGCGGGCGCCGACGTGGATGTGGATCCTGCCGGTGCCCCCTCGTCGTGGACGCCCTCTCCGTTACTGCATGCCGTCAACGTCAGCGCGGCGGCCGCGAACGCGGCGGCGGCGAACACACGGGTGCGGTGGGTGCGTGTGGACATGTGATCCCCCATGGGCAGTACGTGTTGTGGCAGGGGCCGTTCGCCCGGATTCCGGGAGCGGCGTGCTTGGATGGCCCAAGCTTGTGCGGTGATCCGTCCCGACCGCCACGACTGCCGGGGAATCCGGGACGCTGGAACGCTTGCGACGGCTCTGACCTGGGGGAATGACCTCCCCCTGGAACGGGGGTCCGGGACGTGGGGAGGGAACGGAACCATGGCGGGAGACGAATTCTCCGAGCTGTTAGGGCGGTTGAAGGAGCGGTCCGGGCTCAGTTACGGGGTGCTCGGGAAGCGGCTGCACACGAGCGCGTCCACGCTTCACCGGTACGTCAACGGGGACGCGGTGCCGACGGACTACGCGCCCGTGGAACGGTTCGCGCGGGTGTGCAGGGCGACGCCCGAGGAACTGGTGGAACTGCATCGGCGGTGGGTACTCGCGGATGCCCGGCGGAGGCAGAAGGCGGGCGGGGCCCCTGCCGAGAAGGAACCGCGGGCACGGACAGCGGCGGAGGCCGACCCCGGGGCAGCGGAGACCGGAACCAGGACGGCTGAGACCGGGGCGGCGGCCGAGGCCGGTCCCGAGGGTGAGCGGCGGTCCGCGGCGAAGGCTCCCGTGGCGCGGCGGCGTACCGTCGCCCTCGCCGGGGCCGCCGCCGTCGTGTCGACCGCGCTCGTGGTGAGTTTCGTGCTCAGCAACGGCGATGACGACCCGGGCGGGAAGCGGCCGGTGGGAGCCGCCTCCCGGTCCGTCGGCCCCGTCGGCGAAAACCCCGACGCCTCCGAGCCGGCCGACGCGAAGGACCGGTCGGCCTCGCCGTCCGCCTCGCACAGCGGCACCCCCACGACGTCCGCCTCCGCCTCCGCCTCCGCCTCCCAGAACGGTGCGGCCGGTGCGGCCCGGGGCGGCGCTTCCGAGGACGGGGCCACCGCGCCCACCGTCGCCGTCAATCCGTACAAGTGGGAAGGGCCGTGCAGCCAGCACTACCTGATCGACCGGAAGCCCGAGCAGGTGCCTCCGCCGCCGGGTGAGCCGGACGCGCGTGGGTGGGTCACCGCGCTGGGCGGGGTCGCCGGCGGGCAGCAGATGCTCGCGCTGACCGTGCAGGGCACCGGGAGGGCCACCGTCGTCCTGGAGGAACTGCACGTACGGGTGGTGGAGAAGAGCGCGCCCCTCGCCTGGAACGACTTCACGATGGGCGTCGGGTGCGGTGGTGACGTGGAGACGGCGGCCTTCGGGGTGGACCTCGACGCCGGGCGGCCCGCGCTCTCCCCCCGGGCCGGTCAGCGCGACTTCCCGTACAAGGTGAGTGAGTCCGATCCCGAAGTCTTCTACGTCTTCGCGGACGCGCGGGCGCACCACGTGAGCTGGTACCTGGAGCTGGCCTGGTCCAGTGGTGACCGGCGGGGCACCGTGCGCGTCGACGACCACGGCGAGCCCTTCCGGACGAGCGGGAACACGGGACGGCCCACGTACACCCATCCGCTCGGTTCCTCCGAGTGGGGGAAGGACGAGGAGAACCCCGGCGTTCCCGGCTGAACGCCCGGCAGGCAGCGGCGGCACAGCCGGAAATCGGCGTCCGGCCTGGGCGTGCGGGTGCAAAGAGCGGCCCGGGTCGGCCACCGCACCTCGCGCCGGTCCCGGTCAGCTGCCGGTCTTCGCGGGTTCCTCGCCGTGCCGGTCGGTGACCGCGCGCTCCATGACGGCGTCGATGCCGTACAGGGTGTCGGTCGTGATGCCTCTGGCCTTGTCCTTGAGGTACGCACGCGAGCCGAGGTAGGCGAACGTGTCCTTGTCGAAGATCCACACGCTTCGTGTCGCGGAGGAGGCGTCCTCGCGGGTGATGCCGATGCCGTGGCGGCCGGCGGCGTCGACGGCGTCGGGGATCTCCGTCACGCCGGGTATCTTCTCGACCGCCTTGTAGAGGGCGGAGGCAGTGGCAGGCGGCATGACCGTCGTACTCAGCAGGCCGCCGACCGTCTCGAACACGGCCTGGTCCCTCGACTCGCCCTCCTCCACCGTGGTCCGGGCGTAGAGCAGGTCGAGCAGGGTGTCGGGATCGGTGGGCAGCGAGGCCAGCCACTTGTACGTGGGGCGGTCGATGCCCACCGGGACGGGGCCGGCGGACTCGACGGGGATCACCTGGCCGGGCATCACCGCGTCCTTCCCGGTCTCGCGGATCCACCCGGTCCTGGTGGTGGGGCCGGGGTTCTGCGCTGTCCAGTCCTCCCGCTGGTGCAGGGCACCGAGCCGCACGGGACCGTCGAACGTGCCCGTGTTCTCCCGGACCAGGCTCTTCACGTACACGAACTGACCGTCCTTCACCGGCGTCGCGTCGGTCCTCATCGCCGCGGCGGCGATCCGGTCGAGGGTGACGGACGCGCTGTTCCCCCCGGTGGTCGCGGTGACCGCTCCGGTCGTCGGGGCGGAGCCGTGGCCACCGCCGAGGAAGGTGACGGCGAGTGCGCCGGCCAGCGCCACCGACGCGACGGGCAGCACCAGAGCCGGGCGGGGCAGTCGGCGACGGCGCGGTGCCGACGACGGCTGCGACGACTGCGACGACTGGGTGGAAAGGGCGTTGTCGCGGTCGATCTGTTGCATCAGGACTTCCTTGTGGTGGAGGTAGCGGCTCGGCGAGAGGTCCCCTGCGGGGGGAGCCGCCAGCAACTTCTCGGCCCGGCTCCGGGGCGCGCCGGCGTGGGGCAGGTTGTCGGCGTTCAACGGGTTTCCTCCTGCAGGAACAGGGCCGCGAACGCGGCCTCACTCTCCACCTCTCCGCGGGGGCTCCGCGGTTCCGCCTTTTCATGGCCTGCTTGGCCTGCTTGGCCTGCTTGATCGGCGCTGAGCCGGGCCAGTCGCGCACGGGCGCGTGACAGCCGCGAACGCACGGTGCCGACCGGGACGCCGAGGGCTTCGGCGGCCTGCCGGTAGTCCAGCCCGGCCGCCACGCACAGGGCGAGCACCTCGCGGTCCTTGCGCCGTAGCCGGCGCAGCGCGTCGTGGACCGCCGCGAGGCGGCGGGCGTCGTCGATCCGGCCCGCCGTCTCGTCGGCGAAGTCCTCGACCGGGGACGGGGGCGGGCATCGGGCCAGGAAGGAGAGCCGGCGGCGCAGACCGCGGTTGGCGTTGTGCGCCTTGTGCGTGGCGATGCCGAGCAGCCAGGGTTTGAGCGAACCGCCCTCCGGCTCCACCGTCTCCCGGGTACGCCAGGCGGCGAGGAAGGTCTCGGACATGGCTTCCTCGGCCTCCGACCAGTTGCCGGTCAACCGCAGGGCATGGTGGTGGACCGCCCGCGCGTACTGGTCGTACAGGTCGGCGAAAGCCTCACGGTCCCCTGCCCGTATACGCGCACGCAACGACTCTGCTGGTTCTGTATGCCTCACACTTCTTACTCTCTGCACGGGCAGGGGAGTTCCTGTGGCCTGCGCCACATGTGCCGGGGGTGAGGTCGGCGCCGAACTCCGGCGCTCGTTCTCCGGCGCGGGCGGTTCCCGGTCCGGTCCCGAGTGGTCCGCTCAGCGGCAGCCGCAGTGATCGGCCGCCGGGCCGGCCCTGGCCGTCCGAGGTCACCCGATGCCGACCGACAACGACAAAGGCTCACGGCATCTGAACGGGTCAGAGCCGTGGGCCTCCTCAGGCTTGCTGGTCGGTCAGGCCGGTGAGCAAGGGGCGGGGTACTGATCGCGCCCGTCGCCTACGGCCCGCCGGCGAAGAAGCCGGACTTCAGGTCCCCGAGGACGGCGTCGAGTGGATGCCCACTGACGATCAACGGTCCGCTCCAGGGCACGCTGAGTGCGAAGAGCAACGCCAGGCTCAGCCCGACCACACTCGCCACACCCACGATGAGCAGTGACGTTCGCAGGCTGCTGCGGAAGACCAGTGCGCCGGAGTTCACGATCAAGGCCAGTCCGCTGACCACAAGCGTGACGACGTAGAGCGTGGGAACGTCGCGCGAGGCGGCCGCGATGCGGGCACGACGACCACTGGTGACACCGTCCAGGGAAACCACCAGCTCCGTGCCTGTCGTGGTCCCCACCTCGGGCCGGGCCGCCTCGGCGCGCACGGTCCGCTCCAGCTGTGCGATCGCGCGAGCGGTGGCCGGATCGTCACCGGACGCCGCTGCCGGACTCTTCCATTCCCTGGCACGCGTGGTCTGCAAGTAGTCCAGCAGCGCCGCGTGGATCGGCTCCGACTGGACTCGTGGACTTGTCGCCGCCCATGCCAGGCGGGAGGCCGCGGCCGCCTCGTCGCTCACCAGCCCTTCTGCTGCGCGCAGGTAGCCGGCCTCGCTGGCCAGTGAGAGTGCCGCGAAGATCGCGAAGGCAGCACCGAGTGTCGGCATCAGGGGCGTGGCGATCTGCGGCACCCGGTCCCGTTCCCCAACCGGTACGAGCGCCCGGACGCCCACCCGCGCCACGGCCGCGACCAGTAAGGCGAGCAAGAGCCCGCCCACCACCAGCACCACCGCCGGCAGCGAGGTCAACCAGTCCACCACATCACCCACAGCGCGTTTCCATGAGCAGCCCACGGCGGCGACACATCGGTCACTGCGGCTCGGAGCTCCTCGTCGATCACATTCAATGAACGGAACGCTCAATGGTCACAGGTCGAAGGCCTTTGACGCTCGCGACGCCCGGCACGGCATCCCGCTTCGTCGGCCGAACAGCCGAGTACAGCCCAGACGGCCCAGTACGAGGCTGTCCTGACAACGGCCGCCGCGCCCGTCCCGCTGCTGAAGAGGCCGGCGCCCTGAGGACGCGGCACGAGGAGGAGAGCCCCGGACCATTGGTCCGGGGCTCTCCTCCTCGTCAGCGGGTGCGCGCCCACACCGCCAGCAGACCCACTACGGCCGTGCCCGCCCCGTAGCACGCGCCCCGGAGGAACTGGTCGGCCGCGATGCGCCGACGTCGTGAGATCCACCGCGCGACCTCACCCGTCACTCGGCCGCAGCGCACCTTCGTGGCGGACAGCCGTCGTCCGACGGCTCCCCGTCGGCCCGGGGGTGTCGCTTTCTCCGTGGGACGCCCTGACCGGGCGCACCGTACTTTCATGGCGTTTACACCTGTCTTTCTCGGCGTTGTGGTTTTCTCCGGGCAGCCGGGCGTGCTCGCTCGGGTCGTGCCGGCTCAAGTGGCCAAGTGGCTGTGATCGGCGTTCTGGTGGGGGCACGCGGGAGAGCGCGTGTCACCGTCCGGCAAGGGCCGGGACCGGATGGACGGCCTGTGCGGGGCGGAGCTGCCGGAAGGTGACCCGGCCGTCGGCGTCGACGCGGGCGCCGTGCACGGCGGGTTCGGGCAGGCTGTTGTAGTGGAAGGGCGTGGAGAAGTAGTAGGCGCCGGTGTCCGGGACGACGACGAGGTCGCCGACGTCGAGGAGGGGCAGCGCACGGTCGCGTGCCAGCAGGTCACCCGCGAAGCAGCACGGGCCCGCGATGTCCTGCGCCACGGGCCGGCCGCGCTTGGCCCGGCCGCGGGGATCGTGGGCCTCGATCCGCAGGGGCCACGCGTCGGGGGCGAACACCGTCCGTGTGGCCACCTGAGCGCCGGCGTGGGTGATCGCGATGGGACGTCCGCC
This sequence comes from Streptomyces sp. TE5632, assembly GCF_054061295.1. Classification (NCBI taxonomy): domain Bacteria; kingdom Bacillati; phylum Actinomycetota; class Actinomycetes; order Kitasatosporales; family Streptomycetaceae; genus Streptomyces; species Streptomyces sp. TE5632. The sequence continues at coordinate 2,745,756 of NZ_JBSSEA010000003.1, read as the reverse complement.
GACGGTCTTGGTGTACTCGACGTACGCGGCGGTGAACCCGTTCTTGGCCAGCACGGAACGGCCGAACTCGGTGATGATCTCGTACTCGCCCGAGAAGAGGGCCGGTGCGTGCTCGCGCAGGTGGTCCACGTAGGTGTCGAAGCCGGGCGTCGTCTCGTCGCTGTCGAAATTGACCGGCAGTCCTCCCCCGATGTCGATGCCGGTGACCTGTCGGCGGCCGAGGTGGGCGTTGATCTCCCCGGCGAACTCCACCGCCTTCGCGATGCCCCGGGCGATCAGGTCCAGGGGGCAGCCCTGCGAACCGACGTGCGTGTGCACCCGGGTGAGCCAGGGACGGTCCCGGTACGTCCGGAGCAGTCGCTGCCGGTTGTCCTCGTCCTCCAGGGGGATACCGAACTTCGAGGTCGCGGTGGCCGTGCTCATGGCGGTGATCGAGCCGGCGCCGACCTGGGGGTTGACGCGCACGCCGATGCGCGAGTCGGAACGGCGGGTCGCCAGGATCTCGTCCAGCCGCGAGAGCTCCTGGAAGCTGTCCGCGTTCACCGCGATCCCCAGGCTCAGTGCCCGGACCAGTTCGGCCCGCGTCTTGGCGGGGGAGTCGAACACGATGTGTGCGGGTTCGAAGCCCGCCTCCAGCGCCTGGGCGAGTTCGCCGGCACTGGCGACCTCGCAGCCCATGCCGCTCAGGCGCAGTTCCTCGAGTACGGGAACCAGGCAGTTCGCCTTGGCCGCGAACGCGTGCAGGACCCGGAGGGAGTCGGGGAACGCGCCCCGCAGGGACGTGACGGTCTCGTTGACGCCGTCGAGGTCGACGAACCCGGCCAGTACGGCCGTCTCGGGTTCCAGGAGTCCCTGCTGTACGGCTGCCCGCAGAATCCGCTCACGCCGGCCGGCCTTGTCCGAACCGCTCATCGTGCACCCTCCCTGAGCCGAGGTCTCCCCCACGGCTGCCGTGGGGCGGACCACCAGACTCCCGTCGGAGCGGTGCGGGTGTCTTCGTCGGGAGTCCCGGTGTTCCGCCGCGCGGTTCTCACCGTGGAGCGAAACCGCGGACGCGGCACAGCCGCCATGGTGCTCGGGCACGAAAAGGCGGCCCTTTCTTCGTGGCGGTGCCCGAAGGCTCACTCCTCCCGGCCGCCGCGCTCGAGAAGGCGCAGCTGCAGGTGGGCGAGGAGCCGGGCGTCCGGACTGCGGAGGTCGAGCCCGGACACCTCGGTGATCCGGCTGATCCGGTGCCGCAGGCTGTTCGCGTGCACACCCAGCGCCCGGGCGGTGTCCGGCACGTGACCGAAGTGGTCGAGGTACGCCCGCAGGGTCTGCACCATGGTGCCTCCGCCGTGCCCGGCGTCGAACGCCACCAGGCGTGCCACCGGTGTCTCCGCTGCCGGGGCCGGCCCCGGCAGCGTGTCCAGCATCTGGTTGAGGGCGATCGTCTCGGCCACCTCGCTCGCGAAGGCGACGGTGCGGTGCCCTCCGGTCGAGAGCAGGGCTCTCAGTGCCAGGTCCGCCGACCGGCGGGACTCGGGCAGGTCCGCCAGGGCCTCGACCACCGTGCCCAGCCCGATTCTCGCTTCCGGCCCGAACACGTCGGCCACCTGCCGGACCAGTGACCTCCCCAGCCGTGCGACCTGTTCGACGGCCCGCCGCATGTCCTGGTGCAGCGCGCCCACCAGGACCAGGGCCCCCCGGCCCACCGGCACCACCACCGGCGTGAGGTCGTTCGAGCCGCAGTACACCGCCAGCAGGGCGCACAGCCTTCCGGTTTCCTCCCCCTTGCAGGAGGTTCCGGGGCATACCGCCAGGACGGCGCAGTGCCCGTGCGCCGGAATCCCGATGCGTTCGGTCAGTACGCCGGCGGATCCCCGTCCGTCGAGCAGCGCACGGGCCGCGTCCTCGACCAGCCGGGCGTGCGTGCGGTGCGACCGGTGGTGCAGCAGATGTGCGGCGGCCACCCGCGCCGCCGACCGCAGTGTGTCGGAGGCGTGTGGCGGGAGGTCGCCGCCCGCGGCCGCCACCCAGATCGATCCCAGGATCTCTCCGCCCGCCCGGACGGCCACCACCAGACGTTCGGGATTCTCCCCGTGCGCCGGCCGGTGGATGACGTCCCCCGAGCCCCACAACGCCCGGAAGAACCCGGCCTCCCGCATGGCGGCCACGCGCCACTCCGGCACCCGGCGGCCGAGGATCGTCAGCCGGCGTAACTCGTCCACGTCCTCCTTCGTGGACGAGTACGCCAGGACCCGGGACTCCACGTCCTCGATCGTCACCGCGCCGCCGACCAGGACCGCCACCGCGTCGGCCAGCCCGTTCAGGTCGCCCGGCGTCACGGCCGCCACAGCCGGGTCGGCGGGGGCTCCGGACAGGACCAGGCCGGCCCGCAGCGCGCCGACCAACTCGGTCCAGCCGCACCACGCCGTCCGGAAGAGCACCGCCGTACCGGCGTCCTCGGCCGCCGCCCGCAGCGTGTCCGGGAGCCGCCCCGACCTGCCCGGCCCGAAGACCACCGCGGCCGCTCCCGAGCCGGCGGCGTCGCGCACGAGGTCGACGGCGGCGGCCGACTGCGGCTCGATGCCCACTGCCAGCAACACCTGCCCTCGCGGCGGCCCCGACTCCAGCGGGTCCAGCACCGTGATCCCCTCGACCACGCCCTCCAGGCCACGTGGAGCCACGCACGGCTCCAGCGCACCGGCCCCCATGACCGACAGCAGTCTTTCCAGCGTCGGCCCCGCCGCGGTGGCTTCCCCCTGCCCGGCCGTTCCGTTCAGCACCCTTCGGCCCCCCCTCACGTCGGTGCGTCGTGTGACGGTGAGTGTAGGAGAAGTCACAGAAACGGCGCGAGGCGTGTGCACGCGGGTCGGCTGAGCACCCGGCTCGCCTCGTCACCGTGTGCCGGTGGCCGGGAGGGTCAGGCTCAGTCGATAGCCGCCGTCCGTTGTGGGGCCGCAGGTGACGGTGCCGCCGAGCAGTTCGGCACGCTGGCGCAGGCCGACCAGGCCGTGGTGGGCGCCGGGAAGGGAAAGAGCGGGACGCGTCGGCGGCGCGTTGGTGACGGTGACGCGGACCGCCGCGTGCTCGTGGCGGATGCGTACGACCGCTGTCGCGCCGGGTGCGTGCTTCCGCACGTTGGTCAGCGCCTCCTGGACGGTGCGGTAGATGGCGCGCTGGACCGGCGGTGGCAGGCCGTCCGGCAGGTCCGTCCGCAGCTCGGTCTCGATACCGCTGTTGTCGACCAGCCGCCGGAGATCGGCGAGAGAGGGCTGCGGAACCAGTTCCACAGGATCACCCCCGGCGGTGCGCAGGACGCTGACCATGTGCCGCAGCTCTTCCAGCGTCTGCACACTCAGCTTCCGGATCGTGGCTGCGGCCTGCCGGACTTCGGCGTCGCGGCTGCCGACCTGGAGTGCCCCGGCCCGCACCGCGATGAGGCTGACCTGGTGAGCGACGACGTCATGCATTTCGCGGGCGAGTGTCGTGCGTTCCCTGGCCAGCACGGTCTGGGCGGTCAGTTGCCGCTCGTGGTCGCGTGCCCGGGAGATCTCCGCGAGTCGCAGCGACAGATCGCGCCGGGCCTGCACGAGCTGACCGAGGAAGACCGGTGCGGCTGCCGTCGCCGCCGTGTAGCCCAGGGCGATGAAGGTCGACGGTGCCGAGAAGTCGAGTCCCGGCGAGGGCAACGAGATCAGATCGCTGAAGGTGAACGCCACGGCGCAGACGACCGGCAGAGTGCGACCACGGGTGAGCGAGGCGAGCGTGTACAGCGCGGCCAGGGCGGCGAAGATCGAGTCGGAGAGGAGAACGGCGGGAAGGGTGAGCAGGAACGTGAGCCTCGGCAGGCGCCGGCGCAGGAGAAGGGCGGACGCGGCGACCAGGGCGCAGGCCATGCGCAGCGGCTCGGAGGCATCGGCATGGACCCAGACATCGAGCAGTGCCGTTGCGACGAGGGCGGCGTCCAGCAGGGGGGCGGGCGGACGGCGGGTGCTCATGGCTCCTCCCGGTCCCGCGGTGCCCTGAGGAAGCCGGAACGTTCCGCGAGCAGGGCGGCCTGGACGCGACTGCCCACCTCCAGCTTGGTGAGGACGGCGCTCACATGGTCCTTGACCGTGCCGGTGCTCAGATGCATCCGTGCGGCGATGTCGGCGTTGGTCAGGCCCTCGGCAACGGCTGCGAGTACGGCACGCTCGCGGTCGGTGAGCCGGTCGAGGCTGCGGACGGCCTCCTGCTGCGGGCCGGCGTTCAGGTAGCCGTCCACGACGGTTCTGGTGACCTCCGACGACAGGACGGTGCCGCCGTCTGCCAGAGTCCGCACCAGGGAGGGCAGTTGCTCCGGGTCGGTGTCCTTGAGCAGGAAACCGGCGGCGCCCGAGCGAAGTGCCGCGGTGACGTACTCGTCCATGCCGAACGTCGTGAGCATGGCCACCACCGGAGGATCCGGCAGTCCGCGCAGGTCGGCCAGGACGGTGAGGCCGTCCACGTCGGGCATGCGGATGTCCAGCAGGACGACGGCGGGACGTCGCTCCTGTGCCGTTCGGACCGCCTGGCCGCCGGGAACCGCCGCCACGACCTCGATGTCGTCCGCCGCCTCGAGAATGTGCTGGAAACCGGTACGGATCAGCGCCTCGTCGTCGACCACCATCACCCGGATCATGCGTGCTCCACTCGCCGTCGGGCCCCACCCTCCGATGCGTACCCGCTGCCGGGCGCGCCTTTCGGTGCCGAGACCGACAGCCGCCGGGTGGCGGGGCTGTTCCAGCCGGTCGGCGGGACGACTCCGGACATGTGCCGGATGGGTTCACGAGCGGCAGCGCCCGACTGTGGAGGCAGCAGTCGATGCCTCGTCCCAGGAAGGAGATCAGCCGGATGCCGATCAGTCTGACGTTTCTCTGTTCGATCGCCGGGGACGACACGAGCGGAACGATCTTCGGTGACGTCGCGGTGCGCGAGCGCGGCCCGCTCGGCGCGGACGCCGTCGGAGCGGTCCTGCCCCGGTACTCGACGGCCGTCCGGGCGCCCTCCCTCCGCTGCGCGCGGACCGCTCACGCTCTCGCCCTCACGACCGAGGTGGAGCCCGCGCTGCGCGACTTCGACTACGGCAGGTGGCGCGGCCGTACCGCTGCCGAAGTCGCCGCCACCGACCCCTACGGGCTCTCCGCCCTGCTGACGGACCCGGATGCCGTACCTCACGGGGGCGAATCCGTGCGCCAGTTCTGCCGACGGGTCACGGACTGGCTCAACGGCCTGCCGCCACACGCGGGGCACGTGGTGGCCGTCACCGAACCGGCCGTGGCCCGGGCCGCGCTGGTCCACGCCCTGTCGGAACCGGTGCGCGCGTTCCGGCACATCACGGTGCCGCCGCTGGTCACGGTGTCCCTGTCCTCCCGGGACGGCCGTTGGCACGTGCACCTCGGTCCCACGCCCCGGGGCGAGCCGGGCCGTTTCCGGGCGACCCCTGCGGCAAGGTGTCGGGCTCGCCGCAACCCGCTGAGCGCCGTGCTCGGCTCGGCGACTCCTGACGCGTACCCGTAGCGCGCCGTCGGGGTCGGTGGGCGCGGCCCACGGGGCCACCGGCGTGGAGGGCCGAGAACGCCGAGAACGCCGACAGGGCTGAGAACGCCGAGAACGCAGAACCCGTGCTCCGAGACCCGCGGACAGGTGGTGAGGGCCGCCGGTGGCTCCTCGCCCGGCCGGTGCGTACGGAGCCCGTGCACGATCACCGGTTTTGGCCGTCGTCCGCATGCCCCTGGTGACAGCGTGAGGACCGGTCGCCCACGGGTACCCGGAAAGTTGAGAGGCGGTGAGAACACCGCCCACGCCACACGGAAGGGTGGTTCCATGGCTCAGCGGGTCAGCGGGGCCATGACGAGCGCCCCGGCGACCGTCGAGCCTCAGGCCCCGGTGACGGCCGTGGCCCGGATGACGCGGGACGAGGACGTCGGCGCCGTTCCGGTCACCGAGGGCGAGCGGCCGCGCGGGCTGGTCAGTGACCGTGACCTGGCGGGGCACGCCCTGGCCGACGGCGACCCCGAGTCGGATCTCGGCGACATCGGCGCCGCGAAACCCGACCGGTGACGCGCCCCCGCACGAGGGTGGTGCGATTTCCAGGAGGACCGACCCATGGGGAGATGGCAGACGAGCCCCGAGAGGAGCGTGCGCCATGACGAATCCTGATCCCGATCCGAAGCGAACCCCGGGGATCAAACCGGGCGGCGGCGTGTCCCCCGGTGAGACGCCACCCGCCGAAGGCGGCACTTCCGGCATCTCGTATCCGGAGCCGCACGAACCGCGTAAGGGATGGGGGCCGATGGCGCTCGTCCTGATCATGGTGGTGGTGGCGCTGGTGGCGATCGGACTGATCGCCATGGTGGTGTCCCTGATCGCGTGACACCTCCCGCGCACTCCCAGGGGCGCCGCCAGGTGTCGTCGGGGGACACGGCTCTCGGCCTGCGCTCCCGGCCGGTCGAGCGGCGGAGTTGACGGCGGTCCCGGGCTCAGCCCGTGCCGACGCCATGCGTCGACGCCGGACCCGGGTGAGCAGAAGGAAGTGCGGCTTGGTCGCTCGGTCGCCCCTGTCGGCCGAGCGACTCGGCCGACAGGGGCGATGAATCCGGCCGCTTCCGGAAGCCGAGCGGAGCCCGGCTGCCCGTTCGGCTCGTTCGGCTCGTTCGGCGTGACTCCCTGCTTCGCGCCCCGAGTCGTCAGACGGCCGAGTCGGACCCCTCGGGCCGGATGCGTCCTCGCCAGGCGCCCGTCTCTCCGCCGCGCTGTTCGATGTGGTCCTTGAAGCGGCGCAGATCTCCCTTGACCCGGCGGTCGATCACGCCCAGCGCGTCCGCGCCCTTCTCGGCCATGCCGGTGGGCTCGACGTCCATCGTGAGCTCCACGCGGGTGTGGGTGTCGTCCAGCCGCTCGAACCTGACCGATCCCCGTTGCCGGGTCTCGCCGTCGACGACCCGCCAGGTGATCCGGTCGTCCGCCAACTGGTCGACGATCTCGGTGTCGAACTCTCGCCGCACCCCGCCGATGTTGGTCTTCCAGTGGTTGTGCCGCTCGTCGAGCTGCCGCACCTCCTCGACGCCCTCCATGAACTTCGGGAAGTCCTCGAACTGCGTCCACTGGTTGTAGGCGGTGTGGACGGGCACCTCGACGTCCACCGCTTCCTTCACCGTGCTCACTGACTCCTCCTCACTCGCAGTCGTTCGGGCACGACACCGGGTACCCGGGTCCGGAGACATGAAGACCCGGATCGAGCCCGGTCCACGTTCGCCGGTCCACGTTCGTCGGACACGACGTGCCGGCGCAGGTCGCCCGTGAGCAGTGAAGAGGACTCCGTACGCGGAAAAAATCTTGTCGAACCGCCATCCCCCGAGGGAGGTCGCACGTATGTCCTAGTGAACCGTGCGAGATGAAGGGAAGGACCATGTCGCTCTTCAGTCACCTGGCACCCGCCAGGAGGCACTCCAATGACAAGAAGGACACGACCACCGGGCAGAGGAGGAGGTCCCACAACCACGGACACCGTCGTCATGACTCCGACTCCGACAAGTACAAGTGACGCCGGCGCCCCTCGGCGACCGGTGGACATGGTCTTCCGGTCGCCGGGGGACGGCGTCCGGCACGTCGCGGTTCCGTGAACCTGCGCCGTCACGCCGTCCGCAGCGCCGCCCCGGTCGCGGCGCTGCGGCGGTTGCTCTCTGTCGCCGAGCCGGAGGGCGAACAGGTCGTCGCTGCCGCGCCGGCACTGCCGGTGGGGCAGATCTTCCGGCGGTTCTGGCCGTACACGCACGGCGGGCGCAGGTGGCTGCTGCCGCTCGTGGCGTTCTGCGTCGTCGGCCCCGCCATCGACGCGGCCGAGATATGGCTGTTCAAGGTGGTGGTGGACGAGGTGCTCGTCCAGCGCGATCTCAGCCCGTTCCTGCCGATCGCCCTGGCGTACGTCGGGCTCAGCCTCGCTTCGGGCATCGTGTCGTTCGCCGACGACGTGACCTCCACCTGGGTCGGTGAGCGATTCCTGCTCGCGCTGCGGGCGGACGTCTTCCGGCACGTGCAGAGCCTCTCCCTGGGGTTCTTCGAACGGCGCCGGCTCGGCGATGTGCTGGCCCGGGTCACCGGTGACGTCGACGCGGTCGAGACGTTCCTGCTCTCGGGCGTGGCCGAGGCGCTGTGGTACCTGACGCGGCTGGGCATCTTCCTGGGCATGCTCTTCTACCTGAGCTGGGACCTGACGCTGTTCGCCCTCGTCATCGTGCCGCTGTTCTGGTGCGCGGCCCGGTACTTCTCCCGGCTGGTGAAGGCCGCCTCCCGGGAACGCCGCCGGCGCAGCGGTTCGGTCAGCGCGGTCGCCGAGGAGGTGCTGGGCAACATCGCCCTGGTGCAGTCGTACAACCGCCAGGAGTGGGAGCAGGGCAGGTTCCAGCGCGAGATCCTCGGCCGGTACCGCGCCACCATGGCCTCGACCAGGATCCGTGCCGTCTTCGGGCCGCTGGTCGACCTCGTAGAGCTGAGCGGGGCCCTCCTGGTGATGGGCCTGGGCACCTGGCAACTGGCCCGCGGCCGTCTCACCCTGGGCGAGCTGCTGGTCTTCCTGGCCCTGCTGAGCAAGCTCTACAGCCCGATCCAGGGCATGTCCCAGCTGACCAGTACCTTCTACGCGGCCTCCGCCGCCGCGGAGCGGATCGTCGAGCTGCTCGACCAGCGCCCGCAGGTGAACGAGGCCCCCTCCCCCGTCCGGCTCGGGCGCGCTCGCGGGCAGGTGGAGTTCGACGGCGTCGGCTTCACCTATCCGGGGACCGACCGGGCCGCGCTGTGCGACGTGTCGTTGCGTGTGGAGCCCGGGCAGACCGTGGCGCTGGTCGGGCCCAGTGGCGCGGGGAAGTCCACCGTCGCCAAACTCCTGCTGCGCTTCTACGACCCCGAGCACGGCGCCGTCCGGCTGGACGGCGCGGACCTGAGGACCCTGCGGCTCGCCGACGTCCGGGACAACGTGGCCGTGGTGCTCCAGGAGACGCTCGTCCTGCACGGCACCGTGCGCGAGAACATCCTCTACGGCCGTCCGGGCGCCAGTGAGCGGGAGGTCGTCGCGGCGGCCCGCGCCGCGGACGCGCACGACTTCGTCACCGCTCTGCCGGAGGGTTACGACACCGTCGTGGGCCAGCGCGGCAGTCTGCTGTCCGGAGGCCAGCGCCAGCGCCTGGCGATCGCCCGGGCCATGATCCGCGACGCGCCCGTGCTCATCCTGGACGAGCCGACCACCGGCCTGGACGCCGAGTCGGGCCGACGTGTCATGGAGCCACTGCGCCGGCTGATGGCCGGACGCACCACGATCGTCATCTCCCACAACCTGCTCACCGTCCGCGACGCCACCCGGATCCTGGTGCTGGACCACGGCCGGGTCGTCGAACAGGGAACCCACCACGACCTGCTGCTGAGCGGCAGGACCTATGCCCGACTGCACCGGTTCCACGCCCCGGCGGACCCCGCTGCCACGGCTTCCGTGATCAAGGCGTTCCCATGAGCCGTCCGAACCTCCCCACGCCGCGGGCGGTCCCCCGAGACCGGGCCGTCCCGCCCCTGCCGCCGGGAGCGACCCCGGTCGCCGGCTACGAGATCCTGGCCCACCTGACCAGGACCGGATGGCTCGACGTGTACGACGCCTGGAGCCACGAGCGGGACTGCCGCTGCCTGGTGAAGACGCTGCGTCCGGACCGCCGGCACGAACCACGGCTGCGCGAACGGCTCCTGCGCGAGGGCCGCTGGCTGCAGGCGTTCAGCCACCCGCATCTGGTCCGCGCGTACGAGACCGTCGAGATGCCCGAGCCCCTCGTCGTCCTGGAGACACTGACCGGCGAGACCGTCACCCACCTCATCGGCCGCCTGCGGCACCGGCTCGCCGCCCATGACGTGGCCTTCCTGGGCCTGCACCTGTGCTCCGCACTGCACTACCTGCACGGCCGGGACCTGCTGCACCTGGACGTGAAGCCCTCGAACGTGATCATCGACTGCCGGCGCGCCAAACTCCTCGACCTCAGCGTCGCCCGCCCGCCGGGGCCCGCGCCCGCCGGCATCGGCACCCGCTGCTACCTCGCCCCCGAGCAGGCACGCGGCGGCAGCCTGTCCGCCGCCGCGGATGTGTGGGGGGTGGGCATCACCCTGTACGAGACCGCCACCGGCGACCTCCCGTTCCCCGAGGTCACCTCCGCCACGACGGACGAAGAGCCCGCCGACGGCTCCTGCTCCCCGCCGGTGTCCGCGAGCCTCGGCGACACCTGCGGCCGAGAGCACCGGTACCCGCAACTTGAGGGCAGGGCCGCGCCCGTGGGCACCCGGCGCCGCCTGCCGCGTGCGCTCGCCACCGCGATCGACGCGTGCCTGGAACCGGACCCCGCCGCCCGGCCGGGCATCGGTTCCCTCGCCGCGGCGCTCGACGCGCTGCTGCCCTCCCACCGCAGGGACGTGGAACCACCGGCGCCCGAGCAGGCCCCGGGACAATCCCTCCCCGAGGATGCTACGTATGAGGGATATGCACCATCTGGGGCTTTCTCTTGAGCAGATGCCCGATGACGCGCTGCTGGCGGGACTGACGACCGGCGACCCCGAGTTCGCGGTGGCGTTCGTCCGCCGGTTCCAGCACAAGGTCTTCGGGGTGGCCATGACGGTCACCGGCGACGCCCAGCTCGCGGAGGACGTGGCCCAGCAGACCTTCGAACAGGCCTGGCGCCACGCCCAGGTCTACGACTCGCGCCGCGGATCGGTCCGTACCTGGTTGGCGGCCATCGCCCACAACCTGGCGATCGACGCCGTGCGCTCCCGCAGGGCCGTTCCCGTGGACCCCACCCGGATGGCGCCGCTGCTGGAAGTGACCACCGACACCCCCGAGCGGCTGGCGGTGGCCGACGAGGAGTCGGCCGAGTTGCGGCGGGCCATCGCGGGGCTGCCGCCGGGCCAGGCCCGCGCCATCGTCATGGCCGGCATCTACGGCATGACCGCGCAGCAAGTCGCGGACCTGGAGCAGATCCCCCTCGGCACCGCCAAGACCCGGATCAGGACGGCGCTGGCCAAGCTGCGCAAAACCCTGACGCACAGGCAGGACACGACATCATGACCGGCGACGACACGTTCGCGTGCCGACGGCTGCGGGACAGCGCCGCCGAAATGGCACTGGGAGTACTGCCCGCCCAGGAGCGCGCCGAGACCCTGGCCCACCTTCAGCGCTGCCCCGCCTGCCGGGAGAACGTCCGGGAGCTGGCGCGCACGGCCGACGAACTGCTCCACCTGATTCCCGGACGCGAGCCGCCGGAGGGGTTCGAAACCCGCGTGCTCCAGCGCATCGGACTGTCGCCCCGCCGCCGTCGCCGGACACTGCGCCAACGGTTCGCCCTCGGCCTCGCAGCCGCCGTGGCAGCCGCGGCGCTGGCCGTGGGGGGATGGGCGATCGGCGTCACCTCGGCGTCCTCACCGTCCGACACCGGCCCCGCCCGGCCCGACCGGCTGCTCAGCGCCGACCTCACCTCCCACAGCCGGGACGTCGGACGCGTCTTCGCCTACACGGGCCGGCCGCACTGGGTGTACATGTCGGTGGACGCCGACGACCTCCCCGCACGCGCCCGGGCGGCCCTGCACGGCACACTCACCTGCCAGATCGAACGGGCGGACGGTTCCACCACCGTCATCGGCACCTTCTCCCTGGCCTCCGGCTACGCCCATTGGGTCGCCCCCTATCCCGCCGGCTCACCGCCCGTGACCGAGGTGCACCTGCTCGCGGCCGACAGGTCGGTCGTGGCCAGCGCCACCCTCCACCCGTCCGACTGATCGGGCCCGGCCAGGGCCCTGCCCGGGCCCGCCTCGTGGCCCGCCTCCGATCTGGTTTTGGCGGAATCCCGGTGCTCCGATCGCGGAGGACGCGGCAGGCCGTGCCCGCGCCCCTCCCGGCCCTACGCCATGGTTCAGCTCCAACGGGTGAATCCGGCCGCTCGGTGGCCGACGGTCGGCGTGACAGCGGGAAGGTCACTCTGCACACCGACAACCGATGAGCACGGAGCGTCCCCATGCCGAAGTTCCTCATCCAGGCCACCTACACGTCCGAGGGCGCGAAGGGCCTGCTCAAGGACGGTGCGAGCGGCCGCCGCGCCGCCGTCGACCAGGTCGTCACCGGCCTCGGCGGGAAGGTCGAGGCCATGTACTTCGCCTTCGGGGAGAACGACACCGTACTCATCGTCGACTTCCCCGACGCGGTCTCCATGGCCGCCGTCAGTCTCGCCGTCAAGGCCAGCGGCGCCCTCCAGACCCGGGCCACCCCGCTCCTCACCCTCGACGAGATCGACGAGGCCACCCGCCGAGAGGTCACCTTCCGCGCCCCCGGCAGGTAGCCGGCAGCCACGAGTTGTTTCCGGCAAGCCCCGGTTTCCCCCAGGGACGCGGCACCCACGGCGCCGGGCCGCCCGCACCCCCGCCCACCGCACCGCCGATACGGCCGTCCCGGCCCGGCGCCGGACAGCCCTGTCACCCGGTGAAGCCCCTCGGTTGCCGGATGCTCGGACACGCCTCCTCTGCACCGGCCCGGGCGGAGCCGAGCGCCGACCGGCGGGGACAGCCGTTGAGCGATCTCCCGCCCGATGACCGCCCGCACCTGGCTGACCCGTGAACAACCTCGCGCCGAGCGCCTCCACATGAACGAAGGCTCGGCAGCCGAGTGCCCGGGTAATTCGATGGCGCGCGCCGGACGGGTTCCGCACGCTGTCACCGTGGGAGAACTCAAGCACCGGATCCGCGCCCGCCACACCGACTCCACGGTCGTCGTCCACCAGGCGTATCCACCGGAGATCGGCCTGCCCGCGGCCCGGGAGGGCCACTTCCCGGCGGCCTGGAAGCGAGACCGGATGACATGGATCAAGCCGTCCTTCCTCTGGATGATGTACCGCTGCGGATGGGGAGCCAAGGAAGGGCAGGAGGTCGTCCTCGCGGTCGAGATCACCCGGGAAGGCTTCGAGTGGGCACTGGAGCACGCCTGCCTGTCCCACTACGAGCGCGGACTGCACGCCGACCGGGCCGCCTGGAAGCGGCGGTTGAAGCGGGCCCCGGCGCGGGTGCAGTGGGATCCCGAGCGCGATGTGCACCTGCGGCCGCTGGCCCACCGCTCGCTGCAGCTCGGGCTCACCGGCGAAGCGGCACGCCGCTACGCGGACGAGTGGACGGTCTCCATCACCGACACCACCGCTCTCGCACACGAGATCCACGGGCTTGTGCGGGACGGCGACCTGGAAGCCGCCCGGCGGCTTCTTCCCCATGAGCCGCCCTACCCCGTTCCCGAGGGGCTCCTGGATCACCTGCGTCCATGAGGGCAGCCGCCCGTTGAGACGTCCGCCGTGGCCCGGAGTCGGGTGGCTTCGTGGGAACCACCCGGGGGCGGGACGGCGACTTCTCCGAGCTCGTTACCTCCGGCGCCACGGGGTACTCGTGGGGCGCTGCCGGTGGATGTGCGCACAGCGGGCCACCCGTCCCCGATGTCGGAGCGATCGTGAAAGCACTCGTCGTCAACCGCACCCTCAAGCGGTCCCCCGAACCTTCCAACACCGAGGCACTGGCCTCCGTGGTCGCGGAGCGGCTCTCGGAACAGAACGTGCAGGTCACGTCCGTACGGGCCGTCGACCTCGACCTCGCCCCCGGCGTGGTCACCGACGCCGGCGACGGCGACGAGTGGCACCGGGTCCACTCGAGACTCCTGGAGTCCGCGATCCTGATCACCGCCTCGCCCACCTGGCCGGGCCGGCCGTCCTCGGTGGCGCGGCGCGTCCTCGAACGCATGAACGCGATGATGTCCGAGACCGACGACGAGGACCGTCCCGTCGCCTACAACCGCGTGGCCGGCGTGGTCGTCACCGGGAACGAGGACGGCGCGCACCACGTCATCAGCGAGATCTCCGGGGGCCTCGCCGACATCGGCTGCACGATCCCCGGCCGGGCCTGGACGTACTGGCACCTCGGCCCCGGCCCGGGGCCCGACCACCTGGACGAGCAACGGGGCCGCGACTGGGCGCACAGCACCGGTCACGCCATGGCCGACAACCTCCTCGGTGTCGCGCGGGCCCTGTCGGCGCTGCCCCTGCGGGCAGGTGACTGAGGGAGACGCCCATGACAAGCCCCACGTCAGGCACCACATCAGCTCCCGTACCGGCCGAATCCCCCACCGCCGCCCCCCGTCTCCGCTGCTGGGTCCCCCGGGGCGTGTACACCCCTCAGACCGACACCGGGCTCCTCAGGCGGGCGTTGCGTCGCGAGCGGATCACGGGAGAGACGGACGTGCTGGACCTCGGCACCGGAAGCGGCCTGCTCGCGGTGGAGGCGGCCCGGCTCGGCGGCCAGGTCACCGCGGTCGACATCTCGTGGAGGGCGCTCGCCACCACCTGGTGGAACGCCCGGCTGAACGGGCAGTCCCTGCGGGTGCGCCACGGCGACCTGGCGACGGCCGTGCCCGGCCGCCGCTTCGACCTGGTGATCACCAACCCGCCCTATGTGCCCGCTCCGAGCACCGCGCCGCCGCGGGGCCCCGCCCGGGCCTGGGACGCCGGATCGGACGGCCGGCTGTTGATCGACCGCATCTGCGACAGCGCGCCGACGGTCCTGCGGCCGACGGGAAAGCTCCTGATCGTGCACTCGCACCTGTGCGGCGTCGACGACACCCTGACCCGTCTGGAGGAAGCCGGTCTGCGCCCGGAGGTGGTCGACCGGACCCGGCTGCCCTTCGGCCGGGTGCTGCGCTCACGGCTCGCCTGGCTGCGCGAGCAGGGTCTGGCGGCCGACGGAACGACGGAGGAGCTGGTGGTCATCCGTGCCGAACACGCCTGAACGACCCCGCCGCGTCCGCGTCCAGCGCGACGGGCCGCTGCTCATCGAGGGGCCGGTCGAAGTGGTGGGCGAGGACGGCGAGGTGACGGTCTCCCGGCGCTTCACCGTGGCCGTCTGCACCTGTCGCCGGAGCCGCATCTTCCCCTGGTGCGACACCAGCCATCGGCGCCGCTGCAAACCCTTTGGCCCGGGCTCCCGTTCCGAGCGGAAGGAGGGCGGCACCCCATGACCGGCCCCGCCCCCCGGCGTCATCTCCGGCTGCTGCCTCCGCCGCTGCCCGAACCGCGCGGCCCGCTCTCCGCCGCGGTGACCGCTCTGCTGCGGGGATCGGGCCCCGGGAGTACGGACCCCGGGAGTGTGCCGTCTCCCGAGCGGTGTTCCGCCTACGGCGACGACCTGCAACTCGCCCTCTACGTCCTCTACGAACTGCACTACCAGGGCTTCCAGGGCGTCCCCGACAGCCTTGAGTGGGACAGTGGCCTGCTGGCCCGTCGCGGTGCGCTCGAGCGCCGCTTCCTGAGCGCGCTGCGCGAGGACGTGCCGGTGGACGGCACGGACACGGCCCGGCAGGCGCTGGACGAACTCCAGCTCGAACCGGTCGGCGACGACGGCAGCGGCGTCTCCCACTTCCTCCGCGACGAGGGCAGCCTCGAGCACCTGCGTGAGTACGCCGCGCTGCGCTCGCTGTACCACCTCAAGGAGGCGGATCCGCACGCCTGGGTCCTCCCACGGCTCCACGGGCGGGCCAAGGCCGCCATGGTCGCCGTCGAGTTCGACGAGTTCGGCGCGGGCCGCGCCGACGAGATCCACGCGGAACTGTTCGCCGACCTCATGGAGGACCTGCGGCTGGACACGGCGTACGGCCACTACGTCGACGCCGCGCCGGCCGAGGCGCTCGCCACCGTCAACCTGATGTCCCTGTTCGGTCTGCACCGAGCCCTGCGCGCGGCGCTCGTCGGGCACTTCGCCGCCGTCGAGACGACCTCGTCCCCGGGCTCGCGCCGCCTCGCCGAGGCGCTGCGCCGGGTGGGCGCGGGCCCTGCGGCCGTACGGTTCTACGCCGAGCACGTGGAGGCGGACGCGGTGCACGAGCAGGTCGTACGGCACGACGTCGTCGGCGGGCTCCTGGAGGGCGAACCGCACCTGGACCCCGAGGTGGTGTTCGGGATCCGCGCGACCGCCCATCTCGAGGACCGCCTGGCGGCCGGACTGCTCGGCGCCTGGCGCGAGGGTGCCACGGCACTGCGCGGGGACAGGCCGCTGGAGGGCGTCCTCCGCGCTTCGGGTTGACCCGCTCTCCGGTTCAGCGGCCGGTGAGACGGGCTGCCGCTCCGTACGGTGAGACGTCGCGCACGGTCGGCGGCTCAGGCGCGGCGGCTCATCGGGGAGTACCCCGCCGCGCCCCCGAGCACCGGGACCGCCCGCCCCTCGGCCACGGGGACCGGTCAGCCGAGGGCGCGGCAGTACAGCGCGTCCGGGGTCCGGGAGGAGCCGAGGCGGCCGGTGTAGGCGATGCCGGCCGCGTACTCGCCGTCCGCGCACTGGCCCTTGTAGTGGCCGTGCCCGAAGTCGCCGCCGGGGGCCGGGCCCCTGTTGTCGCCCCGGTCGAACCAGACCGTACGGCCGGCCGTGGCGGTGATCGCGCCGGGCCGGGCGGCCGCGCACAGGGCGGCCGAAACGGCGGAGCCGCGGACGCTGTAACCGGTGAGGAAGTACCCGACGGGGCACTGGAGTTTGGTGTAGCCGGACGCCCAGTCGCCGCCCGGAGCGACGTGCCGCTCGTCGGTGACCACCTCGTGTCCGCGGGCCGGGTCCCACAAGGGCCCGGCGGTCACGTCGGAGCACAGGCCCCGGTTGCCCGTGTGGCTGAGGCCGAGGAGGCGCTGTCCGTCGGGGCAGACGGCCTTGCGGGCGCCGGAGTCCCAGTCGGGGAGCGCGCGCATGCGCCGCGAGGCGACGAAGTCGGCGTGGTCGGGGCTGAGCATCGACCAGTGGGCCACGGGGGCGACGGGGCCGGTGCGGCCGGGAGCCCCGATGAGCCGGGTCCAGGCGGCGGCGCGCCAGTCGTCGCCGTCGTAGAGGCCCATGCGGCGGCCCGCGGCGTCCCAGTGCAGCAGCGCCCAGCCGTTGCCCGCGCGGTTGTCGTGCCAGCCGACGAGCGGCCAGTACGCGAAGTCGGCGTCGGTACGGATCAGGTGGTCGACGAAGTTCTCGAACCAGGCGCGCTGCACGGCGCCCGTCTCGCCGCGGCCCCCGACACCGAACTCGCTGATCCAGACGGGGGCGGTGAAGTGCCGGTCCGATTCGGCCGAGACGTAGAAGGCCTGGCGGTTCAGGACGTCGATCAGTTCGGCGGGGGTGAGGTCCTGGTAGCAGGGGTCGCTGGTCTCGCCGATGCCGGTGGCGCCGCTGTGGTTCGGGCCGGTGTAGCCGTAGAAGTGGGCGGAGTACACGAGCTTGCCGGAGTCGACGAGGGTGTGCGAGAGCCGGCGTACGGGCTCCAGCGTGGGGCGTTCGTGCGCGAAGCCGTCCACGGGGATGCCGGTCCAGTTGATGCCCTCGACGATGATGAGGAGGTCGGCGTTCGCCTCCGTCAGGATGCGGTCGCCCAGGCGCTGGGAGGCGGTGAACCAGTCGTGCCGGTCGCCCAGACCCCAGTTGGGGTCGTCCCAGACGGTGCGGCGGACCTCGTTGTACAGGTCGGCGCCCACCACTCGCTGGTTGTCCTTGTAGCGGCGGGCCATGAACAGCCAGTCGTTCTCCCACTCCTCGGTGGACCGGCTCGCGTTCCAGCGTTCGTTGCCGTCGACGCCGCAGCACCAACGGGTGGTGTTGGTGTGGTTGTTGAGGATCACCGCGAGTCCGGAGGCGGTGAGTTCGCGGACCACGACGTCGTAGACCTGGAGCGGGGTCTTCCCGCGCAGGACGGGGTTCGCGGCGACGGAGCCGTCCGTGACGGGACGGTCGTCGTGGATCATCTCGTTGGAGAAGGGCAGCCGGATGCTGTTGATCCCGATCTCCCGGAAGCCGGCGATGATCTCGGCCATGGGGGCACGGTCCAGGCCGAGGGGCATCCGGCCGGAGTTCTCCCCGGCGTGGTGGTTGGCGTCCTCGTCCCTGCTTCCCGAGCCGTTCCATGTGCCGCTGGCTCCGTGCCAGTTGCCGGACCGCAGCTTGAAACGGTCACCGTCCGCGTCGACGATCCAGCGGCCCCGGGTGCTGAGGGGCGCCGTCCAGTCCTCGGCGGAGGCGGACGCCCGCCCGGGGACGGGCTCCTGCGGCGCCTCGGTCGCGGCGGCGGGCGTCAGGGGCGCCAGGACGAGTACGGCGGCCAGAGCCGCCCTGCCGAGGAATCCGCGCACGGCCACCACCCCGAGAACCGAATTGTCATGCCCATTCCCATGCCGTGACCATCATGAGGGCCGGAGCGGCATTGGTCCAGTCCTGCGCGCGGCCGATTCGGCGCGCACCGGGGCTGTGCTACCGTGAAGAGTTGCAGTTTCGGTTACCAGAGACTTTGAGTGCTCTTCCGACCCTCCGTCGACGAGCACTCTTTTTTGTTGCTGGAAAGCTTCGCGGCTCACCAGGAATACAGCCGGGTGGACTGTTGCTGCAACGACGGGCCCACAGGGTGTGGGCCCCGAGCACTGCCCTCAAGGGAGATTCAATATGGCATCTGGCACCGTGAAGTGGTTCAACGCGGAAAAGGGCTTCGGCTTCATCGAGCAGGACGGCGGCGGCCCCGACGTCTTCGCTCACTACTCGAACATCGCCACCTCGGGCTTCCGCGAGCTTCAGGAGGGCCAGAAGGTGACCTTCGACGTCACGCAGGGCCAGAAGGGCCCGCAGGCCGAGAACATCGTTCCCGCCTGACACCGACGTCGACGCCGACGCGCGCCGCGTGGCCGGGACCCGCACTTCTGTGATGCGGGCCCCGGCCCACTGCGTTCTCCGCGCTCTCCGCGTTCCCTGCGGTCCGCCGCATTTCCCCGGTCCTCGGCCCGGCAACGAAGCCGGCGCCGTTCCCGCACCACGGCGCGCCCCGCTCTCGCTCTCGCGATCCGCCGCTCCCGGCCGCCGACCGACTCTCCGTCTCACTGTCACTTCGGCTCATTCTTGCGAATCCTCATGCGGCCGTGCAGGTCCCCGCTGGGAGGAATTCCTCGATACGTGCCGCGTCGAGGAAGGTTCCGCATGAACCGCAACCACACAGCCCGTTCGACCAGCAACTCCTCCCGCTCCCGTACGGACAAGGCCTCCACGGGCTCCGGCCGGGGCGCCCGCGTCCGCTCGCAGGGGGCGGGCCGCCAGGGCGCCGCCTCCCGTTCGGGCAAGGCCGGGCGCGGCGGCGGCCGCGGCGGCCGTCCCGCCGTGTCCGGTGGGGAGTTCGCCCCGCCGGTCACCCTCACCCCGGCACTGGAGCCGGTCGAGTCCTTCTCCGAACTCGACATGCCCGAGCGGCTGTTGACCGCCCTCGGAGCCGAGGGCGTGACCACCCCGTTCCCGATCCAGGCCGCGACGCTGCCGAACTCGCTGGCCGGCCGGGACGTTCTGGGCCGCGGGCGCACCGGCTCGGGCAAGACGCTCGCCTTCGGCCTCGCCCTGCTGGCCCGCACCGACGGGCAGCGGGCCGAACCCCGGCAGCCGCTGGCCCTCGTCCTCGTACCCACCCGGGAACTCGCCCAGCAGGTCACCGACGCCCTCACCCCCTACGCACGCGCGCTGCGTCTGCGCATCGCCACCGTGGTCGGCGGGGTGTCGATCGGCCGGCAGGTGAGCGCTCTGCGCGCCGGGGCCGAGGTCGTCGTCGCGACACCCGGCCGGCTCAAGGACCTCATCGACCGGAACGACTGCCGCCTGGACCAGGTCGCCGTCACCGTCCTGGACGAGGCGGACCAGATGGCCGACATGGGCTTCATGCCGCAGGTGACCGCCCTGCTCGACCAGGTGCGCCCCGGGGGCCAGCGCATGCTGTTCTCCGCGACGCTGGACCGCAATGTCGACCGTCTGGTGCGCACCTACCTCCACGATCCCGTGGTCCACTCGGTCGACCCGTCCGCGGGCGCGGTCACCACGATGGAGCACCACCTGCTGCATGTGGACGACGACGACAAGCACGCCACCACCACGGAGATCGCCGCCCGCGACGGACGCGTGATCATGTTCCTGGACACCAAGCACGCCGCCGACCGGCTGGCCAAGAAGCTCCTCGCCGTCGGGGTGCGCGCCTCGGCCCTGCACGGCGGGAAGTCCCAGTCCCAGCGCACCCGGACCCTGACCCAGTTCAAGGACGGCCACGTCACGGTCCTGGTGGCCACCAACGTCGCGGCCCGCGGCATCCACGTCGACAACCTGGACCTCGTCGTCAACGTCGATCCGCCCAGCGACCACAAGGACTATCTGCACCGTGGCGGGCGCACCGCCCGGGCCGGTGAGTCCGGCACCGTCGTCACCCTGGTCCTGCCGCACCAGCGCCGCGACATGACCCGCCTGATGAGCGACGCCGGCATCACCCCGCAGACCACCCGGGTACGCCCCGGCGGGACCGAGCTGAACCGCATCACCGGAGCCCAGGCGCCCTCGGGCGTGCCCGTCGTCCTCGCTCCGCCGCCCGTCCAGAACAAGCCCGCGCGTTCCGGGTCCTCGTCCCGCGGCCGACGCGGCCGCCCCGGCCAGGGCCGCCGCCGCCCGTCCGCCAAGGGGTAGGGCGGGCTCCGGCCGCGCGGGGCGGGTCAGCCGTGGGGGCGACCGGGCCCACGCGGTGGGCGAGCGCGACCGCCCGGACCCGGTCGCGCAGGTCGAGTTCGGCCAGGGTGCGCGACACGTACGTCCTGACGGTCTCGCGGCTGATGACCGTCCGGTCGGCGATCTCGGCGTTCGACAGGCCCTCGGCGACGAGTTTCGGCACCTCGGTCTCGTGGGGTGCCAGGGCGGACAACGCCTCGGTGACGGGGGTCCCGCGGGGGCGGCGGATGCGGTAGGCGAACCTGCCGACGAGCCTGCGGGTGACGGCGGGCGACGGCGGGCGACGGCAGCGACTCGTCGGCGGCGACCGTGCGGATGCCGTCGACCAGGTCGCGCGGCGGTGAGTCCGCGAGCAGGAATCCGCTCGCGCCGGCCCGCAGCGCCTCGTACACGTACTCGTCGAGGTCGAAGGTGGTGACCACCCGGACCTTCATCGGCTCGGCGACACCCGGGCCGGCCGGCAGGCGGGTCGCCTCGATTCCGTGCAGGAGCGGCATCCGGATGTCCGTCATCACCACGTCCGGGCGCGGCCGCCGCGCCGCCTCCACCGCGGCGCGGCCGTCTCCCGCCTCTCCGGCGGCCTCGAGGTCCGGCTGTGCGCCGAAGACGGTGCCGTAGCCGGTGCGTACGAGTTCCCGGTCGTCGCCGACCAGGACACGCATCGGGGCGCCGGAATCGGGGGCGGGGGCGTCGTACGGACGCGGCGTCAGGTCACCGGGCTCCCACCGGTGATGACACCACGACACCGACCACGCACCGGGTCCGGGGACCGGGTCCGGACCCGTCGGCACATTGCCGAACCGTGACCCCCTGCTGCTACCGCGAGTAACTTACTTCTGGGTAAGTTCAGTCCGGACCACCCCCGAGCGGCGCGGAGGCCGCTTCCCGCCGGCTGCTTCACAGGAGGTTCGCCATGCCCCCACGCCCGCGCACCAGGCTTCTGGCCGTGACGGTCACCGCCGCCGCCTGCCTCGGCGCCCAAGCGGTCGCCGCCGCCCCCGCCGCGGCGACGGACGAGGTCGTGTCCCGGGGTGTCACCATCCCCGCGTTCTACCACCCGCCCGCCCACCTGCCCGCCGCCGACGGCACCCTCGTCCGGAGCGAGCCCCTCCCGCCGGCCCTGAGCCTGCCCGGCCTCAAGGGCCCGCTGCCGGGAAGCGCGACCCGGCTGATGTACAAGTCCACCGACTCCAGCGGGCAACCGGTCGCCGTCACCGGCGCCCTACCTCGAACCGGCCGCCCGCTGGAAGGGCGACGGGCCCCGGCCCCTGGTCGCGGTGGCACCCGGCACCATGGGGCAGGGCGACCAGTGCGCCGCGTCCCTGGGGCTCGAGCGCCCGCTGACGCTCAACGGCCGGACGGTGTCCGTCGGTTACGAGAACCTGGCGATCCACCGCCTCCTCGCGAAGGGCATCGCCGTGGTCGTCACCGACTACGCGGGCCTGGGCACGACCGACCGGCTGCACACCTATGTGAACCGGGTCGACGAGGCCCACGCGGTCCTGGACGCCGTCCGCGCCGCCCGCTCGGTGCGCGGGGCCTCGGTCACCGCCGACTCCCCGGTCGGGCTCTTCGGATACAGCCAGGGCGGCGGGGCGAGCGCGGCGGCCGCCGAACTCCAGCCCTCCTACGCCCCCGACGTCCCCCTCGCCGGGACGTACGCCGGAGCACCGCCCGCCGACCTGACCTCGGTCACCAGGGCCATCGACGGCAGCGAACTGGCGGGTGCGCTGGGCTGGTCGCTGAACGGCTTCCTCCAGTCCGACCCGTCCCTGAGACCCATCGCCGAGGCGCATCTGAACGCCGTCGGCAAGGCGGCTCTCACCGACCTGTCGACGATGTGCGTCGGCGACGCCCTCTTCGGCCACGGCTTCACCAAGAGCACCGAGTGGACCCGCGACGGGCGCTCCATCAGCGACATCATCGCCGCCACGCCGGCCCTCCGGGCGTTCCTGGACAGCCAGCGCGTCGGCACGCTGAAACCGTCCGGCCCCGTCCGCGTGGCGACGGGCGTCAGCGACGACCTCGTACCGCACGGACAGGCCCGCGACCTCGCCGTCGACTGGTGCCGCAAGGGCGCCGACGTCACCTACAAGGCCGTCGTCCTGCCCGACGTCGGCAGCGCACTGCTCAACCACTTCGCCCCGCTGCTGACCGACCAGGGCAGCGCCATCGACTGGCTGACCGACCGGCTGTCCGGCAAGCGGGCCACCTCCAACTGCCGGAGCATGCCCGTACAGCCCTGACGACGACGATCGGTCCTGGTGCCCGGCTCCCGGAAGCCGGGCACCGCCACCGCGAAGTGCCGCCACGTCGAAGTGATCCGGACCGCCGGCCCCCCGCCGGGCCGGGGCTCGGCTACGCTCTTCGACCATGTCGCACCCTGACGATCTGCTCGTCGCCGTCGCCGCGATGGTCGAGGCGGACCGGGACAGCCGGATGTCACTCACCGTGGTGGTCCCCGGTGCCGTCATCACCGGACGGCTGGCCCCCGAGGCCCTGTGGAGAGAGCGGGTGGCGGAGGTGCTGCGCGACTCCGCGCGGCTGACCCACTTCGCCGTCCCGTTCGGAGAGGCCCGCGGAGGCGGGGACCCGTCACGCCCCTCCCACCTCCACTTCCACGTCGCCCGCATCCTCCAGGGGAGCTACGGCATCCCCGACACCGGGGGGATGTACCGCGTCGCCCTCGCCGAGGTGAGCGCCTGGACGGTGGGGGACATCGGCTACGCGGACCAGTTGACGTAGCGCGCGGACGAGGCCGGTCGGCCGGTGGTCTACGGGATGAGGCCGACCGAGGCGCAGGCCGCCCGGTACTCGGCGGTGCAGATCTCCTTGACGTCGTAGACGTCGTCCCGGATCAGCGTGTCCTCGATGTTGTCCCGGGTCAGGGCGACCACCGGTATCAGCATCGTCGGGATGTCCTTCCGCGTCGAGCTGTCGACGCGGTCGACGGTCAGCGAGTCGAACTGGATGTCCCGCCCCTGGACCCGGGCCACCGCGATCTCCGCGGCGCCGCCCGCCGCGAGCAGGAACGACTTGTACACCGTCATGTGCTGCGTGCCCTCGACGATCCGCTGCACGGCCTCCAGATCGGCGTCCTGCCCGGTCACCGGCGGGAGGTCGGAGACGCCCGCCTCCTGCAGCGCCTCGATGACGGCTCCGGCCATGCTGTCGTTCGCCGCGTAGACGGCGTCGACGTTGTCGGCTCCGATGGCGTCGATCGCCTTCTCCATGTTCGCCTTGGCGACCTCGGGCCTCCACTTCTCGGTGTCGTACGTCTTGGCCATGTCCACGTTCCCGTTCAACTCGTTGAACGCGCCCTTCTTGAACAGGGCCGCGTTCGGGTCGGCGGGCGCGCCGTTCATCACGACGACCTTGCCTTTCTCCCCCTCGCCGCCGAGCTCGTCGACGATCGCGCGGCCCTGCACCTCGCCGACGAGCTCGTTGTCGTGCGACACGTACGCGTCGATCGGGCCCTCGGCGAGCCGGTCGTAGGCGATGACGGGAATGCCCGCGGCCTTGGCCTTCTTCACGTCCGGCCCGACGGCCCTGGAGTCCACCGCGTTCACCAGGATCACGTCGACCTCGTCGTCGATCATCCGGCCGAACTGCCGGCTCTGCTCGGCCGTGCTCCCCCCGGCGTTGGCGTAGACGACCCTGCCCTTCCTGCCGGTGAGAACGCCGACCCGCTCCTCGATGAGGGGGCGGTCGAACTTCTCGTAGCGCGCCGCGTCGTTGTCGGGCAGGAGGAGACCCACCGTGATGTCGTTGCGCTCGCTCGGCGACGCGGAGTCACGGCTCTCGCCGGTGTCGCCGAACGCACCGCACGCGGAGAGCGAGAGGAGCGAGAGGGCCGTGAGGCCGGCCGTCACAAGAGTGGTGCGGGTGGTGCGAGAAGTGCAGGGGTTCACATCAGGTGCCTTCCGGGCGAGGGTGCAGCGTGGCGACCGGTGAGGGGCAGCCAACGCCGCGCGGCCCGGCAGCGTCAAGCCGTGCCCGTCACGCGGCCCCCTCTGCCGGTTCCACGGTCCGAGCGGCCGGCACCGGTCCGATTTGTGGTCACGACGACCCGAATGGGCTGTGCGCTCCGCTCCGGAACCGCCGTTGTTCCAGGGGATTTTCACTGAACATCATTCAGTCGGGAGCGCCCCGGGCACCGGGCGCCGCACATGCTCACGGCATTCACGCGAAGCGGGCAGAGAACGTGCGCAGGAGTGACACACAGACTGCACACAGCGGCTCGCGGGTGTCGTTAGCGTTGCTGTTCCTGCTCCACTCGCTCTCACGTGGGAACGCGAACGGGCCGTCTCCGGCTCGGCGGGTGCGTGCATGTCGACTCAGGAAGACAACGGATGGACTACTGCTCCACGTGTCGCCGGCATCTGAACGGCGCACTGGTGTGCCCCGGATGCGGCGCCTACGCTCCCGACATCGCACCGAGCGTCATGGGCGGTCGCACGGCCCCCGGCCCGGCGACGACGACCGCACCCCCGGACACGGAAGCCACCGGGGGCACCGAGGTCACGGAGCGTGTCGACACGGGTGTCGGTACGCTCCGCGCCCCCGACTTCGACCCCGGCCCCGATCCCGATCCCGCGCTGACGTCCGCGTCCGCGATGTCCGCGCCCACGGGGCGGGCCGCGCGGCGACGGCAGCTGGCGCGGTGGAAGAAGACCCAGCGCCGCGCCCTGGTCGCCACGGCGGTGGCGCTCGTCGGCGGTGGTCTCACCGTCGCCTCGATGGACCGGGGCTCCGGCAACCGCACCCAGGCCGCGACGGCACCCGAGGTCACCGGTATGGGTGGCGCGGAGGGGCCCGCGGAACAGTACGGCGACCCCGCGCCCGCGGCGACCCCGCCCGGCACGCACCGGTCCTCCCCGGACCGGCCCGCGCAGCCGGCCCCGGACGACGCCCCGGACCCGCAGTCGACCGGCGCCGCGTCGACACCCGCCATCGCGTCGGACACCCGGCCGGACGGCGCCACCGACGCGCCCACGACGGCGACGTCCCCGCCGCGGACCACCTCGCCGTCCACCGGCTCGGGCGCGGAAGCCGGCTCCGGCTCCGGTTCCGTCGGGGGCACCGGTGCCGATTCCGGCTCCGGTGCGGCGACCCGTCCGACGAGCCCGCCCGTGGACGCCTCCGGCAGCGGCGGCGGGGACGGCGGGAGCCGGGGGCCGGGAGGCCGGAGCGGCTCGCAGCCCGCCGCGACGGACCCCTCGACGCCCCCGCCCGACTCACCGAGCACGTCCCGCCCCGAGCTGTGCCTGCTGGTGATCTGCCTCGGCTGACCGCCCCCCGCACGTGCCCGTACCGGTACTGGGGAACAATCGGGACATGAGCATCGTCAAGATCAACGTACTCACGGTCCCGGAAGAGCAGCGGGAGACGCTGGAGCAGCGGTTCGCCGCGCGGGCGGGGGCGGTGGAGGGTTCGGACGGCTTCGAGTGGTTCGAGCTGCTGCGCCCGGTGGAGGGCACCGACACCTATCTCGTCTACACCCGCTGGCGGTCCGAGGAGGACTTCCAGCGCTGGATGGAGGGCCGCGCCCAGGCAGCGCACGGCGGTGAGGGCGCGCAGGGCGACCGCCCGAAGCCCGCGGCCACGGGGGCGACGCTGTGGTCCTTCGAGGTGGTCCAGCAGACCGGCCCCCAGCAGGCCTGACCCACCGCTACGGCGTCCCCGCGTTCACCCGAACCGCGGATACGGCGGTCACCCGCCCGGCGGAGAGGCGCACGAGCCGACGAGCGGGCACTCGACGGAAAGGGCCGGGCTCGATCCGCCGGCCCTTTCTTTCCCGGGCAGCGGAGATACGTGCGGGAGCCGGAGCCCGGAGCCCGCAAAACACGGAGCAGGGGCCCCGCACCGATGTGCGGGGCCCCTGCTGAAATCCCTGTGTACTCGCGTACGTACGGGTCAGGCGGGAACGATGTTCTCGGCCTGCGGGCCCTTCTGGCCCTGCGTGACGTCGAAGGTCACCTTCTGGCCTTCCTGGAGCTCGCGGAAGCCCGAGGTGGCGATGTTCGAGTAGTGAGCGAAGACGTCGGCGCCGCCGCCGTCCTGCTCGATGAAGCCGAAGCCCTTTTCCGAGTTGAACCACTTCACGGTACCGGTGGCCATATCAAATCTCCTGAGACAGTGCTGGGAAAACGCACTTTACGAATTCCCTCATCGTCGCGATGATCACCTGCCCGGAGAACCGGTAGCAAACTGGCAACCACAACTGCAACTGACGTCAGCCTAGCATGGACCATATCCACGGCAAGCGAGGAGAATCACCAAAAAATAATGTCGGCAACGCGTTTAAGGAAATAGATTTCCGTGACGGTTACTGGATTTCTGTTCCGGCGGGAGCAGATTTTCAGTGATGCTGGTGCACGGCGCCCGCGCCCCGTCGGCGCAGCTCCTCGTTGAGCCGCTCGACCTGCTCCAGCCGCTCCTCCAGGCCGATGATGCGGCACGCGGCGTCGACCGGAGTCCCCTGGTCGACGAGTTCGCGGACCCGGGCGGCGAGCTTCAGCTGGTGGCGCGAGTAGCGGCGGTGGCCGCCCTCCGAACGCATCGGGGTGATCAGTCCCGTCTCACCCAGGGCACGGAGGAAGGCCGGTGTCGTTCCGACCAGTTCGGCGGCCCTGCCCATGGTGTAGGCCGGGAAGTGGTCGTCGTCGAGCCGGTCGGCGACGGGCAGCCGGGCGTCGTCCGGCTGCGAGGCGTCGACGTACGGCTGACTCTCCGGGGGCATGCGCACCTTCCTGCGGACCGCAGGGGACACGGACCGCTACGGGGACGGGTTCCCCACACCGGAACTCTAATCGCCTCGGCGGAAAAACTGTCACGGCGCCTACAGATGTCCCTGTCCGCCGCCGGCCTCCCGGTCTCCCGCGTGGACGCCCGGCGTTCACGCCGGGTGGGGCACCTTCCGCTCGCGGGGAGACGGGAATCCGCCTCTCACGAGGGAGGGCGCTCAGACGTGCCCGGGACCGCCGCTGCCGAAGCCGCCGCTGGAACCGGGGAGCCAGCGCCGTCGTTGCTGGTCCTTCCCGGTTCTGGTCGCGGAGTGATGGAGCTGGTAGGGCATGAGCCGTTCACCGTCCCTGGGCACCGTCGGCATCTCGTCCGGCTCCCGCATCTCCCGCATCTCGTGGACCGCTCCGGTCTCCGGCAGCTTCGGCTGGTCCTCGGGGCTGGGGCGGCGTTCCTCTTGATCCATGACCTTCATGCCGACACGTACGGCCCAGATCAGCGCACCGGCCACGACCAGCCCGCCGACGAAGGCCGCGAGCAGACTCAGCACTTGCTGGCTCGCGGCCAGCAGTTCATACGTTGCCGTGTTCATGGTCCGAGTATGGATGAGAAAGTGAGATAAAGCACCCGAATGCCCTACTTGTCCATTCGGGGGCCTCGGTGAGCGCCCCACGCTCGTTCGGCCGCTCCGGCAGGCGGCGGCCTCCGTGCCATGACAAGTTGCTGACGGAGGGAAGGCCGGGACGGGCCGTCGCGTCCCCACGTGTGCAGCTCGGGGCCCGCCCCCGGCCTTCCCGCTCACCCCGCCCGGCGCGGGAGCCCGCCTCCCGCCCCACGGACATCAAGCGGGGAGCCTGTTCCGGGGAGCGCCGTGCGCAGACGGCAGAGCAGTTGCGCCCGGAGGGGAGACCGCAGGCCGAGGTGCGGATCGAGGGCACACCGGGCGTTCTCGCGATCAGCGCCGACCTGCGGACCGGCGAGTCGCGCACGTCCATCGAGATCCCGGCACCCGATCAGGGCCGCCCCCTGCCCCGGGTGAAGCGGCTCATCAAGTGGCTGAGCGAGGCGTCGGCCGACCTGCACGTCGAGACGCCCGATGCCTGGGCGGGCGGGCCGCGGGGCACTCCGGAACGGCTTCGGCCCGAGCCGGGGGATCTGCTTCCGAAGAACGGCACGCCGATCACCGGTTTCCGGCCGGCCCTCTTCAAGGGCATGGGCAGCACCCGCGGCAATGCCGGGTCCGGGTTCATCCGCGGCGTGGACGACGCCGTCGACCGGTTCTGTCCCGCCGTCGTGGTTCACCTCGAACGGCCGGCGGTCCGGAAGGCCGAGTCGACGCCCGCGTGAGGGGTGCGCGCCGTCAGGACTGCCGGGCCGGCGGCCCTGTGCCGCCGCTCGGCTCTCCGGTCAGCCCAAGCGAAGCGGTAGTTCCTTCAAGCCGCGCAGCAGGGTGCTCGTTCGCCA
Source organism: Streptomyces sp. TE5632 (assembly GCF_054061295.1). NCBI lineage: Bacteria > Bacillati > Actinomycetota > Actinomycetes > Kitasatosporales > Streptomycetaceae > Streptomyces > Streptomyces sp. TE5632. Next base: position 2,716,968 of record NZ_JBSSEA010000003.1, on the reverse strand, counting down.
GACGAGGGCCGTCGGATCGGTGGCGAAGGCGAGGGAGGGACAGCCGTCGAGGAGGAGTCGCAGGGCGATCGTGGCCTCCGCGCGGGCCAGTGGGGCGCCGAGGCAGTGGTGGGGGCCGTGGCCGAAACCCAGGTGGCCCCGGGGACGGCGGGTGATGTCGAAACGGTCGGGGTCCGGGAAGGCCGACGGGTCACGGGAGGCCGCCGCCAGCGACACCAGCACCGCGTCTCCCGCGTCGACGCGGGTGCCTGCCAGGTCCAGCCTTTCGGCCGCGAAGCGGAACGCGCCCGCGTGGACGGGAGAGTTGTAGCGCAGGGACTCCTCGATCGTCCCGTCGATGAGCGACGGGTCGGCGCGGAGCCGGGCGAGCTGGTCCGGGTGGGTCAGCAGGCTGTACAGGGTCGCCGAGATCAGGTTGACCGTCGTTTCGTGGCCGGCGACGAGGAGGAGAAAGGCCATTCCGAGCAGCTCCTCCGGCGTGAGGCCGCCGGCTTCGGGTTCGGGGGCGGGGCCCGTACTCGCGTCGTCGGTCGCCGCGGCCAGGGCCGCGAGCAGGGAGCCGTCCGGAACACGGGTCTTCTCAGCGATCAGTTCGGTGAGGTAACCGGCCAGGGCGCCCGCCGAAGCGGCGGCGGCCTCCTCACCGGTGGGCATGACCAGCTCGTTCGACCAGGTGTGGAAGGCCGCGCGATCCGCCACGGGCACGCCCAGCACCTCACAGATCACCGTGACGGGCAGCGGCAGTGCGTAACCGCTCACCAGGTCGGCGGTGCCCTGCTCGGGCAGCTCCGCGAGCAGTTCCCGCGCGACGTCCTCGATGCGCGGACGCAGCCCGGCGATCCGGCCCGGTGTGAAGTGGCCCGCCACCAGCCGCCGCAGGCGCGTGTGCCGTGGCGGGTCGCTCTGGAGCATGTTGCGGCCGACGGCGTGGCCGCCGTCGGTCTCCCAGCTCGCGGAGTGCCGGATGTCGTTGCGCAGCCGAGGGTCGGTCAGAGCGCGGCGGACCGCCTCGTGCGTGACCACCAGCCAGCTGTCCCCGCTGCCGGGGACGTGGACGCGGTGCACAGGGCCCTCGGCGCGCAGCGCCGCGTAGACGGCGTACGGTTCGGCCGCCGCGCCGTCGCCCCCGAACACCAGTGCGGTTTCGCCCATCAGGTGTCCTCTCCGACGCTTCGAAGCAGCTTAAACGGGGAGCACTCCCCGCTTGACGTCCCGACGATAACATCCTCACCGGGGAGCACTCCCCGCTTCACACGGAGACGGATGGACGGACGGATGGTGGACGGAGGGACGGCCATGAGCGTCGGCGAGGACTCCACGGCCCCGGAGCCGCAACCCGCGCCCCGGCAGCGGCGCGACGCCCGGCGCAACCGGGACCGGTTGGTGGCGGCGGCCCACGAGGTGTTCGCCGAGCAGGGGCTCGACGCGCCGCTCGACGTGATCGCCCGCCGGGCAGGCGTCGGCAACGCGACGCTCTACCGGCACTTCCCCGCCCGCGCGGCACTCGTCCACGCCGTGTTCCACGACCAGCTGACGGACACGATGGCGGCAGGCGAGCGGGCCCGGACCGCCCCCGACGCCTGGACGGGTCTGAACGACTACCTCGACGTCGTCTTCGGCACCCTGGCCGCCGACCGCGGCACCAACGACCTCATGACCACCCACCTGCCGGACGTCGAGTCCCTCCAGTCCGTGCACGCCCACAACCGCCGGACGGTGGAACTGCTGCTCGACCGGGGCCGGGAGGAGGGCACCGTGCGTCCCGACGTCACCGCGGAGGACGTCCTGTTCGCCCTCGCCGCCCTGGGCCGCGCCGTACCGCCCCTCACCACGGCCACCGCCCCCGACGCCTGGCGCCGCCCCCTCGCCCTGTTCCTCGACGGCCTGCGCACCGCCCCGCCGCCGCCGCTGCCGGGCCGTGCCCTCACCGGTGTCGAACTCGGTGACGTGCTCCAGGAGATGGGTCCGCACCGGTCACGGGCCGGCGGAGCCGGGTGAGCACCCACAGCCGGAACAGGGACAGGATCAGGAGCCGGGCCGGGGGTTCGGGGCGGGGGGTGTCTCGGGGAGCAGCCACACCGTGGTGTCCGGGCCCAGGCTGCCGTCGGTCAGGGGTGCGCTGGACAGCAGGACCTCGCCCGCGGGGAGGGGGACCGGGCCGGGTGACAGGTTGGCCACACAGCGCCAGCCGTCGTTGCGGTCGAACCGCAGCACCCCGGCAGGGGTGTCATCCGCCCAGGTCAGCGTCTCGCCCTCCTGGAGCTTGCGGCGCAGGCGCAGGGCCGCGCGGTACAGCTCCAGGGTCGAGCCCGGCACCCCCTCCCGCGCCTGCACCCCGTCCTGCGCCTCGACGGCGTACGCGCCGAAGTCCGGCGGCTGCGGCAGCCAGGCGCCGCCCGCGCCGAAGCCGTACGACGGTCCGGTCGTCGTCCAGGGCAGCGGCACCCGGCATCCGTCGCGGCCCTTGCGGACGTGGCCGGTCTGCTCCCAGATCGGGTCCTGGAGCACCTCGGTGGGCAGGTCGGCGACCTCGGGCAGGCCGAGTTCCTCGCCCTGGTAGACGTAGGCCGAGCCGGGCAGCGCCAGCATCAGCAGGGTCGCCGCGTGGGCCCGGCGCAGCCCGGCGGCGGCGTCGACGGCCGGGGCGTGTCCGCCGGACAGCAGCCAGGCGTTGTCGTCCGTGCCCGGCGGCAGCATCAGGCGCGAGGCGTGGCGTACGACGTCGTGGTTGGAGAGCACCCAGGTCGCCGAGGCGCCGGCCGCGCGGGCGGTCGCGAGCGAGTCGGTGATGACCCGGCGGAGCGCCTCCGCGTCCCAGGGAGCCTGCAGATACTCGAAGTTGAAGGCCTGGCCCAGTTCGTCCGGCCGGGCGTACAGGGCGCGCCGGGCGCCGGGGACCCAGGCCTCCGCGACGGCCGTGCGGGGCGGGGAGTAGGCGTCGAGGATCTTGCGCCAGTCACGGTAGATCTCGTGCACCTCGTCCCGGTCGTAGAACGGGTGGGTGCCGGGCGGGAACTCGGTGAGGGCGGCCTCGCCGCCCGGTCCGGGGGCGCCGAGGTCGCGCAGCGGCTCGCTCAGGTCCTTGGCGAGGGCGTGCGCGACATCGACGCGGAAGCCGTCCACGCCCCGGCCGGCCCAGAACCGCAGGGTGGTGCGGAAGTCGGCGCGGACGTCCTCGTTCGCCCAGTTCAGGTCGGGCTGTTCGGCGGCGAAGAGGTGCAGGTACCACTGTCCGTCGGGCACCCGCCGCCAGGCGCTGCCGCCGAAGACGGACTGCCAGTCGGTGGGCGGGTGTTCGCCCCCCGGGCCGCGCCCGTCGCGGAAGACGTAGCGCTCGCGGGCCGGGGAGCCGGGGCCGGCGCGCAGCGCCTCCTGGAACCAGACGTGCCGGTGGGAGGTGTGGTTGGGGACGATGTCGACGATCACCTTGAGGCCCAGGCGGTGGGCCTCGGTGACCAGCGCGCCGAAGTCGTCGAGGGTGCCGAGGCGCGGGTCGACGTCCCGCGGGTCGGCGACGTCGTAGCCGCCGTCGGCGAGTTCGGAGGGGTAGAACGGGCTCAGCCAGAGGGCGTCCACGCCCAGGGCGGCGAGGTGGGTGAGGCGCCGGGTGACGCCGCGCAGGTCGCCGAGACCGTCGCCGTCGGCGTCGGCGAAGCTGCGGGGATAGACCTGGTAGACGACGGCCTGCCGCCACCAGTCGGGATTGCGCGAAGAAAGGTCGGGCACGGCGTCGGACGGAACGCCGGTGACGGGTGCGGCCGGGGCGGGGGCCGACGGGGCGGGCTGGGAGGCGGGCGGATCGGTGCGGTCGGTCACGCGGTCTCCTCCGGGTGGATGCGGGTGGCAGCATGAATCTGTCCGGAACGCCGCAAAAGTGAACACACGGGCGGAGCGGAGGCATTCCTTCCTTGTGTGACGGAGGCGTGAAGAGTGCACAACTCCCCTTGCGTCGCCGCAGGTTGACAGGGTGATGCGGCGCGGCCACCATGAAGGCGCACTGAGGCACATGTGACCGATGAGCCTCGTGTTTCTTCGACCACTCATGCCCGGGACGGCCGGCCGCCGCGTGCTGCCCTGCCGCCGTGCCGCCGCGCCCCTGGCTTCCGGCACACGCCAAGAATGGGATCCGCATGTCCATAGCGAGACGTGTCCTCACCCGCCGCCTGCTGGGGACGGGCGCCGCGACCCTCGCCCTCTGCGCGGCCACCACCGTCGCCGCGACCTCCGCCTCCGCCCACGGCGCTCCCGGCGGGGACGGCTGGAAGTCGGGCGGCGACTACCGGCCGGGCACCGGTGCCGGCACGGTCACCGAGACCGACCGCTGCCAGTTCTCGCTCGACGGCAAGAGCTTCTTCGACTCCGTCAAGGTCGACGACCAGAACCTGCGGCCCGGTGAGGACGGCAAGGTCCGCATCGAGGTCCGCACCGCCGGTGACGCGACCACCTGCACCGCCTCGCTCGCCTCCTACCTGGCGCACGGCGCCACCTTCGCCTCCTCCGGCGAGCAGGTCTTCGTCGACTTCGACACGGCGACGGTCAAGCCCGGCGCGACCGACTCCCTCGACATCGCCGTCCCGGACAAGGGCTGCTTCGCGCAGATCGACCTCTACCGGGGCGCCGTGAAGTTCGACGGCAAGCTGGACGCGAACGACGGCTTCGAGCACGGCGAGCTGCCGAAGGGGCCGGACCGTCCGGTCATCAAGGACAAGCTGATCGCGGCCTGGAACGGCGGCACGAGGGACTGCACCGCCGACACCCCGGCCGAGGAGCCGGCCCCCGAGCCGTCCACCTCCGCACCGGAGCCGTCGGAGCCGTCGGAGCCCGCCGAGGACACCGCTCCGCCGGCCTCCGAGACGCCGGGCGAGCCGTCCACGACGCCCGGCACCGACGCGCCCGACCAGTCCCCCTCCGAGCCGGCCACCGAGCCGGGGGCCTCGCCGAACGGCGGCAGCGACAACCTCGCGGAGACCGGCGCCGACGGCAACACCGGCCCGTTCGCGATCGGCGCGGCGGTTCTGCTGGCGGGCGGCGCGGCGCTCGTCGTGGTCACCCGCCGCAAGCGCACCAGCGCCGGCACCGACAGCCAGTAACCGGTAGCGCCCCCCATACACGCCCGGCCCGTTCCCCCGCGGGCCGGGCGTTCGGGTCCGGGGCGGACGGCGGGCCTACCGCCGCGCTCCGGGCCCTCCTCCCGCCACGGTCGCCAGATAGAGCCGCACGTAGCGCTGTACGTCCACGTCCAGCCCGACGTCCACCAGGCACTGCTCGCGCGTGCCCCCGTGCAGTTCGGACTCGCCGGTCCGGAGGCGGCGGTCGACCACGGTCTGGCCGCGGGCCGGGCCGGGGCCCAGGGAGACCTCGACGGGGAGCCGGTGGGTGGTCAGGCCCTCCGGATCGACGACCGCGCACAGCGCACCCGCGTCGCCGAGCCCGCCCGCGTCCTCGGTGGGGTCGTCGGGGGCGCTGCCGGGTGTCGCGGGCCGGTGGGCCAGCAGGTCACCGGCCAGCCGGGCGCCCGGTTCGGTGCTCGCGCGCAGCCTGCGCACCTCGGCCGCCGGGACGACGACCCGGTGGAACACGTCCAGGCCGTACATCGTGATCGGCACCCCCGCGGTGAGCAGGATCGCGGCGGCCTCCGGATCGTGCCAGACGTTGAACTCGGCCACCGGGGTGGCGTTGCCGGCGCCCGCCGCGCCGCCCATGAACACGATCCGCTCGATGTTGCGGGTGACCTCGGGATGCGTCCGCAGCAGCAGCGCGACGTTGGTCAGCGGGGCGGTGGGCACCAGGGTGACCGGGCGCGGGGAGGCGAGGATCTCGCGGCGCAGCAGGGCCACCGCGTCCACATCCGCCGGGAGGCGCCGCGGGGCGGGCAGGCCGAGGTCGCCCATCCCGTCGTGGCCGTGGACGTGACGTGCGGAACGCGGCGCCTCGATCAGCGGGCGCTCGGCGCCCCGGGCGACCGGAATGCCGGGCGCGCCCGCCTGTTCCAGCACGATGAGCGTGTTGCGGACGACGCCGTCCACGTCCGTGTTGCCGGCCACACAGGTCACCGCGCGCAGGTCGATCCCCGGGTGGCGGACGGCGAACAGCAGGGCCAGGGCGTCGTCGACACCCGTGTCACAGTCGATGATCACCGGAATGGGCAGACCGTTCGGCACGGCGCGGACTCCTTCGGGGCGGGGTCGGGGAAAAGCCGGGGGCTGGGGCCGGGGGACGGGAACCACGGACAGGAAGGGGACACAACGGTGACACAGAGGAGCCGCGAAGGGGGCAGGGACGGTTTCCCCCGCGCGCTCACCCGGACGGACCGCCGCGCTGGTGGGGCGGGCGGCTCGGTGGTGCCGTAAGAGCCTCGAACAAAACGGGCGCCCGGCTCGCGACGCCTGGCACGCACGCTCGCCGCGTTGCCGAGAGGCCCCAGTAGCTCCGCTACGAGGACCTTCCGGTGCCTTGCGATCGCACGCACCAGACGCCGCAAGCTGATCGGACTCCCCTCTTGTCCGGGGCTCCAAGAGCACGTCCCCGACCCTGGGCGAGCAGAACACAGCCGCAGCCCGGCTCCACCAGGAGGCACCCCCGATGACGCACGCCCAGGCCGCCGCCCGTGCCCTTCTCGTCTCCGCGTTGTCGGTGTCCGCGCTGCTGACCACGGCCGCCTGTTCCGTCGGCGGGCGGGACGGGACCGGGACGGTGGTGCCGTCGTCCGTCTCCACCCGTGCTCCGGCCTCGCCGTCCTCCGCCGCGCAGCCCTCCGCGTCACCGCCCGACGCCGGGCTGAGCGAGGACCAGGTCCGGGCCGCGCTGATCACGGAGACGGACCTGGGACAGCCCTGGGTGCCGACGCGGGGCGCGGCGACCTGGCGGGACGGGCTGCTCAAGGCGAGCACGAAGAACGCCGACTGCCGGCGTCTGCTCGACGTCCTCTACACCGAGGAGCTGTTCGGCACGCCGACCGGACCGCGGGCCGTGGTCGCCCTGGACGACGCCTACAACGGCGCCCAACTGCGCTACCAGGTCGCCGCGTACCGGCCCGCCGACGTGGACCGCACGCTGAAGTGGCTCGGCGGACTGCCGGAGAAGTGCGGGAAGTTCAAGGCGACGACCAAGCGGGACGGCGTGCAGGAGGCCGAGGTCGACGCGTTGCGGCTGCCGGGGATCGGGGACGCGCGGCAGGCGTTGCGGGTCAGCATGACCGGCGAGGCGCCCGACGGGGAGCCGACTCATCTCACCCTGGACGTCGCGGTGGTCCGCATCGGTGAGGACACCATCACCCTCACCAACGGCGGCTTCGGCGAGGTTCTGTCCGAACTCACCCAGGTGATCGCGGAGTTCGGGGCGGACCGGCTGGCGGAGATCAGGAAGCAGGGGCGCGCGGAGGTCTGACCGCGGTACCGGTCACCCGGTGCCGTTCAGCCCAGACGGTCCACGGCCTCCTTGGCCTCGGCCAGGCCCGCTCCGGTGACCTCGCGGTAGGTCTTGACCGCCTGGATCCTCTTGCCCTCCCGCACGAGCGCGACGATCTCGTCCCGGCGCGGGACCTCCTCGTGCAGGTCCAGGTGCTCGAGTACGAGGTCGAGCTTGCGTTCGAGACGGGCGGCACGGCGGTCGGCCCGGGAGATCTCGACCTTGATGGTCAGGATGCCGAGGAACACGATGAGGAAGGTGAATATGTCCATTCCGGCAGCTTAGGCAGTCGGGGCGGCACTCACCCGAAGGATTTCTCCCTCGGTGCTCCCGCTCAGACCGGTGGCTGGGCCGGGGCCGGTCCCAGGGTCGTGGTGCCCGGGGCCGTGCGGTGGCCGAGACCGGTGCGGTAGGCGTCCAGGGCGGCCTCGACGCGGCCGGTGCGGCGGAGCAGGTCGCCGAGGAGCCGGCACAGGTCGGCCAGGTCGCCGGCCGCCCCCGCCCGCTCCAGCAGGCTCATCGCGCGGACGTAGTGCTCCTCGGCCTGCTCGGTGTCGCGCACGTCCTCGGCGATGATGCCGAGCAGCCGGTGCGCCGCCGCCGCGTGCACCGCGCCCCGTTCGGGGGAGAGGCCGCCGAGCACGTCCCGCAGCAGGCCGGCCGCCTCCTGCGAACTGCCGCGCCGGTGCAGTACGTCGGCCAGCTCCACGGTGACCTGACTGCTGTAGAGAACGGCACGGGTGGCCGACAGCATCTCCAACGCCCGACGCAACTCACCTTCCGCCAGATCGAGTTCGCCGTTCTGCGCATACACGTACCCGCGCATCCAGTGGCAGTTGGCGAGCTCCGTACGCAGGTGCAGCCCGCGGTACAGCTCGGCTGCCTTGGCCAGCGAGGCGTCGGCCTCGGCGATCCGGCCCTCGGCGAGCAGGGTGCGGGCGACCGACCGGTGCATGCGCGCCACCAGCGCCGGGTCACCGGCCTGCGGGGCGAGCGTCAGTGCGAGCTCCGCCGCCTGGGCGGCACGCGCGTGTGCACCCATGTCCATGTACGGGCCGATCGCGCTGGCGTAGAGCAGCAGCAGCGCGTCCGGGTCGTGCAGCCCGGACCGGTTCAGCTCGTCGATGGTGGATTCCAGCAGGTAGACCGCGTACCGGAGTTCGCCCGCGAGGTAGTGCGCGACGGCCCGTCCGCGCAGCGCCGGCACCCGGGCCGGCAGCGGGGCGTCGGCGAGACGTTCCTCCGCCCGTTCGAAGTACTCGCGGCCGGGCTCCAGTTCACCGGCCTCCAGCGCGCACTCACCGAGCCCGAGCAGCGCGGCGGCCTGCTCCTCGGCGAGGCCCTGCGCCTCGGCCTCGGCGAGCAGCCCTGAGTACTGCCGCGCCGCCGTCGCGGCCTCGCCGAGGGCGAGGGAGCGCTGGGCCTCGGTCAGCCGGAGCCGTAACTCGGTGACGAGCCGCGCCGAACGCCCGGTCGTCAGTTCGTCGAACGTGACTCCGAGCCGGTCGGCGAGATGCCGCAGGGCGTCGTCGGAGGGCCGCACCCGTCCGGCCTCCAGCGTGGAGACGTAAGCAGGGGTGTACACCGGCTCGGCCAGCTGTTTCTGGGTCAGTCCGCGCTGCACGCGCAACCGCTGCACCCGGCGCCCGATGATGTCCGGATCGTCACGCTCCCCCACCGCCAACTCCCCCTGTGCCTCTTGCCGTTCGAGACCGACAACCCCTAGGTTAAACCGCGGATTAAACCCGCTTAACCCGTCGTTGTTGCGAGGTCGCCGTGCTGGAACGCATTCGCACCACCAGGCGTTACGCCAGAGGCCTCGTCGCGGCCGTCGCCGCGGTCGCCGCACTGGTCCTGGCGGCCAACGCGGGCCCGGCCAAGGCCACCCACGCCGAGGAGTCGGAGCAGCGCACCACGGCCCCGGTGGAGGCCGCGGTCCGCTAGGGCCTGTCCGGCGGATCAGGTCGTAGGGAATCGGCGGCGCCTCATCGGCGCGGGTGAGCGGGGGCGATGGGGCCCCCTCCCGCTCATGGGGCCCCTCCCGCTCGAGCGCAGTCGAGAAGTGGGGGAGAAGCCGAGAGCGGGGGAGTCGGCAACCGACGACAGCGCGGCTGGGGGTCCCCGGGGGAGGGCGTGCCGGCCCCCGGTTCTCCGGCAGGAGCCGCCTCAGCCGTGGCTCACCGTCGTGCGGGTTGTTCAGCTCTGCGTCTGCAACTGGCTCAGCTGCCGCCGTACGTGGTCCAGGGCCCCCTGCTGCCGTCCGGGTACGCGGGCGCGTAACTCCGCCAGCAGCAGGCCGAGTTCGCGGGCCCGTACCGGGTCTTCGATCCGGTCCCACTGGTGGTGCGCCCGGTCCACGGCCGTTTCGACGACGGAGGCGTCCACCGCCTGGCCGGTGTTCAGCCGTGCGGCGGCCACCGTCAGCCAGGTACGGCAGCTGAGCGCCGCGTCCCCGGCCAGCATCGCCAGATCGGCACGGACCTCGGCCCAGTGCAGCGCCTCCTCGGAGGCGGGCCCGTACGCGAGGACGGCACTGTGCTCGTGCCGCGCGGCGAGCGCGTCGGCGTCCGCGTGGCGGCCGGACCGCACGGCCGCCGTGATGGCCGCGTGCGGATCCCCCGGAGCGGGCCCGGAGCCGCGTTGCGCCAGTACGAGACCGGGGTGCGCGCTCTCCGCGGCGACCCGGGTCAGCGCCTGCTGGTGCAGTTCCTCGTTCGACGGGCGCCGTCCGCTGCGCAGCAGCGTCGCGACCGCCTTCATGTACGCCGGCACCGCGACCGCACGACGGGAGGGCGGCGGCGCGACACGGCCGTACACGGCGGTGTCGCGGCCGGAGTCGAGCACGAGCGACGTCGCCGGGGCCGGCACCGGGGCCTGCGGGACGGGCTGCTGGTGGGGCAGCAGCCGGGGTGTCTGCGGGGAACCCGGTGTCTGCGGGGAGCACAGTGCCTGCCAGGTCTCCGGGTCCGCGTACAGGTCGAGGATCAACGTCGTGGCGCCCGGGGGCCGCAGCCGCAGCTCCTCCCGGAACCAGTGCCACGGGAACGCCGTGTAGCGCGCGGTCGACGCGGTGGTGCGGGCCAGTGCCAGATGGGGCAGGCGCTGGCGGCGGTCGAGCAGCAACTGTCCGGTGACGTACACGGTGAGCGGTCCGGGAGCGGTCGCGGCGGCACGCAGCCGGGTCAGGACGGCCTGCGGCTCGAGCGGGTCGGCGAGTTCGACGACGTTCGCGGTGTCCGTGCCGGACAGCACGGCGGGCGGTACGGCCGCGAGGACGGGAAGCACCGACGCCGCGTCCACCAGCCGCCCCCGCCCCAGCGGGGAGGCCGCCAGCAGCAGCACGGTCCCGGGCGTGGTCCCTGACACGGTTCCCTCCCTCTGTCGATCACCCGGTCGATCACCCGGTCGATCGGCCCGTCGATCACCCAGACCAGCACCGTAACCGCTGGGGCCCCCGCCGGGGGGCTCAGATCCGTGAACGTCCCCCTTCGGGGCGTTCGCCCCCGGGCGCGCGGATCCGGCGGACGGCGAAGGCGGTCGTGTCGTCGGTCAGCCGACCGCCACTGTGCCGGAGTGTCCCCTCCCCCACGAAGGCGGCCAGCCGGTCCGGTTCGGCGAGGCCCGGGTCCCGCGTGACCGCCCGCGCCACCTCCTCGTCGAGCCGGTAGAACGCCCCGTGGGCGTCCCGCGCCTCGGTCACCCCGTCGGTGACCATCAGCAGCGTCTCGTCGGCGGCCAGCGGCAACCGGTGCACGCGCACCGGGGCGGGGTCCAGCTCGCGCAGACCCAGCGGAAGACCGCCGGTCACGGGCAGCGACCGTACGCTGCCGGGCCCCACGACCAGCGGCGGTTCGTGGCCGAAGACGACGGCCTCCACCGTGTCGGAGGGGGCCGCGGAGAAGCCCAGCAGCACGGCGGTGGCGAAGCGGTCGACCTCGGTACGGCCGAGGGCCCTGGTGTAGTCCCGGTGACGCAGCATCCGCTCCTCCAGTCGCTCGGCGACGGTCGTCAGCAGCGGCTCGTAGCAGCCCGCCTCGCGGAACGTGCCGAGCAGCACCGACGCCGTCTCGACCGCGCCCAGCCCCTTGCCCTGGACGTCCCCGACGAGGACCCGGGTGCCGTACGGGCCCGGCTGGATGTCGTAGAAGTCACCGCCGACCCGGGCGCCGACCTCCGCGCTGAGGTAGACGCCCGCGTGCTCCAGGCCGCCCCAGAGCGGCGGCAGGGGGCGCAGCACCGTGCGGCGGACCGTGTCGGCCACGTCCCGCATGTACAGCGCGCGCCGCTCACCGCGCACCCGGACCGCGCACGCCAGCGTCGCCAGGACACCGCCGACGGTGACGAGGATGAAATCGGGCAGCCCCGTCTGGAACTCGTGCGGCCAGGCGCTGTCGACGACCGAGAAGGTGCCGATCGCGAGCGCCGCGAACACGGCCGTGCCCCACACCCCGCAGATCGCGGCGGCGATGCCCGGCACCAGCACGATCCAGGAGATGATCCGGAACTCTCCGGTGGTGTGGTAGTCGGCCACCGCGATGACGACCAGCAGCAGGAGCGGCGGTACCCAGGCGACACTGCGTCCTCGCACCCGCAGCAGTGCGTACCGGTGCGCGGCGTCCCCGCGACCGGCCCGGGAGTGCCGGTCGTCTCCCTTGCTGCCCTGGCGCACCGCCCCAGCGAAGCACGCGGCCGCACGGCACGCATCCGGTCGGTACGCCGACTTGCCGACGGCCCCGTACCGGTGTGCTCTGGAGGAGCAAGCGAGGAGAAGCCCGTCCAGGGGAAGCTGAGAGAGAGGAGCGCTCTCATGGCTCATGCGGCACCCAGAACCAGGACCGTGAGCAGGCGACCCGGCACGATCCGCGTCTTCAGCGACCGGGCCCACGGCGTCGCCAAGCTGGCGGTGCCCGTCGTCCTCGGGCTCGTCTACGGTTACTGGGCGGCGGCCAACGCCCGCTACGGCGGGCCCATCACCGGTTGGAACCTCCTGTTCGGGTTCCTCACCGGGCTGGTGTTCGCCGTCCTGTGCGCGGCCCTGCTGAGCGTCGCGCCGAAGCTGCGCCGCGAAGTGCACGCGGTGCTGTGGGGCGCCTTCTCCGGCATCGCGGTCGGCTTCCTCGTCAACCAGTCCCACACGAGCGTGCTGCGGTCGGCGGCGCTCGGGGTGGCGACCGCGGCGGTCGTCTTCGCGTTCCTGTTCTACCGCTACTACACGCACGAGGACGCGAAGGGCCACCGCCTCGAGTGACACGGCCTCCTCGCTCGCCCCCGCTGCCTCCTTCGCGGCGGCCGCCGGTCCCTTCGCCGCGGCCGCCGGTCCGGCATCGCGGGCGCCTGGCACGGGACGGGTGATCCGAGTGCTCCGGGCATCCGGGTACTCCGGATGCCCGCCCCGCGCTCGCGTGTCCGGCCCCCGGCACCTTGGCTGGAGAGATGTCTCCCGCCGCCGAACCGCCCCGCCGCGAGCCGACCCCCGCACGCCTGCGCAACGCCCTGTCGGCGGTGCTCGTCGCCCTGGCGTGCCTGCTCGCGCCCTGCGGCACGCTCGCGGCCTGGGCGGCGTACGGGCTGGCCGACACCGGACGGTACGTCGACACGATGACACCGCTGGCAGCCGACCCCGGCGTACGCGACGCGGTCGCCGAGGCCGTCGGGGACGAGGTCCTGCGGAAGCTGGACCCGGGGCCGGCGCGCAGCACGTTCGAGCCGTTCGTACGGGAGGCGGTCCGCTCGTTCACCCGCACCGAGGCGTTCGCCACGGCGTGGGAGGCGGGGAACCGGACCGTCCACGACGCCGTCCTGCACGCCCTGCGCGACGAGCGGGCGGCCCCCGGCCCGGTCACCGTCGACCTCGCGCCCGTCACCGCCCGGGTGAAACAACGACTCGTCGCCGATCACATGCCGTGGGCCGAGCGCATTCCGGTCCGGCACACCGAGGTCGCGGTGGTGCCGGCGGGGGAGGTGGCCGGGCTCCGGCAGGGGTACCGCGTCCTGGACGCCGCCGCCTTCCGGCTGCCGCCGGCGGCCGTAGTCCTGGCCGGCGCCGGGATCGCCGTCGCCGTCCGCCGCCGCCGCGCGGTCACCGCGACCGGGCTCGGCCTCGCGCTGGGCGGCGGTCTGCTCGCCGTCGCCGTCGTCATCGGCCGCCACCTCACCCTGGCCGACCTGCCCGAGCGGGCCCACCGCCTTGCGGCGGGCGCGGTGTACGACGCCCTCACCGCCGCGTTGCGCACCGCGTCCTGGCTGCTGCTCGCGCTGGGCCTGACGGTGGCCCTCGTCTCCTGGCTGACCGGTCGTCGCTCCGCCCGGCACGGCAGCCGTGCCCCGCGGAGCCGCGGAACGACGGCACCTCCCACGGCCGCCCCGTCCCGGGCGCGGGTCTGAGCACGGATCGCCGCAACCTCCCGTCGTGCGCCCTCGTCCTTGAGGGAGGATCTCCGTGTATCTGGGTGCATCCCACCCGCGAGCGGAAGGCCGGACGTTGGAGACTGCGACTGCCGAGTGGGCGGCCACCGAGGACGGCGCCGGACGCCGCGGCGGCGGGCGGCGGTCCGGCGCGTGGTGTGCGGCGCTGCTCTTCGCCGGGGTGAGCGTCGTCGTCGGCTGCCGGACCGTCGGCACCGACGGCGTCACCCCGGTGCCCCAGTTGCTCGCGTTCCTGCCCTGGCTGCTCGTACCCACCGCTGCCGGGCTCCTGTGCACCGTGCTCGCCCGGTGGTGGACCGGCGCGGTGTGGGGCGTCGCCCTGCTCGGGCTGCTGGCCTGGTTCATCGAGCCCTACGGGAAGACCGGCGAGCCCGTCGGGCCCCCCGTCGCCGAGCTGCGGGTGATGACCTCCAACGTCGAGTTCGGCCGGGCCACCGAAGGGCTGGTCGACGCCGTGCTCCGGGAGAAACCCGACCTGGTGTTCGTCCAGGAGTGCGAGTACACCTGCGACGCGGTGCTGAAGCGGGGACTGGCGGCCGCCTATCCGCACCGGCGGGCCGTGGCGGGCGGCGGCTCCGAGGGCTCCGTCATCCTCAGCCGCTTCCCGCTCAAGGGCACCGACGGCATCCCCGGCACCATGGGCATGCCCGGCGCCGTCGCCGACGTCGACGGGCACGCGGTACGGCTCCAACTCGCCCACCCCATGCCGCCGCTCCCCGGCCAGGTGGACGTCTGGCAGCGCGAGCTCGCCGGGCTGCGCGACGCGGCCGCCGCGGACCGGACGACCCCGACGGTGCTCGCCGGGGACTTCAACGCCTCCCAGGACCACGCCGCCTTCCGGCGCATCCTCGACACCGGTCTCAGCGACGCCGCCCGGCTGGACGGCTCGTACCGGATTCCGACCTGGCCGGCCAGGACCACCCCGACGTTCGGCGCCCAGATCGACCACGTGCTGGTGTCCGAGCGGTTCGCCGCGGACCGGGCCCGCTTCCTCGACCTCGCCGACACCGACCACCGCGCGCTGGTCGTCGACCTGACCCTGCACCGCGGCGGCTGACCGGGGCCCGGCCCCCGTCGCGCCCGGAGACGGCCGGGGTGCGGGCTCCCGCGGGAGCCCGCACCCCGGCCGTGTGCGTATCGGTGTCCGCCGGCCCGGTACCCGTCGGCGTCGGCACCGACGTCAGACGCCGATGTCCCGCCCGTCGGCACGCCACACGGCGACCACGGACGGCCGGACGTACGTGCCGGGTCCGTCGGGCCAGGTGCTGCCCGGGTTGTCGACCGACGCCCCGTCCACCTCGCCCGGGTGCTGCACGGCGATCAGCACGCGCCGGTCCTGGATGATCGGGCCGCAGGTCTCCGCGCCCCTCGGCACGGTCAGGAACTGCTTCAGCTCACCGCGCCGCTCTCCGCGCGTGGCGACACCGAAGAGGCCGTCGTGCGAGCCGAGGGCGGCGCCGTCGGTGGAGATCCACAGGTTGCCGTGGTCGTCGAAGGCCACGTTGTCCGGGCAGGAGATGGGACTGACGGAGTCCTTGGGGAAACCGGCGAAGTACGTCGCCGGGTCCTGCGGGTCGCCCGCCACCAGGAACAGCGACCAGGCGAACTTCGTGCTCTCCGGCCGGTTCCGGCGCTCGGTCAGCTCCAGGACGTGGCCGTGCTTGTTGGCGTTGCGGGGGTTGGCCTCGTCCGCCCCGGGGTTCGAGCCGACACCGCGGTTGGAGTTGTTGGTCAGGGCGACGTAGACCTTGCCGGTGACCGGGTTGGGCTCGACGTCCTCGGGACGGTCCATCTTGGTGGCGCCCACCTTGTCGCCGGCGAGGCGCGTGAAGACGAAGACCTCCTCGGCGGTCATGCCCTCGACGTGCGAGACGGCGCCGTCGGCGGTGGCGGTGGCCAGCGGGATCCACTGACCGCTGCCGTCGAACTCGCCGTCCTTCGGGAGCTTGCCGGTGCCGTCGATCTCGATGGCCGGCGAGTCACCGGTCAGCTTGGCGACGTACAGGGTGCCCTCGTCGAGCAGCGTGAGGTTGTGCTCGCGCGCGGCCCGGCTGTTGCCGTTCTTCATCCGCTTGCTGCCGACGAACTTGTAGACGTAGTCGAACCGCTCGTCGTCACCGGAGTAGATGACCGGCCGTCCGTCGTGCGTCAGCCGCACGGTCGCGGCCTCGTGCTTGAACCGGCCGAGCGCGGTGCGCTTGCGCGGGGTGGAGTCCGGGTCGTACGGGTCGAGTTCGACGACGTACCCGAAGCGGTGCGCCTCGTTGGGCTCCTGCGCGAGGTCGAAGCGCTTGTCGAAGCGCTCCCACTTGCGGCCGGTGGCACCGGTGCCGATCCCGTACCGCTTGTCGGTGGCGCGGCCGCCGTTGGCGAAGTACTGGTTGAAGTTCTCCTCGGCGTGCAGCGTGGTGCCCCACGGGGTCGTGCCGCCCGCGCAGTTGTTGAGGGTGCCGAGTACCTTGCGACCGGTCGGGTCGGCGGAGGTCTTCACCAGGTCGGACCCGGCGACGGGACCGGTCAGGCGGAACTCGGAGGTGGCCGTGAGCCGCCGGTTGAGGTGGTGCCGGGTGACGGGCGTCAGCTTGCCGCTCTTCTCGTCCTCCTCGACGACGACCGCCGCGAGCCCGTGCGCGGCCCAGGCGATCTCCACCTGCTCACGGGTGGGGTTCTCGGAGTCGTAGTCGCGGAACATGAGGATCTCGTCGGTGTACTCGTGGTTGGCCACGAGCACCTGTCGGCCGCGCTCACCCTTGAGGGGGAGCAGCGCGAGGAAGTCGACGTTGTATCCGAACTGCCCGGCCTGCGCCGCGGCGGTCTGGTTCTCGGGATCGAAGGCGGGCGCCCCGCGCAGGATCGGCTCGCCCCAGCGGATGACGACGTTCTGGCGGTAGCCCTCCGGCACGGTGACGGCGTCGGCGGTGTTGGGCGCGACCGGCGTGAACCGCAGACCGCGGGCACCCTCCGCCTTGTTGTTGCCGTGGCCGTGACCGTGGCCCTTCCCGGCCGCGGGCACCGCCTGGACCTCGGGGGCACCGGCGAGGCCGACGGCGCCGGCACCGGCCGCGACGACCGTGACGGCGGCGGCGGCCCGCATCATCGAACGACGGCTGAGGGCGTCGGAGATGACGTCACCGACGTACTCGTTGGAGCTGGTGTTGGGCACCTCGTGGAAGCAGGCGTCACCACAACGGAAGCGACAGGTCATGGCGGACCGGCCGCCGGGGTGCGAACTGGACGGCGTTCCGATCAACGGCAGCAGCTTGCGCACGTGTTCTCTCCTTGGAAACCCGGGGTGTCAGCGCGACCGTAGGGGCACATACGTGCGGTAGCCGGGCGCCGGAGTGAACGGAGAGTGAACCTGCGGCAGCATGAAGGGAGTTGCCGGGAGCGCGGCACGACGGCCCGCGCGGGCCGGATAACGGCCTTGACAAGTGCGGCGCCCGATACCCGACCCTACCCAAGATCACCCACAAGGGCCGCTAACCTTACGTGTCCGTCCTGGCCAGGGATTGACGGGCTACAACTCACGCGAAGGGTTGCGCACATGGGCATTCTCACTCTCCTGCGGAACGCGTTCGGTCGGTCACGCAGGGCGAGCACCGCAGAGGCGGAGGGTGCGACGCCGGTCGTCGAAACGGACGGTGCGGAACAATCCGCCCGTGCGGACGAGGCGACCGCGGCCACCCCGACGCCGCCCGACCGGACCGACGAGCCTGCCGCGGCCGCATCAGCGGCCCCGAGGCTTCCGTCCCCCTCCCCCGAACCGACGCCTACGCCGACACCGAAGGCCGAGGCCTCCGTCCCGGAACCCCGTTCCGACGAACACGACCTCGTCTCGGCGGCCTTCGACAACGTAACGCCCCCGACCCCCACCACCCCGGCCCCCTCGACCGCTCCCCCGACAGAAACCCCCGCCCCGAAGCCGACCCCCGAGCCCGAGGCGGCCGAGCCCGAGGCGGCCGAGCCCACAACCGAGCCCGAAACGAAGGCCGAACCCGAGGCGGAAGCCGAGGTCGAGCCCGAGCCCGAGGCCACCCCCGAAGCGAAGGCCACCCCCGAGGCGAAGGCCGAGACGGAGGCCGAACCCGAGGCAGAGGCCGAGAACAAGCCCGAGCCTGAAGCCGCCCCCGAAGCGAAGGCCGAGCCCGAGGCAGAGGCAAAGGCAGAGGCAGAGGCAGAGCCGGAAGCGAAGCCCGAGGCAGCGAGCGCGCCCGAGGCCCCCGAGGCCGAGGTCGCGGCGGCACCCGTAGCCGAGCCCGAGGTCGCACCCGAGCCGGAGGCGAAGCCCGAGGCCGAAACCGAGCCGGAGCCTGCGACGGCTGCCGCCCCGGAAGCACAGCCGGAACCGGAACCGGAATCAAAGCCCGCGCTCGCGCCCGCCGACGGCGAGGACGCCCCACAGGGGCCACCCGCACCCGACAACGAAAGCCGCACGGGTGGTGCGGGTGGGAACCACACCGAGGCCGAAGGCGAAGCCGAGGCCGAGCCGACCACCCCCCCGCTGCCGCAGGCACTCACCACCGCCCACGCCACCGCCGCCACCACCCTCGCGGAGCACGACCTCACCGGCACCCGCGCCGCCGTCTACCTCGTACTCGACCGCTCCGCGTCCATGCGCCCGTACTACAAGGACGGCTCCGCACAGGCCCTCGCCGAGCAGACCCTCGCCCTCGCCGCCCACCTCACCACCGACCCCGAGACCACCACGGTCAAGGTCGTCTTCTTCTCGACCGAGGTCGACGGCACCGGCGAGCTCACCCTCACCGACCACGAGAACAAGATCGACACCCTGCACGCCTCCCTCGGCCGCATGGGCCGGACCAGCTACCACGCGGCCGTGGCCGAGGTCCTCGCCCTGCACGACAAGGCCGCCCCCGCGGGCACCCCCGCCCTGGTGGTCTTCCAGACGGACGGCGCCCCCGACGCGAAGACCCCCGCCACCCAGGCCCTCACCGAGGCGGCGAAGACCCACCCCGCGGTCTTCTTCTCCTTCGTCGCCTTCGGCGACCCGGAGAACAAGGCCTTCGACTACCTCCGCAAACTCAAGACGCCGAACACGGCCCACTTCCTCGCCGGCCCGTCCCCCCTGGAACTCACCGACAAGGAGCTCTACGAGGCCGTCCTGAAGTCCTGGCGCCCGTAGCCCCACGGGGGGCACCCCCAGCACATCCCGCGCCGCCCGCTTCTCAGCACGTAAAACGAGAAGCGGGCGGCGTACCCGTGTCGGCTACGATTTGAAGGTTCCGTACGTTTCGACCTGGGAGCAGCCACCGATGGCTCGACACCTCATCACCAGCGCCCTTCCCTACATCAACGGGATCAAGCACCTGGGCAACATGGTGGGGTCCATGCTCCCGGCGGACGTCTATTCCCGTTACATGCGCCAGCGCGGCCACGAGGTCCTGTACATCTGCGCGACCGACGAGCACGGCACCCCCGCCGAACTGGCGGCGAAGGAGCAGGGCCTCCCGGTCGACACGTTCTGCGCGCAGGCGCACGACGCGCAGAAGGCGGTCTACGACGGCTTCGACCTCGCCTTCGACCACTTCGGCCGCAGTTCGTCGCCGCAGAACGTCGAGATCACCCAGCACTTCGCCCGCCGTCTGAACGAGAACGGTTTCATCGAGGAGCGCTCGATCCGGCAGGTCTACAGCCCGGCCGACGGCCGCTTCCTCCCGGACCGCTATGTGGAGGGCACCTGCCCCCACTGCGGCTACGACAAGGCCCGCGGCGACCAGTGCGAGAACTGCACGCGCGTACTGGACCCGACCGACCTGCTCGACCCGCGTTCGGCGATCTCCGGCTCCACGGACCTGGAGGTCCGCGAGACCAAGCACCTCTTCCTCCTCCAGTCGAAGCTCCAGCACGAGGTCGAGGAGTGGGTCTCCCGGCACGAGGAGGAGTGGCCTCATCTGGCGGCCTCCATCGCCCGCAAGTGGCTGACCGAGGGCCTGCACGACCGTTCGATCACCCGTGACCTGGACTGGGGCGTCCCGGTGCCGGCCGACACCTGGCCGGAGCTGGCGGCCGAGGGCAAGGTCTTCTACGTCTGGTTCGACGCCCCGATCGAGTACATCGCCGCGACGAAGGAGTGGGCGGACTCCGCGCCCGAGGGCGAGACGCGGGACTGGAAGTCCTGGTGGTACGAGGCGGACGACACCGTCCGCTACACGGAGTTCATGGCGAAGGACAACGTCCCCTTCCACACGGTGATGTTCCCGGCCACCCAGCTGGGAGTCCGCGAGCCGTGGAAGAAGGTCGACTACGTCAAGGCCTTCAACTGGCTGACGTACTACGGCGGCAAGTTCTCCACCTCCCAGAAGCGGGGCGTCTTCACCGACCAGGCGCTGGACATCCTCCCGGCCGACTACTGGCGGTACTTCCTCATCGCCAACGCGCCCGAGTCGGACGACTCGTCCTTCACCTGGGAGCACTTCACCGCCACGGTGAACAAGGACCTGGCCGACACCCTCGGCAACTTCGTCAACCGTGTCCTGTCCTTCTCGAAGAAGCGCTTCGGCGAGGAGGTCCCGGCGGACGGCGAGCCCGGCGAGGCGGAGAACCGGCTCGGTGAGGAGATCGCGGGGCTCCTCGCGGAGTACGAGTCCCAGATGGAGGCGAAGCAGTTCCGCAAGTCGGCGGCCGCGCTGCGCGCCCTGTGGTCCGCGGGCAACTCCTACCTGGAGGAGAAGGCCCCCTGGCTGGAGATCAAGACCGACAAGGACGCCGCCGCCCTCACCCTGCGCACGGCGATGAACCTGATCCACCTGTACGCGGTGGTCTCGGAACCGTTCATCCCGACGGCGGCGGCCGCGATGCGCCAGACGTTCTCCCTCGCCGACGACACCGCGACCTGGGTCACCGCCGAGGAGGCCCGCGCTCTCACCTCGGTCCCCGCAGGCACCCCCTTCACCGTCCCGCCGGTCCTCTTCGCCAAGCTGACGGACGACGACCTGGAGGCGTACAAGGAGCGCTTCGGCGGCGAGCCGGAGTCCGCGTAACGACCGCGCACCACCGACGTCAGGGCCCGGGAACAAAGGTTCCCGGGCCCTGACGCGTCCGTTAGCGTCGCGGTACGACCACTCACGCAGGGGGAGCACTCATGGCACTGTTCGGCAACGCACACAGCATCGACCCGGCGTCGGCACAGCAGGACTACGCCCGTCTCCTGGGCCACGGCGAGCAGGTGCACGCCGCCTACCTGCTGATCCGCGACACCATCCTCTTCACCGACCGACGCCTGATCCTGATCGACAAGCAGGGCATCACCGGCAAGAAGACCGAGTACCACTCGATCCCGTACCGCAGCATCACCCACTTCGCCGTCGAGACCGCCGGCCACTTCGACCTCGACGCCGAGCTGAAGATCTGGATCTCGGGCACCCCGGCCCCGGTGGAGAAGACCTTCACCAAGGGCGTCGACATCTACGAGGTCCAGGCCATCCTCACCCAGTTCGTGGCCCGCTGAACCGGACGTCCGGGGAACAAGTCAACGCCCCGCTTCCCTGGAACGTTTCCCCAGCTCCCGAACGGGTGAGTGCCCCCGCATGTGCCCCACGCCGGGATCATGGGCCCACCAGGCTCACTCCCATGGTCACCTCGACACACGAGGTCTCCCATCGGTTCTTCCAGGAGCACCCGGAAGCCCTCGCACCCCTCTTCGAGGCACTGCGGCTTCCCCCACCCGGGAAGCGGAACCCTGGTCGAGGAGACGTACCTGGAGGGCAAGGCCGAGGGAAAGGCCGAGGACATCCTGCGCGCACTGCAGGTACGCGGGCCCACGGTCTCCGACAGCGTTCGCGAGCCCATCACCACCTGCACCGACCTCGACACGCTCACCTCCTGGTTCGATCGCTCCTTGACGGCCACCACGGCCGAGGACGTTCTCAAGGAGGGCCCGACCGTGCCGACGGACGCCTCCGAACAGCCATGAGGACGTGACGTCAGTAGCCGCTCACATCCGTCGTGAACGACGACGAGGGACCGGAACCGATGTCGGACGTCGGTTCCGGGCCCTCGTCGCTGTGCGACTGCTTCGGCTGCGTCTTGCGGACCGTCAGCTGGAGTTCCTCAGTGCGCAGCAGGATGTCGCGGTGCGTGCGCTCGCGGCGCAGGTCCGGGAAGCGGTCCCGTGGCTTGTTCGAGATCCGGGAGCGTGAGAAGGGCTGAAAACCCCCTGGTAGAGTCCGCTCACTTGTGCGAGGGCAGGGGAGGCCCTCGCCGGGAGGGAACCTCACATGGGCAGACACGCCCTGGGACGGGGCGGTCTGGCCGCCACCGTCGCCACGCTCGCGGTCGCCGTCGCGGCCGCGTCCGTCACCGTCCTCACCGGAAGCAGCGACCCCGCGCGGGCCGCGGGCGCGCAGAGCGCGGCCGGCACCACCAGGATCACGCTCACCGACCCGGCCTCGACCCAGCCGCGCGGCGAACGGCCGTTCGCCGCCGGTCCCGGTGGCTTCCTGCACCGGCAGTCGGGAGTCCCCGGACTGCTGTGGACGAGCTACGCCGACGGCGCCACCGTCGGCGTGCGGACCCCGGACGGCGTCTTCACGCAGACGGCGCCGTGCGAGGACCTCGGCTCGACGTGCCGGCAGGCCTGGTACGGCTCGGACGGCGACCTCGTCGCCCTGCCGACGAGCACGTCCGCCACCACCGTCACCCTGTGGGACCCGGCCACCCGCAAGACGTCGACCGTGACGTCCGCGTACCCCTACCGGGCGCTGGCCGGGACCACCGTCGTCACCAGCCGTACCCTCGTCGACACCGTGGACGGCGAGCGCCGCGAGCGCCCCTTCGCACCGGCCGACGTGGTGGTCGACGACGGCTATGTCCTGGCCGCCGACGCGGCCGGGGTGCTGGTCAGGTCGGGCACCAACCTGTACTACATCGACATCGAGTCGGCCGCCGTCACCAAGGCGTTCAGCGGCGTCTCCGCCACCGCCCCCGCCGTCCTGAGCAAGGACAGGATCGGCTGGTACGGCGACGGCGGTCTGCACTTCAAGCCGCGCACCGAGCCGGGCGGCGAGGAGGAGTTCGTCGAGCTGCCGGGTCCCTACCAGAGTGCCAAGCCGGTCCTGATCGGTGACTGGCTGCTGCTGCCGCCGCAGACGGGCGCCAGCAGTCTGACGGCCCTCTCCCTCACCGACGGCTCGTCCCGCACCCTGCTGGAGAAGGCCGGCAGGTTCGCGGTACGCGGACCCGGCGACACCGCTCTCGTCAACGGCGGCACGGGCGCCACCGACTGGTGGGTGCAGCGCGTGAGCACGGCCGCGGACGGCACGCCGAAGCTGACGAAGCTGTACCAGGTGCCCGCGGTCGAGAACGCCAAGACGGGCATCGCCCTCAGCCGCGGCAGCCTGCGGGTCGCACAGGTCGACCCCGGCAACGCCAACGGCCTCCACACCACCTCCGTACGGGCCCTGACGACCAACGGCGGTACGGTCCTCACCGCGCCCCCCGCCACCGAGAGCGCCAAGATCCACCCGAAGTGCCCCTACCCGGGCACCGCGTGCTCGGCCCTGTGGGGCAACACGGTCACCTCGCCCCGGGACGTCTACCTGGAGGGGGCCTCCGACGTCTACGAGGACGGCCCCGTACCGGGCTCGGACCGGCTGGTCCCGATCGGCTACAACGCCCTGGGGTTCAACACCACGGGCGGCAGCATCGTCGACGTCTCCGACGACTACGCGGTCTACAACTCCGGCGGTTCCGCCCCGGCCCAGTACGTCGGCCGGTTCGGCTACGGCCAACTGCTGAAGCGCCCGGTCCAGGCCGCCGCCCTCAACGGCCCCGTGCTGTGGAGCGCCACCACCACCGCCGGCCGGGTCACCTCCTACAGCCTGACGGAGAAGAAGACCCTCACCACGATCACCGTCCCGGGCGCGCGCTGCGTCCCGAGCGAGCTGCAGGCGGCGGGCCGCTGGCTGTACTGGTCCTGCGGAACTTCCTCGGCGGGCGTGTACGACACCAAGGCCGGCACCTCCCGCGCCGTCACCCCGGGTGACGTACTGCTCGGCGACGGCTTCACGGTCCGCCACGACCACGCGGCCGGCACCCTCGTCCTGACCGACGCGGCCACCGGCGCCACCCGCGTGCTGGCCTCCGAGGTGCCGGACACCGGCCTGGCCGCCGACCGCCGCTACCGCTGGACCGTGGACGAGTACACGGGCCTGGTGGCCTGGTTCGACATCCACGAGCGCACCCATGTCGCCACGACCGGCTTCTCCCCGTCGGCCCCGACCGCGTTCACGACGGACGCCGCCGCCCAGGCGGACCTGACCGCCTCGAAACCCTGGACCGGCACCTGGCTGCTGTCCCGCCCCGTCACCTCCTGGTCGCTGACGTTCACGTCCGTGGAGAGCGGCGAGACCGGCAAGGCCACCCGCACCCTCACCGGCGGCGCCGCCACCGCTCGGGTGACGGCGAACTGGGACGGCAGGACGGCGGGCGGTGTCCGCTTCCCCAACGGCCAGTTCAAGTGGAGCCTGAAGGCGACCGGCCTCGGCACCTCCACGGCCGTGACCATCGGCAGCGGCAGCGGCACGCTGACCGGAGGCTCGCCCGTACGCCACGACTACAGCGGTTCGGACGGCACCGGCGACCTGCTCACCATGAACTCCACGGGCTCCCTGACCGTCCACCGGGGCACGGGCAAGGGCACCCTCTCGTCCAAGGTGGGCGGTACCGGCTGGCCGAAGGGGACCACGGTCGTGCCCTTCGGTGACCTGAGCGGCGACCGCTGCAACGATCTCGTCGTACGGCCGAGCAACGGCTCGCTGCGGCTGTACAAGCCGAAGTGCGGGGCCGCGCTGAAGGCGTCGACGCCGTACACCACGATCGGCAAGAGCGGCTGGAACCAGTACGACATCATGGTCTCGACCGGTGACATCACCGGGGACGGACGCCCGGACCTGATCGCCCGCAAGGCGTCCACCGGGGACATGTACCTCTACAAGGGCACCAGCGCGGGCAAGCTCTCCGCCCGCGTCAAGATCATGAGCAACTGGAAGACGTACAAGAAGATCGTCGCCGTCGGCGACATCACCGGTGACGGCGTCGGCGACCTGCTCGCCCAGGACAAGTCCAACAACCTCTACCGCTACAACGGCACACGCACCGGCACCTTCAAGGCCCGCGTCAAGATCGCCACCAAGTGGGGCGGCTCCTACAACGCCGTCGTCGGCGTGGGCGACCTCAACCGCGACGGCATCGGCGACCTGATCTCCCGGGACACCTCCGGCAAGCTGTTCCGCAACTACGGCAACGGAAAGGGCGGCATCGGCGCACGGACCCAGATCGGCACCGGCTGGGGCGGATACAAGGCCCTGTACTGACCGCGTCCGAACAGAAAGCGGCTCGGAACCGGACACCGGTTCCGAGCCGCTTTCATGCCGTGCCCGTGGCCTACTTCGGCTGCGGCTTGCGGACCGTCAGGTGGAGTTCCTTCAGGCGGGCCTCGTCCAGTTCCGTCGGCGCGCCCATCATCAGGTCCTGGGCGTTGCCGTTGAGCGGGAAGGCGATGGTCTCGCGGATGTTGGGCTCGTCGGCGAGGAGCATCACGATGCGGTCGACACCGGGCGCGATGCCGCCGTGCGGCGGGGCGCCGAAGCGGAACGCGCGCAGCATGCCGGCGAACTGCTCCTCGACGGTGTCGCGGTCGTAGCCCGCGATCTCGAAGGCCTTGAGCATGATCTCCGGCTCGTGGTTCCGGATCGCGCCGGAGGACAGCTCGACACCGTTGCAGACGATGTCGTACTGCCAGCCCAGGATGTCCAGCGGGTCCTGGGTCTCCAGGGCCTCCAGACCGCCCTGCGGCATGGAGAAGGGGTTGTGGGAGAAGTCGATCTTCCCCGTCTCCTCGTCCTTCTCGTACATCGGGAAGTCGACGATCCAGCAGAAGCGGAAGACGTCCTCCTCGAAGTGGCCGGCCCGCTTCGCGGCCTCCACCCGGACCGCGCCCATGATCTTGGAGACCTCGTCGAACTCACCCGCGCCGAAGAACACCGCGTGGCCGGGGGCGAGAGCCAGCCGCTTGGTCAGCTCCGCGACGTTCGCCTCGGTCAGGAACTTCGCGATCGGGCCGGTCAGCGAACCGTCCTCGGTCACCCGCACCCACGCCAGGCCCTTCGCGCCCTGCGCGACGGCGTAGTCGCCGAGCTGGTCGAAGAACTTGCGCGGCTGAGCGGAGACGTCCGGCACCGGCAGCGCGCGGACGTGCTTGCCGGCGAACGCCTTGAACTCCGAGCCCTCGAAGACGTCGGTGATGTCGACGAGCTCCAGCTTGGCGCGCAGGTCCGGCTTGTCGGAGCCGTACTTCAGCATCGCCTCGCGGAACGGGATCCGCGGGAACGGCGAGGTCACGTGCCGTCCGTTGCCGAACTCCTCGAAGAGCTCGGTCATGAGCTTCTCGATGGGCTGGAAGACGTCCTCCTGCTCGACGAACGACATCTCCACGTCGAGCTGGTAGAACTCGCCCGGCGAGCGGTCCGCGCGGGCGTCCTCGTCGCGGAAGCAGGGCGCGATCTGGAAGTAGCGGTCGAAGCCGGAGATCATCAGCAGCTGCTTGAACTGCTGCGGGGCCTGCGGCAGCGCGTAGAACCTGCCCGGGTTGAGACGCGACGGGACGACGAAGTCGCGGGCACCCTCGGGGGAGGTGGCGCTGAGGATCGGCGTCGCCATCTCGTTGAAGCCCAGTGCCGTCATCTTGTGACGGATGGCCGAGATCACCGCCGTGCGCAACAGGATGTTGCGGTGCATGCGCTCGCGGCGCAGGTCCAGGAAGCGGTACTCCAGGCGCCGCTCCTCGTTGACCCCGTCCTCGGTGTTGATCGTGAAGGGGAGGGGGGCCGCCGCGCCCAGCACCTCGACCTCGCCGACCTCGACCTCGATCTCACCGGTCGGCAGCTCGGCGTTGACGTTCTCCGTGCCGCGGGAGACGACCTTGCCGTCGATCCGGACGACGGTCTCCTTGGAGAGCCGGTCGAGGGTCTCGTAGGAGGTCGTGCCCGGGCGGGCCACGAGCTGCGTGATGCCGTAGTGATCGCGCAGATCGATGAACAGGATGCCGCCCAGGTCGCGCCGATTGTGCAGCCAGCCGCTCAACCGGACGTCGGTGCCGACGTCAGAGGCGCGGAGCTCGCCGCAGGTGTGGGACCTGTACCGATGCATCGTCGTTCATCCAGCCTTCGCGGATCGGGGTCTTGGTGTCGGGGTCTTTGTTTCACGTGAAACTCCCCCAAGCCTACCGGCCACCCCAAGATCACTTGCCCCGGACGATCCGCCGGTCACGAGAACAGCGTCGGTGGCGTTTCCCCATCGAATCTTCATAAAGTGGGGCAATGCGAACTGGTGAGCCCCTGCCGTCCATGGGGGATGTCCTCGCCCTCCTCGACACCGGCAGATGGCACTGGGACACGGCGACCGGGCTGGTCGTGGTCGACGGGGTGGCGGCACGACTGCTGGGGCTGCCCGCCGAGGAGGTCACCCTCACGGAGCCCCAGGTGCGATCCCGGCTGCACCCGGCCGACTGGAACGAGATCACCGGGGTGGTCCAGCTCGCCGTCACCGAGGGCACGCTCGCCGAGATGCGCATCCGGGTCATGGACGACCGGGGGCAGGTCGTGCGGGTGGTGCGCAGCCGCTCCAAGCCGACCTTCGACCCCCTGCGCAAGGCGTACGTACTGACCGGCACCCTTCAGGAGGTCACCGAGCCGGCGCCGGGCACCCCCGCGGGACGCAGGGCGGTCATCGGTGACTGGCGCCGGTCACGGGAGGCGTTCCTGCTGGACGCCGGCCGGGCGCTGGCCGAGGCGCGCTCGACCCAGGAGGTACTGCGGGTCGCGGCCAACCTGGCGATGCCGGGCTTCTCACCGGACGGGTTCGCGTTGTTCGGCGTCGCGGGCGACCAGCTCACCGTCATCGGCCACCACGGGCACGAACCCGGCGCCGAGGGCTCGTTCCACATGCCGCTGGACACCGCCTACCCGGCCGCCGAGGTGATACGAACGGGCCGCGCCGTCTATCTCTCCAGCCCGGAGCAGTACAAAGCCCGCTACCCCCTCACCTGGCCGCTCGCCGAGCGCTTCGGCCGTCAGTCCTGGGCGTTCCTGCCGCTGGTCGTGTCCGGCCACACGATGGGCACCTGGCTGGCGGCCTTCGCCCACCCGGTCGCCTTCACCCCCGACGAGCGGTCGGTGCTGACCACCGTGGCACGGATGCTGGCCCAGGCGCTGTCCCGCGCGGGGACCGCCGAGAGCGAGCGGGCCCTCACCGACGGCCTGCAGCGCTCGATGCTGCCGAAACTCGGCCCGCAGCGCATCCCGGGAATGAGCGTCGCCGCCCGGTACGTCCCCACCGGCGGCGGCCTCCAGGTCGGCGGCGACTGGTACGACGTCATCCCGCTGCCGAGCGGACGGTTCGCCCTGGTCATCGGCGATGTGCAGGGCCATGACGTCCAGGCGGCCGGGATCATGGGCCAGCTGCGCATAGCCCTGCGGGCGTACGCCTCCGAGGGGCACCGGCCCGACGCCGTGCTCTCCCGCGCCTCCCGCTTCCTGTACGGGATCGGCGAGGCCGACCCCTACGAGCTGCGCTTCGCGACCTGCCTGTACGTCGAGGTCGACCCCGTCGGCGGGGTACTGGAACTCGCCCGTGCGGGACACCCCGATCCGGCGGTCCGCATGCCCGACGCGACCGTGCTGACCCGGCCGACGGCCGGCGGGCTCCCGCTGGGCATCGACCCGGACGCCGACTACCCCACCACCCGAATGGTCCTGGAGCCCGGCGAGACCATGCTGGTCTGCACGGACGGTCTGATCGAGACCGGCGGCCATGACCTGGACACCGGCTGGCAGCGGCTGCGCGGCATCCTCGAACACCACCGGGGCGACCTGGAGGGGCTGGCCGACGCCCTGGTGCAGGCCGTCCACGGCCCCTCCTCGCACCACACCACCGGGCCCCTGATCGACCGCCGCGAGGACGACATCGCCCTGCTGCTGCTCTCCCGACAGGGCCACGGCACCGAACAGCCGTGGGTGCGCCGCACCATGCTGACGGTGGAGCAGGCCGAGCCGGAACGGGTCTCGGAGGCCCGGCAGCACCTGCGCGAACTGCTGCACGACTGGTGCTCGCCGGACCAGGTCGACTCGGCGGTACTGCTGCTGTCGGAGATGCTCACCAACGTCCTCGTGCACACCGACACCGACGCGCTGCTCCTCGCCGAGGTCGTCGACGGACGGGAGGGACGCCGGATGCGGATCGAGGTCACCGACGCGGGCGACGCCCTCCCGCACCGGCGCACACCCGGCGAGCTGGCCTCGTCCGGCCGCGGCCTCCTCCTGATCGAACTCCTGGCCCACACCTGGGGCGTCGCCCCCCGGGGCAAGGGGAAGAGCATCTGGTTCGAGCTGCACGAACCGCGTGAACCCCATGAACCGGACGAGCTGCACGAGCTGCACGAACCGGCTGCCGCGCCGGACGCCGCCGCTCGGGCGAGGGCCGGGCCCTCACGGTGATGCCTGCGGCGGAGCCTGTTCCCCCGGTGCGGTGTGGCGCCGGCGCAGTTCGCTCAGGACGCCGACGGCCGCCGCCGTCAGCGGCACCGCCATCAGCATGCCGACGATCCCGGCGACCGAGGCACCCGCGGTGATGGCGAGCATCACGACCGCCGGATGCATCTGCACGGTGCGGCTCTGGATCATCGGCTGGAGCACGTGCCCCTCCAGCAACTGCACCGCGAGCACCACGCCGAACACCCACAGCGCGATGACGAACCCCCGGTCGGCCAGCGCCACCAGCACGGCCACCGCCCCGGAGATGAACGCCCCGAGGTAGGGGATGTACGCCCCGACGAAGACCAGCGCGCCCAGACCGACGGCGCCCGGCACCTTGAGGACGAGCAGCCCGACGGTGATGCAGAGGGCGTCGATGAGTGCGATGAAGGTGGTCCCGCGCATGAACCCCTCGACTGCCTGGAAGGCCCGGCGGGCCACGGCCATCGCCGTGTCCCCGGAGCCGCGCGGCACCAGCCCGCGCAGGGTGTCGGCGGCGCGGTCGGAATCACGCAGGAAGAAGAACACCAGCAGCAGCGCGAGCACCGCCATGGCGATTGCCTGGCCCACCACGCTGACCCCGCTGAGGACACCCGACGCGGCCGTACCGCCGAACTTGGACAGCAGTTCGCGCGCGTTCCCCGCGATGTCGTCCAGCGAGGTGCCGGCCGCCCCGAAGTGCCGGGTGAGATCCCGCGCCGCGATCCTGAGCGAGGCGATGATCTGGTCCCCGGAGTCGATCAGCGCGGACACGACGATGTACACCGCGCCGCCGACCACGGCGACGACCGCGACACATGTGAGCCCCGCCGCCAGGGACCGCTGCACCCCGGCCCGCACCAGCCGCCGGTGCAGGGGCAGCAACAGCGCCGTACCGAGGAGGGCCAGCAGTACGGGGATCACGGCCGTCCGGAGCTGCACACACAGCAGGATCCCGACGTAGCCGACCCCGGAGACGAGCAGGGCGACGGCACACCAGGCGGCGAGACGCCGGACGGATTCGGGCAGCAGCGGAGGCGGAGAGGAGTCCTGCACACCCCCACACGATCACGCCCGACACACCCTGTCCAACTCCGCCGCCCCGCCCGGGCCCTGCTCTAGAAACGGCGATTGGCCCACCCGAAAACGGCGCATGGCCGAACAGCCTCCGCCCGGGAACGGCGAGTGGCCCCGCCCGGAATCGGACGGGGCCACCCCACACACTCGGCCGGTCAGGACTCCCGCGGTCCCGAACCCGCCATCCCGTGCACCGCCGGGATCGTGCCCAGACGGCCCTTCTGGAAGTCCTCGAAGGCCTGCTGGAGCTCCTCACGGGTGTTCATCACGAACGGGCCGTAGTGGGCCATCGGTTCGCGGATCGGCCGGCCGCCGAGGAGGACGACCTCCAGGTCCGGCGTGTTCGAGTCCTGCTTCTCGTCCGCGCGGACGGTCAGCGTGCCACCGGCGCCGAAGACGGCCGTCTGCCCCATGCGCACCGGACGGCGCTCGGTGCCGACCGCGCCGCGCCCGGCCATGACGTACGCCAGCCCGTTGAAGTCCTCGCGCCACGGCAGGGTCAGCTCCGCACCCGGCGCAAGCGTCGCGTGGACCATCGTGATCGGCGTGTGCGTGATGCCGGGGCCCTCGTGGCCGTCCAGCTCACCGGCGATGACGCGCAGCAGCGCGCCGCCGTCGGGGGAGGTGAGCAGCTGGACGCTGCCGCCGCGGATGTCCTGGTAGCGCGGCGCCATCATCTTGTCCTTGGCCGGGAGGTTCACCCACAGCTGCAGACCGTGGAACAGCCCGCCCGACATGACGAGCTGCTCCGGCGGCGCCTCGATGTGCAGCAGACCCGCACCGGCCGTCATCCACTGGGTGTCACCGTCGGTGATGGAACCGCCGCCACCGTTGGAGTCCTGGTGGTCGAAGGCGCCGTCGATGATGTAGGTGACGGTCTCGAATCCGCGGTGCGGGTGCCAGGGGGTGCCCTTGGGCTCACCCGGCGCGTAGTCCACCTCACCCATCTGATCCATCATGATGAACGGGTCGAGATGGCGGTAGTTGATCCCGGCGAACGCCCGGCGCACCGGGAAGCCCTCACCCTCGAAACCGCTCGGCGCGGTCGTGACGGTGAGCACGGGTCGGGCCACGGCGTCGGCGGGCGCGGCCACACGGGGCAGCGTCAGCGGGTTCTCGACGGTCACTGCAGGCATGTCGGTACCTCCCTCTTGTACGGCCATCTTAGTTGAACGTTGAACTTCCTGCCACTCCCAACGAAGAAAGCCCGGAGGGCATTCCCTCCGGGCTGCAGAGATTCCGGGGCGGGCGGGAGTCACCCGCCCGGCACGTGACGGTGGCGGTCGCGGTGGCGCTCACGGCGCTGCCGGCTACGACCGCGGCGTTCAGCCATACATGCGTCGCATCGCGAACTCGACCATCTGCTCGACGGCCTTCGCGTCGAACACCATCCGGTGCTCACCCTCCATGTCGAGCACGAAGCCGTAGCCGGTGGGCAGCAGGTCGATCACCTCGGCGCCGGTGATCACGAAGTACTTGGACTCCTTGCCCGCGTACCGCCGCAACTCCTTCAGCGAGGTGAACATCGGGATCACCGGCTGCTGGGTGTTGTGCAGGGCGAGGAACCCGGGATTGTCGCCGCGCGGGCAGTACACCTTGGACGTCGCGAAGACCTGCTGGAAGTCCTCGGCGGCCACCTGGCCCGTGGTGAACGCGCGCACCGCGTCCGCGAGCGAGGGCGGGGACGGCTCCGGGTACAGCGGCGGCTGCTGCTGCCCGTAGCCGCCCGGCATCTGCTGCTGCTGTTGCGGTGGGACGTACCCCTGCTGTGCCCCTACGTTCTGGTCGTAGCCGTACATGCGCGCAAGCGTACCGAGAGCGCCGGAGCCCCGGGCCGGTACGGGCGGGTACGGGCCGCACCGAAGGCACTTCGAGCACACTTCGAGGGCACTTCGGCGTCTCGCGACGCCGGTGCGGGCCGCCCGCCGGCCGCCGGCGGAGCGCGTGACGCGTGACGCGTAACGCGTCACAGATGACCGGATCAGGCTTGCTTCTTATTACTGGCGGGTAGCATAGTCGTAGCTACTTGCTGGTATGCAAACCCGTGCGAGGAACGAAGTGCCTCGCCGATCTCTCTACGGAGCCGGGAGCCGTCACCATGGGGCACTACAAGTCCAATCTCCGCGACATCGAGTTCAACCTCTTCGAAGTACTCGGACGCGACAAGCTGTACGGCACCGGGCCGTTCGAGGAGATGGACGTCGAGACCGCCAAGAGCGTCCTCGAGGAGCTGACCCGCCTCTCGGAGAACGAGCTGGCCGAGTCCTTCACCGACGCCGACCGCAACCCGCCGGTCTTCGACCCGGAGACCAACACCGCGCCGGTCCCGGCGTCCTTCAAGAAGAGCTACCAGGCCTTCATGGACTCCGAGTACTGGCGCCTGGGCGTGTCCGAGGCCATCGGCGGCACGACGGCTCCCCCCTCGCTGATCTGGTCGTACGCCGAGCTGATCCTGGGCGCCAACCCCGCCGTGTGGATGTACTCGTCCGGTCCCGCCTTCGCCGGGATCCTGTACGACGAGGGCAACGACACCCAGAAGAAGATCGCCCAGATCGCCGTCGAGAAGCAGTGGGGCTCCACCATGGTCCTCACCGAGCCGGACGCCGGCTCGGACGTGGGCGCCGGCCGCACCAAGGCCGTGCAGCAGGAGGACGGCTCCTGGCACATCGAGGGCGTGAAGCGCTTCATCACCTCCGGTGAGCACGACATGTCGGAGAACATCCTCCACTACGTGCTCGCGCGTCCCGAGGGCGCCGGACCCGGCACCAAGGGCCTGTCGCTCTTCCTCGTCCCGAAGTACCTCTTCGACGCCGAGACCGGCGAACTGGGCGAGCGCAACGGCGTCTACGCCACGAACGTCGAGCACAAGATGGGCCTGAAGGCGTCCAACACCTGCGAGATGACGTTCGGCGACCGGCACCCCGCCAAGGGCTGGCTGATCGGCGACAAGCACGACGGCATCCGCCAGATGTTCCGCATCATCGAGTTCGCCCGCATGATGGTCGGCACGAAGGCGATCTCCACCCTCTCCACCGGCTACCTCAACGCGCTGGAGTACGCCAAGGAGCGCGTCCAGGGCCCGGACCTCGCCAACTTCATGGACAAGGCCGCGCCCAAGGTCACCATCACCCACCACCCCGACGTGCGCCGCTCGCTGATGACGCAGAAGGCGTACGCGGAGGGCATGCGCGCGCTCGTCCTCTACACCGCCTCGGTGCAGGACGGCATCGCGATCAAGGAGGCGGCGGGCGAGGACGTGTCGGCGGAGCACGCGCTCAACGACCTCCTCCTGCCCATCGTCAAGGGCTACGGCTCCGAGAAGGGCTACGAGCAGCTCGCCCAGTCGCTGCAGACCTTCGGCGGCTCCGGCTTCCTGCAGGAGTACCCGATCGAGCAGTACATCCGCGACGCCAAGATCGACACCCTGTACGAGGGCACCACGGCGATCCAGGGCCAGGACTTCTTCTTCCGGAAGATCGTCCGCAACCAGGGCGCGGCCCTGAACTCGCTCGCCGAGGACATCAAGCAGTTCCTCGCCCTCGGCATCGGCGGCGAGCAGCTGGCGGGCGCCCGCGAGCACCTGGCCAAGGCCGCCGTCGAGCTGGAGGCCATCGTCGGCCTGATGCTCACGGACCTCGCGGCCACCGAGAAGGACGTCAAGAACATCTACAAGGTGGGTCTGAACACCACCCGCCTGCTGATGGCCTCCGGTGACGTGATCGTCGGCTACCTGCTGCTCAAGGGTGCCGCGGTCGCCGCCGACAAGCTCCAGACGGCCTCCGCCAAGGATGTCGCCTTCTACACCGGCAAGATCGCCGCGGCGAGGTTCTTCGCGGCCGAGGTCCTGCCCGGTGTCACGCTGGCCCGCAAGGTCGCCGAGGGCGTCGAGCTGGACCTGATGGAACTGGACGAGGCCGCCTTCTAGGACCTTCCGGCACAGACCGCACGGGATCCGTCCGATCCCCTCCGAGCCCGCACGAGGGCCCGCTTCCGCACAGGGGAAGCGGGCCCTCGCCTCGTTAAGGTGAACCCTTGGCTCCCTCCCCCTCGTGAACGAGGGGGTTCCCACGGCTCGCGCCGTGGGATTTTCCGCTTCACCGCCGACCGCCGCCCGCCCGGAGAACTCCGTTGAGGTCTTGCACCAGCTCCACAGCCAGGCACCGCCGGCCCGGCGGCCGGAAGCGGCACTCAAACGCCCGCTTCACATACTTCGCGTTAACGTCCACGAGCTAGCGTAACCACCCACAGCCAACAAACCTGCGGGTCAGAGCGCCGGGATCCGTCACGATGGCGGTTCCCCCTGCCCTGCTCCGCAGGAGTCCGCTTCCTCTCCGCCCCGAAGGGCGGAGTATCCACGGAGGAACATGATGAGCGCCCCCTCCCCCTTCGACCGCGGCCACACCGACG
This sequence comes from Streptomyces sp. TE5632, assembly GCF_054061295.1. Lineage (NCBI taxonomy): Bacteria > Bacillati > Actinomycetota > Actinomycetes > Kitasatosporales > Streptomycetaceae > Streptomyces > Streptomyces sp. TE5632. Next base: position 2,682,124 of record NZ_JBSSEA010000003.1, on the reverse strand, counting down.
ACCTCATGACCTACCTCGCCGCCTCACCCACGCCGTACCACGCGGTGGCGAACGCCGCCGAGCGGCTGGAGAAGGCAGGCTTCCGGCAGGTCGTGGAGACGGACGCCTGGGACGGGACGTCGGGCGGCAAGTACGTGCTGCGCGGCGGCGCCATCGTCGCCTGGTACGTCCCCGAGGGCGCGGACCCGCACACCCCGTTCCGGATCGTCGGCGCCCACACCGACTCCCCCAACCTGCGGGTGAAGCCGCGGCCCGACAGCGGGGCGCAGGGCTGGCGCCAGGTGGCCGTGGAGATCTACGGCGGTCCGCTGCTCAACTCCTGGCTCGACCGCGACCTGGGCCTGGCCGGTCGGCTGTCCCTGCGGGACGGCTCCACCCGGCTGGTGAACGTCGACCGGCCGCTGCTGCGCGTCCCGCAGCTCGCCATCCACCTGGACCGCTCGGTCAACGCCGACGGCCTCAAGCTCGACAAGCAGCGCCACATGCAGCCCGTCTGGGGCCTGGGCGACGACGTGCGCGACGGCGACCTCATCGCCTTCCTCGAGGAGACCGCGGGCATCCCCTCCGGCGAGGTCACCGGCTGGGACCTGATGGTGCACTCCGTGGAGCCGCCGGCGTACCTGGGCCGTGACAAGGAGCTGCTGGCCGGCCCCCGCATGGACAACCTGCTGTCCGTGCACGCCGGCACGGCCGCACTGGCGGCGGTCGCGACGGCCGGGGCCGGACCGGCCGGACTGTCCTGCATCCCCGTCCTCGCCGCCTTCGACCACGAGGAGAACGGCTCCCAGTCCGACACCGGCGCGGACGGGCCGCTGCTCGGCAGCGTGCTGGAGCGCTCGGTGTTCGCCCGCGGCGGCTCGTACGAGGACCGGGCGCGTGCCTTCGCCGGCACCGTCTGCCTCTCCTCGGACACCGGTCACGCCGTCCACCCCAACTACGCGGAGCGGCACGACCCGACGCACCACCCGCGTATCGACGGCGGCCCCCTCCTCAAGGTCAACGTCAACAACCGTTACGCCACGGACGGTTCGGGCCGGGCGGTGTTCGCCGCCGCCTGCGAGAAGGCGGGCGTGCCCTTCCAGTCGTTCGTCTCCAACAACGCCATGCCGTGCGGCACCACCATCGGCCCGATCACCGCGGCCCGGCACGGCATCCGGACCGTCGACATCGGCGTGGCCATCCTGTCGATGCACAGCGCGCGCGAACTGTGCGGCGCCCAGGACCCGTTCCTGCTGGCGAACGCGCTGGTGGCGTTCCTGGAGTCGTAGTCGCGGGCTGCCGACGGTCGGTCAACCCGCCGGTACTGCATGAGTGATGGCCGACCGGGTACCCGGATGCAACCGGAAGGACCGGGCAGGAAGGCGGCACTCATGGGCCTCGGCGGATGCATCATCCTCATCGCCGTGGGAGCGATTCTCACGTTCGCGACCGACTGGGACATGCAGGGCGTCAACGTGAACCTGGTCGGCGTCATCTTCATGGTCGTCGGGCTGATCGGTGTGGCGGTCTTCAGCAGCATCGCCCGGCGTCGGCGGGTCGTCGTACCGCCCGCCACACCGGTCGTCGACGACACCCGCCCGCACGGCCGCGACGGCTACAGCGACGGGTACGGAGTCTGACGAGCACGGGGGCCGACGAGTGCCGACGAGTGCCGACGAGTGCCGACGAGTAAGGAGTCCGACGGGACGTCGACGGCCGGTTCCGGCAATCGGCCCAGCGGCGGCGTCGGAGAACGGGAGAGAGGGCACCCCTGGTGTCATGAGATTCCTCGTACGCGACCGGATCCTCGGGATCGGTGACGACTACTGGATCGAGGACGACCGGGGCAACAGGGTCTTCCTCGTCGACGGCAAGGCCATGCGGCTGCGGGACACCTTCGAGCTGAAGGACGTCCAGGGCCGCGTCCTCATCGACATCCACAAGAAGATGTTCGCCCTGCGGGACACGATGGTGATCGAGCGGGACGGCGAGGCGCTGGCGACGATCCGGCGCAAGCGGCTGTCCCTGCTCCGCAACCACTACCGGGTCGCCCTGGCCGACGGCTCCGAGCTGGACGTCAGCGGCAGGATCCTCGACCGTGAGTTCGCCGTCGAGTACGACGGCGAACTGCTCGCCGTGGTCTCGCGGCGTTGGCTGCACATCCGGGAGACCTACGGCGTCGACGTCGTACGCGAGGACGCGGACCCGGCCCTGCTGATCGCGGTGGCGGTGTGCGTGATCCACCTGGCGGAGAAGGAGCGGGGGGAGTAGTACTTCGCGCCCGTAGGATGGGCGATGTGATCGCCGAACTGCAGTGCGTGGTGCTGGACTGCCCCCGCCCGGCGGCTCTCGCCTCCTTCTACCGGGAGCTGCTCGGGGGCGAGGTGGACCGGCCCGACCGGCGGTGGGCGTCCGGTGACGACTGGGCGACCCTGCACACTCCCACCGGGCCGGCCCTCGCCTTCCAACGGGTCCCGGACCACCGGCCGCCGACCTGGCCGGATCCCTCGGTGCCGCAGCAGTTCCACCTGGACTTCGGGGTGCCGGACCTGGACCGCGCGGAGGAACGGGTGACGGCGCTCGGCGCGACCGTCCTGGACGCGGGGTCCGGCGGTCGCGGCTGGCGGGTGTACGCCGACCCTGCCGGGCACCCCTTCTGCCTGGTCAGGCACGGGTAGCGGCAGTCGAGGCGGGCCGCACCGGCTGCGGGCGGTCAGGCGCGCGGTCGGTCAGGCGCGCGGTCGGTCAGCCGCGCGGTCGGGCCAGGCCGAGCACCCGGTCCTTCAGTGCCGGGAACTGCTCGCGGGTCTTCGCGACCTTCGCCGGGTCGAAGTCGACCGTGAGGACCTGCTCGTCGGGACCGGCCTCCGCGAGGACCTCGCCCCACGGATCGACCACGATCGAGTGACCCGCCTGCGGAACCCCGGCGTGCGTCCCGGCCGTTCCGCACGCGAGGACGAACGCCTGGTTCTCCACGGCCCGCGCCCGGGCCAGCAGCGTCCAGTGGGAGCGGCGGCGGTCCGGCCAGCCCGCCGGGACGACGAGCGTCTCGGCACCGGCGTCGACGAGCGAGCGGAAGAGTTCGGGGAAACGGAGGTCGTAGCAGGTCGCCACCCCGAGCGTGGTGTGCGGCAGCGGCACCGTCACCAGTGCGTCGCCCGCGCTCATCAGCACGGCCTCACCCTTGTCGAAGCCGAAGCGGTGGATCTTGCGGTAGACGGCGGCCAGCTCACCGGAGGGGGAGAAGACGAGCGAGGTGTTGTAGAGCGGGCCCTCGTCCGCGGCGGAGCCGCCGTCCGGGGCGCCCCGCTCCGGGACGGAGCCCGCGTGCAGCCATACGCCCGCGTCGCGCGCGGCCTCGGCCATCGCCTCGTGGGTCGGCCCGTCGAGGGGTTCCGCCTCGCGCCCGAAGTCCTCGTAGGAGAACGCGCCCGTCGTCCACAGCTCCGGCAGGACGACGAGATCGGCTCCGGCCTGTTCCCGTACCAGAGCGGCAACCCGACGACGACGCGATTCGACCGTTTCGCCCCCGTTCACGGCGACTTGGAGCAAAGAAGCGCGCACAATACCACCCGTCCTGGCATTCGACTTGTCGGCACGGCCTACGATCGTCACACGAAAGCACTGCCGGGGTGCCTCACGACAGCGTAACTTGGGGCCCTCCCGGTTCGAGCGAAGCCGAGAACCTGGGGAGTCCCGAGACGCCCGCCGAGTGCAGCCACCGCCCACTGGCACCGCCGCCACCACCTGCCCGTGTACCGACCGCCGAGGGGTCCCGTTCCGTGAGCCTGCATCCCACCCTCCAGCCCTACGCCGACGCCTGGACCCACTCCGTCGAGGCGATATCCGAGCTGGTGCGGCCCCTCGTGGAGGCCGACTGGAACCGGCGGACGCCGTGCCCGGGGTGGTCGGTCCGCGACGTGGTCTCCCACGTCATCGGACTGGACTCCGAGATGCTGGGCGACCCCCGCCCCATCCACACGCTGCCGCGCGACCTGTTCCACGTCACCAACGACCAGCAGCGCTACACGGAGATGCAGGTCGACGTGCGCCGCCACCACACGGCGCCGGAGATGACCTCCGAGCTGGAGTACATGATCATCCGCCGCAACCGCCAGCTGCGGAACGAGTCGCGGGACCCGGCCGCGAAGGTGCGCGGCCCGCTCGGCACGGAGCTCACGCTGGAGGAGTCCATGCGCCGGCACGCGTGCGACGTGTGGGTGCACGAGCAGGACCTGCGCGCGGCCCTCGGCCGCCCCGGCAACCTCGACTCCCCCGGCGCGCACGTCGCCCGCGACGTGCTGCTCGCCGAGCTGCCCCGGGTGGTGGCCGATCTGGCGCAGGCGCCGCGCAGCTCGGCCGTGGTCATCGACGTCCACGGCCCCGTGGAGTTCCTGCGCACCATCCGCGTCGACATCCAGGGCCGCGGCACGCTGGAGACCGCCCCGGCGCTCGGCCCCGCCGTCACCCTCACCCTCGACTGGGAGACGTACGTCCGCATGGCCTGCGGCCGGGTGACACCGGACGCGGTGTCGGACCGGGTGAAGACGGAGGGCGACCCGGACCTGGCGGCGGCGATCCTGCGGCACTTCGCGGTGACTCCGTAGGGTCCGGGCCGACACGGCGCGCAGGGCCCGGGGCGCCGTTCCCGGGCCCTGCCCCGCCTGTCCGCAGCCGCACGCGGCCTCACACCGGCACGTGCACGCTCTCCACCCGGCCGGCGACGAGCCGCTCCCGCTCCCTGCGCGCCGCCTGCCCGCGCAGCCGCAGGATCTGGGTGAGCCCGAGGGCCTGGAGGACGAAGACGGCGGAGAAGGCGACGGCGTAGTCGTCGCCGGTGGCGTCCAGCAGGACGCCGACGGCCAGCAGAGTCGTGATCGAGGCGGTGAAACCGCCCATGTTGGTGATGCCGGCCGCGGTTCCCTGCCGCTCCGACGGATTCACCGGGCGGGAGAAGTCGAAGCCGATCATCGAGGCCGGACCGCAGGCACCCAGCCCCGTGCACAGCACCACCAGCAGCCACATCGGCGCCGTCTCGGCCGGGTGGAACAGCGTGACCGCCCACAGCAGGGCCGTCACCCCCACGGTCCCCAGGACCAGCGGCAGCCGCGCACCGTGGTTCCGGGCGATGATCTGGCCGTAGACGACCCCGAGGACCATGTTGGACAGCACCACGAGGGTGAGGAGTTCACCGGCCGTGGCCCGGGACAGCCCCTGTGCCTCGACGAGGAACGGCATGCCCCACAACAGCAGGAACACCATCCCCGGGAACTGGGTGGAGAAGTGCACCCACATCCCGAGCCGGGTCCCCGGTTCCCGCCAGGAGGCCGCGATCTGACGGCGTACGTAGGCGGCGCCCTGGTGCGGGGCGGGCTCCGGTTCGCGGCCCTCGGGGTGGTCCTTGAGGAACAGCACGAGCAGGACGAGCACCACGACACCGGCGAGCGCACTGCCCGCGAAGGCAGCCGTCCAGCCGATGCCGTGCAGCAGCCGGGCCAGGACCAGCGTGGAGACGAGATTGCCCGCCATCCCGGCCAGCGCGGCGAACTGCGCGACCAGCGGACCGCGCCGGGCCGGGAACCACCGGGTGCCCAGCCGCAGCACGCTGATGAACGTCATGGCGTCCCCGCAGCCGAGCAGGGCGCGGGAGGCGAGCGCCATGCCGTACGTCGGGGAGAGCGCGAACCCGAGTTGCCCGACCGTGAACAGCACGGCACCGATGCCCAGCACCTTCTTGGTGCCGAGCCGGTCGACCAGCAGGCCGACGGGTATCTGCATGCCCGCGTAGACCAGCAGCTGGAGGATGGAGAAGGTGGACAGGGCGGAGGCGTTGACATCGAAGCGGTCGGCCGCGTCGAGACCGGCCACGCCCAGGGACGTACGGAAGATGACCGCGACGAAGTAGACCGCCACGCCCACCCCCCACACCGCGAGGGCACGTCGTCCGCCCGGGGGGTCACCGGGCGGACGGGCACTCGGGGCACCGTTGTTCGCGCGGGTCATCGCACTTCTCCCCGGGCCAGGTGGGAGAACCAGCCGACATGCCGGTTGACCGCGCCGGCGGCCGCCTCCGGGTCCCCCGAGCGCAGCGCGTCGAGGATCTCCCGGTGCTCGGCGAGGGTCTTGGCGACGCGGTCGGGGTGCGACTGCATGACGGCGACGCCCATGCGCAGTTGGCGGTCGCGGAGCTGGTCGTAGAGACGGGAGAGGATCTCGTTGCCGCCGCTGCGGACGATCTCCGCGTGGAAGCAGCGGTCGGTGACGGACGCGGCGGCGAAGTCACCGGCGGCGGCCTGTTCCCGCTGCCGGGCGAGCAGTCCCTCCAGGCGCTCGATGAGCCCGGGGGGTGCGGGCACGGCCTTGCGCACCGCGTGTTCCTCGACGAGCAGCCGGGTCTCGACGACGTCGGCGATCTCCTGCGCGGAGACGGGCAGGACGAGGGCACCCTTCTTCGGGTAGAGCCGGATCAGCCCTTCGGCCTCCAGCCGCAGCAGCGCCTCACGCACCGGCGTGCGCGAGACCCCGACGGCCTCGGCCAGCTCACCCTCCGTCAGGAGCGTGCCGCCCTCGTAACGGCGGTCGAGGACGCCCTGCTTGACATGGGTGTAGACGCGATCGGCGGCGGGGGGTTGCTTCACGGGGGCCAGGCTCATGCCGACAGGATAGATACAACACGTACCCATGGAAGCATCCGTCCACGATGCGGACCCCGAAGCCACCCGCCCCCCGCGCACAACCATCCGTGCCAGGTATGCGTCAGAAATGTGCGGCCCCTGTCGGCCGCGCCTCAACTCGGCCGCACCATTAGGGCATTCAACGCAATCGGGGTACCTTACTTGAATACCGTCATTCAGGGCATCCGTATTCGCAGAGCCGTCGGCGTCGTCGTGACCACTGGCGCCGTGCTGGCCTCCGGAGCCCTCTCCGCGGCGCCCGCACAGGCCGCCGCCGCGCCCACGATCGCCGCCAAGGGCGGCTACGTGATGAACAACGGGACCGGCAAGTCCCTCTACACCAAGGCCGCCGACACCCGCCTCTCGACCGGTTCCACGACGAAGATCATGACCGCGAAGGTCGTGCTCGCACAGAAGAACCTGAACCTCGACGCCAAGGTCACGATCCAGATGGCGTACAGCGACTACATCGTGGCGAACAACGCGTCGTCCGCGCGGCTGATCGTCGGCGACAAGGTCACCGTGCGCCAGCTGCTGTACGGGCTGATGCTGCCGTCCGGCTGCGACGCCGCGTACGCCCTGGCGGACAAGTTCGGCACCGGCTCGACGCGGGCCGCGCGCGTGAAGTCCTTCATCGGCAAGATGAACGCCGACGCGAAGAACCTGGGTCTGAAGAACACCCACTTCGACTCGTTCGACGGCATCGGCAAGGGCAACAACTACTCCACGCCGCGCGATCTGACGAAGATCGCGAGCAGTGCGATGAAGAGCGCCAACTTCCGCGCGATCGTCAAGACGAAGACCTACACGGCGAAGACCGTCACGAAGACGGGCAGCACCCGCACCATGGCGCCGTGGACCAACACCAACGGTCTGCTCAGCAGCTACAGCGGCACGATCGGCGTGAAGACCGGCTCGGGACCGACCGCCAAGTACTGCCTGGTCTTCGCCGCGACGCGGAACGGCAAGACCGTCATCGGCACGGTCCTCGCCTCCACCTCGTCCGCCCAGCGCGAGACGGACGCCAAGAAGCTCCTGGGCTACGGCTTCAGCAAGGCCTGACATCACGGGCCGGGGCAGGGGCCCACAGTTTCATGTGGGCCCCTTTCCCGTGCCTCACGCTGCCGTCCGCCATACACACTCCCGTCGGCCGGGGCAGCGGTTTCGATCTTCTTCGCTCGCAGTCGTGAACATCCTCGAACCGGCTGGCATATTCACTCCGCCCCGCTCTACTTTCCGCAGCGGAGGTGGTTCGCATGAACGAACCCAGCAAACGACCGAAGCATGCCGAGCGGCACGAGGCGATCGACGTCAGCGACTTCGTCTACGCGGCGACCGGCGCCCGGGTCCGAAGGCTGACGACGCCGGACGGAACACACTGGTTTCCGGCGGTGGACGTCTGCAAGCAGTTGGGCTACACCACGCCCCGAAAGGCGCTCCTCGACCATGTTCCAGAGGAGCATCGAGACAATCTCGAGACAGTGACTGGAAGTCACTGTCTCAGCATTCCCGCAGGTAGGAGCTGGCGACGAGACCTGCAACTCATCGATCTCCAAGGTCTCATCCTGCTCGTCAACGCCTGCACCAAACCGGCCTGCGCGCCCTTCAAGCAGTGGGTCGCCGAAGTCATCGAGACCGTGCAGCGCGAGGGGTCCTACTCCCTCGACGAGGCCGAGGTGCAGTCACCCGAGCCGGGTGCCCCCATCGCCTACGCCATGCCGGAACAGGTCGCCGAGGCCATCGTCCGACTGGAAGCACACAACCTTCAGCTGGACGAGGAGCTGGCCGACGGGCAGCGCGAATCGATCGCTTTGCACAAGGAGACGCTGGCCCTGCAGAGGGAAATGCTGGCCGCACAGCAGGGCACGCTCGCCGTGCAACAGGCCACCCTCGCCGTGCAGCAGGCCATGGTCCGGGCGATGGAACGCATCGCTGACCGGTTCGACACCCTCGTCCTCGAACGTCGGCCGCCCGAGGTCCACCTCGCCGCGCTGCCCACCACCGAAACGGTCCTGGCCGACTGGCGGCAGCGGCTGTCCGTGGCGGAGGACGTGTGGGCGGTGGCCGTGGTGATCGCCCCCGTTCTCGTGGAGCGGGGCGAGCTCCGTGAGCCGCTCGAATCGATCGCGGCCCGTACGGGTCTGCCGGTGCGCCGTGTGAACGAGTGTCTGCGCATGCTGCGCAAGCACGCCTGCATCCGGTCGCAGGGTGGCGCGGAGGACGGTACGCCCGTGTATGTGCTCCACCAGGCCTGATCCCTGATCGGGCATCAGCAGCCCTGGGGCAAGGCGAAGGGGGCGGTCGCAAACCGTAGTTGCGACCGCCCCCTTCAGGTCCCTGACGCTACTCGATCGGACCCCGTCACGCCCAGCTGATCAACCGTTTCGGCTGTTCCAGGATCGCGGCCACGTCGGCCAGGAACTTGGAGCCGAGTTCGCCGTCGATCAGGCGGTGGTCGAAGCTCAGGGCCAGGGTGGTGACCTGACGGGGCTTCACCTTGCCCTTGTGGACCCACGGCTGGAGCTTGATCGTGCCGACGGCGAGGATCGCCGACTCGCCGGGGTTGAGGATCGGCGTGCCCGTGTCGACGCCGAAGACGCCGACGTTGGTGATCGTCACCGTGCCGTTCTGCATCGCGGACGGGGAGGTCTTGCCCTCCCGCGCCGTGGACACCAGCTCGCCCAGGGACTCGGCGAGCCGGGGCAGCGTCTTGGCGTGGGCGTCCTTGATGTTCGGGACGATCAGGCCGCGCGGAGTGGCCGCCGCGATGCCCAGGTTGACGTAGTGCTTGACCACGATCTCCTGGGCCGCCTCGTCCCACGAGGCGTTGACCTCGGGGTTGCGTCTGATCGCGACCAGCAGGGCCTTGGCGATCAGCAGCAGGGGGCTCACCCGCAGGCCGGTGAACTCCTTGTCCTGCTTGAGCTCCTCGACCAGCTTCATCGTGCGCGTCACGTCGACCGTCACGAACTCCGTGACATGCGGCGCCGTGAACGCCGAGCCGACCATCGCGGCCGCCGTCGCCTTGCGGACGCCCTTGACCGGGATGCGGGTCTCGCGCGCCGTGTCGTACGACACCGGGGCCGGAGCCGGGGCCGGGACGGCCGGAGCGGCAGCCGGGGCCTCGGGTGCCGGGACCTCGGGCGCGGCCACCGCCGCGTGGACGTCCTCACGGGTGATGATGCCGTCCGGGCCGGTCGGGGTGACCGTCGCCAGGTCGACGCCGAGGTCCTTCGCCAGCTTGCGCACCGGCGGCTTGGCCAGCGGGCGTTCCTGAGGAGCGGCCGGGGCACCGTAGCCGTTCAGTTCCGCCTGGACGGGCGCCGCCGTCGGCTGGGCAGCGGCGTCCGGGGCCGCCTTGCGCGGGCGGCGGCGCGTCGAGGACGTCGCCACGCCGTAGCCGACCAGGACCGGCTGGCGGGCCGGGGGCCCGGCCGCCGGCTCCTCCGGCGCCTGCTCGGGCTCGGCGACCGGGGCGGGTGTCTCCTCCGCGGCCGGTGCCGCCCCGCCCGAGACGTCCACCGCGATGATGGACGTGCCCACGTCCACCGTGGTGCCCTCGGGGAAGTGCAGCTCGCGGACCACGCCGGTGTAGGGGATGGGGAGTTCGACGGCGGCCTTCGCCGTCTCGACCTCGCACACCACCTGGCCGTCGGTGACCGTGTCACCGGGCTGGACGTACCACTTGAGGATCTCGGCCTCGGTCAGCCCCTCGCCCACGTCCGGCATCTTGAACTCGCGTACGGACGCGTTCGTCATCGTCGTCACGACCCTCTCCCTCAGTACGCCAGCGAGCGGTCGACGGCGTCCAGCACCCGGTCCAGGTCCGGGAGGTAGGACTCCTCCAGGCGGGCCGGCGGGTACGGGGCGTGGTAGCCGCCCACCCGCAGGACCGGGGCCTCCAGGTGGTAGAAGCAGCGCTCCGTGATCCGCGCGGCGATCTCCGCGCCCGAACCGAAGAACACCGGCGCCTCGTGGACGACGACCAGACGGCGGGTCTTCTCCACCGACGCCTGGATCGAGTCGAAGTCGAGCGGGGAGACCGAGCGCAGGTCCAGCACCTCCAGGGAGCGGCCCTCCTCGGCGGCGGCGTCCGCGACCTCCCGGCAGAGCTTCACCATCGGCCCGTAGGCCGCCAGCGTCAGGTCGGTGCCCTCGCGGACCACGCGCGCGGTGTGCAGCGGTCCCGGGATCGCCTCGGTGTTGACCTCGGCCTTGTCCCAGTAGCGCCGCTTGGGCTCGAAGAAGATCACCGGGTCGTCGCTCTGGATGGCCTGCTGCATCATCCAGTACGCGTCCGACGCGTCGGACGGGGAGACCACCTTCAGGCCCGCCACATGGGCGAACAGCGCCTCCGGGGACTCGGAGTGGTGCTCGACCGCGCCGATGCCGCCGCCGTAGGGAATGCGCACGACGACCGGGAGCTTCACCTTGCCCAGTGAACGGGCGTGCATCTTCGCCAGCTGCGTGACGATCTGGTCGTACGCCGGGAAGACGAAACCGTCGAACTGGATCTCGACCACCGGGCGGTAGCCGCGCAGGGCGAGGCCGATCGCCGTGCCGACGATGCCCGACTCGGCGAGCGGGGTGTCGATGACGCGGCTCTCGCCGAAGTCCTTCTGCAGCCCGTCCGTCACCCGGAACACGCCGCCGAGCTTGCCGACGTCCTCGCCCATGACGAGGACCTTGGGGTCGGTGTCCAGGGCACGGCGCAGCGATTCGTTGATCGCCTTGGCCAGGGCCATGTTTTTGAATGTCACGGTCTCCGCCATGTCACTTGCCCCCGTCCGCGTCGTCGAACGACGCCTGGTAGGCGGCGAACTGCGCCCGCTCCTCGTCGACGAGGGCGTGTCCGTCCGCATACGCGTTCTCGAAGATGGCGAAGTGGTCCGGGTCCGGCATGGCGCGGACCACTTCGCGCACTCGTTTACCCAACGCCTCGCTCTCGCTCTCCAGTTCCGCGAAGAATCCCTCGTCCGCGTGGTGTGCGGACTCCAGGTAGCGGCGAAGGCGCAGGATCGGGTCCTTGGCCTCCCAGGCGGCCCGCTCGTCGTCGTGGCGGTAGCGGGTGGGGTCGTCGGAGGTGGTGTGGGCGCCCATGCGGTAGGTGAACGCCTCGATCAGCGTCGGCCCCTCACCGGCGCGGGCCCGCTCCAGGGCCCACCGGGTGACGGCGAGGCTCGCCAGCACGTCGTTGCCGTCCACCCGCACGCCCGGGAAGCCGAAGCCCTGCGCGCGCTGGTACAGCGGGACGCGGGACTGCTTCTCGGTCGGCTCGGAGATCGCCCACTGGTTGTTCTGGCAGAAGAACACCACCGGGGCGTTGTAGACCGCGGAGAAGGTGAACGCCTCGGCCACGTCGCCCTGGCTGGAGGCGCCGTCGCCGAAGTAGGCGATCACCGCGCTGTCCGCACCGTCCTTGGCGACGCCCATCGCGTAGCCCGTGGCGTGCAGCGCCTGGGAACCGATGACGATCGTGTACAGGTGGAAGTTGTTGCCGTTCGGGTCCCAGCCGCCGTTGTTGACGCCGCGGAACATGCCGAGCAGGTTGGTCGGGTCCACCCCCCGGCACCAGGCGACGCCGTGCTCCCGGTAGGTGGGGAAGACGTAGTCGTCGTCGCGCAGCGCCCGGCCGGAGCCGATCTGCGCCGCCTCCTGGCCCAGCAGCGAGGCCCACAGGCCCAGCTCGCCCTGGCGCTGCAGTGAGGTCGCCTCGGCGTCGAAGCGGCGGGTGAGCACCATGTCGCGGTACAGGCCGCGGAGGTCCTCGGCGGTGATGCCCTCGACGTACTGGTCGAACTCGGCGTTCTTGACGCGCTCGCCCTCGGGCGTCAGCAGTTGCACGAGACGGGGCTCGGCGCTCTTCACCGCGCCGCCGGCCTTCTTCGCGGCGGTGGCGGCCTTCTTGGCGGGGGCGGGCTTCTTGGCCGTGGTGGCCTTCTTGGCCGCGGTGGTCTTCTTGCCAGTGGTGCTGGTGGTGCGTTTGGTGCCGGTGGCGCCGGCGTTGCTTCCGGCGCTGCGTCGCGGTGCGTGCGCGGCAGTGCTCTCCACGGTCACGTGTGCTCCTCCGTCGGTCCGACCCCCGGGGTTGCCGGTAGGTCTGGGGTCCTCCTCCAGCTCGTCAAGGCCTGGGGGAGGCTCACCTCTTCTCGACCACGGGCACGGGGTGGGTGCCGCTCGGCCGGGAACAGGCGTGACAGGTGCCCCGGCGAGCGACCTGCAACAAGCACGTTACCCAGTGCGCCACATTTCTGTGAAACCCCCCTGACCTGGGATTTTGCTTGGATTTCCAAGTAAATCGGAAAGGCCGGGAAGGCGCGCTGGTCACAGCCTTGCAGGAGGCCGGAGCAACGGCACGTTATCCCGGGGACCCCGGGCTCGGGAAGGGTTGAGTTTCGCGCCCCGCGCCAGATCGAGCACACAATGCGACTAATAATTACCGAGCGAGACAATTCCCAGCTCACAGGGGTGCGCGAAGCTCGGCCATCCGGCGGAGTGTCGGGCTTACGTGGACCGCCCCCCGCTCCTCACGCGCCCCCCACTGGGCGCAGCGGCACGCCGACCGACGTCCGCCGCGCGGGGCACGCGGGGTGGGTGCGGCGGTGTCCACCCGTTCAGCCCGCTCGGCCGGGGCGGGATCGCGGCCCCACCGCAGTGCGCCGCGTGGGGCAGGGCCGCCTCCACGGCTCCCGGAGGTACTCACGGAGCGGGGCGGGCACGAGGCCCGCCCCTGGTCAGCCGCCGGTCACGGCGCCGATGTCTCCGCCGCCCTCCGTACCGCCGTTGACCGGGCCGCCGTCCGCGCCGCCCGTCTCCGGTTCGGTCTCCGGCGGTGGCGGCGGCTCCTCGTTCGTCTCCGTCTCCGTCGGCGTGGTCGGGACGTCCGTCGGGTCGTCCGTCGGGTCCTCGGTCTCCGACTGGGTCTGCGTCGGCTCCGGCGCCGGGTTGTACGGCTGGTTCCAGCTGCCGCCGCCGTTGCCGTTGCCGTTGCCGTTGCCGGTGTCCGTGTTCGGCGCCTGCGGCTCCTCGGTGACGTCGTCGCTCGGCGACTCGCTGGTCTTCTCCTTCTCCTTCTCGCTGGACTGCGAGGAGGTCGGGGACTCGGTCGTCCTGCCGCCGCCCTTGCCCGTGTCGTCGCTGCTCAACGCCAGTGCGACACCCGCCGTGATGGCGATCACCGCGAGCACCGCGAGGATCCACAGCTTGCCGCGGCCGCTGCCCTGGCTGCCGCCGCCCTCGAAGCCGCCGTCGTCCCCGCTCCCGTACCGGTTGGGCAGGATCGGCTGCGGGATGGCCGCGGTGCCGGTGGTGTCCGGGTGCGGCATCGCCGTCGTACCGGCGAAACCGGCCGACGGGGTGTGCCGGCCGTCGTGCACGTCGACCACGCCGGTGTTCCAGGTGCCGGTGTGGCCGCCCTGGTCGTAGAGCATCTGCAGCCCGTACTGGATCAGCCCGCGCATCTCCTCCGCCGTCTGGAACCGGTCGTCCGGCTCCTTGGCGAGTGAGCGCATGACAAGCCCGTCCAGCTCCGGCGGGCTGGCGTCCGAGACCTCCGACGGGGGCGTGGGGATGTCCTGGACGTGCTGGTAGACCACGGACAGCGGCGTCTCACCGGTGAACGGGGGCCGCAGCGCCAGGAGTTCGTACAGCATGCAGCCGGTCGCGTACAGGTCGGACCGGTGGTCGACGGCCTTGCCGAGCGCCTGCTCCGGCGAGAGGTACTGCGGGGTGCCCATGACCATGCCGGTCTGCGTCATCGTCGTGGACGCGCCGTGCATGGCGCGGGCGATGCCGAAGTCCATCACCTTCACGGCGCCGTTGTGGGTGATGATGACGTTGGCGGGCTTGATGTCGCGGTGCACGATGCCGTGCTGGTGCGAGTAGGCCAGCGCCTCCAGAACTCCGGAGACGATGATCAGCGCCTGTTCGGGGCCGGGCGCCTCGGCGTTGAGCAGGAGATCGCGGATCGTGCGGCCCTCGACGATCTCCATGACGATGTACGGCACGGCCTGGCCGCCCACCGTGTCCTCGCCGGAGTCGTACACGGCGACGATCGCATGGTGGTTGAGGCCGGCCACCGACTGCGCCTCGCGCGTGAACCGCGCTTTGGCGATCGGGTCCTCGGCGAGATCGGCACGCATCAGTTTGACCGCGACCGTACGCCCGAGGCGCACGTCCTCGGCGGCGAACACCTCGGCCATGCCGCCCCGGCCGAGTCGGTGCGTCAGCCGGTAACGGCCATCGCCGATGAGCCCGCCGTTACCCCAGTTGTCCGGCGCGTCCGACATTCCGCCGCCAGTCGCCTCGGGGTCGGACGGGCCCTGAGCGCGCTGCTGCTGTGCCATCGGTCCTCGCCGTCGTTTCTGCCCGCGGTGCGCGCGGTGTTGTCACGGTCTCCGTCGGCCACGCTACAGCCTCTACGGGGGCCTCCGGTCCGAGACGGGTTGCCAGGACCAGCACGAGACGGACCGGCCATGAAACCCGTTCTCCGTATCGTCATGCAAATTCTGTGTACCAGGTGGTGCTTCGGCCACACCTCCCCTGTAACGCTTCCGCGACGCTTCTTTTCCGTACCGTCACGGAACGGGCCCCCTGCTTGACGTGTCAGTGGCCTGCGGCAGACTTGGCCGGGAATAGCGCATTCGATCTATGAGGCATCGGTCGCCGACGGCAGCGCCGGAGAGGCTACGGGGGACGCGGAACATGAGCCAGGACGGCGCACAGGGCCAGAATCCGGGGCGGGCGCTCGCCGGTGGCCGCTACCAACTGCGGGACCTGCTCGGCCAGGGCGGCATGGCCTCGGTCCACCTCGCGTACGACAGCGTGCTCGACCGCCAGGTCGCCATCAAGACCTTGCACACGGAACTCGGCCGGGAGCAGGCCTTCCGCGAGCGCTTCCGCCGCGAGGCCCAGGCCGTGGCGAAACTCACGCACACCAACATCGTCTCGGTCTTCGACACCGGCGAGGACGATGTGGACGGCATGACGACGCCGTACATCGTCATGGAGTACGTCGAGGGCCGCCCGCTCGGCTCCGTGCTCGACGAGGACGTGCGGCAGCAGGGCGCGATGCCCGCCGACAAGGCGTTGAAGATCACCGCCGACGTGCTGGCCGCCCTGGAGATCAGCCACGAGAAGGGCCTGGTCCACCGGGACATCAAGCCGGGCAACGTGATGATGACCAAGCGCGGCGTGGTCAAGGTGATGGACTTCGGCATCGCCCGCGCCATGCAGTCCGGCGTGACGTCGATGACGCAGACCGGCATGGTCGTCGGCACCCCGCAGTACCTCTCGCCGGAGCAGGCGCTCGGCCGGGGCGTCGACGCGCGCTCCGACCTGTACTCGGTCGGCATCATGCTCTTCCAACTGGTCACCGGGCGACTCCCGTTCGACGCGGACTCACCGCTGGCCATCGCGTACGCGCACGTGCAGGAGGAGCCACCGCTCGCCTCCTCGGTCAACCGCGCGCTGCCCCCGGCCGTCGACGCGCTGATCACCCGCGCGCTGAAGAAGAATCCGAACGAGCGTTTTCCCAGCGCCGAGGCCATGCGCGGCGAGTGCCTGCGGGTGAGCCAGTCCTTCCAGGCGGCCCCGCCGAACATCGTCCCCGGTCCCCACGGGCAGAGCGGCTCGGGGGTCGGCTCCGCGGTGTTCCCGCCGGTCGACCAGTCGTCGGCGCCGGGGGCCCAGGGCGGCGTCCAGACGCCGTACCAGCCGGCCCCGCACCCGAACCCGTACGGCACTCCGGTCCCCGCGCCGTCTGCGCCGTCCGTGCCGTCTGCGGGGTACGGCTATCCGCAGCAGGGCGGCTACCAGACGCCCCACCCGTCGCCGTACGCCCCGCAGCAGGGCGGCCCGTCGACCCCGCCGCCGTACAACCTGACACCCCAGAACCCGGCTCCGGGCGGTTCGGGCCGCGGCAGGGACAACAAGCCGGTGATCATCGGCTCGATCGTCGTGTCCGTGCTCGCCGTCGGCGGCCTGGTCGCGGCGCTGCTGTCCAACGGCGGGGGAACCGGCAACGACCAGGGCGGCGGGGGCAGCACCGCGTCGGCGTCCGCGTCCGCCGAGAAGGTGGCCGGGTTCCGCGGGCCCGATCCGGCCAGGACGATCGACCCGGACGAGTGCACGGAGCCCAAGGAGTCGTACAACGACCCCGACAAGATCGAGATGCCGAACCTGAAGTTCAAGTACATCAAGTCGGTCAAGGAGTGCTTCCAGGAAGCCGGCTGGGACCTGGACGTGCGCGACGTCGACGAGAACACCTACGGCGAAGGAGCGGTCATGAACCAGTTCCCCGCCGCCGGCACAAACGTCGACCCCGAGGACATGCCCACGATCCAGCTCTACGTCTCCACGGGCAACCCGCCGTCCGCCTGACCGGGCACCACCGGGTACGGCTCATGTGAAAGGGGCCCGGCTTCCGGGCCGGACCCCTTTATGTTCGTGTGCCGCGTGGGTTCGTGTCCCGCGCCGGGACGACTACAGGTACGGACCGCCCGCGCGGCCGCCCAACGGGGGTTCCTCCTGGCCGCTGTCGCCCATGCCCGGCGGGAGGGCGCGGCGCATCTGCTCCAACTGGGCACGCGCGGCCATCTGCTGGGCGAAGAGCGTGGTCTGAATGCCGTGGAAGAGGCCCTCCAGCCAGCCCACCAGCTGGGCCTGCGCGATCCGCAGTTCGGCGTCGCTCGGGGTCGCCTCGTCCGTGAAGGGCAGGGAGAGCCGCTCCAGCTCCTCGACCAGCTGCGGCGCGAGCCCGTCCTCCAGCTCCTTCACCGAGCTGGCGTGGATCTCCTTGAGCCGCGCCCGGCTGGCCTCGTCCAGAGGAGCCGCGCGCACCTCCTCCAGCAGTTGCTTGATCATGCTGCCGATCCGCATGACCTTCGCGGGCTGCTCCACCTGCTCCGTCACCGGAACCTCGCGGGAGTCCTCGTCCCCGGTGCCGCCACCGAGCGCCATGCCGTCCTGGCCGACGACCAGTACCTGCGGATTGTCCGGCGACCGTTCGTTCCTCGGCATCTCCATACGGCCATTCTCTCGCACGTCCACCGCACGCTTCCGGGCCCCCCTGACGGGGGTATCCGTAATGCCGGGTGTGCGGAGGAATGGGAACCTGTGGGAGTCCATCCGGCCCATCTAGCCGACGGTGCGAACGGGCACCGGCCCGGCGCGGGAGGTCACAGTCGTGGCTCCATGGCTGCGTGTAGTGGGGGCGGGGATCGCCCTGCGAGCGGGCGTCGTGCTCGGGGTGGCGGCAGGTGCGGGGGTGGTGATGCCGTACGGCCCGGCCCTGGCGCCTTTCGGTACGACTGCGGCTTTCGGGGCCGAGAGGGCGGGCGCCGGACCCCAGGAAGCGCCGGACGAGCACACGGACGTGCCGTCCCGAGAGCCCTTGCCCTCTCCTTTCCACGCACCCCTCTCACCGCTCTCACCCCTCTCCCCCTTCTCACCTTTCTCACCTTTCTCGCCTTTTTCGCCCCTCTCTCCTTTCTCACCTTCCTCGCGCCTCTCACCCCTCTCGTCTGCGGAGTCGCCGTCACCGGCGCCCTCCGCCGAGCCCTCCAGGGCCGGAAGCCGGCCGGGGGAAGGACGGAAGCGGCCGGGGCGGGAGGTGCCCGAGATGACGGAGCAGAGCGAGGAGACGGAGAAGACCGACGAGCACAGGAAACCCGGGGAGCCCGGGACGCCTGAAGAATCCGGGAGATCCAGGGAGGCGGGTCCGCGTGGCGGACACGACGGCGGACCACGTGACAGCGGAAGCGAGGCCGAGCGCGGTGGTGTGAGCGCGGTGCCGAAGTCCTCCGGCCTCGGGGACGGCGCGCGCGCCGGGGAGCCGAAGGAGGCAGGCGTCGGTGTTCTGCCCGAAGCGCCGGACGCCGCGGATGCCGCAGCCGGTACGCGCGTGCCCGAGGAAGGCGGCGTCGACGTCCCCCGCCGGGCGCCGGAGTCGGGGGAGGCCGTTCCGGTGCCCTCCGGGACGTCACGGAGTCCCGCGTCGAACACCGCCACCGGCGCCGAGCCCATGGTGCGCATCCTGCCGCTGGGGGGCGGGCTGGTCCTCATGGGGCTCGGGCTGGGGCTGGCGTTCGTGGGCCTGAGACTCCGGCGGAGCTGAAACCCCGGGCCCACGAATCCAGTGGTCCGGCGGCCTTACGGCGCGACCAGCAGCACCTTGCCGACGTGGCCGCTCTCCTCCACGACACGGTGGGCGTCGGCCGCCTCCGACATCGGGAGCTCGCGGTCGACGACGGGGCGGACATGGCCGTCGGCGATCAGGGGCCACACGTGTTCCCGGACGGCCGCGACGATCGCCGCCTTCTCCTCCAGTGGCCGGGCGCGCAGCGACGTCGCGCTGATCGCGGCGCGCTTGCGCAGGAGGGCGCCGATGTTCAGTTCGCCCTTGACGCCGCCCTGCATGCCGATGATCGCGAGTCGGCCGTTGACGGCGAGGGCCTGGACGTTACGGTCCAGGTACTTGGCGCCCATGATGTCGAGGATGACGTCCGCGCCCGCGCCGTCGGTCGCCTCCTTCAGCTCGGCGACGAAGTCCTGCTCGCGGTAGTTGATCAGGATGTCGGCACCCAGTTCGGCGCAGTGGTCCAGCTTCTCCTTGGTTCCGGCGGTGACGGCGACCTTGGCACCGA
Source organism: Streptomyces sp. TE5632 (assembly GCF_054061295.1). Lineage (NCBI taxonomy): Bacteria > Bacillati > Actinomycetota > Actinomycetes > Kitasatosporales > Streptomycetaceae > Streptomyces > Streptomyces sp. TE5632. Next base: position 2,662,827 of record NZ_JBSSEA010000003.1, on the reverse strand, counting down.
CGGCCTTGGCGAGCTGGATGGCCATGGTGCCGATGCCGCTGGATCCACCGTGCACGAGCAGGGTCTCGCCGGGGCGGAGGTGGGCCACCATGAAGACGTTCGACCAGACCGTGCAGACGACCTCCGGGAGCGCCGCCGCCTGCTTGACGTCGAGCCCCCTGGGGACGGGGAGCAACTGTCCGACCGGGACGGCGACCTGCTGGGCGTAGCCGCCGCCGGCGAGCAGCGCGCAGACCTCGTCACCGACCGCCCACCCGGTCACACCGGGTCCGAGTGCGGTGATCCGCCCGGAACACTCCAGGCCGGGGTAGGGGGAGGCGCCGGGCGGGGGGTCGTAGAAGCCCTGCCGCTGCATGATGTCGGCGCGGTTGACGGCGCCGGCCACCACCTCGACAAGCACCTCGCCCGGGCCGGGAACGGGATCGGGGACCTGCTCCCACACCAGCGCCTCGGGCCCACCGGGTTCGGGAATCGTGATCGCATACATGGGGGCGACGCTACTCCCTGGCCTACTTCGCCCGCGCCGCCCGCGCGCCATCGGTCGGCCGGCGCGGGTCGATGGGCGGAGGCGGGTCCGTCGTCGGAACGGTTCTCGGGGAAAACCATGTGCGAGAGCGATGAATTCGCGCGACGGTGATGGTCTCTCCATGCGTAGCCCAAGCATGCGGAAGGACCCCCAGCATGAGCACGCAGACGTCCGGCCTGGCGATCGAGACCGCCGGCCTGGTCAAGGCCTTCGGTGAGACACGGGCCGTGGACGGGGTCGACCTCGCCGTGCCGGCCGGCACGGTGTACGGCGTCCTCGGACCGAACGGCGCAGGCAAGACCACCACCGTGAAAATGCTCGCCACCCTCCTACGACCGGACGGCGGCGACGCGCATGTCTTCGGTCACGACGTCGTGCGCGAGGCCGACACGGTGCGCGGCCTGGTGAGCCTCACCGGGCAGTACGCGTCCGTGGACGAGGACCTCACCGGCGCGGAGAACCTGATCCTGCTGGCCCGGCTCCTCGGCCACCGCAAACCGGCCGCCCGCACCCGTGCCGCCCAGCTTCTGGAGGCCTTCGGCCTGACGGAGGCGGCGGCCAAGCAGGTCAAGCACTACTCGGGCGGCATGCGGCGGCGTATCGACATCGCCGCGTCCATCCTCAACACCCCCGACCTGCTGTTCCTCGACGAACCGACGACCGGCCTGGACCCGCGCAGCCGCAACCAGGTGTGGGACATCGTGCGCGCGGTGGTCGCCCAGGGCACCACCGTGCTGCTGACCACGCAGTACCTGGACGAGGCCGACCAGCTGGCGTCCCGGATCGCCGTCATCGACCGCGGGAAGGTGATCGCCGAGGGCACCAAGGGCGAGCTGAAGGCGTCCGTCGGCGCCGGCTCCGTCCATCTGCGGCTGCGCGATCCGGACCACCGGCCCCGCGCGGCGGACCTGCTGCGCCGTGCACTCGACGCACAGGTGCAGCTCGAACCCGACCCGGTGACGCTCACCGCCCGCCTGGGGTCGGCCGCGCACCACGACACCGCCGCCGAACGGGCCGCTCGCGCGCTGAGCGCACTGGCCGCGGCCGGCATCACCGTCGACAACTTCTCGCTCGGCCAGCCCAGCCTGGACGAGGTGTTCCTCGCCCTCACCGGCCATGACACCCACGCATCCGGTTCGGGCTCGGGACCCGGCTCGGGACAAGGGCCGAACTCGGGATCGGGCTCCGGTGGCGACCACTCCCACCACCCGAAGGACGAGGTGGCGGCATGAGTACCGCGACGACGACCACCGAAAGCGCCGAACTCGCCCCGGTCCGTACCGACTCCCTGGCCGAGCTGCTGGTCGCCGAGGAGCGCCCGCCGCGGCCCGGCGCGTGGTCGGCCTCACTGACCTTCGGCTGGCGCGCGATCCTCAAGATCAAGCATGTGCCGGAGCAGTTGTTCGACGTCACCGCGTTCCCGATCATGATGGTGCTGATGTACACGTACCTCTTCGGCGGGGCGCTGGCCGGTTCGCCGAAGGAGTACATCCAGTTCCTGCTGCCCGGCATCCTGGTGATGTCGGTCGTGATGATCACGATGTACACCGGTGTCTCGGTCAACACGGACATCGAGAAGGGTGTGTTCGACCGGTTCCGCACCCTGCCGATCTGGCGTCCGTCGACGATGGTCGGCTATCTGCTCGGCGACGCCCTGCGGTACACCATCGCGTCGGTCGTGATGCTCACCGTGGGCGTGCTCCTCGGCTACCGCCCGGACGGCGGGGTGGCCGGTGTGCTCGCGGGGATCGTGCTGCTGGTCGCGTTCGCGTTCGCGTTCTCGTGGATCTGGACGATGTTCGGGCTGATGCTGCGCACCGAGAAGTCGGTCATGGGCGTCAGCATGATGGTGATCTTCCCGCTCACCTTCCTGTCCAACGTCTTCGTCGACCCGCGCACCATGCCGGGCTGGCTCCAGGCGTTCGTCAACAACAGTCCCGTCACGCACCTGGCGTCCGCGGTGCGCGGGCTGATGGCGGGTGACTGGCCGGCCGACGAGGTCGCCTGGTCACTGGGCTGGTCCGCCCTGTTCGTCCTGGTCTTCGGACCCATCACGATGCGGCTCTACAACCGCAAGTGACGCGGGTCCCGCGGACGGTGCGGGCCCCGGGCGGGCAGCCCCGGGGCCCGTGTCGTCCGTGTGGCCGGTGGTCAGGGCCTGCCCGGGCCCTAGTCCCGGGGGAGCGGGCGCATGTCGGGCGCCACCTGCCTGGCCGGCGTCCTCCGCACGATCGTGATCAGCCGGTCGGTCAGCTCGAGCGTCCCGACGTTCTCGTCGTCGTAGCCGAGCAACCGGTGCCCGCGCAGGACGCTCACCACCAGATCGTCGAGCTCTCGCGGCGTTTTGCCCACCTCGGCCTTTATGACCGGCCGTTCGACCATGTCGAGCCCCGTGCCCTGCTGGATGAGGTCCTCCATCACCACGCCGGCCGCGGGGCTGAGCAGCGACAGCCCGAGCAGCCGGCCGGCCGCGCTGGCGCTGGTGATGACCGCGTCGGCGCCGGACTGCTTCAGCAACGGAGCGTTCTCCTCCTCGCGCACCGCGACCGCGATCTTCGCGCCGCGGTTGAGCTGGCGGGCCGTCAGCGTCACCAGCACGGCGGTGTCGTCGCGCTGTGTGGCGATGATGATCTGCTTCGCCCGGTACACCTCGGCCCGCTTCAGCACCTCGCTGCGCGTCGCGTCCCCTATGACGCCCGCGTATCCGTCGGCCGCGGCGGCTTCGATCGCCTTGCCGCTGGGGTCGACCACCACGACCTGCTCCTTGCGGAGCCCCGTCTTGCAGATGGTCCGGATCGCGGACCTGCCCTTCGTGCCGAATCCGACGACGACGGTGTGATCACGCAACGTGGACCTCCAGCGGTTCAGTCGCCACTCCTCCCGGGTGCGTTCGGTGAGAGCTTCGAGGGTGGTGCCGACCAGGATGATCAGGAACATCACGCGCAACGGCGTGATGATGAGGATATTGGTCAGCCGGGCGCTGTCGCTGACCGGCGTGATGTCGCCGTATCCCGTGGTGGAGAGGGTGACGGTCGCGTAGTAGAAGGCATCGAGGAAGTCGAGGGTGCCGTCGGCGCCGTCGTTGTAGCCGCCGCGGTCGAGGTACACGATCAACGCCGTCACCACGAGGATCAGCAAAGCCATGGACAGCCGTTTGGTGACCTGGCGGATCGGGTGCTCGACCACCTTCCTCGGCAGTTTCACCCGATGCGTCACCAAGTGCTCGTCCGCCTGGCGAGCAATGGCGTCCTGACCCGGAAGTTTCACGTGAAACACACCCCGATTCCCCCGGATGCCCAGGGGAGGTCGAGCAGTTCCGCCTCCTGGCCGGGCCGCGTGCCGCCCGGTGGTACGACGGCGAGGGCGTCGGCCGCCGCGACGCCGCGCAGCATGGCGGGACCGTTGTAGTGCAGCGGCAGGGCGATGTCCCCGCGCAGCACGACGGGGATGAGCCGGGTGTCGTGCGGATGCCCGTGGACCGCGTCCCGCAGCGGCATCGTGTACGGCTCGGGAGCCGGGCGGGCCGCGAGGGTACGCAGCAGGGGTTCGGCGAGCGTGAGCAGTCCGGAGACGGCGGCGAGGGGGTTGCCGGGCAGGCCGACGAGGTGCTGGTTCTCCTTGGTGCGGGCCAGGAGCATGGGGTGGCCGGGGCGCACCTCGACCCCGTTCACGAGGAGTTCGGCCCCGATGCGGCTCAGCGTCGGGTGGACGTGGTCGACCGGGCCCGCGGCGGTGCCGCCGGTGGTGACGACGACATCGGCGTCGGACCTTGTGATCGCCTTGTGCAGCGTGTGCGCGTCGTCGCGGACCCGGCGGACCGCGGTGACCTCGGCGCCGAGTGCGCGCAGCCAGGGCGGCAGCATCGGGCCGAGGGCGTCCCGGATCAGCCCGTCGTGCGGAAGGCCCGCCGTGAGGAGCTCGTCGCCGAGGACGAGGACCTCGACGCGGGGCCGGGGGAACGTGCTGAGCGTGTCGTATCCGGCGGCCGCGGCGAGGCCCAGCACGGCGGGCGTCACCAGGGTGCCGACGGACAGCAGCTGGTCGCCGCTGCGGCATTCCTGGCCGCGGGGACGGATGTCCTGACCGTGCGCCACCGGGGCGGCGGGCCCGGCCTGGGCCGTGCTGCCGCCCCGGGGTGCGATGGCGTGCAGGCGGCCCTTGGCGTCGGTGCGGCCGTGTTCGCTGCGGAGGACGGCGGTGGTGTCCGGGGGGACACGGGCGCCGGTGGCGATACGGACGGCTTCGCCGTCGGTGAGCGGCGTGTGCGCGGCGTGCCCGGCGAGGACGCCTTCCTCCCGCACGGTCCAGGGACCCGGGCCGGAGACCGCCCAGCCGTCCATGGCCGAGGTGTCGAAGGAGGGCAGGTCGGTGAGGGCCGTGAGGGGGGCGGCCAGGGTGAGGCCGAGGGCGGCGTCGAGCGGCACGGAGACCGGGGCACGGTGGGTGGCACGGCCTCCGGTGCCGGGGCGGGCGGTGCCGTTGCGGCCGGCGCGCTCGGCGATGGCGCGGGCGTCGGTCCAGGGGACGCCGTGGCGGCGCGGGCGGGGCGTGGAGGGGGCGTGCCCGGGGGCACCGGGAGTGCGGCCGGGGGGGCGACCGGAATCTTCGTTCACGAGGGCGAGAGCCTCCTCGACGTCTAGATCATCGGCGTCCTCGGCGCTTTCGGTGTCCTCGTCGGATCGGGCGTCGGGCGCGGTCATCGGGCGTCCGGGCTCGTGCCGGGAGCGGCGTCGGAGGCGGCGGGGGCGGCGTCGGAGGCGGCGGGGGCGGCGGGGGCGGCGGGGGCGGCGGGGGCGGCGGCGGGGGTGTCCTCGTCGGCCCAGCGGGTGGCGAGGGCCGCGGCCTTGCGGACGGCCTCGGCCACGGCTTCCCGGTCACCGCCCGCGCGGGCCGCCGCGTAACCGACGAGGAAGGTGGTCAGCGGCGCCGCCGGCCTGGCCACGCCGTGGGCGGCGTCACGGGCGAGGTCGAGGAGTACGCCGGTGTCGACGTCCAGATCGATGCCCAGCTCGTCCTTGACTGCGGTAATCCATTCATCCAACACGTGTCCATGCTCCCTGATGCGTGCTCTGGCGGCGGCGATGTCGTCCCAGGTGTCGCAGTCGAAGGACGCCACCGGGCCGAAGATCCGGATGAGGTGGAGCGAGCCGGTCAGCCGGCGCAGCGGCAGTCCGGCCAGTCGGCCGTGCCGTTCGCCGAGCACGGCGAGTTCGCGGCGCAGGGCCGCCGTGCGGTACGCGGCCACGAGCGGCTGGTCCCGGCCGTCGGCGTCGGTCAGTACGACCCCGTCGCCCGGGCTCGTACGGAGGGTGGTCAGCAGTTCGTCGACCGTGCGGCCGTCGAGGAACGGCAGGTCGGCGGAGAGCAGCACGACGTACTCCGCGGTGCTGAGCCGAATCCCGGCGTCGAGCGCGGCGAGCGGTCCGCCGCCCGGCGGCTCCTCGCGCGCCCAGAGCACGGGCCGGGGGGTGGGGCGGGGTTCGGCCACGACCACGGTGGTGCGGGCGTCGGCGCAGGCCGCGAGCACCCGGTCGAGCAACGCCCGACCGCCCACCCGCACGCCGGGCTTGTCCGCGCCCCCGAGCCGTCGGGCGCCACCACCGGCGAGCACGAGGGCGTCGTACGCGGTGGGCTCGAGCGGCGCCGCCGTGCCCGGCGCGGGGTCCCGATCGCGCTCGCGGTCGCGCTCGCGGTCGCGGTCACCAACGGCATCGGGTCCGGCACCGGGAGCACCCGGGAGCTCGTACTCGGTCACCCCTCGAGTATGCGTGCCCCCGCGATCGCGGGGAACGCGGGGGCACGGTGTCCGGGAACGGGCACGGCGGGGGGAAGCGGACCTCACAGCGTCCGCAGCAGCACCGCCGGTTGCTCTACGCAGTCCGCCACGTAGCGCAGGAAACCACCCGCCGTGCCGCCGTCGCAGACCCGGTGGTCGAAGGTGAGCGAGAGCTGCACGACCTGTCGCACCGCCAACTCGCCCTCATGGACCCAGGGCTTGGGGACGATGCGGCCGACGCCGAGCATGGCGGCCTCGGGATGGTTGATGATCGGGGTGGAGCCGTCGACGCCGAAGACGCCGTAATTGTTCAACGTGAAGGTGCCGCCCGTGAGTTCCGCGGGCGTCAGCGCCCCGGACCGGGCCGCCTCGGTCAGCCGGGCGAACTCCGCCGTGAGCGACTCCGCGTCCCGCGTGTGCGCGTCCCGGACGACGGGGACGACCAGCCCCCGCTCGGTCTGCGCGGCGAAACCGAGATGCACGGCCGCGTACCGGACGACCTCCCTGGCCTCCGTGTCCACGGAGGAGTTGAGCTCGGGGAAGCGGGCCAGCGCGGCGGTGCAGATCCGGGCCAGCAGGGCGAGCACGGAGATCTTCGGACCGCCCGAGGCGTTCATCGCGGCCCGCGCCCGCATCAGCTCGGTCGCGTCGGCGTCCACCCAGCAGGTCGCGTCCGGTATCTCGGTGCGGCTGCGGGAGAGCTTGTCGGCCACGGCACCCCGGATGCCCTTGAGGGGGACGCGGACGACACCCGGGACCGCGGTACCGGCGGCCGGCGTGTGGGCCCGAGCCGCACGCGCGTGCGGCTCGGTGACGGCCGTCCGGTCCTTGCGGACCTGCTGCGCGTCGGCGGCCCGGAGCGCGTGCTCCACGTCCGCCCGCAGGATCAGCCCCTCGGGCCCGGAGCCCGTCATCTCCCGCAGGTCCAGGCCGTTCTGCCGGGCCAGCCTGCGCACCAGGGGTGAGATCACGGGGACCGGACCGTCCAGCGCCCCGGCCGCGGAAGCGGCGGGGGCGGAAGCGGTGCGCGTGGCGGGCGTGGTCCGCGTGGCGGACACCGGCTGTCCCGGCCGCACCCTGCGGCGCCGGGCCGGAGCCTCCGAGGTGCCGTAACCCACCAGGACGTTGCCGGAGGCCTCGCTCGGGGCGGCGGACGGGCGGTCCTCACCCGGCGGCCGCTCGGCGTCCGGTCCGCCCACGGCCACCGTGAGCAGCGGGGCGCCCACCGGCAGTTCGGTGCCCTCCTCGCCGAAGCGGGCGGTGACCACACCCCCGTACGGGCAGGGCACGTCCACCATCGCCTTGGCCGTCTCGACCTCGACCACCGGCTGGTCGACGGTGACGACATCGCCCACCTCGACCAGCCAGCGCACGATTTCCGCCCCGGTGAGCCCCTCACCGAGGTCGGGGAGCTTGAACTCCAGCACCTGTGCCATCAGCTCTCGGCCTCCCACTGCAGACGCCCCACGGCGTCCAGGATCCGGTCCACGCCGGGCAGGTGGTGGCGCTCCAGCATCGGCGGCGGATACGGGAGGTCGAACCCGGCCACCCGCAGCACCGGTGCCTCCAGATGGTGGAAGCAGCGCTCCGTGACCCGGGCCGCGATCTCCCCGCCGGGACCGCCGAAGCCGCCCGACTCATGGACGACGACCGCGCGTCCCGTCCGCCGCACCGAGGCGCACACCGTCTCGTCGTCGAACGGCACCAGGGAACGCAGATCGACGACTTCGAGGTCCCAGCCCTCGGCCCGGGCCGCCTCGGCCGCCTCCAGGCAGACGGGAACGGACGGCCCGTACGTGATGAGCGTGGCGCTCCGGCCGGAGCGCCGCACCACCGCACGGCCTATCGGTTCGACGGATGTCGGCTCCTCGGGGTCCCAGGAGTCCTTCGACCAGTACAGCCGCTTGGGCTCGAGCAGGACGACCGGGTCGTCGGAGGCGATGGCGGCGCGCAGCAGCCCGTAGGCGTCCGGGACGGTCGCGGGCGTGACGACATGGAGCCCCGGAGTCGCCATGTAGTACGCCTCGGAGGAGTCGCTGTGGTGCTCGACGCCGCCGATGCCACCCCCGTAGGGGATACGGATGGTGAGCGGCAGGGGCATCCTGCCGCGCGTGCGGTTGCGCATTCTGGCGACGTGCGACACCAGCTGCTCGAACGCCGGGTAGGCGAACGCGTCGAACTGCATCTCCACGACCGGCCGCAGGCCGTACATCGCCATGCCGACGGCCGTGCCGAGGATGCCCGCCTCGGCCAGCGGGGTGTCCGTGCAGCGGTCCTCGCCGAACTCCTCGGCGAGTCCGTCGGTGATACGGAAGACACCGCCGAGGGCGCCGACGTCCTCGCCCAGGACGTGCACGGACGGGTCAGCGGCCATGGCGTCGCGCAGCGCGCGGGTGAGTGCCTGCGCCATGGTGGCCGGCTTGGCGGCGACGGTGGTCATCGCTGTGTCCCTTCCGGCTCGGCCCCGGCCTCGGCCGCCAGCTCGGCCCGCAGCTGTTCCCGCTGCTCCAGCAGCTGGGGGGTGGGCTCGGCGTAGACGTGGGTGAACAGGTCCATGGGGTCGAGCGCGGGGTCCTGGTTCATGCGTTCCCGCAGGTCGGCGGCCATGCTTTCGGCGTCCTGGCGGGCGGTGGCGACGCGGTCGTCGTCGAGGAGGCCGCGCCGGGTCAGCTCCTGCTCCAGAAGCACGACGGGGTCGTGTTTCTTCCAGGCCTCCACCTCGGCGTCGCCGCGGTAGCGGGTCGCGTCGTCGGCGTTGGTGTGGGCCTCCACGCGGTAGGTGATCGCCTCGACCAGGGTCGGGCCGCCACCCGCACGCGCGTGGCGTACGGCGTCGGCCAGGACCTCGTGGACGGCGGCGGCGTCGTTGCCGTCGACCAGCCGACCGGGCATGCCGTAACCGACGGCCTTGTGGGCCAGCGACGGGGCCGCGGTCTGCTTGGCAAGCGGAACGGAGATCGCGAAGCCGTTGTTCTGGACGAGGAAGACGACCGGGGCCCGCCACACGGCGGCGAAGTTCAGCGCCTCGTGGAAGTCGCCCTCGCTGGTGCCGCCGTCGCCGACCATGGCCAGCGCGACCACGTCGTCGCCCTTGAGGCGGGCGGCGTGCGCGAGTCCGACGGCGTGCGGCAGCTGGGTGGCGAGCGGGGTGCTCAGCGGCGCGACCCGGTGCTCGTAGGGGTCGTAACCGGTGTGCCAGTCGCCGCGCAGCAGGGTGAGCGCCTGCACGGGGTCCACTCCGCGTGCGACGACGGCGAGCGTGTCGCGGTAGCTCGGGAAGAGCCAGTCCTGCTCCTGCAGGACCAGCGCGGCGGCTACCTCGCAGGCCTCCTGGCCGGTGCTGGAGGGGTAGACCGCGAGACGGCCCTGCTTGGTGAGGGCGGTGGCCTGCGCGTTGTAGCGGCGGCCCTTCACCAGTTCCGCGTACAACCGGCGCAGCAGCTCCGGGTCGGCCTGGCCGGCCTCCTCGGTGCCGAGCACCCGGTACGGCTCCGCGTCGGGCAGCAGCGGCGCGGGGTCGGTACGGGGCTGCCAGGCGGGCGGCGGGGTCGGCCGATAAGCGCCCCGCTGCTCCATGACCGTCATGACGGCACCTCCTCGTGGGAGCGGCTGTGGAGGCGCGGCGTCTGTGACGCGCCTCACCAACCGATTGTTCGGTCGCCGGTGCATTTTGGCTACGGGTGGTACCAGGCTGTGGACAAACGGTTCTCCACAGCCTGAGATGGACGCAGTACGTCCATGACGGAGAGGCGGGGGCGCGTGTCGTCTGAACAAATGGCCGAAGGACCGGGGGGCACCGGACCGCTGCCGCCCGCACGCCCCCTGGACGCCGTGGACCAGGACATCCTGCGCATGCTCCAGGCGGACGGCCGCGCCTCGGTCCGGTCGGTCGCCGAACGGGTCCACGTCTCGCGCGCCAACGCCTACGCCCGGATCAACCGGCTCGTGGAGGACGGCGTCATCCGCGGCTTCGGGGCCCGCGTCGACCACGAACGCGCCGGCCACGGCACGTCCGCGTACATCACCCTGAAAATCGTCCAGAACACCTGGCGCACGGTCCGCGAGCAGCTCAGACAGCTCCCCGGCGCCTCCCACATCGCCCTGGTGGGCGGCGACTTCGACGTGCTGCTCCTGGTACACACGCCGGACAACCGGACGTTGCGCGAGCTGGTGCTGACCCGGCTCCAGGCGATCCCCGAGGTGCTCAGCACACGCACGCTGCTGGTGTTCGAGGAGGAGGACCTGGAACCGCAGGGCTGAAGCGGGGGCGTCAGCGGGGCGCCGGCCCGGTCAGGCCGCCCTGCGCAGTCCCGAGAAGGCCAGCTGGACCACCGCGTCGGCCACCTCGCGCTCGCTGGTGCCGCGTCCGTCGGGCCGGTACCACTCGACCAGCGAGTTGATCATCCCGAAGACCAGCCGGGTCGCCAGGCGCACCTCTATGTCGCCGCGCACGTCCCCTTCCGCCGCCGCGGCCTTCAGCAAGGCCGCCACCCGGTGGTCGAACTCGCGCCGCCGCTCCAGGGCCCACCGCTCGGTGTCCGTGTTGCCGCGCACCCGCAGCAGCAGCGTCACGTACGGCAGCTCCGCGATCAGGACCTCGACCATGCGCCGCACGACGTACTCCAGCCGCTCGGCGGCACGCCCCACGCACGCGTGCTCCTCGTCGAGGATGCCGAAGAGACCGTCCAGCGCCCGGCTCACCGCACGCCGCAGCAGTTCCTCCTTGCCCGCCACGTGGTGGTATATCGACGACTTGGAGATGCCCGCCGCCTTGGAGAGGTGCTCCATCGAGGTGCCGTCGTAGCCACGCTCGTTGAACACCCGCACGGCGACGGACAGCAGGGTCTCCGGGGTGTACGTGTCGCGCCTGGCGGTGGTCATGGGGTGCCCTCCCGCTTGTCCGAGGTGTAGGCGTGGCGGTACAGCGCGAGTGACGGCGCGTAGCGGCCGGACGGGTCGCACTCGTGCAGGTTGTCCAGCACGGAGCAGGCCCAGGTGCCACCGAGCCGTCGGCTCCACTCCAGCGGCCCCAGCGGGTAGTTGACGCCCAGGCGCATCGCGGTGTCTATGTCCTCCTCGGTGGCCACGCCCTTGGCGACGGCCTCGTGCGCCAGGTCGATGATCCGTGCCACCGTGCGCGCGACGATCATGCCGGGGACGTCGCCGATGACGCTGACCTTCTTGCCGAGCGCCTGGAACAGGCCGGTGGCCTCGGCGACGGTCCGCGGGGAGGTGTCCTGGGAGTGGGACAGGGCGATCCGGCCGGCCTCGCGGTAGTCGAGGGCGAGATCGAAATAGACGACGTCGCGGAACTCCACCGACGTCTGACCGTCCGCGAGCACCAGCTGACCACCGCCGGGCAGCACCAGCCGGGTGCCGTTGTCCTCGTCCTCCGCGCGGACCTGGATGCCCGCCTCCCGGATCAGTGCGAGCAGGTCCGAGGCCGGGCCCAGATCTCCCTCGGCGACCACGTACGCGGGCGGCGCCGCCTGCTCCGCGGTGTGCGGCTCGGGACGCCCGGCGCCGTCCGTGCGGTCGGAGTGGTCCGAGTGGTCCGAGTGGTCCGAGTGGTCGGAGTAGTCGTACCATCCCCGGCCGCTCTTGCGGCCGAGACGGCCGGACTCGACCAGCCGGCGCTGGGCCAGGGAGGGCGTGAAACGCACGTCCTGGAAGAAGGCCTGCCACACCGAGTGGGTGACGGACTCGTTGACGTCCTGCCCGATGAGGTCGGTCAGTTCGAAGGCGCCCATGCGGAAGCCTCCGGACTCGCGCAGCACCGCGTCGATCGTGGCCGGGTCGGCCCCCTGGGACTCGTACACCGCGAAGGCCTCGGCGTAGAAGGGCCGGGCGACCCGGTTGACGATGAAGCCGGGGGTGTCGGCGCAGGCGACCGGCGTCTTGCCCCAGGCGCGGGCCGTCTCGTACGCGCGCGTGGCGTGCGCGACCTCGGTGGCGAAGCCGGAGACGACCTCGACGAGCGGCAGCAGCGGGGCCGGGTTGAAGAAGTGCAGGCCCACGAAGCGCCCGGGAACTCTCAGTGCGCCGCCGATGGCGGTGACCGACAGGGACGAGGTGTTGGTGGCGAGCAGGCAGTCGTCACCGACGACGTCCTCCAGCGCCCGGAACAGCTCCTGCTTGACGTCCAGGCGTTCCAGGACGGCCTCGACCACCAGGGCGCAGTCCGCGAGTCCCGCGAGGTCGTCGACGGGCCGCAGGCGGGCGCGGGCCGCGTCCCGGTCGGCGGCGGTGAGCCGCTCCTTGGCCACCAGCCGGTCGAGCCGGGCCACGATCCCGTCGGCCGCTTCCCGGGCCCGGCCGGGAACGGCGTCGTACAGCCGCACGGGATGACCCGCGACCAGTGCGACCTGGGCGATGCCCTGGCCCATGGTGCCGGTGCCGACGACGGCCACGGGACTGCTGAGGTCGAGTGCTGTCATGTGCGCGATCCTCCCGCACGAGCCGGTCCACAGATGCGGCGGACCCCTTGTCCCGACCGATCGTTCGGTTACTCTAACCCTGACCGCCCGTGTTCCGACATCCCCCGCCCATGCTTGGGCCCGGCCCACGAACTCGACGAGGAGTTGGTCCCCGATGGCCGCCGAACTCACCGCGCAGCAGCTGATCACCCAGCACCGGCCCACCCTGGACCGGGCACTGGAAGCGATCCGCACCCGTGCGTACTGGTCCCCGCACCCCGAGCACCCCAAGGCCTACGGGGAGCACGGCAGCCTGGACCTGGCGGCGGGCAAGGCCGCCTTCGACGCCCTGCTCGGCACCCGCCTCGACCTCGGCCAGCCCGGCACGGACGACTGGGTGGGCGGCGAGACCTCCCCGTACGGCGTCGAGCTGGGCGTGAGCTACCCGCACGCGGACCTCGACGTGCTGCTGCCCGCCATGCGGACCGGGATGCGGGCCTGGCGGGACGCGGGCGCCGAGACCCGGGCGGTGGTCTGCCTCGAGATCCTCAAGCGGATCAGCGACCGGACGCTCGAGTTCGCCCACGCGGTCATGCACACCTCCGGCCAGGCGTTCATGATGGCGTTCCAGGCCGGCGGCCCGCACGCGCAGGACCGCGGCATGGAGGCGGTGGCGTACGCGTACGCCGAGCAGACGCGCACCCCCGACACCGCGGAGTGGACCAAGCCGCAGGGCAAGCGCGACCCGCTGACGCTGACCAAGCGGTTCACCCCGGTCCCGCGCGGCATCGGCCTGGTCGTCGGCTGCAACACCTTCCCGACGTGGAACGGCTATCCCGGCCTGTTCGCCTCCCTCGCCACCGGCAACGCGGTCCTGGTCAAGCCGCACCCCCGCGCGGTGCTGCCCCTCGCACTCACGGTGCAGATCGCGCGCCAGGTGCTCACCGAAGCCGGTTTCGACCCCGACCTGGTGGCGCTGGCCGCCGAGAGGCCCGGCGAAGGCATCGCCAAGACGCTCGCCACGCGCCCGGAGATCCGGATCATCGACTACACCGGCTCCACGGAGTTCGGCGACTGGCTGGAGGCCAACGCCCGCCAGGCGCAGGTCTACACCGAGAAGGCCGGCGTCAACACGGTGATCGTGGAGTCGACCGGCGACTACCAGGGCATGCTCGCCAACCTGGCGTTCTCCCTCTCGCTCTACAGCGGCCAGATGTGCACCACCCCGCAGAACCTGCTGATCCCGCGCGACGGCATCACCACCGACCGGGGCCCCAAGTCCTTCGACGAGGTCGTCGCCGATCTCGCGAAGGCGGTCGACGGCCTGCTCGGCGACGACGCGCGCGCGAACGCGCTGCTCGGCGCGATCGTCAACCCCGGCGTCAAGGCCCGTCTGGAGGCCGCCGCCGGTCTCGGCGAAGTCGCCCTCGCCTCCCGGGAGATCACCCATCCGGAGTTCCCGGACGCGGTGGTCCGCACCCCCGTGATCGTGAAGCTGGACGGCTCGAAGCCGGACGCCGAGGCCGCCTACATGAGCGAATGCTTCGGACCGGTCTCCTTCGCCGTCGCGGTCGACTCCGCCCCGGACGCGGCGGAGCTCCTGCGGCGCACCGTCCGCGAGAAGGGCGCGATGACCGTCGGCGCGTACACGACCTCCCCCGAGGTCGAGGAGACCGTGCGGGAGGTGTGCCTGGAGGAGGCGGCCCAGCTCTCCCTCAACCTCACCGGCGGGGTGTACGTCAACCAGACGGCCGCGTTCTCCGACTTCCACGGCTCCGGCGGCAACCCGGCGGCCAACGCGGCCCTCACCGACGCGGCGTTCGTGGCCAACCGCTTCCGGGTGATCGAGGTACGCCGGGAGGCGTGACGGCCAGATGAGGCGGACGCGGGCGCGCGGACCCCGCTAGGACGCGCCCCCGGTGGCGCTCCAGTGGTACAGCGTCATGGCCACACTGGTCGCGAGGTTGTAGCTGGAGACCTGGGGGCGCATCGGCAGCGCCACCAGGTGGTCGGCCCGCGCGCGCAGTTCCGCCGAGAGCCCGCTGCGCTCCGAGCCGAAGGCGAGCAGCGCGTCGTCCGGCAGCTTCAGCGCGCGGATGTCCTCGCCCTCCGGGTCGAGCGCGAACACCGGGCCGGCGGGCAGTTCGTCGACGGGCAGCCGCTCCACGGCGGTCGCGAAGTGCAGCCCGGCCCCGCCACGCACGACCGTGGGGTGCCAGGGGTCGAGGGTGCCGGTGGTGACGACACCGGTCGCCCCGAAACCGGCGGCCAGCCGGATCACGGCCCCCGCGTTGCCCAGGTTGCGCGGGAGGTCCAGGACCACCACGGGGGCGGTGCGCGGGCTGTGCGCCAGCCTCTCGAGGTTGCCCGCGCGGGAGGGCCGTACGGCGAGAGCGGCGACGGCGGTGGGATGCGGGCGCGGGACGAGCGAGGCGTACGTCTCGTACGGCACCTCGGCGAGCAGCGCCGCCAGCGCGTCCCGGACGTCCGGGGCCAGTTCGTCCGCGAGGGCGAGCGCGGCGGCCCGGTCCGCGGTGACCGCCACCTCGACCTCCGCCCCGAAGCGCACGGCGTGCTTGAGGGCGTGGAAGCCGTCGAGCAGGACGGCGGTACCGCTCCGCCGGTGCCAGCGGGTCACGGGACCGACGTCCCGGTCGGGGGCGGGGGTTCCGGGCACGGGGGCGGAGGCGGAGGCGGGATCGGAGGCGGCCATGACGTGCAGCCTACGTGCGGGGGCCGGGCGCCTCCCCCGGCGCGGGGGCGGCCGACCGCCCGGCCGCCCGCGTTTCCGAGCCGGCGGACCGGGGCCCCGGGACAGACCGACCGCCCTCGCGGGTGCGGGGCCGCCGTCCGCGGGCCCGCACCCACTCGTACGCGCGGGTGGAGCCGTTGCCCAGGCGGCGCAGGAACGTCGTCGGCAGGAAGACGGCGTCGGCCGCGATCATCGCCAGGGAGAAGAAGGGCAGTCCCAGGACGACGGCGATCACGGCGTGCTCAGTGATCATGAGCACCAGGAACACGTTCTTGACCCGCCGGTTGAACAGGGTGAACGGGAAGGCGACCTGCACGGCGACCGTCCCGTACGTCACCAGCATCACCAGGGTGCCGCTGGCGGTCAGCAGGTCGCCGAGGGCCGGCCAGGGGGAGAAGTACTCCAGGTGGAGCGGATAGTGGACCGCGGTGCCGTCCTGCCAGCGGGAGCCCTGGATCTTGTACCAGCCTGCCGTGGCGTAGATCAGACAGGCCTCGGCCATGATCACCAGCAGGGCCCCGTTGTGCACGACGTTGGCGACGACGTCCAGCAGGATGCGCGGCTGCGGGGTCCTCGCGCGCCGCCCCACCAGCCACCACAGCGCCTGCACCACCCACACGGTCCACAGCAGCGCCGGTATGAACCAGTCGCCGTCCATCCGGCCGGCCAGGGTCGCCACCAGCAGCAGGAAGCCCAGCACACCCCACAGCGCGGGGCCCACCCGGTCCCGTGGCCGCTCCCCACACGCGCGTGCCCGCTCCTCGCGCCGGGCGCGCCGCGCGTCCAGCGACCACACCTGGCCGCAGCGGGTGAACACGAGGTAGATCGACATCAGGTGCAGGACGTTGTCGCCGCCGTCGCCCATGAAGACACTGCGGTTCTGCAGCGACAGCACGCCCACCATGAACAGCACCGACATGGTGCGGGTGCGCCAGCCCAGCAGCAGCAGCGCGCTCCACACCACCGCGAGCGCGTAGCCGGCCTCGAACCAGCCCTGGCCGTCCGACCACAGCAGCGCGGTGAAGGCACCGTTGGACCCGACCAGCTGATCGGCGAGATCCCAGTCCCACGGGCCGTCGGGACCGTACAGCTCCTGGCGGTGGGGGAACTCCCGGAGCAGGAACAGCAGCCAGGTCGCGCTGAACCCGATCCGGATCACGGCGGTCTGGTACGGGCCGAGGGCGGCGTCGGTGACCCGTGCGACGGCCCCGGGGACCATGAGGGAGAAGCGGTTCACCCGATGCCTCCCCGGGCCTCGTCCTCCGGCACCGGCCACCAGGGCAGGGTGCGGTGCACCGGCTTCGTCGAGACCTGCTCCTCGCTCCACCGGGGCGGCGGCACGTTGGCGGTGCGGGAGCGCACCTGGATCCGGTCGACGACGTCGCCCGGCCCGGCCGCGTCCGACCGTTCGAGCCGCATCACCATGATCCGGCGCAGATACGACTCGGCCAGCGCGCCCCGCATGCCCACCGGACGATCGTCGTCGTCGTGCGTGGCGACGAAGAAGTCCCAGGCGCGGCGCAGCTCGTTCTGCTGGGTGTGGCTGGGCAGGAGGTTGCCGTCGATGGCCCGGCCGTCCTGGGCGGACAGGTCGTACCAGCCGGTGGTCCGCACTCCTCCGTCCGCCGTCAGGATCTCGGCGCGGACCTGGACGGAAATGTTCTGCTGCAGCGGATTGGGCGCGAACAGCTTCCAGTTCTGCTCGAACTCCGGGTAGATCCAGTCCTCGATCGCCGTGCCGTGTTCCTTGGAGACCGTGTTCGCGGGCGCGACGTGCAGGAACGTCATGCCGAGGTGCACGCAGACCACGATCGCGACGACCCCGAGGGCCACCGCGGCGGCGATCCGGTGACGCGGGGAGAGGGCGGCCACGCCGGTGGCCGGCTCGGACGGCGGGGCGGGGCCGCTCGGTTCCTCCAGTCCGTCCAGTCCGTCCGGCCCCTCCGGCCCGGTCCGCCCCTGCCGGGCGTGCGAGCCCTCGTCGTACGCGTTCATCCCGCCCCGTTCCCACATTCCCGGTCCGTGTCCCGGCCGCGGCGCCGTCGTACCGCCCGCATACCGCTTCGCGGCTTCACCGTGTCGCACGGGAACGGTACTCAGCACCGGCCGCCGGGGCACAGCCCCGGAGGTCATCCACAGCTGTTGACACCTTGCGGCGGCCGTCTCACCATGGAACCGCACGAACCGAACGATCGGTCGGGAGCGTGTTCCGGGAAGAACCCAGGCGAGAAGAAACCAGGTCGAGAAGAACCAAGGTCGAGGGGGACCTCATGGCGACAGCAGCCGCTCGCGGCACGGTCGGCGGCCGTACGCACGACGCACCGGACGGCGCCGGCGACAGCGCCGGTGATCCGCTCGTCGACAGCGCGGGACACGAGCGTGCCTTCGACGCGGCCGTCGCCGCCGACGAGAGGATCGAACCGCGCGACTGGATGCCCGACGCCTACCGCGCCACGCTCGTCCGGCAGATCGCCCAGCACGCGCACTCCGAGATCATCGGCATGCAGCCGGAGGCCAACTGGATCACCCGCGCGCCGTCGCTGCGCCGCAAGGCGATCCTGATGGCCAAGGTGCAGGACGAGGCCGGACACGGCCTGTATCTCTACAGCGCCGCCGAGACTCTCGGCACCAGCCGCGAGGAGCTGCTGGACAAGCTGCACTCCGGCCGCCAGAAGTACTCCTCGATCTTCAACTACCCCACGCTGACCTGGGCCGACGTCGGTGCGATCGGCTGGCTGGTGGACGGCGCCGCGATCACCAACCAGGTGCCCCTGTGCCGCTGCTCGTACGGCCCGTACGCGCGCGCGATGGTGCGCATCTGCAAGGAGGAGTCCTTCCACCAGCGCCAGGGCTACGAACTGCTGCTGGCCCTGAGCCGCGGCACCCCCGAGCAGCACGCGATGGCCCAGGACGCGGTGGACCGCTGGTGGTGGCCGTCCCTGATGATGTTCGGCCCGCCCGACGACGAGTCGCAGCACTCCGCGCAGTCGATGGCCTGGAAGATCAAGCGGCACTCCAACGACGAGCTGCGCCAGCGCTTCGTCGACATCTGCGTCCCTCAGGCCGAATCGCTCGGCCTCACCCTCCCCGACCCGGACCTGCGGTGGAACGAGGAGCGGGGACACCACGACTTCGGCCCGATCGACTGGACCGAGTTCTGGGACGTCCTCAAGGGCAACGGCCCGTGCAACGAGGAGCGGCTGACCCGGCGCAGGCGCGCCCACGAGGAGGGCGCCTGGGTCAGGGAGGCGGCAGCGGCCCACGCGGCCAAGCACGCGAACGGCGAGACAGGAGCGACCCGTACATGACCGACACCGACTGGCCCCTGTGGGAGGTCTTCGTGCGCTCCCGCCGGGGGCTGTCCCACACCCACGCCGGCAGCCTGCACGCCCCGGACGCGGAGTTCGCCCTGCGCAATGCCCGCGATCTGTACACCCGCCGCGGTGAGGGCGTCTCGATCTGGGTCGTACCGTCGTCCGCGGTCACCGCCTCCTCGCCGGACGAGAAGGACCCGTTCTTCGAACCCGCCGCCGACAAGCCCTACCGGCACCCGACGTTCTACGAGATCCCCGAGGGGGTGCGGCACCTGTGACGACGCCACCCGACGCCCCCGCCCCGGCAACCGCCGAGGACACCGCCCGCACGACGGCCGCGCTCGCCCTCGGCGACGACGCCCTGGTGCTCTCCCACCGCCTGGGCGAGTGGGCGGGCAACGCCCCGGTGCTGGAGGAGGAGGTCGCCCTCGCCAACATCGCGCTGGACCTGCTGGGCCAGGCCCGGGTGCTGCTGTCGACGGCCGGCGACGAGGACGAGCTGGCGTTCCTCCGCGAGGAACGCGCCTTCCGCAACCTCCAGCTGGTGGAACAGCCGAACGGCGACTTCGCCCACACCATCGTCCGCCAGCTGTACTTCTCCACCTACCAGCATCTCCTGCACACCGAGCTCGCCGCGGGGGACGGCCCGTTCGCGCCGCTGGCCGGCAAGGCCGTCAAGGAGGTCGCCTACCACCGCGACCACGCAGAGCAGTGGACCCTGCGGCTCGGCGACGGCACGGACACCAGCCGGGTCCGGACCCAGCGGGCCGTGGACACCCTGTGGCGGTACACCGGCGAGATGTTCCAGCCGGTCGAGGGCCTCGGCATCGACTGGCCGGCCCTGGAGACGGCCTGGCTGGAGCAGATCACCCAGGTACTGCGCCGGGCCACCCTCACCGTGCCCGAGGGACCGCGCGCCGGGGCCTGGGCGGCCGGTGCCGGCCGCCAGGGACTGCACACCGAGCCCTTCGGCCGGATGCTCGCCGAGATGCAGCACCTGCACCGCAGCCACCCGGGGGCGACATGGTGACCACGGCGCCCATCACCCCGCTGGAGGCCGAACTCCTGGAACTGGCCGGTTCGGTGCCCGACCCCGAACTGCCCGTGCTGACCCTGCGCGAGCTGGGCGTGGTGCGCGCGGTGCACATGCGCGGAACGGACTCCGTCGAGGTCGAGCTGACCCCCACGTACACGGGCTGCCCGGCCGTCGAGGCGATGTCGGCGGACATAGAGCGGGCCCTGCGCGGACACGGCGTGCGTGAGGTCACCGTCCGCAGGGTGCTCGCGCCCGCCTGGTCGACCGACGACATCACCGAGGAGGGGCGGCGCAAGCTGCGGGAGTTCGGCATCGCCCCGCCTCGTGTACGGCAGCCGTCCGGCGCGGTCCCGGTGGGCCTCGGGCCGACCCGCACCCGCGACCCGCTGGCCGGCGAGGCGCCGGCCGGCGAGGCGTCCGCCGCTCCGGAGCCGGTGCGGTGCCCGCACTGCGGCTCCGCCGACACCGAACTGCTCAGCCGTTTCTCGTCCACGGCGTGCAAGGCGCTGCGCCGGTGCCTGGCCTGCCTCGAACCGTTCGACCACTTCAAGGAGTTGTGATGGCGCGCTTCCACCGGCTCCGGGTGGCCGCGGTCGAGCGGCTCACCGACGACTCCGTCGCCCTCACCCTCACCGTCCCCCCGGAACTGCGCAAGCAGTACCGCCATGCCCCGGGCCAGCACCTCACCCTGCGACGCAGGGCCGACGGCGAGGACATCCGGCGCACCTACTCCATCTGCTCCCCGGCCCCCGGCGGCCAAGGGCCCGGCACGCTGCGGGTGGGGGTGCGGCTGGTCGACGGCGGGGCCTTCTCGACGTACGCCCTGAAGGAGATCGGCGTCGGGGACGAGCTGGAGGTGATGACCCCGGCGGGCCGGTTCACCCTCCGGCCCGCGCCCGGCCGGTACGCGGCGATCGTCGGCGGAAGCGGCATCACACCGGTGCTGTCCATCGTCTCGACCCTGCTGAGACGCGAGCCCGAGGCCCGGTTCTGCCTGATCCGCAGTGACCGCACGGCCGCCTCGACGATGTTCCTGGAGGAGGTGGCCGACCTGAAGGACCGCTACACCGAGCGGCTCCAGCTGGTGACGGTGCTGTCACGGGAGGAGCAGCAGGCGGGGCTGCCGTCCGGGCGGCTCGACCAGGAGCGGCTCACCGCACTGCTGCCGGCGCTGCTGCCCGTGGAGCAGGTGGACGGCTGGTTCCTGTGCGGCCCGTACGGGCTGGTGGAGGGGGCTGAGCGGGCTCTGCGCGGCCTGGGCGTGGCCCGCTCCCGCATCCACGAGGAGATCTTCCACGTGGACACCGGCACACCGGTCGCCCCCGCGGCACCGGCCCCCGCCCACAGCACGGTCACCGCCCTGCTCGACGGGCGCGGCGGCACCTGGCCCGTCCAGGACGGCGAGTCCCTGCTGGAAGCGGTACTGCGCAACCGCCCCGACGCCCCCTACGCCTGCAAGGGCGGGGTGTGCGGAACCTGCCGTGCCTTCCTCGTCTCGGGCGAGGTGCGGATGAACCGCAACTTCGCGCTGGAGTCGGAGGAGACCGAGGCGGGCTACGTGCTGGCCTGCCAGTCGCATCCGGTGACGGAGAGGGTGGAGCTGGACTTCGACCGCTGAGGCCCGTTTCCCGCTTCCAGAGTCTGTTCCGGCATCCGGTCCGGCATCCGGACTACAGCACGTGTCCGGGCTGCCCGTCATCCGTGACCACGGAGCGTCCCGACGACTCCCACGCCTGCATCCCGCCTGCCACGTTCACGGCGTCGATGCCCTGCTGGACCAGATACACGGTGACCTGGGCTGAGCGCCCGCCGGAACGGCAGATCACATGCACCCGGCCGTCCTGCGGGGCCGCCTCGGTCAGCTCGCCGTACCGGGCGACGAACTCGCTGATCGGGATGTGCAGCGCCCCTTCGGCATGACCGGACTTCCACTCGTCGTCCTCCCGGACGTCCAACAGGAAATCGCCGTCCTCGAGGTCCGTGACCCCGACCGTGGGCACCCCAGTCGCAAAACTCATGCCCCCGACGCTACCGGAAGCACCCCAGCCGGACTTCACACCGCGGTGCGGCCGAGATTCCGGCCGCACCGCAGCTCAGCCCTGCAGGGCCGCCAGCTCCGCCTCGCGTTCGGTCACCTGGGCGCGCAGCTGCTCGGCTATCTCCTCCAGGAGACGGTCCGGGTCGTCCGGGGCCAGCCGGAGCATCGAGCCGATGGCCCCCTCCTCGAGTTCCTTCGCGACCAGCGTGAGCAGTTCCTTGCGCTGGGCGAGCCACTCGAGCCGGGCGTAGAGCTCGTCGACGGCACTCGGGGCCTGCTCCTTCAGCTTCGGGCCCGCGGCCCATTCCTCGGTGAGCTCACGCAGTTCCGCCTCGCTGCCGCGGGCGTAGGCGGCGTTGACGCGGGTGATGAACTCCTCGCGGCGGCGGCGTTCCGGCTCCTCCTGTGCCAGGTCCGGGTGCGCCTTGCGGGCGAGGTCGCGGTAGAGCTTGCGGGCCTCCTCGCTGGGCCGCACCCGCTCCGGGGTCCGGACCGGCTGGTCCGTGAGCATGGCCGCGGCCTCCGGGAAGAGACCGTCGCCGTCCATCCAGCCGTTCAGCAGCTGCTCCACACCGGGGATCGGCAGCAACCGGGAGCGCGCGTCCTCGGCCAGCCGACGGTCCTCGGGATCACCGGTGCGGTCGGCCTTGGCCTCCAGGATCCGGGCATCCAGTTCCTCGAGGCGCAGGTACATGGGGCCGAGCCGCTGCTCGTGCAGCCGGGAGAAGTTCTCGACCTCGATGCGGAAGGTGTCCACCGCGATCTCGAACTCGATCAGCGCCTGCTCGGCAGCCCGCACGGCCTGCTCCAGCCGCGCCTCGGGCCGCTGCGCACCACCTTCGGCCGTCACCTGCTGCTGCTCCGCACCGGCGCCGCCACCACCCTGCTCACCCTCCGAGGTCGTCACCCGCACAGCGTAGGCCACCACCGCCGCCCCCGGAGCCCGTCCGGACCGCTCCCGGCACCGGTCCGGCCCGCCGAACCACAGGCCGGACCACCCGCCGAACCACCTGTCGGCCCGCCGAGGAGGCACCGGAACCGGAAGGCAGACATCCGGCCATCCGGCCCTGCCCCTTGCCGGCCCCGCTGCTCAGACCCCCATCTCCGCCGCGATCCGGCCCGACCGCACCGCCGCCACCAGGTCCGCGTGGTCGGCCTCCGTACGGTCGGCGTAGCGGAGCGCGAAGTCGGCCATCGCCTCGTCGAGTTCGTCGTTCTTGCCGCAGTAGCCGGCGATCCGGCGGGGATCGGCGCTGTGGGAGTGGGCGCGGGCCAGGAGGGCGCCGGTCATGCGGGCGTAGTCGTCGACCTGGTCGGCGGCCAGGGCCGTCGGGTCGACGCTGCCCTTGCGGTTGCGGAACTGCCGGACCTGGAAGGGCCGCCCCTCGACGGTCGTCCAGCCCAGCAGGTTGTCGCTGACCACCTGCATCCTCTTCTGGCCCAGGACCACGCGCCGGCCCTCGTGGCCGGCGTCGGGCACGTCGAAGCCGGCCGTCAGCAGATGCGGCACCAGCGCCGAGGCGCGGGCCTCCTTCACCTGGAGGACAAGGGGCTCGCCCCGGTGGTCCAGGAGCAGCACGACGTACGAGCGGGTGCCCACGCTGCCCGTGCCGACGACGCGGAACGCCACGTCCTGCACCGCGTGCCGGGCCAGCAGCGGAAGCCGGTCCGGCTGGAGGGTGCCGACGTACTCCTCCAGGGAGTGGGCCACCGCGGCGGCCTCGGCGTCGTCGACACGCCGCAGCACCGGCGGGGCGTCGACGAAACGGCGCCCGCCGTCCGCCGTCGCCTCGGTGGACTTGGCCGCGAAACGGCCGCTGGTGTTGGCGCGGGCCTTCGCGTAGACCCGCTCCAGCGTGCCCAGCAGATCGTGCGCGTCGGTGTGGGAGACCAACTCCTCGTCGGCGATGGCGTTCCAGGCGTCCAGCACCGGCAGCTTGGCCAGCAGCCGCATCGTGCGGCGGTAGGCGCCCACCACGTCATGGGCGGCCTTGCGGCAGGTGTCCTCGTCCGCGCCGGCCTCCCGTCCCGCGAGCACCAGCGAGGTGGCGAGCCGCTTGACGTCCCACTCCCAGGGGCCCCACACCGTCTCGTCGAAGTCGTTCAGGTCGATGACCAGTCCGCCGCGCGCGTCGCCGTACAGGCCGAAGTTGGCCGCGTGCGCGTCGCCGCATATCTGTGCACGGATCCGCGTCATGGGGGTGCGGGCCAGGTCGTGGCCCATGAGACCCGCCGCGCCGCGCAGGAAGGCGAACGGTGTCGCCGCCATCCTGCCCACCCGTATCGGCGTCAACTCGGGCAGCCGGCCGCGGCTGGACTCCTCGACCGCGCTCACCGCGTCGGGGCGGGAGGGGTCCAGGTCGAGAGCGGCGTGGGCGCTGCGGGGGACCAGACGGCGCAGGGCCTTGCCGTCCTCCTTGGCCGAGCCCTCGGGCGGCCATGCGGCGAAGCCCCGTACACGCGGCAGCCGCCGCACCTCACCGGCCGCCCGGCCGTCCGGTCCCGTCCGCGCCGGCATCTCCTCCGTGCCGGCCCCACCGGCAACGATCTCGGTCACAGCAACCGCCTCCCCCGTACGCCCACACGTACGTCCGTACACACGCTCCACCACGCGCACGCATCGACAACCGACACGAACGACCGTCGGCCCTGCGTCGACACAGGCATCGGCGCAGGCCAAGACATCAACCGTGCCGACCGTACAACCCGGTGGACGAAACGCGTCAGGTCTTGTGGACAACTCCGGGGCTGTGGACGACCCCCTCACCCACACGTGCCCCTGTGACCGCCCGCCACAGCTGCCGACCTCGGCCTCACCGTGCCCACGCCCACGCCCGCCTACCCCGCTTCGGCGACATCTCCCCCAACCGGTTCCAGCCGTCCCTCCGCGAGGGCCCGCTGGGCGCGGTCCGCCGAGATGTCCAGCCGGGCCAGCACCGCCGGGACCGCGATGCCCGGCAGCATGTGCTGGAACAGCACGACGACCCGGTGCTCCAGGTCCTGCCGCTGGCAGCGCAACTGCGAGAGGAGCTGCACCCCCGAGTAGCTCGCGACCAACAGCTCCGCCGTCTCCGCCACTTCGACGTGCGGCAGCAGCTCGCCCCCCGTCTTCGCCTCGGCCAGGGTCCGGGTGGTCTGGTCGATCCACATGCGGAACGCCGAGGTCCGGTCCAGGCCCAACGCCCCCTGGTCCAGGGCCAGTCCGACACTGGCCCGCACCAGCGGATCGGTCCGCAGCCGCAGGGCCAGCACCAGGCCGGAGTCGACGAGTTCCTGAAGTTTGCTCGACTGGGGCGGCAGAGTGACCGCCAGCTGCTCCTCGAAGATGCCGAGCGCCAGCTCCTCCTTGGAGCCGAAGTGGAAGTACAGGGCGCCCTTGGTCACCCCGGCCCGGTCCAGGATCTCCCCGATGGTCGCGGAGGTGTAGCCGCGTTCGTCGAAGACGGCCGCGGCCGCGTCCAGAATGGTCCGCCGTGTGCGGATCGCGCGCTCCTGTCGCGCCATCGGGTGCCTCCTGATCTCCGTGGATCTCGTGGATCGCCGTGAAGTCGCCGCGCGGGCGCCATGCGTGATGCCGTGCGGGCGCGTGGGCTCGTCTCCGACGGTATGGATCACCCTTGAAAAAAACCGGCTCGTCCGTATCTTAGTGCGAAAGTCGACCGGATCCAGGCCGCCTATTCGAGGGGTTCTCCATGCCGCAGTCAGGTCCCTCAAGTACACCCACGGAGGATCAGACCGGACAGGGGGGCGAGCCCGCAAACGTGGCTGGACAGGCTGCCGGTGCCCACACCGGCCCCGGCACCACCCGGGTCACCGCGCGGCTCGCGCACCGCACCCGCGCGGCGGACGTCTTCCCCGCGGACTGGATACGCCTCTCCGACCGCGCCTTCCGCGTCACCGCGCACTGGCCCGCCGACCACTCCTTCTTCGGCCCTGCCGACGATCGCCACCAGGACCCGATGATCATCGGCGAGACCCTGCGCCAGACCACGATGGCCCTCGCCCACGCCGAGTTCGGCACCCCACTCGACACACACTTCGTCATGTGGGACCTGTCGGTCACCGCGGACCCCTCCGGGCTGTTACTCGTGGACGCCGCCGAGCCGGTCACCATCGACGTCGTCTGCTCCGAGGTGCGCCGCCGGGGACGTGGTCTGAGCAGCATGCGGACGACCATGGAGTTCCGCCGCGCGGGACGGCTCGTCGCCCGGGGCACTGGCGGCACCGGCTGCACCTCACCGGCCGCCTACCGGCGTCTGCGGGCCCGGCAGTTGGACGCCATGGACAGCGCGATACCCCTGTTGCCCCCCGTTGCCCCCGAACTGGTCGGCCGCGACCGCGCGGAGGACGTCGTCCTCGCCCCCGCCGACCGCCCCGGCACCTGGCTCCTGCGGGTCGACACCGGCCACCCCGTGCTCTTCCCCCGGCCCAACGACCACGTCCCCGGCATGGTCCTGTTCGAGGCGGCCCGCCAGGCCGCGACCGCGGCATCCGGCAGACGGTCCTTCCTGCCGGCCGACATGGCCGCCTCCTTCAGCCGCTACGCCGAACTGGACAGCCCCTGCCTGCTAGAGGCCGAAGTCCTCGACAAGGACAAGGCCGACGCCGACGCCGACGCCGACGCCGACGCCGAGAACGGCGAGGTGACCGTACAGGTCTCCGGCCGGCAGAACGACAAGCCCGTCTTCACCGCCACCCTCACCTCAGCACCTCACGGCCGCACCCCGGACCACACCCCGGTACGTTCGCCGCTGTGACGCTGAAAAAGGTGAACCTTCTGATCACGGGCGGCACCGGCTTCATCGGCAGCCGGATCGCGGCAGCCGCACAACAACGCCCGGACACCCACGTCCGCCTGCTGTCCCGCCGCGCCCTCAGCACACCCGCCGAGACCACGGCCGAGACCGAGACCGTACCCGGCGACCTCGCCGATCCCGCTTCCCTGTACGGCAGTTGCACCGGCATCGACGTACTCCTCCACTGCGCCTCACGTGTGAGCGGCGACCCGGAATCGCTCGCGGCGGTCAACGACCGGGGCACGAAAGCCCTGGTGGAGGAAGCGGTACGCAGCGGGGTGCGCCGCATCCTCCACGTGAGCACCGCCGCCGTCCACGGCCGGGGCCCCTTCCACGGCGTACGGCCGGGCGAGGCCCCCGTCGCTCCCGCCTCCGCCACCAGCCGCTCCCGTGCCGCCGCCGAGCGGCACGTCCTCGACGCGGGCGGCCTGGTGCTGCGCCCCCACCTGGTGTACGGCGAGGGCGACCGCTGGATGGTGCCCGGACTGGTCGGACTCCTGCGGGAGTTGTCGGCGACCGTGACGGGCTGCGAGGCACGGCATTCGATGATCGACGTGGACACGCTGGGCCGGGCGGCAGTCGCCGCGGCGCTCTCACCGGCCCACGGGACCGGTGTCCACTACGTCAACCACCCGGCCCCCGTCTCCGCGTCGGAGCTGCTCGCGGCCGTGTGCGCGCACGTGGAACAGCCCGGTGAGGGCGCGTCGGTGGACGTCACGACCGCCTACGCACGAGCCGCCGGATCCCCTCGCGCGCTGCATCACCTCGGCATGCTCACCGTCGACCACCGGTTCTCGGACGACGCCTTCTGGGAGAACCTCGACTGCGCACCCGGCGAGGGCTTCACCCGCGCCTTCCCGCCCGCGGCCTCCTGGTACCGGTCGTTCCTCACCCCGGACTGACCACCCGCCCCCGAAAACAAACCGACCAGAAGGTTTACATTCTGCGAAGAAGCGCAGAGAGCGGCCTCCGCTCCGGACGCGCCGCCACACCCTCCACCAGGCTTCAGCGACCCGATCCCCATGCGCTCCGCATCGAACCCCACACGCCCGGTCACCGACCGCCCGAAAAGATCATGAGATGTTCCTCACACGGCCGCGCCCTGTTCCAGGCCCATGACTCTCGGGCCCCGCCCCTCTTTCCACCCCGTTTCCGATCCGGTTCAACCGTCGACGACGGGACCGGTTCCAGAGGGCGCTTCGGACTCGGCAACCTCTGCCCGACCTCGACCCAGGCATGCGAAACGGGCGGCATCCTTGAAGGATGCCGCCCGTCCGACGGTGTGCGCGAGGGGGGAGTTGAACCCCCACGCCCTTGCGGGCACTGGAACCTGAATCCAGCGCGTCTGCCTATTCCGCCACCCGCGCATTGGGTGTGTCATCGGCCCCGCCCCGCAGGGGTTCGGCGCCTTCCGACACCAGAACATTAGCACGCTGATCGGGGTGGATTCACATCCCTTTCCACCGGCCACCGGACCCCACCCGGCCCGAGCAGCACCGCCGCGCACGAGCAGCACCAGCAGTACGCGCGAGCCCCCTTCGAGGCCCGGCGAGGCCCCGCACCGCACCGCCGCGCGGTGACGTCAACACCCCGGACAGAAACCACGCCGCGACCCGGACACACACGTATGGACGGGCACCAATGGGTATGAACGGGCACGGATGCGCTTGGATGTGTCCCCGTCCCTTCCACAAGAAGCACTTCACGTATCAACCTCGTACCGGTAGCCCCCCGTCTCCCCGGGTACCGGACGGAGTGCACAGCCGCGTGCGGGACACTGGTACACAGCCCCCTCTACGATCCATGGCAGGGCGGCTCGCACGAGCACGGCCGAAGGAGTTCGAAGAGGCCCCCCGGAGGGAACCCCGAGGGAACTCCGAGGGAACTCCGTCAGGCGTCGACACCGGCCGGCCGGGCAAGCAGGGGGAACCAGCCGATCGATCGGTACGTGGATACGATCAGTAAGCAGTACCAGGTAGACGGTGCGCGGATCGGCGCACCGGGCAGTAGACGCAGTGGACAGGGCAGTACGCAGGACGGCGACGACGGAGGAGGTGCCCCATGGGAGTCCTGAAGAAATTCGAGCAGCGGCTCGAAGGCCTGGTCAACGGCACCTTCGCCAAGGTGTTCAAGTCCGAGGTGCAGCCCGTGGAGATCGCGGGAGCACTCCAGCGGGAGTGCGACAACAACGCGACCATCTGGAACCGCGACCGCACCGTCGTCCCCAACGACTTCATCGTCGAGCTGAGCACCCCCGACTACGAGCGGCTCAGCCCGTACTCCGGACAGCTCGGTGACGAACTCGCCGGCATGGTGCGCGACTACGCCAAACAGCAGCGCTACACCTTCATGGGCCCCATCAAGGTGCACCTGGAGAAGGCGGAGGACCTCGACACCGGCCTGTACCGGGTGCGCAGCCGTACGCTCGCCTCCTCCAGCAGCCAGGCGGGCCCCACCGGCCCCGCGGGCCCCGGCACGGGCTCCCCGCCCGCCGGCCGCCCCGGTGGCTACGGATACCCGCCGGCCGCTCCCGCGGGAGCCCCGCCCATGCCGGCCGCGCCGCCGCCCGGCGGTTACGGCTACCCGCCGGCCGCGGGCGGCCAGCGGCCCCCCGCCGCACCCCCGTCCGCCGGCCGCACCCGCTACTGGATCGAGATCAACGGCAACCGCCACCAGATCTCCAACGCGACGCTGGTACTGGGCCGCAGCACCGAGGCCGACGTACGGGTCGACGACCCCGGCGTCTCCCGCCGGCACTGCGAGATCCGGACCGGAACGCCCTCGACGATCCAGGACCTCGGGTCCACCAACGGCATCGTGGTGGACGGACAGCACACCACCCGCGCTACGCTCCGCGACGGCTCGCGGATCGTCGTGGGCAGCACCACCATCATTTACCGGCAAGCCGAAGGGTGAAGCGGGGGCAATGTCAGAGCTGACCCTCACGGTCATGCGGCTGGGTTTCCTGGCCGTACTGTGGCTGTTCGTGATCGTGGCCGTGCAGGTCATCCGCAGTGACCTCTTCGGTACGCGGGTCACCCAGCGCGGAGCACGCCGGGAGGCCACCCGGCCGCAACAGAGCGCCCGGCAGGCACCGCCGCCGCAGCGCCAGCAGTCCGGGGGCGGCCGCCGCGGCCGCAACGCCCCCACCAAGCTGGTCGTGACAGAGGGCACCCTCACCGGCACCACCGTCGCGCTCCAGGGCCAGACCATCACGCTGGGCCGGGCGCACGACAGCACGATCGTGCTGGACGACGACTACGCCTCCAGCCGCCATGCCAGGATCTACCCGGACCGCGACGGCCAGTGGATCGTCGAGGACCTGGGCTCCACGAACGGCACGTACCTGGACCGGTCCCGGCTGACGACACCCACGCCGATCGGACCGGGTGCGCCGATCCGCATCGGCAAGACCGTCATCGAGCTGCGGAAGTAGTGCTACACCAATGACAGAACGCGAGCGGAGCGAGCACGCGGTGGGGGTCCCGACCCAGGACCCCGGCGCGCTCCCGACCGGAGGGTGGGCAGTGTGGCTCGACACGACCGGCTGTACCCGGAGCCGACGGGCGAGGTGCGCATGAGCCTGTCCCTGCGCTTCGCCGCCGGATCACACAAGGGGATGATCCGGGAGGGCAACGAGGACTCCGGCTACGCGGGTCCCCGCCTGCTCGCCATCGCCGACGGCATGGGCGGCGCCGCGGCCGGCGAGGTCGCCTCCTCCGAGGCCATCTCCACCATCGTCGCGCTCGACGACGACGTTCCCGGCTCCGACCTGCTCACTTCCCTCGGTACGGCAGTGCAGCGCGCCAACGACCAGCTACGCATGATGGTCGAGGAGGACCCCCAGCTCGAGGGCATGGGCACCACCCTGACCGCCCTGCTGTGGACCGGCCAGCGCCTCGGCATGGTGCACGTCGGCGACTCCCGGGCCTACCTCCTGCGCGACGGCGTCCTCACCCAGATCACCCAGGACCACACCTGGGTGCAGCGGCTGGTGGACGAGGGCCGGATCACCGAGGAGGAGGCGACCACCCATCCCCAGCGGTCCCTGCTCATGCGGGCCCTCGGCAGCGGCGAACACGTCGAACCCGACCTCTCCATCCGCGAGGTCCGGGCCGGCGACCGGTACCTGATCTGCTCCGACGGCCTGTCCGGCGTGGTCTCCCACCAGACCCTGGAAGAGGCCCTGGCGGGCTACCAGGGCCCCGAGGACACCGTGCAGACCCTGATCGAGCTGGCGCTGCGCGGCGGCGGCCCGGACAACATCACCGTGATCGTCGCCGACGTCCTCGACCTCGACACCGGTGACACCCTGGCCGGCCAGCTGTCCGACACCCCTGTCGTGGTCGGCGCCGTCGCCGAGAACCAGAACCAGCCGCACGACGGCAGCGCCATGCAGACCCCGGCCGGCCGCGCCGCCGGTCTCGGCCGCCGACGCGGCCAGGGCGGCGGGGGCGAGTTCGGCCCGCCCGGCAGCGGCGACGTCACCGGCTTCATCCAGACCGACGACTTCGGATACGACGAGAACGACTTCGTCAAACCCCGCAAGAGCCGAAAGTGGATCAAGCGCTCCTTCTTCAGCCTGCTCACCCTCGCCGTCCTCGGCGGCGGCGTGTACGGCAGCTGGCGCTGGACGCAGACCCAGTACTACGTCGGCACCAACGGCGAGCACGTCGCGCTCTACCAGGGCATCAACCAGGACCTGGCCTGGGTCTCGCTGTCGAAGGTCGAGAAGGACCACCCCGAGATCGAACTCAAGTACCTGCCGCCCTACCAGCGGAAGCTGGTCGAGGCGACCATCGCCGAGGGCGACCTGCACGGCGCCCGGTCGAAGATCGACGAACTCGCGGTACAGGCCTCCGCATGCAGGAAGGAGGCCGAGCGACGCACCGCCGAGAGCGAGAGCAACGCGAAGACCGGCGAGGGCGAGGCCGGAGGCACCACGGGAACCACACCCGCCTCCTTCACGTCCAACACGCCGACGCCGACGCCGAACCCCTCGGGTTCGACCGAGGCTCCGCAGAAGTCCACGCCCCAGTCCACGACCGCACCTACTCCCAGCCCCGGCCCCAGCCTCTCGGAGGAAGAGCAGAAGGTCGTCTCGCTGTGCGGTAAGCAGTAGGCAAGCCGTGAGAGGCCCTGTCACACGATGAGCAGTACTACCAACCCATCGGCGCAGCACACGTCCACGATCGGCGCGATCGGGGCGCCGAGCCGGCGCAACACCGAGCTCGCGCTGCTGGCGTTCGCCGTCGTCATCCCGGTCTTCGCCTACGCCAACGTCGGGCTGGCCCTCAACGACGAGGTTCCGACCGGCCTGCTGAGCTACGGCCTCGGCCTCGGCCTGCTGGCGGGCATCGGCCACATCGTCGTACGGAAGTTCGCTCCGTACGCGGACCCGCTGATGCTGCCGCTGGCCACCCTGCTCAACGGACTCGGGCTCGTCGCCATCTGGCGGCTGGACCAGTCGGAACTGCTGCAGCAAATCCACCAGGCGGGCACCGCCGCCCCCAGACAGCTGCTCTACACCGCCCTGGGCATCGCCCTGTTCGTCGCCGTGCTGATCTTCCTCAAGGACCACCGCGTCCTGCAGCGCTACACCTACATCTCCATGCTCGGCGCACTGGTCCTGCTGCTGCTGCCGTTGGTGCCCGGCCTCGGCCAGAACATCTACGGCGCCAAGATCTGGATCAAGATCGGCAGCTTCACCATCCAGCCCGGTGAGTTCGCCAAGATCGTCCTGGCGATCTTCTTCGCCGGCTACCTGATGGTGAAGCGCGACGCGCTCGCCCTGGCCAGCCGCCGCTTCATGGGCCTCTACCTGCCCCGCGGACGCGACCTCGGCCCGATCCTCGTCGTCTGGGCGATCTCGATCCTCATCCTGGTCTTCGAGACCGACCTCGGCACCTCGCTGCTCTTCTTCGGCATGTTCGTGATCATGCTGTACGTCGCCACCGAGCGGACCAGCTGGATCGTCTTCGGCCTGCTGATGTCCAGCGCCGGCGCCGTCGGCGTGGCCAGCTTCGAACCGCACGTCCAGCAGCGCGTCCAAGCCTGGCTCGACCCGATGAAGGAGTACACCCTCAGCCGGGCGGGCCAGGGGGGCCACTCCGAACAGGCCATGCAGGCACTGTGGGCCTTCGGCTCCGGCGGCACCCTCGGCACCGGCTGGGGCCAGGGCCACTCCGACCTCATCCGGTTCGCCGCCAACTCCGACTTCATCCTCGCCACCTTCGGCGAGGAACTGGGCCTGGCCGGCACCATGGCACTGCTGCTGCTCTACGCGCTGATCGTGGAACGCGGCGTGCGCACCGCCCTCGCCGCCCGCGACCCGTTCGGCAAGCTGCTCGCCATCGGCCTGTCCGGCGCCTTCGCACTCCAGGTCTTCGTCGTCGCCGGCGGCGTCATGGGCTTGATCCCGCTGACCGGTATGACGATGCCCTTCCTCGCGTACGGCGGTTCGTCCGTCATCGCCAACTGGGCACTGATCGGCATCCTGCTCAGAATCAGCGACACCGCCCGCCGCCCGGCCCCCGCGCCCGCCACCAACCCCGACGTCGAGATGACCCAGGTGGTCCGCCCGTGAACAAGCCCCTGCGCCGAATCGCGATCTTCTGCGGTCTCCTCATCCTCACCCTCCTCATCCGCGACAACTGGCTGCAGTACGTCAAGGCCGACGAGCTGAGGACCGACGAGCACAACCGCCGGGTCGCCATCGAGCGGTACGCAGCCCCACGCGGCGACATCATCGTCGGTGGCGAGCCGATCACCGGACACACCACCGCCAAGGGCGACTTCAAGTACAAGCGCACCTACAAGGACGGCCCGATGTGGGCGCCGGTCACCGGATACGTCTCGCAGGCTTACGGCGCCACCCAGCTGGAGGCCATCGAGGACGGCATCCTCACCGGCAACGACGACCGCCTCTTCTTCCGTAACACGCTCGACATGCTGACCGGCAAGAACAAGGAGGGCGGCAACGTCGTCACCACCCTCAACGCCGACGCACAGAAGGCCGCTTACCAGGGCCTGAAGAAGCAGGGCGGCAAGGGCTCCGTCGTCGCGATCGAGCCGTCCACCGGCAAGATCCTGGCCCTGGCCTCCTTCCCCTCCTACGACCCGTCCGTGTTCGCCGGCTACAGCAACTCCGACGCCGAGGCCTGGCAGAAGCTGCAGAAGAAGAACAACCCCGCCGACCCGATGCAGAACCGGGCACTGCGCGAGGTCTACCCGCCCGGCTCCACCTTCAAGGTCCTCACCGCCGCCGCCGCCCTGGAGGAGGGGCTGTACAAGAGCGCGGACGAGAAGACCGACACGCCCCTGCCGTGGATCATGCCCGGCACCACGACCGAGCTGCCGAACGACGGCAACATCCCCTGCGAGGACGCCACCCTGCGCGAGGCGCTCCGGGTCTCCTGCAACACCGTCTTCGGCAAGATCGGCGCGGACCTCGGCAACGACACGATGCTCGAGTACGCCAAGAAGTTCGGCTTCACCGAGGAACAGTTCGTCCCGGTCCGCTCCAGCGCCTCGGTCTTCTCCGACGACATGAACGAGTCGCAGACCGCGCTCTCCTCCATCGGCCAGTTCAACACCGCCACCACCCCGCTGCAGATGGCCATGGTCACCGCCGCCATCGCCAACAACGGCACCCTGATGAAGCCGTACATGGTCGACGAACTCCAGGCCCCGAGCCTCGACACCATCGAGAAGACGGACCCGGAGAAGCTGAGCGAGCCGATGTCGGCGGAGAACGCGCAGATACTCCAGTCGATGATGGAGACCGTCGTCTCCGAGGGCACCGGCAGCAGGGCGCGGATCGAGGGCGTCACCGTCGGCGGCAAGACGGGTACCGCCCAGCACGGCGTGGACAACAGCGAGAATCCCTACGCGTGGTTCATCTCCTACGCCAAGGGCGAGGACGGCAGCTCACCGGTGGCCGTGGCCGTGATCATCGAGGACGACGACGCCGTGCGCGGCGACATCTCCGGCGGTGGCCTCGCGGCCCCGATCGCGAAGAGCGTGATGGAGGCGGTCGTCAAGGGCAAGCAGTGACCCCGGTCACGTCTGCTTCACATCGGTGCACGTTGCGGTACCGGTCCTGTATCGGCTGACGTACTTGGCCAGGTCACACAAAGCGAGCCGGGTACGGTAGGGCCCGGACGGCAGCCTCCGGCCGCACGAACGTGCCGACCGGGACCGACGGAGAGGGCTGGTAGTTAGCTATGGAAGAGCCGCGTCGCCTCGGCGGCCGGTACGAACTGGGCCACGTGCTCGGCCGCGGTGGCATGGCGGAGGTCTACCTCGCGCATGACACCCGCCTCGGCCGCACCGTTGCTGTGAAGACGCTACGCGCCGACCTCGCGCGCGACCCGTCCTTCCAGGCCCGGTTCCGCCGGGAGGCCCAGTCGGCCGCCTCGCTCAACCATCCCGCGATCGTCGCGGTCTACGACACGGGCGAGGACTACATCGACGGGGTCTCCATCCCGTACATCGTCATGGAGTACGTCGACGGCTCCACGCTCCGGGAACTCCTGCACAGTGGCCGCAAGCTGCTGCCGGAGCGGACGCTGGAGATGACCATCGGCATCCTCCAGGCACTGGAGTACTCGCACCGGGCCGGCATCGTCCACCGCGACATCAAGCCGGCGAACGTCATGCTGACGCGCAACGGCCAGGTCAAGGTCATGGACTTCGGCATCGCCCGCGCGATGGGCGACTCCGGCATGACGATGACCCAGACCTCCGCGGTCATCGGCACCGCGCAGTACCTCTCGCCCGAGCAGGCCAAAGGCGAACAGGTCGACGCCCGCTCCGACCTCTACT
This sequence comes from Streptomyces sp. TE5632, assembly GCF_054061295.1. Classification (NCBI taxonomy): domain Bacteria; kingdom Bacillati; phylum Actinomycetota; class Actinomycetes; order Kitasatosporales; family Streptomycetaceae; genus Streptomyces; species Streptomyces sp. TE5632. The sequence continues at coordinate 2,627,347 of NZ_JBSSEA010000003.1, read as the reverse complement.
CCACCGGCTGCCTGCTCTACGAACTGCTGACCGTCCGTCCCCCGTTCGTCGGCGACTCCCCCGTCGCGGTCGCCTACCAGCACGTCCGCGAGGAACCGCAGGCACCGAGCGTCTTCGACCCCGAGGTCACGCCCGAGATAGACGCGATCACGCTGAAGGCGCTCGTCAAGGACCCCGACTACCGCTACCAGTCGGCCGACGAGATGCGCGCCGACATCGAGGCCTACCTCGACGGCCAGCCGGTCGCGGCCACCGCGGCGATGGGCTCGGTCGGCTACGGCGGCTACCCCGACAACCAGGCGACGACGGCTCTGCGCACGGACGCCGGCGCCGCCACCTCGATGCTGCCGCCCATGAACCCGGACGACGGCGGCTACGGCTACGACGACCGCCCCGGCAGGCGCCGCCAGCAGCAGAAGAAGAACAACACCTCGACGATACTGCTGGTCGCGGCGGGCGTCCTGGTCCTGATCGGCGCGATCCTGCTCGGCCGCTCGATCTTCAGCGGCAACGGCGGCGTGGGCAACGACGACGTCTCGGTCCCGAACTTCGTCGGCAAGACAGAGACCGAAGCCGAGAAGCTGGCCACCAACTCCGACCTGGTCCTCAAGTTCACCTCCGAGCCCTGCGAGGACCAGAGCAAGGGCAAGATCTGCGAGCAGGACCTCGAACCGGACACAGAAGTCAAGAAGGAATCCACCGTCAACCTGGTGGTGTCCACCGGGGCGCCCAAGGTGGCGGTGCCTGATGTGCAGGGGCTGTCCTACGAGAAGGCGAAGTCACAGCTCGAGGACAAGGGCTTCGACGTCGAGCAGAAGACTGAAGTGTCGGACCAGACCCCGGGCATCGTCATCGGACAGGACCCCGCAGGCGACACGGAGCAGGAGAAGGGCACCACGATCACCCTCACCGTCGCCAGGGCGGCGGAGAAATCCACCGTGCCCGATGTCAGCAATCAGTCCTGCGACGATGCCAAGGTTCAGATGACGGCCAATGACCTCGTCGGTAACTGCACCGACGTGGAGACCGACAACCCTGACCTGGTCGGCAGGGTCATTGGAACCGACCCTCAGCGGGGTACCCAGCTCCCCAAGAACTCGCCGGTGACCATCCAGATCGGCAAGGCCAAGGAGGCCGAGAAGGTCACCGTCCCGAACGTCAACGGCCAGACCCTCGAGAACGCCCAGAAGATGCTCGGGGAGGCCGGGCTGGCGGTCGGTGACATCAAGGGCTCGCGGGACCCCAACTCCCTCGTTTTCGGCGCCGACCCCGGCCAGGGCAACCCGGTCGACAAGGGAACGGCGGTCACCCTGATCACCGTGGACCCGGGCGGCAACAACGGCGGTAACAACGGTGGCGGCCCCGGCGGCATCTTCGGCGGCCTCACCGGCGGGAACAGAGACTGACACCTCCTGGAACACCCCGAACACGCCAGAGCCCCGGCCCCCTCTCCGGAGGGCGCCGGGGCTCTGGCGTACCCGCGTACGGGCATGTACAGAACTGACCTCCTCCAAGGAGGCCAGTGGGATCCAGTCCCGCTCCCGAGCCTCCCTCTGCGGTGTCCTCAACACGCTGACCTGCGGCAATTCGGGAGTGACAACATGTCACTCCCGTTGGCCAGTTGTCCACAGGCCCGCCGGATCCCCTCTCACCCACCCACAGCGGAGCCCCGGCCCTTGAACGCACGTCCTTGCCTCGCTCGTGCCTTCGCGTGCCACGGCTCGTTGATCGGGTGGGGTGGCGCAATGAGTTCTGTCCCGACCACGAGCCCCGAAGGGGCAGGCGATGATCAAGGAATCAGTACCGCTGGAATCGCCGTCGCTGCGCAGCAGCGTGCTGGACCGCACGGACGTGCTCGACAGGGTCAAGGCCCTGTCGCTGCTGCCGGACGGCATGCATGTGACGACGGCGATGGTGGCGGCGTACTTCGAGGTGGCCGATACGGTCGTCAACAACCTGCTCAGCCGCCACCGCCAAGAGCTCCAGTCCAACGGAATGTGGGCGCTGCGTGGCTCAGAGCTGCAGAATTTCAAGGAACTCAACCTGAGTTCCTATGGCCATCCACAGCCTCGCTCCGCTCTCGCCATCTGGTCCCGCCACGCCGTCCTCAACGTCGCCATGCTCCTCCGGCGCAGCGAAGTCGCACGTCAGGTGCGTGTGTACCTGCTCGATGTGGAGCACCTGGCTCGCACACAGCCTGTGGAAAACCCTGCTCCCGCGGACTTCACCTCTCTCGACGCCCGCATCGACCGGCGCATCACCCACATCCTCGGCAGGACGGTCGTGCCGATGTTCAACGCCCTGATCGCCACGTCCGGTGAACACCGCCACGAGCTCCTCGAACTCCGCAAGGACATCGAGAACGTCGAACGCAGGCTGTGCCGGCATCACAAGCGCCTCGCCACTCTGGAAGGAGAGGCTCCCGCGGAGAACGTCAGGTCGACACTCAAGGCGATGACCCGGCAGGCGTTCGAACAGCATGTCGCCGACCTGCTGCGGCGCGACGTCTGCACCGATGTCGTCGTACGGCAGGCCCGCAGCGACAGGGGCATCGACATCACCGGCCGCACCGCGGACGGGCGGACCGTGGCCGTCCAGTGCAAGAACCGGTCCCGCCGCTGGACCGTGCCCAGCGCCGACATGCAGAGGTTCGCGGGCGCGGCGTGTGCCATCGGCCGGGTGGACCTCGCGCTCTCCGTCGCCACCTGCGAATTCAGCCACGAGTCCCAGGCGATCGCCGATCTGACCGGAGTCGTCACGGTCAATCGGGAAGAAGTGGAGGCCTGGACCGCCGGAGTGCGTCTCAAGGCTCTGCGGTAGCGGCGGATCACAAAGGCCCGAAGCCGCGAGAGCAGGTTGCGGCTTCGGGCCTCCGTCATGTCAGGGGACTGAGGTCCTCGGAGGACTTCGGTCAGCGCAGTTCCTTCGGTGGGGTCCGGTCCTTGTCGACCTTCTCCGTGCGCTCCAGTTCGCCCCAGACGATGTAGCGGTACGTGCTGGTGTACACCGGGGTGCAGGTCGTCAGGGTGATGTAGTGGCCGGCCTTCTTGCGGCCGGACTCCTCTGGGACCTTGGAGAGGACCTCGATGTTGTACTTCGAGGTCTCGGGAAGGATCGCGTAGGTCTTGTAGACGTACCACGTGTCCTTCGTCTCGAAGACGATCGGGTCGCCTTCCTTGATCTTGTGGATGTCGTGGAACTTGGCCCCGTGGCCGTCCCGGTGCGCGGCCAGCGAGAAGTTGCCCTTCTTGCCGGAGGTCGGCAGGGTCGCCTTCACCGGGTCGGTGTAGTAGCCGGCGACGCCGTCGTTGAGCACCTTCATCGTGGTGCCCTTCTCGACCAGGATGTCGTTGCCCATCGCGGGCACGTGCAGGAAGCCGATCCCGTCCTTGCTGTCGTAGGAGGCGGGGCCGCCGCCGGTGCCGGTGCCGGGCCCCTGGGCCCAGTTGTCACGCACCTTGTCCGCCTGCTTGTCCGCCGCGCGGTCGGCGAGCACGTTCGTCCACCACAGCGAGTAGACGACGAACAGGCCGAGCAGCAGGCCCACGGTGATGAGAAGTTCCCCGAGCGCGCTCACCGCGATCGCGACCGGCCCCATGCGGCGGCGCGCCGGAGGCGACGGTGACGCGGGCCTGGCGGTGTGCTCTTCGGTGTCGTCGGCGGTCGCTGCCACGTTTCCTCTGCCCTTAACTGACGAGCGCATCCGGCTTGCCCTTGCTGCGCGGCCGTTCCTCGTCCATCTTGCCCCAGACGATCATGCGGTACTTGCTGGTGAACTCCGGCGTACAGGTGGTCAGCGTGATGTAGCGGCCGGGCTCCTTGAAGCCCGACTCCTTCGGGACCGGTTCGAGCACGCTGATGTTGCTCGGCGAGGTCACCGGCAGGATCGACGCCATCTTGTAGACGAAGTACGTGTCCTGCGTCTCCACCACGATCGGGTCGCCCGGCTCCAGCCGGTTGATGTACCGGAACGGCTCCCCGTGCGTGTTGCGGTGCCCCGCGACCCCGAAGTTGCCCTCCTTCGCGTCGGGCATCGCCGTCTTCAGCGCGCCCTCCGCGTAGTGGCCCACCATGCCCCGGTCGAGCACCTTCTTGCTGTCGATCCCCTCGGCGATCGGCACGACCACGTCCAGCCGCGGAATGTGCAGCAGCGCGAAACCCTTGCCCGGTTCGAACGCCCCCGGACTGCGCTTGCCACTGGCCCAGTCGCTCTGGAGGTCACTGGCCTCCTTACCGGCCTGGGCCTGCGCGCGCACATTCGTCCACCACAGCTGGTAGGTGACGAACAGCAGCATCAGCACACCGCAGGTGATGAACACCTCGCCGATCCCCCGGCTCGCGACGACGGCGGCACTCGGCTTCCGCTCCCGTGCCCGCCGCCGCGCCTCCACACGCGAGAGCGGCGCCTGTGGGGCGTCGTGGCCGTGGGGTGCGTCCAGGGCCTCGGCGGGCCGATTCGCGCCGCCACGGCGCCCCTGACGCTTCTTGGCGGCCTTCCTGCGCGCCGCCCGGCCTCCGGGAGCCGCGGAAGCCGCCGAGGACTCCCCGTGCGAGCCGTACGGCGCGGCCCCCGTGCCCGCGTCGTACTCCGTGCCCGCGTCGTACTCCGTGCGCTCCGGCGGATCGGGGATCCGCAGCGCCACCGTCTCCTCGTCGACGGGCGGCAGATACGCGGTGCTGTCGTCGACCCCGCCGGCACCGCCCCCGGCGGCACCGCCCCCGACCGCGCCCGCACCGCCGTATGAGTAGGCGCCCTGCTGAGTGGTGTCGTACCAGCCGCCGTCCCCGAACCTGCCGGGCGCCCCGTACGCGCCGGGCTCCCCGTACGGCTGCTGCCCGTACGGGGTCCCCTGCTCGCCGCCGGCGCCGTACGGGGAACCGTCCGTGAAGGACTGCCCGTATCCGGCACCGGACTCGCGCTCGGGACGCAGCGCGGTCACGCCGACGACCTGCCCACCACCGGGGCCAGCCCCGCCGACCTCGCCACCGCTCCGTCGTCCCCGCACTCCTCCAGCCAGTTGGCGAGCATCCGGTGCCCGTGCTCGGTGAGCACCGACTCGGGATGGAACTGCACTCCCTCGACGAGCAGTTCACGGTGGCGCAGACCCATCACGATGCCGTCCGGTGTCCGGGCCGTCACCTCCAGCTCCGCCGGTACGGTGGCCGGCTCGGCCGCCAGGGAGTGGTAGCGCGTCGCCGTGAACGGTGAGGGCAGGCCCGCGAAAACGCCCTTGCCCTCGTGCTCGACCGGCGAGGTCTTCCCGTGCAGCAACTCGGGCGCACGGTCCACCACACCGCCGTAGGCCACCTGCATGGCCTGCATACCGAGGCAGACGCCGAAGACGGGCACTTTGGCCGACGCACAGTGCCGCACCATGTCCACACAGACACCGGCCTGTTCGGGAGTACCCGGCCCCGGGGACAGCAGCACGCCGTCGAAACCCTCCTGCGCATGCGCCGTCGACACCTCGTCGTTGCGCAGCACCTCGCACTCGGCACCCAGTTGGTACAGGTACTGGACCAGGTTGAAGACGAAACTGTCGTAGTTGTCGACGACGAGAATCCGCGCGCTCACTGGTTGTCCACCGTCACATCGTTGAAGGGCAGCAGCGGCTCGGCCCAGGGGAAGACGTACTGGAAGAGGACATAGACCACAGCGATGATCAGCACGAGTGAGATGAGCGCCTTCGCCCACCCGTTCCCCGGCAGATGCCGCCAGATCCAGCTGTACATGCCGTCCCTTCCGTCGCACCACGGCACCGGACCCACGCCGTTCGTCACCAGACTAACGGCGTAACGCCTCCGGTTTCCCGGCCTCCACAGGCTGCGTGGAGTCCGGATGCACCCGGACGGTCAGCCGATGACTGTGCCCCGTTCCGGTTCGCACGTCGTCAGCGTCGGACAGCGGCCGGGACGCGTGTATCCGGAAGTACGTGGCGCAGGGTCGATCACCTCGATGTCCGGGGGCACGGTTTTGTACGGACCGGGCTCACCGGCGGCTCCCGGCCCCGCTCCCGGAGTCCGTCCGGCCCGGGGTCCACCCCATGGGCTCTACTGCTCCACGGGCTTCGCGTAGTGCAGGTCCACTGTGCCCGAGTAGCCGGGCAGGGTCACCGACCCCTCGTCCTCGACCTTCCAGCCGAGCCCGTAGACGTTGACGTACACCATGTAGTTCTGGATCGACGGGGAGGCCGCGAGCGCGTTCTTCAGCTTCTCCGGATCGCCGACCGCCGTGATCTTGTACGGCGGTGAGTAGACGCGGCCCTGGAGGATCAGGGTGTTGCCCACACAGCGCACCGCGCTGGTGGAGATCAGCCGCTGGTCCATGACCTTGATGCCCTCGGCGCCGCCCTGCCACATCGCGTTCACCACGGCCTGGAGGTCCTGCTGATGGATGACCAGGTAGTCGGGCTGCGGCTCGGGGTATCCGGGAAGCTTGGCGGTGGCGTTCGGTGGGGCGTCGTCGAGCGTGACCGTGATGGCCTCGCCTTTGAGTTTCTGCGTGCCCGCGCGGTGCTCCAGGTCGGCGAGCTGGTCGTCCTCCGCCTCGGTCCTGCCGTCGTCGCGCTCGGCGAGGGACTCGATGTCTCCCCGGAGCGCCCCGTTGGACTCCTCCAGCGCGCCGTTCTTGTGGCTTCGCTCATGAATGAGGTCGGACAGCTTCAACAGGGAGTCGTCCGTGCGGATGTTGGTGCCCTTCGCCGTGTTGAAGCTGGTGAAGAAGAGAAGACCCGCGAGGGCGAACACACCCGCGGTGAGCATCCGGACGGGCCGGAAGCCGCGTCGGCGGACAGGGCTGGATTCCGTCCCTGGGGAGTCGGCAGAATTGCTCAACGTACCCTTATCTCCTTCGGCGCCACGGAAGCACTACGCTAACTGACGCCCGGGGGAGCGCTCGGAGTCCCCTTGCAACCGCCCCGAGCACGACCCAGTTCCCTGCGCGGCCACGCAGCGCATCGACAGGAGAGACCCTCGTGCCGAAGTCACGTATCCGCAAGAAGGCCGACTACACGCCCCCGCCGGCGAAGCAGACGACCGATCTCAAGCTGACCAGCAGTTCCTGGGTCGCACCGGTGATGCTGGCCCTGTTCCTGATCGGCCTGGCCTGGATCGTCGTGTTCTACGTCACCGACGGCAAGCTGCCCGTCCTCGAGCTGGGCAACTGGAACATCGTGGTGGGCTTCGGATTCATCGCCGGCGGCTTCGGCGTCTCGACGCAGTGGAAGTAGCGCCGAGCAGTACGGCTCTGCCCCAGCCCTGCCCTGAACCGCCCGGCGGTTCAGGGCAGAGTTGTCCACCAGCTCTGGGCAGGGCTATCCACTGAGTTATCCACAGGCATGTCCACAGCATGGGGAAAAGAAACGACGATCTGTGGATAACCTGCCGGAGGTTGACGCCGGTGTGACAGAAGCACCAGCAACCGAAAGCACGTTCGCGCGTCGCTGACCTGCGGAAACACGGGTCAGCGACAGCGGGCACAGATGTTCCTGCACACTGTGCACAAGATCCGGCACAGACTGTGGACAACCGGTGCTCAGGCGAGCTGGGCTGTCCTCAGCAGGGCCATCAACACGACCACGGCAAGAACCAGTGCACAGGTTCCATACTGGATCAGAGTTCGCCGTTCGCGCGAGGCGTGGACCATGGCGTACCCGATCACCACACCGGCGACGAGCCCTCCGATATGGGCCTGCCAGGCGATGTTGAAGCCTGGGCTGAAGGTGAAGACCAGGTTGACCACCAGCAGGGCGATGATCGGCCGTATGTCGTAGTTGAGCCGGCGCACCAGGACGGCCGTCGCACCGAACAGCCCGAAAATGGCACCGGAGGCACCGAGTGAGGCCGTGGTCCCCGGGGCCAGCAGATAGGTCAGCGCACTGCCCGCCAAGCCCGAGATCAGGTACAGCGCGAGATAACGGGCCCGGCCCAGAGCCTGCTCGAGCGGTCCGCCGAGCCACCACAGGCCGAGCATGTTGAAGCCCATGTGCCAGATCTCCTCGTGCGTGAACATCGAGGTGACCAGGCGGTACCACTCGCCCTCGGCGACGCCCTCGACGGGGCCGGACGGCGGCCAGGTCCCGATCAGCATGAGGTGGCCCAGCAGCGACGGCCGGACATGCACCGCGATGAACACCGCGGCGTTGATCCCGAGCAGGATCTTGGTGATCAGCCGGGGGTCCCCGGCGACGGTGCCGCCGGCGATCGTGCGGGGCACCGAGGCGGCGGGCGCGTGCCCGGCGCCCGGGCCTCCCCCACGGACGCATTCGGGGCACTGGAAACCGACCGAGGCGCTGACCATGCACTCGGGGCAGATCGGGTGCTCGCAGCGGGTGCAGCGAATGCCGGTCTCGCGGTCCGGGTGGCGATAGCAGACCGGGAGACTGCGGGCGTCCTGCGGGCTGCCTGCAGCCTGGTCGTCCATGGGATCCCCTAGGTCGTGTGGAAAAAGCCCCGCCCCGCCCATCCTTACGGATGGGCGGGGCGATTGGTTCCCTCTGGGGGCTTTCGCGCTCCTGGGGGCAGGGCCGTACTCGGCCCTTGCGGCGCCCTCAGCCCTCGCGGATCTCGACCGACTCGATGACGACGTCGTTGACCGGACGGTCGGTGCGGGGGTTGGTCTGCGTAGCCGCGATGGTGTCGATCACCTTCTGGCTCGCGGCGTCGGTGACCTCGCCGAAGATGGTGTGCTTGCGGTTCAGCCACGCCGTCGGGGAGACGGTGATGAAGAACTGCGAGCCGTTGGTGCCCGGGCCCGCGTTGGCCATGGCCAGCAGGTAGGGCTTGTCGAAGCGCAGGTCCGGGTGGAACTCGTCCTCGAACTGGTAGCCGGGACCGCCGGTGCCGTTGCCCAGCGGGTCACCGCCCTGGATCATGAAGCCGCTGATCACCCGGTGGAAGACCGTGCCGTCGTAGAGCTTGTCCGTGGACTTGGCGCCCGTCTCCGGGTGGGTCCACTCCCGCTCGCCCTTGGCGAGCTCGACGAAGTTCTTGACGGTGATCGGCGCCTGGTTCGGGAAGAGCCGGACCTCGATGTCGCCGTTGTTGGTCTTCAGGGTGGCGTAGAGCTGATCAGCCACGATGTGCCTTCCGTTGTCTTTCCGTAACTCCCCGATCCTCGCACGGACGGGGCGTCCAGTCGCCCGTCGCCCGTTCACAGGAGGGCAACAGGGCCGAACCGCTTGCAGAAAACCGGGTGAGTCCTTCCGTGACGGGGGCACTCGGGAACGATCCGTGGCATTGTCGACGACAAGCTCCCGTTCTCCCGTGTTCATCCGCTATTGCACTCGATCAATGCCATCGGCACCCGTATGCCCCTCCGCGCATGCCCGGCGGCGAGGCGGAAGGCATGATCCGTAAATGGGTGGACAGTCGAAAAACGTACGCCACCGAGGAGGAGGAACCGTGACCCGCATCGATAGCGTGCGCGCCGCGACTGATTCGGCGAAGGACAGCGTGCTGCATGCCGCGGAAGTGGTGGCGCCCTACGCCGACACGGCCAAGGTGAAAGCCGCGCACTACGCACAGGAGGCGCGCGTACGGCTGGCGCCCAAGGTGACCCAGGCCGCAGGGCAGGCCCGCGTCCAGTACGGCGCCCATGTGCAGCCGTATCTGGAACAGGCCCGGAGCCATGTGCCGCCGAAGGTCGATCTGGCTGCTCACGAGGCTGCCGTCCGGACCCGCAAGGCCGCTCAGCAGGCGGCGGAGTACTCCCGGCCGAGGATCGAGCAGGCCAGGGCCGCCGCCGGTCCGGCGCGGGACGAGGCCGCGGCCCGCAGTGCGGCGGTACTGGCCGCACTGCGCGGTCAGGTCTCGGCCAAACAGATCCAGAAGCTCGTCCGCAGGCAGCGGCGGCGCGCGAAGGCCGGCCGGGCCGCGAAGGTGATCGTGGTCCTGGGTGCCGTCGCCGGCGGCGCGTTCGCCGCCTGGAAGTGGTGGGACAAGCAGGCCAACCCGGACTGGCTGGTGGAACCGCCGGCCGCGACCGATGTCGGGGAGCCGGGCACGCTGTCGTCCGTGGACGGCAGCCGCGGCTCCAGCCTCGATCCCGAGGTCCGGGCGAAGGAGGCCGAGGAGGAGGCCGCCAAGCGCGACGAGCAGCCCTGACACTCGGGCGGCATCGAAAGATCTCGGTGCCGGCGGTCTACGACATCCCTCGCCTGCGGCACCAACAGCCCGGTGGGGCGGGAGACTTCAGCGTCTTCTGCCGCACCGGGCTGTTTCACGTGAAACAGCCCGGTGAGCCCGGGGCCCCGGGCCTGGAGCCAGGGCCACGAAGGCTCCCTGGAGCCGTGACGCCCGGCTCCCGGAGTTACTGAGCAAGAACCCCTCCCACCTGCTTTCCGCAGGTGGGAGGGGTTTCCTTGTGGAGCCTAGGGGAGTCGAACCCCTGACATCTGCCATGCAAAGACAGCGCTCTACCAACTGAGCTAAGGCCCCGTGTGTGAAGCGTCCACCAGGAACAAGCACATCCGGGTGGGCGCCGGAAACAAGAGTACCGGGTCCCCCGGGGGGTTCCGCAAAAAGATTGGGGGTCCCCGTGACCAACCACTCTCCGTAAGATGCTCGGCGTGGTTCGCTACAGCGAACCACGGTTCTCGGGGAAGCGATGGGGAGACGCCATGGACGCCGCACAGCAGGAAGCCACCGCAAGAGCGCGGGAACTGCAGCGGAACTGGTACGGGGAGCCGCTGGGGACGCTCTTCCGTAAGCTCATAGACGACCTGGGCCTCAACCAGGCCCGTCTCGCTGGGGTACTGGGACTGTCCGCACCGATGCTGTCGCAGCTGATGAGCGGTCAACGGGCGAAGATCGGCAACCCCGCGGTGGTCCAGCGGGTTCAGCTGCTGCAGGACCTGGCGGTCCAGGTCACGGACGGCAGTGTCAGCGCGGCCGAGGCGACCGAGCGCATGGAGGAGATCAAGAAGTCGCAGGGGGGGTCGGTGCTCAACAACACCACGCAGACGACGAGCGGTTCGGGCGCGCCCACGGTCAAGCGGGTGGTGCGGGAGATCCAGTCACTGCTGCGTTCGGTGGCCGCTGCCGGCGACATCATCGACGCCGCCGACTCCCTCGCCCCGACCCACCCCGAGCTGGCAGAGTTCCTCCGGGTCTACGGCGCCGGCCGCACCTCCGACGCGGTCGCGCACTACCAGTCCCACCAGAACTGATCCCCCGGCCGCAGTCGAGGCAGGGGCAGAAGGGGTAGGCAAAGGGGTAAGGCAAGGGGAGATCCCGCTGGGGGAGGAGCGACGTACAGCCATGGGTGAGGTCTTTGCCGGCCGGTACGAACTGGTCGACCCGATCGGGCGCGGGGGCGTCGGTGCCGTCTGGCGTGCCTGGGACCACCGCCGTCGCCGCTATGTGGCGGCCAAGGTCCTGTTGCAGAGCGACGCCCACTCCTTGCTCCGTTTCGTGCGCGAGCAGGCCCTGCGGATCGATCACCCCCATGTACTCGCCCCCAGCAGTTGGGCCGCCGACGACGACAAGGTCCTGTTCACCATGGACCTGGTCGCCGGCGGTTCACTGGTTCACCTCATAGGCGACTACGGGCCCCTGCCGCCGACGTTCGTCGGTACCCTGCTCGACCAGCTGCTGGCGGGGCTCACCGCGGTGCACACGGAAGGCGTCGTGCACCGCGACATCAAGCCCGCCAACCTGCTCCTGGAAGCCACCGGTACGGGCAGACCACGTCTGCGGGTGTCCGACTTCGGTATCGCCATGCGGCTCGGTGAACCGCGCCTGACCGAGACCGACCTGGTGGTGGGCACGCCCGGCTATCTCGCGCCGGAGCAGCTGATGGGCTCCGAACCGGACTTCCCCGCGGACCTGTTCGCGGTGGGCCTGGTCGCGCTGTATCTGCTGGAGGGCGCCAAACCGGACGCCAAGGCGCTCATCCAGCACTTCGCCGAGCACGGTACGCCCGGGGCTCCCCAGGGCATCCCCGATCCGCTGTGGCAGGTCGTGGCCACCCTGCTGCAGCCGGACCCGCAGGCACGGTTCCGTACGGCCACGGGGGCGCGCAAGGCCCTGGCCGCGGCCAGGGAGCTCCTCCCGGCGCCCGGCCCCGACGACGAGTTGATCGAGATCTTCGACCAACTCGGCCCGCTCCCCCCGGGTTTCGGCCCCGAAGGCCCGCTGAAGGCGGCTTCGGGCGTGCGCTCGACCCCGAGCCGTCCGGGAGGGGCGGGACAGCCCCCGGAAGGCGGGGAGACGGACCGCGCGCCCGAGGCAGGAGCGGCAGGCGCCCTGCTCGGAACCCCCTGGCAGGGCGACTCACCCTCCCGTTCCGAACCGGGCCACGGCGGCGCCTCCCCCCACGGCGGCGAGGGCGGCCGCCCGGTTCCCGCGAGCCGATCCACCGCGGACGGTGTCGCCGGCACCGGTCCGGCACCGTCCGCACCGCCGCGTCAGCCCTCCGTGTCGGACACCGGAAGCTTTTACCTGCCACCGCCCCAGGCCACGGTCACGTCCTCCCCCGCCCCCGCCCGCCCGCCCCACGCACCCACCCCACCGGGTCAGGGGCAGGGACGGGTACCGGAACAGGTGCTGCACGCCCGGGCACAGTCCCAGGGCCTCACACCGTCCCAGCCCCCGTACGGCGCACAGCGGGTGGCCCGCGCCGACCCCACTCACCCGCTGCGCTCCCCCCTGTCCCCGCCCTCGTTCCCGCCCTCGGCGTATCTCGGCCCCGCCTCGTATCGCGCCGATGCCTCCACTGCCGAGTACACCGCCCGCGACCCGCAGGCTCCGTCTTCGGACCTGGCGGTTTCACGGCACAGGGCGACCGGTCGGCGACGACGGCGCCGCCCCGGCCCTCCCGCCCGGGTGGCCGTCCCTCTCCTGTTCCTGGCGCTGGCCTGCTATGCCGTGGGGTTATGGGCCCTCACGCGGATCTGATGCCCGGATCGTCCGGGGAGACGGCTCTCCGGCGAGCGGCCACCGTCCACACGGCGAGTCCCACCAGCAGTGCGCTGCCGGTTCCGATACCGCCCACCGCGAGCGCCGTCATCGCGGTGCCGTCGTCCGTGGACCGGCCCCGGGCCGCCGCCTCGCGGTCCTGCGCGGTGACCGCGAAGATACCCGCCGGGGCGGACTCCCCGGCGTACTCCGGCCCGTCCTGTGCCGCACCGCTGACCCGTACCCGTAGCGTCAGTGGGACGGGCCCGTCACCGAAGTCGTCCGCCACCTCCGCCCTGAGGTGTGCGACGAGGTAGTAGGAGCCTGCGAAGCGCATCGCGCCGACCTGAGCACCGGTGGCATGGCGATTGGCGTACGCGACGCGGGGGAGCGGGGGGAGGCTGCCCGACTTCTGTCTGCCGTCGTAGCCGAGACCCACGTCCGTGACGTGTCCGCGTACGGGGTTGTAGAGGTCCAGGTCGAGGGCGGCGGGGACGAACCCGGTGCCGTCAGAGCTCGCACTGCCCAGTTCGGCGGTGGCGTGGAACTGCCGGCCCCAGTCGACGGGAACCTTGTAGAAGAGCGTTTGGCCGGGCCGGATGTCGTCCCGCCAGACTCCCTCATCGAGCGGGGTGGCCTCGGTGAAACCGGCGCCGCCCGAGCGCCGTTGTGCCTTCCCGGTGACGGGCCGGGGCGAGGCGGAGTCCCACTCCTCGGGCGCGGTCGTCGCGCCGGTCCGTTCCAGCCGCGGTTCCGACGCGGTGGTGAGTTCCAGCTCCCAGGCGTCGGGGGAGGCGCCCTTTCCGTCCGGATCGGCGCGTTCGACGGTCACGTAGTACGTACCGGCGTCCTGGCAGAGGGATTTCCTGGGGGAGATCTCGCGCACGGCCGACGCGGCGACCGGGTGCGGGCTTGCGGCGGCACCGAAGGTCGCGGTGTCCACGTCGCAGGAGCGGCCGTCCGCGTCCTGCACGGACACCTTGACGCCGTCGATGACGGCGGCGCTGCCATCGCCCGGGGGGACGGCGGTGGCGGAGACGTAGACGTTCGAGCCGGCGTCGAGTTCCAGGAGGTAGTGGATCCTGCCGCTCGCCGGAAGGGTGCTCCGGTAGGTCCGACCGGCTTCCAGCCGTAGGGCTTCGGCGGTGCTCCCCGCCCCGTCGATCCGTTGCGCGCCCTCGGTGAAGGCGTACTCCTCAGGAGCTCCAGGAGCCCCGGAAGCAGCGCGGACGGCCTCGGGGACCCCGACAGTGCCGGAAGCCCGGGAAACCGCCTCGACGGCCCCGGCCCTCGGGAAGACGGCAGAGGCACTGGAGGCGGCAGACACACCCGGCGCCCCCAGCAGCATCACCGACGCGAGCGTCACCACGCCCGCGCGCACGGCAGCCGGTGCCCGACCACGTCCCGCCCGGGCGTGCCGCCCCCACGCCCTACACCGCCGTCCCCTCACGCGCCACCCCTCGTCGTCGCCCTGACGTCGCACCGTGCCCCATCCTGCCCCGCGCACAAGGCCCGTCGGCAAGGCCTCACGACACACAAAACCCCGACCGCGAGCGCGGCCGGGGTCTGTTCAGCGTCGTATGTCGGTACTCACGAACCCGTGGGCACGGAGTCAGTCGCCTCCGTCCACAGATCCTGCTCGGCGCGATCCGCCTGGATCTGGCGGTACACGAGGAGCCCGCCGATGGCGGCCAGTGCGACCAGGAGAAGCTTCTTCACCGCGCGACCTCGTCTTTCTTGACGTAGGGGACCTCTGGCGCCCGACTATACACACCGACCGATACCGATCAGTGACCTGTGTCGGTCGTGCAACTCCCCATCTTTACCGTGCAGTAGGAGCGGAACACATCGAGCGGGTCAGAGGGTGACCACATCCGCACAGTCGGTGAATTTGACCATCTCCCTCCACACTCTTTCACTTTCCTCCCCTCTTGCGACCATCCGGGTGGTGTTCATCTGAACATCGACGCGCCACGGACGTTGGTCCACCACTTCGCGGCCCACATACACATCATGAGGAAAGTACGCAAATCGCCCGACCCGAAAGTGAGGGGCCATGGCCCGGAACAAGGTCATGACGCTGTGGACCGCCATCGTCACCGCCTTCCTCGCGCTGTGCACGGCGCTCGGACTCATCACCACGACCGCCTCCGCCGCGGCGGTATCCCAGACCGAGACGGCCCGCAACAGCAAGATCGCCCCGGACGTGACGACGCCGGCCGCGTCCGTCCGGCCCTGGTCCCAAACGAGTGCCCTGCCCCCCACGATGAAACAGCGCATCCGCGCGGAGGCCCACGGAGGATCCCCCAGGTGCCGCCACCGCCCGCTCGCGAACCCGGTGGCCCCTGACCCGGCCTCCACCCCCTGCTCCGACGACACCACGCCCCCCGCAGCACCCCGCACCGGCCACCTCCCGCTCCAGCGCTGAGCCGCCGGGCCCATGGAGGCCCACTGCCTCACCACACCCCACCCGTGCCGTTTCCGGCTCCCCCGAAGTCCCGGCGAACTCGCGTACAGCCCCAACGGCACGCGAAAAGCCCGGTTGCTCGGCACCGAGCAACCGGGCCTTCCCCATGCCCGCACCCACCGAACGCGTCAGGGCCCGGCCGCCACCACACCCCCGCCCCACCGGCGAACGGGTCCGGAGGGATCAGAGCCTCCCCCCTCCCCACACCAGCCCTCACACCCCGCGCAAGCGCACGGAGCAGACCGGGCGAGACGAGGCGAGGCGAGGCGAGGGCCGGCGGGCCGAGACGAGGCACGCCAAGACGGACACAAAAGACCCCCGGCCGCACCGGCCGAGGGTCTCATGGTGATGTGGGGCTAACAGGATTTGAACCTGTGGCCTCATCCTTATCAGGGATGCGCTCTAACCAACTGAGCTATAGCCCCGCCGCGCTCTGCGGTATGTCTCCCGCGCGCTGACCCCTGAAGATTAGCGCACGACCCGGGCAGTCCCAAAATCGGTTGTCGGGGGACCGTCAGAGCAGGCCGGGAAGCCGCCGGGCGCCGCTCACTCGTCCTCGGCCAGCGTGAGCTCGACGCCGCCCACGAAGCCCGCGGAGAGGTTGTAGATGAACGCACCGAGGGTCGCCAGAGCCGTTGCCAGGACGACGTCGATGACCGCGATGATCGTCGTGAACAGCAGCACGTTGGGCAGCGACAGGAACGACTGGAGGTCGAAGCCGTTCGACTCGTTGGAGCCCGTCGCCTCGGAGATCGTGCCGCCGACCGTCGAGAAGACACCCATCGCGTCCATGACCATCCACAGCACCGCGGACGCGACGATCGTGCAGATGCCCAGGGCGATGGAGAGCAGGAAGCTGACCTTCATCACCGACCAGGGGTCGGCCTTGGCCACCCGCAGGCGCGCCTTGCGCACGCGCGGTGTGGTGCGCGCCCCGGTGCGCGGGCGGCGTACCGCGCCGCCCGGGCCCTCTGCCGTACCGGCCTGCGCCTGGTAGGCCTGCGGCGGGTGGTACGGCCCCGCCTGCTGCTGCGGCTGCCGTTCCCCCGGCAGCGGTGAGGCCGTATGAGCAGCGGCGCCCTGTCCGGACGTGCTCTGCTGAGGGCCTCGGGTGTCCGTCACAGTTCCCCCCTGGGATCCATGTCTGTCGGACGAAGGCGAGTCCTTGCCGGGCGACTTGATCGCTTTCAGGTTGGTCGTGTGCGGATCTGTCGCCCGCGTGGCAGAGCCACGGCCACCGCCGTCCGTGCCCGTACTGGTACCGGTCGGCCCGGTGCCCGTGGCTCCGCTCACGCTGACTCACTCCTCGTGCTACTCGGCCGAGGGCGCCTCACCCTCGTCCGTGCCGATGGTCACGGCACCTTCGTCGGTCTCGTCCACGGCCACGTCGCCGTCGACTTCCTCCGCCTCGCGTCCCGCCTCGGCGTTACGCGCGATGCCGACCACGGCATCGCGCTTGCCCAGATTGATCAGTTGGACGCCCATGGTGTCACGGCCCGTCTCCCTGACTCCGCTGACCCGCGTGCGAATCACACCGCCCGACAGCGTGATGGCGAGGATCTCGTCGGTCTCCTCGACCACCAGCGCGCCGACGAGAGTCCCACGATCCTCGACGATCTTGGCAGCCTTGATGCCGAGGCCGCCGCGACCCTGGACGCGGTACTCGTCGACAGCGGTCCGCTTCGCGTACCCGCCGTCTGTGGCAGTGAACACGAACGTACCGGGTCGAACAACATTCATCGAGAGCAGCTCGTCCCCTTCGCGGAAACTCATGCCCTTCACGCCCGAGGTCGCACGGCCCATGGGCCGCAAAGTCTCGTCCGTCGCGGTGAACCTGATCGATTGTGCCTTCTTGCTGATCAGTAGTAGATCATCATCCGCCGAGACGAGTTCAGCCCCGATCAGTTCGTCGTCGGAACCGTCCTCCTGCTCACGCAAGTTGATCGCGATCACGCCACCCGAGCGGGGTGAATCGTAATCCTTCAGCGACGTCTTCTTGACCAAGCCCGCCTTGGTGGCCAGAACCAGGTAGGGCGCCGCCTCGTAGTCGCGGATCGCGAGGATCTCGGCGATCGACTCGTCCGGCTGGAAGGCCAGCAGGTTGGCCACGTGCTGGCCGCGTGCGTCCCGGCCGGCGTCGGGCAGCTCGTACGCCTTCGCCCGGTAGACCCGGCCCTTGTTGGTGAAGAACAGCAGCCAGTGGTGCGTGGTGGACACGAAGAAGTGGTTGACGATGTCGTCTTCCTTGAGCTTCGCTCCGCGTACGCCCTTGCCGCCGCGCTTCTGGGCCCGGTAGTCGTCGGTCTTGGTGCGCTTGATGTAGCCGCCGCGCGTGACCGTGACGACGATGTCCTCCTCGGCGATCAGGTCCTCGATGGACATGTCGCCCTCATAGGGCACCAGCTTGGTCTTGCGGTCGTCACCGTACTTCTCGACGAGCGCGGCCAGCTCCGCGCTGACGATCCCCCGCTGGCGGATCGGGGAGGCGAGGATCTCGTTGTACTCGTTGATCTTCGCCTGGAGTTCGTCGTGCTCCTGGACGATCTTCTGACGCTCCAGTGCCGCCAGGCGGCGGAGCTGCATCTCCAGGATCGCGTTGGCCTGGATCTCGTCGATCTCCAGGAGGTCCATCAGGCCCCCGCGCGCGATCTCGACGGTGTCGCTGCGCCGGATCAGCGCGATGACCTCGTCGATGGCGTCCAGGGCCTTCAGCAGGCCGCGCAGGATGTGCGCGCGCTCCTCGGCCTTGCGCAGCCGGAACCGCGTACGGCGGACGATGACCTCGATCTGGTGGTTCACCCAGTGGCGGATGAACGCGTCCAGGGAGAGCGTGCGCGGGACACCGTCGACCAGCGCCAGCATGTTGGCACCGAAGTTGGTCTGCAGTTCGGTGTGCTTGTAGAGGTTGTTCAGGACGACCTTGGCGACCGCGTCCCGCTTGAGCACGATGACCAGGCGCTGGCCGGTACGGGACGACGTCTCGTCGCGGACGTCCGCGATGCCGCCGATCTTGCCGTCCTTCACCAGGTCGGCGATCTTCTGCGCGAGGTTGTCCGGGTTGGTCTGGTAGGGCAGCTCCGTGACCACCAGGCACTGGCGGTTCTGGATCTCCTCGACCTCGACCACCGCGCGCATGGTGATCGAGCCGCGGCCCGTCCGGTACGCCTCCTCGATGCCCTTGCGGCCCACCACCAGGGCGCCGGTCGGGAAGTCGGGGCCCTTGATGCGCTCGATGAGCGCGTCGAGCAGCTCCTCGTTCGAGGCCTCGTGGTGCTCCAGGTACCACTGGGCACCGGTGGCGACCTCACGCAGGTTGTGCGGCGGGATGTTGGTCGCCATACCGACCGCGATACCGGCCGATCCGTTGATCAGCAGGTTCGGGAAGCGTGCGGGCAGGACGGTCGGCTCCTGCGAGCGGCCGTCGTAGTTGTCCTTGAAATCGACGGTCTCCTCGTCGATGTCGCGGACCATCTCCATCGACAGCTGCGCCATCTTGCACTCGGTGTACCGCATGGCTGCCGCGGGGTCGTTGCCCGGGGAACCGAAGTTGCCGTTGGAGTCCACCAGCGGCATCCGCATCGACCACGGCTGCGCGAGGCGGACCAGCGCGTCGTAGATCGAGGAGTCGCCGTGCGGGTGGTAGTTGCCCATGACGTCGCCGACGACGCGGGCGCACTTGTAGAAGCCGCGCTCGGGGCGGTAGCCGCCGTCGTACATGGCGTACAGCACGCGGCGGTGGACGGGCTTGAGGCCGTCACGTACGTCGGGCAGCGCACGCGAGACGATGACGGACATCGCGTAGTCGAGGTACGAGCGCTGCATCTCCGTCTCGAGCCCGACGGGCTCGACGCGCATGCCGGTCGCGTCCGCGTCCTCGAGAGGCGTGACGGGAGTGTTCTCGTCGGTCATTGCTGGTGAAGGTCCTTCCTGGTGCGGTCAGCTGAGACCGACTCAGATGTCGAGGAAGCGGACGTCCTTGGCGTTGCGCTGGATGAACGCGCGGCGGGCCTCGACGTCCTCGCCCATCAGGACCGAGAACAGGTCGTCGGCCTGGGCGGCGTCGTCGAGGGTGACCTGGCCGAGGACGCGGTGCTCCTGGTCCATCGTGGTGATGCGCAGTTCCTCGGCGTTCATCTCGCCGAGGCCCTTGAAGCGCTGGACGGAGTCCTCGCGGATGCGCTTGCCGGCCTGGCGGCCCATTTCGATCAGTGCGTCGCGCTCGCGGTCGGAGTACGCGTACTCGAAGTCGTCCCGGCCCCACTTGATCTTGTAGAGCGGGGGACGGGAGAGGTACACGTGCCCCGCCTCGACCAGCGGCCGCATGAACCGGAACAGGAACGTCAGCAGCAGGGTGTTGATGTGCTGGCCGTCGACGTCGGCGTCCGCCATCAGGATGATCTTGTGATAGCGGAGCTTCTCGATGTCGAAGTCCTCGTGCACACCGGTGCCGAACGCGGAGATCATCGCCTGGATCTCCTGGTTCTGCAGGATCCGGTCGATGCGCGCCTTCTCGACGTTGAGGATCTTGCCCCGGATCGGGAGGATCGCCTGGTACTGCGGGTTCCGGCCGGACTTGGCCGAGCCGCCGGCGGAGTCACCCTCGACGATGAAGATCTCGCACTTGGTGGGGTCGTTGGACTGGCAGTCGGAGAGCTTGCCCGGCAGGGACGCCGACTCCAGCAGGCCCTTGCGGCGGGTCAGGTCGCGGGCCTTGCGGGCCGCCACGCGCGCGGTGGCCGCCGCGATGCCCTTGCGGACGATGTCCGCGGCCTCGTTGGGGTTGCGGTCCAGCCAGTCGTTGAGGTGTTCGTAGACGACCTTCTGAACGAAGGTCTTCACCTCGGTGTTGCCCAGTTTGGTCTTGGTCTGGCCCTCGAACTGGGGCTCGCTCAGCTTGACCGAGATGATCGCGGTCAGTCCCTCGCGGATGTCGTCACCCGTGAGGTTGTCGTCCTTCTCGCGCAGCAGCTTCTTCTCGCGCGCGTACTTGTTCACCAGGTTGGTGAGCGCCGCACGGAAGCCCTCTTCGTGCGTACCGCCCTCGTGGGTGTGGATGATGTTGGCGAAGGAGTACACACCCTCGGTGTAGCCGCCGTTCCACTGCATGGCGAGCTCGAGGGACAGCTGCTTGTCCCTGTCCTCGGCCTCGAGATCGATCACGGTGGGGTGCACCGGATCTCCCTTGCGGGAGTTGAGGTACTTCACGAAGTCGACGATGCCGCCCTCGTAGTGGTACGAGACGCTCTTGACCTCGTGCTTCTCGTCCTCACCCGCCTCGTCCGCCCCGGCGGTGGCCTTCGCCGACTCGCGCTCGTCGGCGAGGTTGATCCGCAACCCCTTGTTGAGGAACGCCATCTCCTGGAAACGCCGGGAGAGCGTCTCGAAGGAGTAGTCGGTGGTCTCGAAGATGTCCGGGTCGGCCCAGAAGGTGACCGTCGTCCCGGTCTCCTCCACCTCCTCGTGCCGGACCAGCGGGGCCGTGGGGACGCCCATCTTGTAGTCCTGCGTCCAGCGGTGGCCGTCACGCTTGATCTCGACGGAGATCCTGCTCGACAGGGCGTTCACCACGGACACACCGACGCCGTGCAGACCACCGGAGACCGCGTAGCCGCCGCCGCCGAACTTGCCGCCCGCGTGCAGCACGGTCAGCACGACCTCGACGGCCGGCTTGTTCTCCGAGGGGACGATGTCCACCGGAATGCCTCGGCCGTTGTCGACGACCCGGACGCCGCCGTCGGCCAGGATCGTCACATCGATCGTGTCCGCGTGCCCGGCCAGCGCCTCGTCGACGGAGTTGTCGACGACCTCCTGCACCAGGTGGTGCAGGCCTCGCTCACCGGTCGAACCGATGTACATACCGGGTCGCTTGCGGACCGCGTCCAGACCCTCGAGGACGGTGATGGCACTGGCGTCGTACGAGGCGGTGACCTCGCTGTCGAGGGCGGTCGCCTCGCTGTTCACGCCGGTGTCGGTGGACGGGATGTTCTCGTTGGGGTTGCCGGAATCGGCCACGAAGCGCCCTTTCTGGCACACCACGAGCCAGGCTCGGCGGCGGGTTGCCGGAGCGGCTGCGGCATGTTGCGTTGGTAAGCCTTGATCAGCGTTGCTCAGCTTTTCCCGGGCGGTCCCCACGGTCGGGGCGGGATTGCCTCCAGTCTACCGGTAGCTCGGACATTGATGGGGGTTTGCCGGTGCCTGAGTCCGCATGTGCCGCCCTCAACCGGTCTCGTCCGACTCCCGGTATGCGGATGGGGGCTCCAAGAGGCTCACGAGGGCACCCAGCGCTTCCGACCGTCAACCCTTGGCTACTTAGGAGTCAGGTGGCGATTCCGCACCCCGTCCGGCCGTACGACGAAAGGGGCACCGGGGGACCGAACGCACTCCCGAAAAGCCCTGATGTGACGTCGATCACCTCGCTGTGGGCGGCCTGGAACAGGGCTCCGGGTCACCCGTACGTGTCCCCGGGACCAGTGCTCCCGGGAGCGCGCAGAGGGCCGTAGCGGCGTGCGGGGCCACCCGGTCCATTGACCTTGATCAGCCTCACCGTGCCGTGGCCCAGGTCCTCGTTCAGCCGGGCGACCAGGGTCGGGGCGAGCAGCCGCAGGTTCGTCGCCCAGGCCGTGGAGTCGCAGCGCACGAACAGCACCCGCTCGTCCTCGTCGTAGCGCTCCGGTTCACAGTGCTTGGCCACGTCCTCACCGACGATCTCGGGCCAGCGCCCCATCACCCCGCCCACCGCGGCCGGGGCCTCCCAGCCACGCTCGGTGAGCAGCCGGTTGATCGCCGCACCGAGCGCCATGGGATCGCGCCGGTCGCCGCGCGCGCCGGAGCGCAGGCCACCGCGCCGTGCCTGCTTCTTCTGCTGCGCCACATCCCCACGTGCGCGGGCCGCCTCCTTGGCCGCGCGCAACGCCACACGCGCCAGGTCGACCCCCGAGGGCTCAGGAGCTTCCCCGGGCCCCCCCGCGGGGGGGCCGTCGGGCCGACCGGGCCCGCTCATACCCGCTGCACCGTCCCCTCGGCCACGACGAACCGCGTCCCCGACAGCGCATGGGGAACGTCGTCGTCGACGGCCGCGGTCACCAGGACCTGCTCCCCCGGCGCGACGAGCTCGGCGAGGCGCTCGCGGCGGCGTGCGTCCAGCTCGGCGAAGACGTCGTCGAGCACCAGCACCGGCTCGTTTCCCTCGGCACGCAGCAGGTCGTAGGAGGCCAGGCGCAGTGCCAGGGCGTAGGACCAGGACTCGCCGTGGGAGGCGTAGCCCTTGGCCGGCAGCTGACCGAGCTTGAACAGCAGATCGTCCCGGTGCGGGCCGACCAGGGTGACGCCCCGGTCGACCTCCTGCTTGCGCGCCTCGGCGAGAGCCACCGACAACTGCTCGAACAAGTCCTCGCGTGTGTGCGCCTCACCGGGCGCCGACGGCTTGTACTCCAGGGCGACGGGCCCGCCGCCCGGCGCGAGCTGTTCGTACGCCTTGTCGGCGAGTGGCTGGATCGCGGCGATCAGATCCAGACGCTGAGCCAGCAGTTCGGCGCCCGCACGCGCGAGATGCTGGTCCCAGACGTCGAGGGTGGACAGATCCATGGTGCGCCCGCCGTGCCGACGGGCCAGCGCGGCCGACTTCAGCAGCGTGTTGCGCTGCTTGAGGACCCGGTCGTAATCGGAACGGACACCCGCCATGCGCGGGGAACGGGCCGTGATCAGATCGTCCAGGAAGCGGCGCCGCTCGCCGGGATCACCCTTCACCAGGGCGAGATCCTCGGGCGCGAACAGCACGGTGCGGACGATCCCCAGCACGTCCCGGGGCCTGACCTGCGAGGATCTGTTGATACGGGCGCGATTGGCACGGCCCGGGTTCAGCTCGAGCTCGACGAGCTGCTGCCGCTCGCCCTGCCGGACCTGGGCCCGGATGATCGCGCGGTCGGCGCCCATACGAACCAGCGGGGCGTCGGAGGAGACACGGTGGCTGCCGAGTGTGGCGAGATAGCCGACCGCCTCGACGAGATTCGTCTTTCCCTGCCCGTTGGGGCCGACGAAGGCCGTCACCCCCGGGTCGAGCGGGACCTCGACCCGGGGATAGGAACGAAAATCGGCCAGCGACAGATGCGTGACATGCATGGTTGTGCGCCGACCTCCCCCGGCGTTGTGGACCGTCGTACGGGTCCTGCGGACGACAGCCAGGGATGCCCCGTGACTGCTTCTACGGCTGTGCTGTGGCCACTCTCGGCCGCTCTGTGGACTACTTTTTCGAACCGGCTCTTCGGACCGGCTCTTCGGACTACTTCTTCTCGACCGCGTGGCCGCCGAACTGGTTGCGCAGGGCCGCGATCATCTTCATCTGCGGCGAGTCCTCCTGGCGGGAGGCGAACCGCGCGAACAACGACGCGGTGATCGCCGGCAGCGGGACCGCGTGGTCGATCGCGGCCTCCACAGTCCAGCGTCCCTCACCGGAGTCCTGTGCATAACCCCGGAGGTTGTCCAGGTGCTCGTCCTCGTGAAGCGCGTTCACCGCGAGATCGAGGAGCCAGGAGCGGATGACGGTGCCCTCCTGCCAGGAACGGAAGACCTCCCGGACGTCGGTCACCGAGTCGACCTTCTCCAGAAGCTCCCAGCCCTCGGCATAGGCCTGCATCATCGCGTACTCGATGCCGTTGTGGACCATCTTGGCGAAGTGGCCCGCGCCGACCCTGCCCGCGTGCACCGAGCCGAAGTCGCCCTCCGGCTTGAGGGCGTCGAAGACCGGCTGCACCTTGGCGACGTTCTCCTTGTCGCCGCCGTACATCAGCGCGTAGCCGTTCTCCAGGCCCCAGACGCCGCCGGAGACACCGCAGTCGACGAAACCTATGCCCTTGGCCGCCAGCTCCTCGGCGTGCTTCTCGTCGTCCGTCCATCGGGAGTTGCCGCCGTCCACGACGACATCGCCGGGCTGGAGCAGCTCGGCGAGCTCATCGATGGTCGACTGCGTCGCCTGGCCGGCCGGGACCATCACCCAGACCACCCGCGGGCCCTCGAGCTTGCCCACAAGTTCTTCCAGGCTGTGGACATCGGCGAGGTCCGGGTTGCGGTCGTATCCGACGACGGTGTGGCCCGCGCGGCGGATCCGCTCACGCATGTTGCCGCCCATCTTGCCGAGGCCGACGAGACCGAGCTCCATCAGTTGTGTTCCTTAGGTTGCGACGTGGCATGGCGGCACGGGCGTGCCGCGGCACTTACGTACCGACACGACCCTAAACCCGGGCGCTCACGCACATCTGTGGGCATACGCGCTCATGCGCACGCCCTCACCTGCGGCTTCGCTCACGGCCACTTCCGGGTCCGGCTCTGACCGGTATCCACGATCCGGTGTCCACCGGGCCCGGAAGGACTGTGCACAACTGTGGACTGCCGAGGGCAGCCGCGGACAGGTGGTGCGGCGTCAGCCGCTGAGCCGCACCGGCATGATCAGGTACTTGTAGGCGTCGTCCGCCTCCGCGTCCACCGCAGGCCTGCCGCTGAGCAGCGCGGGTTTGGTGGACGTGGTGAACGACAGCTGCGCCACCGGGGAGTCGATGGCGCTCAGACCGTCCAGCAGGAACGTCGGGTTGAAGGCGATCGAGATGTCATCGCCCTCCAGCTGGGCGTCGACCCTTTCCACAGCCTGTGCGTCGTCACTGGAGCCGGCCTCCAGGATGAGCACACCCTGCTCGAAGCTGAGCCGCACCGGGGTGTTGCGCTCGGCGACCAGGGCCACGCGCTTGACGGCCTCCACGAAGGGGGCGGTCTCGATGACGGCGACGCTGTTGAACTCGGTCGGGAACAGCGTGCGGTACTTCGGGAGGTCGCCCTCCAGCAGCCGCGTGGTGGTGCGGCGGCCCGCTCCTTCGAAGCCGATCAGGCCCTCGCCCGCGCCCGAGCCGGACAGCGCAAGGATCACCTGGTCGCCGCTGGTCAGCGCCTTGGCGGTGTCCAGGAGCGTCTTCGCGGGCACCAGGGCGACCGCCGAGGCCTCCGGGTCCTCCGGCTTCCACAGGAACTCGCGGACCGCGAAGCGGTAGCGGTCGGTGGAGGCCAGCGTCACCGTGTCGCCCTCGATCTCGATGCGCACACCGGTCAGGACGGGCAGGGTGTCGTCCCGGCCGGCCGCGATGGCGACCTGCTGCACGGCGGACGCGAAGACCTCACCGGGGACGGTGCCCGTCGCGTTCGGCATCTGGGGCAGGGCCGGGTACTCCTCCACCGGCAGGGTGTGGAGTGTGAACCGCGAGGAACCGCACACCACCGTCGCCCGTACACCGTCTGTGGAGATCTCCACCGGCCGGTTGGGGAGCGCGCGGGAGATGTCGGCGAGCAGACGGCCCGAGACGAGGACCGTGCCCTCCTCCTCGACCTCCGCCTCCACCGAGACCCGTGCGGAGACCTCGTAGTCGAAGCTGGACAGGCTCAGCTGCCCCTCCTCGGCCTTCAGCAGCAAGCCGGCGAGGACCGGCGCCGGCGGACGGGCCGGGAGGCTGCGCGCAGCCCAGGCCACTGCCTCCGCGAGTACGTCGCGTTCCACCCGGATCTTCACCGTAAGCCGCCTCCTGCTGTTGCCGGCGTTCTCACGCCCTGCTTCGCCTTCGTCGTCTGCCTCGGTGTCGTCGGCCTCTGTGAGGGAAGGACACCGGGGACCAGTCTGACGCACTGCACTGACAGTAGGTGCCGCTCGGGGTCAAGTCGTGACGAGCGGCAGTCGGCGTCGAACCGGCGAGTTGTGCACAGGACCCTCTTCGAAACGAATTCCTCACTCTCTCTAGTTGGGAGTAGTAGTAGGGCCTGTGGATACCGTGGATAACCTTGTTTTCCCAGCTCAGGGCCAAGATTTTGTCCACCGGGCCTGTGGGTGGAGGCGGTGGACAACTCGGGGTTTCTGTGGAGAACAAAAAGTTCTGCACACTCCGTACACAGGGAGGGGCGAGTTCTCCCCAGCTCCGTCCCCAGGTTTGCCGGTCTTTCCCACAGGCGGCCTCGGCACCTTGCTGTGACGCCTTTCACTCGACCCGGTGAGGAGGCGCGTGATGTTGCCGAACAGTGGACAGGCGTGTGGAGAAGCGCCTGATCATTGGGGACAACTGGCTTCAGCCTGTGGGTTGCTGGTGGAAAACTTTGTCCACAGCCTGTGGATCACCGCCTCGTCCACAGGCTGTGGAGATCGTTTGTCCACGAATCCACAGCCTGTTGACCTGGCTCGATGGTGCCCCAACAAGCAGGGCTGTGGACAGTTTCGGGACAACTTCACAGTCCCCAGGATGTGGACGGGAGAAAGTTGCCACATCTGTGGAGGACGGCCGTAACCCGGTGCTGAAATCGAACAGTGGACGGGACGCCGAGGGCCGCGAGGGCCGGCCCTCGCCGGTCGGCGAGCGCGTGAAGGCCGGTTCGGCAGGCATACAAGGGCCGGTCGGCAGGCGCACGAAGAAGGGCGTCCCCGGACCACATCCGGGGACGCCCTTCTTCGTGCGCCTGCGGGCGCTCAGCCGGCCTTGATGCGGTTGGTGAGCTCGGTGACCTGGTTGTAGATGGAGCGTCGCTCCGCCATCAGATTGCGGATCTTCCGGTCCGCGTGCATCACCGTCGTGTGGTCGCGGCCGCCGAACAGCGCGCCGATCTTCGGCAGCGACAGGTCCGTCAGCTCACGGCACAGGTACATCGCGATCTGCCGCGCGGTCACCAGGGCGCGGCCGCGCGAGGTGCCGCACAGGTCCTCGACCGTGAGCCCGAAGTAGTCGGCGGTCGCGCTCATGATGGCCGTCGAGGTGATCTCCGGCGCGGAGTCGTCGCCGCCAGGGATCAGATCCTTCAGGACGACCTCTGTCAGTCCGAGGTCCACCGGCTGCCGGTTGAGCGAGGCGAACGCCGTCACCCGGATCAGCGCGCCCTCCAGCTCGCGGATGTTCCGCGAGATCCGGGAGGCGATGAACTCCAACACCTCGGGCGGGGCGTTGAGCTGCTCCTGCACCGCCTTCTTGCGCAGGATCGCGATACGTGTCTCCAGCTCCGGAGGCTGGACGTCGGTGATCAGACCCCACTCGAAACGGTTCCGCAGCCGGTCTTCCAGCGTCACCAGCTGCTTGGGCGGCCGGTCACTGGAGAGCACGATCTGCTTGTTGGCGTTGTGCAGCGTGTTGAAGGTGTGGAAGAACTCCTCCTGCGTCGACTCCTTGTCCGCGAGGAACTGGATGTCGTCGACGAGCAGGATGTCCATCTCGCGGTACCGCTTGCGGAAGCTGTCGCCCTTGCCGTCGCGGATGGAGTTGATGAACTCGTTGGTGAACTCCTCCGAGCTCACGTACCGCACCCGCGTGCCGGGGTAGAGACTGCGCGCGTAGTGTCCGATCGCGTGCAGCAGGTGGGTCTTGCCGAGCCCGGACTCCCCGTAGATGAACAGGGGGTTGTACGCCTTCGCGGGTGCCTCGGCGACCGCCACCGCCGCCGCGTGCGCGAAGCGGTTGGAGGCGCCGATGACGAACGTGTCGAAGAGGTACTTCGGGTTCAGCCGCGCGGTCGGCTCACCGGGGCCGGTCGCCGGTGCGGGCTGTGCGGCCAGCGGGCCGGGCGCCCCGCTCGTGGGCAGGTTCGGGCCGACGGGGCCGCCGCGGTGGACGTGCCCCGAGCCGGACGGGGGCTCGGGGAGCTCGCGGCGGGCGGCGTCGCGCTGGTCGTAGTCACCGCGGTCGTAGCCGCCACGGTCGTAGTTACTTCGGTCGTACTCCGCGCGTGACGTCTCGTAGTCGGAGCGCTGCTGCTCGTAGGAGGAGCGCTCCATCGGCTGCGGACGGTAGTCCTGCGAGGGCGCGCCGCCGTAGCCGTCCTGGGAACCGTAGGCGTTCTGCGAGGGCGAGGCGTACGGGTCGCGGTCGGGGAAGCCGAGGCGCTGTTGCTGCCAGCCGTACTCGTCCTGGCCCGGTCGCGGCCAGGAGCTGGGCTCCGGGCGCTGGTACTCCGAGGGGTAGGCGGGGCGGGCGGTGGGGAGCTGGTCGCCGGGCGAGCCGGGGTCCTGGTCGGCGCGGCGCCGGCCGTAGCCCTCGTACTGCTCGTGCTCCTGGCGGTCCTGTCGATCCGGTCGGTCCTGCCGGGTGGGAGGGAGCTCGGGCTCCTCGTAGCGCGGCTGGGGGCGGGCGACCGGCGGGGCCGGGGGCTCTCCCGCGGAGTCGTCGACGGTGATGGCGATGCGGATGGGGCGCCCGCACTCGCGGCTCAGGCTTTCGCTGACGATCGGCGCGAGGCGGCCCTCGAGCACGCCCTTGGCGAACTCGTTCGGCACGGCGAGCAGCGCGGTGTCGGCGACCAGCGCCAGCGGCTGGCAGCGCCGGATCCAGTGTTCGTCCTTCCCCTCGACTCCCTGGCCCCGGCCCTCACCGAGCAGCTCCTCCAGTACGCGTGGCCACACTGCGGCAAGATCGGCAGGTACGTCAGCCACAGGGCACGCTCTCTCACAGGTCCCTCGAACGTGTGATTCGGGGACGGGTCGGGGTTGTAAAGGGGGTGGTCGAGGGACAAAGGAACGAATCGGAGTTACGTCACGGTAGTCAGGGCAGCCGGTGCGGTTCAAGTCGTTGTCCCCAGCCTGTGGACAAGTGTCTCCCCGTGGCTGCTGGTTTGACCGAAGGATGCAGCCGCGCGTACCGTGGCGAGGTCGAGTTGTCGATGGCTGCTGCCGCCTGCCTCCGATGGGCACAGATCACGCAAGATGATCGGTCAGCGGTGCACTCGGGCGTAACGCGAGCTACTCGTGGGCGCACGGTGACAGCCAGGACGGCACCCCGCAATCAACGACATCTTTCTGGAGCCCCCGAGTGAGCAAGCGCACCTTCCAGCCGAACAACCGTCGTCGCGCGAAGACCCACGGCTTCCGGCTGCGTATGCGCACCCGTGCCGGCCGCGCGATTCTCGCGTCCCGCCGTGGCAAGGGTCGCGCCCGCCTGTCCGCCTGATCCCGATCAGGTCATGACGTCGTGCTGCCCACCGACAACCGGCTGAGGCGGCGCGAGGACTTCGCGACCGCGGTACGACGAGGACGCCGGGCTGGACGCAGGCACCTCGTCGTACACCTTCGCAGCGGTGTCACGGACCCGCATGTGCCTGGGGAGAGCGCTCCCCCGACACGTGCGGGTTTCGTCGTGAGCAAGGCTGTGGGGGGAGCGGTCGTGCGGAACAAGGTGAAGCGCAGACTTCGCCACCTGATGCGCGATCGAGTGGCCCTGCTGCCCCCCGGTAGCCTGGTAGTCGTACGAGCGCTGCCCGGAGCGGGTGACGCCGAGCATGCACAACTGGCCCAAGACCTGGATGCCGCTTTGCAGCGGCTGCTGGGAGGGGGCACGCGATGAAGTACCCGCTGCTGGCTCTGATCAAGCTCTATCAGTGGACGATCAGTCCGCTGCTGGGGCCTGTATGCAAGTACTACCCGTCGTGTTCCCATTACGGCTACACGGCCATCGACCGGCACGGTGCCATCAAGGGCACAGCACTCACGGCCTGGCGCATCCTGCGGTGCAATCCGTGGTCGCTGGGTGGCGTGGACCATGTCCCGCCGCGCAAGCGCCCGCGGTGGCACGAAATGCTGCGTGACGCCTGGCGTGCACGCAAGGGCGGGCCTGCCTCCGCCGAACCGGCCACCGAAGGACAGACTTCTTCCGCAAGTCCGACGAGCCCTTCGAGTCCGGCCGCAGAGACCTCGCCCCATGCCCAAGGAGCATGATTAGTGGACACGATTGCCAGCCTCTTCAGCTTCATCACGACACCTGTCTCCTGGGTCATCGTCCAGTTCCACTCCGTGTACGGGTCCATCTTCGGCCCCGACACCGGGTGGGCCTGGGGCCTGTCCATCGTGTCCCTGGTGATCCTGATCCGTATCTGCCTGATCCCGCTCTTCGTGAAGCAGATCAAGGCGACGCGCGCGATGCAGACGCTCCAGCCGGAGATGAAGAAGATCCAGGAGCGCTACAAGAACGACAAGCAGCGTCAGTCCGAAGAGATGATGAAGCTGTACAAGGACGCGGGCACCAACCCGCTCTCCTCGTGCCTTCCCATCCTGGCGCAGTCTCCGTTCTTCTTCGCTCTGTACCACGTGCTCAACAGCATCGCGTCCAACGACACCATCGGCGTGATCAACGAGCGTCTGCTGGAGAGTGCGCAGAAGGCGCACATCTTCGGTGCCCCGCTCGCGGCGAAGTTCACGGACAGCGCGGACAAGGTCAACGCCCTCAACGCCTCGCTGACCGATGTGCGGATCGTCACGGCCCTGATGATCGTCTTGATGTCGCTGTCGCAGTTCTACACGCAGCGCCAGCTGATGACGAAGAACGTCGACACCACGGTGAAGACGCCGTTCATGCAGCAGCAGAAGATGCTGATGTACGTCTTCCCCGTCATCTTCGCCGTCTTCGGCATCAACTTCCCGGTCGGTGTCCTCGTCTACTGGCTGACCACCAACGTGTGGACCATGGGCCAGCAGATGTACGTCATCCACAACAACCCGACGCCGGGTTCCAAGGCGCAGGCCGCGTACCTGGAGCGCCTTGCCAAGCACGTCGCCCACCACGGCAAGACCCGCAACCGCCGTGAGCGCGCCATCGTCAAGACCATCATGGCCAAGGGCCGGGACCGTAACGAATACGAGCGCAAGTTCATCAACGGTCTGAGCAAGGCGGGCCTCGTGGCCCAGGCCGATGGAGCGGTGATCAAGGGCGATGCCACGGCCGCCGCGCAGGCCGAGGACGGCTCTCCGGCCACGACCCAGACCGCGAAGCGTCAGCAGCCCAAGCGGCAGACCAAGTCCCAGCGTCAGGGCGGTGCAGCGAAGGCGGCTGACGAGCCGACCTCGCTGACCAAGGCCGAAGCGCCCCAGGACGACGTCGAGCCCGCCGCCGCTGCCAAGAAGGGCAACGCGAAGTCCGGCGGAAGTACCCGCAGCAGGGCCCAGTCCGGACAGCGCAAGGGCCCGCAGCGGCCCAAGTCCCCGTCCAAGAAGTAAGAAGGAGTCCATCCCGTGACGGAAGGCACCACCTCCACCGCTGCCGAGGGCGCAGACACCCTGACCCGCCTGGAGCAGGAAGGTGAGATCGCAGCGGACTACCTGGAGGGTCTGCTCGACATCGCCGACCTCGACGGTGACATCGACATGGACGTCGAGGCCGATCGTGCCTCCGTCTCGATCATCAGCGACTCGGCCGGCCGTGACCTGCAGAAGCTGGTCGGTCGGGACGGTGAGGTGCTGGAGGCGCTCCAGGAGCTCACGCGTCTGGCTGTGCATCGGGAGACCGGGGACCGCAGTCGGCTCATGCTCGACATCGCGGGGTACCGCGCCAAAAAGCGGGCCGAGTTGTCCGAGCTGGGTGCGAAGGCCGCCGCCGAGGCCAAGAGCAGCGGTGAGCCCGTGAAGCTCGACCCGATGACGCCGTTCGAGCGCAAGGTCGTGCACGACGCGGTCAAGGCCGCCGGCCTGAACAGTGAGTCCGAGGGCGAGGAGCCGCAGCGCTTCGTCGTCGTGCTTCCCGCCTGAACGGTTCCACGTTCCACCGGCCCCGTCTGTTGCGCAGGCGGGGCCGAATTTTGTCAGCCTGATAGTTCTGTGGTGTCGGCGCCCGATGTCGGCACGCTACGGAAGGACGGTCCCCCCGTGACGGAGGCAGCGGAGCTTCCCCCCGCGCCCGAGCAGGCTCGCGAGGTGTTCGGCGATCGCTTCGCGGACGCGGTGCGTTACGCGGAACTGCTTGCTGAGGCGGGCGTTCAGCGTGGTCTGATCGGCCCGCGGGAGGTGCCGCGACTGTGGGAGCGGCACCTGCTGAACTGTGCGGTGCTCTCGGAAGTCGTGCCCGAAGGCGTCACGGTGTGCGATGTCGGTTCGGGTGCCGGTCTGCCGGGCATCCCATTGGCGCTGGTCCGCGAGGACCTCAAGATCACGCTGCTGGAGCCACTGCTACGGCGTACCACCTTCCTGACCGAAGTCGTGGAGCTACTGGGGTTGGACCATGTGACGGTCGTGCGTGGCCGGGCCGAGGAGGTCATGGGCACGATGTCTCCGGTGCACGTGGTGACCGCACGAGCCGTGGCACCGCTCGACCGCCTCGCCACGTGGGGCATCCCGCTCCTTCGGCCGTACGGAGAGATGCTCGCGCTCAAGGGTGACGCTGCCGAGGAGGAGCTGAAGAATGCGACCTCGGCACTGAGCAAGCTTGGCGCCGTGGCCACATCGGTCGTGCATGTGGGTGAGGGGGTGGTGGATCCGATGTCCACAGTGGTGCGGGTCGAGGTGGGGGAAAGTCCCGGTGGTGTGCGCTTCGCGGCGAAGCGCGCGAAGGCCGCTCGCACCGGGCGTGCGCGGCGCCGACGCGGATAGGGGCATGGTCTGCCGGGCAGCAGAAGATCCGACGGGCAGGCCTACGCCCGGAAGGGGCAGACGTACTCCACACAAGCAGCCGAACCGCCGTAGGCCGGAGTGTCGCGGCAGTGCGGCCCCGGCTGCTGTGCATCGTGTTTCACGTGAAACGTCGCTCCCTGCTGCACGGCATCATCAGTCGCGGTCGCGCTGCGGCCGAACCCCGCGATCGTAAGCCTCTCGGTTCACTCAGAGAGGGTCCTGTTCCCAATGAGACTTCGCCCCCCTCAGGGGGTACGGAGTTGTCCACAGAAGTGGATTTCTCCACAGAACGTCAGGCCTCACTGGTTCACGACCCCGAAGGCATGGGAGGCTCTGTTCATTGCGAGCCTGAAGTCGAGGAGAGTGAATCCACCTTGCGGTCCGACGCCAACATCGCGGGACCGATGACCGACCCGGTCCCCGGTCCTCGTGCCGAATCGATGGGGGCGGATGTTTCACGTGAAACACCGCCTCCTATGGACGACGCCCCCATCGGTCGTGCTGCCCAGCTGGCGGTGGATGCACTGGGCCGCGCAGGTGAGGGCCTGCCACGGCCCGAGCAGACACGCCTCGTGGTGGTCGCCAACCAGAAGGGTGGCGTGGGTAAGACGACGACGACCGTCAACCTCGCCGCGTCACTTGCGCTCCATGGCGCTCGGGTCTTGGTGATCGACCTCGACCCCCAGGGCAACGCTTCTACGGCCCTGGGGATCGACCACCACGCCGAAGTTCCTTCCATCTATGACGTGTTGGTCGAGAGCAGGCCGCTGGCGGAGGTTGTCCAGCCGGTCCCCGACGTAGAGGGTCTCTTCTGCGCACCCGCCACGATCGATCTCGCCGGTGCGGAGATCGAGCTGGTGTCACTGGTGGCACGGGAGAGCCGGCTGCAGCGTGCCATCCATGCCTACGAGCAGCCGCTGGACTACGTCCTCATCGACTGTCCTCCATCCCTGGGCTTGCTGACGGTCAACGCGATGGTGGCGGGACAGGAGGTCCTGATCCCGATCCAGTGCGAGTACTACGCCCTAGAAGGTTTGGGGCAGCTGCTCCGCAATGTCGATCTGGTGCGGGGCCACCTCAACCCCTCCCTGCACGTATCGACGATCCTGCTCACCATGTACGACGGCCGGACGCGTCTTGCGTCCCAGGTTGCGGACGAGGTGCGTAGTCACTTCGGCGACGAGGTACTGCGGACAAGCATTCCTCGCTCTGTGCGTATTTCGGAGGCGCCGAGTTATGGGCAGACGGTGCTGACCTACGATCCTGGATCGAGCGGTGCCCTCTCCTACCTTGAGGCGGCACGCGAGATCGCGCTGAGGGGCGTTGGCGTCAGCTATGACGCATCGAACGCACACATCGGCGCACAGCAGAACGATCCGAGCATGGTGGAGGGCGTCCAGTGAGTGAGCGACGGAGGGGGCTGGGCCGTGGTCTTGGCGCACTTATCCCTGCTGCCCCGACAGAGAAGACGGTCTCCCCGACTGTGACGGGAGGCGCAGCTTCCGCCTCTCCCGCTGCGCCTCCGGCGCTGCCGAACGAGCGCGGGGTGGCTGTGGCCAAACTGGCCGCACTTCCCTCTGTTCCACGTGAAACAGAGGAGTCGTCGACGCATGGCGCGGCGGAGATGCCCATGCCTCCCCTAGGGGCACACTTCGCGGAGATTCCCCTTGAATCCATCAAGCCGAACCCGCGTCAGCCGCGCGGAGTCTTCGACGAGGATGCGCTGGCAGAACTTGTCACGTCCATCAAGGAGGTCGGTCTCCTCCAGCCCGTCGTCGTACGGCAGGTCGGGCCGGTGCACTACGAGCTCATCATGGGTGAGCGCCGCTGGCGGGCGTGCCGCATCGCGGGGCTCGAAGCCATCCCGGCGATCGTGCGGGCCACGGAGGACGAGAAGCTCCTCCTGGACGCCCTTCTGGAGAATCTGCACCGTGCCCAGCTGAATCCGCTGGAAGAGGCAGCCGCCTACGACCAACTGCTGAAGGACTTCAACTGCACGCATGATCAGTTGGCGGACCGCATCGGCCGTTCCCGCCCGCAGGTTTCCAACACCCTGCGTCTGCTGAAGCTCTCGCCGAGGGTTCAGAGCCGGGTGGCTGCCGGAGTGCTCTCCGCCGGGCACGCGCGGGCCTTGCTCTCCGTGGAGGACTCCGAAGAACAGGACCGGCTGGCCCATCGGATTGTGGCCGAGGGTCTCTCGGTGCGGGCTGTCGAGGAGATCGTGACCCTGATGGGGTCCGGGCCGCAGAAGTCGACGCGCTCCAAGGGGCCGAGGGCGGGTGCCCTGGTGTCTCCGGCGCTGTCCGATCTGGCCACCCGTCTTTCGGATCGTTTCGAGACGCGGGTGAAGGTCGATCTGGGCCAGAAGAAGGGGAAGATCACCGTCGAGTTCGCCTCCATGGAGGACCTTGAGCGCATTCTCGGCACCCTCGCTCCTGATGAGGGGCCGGTTCTGCAGAAGAGTCTTGTGGACGACGACTCCATGGAAGATTCCTGAGGCTTCGGCTCGGTCAGCCGAACAGCCGACCGTGGGCGGATTGTGTCCGGTATATCCCGGAAACGATCCGCCCTTTGCTTTCTGGCGGTATCGGCGGAATCGCTTCATGGATACGATGCGGTGAGACAGGGGTGTCCACCGCCAGTACCTGAATCTCTGAGCGCAAGGCAGGGCCATGCGAATGATGAGTCGCACCGGACGGGTGGGAGCGGGGCTGGCGATTGCCGCCGTCGGAGGATTCATCGGCAGTCTGCTCAAGGAGCGGCACGCTCTGGCAGCCGCCCGTGAGGCAGCAGGCGGAGGAAGCGAGGAACAGGCTTCATGGGGCGTCGGCTCGTACCGCTCACGCTGGACAACCTTCAGGACCTTCCCCAGCGCTGTCGCTCGTGTGTTTTCTGGGAGCTCGACCCCGTCAGTGGTGAGGCAGCAGTAACGGCGGGAACGTCAGCGGTCGAGAAGGAGTCGTGGATCTCGGCTGTGCTGCTGGACTGGGGGTCGTGCGGAAGGATCGTCTATGTCGATGACATCCCCGTGGGTTTCGTTCTCTACGCCCCGCCTGCCTATGTGCCGCGTGCCATGGCGTTTCCCACGAGCCCTGTGTCGTCCGATGCCGTGCAGCTGATGACCGCGTTTATCGTGCCGGGCTACCAGGGGCAGGGTCTGGGGAGAGTGATGGTGCAGACGGTGGCGAAGGACCTACTGCGTCGCGGGGTCAAGGCGATCGAGGCCTTCGGTGACGCGCGTTGGAAAGAACCGGCCTGTGTTCTACCCGCTGACCACCTCTTGGCCGTGGGGTTCAAGACAGTCCGCCAACATCCCGCGTATCCCAGGCTCAGACTGGAGCTGAGGACAACACTGTCGTGGAAGGACGATGTCGAGATGGCGTTGGACCGGTTGCTCGGAGCCGTCCAGAAGGAGCCGGTGTTGCGCCCCCTCTGAGGCGTGGCGTGCTGGTGTACGTCATGCGAATGGGCCGACCCGGATGGGTCGGCCCATTCGTGTTTCACGTGAAACATGCGCCGCCGACGAGGCGGTCGATGCTCATTCGCTGATGAAGTCCTCGAGGTCGCGGACGATCGCGGCCTTCGGCTTGGCACCGACGATGGTCTTGGCGACCTCGCCACCCTGGTAGACGTTCAGGGTCGGGATGGACATGACGCCGTACTTGGCGGCCGTACCCGGGTTCTCGTCGATGTTCAGCTTGACGACCTCGATCTTGTCCCCGTACTCCGCGGCAATCGCTTCGAGGGAAGGGGCGATCTGGCGGCACGGACCGCACCAGGCGGCCCAGAAGTCCACCAGGACGGGCTTGTCACTCTTGAGGACGTCCTGGTCGAAGGAGTCGTCAGTCACATTCTTCAGGGTGCCGGCCACGGCGGGCTCCTTAACTGGTTGGTGCGTGGTGAGGGGGGAGGTCAGACAGAGGTCTTCTCGGGCTCGGCCTGCTCCCCGTCCGCGAGAGCGGCAAGGAACCTCTCGGCGTCGAGGGCGGCGGCACAGCCCGTACCGGCCGCGGTGATCGCCTGGCGGTAGGTGTGGTCGACCACATCACCGGCACCGAACACTCCGGTGAGGTTCGTACGCGTCGAAGGCGCATCGACCTTCAGGTAACCCTCTCCGTCCAGCTCCAACTGGCTCTTGAAGAGCTCCGTGCGAGGGTCGTGCCCGATCGCGATGAACAGGCCGGTCACCGCCAGGTCCGAGAGTTCGCCGGTCTTGACGTTCCGCAGCTTCAGACCCGAGAGCTTCTGGTCGCCCTGGACCTCTGCGACCTCGCTGTCCCAGACGAACGAGATCTTCGGGTCGGCGATGGCACGCTCCTGCATCGCCTTCGAGGCCCTCAGGGTGTCGCGGCGGTGGACGACCGTGACGGACTTGGCGAACCGTGAGAGGAAAGTGGCCTCCTCCATTGCGGTGTCGCCGCCGCCGATGACGGCGATGTCCTGGTCCTTGAAGAAGAAGCCGTCACACGTGGCACACCACGAGACACCACGGCCGGCGAGGGCATCCTCGTTCGGCAGGCCAAGCTTGCGGTGCTGCGAGCCAGTGGCGACGATGACGGCCTTCGCCTTGTGGACCGTTCCTGCGGTGTCCGTGACGGTCTTGATCTCTCCGGTCAGGTCGACGGCGACCACGTCGTCCGGAATGAGCTCTGCCCCGAAGCGCTCTGCCTGGGCGCGCATGTTGTCCATGAGCTCGGGGCCCATGATGCCGTCCTGGAAGCCGGGGAAGTTTTCGACATCGGTGGTGTTCATCAGCGCACCACCGGCGGTGACGGCGCCCTCGAACACCAGGGGCTTCAGCGACGCACGGGCGGTGTAGAGGGCTGCCGTGTAGCCGGCCGGCCCCGAACCGATGATGATCACGTTACGGACGTCGCTCACAGCTTGTTTCCTCGTCTCTGGTCTGTGTCATCCGACCGGTGGGAGCTTCTGTCGGAACTCTCACCTCACCCAACGGATCCTAAGGGGCGAGCATTCCCGCTGTGCCTGAGCGCACCGATGGAGCTGACGGACGTGGTTCCCGGGCTGGCAGGCGCGCACCGTACGAGATACCACCCAGGAAGGAGACGAAGCGTCGACTGTCAGCCACGGGTGTAGGAGTTCTTCAGCAGAACCTTCGCCGTGGTAGCCGAGGACGGGTTGCCGACGCAGGTGGCATCGACGATGTAGGCGGTCACACGGGTGTCGTCGGAGAGGTTGGGAAGCACCACCAGGAGAGCTTTTCTCCCCTTGTAGATGCCCTGCTCTGTGGCGAGCGCGGCGTCATTGCGGCCGATTCCCTCGCGGACGCATGCCGGGACCGTGGATTGCTGGAAAACCCTGGGGCTGGCGGCTTCGGCCTCCGACTCCATTTCCAAGGTCTGCGGCTTGCGAGAGAATTTGCCCTTCCGCTGGTTCTGCGCGAGGAGATCAGAGACCTGCTTCCCCAGCTCACTCTCGGAGAATGTGTCCGAGGCCGTCTGCTGAACGCCGCCCGGGCCCGTTTCGTCGTTCTGGGACGTCAGGAACAGCGTGCCGACCCCCAGAGCCGCAACAGTGAAAACGGTCCCCAGCACAGCGGCTTTACGGCGGCCGCGTTGCATACGGTCCTTGCGACCTGGACCGGTCGTGGAAGAGCGTGGGCGCCCCGCGGGGCGGTCCGTCGGCGTCGATGTTTCACGTGAAACATGCGCGCGGTCCTCATCGGGATGGGGAGGGGAGACGTCAGCCGGCTCTGCGACGTTCTCGGAGCCCGGCGCCCTGGCATGCAGCAGCGCTTCTACGGTGAGCGCGGCATCGATACGGCTTGCCACCTCGGTGGGCATACGTGGTGGACCCGGCATCCTGCCAAGCAGTCCCCGGATCTCCTCCAGAGAGGCATGGACGTCTGCGCAGAGGTCGCACTCGTCCAGGTGTCGGCGCACAGCGGCGGTTCGAGCGGGTGGCAGGAGTCCCTCGATGAGGTCGGAGATCTCCGCGACGTCCGGGTGTTCCGTCATGCCTGTTGTCGATGTCACGCTTTCCCACCTCCGCCCTTCACTGCCGCTGGGTCACTCGGCCCTGTACCCGGCGGGTCCGCTCGGTGCGGTCCCGCTGCGGGTGGGACGGATGCCCCCTGCGTCCGGTTCCGTTCCCCATCCTGCTTCCTGCTGTCACCGCTCCCGTTCGGTCGTAGGTGTTGCAGAAGGGGCAGGAGTCTGGCTCTGCCTCGGGCGCAGCGGCTCTTCACCGTGCCGGTGGGCACATCGAGGATGCGGGCGGCCTCCGCGACGGGGTAGCCCTGCATGTCCACCAGTACGAGAGCCGCCCGCTGATCGGGTGGGAGAGTTCCCATGGCCGCTATGAGCTGACGGTGCAGGTCGTTGCGTTCCGCGGGAGCCGAGGCGGACTCATGGGGCTCCAGCAGCTGCTCCAGGCGCTCCGTGTCGTCGACAGGGGAGGTCTTCCGGGATGCAGCCTTGCGCGCACGGTCCAAGCACGCGTTCACCGTGATCCGGTGCAGCCATGTCGTGACGGCCGACTGACCTCGGAAGGTGTGGGCGGCCCGATAAGCGGAGACAAGAGCGTCCTGAACCGCGTCAGCGGCCTCCTCGCGATCCCCCAGCGTCCGCAGGGCCACCGCCCACAACCGGTCCCGGTGACGGCGTACCAGCTCGCCGAAGGCTTCGGGATCACCCTCCACATGGTGGGCAAGGAGGTCCTGATCGCTTGCGTCGTGGTGCGTGGTGCCGTCCGGCATCGGACCCCCTCCCCTCGCTCGGTGAGACGTCAGCCGGTGAACTTCAGGTCGGTGATGGCCTGCTTGTAGCCGGCGCTGCTGTAACCGTCGGCGGGCGCGTTCGGGACGGCCGTGATCCACAACAGTACGTACTGCGTCTTCACCGAGTCCGACGCCTTCACGTCCAGCGATTTACCGCTGGTCGTGGCGGACCCGATCTTCTTCATGCCGTCGATCCCGGTCGAAGGCGTCAGCGAGTCCGTGGCGTAGAGGTGCACCGCCGTGTGGTCACCGGTGTACCGGAGTCCTATTGACGCCGTCGAGATCTCCTTGGCCGAGCCGAGGTCGTAGACGATGCCCACTCCGGGTTTGTAGGGCGCGAGCGTCGGGCCGTCGTTGTAATACTTGGTCCGCCAGTAGGTCGAGTGGTCGTTGTCGTACGTCTTGTCCACGTCACCGGGGGCCTGGGCCGCGCCCGTCGCGACGTACTCCTGAGCGCCCTGAATCGTGAGTGGCTTGGCTGGCTTGGGTTTCTGGGGACTCTTGTCGTTGCCGTCCGTCGTCTGTGTCTTGTTGGTGTCGTCCGCGCTGCCGCCCTGGCCGATGAGGGCGTCCGCGAGCTGCCAGCTGCCCAGACCGAGCGCGGCGATCAGCAGCGCTGACACGGCCCACTTCAGCGCCTTGCCCGTGCGGCTCTGCAACGGGGGCGGCGGGGTCGGCACCGGTTGGGTGATGCCCGGATGGGGCGCCGGGCGTCCGTAGGAGCCCTGCTGGTACGTCGTGCGCTGGTAGTCCGGCGGGGTGGTGAAGGCAGGCTCCGGCGGGCGGATGCGGGGCATCTCGCCGATTGCCTTCACCAGTTCCTCCGGCGTGGTGCACGGGGACTCATGGCGGGAGGCGGTGGCGCCGTCGTTGGCCAGTGCGCGCATGGCGAGTTCGGACAGGCCGCGGTGCACACCGGCCCGCACCTGGTCGGGCGGGATCAGACCGATGTCCTTCGGCAGTCCTGACAGGCCGTATGCGTCGCTCTCGTACGGCCAGCGTTGGGTGAGTGCCGCGTACAGCAGGGCACCGATGGATTCGGTGTCGGTGCGCTGAGGGGTGTCGGATTCGATGCCGCGCAGCGCCGCGTTCACGGCGAGACCCCGAATGCGCCATTGGCCCGTCGAGGTGCGCAGGACCGCATTGGGGTTCAGCCGCAGATGGGCGAGTCCCTCGCGGTGGGCCGCGGCCATGGCGGAGGAGATCTGACTGGTCATCTGGTAGGCGTCGTACACCTCGAGCGGGCCGTTCGCCAGGAGCGTGGTCAACTCGGTGGCGTCGGGGAGCCATTCGTGTACGACGTAGACGATGTCGTTCTCCTCGACGGCGTCCAGGACCTGAACGAAGCGAGGGTCGCCCAGCAGGGCGGAGGAGCGGGCCGAAGCCAGGACGGAGCGGGCACGGGAGTGGTCCGCGGGCAGAATGTGCACACCGACGGCGCGGCGGAGCTTTTCGTCCACGGCACGCCAACTGCTGAATCCGTCCAGACGGGTGACGCACTCTTCGAGACGGTAGCGTCTGGCGAGCTTGTGACCGCTGTGCAGTTCGAGCGGCGACGTCGTCCCGGAACCGTCGGGCCCGGTGTTCTCCTGTGCCGCGTCGCTGTCCGTGTCCTGCTCCCGGTTCTTGACCACCCCGTCGGCCGTGGACTGGTCCGCCTGCGCGGTCAGCGGCTGCTCGCCGCTGTTGTCTGCCACGTCGACGGCAGCTGTGCTCCGTTCCGCCACCGTCGTTCCCTGCCTCCCCATCCATTGCGCGCCGGCTGACCGCCCTCGCGCGCCGTCCGACGCCAAAACCAATTGTGCCCACAGTCTGCCGCTATGCACGACACACAAGGGCTGACGATGGTTGTGCGGTTACCCGTGACTCAGCGTCCCAGGCGTCCGCGGACCATACCGACCAGCGAGTTGACCTCCGCGATGCGCATCCGGCGGGCGGCGACGAAGAAGACGCCGAACAGGACGGCCCCACCGGCCAGCAGCGCGGCGAACGACGCTCCGGCGCCCTGACCGAGACTGCGCCCGATGCCGTAGCAGACCGCACCGCTGAGCAGCGCGGCCGGAACCGAGGCGATGCACAGCCGGGCGTACGTCCGCAGTACCCGGGCGCCGTCCAGGTCTCCGCCCAGCCGCTTGCGCAGCCGGCGCCAGGCGACACCGACGCCGGTCACGTAGGCAAGGCCGTACGAGGCGGCCATGCCGACCACGGCCCAGCGGGCCGGGAGAACGAAGAAGCAGACGACCGAGGCGATCGCGTTGACCACGGCCACGATGACCGTGTTGTAGAAGGGGGTTCGGGTGTCCTCGTAGGCGTAGAAGGCGCGCAGGACGACGTACTGCACGGAGTAG
Organism: Streptomyces sp. TE5632; assembly: GCF_054061295.1. Lineage (NCBI taxonomy): Bacteria > Bacillati > Actinomycetota > Actinomycetes > Kitasatosporales > Streptomycetaceae > Streptomyces > Streptomyces sp. TE5632. Next base: position 2,585,522 of record NZ_JBSSEA010000003.1, on the reverse strand, counting down.
GGGATCAGACCGAGGCCGAAGGCCATCAGCATGTACCCCATGTTGGTCGCTGCACTGATACCCGAGGAGCCGAACATCAGCGTGCACATCGGGATGCCGAGCGAGATGAAACCGAAGGCGACCGGCACGATCGCGACGGCTGTGGTGCGCAGGCCCTGGGAGATGTCGTCCCGGACGGCGCCGCCGTCCTCCTCCGCAGCCGAGCGGGAGATGCGGGGTAGCAGGGCGGCCATCAAGGAGACGGTGATGATGGCTTGAGGTAGGCCCCAGATCAGCTGGGCATTGGCGTAGGCGGCGAAGCCGGTGCCCTGGACATCGGAGTTCAGGCCGGCCGCTGTGGACAGCTGGGTCACGACCAGCGCGCCCGCCTGGTTGGCGAGCACGAACAGGATGGTCCACTTGGCGAGCATCGCCGCCTTGCCCAGTCCGTGACCCTTCCAGTCGAAGCGCAGACGGATGCGGAACCCGGTCTCGCGCAGGTACGGGATCATGGCCAGGGCCTGCACGACGAGGCCGAGCAGGACACCGATTCCGAGGAGGCGCCGGCCTTCCGGCGGGATGCTCGTGACCGTCATCTGGGAGGCTTCGGCGGTGCCGTAGACGTAGATGAACGTACCGAGCGTCACGATGATGACGATGTTGTTGAGGACCGGGGTCCACATCATCGCGCCGAACCTCTCGCGCGCATTGAGGATCTGCCCCATCACCACGTGCACGCCCATGAAGAAGATCGAGGGCAGGAAGTAGCGCGTGAAGGTGACGGCGACCTCGTTGGCCGCGGGGTCGGAGGCGACCGGGTTGGACAGCGCACGCACGAGGAGTGGCGCGGCGAGCCATGCCACGGAGGTGAGCACGGCCAGGGCCACCATGACGAGGGTCAGCAGCCGGTTGGCGTATGCGTCGCCGCCGTCGTCGTCCTCCTTCATGGCGCGGACGAGCTGCGGGACGAAGACGGAGTTGAGGCCGCCGCCGACGGTGAGGATGTAGATCATGGTCGGCAGCTGGTACGCGACCTGGAACGAGTCACCGAGGAGGCCCAGGCCGAGCGCCGAGACGATCAACGCGGAGCGGATGAATCCCGTGAGGCGGGACACCATCGTGCCCGCCGCCATCACGGCGCTGGACTTCAGCAGACCTCCGGCCCGGCCGCCCTTCTTCGTGGGCGGTGTGGGAGCCGGTTCCGGCGCGGGAGCCTCGGCGGCAGGCGGTGGTGTGGCTCCCGCGTAGTGGCCGGGTGCCGCGGAGGCCGGGGCGGGTACCGGAACCGATTCGGGGGACTGTCGGCCGGCCACCGGCTGGTGGTCGGGGTGAGCACCGCCGTGCTGTTCGGCGTAGCCGCCGTCCTGCTGCTGATCGCGGAACAGGTGGGCGAAGGCGTCCGGCTCACGGCGCTGGTCTCCGGCCCGGCCGACCAGGTCGTCCACGCCCACGAACTGCGTTGTGCGTGGATCATCCCCGTACGGGAGGTATTGGGTCGGAGCGTCAGGTTCCGGCGCCGGGGCCTGGGCCCATACCCGTGGGTCGGGCGCGTGGGGAGACTGGGGAGGCTGCCCGTACAGCGGCTGCTGAGGGGTGTACGCGCCCGGCGGGGGCGGGGGGTGAGCCGCGCGGTCGTACAGGGCTTCCGCGACCGGGTCCTGGGCGGCGATGTCCTTCGCGCGGTAGGGGTCCTGGTCGTAGGCGTCCTGGAGATACGTATCAGCGGGCGGCTGCGGAGCCTGGTCGTGCCCGGGCGGCGGACCCTCGTGCGGGTCCGACTCGGGATGGCCCGAGTTGCCCGCGGCATGGCCGCGGTCACCGTCGTACGGCGCGTTCATGGTTACCCCACCTCATCGTCCCTGGCCCACCCGGCCACGACATCCTCAACGGTCCACTCTCTCACCCGTATCGGACGGGTCTGCGCTTTCCGGTGCGGTGTCCGACGCCGGGTCACTCGGCTGCTCCGGGGCGTCCGTTTCCGAACCGTCCTCCTGCTCCTTGGTGAGACGTACCGCGGGGGTGTCCGGGTTCTGCGGACCTTCGGTGCCCCCGTCCGGCGCGCGCTTCTCCGCCTGGACCTCGCGGGCCGCGGCACGCTTGCGCTGGGTGTACATCCTGAAGCCGGCAAGGACGAGCAACAGGACACCGCCGCCGATGACCAGCATCACCGTGGCGGTGATCTCGGTGACCTTGACGTCGAAGGTGACCGGCTCGCCGTACTTCTGGCCGTCCTGCGTGTACAACTGGGCGATCACCGTTGCCCGGCCGTTGGCGTTGGCGGACGTGGTGAATTTCACCGACTGGCTGTGACCACCCGAGACGGTGACCGGCTGCTCCTCGTAGGCGGCCCCCCTGATCTCGAGGCGGGTCGGGTTGGTCGAGGTGAGCCGCAGCGTCAGGTGCTCGACGCCCTGTACCAGGTTGTTCTGGACGGTCACGGGGATCGTGGCACTACGGCCGGACAGTTTTGTCTCCGACTTCTCGATCAGCTTCACCTGGTCGAGAAGTCCGTCGAGGTACGCCTCGACCCCGCTGCGGTAGGTGGCCGCCTCGGCGATCCGGCCGCGCCATGAAACGGACATGCCCCGGTTCAGGGCCCGGCCGAACGGGGTCACCACCCGGGACGGGTCGGAGAGGATCACCTGGAACTTGTCGAGCTTGTCCTGTGTCCTCGCGATCTGCTCGAACGCCGACTGCGGCAGCTCCTGCTTGCGCAGCGAGGAGGGATACGAGGAGGCCGAGGGAACCTCGGTGGTGGCGGCGGGGTCCGGCTTCGCCTTCGCGGCGGCGGTGAGGTCCTGGGGCTCCGACCAGTTTCCGTCCTGGACGGCCTTCAGCACCTCGGCCATCGTCTGGGCCTGGCTCGCGGAGGGGGTGCGCTGCGGGGCCACGACGACGCTGCGCTGCCGACCGGTCTGGAGGTTGAGCGTCAGGCTCTGTGCCAGGAACCGCTGCACCGTGGACGTGGACGTGGAGGCCTTGGTCATATCGCCCTGGAACAGGGTGGACAACCGGGCGTCCGCGACCACCGCCGTGGTGCCGCCCCCGATGGGGCGTGCGGCTGAAGGCGTGTACGACAGGTCACCGGTCTCTCGGAAGCTGTCGCTGCGGGCGATCACCTTGTCGGCACCGGCGGACGTGGCGACCTTGACGATGGAGGGGTCCACCGCGCCGTTGACAGGCCAGGCGAAGTCGGTGGTCGGTTTCACGTGGAGTATTGGCTCCACTGTGTTGACGACGACATCCGTGGCCTCCTTGAGATGACTCAGGGAGCCGGTGACCGACGTGCCGTTGTGGGCGAGGGAGGCAAGATCCGGATCGCCGAAGGGCAACGCGACGACCTCGTTGTCCGCCACCGCGCTCTGCACCTGGGCGAGCCATCTCTTGGCGACAGCCTGATGACGGCCCGCCGTGGTGGTGTCACCCTCACTTCGGACTTTGTAGCTCTCGGTCATCGCGTCGACGGACGCCAGCAGGTCCGGATCGACCACCCAGGTGACATCGAGGTCCTTGCCCAGTGCCACCATCCGGTCCAGACGGCCGCCCGGGGAGATCTCCTTGGCCAGGTCGTCGTCGCGGAGGACCGGGGTCTGCTGTTCGTCCGAACCGGTCTCCGCCGTTGTGTGGACCGTGGAGATCAGCGGCCACAGAAACGTCGTTCTCGTCTTTTTGTCGGCTTCCTCGGGCTGCCATGGCAGGAACGTGTGCCGGACACCGAGGGTCTGTTCCCACGGCTGGGTGGAGGTCTGCCCGGAGAGGGCCACCGCCAGCTGGTAGACGCCGTTCTTTCCGAGGCTCAGCTCGTCCGTCGGCACGGAGATACTGAAGGGCTGCGAGACGCCAGGAGCGAGGCGTTCGAACTCCTGGGAGTACTTGTCGTCGATCTCCGGGCCGACGGCGCCCTGGACGTCGTCACTGTTCCTGGCGACGGTCTCGATCCCGGAGCGGGTGCTCAGCAGGGGGCCCACACGCAGACCGACGTGGGCGTCGGTGACCGTTTTCCCGCCCTTGTTGGTCACCGTGCCGGACACGGTGACGGTGTCTCCCTCGGTGGGGGTGCTCGGGGTGAGCGAGTTCACGGAGACGGAGACCGAGCCCGCACCGGAGGGAGCCTGCCGGATGCTCTGCGCGGTGGCGGCCGCCGGAGACGCGGCGGGCAACTGGAGCAGGCCGGCCAGCAGGGGCGCTCCGGCGAACAGGGTTCCGGTGCGCCGCAGCCAGCGGCGGGCAGGTGAGGCACTCGTCCCCTGGAAGTCTGCCGCCTCGGCCACGCGCTCGCCCGTCCCTTGTCATCGTCAGTGGTCGTCGGAATGTACGTCCACGCATGGTAACGATGAGCGGAGGGGCTGAGTGCCGCGGACCGGTCCACAAGATCGGGGAGAGCGCCGCCCTGCCCTCTATGTGGCTGTATAAGGGGAGCGCGTCCCGTGCCTCGGGTGCAGGCCTTGTGCGGGTTTCGCCGGAGGTGACCGTGCCTGACCCGGGGGGAGCCTCCGGCCGCCCGAGCCACGTACCCTTTTCTGTTGTGCCGAACGCCAACGAACAAACCAGTGCCCTGAGCCAGGTGCAGGACCAAGCGGTCAACGAACTGCTGCGGGTCGCCCCTGTCGCCGACGACCTCGCCCGCCGCTTCCGGGAGGCCGGGTTCTCACTCGCCCTGGTCGGCGGTTCGGTCCGGGACGCTCTGCTCGGCCGGCTCGGCAATGACCTCGACTTCACGACCGACGCCCGTCCGCAGGACGTTCTGAAGATCGTCCGCCCGTGGGCGGACGCAGTCTGGGAGGTGGGGATCGCCTTCGGCACCGTCGGAGCCCAGAAGGATGTCCGCGTCGGAGACGTTGATCGAAGCTTTCAGATCGAGGTGACGACTTACCGCTCGGAGGCGTACGACCGCACGTCACGCAAGCCGGAGGTGGCGTACGGCGACTCCATCGAGGAGGACCTCGTCCGCCGTGACTTCACGGTGAACGCGATGGCTCTCGCGCTTCCCGCGAAGGAGTTCATCGACCCGCACGGCGGCCTGGACGATCTCGCGGCCCGTGTGCTGCGCACGCCGGGCACCCCTGAGGCATCCTTCTCGGACGATCCGCTGCGGATGTTGCGAGCCGCGCGCTTTGCCGCCCAGCTCGATTTCGAGCTGGCTCCCGAGGTGATCACGGCCCTGCGGGAGATGGCCGGACGCATCGATATCGTCTCGGCCGAACGGGTCCGGGACGAGCTGAACAAGCTGGTCCTGTCTGCTCACCCCCGCAAGGGGCTGACACTGCTCGTCGACACCGGGCTCGCCGACCACGTGCTGCCTGAACTACCGGCTCTGCGTCTGGAGAGGGATGAGCACCACCGGCACAAGGACGTCTATGAGCACACGCTGATCGTCCTGGAGCAGGCGATGGCGCTGGAGGACACCGGCCCCGACCTGACACTGCGCCTTGCGGCTCTGCTGCATGACATCGGCAAGCCGCGCACGCGCCGTTTCGAGGGCGACGGCCGGGTCTCGTTCCATCATCATGAGGTGGTGGGGGCGAAGATGACGAAGAAGCGCATGACGGCCCTCAAGTACTCCAACGAACTGGTGAAGGACGTCTCGCGTCTGGTCGAGCTTCATCTGCGTTTCCACGGCTACGGCACGGGAGAGTGGACGGACTCCGCCGTCCGTCGCTACGTCCGGGACGCGGGGCCGCTGCTGGGTCGGCTGCACAAGCTGACCCGCTCGGACTGCACGACACGCAACCGCCGCAGGGCAGCCGCGCTGTCCCGTGCGTACGACGGCCTGGAGGAACGCATTGCCAAGCTCCAGGAGCAGGAGGAACTGGACTCCATCCGCCCGGACCTCGACGGTAACCAGATCATGGAGATCCTCGGCGTCAAGCCCGGGCCGGCGGTCGGCCAGGCGTACAAGCACATGCTGGAGCTTCGTTTGGAGAACGGCCCGATGGAGCATGACGCGGCGGTGGCGGCCCTCAGGGAGTGGTGGGCCGAGCAGCAGGGCTGAGAGCGTGGAACGGGGGTTGCGTTTCACGTGAAACATAGCCCCCGTTGGCATGCGTGGGGGGGCGGTGTTTCACGTGAAACACCGCCCCCCCCACGTGGCCTGAGTGGAGGTGTTACTTCACTTCCTTGAGGCAGAGGACCACGTTGTGGCTGCTGCTGCCCGTCTGGTAGTACGAGATCGTCGCTTCCTCGACGGCCTCGCACTTGCTGTCGTCGCTGGTGTTGTCGAACTTTTCGACGACCTTGTACTGAGCATCGCTTGAAGAGCAGTCGACCGTCTTGAGGTCCGGGCTTACCTGTGTGCCCTCGTTGTGCATGCAGCTGCCCACAGACGTGGTCTCTGCGTCCGTCTGGCCGAAGAACCACTTGCCCACGGCTATGAGGACCGCGATGGCGATGAAGCCGACGATGCGCAGCAGCTTCTTGTTGAAGCGCCCGGCGGGAGCCGGCGGGGGGACCGGGGTGCCCTGCGTGGGGAAGCCAGGCTGACCGGCCTGCTGGGGGAAGCCGCCCTGGGGCGAGTGCGGAGCCTGGCCCTGGGGCTGGCCGTAGGGCTGCTGCTGACCCTGGGCGAACGGGTTGCCCTGAGGCGGCGGAGTGGTCACTTGGGGGTCCCCCTGGAACGTGAGTGCGTGGCGCGAAAAGCGCGTTGATAAGACGCACGTAAGCTATCGGCTGCCACTGACAACGCCACGCCGTGCTGGAGCTCTGTGGCATTGATGTGACACTTACTGGCGCTCAAAACGGCCGATAGCCACAGCTACTGCTCCGTAGATAACGGCGATCGTTACCACCAGTGGGACCGATCGACCGTCCGGTGGCAGCATCAGGGCAGCCACTGCGGCGGCACCGACGAAAGCCACGTTGAACAGGACGTCGTAGAGGGCAAAGATCCGGCCTCGGAAACCGTCCTCGACGGAGGACTGGACGATGGTGTCCGTGGCGATCTTCGCGCCCTGGGTGGTCAGCCCCAGGACGAATGCCCCGATCAGCAGGGGGCCGGCGGCGAAGGGCAGTCCGAGCGCGGGTTCCAGGACCGCGGCGGCCGCCGCGCACAGCATGATCCAGCGGCCGGGCCCGAACCGCCCCGCGGCCCAGGGAGTCACGACGGCCGCGACGAAGAAGCCGGCGCCGGACACACCCAACGCCAGTCCCAGAAGGGCGAGTCCCTCGTCCGTGGTGTCGGTCAGGGCGTACCGGCACAGCATCAGCAGCATGACGAGTATGGCGCCGTAGCAGAACCGCATCAGGGACATCGCGGTGAGTGCCCAGGCTGCCTCCCTGCGCGGGGACGCGGCAAGGTGGCGCAGGCCTGCCACCAGATCGCGAGCGGTGCCGGTGAGCGCCGTGGCGAGCCGTGGATGTAGCAGCGCCCGGTCAGGACCGAGCAGCTCCCTGGCGATGCGCAGCGACGCCAGGGCCGCGCACAGGTACAGCGTCGCGCCCACGAGCACCACGGCGGCGTCGGAGTCGGCGACGACCAGGCGTACGACGAAGGCCAGACCGCCGCCCGCGGTCGCTGCGAGCGTGCCGGCCGTCGGTGAGAGGGAATTGGCGACGACCAGCCGTTCGGAGTCCACCACGCGCGGCAGGGCGGCGGACAGGCCGGCGAGGACGAAGCGGTTGACGGCGGTGACACACAGGGCCGATACGTAAAGAAGCCAGTCCGGGACCTGGCCGAGGATCAGGACGGCGGTCACCGAGGCCATCAGCGCGCGCAGCAGGTTGCCGTACAGAAAGACCTGACGGCGGCGCCAGCGGTCCAGCAGGACACCGGCGAAGGGGCCGACCAGGGAGTAGGGGAGCAGCAGGACCGCCATTGCGGAGGCGACGGCCGCGGCGGACGTCTGTTTCTCCGGTGAGAAGACCACGTAGGCGGCGAGGGCGACCTGGTAGACGCCGTCGGCGCCCTGCGAGAGCAGCCGGACGGCGAGCAGGCGTCTGAAGCCCTGGAAACGCAGCAGGACGCGCAGGTCACGGACGACGGCCATGGGCCACAGCCTCACATACGGGGAGGGTCCCCGGGTCACACGACCCGGGGACCCTCAACTGCCCACAGTGGGGAGGTTCTAGCGCTCGACCTCGCCCTGGATGAACTTCTCGACCTTGGCGCGGGCGTCGTCGTCGAAGTACTGCACCGGAGGAGACTTCATGAAGTACGACGAAGCCGACAGGATCGGGCCGCCGATGCCGCGGTCCTTGGCGATCTTCGCGGCGCGCAGGGCGTCGATGATGACACCCGCGGAGTTCGGGGAGTCCCAGACCTCGAGCTTGTACTCCAGGTTCAGCGGGACATCGCCGAAGGCACGGCCCTCGAGACGCACGTAGGCCCACTTGCGGTCGTCCAGCCAGGCGACGTAGTCGGACGGGCCGATGTGCACGTTGTTCTCGCCGAGGTCCCGGTCGGGGATCTGGGAGGTGACGGCCTGCGTCTTGGAGATCTTCTTGGACTCCAGGCGCTCGCGCTCGAGCATGTTCTTGAAGTCCATGTTGCCGCCGACGTTCAGCTGCATCGTGCGGTCCAGGACGACGCCGCGGTCCTCGAACAGCTTCGCCATGACGCGGTGCGTGATGGTGGCGCCGACCTGGGACTTGATGTCGTCACCGACGATCGGCACACCGGCCTCGGTGAACTTGTCCGCCCACTCCTTGGTGCCGGCGATGAACACCGGGAGGGCGTTGACGAAGGCGACCTTGGCGTCGATGGCGCACTGGGCGTAGAACTTCGCCGCGTCCTCGGAGCCGACGGGCAGATAGCAGACCAGGACGTCGACCTGCTTGTCCTTGAGGACCTGGATGACGTCGACCGGCTCCTCCGCGGACTCCTCGATGGTGGCCTGGTAGTACTTGCCGAGACCGTCGAGGGTGTGACCGCGCTGGACCGTCACACCGGTGCTGGGGACGTCGCAGATCTTGATGGTGTTGTTCTCGGAGGCGCCGATGGCGTCAGCGAGGTCGAGGCCGACCTTCTTGGCGTCCACGTCGAAAGCGGCGACGAACTCGACGTCGCGGACGTGGTAGTCGCCGAACTGGACGTGCATCAGGCCCGGCACCTTGGACGCCGGGTCGGCGTCCTTGTAGTACTCGACTCCCTGCACCAGCGATGCGGCACAGTTGCCCACGCCGACGATGGCTACGCGAACCGAACCCATTCCGGTTGCTCCCTGTGTATACGAGTGAGGCCCTGAGGGGGACTCACGTGGCGGTGTCGTCGGGCGAATCCGGCCGGGGGTGGTCCCCGGACCGGGGCAGGTCGCCCGACGTTCCAGATGTGGTGTCCTGTCGAGGGGTCGCCCCGGAGGCGGGACCCTTGAGGTCTCGCCCGGCCCGCTCGCTCTCGATGAGCTCGTTCAGCCAGCGCACTTCCCGCTCCACGGACTCCATCCCGTGACGCTGGAGCTCGAGCGTGTAGTCGTCGAGACGCTCCCGGGTCCGGGCCAGCGCGACCTGCATTTTCTCCAGGCGCTCCTCCAGCCGGCTGCGGCGGCCTTCCAGCACACGCATGCGTACGTCGCGTGACGTCTGCCCGAAGAAGGCGAACCGTGCGGCGAAGGTCTCGTCCTCGTACGCGTCGGGGCCCGTCTGGGAGAGCAACTGTTCGAAGTGCTCCTTACCGTCGGCCGTCAACCGGTAGACGATCTTGGCGCGACGGCCCGTGAGGGGAGCGGCGAGGGCGTCCTCTGTGGTGTTCCCCGGTTCCTCGATCAACCAGCCGTTGGCGACCAGCGTCTTGAGGCAGGGGTAGAGCGTCCCGTAGCTGAAGGCACGGAACACACCCAGTGACGTATTGAGTCGTTTGCGCAGCTCATAGCCGTGCATCGGAGACTCGCGGAGCAGGCCGAGTACGGCGAACTCGAGGATCCCGGAACGCCGGCTCATCGTCGCCTCCTCTCTGCCGCGGTCGTGCCGTGACGGCCTCAGTGTCTGGCTCAGCGCCGTCTTTATGCCGAGCTGATGTATCGACTCGATACATCACGACGATAGAACGGTGGTCTGGCTGGGACAAGGGGGAGGGGGGTGAACGGGATCACATCACCGATTCAATCCGAGTAAGTTGCCTGATTTGAGCCGAACTTCTGCGCTCGGCAGGTTTTGGCGATGCGTAGTCTGTGCGCCATGCACAACACACCGGGAACCGAGTGACGCCTGGGGGCGTCCTCGTCCCCGGTGCAGTACGGGATGAATGCGGAACCCACCGCATCCGTACTTCGGGGGGACCGGAAACCAGCTGCCGTTTCCAGGCGCGCGAGACGCGCCTGCCCGAGGAGTAGTCGTTCGATGAGCGAGCACCGTCGCAAACCACCGCAGCCGCAGGGTGGCGGACGTGCCGCGGCCCGACGCGGCCAGTCAGGCTCGTCCTCCGGCCGCCGCGCGGCGCCGCGCGGCGCCACCGGGTCTCCGTCCGATTCCTATGAGTCGGACTCCCGCGACTCGGGTGGTGAGGGCCACAGTTATGGAAGCCGCGCCGAAGCGCGACGCGCGGCACAGAGAGGCGGGGGTCGCCGGGCCGGTTCCACCGGGCCCGGCCGGGGCCGGGCGGCACCTCCAGACAAGAAGCGGATCGTCGACTATCCGCGTCACGACAAGTACGGCTGGCGCCGCTGGATGCCGTCCTGGAGGCTCGTCACCGGTCTGTGCATCGCGTTCTTCGGCAGCATGGTCGCTGCCGCGGGGATCGGGTACGCGATGGTGACCGTTCCTGACGAGGCCAAGACCGCGAAGGCGCAGAACAACGTCTACTACTGGTCCGACGGCTCACAGATGGTCGCCACGGGTGGTGAGCGCAACCGCCAGATCATCAAGCTCGAAGAGATTCCCAAGGCGATGCGGTACGCGGTCATCTCCCAGGAGAACAAGACGTTCTACGAGGACAGCGGCATCGACCCCAAGGGCATCGCCCGCGCCGTGTTCAACATGGCCAGGGGCGGCAATACGCAGGGTGGCTCCACGATCACCCAGCAGTACGTCAAGAACGCCATGCTGGACGACCAGTCGCAGACCATCTCCCGCAAGGTCACGGAGATCTTCGTCTCGGTCAAGGTGGGCACCACCAAGAACAAGAACGAGATCCTCGAGGGCTACCTGAACTCGGCGTACTACGGACGTGGGGCCTACGGGATCCAGGCCGCGGCCCAGGCATACTTCGACAAGAAGGCCTCTAAACTCAACGAGGGCGAGTGCGCCTTCCTGGCGGCGGTCCTCAAGGGAGCCACCTACTACGACCCGGCCGGTGCCAGCTCCATCGACCCGGTCAACGCCGCCCCTGCGGCGAACAAGAAGCGTGCCCTGCTCCAGATGCAGGACACGCTGGAAAAGATGGTCGAGTACGGCCACCTGGATCCCGAGACCAGGGCCAAGTACACCAAGCTGCCCGAGGTGCAGAACCCCCGGTCGAACACCGCGCTGAGCGGGCAGATCGGTTACCTCGTGGACCTCGCCAAGGCGTACATCATCAACAACAGCGACGAAACCGGTATCACCGCCAACAAGCTGGAGCAGGGCGGCTACTCGATCTACACGACCTTCGACAAGAAGAAGGTCGAGGCACTCGAGGAGTCGGTCAAGAAGGTCTACAAGAAGAACATCAAGCCCGAGGAGCGCCCCGAGACGGACACCCACGTCCAGTTCGGCGGAGCCACGGTGGACCCGGCGACCGGCGCGATCGTGGCCATCTACGGCGGTACCGACGCGACCAAGCACTTCACCAACAACGCTGACTCGACCGGCGCCCAGGTCGGCTCGACGTTCAAGCCGTACGTGCTGGCGGCCGCCATGCAGTGGGGTGTCCGAAACCCCGACGGGGACCCGGTACAGGCCCAGGACGAGCGGACGAAGGTGTCCGAGAAGAGCCTGTACAGCGGAAAGAACAGGCTCAAGATCAAGGAGTACGACGGGTCGATCTGGCAGAACGAGAAGGGCGAGCAGTGGGAGCAGGTCAATGACGGCGACGAGACGCACGGCACTGCGCCCGAGTACAAGATCGATCTCCGTGAGGCGATGCGGGAGTCGGTGAACTCCTCCTTCGTCCAGCTCGGCGTGGATGTCGGCCTGGACAAGGTGAAGGAATCCGCGATGCTGTCCGGGCTTCTGGAGGGCAGCCTCGCCGGAACGAACTACCCGTCGTTCTCCCTCGGTACCTCCAGCCCCAGCGCGATCCGGATGGCGGGTTCGTACGCCACCTTCGCGGCCAGTGGCGAGCAGCGCGAGCCGTTCTCCGTCAAGAAGGTGACGAGCAGCAAGGACGGAACGGTCTACACGCACAAGACCAAGACCGAGCGGGCGTTCACCTCTCTGGTCGCGGACAACGTCACGGACGTCCTGAAGACCGTCGTCGAGGAGGGAACCGGCTCCAACGCCCAGCTCGAGGGCCGTGAGGTGGCCGGCAAGACCGGTACCACGGACGGCAACAAGTCCGCCTGGTTCGTCGGCTACACCCCGCAACTGTCCACCGCGATCAGCATGTTCCGGTACCCCGACGACGAGACCATCAAGAATCGCGAGTTCCTGAAGATGTTCGGCACGGGCGGCCAGCAGAAGATCCACGGCGCCTCGTTCCCGTCCGAGATCTGGGCGGACTACATGGAGGACGCGCTGAAGGGCCAGAAGTCGGTGCCCTTCCCGACGCCGAAGCCCATCGGCGAGATCGTCAACGACACTCCGTCGCCGACCCCCACCCCCTCGCCCAGCGAGTCCGAGGAGGAGACTCCGTCGCCGTCTCCGTCGACTTCCGAGCCGGAGCCGGAGCCCAGCACCCCCACGCCGAGTGAGACCAATACCTGTGGGCCGTTCCGCTTCAACTGTGAGGAGGAGGACGACACGGGTGGTACCGGACCGGGTGGAGCGGACGCCGGCGGGACGGACGGCGGGGTGACCAGCTCACCGTCGGCCTCGGAATCGGAAGAAGAAGGCAACAACCGCGGCAACGGAAACGGCGGCGGAAACGGCGGCGGAAACAACGGCGGTCTCTTCGGAGGCCCGGCCGGGTAACCGCCCGCTTGCCCGACTTGGGTGTTTCACGTGAAACAAGGGCCGCCGTACCCCACGGGTGCGGCGGCCCTCGGCGTAGCGTGGCACGTACGGCAGGATGTGCGGCATGCCCAGTGGAGAATCGACGCAAGCGAGCGTCCGCGAGCCGGAGCCGGTGGAACCGACCCGGGAGGACAAGGTCGCCAAGGCCGGCAGCGAGCTGATCGGTGGTCCGCTGGGGCGGCATGCCCTCCTAGGGGCGTCCTGGTGGAGTCCGGTCCGGGTGATCGTGCTCGTGGCGATCGGTTTGTTCACCCTCGGCCTGGTACAGAAGGCACCCTGCTACAACGGCGCGTGGTTCTTCGGCGCCGGTTCCCAGTACACGCACGCGTGCTACTCGGACATCCCGCACCTCTACCAGGGGCGGGGCTTCGCCGACGGTCTCGTGCCGTACTTCGACCAGCTCCCCGGTGATATGCAGTACCTCGAATACCCGGTGCTGACCGGTGTGTTCATGGAAGTCGCCTCCTGGCTCACGCCCGGCAGCGGCAGCATCCAGGACCAGGAGCAGTGGTACTGGATCGTCAACGCCGGGATGCTCATGGTGTGCGCGGCCGTCATCGCCGTCTGTGTGACCCGCACGCACGCCCGGCGACCTTGGGACGGTCTCCTGGTCGCTCTGGCGCCCGCCTTCGCCCTGACCGCGACGATCAACTGGGACCTTCTGGCGGTCGCCCTGACGGCCGCAGCGATGCTCATGTGGTCGCGTGGCCGCCCCCTTGCCTTCGGAGTCCTTCTGGGCCTTGCCACGGCCGCCAAGCTCTACCCCGTGCTTCTCCTGGGGCCGCTGCTGGTGCTGTGCTGGCGCGCCGGCCGCTGGCGGGAGTACGGAACCGCCTTGGGCGGTGCGGTCGTCGCCTGGGCCGTGGTGAACGGGCCGGTGATGTTCTTCGCCTTTGACGGCTGGTCGAAGTTCTACACGTTCAGCCAGGAACGGGGCATCGATTTCGGCTCCTTCTGGTTGATCATCACCCACAACTCGTCCGACCCGCTGAGCACCGACACCGTGAACACACTCGCCACAGCGCTGATGTTGCTGTGCTGCGTGGGTATCGCCGCACTCGCCCTCATGGCTCCCCGCCGACCGCGCTTCGCGCAGCTCGCCTTCCTGGTCGTCGCGGCGTTCATCCTCACCAACAAGGTCTACTCACCCCAGTACGTCCTGTGGTTGGTGCCCTTGGCCGCCCTGGCCCGGCCGAAGTGGCGGGACTTCCTGATCTGGCAGGCCTGCGAGGTGGCCTACTTCCTCGGCATCTGGATGTACCTCGCGTACACGACCAGCGGAGACGACCACAAGGGACTGCCCGCCGACGGCTACCACTGGGCCATCGGCCTGCATCTGCTCGGGACGCTCTATCTGTGCGTCATGATCGTGCGCGACATCCTGCTGCCCGAGCGGGACCCGGTGCGCCGCTCCGGTGACGACGATCCTTCGGGAGGGGTGCTCGACCGAGCCGAGGACGTCTTCGTGCTCGGTCCCGCCGCCCGCCCCGCACGGCATGTCGCACACTTCGACGGGCCACGGGTCAAGTGGGGCGGGGCAGGCGCCACCAGCGGTTCACTCTGAGCGAACGGCTGGCGGGCAGTCGACCTGGAGACAGGCGAGAGGCATGAGAAAGGCCGTGCACGGGATTACCGTGCACGGCCTTTCTCGCTGCTCAGACGCTTCTCCCGCGTTCTGCGCTCCTCGTCCCCACGCCGCCGCTCAGCGGTCGAGCATTCGGTCGAACTGAGTGGTGGTGTGCCGCAGATGGGCCACCAGTTCCTCGCCGACCTGAGGTTCCGGTGCCTCCGCGGGCACGAAGAGGATCGACACCTGCATGTGCGGCGGCTCGGCGAACCAGCGCTGCTTGCCGCCCCAGACGAACGGAGAGAGGTTCCGGTTCACCGTGGCGAGTCCGGCGCGGGCAACGCCCTTGGCGCGTGGCATGACACCGTGCAGAGCCTTGGGGGCCTCCAGACCCACCCCGTGCGACGTGCCGCCCGCCACGACCACCAGGAAGCCGTCGGACGCGGCCTTCTGCTGGCGGTAGCCGAACCTCTCCCCCTTGGCGATGCGCGTGACATCCAGGACGGCACCGCGGTACTCGGTGGCCTCGTGGTCCCCCAGCCACAGCCGTGTACCGATACGGGCGCGGAAACGGGTCTGCGGGAACTGCTGCTGCAGCCGGACCAGTTCCTCGGCCTTGAGATGACTGACGAACATCGTGTGCAGGGGGAGGCGGGCGGCCCGCAGACGGTCCATCCAGCCGATGACCTCCTCGACGGCGTCCGATCCGTCGGTGCGGTCCAGCGGCAGGTGGATGGCGAAGCCTTCCAGCCGGACATTCTCTATGGCGGAGTGCAGCTGGGGCAGATCCTGCTCGCTGACGCCGTGCCGCTTCATCGAGGACATCACCTCGATGACTACCCGGGCGCCGACCAGACCGTACACACCGTCGACCGACGAAACCGAGCGGATCACCCGGTCGGGCAGCGGGACGGGTTCCTCGCCGCGCCGGTACGGCGTCAGCACCAGCAGGTCGCCGCCGAACCAGTCCTTGATCCGGGCGGCCTCGTACGTCGTGCCGACGGCGAGGACGTCCGAGCCCAGCCGGGTGGCCTCCTCGGCCAGCCGCTCGTGCCCGAAGCCGTAGCCGTTGCCCTTGCAGACCGGGACGAGCCCCGGGAACTGCTGCTGTACGTGCTTGTGGTGCGCCCGCCAGCGCGCGGTGTCGACGTAGAGCGTGAGCGCCATGGCCGGACCTGGAACCTTTCTGGTGGCTGCGGTGTATCAGAGGGAGGGGAACTGATGGATCGAGCAGTGCGACGGGGACGGGATCAACGGCGCGACATGTACATATCGAGCGCCTTGTGGAGCAGCTTGTTCAGCGGGAAGTCCCACTCGCCGAGGTACTCGGCGGCCTGGCCGCCGGTTCCCACCTTGAACTGGATCAGGCCGAAGAGGTGATCCGTCTCGTCCAGCGAGTCGGAGATGCCGCGCAGGTCGTAGACGGTGGCGCCGAGCGCGTAGGCGTCGCGCAGCATCCGCCACTGCATCGCGTTCGAGGGCCGGACCTCACGGCCGATGTTGTCGGAGGCGCCGTAGGAGTACCAGACGTGGCCGCCGACGATCAGCATCGTGGCCGCCGACAGGTTCACGCCGTTGTGCCGGGCGAAGTACAGCCGCATGCGGTTGGGGTCCTCGGCGTTGAGGGCGGTCCACATGCGCTGGAAGTACGACAGCGGACGCGGCCGGAAACGGTCGCGCACGGCGGTGATCTCGTACAGCCGCTGCCACTCGGGCAGGTCGT
Organism: Streptomyces sp. TE5632; assembly: GCF_054061295.1. Taxonomy (NCBI): domain Bacteria; kingdom Bacillati; phylum Actinomycetota; class Actinomycetes; order Kitasatosporales; family Streptomycetaceae; genus Streptomyces; species Streptomyces sp. TE5632. The sequence continues at coordinate 2,569,233 of NZ_JBSSEA010000003.1, read as the reverse complement.
CGTAGCCGCCCTGGACGACTTCGACGCCGGCCTTCTCGGCCTTCTTGATGTTGCGGCGCCACAACTGGTTGAAGTTCTTGTGGACCTCTTCCAGGGACCGGTTCGCCAGCGGCACCTGGTAGACGTAGCGGGGCTGGACGTCGCCGAAGCCGGCCCCGCCGTCCTCGCCCTGCTGCCATCCCATGCGGCGCAGCTTGTCGGCGACCTCGAAGGCACGGGGCTCGATGAAGTCGGCTTCCAGGTCGCGCAGACGCTTCACGTCCGGGTCCTGGATCCCCTTCTTGATGGTCACCGCCTCCCAGCGCCGGATGACCACCGGCGGGCCCATCTTCACCGAGAACGCGCCCTGCTGCTTCAGGTGCGCGAGCATCGGCTCGATCCACTCCTGAAGATTTGGCGCGAACCAGTTGATGACCGGGCCCTCGGGCAGATAGGCCAGGTAGCGCTTGATCTTGGGCAGTTGCCGGTAGAGGACGAGGCCGGCGCCGACCATCTCACCGGTCCGGTCGTCGAACCAACCGAGGTTCTCCGAGCGCCATTCCGCCTTGACGTCCGACCAGGCCGGGACCTGCATGTGACTCGCCGACGGCAGGCTCTGGATGTACGCCAGATGCTGCTCTCGGCTGATGGTCCTCAGGGTCAGGGTCATTCGGGGCGCTCCTCGGGCTGGTGTGTCCCCATGGGATCAGGGGCTCCGGCTCTCGCGCGAAGCCTACTGCGCCCTGGGGCCGACCCGGTTGGGCGCACGGACCTTCGCCCCGGCCGGTCGTCGGCCGGGGCGCTCCACGGTTATTCAGGCAGGGGTGCCCGGAGTCAGTCGATGAGCCCGCCGAAGAGGCCTCCGTGGGCCATGCCCAGGAAGAAGCCGACGGCCGATGCGCCCAGGCCCACGATGAGGCCGAAGCGCCCCCGTGTCGTCTGCGAGACCCACTGGCCGTACGCGCCGGTGAGAATTCCCACCAGGCCGGTCCAGGAGCTGATCAGATGCAGGTGGTTGAACATCGCTGTGATGAAGGATGTGATGCCCAGCACCAGGGTCACCGCGAGCAGGGTGTCCTGGAGTGGGTGGGACTTTCCGTCCGTGGCGAAAAGGCCTCCGGCGGTGTTGGGTCGCAATGCCTGTGCCATGGGCACCTCCTGCGAAAGGCGGCGCATCGTAGCGCCGTACACACCCGATGTGTACAGACTGACGGGCTTCCGGGCCGGATTTCAACCGGAAGCCACTGTGCGGGTACTGTGTACCGTCTGCACCGGTGTCTGTCCGGACAGATCCAGTCAGGATCAGGGCAGGACCACGGTCCGCCCCGGCCGGCCTGGGGAAACCGCCGCCCGACATCGATTGTCAGTGGCGGCTGTTTTACTGACAGGCATCGTTGCGCAACGCATCACGACCCTCCTGCCACGGAACGACCGTGGCCGCTGAGTCCAAAGGAGGTGGGTTCCACATGCGTCACTACGAGGTGATGGTCATCCTCGACCCCGATCTCGAGGAGCGTGCTGTCTCCCCGCTGATCGAGAACTTCCTTTCTGTCGTCCGTGACGGCGGCGGAAAGGTCGAGAAGGTCGACACCTGGGGCCGTCGTCGTCTCTCGTACGAGATCAAGAAGAAGCCCGAGGGCATCTACTCGGTCATCGACCTGCAGGCCGAGCCTGCGGTCGTCAAGGAGCTCGACCGCCAGATGAACCTGAACGAGTCGGTCCTCCGGACCAAGGTCCTCCGCCCCGAGAACCACTGAGCGTTTCCGCTCAGTCGACCTCGGGATCCGAGTAGCAGTACCAGCAGCCAGCAGCAAACCCGCCGAGAGGTTCCCCCATGGCAGGCGAGACCGTCATCACGGTCGTCGGCAACCTTGTCGATGACCCCGAGCTGCGCTTCACCCCGTCCGGTGCGGCCGTCGCGAAGTTCCGTGTCGCGTCGACTCCCCGCACCTTCGACCGCCAGACGAACGAGTGGAAGGACGGCGAGAGCCTGTTCCTGACCTGCTCGGTCTGGCGTCAGGCGGCGGAGAACGTCGCCGAGTCGCTCCAGCGAGGCATGCGCGTCGTCGTGCAGGGCCGGCTGAAGCAGCGGTCCTACGAGGACCGTGAGGGCGTCAAGCGCACGGTCTACGAACTGGACGTCGAGGAAGTCGGCGCCAGCCTGCGCAACGCCACGGCCAAGATCACCAAGACCACCGGCCGCGGTGGGCAGGGTGGTTACGGCGGAGGCGGTCAGCAGGGCGGCGGCTGGGGCGGAGGCCCCGGTGGCGGTCAGCAGGGCGGCAACGCCCCGGCCGACGATCCCTGGGCGACCGGTGGCGCTCCCGCCGGTGGCAACCAGGGCGGTGGCGGCCAGGGTGGCGGCGGCTGGGGCGGAGGCTCCGGCGGCGGTGGCGGCTACTCGGACGAGCCCCCCTTCTAGGCGGGCCGTACCCACACTTCTTGATCACACAGGAGATACATCATGGCGAAGCCGCCTGTGCGCAAGCCGAAGAAGAAGGTCTGCGCATTCTGCAAGGACAAGGTCACGTACGTGGACTACAAGGACACGAACATGCTGCGGAAGTTCATTTCCGACCGCGGCAAGATCCGTGCCCGCCGCGTGACCGGCAACTGCACGCAGCACCAGCGTGACGTCGCCACGGCCGTCAAGAACAGCCGTGAGATGGCGCTGCTGCCCTACACCTCCACCGCGCGATAAGGGAAGGGTGACCGACTCATGAAGATCATCCTCACCCACGAGGTCTCCGGCCTCGGTGCCGCGGGCGACGTCGTCGACGTCAAGGACGGTTACGCTCGCAACTACCTGGTTCCGCGGAAGCTCGCGATCCGCTGGACCAAGGGTGGCGAGAAGGACGTCGAGCAGATCCGTCGTGCTCGCAAGATCCACGAGATCCAGACCATCGAGCAGGCCAACCAGGTGAAGGCCCAGCTCGAGGGCGTCAAGGTCCGCCTCGCGGTCCGCTCCGGCAACGCCGGTCGTCTCTTCGGTTCCGTCACCCCGGCCGACGTCGCTTCCGCGATCAAGGCTTCCGGCGGTCCTCAGGTCGACAAGCGCCGCATCGAGCTGGGCACCCCGATCAAGACCCTGGGCACCCACGAGACGTACGTGCGTCTGCACCCCGAGGTCGCCGCCAAGGTCGACATCGAGATCGTCTCGGAGTAAGTACTGCTCGATGAAGCAGCGAGGTGGGGGCCGCACCCTTCGGGGCGCGGCCCCCACCGTCGTTTCCCGTGAAACATCGTGTTCCGTGGGAAACGTGTCAGCGTGTGGCGCCGGTGACGACCCACTGGCCCGAACGGGTACGGACCCACAAGGTCAGCAACCGAATGGTCATCATGAGCGTCATCGTGCCCCAGAGCGCGGTGAGACCACCCCCGAACACGGGAACCAGCAGGGCGACCGGGGTGAAGACCGCCAGGGTGATCAGCATTGCCCAGGCCAGGTACGGCCCGTCGCCCGCGCCCATCAGCACTCCGTCCAGAACGAAGACGATGCCGGAGATCGGCTGGGACAGGGCGACGAGCGCCAGAGCGGGCAGTGCCGCGTCGGTGACCGTGGAATCACTGGTGAACAGGGGCAGGAAAATCGGCCTGGAGAGCATCACGAGCACGCCGAGAACGACTCCGATGCCGATGCCCCACTCCACCATGCGACGGCATACCTCACGGGCGCCCTGTGCGTCGCCGGCTCCCAGATAGCGGCCGATGATGGCCTGCCCGGCGATCGCGATGGCGTCCAGTGCGAAGGCGAGCAGACTCCACAGGGAGAGGATGATCTGGTGAGCCGCGATGTCGGAGTCGCCGAGTCGGGCGGCGACGGCGGTCGTGATCATGAGGATGGCCCTGAGCGAGAGAGTGCGCACCAGCAGCGGTGCGCCGGCCTGGGCGGAAGCCCTGATCCCCGCGATGTCCGGGCGCAGTGAGGCGCCGTGTCGGCGTGCCCCTCTGAGCACCACGATCAGATAGACGACGGCCATGCCGCACTGGGCGATGACCGTGCCCCAGGCGGAGCCCGCGATACCGAGGCCGGCGCCATAGACCAGCCCGACGTTGAGGATGCCGTTGGCGACGAATCCGGCCACGGCGACGTAGAGAGGCGTCTTTGTGTCCTGCAGTCCGCGCAGAACACCGGTCGCGGCGAGCACGATCAGCATGGCCGGTATGCCGAGGGCGGAGATACGCAGATAGGTGATCGCATAGGGGGCCGCTGTGTCCGAGGCGCCGAAGAGGTCCACCAAGGCCGGTGCCGTGGGCAGGACGACAGCGATGACGGCGGCACCGAGGAACAGGGCGAGCCAGATTCCGTCCATGCCCTGGCGGATGGCGGCAGGGAGATCGCCGGCGCCGACGCGCCGGGCGACGGCGGCGGTGGTGGCGTAGGCCAGGAAGACAAAGACGCTCACGGCGGTCACCAGAAGGGCCGACGCGATGCCGAGACCGGCAAGCTGTGCGGTACCGAGATGGCCGACGATGGCGCTGTCGGCCAGGACGAAAAGGGGCTCGGCGACAAGTGCGCCGAAAGCCGGGACGGCCAGCATGACGATCTCGCGGTCGTGCTGCCGTCGGACGGCGTGTGGGCGCGCGGGGGCCTGTGTCATGTGCACCAATCTAATCGTCCACAGGTAAGAGATGCAAAGCACTGTAGCCCCTTACTTGATGGCGCAGGGTGTGTGCATGCGCACAGCGATCGAAGGGATCTTGGCCCGTCTGGGAAAGTTTTTCTTCTACACAGGCAGTGGACTATGAAACCCCAGGTCAGCGTGCTCGTTGCAGCGCCAGGGGGTTCTTGTTCACAGGGCTGTCCACCGGGTCGTGCACAGGTTTGGCGGACTTCTCCACAGCATTGGCCCGGTCATCCACAGGGCCTGTGGATAACCAGATTGGCTGACGGTGCAGACGGGCCTACGGTGGTCCGGCGCCTGCTCCGTCCGCCGGTTTCCAAATGGCCGCAAATCCGGCGCGCGACAACCGGAGTCGGGTGTCCTATTTGTCAGCGCCGTGCCGTAGAAAGAGGGCCACGGCTAGGTCCGCTCGGCGGACGGGAGGAGGTGGCTCGGTGAGCATTTCCGAGCCCTTGGACGACCCGTGGGCCGACAGCGGCCCCAGTGATCGTCTGCCTGCCTCCCGCCGCCGTGACGACGGAGGCAGGGGCCGCGAGGACCAGCACAACCGCGGCCAGGACTCCGGAGCGTGGGACGGCGGAGGCGCCGCGTTCGAACGGGTGCCACCGCAGGACCTGGAGGCCGAGCAGTCCGTTCTGGGCGGCATGCTGCTGTCCAAGGACGCCATCGCGGATGTCGTCGAGATCCTCAAGGGCCACGATTTCTACAAACCGGCTCACGAAACCGTCTACACGGCCATTCTCGACGTATATGCGAAGGGCGAGCCGGCCGACCCCATCACGATCGCCGCGGAGCTGACCAAACGCGGTGAGATCAACAAGGTCGGCGGGGCCTCGTATCTGCACACCCTCGTCCAGACGGTGCCCACGGCGGCCAACGCGGCGTACTACGCGGAGATCGTGCACGAGCGCGCCGTGCTGCGCCGCCTGGTCGAAGCCGGTACCCGCATCACCCAGATGGGATACGCGGCCGACGATGACGTCGACGAGATCGTCAACCGCGCGCAGGCCGAGATCTACGCCGTCACCGAACAGCGCACGAGTGAGGACTACCTGCCGCTCGGCGACATCATGGAGGGCGCGCTCGACGAGATCGAGGCGATCGGCTCACGCAGCGGTGAGATGACCGGTGTACCCACGGGGTTCACGGACTTCGACTCGCTCACCAATGGGCTGCATCCCGGGCAGATGATCGTCATCGCCGCGCGTCCCGCTATGGGCAAGTCGACGCTCGCGCTGGACTTCGCCCGCGCGGCGTCGATCAGGCACAACCTGCCGAGTGTCGTCTTCTCGCTCGAGATGGGGCGCAATGAGATCGCGATGCGCCTGCTGTCCGCCGAGGCCCGGGTCGCCCTGCACCACATGCGGTCCGGCACGATGACCGACGAGGACTGGACCCGCCTGGCACGCCGGATGCCGGACGTATCGGCGGCGCCGCTCTACATCGACGACTCCCCGAACCTGTCGATGATGGAGATCCGTGCCAAGTGCCGTCGGCTGAAGCAGCGCAACGACCTGAGACTGGTCGTCATCGACTACCTCCAGCTGATGCAGTCCGGCGGTTCCAAGCGAGCGGAGAGCCGCCAGCAAGAGGTTTCGGACATGTCCCGCAACCTCAAACTGCTCGCCAAGGAACTGGAACTACCGGTCATCGCGCTCTCTCAGCTCAACCGTGGCCCCGAGCAGCGCACCGACAAGAAGCCGATGGTCTCCGACCTGCGAGAGTCCGGTTCCATCGAGCAGGACGCCGACATGGTCATCCTGTTGCACCGTGAGGACGCGTACGAGAAGGAGTCCCCGCGTGCGGGTGAGGCCGACCTGATCGTGGCCAAGCACCGAAACGGCCCGACGGCGACGATCACGGTCGCCTTCCAGGGGCATTACTCGCGCTTCGTGGACATGGCACAGACCTGATCGGATTCTGTTGTAGGTTCTCAGATTTCGTGGCCAAATCTCATGAGCGATGGCCAAGCGATGGCATATCTGACACGAATCTGAGACTGGCAGGTCAAGCCGCCCACTCGTATGGGTGATTGGGCTCTGATGCTGGTGCCCTGGTAGAAGCCCGCTGACACCGTGGGCTCACGGGGCATCGCTCGTGGGCTTGGGGTGTGCGGTGGGGGAGATCGCCGCGACGGTGAGAGGAAACACCCATCCAAGCCGTGAGACAGCGGAAAGCTGTTCAGCGCCTCGTCTCGTACCTGGTCAGGACCACGCCGCCGGGAAACGTCCGCGTCTTCACCAGGTTCAGGTTCACCCAGCTGTCCAGCGCGGTGAAGAACGGCGTGCCGCCGCCCACCAGGACCGGATGGGCGGCGATCACGTACTCGTCGATCAGCCCGGCGCGCATGGCCGCCCCGGCGAGCGTTGCGCCGCCGATGTTCATTGGGCCGCCGTCCTCGGCCTTGAGCCGGTTGATCTCGGCGATCGCGTCACCGGTGACCAGGCGGGTGTTCCAGTCGACCTTGTCGATCGTCGAGGAGAACACCACCTTCGGCGTGTCCCGCCAGTTCCGCGCGAACTCGATCTCTGCCGGGGTGGCGTTGGGCTGCTGGTCGCCGGTCGGCCAGTAGGAGCTCATCGTCTCCCATAGCTTGCGCCCGTACAGCGACAGGCCACTCGCCTGTTCGTGGTCGAGCCACCACTGGAACAGCTCGTGGCTCGGCGGTCCGCTCCAGCCGATGTCGTCGCCGGCCGCGGCGATGTAGCCGTCCAGGGTCAGGTTCATGCCGTAGATCAGTTTCCGCATGGCCCAGCCTTCCGTCCGTGGGTGTCCGGCGTATAGACCAGCGCGGCGCGGGAAACTCATCGGTGCGCGATCTGGGCTCGCCGGTGGTCCTCGTGCTCGGGGCTCAGCGTGGTGTATTCGGCCGACACGGGCAAGCCGTCTGATCTCGACCTCGCCCTCGCGAGGAAATGCCACGGATCTGAGACTGATCAAGGGTGACAAGGCCGTGAGACAGCCAAGAACGCCCAGGTCACGCAAGATCGACATGTCACGAGCAGCGAGACCCTACAGATTCCTGCTGAACTGAGGGCATGACGACACATCAGGAAGAGCTGCTGGCCGGCACGCGTCGGGCGTTGTTGCGCCGGATCGCCGTCGCCCAGGCCGAAGAGCGGGCCCCGTCTCTGGTTGCGACCGTGGTGCGGGACGGGGAAGCGGTGTGGACGGGTGCGCGGACGTCGTTGGAGGGGAACGCGCCGGACGGGGACACGCAGTATCGGATCGGTTCCCTCACCAAGACCTTCACCGCCGTTCTGGTGCTCCGGCTGCGTGACGAGGGGGCGATCGACCTCGGCGAGCCGTTGGAGAAGTACCTGCCGGGTACGGGCGCCGGGGAGGCGACCATCGCCGAACTGCTCGCGCACACCGGTGGTCTGGCGGCTGAGACGCCGGGTCCCTGGTGGGAGCGCACTCCTGGCTCCTTGAGGCCCGACCTCGCCGACGTACTGGGCGAGCACCCCCTGGTGCACCCGGTCGGCAGGCGGTTCCACTACTCGAACCCCGGATACGCGCTGCTCGGCGCGCTCGTGGAGAAGGTGCGCGGTGCTTCGTGGGAGGCCGTTCTCCGACGTGAAGTGCTCGAGCCCTTGAGCCTGCATCGGACAGGTGTGCGCCCGCAGGCGCCGTATGCGGATGGCTGGGCGGTGCATCCGTGGGCGGACGTGATGCAGCGTGAGCCCGCCGAGGACCTCGGACGGATGGCGCCCGCAGGGCAACTCTGGTCCACCACAAACGATTTGGCGCTCTTTGCCGCGTTTCTGGCTCATGGTGACGAGCGGGTGCTGGATATCGGGTCGTTGCGAGAGATGAGGAGGCCGGCGGCACCGGCGGAGGCGGCGGATGTGGCGAGTGGCTATGCGTACGGCCTGGGAACGGAGGTGCGTCACCGGGACGGGCGGGCCCTCATCGGGCACACCGGATCACTGCCGGGCTTCCTCGCCTGTCTTGTGATGAGCGTGGAGGACGACGTAGCCGCGGTGGTCCTGGCCAACTGCACGTCCGGACCGCTGCTGTTCCCGGTCGCCGCCGATCTCGTTCGGATCGTCGCCGAGGCGGAACCCCGTATCCCCGCGCCCTGGAGGCCGTTGCGGGAGGCGGACTCCGCTGTGCTGGAGTTGGTGGGGCAGTGGTACTGGGGGACGCTCGGCTTCGCCCTGCGGCTGTCGGCCGACGGACTGGTGTCGCTGGAACCGCTGTCCGGTAAGGGCCGTCGCTCGAGTTTCCGATCGAACGGCGACGGCACCTGGACAGGACTGGAGGGCTACTACGCCGGAGAACTCCTGAAGCCCGTACGGCGGCCGGACGGATCGGTGAGCCATCTGGACCTCGGGTCCTTCGTGTTCAGCCGCCGGCCGTATGACGAGGAAGCTTTTGTACCGGGCGGAGTGGATCCCGAGGGATGGCGGGGGGTCGGATAGGCCCGGTTGCGCGGAAGCTTGTGCAAGGAGCCTGTTTCACGTGGAACAGGCTCCTTGTCCGCCTTCACAGTGCGAGTTTGAAACCCACGTGGGAAGCCGAGAAGCCGAGCCGCTCGTAGAAGCGGTGGGCGTCGGTGCGGGTGTTGTCGGAGGTCAGCTGGACCAACTGGCAGCCCTGGTGGCGGGACTCATCGATGGCCCACTCGATGAGCCGGGTCCCGAGGCCGCTGCCGCGCTCGTCGGTGTGGATGCGGACGCCTTCGATGATCGACCTCGTGGAACCGCGCCGGGACAGCCCGGGGACGATCGTGAGTTGGAGCGTGCCGACGACACGGCCCTGGCGGACCGCGACGACCAGATGCTGGTTCGGATCGGAGCTGAGCCGCTCCAGAGCAGCCAGGTAAGGGCGATGGTCGTCCGGCGACTCACGCTGTGCACCCAAGGGGTCGTCCGCGAGCATGTCGACGATCGCCGGGATGTCGCCGGTGGCTGCGGGGCGTATCTCAAGATCTCCCATGGCCGCACCCTACGCAGACATGCGCCGAGGCGGTTGCCTCATGCAGGTATCGATACTGATGTCTTCAGTGTCTCCACTGCGCGGACCAACGGGGCCAGATCGGGGTTCTTCGCCGCCGAGTCGAGAGCCTCGCGCAGCGCGGAGTCATTGGTCGGCCGCGCTTTCTCCAGAAGCAGGAGACCGGCCTGCGTGACGTTGGTGTAGATGCCGCGCCGGTCCGTGGGGCACAGGTAGCGCTCCAGCAGGCCGCGGTTCTCGAGCCGGGTGACCAGGCGAGTGGTGGCGCTCTGGCTGAGTACGACCGCGTCGGCCACCTGCTTCATCTGGAGATGCCCCCCGACGCCGTCGTGCTGTCGGCTCAGGACGTCCAGCAGTGAGTACTCCCGCACGCTCAGGTCGTGCTTGGCCTGGAGGGCCCGCTCGATATGGGCCTCGATTCTCCCGTGCAACAGCGAGAGCGCGCACCAGCCCTGAGTGAGGGCGGTCAGTGCGGGGTCCGTGGCGGTCATGGGCGTTCCCTCCGTTCAGGAGCTGCTGAGGCCAGGGTAGAGCAAGACCGAAATAGACGGCGCTTGCAAGTAAGCCGCGTGTGCAACTATTGTCCTTGCCTGTAAAGCGCATGCGCAACCAGTTGAAAGGTCAGTTTCCCTCATGCCTCTCGCGCTCCTTGCCCTCGCGATCGGGGCCTTCGGGATCGGAACGACGGAGTTCGTGATCATGGGTTTGCTGCCCGAGGTCGCAGGTGACTTCGGTGTCTCCATCCCCACCGCCGGTCATCTGGTGACCGGTTACGCCCTGGGTGTCGTGTTCGGTGCCCCGCTGATGACCGTGTTCGGTACCAAGGTCTCCCGCAAGCGGATGCTGATGCTGCTGATGGGCCTGTTCATCGCCGGCAACCTGCTCTCGGCTCTGGCTCCCGTTTTCGGCGTCATGCTGCTCGGGCGGGTGATTGCCTCGCTGGCCCACGGTGCCTTCTTCGGTATCGGCTCCGTGGTCGCGGCCGACCTGGTCGCCCCCGACAAGAAGGCCGGAGCCATCGCCATGATGTTCACCGGACTGACCGTCGCCAATGTCGTCGGTGTTCCTCTGGGCACTCTCGTCGGCCAGTCCGCCGGCTGGCGCGTCACGTTCGGGATCGTCGCCGCGCTCGGTGCCGTCGGTCTGGTCGGCATCGCCAAGCTCGTTCCCGACCTTCCCCGGCCGGAGAGCGTACGGCTGCGTCATGAACTGGCCGCGTTCAAGAACGTCCAGGTCCTGCTGGCCATGGCGATGACAGTACTGGGCTTCGGCGGTGTCTTCGCGGCCATCACCTACATCGCGCCGATGATGACGCACGTCGCCGGCTTCGCCGACGGATCCGTCACCTGGCTGCTGGTCCTCTTCGGCCTCGGCATGGTCGGGGGCAATCTCATCGGCGGCAAGTACGCGGATCGCGCCCTGATGCCCATGCTGTACGTGTCCCTGGGCGCTCTCGCCGTCGTTCTGGCGCTTTTCACCCTGACCGCGCACCACAAGATCCTGGCGGCCGTCACGATCGTCCTGATCGGCGCCCTGGGCTTCGCCACCGTTCCGCCCCTGCAGAAGCGGGTTCTCGACCAGGCTCACGGAGCCCCCACCCTGGCCTCGGCCATGAACATCGGCGCCTTCAACCTCGGCAACGCCCTGGCCGCGTGGCTCGGTGGTCTCGTGATCGCGGCGGGGCTCGGTTACACCGCTCCCAACTGGGTCGGCGCCGTCCTTGCGGCGGGTGCCCTGGTGCTGGCCTTCGTGTCCGCCGCTCTCGACCACCGGGACAAGGCCTCCAACGCCCGGGTCGCAGGATCGGCGCCCACCGGACAGCGGCCGACCTCGGTCCCCCACTGATCTGAACGCCGGTGGGAACGAGCCCGGGGCCGTCCTCACCCCCGTCTCCGGCCGCCACCGGCCGACTTCCTCACCACGACCACCGACGTCACCACCACCGACGTCACCGCTACAACCCGGCATCGCCCGTACACCAAGGAGTACTTGCTCATGAGCACCACCACCGCTGTCGCCCCGCTCACCACCGCCGACGCCGAAGCCCTGGTCACGGCCGCACACCAGGCTGCCGAGGCCGCCGGGGTCACGGTCAGCGTGACCGTCCTGGACGCAGGAGGGCATCTGCTCGCTTTCCGGCGGGACGACCGCGCCGTGCTGATCTCCGGTGAGACCAGCACCCGCAAGGCGTACACCGCGCTTCAGTTGGACGCGCCCACCGCGGACCTCGTCGAGGCCGTGCAGCCGGGAGGGCTCTTCCACACCCTGCCCACCGCACTGGACCGACCGCTGCTGTTCATCGCCGGTGGTGTGCCCGTCCGGCGCGGCGGCCGTCTGATCGGCGCGGTCGGCGTCGGCGGCGGTGCGCCGGAGCAGGATCACTCCTTCGCCACGGCTGCAGTGGAGACCCTCGTCTGACGGGCGGCCCCCACAAAGCACGCCGGTTCCCGAAACCTTCGGGAACCGGCGTCGTCGTGTCCGGAGACTTCAGCCGGCCGCGACCGTCACGGGGGCGAACCTTCGGGTCCAGTCCCCGGGCATTTCCGTGATCCCGTACGTCATGACCGTGTTGAAGGTGATGGACGCCAGACCATGGTCCTTCGCCCAGGCCAGCAACTCTCCATGCCGCACATCGATGTCCGTCCGCAGCGGCCGGTCGGTGTGAGCGGCGAGAGAAGCGAGGAGTGCCATGGCTGTAGGGGTGTCGCGGGCGATCAGCGGGCCCACGACATGGGTGTCCATATTGGGCCACGCGGCCGCGTAACCGATGATCCGGCCGTTCTCCTCGGCCACGCGCACCTGATCGGCGAACGAGGGCAGCCGGGTGACGATGTGCGTACGGTCCGCCCCGAACACCTCCTCGTCGAGTTGGAGGAGGGCGGGCAGGTCCGCGGCGGTGGCGGTGCGGGTGAAGGCTCCTGGCACCTCTGCCCCGTTCGGTACGAAGTGCCCGCGGAGCATCTCCGCCCGGCCGATGGCCTTGAAGCCGAGTTCTTCGTAGAGGGGGAGGCCGTTCGGTGTCGCGTGCAGCGTCAGGGGCGTGGCGCTCATCGCCGACATGATGTGGCGCATCAGGCGGCGTCCGATGCCCTGGCGGGCATGCCGTTCGGCGACCAGAACCATACCGATGGCCCCGAGCGCGGGGTGCTCATGAGGGCCGTACTCGGTGACGACACAGGCGGTGCCCAGACCGCCGGCGGGATCGTCGATCCCATAGCCCTTCCCGGCGGAGAGAAGGAGCCCCCACTTGTGCTCCTCACGCGGCCACCCGCGATCCTCGGACAGGTCGGCGCAGGCCGAGAGATCACGGAGGGTGAGGCGACGGATGGGCAGAGAAGCAAGGGAGGGTGTCGACACGCAGGCCAGGCTGTCCGACAGAGGCTGTTGGTGTCCACCTGTTTCCGAGATCTCCGGGAAGCCTGCGAGCCGGTGCCTTCCGAGTGTGCCCGTGCGTCATCCCAGGTCGGGAGCATGCATGGCACGTACGCCCTCGATGTTGCCGTCCAGGTAGTGCCGTAGTGACAACGGGACGAGATGGACGGAGGCGATGCCCACGCGGGTGAACGGCACGCGGACGATCTGGTACTCGCCGGTGGGCTCGTCGACCTCCGGGCCGTGTCGCAACGACGGGTCCATGGACTCCAGACGGCAAACGAAGAAATGCTGCACCTTCACACCGGTGGCGCCACCGTCCTCGCCGATGTGCTCCACCGTGTCGACGAAGCAGGGCACCACGTCGGTGATCTTGGCGCCGAGTTCCTCGTACACCTCTCGGTGCAGAGCGTCGACGACGGTCGGGTCCTCCGGCTCGACTCCTCCACCGGGGGTGACCCAGTAGGGATCCACGCCGGGCTTGGTTCGCTTGATCAGGATCAAGTGGTCACCGTCCAGCAGGACGGCACGGGCGGTGCGCTTGACCACGGGGCGGACGGTCATGGGGGAAATGTGGCCCAGCTTGTTCCACGTGAAACATCGCAACACGCCACCGGCCGGTTTTCCCGGATGATCCGCGCGGCCGAAGGATCAGCACCAGTCGGTGGCTGTCTGCTGCAACCACTCATGAGCGCGCGCGACATGCGGCATTGCCAGCGTGCCGTTCCGGACCACCAGGAAGTAGGTGCGCAGCGGTGGTACGGCGGGCTCGTGCAGCGCGATCACCTCTCCGCGTTCGAGTGCGGCCGTACACAGGTACCGGGGCAGTACGGCCAGCCCGGCACCCGCGGCAACGCAAGCCAGCACCGCGCGTAGATCCGGAACGATGACGGTGCCCGGGGAGGCAGGGCGGGAATCGAAGACAGAGGCCCAGTAGCGGGAGACGAAGGTCAGTGATTCGTGCACCTCGATCACCGGGATCTGTTCCAGCGCGGACCCCCCGGTGCGGTGGAGCCTGTCGGAGCCGGCTTGCCGAGCCCAGCGGGGCGCGGCGACCAGGACGTGCTCCTCGTCGCAGAGCGGGGTCGCCGAGAGCAGCGTGCCACGCGGCCGGACCGTGCTGATGGCCAGATCATGCCGCCCCGCGGCCAGCCCTTCCAGTGTCTCCTCGGCGGTCCCGAAAGAGGTGCGTAAGGCGAAGCTGTGGCCGTTCTCGCGGGTCAGCGCAGTGAGCGCGGGCACCGCCCGCTCAGCAGTGAATTCGAGAGGCCCTGCCAGGTGTAATGTCCGCGAGGAGGATTCCTCTTCGAGTCCGGTCTCGGTGATCTCCGCCAGAGCGTCGAGATGCGGCGCTGCTTTGTGAGCGAGTTCGTCTCCGATGGTCGTCGGTGTCACACCGCGGGCCTGCCGCAGGAACAGGGGCCGACCCAGCTGCCGCTCCAGGGTCCGTATCTGTGAGGTCACGGCCGGCTGGGAGAGACCGAGCAGGGCGGCGGCCCGGGTGAAGGAGCCGGCTCGGTGCACGGTCACGAAGGTCCGCAACAAGGCCAGGTCCACAACACACCCTCCTCTTCGTCGGCCCCGTTGCCACCCAGGTCCAACTATAAATATGTCGATAGGTCGCTGTCGCTACGGTGATTGGACACTGACACTGAGTCAACTAGCCTTGGTCGCGAGGTTCTTCGCGCGCAGAACCGAGGACGGTCCGAGCCACGAGGGGGGAGGCTCGGACCGTCCGTCGTCCGGAGCGGGACGCCTGTCACCTGCCCGGACGGACCAGTCAGGCGGCCGCTTCGTCCAGTGCGTGCAGCACGTCCGCCACCAGGTCGGCCGGATCCTCGGCGCCGACGGAGAAACGGACGAAGCCCTCCGGAACCGCGTCCCCGCCCCAGCGACCGCGTCGCTCGGCCGTGGACCGCACGCCGCCGAAGCTGGTCGCGACCTCCACGAGCCGCAGTGCGTCGAGGAAACGGTCCGCGTGTGTCCGCGTGGGCAGCGTGAAGGACACCACACACCCGAAGCGCCGCATCTGCTGCGAAGCGATCTTGTGCGAGGGATCGTCCGGCAGCCCCGGATAGCGCAGCCCCGTCACCTCGGGCCGTTCCCGCAGGGCCTGGGCGAGCGTCAGCGCGGTGGCGTTCTGCCGGTCGACCCGCAACTGGAGTGTGGCGATCGAGCGGTGCGCGAGCCATGCCTCCATGGGGCCAGGGATGGCACCGACGATCTTGCGCCAGCGGCGCACGGCGGCCATCGCCTCGGCGTCGCGGCCGGCGACGTACCCCAGGAGGATGTCCCCGTGGCCGGTGAGCTGTTTGGTTCCGCTGGCCACGGCGAAGTCGGCACCGAGCTCCAGCGGGCGCTGGCCGAGCGGTGTCGCGAGAGTGTTGTCGACGGCGACCAGTGCGCCGCGCGCGTGTGCTGCTTCTGCGAGTCGCCGCACGTCGCACACGTCGAGCCCGGGGTTCGACGGCGTCTCGATCCACAGCAGCCGCGCGCCGTCGAGGACGTCGAGCTGGGCGTCGCCGCCGGTCGGTGCGGTACGCACCTCGATGCCGTACGCCTCCAGCTGGGTGCGCACCAGGGGCAGTGCCTGATAGCCGTCGTTCGGCAGGACGACCGTGTCACCGGTGCGCAGCTGCGAGAAGAGCACCGAGGAGATCGCGGCCATGCCCGAGGCGAACACCAGGGTCTCGGCGTCGTCCTGCCCCGGTGCCTCCAGCTCTCCGATGGCCTGCTCCAGCAGCGTCCAGGTGGGGTTCTCATCCCGGCCGTAGGTGTAGGGGCCGGTGGGGTCGCCGGGCAGGTGGAAATGGGCGGCGAAGACGGGGCCGGGCAGGGTCGGTTCGTACTTGACCGGCTCGGGCAGTCCGGCCCGCACCGCGCGTGTGCCGTCACCGGGGAAGGTCCCCCTCGAGTCCGTCCCGTAGCCGCCGTCCGTCGTGGAATCGCTCATGCCGCTCGTCCTTCCGTCTGCTCGCGTACCGCGGTGAGCAGCCCGGTACTCGCCGCCTCCACCATCTCAAGACATGCGACGAAGCCGTCCGCACTTCCGTAGTACGGGTCCGGTACGTCGAGATCGTCGCCCGCCTCGGGGTCGTACGAGCGCAACAGGCGCACCTTGTCCGCGTCCTGTGGGGTGGGTGCCAGGCGGCGCAGTGCTCCGAGGTGGCCCGTGTCGAGCGCGACGACGAGATCGAGACGGGTGAACCACGACGGGTCGAACCGCCGGGCCGTGTGGCCCGCGGCGTAGCCGTTCTCCTCCAGGACGGCCACCGCGCGGGGATCGGCGCCGTCGCCCTCGTGCCAGCCGTGAGTGCCGGCGCTGTCCACCTCGACCGTGTCGTGGAGGCCGGCCTCCACGACACGCGCGCGGAAGACTGACTCGGCCATCGGGGAGCGGCAGATATTGCCGGTGCAGACGAAACAGACGCGGTACGTCATGGTGCTCAGTCCCCGTCGGGCAGAACGACGTTGAGGGCCCAGGAGACGACCGAGATGATCAGACCGCCCAGCACGGCCGTCCAGAAGCCCTCCACATGGAAGCTCAGGTCGAACTGGTCGGCCAGCCAGGAGGTGAGCAGCAGCATCAGCGCGTTCACCACCAGTGTGAACAACCCGAGCGTCAGGATGAGCAACGGGAGACTCAAGAGCTGCACGATCGGCTTGACCAGGAAGTTCACCACGCCGAAGATCAACGCGACGAGTATGAGGGTGCCGATCTCCTTGCCCGTGCTGTCACCTGTGAGGGTGATCTTGTCGACCAACCACACCGCCACCGCGAGGGCGGCGGCGTTGGCGATCGTCTTGACTACGAAATTCTTCATGTGTCTGATCGTGGCAGACAGGACCGGACATGAGCAGTGAGGCAGGGGCGGACAGGCTATGAAGGCATTCCGGCTGGACGAACTGGAGGCCGAACGCGCCGCCAACGAGGGCGCATACCTTCAGTTCCTGCGGGAGCGGAACATGTCGGTCGGCCTGTACGCCCTGGACGCGGGCGGGCAGGATCCGCAGCAGCCGCACAACCAGGACGAGGTGTACTTCGTCGTCAGCGGCAGGGCGGCGATCACCGTCGGCATGGAGACCACGCAGGTGGCACGCGGCAGCGTGGTGTACGTGCCGGCGGGTGTCGCGCACAAGTTCCATCACATCAGTGAGGACCTGAGGGTCCTGGTGGTGTTCTCTCCCCCCGAGAGCTGAGCCGCGGTTTCGGGGTTCCCTAGGGGACCGGTCAGGGGAGGACAAGGGATCCGAGGCTCCCGGTGGGGCTCCTGGCGACCTAGCATCGAGTGCAGGACATCATTCACGCGACCCGGCACGAGACGGGCGGAGAGGTAAGGACGAAGGCGATGCGAGAGATCTTCACGGGACTGCCGTGGTGGGTGAAGTGGATCGCGGTGCCGGTCATCGCCCTGGTCGTGTTCGGGGGGCTGATAGCGAGCGTGGTGGGCTTCGTGATCGGGCTGCTCTTCAAGGTGTTGGTGTTCGCCGCTCTGGTCGGCGGACTCATCTACGTCGTACGGAAGTTCACGTCGAGTTCGTCGTCGCGCGGCGACTGGTGAGCCCCATGGGGAGCCGGTGAAGCGGTAACGGGCGACACCGGTTCCCTCGGGCGGGGGAAGTTTCCCGGACGGACCGTCCGCGTGCGGTGACAGACGGTTAGAGTCCGGAGCGCCATGCGGGGGCAATCCCCGCGAGCGGCGTACACCCCCACCCGTGTTCCCCCGCACGGGCTGCCCCCTCGCTTCGGGAGTGACCCTTGGCCACGGCTGACACCGTCACCGCACATCTGCCCGCCGTTCCCTGCCAGCCCCATGCGCGGGCAGTCTCCGAACCGGCGCCCCCAGCCACTCTCATCGGCTCCGTGCAGCGCGCGATGCGTCTGCTCGAATCCGTCGCCGGACATGAGTACGGAGCCCCGGCCAAACAGTTGGCCCGCGAGACCGGGCTGGCCCTTCCCACGACGTACCACCTGCTGCGCACCCTTGTGTACGAGGGCTATCTGCGCCGTGACAAAGGGCTGTTCTTCCTTGGCGCCGCAGCCGAGCGGCTGAGCAGCAGCGGGGCCCCGCAGAAACGTCGCAGCACGGTCGTCGACGCGCTCGCGCGGTGGCGTGACGCGATCGGGGCTCCCGTGTACTACGCGGTGTACCGCGAGGGCGAGATCGACCTCGTGTGCGTCTCCGACACTCCCGGCAATCCCGCGGTCCAGGAATGGGCGGACTTCCGGGAGACCGGCCACGCACACGCCATCGGACAGTGTCTGCTGTCCCAGCTCGGCGAGGCCGCCCGCCGCGACCACCTCGACCGCTTCCCCGTGCAGCCCGTCACGCCGTACACCGTGCGCGACGGGCACGGTCTTCTCCGGCGCCTGGAGCGGACCCGGCGCATGGAACCGGTGATCGAGCGCCAGGAGTACGCCCTGGGCACGGTGTGTGCGGCCATCCCGATCACGGCCGGTACCACGGCTGCGACGATCGCCATCTCCCTGCCCGCGCATCAGGCCCACCGGCTGCTCCCGGCCGCGCAGCAACTGCAGACGGAAGTGGGCCGCCTGCTCGGGCCATTGGGGCTCTCTATCACCATCTGAAAACTTACTCCTTGTGATTCACCGTGTACGTTGAGCAAGATTCACCCAGTGTCAGGGGTCCATTCCCGGCTGGTCCGCAGCTAATGACGGGGTAGGCGATGCGCGAGTCCGTACAGGCAGAGGTCATGATGAGCTTTCTCGTGTCGGAGGAGTTGTCCTTCCGCATCCCGGTGGAGCTTCGCTATGACACCTGTGATCCCTACGCCGTGCGGCTGACCTTCCATCTTCCCGGTGACGCGCCTGTGACCTGGGCGTTCGGCC
This sequence comes from Streptomyces sp. TE5632, assembly GCF_054061295.1. NCBI lineage: Bacteria > Bacillati > Actinomycetota > Actinomycetes > Kitasatosporales > Streptomycetaceae > Streptomyces > Streptomyces sp. TE5632. The sequence continues at coordinate 2,550,447 of NZ_JBSSEA010000003.1, read as the reverse complement.
GTGAGCTGCTGATCGACGGCGTCGGCAGGCCGTGCGGCGAGGGCGACGTGCGGGTGTCACCGGTCGAGCCCGACGCGCTGGGCGAGGTGTTGATCCGGCTTCAGGTCGGTGGCGACCACGCGCTGTTCCGTTCGTCGACGGCGCCGCTCGTGGCCTTTCTCGACCGCACCGACAAGCTGGTGCCACTGGGCCAGGAGGGAGCGCTCGCCGACTTCGACGCCCATCTCGACGACGCGCTGGACCGCATTCTGGCGGAGCAGAGCGCCGGGTAAAGGGTTCCGCTACTCGGACAGCCGGTGGCGGAACCGTTCACCGTGTTCCGTCACATTGGTGCAGGAACGCTTTTGCACCGGTGGGCGAGCCGCTCCGGTGGGCCGGGCGCCCGGGGGTCGGGCCGCGGCCGGTCATGTGTCGGCGGCAGGCTCTCCGGCGCCGCACCGTGACGGGGTCACCGCTTCCGGCGCCTGCCCCTCCCGCCCCGCGCCGGAGCCGCCCGGACGCTCTCCCCGGGTGTCTGCGCCGCCGTACGGTCGGCCGAGACCACCAGGGCGGCCAGAGCCGTGGTGACCGGCACCGCGGCCACCAGGCCGATCGAGCCGACCAGCGTACGCACGATCTCCTCCGCTACCAGCTCGCTGTTGGCGACCGTTCCCACACTGCTCTGTGCGATGGAGAACAGCAGCAGCAACGGCAACGCGGCGCCCGCGTAGGCGAGAACGAGAGTGTTGACCACGGACGCGATGTGATCGCGGCCGATGCGGATGCCCGCGCGGTACAGCCCCCGCCAGCCCATCGACGGGTTGGCCTCGTGCAGTTCCCAGACAGACGATGTCTGGGTGACCGTCACATCGTCGAGCACACCGAGCGATCCGATGATGACGCCGGCCAGCAACAGACCGCTCATGTCGATGTCGGGGTACAGGCCGTGGATCAGTCCGGTGTTGTCGTCGGTGTTGCCGGTCAGCGCGGCCCAGTCGATGAAGACCGAGCCCAGAATGCCGATCAGCAGCAGCGAGACCAGGGTGCCGAGCACCGCCACGGATGTGCGCGCCGACAGCCCGTGACAGAGATACAGGGCTTGCAGCATGATGGCGCTCGCCCCCACCACCGCCACGACCAGTGGGTTCGATCCCTGCAGAATGGCGGGCAGGATGAAGAAGTTCAGCACCAGGAAGCTGACCGCCAGCGCGATCAGTGCCATCGCACCGCGCAGCCGCCCGACGGCCACGACGGCGATCGCGAAGATACCGGCGAGCAGGGCCATGGGGAGGCGCCGGTTCACATCGGCGACCGAGTACTGCAGGTCCTTCGGAGCGGAAGGTTCGTAGGCGACCACGACCTCCTGACCCTCGCTCAGCTGACGGGACTGGTCCGGCTGCACGATCTCGGTGAACGTGCGGCCCTGGTCCGTGCCGCTGTCGACCCGGATCGTCGCTCTCTTGCACGTGCCGTCCGCCTGCTGTTGGGCGGAAGAGCCCTCGGCCGTCGAGGTGTCACCGGTCGGGACGCCTCCGGAAGCGTTGACGGAGGAACAGCTCACCTCGACCACCTTGGTGACCGTGGCCTGCTGCGTCTGCCGGTCGAAACCGACGCCGGTGCGCTCGTGCCCCGGCGCACCGCCCGGCCACAGCACGACGAGGCCGATCAGCACCGCCGCGGTGAACGGGATGAGGACCGCCGCGATGACCTTGCGCAGGTGCTTCGAGACGGGGGCGGCGGGGCCGTGACTGTGGCTGTGCCCGTGCGAGTGGCCGTGCCCGCCGCCGGAGTCCGGGCCGTGATCGTGTCCGTCGCCGCTCGGAGGGGGGCCGCTGTGGCCCCCGTCCGGGCCACGGTCGGGGTGGCCGCCGTCCGGCTCCGGGCCCCGGCCGTGACCTTGACCCCGCGTTTGTCCCGCCCCCTGCCCCCGCCGCCCCTGCTCCTGGCTCGGGTGGCCGGTGACGGGCCCGCGCCCGAACCAGTCTCCGGAACCGGGGGCGTCTCCTTGGCCGTCCCCACGGCCCATGTCGTTGCCGGCTACGGGCTCTCTGCCACGGCTGTCGCCGTTTCGAGCGCCGGAGCCGAGGGGTGGTTCGGGCGGTGGGTACGGGGGATGTTGCGTCGAGGTCACCGCCCGATCATCGCAAGAACAACGAGGGCCCTCTGGTCACCGCGCCAGAATTGACGCTAGCGTGTGGGCACCTTTTGTACACGCGGGAGCTCGGAGCACCGGGCTGAGAGGGCGCTGACCTCCGTCCCAACGACGTTTCACATGAAACATCACTGCTGTCCGAGTGATGTTCCCCACGGAACGCCGAACGACGGAAACCGCTGCGTCGACCGCTGAACCTGTTACCGGGTAATGCCGGCGTAGGGAGTAGGTCTCATGACCAACAAGGACGCACGCACGCCTGCCTCCACGCAGAACCCGACGGAGACGTCGGAGCAGAAGGAGGCCGGGAAGTCCATCGGCTGGCACAAGGCGTACGTCGAGGGCACGCGCCCCGATCTACGGGTGCCGGTCCGTCAGGTGCACCTCACCAACGGCCAGTCGGTCACGCTGTACGACACATCGGGCCCGTACACCGACCCCCTGGTCGACACCGATGTACGCAGGGGGCTGGCACCGCTGCGGGAGGACTGGATCATCGCGCGCGGCGACACCGAGGAGTACGCGGGCCGTCCCGTCCGTCCCGAGGACGACGGAATCAAGCACACCTCGCCGCGCGGCGGCCTGCGCAACCTCGACGCGGTGTTCCCGGGCCGGCCCCGTCAGCCGCGCCGCGGCCGCGCGGGTGAGGCGGTCACGCAGCTGGCGTACGCACGACGCGGCGAGATCACGCCCGAGATGGAGTACGTGGCCATCCGGGAGAACGTGTCGCCGGAGGTCGTGCGTGAGGAGATCGCGGCAGGCCGCGCGGTGCTGCCCGCCAACGTCAACCATCCGGAGATCGAGCCGATGATCATCGGCAAGCGGTTCCTGGTGAAGGTCAACGCCAACATCGGGAACTCCGCGGTGACCTCCTCCATCGAGGAGGAGGTGGAGAAGATGACCTGGGCGACCCGCTGGGGCGCCGACACGGTCATGGACCTGTCCACCGGCCGCAATATCCACACCACCCGGGAGTGGGTGCTGCGCAACTCCCCCGTTCCCATCGGCACCGTGCCGCTCTACCAGGCGCTGGAGAAGGTCGACGGCAGGGCAGAGGAGCTGACCTGGGAGATCTACAAGGACACGGTCGTCGAGCAGGCCGAGCAGGGCGTGGACTACATGACGGTTCATGCGGGCGTACGGCTGGCGTATGTGCCGCTGACCGCCAACCGCAAGACGGGCATCGTCTCGCGCGGTGGTTCGATCATGGCGGCGTGGTGTCTGGCGCACCACAAGGAGTCGTTCCTGTACGAGAACTTCGAGGAACTCTGCGAGATCCTCGCGACGTACGACGTCACGTACTCGCTTGGCGACGGGCTCCGGCCGGGGTCGATCGCGGACGCCAACGACCAGGCCCAGTTCGCTGAGTTGCGCACACTCGGGGAACTCAACCGGATCGCGAAGCGTTTGAATGTGCAGACCATGATCGAGGGTCCGGGACATGTCCCGATGCACAAGATCAAGGAGAACATCGACCTTCAGCAGGAGATCTGCGATGAAGCCCCGTTCTATACGCTCGGCCCGCTGACGACGGACGTCGCGCCCGCGTACGACCACATCACCTCCGGTATCGGTGCCGCGATGATCGCCTGGTGGGGCACCGCCATGCTCTGTTACGTCACCCCCAAGGAGCATCTCGGCCTGCCCAACCGTGATGACGTCAAGACCGGTGTCATCACCTACAAGATCGCCGCCCATGCCGCCGACCTGGCCAAGGGACATCCGGGTGCGCAGGAGTGGGACGACGCGTTGTCCGACGCGCGCTTCGAGTTCCGTTGGGAGGACCAGTTCAACCTCGCCCTCGACCCGGACACGGCACGGGAGTTCCACGACGAGACCCTTCCGGCAGAGCCCGCCCAAGACCGCACACTTCTGCTCGATGTGCGGGCCGAAGTTCTGTTCCATGAAGATCAGCCAGAGCATCACGGAGCGGTTCGGCGGTGCCTCGCCGGAAGGCGCCTCGGCCGAGGAGATCGCCGAGGGGATGCTGCAGAAGTCGAAGGAGTTCGCGGAGGCGGGCAACCGCGTGTACCTGCCGCTGACGGACTGAACTGACTGAACGGGCGAGAGGGACGGGTCGTTCGGGCCCGCCCCTCTCGCCGCTCATGGGGACGGATCGGCAGACTGTATGCCATGACAGCGCAATCAATGAGCAAGGGGTCCAACCTTCCCGTCGATGCGCCGGTGGTGCGCGTCGAGCTTGCTTGGACCGCCAAGGCCGGTGTGCCCGACATCGACGCGTCGGCTCTCCTGCTCACGGCGGCCGGACGGGTGCGGGACGACGGCGACTTCGTCTTCTACAACCAGCCGCGGCACGCCTCCGACGCTGTGACACATCTGGGAAAACGGAACGCCGTCGGTGCCGCGACCGACACGGTCGAGGTCGACCTGCGCCTGCTGGAACCGGCCGTCGAGCGGATCGCGCTGTGCGCGTCGTCCGACGGCGGGACCTTCGGCCAGGTCCCGGGGCTGGTGCTCAGGTTGATCGACGCCGGGGCGGAGACCGAAATCGCCCGGTTCGACATGGTGGCCGACACGGAGACCGCGTTCATCGGTGGCGAGCTGTACCGGCGCCAGGGGAAGTGGAAGTTCCGCGCGGTGGGCCAGGGTTACGCCTCCGGGCTTGCGGGGCTGGCCACTGACTTCGGTATCACCGTGGACGACGCTCCCCCGGCGGCCCCCGTCGCCGTGTCTCCGGTCGTCGCGTCCCCCGTCATGCCTGCCGCTTCCGCTCCAGTGCCTCCTGCTCCGGTGCCTCCCGCTCCGGTGCCTCCTGCTCCGGTGCCTCCCGCTCCGGTGCCTCCCGCTCCGGCGCCTCCGGATCCGGCCGTTCCACCGGCCGCTCCGCGCCTCACCAAGGGAGAGGAGCGGCTGCCCGTGGACATGCGCAAGCGGCTGTCGCTGCGCAAGGAGCAGGTGGCCGTCAGTCTGCGCAAGCACGGGGCCGCCGAGATCACCGCGCGCGTCGTCCTCGTGCTGGACGCCTCCGGCTCCATGGCACCCCAGTACTCCAAGGGAGTCGTGGCGGACGTCGTCGAGCGCATGGCCGCGGTCGCCGCACAGTTGGACGACGACGGTGAGATGCAGGCCTGGACATTCGCCTCGCATCCGGCACGGCTGCCGGACCTGCGGCTGGGCGAGCTGCCCGACTGGCTCCGGTTGCACGTGCGGGTGGGGGAGATGAGCCTCTTCCGGCGCGGGCGGAAGAAGGGCCTGGACCCGAGCCAGGTCGACATGCGGGAGGTCGGCATCCAGAACGAGGAACAGAAGGTCATCGCCGAGGTCCGCTCGTTCGTCGGGAACAATCCCGCGGCGGCCCCGACGCTCGTGCTGTTCTTCTCCGACGGCGGGGTCTACCGGAACGCCGAGATCGAGCGTGAGCTCCGCGAAGCGGTGGAGGAACCCGTCTTCTGGCAGTTCGTGGGGCTCGGACGGTCGAACTACGGCGTGCTGGAACGATTCGACACGCTGCCCGGACGCCGCGTCGACAACGTCGGGTTCTTCGCCGTCGACGACATCAGCACCCTGCCGGACCCGGAGTTGTACGACCGTCTGCTGTCCGAGTTCCCGCTGTGGATCACAGCTGCGAGCCGGGCGGGCATTCTATGACCAGGGGCATGACCTGACCAGGGGTATGACCTGACCCGGGCGTGACCTGACCCGGGCACCCGGCACACGCCCCCCCGTCACGGAGCCTCTCGAGAGGGCTCCGCCGGTGAGGGCGCGCCGGCCGACGGCTCCGGACTCGAACCGGTACTTCGGCCGTTCGACTACTCAGGCTGGTGTTCCGGCCCCCCGAAGTCCGGGCTGCTGTAGTCCGGACTCGAGTAGCTCGGCCGCGGGCCGCGGGTCGGGCCTTGGCCGGGGCTGGTGAATCCCGGCCGGTGGTAGCCGAGGTTCGGGATACGGCTGGTCGGTTCGGACGGCGCCGCGTAGCGCAGTGCGGCCGCCGTGCCGGGATCGGTGAGAGCGTCTCGCAGGAACGGTACGATCCCCCGCTCCAGCAGTGCCTCGTGCCAGGCATCCCTGGCCAGGGCCAACTCCTTGTCGACTTCCAGGTACGGCCCGCTCCGGGCCGAGGGCTTGTTGCGCAGCGCGGTGAGGAGCAGGCCCACGGCGGCGACCAGGATGGCGACCGCGGTCACGGCGCCGAACGTCCAGCCCGTGGTGAGCATGGTCCGGGCGAAGGCCGCGCTGGGGTCGAGCATGCGCAGGATGTAGCCGACGAGCAGGAATATCGCGGCCGCCGTTCCGGCCAGGACGGGTGCCAGAACGGCGATGACGGCGACCGCACCCGCGCCGGCGGTCTCGGCGACCTCCCCCATGGCGGCGGCGAGCCCCGCTGCGCCGGGTTCAGGTTCGGAGGAGCCCGACTCGCGCACGGCCGGGGTGGCCGACGCCGGTGGCCGTCGCAGTTCCTCGCGGACCTTGATGTAGTGCTGGTACTCGGTCGCCGCGGCCGCCGTGATGATCGCGGTGGCGTTGAGCGCCATGGTGCGCAGTTGTTCGGAGTTGAGCCGCTGACCGACAGAGGTCAGTTCCGGGCGGTGTGGTGCGGAGCGCAGCACCTCATCGAGAATCCGCTCGTATTCCTGGCGGTCCTCGGCCAACAGGTGCTGCGGAACGCTGTTCATGTGCATCCCCCGATGCTCCGTAGGGCTTGTGGCTCGGCATGCTGACGAGCCGTTGGGCAGAAACGGAGGGGAGCCTGCTACGGATAAGCCGATGGTAGAGCGCTGACGGTGCGCCGTGACAGGGGGTTTACCGAAATTGGCCGCTGTCCGGTGCGGTCCCGGGCCGGCGACGCCCGGCCCGGTGCCCGTTCACTTGGCGAGTGGCAGCTTCTGGACCAGCAGTTTTCCGGCCATCGTCACGCCGCCGTCCATCGCGATGGCCAGTCCCTCGGCGTAGACGTGCGGACCCTCGACGACGGGACCGCTGTCGTCCCCGCCGTCCTCGGAGCCGACTTCGCCCAGCAGGTACGGAATGGGGCTGTGGCCGTGAACGACCCGGGTACCACCGTACGTATTCAGCAGGGAGCGCACCGCTTCGGCGCCGCCCTCGTCACGGAAGGAGAACCGCTTGGTGAACTTGCGGAACAGGTCCCAGACCTCGTCGGCGTCGTTGCGGGTGATCGTCTCGCGGACGGTGTCGTTGACCTCTTCGATGGAGCGGCCGTAGTCGAGGTAGGCGGTGGTGTCGGAATGCAGCAGGAGATGGTCGTCGACGGCCTCGACGGCGTCCAGGCGGGCCATCCACTGCAAATGGTGGTCCTGGAGCCGGTCCATGTCGGCTTTCTGCCCGCCGTTGAGGAGCCAGGCCGCCTGGAAGGTGGCGGTGCCCGCGCCGGAGTTGACGGGGGTGTCGCCGAACCGCTTGGCGCCGAGCAGCAGCAGTTCGTGATTGCCCATCAGGGCCTTGCAGTAGCCGCCGGCCGCGGCGGCCTCGGCGGACAGCCGCATCACGAGATCGATGACGCCGATGCCGTCCGGTCCCCGGTCGGTGAAGTCGCCGAGGAACCACAGCCGTGCGGGGCCGGCGCACCACTGGCCCGCGGAGTCGATGAGGCCCTGCTCCTGGAGGGCGGCGACCAGCTCGTCGAGGTACCCGTGGACGTCACCGACCACGTACAGCGGGCCGGGCCCGGTGGGGGGCTGTGGGGCGGAGACGGACGCGGGGTCGACGATCACCTGCACAGTGTCACCCCGATTGATGACCGGGAGGTCCCGACGCGTGGGTGTGTATCCCTCCGGGAGGCTCTCCGAGGTCGGCGGGGCCGCCGCGTCACCGGGGTGCATGCTGTGGGCGTACGGACCGGTCTCGTGGATGTACGCGGGCACCCGGAAGTCGCGCACCGTCGGTGTGCGCTCCACCCCGGGTCCCTGACCGGCCCCCTGAGTCATCGACCCCTCCACCATCAAGCCGCAACTGCACCGCGTCGGACTGCCTGGTCGCAGCGGCCCGCGGTGTCGTGGGCCCATCATAGGAACGCGGATCGTGCCATGTGATGACCCAGGGGTGGTGAATCGGAGCAAGACGCCGGATCGTCGCGGCTTTCGCCCTATTTGGTCAGGTCTTCGCCCGCCGTGAGGCCACCCGGCCGCGCCTGCTCCTCCTGGGACCGCATGCGTCCGTCTTCGGGCAGCCGGTCCACTTCGGTTTCCCGGAGAGGCCGGAGACGGGCTGGAGGAAACTTCGAGGAGCGACGGAGCGGTGGAGGAGCGCAAGGGCTGCGACGTCGCCTCATCCCCACGGAAAGCAGCGGCTCCCGGGGAGCCGCTGCCTCACTCCTCCGGAGCCGGGCCCAATCGTCCTTCCCGGTTTTCCGGGGACCCGCGTTTCCGGGGACCCGCGGGTTTTCTGCCGGTCAGGCCGGCGACCGCGGCGGGCTGACCGTCGTGCGCGGGGGCCGGCGCTGCGACGAGGTGCGCACGATCAGTTCGGTGGGTATCACCTGCGCCACCGTGTGTTCCGGATCGACTCCTTCGATGGCGTCGATGAGCAACTGGACCACAGCCGTGCCGATGCGTCGTGGTTTGAGCGAGAGTGTGGTGACGGGCGGCTCGGTGTTGGCGTAGACGGTGGACTCGCTGCAGCAGACCAGCAGCAGGTCGTCCGGGACGCGCAGGCCGTAGCGGCGCGCGGCGGCGAGCAGATCGGTGCCGTTGGGATCGAACAGACCGTAGACGGCGTCGGGACGGTCGGGGCGGGCGAGCAGCCGGTCGGCGGCGACGGCGCCGGCACACGGATCGTGTGCCGGATAGGACTCGTACACCGGGTCCTGGCCGACGCGCTCACACCAGTGCAGATACGCGGTGGTCGACAGGTGGGTGTAGGTGTCGGTCGTGGTCCCGGTCAGCAGGCCGATACGGCGGGCGCCCGCGGCGGCCAGGTGGTCGAGGATGCCGAGTACTGCGGCCTCGTGGTCGTTGTCCACCCAAGCCGTGACCGGGAGCGAACCGGCCGGGCGGCCGTCGGAGACGACCGGTAAACCCTGCCGGACCAGTTCACTGACGACCGGATCCTGGTCCGAGGGATCGATGACGACCGTGCCGTCCAGAGCGACGTTGGACCACACGTCGTGTCGGGAGGTCGCGGGGAGGATCACGAGGGCGTAGCCGCGGGCGAGCGCTGCGGAGGTGGCGGCACGCGCCATCTCGGCGAAGTACGCGAACTCGGTGAAGGTGAAAGGTTCTTCCCCGTATGTCGTCACGGTCAGGCCGATGAGTCCCGACTTGCCGGTACGGAGCGTGCGGGCGGCGGCCGAGGGCCGGTAGCCCAGTCTGTCGGCGACCTCGCGGACGTGGCGCCGGGTGGCGTCCGGGAGCCTGCCCTTGCCGTTGAGGGCATCGGAGACGGTCGTGATGGAGACTCCGGCGGCGGCGGCCACGTCCCTGATGCCCGCTCGACCCGGCTTGCTGCCTCGGCGTGAGGTTTCCGCGCGGCTCACCTGGTGCTTCCCTGCTGCTGTCATGGCGAGCCGATAGTAGGGCTCATGCGGTGGGGTAGGGCGGACGCATATGCATGCGTTGACAGGCACGTTTCTGCATGATCATTAAAGGGTAAGTTCCTTGCAAAGCAAGAACGTTGAACATTCCAATGCCAAGACCTGACGTCTCGGCGCATGCGGGCCTGTCGAGGGGGCGATGTTGCGAAGAGGTCTCAACTCACCTGCACGGGGGACGCGCGCCACGGCGCAAGCCACCGGCGCGTAGATATATGTGCGGCGCGCCCCCGGCTCGGACGCCCTTTGTGCGCCTTCACACGGTGATGCCCCTGTTGCTGAAGGGGCAGATGATACGGAGGCGACTTCTGCTGCTGTACGCGCACACGCTGCAGCGCCTCCACGCAGCGGCGTCTCTACTCCGCCGCGTCGAATCCTCATAAGGTGAGCAGTATTGGATGTCGGCGGCGGTCATGGGCCGCCGGTCTTCGGAGGAGGACTGCGGTGAGCGAGACGAGCCCCAAGCTGCGCGCCGAGCTGGAGGGTATCCCTACGTACAAACCGGGCAAGCCGGCGGCGGCCGGTGGTCCGGTGGCCTACAAACTGTCCTCCAACGAGAACCCGTACCCACCGCTGCCGGGGGTGATGGAGGCCATCGCCTCCGCGGCGTCCTCGTTCAACCGCTACCCCGACATGGCCTGCACGGCTCTGATGGCGGAGTTGGCCGAGCGCTTCGCCGTCCCGGTCTCCCACCTGGCCACCGGTACCGGCTCGGTCGGCATCGCCCAGCAACTGCTGCAGGCCACCTCGGGCCCCGGCGACGAGGTGATCTATGGCTGGCGCTCGTTCGAGGCGTACCCGATCATCACCAGGATCAGCGGTGCCACCCCCGTGCAGGTGCCCCTGACCCCGGGCGATGTGCACGATCTCGACGCGATGGCCGAGGCGGTCACCGACCGGACCCGGCTCATCTTCGTCTGCAACCCCAACAACCCGACCGGCACGGTGGTCCGGCGGGCCGAACTGGAGCGCTTCCTCGACCGGGTGCCCCGCGATGTCCTGGTGGTGCTCGACGAGGCCTACCGTGAGTTCATCCGTGACCCCGAGGTGCCGGACGGCGTGGAGATCTACCGGGAGCGGCCCAATGTCTGTGTGCTGCGGACCTTCTCCAAGGCCTATGGGCTGGCCGGGCTGCGCGTGGGTTTCGCGATCGCCCATGAGCCGGTGGCCGCGGCGCTGCGCAAGACGGCGGTGCCGTTCGGTGTGAGCCAGCTCGCACAGGATGCGGCGATCGCCTCGCTGCGTGCCGAGGACGAGCTCATCGGCCGGGTCGGTTCGCTGGTGTGTGAGCGCAACCGGGTCATGGACGCGCTGCGTGTTCAGGGCTGGAAGGTGCCAGAGAGCCAGGCCAACTTCGTGTGGCTGCGGCTGGGGGAGCGCACGGCGGCGTTCGCACAGGCGTGCGAGCAGGCGGGCGTGGTCGTCAGGCCGTTCCCTGGGGAGGGGGCGCGGGTGACGGTCGGCGAGACCGAGGCCAACGACATCTTCCTGAAGGTGACGGAGGCCTTCCGCAAGGAGCTGTAGCCGCCCGGGGCCTCGGGCCGCCTCAGTCTCGCAGCCGTAGCAGCCGGCCGACGGTTCAGCCGTCGGCCGGCTGTCGGTGTTCCTCCCCCTGGCAGCGTGTCGCCTCCATGCCGCCTCCCTGTCGCGTCCTGTCTCCCCAAAGCGATCCCCAAGGGGTTGACGTCACAGGGGGACCCCCCTTCCGGATGCGGGAAGCAGTAGGCCATAATTGCTTGTGAATGTGAACGCGTTCACAAGCGCATCCTGTTTCTTCCGAGATGTGGGGGGCGAACGGGATCAAGCGGCCGCTGTGACACAGCGATGTAAGGAGCGACGACGTGGACCTGGCTCTGGCGCCGGAGACCCTGGCGCGATGGCAGTTCGGCATCACCACCGTCTACCACTTCCTCTTCGTTCCTCTGACGATCTCGCTGGCCGCCCTCACCGCCGGGCTGCAGACCGCCTGGGTGCGCACCGAGAAGGAGAAGTACCTCAGGGCGACGAAGTTCTGGGGCAAACTCTTCCTGATCAACATCGCGATGGGCGTGGTCACCGGCATCGTGCAGGAGTTCCAGTTCGGCATGAACTGGTCCGACTACTCGCGGTTCGTCGGTGACGTCTTCGGCGCCCCGCTCGCCTTCGAGGCCTTGCTCGCCTTCTTCTTCGAGTCCACCTTCATCGGCTTGTGGATCTTCGGCTGGGACAAGCTGCCCAAGAAGATCCACCTGGCCTGCATCTGGATGGTTTCGCTCGGCACCCTGCTGTCCGCCTGGTTCATCCTCGCGGCCAACTCCTGGATGCAGCACCCGGTCGGCTACCGGATCAACGAGGAGAAGGGCCGCGCCGAGCTCACCGACTTCTGGTTGGTGCTCACCCAGAACACCACGCTCAACCAGGTCTTCCACAGCTTCGCGGCGGCCTTCCTGACGGGCGGCGCCTTCATGGTGGGCATCGCGGCCTTCCACCTGATGCGCAAGAAGCACATCCCCGTGATGCGGACGTCGCTCCGGCTCGGCCTGGTCACCATGGCGGTCGGCGGGCTGCTCACCGCGGTCAGCGGGGACACCCTCGGCAAGGTCATGTACGAGCAGCAACCGATGAAGATGGCCGCCGCGGAGGCGCTGTGGGACGGCGAGGGCCCGGCACCGTTCTCCGTGTTCGCGTACGGAGACGTCGACAAGGGACACAACAAGGTCGCGCTGGAGATCCCCGGGCTGCTGTCCTTCCTCGCCCACGGCGACTTCGAGTCGCATGTGCCCGGAATCAACGACACCAATGAGGCCCTGCAGGAGGAGTTCGGGCCCGGTGACTACCGGCCCATCGTCCCCGTCGCCTACTGGAGCTTCCGATGGATGATCGGCTTCGGCATGGCGTCCTTCTCGCTCGCCCTGCTGGGGCTCTGGCTCACGCGGAAGAGGTTCCTGCTGCCGGCCGCCCTGCGCACCGGTGAGGACGAGGTCCCGCATCTGGTGCTGCTGAAGAAGCCGCTTGGGACGCGGCTCACCCGGCTGTACTGGCGCCTGGCGCTCTGGACGATGGCGTTCCCGCTGATCGCCAACGCCTGGGGATGGATCTTCACCGAGATGGGCCGGCAGCCCTGGGTCGTCTACGGCGTGCTGCAGACCCGGCACGCGGTCTCACCCGGGGTGTCCCAGGCCGAGGTCATCACCTCGATGAGTGTCTTCACCCTGCTCTACGCCGCCCTGGCCGTCATCGAGGTCAAGCTGCTCGCCAAGTACGTCAAGGCAGGCCCGCCCGAGCTGACCGAGGCCGACCTCAACCCGCCCACGAAGATCGGCGGCGATCCCCGTGACGCCGACAAGCCGATGGCCTTCTCGTACTAGGCCGAGGGAGCCACAGTCATGGAACTGCACAACGTCTGGTTCGTACTGATCGCCGTCCTGTGGATCGGCTACTTCTTCCTGGAGGGCTTCGACTTCGGGATCGGGATCCTCACCCGGCTGCTCGCCCGTGACCGTACCGAGAAGCGGGTGCTGATCAACACCATCGGGCCCGTCTGGGACGGCAACGAGGTGTGGCTGCTCACGGCCGGCGGCGCAACCTTCGCCGCCTTCCCCGAGTGGTACGCCACACTATTCTCCGGTTTCTACCTGCCGCTGCTGGTCATCCTGATCTGCCTGATCGTCCGGGGTGTCGCCTTCGAGTACCGGGCGAAGCGGCCGGAGGAGCACTGGCAGCGCAACTGGGAGACGGCGATCTTCTGGACCTCGCTCATTCCCGCGTTCCTGTGGGGCGTGGCGTTCGGAAACATCGTGCGCGGAGTGAAGATCGACTCCGAGTTCGAGTACGTGGGCAGCGTTTTGGATCTGCTCAACCCGTATGCCCTGCTGGGCGGCCTGGTCACGCTGACGCTCTTCACCTTCCACGGTGCGGTGTTCGCGTCGCTCAAGACCGTCGGTGAGATCCGGGGCCGGGCTCGGCAGCTGGCGCAGCGCGTGGGGCTGGTCACGGCCGTACTGGCACTGGTCTTCCTGCTGTGGACGCAGGCCGACGGTGGTGACGGCGCGAGTCTGGTCGCGCTGGTGGTCACGGTCGCCGCACTGGTCGGCGCCCTGGTGGCGAACCGGGCGGGGCGCGAGGGATGGTCGTTCACCCTGTCCGGCGTCACCATCGTGGCCGCCGTGGCGATGCTCTTCCTGACGCTCTTCCCGAACGTCATGCCGTCCACGCTGAACGCGGACTGGAGCCTCACCGTCACCAACGCCTCCTCCGGCCCCTACACCCTGAAGATCATGACCTGGCTCGCGGTGATCGCCACGCCGTTCGTCATGCTCTACCAGGGCTGGACGTACTGGGTCTTCCGCAAGCGGATCGGCACCCAGCACATCGCCGATCCCGTGCACTGAGGTGTGTTTCACGTGAAACCAATCGACCCGCGACTGCTCCGTTACGCCCGTGCCACGCGACTCTTCCTGGTGGCGGTCGTCACCCTGGGCGCCGTCGGCGCGGGGCTGGTGATCGCTCAGGCCATGCTCATTGCCGAGGTGGTGGTGGGCGCCTTCCAACACGGCCTGGACCTGGCCGAACTCGGCACTCCCGTGATGCTCCTGGCCTGTGTCGCGGTCGGCCGCGCCCTGGTCGGCTGGCTCACCGAGCTGGCCGCACACCGGGCGAGCGCGGCGGTCAAGTCGGAGCTGCGGGGCCGACTGCTGGAGCGGGCCACGGCGCTCGGCCCGGGATGGCTGACCGGGCAGCGGACCGGTTCGCTGGTGGCCCTGGCGACCCGCGGGGTGGACGCCCTCGACGGTTACTTCTCGCGCTATCTGCCCCAGCTGGGGCTCGCTGTGGTCGTTCCGGTGGCGGTGCTGGCGCGGATCGTCACCGAGGACTGGGTCTCGGCGGCGATCATCGTCGTCACACTGCCGCTCATCCCGGTCTTCATGACGCTGATCGGCTGGGTCACCCAGTCCCGGATGGACCGGCAGTGGGAGCTGCTGTCCCGGCTGTCCGGTCACTTCCTGGACGTCGTCGCCGGGCTGCCCACGCTGAAGGTGTTCGGGCGGGCCAAGGCACAGGCGGAGTCGATCCGACGGATCACCGCCGAATACCGCCGGGCGACCATGCGGACCCTGCGGATCGCCTTCATCTCCTCCTTCGCGCTGGAACTTCTCGCCACCCTCTCGGTGGCGCTGGTCGCCGTGACGACCGGCATGCGGCTCGTGTACGGCGAGATGGACCTGTACACCGGCCTGGTCATCCTGATCCTCGCGCCCGAGGCGTATCTGCCGCTGCGCCAGGTCGGTACGCAGTACCACGCCGCGGCGGAGGGGCTGGCCGCCGCCGAGGAGATCTTCTCGGTCCTGGAAACACCCGTGCCGACGCCGGGGACCGGTGCGGTGCCGTCGGATGCCCTGTCCTTCGAGAGCGTGACCGTCCGCTATCCCGGACGGTCGGCGGACGCGTTGTCGAACGTGTCCTTCTCCGTCGAGCCAGGGGAGACGGTCGCGCTCGTCGGGCCGAGCGGGGCCGGCAAGTCGACGTTGCTGAACGTGTTGCTGGGCTTCGTGCGGCCGACCGAGGGACGGGTGCGGATCGGGGGAGCCGATCTCGCCGGTGTCGATCCGGCGCAGTGGCACAGCCGGGTGGCCTGGGTGCCGCAGCGACCGCACCTGTACGCCGGGACGATCGCCGAGAACGTACGTCTGGCCCGGCCCGACGCGGATGACGACGCCGTTCGCCGCGCCCTGCGGGACGCGGGCGCCCTGGAATTCGTGGACGCGCTGCCCGAGGGCGCCGACACCGCGCTGGGGGAGGACGGGGCGGGACTGTCCGCAGGACAGCGGCAACGGCTCGCGCTGGCCCGCGCCTTCCTCGCGGACCGGCCCGTGCTGCTGCTCGACGAGCCGACGGCCGCGCTGGACGGGGCCACCGAGGCCGAGGTAGTGGCAGCGGTACGGCGGCTGGCGGCCGGTCGGACCGTGCTGCTGGTGGCACACCGGCCGGCCCTGCTGGCGTTGGCGGACCGCGTGGTGCGCGTGACGGAACCCGCTCCCGGTGACCGTGCACGGCCCGGGCCGGCGGACCACGTCGGCGTCGACCGGGAGCCTCCGCTCGCCGAACGCGCCCCCGGTGCCGCTCCCGCCTCCGCCGAAGGTTCGGCGCGGTCCGGACCGGAGGGTGCCCCGGCAGAGGCTGCCGCGGAGACCGGCGCGCGCGGAGTGCTGGCCCGCGTCCGCGCGCTGTCCGGTGCCCGACGAGGGCGGCTCACATTCGCGCTGGTGCTCGGCAGCATCGCGCTGGGCAGCGCCGTGGGCCTCATGGCGACGTCCGGATACCTCATCTCCCGGGCCTCGCAGCAGCCGCCCGTGCTCTATCTGATGATCGCCGTGACGGCGACGCGGGCCTTCGGCATCGCACGGGCCGTGTTCCGGTACGCCGAGCGACTCGTGTCGCACGACGCGGTGCTGAGGATGCTGGCCGACACCAGGGTCGCCGTGTACCGACGGCTGGAGCGGCTGGCACCTGCCGGACTGCGAGGGGCACGCCGGGGCGATCTGCTCTCCCGGTTGGTCGCCGACGTGGACGAACTGCAGGACTACTGGCTGCGCTGGCTGCTTCCGGCGGGTGCGGCGGTGGTGGTCTCGGCTCTGTCCGTCGGCTTCACGGCCTGGCTGCTCCCCGAGGCCGGAGCCGTGCTCGCGGCCGGACTGCTCGCGGCGGGAGCCGGTGTACCGGCGATCACGGGCGCCGTGGCCCGACGGGCGGAGCGTCGACTGGCGCCCGCCCGCGGAGTGCTCGCGACCCGCGTCACCGACCTGCTCACCGGAACCGCGGAGCTGACGGTCGCGGGCGCCCTGCCCACGCGGACCGCAGAGACACGACGGGCCGACGGAGTGCTCACCCGGATCGTCTCGCGCGCGGCCACCGCCACCGCCCTCGGAGACGGACTCACCGCACTGATCTCGGGTCTGACCGTCACGGCCGCGGCTCTCGTCGGCGTGCAGGCGGTGGCCGCCGGCCGGCTGGACGGCGTGGCGCTGGCCGTTGTCGTCCTCACCCCGCTGGCGGCCTTCGAGGCCGTACTCGGACTGCCGCTCGCCATGCAGCACCGTCAGCGAGTGAGCAAGAGCGCCGAGCGCGTGTACGAGGTCCTGGACGCTCCGGTGCCCGTAAAGGAGCCAGAACGGCCTCGGCAGGCGCCCGCGTCGCCGTTCCCGCTCGTGGTCAGGGGGCTTGAGGCCCGGCACGCCGGGCAGGAACGGGACGCGCTCGCCGGGCTGGACCTGATGTTGGAGCAGGGCCGCAGGATCGCGGTGGTCGGCCCGTCCGGCTCCGGCAAGACGACGCTCGCACAGGTGCTGTTGCGGTTCCTGGACCCGGGGGCGGGCTCGTACACACTGGCCGGTGTGGACGCGTACGCCCTGGACGGCGACGACGTGCGGCGGCTGGTCGGACTGTGTGCGCAGGACGCCCACCTCTTCGACAGCTCGGTGCGCGAGAATCTGCTGCTCGCGAAGCGGGACGCCACCGAGGGCGAACTGCGCGACGCGCTCGCCCGTGCCAGGCTGCTGGAGTGGGCCGACAGCCTGCCCGACGGCCTGGACACCTTCGTCGGCGAGCACGGGGCACGGCTCTCCGGGGGCCAGCGGCAACGCCTGGCGCTGGCCAGGGCGTTGCTCGCGGACTTCCCCGTGCTGGTGCTGGACGAGCCCGCGGAGCACCTCGACCTGCCGACCGCGGACGCGCTCACCGCCGATCTGCTGGCCGCCACCGAGGGCCGCACGACACTGCTCATCACCCACCGGCTGGCCGGACTGGCGGCGGTGGACGAGGTGATCGTGCTGGATGAGGGACGCGTGGTGCAGCGCGGAGCATACGAGGAACTGGCAGCTGTGGCCGGGCCGTTGCGGCGGATGCTGCGGCGGGAAGCCGAGTCGGACCGGCTGGCGGTGGTGAACTGACAGGGACGCGGAGTCCGGGACGCCACAAGCGTGACCACGGGGGACACGCGTGACAGCGCGTCAACCCCGACCGGATGGGCCCCTTTTCGGCGGTATCACTGGTCCATCCGGGTCGCACGCTCCCCCAGGCGTACGACATGAACAGGACCGGGTGCCCGAGCGGCGCAAGGATCGCTGTCATGCGCCTCACCCGCCGTCATCCGTTGCTCGTCGCCGTGCCGCTGTGCGCGCTCGCCGTGCTCGCCGCCCGGCCCACCGACGGTGACGTGCCCCAGGCCCCCGGCCACGGCCTGGAATCCGGCATCAGCACACAGGTGGTGCGGCTTTACGAGGAAGCGGCCGCGGCGACCCTGAAGTACGAGGCGGGCAGGCGCGAGGCCGACCGGCAGCGGGCCGAGGCACAGCGGCTGGAGAAGCTGCTCGACCGGGAGCGGGAGGAGTCCGCTGTCCTGCGCGAGGCTCTGGGCCGGATCGCGCGGTCCCAGTACCGCACCGGTGGTGGGGTGCCGCTGACCGCGCACATCCTCCTCGCGGACGACCCAGAGGAGATGATGCGAGGTCAGCGAGCCCTGTGGAAGGCACATGTGGCCCTCGACCACGCGATCGAGAAGAACGCGCGGGTCGAGGCACGGGTCGCCCGTGACGAGGCGAAGGCGGCGGGGGCGTGGAAAGCGCTGGAAAAGCGGAACAAGGAACTCGCCGACCTGAAGAACGGCATCGAGCAGAAACTCGAGACGGCGCGGTGGCAGCTGCAGGGGCAGGCGGACGCCTCGGTCACGGCCGGCTCCTGCCGAGGTGCGGTGCGGCTCGACCAGCCGGAGTTCCGGTTCACCGATTCCTGGGTGTCACCGGTGGAGACCTATGTGCTGTCCGCGTCCTACGGGAGTGGCGGCACACTCTGGGCGAACCGGCACACCGGGCAGGACTTCGCGGTGCCGATCGGCACGCCGGTGCGGTCCGTGGGCGCGGGCAGGGTGGTGAAGGTGTCCTGCGGAGGGGCCTTCGGTATCGAGATCGTGGTCCAGCACACGGGCGGCTACTACACGCAGTACGCCCACCTGGCCGCCGTCGCCGTCGACCAGGGTGACCGTGTCTCGCCCGGGCAGTGGATCGGCCAGTCCGGGACCAGCGGCAACTCCACCGGACCGCATCTGCATTTCGAGGTGCGGGTCACGCCGGAGATGGGCTCGGCGGTGGACCCGGTGTCGTGGCTCGCACAACGAGGCCTGACTCTCTGAGCGAGCCCCGGTGCTCAGGAATGTTCCGCAAGCAGCTGTTCGATCACCACGGCCACGCCGTCCTCGTTGTTGGCGACCGTCTGTCCCGAGGCGGCGGCGAGGACGTCCGGGTGGGCATTGCTCATCGCATAGGAACGACCCGCCCAGGTGAGCATCTCGATGTCGTTGGGCATGTCCCCGAACGCCACGACCTGCTCGTGCGAGATTCCGCGCTCGGCGCAGCACAGGGCGAGTGTGCTCGCCTTGGACACGTCGGGACCGCTGATCTCCAGCAGGGCGCTCGGGCTGGAGCGGGTGACATTTGCACGGGTGCCGACGGCCAGCCGTGCCAGGGTGAGGAAGGCGTCGGGGTCGAGTTCGGGATGGTGGGCGAGGATCTTGAGCACCGGTTCGCCGCCGGCGGGGGCGTCCGGAGCCAGCAGCTCCTCGGCCGGGGCCAGGAGGTCCGGGACCTCCATGTGCAGCTTCGGGTACGCCGGCTCCTGGTTGAAGCCGTAGGTCTGCTCGACGGCGTACACGGTGCCCGGTACGGCGTCGCGCAGCAGCCGCACCGCGTCCAGCGCGTTCTGCCGGGCGAGCTCCCGCACCTTCACGAAACGGTGGGCGCCGGGACCGCTGTGCAGGTCGACGACGGCGGCTCCGTTGCCGCAGATGGCGAGCCCGTGGCCGTGGACATGTTCGCTGACGACGTCCATCCAGCGGGCCGGGCGGCCGGTGACGAAGAAAACCTCGATGCCCGCCTCCTCGGCGGCGGCCAGTGCGGCGACCGTGCGGGGGGACACCGATTTGTCGTCGCGCAGCAGGGTGCCGTCGAGGTCGGTGGCGATGAGCCGCGGTGGGGTGACGGGGCTGTCTTCCTGCTCGAGCGAGGTCGAGAACTGGGGAGAGCCCGGGGTCGCGGGCTGTCGGATCGCTGAGGTCACCCGGTCATTGTCCCGTATGCGCCCGCACGACCGTGCGGCACTCCGCACATGTGAGTGGTTACCGCTCTTCGACGTTCCCCGGAGCCCTCGATGAAGCGGTTGCCGTGGGGGCACGGGCATCGTCCCGCCCGGTCGGGCTCCTGCTCAGGACAGCTGCGCCGGCGCCTCCATGGCGATCCGCTCGAAGATCTTCCGGTCCGCCGCGAAGTCCGAGTCCGGGATGGGCCAGTGGAGCACGATCTCGGTGAATCCCAGCTCCGTGTGGCGGCCCGCGAAGTCGACGAACGCGTCCAGGGACTCCAGCGGACGGCCCCGGTCCGGGGTGAATCCCGTGAGCAGGATCTTGTCCAGTTCGGCCACGTCCCGCCCGCGCTCGGCGCAGGCGTCGGCCAGCTTCTCCACCTGACCGCGAATGGCGTGAACCGACTGTTCGGGCGTGCCGTTCTCGTACAGCTTCGGGTCACCCGTGGTCACCCACGCCTGCCCGTGCCGTGCGGCGAGCCGCAGCCCGCGCGGTCCGGTGGCGGCCACGGCGAACGGCAACCGGGGCCGCTGCACACAACCCGGGATGCCGCGGGCCTCGTGCGCCGCGTAGAAGTCGCCCTGGTACGACACGGACTCCTCGGTGAGCAGCCGGTCGAGCAGTGGAACGAACTCCGCGAAGCGGTCGGCCCGCTCGCGCGGTGTCCACGGCTCCTGGCCGAGCGCGGTGGCGTCGAAACCGGTTCCGCCCGCGCCGATACCGAGGGTGACGCGCCCGCCGGAGATGTCGTCGAGGGAGATCAGCTCCTTGGCGAGGGTCACCGGGTGCCGGAAGTTCGGCGAGGTGACGAGCGTGCCGAGCCGGAGCCGTTCGGTGGCCGCCGCAGCGGCGGTGAGCGTGGGGACCGCGCCGAACCAGGGGCCGTCCCGGAAGGTCCGCCAGGACAGGTGGTCGTAGGTGTAGGCGGCGTGGAAGCCCAGCTCCTCGGCACGCCGCCACTTGTCGCGGCCCCCCTCGTGCCAGCGGTCGATCGGCAGGATCACAGTACTCAGTCGCATGGGGACGACCCTACGAGAGACCGAGCAGGTGTCGCATCGACTGCGCGGCACGGACTGCGGCGTCACCGCAGCAGTTGTTGAACAGGACGTGGACCTCCCGAGCCTGCTCGGCCATCTCACGGACGCGCGGTGTCCACTCGGAGAGTTCTTCGGGCGTGTACGAGTGGCGGAACCTCTCTTCCTTGGTTCCGGTCCCCCACGCGCTGTTGCGACCGTGGAAGCGCACCAGGGCGAGTTCCGGGGTGGTGACCCGTACGACCGGTGGTACGGAAGTGGGAAGCGTCTGCACCATGTCCACGGCCACGGCGGCCGTGTCCAGCTCCGTCAGCAGGGCGGTCGTCGCATCGACCTGTTCCTCGCGCCACCAGCCGGGGTGTCGGAACTCCACGGCCATCGGCCATCCCGCAGCACGCTCACGGCACCGGCGCAGGAATTCCACCGCCGGCCTTCCCGGTACGAGCCGGTGCGGGAACTGGAAAACCAGCGTCCCCAGACGGCCGGACGCGCGCAGTGGTTCGAGGGCCGCGCTGTACCGATCCCACACGTCGTCGAGCAGCCCGGGATCGATGCCCGCCCGCCCCCGCTGCTGTGCGAGAGCCGGCCGCAGTTCGGCGGGCAGTGCTTCGGGCCGTGTCGGATGTCCGGTGAGCAGGGAGAACGCCTTCACGTCGAACCGAAAGCCCTCAGGGGTGCGGTCGGTCCACAGAAGGCTGTTACGGGCGCTGGGCAGCCCGTAATAGGCGGAGTCCACCTCTGCCACCCGGAACTGTGTGGCGTAGTGCCGCAGTCTGCCCTCCGCGTCGCGGTGGCCCGCCGGATACCAGCCGCTGGACACCAGAGCCTTGTCCGTCCACGAGCAGGTTCCGACCCGGATCTCTCCCATCCCGCCCGTCTTCCCCGGACGCGGTGACGGATTCGTCCGGCACGTGGGGCCCGTTGCGGGCCGCAGCGGGCCCCGGCGGTCCGTGACGGGCTCCGGCGGTTCCGCCGGAGCTGCCGGCTGGCGGGCCTTGCCGTTCCTCCAGGGCGTGGGCGAGTCCGTCGGCGTCCACGCTCGTTACGACACCTGACCTCGCCCCGCGCCATGCCCCACGCAGGGATTTCCTTGGGGTCGAACCAGCGGTGACACGGAAGGGACACGGCGCTCAGACACAGACTCATGCCTACGAGACCGGAGCCTGCCCGGCTCTGAGCACCCTGGTGTTTCACGTGAAACGATCAGCGCGAAACGATCACTGCACGCGCGCTCAGCCAGGGTGTGAGAACGGTCCTCGGGATGAAGTCCTTGTGCGTCCGGTCCCCGGGCAGCGGCACCATCAGAAAGTGACCCGGCGGGAAGCGCCGCCCTCTGACGTGGGCGAGGCCGCCGAAGACGGAGCGGAGGAAGGCCGGGGCCTCGTCGCGGGGGATGTCGGGGCACTCCACGCCCTCCACGTCGATCAGCGCGTCGTCCTCGGGACAGAGCCGCACACTGACCCCGGGCAGGCCGCCTAACTCGACGTAGGCCTCATGAGGGAGGAAGCCGTCCGGGTCGGTGGTGACTCCCACGCCCGCCGCGGTGCGGCGTGACGTCTGGTCGGCGCCTATGTCATGGGTGACCTCGATCTCGCGCTCGTACCTCTCGGCGAGCGTCCGAAGGGCGGTGACGGCGGCCTCGGTGGTGGGCAGATGGTCCATACCGCTGATCATGCGGCGTGGCCGGCCGTCGGGAGAGCACGGCAGCGCCGCCCATGCGGAACTCGCGGTGGCGGGGGGCCGGGGGAACCGCCGTTTCAGTGGCTTTCGGAGAACCGCAGATACCGAGCGGGCACGGCGGCGGTCAGCCATACGCCGTTCGCGCTCACCCGGAAGACGTGGCCGTCGCGGTGCATGGCCGCCGAGTCCACGGAGAGGACCACCGGGCGGCCCCTGCGGGCGCCGACGCGGGCCGCCGTCGCACGGTCGGCGGAGAGGTGCACGTCGTGCCGGTCCATGGGCAGAAGACCCTCGGCGCGGATGGCGGCCAGGTGGCGGCCGACGGTGCCGTGGAAGAGGTAAGGCGGTGGGACGACCGACGGCAGTCCCAGGTCGACCTCGACGCTGTGACCCTGGCTGGCGCGGATCCGGGTGCCCTCGATCGCGAAGCGCTGTTTGTCGTTGGCGGCGACCACGTGTTCCAGTTCTGCCCGGGTGAACCGGAAACCGTGTGCGGTCGCCGCAGCGATCAGCGCGTCGATCTCGACCCAGCCGGCCTCGTCGAGGGCGAGCCCGATCTCCTCGGGCGTATGGCGCAGATGCCTGGCGAGGTACTTCGACACCTTCACGGTGCGTCTTTCATCCACCCAGCCAGTCTGCCGGGAGAGATGCGCATCACGCGATCAATTTTGCCCAGGATGTTTGATCCACAGTCAAGTGTGGTTATCCACAGCGGAATTGGGTTTCCCTGTGGATAACCGCTTCGGAGTTGCACCAGCCGGTTCAGAAGGGCGGCCTCACCCGGGCGGCCCGGCGCACTGCCCGTGTCCCGCACCACTCCCCGGCGGAGGGCCCCCTACGGGCCCGTACGACTCCAGGGGGACTCGAAGACGGCTCTCCGGTCTGACGACTCACGTGGCGCGGGCCACTAACGTCGGGGACGTGACTGTGATCGCGACCGAAAGCCTGAGCAAGCGGTTCCCCAGGGTGACCGCGCTTGACCGGCTCTCCATGGATGTCGGGCCCGGTGTGACCGGACTCGTCGGAGCCAACGGAGCCGGCAAGTCCACACTGATCAAGATCCTTCTGGGTCTGTCCCCCGCCACGGAGGGCCGCGCCGAAGTGCTCGGCCTCGACGTCGCGACCAAGGGCGCCGCCATCCGCGAGCGGGTGGGCTACATGCCGGAGCACGACTGCCTGCCGCCGGACGTCTCGGCCACCGAGTTCGTCGTCCACATGGCCCGCATGTCCGGCCTGCCGCCCACCGCCGCGCGGGAGCGCACCGCGGACACCCTGCGCCATGTCGGCCTGTACGAGGAGCGCTACCGCCCCATGGGCGGCTACTCCACCGGCATGAAGCAGCGTGTGAAGCTCGCACAGGCCCTGGTGCACGACCCGGAACTGGTCTTCCTGGACGAACCGACCAACGGTCTCGACCCCGTCGGACGCGACGAGATGCTCGGCCTGATCCGCCGGATCCACACCGACTTCGGCATCTCGGTCCTGGTCACCTCCCACCTGCTGGGTGAACTCGAGCGCACCTGCGACCACGTGGTCGTCGTCGACGGCGGCAAGCTGCTGCGCTCCAGCTCCACCACGGACTTCACCCAGATCACGACGACCCTCGCGATCGAGGTCACCGACACCGACGAGCACCCGGACGGCACCCGCGCGGTGCGTGAGGCGCTCCACGCGCGCGGAGTGACCGTCCAGGACGGCAGCGGACTGCCGGGCGCCGGCCACATCCTCCTGCTCACGGCGCAGGGCGAGGAGACCTACGACCTGGTGCGGGACGTGATCGCCGACCTCGGGCTCGGCCTGGTGCGTATGGAACAGCGCCGCCACCACATCTCCGAGGTCTTCAAGAACGACACCGACACCGTGGCCGGCCCCGACACCGGCAACGGCACGCAGCGGAAGGAGGCGGTCGGCCATGGCGGTTGAGCAGCCCCTGGGGACACCCGCACCGGCATCGGGTGACCAGACCCGCATCCACAACATCGGTTACCGCTCCTACGACGGCCCCCGCCTCGGCCGCTCCTACGCCAGGCTCTCCCTGTTCTCGCAGTCCCTGCGCGGCTCCTACGGCCTCGGCCGCTCGGTGAAGTCCAAGGTGCTGCCGATGCTGCTGTTCGTGGTCATGTGCGTGCCCGCCGCCATCATGGTCGCCGTCGCGGTCGCCACCAAGGCGAAGGAACTGCCCGTCGACTACACGCGCTACGCGATCATCATGCAGGCCGTCATCAGCCTGTACGTCGCCTCGCAGGCGCCCCAGTCCGTCTCGCGCGACCTGCGCTTCAAGACCGTGCCGCTGTACTTCTCGCGGCCCATCGAGACCGCCGACTACGTGCGCGCCAAGTTCGCGGCCCTGTCCACCGCCCTGTTCATCCTCACCGCCGCTCCCCTGCTGGTGCTCTATGTGGGCGCGCTGCTGGCCGAACTCGACTTCGCCGACCAGACCAAGGGGTTCGCACAGGGACTCGTCTCCGTGGCACTGCTCTCGCTGCTCTTCGGCGGTATCGGTCTGGTCATCGCCGCGGTCACCCCGCGCCGCGGCTTCGGCATCGCCGCCGTGATCGCCGTCCTGACCATTTCCTACGGGGCGGTCTCCACCCTCCAGGCGATCGCCGAGTTCCAGGGCAGTTCCGGGGCGATCGCCTGGATCGGGCTGTTCTCACCGGTCACTCTCATCGACGGGGTGCAGTCCGCTTTCCTCGGCGCGAGCTCCACCTTCCCGGGCGGAGTGGGACCGACGAACGGCGAGGGCGTGGTGTACGTCCTCTTCACCCTCGGCCTGATCGCGGCCTGCTACGGCCTCCTGACGCGCCGCTACCGGAAGGTGGGCCTGTGACCACGCTCTCCATCGACCATGTCTCCCGCTGGTTCGGCAACGTGGTCGCCGTCAACGACATCACCATGACCGTCGGTCCCGGCGTCACCGGCCTGCTCGGCCCCAACGGCGCCGGAAAGTCCACCCTCATCAACATGATGGCCGGCTTCCTCGCCCCCTCCACCGGCACCGTCACCCTCGACGGACAGGCGGTGTGGCGCAACGAGAAGATCTACCGGCACATCGGCATCGTCCCCGAGCGCGAGGCGATGTACGACTTCCTCACCGGCCGCGAGTTCGTCCTCGCCAACGCCGAACTGCACGGACTGGGCGCCAAGGAGGCCCAGCGGGCACTGGCGACGGTCGAGATGGAGTACGCGCAGGACCGCAAGATCGCCACGTACTCCAAGGGCATGCGGCAGCGCGTGAAGATGGCCTCCGCGCTGGTCCACGAGCCGTCCCTGCTCCTGCTGGACGAGCCGTTCAACGGAATGGACCCGCGCCAGCGCATGCAGCTGATGGACCTGCTGCGGCGTATGGGCGACGAGGGCCGCACCGTGCTGTTCTCCTCCCACATCCTCGAGGAGGTCGAGCAGCTCGCCTGGCACATCGAGGTCGTCGTCGCCGGCCGGCACGCGGCCAGCGGTGACTTCCGCAAGATCCGCCGGCTGATGACGGACCGCCCGCACCGTTACCTGGTGCGCTCCAGTGACGACCGCGCCCTCGCGGCCGCGCTGATCGCGGACCCGTCCACGTCCGGCATCGAGGTCGACCACGGCGAGGGCGTGCTACGGATCCAGGCCGTCGACTTCGGCCGCTTCACGTCCCTGCTGCCCAGGGTCGCGAAGGAACACGGCATCCGCCTGCTCACGGTCTCGCCGTCCGACGAGTCCCTCGAGTCCGTCTTCTCGTATCTCGTCGCGGCGTAGGAGGCCGAACACCATGTACGACCCCACAGTCGCCCGGCTCACCTACCGGGCCCTGCTCGGCCGTCGCCGGGCCCTCATCCTGGGCGCCCTGCCGCTGCTGCTGATCGCGATCTCCCTGGCGGTGCGCGTCCTCGCCGGTGCCGACGACCAGACCGCCGCCGACATCCTCGGCGGGCTGGCGCTCGCCACGATGGTGCCGATCATCGGTGTCATCGCGGGTACCGGTGCGATCGGTCCCGAGATCGACGACGGCTCGGTGGTCTACCTGCTGTCCAAGCCGGTCAAGCGGCCCACGATCATCTACACCAAGCTGATCGTGGCGATCGCCGTGACGATGGTCTTCTCGGCGGTGCCCACCCTGGTCGCGGGCTTCATCCTGAACGGCAACGGCCAGCAGATCGCCGTCGCCTACACGGTGGCCGCGCTGGTCGCCTCCATCGCGTACGCGGCGCTCTTCCTGCTGCTCGGCACGGTCTCCCGGCACGCGGTGGTGTTCGGTCTGGTCTACGCGCTGGTCTGGGAGGCCCTGTTCGGTTCCCTGGTGCCCGGTGCCCGCACGCTGAGCGTCCAGCAGTGGTCGCTGGCGGTGGCCCAGAAGGTCGCCGGCGGTGACCTGGTCACCTCGGACGTCGGCCTGACGACCGCGACGATCCTGCTGGTCGTCGTCACCGTGCTGGCCACCTGGTACGCCGGTCAGAAGCTGCGCACGCTCACGCTCGCAGGCGAGGAGTGAGGGTTTTCGACAGAGCGGCGGGCGGCGGCCGGGCAGGCGCCGCCCGCCGCGTTCGAATTCGGTGGCGCCGGACTCTCCCGGAGGGCAGAGTGGTGGTGGCCGCATCGCCGGGAAGGTCCGGCGCCGTCTGCTGGGAGAGGAGCGGGGCGATGTCCATGCACGGCAGTACGTCCGGCTCCCGTCAGGGCAGCCCACGGCGGATTCCGGAGTAGTCCCTACCGCTCCGTCGAGTCCGTCCCGCACGGGGACCTGCCCGGGGCGGCCGCTTCGAGCACGCGCACATCGTCGCGTGGGCCGCCCACCCGGAGGATTGGCCGAGTGGTAAGGCACTGGCTTGGTTCAAGCCATGGTCGGGCCTGGAAAGCCCGCGCACGTTCGATCCGTGCATCCTCCGCCGAACGCCGAACGCCGAACGCCGAACGCCGAACGCCGAACGCCGAACGCCGGGCCTCAGTTCAGCAACCGCTCCACCACCACCGCGATTCCGTCCTCCTCGTTGGAGGACGTCACCTCGTCGGCCACCGCCCGCAGATCCTGGTGGGCGTTGGCCATGGCGACGCCCTGCGTGGCCCAGGCGAACATCGGGATGTCGTTCGGCATGTCGCCGAACGCGATCGTCCCCGTGGCCTTCACCCCCAGCCGACGAGCGGCCAGGGACAGCCCGGTGGCCTTGGACAGGCCGAGAGGGAGCAGTTCGACGATGCCCTCGCCCGCCATGGTGACGGTGACGAAGCCGCCCGCGGTGCGGGTGGCCGCATCGACGAGTTCGTCGTCGGTGAGGGTCGGGTGCTGGATGTACACCTTGTTCAGCGGCGCCGCCCACAGGTCCGACGCGTCCGTGAACGGAATCGCGGGCAGCGGGCTCTGCACTTCGTAGCCGGGGCCCACCAGCACCTCGCCGTCCAGCCCGGCTCGGCTCCCGGCCAGGTGCAGCGGGCCGACCTCCGCCTCGATCTTGGCCAGCGCCACGGCGGCCAACTGCCGGTCCAGCGTCACCGAGGTGAGCAGCCGGTGCGCTCCCGCGTCGTACACCTGGGCACCCTGGCCGCAGACGGCGAGCCCCTGGTAGCCGAGGTCGTCGAGGATGGGCCGGGTCCAGGGGACCGCGCGCCCGGTGACGACGATGTGGGCGGCGCCCGCCGCGGTGGCCGCGGCGAGCGCGTCACGGGTGCGGCGGGAGACCGAGTGGTCGTCCCGCAGCAGCGTGCCGTCGAGGTCTGTGGCGATGAGCTGATAGGGGAACGGCGTACTCACTTGGCGACCGGCTCCAGGAGTTCCCGACCACCCAGGTACGGACGCAGCACCTCGGGCACCCGCACCGAGCCGTCCGCCTGCTGGTGGTTCTCCAGGATCGCCACGATGGTGCGCGGCACGGCGCACAGGGTGCCGTTGAGCGTGGCCAGCGGACGCACCGTCTTGCCGTCACGCACCCGGATCTGGAGCCGGCGGGACTGGTACTCGGTGCAGTCCGAGGTCGAGGTCAGCTCGCGGTACTTGCCCTGCGTCGGGATCCACGCCTCGCAGTCGTACTTCCGCGAGGCCGAGGAGCCCAGGTCGCCCGAGGCGACGTCGATCACACGGAACGGCAGCTCCAGCGACGTCAGCCACTGCTTCTCCCACTCCAACAGTCGCTGGTGCTCCGCCTGCGACTCCTCGGGAGTGACGTAGGAGAACATCTCGACCTTGTCGAACTGGTGCACGCGGAAGATGCCGCGGGTGTCCTTGCCGTGCGAGCCGGCCTCGCGGCGGAAGCAGGGCGAGAAGCCCGCGTAGCGCAGCGGCAGCCGGTCGGCGTCGATGATCTCGTCCATGTGGTACGCGGCGAGCGGTACCTCGGACGTGCCGACCAGGTAGAGGTCGTCCTTCTCGAGGTGGTAGACGTCCTGGGCCGCCTGACCGAGGAAGCCGGTGCCCGCCATGGACTGGGGACGGACCAGGGCCGGGGTCAGCATCGGTGTGAAGCCGGCCGCGGTGGCCTGGGCGATCGCGGCGTTCACCAGCGCCAGCTCGAGCAGGGCGCCGACGCCGGTCAGGAAGTAGAAGCGCGAGCCGGAGACCTTGGCGCCGCGCTCGACGTCGATGGCGCCGAGGAGCTGACCGAGCTCCAGGTGGTCCTTGGGCTCGAAGCCCTCGGCGCTGAAGTCGCGGGCGGTGCCGTGCGTCTCCAGCGTGACGAAGTCCTCCTCACCGCCGACGGGGACGTCGGGGTGGACGAGATTGCTCAGCCGGCCCAGGAGCTCCTGGGTCTCGGCCGCTGCCGCGTCCCGCTCGGCGTCGGCCGCCTTGACGTCGGCGGCGAGTGTGCCGGCCTTCTTCAGCAGCTCGGCCTTCTCGTCGCCGGTCGCCTTGGGGATGAGCTTGCCGAGCGCCTTCTGCTCGGCGCGCAGCTCGTCGAAGCGGACGCCGGACGACCTCCGCCGTTCGTCGGCGGACAGGAGGGAGTCGACGAGCGCGACGTCCTCTCCACGGGCGCGCTGCGAAGCGCGCACACGGTCGGGGTCCTCACGGAGCAGGCGAAGGTCAATCACGCGGTCAAGGCTACCGGTGCGCGGTGACAGCCCACGACTCACTATTCCGAGGGGATCGATGACATTCCGTTATGGGGGGTGTGCGCAATATGTCCCCGAACTCGATGTGGTCGACGGGGGCGACGGGATGATCGACGGGCGGCCGCCGGAAGGTGCCCCGGGTGGTCAATGCGAGGGGGTTGATCCCCGGAAAGAGTCCGTCGCACAGGAGGCCCGTTGACTGGAATTCCTTGCGGGAAACGGGACCTGAGGCCTGGTTGTCCACAGGCGCCCACAGCCTTTCGAAAGTTATCCACAGGGTGTGAGGAAAATCTGTGGACATCGGAATCGATCACTCCGAAACGCGTGACCGGAGGGGGGATTCCCGGTGCGAACTCCCCTTACCTCCACTTTCGAGGAGGGATGGGTCGCCTCAAAGGGTTGCCGAAAGGGAAAGAGTGGACGAAGGGCGATCCATGGGTGTGTGAATGCAATCATGGACACTGGGGAGATTTGTCGACCGAACGGGGCAATGCTGTCGACTTGTCCCCAGGTCGAGAAGCGGACCTGTGGATAACTTCTGTGGATAACGAAAATCAGCAGGTAGGACCGGCCCCACCCTGGCTGGGGCCCCTCAGAACCGGCCGTCCTGGCATCGCGCCACCCAGTCCGCCGCGGACACGAACTCGGCGTCCGATGTCCCGGGCAGCGGATCCCGTACCTCCGTCGGCTGCACATCCGCACGCGGGTACGAACCGAGGAAGCGCACCTGAAGACAGATCCGCTTGAGTCCCGTCAACGTCTCGGCCACCCTGCGGTCCGAGATATGACCCTCGGCGTCGATGCAGAAACAGTAATTGCCGATACCGGCACCGGTGGGCCGGGACTGGAGCAGCATCAGGTTGACGCCCCGTGTGGCGAACTCGCCCAGCAGATCGCGCAGGCCGCCGGGGTGGTCGTCGCGCTGCCACAGCACGATGGAGGTCTTGTCCGCACCAGTGCGTGCGGCGGGCCGGGCCGGGCGTCCGACCAGCACGAAGCGGGTCTGGGCGTTCTCCGCGTCATGGATTCCGGTCTCCAGGGCCTCCAGCCCGTACCGGGCCGCCGCGAACTCGCCGGCGAAAGCCGCGTCGTACCGGCCCTCCTGCACCAGACGGGCCCCGTCCGCGTTGGAGGCGGCCGATTCCCAGGCGGCGTCCGGGAGGTGCTGCTTCAGCCAGTTGCGCACCTGCGGCTGGGCGGCAGGGTGGGCGGTGACCGTCTTGATGTCCGACAGCTTGGTGCCGGGGCGGACGAGCAGCGCGAAGGTGATCGACAGCAGCACCTCGCGGTAGATCATCAGCGGGGTGCCCGCGACCAGTTCGTCGAGGGTGGTGGTGATGCCGCCCTCGACGGAGTTCTCGATGGGGACGAACGCGGCCTCGGCCTCACCGGCGCGTACCGCGTCGAGCGCGGACTGCACGGACACATACGGGATCAGCTCCCGGGTGGCCGCCTCCGGAAGGGTGCGCAGGGCCACCTCGGTGAAGGTGCCCTCGGGGCCGAGATACGCATAGCTCGCTGGCATGGCCTCACCCTAATGGGCCCACGCCGACCGCACCTTCGTCTGTGCTTCCAGGAGTGGCACGAGGCGACTTTCACCCCTCCAGCAACCGCTGTCCCACATACTCACCCTCCGCCGCGCCGCCCGGCACCGCGAACAGTCCGCTCGCCTCGTGCCGGAGGTACGGCGTCAGCGCGTCCCCCCGGTCCAGCTTGCGCTGTACCGGTACGAAGCCTCGCAGCGGGTCGGCCTGCCAGCAGATGAACAGCAGACCCGCGTCGGGCACGCCGTCCGCGTCCATGCCGTCGTGGTACGAGAGCGGGCGCCGGAGCATTGCCGCGCCGCCGTTCTGGTCGGGGCGGGTGATCCGGGCGTGGGCGTTGATGGGGACCACCAGATTGCCTCCGGAGTCCGTCTTCTCCAGGTCCATCTCGGACGTCTCGGTGCCTCCGGACAACGGTGCCCCGTCGGACTTGCGGCGCCCGATGACGGCCTCCTGCTCCTTGACCGCGAGTTTCTCCCAGTCGTCGAGAAGCATGCGGATGCGCCGTACGACGGCGTAGGAGCCGTTCGCCATCCATGCGGGCTCGCCGTTCTCCGGTACGAAGATCCGCTGGTCGAAGTCCGGGTCGGCCGGCTTCGGATTGCGGGTGCCGTCGACCTGGCCCATCAGGTTGCGGGCGGTCATGGGCCGGGCGGTGGCACCCGGTGTGCGGTTGAAGCCGTTCATCTGCCAGCGGACCCGGGCCGCCGAACCGGCGTCCTTCTGCACGGCGCGCAGTGCGTGGAAGGCGACGAGGGCGTCATGGGCGCCGATCTGCACCCACAGGTCGCCGTTGCTGCGTGCCTTGTCCAGGTGGTCGGAGGAGAAGTCGGGCAGCGGGTCCAGGGCCACCGGACGCTGTTTCTCCATACCGGTGCGTTCGAAGAAGCTGTGGCCGAAGCCGAAGGTGACGGTCAGCGAGGAAGGACCGGCGTCGCGGGCCACATCGGTGTCGCCGTCGGCACTCGGCTCGCCCGCCATCAGCCGCCGGGCCGTCTCCGACCAGCGGCGCAGCAGGGCAGCGGCCTCCTTGCGCCCGGCGCCCGGCGCCAGGTCGAAGGCGACGAGATGGCCGCGGGCCGGGAGCCCCTGGGTGATGCCGGGCTGATGTTTCCCGTGAAACATCGCCTTGCCCTCGCCCACCGAGGCCAGTGGAGTCGCCCCGGAGGGCGCGGCGGCGTAGCCCACGGCGCTGCCCGCCGTGCCGAGCACGAGCCCGGTGGCCCCGGCGGTGCCGAGCAGACGGCGGCGGGAGACGCCCTTCCGGTCGGCCGGTACGGAGACTCCTTCCCGGGGTTCCGGCGCCGCGGGGATGCGGGCCTCCGGAGTGGACTGGTCAGTCATGGTGGTTCAGCCGATCTGCGCGTTCTTGGAGACGGTCACCTGGTCGATGTCGGAGGTCCGCACGGTCACCTCGACCGTCCAGTCGCCCGCCATGGGGATCTGCACGCCACTCGCCGACCAGTGCCCGGCGGCGACGCGGTCGGGCACGACGGGCAGCGGCCCGATGTCCTTGGCGGAGAGGGTGAAGGCGACCTTCAGTTCGGGGACGTCGAGGGTCTCGCCGTCGGTTCGCTCCACATAGATGTGCATGTCGTTGCCGCCCACGCGCGCGGGGTTCAGGTCGATCGTGACGACGCCCTCGCCCTCCTTGCCGCCGGTGTCGAACGGCATGTTCAGGGTCACCGCGCCGGTGCCCTGGGCGGACGAGGACGAGGGCGACGACGGGGCGGAGGACGAGGAGGCCGCCCTGGCCTCCTGCTCCGTACGCCCCGGCTCGGTCTGCGTCAGCACGGTGGTGATCGCGAGCAGGACGACGGCGACACCGGCCTCGGCGAGCACCGAGCGACGCAGCCCGAAGCGGTTCGGGTCGGCGTCCCGCAGCCGCTTCTGCCGGGCGGTCTCCACGGCTGCCCGCTGCCGGGCGAGCTGAGCGGCCCGCGCGGAGTCCTCACCGGCCTTCGCCCCGGTGCCGGACGCTTCCGCCGTCCGGACCTCGGCCAGTCCCGTGCCGACCGCGGCCGTCGCCCGTTCCACGTCGGTGTCGGTGTCGGTGTCGGTGTCGGTGTCGGTGTCGGTGTGGGCCGTGACTTCGGTCCCGGCCTTCTCCGTCCCGGTCCCGGCTTCCCGGGCACCGGCCGTCTCAGTACCGGTCTTCCCGGCGTCGGTCTTCGCAGTGGACACGGCAGCCACGGGTTCCGTCTCGGCCGTCTCCCGGCGGACTGCCGGCCCGCCAGTCCCGACGAGTCGTGCCGTCCACCGCCGTGAGAAGTACGCCAGCCCGACCATGACCACCGCGAGCGCGATCTTGGCGAGCAGCAACTGCCCGTACCGGGTGTCGGTCAACGCCGACCAGGAACCGAGCTGCCGCCAGCTCTGGTAGATCCCGGTGACGACCAGGGCGACCACGCTGCCGAACGCGAGCCGCGAGAACCGCTGGACGGCGGCCGCGTCGACGGCGGTCTCGGCGGGTGCCCGGTAGAGCGCGACGAGCAGGGCGGTGAGTCCGCCGAGCCAAGCGGCGACGGCCAGCAGATGGACGATGTCGACCGGCATCGCGATGCCGGGCTGGAGTCCCTGGGAGGCGTGCTCGGACATGGCCCAGCTGGCGGCGAGCCCGGCCGCCACGACCGTCCCCCCGACCGCGAGCCCGAAGGTCAGGTCCCGCTTCTCCGTGTCGTCCCGCTGGTCCTGGGCGGCCCCGAAGAGCACCGCGATGAACAGCGCCGCCGCGGCGAGCAGCAGCAGCCGCGACACCAGTGCCGCGCCGGTCTTGGTCTGCAGCACCTCCCCGAGCAGCGACATGTCGAAGATGTCGCCGACCTTGCCGGAGCGCGTGTAGGAGCCGCGCAGGAGCAGCAGCGCGAGGGTGGCCGCGGTGAGGGTGAGCCACCCGGAGACGACCAGTCGCTGCACAGCCCGTACACCGGCGCCGGGCCGCCAGCAGGCCAGCACGAACGCGGCCCCACCGGTCATGACCACGAACCCGGCGTACGACATGTACCGCCCGAAGCCGTACAGCCAGCCCACCAGCCCGTCGTCGGACGCCTGGGTGGAGGCCTGGACGGAGGTCTCGGAGGGGGCGCCGATGGAGAAGGTGAAGGCGCCGGCGACGGGATGGCTGTCCGCGGACACCACCTGGTAGGTGACGGTGTAGGTGCCGTCGGGCAGTCCGCTGAGCAGTTGCACGGTGTACGTCGTGCCGCTCGGGTTGGCGGGGTCGCCCTTGTCGGCCCGCTTGCCCTTGGGGTCGAGCACGCGCAGGGAGTCGTCGCTCACCGCGATCGGTTCGGAGAAGGTGAGCGAGACCTGGGTGGGGGCCTTGTCGACCACCGTCCCCTGCCGGGGATCGCTGCCGGTCAGCGCGGCGTGCGCGGACGCGGGAGCGGCCCCGGCGAGGAGCGCGCCGGTGACGGCCAGCAACAGCAGCAGCAGAATCCGGACGCGGGGGGCGATGGTCTGGGTCACGGGGGTGTCTCCCTCAGTGTCCGTGCTTCGGGGTGTAGGTGGCCGACTTCACCGGTATCTCGACCGTGACGGGGTCGGAATGGGCGAAACGCAGCTCGACGGAGACCTTCTGACCCTGCTTCGGCTTCCGCTTCAGCTGTTCGAACATCAGGTGGTTGCCGCCGCTCTCGAGCACGAGGCTGCCGCGGGCCGGGATGTCGAGTCCGTCGACCTCCCGCATGGACCCTTCGACGGTCTCGTGCACGGTGACGCGGTCGGCGATGTCACTGCTGACCGAGGTCAGCCGGTCGTCCGCACCGCCCTTGTTGCTGATGACGAGGAAGCCGGCCGCCAGGTCCGACACCGGCTGCGGGATGTACGCGGAGCCGACGGACAGTTCGGCCGTGTCGCTGCCGGAGTCCGAGCCGCCGCAGCCGGCCAGGGTCAGTGCCCCGGCGACGGCCACCGCGGCGAGCGCGAGACGACGCCTCACGGGCTCTCACCCTCGATGATGCGGGGGAGGTCCTTGGTGTAGTCCTCGACGGTGGCGTCCTCGCCGTACAGGAGGTAGCCGCCGTCGGTCTTCGGGGAGAAGGCGATGACCTGGGTGCCGTGGTCGGAGACGACCTGGCCCTTGTCGTCCTTGCGCGGTGCGTTGATCGAGATGCCGAGGGTGCGGGCGCCGGCCTGGATCGTGTCGAAGTCGCCGGTCAGGCCGACGACCTGGTCGTCGATGCCCTTGAGCCACTTGCCGAGTGCGGCGGAGGTGTCCCGCTCGGGGTCGGTGGTGACGAACACGATCCGCAGCTCGTCCTGCTGGTCCTGGGGCAGCTGCTTCTTGGCCACCGCGAGGTTGTTCATGGTCAGCGGGCAGACGTCGGGGCAGTGCGTGTAGCCGAAGTAGATCAGCGTGGGCTTGCCGGCGGTCTCCTCGCGGAAGTCGTACTCCTTGCCCTGTGTGTCGGTGAGGACGAGGTCCGGCTTCTCGAACGGCTTGTCGAGGACCGTGGCCGCCTTCTCCGTGCCGGCCTCCTCGGAGACCACGGCGACGGGCTTGCCGCCGTCGCCGTCGCCGCTGCCGCAGGCGGAGAGAGTCAGGGTGGCGGCGGCGAGCAGGGCGGCCGCCGTGAAGGTCTTCTTGCGCATGATGGTTTCCAGGATGTGAGTTCTCCGGCGCGCACCGGGGCTCCACGGGGCCGTGGGTGACCCCGGTGCGCGCCGTCCAGCGGGGAGGGGTCAGGCGGAGGTGCGCCGACGCCCGGCGAGCACGCCGTAGGCGACGCCTGCGGCGCCGACGACGATGCCGACGATGCCCAGGACGCGGGCGGTGGTGTCGGTGCCGGCGGAGTCGGCGGCCGCGGTGGTTTCCGCGGCTGCCTTCTCGGTGTCCCCGGCGGACTTGGCGTCCCCGGCGGACTTCGTGTCGTCGTCCGACGCACCGTGCGAGTGGCCGTCGGCGGAGGCCTCGGACAGGGCGAGGACGGGAGCCGGGTAGTCGGGCTCGTCCTTGCCCTCCTGAGGCACCTCGATCCAGCGGACGACCTCCTTGTTGGAGTACGTCTGCAGCGCCTTGAAGACCAGTTCGTCGGCGTCCTCCGGCAGGGTGCCGACGGACACCGGGAACTTCTGGAAGAAGCCCGGCTCGATGCCGTCGTCGTCGGCGGTCCAGGTGACCTTGGTGACGGCCTCGTCGATCTTCTTGCCGTGCATCTCCAGCGGCTTGTCCAGCTTGGACTTGGTGACCTTGACGTCCCAGCCGTCGACCGGCTGCGGCATCACGGAGGCCAGCGGGTGGTCGGTCGGGAAGGTCACCTCGAGCTTGGTCGTCGACGCGTTGTCACGCTCGTTGGGGACCTTGAAGTTCACCACCGCGTAACCGCCCTTGGCGGCCTCGCCCTCGGGCTGCACGCTGACGTGCGCGAAGGCGGGGGCGGACAGGGTGAGGACGGCGACACCGGCGACGGCGCCGGCGGCGGCGATACGGGAAGCCTTCATGGCAGAAGCACTCCGCTTCAGTTGGGTTTCGCTGACGGTGAGGGATACGCGTACGGGCGAGCACCTGTGCAGGTGAGCACCTGTGGCGGTGAGCACCTGTGCCGGTGACGGCTCTGTCGTCAGGCCGCCGGTCGTGGACCGTGGGGCCGTGACGCCTGGGTCACCGACCGCTGTCCGCGACGGTTCGGTCGCCGACGGCTCGTCGTACGCGGGAAATCGCGGGGAAACGGACGCACACGCGCGTGCCGCACGCCGGCGCCCCTCTCCTCCTCCGGTTGTCCGGCGGTGGCGGAGTGTGGCCCGGTCGCGTCAGGCGGCGAGGGCGAGTGCGGTACCGGCCGGCGGGCCTCGGCGGATCACCGTGTGCTGGAGTGCGGCGGTACGGGGTACGGGCGGCGCGGGCGGTGCGGTGCGCACCGGACACGGGGCGACCTGCGGAGTCCCCGGGAAACCCGCGCGCAGGGCGAGCACCAGAGTGAGCGCCGCGCGCAGCGACCGTACGAGGGCACCTTCGGCGACGCCGTGTGCCGACAGTTCGGCCAGCCGCAGCAACGCCAGGTCACCGCGGCGCAGCAGCCAGCCCGTGGCGAGCGCCACGAGGACGTGCGCGAGCAGCATCGGCAGGGTCGGCAGCAGGGCCGGCACCGAGGAGTCCACCGCGGCCGAGGACAGCGTGTCCCCCTGGGCGTGCGCCTGGGTGCCGCCGGTCGAGCCGGGGTGGACCCGCGCGTCGATGAGGATGCGCTGCGCCTGCGCGGGACTGATGGCCGCCGCGGTGGTGCCGCACACCAGTCGTGCGGCCTGCTCGATCAGCGAGGCGTCGGAAAGGGCGGCCGCCGCGTCCGCGGGGGCCGCCGCGCCGTGCTGGCCGATGCCGAACACGATGTGCAGTACGGCCTGACCGGCCGCCAGCATGGCCGCGATCCCCGGCAGTGAACGGACGCGTCCGGCGAGTGGCGCCGCGACCGCGACCGTCCCGAGGAATCCTGCGCCCAGCGTCCACAGGGGAACGGCGGCGTGGGAGGCGAGCGTGTGACCTGCCCCGGCCAGCACGACACAGACCGCGGCGAACACCGCGGCCCGCAGGGTCCGGAGCCCGTGTCCGGAGCGCGTCGTGCGCAGGTGGGGGGCAGTCATGGCGGGCTCATCATCGCACTGGCCCCGCCGCCGCCGTACGGCAGGTCCGCAAGATGCGGCATAACCGGAAGATCACCTCTGTCACCAGTCGTCCCACATACACCGTTCGGCTCCGCGACGCACCCGCCATATGGGGGTTATCACGTCAGCTGCACGCTTACAACCGAGTACGCAGGGCAATACGTAACGGTATGTCGAGCCGCGGCCGGGAGGCTGGAGCATGAGCATCTGGTGGTCACTCCATCTGCGGCGCGACGCTGCGAGCGTGCCGCTCGCCCGGCGTCTGCTGATCGGCGCCATGGAGACCGCGGGTGTCGACCCCGACATTTCCTACGACCTCTCCGTGGCCCTCAGCGAGGCCTGCGCGAACGCCGTCGAGCACGGTGGGGACGCCGTCCGGGGCGGTTCCTCGGGGGCGTACCGGGTGACCGCCTACCTCGACGGCGAGAAGTGCCGCATCGAGGTCGCCGACGCGGGACCCGGCTTTCCCGCCGGAACCGGCGGCCGCGCACGCCCGTCGGCCCGCCCCGCGCCGTTTGACGCGGAACACGGCCGCGGCCTCTGCCTCATCCAGGAGCTCGCCGACCACGTCCACATCGGCAACAAACCGGGGCTGGACGGTGCCGTGGTGAGCTTCGACAAGATCCTCAAATGGCGGAAGGACGCGCCGCTGATGGCGGTCTGACCGCACCACCGGACCTCCGAACACGCTCGCGCCCCTGAACGCGGGTCGGCCGGGTACCACGAGTGGTACCCGGCCGACCCGCGTGCGTCAGCCCTTGAGGGCGGCCATCCATGCCTCGACATCGTCCGACCGCCTGGGCAGCGCGGCGGACAGGTTCCGGTTGCCGTCCTCGGTGACCAGGATGTCGTCCTCGATACGGACGCCGATGCCCCGGTACTCCTCGGGCACGGTCAGGTCGTCGGCCTGGAAGTACAGGCCCGGCTCGACCGTGAGCACCATGCCCGGTTCCAGCGTGCCGTCGACGTAGGTCTCGGTGCGCGCGGCCGCGCAGTCGTGGACGTCCATGCCGAGCATGTGCCCGGTGCCGTGCAGCGTCCAGCGGCGCTGCAGACCCAGCTCCAGCACCCGCTCGACCGGCCCCTCGACCAGACCCCACTCGACGAGCCGCTCGGCCAGCACCCGCTGCGCGGCGTCGTGGAAGTCCCGGTACTTGGCGCCCGGCTTGACCGCCGCGATACCGGCCTCCTGGGCGTCGTACACGGCGTCGTAGATCTTCTTCTGCAGCTCGCTGTAGCGGCCGTTGACCGGCAGCGTGCGGGTGACGTCGGCGGTGTAGTAGGTGTGCGTCTCCACGCCCGCGTCGAGCAGCAGCAGGTCGCCGGAGCGGACCGGGCCGTCGTTGCGCACCCAGTGCAGGGTGGTGGCGTGCGGGCCGGCGGCGCAGATGGAGCCGTAGCCGACGTCGTTGCCCTCCACCCGCGCACGCAGGAAGAACGTGCCCTCGATGTAGCGCTCGCTGGTGGCCTCGGCCTTGTCGAGGACCTTCACGACGTCCTCGAAGCCGCGTGCGGTGGAATCGACGGCCTTCTGCAGCTCACCGATCTCGAAGGCGTCCTTGACCAGCCGTGCCTCGGAGAGGAAGACGCGCAGCTCCTCGTCGCGCTCGGCGGTGACCTTGTCGGTCAGCGCCGCCTCGATCCCGGCGTCGTACCCGCGCACGACCCGTACGGGGCCGGTGGCCTCGCGCAGCGCGCCGGCCAGCTCGCGGACGTCGGATGCGGGGAGGCCGTACAGCTGCTCGGCCTCGGTGAGGGAATGGCGGCGGCCGACCCACAGTTCACCCTGGCCGTCCAGCCAGAACTCGCCGTTCTCGCGGTTCGAGCGCGGCAGAAGGTAGATCGTCCCCTTGTGGCCGTCGTCCGTCGGCTCCATGACGAGGACGCCGTCCTCGGTCTGGTTGCCGGTGAGGTAGGCGTACTCGACCGACGCGCGGAAGGCGTACTCGGTGTCGTTGGACCGCGTCTTCAGGTTGCCCGCGGGGACGACCAGGCGCTCACCCGGGAAGCGGGCGGACAGCGTGGCGCGGCGGGCGGCCGTCTCGGCGGCCTGGGGGATCGGCTCCAGGTCGCGCAGCTCGGTGTCGGCCCAGCCGCTCTTCATGTTCTCGGCCAGCTCGTCGGACACGCCGGGGTAGAGGCCGTTCTTGCGCTGCTTGACGGGCGCTTCCTCGGCAGTCTCCGGGCCTTCCGCGGTTTCCGGGGCTGCCGCGTCAGCAGCCTGGTCGAACGCGGTCGGGAGCTCTTCTGCCACAGCGGTCATCCTCCTTGGTAAGGCTCTGGACTCCCCCGAGCTTGCGGCTTCGTCCGAGCAGGGGGGACCACCACCATCGTACGGTCGTCGGCGAAACAGTCGCAGAGCGGAAGGGCCCGTTACCGAGGGCATGCGGAGAATGACGTCCCGGACCGGTTGCCGGGCGCTTTGGAACCGCTATTCGAACCGCGCGGCCAGCAGGACGACGTCCTCCGCAAAGTCCGTAGCGGCCGTCGGAGCCGTCGGGTCCGTCGCTTTCGACGCGGCCGCACCCTCGGGCAGCACGGTGCGCAGGATGTGGTCGGCGATCGCACCGGGGTCGCGGCGCAGCGCCTGCGGCACCCCTGCCGCCGCCGCGTGCAGCCGTGCGAAGGCACGGTCGGTGGGGTCGCCGGTGCGGTGCAGCAGCCCGTCGGTGTAGAGCAGAACCGTCTCGCCCGGTTCCGGGTGCACCTCCACACTCGGTGCCTCCCAGCAGGCGAGCATGCCCAGGGGAGCCGAGACGGACGTCTCCACGAACTCGGTGCGGCGCTCGCCGATCAGCAGCGGCGGGCTGTGCCCGGCACCGGCCAGCGTGATCTTGCGCAGCGCGGGTTCGCAGTAGCCGAACAGGGCGGTGGCCGACCGGGCCGGTTCGGTGAGTCTCAGCAGCAGTTCCAGGTCGGACAGGACGGCAACCGGATCCTCGCCCTCCATCACGGCGTACGCGCGCAGGGACGCCCGTAGCCGGCCCATCGCGGCGACCGCGCTGGGTCCCGCCCCGGTGACGGACCCCACAGCGAGGCCGAGGGCGGCGTCCGGCAGCGGCAGCGCGTCGTACCAGTCGCCGCCGCCGTGCGCGGAGGTGCGGTGCCGGGCGGCGAGCTGGACGCCGGGGATCCGGGGCAGGCGCGAGGGGAGCAGTTCCTCGGACATGGTGGCCATGGACGCGCGCGTGCGCTCGAGTTCCAGCAGGCGGGCGAGATGCTCGGC
Organism: Streptomyces sp. TE5632; assembly: GCF_054061295.1. Classification (NCBI taxonomy): domain Bacteria; kingdom Bacillati; phylum Actinomycetota; class Actinomycetes; order Kitasatosporales; family Streptomycetaceae; genus Streptomyces; species Streptomyces sp. TE5632. The sequence continues at coordinate 2,509,600 of NZ_JBSSEA010000003.1, read as the reverse complement.
GGCGTACCGGGCGTACAGACCGACGAGGTGGCGCTGCCGGTCCGACGGCTCGGCCGGTTCGTCGTAGAGCCACACCGCCGCGCCCAGCCGCAGCCCGGGCCCCGCGGTACGCGGGGCGTCCGGGAGCTGCGAGGTCTCCGGCGTCTCCGGCGTGAGGGGCAGGGTGTAGCTGGCGGCGTAGCCGAGGCGGGCGGCGACCTCGCGGTGCCTGGGGTCGAGCCCCTTCTCGGCGAGCAGGTCGGGCTCGGCGATGCCGTCGTCGGCGCCGGGCAGTCCGTCCAGGATCCTGCCGTACGGCAGGGAACTGCGCGGGACGGTCTCGATGTGACCGAGGTCCGCGCGGGCCAGGCCGAGGCCGATCATGTTGTCCGGACCGAGACCGTCGGCGGGTTCCAGGGCGACGAGACCGCGCCGGGCGCCCACCAGGGCGGCGCCGGCGCGCAGCATTTCCTGGAGTGCTTCGTCGAGGGCGCGCGTACGGGCCAGGCGTTCGGTCAGTTCGTGGAGGGTGGTGAGGTCGGAGACCCATCCCGCGAGACGGTCCTGGAGCAGCGCGCCCGGGGCGCTCTGGGGGTTTGCCGGGGCGGCCGGGGAGGTACCCGTGGCAACGGACGCGACAGTGTGCGCGGGTGCGGGGACCGTTGAATCGATTCCGGCCACTTTCGGAGGATGAGGGGCGTTCATGGCGTCCGGCTTTCCGGCCGGTACCTACTGCTCAAAAGCATCGCAAACCCCCATGTCATTCTGCGTCGCCGGCAGTGTCTCCACATGTACACGTACTCGTGAGGAGATGTCCAGCATTGTCCTGCTGGGATTCCTGGTGTCCGTGGGTCTGAAGGGAACTCACTCCCGACATCTTGCCGAAAAGCGAACTTGGCTTGAAACTGCTTCAGGGGGAGGCTGATTGCGGTCGACTGGGCTTGCTCGACGGAGCGTCACAGCGGTCGTGATGGGTACGTACTCGGTGAAGGCCAGGGGTGGTTGGGAATCACCCGGAACCTGGTGACGGACCCGGGCGTCTTAACCACCGACGACCGTGCCCCATCCTCCCGTGGCGGAGGCGGAAAGAAACAAGCGCGACAGTAAACGCCAGACTCCGCCACCCCACGCCATCCCCGTGCTTCTGCTCGACGCGGTATGGGTGGTACGGCCGTGGAGGCAGCCCTTGCTCGGCTTCGGCCCATAGGGGCTCCCCTTGCCCGGTGCGGGGGTGTGATGCGCCAACAGGTACGCACAGTAGGTACGCACAGTGCAGTGATCGACTCATGTTGTGACGTGGACCACGGTGTTGCCAGGCGTGCAACGGAAAGGAACGAGCGCTCATGCGCGAGATCCTCGGAAGGCGACGCAGGCTCCTGTCCCAGGGTGGCGACAGCGGGCCCGAACTGATCGAAGCGGCCCTGACCTTCGCCTCGGACTGGCGGTGGCCGGTACTCCCGGGTGTGGCGGCGGATCCGCAGGGCCTGTCCCGCTGCGGCTGCCCCGACCCCGAATGCACAGTGCCGGGCGCTCATCCCTTCGACCCCGGCCTGCTCGCCGCGACCACCGACGCGCGCATGGTGCGCTGGTGGTGGGGCAACCGGCCCACGGCGCCCGTCATCCTGGCCACCGGGGGCAGGGCGCCCTGCGCGGTCTCCCTGCCCGCGGTGCCGGCCGCCCGCGCCCTGGGCGCCCTCGACCGCCTCGGCATGCGGCTCGGCCCGGTCGTCGCCGCACCGGACCGCTGGTCGATCCTGGTCAAGCCGTACTCCCTGGAACAACTGGGCGAGTTGCTCCACGCCAAGGACTTCGTACCCGGCTCCCTCCGCTTCCACGGTGAGGGTGGCTACCTCGCCCTGCCCCCGTCCGGTACCGGACGGGGTGGTGTCCGCTGGGAGCGTGCGCCACTGCCCGGCTCCGCCTCGCCGTGGGTGCCCGATGTCGAGGCCGTGGTGGACGCCGTGGTCGAGGCCCTCACCCGTACGGGTGTGAGCGCGCCCGAGCTGTAGCGGCCGTCGGCGCGCGAGCCGTGCCCGGCATCCGCTGAAGCGCGTGCCTCCCGGGGCCGCATCGTCACATCGGGCCTGCGCCGGGGGCCCTGGAGGAGTCCGTTCGCCCTCGTCCCCGCCCTCGCCCACGTCGACGCGGTGACCATCCGCGGGGTCGCTCTGCCGCCGACGGAAGCGTCCCACCGAGAGCAACTCACCGGCGGAAACGGCCGGTTGACATGTGACTGCGCTCTGTCAGTGACGGCGGTCACGCAAAGACCCGGTTGCTGGCGACGGGGGATGCACCAGCAACCGGGCTACTGGAACGGTAACAAGAGATCGGCTGTTAGCAAATTCGAACTCAGCTTTTCCGGTCACTGACTGGCTTGTCCACGCCGGAAGTTGTGAAGGAAGCCGGTAATTCCTGCGGGACGGGCATGGGCCCCGGTCAGCCGGCACGACCGGGGCCCATGCCTGTGCCGACACGCCTCTCGGCGTGCCTCAGCTGAGGGTGACCTGCCGGTTGGTCAGCCCACCGCGTGCGCGGCGCTCGTCGGCGGTGAGCGGAGCCTCGGTGGCCAGGGCGGCGGCGAGACGCTCGGCGAACTCGGCCGCCGGCTTCTCCACATCCTCGGCGCCGACCCCGCTGGGCAGGTCCCAGACCGGGACCGTGAGCCCGTGAGCACGGAAGGAGCCCACGAGACGGGTGCCCTCGCCGAGGGAGGACCGGCCCGCCGCGTGCAGTCGCGCCAAGGCGTCCAGAAGCTGCTCCTCGGGGTGTGGCATGACCCACCGCAGATGGTTCTTCTCCGGCGTCTCGCACCAGTAGGCGGCGTCCACGCCCGAGAGCTTGACGGTCGGGAGGGCCGCCGCGTTGGCCCGCTCCAGGGAGGCGGTCACGTCCGGCGTGGCGTTCTCCGGGTCGGGGACCCAGAACTCGAAGCCGCTGTGCACCACCGGCTCGAACGCGCCCTCGAGGTCCAGCAGATCCTGCAGGCGGGGCCCCTCGGCCGGAGCGCGGCGGGCCTGCACCGGGGTGCCCGGGTCGGCGGCGAGCGCGCGCTGGAGGGTGTCGGCGAGGTCGCGGCTGATGTCCCCGGACGACGTGTCGTTCTGCAGGCCGAGGAGGACCGAGCCGTCGTCACGGCGCAGCGCGGGCCAGGCCATCGGCAGCACCGTGGCCAGGGTGACCGACGGGACACCCTCGGGCAGGCCGCCCTTGAGCGGCAGCTCGACGGTGGCCGCAGGCACCAGCTCGCGCAGTGCCACCCAGTCGCACTCGCCCGGCAGGCCCTCGAACGGACGGTGTACCAGCTCGGTCACGGCGTGCGCGGCGGCACGGCCGTGGCAGGCCTTGTAGCGGCGGCCGCTGCCACAGGGGCAGGGCTCACGGGCGCCGACGACCGGGATCTCTCCCTCTGTGAGCTGGGGGCGCTTGGCCTTCGTCTGGGGGCGCTTCTTGGCCATCGTGGGTGTCTCCCGGTTACGGCTCGTCTCGTACGGGCGGGAGCCTAGCCGTTCACGACGCGACCGACGGGACCCTGTGGACGACGTGCCGCCTGCGGACAGCGGGCCGTGATGCGTGAGCCGTGCGGGGCCGGGGCCGCCCGACGTGCGCAGAACCGCGCGGGTGGCCGGGGAGACCACGGGATCACCGCACGGCTGCGCGGTCAGTCGAAGGTGTCGAAGGCTTCCGCGAACTCCAGCCCTGCCATCTCGGACACCGCGGGGGCCGTCACCCGTGTGGCGAAGTCGTCGCGCCGGTGCCCGGCGTCCGGGTCGTGCACGTCGTCGTGGACGACGACCCATACCGTGACCTCGCCGGGTACCTCGTCGCGTACGCCCCAGTCGTCGGCCAGCGCCGTGATGATGTTCAGCCCCCGGCCGCCGTGCGCCGTGACCGACGGGGTGGCCGGCGCCGGGCGGGTCGGGCCGCCGCCGTCGGTCACCTCCACGACCAGCCGGCCGCAGGGGTGCACATGCCAGGCCGCACGGACGGCGCCGTCTCCGGCCAGGGCACCGCCCAGGGGCCGGCCATGTCTGCACGCATTGCTCAGCAATTCGGAAAGGATCAGTACGGCATCGTCGATGACCGTGTCCGCCACTCCGCCGTCACGCAATTGCAGGCGCATACGGCGCCTCGCCTTCCCCACGCCCGCAGGGCCATGGGGAACGGCCATGCTCGACGACGTGGGCACTTCCTGTGCCACCACCAACGCCACCCCCGAGACCTCCTTCGCCCCACGCCACGGTGTGAATGCCCCACGGGCCTGAACCGGAAACCGGCCAATCCGTGTGCGGTGACGCACTTGAACGATCGAGCACGCATCGAATGCGCCGGAGCACTCCCTGTGACCAGGTGGCTGGATCTCGTCGATGTGGCCGAGATGCGAGGATGCGCCGGGAGGGACGCCCGGTCAAGAGCCCTGCACGAACCACATGAGCCACACGAACCCCGCAGGCTCCGGGAGCCGGGAGCCGGGCGGTCTGCACGGATCAGCGGCCGAGCCGGTCGAGCACCGCGCGGGGACGGTTGGTGATGATGGCGTTCACTCCGAGGCCGACACAGGCGTCCACGTCCTCCGGGTCGTTCACGGTCCACACGTGCACCTGGTGGCCGGACTGTTTCAGTCGCTCGATGTACGCGGGGTGGCTGCGCACGATCCGGATCGAGGGGCCCGCGATGGCCACGCCCTCCGGCAGCCGTCCGTCGCGCAGGCGGGGCGAGACGAACTGCTGGAGGTAGACCGTCGGCAGTGTCGGCGAGGCGGCGCGCACGCGGTGCAGCGACCGCGCGGAGAAGCTCATCACGCGTACCGGGGACTCCTCGGCGGCGCCGGGGGCATCCAGGCCGAACCGCTTCAGCAGGAGCAGCAGCCGCTCCTCCACCTGTCCCGCCCACCGCGTGGGGTGCTTGGTCTCGATCGCCAGCTCCACCCGGCGGTCGGCGTCGACGACGAGCTCGAGCAGTCTTTCCAGGGTGAGGACGGAGGTCGCCTCCCTGTCCTCCGGCCGGTGCACCCAGTCGGGCTCCTCCACGCGCCCCCCGAGCGGGTGGCGGGTCTTCCAGGAGCCGAAGTCCAGGGCGGACAGATCGGAGAGCTCCAGCGCCGAAACCGCACCGCGGCCGTTGGACGTACGGTTGACGCGGCGGTCGTGGACGCAGACCAGATGACCGTCGGCGGTCAGGCGTACATCGCATTCGAGCGCGTCCGCGCCGTCCGCGATCGCCTTGCGGTAAGCGGCCAGGGTGTGCTCGGGAGCGTCCTCGGAGGCTCCGCGGTGGGCGACGACTTGGGTCGGGCGCTGACGTGCAGGGGTCACCGCGTCATGGTGCCACCGCACGGGGGTACGTGTGCGGTCGTCCAGGCGTCGATGGCGCGGACGCTGCGGTCGTCTGATCGGAGGCATCGCGATGGTGCACCCTTAGTGAGTAATGCCCTATATGAAGAATGGTCTCGCACCCACAGGAACGGCTTATGGTGCCCTGACGGCCCATGGGAAAAGCTGACGTCATACAAAGAGACACGCACAGCTGAAGCGCGCCGGACTCGTCGACATGCGTGAACGAGCGTGAATGAGCGTGAACGGGCGAGACCGAGTGTGACCGAGAACAACAGCCGTGGATCGAGGAGAGAGAGCTGTGAGCACCGAGAACGAGGGCACAAACGAGGGCGCATCGGTACCCCCGGCCCCGTCCGTACCGCCCACACCGGTGGATGCTCCCGCAGCTCCGGCGCATCAGGAGCGCCCGGCTCCGGAGGGGGCCGGCCCGACGACCCCCATGCCCCCGGTCCCGCCGACCGCTCCGGGGACGGCACAGGGCCACGGCACGCCGGAACACCCCGGATACGGTGATCACGCCGGATACGGAGGCCACGGCGCCCGGGGACAGGCACCCGTCGGCCCTCCGTCCGGAGCCCCTTCGGGAGCCCCGGCGGGCACCTCTTCCGCTCCCGACCCGTCCTGGCCCCCGCCCCCGGGCACCCCGTCGTACGACGGCGGTGCCGGTCACGGCGCGGGAGGCTGGGGCACGTACCAGCAGCCCGCGCCGAAGAACGGCGGCGGCAAGCGCGGTCGCCTGGCCGCCGCGGTCCTGGTGGCCGCGCTGGTCGCGGGTGGCCTGGGCGGCGGTCTCGGATACACGCTGGCCAAGAACAACGACGGCGGCTCGACGACGGTCTCCTCGTCCACCAGCGGCGGGAACGTCAAGCGCGACCCGGGCACGGTCGCCGCAGTGGCCGCCAAGGCGCTGCCGAGCACGGTCACCATCGAGGCCCAGGGCAGCAGCGGCGAGGGCGGCACCGGCACGGGATTCGTGTTCGACACCCAGGGGCACATCGTCACCAACAACCACGTGGTGGCGGAAGCCGTCGAGGGCGGCAAGGTCGCGGCGACCTTCCCGGACGGAAAGAAGTACGACGCCGAGGTGGTCGGCCACGCCCAGGGCTACGACGTCGCGGTCATCAAGCTGAAGAACGCCCCCTCGAACCTGAAACCCCTCACGCTGGGCAACTCCGACGAGGTCGCCGTCGGCGACTCGACGATCGCCATCGGCGCGCCCTTCGGCCTGTCCAACACGGTGACGACCGGAATCATCAGCGCGAAGAACCGTCCGGTGGCCTCCAGCGACGGCGCCGGCAGCCAGGCCTCGTACATGAGCGCCCTGCAGACCGACGCCTCGATCAACCCGGGCAACTCCGGCGGGCCGCTGCTGGACGCGCAGGGCAACGTCATCGGCATCAACTCCGCGATCCAGTCGACCAGCAACGGCGGCTTCGGCACCGGACAGGCCGGCTCCATCGGCCTGGGCTTCGCCATCCCGATCAACCAGGCCAAGTACGTCGCCCAGGAACTGATCAAGACGGGCAAGCCGGTGTACGCCAAGATCGGCGCCTCGGTCTCCCTGGAGGAGGGGACGAACGGCGCGAAGATCACCGAGCAGGGTGCCGGCGGCTCCGAGGCGGTCGACCCCGGCGGCCCCGCCGACCAGGCCGGCCTGCGCCCCGGTGACGTCATCACCAAGCTCGACGACCGCGTCATCGACTCCGGCCCGACCCTGATCGGTGAGATCTGGACCCACAAGCCGGGCGACAAGGTCACGCTCACCTACGAACGCGGCGGCAAGGAGCAGACCACGGAACTCACCCTGGGTTCCCGCATCGGCGACAGCTGACCTCACCCCGCCCGCACCGACCCGTTACCCTTGTCCCGCGCCGCCGATCACCCGGCCGGCGCGGGGAGGTGTGCCCGAGCGGCCTAAGGGAACGGTCTTGAAAACCGTCGTGGCAGCGATGTCACCGTGGGTTCAAATCCCACCGCCTCCGCGCAGGTCATAGACATTGCAGGTCAGAGAGGGTGTCCCGTCCACCGGGGCACCCTCTCTGCGTGCACCTTGTCTCACCCTGAATCGCCGGTATCCCACCTCTGACCAGCGCGTGCGGCCAACCTGCGGCCAGGAATCAGGCCTCCTCGGCCCCACCCTCGTGCTCCGCTAGACCCTGCTCGATCAGGGCGTTCATCCTGTCCTCCTCGCCGTCCAGCACCTTGGCGTAGTAGCGCTGGAGGACCGCGACGCTCTGTCCCGCGCGGCGGGCCGTCTCGGCCAGGCTCACCCCGGAGCGGAGCCAGAACGACACGCACGCGTGCCGCAGGTCGTACGGGATGACGGCCAGCGGAGAGGCGACCTGCGCGGGCGTGAGCGCCTTCCGGCGGGCCTCCTTCCAGACGGCGCCGTACTCCTGCGACCGGACCGGACCACCGCGCACGGCGCTGAACAGTCGGCCGTCGGCCGTGGTCCCGGACGCTTCGAGGTGATCCCGCAGGATGCCGACCAGCACAGGCGGGATGGGCACCGGGCGGACCGCACGGCGGGCCCGGTGCTTCAGTTGCCGTTCCTCGTACGGCTTGCCGTCGTCCGTCCACGCCGACCCAACCTGTGGGCGTGCGCCGGCGAGCATGAGACGCCCCCACCCGTCCGGTGGGAGGTCGCATTGATCGGCGCTGAGCATGGACACCTCCTCGGGCCGCAACGCCGCGTAGTAGATGCACGCGAAGAACGCGACCAAGTGGGCCCCACGGGAACCCTGCGCGCGGACGGCGTCCAACAGGGCCCGTGCCTGCGCTGGCGTGGCGACGCTCCGCACGTCCAGCTCTTCCACCGCCTTGGGCGTCTCCCAGTGAACGCGGTGCAGTGGGTTGCCGGGCAACAGCTCGTGTTCAACAGCGAGCCGCAGGCAGTTGCTCAGCACCGCGCGGCGGCGCCGGAAGGTGTTGGCTGCGGCCGGCTTGCCGTCCTGCCGCTTGGCCAGGTGCTCCAACACCGTGCGCACGCGCTGGGCACTGTCCAGGTCGACCACGGCCGGCGCGTTGCGTTCCACCCACGCCAACGCCTTGGCCTCTGCTTCCGGTGGTTCCTGGTCATGGCGTCCCGCGTTGAAGCCCCACTGGTAGAGCGCCCTGCGCAAGAGGTCATCCGCCGGACGGCCCTTCCCCGTGGGGCAGAGCGCCATCGTGGCGATGGTCAGGCTCTCCGCGATGCTCGCGCGGTGCTTTGCTGCTGCCGTCGGCCACTTCCGGGCGGCGTGCGCGCGAGCATGGGCATACCAGTTCGTGCGGTTCCGCTCGCGCACCTCGGAGACGGGCAGACCGGTTTCTGTGTCGAACGGCTCGCCCTTGCGTGTCGCCGTCAGCAGCTCCGCGCGGCGCGCGTCGGCGAGCGTTTTGGTGGCGAACTTCTCCTGGTACTCCTTGCCGTCCACCTGCCACCGCAGTTGGAACGGTGCGGCCTTGCTCGGACGCTTCCGGATGCGCACGTCGTAGCTGTGCATTGCTCTCCTTCACGAGAAGGGGCCCCGCCAGGCGGCGGGGCCCCCTTGGGTCGGTAGTGGGTCAGGCGCACATCTCGTGCTCGGCCCACCACGCGTCCAGGTCGCTGCGACGGCAACGGATCTGCCCGTTGGGCAACTTGATGAGCTTCGGTGCCTTGCCACGGGCGCGCATGCGGTAGAAGGCAGCGCGGCTCATCTCGATCTCTTCGAGGACTTCGGGGAGCTTGAGCATCTTGGGGCGAGCCATCGTTGCTACTCCTCGCTTGGGCTGGTCTCGGATCGGGGTGCGTGTGTCCGAGGTGGGAATTTCTGCGTCACCTGCGTCACCTGCGTCATTCGCCGCTCTGACCTGCGGGTTCGCGGTGACGCAGCACGGTGGGGGTACGTCACCGGTGACACAGACCTGCGTCATCGGGTGACGCAGGTGACGCAGGATGACGCAGGAATCGGCCGTCTGCGTCACCCGTCTTTCGGCAGGTCACCGGCCGTTTTCGGGGTGCGGGTGACGCAGGTGACGCAGCGCTTCCTACTTCGGACAAAGAGGGGGTGGTGTCTGTTGTGGTGCGCGGCTCAGAGCGCGAAGAGGGAGCCGCTGCGCGGCGCGACCCTGGCAGGGCGGCGCCGCCGCCGAACAGCAAGAGGAGCACGCGTGGCCGGGTGCTCCTCTTGCTTGTGCGGTCGTGGTGCCGCACGGTCAGAAGGCCGCCTCCTGCTCGTGCGGGGACGGCGCGGCGGCCGGCCGCGCGATCTCGATGTAGCGGGATGTCTTGGTACGCCCCCAGTCGATGAGGACGCCCCGGGCCGCGAGGGTGGGCTGTAGACGCTTGAGCCGGTCGGAGAGCACCTTGCCCGTGGTCGGCCACCCCTTGGGCAGGGGACGAAAGTCCTCGCCCGCGTAGAGGCCCGTGAGGCAGTGCAGCCACTCGGCCGACGTCATCCGCTGCTCGGTGCCCGGGTCGATGCCGGCGGCATGCTTGAGCACGGTCTGCGCCAACAGGTCGCCCTCGATGACGTCGTCGTTGAGGTCGTCCAGGCTGGCCCGGTAGGCGGCCAGCGCCCCCAGACCTGTGGCCGCGTCGAGCTGCGCGCACAGGTGCGCGAAGTCGGCCATGCGCAGGTCCGTCGGGATGTCCGCCTCCGCTGCCCGCACCTGCACGGTGAGGTCCAGGAGCGAGCCGAGGATGACGGGCAGCACCTCGGCGAAGTCGGACCACAGTTCCGCCTCGGTGCGCCGCACCCGGGGACGTTCCAGCCGCAGGGGCAGCAGCCGTTCCGCCAGGTCGGGCCGGATCACGCCGACGTCGATGCCGGTCAGCAGCAGGGGCCGGCGGTAGCCGACGCGGAAGACGTCCCCGTCGGTGAACAGCGCGCGTTTGACGTTCTCGGCGCCGGTGACGATGCAACACATCGCGTCGGACAACTCCGGGGTCATGTGGGAGAGGTTGTCCAGGGCGGTGACCCAACCGGCCGCCACCGCCGTGATCAGGTTCTCCTCGTCCTTCGGGGCGCGGCGCAGGTCGCCGCTCATGCCCTCGATGATCCGCACGAGCATCCGTCCGCCGGTGGACTTCCCCGCACCCTGCGGTCCGGTGAGGAACGGGGCCGGGACGGGCACGGCCGGACCCAAACAGCCGATGAGCCACGCGATGGCCAGGCACTCGGTCTCGGCGGTGGCGAAGTTGCACAGCCGCATCAGCAGATCGATGCCCTTGCCGTCGGTGTCCTTGACCGGCAAGGGCAGCTCCCCCGTGAGCTGGGTGCGCCGCCAGCAGACTTCCTGCGGGTCGGGGGTGCGGATGTCCCATCCGGTGGGGTGGATACGCACGGACTGCCCGTCGGCCCGTCCCAGGTCCAGCCAGGTGGCCCCGTCGTACCCGGGGGCAACGCGGATGTGCACGGGCTGCACGTCCTCGGTCAGCGCCAACGCTTCGATCAGGTCGAGCGCTTCCTTCATCGCGGTGCCGTTGAACACGCCGATGCCGTCCCTGAACAGTCCGACCATGAGTTCCTGCCGGTGGCTTCCCGTGGTGCCCTGGGAGCGGATCGGACGGGCCACCGGGTGGCCGTTCTTCTGTGCGTACACGGTGCCGTCGGCGGTGCGGAAGTACCGGAAGTGCGCCTGCGCGTAGTCGGTGATGACCTCGCGGGCGGGGGTCTTGTCGTCGTCGGACATGGTCACATCCCCAACCGGGTGCGGGCGTTGGTCCACGCGTCCGTGCAGTGCCGGACCGTCTCGCCCTTGCTCTGCGCGGCGGTGAACAGCCGGGCGACGTGGACGTCGGTGAGGCAGCCGCATCGGCCGTGCGTGGACAGCACGGCCAGGAACGTCCGGTACACGGTTGCGTGGACCGCGCTGCGGGCCTCGGTGATGCGCTGCTCCGCCATGGCGATGCCCCGGTCCAGGTAGGCGGGCGTGCGGTGCCGGCACTCCCCGTCCCCGACCCCCGCGGGCACGACGCCCGCAGGACCCGCAGGAGCCGAACGAACCGTGGCAGGCTCCTTGACGGCCAGCGCGCGCACGGCATCGGGCAGGGCGGCCATCGTGCCGGTGCCGGGACCCAGCCACCGGGCGTAGGACATGGTCGACTTGATGTCGACGCCGGGACGGACCGCGTTGTGCGACGTCATGGCGCCCCGGTAGATCCAGTGCTCACCGCGCGTCGTCTCCACGGCCCGGGTGGCGGGCAGGGTCGCGCGGGCCCAGGCGACGGCCGCCGCGTCGTCCAGGTCCACCACGGTCAGCCCGGCGCCGCCGGGGTGGTAGGCGACACAGACGGCGCGGCGCCATGCGGCCGTCCAGGCCGGGGAGGCGAGGACGTGCGGGTCGGTGGTGGCGGCGGCCCAGGCGTGGCAGACACCGGGGCACCGGCAGGGCCCGGCGTGCCTCATGTTCGGCCGGCCGCCGCACGCGTTCTGCGCGCACCGGTGGCAGTTGCCGAACGGCGCCTTCCCTGCGCGGAGGGGCAGCACCGGTACACCGGTGGCGGCCAGTTCCAGCGCGGTCCGCAGGGGTTCGGGCAGCGTGCTCATGCGGCCACCTCCAGCGTGGGGGTGAGGGTGGCGAGGTAGGCGCGGCCGATGTGCTCGGTGTAGGCCGGGGGGATGGCCTCGGTGAGTTCCTCGCGCACGTCGGTCCAGTCGATGCCCATCGCGGCTTGCAGCTCCGGAATCGACGGTTTGCCGCCGCCGTTGCCGTAGGCGGCCACGTACGGGCCGTCGAAGTACTGGCCGTGCCGGTAGCCGCGCACCCGGCCCCGGTGCGGGCGGTGGGCGGGCTGCTCGATGGTCCAGCCGCCGGCCTCGAAGTTGCGGTGCCGGATGACTCCGAGGCCGAACATCTCGCCGCACAGGGTGAGGTCCTTGCGGATCTGCGCGCGGCCGTTGGGCTGCTCGATGACGTACGGCAGGCCGGTGGCGTCCAGCAGTTCACGGGTGGGCGCCACGAGGTCGACGTGCGCGCGGCCCCAGCCCTGCGAGGCGTTCGTGCCCACGGTCAGCGCGCAGCCGTGCTGGCAGGGCGGGGAGGCGTGCACGAACGCGTACCGGCGGATCTCACCGGTGGCGATCAGGTGGGCGAGGTAGGCGAGGGCGTCGCCCCGGTGGCGGGGGAAGGGGTAGTTGGGTCGGTGGGCGATGTCGCAGCCGTCGACGGCGAAGCCGGCGCGGGCGTAGCCCACGGCCGCACCGCCGGCGCAGCAGAAGAGATCCAGTAGGCGGGGCCGGTGGCCGCGCACTCGCCGGATGGTGGCGGGTTGGGTCATGCTGGGAGACCTCCACAGGTCAGTTGGATGGCAGGTGGACAAGGGCGGCCCCGGTTCTTGGCGGAGTGGGGGCCGCCCTTGGCGTAGCTGGGACTGTCCGGCCGATCAGGGGGGCCGTGGGCTACGGAAGCGCGTGGACGCGGCGTGCGGCGGGTGTCATGATCACGGCGACGTCCGGCGTGGGTCGGGCGCGCAGGGAGGGACCATGCATCTCTACATCGCCATACCTGGTGTTCTGCTGGCGTTGCTCTTCGCCGCCTCGGGCGTAGCGGGGATTACGCGTGGCTGGGTGCTCCCCTGGAACCGGCGTCGGGTTCACCGCGTTCGCCTCTACGGCTGGGGTCAGTTGGTGGCTGGCTTCGGCCTGTGCTGGCAGATGGTCTTCGGGCTGCTGATCAGCGACATCGGCATCCGACAGTGGGCCCTGTTCGGCAACGGGCTTCTGCTGACCGGCATCATCCTGATGGGGGTGAGCCAGCGCGCGGGTGGTAAGCGACAGGGCAGCCGCATGCCCTAGCCGTGGAAGTGGTTGCGTTTGAACACGGCCTTGCGGATGTTCACCGTGGTGCCGCCGTCGCGGTGGCCGCTCGGACCGAGCACCTGGGCGGCGATCCAGCCGCCGAAGACGACGGCGGCCAGAATGATGAGCTGGGTGACGAACGCGGTGAGCGCGGCGATGAACGAGGTGAGCAGCAGCAGCCCGCCGCACACCGCGAGGAAGCCGACGCCCCCGAGGGCGACGTTCACCGCGGTGCGGGAGACGGCCGGCGGGGCCGCGACCGGTTCGGGGCGGGCCGACTCGATGGCGTAGCCGGTCACCACGCGGCCGTCCGGCAGGACGATGCTCGCCACCGCCGGCACGCTGCCCGGCTGCACCGGCACGACCGGCGCCGGGACGGGGACGGCGGGCGGGAGCGGGGTGGGCCGGTGGACTTCCACGGCCCGCTGTGCGGGCACGCCGTGGGTGTGGTCGGGGTACATGCGGAATCCCTTCCGGTAGTTGGCCAGGGAGGCGGAGACACCCCCTGCCGGGGGCGCTGGGGAGGGGTGTTCGGGGGTCTGGCCTGCGTGCCTCCCTGACTCCCTGAACGATCATTTGTGCTGGTCAGGGCCAGGGAGGCGGGTCAGGGAGGCGGTCAGGGAGTTCTCCCTGCCTCCCTGGTCCCCCCGGGGTCGGTTCCCTGCCGTCAGTCGGCGGAAGCGGAACCGCCGGTGTCGCGGTGGGCGAGGGCGCGGGCGACGCGGTCGCGGGCGACGACCATGCGGCCGTCGGACTTGTACGGCTCGGCCCCGGTGCCGTACAGCACGCGGCGCAGGTCGGTGAACGTCCACCGGCCGTAGGCGTCCTCGTTGAGCGCGGCGAGCCGCTTGAGTACGTCCTGCGTGACCAGGCGCAGCGCTTCGCCGAACACGGCGGCGATGTCGGCGAGCGGGTCGCGCTCCTCGCCCCGCTCGATCACGTGCAGGGTGGTCACCCCGTCGCGCAGCCGCTTCGCGCGCTCGGCGATCTCGGTGGCGGTGTCGGTGTCGATGTAGTGCGTGCGCACCGTGATCGACGCCTGGCTGGCCGGGATGGCGATCCCGTCCGAGGCGACCACGACCGTGCCCTTGTCCAGCCCCGGGCGCAGCAGGTTCGGCGCGGCCCCGCCGTCGACGGCCTTGTCCCCCAGCGCCATGCGGGCCTGCGACTCGGTGCCCAGCGCGAGGGAGGCGCGGGTGTGGGCGCCCTCGCGGACCAGCTTGGGCAGGTTCTGGTCGGTGGGGTCCTGGGTGCCCTGCCACAGCAGCACGTTGACCGCCCGGCCCTGGTTGTGAATCTTGCGGGCGGCCATGAAGTACCGCGACGTGGCCTTGGACCCGCCATAGGGCCGCTTGTCGGCGTCGACCAGCGGGCACATGAACGCCACCTGCGCCTCATCGACCAGCAGGATCAGCGGCGGAAACGTCGTGCCGGGCGGCGCGGTCAGACGGCGTTCCATCTCCGAGACACCGCCTTCGAGCATCTCGGTCGCCTCGATCACGTGGTCATCGGTCGGGCCCTGGATCAGGACGGTGGCGAGCCCGTCATACATGGCCCAGTCGCCGGCGCCCTTGAGGTCCGCGATCCGGAATTCCACGGAGCGATCGAGGGCGAGCCACAGGGCGAGCGCGCGCAGCGCGGCCGTCTTGCCCTGGTTCGACAACCCCGTGATCAGCAGGTGGCGCTGGTACAGGGACAGCGCGGCGGCATCCCCGCGCAGGTCCTGGCCCCAGGGGGCCTTGCCCTTGGCGTAGTCGGCGGTCAGCGACTCGTCGACGGCCAGCGGGGACGGGCCGATCGGCTCGTCCAGCGCCCCGGAGTCGGCCACCCACAGCCGCACCGTGCGGGCCGCCTGGGGGATGGTGATGAACACCTCGTGTTCGTGCCTCGTGAGGTTCTCGGCGAGCTTGCGGCGCTTGTTCTGCACCTCGTTGGTCGACACCCCGGAGGGCAGGGTGACGTCGACCTCTACGCCGCATCCGGCGATGGTGATCGGGCCGAGCATGCTCGCGCCGGCGTCGCCCATCTCCTTGATGGCGCGGGCCAGGGCGGGGACTCCGAGGTCGCGCAGGGCCTTGACCACGATGGACGGCGTGATCGGCTCCCCCTCGCCCGACCGGACGTTCGCCGGGAGGGCCCAGGCGGGGGCGGCGTGCTGCTTGCGGCCGACCGACCACAGGGCGAGCAGCGCGAGGAACGGGCCGATCGTGAGTGCCGGACCCCAGACGACCTGCACGATCCGGATCAGCAGGGCGATGAAGTCGACGGTCGCCGACAGCGGGGTGATGACGTCGCCGACGTGGCCGGTGTTGAGGGCCATCACGACGCCGAGGGCGACCAGCACGCCGATGCTCATGCCGGCGCCGACGGCCACGCCCTTGGCCGCGTCGACCGGGGAGTGGAGCAGGTCCATGCGGCGGTGGTGGCGGGCGGCGCGGAAGCGCTGCAACCGCTCTTCCCACTCCTCGGCC
Source organism: Streptomyces sp. TE5632 (assembly GCF_054061295.1). Taxonomy (NCBI): domain Bacteria; kingdom Bacillati; phylum Actinomycetota; class Actinomycetes; order Kitasatosporales; family Streptomycetaceae; genus Streptomyces; species Streptomyces sp. TE5632. The sequence continues at coordinate 2,494,051 of NZ_JBSSEA010000003.1, read as the reverse complement.
GCTTCCAGGTTCCCGGCGGCTTCCGCCGCCCGGATCATCCGCTCGTACCGGGCGCCGGTGCGGCCGTCCCAGGTGCGGCGGGCCACGATCCGGCCGCCGTTGAGGGTGTAGAGGCTGTGCCGGGCCACGGCGCGGACGGTCGCCCGGGTCGTCTCGTGCGTGACGGCGGTCTTCACCGCGCGTCCGGAGCGCACCCACAGCGGCACCGGCCGGGCGGGCGGCGCGTCGGGGACGACGGTGAGGACGGTGGGGGCGGTGCCCGGGGTCGGGGGGTCGGTGGGCTTGTGGAGGTGGACGACGTTCTCAGACATGCTGGAAGGGCTCCTGACTGCCCCGTTCGGGGCGGGAGTAAGGGAGTGAGCCGGGGTGGCCGGGTCCGTGCAGGGAGGCGGCCACCCCGGCGTGATGGCTGGTCAGAACCAGCCGGACGACTTCCGCTTGGCCTTGGTCCGGGCGGCCTCGGTGAGGAGCCGCTGCCGCTCGGCGTGCAGGGCGGACAGTTCCGCCGTCAGCCGCATCTCGGCGGCGTTGCCGGTGGACTCGATCCGCTCCTCGGCGCGGCCGGCGCCGCGGCCCCGCAGGGTGCGGTAGGCGCCGCCTGCGACGGCGCGGGTCATGGCGCGGCGCTCGCGGCCGTTCAGCGGCCACAACTCACCCCGCCGCACGGCCTCCAGCTTCTTGGCCGTCTGCCTGATCTCACGGTCCAGACGACGCAGGTCAGCACTGCTCATGGGTGCTCCCATCGGACCCGTGCGGGTCGGCATCGGCGCAGGGCACGCACGTGCCCAGCGCGGCGGGGATGACGTAGCCGGCATCACGCCGGCAGGCGGGACACGTGCGGCGGGCGGCGCTGGCCTTGGCCAGCGCCGCCCGCCGGGCCGGGGTCATCGGCCGGACCGGCACGGCCAGGTCGACGCGGTACAGGTGGGCGACCAGCGGCCCCCGCCGACGGCGGGGGCGTTCGAGCTGCGCCGCCACCTCCTGACCACCGGGCCGCAGCCCTTGGGCGCGGAGTTGTCGGCGGGTGGCGTAGCCGTCCGGGGCCAGACGCCACCGGAACACCGGCAGTGCCCCCATCACGCGACCCGCTTCCACGCGGCCCGCAACCGGACCTCGGAGGCGGAGTGACCGGCCGCGCGGAACCGGGCAGCCATCTCCCGATACGAAAGAGCCGGGGTCTCGCTGGTGCGGATCTCGTCCACGACGACGTCCAGCGCCTCATCGGTGAGCGCCGGCGCGGCCTCCAGCGAGCGGGCCGCCAGCGGCTCCGACGGCCCCCACACGGGCAGATCCCAGCGGGGCGTGACCCCGGGCGTGACGCGGGCCGTCACGCTGGTCAGCGCCCTGCCGGTCTCCTCGCCGGCGCGGGCCGTCTCCAGCGCCGACCACGCGGAAGACAGCGTCTGCGCGGTCCGTGTCTGGACGCGGGCGACGCGCGCCCCGGCCTCCGTCACGGCCGTCAACCGGGTCTCCTCGGTGGCCGCTTCCGCCCGCAGCCGGGCGCGGGCCACGGCCGCCTCGTCGCGCGCCTCCTGCTGAATCCCGCGGATCGCGTCCAGCGCGACCGGGGTGAGCGCGGTGCGCTCCCACAGCCCGTGCACCAGCCACAGGGCCTTGGCCGCGATGGGCAGCCAGGCCACGGCCAGCCACGCGCCGGCGGAGTGCTCGGCGGTCAGCGCGTGCGCGACCAGGACGGCGGTGGCGAGGATGCCGAAGGACCAGCCGACGGCGGTCACCGCGCGGTTGTGGTCGCCCTGCGCGGCGAGTCGGCGTTCATAGGCGAGGGTGGCCAGCCATCCGCCGTCGATGCCGAGACCGACGACCAGGGCGACCGGCCACGGCATCGCCGTGCCCAGCCACATCACCACCACGGCCAGAGTGAGCACCATGGACACGGCCGTCATCGCGACGGCCGGCAGGACGGTCTTGGCACTCATGAGGCACTCCCGTCCCGACCGCGCACCGTGACGGCGGCGATCAGCAGGACCGGGGTGGAGTCATCGTCGGGGTCCCGGCTGTCCTCCGTCCAGGACCACTGAGCGCCCGGCGCCACCTCGTAGCCGAGTCCGGCCAGCGTGCGCCGGCGCTCCGCCACGGTGGGCACCGGCCCGGACCGCTCCCACCGGACGGTGGGCCACTGGCTCTCGCCGTACAGCACGACGTACAGGCGCCACGCGCTGCCGTCGCTCGCCATCTGCGCGGTCAGCGTCTTCACGCCGCACCCCCGGGCAGGCTCGCGCCGGCGGTGCGGTTGAGCAGCGCGACCCGTGCGGCGAGCGCGCGGCGGCGGGCCCGGCGGATGCGGCGGGCGTCCAGCTCGGTCGGCGTGCGGTCCAGCGTGACGATGTGCGCGTCCAGCAGCTCGACGTCCGCCAGGATGACGGGCATCTCCCGCTCGATCGCGTCCAGCTCCGCGTTCGTCGGCTCCATGAAGTCGGCGAACGCGGTAACGGCGTCCTGAACAGTGACGATGTGGTCCATTGGGTCGTGTTCCTCTCAGCGGTGGAACGGCCCGTCGCGGCTCCCGGGTGGCACCCCGGGAGCCGCTCGCCGTTGGTGGGATCGGTGGACTCGGCCGGTCAAACCGGCCCGACTCCCCGCGCTCCCGCCCGTACGCCCACGCTGTTTGGGCCGGACGGACGGAAGAGGCAGTCGGCCGCAGCGTCAGTGCTGCGAACGAGGACGGACCGGGCTGTTGCACTGGCGCCTGCCGGCCGGTCCGTTGCGGCGGGGCACCCAAGTTCTTCGTTGATTGCGCACGCGGCCCCCGTGGGTGGGTGGAAGCGGATGCGAACAGGTCTCCTTCGGGAACACGGGCTCCCGTTTCAGGCATATGGAGACGTGACCTTTCGGTCTGAGCCCTCCGGTTGACCAGGGGTCCGGGTCCCTCGGCCCGCTCTGTCCCGGGCCCCTTCGCTCCGCGCACCCTGCGAGAAAGCACAGGAATGCCCGAAGCGCTGTAGCCATTGTCCGTACAATGGCTACAGTCAGGATGTTGACAGAGCGGTCGACCGATCGCAAGGGCATTGGCCGCATTGACTGGACAATGCAGTCAGCCTGCGGCTTCTATGGGAGGCATGGCAGTGACCCGAATCGGGCGTAACCCGATGTACCAGCAGATTGCGGACGAGCTGCGGGAGCAGATCACGTCCGGGGACCTCGCACCCGATGCGAAGCTTCCGACGGAAGCGGAGATGCGCGATCAGTACAGCGTGTCGCGGGAGACCGTGCGCAAGGCGCTCGCACAGCTCGTGAACGAGGGGCTAGTCGTCTCAGCCCGCCCTCAGGGGCATTTCGTTCGGCGTCGCCGGCCGATGGTGTTCCGTCCTCAAGCGGAGTTCCGGAAGCGGCCACACTCGCCAGAGATGGACGCCTTCATGACCGAGTACTCGGCTGAGGGGCGCGAGCCGCGACAGGAAATCGAGGTGGCCATCGTGGAGCCGCCCGAGGACGTAGCCAAACGGCTTCGTCTTGAGTCGGGCGAACTGGTCGCCGTCCGGAAGCGAGTGCGCTATCTCGACGGCGAGCCGTTCAACATCAACGACAGCTACTTCCCGCTCGCGATCGTGCGGGATTCGGAGATCATGCGCCCTGAGGATATCGGCCGTGGCGCCAACGAGGTACTTGCCGAACTCGGTTACAGGCAGGTGCGGGCACTGGATGAGCTCTACGTTCGGATGCCCACGCCGGAGCAGGTGCACCGGCTGGACCTCGGCCCCGGCACGCCGGTCGGTGTCCACGTCGTCACCGGATACACGGCCGAAGGTCAGCCTGTGCGGGTCGCGGTCACCGTGCTTCCTGGCGACCGGCACGTGATCTCCTATGAGCGGCAACGCGAAGTGCCGAACGAGGACGCATGACAGACATGTTCATCCGCCCGGGGCGCCCTGATGAACTTGGCGCCGTGGAAACGTTGCTGCGCGGGGCGTCCTCTTGGCTCGCCTCGCGCGGTATCGATCAATGGCAGTACCCGCCGCACCGCGATCGCATTATGGCCGCCTTGGAGCAGGGTGTGTGCTTCATCGCGTTCAAGGACGGGCAGCCTATCGCGACCATTCAAGTGGACGACTTCGCTGACCCTGAGTTCTGGACCCCGGACGATAATCCGGGCGAGGCTCTTTACGTTCACCGCATGGCCGTCAGCCGTGACTCGGCGGGCGGTGGGGTAGGTGGCCGGCTGCTGGACTGGGCTGTGAGTCGTGCTGCCTCACAGGGTAAGCGGTGGTTGCGCTTGGACGCTTGGAAGGACAACGTGGGGCTGCACTGCTACTACGAGAATTCGGGTTTTACTCTCATACGTATCGTGAACCTTCCACACCGCAGGTCTGGAGCGCTCTTTCAGCGCTCTACCGGATTTGAGTCCACACACAGCGGAAAGCTAAACTAGCTAGCCTAGACTTTCACGAAAATTCCATCATCATTAACTTGTAGCCGAGTTCGCTTGATGTCGTCCTTGACGTCGCTGAATCGGCCGCTCGACTTGTATAGATCGACGAGATTTCCGCTAGGGTCTACGATGGTTGTCGCCAAAAGACGCACCGAAGTCATTGCCACCTTGCTGATGAAATAGGTTTCAGCGGGATCTGGAAATTCACCGCGGTCGTAGTGTTTGATTGTGTTGTAGTTGTTAGCCATTGCGCGGGCTACGCCTACAGTTGACTCGGCTACTCCCTGGAAATCTAGCCCGACTTTCGCGATGACACGGAATGAATGGGTGGCTGTAGAGGGGTGTCCGTTCCTCTTGTAGGTGGCCTCTTCCCCGTCAACTCGGCCAATTAGATTGCCAGCCGCCTCGATGCTCATTGAGGCGTTCACCACGACGTCCTCAAGTACGGTGCGAGGACGGCTGAGCACGCTTACGGCGGGATGAATGAACCGCCTCCATTCCTCATACATGTCGCTCCACCTGGTCAATCCCGCGCTCCCTATCTGGGCGAGATAGAAGATGGGCTGCCTGAGGTCCTTCTTGCCCGGTAGAGGTTGCGGGAAGTCTCCAAATGTGCGTCGACTGATGTACTCCTGGAAGGATTTCCCTTCGCGAGGCCCGTTCATAGTGCGATCCGGAAACAGGTCGTCTCGGACTTGGTGGCGGCGAAAATGGATAGGACGTCCGAAATTGAGTTTGAGGAGCGCTGCCACCTTCCGTTGCTCCGTGAGATGTTTGTCTACGGGTCGAGGGGTGGCGAACTGACTCTTAAGCGCCACCCATTCTGACAGATGAAACCCAGACCCTTCTGCCGCGGTAGACCAGTTTGTGCTCAAGTTCATTTCTGCGTCGCCCTGAGGCCAGGTAAGACTTTCCACGCTCTCGGCGATTACCGATACCCTCTGAGTGCGTCCTTCTGCGTTTGATTCAATCTCGTGCCTAATGGCTCGGAAACGGGTCCATTCTGCGAGGCCGTCGAGTTCAGATTGAAGTTCTGAGACGGCGAGATTCGAGCCGGGATCTCCTTCACGGAAGTCTAGTACTACTTCCTGAGGGGTGATGTACCCAGCCGCGTACCCCTGCCCGCCGAAGTGCATGGTGTGCCCCGAGTATCGGCAGCCGAATAGAGAAATCACCCCGCCTTTGGTCGTGAACGTGAGGTTCTCGGGTGGCGTTGCCGTTTCAAACCATCTCTCTGCGTTTCTGAATTGCTCGGTGTCTGAATGGTGGATATAGGGAACCTCGAGTCGAACACCTCGCTCTGTGTCGTAGGTGAGGGTGGCCACAACATAGGGCGTGTCGTCGACGTGATCGATGAGTAGTCCCGCGAGAGAATCTCCGAATGTAAGCTTCTTTAGGGCCATTGGTTCCTCCATGGATTTGGGAGAGAGGCTAGTCCCGTCGACCCGTTTCTGTCCTAAGTTCCTGCAAAGTCGCGTTCGAAGGACGAACGAGGTGAACCTCAGCCGCCTAGCTGACATCAGCGGGTGACATCAACAGTGGTGCACAACCACGCATGCGGGCGTCCTCCCGATCGGTGGGTGAGGGAGCTTGTCACCAGTGGTCGCCCTCAGCGGAGGGCGGTGCACCCGCCTACGGATCAGATAGCGTCTACCCAGAGCGTCAGCCGGCCCAAAGCGCCGGTCGCTGTTCAGAACTTCAGCCCAAGCCGCTCCACCGACCTCAGTCGTTCGCGGGCAGCTCTCGACGCATCAGGTCTCGGTAGTCGTGTAGTGGCGCTCCTGAAACTCAGCTATCAACCCCTTATGTCCCTGTCCGAACCACTCACGTCTCGCAGCGTTTGCATCATGTGTTCGACTTCCCGCACTGCCACCGAAGTTTGCCTATGCGCCTGTTCCGATCGACTGCCTCTAAAAACCGACAGGTGATCCCAGTCGATCCCATTTACGCGCTCTTCCGCCGTCTCGAAACCATCGAAATGAGGCGCATCCTCGATGGCGCTGTAATAGTCGATAATTTCCTTCATCTCATCCGCTGGAAGGGTAGGTTCCTCGAACGTCTGCGACCAGTCACTGATCGCACTTTTAGCGTATTCGTAGCGCACTGATGCAAGCGACTCTAGGGCATCCTCCACTTCCGCTCCGGGAGCATATTCCCGGGCAATATCCAATACGCGCTCAGCGTCGTTGATCAAATACCAACTGCTGACGTCTGCCAAAGCCCATTTGATAGCCGTGGTAACGGCGTCAGCGAAAGCTTTACGGCCTTCCGGCGTTTCATCCTCGGCGAGAATTTGGAGCAATGCATTGTAGTCCACTATTCCGTTCATTGCATTCATGCTTTCCTTATCTTCAGCGACCGCCTCAAGTCCCATACCGCGAATTACTGCAGAGCCAACATCTCGCCCTGCCTCTAGGTAGAACCAAGCCCTGCGGGCAAAGTCGATTACGGGCCCGCCTCGACGGCTGTGGGGGCCAAACGGAATGGCGCGAAACGCGATGGTCGCAGCATCTTCCAACTCGCGTCTACACTCTTTAAAAGTTGTCAGCATCGACCCACCACCTCGGGCCGGGAACTGCAACCACAGAGTCTCGAATTGCTCAAAATATCTAACGAGACCCATCAACGAGACCAGCTCTGTCACGTCGGATTGAATCAGATTTACGAAATAGTCGCGCACTGATGGGTTATGGAAGCCTACATAGATTTCCCAATCCAGCTCCAAAGTTTTCAACATGGTGCCGTCTAGGATGCTCAGCGTTTTCTTGAGGTCTCGTTGCGACTCCCCATACTCTCCCCACAGACCTTGCAAGTCCTTGAAGCGAACGTTGGAGAGGAATGAAAATACGACCTTTAGTAACTTTACGTCAGTGTCGCTGAGCTGGTGGGTCACAATGTGATCCCAGAGGCGTTGGGGATCTTCCAGATTCGCGAGGATATCGCTGGGCGCATGGTCGGGCTCGTCAGACAGCAACTCCGCCTCCGCCAGTGTTGCCGCCACGATACGAGGATTGAAGTTGCGATGCTCAATGATGGGCCGGTACACAGCTGGAGAAGCAAACGACGCCTTGACGCTGGCAGGCAGTGGAGAATTATAGACGTGGTTGTACAGAATAGATGCGCGGCACTGAAAAGTGTAGTCCACTAGATCAAGAACACACATCTGCGCGTCAAATGAATGCCTGTCAAGCCTCTCATACCGCTGTTTCGCCTGAGCCAGAATGTATTCGCGCGTGGTAAGGATGAACCTCTTGCGAGGATCGCGTGCAACCCTCTTCATGAACGACAGCAGGCGGCTGTCCTCGTTTTTTCCGAGCTTTTCATCGAGCGTTGTCTGACCCAAAAAATCATCATAATAATAGACTTGCCTTACCTCATCGTCCCAAATTTTATTCGCCTCCTCCACATCTTCTGAGATTTCGACTAGCTCATATCCATCGCTGAGATACTGCGCACACAAGATATGAGCGAGGGTCGTCTTGCCGATCCCTGGTATGCCTGCGATCACGCAGACTCGCTTTTCCTCTAGAATCTCTAGGGCTCGGGAATAGCTTGGATTATCAGCATAGGTGAGAAGCGTTTGTTCTAGCTCTCCAACCAGCGCTTGGGACCGAGTGACGATGTTCTTGACGAGCAGTGAGTTCAAAACGGATGCACTCGTTAGCCATAGACGCAGGTGCCTCCGTACAACAAGTTCATGCTTGCGCAGTAGAGCATCTATTTCGTCCTTTCCGTAAATGTCGTCCGGAGATTTCACGTATGGCTGCAGGGCGGTGAAAAGCTTATCTTTGGCACCCCTGGTGAGCGTTAGAGAGGTGGCCAATATGTACCTCGCAGGGTTAAGGCGCGCAACCTTGGCGGCCTCAACCTTGGTGACGTGCTCCACTAGTTTGGCGCGGGTAGACCTGTGCCAATGCTTGCACTGAATTATTAACGACGAGCCGTCGGGGTAGATATGACGTAGATCTACGCCACCGTCGGCACCCGAGGCGAAGATTTCGAGCCGAACCCCAAACTCTTCCTGGAAGACGTCTTTACAGACCGCTTCGAAGTCGAAGTCTGTCAACCGGCTCAACTCGAACGTTTCCAACGGTCCCCCCCTCGCAGCGAGAGTTCCAGTATCAGCCCGAAACCATCCGCACGTCTCCCGTTCAGCGCATCACGGGCAATGACCATGGAGCCTGCCCGGGACGACTATGACAACCCGCCAAGGATCCGGAGCGCGTACGTGTGCGTCGACCTCACGTGTAGCGATCGAGGGACTCGGCTCTGAGCCGATCGTTGTCCTGGTCTTTGTCTGGTGCGCTGACAGCCGCCACTGTTCACCTCCGTACACGCCCCCGTCTGACCTGTCCCATGAACCCCAACGGACGCCCCCGTACGCTCATGCGGACAGTTGGAAAGCTGTGGGGGCAAAGAGGTCGTGCCCCTGCCAGGGATGGCTGCTGGCGGGGGTTCGACGCGCCAACCCAGGGGTGGCGCGGCCAACCTCTGGCCAACCTGGCGTAGGCGGCGCCCAATGAGGGGATGCTTGCGCAGGTCAAGCCGCATTGGGCCGTGCTGATCCGGCCGGTCTTGAAAACCGTCGTGGCAGCGATGTCACCGTGGGTTCAAATCCCACCGCCTCCGCGCAGGTCATAGATGTGCTGGTCAGAAAGGGTGTCCCTCACCAAGGGGCACCCTTTCCGCATCGAGGTTGTCTCACCTTGATCCGGGGTTGTCGCGTTGTGGATCAATGCGTGTGGACCGGGCGTGGACCACAACCCGGAGAGAATGAGCGGGTCAGCTTCATGCCCAGCTCAGCGAGCTGCCCGCTGCCGCTGGGTGAGCTCGTCGCGACGGAACTTGCGTGGCAGGGGGATGCCCCCAAGACCGGGTCCGGCCTTGGGGGCATCGTTGTTCAGCGCTCGGCGGATGTGCCGAGCTGCTTGATTTTCTCGAATGGGTAGGCCCCCACGATCACCACGGCCAGGCCATAAAGCGCGAAGACCACAAGCCCCCAGGTGGAGACCGACTTACCGCCGTCACTCAAGATGACGCTCCCGATCGGGACCAGCGGAGCGAAGCTGAGTACTGCGGCCCCGGTGCACCAGAACGTCACCAGGCCGTTCGCCCGCTTCCGCAGGACGGGGTCGGACTTCACTTCTGCAGGGACCTCGTACCCGATGGACCTGTCGCAGACATTGCCCCGGTACCCAACGCGGGCCGCCAGCGCACTGGCTACGCCCAGCAGAAGGAAGCAGCCGAAAATGAACATGTAGGCCATGCTTACCCCATGAGCTCGTCGTGCCGGGCGATCCTAACGGACGTACTTGATGATGAAGGCGATCACCATGTTGATGGCCTTGTTCTTGACCCAGCCCGGGAGGAACTTCCAGACGACGCCGCCGATCTCGCCACCGAGGCAGCCGATGACGGCGTTCCTGACATAGGTCTTCTTGCTGGATGCCTTGCCCGCCGCGATGTCGCTGAGCACCGAGGTCGGGATGCTGGCCAGAGCACCCTTGGCACACCATGCGGCAGCGCCGATGGCAGCCGCGGCGATCGGGAACGCGCGGGTTTGGACGCCGCCGGAGGGGTTTTGGCTCATGGCTTTCTGGATCTCGGCGAGAGCCTCCGGGCCCATCTCGTCCTCGATGAACTGGCGCTGCTCCGGGGTGAGTGCCGGAGCCTGCGACTCAGCCGCTACGGCCACAGCGGTGGCCTCCCCCCGAGTGCTGTCGGCAGCCATGGCGTTGGGAGCCACGGTGGCGAGCAGGGCCGCGCTGGTGACGGCGGCAATTCCGGCCAGCGATATGCGGCGCGTGGTCTTACGCACGTTGAATCCCCTGTGGTCGTTACCTCGCCTCCAGGTCAGGGAGGCGATCCTGTGGTGTGTCACCCCCAGGTCATGGAGGGGGTGACGCACCAGACCCTCACATCCCAGAGAGGGTGGGGGAAGAGAGACCACACATGAAAAGGATCATGGAAGTCGGCCGGAACCTCGCGCCCCGATCGGGCATCTGATCGAAAATGCAGGCTTAGTGGATGTTGTCGTAGTAGCTGTTGTCGTACCGATTTTGAGGTTTGCCGATCGAACGGGAGTCTCGACTGGGTGGTCGCGGGTGCTCAGCGCGTACGAGCAGGGCCTCCTGAACAGCCCGTTGGTGTCTGATCACCGAGCAGCATGAGGCCCTGGTGCCGCAGCCTTCCGTGCCGATGCCCGGGCAGCCCACCGCGGCCACCCGGGAGTGTGACTGCCTGGCTCACCGGTTCGGGAACGCCGCCGACAATTCGATGCGTGAGCGCCGGTACCCGACCGATATGACGGACGAGGAAGGGGCCGTCGTCCGCCCGTTGCTGCCGGTGCCGGGCTGGATGCGCGGCCGCGGCGGGCAACCGGAGACGTACTGCCACCGGCAGATACTGGACACGGCGATGACGTCGGCGACGTAGGCTGCGCGGGAGACGTCCTGTGGGTGGCGCTCGCTGGCGCCGTGCCCGCGCTGGTCGACCGCGACGCCCCGATATCTGGAACTCAAACGCCGTGCCAGTACGTCCCGTTCACCCGTGTGACCGGCCAGGCCGTGCAGCAGCCCAAGGGGTTGTCCCGGCCCGCGGGCACTTCCCGAACGAGGCCGCGGCGCTCAAGTGCGTCTACATGGCGCTGACGAGCCTGGACCCGACCGGCAAGGGCCGCAGGCGGTGGACCATGCGCTGGAAGGCGCCCTTGAACGCTTTCCAGGTCGCCTTCGAGGGCCGACTGACCCCCACCGGCCACTGACCAACTCAACAACCAAGATCAGCCGTTAAGTTGACACACCCGGTCGGCCCTGCGCTCGCGAAGCGACTCGGCCGGCACCTGGAGACCCTGCTCGGCGGGGATGATGCGCTTCTGTTCACCACGCCTGGCGGCAAGCCGCTGCGCTACAACCAGTGGCGCAAGGCGTACTTCGACCCCGCAGTGTCGGCGGCCGGGCTGACCGACGTGACCCCGCACGATCTCCGCGCTTCGCACGGGACGTGGGTCGCCGATCGGTACGGCGTGATGACCGCCGCTCACCGCCTTGGCCACTCGAACGCGAGTGTCGCAACGCGGCACTACGCCCGGCCGGTCGCTGGTCGTGACGACCAGGTGGCCGAAGCGGCCGACTCGTGGCTCAGCGGGCACGATGACCAGCCCGGGGCACGTAGTGGGCACGACGACGAAGACGACGGCTCCGCCGGAGTGCTCGCCTCCGTCTGACCTGCGAGGGAGCAATCACTCCACATGATCGTCGGGAGATCTTGAAGACCGTAGTGACGTGAAGGCGTCACCATGGGTTCGAATCCCACCGCCTCCGCAGGTCATAGACGTGCTGGTCAGAAGGGGTGCCCCTCACTGAGGGGCACCCCTTCTGCATGAGGCTTGTCTCATCCTGATCCGGCTCTGTCGCGTTGTGGATCAGTGTGTGTGGACCAGGCGTGGACCAGATGGTGGTCGGTACTGAGAAGCCTGAATGCAGGGATCAGATCAGCCGGAATCAGCGGCTCGATCCCGTCCCGCGTGGCATCAGCGATCAATAACCGGGCCGACACATCGGACTGACACCATTTTCTGCTGTGAACTCACTACCACGGCCACTTGTCCTTGTCATCGTGGCTGTGCTCGTGGTGGTCGTGCTCACCGGGCTTCTTGCCGTCGTGGTGGTCGTGCTCACCGGGCTTCTTGCCGTCGTGGTGGTCGTGCTCACCGGGCTTCTTGCCGCCGTGGTCGCCGCCGTCCGTGGGGGTCGCCGTGCCGGTCGGAGTGGCCGTGCCGGTCGGGGTCGCCGTGCCGGTCGGAGTGGCCGTGCCGGTCGGGGTCGCCGTGCCGGTCGGAGTGGCCGTGCCGGTCGGGGTCGCCGTGCCGGTCGGGGTCGCCGTGCCGGTCGGAGTGGCCGTGCCGGTCGGGGTCGCCGTGCCGGTCGGAGTGGCCGTGCCGGTCGGGGTCGCCGTGCCGGTCGGGGTCGCCGTGCCGGTCGGAGCGGTCCCGCACTCACCCTGGAAGATCGTGTTGGAGTCCAGCGTCACGGCGCCGTTGCGGGCCAGCAGCCGGCCGTTGACGGTCGTCCCCGTGGTGGCAGTGATCGAGGTCAAAGCCAGGATGTTGCCCACGAACGTGGAGTTGGTACCGAGAGTGGCTGAGCTGCCGATCTGCCAGTACACATTGCACGGGTTGGCGCCATTGGTGAAAAGTACCCGACTGGCGCTTGCCGTCGTCAGCGACGAACCGACCTGGAACACCCAGACGGCATTGGGGTTGCCCTGGCCGTTCAGGGTGAGGGTGCCGGTGATCTGGGCGCTGACGGGCACCTTGTAGACACCCGGAGTCAGCGTCTGGCCACCGAGCTCCACAGGGTCTCCGGTGTACGTGACGTCCGCTGCCTGCCCGGCGGCCTGGTTGTACGCCGTGGTCAGATCGTTCTGAGCCTGGAGAGCGACGGCGTCAGCAGCGTGGATGGTGCCGGGCGGCAGCACTGCGCCGGGCGGGAACCCCACGACCGCGGTACCCGGACTCACCCCGACGCTACGCTCGACCGTCGTCGGGCCGGTGTTGGTGACTGTTGAACCAGCCAGTACTCCGAAATCTGCTGCCGTGCCCAGAGGTACAGCCGTGGCAACGGCACTTGCGCGTGTCGGTGACAGCGCGATCACGGCAGCGGCGATCACGGCGGTTGCTACCGCTGCGATCCAAAGCGACAAGGTGCGCCGTGATGCACCAAGGATATTCAGCGTCATCGGGGGAGCCAACTCCTATGAGTGGGTGGTGTCTGACTGAAAGTCCTGACGACGGCATATTATTCGCGGAAGGGATCGATTTACGGTTAATTCGAGATTCTTCACTGGAATTGGCTAACCGGTCGCGCCGATGCATAAAAATGCTCAATGGGCCGGATGGCGCTGACTGGTCTACTCCGGGCGGGCGTCAGTGCGGGCCGCCGCGGAGGCAAAGCTCCTTCGCGATCTCGTAATCCGTGAAGAGGGCCTAACGGCAGTCCGCACTTACCTGGTGGGTGAGAATCTGATTGTGATCGGAACGCGGCTGATCCAACAGTCAGGACATGGCCGAGCCGTGCTGCTGGAAGGCAGAGGGCTGCCCGGCCCGCGATGACGGCGACCCCGGCGAAGATCGCGCTCCATTGCCACTGTTCGTCGTGTCCTTCAGCCGTCCAACCAGCCAAAGGACCGCCGTGCAGATGGCCCAGTCGCTGGGTCATCTGCACGCCCTCGAACCAAACGGGCAGTGCATCCCGGCCAATGGGGTGGTCCTGAACGCCGGTAAGCGCGACGGAGGCAAGCTGCGATGCTGGGGTGCCCCCGACGAAGCCGGGGGCACCGACCTGTCAACGCTGGTTCAGGAGCTCAACGTTAGCGTTCTCCAGAACGTGAGTGTTGTTCAGGAGGTAAGCGTTGTCCGCTTTAACGGGAATCAGGCCGAGGACTCTATGGTCGTCGGCGATGGCCGGGGAGCCGAGGGCAGCGACAAGAGCCGCTGATGCGATCAGCACGCTGGCAATTCGACGCATTTCTGTCTCCTTGACGTGGGTGGACGCCGATTGGCTCGACGAAGGCTTGGCGGTCTCATGCTTCCCCTTTCGACGCATACTTTTACGCTTATCACCCGAATGCTCCGAGCGACATCGTGCGGTTCTCTGCAGGCGCGCTCGCGCAGCGGGTGGTAAGGCCGTGCGAGAGGCCATGTCGAGGCGTCTATGCGTGCGCGCGACTGTGCGCGTTGTCGCATTAACCGGAGCCTCTGTTCCCTCTCCTGGCCGATCTGTTTAGAGCTACGGATCAGAAGGTGATGAGGGAGGTGTGTGCGGGGCCATTTGGCCGCCCGGACCACGGCCGCATCACTCGGACGGGCGTCCCCCGTTATGTTTTTCGCGGTCCTGCAAGAGGGCCGCTGGCCTCCGGGCCCGGCATGACTGTGTCCCCCTGTCGAACCGATGACCTGGGGGGGTGGTGTCACCGGGCCCGGGAGGTGCCGTCACAGACGCTGATGAGAGGTCCGGCCACCGTCCGGTCCGGCGCAATGCCGGACAGCTCGCGGGCGGCAGGTCTGCATGACGTGGATGCGCGCGTACGACACCGAAGCCGAGGCCAGGCAGAGTCAACTCCCTTGGAAGGGCGCGATGTTCGACACCGGCAACGTGGGCGTCTTCCTCGGCATGGACGTCGGCAAGAGCACCCACCACGGGCACGGGCTCACCCCGGCCGGCAAGAAGGTCTTCGACAAGGCCATGCCCAACAGTGAGCCGAAACTGCGAGCGGTCTTCGACAAACTGACCGCGAAGTTCGGCACCGTGCTGGTGATCGTGGACCAGCCCGCCTCCATCGGCGTCCTGCCCCTGACGGTCGCCCGGGACGCCGGCTGCCGGGTCGCCTACCTGCCCGGACTGGCGATGCGCCGGATCGCCGACCTCCACCCGGGCGAGGCCAAGACCGACGCGAGGGACGCCGCGGTCATCGCGGACGCGGCCCGCACCATGCCGCACACCCTGCGCTCGCTGGAACTGACCGACGAGATCACCGCCGAGCTGACCGTGCTCGTCGGCTTCGACCAGGACCTCGCGGCCGAGGCCACCCGCACGTCCAACCGGATACGCGGCCTGCTCACCCAGTTCCACCCCAGCCTGGAGCGGGTCCTGGGCCCCCGCCTCGACCACCAGGCCGTCACCTGGCTCCTGGAGCGCTACGGGTCCCCGGCCGCGCTGCGCAAAGCCGGCCGCCGCAGGCTGGTCGAGGTGATCCGGCCCAAGGCCCCGCGGCTGATCGACGACGTCTTTACCGCCCGCGACGAGCAGACCGTCGTCGTGCCCGGGACCGGCACCCTCGACATCGTCATCCCGTCCCTGGCCCGCTCGCTGGGAGCCGTCCACGAACAGCGACGGGCCCTGGAGGCCCAGATCAACGCCCTGCTGGAGGCCCACCCTCTTTCCCCGGTCCTGACGTCGATGCCCGGCGTCGGCGTCAGGACCGCCGCAGTGCTGCTGGTCACCGTCGGCGACGGCACCGGCTTCCCCACCGCCGCCCACCTCGCCTCCTACGCCGGCCTCGCCCCCACCACCAGGCAATCCGGGACCTCGATCCACGGCGAACACGCACCCCGAGGCGGAAACCGGCAGCTCAAACGGGCCATGTTCCTGTCCGCCTTCGCCTGCATGAACGCCGATCCCGTCTCGCGCACCTACTACGACCGCCAGCGAGCCCGCGGCAAGACCCACACCCAGGCCCTCCTGCGCCTCGCCCGCCAGCGCATCAGCGTCCTGTTCGCCATGCTCCGCGACGGCACCCTCTACGAACCCCGCGAGCCCAGGACCACCGCCCTCGCCGCATGAACCCCACACCGGCCAATCACCTCACACCCGGCACGGCAGGGTTGACGAAACCCACAGAGGCCCCCCCCGAACCAGCGGGAGGGGCGCGGGGGAGAGGTCCACCAAGGGAGAAGGTTTGGTGCATCCACGTACTACTTTCCCCGGATCGGGCCGGTAGCGCCGGTCGACGTCCGATGAGCCTCGAAGGGGCACGTAGCGGGCACGACGACGATGACGACGGCTCCGCCGAAGTGATCGCACCCGTCTGACCTGTGGGGGAGCGATCGCCCCGCATGATCGTCGAGAGATCTTGAAAACCGTAGTGACGTGAGAACGTCACCGGGGGTTCGAATCCCACCGCCTCCGCAGGTCAGAGACGTGCCGGTCAGATGGGGTGTCCCTCAGTGAGGGGCACCCCAACTACACGGAAGGTGTCTCACCTTGATCCGGCGCTGCCGCGGTGTGGATCAGTGTGCGTGGACCAGGCGTGGACCGCCAGCGGTCCAGAAGCGGACCTGTTGGGTCCTGTCAGTCCTGTCACTGAACCGGCTTGCCTGACACTGCGTCAAGGTAGATGGCCGTGCCCTGAGCCTCTTTCTCGCCGTCACGAACCATGTTGACGACCCAGACAGGCCGCCACTCGTCATAGACCTCTTGGGCGATGAGGAACACGGGACTGCCTGCCTTGAGACGAGTCAGTTCTTCCGCATGCTTCTCTGCGGCGGCCCGGTCAAGCTTTGCCTCCGGAAGCTTCGGATCCTCTACGAGTCGAGCGTTCACTCCCATGATCCGACCCGACGAGGTGACTGTGACGTCGAGACGCATGGGCATCATGATGTCGTCTGTATAACGCCGGTAGCTGAGGACGTATGGGGCTTTTCCCTTGGCGAGGGGATCAAAGGTCGACCTGCTGCCCTTGATTTCTTCTGGGTACCACTTGTCGGCGAACTCCTCAGCGGCCTGCTTCGCTTGGTCCGGGGTCAGGGTTCCTCCGTCATCCTGGTTGTCCACGGACAATGCGCTTTGAATTTTTCGATCGGGCCACAGGAGGGAAAGGTTGCCCTTGTCGGTTGTGACGTCGACCTTCCCGGGGAAGCCGGGAATTGGCTCTCTTTGCTGTACCTGGATCACCTTGGTTTGTTCACCGTAAACCTGATTCGCAACGCTTCGAGCCCACTTTTCCTGTTCGCTCGTGGCCCCGACAGCTTCGGCACCGCCATGGACGGGTGTGATCCCGAACATGAAGACAGTGGAAATTACTGCTCCACCTATTCCGAACAGGCGTGCGCTGTTCCAGGCGTCACGTCGAGTGAACAGGGGGCGATGCCGCCTGAGCGACGACCAACCCAGGCCGCACAGCACACCAGCAAATGCGCCCAGAGCGTTTGCCGACAGGTCGGAATAGCTGCACGATCGACCGAGCGGAAGGAGCGCCTGGAGCATCTCGACGCTTCCCGTCAGGAGCACACCGCCCGTCAGTACGGCGATCGGCCGGCGGAAGGAGCACACCCCGAAGAAGCAAACTGGGACAAACAGCAGCACGTTCAGTTGTCCTGGGGTGGTGGACAGAACGCCTCTCAGGGAGGGGCCGATGTAACAGGCGATTTCGTTACCCGCATCACCCATCCCGCCTGGAAGGAGCGTCACGGCCAGGACCCCCAGCAGTGACACCGAGAACAAGGTGGTTGCCGTCACTGGACATTTCTTGGCCCGCGCCAACAGCACCACGGGTAGGGCAACGATTACCGACGCCACCACAAAGACCGGGATGAGGTCAGCCACGGCCCGGATCGATGCTTCAATCATGATGTACTACCCTCACCTGCGGGCGAAATAAAAATAAGCCGGGGCATCTTAGGTGCCCCGGCTTTTTATACGTGCATCAGCACGGGTCCAGCGAAGGAGTCCAGAAGTAGCCCTGCCCCGCAACATCGATACCTCCGGTGGAACGGCATGAGCTGAGGAAGGGGTTTCCGCCGAAGCTATGGGACTTCGTCTGCCCGGACGACAGGGAGTAGAGCGGGGACATGATGCATGACGACGACACCGGCTTCCGCTGCGTGGCGACGCCAGAGCAGATGGCTCCCCGTAAGAAGTGACGCCATGGGCCATGTGTGGGCCGGGCAACCCCTTTCCGGCTCTGGAGCCCGCCGTTACCAGGGGTTTCGTACTGTTCCCTTGAGGCTCTTGAAAACCGTCGTGGCAGCGATGTCGCCGTGGGTTCAAATCCTACCTCCTCCGCACGCTGAGCAGTGAGAACAGCCGGGCAGGCCGGGGGTCATGACGCCGCTCGCAGGAGGCGGAGTTGGCCGATTTCCGTGGCGTTCTTCAGGAGTTCGGTGTTCACCCAGGCGGCCATGTGGGCCACGGTGTACGCCGGGTCGGACGGCCAGGGGAACGGTGCCGTGGCGTCCAGGTCGGCGTCGGTGAGGCCGTCCAGCGTCGCGAGCCATTCCGTTCGCAGGTCGCGCAGCCACTGGACGGTCGCCGGTCCCTCTCCGGGCCAGGTGATCTCGGTCCGCTCCCGGGGCCGACGCCCGTGCGCATGGTCCAGGGTCACGCTCCACCACCAGCCGATGTGCCAGCTGACCCAGGCGATGGTCGGGACGGGCACGGGGTCGGGCTCGGTCTCCGCCCAGTCGGGGGTCCAGGTGCCGTCGGCGGCACGGTGCATCGTCCAGCAGTGGGCGGTGGGCTCCCACAGGAAGTCGTCCGGCTCCAGCCGCTCCAGGTGGTACGCGAACAGGGACCAGGTCAGTTCGAACTGCCAGCGCAGGAGTTCTGTTCGGGAGAGGGGGGTGGGGGCAGTGGGGGTTGCGGGGGGCGTGGAGGCCGGGTCGGGGGTCGGGGCGCTCATTCGGGGTTTTCCAGGTGTGTGCGGGGCGTACGGTCGGATCTCCTCGTCCTCGACCGGTTGCTCCCGGGGTGCGTCCCGCGGTGCGGGGTTCGCGCTGCGGCGGCGACTGCGCGGCCGGAAGCGGAGGCGGCGCGGGCGAGTGACATGGTCGGCACTCTAGGGCGGTGGTGTGTCCGGGGCCTTCGGTTTTCGTGGGGCGAGGGGAGGAGGCGACCGGTGGATCCCGGGTTGTGGGTCAGGGATGGTGGCCCGTCATGCGGGCCGCCGAGGCGATGGTCGCGCGGGCCTCGCGTTCGGACAGGCCCGTGGTGAGGGCCGCGTCGACCAAGGGGTTCACCAGGGCGGGGCCGATGCCGTCCTCGTAGGCGCGGCAGGCCGCCCAGAACAGGCGGGTGTTGCGCTGGCCCTCGTGTGCCGCGAGGACGAACTGGACGAGTCCCCGACCGTGACCGCCGGTCGACGGGGGTGTGGGGTGGTGGGCGCGGGGCGGTGGCAGGAGGAGCCGCAGGAGGGCGGGCGGGCAGGCGGCGGGGGATAAGCGGGCGGTTCCCGGGGCGGTCGTGTAGGTGCCGTGGTCCGTGCGGGAGCCGGGGCCGACGAGATAGCCCCCGGCGCCGCGGATGTCGATGCCGGGGGCGAGCCGGCTCGCGGAGTTGGGGACGGCGACGTCCGGCGGGCCGCTGAGCCACAGGTGACGGCCGCCGCTGGGGGTCAGGACGGTCACCGTGGCGGGGATCGTGAACAGGTGACGCAGGGCCAGTTCGCGCAGGGCGGCGGAGGAGTCCGTACCGGTCTTCGTGTCGAGGTCGACACCGATGAGGTGGTGCGGGGGCAGTCCGCAGGCGATGCCGTAGCCGGTGGCCCCGGGCGCTGCGGCGAAGAGTAAGCGGATGCGGGCGGGGTCGGTGGAGGCGTCGTGGAAACCGTGCCCGAAGCGGCCGCACTCGCCGTGGCAGGGAGTGGTTCGGCCGGGACGGCGGCCGGGTTCGTCGCGGTGCGGGGAGCGCAGGGCGGGGAGTTTGGTCCGGGACAGCGGGATGACGGCCAGTCCGCGTTCGGCGGCTGACAGGGCGTGTGCGAGGGCCAGCGTGGTGGCCTGCCGGTCGGTGGTGGCCATGGATCCATTTTCGTACGCGCGTTCGAGGAGGGGAAGAGGGCTGGGTGTGACGCGCCGGGGTTCGCGCAGTTTGCGGAAAAAGTGCCGAAACGCTTCCCCTCTTGCGGGGGTTGGCGAGCAGAGGGCCGTGTCGGGCGGAGAGGTGGCTCAGGGGGGAAGGGGGAGGTTTATCGACTTGTGCTCACACTTGCGTGCTAATGACGGCTTCCGAGGTGGTTCACCGGGATCCGGTGGGCAATCCTGATCTCGCGACGTCGTGCACAGTGCCGGGGTGGTCGGCCAACTCCCCTGGTGGCAGCCGTACATCACGCACACACGCTCATGCGCCGGTGCGTCCTTGGTTCTGGAGGGAACACAACATGGCAAGCATCCGTACCGCCCGAGTCATCGCCGCCGTCTCCGCTCTTCCGCTCGCGGCGGCCCTCTTCGCCGGCGTCGCGATGGCGGACACCGGCGCTCTCGCGGACGACGGATCGAACGCCACGGCCACAAGCGCCGAGGCGGGAGTGCTCGGCAGCGGCGTCGGCGGCGACAACTACGGCAACGCGGCCACCACGCAACAGCAGGCCGTCGGTTCCGGTGCCTCGAACCAGAGCAACACCGCCCAGGTCAACGGCTCCGCGCTCACGTCCGTCGTCCAGGGCAACGACAACGTGGTGGTCAACTTCACCCCGCTGTGGTGATGAGGTGAGAGGGCCGACGGCCCTCTGACGCCGTGTGGGGTGCGGTCCGTGGGGTGCGAGGCGTCTGCTCGGCGGTACTCCGGTACCGTCGCGCAGGCGTTTTCGGGTTTCCGCGGTGCTTCCCCCAAGGGGGAACCCGCACGGAGCCTCCCCCGCTCGTCCACCTTCAGGAGGTGCGGCAGGCCCCACCCCTACAACCTGAGGGGGACGCGGCTTCGGGACCTGCGGCCGATTTGCCGAACGTGCCCCGCTCATAGCGTTGAGTCATGACCAGACCCGTCTGCACCAGCGCTTCGAACGCCGCTGCTCCGGCGACGCAGACCCTCCCGTACCCGTCGTTCTCGTCGTACATGAGGGCCCGGCATCCGGTGCTCCTGCGTACCGCCCGGTCCTTGACCGGGAACCCGAGCGACGCGGAGGACCTGCTGCAGACCGCGCTCGCCAAGACGTACGTCGCCTGGGAGCGTATCGAGGACCATCGTGCGCTCGACGGCTATGTGCGCCGGGCGCTGCTGAACACGCGGACGTCGCAGTGGCGCAAGCGCAAGGTGGACGAGTTCGCCTGCGACGAGTTGCCCGAGCCGGACCCGGTCCCCGGTGGCGACGACCCGGCCGAGCAGCAGGCGCTGCGCGACGCGATGTGGCGGGCGATCATGCGGCTGCCCGCGCGACAGCGTGCCATGGTCGTCCTGCGGTACTACGAGGACCTCAGCGAGGCCCAGACGGCCGAGGTGCTCGGCGTATCGGTGGGCACGGTGAAGTCGGCCGTTTCGCGGGCGCTCGGGAAGTTGCGGGACGACGTCGAGCTGGGGCTTGTCCGGTCCTGACCGAGAGCGAAGTTCCGCGGAACGTGATCGATCATCCGTTCACCTAGTGACATACCGAGCGGTATGTGCGCAGAATCAGCACAACCGTTACCGCCGCGTAGGCAATGTCGCCCAGGAGGACGCCGTGCTCAGCACCATGCAGGACGTACCGCTGCTGATCTCAAGGATCCTGACCCACGGGTCGACGATCCACGGCACGTCACAGGTGACCACCTGGACCGGCGAGGGCGACCCGCACCGCCGTTCCTACGCGGAGATCGGCGCCCGCTCGGCCCAGCTGGCCCACGCCCTGCGCGAAGACCTCGGGGTGACCGGCGACGACCGGGTGGCCACGCTCATGTGGAACAACGCCGAGCATGTGGAGGCGTACTTCGCCATCCCCTGCATGGGCGCGGTGCTCCACACCCTGAACCTCCGCCTTCCGGCCGAGCAGCTCGCGTGGATCGTCAACCACGCCGCAGACCGGGTGATCATCGTCAACGGTTCGCTGATCCCGCTGCTCGCTCCGCTGCTGCCGCACCTGAAGACCGTTCAACATGTCGTCGTGACCGGGCCCGGAGACCGTTCCGCGCTGGCGGACGCCGACGCCCAGGTGCACGAGTACGAGGACCTGCTCGCCGGAAAGCCCATCGCCTACGACTGGCCGGAGCTGGACGAACGCGCCGCCGCCGCCATGTGCTACACATCGGGCACCACCGGGGACCCCAAGGGCGTGGTCTACAGCCACCGTTCGATCTACCTGCACTCGATGCAGGTCAACATGGCCCAGTCGATGGGCCTGACCGACCGGGACACCTCCCTGGTCGTGGTCCCCCAGTTCCACGTCAACGCCTGGGGCCTGCCGCACGCCACCTTCATGACCGGCGTCAACATGCTGATGCCGGACCGCTTCCTGCAGCCCGCCCCGCTCGCCGAGATGATCGAGGGGGAGCGGCCGACGCACGCCGCCGCCGTCCCCACCATCTGGCAGGGCCTGCTGGCCGAGCTGCTGGCCAAGCCCCGGGACGTCTCCTCCCTCACCCAGGTCACCATCGGCGGCTCGGCCTGTCCGCCTTCGCTGATGAAGGCCTTCGACGAGCTGGGCATGCGGGTCTGCCACGCCTGGGGCATGACGGAGACCTCCCCGCTCGGCACCATCGCCCGCCCGCCGGCCGAGGCCGTGGGCACCGAGGCGGAGTTCGGCTACCGCCTGACCCAGGGCCGTTTCCCGACCGGTGTCGAGGCCCGGCTCACCGGCCCCGGCGGCGAACGGCTCCCCTGGGACGGCGAGTCCGCGGGTGAGCTGGAGGTGCGCGGTCCCTGGATCGCCGGCGCCTACTACAACGGCGTCGACGCCGAACCGCTGCGCCCCGCCGACAAGTTCAGCGAGGACGGCTGGCTGAAGACGGGGGACGTCGGCATCATCAGCCGCGACGGCTTCCTCACCCTGACCGACCGGGCCAAGGACGTCATCAAGTCCGGCGGCGAGTGGATCTCCTCCGTCGAGCTGGAGAACGCGCTGATGTCCCACCCCGATGTCGCGGAGGCCGCCGTCGTCGCCGTCCCGGACGACAAGTGGGGGGAGCGCCCGCTGGCCACGGTCGTCCTCAAGGATGGGTCCACCGCCGACTTCACCACCCTGCGCGCCTTCCTCGCCGACGGGGGCGTCGCCAAGTGGCAGCTGCCCGAGCGCTGGACGGTGATCGAGTCGGTGCCGAAGACGAGCGTCGGCAAGTTCGACAAGAAGGTGCTGCGCAGGCAGTACGCCGAGGGCACGCTGGACGTCACCCGACTCTGACGCTCAACGCCCCTGCCCTCTGACGCCGTTACGCACCACAGCCGCGCCGGGTGGGGACGGACGAACCTCGGTCCGTTCCCACCCGGCGTATGCCGTCGCTCAGTTGGTGCCGATACGGGCGAGCAGGTCGACGATCCTGTCCTGCACCTCGTCGCTCGTGGACCGCTCCGCGAGGAACAGCACCGTCTCGCCGGAGGCCAGCCGCGGCAGGTCGGCCTGTCCGACGGCGGCGGTGTAGACGACGAGCGGGGTGCGGTTGAGCTGCCCGTTCGCCCGCAGCCAGTCGATGATCCCGGCGGCCCCGGCCTGCTGCCGACGCACCTGCATCAGGTCCATCACCACCAGGTTCGGCCGGAACTGCCCCGCCAGCGTCACCGCGTCCGCATCGCCCGCGGCCCGCGCGACCTGCATACCGCGCCGCTCCAGCGTCGCGGTCAGCGCCAGCGCGATCTCCGCGTGCTCCTCGATCAGCAGCACCCGCGGCGGATGCTGCTCGCTGTCACGCGGCGCGAGGGCCTTCAGCAGTACGGCGGGGTCGGCGCCGTAGGCGGCATCGCGCGACGCCTGCCCCAGCCCGGCCGTGACGAGCACCGGAACCTCGGCGGCCACCGCCGCCTTCCGCAGCGACTGGAGCGCCGTCCGGGTGATCGGCCCGGTCAGCGGGTCCACGAACAGCGCGGCGGGGAACGCCGCGATCTGGGCGTCGACCTCCTCGCGCGAGTGCACGATCACCGGCCGGTAGCCGCGGTCGCTCAGCGC
Organism: Streptomyces sp. TE5632; assembly: GCF_054061295.1. Taxonomy (NCBI): domain Bacteria; kingdom Bacillati; phylum Actinomycetota; class Actinomycetes; order Kitasatosporales; family Streptomycetaceae; genus Streptomyces; species Streptomyces sp. TE5632. Next base: position 2,470,323 of record NZ_JBSSEA010000003.1, on the reverse strand, counting down.
CTGCTGCGTGGCGACGTCCGGTGCGGGCCACACCAGCAGCCGACGCGGGTTGTCCAACGGCTCCGGCGGCAGTTCGTCGTCCATCGGCTGCGGACGCGGGGGGTCCGCCACCTCGACGGCCCCGCCCGGACCGTCCAGCGGTTCGGGGCCCTCGGCCGCGTCCGCGTCCGGCGCCCCTATCGCGTACGAGCGTCCCGTGCCCTCGGTCGTCGGCGCGAGCCGCGACTGCCCGGCGAGCGAGTGCTGCGGCTGAGGCTGCGACAGTGACGGGGACGGCGGGGGCGACGGGGGCTGCGGCTGGGGCTGCTGGGGCTGCTGGGGCTGCGCCTGTGCCGGTGTCTGTGCGCGCGCGGGCGCCTGGGGCGCTGCCTGCGCCTGCCGCTGGGCGGGGGCGAAGTCGGCCGTCGCCTGCGGGCGGGCGCCCTGTTCGTGGTCCGCGGCCGGGTCGGTACGCGTGCCGAGCTTGCGGCGACGGCCCGAGCCACCCGGCTGATGCGGGGGAGGCGTGGCCGCCGGCAGCGGCTGCTGGACCTGGACGGCCTGCCGGGTGAACGGCACGCCCTGCCCCAGAGTGCGCACGCTGAACGCACGCCCCTGCGTCGAGTTCGGGTCCACCGGTGCCGTCGGTGCCGGCGCCGGCGCCTCTACCGGCAGCGGCTGAGGCAACGGCTGAGCAGCCCGCTGCACGGGCGCGGCCTCGGGAGGCAGCGGGGTGCCCGGTGCCGCCGCACCGCTCGGCGGCACGGGAGCACCCTGCGGCGGTACGGGGGCACCGGCGGCGGGCCACGGAGGCTGCGCGGCCGGGGCGCCGTCGGGCGGAGTTCCCTGACCCGGCGCGGCCTCGGCGGGCAGCGGCTGGGCGACGGAAGCGGGCTGCTCCACGGCCGGAGCGGCGGGCTGTGCCGGGGCGGCGGGCTGTACCGGGATCGGCGCGGCGGGCTGGGGCATCGGCTGACCGCCGGAAGCCACCGGCGGCTGATCGAGGGGTGCCGGCGCCGGTGGCTGTACCGCCTGTGCCGGTGCCAATGCCGGCGGCTGGACCTGAGGCATCTGCCCGGGGACGGCGGTGCCCGGGCCCTGCACAGGCCCGCCCTGCGGCGGAACGGCCGACGGAAGGGCCGCACCCTGCGGCGGAACGGGCATGCCCTGCGGGGGAATCGGGGCACCCTGCGCGGGCGCCACCGGTTGAGCCGGCACCGGTGCCGGTGCCGGTGCCTGCGCCTGGGCCGGCACCGGCGCAGGGCCCGCGCCCTGCTCGGCCGGCTGGGCGACGGCGCGGCGGCGTCGGCCCGTCGGGGCGCTGGTGGGATGCGGCTGCGGCGGGGTGTGATCGTCGGACTGGTCCTGCGGGACGGCGTCATGGCGCCCGTCGAGCAGGGCGTCACCGGAAGCGGCCGGTCCGGGAAGTGGCACCGACACCGGGCCCTCCTGCGGGCCCTCGACCACCCCGGCTTGCTCCCCCTGGTCCGCCTGGTCTGCTTCGGCGGGCGGCAACGCGAACACCGTGCGGGGCGCGGCCTCCTGCGCCGCCGCCCGCTCGGTGGCCGCCGCCAGAGCCCGCCGACGCCGCCCGGTCGACTGAGGCTGCTCTTCCTGCCCCTGCGCCTGGCCCCGGCCCTGAGCGGCCTGCGCCGTTCCGTCCGCACTGCCCGCAGCGGGCAACGCGGGCGGCAGGGCGTGCTGCTCACCGGAGGCCTGCCCGGCGCGCAACCCTCCGGAGGGGACGGGTACTCCCTGCGGCGGTACGGTCCCGCCCAGCCCCGTGTTCGAGGCGGCGGACCCCGCCGCGGACTCGGCGGCCGTGACGACGGCCCCACCGACCGCACCGACCACACTCGCATCCGGTACGGCGACAGCGGCCTCCGCGCCCTCGGCCGGTCGCCCACGACGCCGTCCGGTCCCGCCGGACACCACCACCGCGCCCTCGCCGGACGCCTGAGCCGGAAGCTGCGCGGGCTCCGCCGCGGCCGCCGCCCGGCGCCTGCGCCGACCGGTGGGGGGCGCAGCGGCTTCCGTACCGGAACCGGAACCGTCCTCGGCCCCCGGCACCCCGCTCTCCAGGAACGCGTCCACCGAGGCCCGCCGGGCCCTCCGCCGCCCGCCACCGGAACCCCGCTGACCGCCCGCGGCCGAACCGGCCTCCTCGGCCGAGGCCTCCGCCGACGCCGATCCCGGCCCCGATCCCTGCGAAGGCACCGACACCGACACCGGCACCGGCGCTTCCTCCGGAACCTCCGCAGGTCCCCCGGAAGTCAGCGCGAGCTGCGCCTGACCTGCGGCGACGGCACCGGCTCCGCCCCCGATGGGCACCTCGAGGACGAACGCGCTGCCGCTCATCCCCGGCACCTCGTGCGTCTGCAGCACACCTCCGTGCGCCCGTACGATCCCGCGCACGATCGGCTCGTGCACCGGGTCGCCGCCGCTGTACGGCCCGCGCACCTCGAGGCGTACGACCTCACCGCGCTGTGCCGCCGCGACCACGACCGTGTTGTCCAGGTAACCGCCCGCCGACACGGGGGTGTTGCCGGTGGCGTCGACGCCCGCGACGTCCGCGACGAGATGCGCGAGGGCGGTGGCGAGCAGCCGTGAGTCGACCTCGGCCTCGATGGGCGGCGCGTGCACGGCGAACTGCACCCGGCCCGGCCCGATGAGCTCCACGGCCCCGTCGACACCGGCGGCGACGACGGCGTCGAGCATCACCTTCGTACGGGTGATCCCCTCCGTCCCGGCGTCGAGCCGCTGGTAGCCGAGGACGTTGTCGATGAGGGTGGTGATCCGGGAGTAGCCGGCCGACAGATGGTGGAGCACCTGGTTGGCCTCGGGCCACAGCTGGCCGGCGTCGTCCGAGGCGAGCGCGGTCAGTTCGCGGCGCAGTTCCTCCAGCGGACTCCTGAGCGACTGCCCGAGCAGGGTGAGGAGCTGTTCGTGCCGGCCGGAGAGGGCCTCGTAGCGGTCCTTCTCCCGCTCGCCGAGCGCGGCGTACCGCTCCTCGTTCGCGGCGAGTTCCTCGGTGTGCGCCTCGCGCAGCTCCTCCAGCTCGCCGACGTGCTTCTGGCGCAGGGCGGTGAGCTCGGAGGCGTGTTCCTCGGCGAGCCGCTCCAGCTCCTCGGCGTGCTGCCGCTCGGCCTCCTCCTTCTCCTTGACGACCGCGTCGTAGGGCCGCCGGTCGGTGAAGGTCATGACGGCGCCGACGAGCTGGTCGCCGTCGCGCACCGGCGCGGTCGTCAGGTCGACCGGCACCTTGTCGCCGCTCTTGGAGTACAGCACCTGCCCGCGCACCCGGTGCTTGCGCCCGGAGCGCAGGGTGTCCGCGAGCGGGGACTCGCCGTACGGGAAGGGCGAGCCGTCGGCGCGCGAGTGGAGGACGAGGGTGTGCAGCTCGCGCCCGCCGAGGTCACTGGCCCGGTGCCCCAGTATCTGGGCGGCGGCCGGGTTGACCAGGACGATCCGTCCGTCGGTGTCCGTCCCGACGACGCCTTCCGAGGCGGCCCGCAGGATCATCTCGGTCTGTCGCTGCGAACGCGCCAGCTCGGCCTCGGTGTCGACCGTGCCGGACAGATCGCGTACGACGAGCATCAGCAGTTCGTCGCCGGTGTAGCCGTAATTGTCGTAGGCCTGTTGGCCGGTCTCCAGATTCGCACTGGTGACCTCGACCGGGAACTCGGTCCCGTCGGTCCGCCGGGCGACCATGCGCGTCGGCTTGGTACGGGCCCGCGGGTCGATGTGGTCCGGCCGGCGCATGGAACCGGGGATGAGCTTGGAGTCGAACTGCGGCAGCAGATCGAGCAGCCCGCGCCCCACCAGCGCCGTGCCCGGCGTCTCGAACGCCTCGAGGGCGATGGTGTTGGCGTTGACGACCGTCCCGTTGGCGTTGACCAGCACCAAGGCGTCGGGAAGCGCGTCCAGTATGGCTGCGAGGCGAGCAGTGCCTCGGGATGGCCTGCTGCTCACGAGACGCTTCCTCCCTGTTCCGCTACGTGCCGACCGCGCGGGCCATCTTGCCAACCGGCCCGCAACGTGTCACCCGAGGGAGTCTAAGGGTTGGGATTGCGCTCGCGATGCCGGATGAGACCGAGGTCGCACGTAACGTGACGGGGATGTGGCGCCCGCATCGCCGCGCACCGGCAACGGCCTGCACCGACACCGACCGAACCGTTGCGGGACCTCCACGCCTTTCCCCGGTGTGCCGATCCGGCCCCCACCGCGCCGGCGACGCGCCTGCCACTCGCCGGTCGGAAGAGCTTTGCTCTGTGGCCACCCTGCCTAGTACCGTGGGGGGCGATTGGTGAGGGCACGCGTGACTGTGTCATCATCGGCACGCACCACTTGATCCGCGCTCGCGCGCGGAAGGTGGTGCACGGAGGCGTCGCCTAGTCCGGTCTATGGCGCCGCACTGCTAATGCGGTTTGGGCCTTAAAGCCCATCGAGGGTTCAAATCCCTCCGCCTCCGCACCGATTCGAAGCCCCGGTCCACCCGACCGGGGCTTCGTCGTATCCCCGGCTCCTTCATCCCTGTCGCATCCCTTGTTTTCGCAGGTCACAAGGGGTGAGCCAAACGGATTTCACATGACGGCGGCGGTCATGTAATGTTCTTCCTGTCGCCGCGAGCGAGCCCATCGGGCCCGGGAGCGGCGAGAAAACTGAAGACACGCGCACTCGTAGCTTAACGGATAGAGCATCTGACTACGGATCAGAAGGTTGCAGGTTCGAATCCTGCCGAGTGCACAGTAGATCAAAGGCCCCGGAGAGATCCGGGGCCTTTGGTTTTGCCTTTGACGGCAGTGCTCGGCCGCACCGTGACCGTCTCGGGGGGCGGCTGCCGGCGGACCAGCCCGGTGTGTGCTCCCTCGGTACGGTCGAGGACCCCGAGGGCCACTGACCGGCACCGCGTCCCGGCGCCCGAGTACGGGAGCCGGGGCCCGTCTCATGCGGTGGACGGCGGGATGTTCTGGTTGGAGTGGAAGAAGTTGTCCGGGTCGTAGGCGCGCTTGATCGTGGCCAGCCGGTCGTAGTTGCCGCGATACGTGGACCGGACGCGCTCCGGGCCCTCCGCTTCTCCGAGGAAGTTGACGTACGAGCCGCCCATGGAGTGCGGGTGCAGGTCGGTCCAGTAGTCGACGCACCACTGCCGGATCAGATCGGCGTTGGCCGGATCGGGGTCGATGCCGCCGATGATGCCGGACCACACGGCGTCCCGGTAGGCCCAGGAGGTGTCCTCGGGGCCGACTCGGTGGGCCGCCCCGTCCACGGGATACAGGTGCATCGTCGACAGGCCGGTGGGGATGCCCTGGCCGTACCTCTCGTGCACCGCGACGGCGTCGTCGGATATGCCGTCGAAGAAGTCGCCGCGCCAGTACCACTGCAGCCCCTTGGGCAGCAGCTCGTCGAACATGCTCTGCAGGGCGGGGTAGGGCATGGGGGTGGTGAAATGGAAGGCCGGTGGTGCCGGGTCGTTGACCACGGACAGCGTCTCCTCCAGGCGATCGGCCTCCAGGTCGCCGGTGTAGCACCAGACCACGGCGCACATCTTCTGCCCGTGGATCGGCTCCGGGAAGGGCGGACCGGGCGGGACGACCAGGACCGCGAAGAACCCGCTGAGGTCCTCCGGCGCGGCGGGCAGGAAATCCCGGTACCACCGCAGCACCTCCGCCGCGCGGTCGATCGGCCACACGGTCACCGCGACGCCGACCGTGTGCACCGGGTGCAGCCGGTAGGTGAACGATGTGACCACGCCGAAGTTGCCACCGCCGCCCCGCAGCCCCCAGAACAGGTCCGGGTTCTCCTTCTCGGAGGCGGTGACGACGCTGCCGTCGGCCAGGACGACATCCGCGGCGATCAAGCTGTCGATCGTCAGGCCGTACTTACGCGTCAGGTGGCCGTGCCCGCCGCCCAGTGTGAGACCGCCCACCCCCGTGGTCGACACGATCCCGGCCGGCATGCCGAGGCCGAAGGCGTGTGTCTCGTGGTCCACGTCGCCCAGCAGACTGCCGCCGCCCACCTGCACGGTTTCGGTGTTCGGGTCGACCCGCACCCAGCGCATCGGGGACAGGTCGAGAGTCAGCCCGTCGTCGATCAGGCACAGCCCCGGCCCGCTGTGCCCGCCACCGCGTACCGCGACGTCGACGCCCGTCTCCTGAGCGAAGGCGATGCCGGCCCGCACGTCCGCCGTCCCGACGCACTGGGCGATGACGGCCGGACGCCGGTCGATCATGGCGTTGTAGAGGCTGCGGGTCTCGTCGTACTCCGCGTCCTGCGGCGTGACGACACGTCCCCGCAAGGCCGCGCGCAGGCTGTCGAGAGCAGGTGCGTCGATGCCACTCATGGTCGGACACCCCTTGGGTTCGGAAGGAACGCGGAGCCGGATGGCCGAGGCCGCACGAAGTCGCCGGTTCGGCCGGCGTTCGTCCAGGGGCCCGGGAATCGAATCCGCCGCTGTGCCCAGTGTGATGCCAGTGACTGTGACGCGCGACACGTCAGTGTTCAGTGCTCGGCGCTCGGTGTTCGGCTGTCGGCGCGAGTGTCCGGCCAGTTGATCGGCAATGCCGACGATCGGCGTCAGGGGCTGTCGCGGCGGCTGTTTTCGCGGTGCAGGAACACCGTGCGGAGCTGGCGGCTCAGGGCTGTGGCCGCCGCGGTGAGGAAGATGAAGGTGTAGAGGATCTGGAGTATGGCGACCAGGCGGGCCGTCTGGCCGTGCGGGGTGATGTCGCCGTAGCCGATGGTGGCGAGGGTGACCAGCGTGAAGTAGAGGGCGTCCAGGCGGGTGCTGAGGCCGATGAGTTCGCCGGGGTGTTGGGCCAGGGCCTGGTAGGCCGTCGCGAAGACCAGGATGGCCAGGCACATCAGCAGGGGGATGACCAGTCCGGGCCGGGCGTGCGGATGGTTGAGGAGGACGTGGGCGATCTGCTGGAGCAGCAGGGCGGCTATGAGCGCCAGGGCCATGACGAAGAAGGTCCAGCTCAGGGCGGGGCGCTGTGGGCCCAGGCCGTCGAGGGGGAGCAGGAAGTAGGCGGTGACCATGATGGTCGCGCCGCCTGCCTGGACGAACCAGGGCCACAGGGCGTTCCATGGCGTGAGGGGCTTGCGGCCGCTGTCCATGGGGGTGCCGGAGGTCGGCAGGAGTGCAGGGTTCCGGTGGCCGGTGTTCTAGGTGCGGCTCGATTCGCCGCGTGGTGAGCACAGGGCCCAGATGACGAATCCGTAGACGACCATGAGGGTGATCGACCAGACCGGCGCGTAGGGCAGCCACACGAAGTTGGCGATCATGCCCAGTCCGGCCAGTACGACACCCGTGACGCGGGCCCAGGTCGCCCCGCTGAACAGGGCGAGCCCTGCGGCCAGTGCGAGGGCGCCGAGGATCAGATGGATCCAGCCCCAGCCGGTCAGGCTGAACGCGTAGGTGAAGTTGGGGGTGTTGACGAAGACGTCGTCCTTGGCGATGGCGGAGATTCCCTCGAAGATCGCCATGATCCCGCCGAAGGTCATCAGCACTGCCGCGGCCGCGGTCCAGCCCATCGCCCAGGTGCTCCGCGGTGCCCATTCGGTCCGGTGTTGCGTTCCGCCGACGTTGCTGGCCATGTGTTCGCCCTTTCGGTCGTCCCCGAGCGGTACGGCCCCTTCTCCAGGTTTGCACCGGGCAGGGCGGGCGGCACCTCGGTGGGCGGTGAGCCGCCTGCCCCCGTTCACGCCGGTCGATGTCAGTGGTCGCCTCTACGCTCGTGAGAGATGGCACGGACATGGAAGTGCTCGGGGCTGCGCTGGTCGGTGGACGGTCCCGTGCTGGTGTGGGAGGGCGGTCGGCGTACTGCGCTGACCTGGGGGAAACGGGTGGCCTTCGGGGTCGAGGAAGGGGGCGTGCGGACATGCGTGGGGGCGCGGGGACATGCGTGCCCGCTCGGCGTGGTGGTGCCGGGGCGGAGTACGGGGGCGCGCTGCGAGGAGTGCGCGCGGCTGGACCGGGCGCATTCCGTGGCCGCCGACACCGTCGCGGACGATCCGCGGCCGTACCGCGTATACCTGGCGTGGTTCGGGCCGGGGATGGTCAAGGTCGGGATCACCGCGGTGGAGCGGGGGTCGGCGCGGCTGCTGGAGCAGGGGGCGGTCTGCTTCAGCTGGCTGGGGACCGGGCCGCTGATGGCGGCACGGCGCACCGAGGAGCTGCTGCGTGCCGCGCTCCGCGTGCCCGACCGGATTCCGTACGCCGACAAGCGGGCGGTGCGGGCGGTGCTTTGGGACACGGAGGCGGAGCGGGCGGCGGAGCTAGCGGAGCTGCATGCGCGGGCTCTCGCCCTGACCGGGTGGCCCGAGTCGCTCGACCGTGCGCCCTTCCGTCCCGTCGACCATGTGCGGGTGTTCGGGTCGGCAGGGGTGCCGGCCGCCGCGGGGGAGGTGAGCGAGCTGGTCGCCGGGGGTACGGCGAGCGGGGAGCTGGTGGCCGCCGCCGGGCCGGATCTGCATCTGGCGACGGAGGGTGGCAGCGGGAGCGTCGGCGGGAGCGGGGTCGTGGTGCTGGATACGAGGTTGCTGGCCGGTTGGGGGCTGGTGCCGGGCTCGGGGCGGGGGTTCGACCTGCCGGTGAAGGCGCTGAAGGGGGCCGGTGAGGGGGCGGGGGTGCAGGACGGGCTGTTCTGATCCCGGCCCGGCTTCGTACCGGGCCTGCGGGCTCGGCCGGACTGTTCGGTGCTGTTCGGTCTCCGGTTCGTTCTCCTTGCAGGGGAGTGGACCCGGGATGCGGTCAGGGGTGATCGTGTCAGGATGAGTGATCACCTCACGGCACCGGCATCAGCACCGGAACCGGCACCGGAACCGGCACCGGCTTCGGAATCCGTAGCGGAAGCCGCCGAGGTGCGGCGGTTCTGGGAGGGGCTCGGGCTTCCCGGACTCGTCGACGTGCACACGCACTTCATGCCGGAGCGGGTGCTGCACAAGGTGTGGGCCTACTTCGACGCGCTCGGGCCGCTGACCGGCGGGGTCGAGTGGCCGATCACCTACCGGCAGGAGGAGAGCGAACGGGCCGGGCTGCTGCGGGAGTTCGGGGTCCGCGCCTTCACGGCCATGCTCTATCCGCACAAGCCCGGCATGGCGCGGTGGCTGAACGGCTGGGCGGTCGACTTCGCCCGCCGTACGCCCGACTGCCTGCACACCTCCACGCTCTTCCCCGAGCCCGGGGCCGAGGCGCAGGTCCGGGAGGCCGTCGAAGCGGGGGCACGGGTCTTCAAGGCGCATGTGCAGGTGGGGGCGTACGACCCGGCCGACCCGTTGCTGGACGGGGCCTGGGGCGTGCTCGCCGAGGCGGGTGTCCCGGTGGTGATCCACTGCGGTTCCGGGCCGGCGCCCGGCAAGTACACCGGACCCGAGCCGATCGCGCGGGTACTGGCCCGGCACCCCCGGCTGCGGCTGATCGTGGCGCACCTCGGGATGCCCGAGTACGAGGACTTCCTCGACCTCGCCACGCGCTATGCGGAGGTGCGGCTGGACACCACCATGGCGTTCACCGACTTCGCCGAGCGCATGGTGCCGTTCCCCCGGCGGGCCCTGCCCCGGCTGGCCGACCTCGGCGACCGGATCCTGCTCGGCACGGATTTCCCCAACATCCCGTATCCGTACGTCCACCAGCTCCACGCGCTGGAGCGGCTCGGGCTCGGGCAGGCCTGGCTGCGGGCGGTGTGCCACGACAACGGTGCCCGCCTCTTCGGCCTGGGCGCGAGCGGGGAGTCGACGGTCTCCTGAGAATCCGAACCCCCGGGGCCGGGGCCGGATCTTTCTCAGGGAAATCACAGACTTCCGCAAGGGAGCTCTCAGAGGTTCCCGCGACGGTGTGGAGCATGACCACGACCTCGCCCCAGGGGCGCACCGAACTGCTGAGGCCGGACGGGAGGCCCGTCCGGGTGCTTGTGGTGGACGACGAGCAGTCGATCACCGAACTGCTGTCCATGGCCCTGCGCTACGAGGGCTGGCAGATCCGCAGCGCGGGGGACGGCCAGGGCGCCATCCGTGCCGCGCGCGAGTTCCGGCCCGACGCCGTCATCCTGGACATGACGCTTCCGGACATGGACGGGCTGTCCACTCTCGGGCGGCTGCGCCGCGAGCAGCCGGACGTCCCCGTCCTCTTCCTCACCGCCAAGGACGCCGCCGAGGACCGTGTCGTGGGCCTGACCGCGGGCGGCGACGACTGTGTGACCAAGCCGTTCGGCCTGGAGGAGGTCGTCGCGCGGCTGCGCGGGCTGATCCGGCGCTCCGGCGCGGCCGACCGCCGGCCGGAGTCCGTGCTGGTGGTCGGCGACCTCACCCTCGACGAGGACAGCCGCGACGTCACCCGGGGCGGGGAACACATCCACCTCACCGCCACCGAGTTCGAACTGCTGCGCTTCCTGATGCGCAACCCGCGGCGCGTGCTCAGCAAGGCGCAGATCCTCGACCGGGTCTGGTCCTACGACTTCGGCGGAAAGGCCAACGTCGTCGAGCTGTACATCTCGTATCTGCGCCGGAAGATCGACGCCGGTCGGGAGCCGATGATCCACACCCGGCGCGGTGCCGGGTACGTGATCAAGCCCGCGGTCGTGTGAGCGGACGGAGACGACCGCGCCCGCGCACCCTGCGGACGCGGCTCGTCGTCGTTTCCGTGCAGTCGTTTCCGTGTACTGATCGCGGTGGTGTGCGCAGTGGTGAACGCGGTGGTGTGCGCGGTGAGCGGCGCCGTGACCCCGCTCGTGTCGCGGTCACTCCCGTACGAGCGGCCCGACAATCGGCCGGACGAGGTCGCCCCGCGTGTATCGGTCGGACCCGGACCGGTCGACTGTACGCCGTATAAGAAATATTTTACGGTGTACAGCATGACGACGTCCCCGTCTCCCCAGGAGCAGGCCCCCGACCGGGTCTCGGACAACCGGGTGCCGCGGCCCCGGGGGCACCCCCGGCGCTGGCTGATCCTCGGTGTCATCTGTCTCGCGCAGCTCACCGTTCTGCTCGACAACACCGTCCTGAACGTGGCGATCCCCTCGCTCACCCGCGAGATGGACGCGTCGACCGCCGACATCCAGTGGATGATCAACGCGTACTCGCTCGTGCAGTCGGGTCTGCTGCTCAGCGCGGGCAACGCCGCAGACCGCTACGGCCGGAAGAAGATGCTGGCCGCGGGCCTGGCCCTGTTCGGCGCCGGTTCGCTGGTGGCCGGACTGGCCGATTCGTCGGGCCAGTTGATCGCGGCGCGGGCCGGAATGGGTATCGGCGGCGCCCTGTTGCTGACCACCACGCTGGCCGTGGCGATGCAGATCTTCCCGCCCGAGGAGCAGACCAGGGCCATCGGCATCTGGAGCGCGGTCAACGCGCTCGGCTTCGCCACCGGCCCGCTCCTCGGCGGCTTCATGCTGAACCACTTCTGGTGGGGCGCGATCTTCCTGATCAACCTGCCGATCGCGGCGCTCGGCCTGGTCGCCGTCGTGGTGCTCGTCCCGGAGTCGAAGAACCCGGAGGGCGAGCGGCCCGACCTGCTCGGCGCACTGCTCTCCACCGTCGGCATGGCGGCCCTGGTGTACGCGATCATCTCCGGACCCGAGCACGGCTGGACCTCGGCCCGCGTCCTGGTGACCGCGCTCACCGCCGTCGCCGTTCTCGGCGTCTTCGCCTACTGGGAGAGCCGGATCCCGTACCCCATGCTCGACCTGAACTTCTTCAGGAACCGCCGGTTCACGGGTGCGGTCGCCGGGGCGACGCTGATCACCTTCGGCATGGGCGGCGCGCTGTTCCTGCTCACCCAGCACCTGCAGTTCGTGCTCGGCTACGGCCCTCTGGAGGCCGGCCTGCGTACGGCGCCGCTGGCCCTGGCCGTCGTCGCGCTCAACTTCACCGGACTGGCCGCGAGGGCGACGGCGAGAATGGGCGTGCCGGTCTCCATCGCCCTGGGCATGACGCTGATGTCCGGCGGGCTGGTGTCCATCGCCACCCTCACCGCGTACGGCTATCCGGGCACCCTGCTGGGCCTGGTCCTGATCGGGGTGGGCACCGCGGTCGCCAACCCGGTGATGGCCCACGCGATCATGAGTTCCATCCCCCGGGAGAAGGCGGGCGTCGGGGCCGGGATCAACGGCACGCTCGCCGAGTTCGGCAACGGTCTGGGGGTCGCCGTACTGGGCGCGGTGCTGGGCGCCCGTTTCGCCGCGCTGATCCCGGTGGAGGCCGGCTCGCTCCCGGCGGCGCTGGCCGCGGCGGACTCGGCGGGCGAACGGGGCCGTATCACCGACGCGTTCTCCTCCGGACTGGAGACCAGTCAGCTGGTGGGGGCGTCGGCCGTGCTGCTCGGCGGGCTGCTGGCGGCGGCACTGCTGCACCGGGCGGGCAGGGCGGACGCGGGGACGCAGGCCGGGTAGACCCCGCACGTCCGCGTCCCTGCGGGGACCCGGGCAGGCCCTAGCATGAAACGGCGTCGGAAAGTCGAGGAAGGTGTGCCATGGCGAGGGCAGCCCAGCGGTCCGGGGGCTCGGCGCGCCCCAGCGTCTGGCTGGCGGACAGGGCCCGGCGCGGTGGGCGCGGCGGCGGACAGCCGCCGGGACTGGACCGTGAGCGGATCACGGATGCCGCCGTGCGGCTGCTGGACGCCGAGGGCCTGGACAAGTTCTCCATGCGACGGCTCGCGGCCGAGTTGAACGTCACGGCGATGTCCGTCTACTGGTACGTCGACACCAAGGACGACCTGCTCGAACTCGCCCTGGACACGGCCTACGACGGTCTCACCCTGCCCGGCCCGGACGCCGACGAGGACTGGCGCGACCAGTTGCGCGCGCTGGCCGGGGAGTACCGGGCCATGCTCGTGCGTCACCCCTGGCTGTCGCCGCTGGCCGGGAGGTTCCTCAACATCGGGCCCCGGTCGCTGTCGTTCTCCGGGGCCGTGCAGCAGGTCATCCGCAGGACGGGGTTGCCGGCGCAGGGCATCACCGGTGCCATCTCGGCAGTCTTCCAGTTCGTGTACGGATACGGCACGATCGAGAGCCACTTCCACGCCCGGGTCGCCGCGACCGGGATGACCCCCGACGAATACCACCGGCACGCCATGACCGAGGTGGCGCGGTGGCCGGGTGCCGCCGGGGTCATCGAGGAGTCGACGAAGGTCATGGAGGCCCGGGGCGGCGACACGGTCGAGGAGATGATGGAGCGGGACTTCGCCTTCGCCCTGGACCTGCTGGTGGCGGGTATCGAGGTGATGGTGGCCCGAAGCCGGGGCTGACCCGCCCCCGCGCTCTCCCCGCGTGTTCCCGGCTCCTTCTACTCCCCCTGCTCCCCTTCGACCAGCCGCGCCGGGAATCCGCCCGTCGCCACCGGCCCCCACCGCTTGGGGGTGATCCGGATGACCGACTTGCCCTGCTTGACCATGGCCGCCCGGTACTCGTCCCAGTCGGGGTGTTCCCCGGCGATGTTCCGGTAGTACTCCACCAGCGGCTCCACCGACTCGGGCAGGTCGACGACCTCGGCCGTGCCGTCGACCTGCACCCAGGGCCCGTTCCACTCGTCGCTGAGGACGATCAGGCTCACCCGGCTGTCCCTCTTGGCGTTGCGCGTCTTGGCGCGTTCCGGGTAGGTGGAGACCACGATCCGGCCCGAGTCGTCGACCCCGCAGGTCAGTGGGGAGCCCTGGGGGCTGCCGTCGGCCCGCCGGGTCAGCAGGATCGCGCGGTGCCGGGGGCGTACGAAGTCCAGCAACTCGTCGAGTGAGACACGGGTGTTCGTCGCGATGTTCGGTGCCATGGGGGCAGCCTAGGTGGACTCGGCGTCCGGAGAGCGGCGCGACTCCGACCCGGAGGTCTCGACCGTCGCTGTCGCTGTCCCCGTCGCCGTCGTCGCCGCCGTCGCCGTCGCCGTCGCCGTCGTCGCCGCCGTCGCCGTCGCCGTCGCCGCCGCCGCGGCCGTCGCCGGTACCCGGGTGTCGACCGGTGCCTCGGCGGCCTGGGTCAGCGCGCCCGTGGTCCGCAGCGGGACCTCCTTGATGAACAGGGTCACCAGGAAGGCGAGGAACGCGACCGGGGCGACGTACAGGAAGATGTCGGCGATGCCGTGTCCGTAGGCGCTCTCCAGCCAGGTGCGGATGCCCGCGGGCAGCAGGTCCATGTCCGGCAGTTCACCGGAGCCGAGCGCCTCGGCGGCACCGGCCTGCTCCTGCGGGCTCAGCGTGCCGACGGTGTCCTCGGCGTAGTGGCTGATCCGGGTCGCCATCACGGAGCCGAGCACCGAGACGCCCACCGCGCCGCCGAGCGACCGGAAGAAGGTGACGACCGAACTGGCGGCGCCGAGGTCGCTCGGGGCGACCTGGTTCTGGGTGCACAGCACCAGGTTCTGCATCATCATGCCGACGCCGAGGCCCATGAGCGCCATGAAGACGCCGATGTGCCAGTACGGGGTGTCGTAGCGCATGGTGCCCAGCAGTGCCAGGCCGGCGGTCAGCAGCGCACCGCCGGAGACCAGCCAGGCCTTCCACCTGCCGGTCCGGGTGATGATCAGACCTGAGACGGTCGACGACACGAACAGGCCGGCGATCATCGGGATGGTCAGGACACCCGACATGGTCGGGGACTCGTTCCGCGCCAGCTGGAAGTACTGGCTGAAGAAGATGGTGCCGGCGAACATCCCGATACCGACGAACAGCGAGGCGACCGAGGCCAGCGTGATGGTGCTGTTGCGGAACAGCCGCAGCGGGATGATCGGCTCGGAGGCCTTCGTCTCGGTGAAGAGGAAGACCAGGGTGAGCAGGAGCGCGCCCCCGAGCATCACGTACGTCTGCCAGGACAGCCAGGCGAACCTGTCGTCCGCGAAGGTGACCCAGATCAGCAGCAGGCTGACGGCCGCGGTGATGAAGAAGGCGCCGGCCCAGTCGACCTTCACCTTGCGCCTGGTCTCCGGCAGGTGCAGCGTCTTCTGCAGGACGACCAGGGCGATCAGCGCGAACGGCACACCGACGTACAGGCACCAGCGCCAGCCGAGCCAGGAGGTGTCGGTGATCACGCCGCCGACCAGCGGGCCGCCCACGGTCGCGACCGCGAAGGTCGCGCCCAGGTAGCCGGAGTAACGGCCGCGTTCCCGGGGGGAGATCATCGCGGCCATGATGATCTGGGCCAGTGCGGTCAGCCCGCCGGCGCCCAGCCCCTGGACGACCCGGGCCCCGATCAGCATGCCGGAGTTCTGCGCCATGCCGGCGAACACGGAGCCCAGGAGGAAGACGATCAGGGCCAGCTGGACCAGGGCCTTCTTGCTGACCAGGTCGGCGAGCTTGCCCCACAGGGGGGTGGACGCCGTCATCGACAGCAGCGCGGCCGTCACGACCCAGGTGTAGGCGCTCTGGCCGCCGCCGAGGTCGGTGATGATCTCGGGCAGGGCGTTGGAGACGATGGTGGAGGACAGGATCGCGGCGAACATGCCGAGCAGCAGGCCCGACAGTGCCTCCAGGATCTGCCGGTGGGTCATCGGGGCAGTGCTTTCCGTGGAGCCTCCCCCGTGCTTGGCATGATCTCGCACACCGGTCGGTGTGGTCGTTGCCATGGGCTTCCTTTTCTTAAGCGTGTGCGGGCGTGTACGTGGTCTCCGCGGGGCTGGGCGGCGGCGTCGCGCGGGGCGTGGGGCGGCAGTCGCCGAAGCTGTCCCTGAGCCGGGCCATGAGCTGGGTGAGCTGTTCGATCTCCTCGTCGGACCAGTCGTCCAGGCGCTCGGCGAGCAGGTGCGTGGTCCGCCGGAACAGCTCGGCGAGCCGGGCGTGGCCCGCCGGGGTGACGCGCAGGATGCGGGAGCGCTTGTCGGCCGGGTCGGGGGAGCGCTCGATCCATCCGCGCTCGGCCAGATGGGCGACGTGGCGGCTGGTGACCGACAGGTCGAGGACGAGCAGCTCGGCGAGCCTGCTCATGTGCATGTCGCCGTGGCGGCCGAGTGCCGTCAGCACGGCGGCGGAGCCGCTGTGCCAGTCGGCCGGCATGTTCCGGCGGAGCTCCCGCTTCACCGCGCTGAAAGCGCTGAGCTGCCGTACGAGCTCCTCGTACTGAGCCTGCCCGACCATCACACCTCCCATTTGTTGCTTAGGGCAACGATAAAAGTCGATGGTTGCCACAGGCAAGCAAAATGAGGGTCGGGCGCCTTAAAACTTGGCAAAGGCAAGTATGGTGAATCGTAAACCCGCAGGTGAGTCCCCCGACATCCCGTGCTCAGGGCCGGGCGCCCCGCGCCCGAGGCCGGGCCGGGCCGACGGTGGACGCGGTCAGGCGCGTTACGCACGCCCCCACTTGGGGCCCGCGTCGGCAATTCGCTAGTGTCTCGGGCCATGGCTAACTCCCAGGCCCCCCAGGGCAACCACGACCCCGCCGGCAGCACTCAGATGTTCCGCGCGTTCGTCGACGACGCCCCTCAGGGGCAGCAGGCCGCCGCGACGAGCGGTGGCGGTCCGCGTATCGGCCTGATCATCGGTGTCGTCGTCGCCGTGGCGATCGTCGCGGCGGTGGCCTGGCTGGCACTGGCCTGACGACCGGACGCGCAAAGGCCGCCGTCACACCCACGAGGGGCGTTCCGGCGGCCTTTGCGCGTCCCGGGGCTGAGGTTCCGGGACGGGGTTCCAGGGACGGAGCGGCGGCGGTCGCCGACGCTCCGCCGACCGGTGGCTCAGCCGTGCTCAGTCCGAGATGAGGCCCTCACGCAGCTGGGCCAGGGTCCGGGTGAGCAGCCGGGAGACGTGCATCTGGGAGATGCCGACCTCCTCGCCGATCTGTGACTGGGTCATGTTGGCGAAGAACCGCAGCATGATGATCCGCCGCTCGCGGGGCGGCAGCTTGGCGAGCAGCGGCTTGAGCGACTCCCGGTACTCCACGCCCTCCAGCGCCGTGTCCTCGTAGCCGAGGCGGTCCGCGAGGGAGCCCTCGCCGCCGTCGTCCTCGGGGGCCGGGGAGTCCAGCGAGGACGCCGTGTACGCGTTGCCGACCGCTAGTCCGTCGACGACGTCCTCCTCCGACACGCCCAGCACCGCGGCGAGTTCGGGAACCGTCGGGGAGCGGTCGAGCTTCTGGGAGAGTTCGTCGCCGGCCTTCGTGAGCGCCAGGCGCAGCTCCTGCAGCCGGCGCGGCACCCGCACCGACCATGACGTGTCGCGGAAGAACCGCTTGATCTCGCCGACCACCGTCGGCATCGCGAACGTCGGGAACTCCACGCCCCGTTCGCAGTCGAAGCGGTCGATCGCCTTGATCAGCCCGATGGTGCCGACCTGGACGATGTCCTCCATCGGCTCGTTGCGCGAGCGGAAGCGCGCCGCGGCGTACCGCACCAGCGGGAGGTTGAGTTCGATCAGGGTGTCCCGGACGTAGCCGCGCTCCGGGCTGTCCTCGTCGAGTGCGGCGAGCCGCAGGAACAGGGAGCGGGACAGGGTGCGGGTGTCGATGGCCGCCGTTTCCGGAAGCTCTGGAGCGGGCGCGGCCGCGAGGGCCGGGACGTCATCGATGGGGCCGAGTGCGTCGAGAGCATTGGGAGCTGTCTCGCTCTCCGCGAGCGTGAGCACCTTCGAGCTGCCCTGGTCTGCGGACATGCCACCCCCTTTGGGTCGCGGGACGGTCGGGGCGAACGTTCCCGTCCGAGGAACGCAGCCCTCACCTGAATACCGGAGCCGGAGCCTCGGCAAACGCGCTTCCCGCAGAATGTCACATGTCGGCAACGCGCTGTAGTGACATGTCGACATCCGAGTGACGAACCGGCCCTGGAAACAAGGGAACTGGCGGTGTTTCAGCCCAGAAGCGCCAAGATGGGCACTAGTGAGCGATTGCCCCTTTCGGGTTACGCGTCGATCCTGTTCGCGGACCGCAGCCGCTGGAAGCTGCGCGCGAGCAGCCGGGACACGTGCATCTGCGAGACGCCGAGCTCCACGCTGATCTGCGACTGGGTGAGATTACTGTAGTACCGCAGTAGCAGGATCCGCTGCTCCCGCTCGGGCAGTTGGACGAGCAGGTGCCGGACGAGGTCGCGGTGCTCGACGCCGTCCAGCGCCGGATCCTCGTAGCCGAGCCGGTCCAGCAGGCCGGGGAGCCCGTCGCCCTCCTGTGCGGCCTCGAGGGAGGCGGCGTGGTACGACCGCCCGGCCTCGATGCAGGAGAGCACGTCCTCCTCGCTGATGCGCAGCCGTTCGGCGATCTCGGCGGTCGTCGGGGAGCGCCCGAAGGCGGTCGTGAGGTCCTCGGTGGCGCTGTTGACCTGCACCCACAACTCGTGCAGCCGGCGCGGTACGTGGACGGTGCGGACGTTGTCGCGGAAGTACCGCTTGATCTCGCCGATCACCGTGGGCATCGCGAACGTCGGGAACTGGACGCCCCGCTCCGGGTCGAAGCGGTCGATGGCGTTGATGAGCCCGATGGTGCCGACCTGGACCACGTCCTCCATCGGCTCGTTGCGGGAGCGGAAGCGGGCGGCGGCGTAGCGCACGAGCGGCAGGTTGGCCTCGATGAGCGCCGTGCGCACCCGGGTGTGCTCCGGCGTGCCCGGCTCGAGGTCCTTGAGCTGGGCGAACAGCACCTGGGTCAGGGCCCGGGTGTCGGCGCCGCGTCGCTTGGCCGGTGACGGGGCGGGCTGCGGGGTCGGCGGCTGCTCGGACGTCGGCGGGGGTGCGGGGGGCTGCGTCGAGGGGTGAGCCGGGGTCGGGGCCGGGTCCGGGGCTGTCGAGTCCGGAGACTGAGCCGGAGCCGGGGTCAGGGCGGACACCTGGTCCTGGGGCGGCGCAGTACTGGCCGACACGGTCAACGCCACCTCTTCATCGGTCGACTCATCCGTCAAAAGCGGTCATAGCATCACAAGACATGCTCAGTGTGTGCAAGCACCGCATATTCCGTGTTGAGGGGCGGCCCCTTCCCAAGGGTGCGCAAAAGCCCTCCACCGTCATGGTGGAGGGCTTCCGGGGCGGAGGCTCAGAACTCGTAGTCGGCGATCACCCACGTGGCGAACTCGCGCCACAGCCCGACACCGGCCTGATGCTTCGGGTGTTCCACGTACCGGCGCAGCGCCTCGGCGTCCTCGAACGCCGAGTTGATGGCGAAGTCGTAGGCGATGGGCCGGTCGCTGATGTTCCAGGCGCACTCCCAGAAACGGATCTCCGGGATCTCGCCGTCGAGCGAACGGAACGCCTCCACGCCCCGCACGACGCGCGGATCGTCGCGCTCGACGCCTTCGTTCAGCCTGAAGAGGACCAGGTGGCGGATCATCAGCCTCCTCCGTTCGCGAGCCAGGTCATGAAGTCGCCGACGGCGTTCGCGGCGTCGGAGATGCCCTCGAACGCTATCTTGACGTAGGTGGTCGCCTTGTCGGGATCCGTGATGATCACATACAGCGCGAAGACCGCGAGGACATAGACGGCGACCCTTTTCGCGTTCACCGCCATCGCGGCCCCCCTGTCACTGTGGTGCACCGGCGTCACCCGTACGTGCCGAGCGGGCCCATGATCGCACGAAGGGCCCCGTCTGACGACGGGGCCCTTCACCAGCGGTAGCGGTGGGATTTGAACCCACGGTGACTTGCGCCACACTCGCTTTCGAGGCGAGCTCCTTCGGCCGCTCGGACACGCTACCGAGGGAGACCTTACAGCAAGGGGCTCGATGGTTTGAAATCGGTATTCAGCGGTTCCGGAAGAACGCCGTGAGCAGATCGGCGCACTCCTCGGCGAGCACTCCCTCGACGACTTCCGGCCGGTGATTGAGCCGCCGGTCGCGGACGACGTCCCAGAGGGAGCCGACCGCGCCCGCCTTCTCGTCCCGGGCGCCGTAGACGACCCGGTCCACCCGGGACTGCTGGATCGCGCCCGCGCACATCGTGCACGGCTCCAGCGTCACCACGAGGGTGCAGCCGGCCAGCCGCCACTCCCCCAGCTTCGCGGCGGCCCGCCTCAGGGCGAGCAGTTCCGCGTGGGCCGTGGGGTCGGGACCGGCCTCGCGTTCGTTGTGCCCGGAGGCCAGCACGGTGCTGCCGTCCGGAGCCAGCACGACCGCGCCGACGGGCACGTCCCCGCCCCGGACGGCCAGCTCGGCCTCGTCCAGGGCGAGCCGCATCGCGGCCCGCCAGGGGTCGCGCACCGGGTCGGTCGGGCGGGTGTCCCCGGTCAGCGGACGGTCTCCAGGACCTCCGAGGCGCCCAGGACCTCGGCGATCTCGCCGAGCGCGTCCCCGGACAGCGAGCGCAGTTCCTTCTCGCTCACGCCCAGGTCGTCCAGGACCCGGGCGTCGCCGACCGGCCCGTGCGGCACGGACTCGCCGGAGCCGGCGTCCGCGGCGACCTCGTCGGCGCTGTCGTCGTCCGGTTCCCCGTCCTCCGTGCCGTCGAGGTCGAGGGCGTCCAGGTCGGCGCCGTCGTCGCCGGGCTGCCGGCCGAGCAGTTCGTCGGTGAGCAGGATCTCGCCGTAACTGCTGCGGGCGGCGGCCGCGGCGTCGGACACGTAGATACGAGGGTCCTCCTCGCCGTCCACGCGGACGACACCGAACCAGCCGTCCTCCTGCTCGATCAGTACGAGCACCGTGTCCTCGTCGGGTGCGGCCTCCCGGGCCAGGTCGGCCAGATCCGACAGGGTCTCCACATCGTCGAGTTCCGTGTCGCTCGCTTCCCACCCGTCTTCGGTGCGCGCGAGCAGTGCGGCGAAGTACACCGTGACTCTCCCACTGGTCTTAGGTGTGCCGGTCGGGGATCCCCCCGGCGGAGGTTACGGACGGGGAGCGCTCTTCGAGCCCCGCCCCCGCCCACTCGGAATCGTGGCAGAAACAAGGCCGTCAGGGGACGTCTTCGGCCCCCTGTGTCCGGCAGTTTTGCACCCACGCCGCCGAGTGTTCCCGTAGGAGCCCGTCGGCGTGCTCGCCCTCGCCATACGCGGATCGTACGCGGCTCTGCCCGTCCAGCCCGTAGGGCCACTTCGGCAAACACCCGCATGCATCGTGAGCTTCCCGCGCCCGGCTCACTCTTTCGGCGCCGCGCCCATCGGGGGTCCTGCCGGGGGGAGTCCTTGCGAAGCCCTACCAGCGAAAGGTCCGCATGCGCATCGCGTGCCGCAGCCGGGCCGCCTTGGCACGGCGCGGCTGGACCCGGTTGCGCAGCTCCCTGGCCTCGGCGAGTTCGCGCAGGAACCGGGCACGGCGCTGCCGCCGCTCGGCCTCCGTCTCGTCCGCCCCGGGCGGGCCGGTCATGCCGGGCACCCCGGAGACCCCGGACACGTAGGACGCCTCCGATCCGCCGGACGCACCGGACGCACCGGACGCATCGGACATGCCGGGCGCGCCGCGCGTGCCGCCCGGTGCCCCGCGTCTTCCGCGTGCCCCGCGTGTCCCGGGCGCCCCGGGTATTCCGGGTGTTCCGGAGGTCCTGCGTGTCGACGGCTCGTCTCGGGAGTCCCGCTCAGGCATTGCTTCATCACCCCAGTCCGTCCCTCCCACTTTCCCCCGGACAGGCGGTTTGACGCCAGCGAAGGAGTGGTGGCGGGCCGAAAGGCTTGCCACCCACGGGGGAGCAGGGCCGGGCTCGGCCCGGTTAATGTGGGGACATGCGTCTCCACGTCGTCGACCACCCCCTGGTCGCACACAAGCTCACCACGCTGCGCGACCGGCGCACCGACTCCGCGACCTTCCGTCGCCTCGCCGACGAGCTGGTCACCCTGCTCGCCTACGAGGCCACGCGTGACGTGCGCACCGAACAGGTCGACATCCGGACGCCGGTGGAGCCGACCACCGGTGTCAAGCTGTCCCACCCGCGCCCGCTGGTGGTGCCGATCCTGCGGGCCGGTCTCGGCATGCTGGACGGCATGGTCCGGCTGCTGCCGACCGCCGAGGTGGGTTTCCTCGGCATGATCCGTGACGAGGAGACGTTGCAGGCGGCGACGTACGCCACCCGGATGCCGGAGGACCTGTCCGGCCGCCAGGTGTACGTCCTGGACCCGATGCTCGCCACCGGCGGCACGCTGGTCGCCGCGATCCAGGAGCTGATCAAGCGGGGCGCGGACGACGTGACCGCCGTGGTGCTGCTGGCCGCGCCGGAGGGCGTCGAGGTCATGGAGCGCGAGCTGGCCGGCACCCCGGTGACCGTCGTGACCGCGTCGGTCGACGAGCGCCTCAACGAGCACGGCTACATCGTGCCGGGCCTCGGCGACGCGGGGGACCGGATGTACGGGGCGGCCGAATAGCCCCCGAACAGGGCCGAGCGGTGGCCCGGTAGTACGCGTCGACCCGCGGCGGTGCGCGCGTAGGTCCCTGTCCCGCGGCCGTCCGGGAGCCGGTGCTCCCGTGCGGCCGCCGCGGTTTCAGCAGCTCTTCTTCGCGGTGGGCTCCGGCTTGGGGGCGGTCAGTGCGGTCAGGGCCCGGTCGGCGTCCGCTTTCGCCGTCAGCCGGGTGAAGCCGTCGCCGATGATCAGGTCGAGCTCGCCGCCCTTGCGGGAGGCCTCGGTACGGCGTTCGGCGTCGGCGAGCTGAGCGCCGAGCACCGGCAGCGAGGACTTGAGCGCGGACGTGGGCCCGAGCAGCACACCGGTGCCCTTGACCTTCTTGTCGTACTCCTCGGCCGCGTTGCCGACGTCACCGATCTTGAAGCCGCGCTTCTTCAGCTCGTCGGCGGTCTTCTGGGCCAGGCCGCTGCGGGTCGTGGCGTTGAGGACGTTGACCGTGATCCGGCCGGGTTCGGGGAGCACGGTGCTGCGGGCGGGGCCGGGGCTCGGCGAGGGGCTCGCCTTGGGGACACAGCCCGCCTTGACGCCGACCGCGGAGGCGGGGTTTTTCTCGCCGGTGAAGACGTCGAAGAGCTGCAGCGTGCCCCAGCCGGCCACGCCGAGCACCGCGACGGACGCGGTGGCCAGGGCGACGAGCCTGCCGCGGCGACGGGGCCGGCGCATCCGCGGGTACTTGTCACCCCGGATCCGGTATTGGCCGCCCATGCCGGGAGGAGTCAGCATGCTCATGGGCGCAGCGTAGTGCGCTCCGACGGTAATGCCTACTAGATGATCATCGGATGCCACACAGTCCAACCCGAAAGGGCCAAAGCGGGCTCGGTCAGGTTTCATCCGGGGCGCGGACGGGTCGACAGGGGGAAGCCGGAGGTGCCCGGCGGCACGCCGCGGGCTCCTGGGCGGGCGTCGGTTCCGCGCGGACGTACCGGCGGGTGGGGGTCCCCCGGACGGAGTCCGGGGGAGGGTCAGCTCAGCTCGAGGACGCGGGCGTGCAGCACCTGGCGCTGCTGGAGCGCCGCCCGCACCGCGCGGTGCAGGCCGTCCTCCAGGTAGAGATCGCCCTGCCACTTCACGACGTGCGCGAAGAGGTCGCCGTAGAAGGTCGAGTCCTCGGCGAGGAGGGTCTCGAGGTCGAGTTGCTGCTTCGTCGTGACGAGCTGATCGAGGCGGACCGGGCGCGGCGCGACGTCCGCCCACTGCCGGGTGCTTTCCCGGCCGTGGTCGGGGTACGGCCGGCCGTTTCCGATGCGCTTGAAGATCACACGGAAAGCCTACCGGCCAAGACGTTCCGGGCGCAGCCTCACGGCTCGGACACGTGAGGCAAGTCCGGGCGAGTCATGGTCGATTTCCGTCAAAAGGGGGTGGGGGTGGCCGGGTTGCCGACACGTTCCTCCCGTGGGCGATCTCCCGTGCGGCCCGTCACCCGGGGCGGGACGCGCGGCTGACGCCGTGACCACTCCGCGGTCGCCCTCGCGGACTCCGTGGCTCTCCCGGCCCCGTCCCCTCGCGTATTCACCCTTCGCGTACGATTCCGCCCACGGCTTACTTAGGGGAGCCTAACCTGAAGGGAAT
Source organism: Streptomyces sp. TE5632 (assembly GCF_054061295.1). NCBI lineage: Bacteria > Bacillati > Actinomycetota > Actinomycetes > Kitasatosporales > Streptomycetaceae > Streptomyces > Streptomyces sp. TE5632. The sequence continues at coordinate 2,446,565 of NZ_JBSSEA010000003.1, read as the reverse complement.
GGGGGCACAGTGACCGGTGAGATCTTTCGGGACGACTGGGGAATCCCGCATCTGCGCGCGGACGACGCGGTCGAACTCGCCCGTCTCCAGGGCCGGGTCACCGCCCTCGACCGGGCCTGGCAGCTGGAGGTCGAGCGGCACAGGGCGCAGGGCACCTCGGCGTCCTTCCTCGGCCCCGAGGCCCTCCCCTGGGACCGCTTCGCCCGCCGCGCCCGCCTGGCCGACACGGCCCGCCGCTGCTTCACCGAGCTGGAACGACGGGACGCGGAGACGGCGCACTGGCTACGGGCGTACGTGGCGGGCGTCAACGAGGGGCTGTCTTCCGCCACCGCCCCCGAGTTCGCCCGCACCGCCCTCACGCCCGGCCGCTGGGAGCCCTGGACACCGCTCGCGGTCTGGATCGCCACGCACGTCCTGTTCGCCGGCTTCCCCGCGAAGCTCTGGCGCGAGCGGGTCGCCGCGCACCTCGGCGCGGACGCCGTCGGGCTGTTCGCCGCCGACGGCCCCAACACCTCCGGCAGCAACGGCTGGCTGGTCGCGGGGGAGCGGACGGTGACCGGGCGGGCCGTCATCGCCGGGGACCCGCACCGCTTCATCGAGGACCCCGGCGTCTACCAGCAGATCCACCTGTCCTGCCCGGAGTTCGACGTCGTCGGCCTCGCCGTGCCCGGTGTCCCCGGCATCGCCCACTTCGGTCACACCGGCACGGTCGCCTGGGCGATCACCAACGCCATGGCCGACTACCAGGACCTCTACCGGGAGCAGTTGCGGCGTACCGGCGTCGGGGTGGAGGCGCTCGGTCCGGACGGGGTCTGGCGGCGGGCCGCCCGGCACACCGAGACCGTCGAGGTCGCCGGTGAGGAACCGGTCGGGGTCGAGGTGATCGAGACCGACCGCGGGCCGGTGATCATCGGTGGCCCCGAGGGCCTCGACGACGGCGTGCCCGAGCCCGGCGTGCCCCCGGTCGCTCTCGCCCTGCGCTATCCGCCGCGCGTCACCGGGGACCTCGGCTTCGGCGCCCTGCTGCCGCTGCTGCGGGCCCGTCGGGTCGCCGACGTGGACCGGGCCGTCGACCTGTGGGCCGAGCCCGTCAACGTGATCCAGGCCGCCGACACCGAAGGCGGCACGCTGCACCGGGTGGCCGGGCGGGTGCCGGTCCGGGCCGAGGCCAACGGGATCCGTCCGGTGCCCGCGTGGGAGCCCGGCCACGACTGGCGGGGATGGCACGAGCCACCGCGCGCCGGACTGACCGACGGTGTCGCCGTGATGGCGAACCAGCGCGGCCCGGCCTCCCCCCTCGGGGTCGAGTTCGCGCCGCCGCACCGCGCCGACCGCATCGCCGCCCTGCTCGCGCGGAAGGAGCGCTGGTCCGCGGCCGACATGCCCGCCCTCCACATGGACACCCACCTCGCCTCCGCCGCCGCCCTGCTGGACCACCTCGCCGCCCTCGACGGCCTGACCGGACCGGCGGCCGGTCTGCGCGACCGGCTGCTGCGCTGGGACCGGCGCATGGACGCGGACAGCGCCGACGCGGCTGTCTTCGCCGCGGTGCGCGGCGCGGTCGTACGGCGGCTCGCGGAGCACCCCGCGTTCGCCGCACTGACCACGTCCCCGGCCTGGCCGGAGGTTTTCCTGCCCTGGCTGGCGCTGCTCCCGCGCATCGGCTTCGCGCTCGAACACCTCCTGACCGCAGAGGAGTTGTACGGCATCGACCGCCCGGCCGCGGTCCGCGCGGCACTGGAGGAGGTGGCCGTCCGGCCGCCTGCCGGCACCTGGGGCGACACCCACCGGTCGGCGCCCTGGCGGGCGTTGCCGCCCACGACGCCGTACGACGAACCCGGTCTGTCGGGCGACCACGACTGCGTGCTGTGCACCTCCTCCGTGCCCGGCCTCACCGACCTCGCGGCGCGCGGCCCGGCCGCCCGGTACGTCTGGGACCTGGCCCGCCGTGAGGACAGCCGCTGGGTGGTGCCGCTCGGCGCCTCGGGCGTCCCGGAATCGCCCCATCACCGAGACCAACTGGCCCTGTGGCTCGCGGGAGATCTCGTCCCGGTCGTCACCGACTGGGCGCGGTTGCGGAAGGAGACCGATGTCTGACCCGTACGACTCCCGCGCGGCCGTCCACGAGCAGGTGGTCGACGGCTTCGGCTCCCTGCGTGTCCTGCCGCTCGACCCGTCGGCCGACGCACCCCTGCTGCACCGCTGGGTGAGTGGGGAACGCGCCGTCTTCTGGGGCATGAACGGCCTCACCGAGCGACAGGTGGCCGAGGTCTACGCCCACATGGAAACGCTCGACACCCACCACGCGTACCTCCTCGTCAAGGACGGTGAGCCGGCCGCCCTGTTCCAGACCTACGAACCGGAGGCCGACCGGGTCGGTGAGTGCTACCCCGTCGAAGCCGGCGACATCGGCCTCCATCTGCTGCTCGCCCCCGCCGCACCGGGAGGCGCGCGCCCCGGGTGGACGGCCGCGCTGATCGCCGCCGTCGTCAGGTTCGTGCTGCTGGGCCCGGCCCGCGAGCGCGTGGTGGTCGACCCGGACGTGGCCAACGAGAAGGCGATCGCCCGCTTCCTGCGGCAGGGCTTCACGGCCGGCCCCGCGGTCGTCCTGCCCGAGATCGACCTGCCGGACGTGTACCTGCCGGAGAAGAGGGCCCAACTCGCTTTCCTCACCCGGGAGGCGGCCTTCGGCGGGTGACGGCTTTGCCCGTACCGTGATGGTTTCCGCCGGGGAGGTGAGTGTTCGGCGCCTCCCCTCCGTACTCAGTCTGAAGCGGGATTGCCGGAAGGCGGGAAAACGACGTGCAGCGACGGCGCGGTGGGGCGGCGGGCGATGGCGGACGCGACGGAGGAACGGTCCGCGGAGCCCGGCGACTCCAAGGGCTGGTGCTGCTGGGCACCGTGCTGGTCCTGCTCCTCCTCGGCAGCGCCGGACCGGCGAGCGCGCACGCGGCCGTCCGCGAGGCCGTCCCCGAGGACGGAAGCGTCGTCAAGTCCGCCCCGCAGCACGTCACCGTGACCTTCACGGAGTCCGTCGCCCTGCTCGACGACTCGTTCCGGGTCTACAGCCCCGACAACCACCGGGTGAAGCTGGGCGAGCCGCAGCACGCCGACGGCAGGTCCGACACCGCGCGTGTCGACCTGCCCGACGGGCTCGACGAGGGCACCTACACGGTCGCCTGGCGGGTGGTCTCCGCGGACAGCCACCCCGTCTCCGGCGCCTTCACGTTCTCCATCGGCAAGCCCTCGCCCTCCGCGCCCGCCGCACCCGAGGCCCCGGCGGAGCACCCGGTCACCTCGAGTCTCTACGACACCGGCCGCTACCTCGCGTACGTCGCCGCCGCCCTGCTCATCGGCACGGTGGCGTTCGCGGCCCTGTGCCGCCCGCCGGACACCGCCCCGCTGCGGACGCCGCTGGTCACGGGCTGGTGGACGCTGCTGACGGCCACCGTGCTCCTCCTCGTTCTGCGGGCCCCGTACGAGAAGGGCACGTCACCCACGACGGCGTTCGACCTCTCGGCCCTCACCGGCATCCTCACCGGGCGGCCGGGCACCGCCCTGCTGGCCCGGGTGGCGCTGCTGGTGCTGACGGCGGCCGTTCTCCTGCGGCTGTCCCGCCCCACGCACCGCCGTGAGCCGGGCGCCGGCGACCGGACACCGCCCGCCCAGCTCGCCGTGGGCGGCGTCCTGGCCGTCGCGCTGGCGTTGACCTGGGCGGCCGCCGAGCACGCCTCGGCCGGTATCCAGGTCCCGCTGGCGATGACGTCGTCCGTGCTGCACCTACTGGCGACGGCCTGCTGGCTCGGCGGCCTCGTGGCCCTGCTCACCACCCTGTTCCGCGCCGGGACCCCGCTGCCCGTCGCCACGGTCGTCCGCTTCTCCCGCCTCGCCTTCCTCTCCGTGACGGTGCTCGTCGTCACCGGCGTCTACCAGTCCTGGCGGGGTCTCGGCTCCTGGACGGCGCTCGGGGACTCGGCGTACGGGAGGGTCCTGACCGCCAAGCTCGTGATGACGGCCGTACTGCTCCTGGCAGCGGCCCTGTCCCGCCGCTGGACCACCCGCCTGGCGACGGCGGCGACGGACGCGGCGCCGGTGACGGAAACGCCGACGGACGCGGCGGACGGGGAGACGGCGGAGACGGCGGGGACACCGGCAGAGGTTGTGGAGAAGGCACCGGCGGCGATGCGGCAACGGGTCCCGGAACTCGTGACCGCCCCCGCCCCGGGCGAGACACCCCCGGCGCCCCCCGCACACCTGCCCCCCGACGCCCGGACGTCACCCGAACCGGATGCCCCCGCGCCCGCCCCCGAGGCGTCCGCCCCTGACCGCTACCGGAGAGGTCTGCGCGTCTCCGTCCTGGCGGAGGCGGCCGTGGCGGTCGTGGTGCTGCTGATCACGTCGGTGCTGACCAGCACCCTCCCGGCCCGTGCCGAGGCCGAGGCGGCAAAGGCGGCCGAGAGCGCCCCGATCGCCGGACTGCCCGCGGCGACGGTGGTCACCATCCCCTACGCCGTCGGCACCCCCGGCGGGAGGGGCAGCGTGCAGATCACCCTGGACCCGGGCCGGGTCGGGGAGAACGGCATCCAGGCGGTGGCGTTCGCCCCCAACGGCGCCCTGGACTCGATCCCGGAGCTCCGCCTGTCCTTCACCCTCGAGGAGAAGGACGTCGGCCCCATCGACGCGGGCCTGACCGACCGCGGCGGCTACTGGGCCACCAGCGATCTCACCCTCCCCCTTCCCGGCACCTGGACGATGAAGGCGACCATCAGGGTCTCGGACGTGGACCAGGTGACCGAATCCCACTCCCTCCGCATCGACCCCTGAGGCGCCCGCACCGGGACGCACCGGTGCGGGAACGGACCCGCACGGCACCGGCGAGGAAGCCGGGAGTCCCCGGGCTTCAGCCCGGGGAGCCGGTCAGAGCTTGCTCATCTTGGCGTACGGGCTCAGGATCCGTTCCTGCGCCGAACCGAAATCCACGAGTGCCGCGATTCCGTCCTCGATGCCGATCACGCGGCCGAGACCGTACATGTCGTGTGTGACCTGGTCGCCCACCGCGAAGTGCTTGGGAGGTGGCGCGACCGGGGCTTTGAAGGGGCTGGTGGGCAGAATGCGCTTCGGTGCAGCTGGCTTTGTCATCGCCACCAGTATGGGCCTGTGGGCCCGTCGGGGCCCAGGGTGTGATCGTCGAAGGCGCGCACGCATCCGGTGAGCCGGGCGGTCGCACGTGTCCGTGTGCGCCCGGTGCCTTGCGACCCGCCCGATCGGGCAACGGCTCCCTGCGATGCCCGACTGTGGGCCAGTTGTGCACACAGGCCGTCATTTGTGAACTCTTGGGGAACCCTTCTACAACCTTTCGTCGCATGTATCTGTCTGGTTAGCGCAGAGATGTTCAAAGGTTCATGAGGGTCCATGTAGAGGAGTTCAGAACGTGACGGTGCGTTCCTTCGCCAGGCGTATGCGACCGCGAGTCGAGCGGAAGGCCGCCGAAAGGGTGTGGCAGCTGCGCACCATGCGGCGGCGCCGCCTGGCGGCGACCACGGACCCGGTGCTCCGCCCGGTGGCGGTGCGCGGCCAGCAGCTCTACGGACGGGTCGTGACGCGGTTCAGCGCTGCCGACGCGGCCGCCGCCAACCTCGACCTGGTCGTCGCCGCGCTGGAGCAGGAAGGTATTCCCTACTTCCTGGTGCCGGCCTCGCGCACGCGCCACACGGTCGGCGTGAACGCGGTCGACCGGGAGCGTTTCCTCACCGCCCTCGAGGCGCAGAACGCGGGGAAGGCGGTGTTCATCGGCAGGCCGCTGCCCGGCGCGAAACTCAAGCACCCCGCCCTGTTCATGGACGGCGTACTGCCGAGCGCCTTGCGTACGGCCCCCGTACTGCGGGTCGGGGAGAACCACCTGGGGCCCGCGGGCCAGCTGCTCGCCGGGCCGGAACTCGCCTGCGACATCGAGTTCTGGGAGGACGGGGCACAGCTCCTCGCCTCCGACGACGGGCCTCGCCGACTGGCCAAGGTGCAGCCGCAGGCGTCCGAGGACATCTTCGCCGAGTCCCTCGTCGCGCCGCGGAACAACGGCATCACGGACGTGCTGCCGGCGTCCGAGCAGAAGCCGGCCACGGTGCGGGTCGGCGACCGGGAGCTGCCGAGCTTCGTCCCGCTCACCCTGCCGACCGTGAACGACGTGACCTTCCCGGTCGACGTCGTCTACACCTGGGTGGACGGCGAGGAGCCGGAGATGCGGGTCAAGCGGGCCCGGTACCAGGAGCGCGGCATCGCCGAGATCCTGGACAAGGAGACCAACGCCTCCCGGTACACCAGCCATGACGAGCTGAAGTACTCGCTGCGCTCGCTCGCGATGTACGCCGACTTCGTCCGGCACATCTACATCGTGACCGACGGCCAGAAGCCGCACTGGCTCGACGACGGGGCCCCGGGGATCACGGTCGTCGACCACCGCGACATCTTCCCGCAGGGCGTCCTGCCGGTGTTCAACTCACACGCGATCGAGACGCGGCTGCACCACATCCCGGGCCTGTCGGAGCACTATCTGTACTTCAACGACGACGTGTTCGTCGGTCGCCGGGTCACCGCGGCGCAGTTCTTCCACGGCAGCGGTCTGATGAAGATCCCGGTCTCCCCGCTCAAGATAGGCGTCGGCAAGCCGCACGCCGAGGAGACGGCCACCAACTCCGCGAGCAAGAACGTCCGGCGGCTGCTGTTGGAGAAGTTCGGGCGGATGACGACGAACAACTTCATGCACACCCCACTGCCGCAGCAGCGCAAGACGCTGGAAGCGCTCGAGGAGCTCTTCCCGGAGGACATCAGCCGCACCACGGCGTCCCGCTTCCGCTCGCCGCAGGACATCGCCATGACGGCCCCGCTGCTCTACCAGTACGCGCTGATGACCGGCCGCGGCATGCCGGGCAAGTACAGCTTCCGGTATGTGAACATCAGCCGCCCGGACGCCGAACGACGCCTGGCCGATCTGCGCCGCAACCGCCGCTTCGACTTCTTCTGCCTCAACGACGTCGACGTGCTGCCCGAGGAGCGGGAGCAGGTCGGTGTCCGGATGAACGAGTTCCTGGAGCACTACTTCCCCTTCGCGAGCCCCTTCGAGAAGCAGAAGTGACGGGGGGCGGGAGCATGCACGGCATGGACCGCACGGACATCCGTCACCGCCTCGGAGCGCTCGGGGGCGTGCGGGCCGCCCAGGGCTCGCTGGTACGCCTGAGGCTCTGGCCGTCGACCCGGCTCTGGGCGCTGCGTGCGGCGCGGTCCCGACGGCGCCTGCGGGCCACCGTCCCCGGACTGCGCCGGGTCGCCTTCGGACCGATGCGGCTGTACGGCCGCACGGTCGCCGACTACACCGCCGCGGACGCCGCCGAAGCCGATCTCGAGCAGGTGTGCGCCCTCCTGGAAGGACTCGACGTCCCGTACTTCCTGGTCCCCGCCGACCACGGGCACGGTGCGCCGCGACAGGTCATCGGCGTCGAGGAGACGTACCGCGGCGTGATCCTCTCGCAGGCCGCTCAGCACTTCGCCGGCACCGCCGGGTACGTCGGCACCGTCGGGCCGGACGGTGCCGTGACGAAGGCGGCGCTGTGGGCCGACGGAAAGCTGCCGCGGGCGCTGAGGCGGGCCGCGGTGCTCCGCACCGGCATGGTGCGCCTCGGCCCGGGAGGGCAGGTGCTCACCGGTCTCGAGACGGGGTGCGACATCGAGTTCTGGTGTCACGGCCGGGACCTCGCCGCAGCCCCGGGCACGGACCCCTCCTGGCTCACCGTGCCCGGCAGCCGGTTGCCGGACGTCTTCGGCCCGGCGCTCGTCGCCCCGCGCCGCAACCCCGTGTCGGAAGTGCTCCCGGTGGCGGCGCAGCGGCACGCTGCGGTGGCGTGCCGCCACCGCAGCGTGCCGACGTTCGCCCCGTTCGCCGAGCCGGGCATCGACGAGGTGCGCTTCCCCGTCGACGCCGTGTACACCTGGGTCGACGGGGACGAGCCGGCGATGGCCGCGAAGCGCCGCGCCCATCAGGAGCTCTCCGACGGTGTCATCGCTCCGCGCGAGACCGGCGCCTCCCGCTACACCAGCCATGACGAGCTGAGGTACTCGCTGCGCTCGCTGCGGATGTACGCCGGGTTCGTCCGGCACGTCTACCTCGTGACCGACTCCCAGATCCCCGCCTGGCTGGACCCGGAAGCGGAGGGTCTGACCGTGATCGACCACCGGGACATCCTCCCGGCCGACGCGCTTCCCGTCTTCAACTCGCACGCGATAGAGAGTCGGCTGCATCACATCCCGGGTCTGTCGGAGCACTACCTCTACTTCAACGACGACGTCTTCATCAATCGCCCGGTACGGGCCGAGCACTTCTTCCACGGCAACGGCATCGCCCGGATCCCACTGTCCCCGCTGAAACTCGGCGTCGGTGCCCCGCACCCACTGGAGCCGGCCCCGAACTCCGCGGGCAAGAACACCCGCGAGGTGATCAGGCGCTTCCACGGCAGACACATCACCCACAAGTCGCTGCACACTCCGCATCCCCAGCTGCTGTCGGTCCTGCGGGAGATGGAGAGCCTCGGAATCGAGGAGCTCGAGCGGACCTCCTACTCGCGCTTCCGCTCCACCTCCGACGTCGCACCGGCGTCCACGCTCCACCACCACTGGGCGATCGCGACCGGCCGGGCGGTCCCGGCCGACTACCGCTTCCGTTACGTGCAACTGGGCACACCGGACATGCGGCGGCGCCTGGCCCGCCTCGCGGCCGGTGAGGACATCGACTTCTTCTGCCTCAACGACGTGGACACCGCCCCGGCGGACAGGGCGGCGGCCCAGACCGCCATCCGCGCCTTCCTGGAGCGGAAGTACCCGTTCCCGAGCCGCTTCGAAAGAGCGGCCCGGACCACCTCGCGCCCGGTCGGGCCGCTCACGGCGAGTCTCCTGCCGCAGCCGGTGCGGGAGGGGGCGCGGCTTCGCGACTGAGGAGCACGGGTGCGGGCGAGGTGTCCGCAGGGAGGGCCGGAACACGTCGAAGGGCCCCACCGCGAGCGGTGGGGCCCTTCGACTTCGTGCCCGGTGAGGCACTGGCGGAGGATAAGGGATTCGAACCCTTGAGGGGTTGCCCCCAACACGCTTTCCAAGCGTGCGCCCTAGGCCACTAGGCGAATCCTCCGGCAGGAACATTACATGACCGAGGGGAGTGCTTGCGAACTCGTTCCGCCCCCGCGAGATGAGGTAGCCTTTGCGCAGCCCCTCACGCGGCGCTATCTGACTGAACTCCCCCAGGGCCGGAAGGCAGCAAGGGTAGGTCGGCTCTGGCGGGTGCGTGGGGGGCGTTCGCGTTTCCGGCCCCCGTACGCGCGGGGCGTGCCCGAGGGCGGGGCCCGATGTCGGTGGGCGCCTATAACCTCGTAGGTGTGTCGTCTCTCGCGCTGTACCGCCGCTATCGCCCGGAGTCGTTCGCCGAGGTCATCGGGCAGGAACATGTCACCGACCCGCTGCAGCAGGCGCTGCGGAACAACCGGGTCAATCACGCGTACCTGTTCAGCGGTCCGCGAGGCTGCGGCAAGACGACCAGCGCGCGCATCCTGGCCCGGTGCCTGAACTGCGAGAAGGGCCCCACGCCGACGCCGTGCGGCGAGTGCCGGTCCTGTCAGGACCTCGCGCGCAACGGGCCGGGATCGATCGACGTCATCGAGATCGACGCCGCGTCCCACGGTGGTGTGGACGACGCCCGTGACCTGCGCGAGAAGGCGTTCTTCGGGCCCGCCCACAGCCGGTACAAGATCTACATCATCGACGAGGCCCACATGGTCTCCTCGCAGGGCTTCAACGCCCTGCTCAAGGTCGTCGAGGAGCCTCCGGAGCATCTGAAGTTCATCTTCGCGACCACCGAACCCGAGAAGGTCCTCGGGACGATCCGGTCGCGTACGCACCACTATCCGTTCCGGCTGGTGCCGCCCGGGGTCCTCCGGGACTACCTCGGCGAGGTGTGCGACAAGGAGAGCAGCCCCGTCGAGGACGGCGTGCTGCCGCTCGTCGTGCGGGCCGGTGCCGGGTCCGTGCGTGACTCGATGTCCGTCATGGACCAGTTGCTCGCGAGCGCCGGTCCCGACGGTGTGACGTACGCCATGGCCACCTCCCTGCTCGGGTACACGGACGGCTCGCTCCTCGACTCCGTGGTCGAGGCCTTCGCCACGGGCGACGGTGCCGCGGCCTTCGAGGTCGTCGACCGCGTGATCGAGGGGGGCAACGACCCGCGGCGGTTCGTCACCGATCTGCTCGAGCGGCTCCGGGACCTGGTGATCCTCGCCGCGGTCCCGGACGCCGCGGAGAAGGGGCTCATCGACTTCCCCGCCGATGTCATCGAGCGGATGCAGGCCCAGGCCGGTGTCTTCGGCGCCGCCGAGCTCAGCCGCGCCGCCGACCTCGTCAACGAGGGGCTCACCGAGATGCGGGGCGCCACCTCGCCCCGGCTCCAGCTCGAGCTGATCTGCGCCCGCGTGCTGCTGCCCGCCGCGTACGGCGACGAGCGGTCGGTCATGGCCCGCCTGGACCGGATCGAGCGGGGCGTGAACTTCTCGGCGGGCGGTCCAGCCGCCGGCATGCCGACCATGGGGTACGTGCCGGGGGGCGGTGTCCATGGGGAAGCCGAGGGCGCCCCGGTTCCGCCGGGGGGCGGTCCGGCCGCGGCTCGGGCCGCGGCGCGGGGGCAGGTCCCGCCCTCGCCCTCGCTCCCGCCTTCGCCGGTGCAGCCTCCGGCTCCGGTGCCTCCGGTTGCCGCGCCTCCGGCTCCGGCTCCCGTTCAGCCTCCGGCTGCAGCTTCGGCGGCTCCGCCCGTTGCGGGGCCGAGCGAGCCCGTGCCCGGTGCGCCCGCCCCGGGGGCCTGGCCCACCGCGGCCCCCGCCGGGGGCGGTCGCCGGCCCGGGGGCTGGCCCACGGCCGCAGCGGCGGGCGGCGGGCGGCCCCAGGCCGCCGCTCCGGGCGCACCCGCCCCCGCTCCCGCCTCCACCCCCGCGTCTGTGCCCCAGACGCCCCAGACGCCCCAGGCGGGCCCCGGGCCCTTTGGGGGCGGTGGCGGCGGGCTCGATCCCCGCACGCTCTGGCCGAACATCCTCGAGGTGGTCAAGAACCGCCGTCGATTCACCTGGATCCTGCTCAGCCAGAACGCCCAGGTGACCGGTTTCGACGGTACGACCCTCCAGATCGGCTTCGTGAACTCCGGCGCGCGGGACAACTTCCTGAGCAGTGGCAGCGAGGACGTGCTGCGGCAGGCCCTGGGTGAGCAGTTCAACGTGCAGTGGAAGATCGAGGCCGTCGTCGACCCGTCCGGGGGCGGTGCGGCGGCTCCGGCCCCCGGGGGCGGCCGGAGCGGCGGGGGCGCTGCGGGTTACGGCGCCGGTGGCGACGGTGGTGGCGGCTCGGGCGGCGGTGGCGGTGGTTACGGGGGTGCCGGCGCCGGTCAGCGCTCCGGGGCCGCCCAGCCGTCGGGTCCGTCCGGGTATGCCTCCGCGCAGCAGGCGCCCCCCGTGCCCGCCCCGGCACCGGCGCCTCGGCCCTCCGCTCCGGAACCCCCGCCCCCCGTCTCCCCCGAGGACGACGTCCCCGAGGAGGACGACCCCGACCTGGACGAGTCCGCCCTCTCCGGCAAGGAGCTGATCGTCCGGGAGCTGGGTGCGACCGTGATCGAGGAACTCACGAACGAGTAGACCCGAACGAGCAGACCCGAACGAGTGGAGCGGCCGGGCGGATTGGAGGAACGCACGAACCCGTCCGCCCCGGTCCTTCGGAAGCCCGCACAAGGCGAACGCCTCCGGTCCCGTTAGGCTGGCCCCGTGAAGGTCCTCGTCATCGGCAGCGGTGCCCGCGAACACGCCCTGTGCCGTTCTCTGTCCCTCGATCCCGACGTCACCGCGCTCCACTGCGCCCCCGGCAACGCCGGTATCGCCGAGGTGGCCGAGCTGCACCAGGTCGACGCCCTGGACGGCGCGGCCGTGTCCGCGCTGGCCACACGGCTCGGCGTGGACCTCGTGGTGGTCGGCCCGGAAGCCCCCCTCGTCGCCGGTGTCGCCGACGCCGTGCGCGAAGCGGGCATCGCCGCCTTCGGCCCCTCCAGGGAGGCCGCCCGGCTGGAGGGCTCCAAGGCCTTCGCGAAGGACGTCATGGCGGGTGCGGGCGTGCCCACGGCACGGTCGTACGTCTGCACCACCCCCGTCGAGGCCGCCGCCGCCCTCGACGCCTTCGGCGCTCCCCACGTCGTCAAGGACGACGGGCTCGCCGCGGGCAAGGGCGTGGTCGTCACCGACGACCTCGAGGTCGCCAGGGCGCACGCCGAGGCCTGCAAGCAGGTGGTCATCGAGGAGTACCTGGACGGTCCCGAGGTGTCCCTCTTCGCCGTGACCGACGGCGAGACCGTGCTGCCCCTCCAGCCCGCCCAGGACTTCAAGCGCGCGCTGGACGGCGACGCGGGTCCCAACACCGGCGGCATGGGGGCGTACTCCCCGCTGCCGTGGGCCGACCCGAAGCTGGTCGACGAGGTCACGCGGTCGGTCCTGCAGCCGACCGTCGACGAGTTGCGGCGACGCGGCACCCCCTTCTCCGGCCTGCTCTACGCCGGTCTCGCGATCACCTCGCGCGGCGTGCGCGTGATCGAGTTCAACGCCCGGTTCGGCGACCCCGAGACGCAGGTCGTGCTGGCCCGTCTGAAGACCCCGCTGGCCGAGCTGCTGATGGCCGCCGCCACCGGCAACCTCGCCGACCTGGAGCCGCTGCGCTGGAGCGACGACGCCGCCGTCACGGTCGTCGTCGCCTCGCACAACTACCCCGGCCCCCCGCGCACCGGCGACCCGATCACCGGCCTGGACGAGGTCGCCGCCCAGGACGGCCCGCACGCGTACGTGCTGCACGCGGGGACGAAGCAGGTGGGCGACGAGATCGTCAGCGCGGGCGGCCGGGTGCTGTCCGTCACGGCGACCGGCGCGGACCTCACCGAGGCCCGCGACCGTGCCTACCGCGCGGTCTCCCGTATCCGCCTCGACGGCTCCCAGCACCGCACGGACATCGCGGCGGAGGCGGCCAAGGGCGCATGAGCCCTCGCAGGCACCGATGAACCCCACGGGCCCCGATCCGCCTCAGGATCCGGGGCCCGAACTTTGCCGTCCGTCACTCACCTTTGCCCTGAGCCATTCCATCGAGTGACCGATATGCCATCCGGCTGACGAGGGCCGGGGCCCCAACTAGGGTGCCGCGCAAGTGTTCCGGCATGCTCCGGCACTTGGCTCACCGGCATTGCGATGTCAGTGACGGGTGTCACAGTGGGGGAGTGGGCAACGCCAGGAGAGCGTGCCAGGAGAGCGTCAGGACCGTCGGGAGGGGGTGAGGCAGGGGCATGAGCATGAGCGGAGGCGGCATGGGCAGGGACGCGGGTGCGCAGTCGGCGCGTTCACGGGCGCTCGCGGTACTCCGCCTGCGCAGCAGGGCACTGGCCGTCGCCCTGCTGCCCGCGGCCGTCGCCGTGATCCTGCTCGTCGGCGGCTCCACCGGCCATTTCGTCGGCACCGGCTGGGACGTCGTCCGCTGGACGCTCACGCCGCTCGCGGTACTGGTCCTGCTCGCCGCCGCCGGAGTCGCCCTGGTCGTCTCCCGTGCCCGGCCCGCCATGAGCCCGACGGTCCCGATCGCCGAGAGGGCGGCCCCGGACCTGTACCGGATGGTGCGCGACCTCGCCGACCGGCTCGACGTTCCCGTTCCGTCCGCGATAGCGCTCACCCCGGACTGCGACAGCTGGCTGGAGGACCGCACCCACCCGGCGCACGGCCCCCCGCCCGTCGAGGAACACGGTGACACAACGGGCTCGGGACGGCCTCCGCACCGCCGGACGACCGTCGCCGCACCCGTGCTGGTGATCGGCTCCCCGTTCCTGTGGTGGATGCGTGTCGGCGAGTTGCGCGCGGTCCTCGCCCCGGTCGTCGCCGGTACGGGACCCTCGGCGCACCCGGACATAGCCGCCGCCCGGCGTTTCGTCCGGGGTCTCGACGCGGCGGTGGCCGTGACCTCGGAGCCTCGGCGCGGGCCGGTGTTCCGGGCGGTGTTCGCGGGTGTCGGCTGGGTCGCGCGGTCGTTGCTGCGCGGCTGTCGGGTGCACACCGCAGAGATGGAGCGCGGGGTCGCCGCGGCGGCGGCCGACCGCGCCCAGGCCGTGGATTACGGGCTGAGGATCGTCGCCCAGGAACAGGTGGGGCTGGCGTACGCGGGCTGGGACCGGCTGCTCACCCGGGTGGCGCTGCCCGCCTGGCGGATGGGCCGCTGGCCCTCACGGCTCAACGCCGGGGTGGTGGCCGCGCTCACCGAGCTGTCCCGCCGGGACCGGCTGGCCGAGGGGTTCGCCTCCCGCCTCGGTGAGCGTCCCGCCTGCGACCTGCTCGAAGAGCCCGGCGCGGTGGACGAGGCCACCTCCCTCCTCGCCGCCCGCCTCTTCCACGGCGGCCCCGCCGGGAGCGGGCCCGAGTGGTCGCCGGTCCGCTGGGGCGACTACCCGGAGGAGGTCGTCGACCGCAAATGGCGTACGGACGCGGCCCGGCTCCACCGCGTTCTGGACGCCCTCGGCGTACGCCCCGCCGTCGGCGGGGAGGGCCTGGGCTCCGACGGCCCGACCCTCTCCCGCGTCCTCGACCACCTGACGGACCCGGTGCCGGTCCCGCGCGCGGAACCGCCCGTACACACGGGACCGGGAAACGCCGCCGCCGACTACGACGCGGACCCCGACGACGAGGACCTCGCCGGAACCACCCCGCGCAGTGCCGCCCTGGCCGCCCGGATCAGCGCCGAAGTGGCCCGCGAGGGCGCCGCGGCCACCGAGCGGGCCGCGGCCGCGGCCGCATCCATACCCGTCTCCGCACTCACCTCGGCCGAGAGCGCCCCGACCGCTCCCCCCGCACCGGCCGACCCCGCCTCCCTCTGGGACGACAGGGCGCTGCCCCTGCTCCCCCTCCAGCCCCCGCGCACCGGCCGCGAACTGCTCGCCGACCACATCATGGCGATGGTCTGCTGCGCGGCCATGGACACCGCGGGCGCGGCCCCCGGGCTCGACTGGCTCGACGGCCCGGCCCTCCTCATCGGCGGTGTACGTGCCACGGACCTCCCCGCCCAGGTCATGACGCTGATCGAGAACGGCGATCCTGTGGCCCTGCGCCTGTGGCTGACCCGGCAGGGCATACGCCCGGAGAAGCCCGTACGGCTCGTCTGAGCCGGTCTCCCCGCAACTCCCGCCCCATCGACATCAACCGGAGTTCCATCTTCCGTTTTTGACCGGTTTACGGCGAAGGGTGATGGAACGTGTGCCCCATGTGATGTGCTTGCCCTGCTCGTGCTCCGTGACCAGGGCTTGCGACATACGACAAGCACACCGGCGACCGCCGGCAACGGGGCCGACGGGGCCGGGGAGGGGAGCGACCATGGGACCGGAGCAGGGCCGCCGCCGGATCGAGGGGTTCAGTTCCACCGGCGGGGTGGCACCCGGAGGGACGATCGACTTCCACGTCTCCGTCGACCCGCCCCAGGAGTTCGGCGTCGACGTCCACCGCGTCGGCCACCACGACGGGCAGCGCGCCGCCCGGATCACGTCCGGTCCCCGCCTGGCAGGCATCGCGCAGCCGCCGCCGCTCACCGCAGACCGCACGGTCTCCTGCCACCACTGGTGGCTGTCCTGGCGGTTACGGGTCCCGTCGGACTGGAGCGTCGGCGCCTACGTGGCCGTCCTGACCACCGCCGACGGCCGCCACCGGTCCCACATCCCCTTCACGGTGCGCGACGACCGCCCGGCGGACCTGCTCCTGGTGCTGCCCGACATCACCTGGCAGGCCCACAACCGCTACCCGTGGGACGAGGAGGGGCAGCCGCTCGACGAGGCCGACGCGGCGGCGACCACCGTCTCCTTCGACCGCCCTTACGCGGGCACCGGCCTGCCGTCGTACGCCGGTCACACCTACGACGTCATCCGCTGGGCCGAACGCTACGGCTACGACCTCGCCTACGCCGACGCCGGCGACCTGCACGCCGGCCGGGTCGATCCCACCCGCTACCGAGGGATGGTCTTCCCCGGTCCCGACGTGTACTGGTCCCAGGCCATGCGCGACACCGTGGAACACGCCCGTGGGCACGGCACCTCCCTCGTCTTCCTCTCCGCCCGCACCATGCACGGGCAGGTGGAGCTCGCCCCCTCCCCGTCCGGAGCCCCCGACCGCCTGCTGACCCGCCGCAGACGCCGGACCCCGGAACGCCGAGCGCCGGAACGCAGGACTCCGGGCAGACCGTCGCTGTGGCGGGAGACGGACCGCGCCGAGCAGCAGCTGCTCGGCATCCAGTACGCCGGTCAGGTCCCCGCACCGCATCCGCTGATCGTGCGCAACGCCGACCACTGGCTGTGGGAGGGGACGGGGGCGTTCGAGGGCGACGGGATCGAGGGGCTGGTCGCGGTCGGGGCCGACCGTTACTTCCCGCGCACCCCACTGCCCGAGCACGAGGAGCGGGTCCTGCTCGCGCACTCCCCGTACACCGACCGGGCGGACGGCGGACGGCACCAGGAGACCTCCCTCTACCGGGCGCCCTCCGGCGCGTGGGTCTTCGCGTCGGGGACGCTCGCCTGGTCCCCGGCCCTGGACGGCCCCGGCCGGAGCGACCCCCGCATCCAGCGCGCCACGGCCAACCTCCTCGACCGCATCTGCAAACACGCCTGACCTGACCGGCTCCGGCCCGTGGGCCCCCGCGGCCGCCCCCGAGCGGCGGGGACGGCTGTTCGTACGGGACAATTGGCGTCACTGTCCCGCCGTCTCCCACCGCCACCGTGCGCGAGCGGAGCGAGCCCCGCGGGGTGTCCTGCTGTTCCGAGCCACGCGGAGGAACCGTGTCCGGATTCGTCGAGAAGCCCGAGCCGATCCAGGTTCCGGGCCTGGTGCATCTGCACACCGGAAAGGTGCGCGAGTTGTACCGGAACGAGGCCGGCGACCTCGTCATGGTCGCCAGTGACCGCATCTCCGCCTACGACTGGGTGCTGCCGACCGAGATCCCGGACAAGGGCAGGGTCCTCACCCAGCTCTCCCTCTGGTGGTTCGACCAGCTCGCCGACCTGGTCCCGCACCACGTCCTGAGCACCGAACTCCCCGCGGGAGCCCCCGCCGACTGGGCGGGCCGCACACTCGTCTGCAAGTCCCTGCGGATGGCCCCCGTGGAGTGTGTGGCCCGTGGCTACCTCACCGGTTCGGGCCTCGCCGAGTACCGGGAGTCCCGCACGGTCTGCGGCCTCGCCCTGCCCGAGGGCCTGGTGGACGGATCGGAACTGCCGGCCCCGATCTTCACCCCGGCCACCAAGGCCGCCGTCGGCGAGCACGACGAGAACGTCTCCTACGAGGAGGTCGCCCGCCAGGTCGGCGCCGACGTCGCGGCGCAGCTGCGGCAGGCCACCCTCGCCGCGTACACCCGTGCCCGGGACATCGCCCGCGACCGGGGGATCATCCTCGCGGACACCAAGTTCGAGTTCGGCTTCGACGGCGACACCCTGGTCGTCGCGGACGAGGTGCTCACCCCGGACTCCTCCCGCTTCTGGCCGGCCGAGCAGTGGGAGCCGGGCCACGCGCAGCCGTCGTACGACAAGCAGTACGTGCGGGACTGGCTGACCTCCGCCGAGTCGGGCTGGGACCGCGCGAGCGAGCAGCCCCCGCCGGCGCTGCCGCAGCCCGTCGTCGACGCGACCCGGGCGAAGTACGTGGAGGCGTACGAGCGTTTGACGGGCATGAGCTGGAGCTGAGGGAACGGCGAAGGCCCCGGTCGATGACCGGGGCCTCGGTGTGGAGCGGACGACGAGGTTCGAACTCGCGACCTCAACCTTGGCAAGGTTGCGCTCTACCAGCTGAGCTACGTCCGCGTTGCGCCGTGGCGCGAGGCCAACTATACCCAACCTCGCTCGCGGGCGAGGCGTACCGCGGCATGACGGTTCTCCGCACCGAGTTTCGACGCGGCCGACGACAGATAGTTGCGCACGGTCCCCTGGGACAGCGCGGCCCGCTCCGCGATCTCCGCCACGGGCGCCCCGTCGGCCGCGAGTTCCAGCACCTCGGCCTCGCGCGCGGTCAGCGGTGAGTCACCCGCGGCGATCGCGTCGGCGGCCAACTCGGGATCCACGTAACGGTTTCCCGCGTGCACCGCGCGGATGATCTCCGCGAGGCGCTGTGCGCTGACGGTCTTGGGGACGAAGCCGCGCACACCCGCCGCGAGCGCCCGCTTCAGGTGTCCGGGCCGCCCGTGGCTGGTCACGATCAGCACCCGGCAGCCGGGGAGTTCCGCCCGCAGCGATGTGGCGACGTTCACGCCGTCGGCGCCGGGCATCTGCAGATCCAGTACGGCGACATCGGGGGCGTGCGCCCGAGCCATCGCCAGTGCCTCCGGACCGGAGGCCGCCTCGGCGACGACCAGGAGGTCGTCCTCCAGGGACAGCAGCGCGGCGAGCGCGCCCCGGATCAGATGCTCGTCGTCGGCGAGCAGCAGCCGGACGGGACGCGCGTCCCGGGGTGTCGTCATCGCATGACCTCGCTCACGTTCGTGCGGGGCGCGGGTGACGAGGTGGACTCCCCCGAGGGGAACGTTCCAGAACCGGCGGCCGACGGCAACGGGACCTCGGCCGTCAGCAGGAACCGCCCGTCCCCGGTCGGGCCGGCCCGCAGGGTCCCGCCGATCTCGGCCAGCCGCTCACACAGCCCGACCAGCCCGGACCCCCGGCCCGAGCCGCCGTTCTCCGGCACACCGTCGTTCTCCACCGTCAGTACCGTCCGCCCCTTCAGCACCCGTATCCCCACCGCACACCGCCGTGCGTCCCCGTGCCGCAGCACATTGGTCACCGCTTCCCGTACGACCCAGCCCAGCGCGGACTGCACCTGTGCCGGGAGCCCGGCCGTCGAACCGGTGACCGTGCAGTCGATGCCGGCCGCGTCCAGGACGCCCTTGGCGCCCGCGAGTTCGCTGCCCAGGTCGGCCTCACGGTAGCCGCGGACGACCTCGCGCACCTCCCGCTGCGCCTCGTGCGCCAGCCGCTGCACCTCGACCATCTGCGTCACCGCCTCCGGCCGCTCCCGCTGGGCCAGTTGGACGGCCAGCTCGCTCTTCAGCGCGATCACGGCGAGGTTGCGGCCCATGACGTCGTGCAGATCCCGTCCGAACCGCAGCCGCTCCTCCGCGACGGCGAGCCGGGTACGGGTCTCCCGGGCCTCGTCGAGTTCGTACACGGTGTTGAGCAGCCAGGCCGAGATCACCGAGGTGAAGGCCATGAACCCGCCGCCGATCAGCATCACCACCGCGAAGAGCAGCGCGTCCGGGGCGGACACACCGAAGGGCAGGGACACCAGTCCCGTGCCGACCGCGAAGCCCACCACCCAGCCGAACACCCGCGGCCGGCTGCGCACCCCGAGCGCGACGATCCCGGCGCCGAAGGACGGGACGAGCATCAGGACCCCGGCGACCGTTTCGGCGACGTCGCGGTTCGCCGACCCGTGCTCGGCGAGCGCCACGGCGGTCACCGTGACGACCGCGGAGACGACACCGAGCGCCCACAGCAGCCGGAGCGGCTGCTCCCGCTGCCCGCGCAGCCAGTCCAGCGCCCGCGAGGCGGTCACGGCGCACAGCGCGCAGTGCACGGCGATCACGAGCAGCAGGGGAGCGGCGAGCCTCGGCCCGAGGTGCCCGAACCGCCCGATCACCGGTCCGCCGGCCGCCATGAACTCGACCAGGGCGAAGGAGTGGAACGACCACCGGGTGTACGTCTCCACCTTGGCCGGGGTGCTCTTGCTCCCCCACCAGCCGCCCGGCCCGCCCATGTCCCCGCCTCCCGGCGCCGGCACGTCAGCGCCTCGGTTCCCAGCGGAACCAGCGGCGGACGGCGAACACCGACAGCAGCGCCCAGGCCGCGCCGGTCGCCACGGCGAACAGTGTCTCGGAGCCGGACAGGTTGCCGGTGAAGCCGCCGCGCAGCAGGGTCATGACGGGGGTGAGGGGCAGCAGTTCGCAGAAGGAGGCCAGCCGGTCGGGCAGCACCTCCAGCGGGACCACCATCCCGGAGCCGAGCATCGACACTATGGTCACCGGCATCGCGGTGACCTGCGCGCTCTCGGTGGTCCGGGTGAAGCCCGCGGTGACGGCGGCGAGCGCCGCGCACAGCCCCAGGCCCAGCAGCAGCCCCAGTACGGACAGATGGACGGCCTGCGGCGCGGCCACGTCCAGGAGCAGTGCGCAGCCCACCGCCAGCAGCAGCGACTGCACCAGCCCGGTGACGACGGCCGGGAGCGAGGCCCCGCACAGGATCTCGGCGTCCCGCAGCTCCCCGGTGCGCAGCCGCTTCAGCACCAGTTCCTCGCGCCGGGTGACGAAGACGCCGACGAGCGCCGTGTAGACGGCGAACAGCAGGGAGAAGCCGATCGCGCCGGGCAGGATCACCGCGCCGATACTGAGACCCACCTTGTCGAGGTCCATCCCGTCGGCCGCCGAGTACAGGCTGAGCGGAAGCACCAGCGGCACGAAGAGCGCGGCGAAGAGCGTGCCCCTGCTGCGTCCGAACAGCGCCAACTCGGCTCGGGCGAGGGCCCGCATGCGTCCCACGGGGGTGCTGACCGCGGTGTTCCCGCCGCTCGCCCCCTCGGCCGTCCCCCCGGTCGACTCCTTGGCCGACTCCTTGGTCGTGCTGACCGTCCCGCTCATGCCGCGTACTCCTTTCCCGTGGTGTTGCTCTCCCCCTGCTCGAGGGTTTCGCGCGCGGAGGCTTCCCGGGCTATGCCCAGGAACGCCTCCTCCAGCGACGCCGAGCGCACATCCAGCCCCTTCAGTTCCACACCGGTCCGCTCGGCCCACACCAGCAGACCCGTGGCCGCCCGTTGCAGCTCACGGGTGTGCAGCCGGATGATCCGTCCGTCCAGTTCGTGCCCGGTCACGCCCAGGCCGTCGAGCGGCGGCAGGTCACCGGGGAAGTAGCCGTGGGGCAGTTCGAAGGTGATCCGCGACGGCTGCGCGGCGGTCACCTCGGCGGGGGTGCCGGTGGTGGCGATGCGCCCCTTGTGCATGATCGCGAGACGGTCGGCCAGTGCCTCGGCCTCCTCGAGGTAGTGGGTGGTCAGCAGCACGGTCGTGCCGTTGTCGCGCAGGGCCCGCACCAAACGCCAGGTGTCGCGGCGCCCTTCGGCGTCCAGGCCGGTCGTCGGCTCGTCGAGGAACAGCACCTCGGGGTCGCCGAGCAGCGCGAGGGCCAGGTCGAGGCGGCGCCGCTCACCCCCGGACAACTGCTTGACCCGTACGTCGTCCTTCCCGGCCAGTCCGACCAGCGGCAGCACCTCCTGCGGAGGACGGGCCCCGCTCACGGTGCCGGCCCACATCCGCGCGGTCTCCATGACGGTCAGGTCGGAGGGGAAGCCGCCTTCCTGGAGCATCACACCGGTGCGAGGCCGCACCACGGCGCGGTCGGTGTACGGGTCGTGACCGAAGATCCTGACCTGACCGCCGGTCGGCACCGCGAGGCCCTCCAGCAGTTCGACGGTGGAGGTCTTGCCCGCGCCGTTGGTGCCCAGCAGCGCGAAGACCTCCCCGCGCCGTACGGAGAAGTCGATCCCGCGTACGGCCTCGAACCCGCCCCCGTACACACGGCGCAGGTCAGTGACCTCGATCACGTGTTCATGTTCGTTTCCTTGCATGCTTTGATCATTCAGGATCAATCGGCCAGGCGGCCGTGCGGGCTGTCACCACTGGGCGTGACAAATGTCAGAACGCCGCCGGGCCGTCTCGCACGGGCACCGAGAGGGTCACGGCAGCACGAAAAGACCCCGGTCCGATGGACCGGGGTCTGATTCCCGAGCGGACGACGAGGTTCGAACTCGCGACCTCAACCTTGGCAAGGTTGCGCTCTACCAGCTGAGCTACGTCCGCATTGCCCCCGACCGGCTTTCACCGATCGGTGCGAGCACCAGCCTACCTGATCGAATGCGCCGATCGGTACGACTACGCAGAGCGGGTGACAGGAATTGCACACTGCGCCTTCCCCCTGGAAGGGGGATGTTCTACTACTGAACTACACCCGCATGTACTCCGTGAGCTGGGCCTTTCGGCCTGGCCTCGCGGTGTGCTCCAGACTCTAGCTGATCAACGGGGGTGTTGTGCAAGTCGGCTGCCTCGGGGGCCGGATGGCCGGGACCCGGATGGCCGGGACCCGGATGATCGGGGCGCACCCCGCCGCACCGCGCGCCCCGTCACACCCGTCCCGCCGTGCCCGCCTCACTGCGCCGCGGCGAACGCCTCGTAGATCCGCTTGGGGATCCGTCCGCGCGCGGGGACGTCCATCTGGTTCGACAGCGCCCAGGCGCGCACGGCCGCCGGAGCGGGGGCGACCTCCGTCTGCCGGTACGTCCGGCCCGAGCGGGAGCGCTTGCGGCCGGCCTGCACGTAGGGTGCGAGCGCCTTCCGCAGGTCGCCGGCGTTGGCTTCGTTCAGATCGATCTCGTACGACTTGCCGTCGAGTCCGAAGGCGATCGTTTCCGCCGCTTCCGAGCCGTCGATGTCGTCAAAGAGAGTGACCACGACCTTCTGCGCCACGAATAATCGGTCCCTTCGTGCGACGCCTCTGTGGTGACGTCGGTGAGGACGCCCCGGGTGTCGCGGAGATGTCGGCGTCCGCCTGTAAACGGGCAAACCATCTGCTAATGACAATTCATTTGTACAGTGCTCGGCAATGCATTGTGAAGCTCGACTAAATCTTCCCGCGTGTCCGGTGCGCAATAGCGATACGTGACAGATCGCGGATCTTTCCCGGATCTTTTCCCGGGCACCTCCCCGCGACGCCGAATCGTGATCGGGGTCACGTAGATTCCTCCAACTCTACTCGCGTAGAAATTTTGTGCGGGTAGTCTGAAGGGACCTGCTCAGCACCACACACCGGGAGTGCCAGTGGCACGCGTCGTAGTCGACGTCATGCTCAAGCCGGAGATCCTCGACCCCCAGGGCCAGGCGGTGCAGCGCGCACTGCCGCGGCTGGGTTTCGAGGGGATCTCGGACGTCCGTCAGGGAAAGCGATTCGAACTGGAAGTTGACGGGCCGGTCGACGAGGCCGCGCTCGCCCGCATTCATGATCTTGCGGAATCCTTCCTCGCCAACACCGTGATCGAGGACTTCACCGTCAGGGTCGAGGAAGTCTCGGAGGCCGTGAAGTGACCGCTCGTATTGGCGTCGTCACTTTCCCCGGCAGCCTCGACGACCGGGACTCGCAGCGCGCGATCCGGCTCGCGGGCGCCGAACCCGTGGCGCTCTGGCACAAGGACAAGGACCTCAAGCAGGTCGACGCGGTCGTGCTGTGCGGCGGATTCTCCTACGGCGACTACCTGCGCGCCGGGGCCATCGCCCGTTTCTCGCCGGTGATGGACACCGTCATCGAGCAGGCGAAGGCGGGACTGCCGGTCCTCGGCATCTGCAACGGCTTCCAGATCCTCACCGAGGCGCACCTGCTCCCCGGCGGCATGCTGGGCAACGACCACCTGCACTTCATCTGCCGTGACCAGAAGCTGCGGGTGGAGAACGCGGAGACCGCCTGGACCACCGACTACACGGCCGGCCAGGAGATCCACATCCCGCTGAAGAACATGGACGGCCGCTACGTCGCCGACCAGTACACGCTGGACGAGCTGGAGGCCGAGGGCCGCGTCGCCTTCCGGTACCTCGACTTCAACCCCAACGGCTCGCTCAACGACATCGCCGGCATCACCAACGCGGCGGGCAACGTCGTCGGTCTGATGCCGCACCCCGAGCACGCCGTCGAGTCACTGATCGGCACCGGTCGCACCGACGGCCTCCCGTTCTTCACCTCGATCCTCAAGAAGCTGGTCAACGCATGAGCCGGACGCCTCTGGACACGGTCGAGCACGCGGCGAAGACCCCCGACGTCGAGCTGCCCTGGGCCGAACTCGGCCTCAAGAAGGACGAGTACGAGCGGGTGGTGGAGATCCTCGGCCGCCGCCCGACCGGCGCCGAGCTCGCCATGTACTCGGTGATGTGGTCCGAGCACTGCTCGTACAAGTCCTCCAAGGTCCACCTCCGCCAGTTCGGCGAGAAGGCCCCCGAGTCCGACGTGATGCTCGTCGGCATCGGCGAGAACGCCGGGGTCGTCGACGTCGGCCAGGGCTACGCGGTCACCTTCAAGGTCGAGTCGCACAACCACCCGTCGTACGTCGAGCCCTACCAGGGCGCGGCCACCGGCGTGGGCGGCATCGTCCGCGACATCATCGCGATGGGCGCCCGCCCGGTCGCCGTCGTGGACCCGCTGCGCTTCGGCGCCGCCGACCACCCCGACACCAAGCGCGTGCTGCCCGGCGTCGTCGCCGGCATCGGCGGCTACGGCAACTGCCTCGGCCTGCCCAACATCGGCGGCGAGGTCGTCTTCGACGCCTGCTACCAGGGCAACCCGCTGGTCAACGCCGGTGCCATCGGCGTCATGCGGCACGAGGACATCCACCTCGCCAAGGCCTCCGGGCCCGGCAACAAGGTCATCCTGTACGGCGCCAGGACCGGCGGCGACGGCATCGGCGGCGCCTCGATCCTCGCCTCCGAGACCTTCGACGACGCCAAGCCGTCGAAGCGTCCCGCCGTCCAGGTCGGCGACCCCTTCCAGGAGAAGCTCCTCATCGAGTGCACCCTGGAGGCCTTCAAGGAGAAGCTGGTCGTCGGCATCCAGGACCTCGGCGCGGCCGGTCTGTCCTGTGCCACGTCCGAGCTGGCCTCCAACGGCTCCGGCGGCATGCGCGTCGTCCTCGACGACGTACCGCTGCGCGACTCCACGCTCTCGCCCGAGGAGATCCTCATGAGCGAGTCGCAGGAGCGCATGTGCGCGGTCGTCGAACCGGAGAAGGTCGACCGCTTCCTCGAGATCTGCGAGAAGTGGGACGTCATCGCCACCGTCATCGGTGAGGTGACCGACGGCGACCGGCTGGAGATCTTCTGGCACGGCGGCAAGATCGTCGACGTCGACCCGCGCACCGTCGCCCACGACGGCCCGGTCTACGAGCGCCCCTACGCCCGCCCCGACTGGCAGGACGCGCTCCAGGCCGACGACGCGAACAAGCTGCCCCGGCCGCAGACGTCCGACGAGCTGAAGGACCAGGTCCTGAAGCTGGTGGGCTCGCCCAACCAGGCCTCCAAGGAGTGGATCACCCGGCAGTACGACCACTTCGTACAGGGCAACACGGTCCTCGCCCAGCCCGAGGACGCCGGCATGATCCGCGTCGACGAGAAGACCGGCCTCGGCGTCGCCATCGCCACCGACGGCAACGGCCGGTACGCCAAGCTCGACCCGTACGCGGGGGCGCAGCTGGCCCTGGCGGAGGCCTACCGCAACGTGGCGACGACCGGTGCCAAGCCGCTCGCCGTCTCCGACTGCCTGAACTTCGGCTCGCCGGAGGACCCCGCGGTCATGTGGCAGTTCGCGGAGGCCGTGCGCGGTCTGGCCGACGGTTGTCTGCAGCTCGGCACCCCGGTGACCGGCGGCAACGTCTCGCTCTACAACCAGACCGGCGAGGCCGCCATCCACCCGACCCCGGTGGTCGCGGTCCTCGGCGTCATCGACGACGTGGCGCGGCGTACGCCGGTCGCCTTCCAGGAGGAGGGGCAGCTGATCTACCTCCTCGGCGACACCCGTGAGGAGTTCGGCGGCTCGGCCTGGTCCCAGGTCGTCCACGACCACCTCGGCGGCCTGCCCCCGCAGGTCGACCTCGACCGGGAGCGCCTGCTCGGCGAGATCCTGATCTCCGCCTCCCGCGACGGCATGATCGACTCCGCGCACGACCTGTCCGACGGCGGTCTGATCCAGGCCGTGGTCGAGTCGGCGCTGCTCGGCGGCAAGGGCGCGCGTCTGGTCGTACCGGACGGGCTCGACGCGTTCACCTTCCTGTTCTCCGAGTCGGCCGGCCGCGCCGTCGTCGCCGTGCCGCGTTCGGAGGAGGTCCGCTTCACCGACATGTGCGGCGTACGCGGCCTCCCGGCGACCCGCATCGGAGTCGTCGACGGGGACACGGTGGACCTCCAGGGCGAGTTCGCGCTCACCCTCGAGGAACTGCGCACGGTCCACGAGGAGACGATCCCGGCCCTGCTGGCCTGATCTTCGGCCTTCGCCTTCGGGTCTCCCGTACGAAGCCCCCGCCCGGTCCACCGGTCGGGGGCTTCGTCGTTCGCGGAGGCCGACCGGGGCTTGCACGGAATTACGTAGTTACGTAATCTCAAAGCCGTGGAACTCGAAGAGCGCGTCGCCGACCTCGAACGCCGGCTGACGGAACTGGAGGCGGAGCGCCGCGGCGCTCCCCGTCTGGGCGAGGGCGACTTCTGGGCCCTGGACGGCCTGAAGAACCAGCTGGCCGAGCTGACGGCGGCCGACGGAGGCGTGCTGTTCACCGGCGCGGTCCGGCTGCCGACCGGCGAGCAGTACGAGTGGCAGCACGGCGCGCTCACCGAGGGACTGCTGAACGACGACTGGCCCGCCGCCGCCGAGTCGCTCGCCGCCCTCGGTCACCCGGTACGGCTGCGGCTGCTCCGCGAGATCCTCGGCGGCCGCCGCACCGCCGCCGAACTCGCCGAGCTGGACGGGGTCGGCACGACCGGTCAGATCTACCACCACCTGCGCCAGCTCACCGGCGCCGGCTGGCTCCACACCGCAGGCCGGGGCCGCCACGAGGTACCGGCGGGCCGGGTCGTACCGCTGCTGGTGCTGCTGTCCGCGGCGCGGCCCTGACCGGGCCTGTGCCGCACCCGAGACGACCAGGGGGAACCATGTCCGCACGCAAGCTCGCCATGATCACCTTCCGAGGGCTGCAACTGGGCTTCATCACCCTGGTGACCGCCCACATCTGCCTCGGCTGGGACTACCCGATCCTGTGGAACCTGCTGCCGCTGGCCCTGGCCTACGTCCTGATCACCGTGGTCAACCGGTGGGGCGGCGGCGCCCCGGACCACCCGCGCCTCGCGCGTGAACCGGTCGAGGTCGACCCGCCCGTGACCGGCCGCTGGTCCGCGCTGAACAGCCCCGCCGACCGCACCCCGAGCCACGGCACCCACGCCTACGGTCAGACGTTCGCCATCGACATCGTCGCCGAACCCGCGCCGGGCGCCCGTCCCGCCTTCTCCCCGCTGTGGCCGCTCGCCCGACGTCCCGGCGCCTTCCCCGCGTTCGGCGCTCCCCTGCGCGCGGTCGCCGACGCCACGGTCGTCCGCGTGTCCGACGGGCAGCGCGACCACCTCAGCCGTGCCTCGCTGCCCGGGCTGCTGTACCTGATGCTCGTCGAGGGCTCGGTGCGCGAGATGGCCGGAGTCCACCGCATCCTGGGCAACCATCTCGTGCTGGACCTCGGGGACGGCACCTTCGCCGCCTACGCGCACGGGCGGCGCGGTTCGTTCGCCGTCCGCGAGGGCGACCGGGTGCGGGCCGGACAGGTGCTCGCCCGCTGCGGCAACTCGGGCAACTCCTCGGAGCCGCACCTGCACTTCCAGCTGATGGACGGCCCCGACCCGGACACCGCGCGCGGTGTCCCGTTCACCTGGCGCGGCATCGGCGTCCCCCGGGGCGGCGAGGTGTTCGAGGTGCCCGCCGCGACCTCGCAGCGCACCTCCTAGGCTGCCCCCATGCCCCCGGCCAAGAAGCGCACCCGCTCCTACGACCCCGCCAAGACCCGCACCGCCGTCCTGGCCCAGTTCGGGAACGTACGGCAGGCGGTACGCACCCTGGACGCGCTCCACCTCGCCCTGCCCACCCGTCTCGGCGACTGGACCGTACGGGACCTGCTCGCGCACCTCGCCCTGGCCGTCGGGAGCGTCAGCCGGGCCCTGGAGCGGGACGAACCGGCGAAGCCCGAGCTGGCACTGCTGGACTACCCCGCCGCGACCGCCGCCCACGCCGGTGCCGTCGCCGAGGGCTCCCGGGTGCTCGCCGAGGCGACCCCCGACCTCGACGCCCTGTTCACCCGCACTGCGGAGGACCTGACCCGGGACCTCGACGCCGCCCCGCCCACCCGCGTGCTCGCCCTGCGCCCCGGGGCCATGAACCTCACCGACTACCTGGTCACCCGCACCGTCGAGCTCGTCGTCCACGCCGACGACCTCAACGCCGCCGTGCCCGGCCTCGACGTCCCCCACGACCGCCAGGCCCTCGCCGCCTGCACCCGGCTGCTGGCCGACACGCTCGCGGCGAAGGCGCCCGGCGGCTCGACGGAGGTGCGCATCCCGCCGTACGCGGTCGTGCAGTGCGTGGCGGGGCCGCGGCACACCCGGGGCACCCCGCCCCACGTCGTCGAGACCGACCCGCTGACCTGGATCCGCCTGGCCACCGGGCGCACGGTGTGGCAGGACGCGGTGGCCGACGCCAAGGTGAGCGCGAGCGGGGAGCGGGCGGACCTGGGACCGTACCTGCCACTGATGACGTGAGGTGACGGCGGTCGACGTGAGGGGAACCGGAAGTACCCCGTCTCCGTCGAAGCGGCATGTACACACAAAGGAACAACCGGCACAAAAGGCGCACCGCTCTCGCGGCGGCCACCGCCGCCCTCTCCGTCCCCTTCGTGGCGGCCTGTGGCGGTGAGCAGGCAGGCGCGGGAGCGGACGCCGGGCGGGCGAGCGCGGTCGGTGCGACGACGGGCGCGGCGGAGCGGTCCCTCGCCGGCTTCCGCTGGAACGTCGACAGCATCACCGCGAACGGCACCACCCTCCGCGCCCCCGTCGACTCACACATCACCATCGAGGACGACGGCCGGACCAGCGGCCGGTACGCCTGCAACTACTTCCGCGGTGAGACCGGCTTCGACGGAGACCGGGTCCGGTTCAGCATCGACACCACCCTGATGGCCTGTGACGACGAGCCGCGCAGCACCTTCGAGCGCACCCTCGCCCGCGCCCTCAAGGAAGGCGCTCTGAAGGCCCGGGTGAACGACGACCGGCTGACCCTCACCGCCGACGACGGCACCACCGTCCGTCTCAGCGAGGGCGACGCGGACACCCCCCTGCACGGCACGAAGTGGAAGATCACCACCCCCGACTCCGAGAGCCACGCCCACCTCACCTTCGACGAGGAGGATGGCACCGTCTCCGGAAGCCTCGGCTGCAACAAGGTGAACGCCGACGCCACCGTCCGCGACGGCCATATCACCGTCGGCACGCCCACCACGACCCGAATGGTGTGCGAAGACTCACTCATGAAGACCGAGAAGCGGCTGCTGCGGTTTTTCGACACCACGCTCAGCTATCGGGTCGATCACCGGAGCATGACGCTGACCAGGGAGAACGGTCCGTCCGTCGAATTCTTCGCCCCCACGTGATCCGGGGCTGAGGTGGTGTACCCAATTCGGACCAGCACTCGACCTCGCCTACACTCGGTGGCGTGCCACGTGGTGACGGACGACTCAACCACGACCTGCTCCCCGGAGAGAAGGGCCCCCAGGACGCCTGCGGCGTCTTCGGTGTCTGGGCTCCGGGCGAAGAGGTCGCCAAGCTCACGTACTTCGGGCTCTACGCCCTCCAGCATCGGGGCCAGGAGTCCGCGGGTATCGCGGTCAGCAACGGCTCCCAGATCCTCGTCTTCAAGGACATGGGCCTGGTTTCCCAGGTCTTCGACGAGACCTCGCTCGGTTCGCTCCAGGGTCATATCGCGGTCGGTCACGCCCGCTACTCGACCACCGGCGCCTCCGTGTGGGAGAACGCCCAGCCGACGTTCCGTGCCACCGCGCACGGGTCGATCGCGCTCGGCCACAACGGCAACCTGGTCAACACGGCCGAGCTCGCCGAGCTGGTGGCCGAGCTGCCCAAGGAGAACGGCCGCGCCCCGAAGGTGGCGGCCACCAACGACACCGACCTGATAACCGCCCTGCTGGCCGGCCAGCGCGCCGCCGACGGCGAACCGGTGACCGTGGAGCAGGCCGCGCACGTGGTCCTTCCGCAGGCCAAGGGCGCCTTCAGCCTCGTCTTCATGGACGAGAACACGCTGTACGCCGCCCGCGACCCGCAGGGCATCCGCCCGCTGGTCCTCGGCCGGCTCGAGCGCGGCTGGGTCGTCGCCTCCGAGTCCGCCGCCCTCGACATCTGCGGCGCCAGCTTTGTCCGCGAGATCGAGCCCGGCGAGTTCGTCGCCATCGACCAGAACGGACTGCGCTCTTCCCGATTCGCGGAAGCGAAGCCCAAGGGCTGTGTCTTCGAGTACGTGTACCTGGCCCGCCCGGACACCGACATCGCCGGCCGGAACGTCTACCTCTCGCGCGTCGAGATGGGCCGCCGCCTCGCCAAGGAGGCGCCCGCCGAGGCCGACCTGGTGATAGCGACCCCGGAGTCCGGCACCCCGGCCGCCATCGGCTACGCGGAGGCCTCCGGCATCCCCTTCGGCAACGGACTGGTCAAGAACGCGTACGTCGGCCGGACGTTCATCCAGCCCTCGCAGACCATCCGCCAGCTCGGCATCCGCCTGAAGCTGAACCCGCTCAAGGACGTCATCAAGGGCAAGCGCCTGGTCGTCGTCGACGACTCGATCGTGCGCGGCAACACCCAGCGCGCCCTGGTCCGCATGCTCCGCGAGGCGGGCGCCGCCGAGATCCACATCCGGATCTCCTCGCCGCCCGTGAAGTGGCCGTGCTTCTTCGGCATCGACTTCGCGACCCGCGCCGAGCTGATCGCCAACGGCATGTCCGTCGAAGAGATCGGCACCTCGCTCGGCGCCGACTCCCTGGCGTACATCTCCATCGACGGCATGATCGAGGCGACGACCATCGCCAAGCCGAACCTGTGCCGCGCCTGCTTCGACGGCGAGTACCCGATGGAGCTGCCCGATCCGGAGCTCCTCGGCAAGCAGCTCCTGGAGTCGGAGCTGGCCGCCGGTACGGCCGCACCGGCCGCGCTCGACGCGATCCGCCGCCCGTAACCCCCTGCCCTGCCGTAACGAGACGAAGGCTCTCCCAGTCATGTCTGAGAACACTGGCGCCGGCCACGCGGCGGCGTCGTACAGGACCGCGGGCGTCGACATCGACGCGGGCGACCGAGCGGTCGAGCTGATGAAGGAATGGGTGAAGAAGGCGAGGCGCCCCGAGGTCCTCGGCGGCCTCGGCGGTTTCGCCGGGCTCTTCGACGCCTCCGCCCTGAAGAGGTACGAGCGTCCCCTGCTCGCCTCCGCCACGGACGGCGTCGGCACCAAGGTCGACATCGCCCGCCGCATGGGCGTCTACGACACCATCGGACACGACCTGGTCGCCATGGTGATGGACGACATCGTGGTGTGCGGTGCCGAGCCGCTGTTCATGACCGACTACATCTGTGTCGGCAAGGTCCACCCCGAGCGGGTCGCCGCCATCGTCAAGGGCATCGCCGAAGGCTGTGTGCTGGCCGGCTGCGCCCTGGTCGGCGGGGAGACGGCAGAACACCCCGGCCTGCTGGGCGAGGACGACTTCGACGTCGCGGGCGCCGGTACGGGCGTCGTGGAGGCAGACCGGCAGCTCGGTCCGGACCGCATCCGCAAGGGTGACCGGGTCGTCGCCATGGCCGCCTCCGGGCTCCACTCGAACGGGTACTCGCTGGTCCGGCACGTCCTGCTGAACCAGGCCGGGCTCGCTCTGGAGAGCCGGATCGACGAGCTGGGCCGCACTCTCGGGGAGGAGCTCCTGGAGCCCACCCGGATCTACTCGCTGGACTGCCTGACCCTGATCCGCACCACCGAGGTGCACGCCTTCAGCCACGTCACCGGCGGCGGCCTCGCGGCCAACCTGGCCCGCGTCGTCCCGGACGGGCTGCACGCGGTCGTGGACCGCTCCACCTGGAGCCCGGCCCCGATCTTCGACCTCGTCGGACGGACCGGTTCGGTCGAACGCCTGGAGCTGGAGCGCACCCTCAACATGGGCGTCGGCATGATCGCGATCGTGCCGGAGGAGTCCACGGACGCGGCGCTGACCACGCTGGCCGACCGTGGTGTGGACGCCTGGGTGGCCGGCGAGATCACCGACCGCGGCGAGCACACCACGGGAGCGGCACTGGTGGGTGACTACGCGAGCTGATGCGGGACGAGCACGCCGAGCAGCAGGCCGAGCACGGTGACTCACCACGCGGACCGGCGGACCGGGGCCAGTGGACCCGGTACCACCGGGCCGCGCCCGGAGTCCGGGACGTGCGGGTAGCACAGAACCCGGTCGGTGACCGGAGTCACCGACCGGGCTGATGAATCAGTGCAAGGTCAAGCGCCACGACGTTGGGGAGGGGACTGGCCGTCCTCGTCCTCGTCGTCGTCCTCATAGAGGTCGGCGTACCGTGCGTACAGGTCGTCGTCCTGCTCATCGTCCTCGATCGGGTCACCGTTGACATTCGGTGATGTGTTCGAAGGCGATGCACCCAGCTCCTCGGCCAGACGTGCGAGGTCCGTCCCGCCGCTGTTGTACTTCAGCTGGCGGGCGACCTTTGTCTGCTTGGCCTTGGCCCGGCCGCGCCCCATGGCTCGACCCCCTCAACGACGGGGCTCGACGGCCCCAGAGTCTTGACACGCGTTCATAGTCCGGAACGGACTCTCCGTGGAGAGGCCGGTCCGTAGGGCTCCCACGGTACCTGAGCCCACGCCCATACGGTACGTCGCCCGCATGACGTGCCCCCTTCCGTGACCCTTACGGCACCCTGTTCTCGCAGGTCAACTGCGATTTCAAGCACTTGTCGAGGGCCGACCCGCCGGAAGAAGTGAGAGTTCTCTCGAAGTGCCCCGCCGCGGGTACCGGCCAAACGTACGAACAGCGTCCGGACCGGGGGCGGGGGCGGACCCGCCGGCCCGCCCCCGCCCCCGTCCCGCATCCGCGTTCCTGTCCACGTTCTTGATCTACGTTCTTGATCTACGTTTCCGTCTGCGGTCCTGGCTGCGTTTCCGTCCGTGCTTCCGCCTGCGTTTCCGCAGCCCGACTCAGCGGGCCGCGCGTGCCGCGCGGGCCTCCGCCATCCGCTGCTCGGCGATCCGGTCGGCCGCCGCGGCCGGCGGAATCCCGTCGGCCTTCGCACGTGCGAAGATCGCGAGCGTGGTGTCGAAGATCTTCGCAGCCTTCGCTCTGCACCGGTCGAAGTCGAAGCCGTGCAGCTCGTCGGCGACCTGGATGACACCGCCGGCGTTCACCACGTAGTCCGGCGCGTAGAGGATCCCGCGGTCGGCGAGGTCCTTCTCCACACCCGGGTGGGCGAGCTGGTTGTTGGCGGCGCCGCAGACCACCTTGGCGGTCAGCACCGGCACGCTGTCGTCGTTCAGCGCACCACCCAGTGCGCAGGGGGCGTACACGTCCAGCCCCTCGGTCCGGATCAGCGCCGCGGTGTCGGCGACGGCCGTGACGCCCTGCGGGTGCCGGTCCAGGACCCGCCGCACGGCGTCCTCGCGCACGTCGGTGACCAGGACCTCCGCGCCCTCCTTGCGCAGGTGTTCCACCAGGTGGTGGCCGACCTTGCCGACGCCCGCGATGCCGACCTTGCGGTCGCGCAGCGAGGGGTCGCCCCACAGATGCTGGGCGGCGGCCCGCATGCCCTGGTAGACACCGAAGGAGGTGAGCACCGAGGAGTCGCCCGCGCCGCCGTTCTCCGGGGAGCGGCCCGTGGTCCAGCGGCACTCGCGGGCCACGACGTCCATGTCCGCGACGTAGGTGCCGACGTCACAGGCGGTGACGTACCGGCCGCCCAGTGAGGCGACGAACCGGCCGTAGGCGAGCAGCAGCTCCTCGGTCTTGACCGTCTCGGGATCCCCGATGATCACTGCCTTGCCGCCGCCGTGGTCGAGACCGGCCATGGCGTTCTTGTACGACATCCCGCGGGCGAGGTTCAGCGCGTCGGCGACGGCCTGCTCCTCGGTCGCGTACGGGTAGAAGCGCGTACCGCCGAGGGCGGGGCCCAGGGCGGTGGAGTGGAGGGCGATGACGGCCTTGAGGCCACTTGCACGGTCCTGGCAGAGCACGACTTGCTCGTGACCGCCCTGGTCCGAACGGAACAGGGTGTGCAGGACGCCGTCAGATACGTCGGTCACGGTGGTGACTCCTGAGTAAGTAGCGGCGGGTGGGCGCAGATCCCGAAAGCTCCCCCGCCGCTTGTGGCGATGGGGGAGCCTGCGGAGGCTGTGAGCACGAGATTAGGCCCTGCCGTGGCCGAGAGCGGCGCCGTGTCCAGGATCACGTTCTCGTGGTCACTCCCGGGGTGCCGCCGTGCGACCATTTGCCTGGATTGCCCGTGTGCCCGCGTCACCCGCGCGCGCGTGAGCGGGCCCGCAGGTTTTCACGCCGGTGCGCGGGGGAGGGAGCAGGCGTGCCCAAGGTCTCCTCGGTGGTCGTCCCCTACGCGACCTATCTGCGCGTGTACGAACCACTGGCCGCCTTCCCGGAACCGGAGCGCGGTCACTGGGCCCGCTACGCCCGCCGCACCGACCTCCCCTCCTACCAGGACGAACTCCGCCGGGCCCTGGCCGACGTCGTACCCACCCCACCGGTCCCGGTTCCGGTGCGGGAGAGCGACGACGCGTTCGTGCTGGAGGTCGACGGAGTGGTCTGCGTCTGCCCCTGGCGCACCCGGCTGCGCGGCTGGCAGGCCCTGGGCGAACTCGCCGAGGAATTTCCCCTGCCCGTCCTGGACGCGCTCCTGCCCCCGTTCGTGCGACGCCAGGCCGCCGAGGACTACGAGCGCTGGCTGACCGCCCACCCCGACGCCAGGCCGTGGATCCGCACGGCGACCTGGCAGGTGCCGATCAACTGGTTCGTACTGGTCTCGGACGAGGAGCGCGAGTACGACAAGGGGTGCGCCGAGGAGGGTTCCACCGGGGCTCCCGTACTGCGCTACCGGACGCCCATGGTCGAGGCGCGGCGACGGGTGGCGCGCGGGTTGCGGGCACTGAAGGACACCATGGACGGAGGGCCGCTGATCGACGGCCTGGTGGACGTCGGGCGCTGGCTGGAGGAGTTCCATCCGCGCTCACTGGTCGAGCTGGACTACGGCGGCCTGGTGCACGCCCTGCCGGCCGGCGTCCTGGAGGGCGACCACTCGGCGGCCGACGTGGCCGAGGGGATCGCGGCCCTGCGCCGCGGCGACGGGGTGGCCGCGGGGGAGGCCTACGGGCGACTGGTGGAGCGGTGGCGTTCCGTACGGGATCTGCGGTCGGCCAACTGACGCCCGCCGCACGGCCGAGGTGACGAACGGGCGTTTGACCAAACGCCCTTCTTGGGGTTTTGTCGTCGCCCTGAGGTGTCGTCAGCCCGAACCCGACAACGGACGTAGATGCCGATCCGGGCGTATGTCCCAAGCGGGTCAAGCGTGACGGACCGCACGTACGCGGGCCTTGCGCCCCTTGTACCCCCTCGTGCCAAAATAGGACAAGGAGTCCGGGAGGGCTCCTCCGTCCTGCTGTGCTCGGCTATGGGCGGAATCTCGGCATTGCACGCTTTGGGGGGTCGAGTGACTCCTGATCTCGCCTGTGACTGATCGTCACAAGCGAGTGACTGTCCGCTATGGCATGGTCCATCGGCTTCCGCGGCTGATGAACACCTGGGAGGGCAATTCCATCGGTTTGGCCGACGCGGCTGGACGGATGGTGTAGTTGTAGTGCCGAGGACAAGCCGTTCGTCCTATAACCGACTCGACCCGCGTCCACCATTTCGGGCAACGCGGGTCAAGGTGCAGAATTTAGAGGAAAGAACCGAGAAGGTTCGGTTCTCCCGAGGAGGCCGCTCATGACCGCTCGCACCCCTGATGCCGAGCCGCTGTTGACCCCGGCTGAGGTCGCCACCATGTTCCGCGTGGACCCGAAGACGGTCACGCGTTGGGCGAAGGCCGGCAAGCTCACGTCGATCCGCACGCTCGGCGGGCACCGCCGCTACCGCGAAGCTGAGGTCCGCGCCCTGCTCGCGGGCATTCCGCAGCAGCGCAGCGAGGCCTGAACAACTGAATAACCCGGACAAACCGGCTGGTCCCCCAACTGGTCGAGGCGTCCGGAACCACAGCTCCACACGACACGGGGACTGCCCCAACAGGCCCCTCTCCCACGCCGGACGCAACTTTCCCGGCAGCTGCACAGGGTGCGTCGTCGATCGCGCTGGACTCCGCCGAGTCCAGCGCGATTTTTTTGTGCGGTGGGCCGCCGGCCGGTCGGCGTGAACGCTCGGTGATCGGCGCTGGTTGCGGTCCCGGAAAGGCCGGCCGGGTGGGGCGACGGGTGCTTCGTGCGCGAGCTTGTCCGACTCCGGGAGCGACTGTGAGGCCATCTGTGCGGAGGCTGGTGCGGGCCCCTGAGGGTAGTGCAATTGCACATATTAAATTGACTTGGCGTAGGACGGGAGTAAGTACCGCACATTCCAAAACTCATGTGGTGACACCCGTCACATACCGACTGGGTTGTTGAGCCACCGGCATATGCGCTAAAGGGGACGGGCGTTGGGGGCGGGGCGAGCAACTCGGCGGCGGGGCCCGGCAACTGGGTGGCCGGGGTGCCGGGCGAGGTGGTGGTCCGGGCGGTCGGCTAGGCGGTCGCGGCGCCCTCGCCCTCGACGGGCTCCGGTGGCCGCTCTGTGCCTTCGGCGCTCTCGGCGCTCTCGGCGCTTTCGGTGCCTTCGGCGGATTCCGCGTGTTCGGCGGGGCGGGGGGTGGAGTCGTGGGGAGCGGAGTCCATCGCCAGCCGCAACAGGCGGTGGCAGACAGGACAGTGGCGGGTGAGATGCCCCCCGAACGACGACGCGGCCGACAGGTGCGCGCGGAGTAACGCCCGCGTTTCGTGCCTGGCCGATGCGGCCATGTGCCACCTCCAGAGGGCCGCACGGAGAGCGGCCTGCCCTGCTGTCCGGGGTACCCAGGGAATGCCGCCCCGTCAAGGCGCAGGGTGTTCCGTCGGGAAGCCTCAGAGGCGCTCGGCGCGGGGCGCGGGGTCCTCGAACACGCAGGACCGCCTGAAAGGCCCTCACGCCGCCGGTGAGGGCCTTCGGGCGATGAACCGCAACACCGGCGAGGGGGATGCGCGGGAGGGGGCGACGGCGAAACCTGGTGAGAAGGGCCTCACCACGACAGCGGCCGCGGGCGCGGCCTGGTCTCGGGTGGGGCGAAAGGGCCCGCACGTATGGTGCGGGCTTCTTGGTGGAGGTGGTCCTGACGGGATTTGCCGTGTTCGACGGCGGCTGCCGCCGCGGGCGCGGCCTCTGTCGGGGCCTGGTCGCCTCATGACGAAGGGGCCCGCACCATATGGTGCGGGCCCCTTCGGGAAAGCGGTCCTGACGGGATTTGAACCCGCGGCCTCCACCTTGACAGGGTGGCGAGCACTCCTAACTGCTCCACAGGACCAGGTTTCGCGGCGCGATTACCGTCTTGCGCTGCGAAAAGAGACTGTACAGGAGTGGTGGCCCGCTGGTCGAATTCACCCTGCGTGCCGCTTCGGTCACGGAACGGCGGCGTCGATCGCCTTCACGATCCGCTTGTCCGACACCGGGTACGCCGTGCCCAGCGCGTGGGCGAAATAGCTGACCCGGAGCTCCTCGATCATCCAGCGGATGTCCAGCACCTGCTGCGGCACCGGCCGCCCCTGCGGCATCTGCTCCAGCAGCCAGGCGTACTCGTCCCGCATCTCCCGGACCTTCTCCATGCGGGTCGTGTCCCGCTGGACGTTCGTCGGCATCTGCTGCAGACGACGGTCCACGGCCACCAGGTACCGCATCAGGTCCGGCAGCCGCCGCAACCCCGTCTCCGTCACGAACCCCGGCTTCACCAGGGCGTCCAACTGGCCCCGCACATCCTGGAGGTTCGCCAGCAGCGCGGGGCTGCGCACGCTCTTCAGCCGGCGCTCACACGCCTGCCAGGCGGCAAGTACCTGCTGCACCTGACCCACCGCGCGGACGGTCGTGTCCACGATCTCCGCGCGCACCTTGTCGTACAGCTTGCGATACGACTCCTCGTCCCACACGGGCCCACCGAAGTCCGCGATCAGCCGGTCCGCCGCCGCCATCGCGCAGTCGTCGAACAGCGCCTGGATCGAACCGTGTGGATTCGCCGACAGAGCGAGCTTCTGGGGGTTCGTCAACTTTTCGGATGCGAACTTCGCGGGACTCACCAGGATGTTGCGCAGGATCAGCCGACGCGTGCCCTTCCACATCGCCGGCTGCTGCTCCGCCTCCGTGTCGAAGAGCCGTACGGAGACCGTGTCGCCGTCGTCGACCAGTGCCGGGAACGCCTTCACCGGCTGACCGGCCCGCCGTGTCTCGAAGACGCGGGTCAGTGTGCCGACGGTCCAGTCGGTCAGCCCCGTACGCTCCAGGGACTCGCCACCCCGGCGTTCGGCCGTGGCGGCCGCCGCCCGCGAGAGCGCCTGGCGGGCCTTCGGCTTGAGTCGGAGCCGGAGCGCTTCGAGGTCCTTGTCCTCGTCGAGCTTGCGACGACGCTCGTCGACGATCCGGAACGTGACCTTCAAATGGTCGGGGACCTTGGACCAGTCGAAGTCGTCCGCGTCGAAGGGCACCCCGACCATGCGCCTCAGCTCACGCGCCATCGTCGTGGTCAGCGGCTCCTGCAGAGGAACCGCTCTCTCCAGGAACGCCTTCGCGTAGTTCGGCGCCGGCACGTAGTTGCGGCGGATCGGCTTGGGGAGGGAACGGATCAGCTCCGTGACGACCTCCTCCCGCAGACCCGGGATCTGCCAGTCGAAGCCCTCCTCCGTGACCTGGTTCAGCACCTGGAGCGGAACATGGACCGTCACCCCGTCCGCGTCCGCACCCGGCTCGAACTGGTACGTCACCCGGAACGTGAGGGCACCCTGCCGCCAGGAATCCGGATAGTCGGCCTTGGTGACGGCCTCCGCCGACTCACGGATGAGCATCTCGCGCTCGAAGTCGAGGAAGTCCGGCTGCTCGTGCCGCTTGCGCTTCCACCACGAGTCGAAGTGGGCCCCCGACACGACGTGCTCGGGAACCCGCTGGTCGTAGAAGTCGAACAGGGTCTCGTCGTCGACCAGGATGTTCCGGCGCCGCGCCCGGTGCTCCAGCTCCTCGACCTCGGTGAGCAGCCTGCGGTTGTCCGCGAAGAACTTGTGGTGCGTGCGCCAGTCGCCCTCGACCAGGGCATGGCGGATGAACAACTCGCGCGACACCTCGGCGTCGATCCGGCCGTAGTTCACCTTGCGGTGGGCGACGATCGGGACGCCGTACAGCGTGACCTTCTCGTACGCCATCACCGCGGCCTGGTCCTTCTCCCAGTGCGGTTCGCTGTACGTGCGCTTCAGCAGATGCCCGGCGAGCGGCTCGACCCACTCCGGCTCGATCTTCGCGTTGACCCGGGCCCACAGCCGGGACGTCTCGACGAGTTCCGCCGACATCACGAACCGCGGCGGCTTCTTGAACAACGCCGAACCGGGGAAGATCGCGAACTTGGCGTTGCGCGCTCCCAGGTACTCGTTGCGCCCGCCGCCGTCCTTGCGCCCGCTTCCGTCCTTGCGCCCGGCCGCACCGGAGTCCTTCGACTCCTTCACGTCCTTCATCCCGATGTGGGAGAGCAGACCCGCGAGCAGCGAGACATGGATGCGGTCCCCGGGCGCGTCCTCCTCGTTGAGGTGGATGCCCATCTGCTTGGCGACCGTGCGCAACTGCGTGTAGATGTCCTGCCACTCACGGATCCGCAGGAAGTTCAGATACTCCTGCTTGCACATGCGCCGGAAGGACGACGAGCCGCGCTCCTTCTGCTGCTCGCGCACATAGCGCCACAGGTTCAGATAGGCGAGGAAGTCACTGGTCTCGTCCCGGAACCGGGCATGCTGCTGGTCCGCCTGGGTCTGCTTGTCGGCCGGCCGCTCACGCGGGTCCTGGATGGACAGCGCCGCCGCGATCACCATCACCTCGCGGACACAGCCGTTGCGGTCCGCCTCCAGCACCATGCGCGCCAGCCGCGGGTCGACCGGAAGCTGGGCCAGCTTCCGCCCGGTCTCCGTCAGCCGCTTGCGGGGGTCCTTCTGCGCCGGGTCCAGCGCGTTGAGCTCCTGCAACAACTGCACGCCGTCCCGGATGTTCCGGTGGTCCGGCGGATCGATGAACGGGAACTTCTCGATGTCGCCCAGACCCGCCGCCGTCATCTGCAGGATGACCGACGCCAGGTTCGTGCGCAGGATCTCCGCGTCCGTGAACTCCGGGCGGGCGTCGAAGTCGTCCTCGCTGTACAGCCGGATGCAGATACCGTCCGACGTGCGCCCGCAGCGGCCCTTGCGCTGATTGGCGCTGGCCTGCGACACCGGCTCGATCGGCAGCCGCTGCACCTTGGTCCGGTGGCTGTACCGGGAGATACGGGCGAAGCCCGGGTCGATGACGTACTTGATGCCCGGCACCGTCAGTGACGTCTCCGCCACGTTGGTCGCGAGAACGATCCTGCGGCCGCTGTGCTGCTGGAAGACACGGTGCTGCTCGGCGTGCGAGAGCCGCGCGTACAGCGGCAGCACCTCGGTGAACCTGTACTGCTTCTTCGTCAGCGCGTCCGCCGTGTCCCGGATCTCCCGCTCACCGGAGAGGAAGACCAGGATGTCGCCCGGGCCCTCGGCCATCAGCTCCTCGACCGCGTCCGTGATCGCGGTGACCTGGTCACGGTCGGCGTCCTGCGAGTCCTCCTCGAGCAGCGGCCGGTACCGCACCTCGACGGGATACGTACGACCGCTGACCTCGATGATCGGAGCGTCGCCGAAATGCCGGGAGAACCGCTCCGGGTCGATGGTCGCCGAGGTGATGACGACCTTCAGGTCCGGGCGCCGCGGCAGCAGCTGGGCGAGATACCCCAGCAGGAAGTCGATGTTCAGCGACCGCTCGTGGGCCTCGTCGATGATGATCGTGTCGTAGGCGCGCAGCTCCCGGTCCGTCTGGATCTCGGCGAGCAGGATGCCGTCGGTCATCAGCTTCACGAAGGTGGAGTCCGGACTCACCTGGTCGGTGAACCGCACCTTCCAGCCGACGGCCTCCCCGAGCGGAGTGTCCAGTTCCTCGGCGACACGCTCCGCCACCGTGCGGGCGGCGATCCGGCGGGGCTGCGTGTGCCCGATCATCCCGCGGACGCCCCGGCCCAGCTCCATACAGATCTTCGGAATCTGCGTGGTCTTGCCGGAACCCGTCTCGCCCGCGACGATCACCACCTGGTGATCGCGAATGGCCTCGGCGATCGTGTCCTTCCTCTGGCTGACCGGCAACTGCTCCGGATACGTGATCGCCGGAACACGTGCACGCCGCTCGGCCATCCGCTCCTCGGCCTTCGCGACCTCCGCCTCGATCTCGTCGAGCACGGCGGTCCGGGCCTCCGGCTTGCGGATCTTGCGTGCGCCTTCGAGCCTGCGCCCGAGCCGCTGCGCATCGCGCAGTGAGAGCTCGGTCAGGCGGGAGGCGAGGGCGCCGAAGGAGGGGGCACCGGAAGCGGGGGCACCGGATGAAGCGGCACTGGAAGAGGGGGCGTCGGAGGGGGACGCGGAAGCGGAGACAGGTTGCGTGGACATACGGGAACCAGGATCTCATCATCGAGAATTTTGTGGCCAACAGTTTTGGCGGTGCGGCGCACGCGAACACCCCCTCCGGAAACCCGGAGGGGGTGTTGTTGTGGCTGGGGCCGGGGTCGAACCGGCGACCTATCGCTTTTCAGGCGATCGCTCGTACCAACTGAGCTACCCAGCCACGAGGTTTCACGTGAAACCTCAGCGGTCCTGACGGGATTTGAACCCGCGGCCTCCACCTTGACAGGGTGGCGAGCACTCCTAACTGCTCCACAGGACCAAGCTTCGTACGACAGTGTCGCACAGGGTGGTGCGTGCCCCCAACGGGATTCGAACCCGTGCTACCGCCTTGAAAGGGCGGCGTCCTAGGCCGCTAGACGATGAGGGCTATCGGCCCGCCTGGGCGCCTCTCAGCGCGTCGGGGACGTGAGAAGCATATGGGATGGCGGGAGCGATCGCCAAAACGGTTTACGGGGCGCTTGTCGAGGGAGGCCGGGACGGGGACTGGGTCGGGGGTTCGGAGGGGGACTCGGAGGAGGACCCGGACGGCGTCGCGCCCGGCTGGTTCTCCTCCGGGAGATGGCGGCTGACCTCGGCTGTCGTGAGACCCAGGCCGCCCAGCTTGATCGCGTCCCAGGCCTGGAGGCGGCGTGTGTCGCGGTCGAAGTAGAGGATCGAGGTCTCGATCGGGTCGGGGTGTTCGCCCTCGACCGCCCGCAGGCCGCTGCCCCCGGTGGAGCCTTCGGTGCGGAGCCGGGTGCCGTACTTCATGACCTCCGTCTTCTGGCGGTGGA
The DNA here is from genome assembly GCF_054061295.1 of Streptomyces sp. TE5632. Taxonomy (NCBI): domain Bacteria; kingdom Bacillati; phylum Actinomycetota; class Actinomycetes; order Kitasatosporales; family Streptomycetaceae; genus Streptomyces; species Streptomyces sp. TE5632. Next base: position 2,404,274 of record NZ_JBSSEA010000003.1, on the reverse strand, counting down.
TGTGCCCGGCCAGGACGAGGGGCACCGTGCCGTCGACCTCGCGGGCCGCCGACGGTTCATGGGCGACGGCCACGTCGACCGGGGTGCCGGCCGCCTTCTGGTCGCGCAGGGCGGAGGCGAGGCGGGCGCCGGCGAGTTCCTGGGACTGCTCGGCTCCGGGTTTCCTGGACCGGTCCGGGGTGAACTGGGGGTCGCCGATGCCGGCGAAGCGCAGGCCCGCGATGCTTTCGGCCCGGCCCTCGTCCAGGACGTGGACGTTCTTGAGGCCTTCCAGATAGCGCTGGGTGACCAGGGAATCGTGGTTGCCGCGGACCCAGACATAGGGGGCTCCGAGGTCCTCGACGGGGTCGAGGAAGCCGTTCTCGGCGGCGGTGCCGTGGTCCATGGTGTCGCCGGAGTCGACGATGACGTCCACCTGGTACTGCTCGACGAGCGAGGCGATGATCGCCCAGCTCGCGGGGTTGAGGTGGATGTCGGAGACGTGCAGGACCCGGATGGTGGTCGGGTCGGGCTGGTAGGCGGGGAGCGTGGAGGTGGCGTCGTAGAGCTTCGTCACGTTGGTGACCAGGCGGGCCAGCTCTTTTTGGTAGACGTCGAACTCGGTGACGATGCTGCGGGCGTTGCCGACCAGGGACGGCGCGGAGGAGAGCAGCCCGGAGAACTTCGGCTCGAGGACGGAGTCCGGGTTCCAGGTGGCGTACGCGGTGCCGCCGGACGCGGCCAGCAGGGTGAGGGCGAGGCCGCCCGCGGCCAGGGCGCGGCGGGGCCGGCGGTAGACGATGAGGCCGAGCGCGGTGGCGCCGGTGACGACGGCGACGACGGAGCGTACGGCGAGGTCGGCGGTGCCGCGGGCGATGTCCTGGGTGACTTCGTCCTGGAGCCCGGAGAGGCGTTCGGGGTGGTCGACTAGGGCCTGGGCGCGGGCGGGGTCGAGCTGGTCGACGTTGACGTCGAGGCGGACGGGGGCGTTGTGGCTGTCGAGTTCGAGGGCGCCCAGGGGGGAGACGTTGATCTTCGTGCCGCCGGTGAGGGAGGGGCGCAGGGTCATGGTCGTGTCCATGGGGCCGACCGGGACCCGGACGTTGCCCACGACCAGCAGGCCGAGCCAGGCGCCCAGCAGAACGACGGCGATGAGTCCCAGGACCCGCTTCCAGGGGCGGGGGCGGGAAGCGAGCGCGGTGGTCGTCATGGGAGGAGCAGGGCGGCGGGAGCGGCGGCGACTGAGGGCGCGCGGGCCCCTTGGGAAGCGGTGTCGGAGGTTCCTGACTGCGGAGGGGACGCGGACCATTGATCCCGTATGCCCATACGGAGTACTCGATATGCGGGGTGTCCGACGGCGCTCGTACGGACGGGTCATGGCTGACAATGGCGGTGTGCTGGAGATGACGCGTGGGGAGTTCGAGGAGCTGGTGGCCGAGGCACTCGACCGGATTCCGCCGGAGCTGACGAGGCTGATGGACAACGTCGCGGTGTTCGTCGAGGACGAGCCCCCGGCGGACGATCCCGAGCTGCTGGGGCTGTACGAGGGAACTCCGTTGACGGAACGGGGCGAGTGGTACGCCGGCGTGCTGCCGGACCGGATCACCATCTACCGGGGGCCGACCCTGCGGATGTGCGAGTCCCGGGAGGACGTCGTCGCGGAGGCGGAGATCACGGTGGTGCACGAGATCGCGCATCATTTCGGGATCGACGATGCCCGACTGCACGCCCTCGGCTACGGGTAGGTCACCGGTCTGTCACTGGTGCGTCGTTGGCGTGTCCTCTTGCGGGCGGCTGGAGTTGGACACGTCGACCCAGCATCGCAACCGGAGGTGGCCTCGTGCGCCCCTTGTACGTACCTGTCCGCCTGGCCGTCACCGTCGTGGCCGTCGCCGCCGCCGCCGGTTGTATGAGTATCGGTGAGGACGGGGCGGGCGGGGCCGCCAAGCCGTCGCATTCCGCCGGACGGCCGGGTGGCGCGGCGCCCGACGGAGGGCTGCCGCCGGGGCCGGGAGGTGCGGACGGCCAGGGCGGCGCGGCGGCCGAGGGCGAGCGCGGGGGCCGTGCGGGCCAGGGTGGGAAGGGCAAGCGTGAGACGGGCGAGGCGGGGGCGTCGGCCTCGGCCGAGGCGTCGCCCTCCGCGGGGATGAGCGATCCGGCGCCGGACGACACCGGGCGGCCGGGCAGGCCGACGGAGCCGGCGACGCCCGACGGCCGGCCCGATCCGCCGGAGCCGAGCCGGCCGTCGGACCCGGAGCCCGCACCCCCGCCACCGGAGCCGTCGGTCACACCGGAGCCGACGGTCGCGGAGCCGTCCTCGACGGCGGACGAGCCGCCGGAGCCCCAGTTGGCGCGGCGGGAGCCGGCGCCGGAAGCGGGGGTGCCGGTGTAGCGGCTTCTCCAGTGTTTCCTCGCCGGTATGCGCACTTGCCCTGCCGTCCTGTCGATGCGTGGGCCGATTGGCCTTCACTCTGCTGACCTGCGGGTCTGTGGAGTGAGGGGGGATCGGTTTGCTTTCGGTGGGGGAGGGTGCGTATGGTGGCAGATCGTTTGATCCTATTTGCCCGGCGCCACTGCAGAGCGCGCCGTGTGGCGCGTACTCTCCCCTTACCGTGGTGGACCGCATCGAGGCGGTCATATTGCGAATTGCGAATCACGGAGTTGACGGGCGCGTGCCGAAGAGACTCCGGAAGGTTTCGCATTCGTATGCCCATCGCCAGTACTGATCACGTCGTCCTGCCCGAGACCCCTGTGACCCCTGAGGACGCAGGGAGCTCGGTGGACACCGACATCACCGCTGTCATCACCGACGTCGCCGCTGACACCGTCACCGATGTCACCGTCACCGATGTCACCGACGACACCGTCACCGACGACACCCCCGACACCCCCGAGCTCACCTTCGCCGACCTCGGTCTTCCCGAGGGCGTCGTGCGCAAGCTCGCGCAGAACGGCGTGACCAGCCCCTTCCCGATCCAGGCGGCGACCATCCCGGACGCCCTGGCCGGCAAGGACATCCTCGGCCGGGGCCGTACCGGCTCCGGCAAGACCCTCTCCTTCGGTCTGCCGACGCTGGCCACGCTGGCCGGCGGCCGGACCGAGAAGCACAAGCCGCGGGCCGTCATCCTGACGCCCACCCGTGAGCTGGCCATGCAGGTGGCCGACGCGCTCCAGCCCTACGGCGACGTCGTCGGCCTGCGCATGAAGGTCGTCTGCGGCGGCACCTCCATGGGCAACCAGATCTACGCCCTCGAGCGCGGTGTCGACATCCTCGTCGCCACGCCCGGCCGGCTGCGCGACATCATCAACCGTGGCGCGTGCTCCCTGGAGAACGTGCAGATCGCCGTCATCGACGAGGCCGACCAGATGTCCGACCTGGGCTTCCTGCCCGAGGTGACGGAGCTGCTGGACCAGGTTCCGGCGGGCGGTCAGCGGATGCTGTTCTCCGCGACGATGGAGAACGAGATCAAGACCCTCGTCGACCGGTACCTGAAGGACCCGGTCAGTCACGAGGTCGACGCCGCCCAGGGTGCCGTCACGACCATGTCGCACCACATCCTGGTCGTGAAGCCGAAGGACAAGGCGCCGGTCATCGCGGCCATCGCTTCCCGCAAGGGCCGCACCATCATCTTCGTCCGCACCCAGCTGGGCGCGGACCGTGTCGCCGACCAGCTGCGCGAGGCGGGTGCGAAGGCCGAGGCGCTGCACGGCGGCATGACGCAGGGCGCGCGGACGCGGACGCTGGCCGACTTCAAGGACGGCTACGTCAACGTCCTGGTCGCCACGGACGTCGCCGCGCGCGGTATCCACGTCGACGGCATCGACCTGGTGCTGAACGTCGACCCGGCCGGTGACCACAAGGACTACCTGCACCGGGCCGGCCGCACGGCGCGCGCGGGCCGTACCGGCACCGTGGTCTCCCTCTCGCTGCCGCACCAGCGGCGCCAGATCTTCCGGCTGATGGAGGACGCGGGCGTGGACGCCACGCGCCACATCATCCAGGGCGGCGCGGCCTTCGACCCGGAGGTCGCCGAGATCACCGGGGCCCGGTCGATGACCGAGGTCCAGGCGGAATCGGCGGGCAACGCGGCGCAGCAGGCGGAGCGTGAGGTCGCTCAGCTCACCAAGGAGCTGGAGCGGGCGCAGCGCCGCGCGTCCGAACTGCGTGGCGAGGCGGACCGGCTGGTCGCCAGGGCCGCCCGTGAGCGGGGCGAGGACCCGGAGACGGCGGTCGCCGAGGCGGCCACCGAGGCGGCGGTCCAGGCCCAGACCGAGGTCTCGCTGCCGGAGCAGCCGACCGCGCGTGACACGGAGCGCTTCGAGCGCCCCGAGCGCCGGGACGGTTTCCGCCGTGACGACCGGGGTGACCGCGGCGACCGCGGCGGCCGTTCCTTCGAACGCCGTGACGGCGACCGCGGCGGGTTCAACCGCGACAGGGACCGTGGCGGCGACCGTGGCGGTTTCCGCCGTGACGACCGCGGTGACCGTGGCGGCTTCCGTCGCGACGACCGCGGTGACCGTGGCGGTGACCGTGGGGGCTTCCGCCGTGACGACCGCGGTGGCCGCTCCTTCGAACGCCGTGACGACCGCGGTGGGTTCAACCGCGACGGCGACCGTGGCGGTGACCGTGGCGGCTTCCGCCGCGACGACCGCGGCGACCGCGGTGACCGTGGTGACCGTTCCTTCGACCGTGACCGTGACCGCGGTGGCCGCTCCTTCGAACGCCGTGACGACCGCGGTGGGTTCAACCGCGACGGCGACCGTGGCGGTGACCGTGGCGGCTTCCGCCGCGACGAGCGTGGCGGCCACCGCGGCAGCGACCGTCCGTTCAACCGTGACCGCCAGGGCGACCGCCCCGGCTTCCGTGACCGCCAGGGCGGCGACCGCCCCGGTTTCCGTTCCGGCGCCTCCCACGACCGCCCGTACGGCCGCCGTGACGACCACCGCGGTGGCGGCTCCTTCGTCCGCCGCGAGGAGAAGCCGCGCTGGAAGCGCAACGGCTGATCCCGGCGCACCGGACCGACCCGGGAGGGCCCGCACGACCCCCGTCGTGCGGGCCCTCCCGCGTTTTTCACGGAACACGTCCGGGTGCCCCTCGCCGATACCCGATCAAAGACGCGCCCACATCCCGCTATGCTCGTGGGGGCAACATCGCCAAGGGCCCTTAGCTCAATTGGCAGAGCAGTGGACTTTTAATCCATTGGTTGTGGGTTCGAGTCCCACAGGGCCTACCGGAACCCTCGGGTTCATGACCCCCGCTGACCTGGTCAGACGGGGGTTCCGTCTTTTCCGGGGCCTGCTCGTCGGCCGAATCCGTAGCCGGGGTGGTCACCGAGTGGTCACGCTGGCCCGCTGCTGGCCCGACCGGCGCGGTCTTTCTGGCGCGCGGCACGAGGGCCGAGGCGCGGTCCGCGGCATCCCGCCCGACTCCGCCGAGCAGGTGTGAGTACGTGTCCGACGTGATCGAGATGGAGCTGTGACCGAGCCGCTTCGACACGATCGCCAGGTCGACGCCGGCGGCGAGCATGAGTGACGCCTGACCGTGGCGCAGGTCATGCAGCCGCACCCGGCGCAGTCGTCGACGCTGTTCGTCGGGAAGGTGGGCGTCGTCCTCGAACCGGGCCGCGTCGACGAGGGCACCGAACAGCTTGGTGACGTCGTCGGGGCGCAGCGGGTTGCCGTCCTCGCGGGCGAACACGAGACCGTGGTCGGCGTACGCCTCGCCCCACTGCTGCCGCTCGGCCTGCTGCCGTAGCTGGTGTGCGAGTAGGGCGCCGACCGTGACCTCGTCGAGGTCGACGACGCGGTCCTCACCGGACGCGGTCTTGGGCTTGCCGAACGAGACACCGAGGTGTCCGGCTTCGCAGTAGGGGCACGGTGCCGCGGTCTGCTTGTTCTTCTTCCGCCCGGATTCCTGTACGACCTGCTGCCGCACCGTGATGATCCGGCGGGCGAGGTCGACGTCATCCCAGCGCAGGCCCACGGCCTCGCCGCGGCGCATGCCGGTACCGGCGATCACTTCGAACATGGAGCCGAGCCGATGCCCGCCGATGCTGTCGAGGAACGCGCCCAGCTCGGCCGGCTCCCACGGCTTCGCCTTGGGGCGCTGAGCCTTGGGCAACTCGATGTCCTTCGCGGCGTTGTAGGACAGGAGTCGTTGCCTGACCGCGGTCGACAGGGCCGAACGGAGCGTCGCGTGAATCCGCCGGACGGTGGCGGCCTTGCGCTTGCCGTCGCTCACGGCGCGTATGAGCGCGTCGACGTGCGGCGGACGCAGGTCGCGCAGCCGTATGCGGCCGAGCTGGGGCACGAGGTAGTCGTCGACGTGGTGCCGGTACGCGCGGATCGTCGTGGGGCGCAGGCCGGCCCGCTCCTTCGACTCCAGCCACGTGGCGAGCCACTGCGCGACGGTCTGCCCGTCGTCGTGGGTATAGCCGCCGGAGGTGACGCGGGCGAGCAGCTCGGCGAGCGCGGTCTCGGCGTCGTCCGCGGTGCGGAACCCGCCCTTACGGGCCTGCCGGCGCTTGCCGTCCGGGCCGAACCCGACGTCGGCCACGTAGTACCAGGCGCCGTGATCCTTCCGGCAGTTCTTCCGCCGGCCCTTGGCGTCGTACTGCGCCGGACACTTGCACCGCTTGTACGTCGAGCCCTTCACCTCATGTTCTCCAAATCCGGTTGGTAGTCGGCGTCGTCGATGTGGCGTAGCTCGGCGGGAAGTTCGGGGAGCTTTAGGCCGAGGCCGCGCAGGCGGCGACGCGCACCCCATAGGGGCGTCTCACGTCCTGCTGCCTGCCGCAGCAGAGCGGCGCGCGCGTGTTCCGTGTTGGCGCGGGCTGCGGCGTCTTGGTCGGCATGCCAGTCGTCGAGGTAGCGGGCGTGCCATCGGTAGGTGTCGAGGCCGGCGCGGTCTTCCCGCCACTCGTCGTAGTCCGCGGAGCGGTCGAGCGGTTGCTCGCCAGTGAACCACTGGAGGGCGTCCCACGGCGCCGCAGTGCGGTCAGGGAGTGGTTCCACTTGGTCGACGCGGCCGACGGGGAAGAGTAGAGCTCCCGGCGGTACGCCCAGGGCTTTGGCGAGAACGAGCAGTTCCGGCACGGACAGTGTCGGGCGTCGTCCGCTCTCAAAGTTGGCGAGGACGGAGCGGCCGATGGGGAAACCGAGCGCCGCGCACCGGTCCGCAAGCTGCTGTGCACTCATCCCCTGCGACTGCCGGTGCCTGCGCACCTCAGTAGCGACGGATTGGCCGATGCGGTTCGGCCACGCGGTCTGTGTCATAGGAGCACAGTACCCCGGACTCTTTGACATCGTCCAGCGCCACCCGTATGTTCGCCGCAGACACTAAAACCTCACGGAGTTGCCACGTGAAGACACAGCCCGCTCGCGGCATGCAGCCCGCCGAACTACTCGCACTGCCGGCCGCCGTCGACCTCGCCACAGCGGCCCGAGCCCTGAATGTGGGGCGCACCACCGCTTACGACCTCGCTAAGCGTGGGCAGTTCCCGGTGCCGACGCTCCGGTTGGGCGTCCAGTACCGCGTACGCCGCGCTGACCTGCTCAACCTGCTCGGCATCGAGCAGCCGACCGCCTCCCCGGCGGGATGAGAACGGCCCCCGGCAGGTGCGCCAACACCGCGCCGAGGGCCTGAGCGCCAACCCTTCCCCTGCAAAAGCAAGGGGCCCCGGATCGCAGCCAAACGAATCCCGGGGCCCTGCCGAAAAGAAAGAGAACGACGCCTTGTCCATCATAGACACCCCCGCCCTCCCGTCCTGCTTGTTCGACGCGGACCGCGCCGCCGATCCGGCGGTCGCCGCCCAGCGCGCCAGCACCTTTGTGACCGTGCCCGGCGCCGTCGAGGTGCCGTTCGGCGTCGCCCGGCTCGCCGAGCTGATGAAGTCGGAGGCGGACAAGTACCGCGCCGCGATGATGCGCCGCGACGTCAAGGCCGCCGCCGCCAGCCTCGCCACCGTCGGCATCCTCTACGAGGTCGCGTCCACCGAGATGGGCGCGCGCATGGACGTCATCGAGGCCGCCCTCGTCGACGCCCTCCGGGGTGACCGGTGACCGAGCGCCTGTACGACACCGAGACCGGTCCCGCTACGGCGGGGCCGGTGTCGGCCGTTCCCACCCAGCTCCGTAGCCGTCGAGCCGCCGGATACCGCACCGAGCCCCGCACCTGCGGATGCCCGCACGCCTTCCACCGCGACCCCCACGACTGCGCCACCGCCCCGGCCGGACACTCCGACTACGGACTCACCCCGCGTGAGCTGTGGGCCGAGTACCGACGTCTCCGCGCCGCCGGATGGACCCCGGGAGAGATCCGGCGCCGCCTGTGCCTGCGGGGTGACGCCGCAGCGTGAACAGCACCACCACCGCCGAGGCGGGCCGCGTCGAGCAGGTTCTCGACCTGGCCCGCCTCGGGCTGCACGTCTTCCCCCTTCGCCCCAACGACAAGCGGCCGGCCGTCGAGCAGTGGGAGCAGCGCGCCACCACCAACCCCGACCGCATCCGGCGCTGTTGGACGCACGCCCCGTACGGGGTCGGCGTCGCCTGCGGCCCGTCCGGCCTCGTCGTCGTCGACCTCGACACAGCCAAGGGCGACACCCCGCCCGCTCCCGGCGTCGAGTCCGGCGAGGACGCCCTCGCCCTGCTGTACGAACACCACGGCGACCGGTACCCGTTCGGCTCCACACCCGCCGTCCGCACCACGTCGGGCGGCACACACCTCTACTACCGCGCCCCCGACGGGCACGAGGTGCGCAACAGCGCATCCAAGGTCGGATGGAAGGTGGACGTACGCGCCGCCGGCGGATACGTCGTAGCCCCTCCCTCGACCTACCGCGGTAGCGCCTACGTGTGGTTGACGCCTCCCAGCGAGGCCAGTCCCATACCGCTGCCTACGTGGCTCGCCGAGGCCGCCACGCGGCGCCCTACGCCCGCCCGTCCGGTCGCCATGCCCGCGACCGTCAAGAACACCACCGGCTACGTCGCCGCCGCGCTCCACAACGAGATCCAACGGGTCTTGGACGCGCACCCCGGCACCCGCAACGACGCCCTCGTACGCGCTTCGTTCAGCCTTGCCCAGCTCTCTGCCGGGGGGCAGCTTCCCGCCGCCCTGGCGGTTGAAGCCCTGTACGCCGCCGGACAGTCCGTAGGTCTCCCGTACCGCGAGGTCGAGGCCACCGTCACATCCGGCATGCGTGCCGGCGCCCAGCACCCCCGGAGCACGCCATGACCGCGCCGACGAACGCCCTGAAGCTCATCAGCCACTTGGAGAGCGTCGCCGAGGCCCGCGCCGAACAGGACACCGGCGACGACCCGGAGCACCCCGGACGGTCGTCCGAAGAGCACTTCGAGCAGCGCGTCACGGGCATGCTCGGCGAACTGCTCGACACGGACGCCCTCGACAGTATCGAGCCCCTCGAACCGGTCGTCGTCGACATGCTGTTCCGCGACACCCTCGCCCGGATCTACGGCCCGTCCGGCACCTTCAAGTCGTTCATGACGCTCGACATCGCGGCGTGCGTCGCCACCGGCTCCACATGGCACGGCCAGGCCACCCGACCCGGCCCCGTCGTGTACCTCGTCGCCGAGGGCCTGCGCGGCATCCGCAAGCGCGTCCGGGCGTGGGAGCAGCACCACGGCCGGAAGATGACCGGCGTCAAGTTCCTGCCCCGCCCGGTACAGGCCCGTGATCCCGAATGGCTCGTCCTCGTCGAGGTGTGCCGGCGCCTTACCCCCGCCCTGGTCATCGTCGACACACAGGCCCGCGTCACGGTCGGCGTCGAGGAGAACAGCAACAGCGAGATGGGCATCATCGTCGACCGCATGGAGCAACTCCGCGCGGCATCCGGCGCCTGCCTCCTGCTCGTGCACCACACCGGCCACGACGAGGGCCGCAGCCGCGGCGCCACGGCCGTCAAGGGCGCCCTGCAAACCGAGTTGGGCGTCACCCGCAAGGATGCGCCCGGCACCGGTCCCGTGATCACGCTCAAGACCGGCAAGCAGAAGGACGACGCCGAACTCGACGATATGGAGTTCGGCATCCACTCGGTCGCCCTCGACGGCGAAGCCAACGAGGACGGAAGCCCCGTCACGTCCGTCGTCCTCGTCCGCCTCAACACCGCCGGGCAGGCCCAGGCCCACACCGGCTACGCGGGCAAGGTCGAAGAGATCGCCGCTGCCCTCGACGCCGCCGGAGTACCCGCGACCGCCGGACGCGACCGCCTCCGCAACGAGTGCAGCCGCCTCGGAATCCAGGCCGGAAACGCGGTCCTGAGTGATGTAGCCAAGCACCGCAAGAACCGGACGAACAGCCCGGATCACCTGTCCCCGCAGACCCTCGAAAACACCCCACAGACAGGACAGGAGGAATAGGGCAAAACCCCTGTCCCGGCCGTCGGGACAGGGACAGCCAAAAGCCCAGGTCAAACCTGCCCCGGACAGCCACAGGACAGCAGGGGACAGAGCACCTACGGGCGACCTGTCCCCACTGTCCCCACCCCTTGGAGGGGGGACAGGTGGACAGCCCGAAGCCCCCACCGCACGCCCCATGTCGCCGCGCGACGCCCCGTGTCTCGCACGCGCACCCGAACCACAGCCACCGCGTCCGCGACCGGTCGCACCCCGGATCGCCTCGCGGGCGCACGTACATGTACGAGAGGACCAACCCCATGCCCAGCAGCACCGCCACCCCCGACGGACAGCAGCCGAGCGGCTACCCCGGCCGTGACCGGCTCGACGACGCGAACCGCGGGTTCCGCCGCGCCCTGGCCAGCCTCGCCCGAGAGGGGCGACGACACGACCCCGAGTTGCTGCCCATGGTGGAACGCATCGCCACCGAGGCCGCCGGCCATCTCGAACGGCTCGCCAAGGACGCGACCGAGGCCGAGGGGAAGTCGACCCGGCACCGCGCAGCCCTGGCCCGCGAGCAGGAGAACCTCACCCGCACCCTGCGGAAGCTGTCCCGCTCGAACCCGGCCCTCGCGGCACGGCTCGCCCGAGGCGTCGCCGAGCAGGACGGGGCCGCCGATGAGTAGCCACGTTGAGCAGCAGATAGCGGCCCGCATTGCCGCCGTACGTGCCCGCCGGGAGCAGCAGGCCGCCGACCGCGCCGCACGGGCCGAGCAGCGCGCCCACGGCGTCGCCGCCCGCCACGCGGCCAAGCTGCGCCGCCTCACCGAGCAGGACCGCGCCGCACTCGAACAGCGCGGTGACGAAATCGAACAGTCGCCGGAAGGGGGTGCCGCGTGACCGGCCGTGCCCGTGACCACCGCGTGAGCACCCCCACCGTGACCAGCAACGACACTCCCGCCGCCGGATACCAAATCCGTAGGAAAGAGCCCGACGACGAGGCATTCGTCATCGTCCCGGGCGCTCTCGCATCCACCACGTTCGCCGCCCTCGTGCTCTACCTCCGTGACCGCGTACAGGCCGGTGGAGGTGCACTCACCCCCGACGCGCGCGCTCTACTCCGCGACCTCCACCGCGCCGCCGAGGGCGCCGATGGCCCCGTGTTCGAACGCGGTTCCGATAACGGCACCGCGTCGCCCGCGACTGCCAACGTGACCACGGGTACGGACGTGTCGGTCCAAGAGGCCGCCGCGCTGCTCGGCTGCACCGCCGGGTACGTACGGCGCCTCGCCCGACACGGCGCCTTCCAGGCCCGCCGCATAGGCGCCCGCACCTGGGCAATCGACCGAGCCTCACTCGACACCTACCGCCACGGAGGAACCCCAGCATGACCACCGACACCCCGCCCGAGGTGGTGCACGCCGAGGCCGAGGCTCGCGAGGCTGACGACCTGCTCGCCGCCCTCGAAGAGCGCGTACGCGACGGGGACGACAAGGTCACCCCGCAGCAGCTCACCGAGCAGCGCGAGTTGGGCCGCTTCGCTCGCCTCCGCGCCGAGGCCGCCCGCCGCAAGGCCGAGCGCACCGCTGCCGCGGCCAAGGAGAAGCGTCGGCAGACCCTCACGGCCGACGCCCTCGCTCTGGCCGAGGAGCGGGCCGACCGGGCCCCGGTGGTCGACGCGTACGAACGGGCCCGCGCCGCCCTGGTCGACGTGCTCACCATGGCCGACGCCCACGACCAGGCCGTGACCGAGGCCGCGCGCATGCTGCGGCAGGCCGAGTGCGGTCCGATGCACCGTTACGAGCAGGTCGAGGAGGGCGGGTTCGTCACCAGCGAATCGCGCCGTGCGCCCGCGTCGAGGACCGCGCCGACTGTCGACCCAACCACGGACGCGTTCGCGTTCGGCGACGACTCCCGGTATCGCATCGGTGCCGCCCGGCTGCTCGCCGTTCTGGTCGCCGACGTGGCCGCCGCCCACCCGGTGACCGTCGACCCGGGGCAGCCGGCATTCGACCGCGCGCCGCTCGCTGAGCAGGCGCACCGGCACCGCGACGTCGTCCGCGCCTTCCTGGCGGCCACGAAGGGCGGCGACGCGAAGTGACCAGTCCTGAGCACGTCACCGTTTCCGCCGGCGACCCGGCACCGCGCCGCATTGTGCCCGAGCAGTCCGGTTACGTCTCGCCGACCGCGCAGCGTCACGTGGAGATGCTGGCCGTGGTCGAGGCCGACAACGCCCGCGACCGCTACCAGCCGCCCACGGCCCTCGCCGAGCTGCTCGCGATGCGGTCCGAGGACCAGGTCCGCACGTACAACGAGCACCGCGACCGGTATGACGCGATCATGCGGGGCGAGACCGTGTCACGCCCGCCTGCGTCCCGCGCCGAGCTGCTGACCCTGCCGCACGGCGAGACGATGCGCTTGCGGGATACCGACCCCGCCGCGTACGACCGTGGCGGACCGCACGGAAGATTTCAGTAGCGCACGATTCATTTCAGTACGCGTTCAGCGCGGTGGCTTCAGAGGCGAGGTCGGCAACCATCCGGCCGTGCTCGATCGTCCTTCGGGTATGCCACACCCGAGCCCCGAACCGTCCCCAACTCCGCCTGATTGGCCGCACTGTGGCCACGGCACCACCCCGGAGGACCCGGTCGGCTGCCGCGGCATCCACGTCCCCGGCCATACCGCATGCCTCACCCACCTGGCCGACGCCGACCGCGACGCCTACCTGTCCGGCCTGACCCCCGGCGCCGACATCGACCACCGCGGCACCCCCTTCACCGAACCCCTTCTCGACGCTCTCCTCAATGCCCTCCACGATCCCGCCACCGGACACCCCCGCCTCGGCAGCGCCTGGTTCGGGTCGGCGACCTTCGAGGGCGACGCCCGGTTCGAGTCGGCGACCTTCGAAAGCAACGCCCGGTTCGAGTCGGCGACCTTCGAGGGCGACGCCGGATTCGAGTCGGCGACCTTCCAGGGCTACGCCGGATTCGGGTCGGCGACCTTCCAGCGGGACGCCGGATTCGGGTCGGCGACCTTCCGGGGCACTGCCCGGTTCGGGTCGGCGACCTTTCAGGACGACGCCTGGTTCGAGTTGGCGACCTTCGAGGTCTACGCCTGGTTCGAGTTGGCGACCTTCGAGGGCTACACCTGGTTCGAGTTGGCGACCTTCCAGGGCTACGCCCGGTTTGGGTCGGCGACCTTCCAGCGGGACGCCGGGTTCGAGTCGGCGACCTTCCAGGACGGCGCCCTGTTCGAGTCGGCGACCTTCCAGGACGGCGCCCTGTTCGAGTCGGCGACCTTCCAGGGCTACGCCTGGTTCGGGTCGGCGACCTTCCAGGGCGACGCCCTGTTCGAGTCGGCGACCTTCCAGCGGGACGCCGGGTTCGAGTCGGCGACCTTCGAAAGCAACGCCCGGTTCGAGTCGGCGACCTTCGAGGGCGACGCCGGATTCGAGTCGGCGACCTTCCAGGGCGACGCCGGATTCGAACAGGTGGTTTTCGAGCGGTCGGCCAGCCTCGGGCCATTGGTGTGCGCCGGACGGGTGCAGTTGTCCGGGGCGGTGTTCAGCGGCCCGGTGACCCTCTCGTTCGCCGCGCGCCGCCTGGAGTGCCAACGGACCCGCTGGTCGTCAACGGCCGAGGTGCGTCTGCGCTACGCCACGGTGGACTTCGCCCACGCGGTCTTCGAATACCCCCTCACGATCGCTGCGGAGGCCGACCCCTTCGCGCTCCCCGGCGGACAGCCGGTGGCAGACCAGGCTCTTGCCCACGCGACCGACGCCACGGTGCGGATCGCCTCGCTGCGGGGGGTGGACGCGGCCCATCTGGTCCTCGCCGACGTCGACCTGTCGAAGTGCCTATTCACCGGGATAGTGCATCTGGACCAGCTGCGGCTGGAGGGCACCTGCTCCTTCGACACGGTCCCACCCGGCATGCACTGGCGGCGCGGGCGCCTCGTAGGGTTCACCCAGCGCCGCACCCTCGCCGAAGAGCACCACTGGCGCGCGCACCAGCCGACAGCCGTCCGAGGCTGGAATGTGGCGGTGCTCGGCGCCGGACACGCCGGGCCGGCACAGTTGGCACCGGTGTACCGGGCGCTGCGCAAGGCGTTCGAAGACGGCAAGAACGAGCCGGGGGCGGCGGACTTCTACTACGGCGAGATGGAGATGCGCCGCCACGACCGCACCAACACCACCCGCGCCGAACGCGGACTGCTGCACGGCTACTGGCTGCTGTCCGGCTACGGCCTGCGCGCCTCCCGCGCCCTGGGCTGGCTCGCTGCCACCATGCTCATCACCATCGCGCTGCTGATGGGCTTCGGACTCCCCCAGGATGACCCGAAGCAGGAGGCCACCGGCACCGTGCCGCCCGGCGGCGGCAGGGTCACCTTCGAGATCGACAAGGCTGATCCCCAGAACCCCACCGGGAATCGGTTCACCGGCGAGCGCTTCGAGAAGGCCCTGAACGTCACGCTCAACTCGGTGGTGTTCCGCTCCTCCGGGCAGGACCTGACCACCGCCGGTACTTACATTGAGATGGCGTCCCGCGTGACCGAGCCCGTCCTTCTGGGCCTGGCGGTCCTGGCGGTCCGTAACCGCGTCAAACGCTGACCCAGCCCGCCCACGGCCAAGGGTCGGCAGAACGCCGCAGCCACCGAACACTGAAGCAACCGGTGCGGCCGAACCCGCCATGAGCCGCCGCACGGGAGATTTCAGTGACCAGGTCACAGCCCCGCCCACTGAAATTTTCCGTGCGGTCCGACAGCCGGAGCCCCTACGCGTCCGCAGACCCCCCGGGGAGCGCGATCACAAAGACGCCCTTCCCCTGTACGCCCTGAACGAGGCCCTCGTCGGCCAGGACCTCGAGCGCGCTCTTGATGGTTCGCCGTGACACCAGACCGCCGGTCTCCGCCTCCAACTCCGCTTGCGACGGCAGACGCCGGCCGATCGGAATCTCACCGCGTCGGATACGGTCGCGCAGCACGTTGGCCAGCTGCACGTACAGCGGCGTCATGGCGTCCCGATCCAGCTCGATCATGCTGCGACCGTAAGAGCACATCCCCACCGGACATAGATCGAGCTAACCCGTCTGATGACGTACCAAGACGTACCAAGTTGCCGTACAGTCCCACACAGAAGGCCCCCGCGACCGCGGGAACGGTCCGGGGCACGGCCGACTGGTGAAGGAGTCGACGTGTCCGAGAGTACGCAGACCGAACCTACGCAGGACACCCCCACGGCTTACGGCTGGTGCGCCTGGCACCGCCAGCACGCGGGCGGGGTGCGGCTGATCGAGGTCATCGAGCAGGGGTCCGGGTCGGGCGGGGCGCTGTACGCCTGCGCATCGTGCCGTGAGCAGCACCGGCTCGTGCCGTTCGCGGACCGGCCGTGAACGGCGACCGGCGTCCGTCGAGCCCTGCGACAGGCACCTACCGGGACGGGCCCGCCGGACTGGCGTACCGGGCGCTGCTGGAGCACACGCAGATGTGTGAGCAGTGCGTGGACGACGTCCGCGGGTGCGCGACGGGCCGGGTACTGGTGCGGACCCTGCGGGAAGCCGCACGCGGCCGGTAAGACTCCGGTCCGGCCGCTGAAGCTTCCCCCGGGCGCGGCGGCCGGGCCGGGCAGCAGACAGCCCCCGAGGCGGGTCCTCGAGGGCTGTCGTCGTGTTTAGGACGCTACGGCTGGAGCGCTCGGCGCGATGGCGTCATACCGCCCTCGTCGCCCCCGGTATGACCGGCGCCCGCCTGCGTATGACCTGCATACGGCACGCCGTCCGACGGACCCTCACCGAGCGCGTCAGAGGGCCGCTGACCTGCGTCATACCGGCGCACCATCACGTGCGTGATGTCGGGCGCCACCCCGTCGGGGATACGTCCTGACTCCCACGCGCCGCGGTAGCCGTCGGCCACGATGCGCACCGCGTGCCGGACGGCGTCCGACAGTGTCATACCGGTCCGCAGCATCACCGCCAGGTCGTCATACAGGTACGCGTCGACCTTCACCGACAGGGCCTTGCCCGGCTTCGGAGGGGTACTCACCGGGAGCCACCGCCGTACCGGGCCGGGTCGCAGATCATGCACGCGTGTTCGGCGCTGCCGTCATGGCAGTTGTCGACGCACGACCGGCACCATGGCGTGTCTGCGTGACGGGCGTGGCCGTCGGACCTTGTGTCGTTGGCATCGAACGGTCGGAGGCAGCGCCGGCATCGGCTCCTCTCCCGTTGCTCTGTGGCGGCCTGCTCGGCGGCAAGCTTCGAACGGAGGTAGTCGACGTTCCAGCCGAGGTCCGCGGGGTCCTCGGCGAGGGCAGCAACGGCGACCGTGCGGGCCTCGGCGGCGCGGTCGAGGATGCGCCGACTGTAGTCGGGGGTGTCGTAGGGAAGGGTGAGCGCGTCGAGGACGACGGCGAGCAAGTCGCGCACGGCGTCCGGGGTACGGTCCTGCATGGGTCTGGGCTCCTTGCACCGAAGGGGTTCCGGATCAAGGCCCCGTCCGGCGTTGCAGTCGCCGAGGCGGGGCCGTCGTCGTGTCGGCGGCGCGGTGGTCACGTGGTCACGGGAGTGGTCACGGACGCGCTGTAGAGGGCCGACACAGACCGGTACCGGGCGGTGGAGCCCTAGCCTGCTGACCTGCGAGGGAAGCAAGAAACGTCACCGGGCACCACCCGGCGGCACGTCTGAACCTGAACTTTTAATCCATTGGTTGTGGGTTCGAGTCCCACAGGGCCTACCAGTTGCAGAGGAGGGGCAGCCCCCTTCGACCTGCTCTTCGGCGTCCGGATCGGCTTCGGCCGACCCGGACGCCGTCTCGTTGCCCCGTTGTCGGGCCCCTGCGCGGTCCGCCCGCAGCCGGCTGGTGATCAGCCCGTTGACCGCGAAGACCCACATCAACTGGGCCATGGCCAAGCTCCGGGCCCGTGGCCGGGCTCAACCGGTGCTCCTCGCCTGCGAATCCGGCCTGGTGGCCCCGCGCGACGCGGACGTCGACGGCCCTCTCCGTCCGCACACCGCATGCGTCGTGGAGTGGTGCGGGTTCGTTCAGCCGCGGGAGACGGACTGTTCGATGAGGTCCACGGTGGCGCGGGGGTTGTCGACCTCGAGGACGAGCCGGTCGTAGTGCTCGGCGTCGGCGAGTTCGATGACGACCGCCTTGTCCGGGTTCTTCACGTCCCAGAACAGGCGTTCACCGTTGCGGCGGAAGCGGCCCGCGGTGATCAGCCCGGGGAAGTGGGAGCCGGCGACGCGGACGCCCTTGGGTTCGCGGGCCATACCGGGGTCGTGGGTGGCGCCGCGTACGTGGGCGAGGGGGATTTCCAGGCGGCTCTTGAGGGTCCAGAGCTTGTCGAGGCCCTGGAACTCGGCGGTCAGTATGCCGCGTTCGCGGTCGATGGAGATCAGGGCCATGTCAGTGCTCCTTGGGAGTGGTGGTCGGCAGGGCGCGCAGGCGCAGGCGGGTGCCGAGGACGGTGGAGGCGAGTTGGGGGGCGGCGTCACCGTGGGAGGGGCGCAGGGCGTCCTCCAGCGCTGCGATCCCTTCCGCGACCAGTGCGGCGACCTCCGGGTCGTGGGGTGCGCGTTCGGCGGCGGCGAGAAGGAGGAGTCCGGCGGCCGGACCGTTGTCGTACGAGGCGGTGGCGGTGGCCAGTGCCTGCGCGGGGTCGGTGAGGGTGGCGATGGCCGCGGTGGCCGGGTGGATCTCGTGGTCGAGGTGCCGGCGGAGCGCGGTCAGGTGCAGGCTCCGTTTCGAGCCGAAGACCTTGTAGAGGCTGCCCCGGTGGATGCCGGTGGCGGTGACCAGGTCGTCCACCGAGGTGCCCTCGAAGCCGTGGGTGGCGAAGAGGGCGGCTGCGGTGCTGACGGCCTGGTCGGTGTCGAAGGCGCGTGGTCGTCCCATGGCCATGACGGTACGGGTTATGAGAACGATCGATCAAGAACGACCGTTCTTGAATTGGGTCGCCTTGGGTCGCAAGGCTGCGGGCGGTCAGGCCGGGCGGCCGTCCTCGGGGTCCGTCCGGATGGTGAGGCGGTGGTAGGCCGCGCGGGCATGGGCCAGACGGGACGCGGTCGTGCCGACGAGGGCGGCGGCGAGCAGGCAGCCGAGCCAGAACGTGTCCCTGGGGCCGGCCCAGGTGAGGGTTCCGGCGGGCGGTATCGCGAAGCCGTTGAGGAACAGCCAGCACAGGACGGCCGTGCCGGGGGCCGCGGTGAACCGTGCGCACACGCCGAGGACGGCGGCGAGCAGGGACAGGGCCACCAGAAAGAGCCCGGGGCGGTGCGGGCCCACGACCGTGTGGAGGAGGGCCACCAGGGCCAGTGCGCCGCCGAAGGCGCCCGCCCATATCAGCGGAGTGGCGACGGGCCGGGGGACCGGTCGCGGGCCGGTGCCGACGGTGATCCACTCGATCATGCCGGCGCCTTGGTCGTCATGCTGCCGCTCCCCTGGAGTGCATCCCGGGCTTCCCGGGCTGATTTTCGCACCGCCGACGTCGCGAACGGGCCGTTCGTACCGGCCGCCGTCCGTACCGTCGTGTGGTCAGCCGCTCGCATGGGCCGGTTCCGTCTGGTCGACCGGTGTGGCGGTGCTCTGCCGCTCGTCCGGCTTGCGGCGCGTGAGACGGCCGACCAGCGGTTCGGTCCAGCGGGCGGTGAGGGGGCCGAGGACGACCAGGATCAGGACGTACGCCGTGGCCAGCGGGCCGATCCGCGGTTCCGTGCCGACGGCGAGACCGGCGATGACGATCGAGAACTCGCCGCGCGCCACCAACGTGCCCCCGGCCCGCCAGCGGCCCTTGGCCGGAATGCCCGCCCGCCGGGCGGCGAACCAGCCGGTGGCGATCTTCGTCAGCATCGTGACGACGGCCAGCGCGAGCGCCGGGAGCAGCACCGGCGGGATGTCCGCCGGGTCGGTGTGCAGCCCGAAGAAGACGAAGAACACCGCCGCGAACAGGTCCCGCAGCGGGGACAGCAGGCCGTGCGCGCCCTCGGCGACCTCCTCGGACAGCGCGATGCCGACCAGGAACGCGCCCACCGCCGCCGACACCTGGAGGTGCTGGGCGACGCCCGCGACCAGCAGGGTCAGCCCCAGTACCACCAGCAGCAGCATCTCGGCGTTGTCGGAGGAGACCGCGCGGCTGACGACGCGTCCGTGACGCAGGGCGATGTAGAGGACGGCGCCGACGGTGCTCAGGGAGATCAGCAGCGTGACGCTGCCGCCCGCGAGACTCACCCCGGCCAGCAGGGCGGTGAGGATCGGCAGGTAGACGGCCATGGCGAGGTCCTCCAGGACCAGTACGCCGAGCACGACCGGTGTTTCGCGGTTGCCCAGCCGCCCGAGGTCGCCGAGCACTTTGGCGATGACCCCGGAGGAGGAGATCCAGGTGACGCCGGCGAGGGCGACGGCGGCGACCGGGCCCCAGCCCAGCAGCAGCGCGGCGACGGCGCCGGGGGCGGCGTTGAGGACGAAGTCGACCGCGCCCGACGGGTACTGGGTCTTGAGGGTGGTGACGAGGTCCGACGCGCTGTACTCCAGCCCGAGCATGAGCAGCAGCAGGATGACACCGATCTCGGCGCCGGTGGCGACGAACTCCTCGCTGGCCTGCAGTGGCAGGATCCCGCCATGGCCGAAGGCGAGGCCGGCAAGCAGGTAGAGGGGTATGGGAGAGAAGCCCACCCGTCCGGCGAGGCGGCCCAGGAGCCCGAGAGCGAGGATGATCGCTCCGAGTTCGACGAGCAAGGCGGTGGTGTTGTGCACGGGCGGCTGACCTCCGTGGATCGGTTCGGTGGCGGCGTCTGTGCCTGAGGGCTGGGGCCCGCCGGGCTGGAGGGCGGACCCCGGGTGTCGGGAGCCGGGTGTCGGGAGCCGGGGAACCAGGTGCCGGGGTGAGGTGCTGCGGGGGCCGACTGTCGGGTGAGGAGTGGGAGCGTCCGGTGTGTCCCCTGCGGGGCGGGTCGTCCCCTACGGGGTGAGGGGTCGGTGCCCGGTCCTCGGGCAGGGTGGGCGGAGACGGCGTGGGACAGGCGCTAGGGCCGGAAGGCGGTGCCGCCGGTATCGGGAACGGCGTCGCGGGCGGCGTTGTCGACACGTACGGGGATCACTCGACCCATGTCACGCCCCCGTTCTTCTCTTCTCGTCGTCGGCCCAACCGGTCATCAGCACTCGACGCTCGACGGGCAACGCCGAGTAGCCAGTGCTCAGCGCTCGACGTTCGGCGGTCAACGCTCGACGAAGGAGCGGAACGCTGCTCAACGGAGCGTAAGCGCTTGGTAAAGATTTTAGCGCACCCCAAACCGGGGTGCGCTATGAGGAAAGCCGCTCAACGTGACAAAGCGGTGAGCGTGAATCGTGTCTGAATGCGGGTTCGAGCCGTATCAGCGAGCCGAGTTCCGGTATCGGCTGCCCTTCCGGGGCGGGTAGGGGTCGAACAGTTGAACGCCGATTCCGCTGAGGACCAGACCGGTCGCGATGAGCAGCCCGTGGGGCATGACCAGACCGATGAACAGCAGGACCACGCCGATTCCCAGTACCCACCAAGCGCGCGTGTGCCGGTACTCGCGCGGCTTGGCCGGCCGACCGCTGGACAGGGAGCGCGCGAAGTGCGGGTCGTCCTGCTCGATTCGGGCCGCGAGATCGACGAGGCGCTTGTCGTCGGACTGGGGCACGTCTCCTCCTTCCCGAACGGTGGCAGCACGGGAGACCTCCGACCGCCACCTGGAAAACACCTCCCGGCGTCGGTTCCATGACACCGACGCCGGGGGCGAAAAGTGAGCCGTCGGCCCGCGAACCGGGGCCGACACAGGGGAGCTTGCCCGGGTGCCGAGGTCATCACCCGCCCGGTGCGAGTGGGTTCGGCGGGGCCGGGCCCGCGTCCACTTCAAGGATCGCCCGCCGGGTGCCTCGAAACCATCGGGTCCGGCCCTCATCTTCGTGGGGGTCGACGATGTACGGGGGCGCCCGGACACCCACGGACCCGTGGAAAAATGGGGGCTGGCACGGATGGCGCACAGCCGGAACAGCGCTCACGCTGGGTCGTGGCGGCCCGCGTGCCCGCGCCCCCGGAACCGACGGGCCGCCGGAACGCTCCCGCCGCACCGGGAGCCTACGACAGACAGTACGGCAGACGGCGCACGGTGAGCAGGGGTGAGGAGGTGGTACTGAGTGCCACTGTTCTGGCGGATCTTTTTGCTGAACGCCGTCGTGCTGATCACGGCCACCGCCCTGCTGCTCGGACCGGTCACCGTCTCCACCCCGGTCCTGCTCACCGAGGCCGCCGTACTCACCGTGGGGCTGGCCGCCATGCTCTTCGCCAACGCGCTGCTGGTACGCGTCGGCCTCGCCCCGCTGCAGCGCGTCACCCGTGCCATGTCCACCACCGACCTGCTCCGTCCGGGGCAGCGTCCCGAGGTCGCCGGGCGCGGGGAGATCGCCGAGCTGATCAGCACGTACAACACGATGCTCGACCGGCTGGAGGACGAACGCGCCACGAGCAGCGCACGCGCCCTCTCCGCGCAGGAGGACGAACGCCGCCGCATCGCCCAGGAACTGCACGACGAGGTCGGCCAGAGCCTCACCGCCGTCCTGCTCCAGCTCAAACGGGTCGCCGACCACGCCCCGGTGGAGCTGCGCGAGGAGCTGAGCCTGGTGCAGGAGACCACCCGGAGCAGCCTGGACGAGATCCGACGCATCGCCCGCCGGCTGCGCCCCGGGGTCCTGGACGAACTGGGGCTTGCCAGCGCCCTCAAGGCCCTCACCACCGAGTTCGGCGGCTCCACCGGCCTGATGGTCCAGCACCGCCTCGACCCCGACCTGCCCGCCCTGGGGCCGGAGGCCGAACTGGTCCTCTACCGGGTGGCCCAGGAAGGGCTCACCAACATCGCCCGGCACGCGCAGGCCCGCCGTGCGGAGGTCTCCCTGCGCCGCACCCCCGCCGGAGTCGATCTCCAGGTCCGGGACGACGGCCACGGCATCGGTGCCGCGGCCGAGGGCGCCGGCATCCGGGGGATGCGTGAACGGGCCCTGCTCGTCGGCGCCGACCTCGACGTGGGTCCCGCTCCCGGCGGCGGGACCCGGGTGCGCCTCGCCGTTCCCGTTCCCGTACGGGGCCCCGCGCCCGTGCGGGCCGTGCCGCCCGTGACCGCCGCTCCCGACCGGAAACGCTGAACATGACCGACCCGGCTCCCGCCAGCACTCCCACCGGCCCCGCCGAGGGCCCGCCCCCCACCCGCATCCTCCTCGCCGACGACCACGCGCTGGTCCGCCGAGGCGTACGCCTCATCCTCGACGGCGAACCGGACCTGACCGTCGTCGCCGAGGCCGACAACGGGGCCGAAGCCATCGAGCAGGCCCGCGCCCACGAACCCGACCTGGCCATCCTCGACATCGCCATGCCCCGCCTCACCGGCCTCCAGGCGGCCCGCGAGCTCTCCCGCACCCTCCCGCAGACGCGGATCCTCATCCTGACCATGTACGACAACGAGCAGTTCTTCTTCGAGGCGCTCGGCGCCGGCGCCTCCGGATACGTCCTCAAGTCCGTCGCCGACCGCGACTTGGTGGAGGCATGCCGGGCCACCATGCGCGGCGAGCCGTTCCTCTACCCGGGCGCCGTCAACGCCCTCATCCGCAACTACCTCGAACTCGCCCGGGACGGCCGGAACCTGCCCACCAAGGCCATCACGGACCGGGAGGAGGAGATCCTCAAACTGGTCGCCGAGGGGCACACCTCGCAGCAGATCGCCGACCTCCTCGTCATCAGCCCCAAGACCGTGGAGCGCCACCGCGCCAACCTGCTGGCCAAGCTCGACCTGAAGGACCGACTGGAACTCACCCGGTACGCCATCCGCGTCGGTCTGATCGAGCCCTGACCGCCACCGGCGTCGAGACGGGTGCCCGAACCGGCACCGGCGGGGAAACGACGCCAGGACGGCGGCTTTCAGGGCCGGTCTACCGCTCGGCCTCGGCGGGCAGGGGCTCCCCCTCCCGGCCGCGCCCGGTGTCCAGGTCGAGTGCGGGTGCGGGTGCGGGTGCGGGTGCGGGTCCGTCGTCCGGAGCGTCGGGCGCGGGTCCGTGACCCGGGGCGTCGGGCAGGGGGCCGTGGTCGGACCGCCGCATCTGCACGGCACGCAGGGCGCGCGCGAGCAGGCCGGCCCGTCCGGCGAGCACCGGGCCGAGGACGGCGAGGACGAGCACGTATCCGGCGATGAACGCGGTGAGCCGGCCGTCCAGCCCCGCGCCGGTGGCCATGGCGGCCAGGATCAGCGCGAACTCACCACGGGCGACGAGCGTGGTCGCGATGTCGGCGGCGATGTCGGCGCCGTAGCGGTACAGGCGGGCGACCAGCAGGCCCGCGGCCAGGTTCATGGTGAGGGTCAGCGCCACGGCGACGGACACCGGACCGGCGACGGAGGCGATGTCGCCGGGGTCGATGGCCAGCCCGAAGGCGAAGAAGAAGATCGCCGCGAAGGCGTCGCGCAGCGGGTGCACCAGGGTGCGGATCCGGGGCGCGGAGGGGGTGCCGGCCACGATCAGACCGACCATGAACGCGCCGATGGCGTCGACGACCCCGAGCACCTCGGAGACGCCCGCGACCAGGATCGCGGTGCCGAGGAAGGTGACGACCAGCAGCTCGTTGTCGCGCACGGCCAGCAGCCGGCCGAACAGCCGGCCGCCGAAGCGGGCGACGATGGCGAGCACCATCAGGAAGCCGAACGCCTTGGCCGCCTGGAGTGCCATGTCCGTGAGGCCCTGGGCGTCGCTGAGGACGGGCTGCAGAGCGGCGAGATAGAGGGCGAGGAAGATGTCCTCGACGACGGTGACGCCGAGGATGAGACGGGTCTCGGGCCGGCCGATGTGGCCCAGCTCGATGAGGATCTTCGTGACGATCGCCGAGGAGGAGATGCCCAGCACCCCGGCGAGTACCAGGGCCTCCCGTGCTCCCCAGCCGAGGGCGAACCCGAAGCCCAGCCCCGCGCCGACGTTGAGCAGCAGATAGATGCCACCGGCGGTGAGCAGCCGTCTGCCGCCCCGTCTCAGATCGTCGAGGTGGAACTCCAGGCCCAGGTAGAAGAGCAGCAGGACGAGACCGAGTGCCGAGAGCATCCCGAAGTCGTGCGCGTCCTCGACCAGGACCGGGCCCGGGGTGTGCGGACCGAGCAGAATGCCGGCGAGCATGAACAGGGGGATGGTCGGCAGCCCGATCCGGCTGCCGAGGCGGGCGAGGAACGCGGCGGCGAGGAAGGCGCCACCCATGGCGAGCAGTGTGTCGGCATGTCCCACGGGTCACCACCTTCCACAACACGGGAACGGAGCGTGACCTCATCGACTGAGCCGAGTGGGGACCGCTCCTTCGCGTCGGTGGGGGCTCTTCGCCATACGGGCCGTACGGGGCCGCGGTCGGTGCGCCACGGGACAGGGGGCCGGGATTTTTGTCGTGTCTGTCCCGTCTTTCGGCGTTGTTTCCACGTTGCTTCCACGCTCACATCCGCCCCCGCGCGATGACCATCCGTGGTGCCACCCAAACAAGCTGGGGGACGACCCTCATGGGGGCCTGCCCCGTCCCACGATCCGGTTGTCAGACTTGAATCAGTTCAGCGGTCCGCAAGTCCCGCAGGTCCTGCAGTCCCCGTAGTCCCCGTAGTTCCCGTAGTCCCCGTAGTCCCCGTAGTCCCCGTAGTTCTCGTAGTTCTCGTAGTTCTCGTAGTTCTCGTAGTTCTCGTAGTTCTCGTAGTAGTCCCCGAATTTCCCGTCCTCCCAGGAGCGCGTCGATGCCTCACCCGTACGTCCTGTTGTCCGCCGCCGTCTCCCTGGACGGCTACCTCGACGACACCGGCCCCGAGCGGCTGCTGCTGTCCGGCCCGGCCGACTTCGACCGGGTCGACGAGGTACGGGCGTCGGTCGACGCGATCCTGATCGGCGCCGGCACGATCCGTGCCGACAACCCCCGCCTGCTGGTCAACTCGCCCGAGCGGCGGGCCGCCCGGGTCGCCGAGGGCCGGCCCGAGTACCCGCTGAAGGTCACCGTCAGCGGCTCCGGCGACCTGGACCCGGCGGCGCGGTTCTGGCACACCGGCGGCGAGAAGGTCCTCTACACGACCGACGAGGGTGCCGAACGCGCCCGCGCGCACGGCCTCGCCACCGATGTCGTACCGCTCGGCGCCGCACTCGACTGGCGGCGGCTCCTCACGCACCTGTACGACGTGTACGGCGTCCGGCGGCTCATGGTGGAGGGCGGCGGCCTGATCCACACCCAGCTCCTCACCCAGGGCCTCGCCGACGAGCTCCAGTTGGTCCTCGCCCCGCTCTTCGTCGGCGACCCGGACGCCGCCCGCCTCTTCGGCCCCGGTGCCTACCAGGGCGGCCGGCTGCGGCTGCTGGAGACCCGCCCGGTCGGCGACGTCGTTCTCATGCGCTACGAGCCCACCGCCCCCGGCACCGGCCCGCTCCCCGTCGCCGCCGACCACCACTGGCTGGCCCTCGCCTGTGAACTGGCGGTTCAGTGCCCGCCGTCGGAGACGGCCTTCAGCGTGGGCGCGGTGGTGGTCGCGGCCGACGGCACCGAACTGGCCCGCGGCCACTCCCGGGAGGGCGGCGACCCGCTGGTGCACGCGGAGGAGGCCGCCCTCGCCAAGACCGACCCCACGGATCCGCGGCTCACGACCGCCACCGTGTACTCCAGCCTGGAACCCTGCGCGCGCCGCGCCTCGCGTCCGGCGCCCTGTGCGCGGCTGATCCTGGACGCGGGGGTACGGCGGGTGGTCACCGCCTGGCGGGAGCCGGACACCTTCGTGGCGGACGCCGACGGCAGCGGAGTGCTGGCCGCCGGGGGCACCCAGGTCGTCGTACTGCCCGAGCACGAGGAGGCCGCCACGGCGCCGAACGGCCATCTGATCGGCCGGTGACGCGACGGCGGCGACAGCGGCGACAGCAGCGACGGCGACGGCGACGACGGCGACGACAAGGAGTGTGCGGAGTGTCCCCCGCATGCCGTATGCTGGTGACACAACGACGCGGGGTGGAGCAGCTCGGTAGCTCGCTGGGCTCATAACCCAGAGGTCGCAGGTTCAAATCCTGTCCCCGCTACTGAAGGCCGAGGGCCGGAATCCGAAAGGGTTCCGGCCCTCGGTCGTTCTCGGCTTTAGCCCCGCCGCCCCGGCTCGTCGTCCCGACTTCCGCACCGTTGTCACGCCAGGTGATCGGGTCACCGCGCTGCGCATAACAACTGATAAACCGTCAGTTTCGATGTGACGCGTGAGGCACGGTCAACTCGCCCGTTTTTGCCCGGCCATGGCGCTTAAGTCCGCGTGGAAATCGTTAACGATCAAGAGGAACGGCTTGGAATCCGACCCCTACCTCTATTAACGTTCGATAACGCAGCGCGGTCGTCCCAGCCGTCACACGAGTCGGCTCCGTGCGCATGCGCCGAATCCCGCAAGGGAACCGGGGAACCAACATCTTGGGGTGAATCGCGTGGATGCCCCGTGGAGACACGGAGGGTATACGCGTGTAGGAGACCTTCCTGCTCCGAACCCGTCAGCTAACCCGGTAGGCGAGAAGGAAGGAAAGGAGTACGCCCACGTGGCGTCGAACCGGCCTGCTCCCGAGGCCCCCTTCATGCCGAGCCAGTACGACGGCGACACCTTCGTCTACGGCGGCGTCCGCCCCGACGAGGGCCCCTTCGAGGAGTGGAACCCCACCGAGGAGTCCGTCCGCCCCGTGCGCGGCCGGCACCGCGTCGGCAAGCAGCGCGGCGGAGGCCTCGCCCGCAGCTCCACGGTCCTGGGCGTCGGTGTCATAGCCGCCGTCGCCGGTGGCGGTATGGCCAGCGCCCAGACCGGCAAGCCGCCGGTCTCGATCTCGATGCCGGACCTTCCCTCTGTCGGTTCCCTCATCTCCGACGAGGAAACCCCCGAGGGTTCCGCCACCGCGCTCAGCGACATCGGTGTGGTCGCCGACGAGGTCACCGAGCAGGGTGCCTCCGACGCCGGCGAGGCGCTGCACGCCCGGATCATGGCCCAGGTCGAGCAGCAGCAGAGCCAGGCCGAGGACAAGGCCGCCGCCGAGGCCGCCGCCGCCGCGGAGAAGGAGGCCAAGGAGAAGGCCGCCGCCGCGAAGAAGGAGGCGGAGGAGAAGGCCGCCGAGGCGAAGCGCAAGGCGGAGGAGGAGGCCAAGAAGAAGGCCGAGGCCGAGCGCCTCGCCGAGCTGGCCCGGCAGTACGCGCTGCCCACCTCCTCGTACACGGTCTCCTCGACCTTCGGTCAGGCCGGCGCCTACTGGTCCTCCGGCCAGCACACCGGTCTGGACTTCGCCGCCCCCACGGGCACGCTGATCAAGGCGGTCCACACCGGCACGATCACCTCCGCCGGCTGGGACGGCTCCTACGGCTACAAGACCGTGCTGACGCTCGACGACGGCACCGAGATCTGGTACGCCCACCAGTCCTCCATCAGCGTCAGCGTCGGCCAGCAGGTCAACACCGGCGACGTGATCGGCCGCGTCGGCTCCACCGGCAACTCCACCGGCGCTCACCTCCACCTGGAGGTCCACCCCGCCGGCTCCGCCTCGGGCATCGACCCGATGGCCTGGCTTCAGTCGAAGGGCCTCACCGTCTGAGACGACCACAGCCCCGGCAGTCCTGACGACGACCCCCCGACGTCAGGGCTGCCGGTCAGGCGTTTCAGGGGCGGTACGGGGACGCGTACGGGTTCGGCCGGTACGCGGAATACCCGAGGTACGCGGGGTGCGCGGGGTACGGGGCATACGCGAGGCTCGTCGCGCCGTGCATGCCGTACACGCCGTACGCGCCGTACACCGGCCAGGGCGGCACAGGCGGCGCGGTGGCGCGGGCCGCGTGCTCCAGGGCCGGGCGGGCTGCGGCGCGGCGGCACCACAGTTCCCGCAGCAGCTCCCCCTCCCGTGCGGCGAAGTCCGTGCCCACGCGGCCGCGGCGTGCCCGGTGCCGCAGGAACGCCAGGGACGTCGCGTACGCCTCGTACCGTGCCACCGTCCGTGCCGCCGCCCGGCCCCCGTGCCGGCGCGCGTACCGCCGGGCGATGCGCCGGGCCCGCATCGAGCCGAGAGCGAACGGCTGGGCCGGGCTCAGCCAGCCGGCGGCGACGTACACGGGCAGTTCCGTGCGCACGGTCCGCAGTTCGCGCTGCCGCGTCCACACCACCAGCCAGGTCAGCAGGCCGAACGACGGCACCATGAACGCCCCGTACACGGCGAAGAAGCCGTACCCGCCGAGGACCGAGGAGCCGTTCCACAGCGCGTGCATGCCCATCGCGAGCAGCAGACCGCCCAGCGGCGGCAGGACGCGCCACAGGCGCCGGCGTTCGGTGGCGAGCGCGGAGACGCCGAAGCCGATGCCGGTGAGCACGGTGAAGAGCGGGTGCGCGAACGGCGACATGACGACGCGGACGAAGAAGGTCGCCGCGGTGACGGAGGAGACACCGCTGCCGCCGGTGAGCTGGTCGGTGCCGAAGGCGTTGCCCAGGTAGAGGATGTTCTCGGTGAAGGCGAAGCCGGTGGCGGTGACCCCGGCTATCACCACGCCGTCGAGGATTCCGGTGAAGTCGCGTCTGCGGAAGAGGAAGACCAGCAGGACGGCGGCGGCCTTCGCCGACTCCTCCACGACAGGGGCTATGACGGTCGCGCCGAGGGTGTCGGCGCGGGACGGGTCCGCCGTCTCCGTCGCTATCCAGTGGGTGGCGAAGCTGTTGGCGACGATCGCCATCAGCGCGGCGGCGCAGGCGCCCCACGCGAAGGAGAAGACGAGGTTGCGCCAGGGGCCCGGTGCGACACGGTCCAGCCAGCGGAAGGCGGCTATGAGCAGCGGCACCGGGAGGACGGCGAGGCCGAGGCCGACCAGGAAGCCCTCCGTGCCGGTCTGCTCGCGGACCAGACCCAGGATGACCAGGCCGGAGAGCGCGAGGAGGGCGATCAGCGCCCCGTAGCGCACCCAGGGCCGCTGCCACCAGTGCACGTGCCTCAGGGCCCGCCCGGGCGGCCCGGCGGGGTGTGCCACCGCGCTGGACCGCGTCGGGTACGGACGGCTGGTGTCCACGACATTGACCCTAACGAGGGAAGGGCGCTGCCCGCAGGTACGCCAGGTGGGCTCAGGAGCCGGTGGGGGGTTGCCCGGTGGGCCGGCCACCGGGCCGGTCGTCGTGCGGTACGCGACGGAAGAGCAGGTCGTTCACCACATGGCCCTTGGCCAGCCCCTGTCCCTCGAAACGGGTCAGCGGGCGGAACTCCGGACGCGGTGCGAAACCACCGTCCGCCACGGTGTTCTCGAAGGCGGGATGCGCGGTCAGCACCTCGAGCATCTGCTGGGCGTACGGCTCCCAGTCGGTGGCGCAGTGCACGACCGCGCCCGGTGCCAGACGGGTCGCGGCGAGAGTGAGGAAGTCGGGCTGGATCAGCCGGCGCTTGTGGTGCCGCTTCTTGGGCCAGGGGTCGGGGAAGAAGACGCGCAGCCCGCTCAGGGAGTCGGGGGTGAGCATCTCGCGGAGCAGGATGATCGCGTCGCCGTTGCCGACGCGCACGTTGTCCAGACCGTGCTGGTCGGCGAGGCCGAGCAGATGGCCCTGGCCGGGTGTGTGGACGTCCACCGCGAGGATGTTGGTGCCGGGGTCGGCGGCGGCCATGCGCACAGTGGCCTCACCCATGCCGAAGCCGATCTCGAGGACGACGGGGCGGTCGTTGCCGAAGAAGTCGGCGAGGTCGAGCCGGCGCCCGTCGACGTCGAAGCCCCACCGGTGCCACAGCCGCTGCAGCGCGTCCGCCTGCCCGGCGGTGACCCGGCTCCGGCGCGGCTGGAAACTCCGGATCCGCCGCTCGAAGTGCGACCCGGCGGGATCGGCCTTCGGCCCGTCGGGGAAGCGGGGCTCCCCCTTCTCCCGGGTACGGCGGATCGACACACCGGGCGCGTGCTCGGCGTGCGGGGCTGCGGAGGTGTTCAAGGAGTCAGACACAGTGCTCTCGATTTTACGGCGGCCCGCACGGCGGCCCTCACGGTGACTTCGCGGTCGCGTCGGCACCCTGCCGCGTCGGGTCGGCCAGGGCGGCCAGCGCTCGGCGGGCGATCTCCCGGCCGATGGGCAGGGACGCCGTCGCGGCGGGGGAGGGGGCGTTGAGCACGTGGACCGCGCGGGGGGTCTCCCGGATCAGGAAGTCGTCGGCCAGGGTGCCGTCCCGCAGGACGGCCTGCGCCCGCACGCCGGCCGGGGCGGGGGTCAGGTCGGCCTCCCGGACCGCGGGCAGGAGCCGGCGGACCGCCTCGGTGAAGGCCCGCCGGGACAGGGAACGGTGCAGTTCACCCGTGCCGTGCCGCCAGTGGCGGCGGGCCAGGTGCCGGGAGCCCGGCCAGGCCAGGGTGGCGGCCAGCTCGCGCGGGCGGACCGTGCGCCGGTCGTAGCCCTCGCGGGCCAGCGCCGGTACGGCGTTGGGGCCGACGTGGACGCCGCCGTCGACGCCGCGCGTGAGGTGGACGCCGAGGAACGGGAACGCCGGGTCGGGCACCGGGTAGACCAGGCCGCGGATCAGCTCCGGCCGGGTCAGCTCGTAGTACTCGCCGCGGAACGGCACGATGCGCATGCCGGGATCGTCACCGGTGAGGCGGGCGATCTCGTCGCAGTACAGCCCGGCGCAGTTCACCAGGACCCGGCCGCGCACGACGTCCCCGGCGGCGGTCAGGGCCGCGACGCCCAGTTCCGGGCGGCGGTCGACGCGGACGACCCGCGCGCCGTAGCGGATCTCCGCGCCGGACGCCTCCGCCAGGTGGCGGGCCACCGCCGCGAAGTCGCAGATGCCGGTGGTGCCGACGTGGATGGCGGCCAGACCCTCGATCTCCGGCTCGTACTCGGCGATCTGCGTCGCGCCCAGTTCGCGGACCGTCAGCCCGTTCTTCCGGCCGCGCTGGACCAGTGCGTGCAGACGGGGCAGTTCGTCCCGGTCGGTGGCGACGATCAGCTTGCCCGTCACGGCGTGCGGGATGCCGTACTCCGCGCAGAACTTGACCATCTCCGCCGCGCCCCGCACCGCGTACCGTGCCTTGAGGGAGCCGGGGCGGTAGTAGATGCCGCTGTGGATGACGCCGCTGTTGCGGCCCGTCTGGTGCCTGGCGGGGCCGGGCTCCTTCTCCAGCACCGTGACCCGTGTGCCCGGCGCCGCGCGGGTGATCGCGTACGCCGTCGACAGGCCGACGATGCCGCCGCCGATCACCAGCACGTCGCAGTCGTACGACCGCCGCACCGCCCGCACCACTCGCACCACCTCCCGCTCCCGATAGTGCACCACGTCACTGACAACGCCCGTGAACCCGGAGGCGTCGGGGACGCCGACCTCGGCGAGGCGGCCCGGTCGGGCGGGGCGTTCAGGCGGGTGTCATCAGCAGCGGCCGGGCCCGCTCGCGCAGCTCGACCACGCGGGGTTCGTCGCCGTAGGGCTCCAGACGGTGCAGGAGGTCCTTGACGTACTCGGTGGTGCGGGCGGACGAGATGCGGCCGGCCACCTCCACCGCGCGCACGCCCTGCTCGCAGGCGGCGTCCAGGTTGCCCGACTCCAGCTCGGCAACGGCCGAGACGACGAGCCGCAGGCCGTGCGAGCGCACGAACTCCTCCGTCGGCCGCGACAGCGCCTGCTCGGTGAAGCGGCGGACCTGGCGGGGCGCCTTCAGATCGCGGTAGCACTCCGCGGCGTCGGCGGCGAACCGGTCGTAGGAGTAGAAGCCGAGCCAGACCGGGTCGCTGTCGCCGGGGCGGGAACGTTCCAGCCAGCCCTCGGCCGACTTCAGGGCCGCGCCGGCCGCCGGGGCGTCACCGGCGCGTGCGTGCGCGCGTGCCTCCACGAGCCGGAAGAAGCTCATGGTGCGGGCCGTGGCCAGGCCGCGGTTGCGCTCCAGCGCGGCCTGGGCGAGATCGACGCCCTCGTCGCCGAAACCGCGATAGGTGGCTTGGAGGGACATGGAAGCCAGAACGTATCCCCCCAGGGGGACGTCGGCCGCCGCTCGGGCCAGGCGCAGGGCCTGGATGTAGTAGCGCTGGGCGGCCTCCTGCTGGCCGGTGTCGAAGGCCATCCAGCCGGCGAGCCGGGTGAGTTCGGCGGACGCGCCGAACAGGGCGCGGCCGACGTCGTCGGCGTAGGCGCCCAGCAGCAGCGGCGCCGCCTCCACCCGCAGGCACTCGGGGACCATCGAGGAACGCCAGTCGCCGCCGCCGTACTTGGAGTCCCAGCGCCGCGCGTCCTCGGCCGCCTCGCGCAGTTTGCGCACATCGCTGTGGCCGACTTTGGCCGGTGCGGCCGAGCCCTCCGCCGGGCTCACCTCGCGCGCGACCGAACTGTCGGCCGGGGTTATCAGCCAGCGCGAGGCAGGCGTCGCGTACGCGCTCACCGCGAACGATCCGGCGAGCGACTGCCAGATGCCGCCGGACCCCGCTCTGCGGCCGGCCAGGTCCAGCCGGTACAGCTCGGTGGCGGACTTCACCGCCTGCCCGACGTCCCGGGGGAAGGCGAGACCCACTTCGGGCGCGGGATCCGCGTCCGCCAGGCCGATCTCGTGGAGCGGCACCGGGCGGCCGAGTTTCTGGCCGATGGCGGCGGCGATCAGGTGCGGCGCCGTGCCCTGTGGCACCATCCCCTTCGACACCCAGCGCGCCACCGACGTCTTGTCGTAGCGCAAGGTCAAACCGCGTTGGGCGCCAAGGTCGTTGACGCGCCGCGCGAGGCCCGCGTTGGAGATTCCCGCGAGGGCGAGAACGGTGCCGAGTTTTTCGTTCGGCCCGCGTTGCTCCCTGGACATGCGCCACCCCTCGACACAGACGGCTGCCGCTCTGGCATAACCCGGCGGCATTCGTAAACCCAGCGTAGTTCGCCGCATCCCAAGCGTTAAGGGGCATTCTTCCGGATGGCGGGATTGTGGTCCGTACTGAAGTACGGGTCCGATACGCGCGGTTGCGGCATGCTCCCGGCGTGTGGCCGTGCGCCCGTGTGTGCGCTCTACTCCGGCCACGGCGGGAGCGATTCCATGGTCGGGCGTGGGTCGGCCCGCTGTACTGGATCCAGCGGGCTGGGGGACACCGCCGCCTTCATCCCCGCGGGCGGCGGAGACGGTCCGGGAGGCGCACTCCGCCTCCCGGGCCGTGCGACCGTTCAGCGGTGCGCAGAGCCTGTACGGAGCGTGTTCGAGGTTGTCCTCGCATCTCCGAATTGGCCGAAAATCGACCCCCTCGTTCGAGGGCTGTCGCCTTGTCTGTCCTGGCAGTTGAGGGCGCGTTAGAGGTTTTTGGGGCGCGCTGGGGGGCGCATTCGCGTCGCACTGGCAGGGGCGAATGCACGGCCGCGGTCGGGCGATCTCCTTGCGTCGGGCGGACGTTCGGAGCGAGGTGGGTGTATCCGCCGGGGCGCATTCGACGGAGCACATGCGGCACCGGCACCCCTCTTGAGCGCCTCCTTCATGGCAGCATGGTGAACCGGTGCGCACGGCGCACTTGTTGTCCACGGCCTGTGGAGGCGTCGATGCGGTGGTTGGTGGGATGGAGCAGCACCGCCGCGGGTGCCCCGACGTTCGGCTCCGCCGGCGCCACCGGGTCCGACGGCGAGACCGTGCAGCCGGTGGGTTCGCAACCGTTGTGGGGCGACCCCGATCCGCTGTGGGCGGTCGGCGACTGGCGCCCCGACGAGGTGCGGATGGTGTCCGCCGACGCCGAGACCCGAATCGCCGTCCTCGGCACCTGTGGCGCCACCGACGAGCAGCTGCGTGTCGCCCTGTTCGCCGCGCGCGGCGGCGCGCTCCGTCATCTGACCGCCTGGCCGGGCAGCTACACCGCCGTCGTGCGGGTGGGCCGCCGGACCACCGTCTGCGGCGACCTCGCGGGCGCCCGGCCGGTGTTCCACACCCCCTGGGAGGGCGGCACGGCGTTCGCGACCGCCGCGCTCCCGCTCGCCGACCTCGTCGAGGCCAACCTCGACTTCGGTCACCTCGCCGCGCTCCTCGCCGCCCCCGACGTGCCGGCCGCGCTGTACGACTCCACACCGTACGACGGCGTGAAGCGCGTTCCGCCGGGGCACGCGCTGATCCTGCGAGCCGGGGCGCGCGAGATCGCCGGGTACGAGCCCGTCGCCTCGCTCGCCGTCGCCGCGCCTCCCGCCGACCCCGACAGCGCGGTGGACGCCGTCCGGGACGCGCTGGTCGAAGCGGTACGCACCCGGCTCGCCGCGCCCCGCCACGTACCCGGCGCCGACATCGACCCCGGCCCGGTCCCGGGCATGGGGCCCGCCGAACGACGCGCGGCGCGCGGGATGCCGGTGCCCGGGATCGGAGCCGACCTGTCGGGCGGGCCCGCGTCCGGGACGCTGGCGCTGCTCGCCGCCGGGCTGCCGGGCATGCCGGGGACCGTGCTGGGGCACGGCACGGGCGCGGGGGAACGGCTGCTCGCCGTCACCTTCAACGATCTCGCGGGGGTTTCCACCGGTGGTCCGGCCGGTGGTCCGCTCGGCGGGCGGGAGGACGAACTGGCGCGGGCCGGGGCGCTGGCCGCCAACCCCCGGCTGCACCATGTGGTGGTCGCGGGCGGCGAGGACACCCTGCCGTACGCAGATCTGGACGGGCCGCTGACGGACGAGCCGGGACCCTCCCTCGTGATCGCGGCCCGGCACCGGGCGCGGCTGGCGGCGGGCAGCGCGGACCACTTCACCGGGTACGGGGCCCGGCAGGTGCTCGACGCGCATCCCGCCCGGCTCGCCGACCTGCTGATGGACCGCAAGCGCCGCCATCTCGTACGGCCCGTCGCCGCGCTGGCGAAGGCGGAGGGGTCCGTGATGGTGCCCGCGCGGGTGTACGCCGCGGCCCGGCGCCTCGCCCGTACGCCCTACCGCACGGGTCTGGAGAACCTCGCGGAGCGGCTGCTGCGCCACCAGCTGGACGACGAGGCTCCCGGGGGTGCGGCGGATGCCTCACTGGCCGCGCTCACCTGGGGAAGACCCGGGCCGGCGGCGCGCTGGCTGACCGGTGAGGCGCTCGCTGAAGTATCGGTTCGCCTCCAGGCCTCGACGAGCCGGTCCGAGGTGGGGCCGGGGCAGCGGCCCGGTGACTTCCGCGCGCGTGCGGCACTGGCCCGGCACGCGGCGGACCTGCGGGTGCTGGAGCAGGCCGCCGAGGTCCGCTTCCAGCGGCTGCACACGCCGTTCCTCGACAACCAGGTCGTCCGCGCGTGCCGGGCGCTGCCCGAGGCGCTGCGGGTGCAGCCGGGGGCGCGCGCCGCGATCCTGCGGACCGTGCTGGAAGGCGCGGGCGTGCGGGAGTTGCCCGCAGGGTGGGGTGCGCCGACCCAGGCGACCACGGCGGTCGCGGCGCGGACCGGGCTGCGGGTGGCCGCGGGCACGCTGATGGCGCTGTTCGACACGCCGCTGCTGGCGGAGGCGGGACTGGTCGAGGCCCGGGTGGTGCGCAAGGCGCTGCGAGCGGCGGCGGAAGGGGAGCCGCTGCCGCTGGACGGGCTGGCGGACCTGGTCTCGCTGGAACTGTGGCTGCGGCGGCTGTTGGCCCGGCGGGGGACCTGCTGGACGGGCACGCCCGGGCGGCAGCGCGCGGTCCCCGAGGGCATCGCACCACAACGAGGGGCACTGGCTCGCGGAGCTTGAGCGGAGGCGCCTGCGGCGCTCGGGCAGGTGCGGGTCGGGTGTCGGTGCGGGCAGCCGTCCTCGGCCCGGCGCGGAACCGGGTGACTGCGCGGTGGCCGACGTCGACGCGCCGGCTACCGCGGGCAGCCGCCCCGGCCCCGTCACCTTCCCGCCATGGGCGGCCCAGGCCCGCCCAAGGCGGATTTACGTGCAGGTGAACCCGTCCGGCGGATCACGCCGCAGACGCGGAAGCGGGCACGCCCTCCCCCCATGCTCTTCGAGCAGGCACCCCCATCACCCCCGCCCACCTACGATGCCGAGGCGTCGCCGGTTTCCTGCGACCCGCCCCACCGGACAGACCCGGCCCTGACCCCCGTTCGGGCAGGGGGACCTTACGCGTCTCACGCCGGGCGTGAGCGCAGGCCCTCCAGCAGGATGTCCAGCAGACGCGCGGAGGCAGCCGCCTGCTGTGCCGGGTCCGGCAGTGAGGGCGCGGCCGTGGCGATCACCAGGAGCACGTCCGACACCGACACGTCCGCCCGCAGCGCGCCCGCCTCGCGGGCCCGCTCCACCAGCCGGCCGACGACGTCGAGGAGCTGTGCCGCGCCGGCGTCGTCCTCCGCGCTGGCGGCCGACGGTTCCCCGGGCACCAGCCGCAGCTCACCCGCCGCGTGCTGCGCCCGCTGCTGCGGCACCCGCGCGTGGTCCGCCACGCCGTGCTCGTCCGCCACACCCACCCGCAGCACCTGCGGCGGCAGCAGCCGCCCGGCGCCCGAGTCGACCGACGTGCGCAGGAAGCGGGACAGCGCCGACCACGGGCCGTCCTCCTGACCGAGCGCCGCACGCGCCTGGTCGGTCAGCCGGGAGATCTCCTCCTCGGCTATCCGCCGCACCAGGACGTCCTTGCTCGGGAAGCGCCGGTACACCGTGCCCACACCGACCCGTGCCCGGCGTGCCACGTCCTCCATCGGCGCGCCGTAGCCCAGCTCGCCGAAGACCTCGCGGGCCGCGCGCAGCACGTGCTCCAGATTGCGCTGGGCGTCCACACGCAGCGGTGCCGTGCGTGGCCCGCCCGCGCGTCCGCGGCCCGACGGAGCGCTCAGCGCGGCGCCGGGCGCGACAGCGGACGCGGAAGACCAATGAGAATCCTGAACATGCATACGCTTTCCCCCGGTAACGATGACGTCTCCCCCCGGAGACTCCCCGCCTTAGATGGCTGGGGTTCGAGGAACATGCCCGGTGGCCGGCTCCGCCCGTCGCGGACCCGAAGAGCGCATCCCCCTACACCCCGTCGACGTACGAACATAGTTGAGTGAGGGTCAATTCAGAAGGGGCAGGTTCCGCACGGAGCGCCCCCCGATCGGAGTACGGAGCGCATTGATCCCGAATGCGCCCCCGGGAAAACACCGGCAAATCACCGCTGACCTGCGCACACGCCGTTCGGTCGGGTCATCCTGCCCCTCCGGCCCGCCCACGGCCTCCGGTCACACAATTCGTCGGGGCTGTGGACAAACGCGAGCGACGGGTGCGTCATGGGATGGTGAAGGAACGTGCGCGCATTCTCGTTGTCGGTGGCGGATACGTCGGGATGTACACGGCCCTGCGCCTGCAGCGGAAGCTGAAACGGGAACTCGCCCGGGGCGCCGTCGAGATCACCGTGGTCACACCGGACCCGTACATGACGTACCAGCCCTTTCTCCCGGAAGCGGCCGCCGGGGCCATTTCTCCTCGGCATGTCGTCGTACCGCTGCGTCGTGTCCTCGACCGGTGCCACATCGTCATCGGCGAGGTCACCGCCCTCGACCACGCCGCCCGCACCGCCACCGTCGCCACGCTCGCCAGCGAGGAGGAGGGCAGCGGCGGCGGCCGGCCGATGGCGTACGACGAACTCGTCCTCGCGCCCGGCTCCGTCTCGCGCACCCTGCCGATCCCCGGTCTCGCCGACCACGCCATCGGCTTCAAGACCCTCGAGGAGGCCATCGGACTGCGCAACCACGTCCTCGAGCAGATGGACATCGCCTCCTCCACCCGCGACCCCGACGTCCGCGACGCGGCCCTCACCTTCGTCTTCGTCGGCGGCGGCTACGCGGGCGTCGAGGCACTCGGCGAACTGGAGGACATGGCCCGCTACGCCACGCGGTACTACCACAACCTCCGCCCCGAGGACATGAAGTGGATCCTCGTCGAGGCCTCGAACCGCATCCTGCCCGAGGTCGGCGAGGCGATGGGCCGGTACACGATCAGCGAACTGCGCCGCCGCAACATCGACGTACGACTCGAGACACGCCTCGAGTCGTGCGCCGACCGCGTCGCCGTGCTCAGCGACGGCGCCCGATTCCCCACCCGCACCGTCGTGTGGACCGCCGGGGTCAAACCGCACCCCGTTCTCGCCGCCACCGACCTGGCGCGCGACGGGCGCGGGCGGCTGAAGTGCACCGCCGAACTCGCCGTGGAGGGAGCCACGCACGCGTGGGCCGCGGGCGACGCCGCCGCCGTCCCCGACGTCACCTCGAAGGAGCCCGGCCAAGAGTGCGCCCCCAACGCACAGCACGCACT
Source organism: Streptomyces sp. TE5632 (assembly GCF_054061295.1). Taxonomy (NCBI): domain Bacteria; kingdom Bacillati; phylum Actinomycetota; class Actinomycetes; order Kitasatosporales; family Streptomycetaceae; genus Streptomyces; species Streptomyces sp. TE5632. Next base: position 2,365,781 of record NZ_JBSSEA010000003.1, on the reverse strand, counting down.
CCGCCAGGCCAAGCTCCTCGCCGACAACGTCGCGCACTCCCTGCGCGGCGAACCCCTGGAGAAATACGCCCACTCCTACGCCGGGTCGGTCGCCTCCCTGGGACTGCACAAGGGCGTCGCACACGTCTACGGGCGCAAACTCAAGGGATACCCCGCCTGGTTCATGCACCGCACCTACCACCTGAGCCGCGTCCCCACCTTCAACCGCAAGGCGCGTGTGGCCGCCGAATGGACCCTCGCCGGGCTCTTCAAACGGGAGATCGTCTCCCTGGGTTCACTCGAACACCCGCGGGCCGAGTTCGAACTGGCGGCCGGTGGAAAGCCTTCTCAGGACCCCCCGCACAACCCGAAGGGGTCGTCCTGACCGGACCCAGGAACTCCACCGACCGGCCCGACGTCTGACCGATGTCGGCCCGGTCGGCAGCCTGCCAGACTGGTCCACCACCGAGGGCGGGCGGCCGTCCGTCCCCGGTGCGGTCCCGGGGCCCCGGCCGGTCCCGGTTTCCGGCCGCCGACAACTACACGAGGCAAGGATTCGTGAACTTCACGCGCTGGAGCGCCCGGCTCCCCGGAACGCAGCGCCGCGCCGCAGCGCGCAGCGAGCACACGGTCTTCCCGGACCGGCGGGGAGAGGGCTCCGTGCCCGCCGCCCGCGCCGGACAACCCGCCGACCAGCCATCGCCCGTGCCCGCCGTCGACGACCTCAGGGTGCGCGAGGTCCTCGACCACGTCCCCTCCCTCGTCGCCCTGGTGCACGGCCCCGACCACCGCATCGCCTACGTCAACGACGCCTACACGGCCGCCTTCGGCCCCCGCCCGGTCGGCGCCCCCGCGCGAGGAGCGCTCCCGGAGCTCGACGAACTCGGCCTGCTGCCCCTCCTCGACCAGGTCCTGCGCAGCGGCAAGCCCCGCACGGTCAAGTCCCGCAAGGCCCCCGACGGCCGCTCCTACACCTTCACCTGCACCCCGGTCACCGACGGCCACACCGACGGGGCCGGGGGCGGCGGGCGCGGCCGTGGTGGTCGCGGGCGCGGTGTGCTGGTCTTCGCCACCGACGTCACCGACCACGCCGAGGCCGCGGAACGGCTGCGCGCGAGCGAACGCCGCCAGCGCGAGACCGCCGTCACCCTCCAGCGCTCCCTCCTCCCGCAGGAACTCGAGGAGCCCGACGACCTGCGGGTCGCCGCCACCTACCACCCCGGCGGCACCGAGGCCGCGGTCGGCGGCGACTGGTACGACGTGATCACCCTCGGCGGCGGGCGCACCGCCCTGGTCATCGGCGACGTCATGGGCCGGGGCGTCCGCGCGGCGGCCGTCATGGGCCAGCTCCGCACGGCGGTGCGTGCCTACGCCCGCCTCGACCTCCCCCCGCACGAGGTCCTCCAACTGCTCGACGGCCTCGCCATGGAGATCGACGCCAACCAGATCGCCACGTGCGCGTACGCCGTCCACGACCCCAACGAGGGCACCCTCGTCTACGCCTCCGCCGGCCACCTGCCCATCCTGGTCCGCGACGAGCAGGGCACCGTCCAGCGCGCCGACGAGCCGACCGGGCCCCCGCTCGGCACCGGCGGCTGGATGCACTCCTCCGGCTCGATCCCGCTGGGCCCCGGCTCCACCGCCGTCCTCTACACGGACGGCCTGGTCGAGCGCCGCGACAAGGACCTCGACGAGGGCATCGCGGCCCTGGAGCGCGCCCTGGCCGGCGCGACCGGCACCCCCCAGGTGGTCTGCGACCGCCTGGTCCGCTCGGCGGGTGTGACCCCGGACCACGACGACGACGTCGCCGTACTGGTGCTCCAGCACCCCGCCCGCAAGGGCCCGGAGAGCGAGCTCTTCCGCAACGCGGCCCTGGAACTGCTGGGCGGCGTCGAAGCGGCCCCGCGCGCGCGTGCCTTCGCCTCCGGTGTGCTGACCAGCTGGCGGTTCCCCGCAGACCTGCACGACCTGGGCGTCCTGGCCGCCAGCGAACTCGTCGCCAACTCCCTCCAGCACGGCACACCGCCCATGCGGCTGCGCCTGCGCCGCACCGACCGCCGGCTGATCGTCGAGGTCACCGACGGCGACGACCACCTTCCGAGGCGCCGTCGTGCGGAACCCGCCGACGAGTCCGGTCGGGGCATCGCCATCGTCGCGACGATCGCCTCCAACTGGGGAAGCAGGCGCACCCCGGGCGGCGGCAAGGCCGTCTGGTGCGAGTTCGCCCTGCCGAAGCCGACGGGTTCGTAGGGCGGGCCGGCCCTGACGAGCCGGGTACGTCAGGCGGGTGCCGGCGCCTGCTCCGCCGATGTGCCGCCGCCCTGCGTCACCACCAGGCTCCGCGCCACCGACGGCTGGTTCTGCACGTCCGTGAGCTGCCGGCCCAGCCGCAGCGCGAGCACGGTGATCCCCAGCGAGACCAGCACGAAGACCACGATGTACGGCGTGTGCAACGAGGCACCCATCGGCCCGCCCACCGCCGGACCGATGGCCAGCGCGAGCTGCTTCACCAGGGCGAAAGCCGCGTTGTACTGCCCCGCGAGACCGGTCGGCGCGAGATCCGCGACCAGCGGGGCGAGCGTCGGCGACAGCAACGACTCACCCAGCCCGAACAGCGCGTACGTCGAGATGAAGGCGGCGGTGGCCATCGCCTGGCTGCCGTTGCCGAGGCCCGCGTACCCGGCCACGGCCCACGCCACGGCCCAGAGCAGCCCCACCGACGCGATCACGCGCGTGCGCTTGCGGCGCTCCACGAACCGCAGCACCAGGAACTGCGCGATCACGATGACCAGCGTGTTCGCCGCCAGCGCCGTCCCCAGGGTGGACGTCGAGATGCCGGCCGCCTCGACCCCGTACGCGCTCAGTCCCGACTCGAACTGCCCGTAGCAGGCGAAGAACACCACAAAGCCGAGGACGCACAGCTGCACCATGGCCCGGTTGCCCATCAGCCGCTTCCAGTCGCCCTTCGCCGATGCCGCCGGAGAGCCCGCGACCCGCGGCGAGTGCGGCATCCGCACCGTGGCCATCACCCCGACCAGCAGCAGGAACATCGCCGCCTCGATCGAGAACAGCAGGGTGAAGGAGCCGGGTTTCGTGGTGTCGACGAGGTGTCCGCCGATGAGACCACCGATCCCGAGCCCGAGATTCTGCAGGAAGAACTGCATGGCGAACGCCCGCGACCGGGTCTCCGCGGTGGAGCAGTCCACGATCATCGTCGCCAGCGCAGGCTGCATCACGGCCTGTCCGGCTCCGAGCGCCGCCGCCGACAGCAGCACGCTCGGCGCACCGTTCGACAGACCGAG